>NZ_JPVZ01000002.1 GCF_001662875.1 Thalassospira tepidiphila MCCC 1A03514 | reverse complement strand
CGGCGGCGTTTTTTTTAGCCCATGCCATGCACGTGATCAGGAACGCGCGGCATCAAATTGGCGCTTCGGCATCAAAAGATCACAGAACGGCAGGACCAGTGTGTCGAATGCCGATGCAGCGCGCGCGGCATCAATCCGGATGATGTGCTGTTCGATATCGCGCTGGGTGGCAAAGTCGCCAAGCGGTGCCAGTTCCGGCAAGGCATCAACCATGATCGCGTAAAACGCGACCTGATCCTCGCGCGCAGTTCCCGTCGCCAGATTGCCCAGATGGTTATAAAGCGCCATGGCCAGGAACCAGCGACAATAAGGCATCAGACCTTGCAAGATCTCGGAGCGTTGTTGCGGCTGAACATATTGTTGCAGGTCATGATCAAGCCAGACGGCATTTTGCACGCCCGCCACAAAGGCGTTGCGAAGGGCCGGATATTCATCACTAAAGAACACAGTCGTCAGCCAGGATGACACATCATCAAGGGCTGCACGGCGCGATGCCGGTGTGCTGTCATTCCCGAAATCAAGAGCAGGCATCGGCGGCTTGCCCGACATGGCAAGACTTGCAACCGCCGGATCAATCAACGCATTGGCAAGCCATGCCTGATGCCAGATTTTCATCGGTCGGAAATAGGGCTCCTTTTCCGAACCACCGGCTTCGATCCAGCTTTCGATCAGGTGTGCGCGCCCCAATGCGATACCAAGGCGCAGGGCATCTTCAAACCCCATGCCGTTTTGCAAGAAAGCATCACCGAGCATGTCTTCAAGCAAGGGCAGCATGCTTGTGACATTGTCAGACCGAAGCCCTGCACCAAGTGGCTGATAGAAAGATGCCGCATCACTGTGCCCAAGGATTGCGCGGGCATGCTTGGCAAAATCGCCCCAGAAAACAAGCTTTACCGGCTCTGCGCGCTTGCGCCAAAGTGGGCGGGTCATGTGCCAGTTTTCGCATTCAAAATTGGCCATCGGCAGGGCATCAACAAGGCGCGCCAACGGTTTGGCCACCGCCAATTCCAGATCATCCTCGGATCCGACATGCCCGATGGACAGACGCCAACCCGGTTCTTCATGCGGATGACGGTCCAGCCACAACATGGCGAACCCGGTTGCATTTGACCGGCCCGCTGCCGGGGCAACAAGATCAAAAAACAGCGACAGGGCGGCCGGCATTTCCGGCACGCTATGATCGGTCAGTGCGTCCCCAACGGTCCAGGTTTTGACCAAAACATCATCGGCATCCGGTCGATTGTCAAAACGCGGCGGCAGAAAACCGGAATATTCGTTTGCAGGACGGATGGGGTCAGTCATGGCAGCCTCATGGATGCGAAGGGGCACGATGATTTAAACGAAATCATTCATGGCGCTGCTGATACCCAAGGAAACCGGGCAGGTCAATCACCCGGCAATCAGCCAGCACACCTTAAATGGCCGCGGCCAGCATCAGACTGGTTGGGCATCACGCCCGGGTCAACCCGGCATGGCCGATGCTGGCCTCGCGGTAGACCGAGGGCGGCATCGCCATCAAACGTCTGAAATCGCGTGAAAAATGCGCGTTATCTGTAAAGCCGCACCAGAACCCGATTTCACCAACCGAAAGGGTAGTGCCATATAAAAGCCTACAGGCTTCTCGCACGCGCACCAGGCGCAACAGATCAGAAAACCGGCTGTTGGCCTGTTGCAAGCGACGCTGCAAGGTGCGCCCGGATGTATCAAGCGCAGCAGCAACTTCATCAATCGTCCAGCTACGCCCGATGTCATGTTCCAACACCGTACAAAGTTGTTGCACAATCGGGCGTTGCGCCCCGATTGACGGCGCGGTGCCGGGCATATTGGCCATGAATGGATAGGAGGACGAAACCTGTTCGAAACTGCCCCAGTTAATCCGAAAGCGAAGGCCGCGACCGGAAAATGCCAGTTTGTCGCTAATGCGGCCCTTGCGCGTTACACGCACTGCCGGACCGTGGCTGGGCAAAATGGTGGCATCAATATTCTCGGCCCCGGCCGCCTCAAGCAAGCCGATCAAAAATCCCAGCAAAAGGAGGTTTTCCACCCGTGCCGGTGGCTGACCGCGCACGACCCCGCGATGGATGGTCATGGATTTTCCGGTGACGGAAAAGTCGCTGCGCGCACGTGCGTGTGAATAACCTTCAAGCCGGCGCCAGCGATCGGCAATCACCGACGGTGTTGCCGAGTGGCGCAACATGGTCAGGATCGGTTCCTGTTCCTTTGCGGCCAGATACCGCCCAAGACGCACCAGCACCGCCGGACCATTTATCTCTTCAAGTGCGAGCATGATGCTACGCAGCTTGGCAGAAGTTACAACCGTCCCGCCCGGGACAAGGTCATAGCCCCGCGGCAACCATGCCAGTTGCCGGATCAGGGCAACATGCAAACCAAAAGAAACAAATTCCTGCATCAAAACGCGCCAAATTAAAGGTAATTGGCGCGATCATACAAACTAATGACTGACCTGTCAGTGTCACATTCAAAATGTCACGAAGCTGTTACATTGATCACGATTTTTAAAAAACCCGCTGAGATGAAGGTCACTTGGCTCAACGACAAGCCATTGCCGACCGGGTGCGGGCATGGCACTTTTAAACATCTTCTGCCCCTTCCCAGACAATACGGATTGATAGTGTGATCAAGGTTCTTTTCGTCTGCACCGGCAATATATGTCGTTCGCCCACGGCCGATGGCGTTTTTCGCAAGATGGTTCGTGACGCCGGACTGGATGACCATATCAGCGTCGATAGCTGCGGGTTGTCGGCCTATCATGTTGGTGAATTGCCCGACCCGCGATCGCGCGAAATGGCCAAAAGTCGCGGCATTGATCTTAGCGACATTCGATCCCGCAAGATCAGGCCCGCCGACTATCACGAATTTGACTATGTTCTGGCCATGGATGACGGGCATTTGCGCGATATGCGCCGCCAGGCACCCAACACCCATCAGCACCGTATTGAGCTGTTTCTGGATTATCATCCGTCGATGGCCGGACAAAGTGTCCCCGATCCCTATTACGGCGGTGCCAACGGGTTTGTCGATGTGTTTGACATGATCGAGGAAGCCTCAAGCAACCTGCTGTCGCACATCCGCGAAAAACACGAAATCTAGGAGTCCAGCCCCCGGATAGGATTATGGACAAACGCGCGCTTGCAGATTTTATCAAACGCTATACCGGGGCGTCGGTGCGATCCGTCGCACCACTTTCGGGTGGGTGCGTTGCCGATGTAATGCGCGCCGATCTGGACGACGGGCGGCAACTGGTGATCAAGCACAGCACGACAAATGACGCGGAAAATGATGCAGGTCTTTTGATCGAGGCGGAAATGCTGCGTTATTTCAAAACGCACTCCCCCATCCCTTGCCCCGAGGTCATCCATGCCGACGCAAATTGTCTGGTGATGACATTTATCGCCAATGACAACCGGATGACTGGACGTGTGCAGCGCGACCTTGCCGAACAGCTGGCAAGCCAGCATCAGGTAACATCCGAAACGTTCGGACTTGGCTTTGACACTTTAATTGGCGGCCTGGCGCAACCAAATACACCCGAGGAAAGCTGGATCACGTTCTTCGCCGAACACCGTTTGCGCCATATGGCGCAACACGCACATCGCGAAGGCAAGCTTCCGGGTAGTATGGCCGCACGCGTTGATCGATTGATCGACAGGCTTGGTGATCTTTTGCCAGACCAAAGCACAGCGGCGCTGCTGCATGGTGACTTGTGGGGTGGCAATATCCTGTGCCAGTCTGACAGACTTGCGGGCTTGATTGATCCGGCGATCTATTACGGCGATCGGGAAATCGAACTGGCCTTTGGGACGTTGTTTGGTGATCTGACACCGGAATTTTTCGCTCGGTATGATGAAATACTGCCGATAGAGCCGGGGTTCTTTGAAGAACGCCGTGATTTGTATAACCTTTATCCGTTACTGGTCCATGTTCGCCTGTTTGGCGGCCATTATGTCGGTTCGGTTGACCATATCCTTGCCCGATTTCGGCACTAAAGCACGTGAACAAACACAAAATACCATCAGTTAGGCACACCTAGAATGGGGAAGAGAGAGTTGAAAGCACTAGCAGGAGCCGCCATCGCCTTGACCATGACGGTCAGCATTGCCGCCATCGCCCACGAAGGGGCAACCGGTGTTGTCAAGGAGCGCATGGAAGGCATGAAGGCCATTGGCCAACAGGTCAAAATCATGGTCCCGATGATGAAGGGTGCATTGCCCTATGACCCGGATCAGGTCGTGAAAGCCGCGACGATTATCGAAGGTCACTCGGGCGAGACCTTTACCGCCCTCTTCCCAGAAGGCAGTAATGGCAAACCGTCTGAAGCACTGTCAGACATCTGGGAAGACTGGTCAAAATTCACCAATCTGGCAAACGAACTGCACGCCAAGGCCAGCGATCTTAAATCGGTCGCAGTTTCCGGCGGATCAGAAGACGACTTCAAGGCATCACTTGGTGAAATGATGCAGACCTGCAAATCCTGCCATAGCGATTTCAAGGAATAGGCCGGACAAATTTTGCGGTCCCGACGCAAAAAAGGTCGCAGCATTTTAGTGCTGCGACCTTTTTTATTGGATCATCTGACTGCGTCTTAGCGACCGATCATGGCAAAGAATTCGCGGCGTGTGATCGGGTCATCGCGAAATGCGCCAAGCATCCGGCTGGTCACCATTGATACGCCGGTCTTGTGCACGCCACGGGTGCTCATGCATTGGTGATTGGCATCAATCACCACCGCCACGCCAAGCGGATCAAGCTCTTCCTGAATGGTGTTGGCAACCTGTGCGGTCATCTTTTCCTGAATCTGCAGGCGTTTGGCATAAACCTCGACCACGCGGGCCAGTTTGGAAATACCAACGACACGGCGGCGCGGCAGATAGGCGACATGTGCCACACCAATGATCGGCACCATGTGATGTTCGCAATAGGATTCGACGCGAATGTCGCGCAGAACGACCATTTCGTCATAGCCGTCGGTTTCTTCGAATGTCCGACGCAGAATCTCGGCCGGGTCCTGCTGATAGCCAGCAAAGAATTCACCATAAGACCGTGCCACACGGTCAGGGGTTCCGCGCAAACCTTCGCGGTCGGGATCATCCCCGGCCCAACGCAGAAGTGTCCGAACCGCTTCTTCTGCTTCTTCGCGTGTCGGACGCTTCACCGGGTTATGTTCGCTGCACATACCAAATCCTTTGTCATTTTATTACAGGATTGAACCTGCCTTGGTGGGGCTCTCGGCCCGCGCTACCTGATACTGTTTTTTGACGCGATCAGTTCACAGTGTGTTGCCCATGCGGACTGTCCAGCGAAAAGGCTGGAATCGCAATATCAAAATGATTGCCGTCCATATCCGTCATTTCGAAAGTGCCCACCATGAATCCGCTTGGCGTGGTCAATGGCGCGCCACTGGTGTAGTTGAAACTTTCGCCACATGCCAAAACAGGCTGTTCGCCGACAACACCCGGGCCTTTGACTTCCTGGGTTTCGCCACGCGAATCCGTAATCCGCCAATGACGGTTAAGCAACTGAACAGTTTTCGAGCCGAGATTCTCTATCTCGATGCGATAAGCCCAAATGTAACGATGGGTGTCCGGGTCTGATTCGTCCTCAAGGAACATCGGCTTTACCGATACCTTGATGTCGTGGGTTACGGTCGAATACATGCATATCTCCGGGCCAAGTGTGTTCCAGTCAATTTGCATCAGCCAAGAATGCGATGGATGGACCCTTTATGTAGACAATCCTTCCCGAAAGTACCAGTCAGCAGTCAAAACAAACTGGCATTATCCCCCGGATCGGAAACGAAAAGGCCCGCACAATGTACGGGCCGGATCGATGTCAGGATTACTGTTGGTCCATGCTTTTAAACGGCAAGGGCCGCCAACAGGTCTTCCTTGAGGTCATCAATATCTTCCAGACCGACAGATAGACGCAGCGTGCCCTCGGTAATGCCCATTGCGACCTTGTCCTCGGCCGGTACACGCTGATGCGTGGTCGTCCAGGGATGGGTTGCAAGGCTTTTTGCATCGCCAAGGTTGTTGGAAATATCAATCAGCTTGAGATTATCAAGCAACGAGAAGGCTGCTTTCTTACCACCGGCAAGCTCGATTGCGATCAATCCACCACCACGGCCAGACATTTGCTTCATTGCCAGTTCATGCTGCGGGTGACTTTTCAGCCCCGGATATAGAACGCGTGACACCTGCGGCTGTTCCGTAAGAAACTCAGCCAATGCAGTTGCATTGCGAATATGCTGATCCACACGCAGGCTAAGTGTCTCAAGCCCCTTAAGAAGAACCCAGGCATTGAACGGGCTCATGCTTGGCCCCGTATGACGCAGGAAGGTGGTCAGATGTTCGTCATGCCATTCCTTGTCATTAAACAGGATTGCCCCGCCAAGGCAGCGCCCCTGACCATCGATATGCTTGGTCGCGGAATAGACGACAATATCCGCCCCCAGTTCCATCGGCTTTTGCAGGATCGGTGTGGCAAAGACGTTATCGACAATCACCTTGGCACCGGCCTTGTGCGCCAGTTCGGAAATGAAGGCGATATCAAGAACCTCAAGGGTCGGGTTCGACGGTGTTTCAAGGAAAACCGCATCGGCCGGTTTCGAAAGTGCCTTTTCCCAGGCGTCCTTGTCCGTGCCGTCCACCAGTTCGGTCTCAACGCCGAACCGCGGCAAAAGCGTGGTCAGGATAAACTCACACGACCCGAACAGCGCACGCGATCCAACCACACGGCCACCGGCCTTGGTGCTGGCCGCCAATGCATTCCAGACAGCCGACATACCCGATGCCGTCGCGCGGCAATATTGCGCGCCCTCGATCAGGGCAAGGCGTTCTTCGAACATGCCAACGGTCGGGTTGGCGAAACGCGAATACACAAAACGTTCCGGACCGCTGCCATCAAAGGAGGCCTCGGCCTCGGCGGCAGTTTCATACACATAGCCGGAATTCATAAAGATGGCTTCGGAGGTCTCGCAGAACCCGCTGCGCGCTGTACCACCACGCACGGATCGGGTCGCTGCGCGCCAGTTATCGGAAGCCTTTTTGTCGGTCGTCATCGTCTTGCTCCTACATGCCCGGAATGTATGCATACCGTAATCCGGACACAAAAAAACCCTGACCGGCATGAATGGGTCAGGGCCGAAGCCATAGCACCCCTCTTTAGCGATTTTTTACGTGGCCGCAAGCCGGTCGACAAATCCCACGATGCGCAGACGATACGTCCAGTTTTCCCCTACGTCAAGCGCCACTCCCTCAGGTTTATTGCGCATGTTCCTGCACCATCCGGCCAGGCTTTGTACAATTTGCCCTCACGCAATGGTGAAGGCAGTTCATAAGCAAGTTTTGAAATTTCTCTCTAATGTTGGGTCAAATAATGCGATCCTATCTTCAGGGATATGCATTTCGACCCGAACGAACGACTTGCAAGAGCCTGAAATCAATGACCAAAACCAGTTCAATGGCGTCACACTTGTCCGACCAGAAACCAGATACCCATAGCGAAATCAAAGGCACGTCAAAGCCCCTATGGCGCAAGCTTTTGCCGGTGATTGTTCTGGTTGTCGGACTTGTCATTGCATGGGCCAGCGGCGTTCTGGATTTGCTGTCTTTTGAGTCCCTGCGTGAAAACCGCGACCTGTTGCAGGGCTTTGTCGCCGATAACCCGGTTTCCAGCGTTTTGGTCTTTATGGGGCTTTATGTCGTTTCAGTCGCACTTTCCCTTCCAATCGGGTCGATCCTGACCATCACGGGTGGCTTTCTGTTCGGGGCGTTTCTTGCCACCAGTTATGTTGTGGTCTCTGCAACCATCGGCGCGACGATCGTTTACCTTGCGGCCCGCTATGCGTTTTACGATCTGATGCGTGCCAAGGCCGGAAACGCCGTCCGCAGGATGGAGGAAGGCTTTGCTGAAAACGCGTTCAGCTACCTGATGGTTTTGCGCCTGATTCCGATCTTCCCGTTCTGGCTGGTCAATCTTGTGCCGGCCCTTCTTGGCGTCAAACTGCGATCCTTTGTCTTTGGCACCATGATCGGCATCATTCCGGGCACTTTTGTCTATTCCTCCATCGGGGACGGCCTTGGTGCGCTGTTTGATCAGGGCAAGACACCTGATCTTGGCATCATCTTTGAACCCCGTATTCTGACCCCGATCATCGGGCTCGCCGTGCTGGCCCTTTTGCCGGTGGCCTACAAGAAATTGCGCAAACGTAAAATCGGGGCGAACGCCGATGAATAAGATCATCACGACCGACATTTGTGTCATCGGGGCTGGATCAGGCGGCCTTTCCGTTGCCGCCGGTGCGGTGCAGATGGGCGCAAAGGTTGTCCTGATTGAAAAGGGCAAGATGGGCGGTGATTGCCTTAATACCGGCTGTGTTCCGTCCAAGGCCCTGCTGGCCGCTGGCCATGCCGCGGAAAATGCACGCAGGGCTTCACGGTTTGGCGTATTGACAGGCCCAGTAGAGATCGACTTTGGCCGGGCAATCGATCATGTTCATTCCGTGATCGCGGGCATCGCGCCCCATGATTCCGTCGAACGGTTCGAAGAACTCGGCTGCACGGTCATTCAGGCCGAAGCCCGTTTTACCGGTCCGGGTGAAGTCGTTGCCGGTGACACCACAATCAGGGCCAAACGCTTTGTCATCGCCACCGGATCGCGTGCGGCAGTACCGCCGATCCCGGGGCTTGAGACCGTTCGCTATTTCACCAACGAAACCATTTTCGAAAACCGCGTTCGCCCAGAACATCTGATCATCATCGGTGGCGGCCCCATTGGTCTGGAAATGGCGCAGGCCCATCATCAGCTGGGCGCAAAAGTTACCGTGATTGAAATGGGCACCATCCTGCCCAAGGATGATCCAGATCTGGTGGCTGTTGTCCGCAACCGGATCAAGGCCGATGGCATCAGCCTTTATGAAGGGGCGAAAACCAAGGAAATCCTTGATGTGAATGATCAGATCCGGGTCGTGATCGAACATCAGGGTATCGAGATTACCTTGGAAGGCAGCCACCTGTTGCTGGCAACCGGACGCAAACCCAATGTCGAAAATCTCGGCCTGAAGGATGCCGGTATTGACTATACCGACCGCGGCATTTCCGTCGATGCGCGATTGCGGACGTCAAACAAAAAAGTCTTTGCCATTGGCGATATCACCGGCGGCCTGCAATTTACCCATATGGCAGGATATGACGCAGGCATCGTCATTCGCAATGCGCTGTTCCGTCTTCCGGCCAAGGTTGATCACAGTGCCGTGCCATGGGTGACCTACACCAACCCGGAACTGGCACAGGTCGGTCTGACCGAAAAGGCTGCCCGCGAACAATATGGCGATGACATCCGCGTTGTGACCTGGGATTACGCCGAAAATGACCGCGCCCGGGCAGAGGCCGAGACCGAGGGCTTCATCAAGGTCATCACCAAACCAAACGGTCGAATTCTGGGGGCTGCCATCGTCGGACGGCAGGCGGGTGAACTGATCGGTGTCTGGTCACTGGCCATCAGCAAGAAGATGAAGATTGGCGCCATCGCCGGGATGATTGCGCCTTACCCGACCTTGGGCGAACTTTCCAAACGCGTCGCCGGGGCCTGGTACACACCCAGCCTGTTTGGCGAAAAAACCCGCAAGCTTGTGCGTTTTCTGCTCAGGTTCGCATAAGCGGCTTGCTTGCCATCGCGTATGAAAACAAGCATCTGTATTGCTGTACTTTTTTCGGCTTATTGGCCTAACATCCAAAAATGAATAACCGGCATCTGAAATTGCCCCCATGGGCCAAATCGCTTTCCGCGCGCCTTCTGGTGCTGACGGTAAGCTTTGTGATGCTTGCCGAGGTGTTTGTCTTTGCCCCTTCTGTCGCGCGCTTTCGGATCGACTGGTTAAAGGCGCACTTGGATTCAGGCTACCTCGCGGCCCTTGCCCTTGAAGCCACCCCCGATCAAATGATCCCCGACGATCTTGAACGCGAACTTCTGTCCAATGCCGGGATCGAGGCGGTCATCCTGCGCCGTGAAGATCGCAAATTGCTGCTGCAACGCGATGATATGCCCGCCAAGGTCGACAAGGACGTCAATCTGAGCGATTTTTCGATCCCGATGGCCTTGATGGAGGGGCTGGCAACACTCAGCCAGACCGAAAACCGGGTATTGCGCGTGGTCGGCATGCCCTCCATGGCGCCCGATTTCGAGATCGAGGTGCTTGTGCATGAAGACCGCCTGACCGAGGCGATGCGCAATTTCGGTTGGCGGGTATTTGGCCTGTCGCTGATGATTTCGTTCTTTACAGCCGGTCTTGTCTATTTCGCGCTTAACCGGTTGCTGGTGCGCCCGATGCGAACCCTGACCAGCGACATGATCCGTTTTCGCGAAGATCCGCAGGACAAGGCATCGCTGATCAATCCGGGCGAACGTGATGATGAAATCGGTGTTGCCCGCCAGGAACTCGCCATGATGCAGCAAGACATCCAGGCAATGCTCAATCAGCGCCGCCGTCTTGCCGCCTTGGGCACGGCCGCCACCAAAATCAGCCATGATCTGCGTAATGCATTGGCGACCTCGATGCTGATGACAGAACAGCTTGCCAAAAGCGAAGACGACGAAGTCCGCGCTGTGGTGCCGCGATTGTTGTCATCGATGGAACGTGCGGTTTATATCAGTGAACAAACCCTGTCATTTGCCCGCGAGACGCCACCACCGCGCGATCTGGCAACCTTCACGCTGATTGAACTGATCGAAGAAATCCGCGATCAGATTTTGCTGCAAAAATGCGAACCGTTGCTTGATGGCGGCATGGGCGATGCACCTGTGGCCAGCAAACCCTGCCCCGCGCGCATTGAGATCGACCTGCCTGATGATGTCATGCTTGAAGCGGACTATGACATGCTGTTTCGCGCCTTCAGCAACCTGATGCGCAACCCGCTGGAGGCCGGGGCAACCACCGTCACCATCAGTCACAAAATTCAAACCGAACCTGAAAAGGGTGACGAATCGGCTAGCCCCCGCCGCTCTATTGAAGTTTTCATAGCCGACAACGGGCCGGGTTTGCCCGAAAAGGCGATCAAGAACCTGTTCGTCCCGTTTGCCGGCAGCGGGCGCCAAGGCGGTACCGGACTTGGCCTTGCCATCGCGCGCGAACTGATCAGCACCCATAACGGTGAACTTCGCCTCACTGCAACAGGGCCGGATGGTGCTGTTTTCACAGTCAAATTGCCACTCGGGAACTGATTTCGCTGCATTCCTGTGCTGCAGCGCATCTGATCGATAGATTTTTTCTATCTATTTTAATTTTATATTCGATTTTATCTTTTGATCAGCATTTGCGACCTTGGGTTATGGCGATGCCGGGCTTGATCCCGATCCCCGATCCGCTCCTGACCCAAAGTTCGGTATCGCCAAACTTACTTGAGTGTGCACCGTATTCTTTTGAAGCCTTCCTACCCCTGTTGCACCCTCCCTTGACGTTGGCACCTCAAGTGAGACCGCATGTCGAAGACCCCATAATCCTTGCCGGATTATCATCAGGGGATCTGAAATGGTCCCCGCCCTCAAAACCCCTTGTCCAGATTTGGACAAGGGGTGTTTTTTTGACATCACATCAGCTTGGGCGGATCAATGACCCGCGCATGTCGTCAATCTGTTGGCGCAAAAAGCAGCCTTGCGCGTGATCATTGATCAAACCCATCGCCTGCATGAACGCAAACACTGTGGTCGGCCCGACGAACTTCCAACCGCGTTTTTTGAGATCCTTGGAAAGCGCCACGGACGTCGGCGACGTTGACATCGATTGTGGCGGGTCTACCTCATCCTGTTTCGGTTCAAACCGCCAGAAATAGGCGGCAAGTGATCCTTCCTCAGCCACCATCTCGCAGGCCCGTTTGGCATTGTTGATCGATGCCTCGATCTTGCCGCGATGCCGGATGATCCCAGCATCACCAAGCAGTCGCTCAACATCCGCATCATCAAACTGCGCGACCTTGTGAAAATCAAAACCGGCAAAGGCTTTGCGGAAATTCTCGCGCTTGGTCAGGATCGTGCGCCAGCTTAATCCTGACTGGAATCCCTCAAGACAGATTTTCTCAAACAGGCGGATGTCATCGGTCACCGGAAAACCCCATTCCGTGTCGTGATAGGCGTTAAATTCCGGCGCCGCATCACACCAGGTACACCGGCATTTTCCATCCGTTCCGATTGTTGTTTTGCTCATTGCTCAGGCCATCAGGAAATCAAGACGTTGATCAGCACGCGCGGGCGAGATTTCCAGAATCTCGGCGCTAACGATCCCTTCGACAACGAACGGATCTTCATTCACACGGGTTTCAATCTCGTCGCGCGACACACCGTGGGCCAGAACCGCACCGCCCATATTGGGTTGCAGGCTGCCGACCATCAGAAACACACCATCATCAAAGCCCTGCTTGATCCAGGCTTTGTGCGCGTCCATGAATTCCGGGGCCTTTGGGCGGTTTTCGGCAAATTTCAAAAAGATCGCAAACATCGTCTACTCCCTGTCTGGGTTATTTTTGTTAGCAAGCCCCGCAATCTGGTCATCCAACCAGGCGCACATCAGCTCGACCTCGTGATGCAGGAACCGGTCATCGTCAAACGCATTGGCAAGGGTCGCCACCCCCTGACTTCGGCCAAGGATATGCATGGCCAGTTCATCGGATTTGTCGCCAAAACCCAACCGTTCGAACTGTCGGCACAACCAACTGCGAAACAGGGTAAACAGTGCCGCCGCATCGCTTTTTGCCGTGTGGTTCAGCTTCGCCAGTTCTGACGACAACGTACCCACCGGGCAGCCGTATCTTCGGATTTTCTCGCCATTGACGATCAAGATATGAATGAAGCTTCGAATACGCTCCGCCGGGTCTGATCCGGCAATTTCCCAGCGATCAAGCATCTGCTCGGTATTGGCAAGGCGGCGATTGATCACCCCATCAAGGATGTCATCCTTGGTCTTGAAGTGATGATAAAAGTTGCCGCGCGATATGCCGACGGTGGCTGCGATATCGGCAAACGATGTTACCTCGAACCCGTGCTGGTAAATTAGCAGGTCCGCTGCCTCGACAATCCGTTCTCGTGTTTCTGCTGCCATTTTCCGATATGCCGCCCGATTGACCTAGAATTAGGACAAATGTCCCAGACCCGAAATTAGGTCAATTGTCCTACTCTGTCAATAATACAAAAAAGCACCCGCAAGCCTTGCCTGCGGGTGCCGGAAAATTCGGTGATAAGTATTCTGGTTTTCGATCAGTCGCGCCAGAAGGCGGGGAACAGCAGAACCAATACGGTAAAGACTTCAAGACGGCCAATCAGCATCCCGATCGACATCAGCCACTTTGCGCCATCCGGCAGGGTTGCAAAGTTGCCCGACGGGCCAACAATCGGGCCCAGTCCCGGTCCGACATTGGCAATCGCCGTACCGGCACTCGATACCGCGGTGATGAAATCAAGTCCCATTGCGCCAAGCGCTGCGGCCAGAACTACAAAGCAGAACACAAACAGGAAGAAGAAGCTGAGTACCGATTCCGTAACATCTTCCGAAAGCGGTTTGCGGTTGTAATAGGCAATGAACACGCCATGCGGACGCAGCATGTGCGAAAGCTGGATCTTGGCGATTTCATAGAGAACCTGAAGGCGGAAGATCTTAACGCCGCAGGTTGTCGATCCCGCACAGCCGCCAATAAACATGACAAAGAAGAACACCGTCACCGCGAACGGGCCCCAAAGCCCGTAATCGGTGGTGGCATAGCCCGTACCGGTCATCACCGACACAATGTTGAAGGACGTAAAGCGCAGCGCATACAGGAAATCGACATTGTTGGTTTCCGAATGCCAAAGCGCAAGGCCGACAACGATGGAAACCGCAATTGTGATGAACCAGCGCACCTGACTGTCGCGGAACAAGGCCCGCCCCTGCCCGCGCAGCATCTGCAGATACAAAATAAACGGCAACGCCCCCGTCGCCATGCCAAGCGTGATGATCACATCAATCGCCGCACTGTCATAATGCCCGATCGACGCATCCTTGGTCGAAAAGCCGCCGGTGGCGATCGTCGTCATGGCGTGCGCAATCGCATCAAACGGCGTCATGCCCGCCGACCACAACATAATCGCCCAAAGGCCCGTAAAGCTCAGATACAGCATCGCGATACCCATCGCGATCTGGGTTGCGCGCGGGAACGCCTTATCCGATTTGTCGGAGTTTTCCATGCGGAACAACTGCATCCCGCCAACGCGCAGCATCGGCATGACGGCAATCGCCATCACGATAATCCCGATCCCGCCAAGCCACTGCAACAGTGCCCGCCACAGCAAGATCCCCTGTGGGGCGCTATCAAGGCCGACAATCACGGTCGACCCGGTGGTGGAAATACCTGACATCGCTTCGAAAAACGCGTCGGTATAGGACATATCAAGGTCGGAAAAGGCAAAGGGCAGCGCCGATGCCGCCGTCAGAACCAGCCAGCTCAGCGTGGTCAGGATAAACGCCTGGCGTGAATTGATCTTAAGATTGTCCATGCGGTTCATCATGATCAATGCCCCGCCGATAAACAGCGACACAAAGGACGCGGCCGAGAACACGATCCAGTCACGCTGCCCGTAATAAAGGTCGACCAACGCCGGGATGAACATGCCAATCGACAACGTACAGAGCAAAATGCCGACGATGAAAAGAATGGGACGGAAATCGATCAATGAAGCGCCTCTTGGCACATACACCGCGAAATCCCCCCGGACAAACGGCATATGGTGCGTCTGATGTTCTGTTTTCGGAAGCCACTGCATACCCGAAAATTCGGTCTGCATGTACCCCCTTCATCACAAGCAGCGAAATTCTTGGCATATGGGGCCACAATGTCCAGTCCTTTTAAGCTGTTGCACGCTGCCTTGCGGTCGGATTTTCGCGATCATCAACACGATTTGTTCGCGCCCGCACCCTGATTAATGAACCACCGTCACCTTTGATCCGACTTTCAGTATCTCCACACTGCGCGACTATCACCACTTAACTATGTCTATAATTCTTATTGATTTCTGATAGTTCACCTGTTGATCAGAATCATTCCAATATAATCGCCGGTTTCTTTTGGCTTTTTCATCATCACACAAACAAGGCAAACCTGCCTGTATTTGATATTGTGTCGTGCAACATGGCGCGCTTTCCCCTAAATTAGCCGGATCAAAAACGATGAGCTCAATCATCGGTGCCTGCCTTGTGACTATCCTTGGGGAGCTTCCCGTGTGGGGAAAGAAATTATACTTCGCGATCATTCTGTGCGTTCTGCTGGCGGTCGGGTTTCTGACCACGAGTTTTGTAAGCTTCTATGTCGCCCGGGATTCTCTTGAAGAACAGATTTCCGAAAGCACGCTTCCGCTGACCAGCGACAATATCTATTCCGAGATCCAGCGCGATCTGCTGCAGCCGATCTTTATTTCTTCGTTGATGGCCCATGATACGTTCTTTCGCGACTGGGCCCTTTCCGGCGAAACTGATCCGGAACGGATCACCAAGTACCTCGCCGAAATTCAATCGCGTTATGACACGATCACAGCCTATTTCATCTCGGAAGAGACCCGGAACTATTATCACCCGACCGGCGTGATCAAACAGGTCAGCGAAGATGATCCGGCCGATGGCTGGTATTTCCGTGCGCGCGACGGGAAGCAACCTTACGAGATCAATATCGACCACGACACGGTTGATCGGTCGCGCCTGTCGATCTTTGTCAATTATCAGGTCCGCGATTATGACGGCAATGTCATCGGTATTACCGGTGTTGGTCTGGCCGTCAGTTCGGTTACCAATCTGATCGAAACCTATCAGGCGCGCTATGGCCGAACGATCTATTTCATCGACACCGAAGGCCACGTTACCCTGCGTGGTAGCGGCTTTGGCGATGCCCACAGCCTGCAAGAACGGCCGGGCATGCGCACCCAGGCCACCAAAATCCTGACCTCGCCCGGCGCGTCGATCAGTTACGAACATGGTGGACACACCTATTTCGTCAACAGCCGCCTGGTGCCTGAATTTGGCTGGCTTCTGATAGTTGAACAAAGTGACTACTCATCTGACGCACGTCTTCAGAACACCCTGTTCATCAATATCGCGATTTCGTTGCTGATCACGATCGTGGTCGGGCTGATCGCCTTCCTGACCGTGCGCAATTACCAAAAGCGCCTCGAAGAACTGGCATCGCGTGACAAATTGACCGGCGCCTTCAACCGTCAGATCTTTGACATGATCTTTGATCAGGCGGTTCAGACCTCAAAACGCCAAAAGGCACCCCTGTCGGTAATGTGTTTTGATGTTGATGGCTTCAAGGAAATCAACGATGGCTATGGCCATCCGGGCGGGGATGCGGCGCTTCGCGAAGTTCTGACCATGGTCCGCCAGAATGTGCAGGACTCCGACGTGATCTGTCGCTGGGGCGGGGATGAATTTGTTGTTCTGTTCCACGGAAAAGATCGCAAGGAAGCCATGACAAAGGCCCGCGAACTTGCCGACTCTGTCCGCAATGCACCGGTCCGTTTCGGGCGCGATCATATTCCGGTCACCATCAGTGCCGGTATCACCGAATATCGCGATGGCGAGGACCTTGATACCTTGATGGCCCGCGTTGATAACGCGCTTTATACCGCCAAGGCATCGGGCCGCGATCACATCTCCCTGTCCTGATCCATCACGCCGCCAGCAGATAAAAAACACCCCCGGCAGAATGTTCTGCCGGGGGTGTTTTTGTGTTTAATTCGCTCTGGTGCGCGATCAGTCGGCGATAGATGCCTCGGCGATCTGAACCGCGTTAAGCGCAGCACCCTTAAGCAACTGGTCACCGGCAACAAACAGTTCCAGACCATGATCACCAAAGATCAGGTTGGTACGAATGCGGCCAACTTCGACGTCATACTGTTCGGTCGCGGTCAGCGGCATCGGGTATTTGTTATTTGCCGGATCATCGACAAGTTTGACACCCTTGGCCTTTGCCAGCACTTCGCGGGCGGCCTCAGGGGTAACAACCTTTTCGGTTTCAACCACGATGGCCTCGGAATGGGTACGTTCGGTCGGAATACGAACCGCAGTGCACGATACCGGAAGGTCCGGCGCGCCAAAGATCTTGCGCGTTTCCCAGGTTACTTTCATTTCTTCACGGGTATAGCCGTTGTCCTGGAAAGTATCGATATGCGGGATCACGTTAAATGCCAGCGGCGATGAAAACACCTCTGCCGGGACCGGCTTGCCAGCAAGACCAGCGGCAAGACCTTCGCGAAGTTCGTTCATGCCAGGCTGACCGGCACCCGATGCGGCCTGATAGGTCGAAACGATCACTTTCTTCAGGCCAAAGGCCTGATGCAGCGGCCAAAGGGCAACTGCGGCAATCGCCGTGGTGCAGTTCGGGTTCGCGATCAGTTTCGCCGTTTTGGCAAGGTGACCATTGATTTCCGGCACGATCAGCGGAACATCGTCATTAAGACGGAACGCCGAGGAGTTATCAATCACCAGCGCGCCTTCGGCAATTTTCGGCGCATATTCCTTGGCGAAATCACCGGAAACAGCAAGGAAGACAATGTCGCACTGCTTGGCTTCTTCAACAGAAAACAGCGCGACGGTCTTAGTGCCGAATTTAGTCTCCACGGTCTTGCCTGCTGAACGCTCTGACGCGAACAGGGTGAGTTCACCCACAGGGAACTTGCGATCAAACATTACATTGATCAGCTCGACGCCAACCGCACCGGTTGCGCCAATGACACCGACATGGAGATTTTCGGCACTCATAATAGTTGTCTAACCTCGCAATAAATTTGTTGTCATATTCGACTGCCGCGATCATTCGCGGGCCGCGCATTATAAGGATTAATCAAGGCAACGCAAATGTACCTTGCTGCATTGCATTCATGCGCGGTTCTGATTGGGTAAAAACGCACCGGACAACAGATTGTTCCATGGCGATTTTAAACGGGCCGACATAAAAAATCCGCCCTTCAACAGTACCACCGCCAAGCAGACGTCAAAGGGCGGATTTAGCCGCCATAAAGACGACATATCCAGACTATGAAAGAGAATCGGCTGATCGTTTTAATGTCCGATCAGGCGAATGCACTGATCACATCAAGCAATGTTTGGCGAAATCGGTCGCCTCGTTTGCCGTCCAGTCGCCTTTCGGCTTTTCCTTAAGGTCATTGCACCATTCCTCGCTGCCCACCTCGGGCGAGCATGCGGAAACAGCACCAGCCAGGAAAAGGACCGCAAGGGCCCCGGCGATTTTGGTCGTGATCGTTTTCTGCAGTTTCATGTCCGTGTCCACTGTTTGTGTGTTTGTTATTAACGCTACAAACTTATACACGGCGCGAAAATGACGCAAAGTAAACCTGCGGTCTGTGGCAACCATCACAGACCGACACCAACAATCGAGAAAATGAAGATCAGGGATCAGTCGCGCCAGAAGGACGGCATCAACAGCACAAGAAGCGTCTCGAACTCAAGCCGGCCCAGAACCATCGCAACATCCAAAATCCACTTCGCAGAATCCGGCAAGGACTGGAAATTACCCGCCGGTCCGATGATATTGCCAAGCCCCGGCCCGACATTGGCAAGCGCTGTTGCCGCCGCACTCATCGAGGTAATCAGATCAAGCCCCGTCAAACCAAGGGCAATCGTCACCGCGATATAGCTGATGGTCAGAAGAAATACATAGACCGTTACGGCGTTATAGATGTCGGATGTGATTTCGTGGCGATCAATGCGGCTGACCACCACGGCAGACGGACTGCGCAGGCGCATGAAATGGGCACGAAGCCCGGTAAACACGACATACAGGCGAAACATCTTGAACCCGCCCGATGTTGATCCCGAACAGCCGCCGATAAAAGTCGCAAAGAAAAACAGCATGACCGCGGCCGGACCCCACAACAGGTAATCACCTGATGCATAGCCCGTGGTCGTAATCACCGACACAAGGTTGAACGCCGCCATGGTCAGCGACCGGAAGAAGCCGTCATCTGAAATCTGCAACAGCCGCAAGGTCAGCAAAAATGTAAAACCTGCAATGATCAGGCAGAACAATTTGATTTGCTGATTGCCAATCACGGCCTTGATCGCACGCTTGCGCAGAAAGACCGCATATGCGGTAAACGGCAAACCGCCAAAGAACATGAACAGGATGGCAATCCAGTGCAGCGACAAGCTGGTGTCAAACTTGGCAAATGAAAGGTCCGACGTGGCATAGCCCCCGGTCGACAGCGTCGTCATGCCGTAATTGATCGCATCAAACCATCCCATGCCAAAGATGCGATACAGCACGATGCACACCAGGGTCAGAACCGAATAGATCATCACGATCTGCAGGCACATATCGCGCATGCGACCGCTAAGTTTTTCCGACCGATCCGAACTTTCCATCTGGAAAAGCTGCATGCCGCCAACCCGCATCATCGGCAGAAGGGCCAAGGCGGTCACGATGATCCCGATCCCGCCCAGCCACTGCATGATAGATCGCCAGATCAGCAATCCCGGCGGCAGTTCATCCAATCCCGACAGGATCGTCGATCCGGTCGTCGTCAAACCCGATACGGTTTCAAACACCGCATCACAGAAACTGATTTCAAGCGATGAATACCAAAGCGGCAAGGACCCGGTCAGGCTGATCGCAATCCATGACACCACGGTCAGGACATAGCCCTGGCGTGCTGTCACACGCGGGCCGATATCGGACCGGCAAGCAAGACACGCCATACCGCCAAGCCCGATGGTCGTGATCGAGGCTTGGGCAAAAATTTTCCAGTCCGGGTTACCATATGCAAGATCAACAGCAGCAGGCACCATCATCGATATACCGATGATAATGACCATAACCCCGACAACGAAAAAGATGGGTTGCAGACGGAACAAGCAAGCTTCCCTGACAGCAAAAGACAAACCCGCTTGTAGCGCCAATTGACAATTGATGCATCCGGTTATTGTGCATGACACCATTGATGGCAATTCCCGCTGCCCGCCATCTACCGGACAAGGGCGTCATCATTTTGCCGTTCTTTTTGCTTGTTCTTTTGCCATGACCGTTGTGTCATTCTTGCCAAATACTCACCCCGCAGATCTTTGAGGCCAGTGTGAAACGCGTTATCCGCCTGATCGTCCTTCTTGCCATTCCGGCCTTGATTGCCATTGGCCTTCACTGGCACAGCGCACCGGTCCATGCGGCTGACACCGCGTCCCAAGACAACGCGCCCCAACTTGCTGATCTGGCCGGACAGGAAGCCAGGGGCCGCGATGTTCAGGTGATTGACGGCGATACCATCATTATTGCAGGTCAGGTGCTTGATATCGCCGGCATGGATGCCCCGGAACTCGGTCAGCAATGCCTGCATAATGGCAGTTTCTGGGACTGCGGCATGTCTTCGGCCATGCAATTACGGAAATATTTCGCCATGGCGCCGTTTGATGTCCATTGCTGGCCCGGTGATCAGGAACGCGCGGGCAAGGCCGATGATTTCCCCATCGTCGAATGCGGGATCGGCGAACGTGACGTGGCGGCGGCAATGATCAGCGACGGTGAAGCGCTGCCGATTGCAGGCTACTCCCATCGCTATGACCGGCTGTCGCGCGATGCCGACAATGCCGGCATCGGCATCCATGGTGGCGATATGATTGCTCCGTCTGACTGGCGGGCGGGTAAACGGCTTGACGGTGAAACCGGACGCTGCCTGTTCATCGCTGACGGCAAGGGCAATTACCTCAGCACCCTTGATCCGCGCTTTGCCGATTTTGCTTCAGATACCAAAATCTGCAGCGACGAAGAGGCACGTGACATGAACCTGAACTATCTGCCACCATCACCGTAACCAACCCCTTTTGGGTGCTAGGTGCATCTTTTGGCGTTTTCGCGCGTCTTCCTGTTTATCGCTTCGATCAAACAGGAGAATAAGATGCGCCTGCAACTTGCCTTGAATGTGAAAAACCTTGACCGTGCCATCGCGTTTTACAGCGAAATGTTCGCAAGCCCGGTGCACAAACAACGGCCGGGATATGCCAATTTCGAAATTGAAAACCCGCCGCTTAAGCTGGTTTTGTTCGAACACCCGGCGGCAACCGAAAACCTGAACCATATCGGTGTCGAATGTCTCAGCGAACAGGCGTTTGAAACCGCCTCAGCCCGTCTGCATCAAAGTAATCTTGTCACCAGCGACGTTGCTGAAACCGGATGTTGTCACGCAAAGCAGGCCAAGTTCTGGGCAACAGGACCAGACGAACTTGACTGGGAGTGGTATCGTATCCTTAACGATGCGCCACATGACCAGTCTGCCGATCGACAAACGTCAGGGGCTGGTTGTTGTGGCCAACAACCGGGCAAGGAACCGCAACCAGATCAGGTGTGCTGCGCGTAAAGAACCATGAAGTTTGCATCGACACATCATACAAACTCAGACTGGCAGGCCTTGCAAAAAGGCCTGCGCAGTTTCGTCTATCACCGCCTGCCCCAGGACGCGGTCGACGATGTTGTTGCCGACATCCTTGAAACGATTATCCGCAAAAAATCGGATCTTCGCTTGGCATCCAATCCATCGGCATGGATTTATGCCGTCGCACGCAGCAAGGTGGCGGACTTCTATCGACGACAGGGGCACGAACGCATTGCCCTCGACGCCCTGCAAACAGACCCGACAACAGAAACACCAAACAATTTGAACCGAACAATTGATGATGGTGCGGATGTTAATGGTCTGAACGATTGTCTGACCGAGATCATTTCGACAATGGCTGCCCGTGATCAGAATATTCTGCGCGCGATTGACCTCAACAACACCCGCCAGATCGACTTTGCAACCCAGCACGACCTTGCGCTGCCAACCGTCAAATCGCGCATTCAACGCGCCCGCAAACGCCTGCGCGACCGGTTGATCTCATGCTGCCCAGAGGGAACATTAAACGACTGCGATAACGCCTGCTACTGCATGGAATGAATCAACACTGACCACCTAGCATTGCTTTGAGAAAATTTTTAGCGAGGAAAAGCAGTCTAGCGCATAACCTTTTTGGCAAACAGGTTGTATGCACATTGAACTCTGGGGATTACAAATATTAGATCAACATAAATATATATAAACTCTTGATGGACCGCCTTATATGAGTACAATTTAAACTACAGGTTGTCAAAATCAAGGTATTGTAAACTAAATGAAACAGTCGCAGACACAAACCAAACGCAAGGAACCGGAAATTTTCATCGGTTTAGTTGGCGCAGTTGGCTCAGATTTATCATTTGTTTCAGCTAGACTTGAGCAGGAATTCAATAAAGCAAAATACCAAACTTCTGAGATACGCGTTAGCCAGATCCTTGGTGAGTGCCATAAATACAAATCTCGAGTTCACTCTGACCCACCACACCCAGAAGATGTAAGAATTAATACATTTATGGAATGTGGCGATGATTTAAGAAAATCATCATCGCGAGGCGACATTTTGTCTATTCTTGCTATATCTAAGATACGACAAGTACGCTACGAACACCATCAAAAGGACAACAAGCCAATTGAAGGTAAAGCTTACATAATCAACTCATTAAAACACCCTGCTGAAGTTGATCTTCTTCGCGAGGTATATGGTGATTCATTTTTTTTGATTTCTGTGTACTCACCTCGAAATGAGAGAAAACAAAACTTATCAAAAAAGATAGCGAAATCTAATAGATCTTTTGATGAAGATAAGTACTTAGACAAAGCAGAAAATTTAATTGAAAAGGACAAAAAAGCTCAAGGAGAAGACCTTGGTCAAAATGTTAGAGACACATTTCCTCTAGGAGATTTTTTCGTCGACTCTTCAAAAGATGCCGAAATAGAAAAGCAAATAAGTCGTTTTATTTCGGTAATTTTCAACGCACCATTTGTAACTCCCACACGCGACGAGTTTGGAATGTTTCATGCTCAGTCTGTCGCTCTTCGTTCAGCAGATCTATCTCGGCAAGTAGGTGCGCTGATATCAGCGACAACAGGAGAAATTGTAGCATCAGGGTGCAATGAGGTGCCAAAAGCAGGGGGAGGATCTGTCTGGGAGGGCGACGATAAAGATTACAGAGACTTTCAACTCGGGCACGACACAAGCGCCAAAATGAAGAACAAAATAGCTTCCGAACTTCTCGGCCGTTTGAAAGATGCTGGTTGGTTAGCAGATGAATTTGCTAGGCAAGACATAAGCGATCTAACTGAAAAATCCCTTTTTGAGGGTGACACCGCGCCTTTTCGTGGCACTAGGGCTGCTAGCTTATTGGAGTTTGGGCGTATCGTTCACGCCGAGATGAGTGCGATTACAGAAGCTGCTCGCAGAGGGATACCGCTCGCTGGAACAACTTTGTATTGCACGACTTTCCCGTGCCATATGTGCGCAAGGCATATCATTGCCTCTGGAATTCAACGAGTCGTATACATTGAGCCATACCCAAAAAGTATGGCGAAAGAGCTTTACCAAAAATCCATAAAGGTGGATCATGATACTGATGCTGATGACGGTGCCGTGAATTTTTCACCCTTCCTTGGCATTGCACCAAGGAAATATATGGAATTTTTCACTATGCCTTCAAAACGGAAAGATTCACGAGGTCATGTCGCAACTTGGAGTGCAAACGAAGCTGAGCCAAGAGTGAATACATACCCTACATATTTAGAAATTGAAGCCTCGCATCTTTCTTACTTGAATGATAACAACAGCACCCTCGGCATCTTGGCACCATCTAAAGATGATAGTTCTAAGGGAGACACAAATGGACAATCCTAATTGGTTGTATCAGAGAATCTCTTCGGCAGCAGAGCAAGTTCGAGATTGGGAAGACTGGAAAGCTACTTCTTATCGTAACTCTGTCGAAACACCTTCCTATCAAGCAACATATCAGGGTTCATCAACCACAAAGACAGCTGCTACATCAGACGAACGCTAAGACAAATACTGATAGGAAGAAAACTCAGCAGCTAAACTAGCTAAAAGTGTGGCAGGGAGATCAACTCCGTGCTGCACTTTTATGTGCTAATAGACAAATCGTTTGGTTGTATGCTCTTATCCCAGCAACGAGCTTCACATAAACACCAATGTGTATATTGAGCACACACATTATTCTCTGTGAGATTAGGCTTGATGCGAATCAAAAGGCTTGGAGCGGGTGAAGGGAATCGAACCCTCGTATGCAGCTTGGGAAGCTGCCGTTCTACCATTGAACTACACCCGCGAAGCGCGCGATTTATAGCCCGCTTTTCCGATCAACGCAAGCCGGTCCCATC
The DNA here is from genome assembly GCF_001662875.1 of Thalassospira tepidiphila MCCC 1A03514. Taxonomy (GTDB): domain Bacteria; phylum Pseudomonadota; class Alphaproteobacteria; order Rhodospirillales; family Thalassospiraceae; genus Thalassospira; species Thalassospira tepidiphila. Next base: position 646,534 of record NZ_JPVZ01000002.1, on the reverse strand, counting down.
CAGATCCATCCAATTAATTGGCCGACCAAATACCGGAAAACTTTAGCCTTCCGGCACCATGCGCCAGATCGCACTGGCATGGTCATCGGAAATCAGGATCGATCCGTCGATATAGTGTTTCACATCGACCGGACGCCCGATCACTTCGCCATTGCTGTGCAGGAAACCAACAAGGAACGGGTTTTCTGTCACCGGTTTGCCATTGATGAATTCGACCCGGACAACCTCGTACCCATCCGGAACTGTGCGGTTCCAGGATCCATGCAGCGCAACCAGCGCATCCCCGCCATCGAAGGTGAAGCCAAGCGGCGCATTATGGGCATTAAAGGTAAATTCCGGGAAAGTGACTTCTTCTGGTACCGTTTCATCGGAAAATTGCGGGCTCCTGGTGTCATTCCCCGCATACCACGGATAGCCATAGAACTGGCCAGACTGGCTGGCACGATTAAGTTCCTCACGCGGGATATTATCACCCAGCATATCGCCGCCATTGTCGGTAAACCAAAGCTCGTCCGTTTCCGGATGGAAGCTCAGCCCGACAGAATTGCGAATGCCGCTGGCATAAATTTCAGGCGCCCCACCATTGACCGGGATGGAGATGATCGTGCCTTCAAGGCCACTGACCTTGCAGATATTGCACGGCGCCCCGACCGCAACAAACAGGCGGTCGCCATCGGGTGACAACGCGGCATAGCGCCAGCCATGATGGCGCTCATCGGGCAGATTGGTAAACAGGATCCGCGGGCGACCAAGGCTTTCGCCATCAAAATTGGCAAGATCATAGGACACGATGCGGTGTTGATCGGCGACAAACAAGGTCCTGGGTTTATAGGCAATCCCGTTGGCCAGTTTGAAGTCATCGGCAATCAGATTGACGTCCTCGGCAACGCCATCACCATCCTGGTCACGCACGAAATAAAGGTTCGGTCCACGCGTTCCGACAAAAGCGCCGTTTAGCTCCGGGGCAACCGCAATCGTCCGGGCGTTGCTCACCTCGGCAAACACCGAAAGGCGATATCCGCTTTCAGCCGTTAGCATCGATTGAACGCGCGCCACACGTTCGGAAACCTGCTGGGCCTGTGCCGAAAGACTTAGCGTGGTCACAGCCGCGGCAGAGACAGCCCCCAAACACAAACGCCCGGCCCATCGGCGTGCGATGTGCAACTGGCGACGGAAGTCCGGGCGTAAATATTGGGTCATCCTGAAATCTCCTTGTCTGGCAATCGGCCTTACAAGGGATACGGACAGTTTCCCCAGGTCGATTAACGAACGCGTTCAGAGATCGGGGCGTTGACCGACAGTTCCATGTCCCACGGGAAGTAAATCCACGTATCCTGGGAGACTTCGGTCACAAAGCTGTCAACGATTTCACGGCCAAGCGGCTTGGCGTAAACGGTTGCGAAATGCGCATGCGGCAGTTTTTCGCGCACAGCCTTGGCGGTTTTGCCGGTATCGACCAGATCATCAATGATCAACATATCGGTGCCGTCACCCTTGATGTCTTTCAGCCATTCCAGATCGCCACGCGTCTTGTCAGAGTAGCTGCGTACGCACACCGTATCAATCAGGCGAATATCAAGTTCGCGGGCAATGATTGCCGCCGGCACAAGACCGCCACGGGTGATTGCCACGATTCCCTTGAACGGGCCTTTTTCCAACAGTCGCCATGCAAGTGCACGGGCATCGCGATGCATCTGTTCCCAGGAAACCGGGAAACCTTTGTTATAAGCAGCTTCGCTCACAAGAATTCTCCTGCGCCAGATCGGTTCGCCAAATGAATGTGCCCCGGAGATTACCTAAAGGCGTCACCCAAAGGCATCACCATCCAGACCCGCATTCCACAAAATTAAGCCGCTTAACTACGCCCTGTTGGGCCCGAAGGCAAGTATTCGCTGGCAACGTTGTTACTGCGCGTTCATCCGCGCTTGCAGCAGGGTTGAAAAATCACTGCCGAGTTTCTGGATCGCCGATGACCAGTCGCCGGGTTTGTCCTGACGATAGATCCGCAAGGTCGGATACCATGGGCTATCGGCCCGATGCACCATCCAGCGCCAGTCGGTCGTATAAAGCTGCAACATCCAGACCGGCACGCCAAGCGCGCCTGCCAGATGGGCGGGTGAGCTATCAATCGTGATCACAAGATCCATCGCCTGCATCAATGCGGCACTGTCGCCAAAATCATGAATATGATCGCCAAGGTCGGTGACAAAGGCATGCAGGCCAAGCTTGTCGATATCCGCCCGGCGATCATCAATCTGGAAGCTGTAAAATGCCGCCCCCTTGGCCGACAAAATCGGCAGCAAGGTCTCAAGCGGGCAGGACCGATCCCGCGGGTTAAGCTTGCCCGCCCAGATCAGCCCGACCTTAAGCACCGTGCCCGGCGGCGGTGCCAATCGCGCACGTTTGCCCTGTGGCGCGGAGATGTAGCTATCAGTCGAGATTTTATGAAGCTCTTTGGATCCGATCCCCATCACATGCGGCAGGCTTAAAAGCGGCACATGCACATCAAATTCCGGAAGCGGTCGGCCCTTTTCCACAACGGTGCCAACGCCCGACACAGTTTTCATGATCGGGATCAGTTCCTTGCGACATTCAAGGATCACATGTGCGGCCTTTTGGGCCACCAACGGCACAAAACGCGCAAACTGGATCATGTCGCCAAAGCCCTGCTCGGCGCGCAGTAAAATGCGTTTGCCGCGAAGATCAGCTTTGCCGTCCCATTCGGGGGCGGTTTCAAGCGGCCGGATCGGATTATCGGCAAGTTTGCGGCGCGTCTCGTACCCCGCCCAACCTTCGGCATAGTTGCCAAGCGCAAGATGCGCCAATGACTTGTCCCAGTTCGCATCGACATAATCAGGGTCAATCGCAAGCGCACGCTCGAAAGAGTCAAGCGCCTCTTCAAAGCGGTTCATATCGCGATAGACAAGGCCGGTATTAAACGTGTGCGACTTGACACTGTCATCGAGTTCAAGCGCCCTCTTGTGCGCAACAAGCGCCTCGTCAAAGCGCATCATTTCGCGCAGACAATTGCCCATATTCGACCACAAGCCAGCATTGCCGGGGCGCAAATCTGCCGCCCGTCGATAGGCAATCAGGGCGGCCTCGAACTTCTTGCTGCGACGAAGCGCCACGCCAAGGTTGTTCCACACATCCGGTTGATTGGGGTTCTGGCGAAGAGCCGTGCTGTAAAGGCGGATGGCATCATCAATCTGGCCGGCCTGATGGGCGGCAAGACCGCGCTGAAACAGGTCACTGATCACCTGTCGGCGCTGAACCGCGGCATCACCATTTTTGTCCGACGGCATGCTTTGATCGCTGCTGGCAACGTCATGGGTTTTCGGGGTCGCATCCTTGGCCGAAATCACCGGATCATTCTGTTTGGCTGCCATATTGTCCGCAGATGGCTTTGATGCCTTCTTTGCCGGTCGTTTTTTGCGCGTTGTCGCCGCTTTCGCCATTCCTGTTCCCCCCGGTGCCTTTGCCCTTATCTGGCAAAAGCCATCGCCCCCGTTAAAGGCATTTCCCACAGACTGACCACAGCCCTGACCGCCCGATTCGGCGGCATGTGGCCTTTCCTGCACAAAGCATAATTTACCAAAAAAGCCTTACCAATAAGTGGATTTATTCATTTGGTTTTATGGAAATGGAATATTCGCCACGCCCATCGTTTCTTGTTTCAGTAATTTTACCAGATGGGGTAGCCTCAGCGGCATAACAACAAACCAGAATGTAGTCGTCGCGCCTTTGTGCCTCATTACGGAAAAATAAACGCACGATTTGGTCACTGTGAACATCACACAGGGCAACAATTCGTCACAACCTGACTGTTGGTAACATGATCGGAGCTTCAGGCCGATCACCGACATCAGATCTAGGGATTGGGTTAATTCTGCCTTTGAAGGATTGGGAGACCGTAAATGGCCGAACCTAAGAGATCCGGTGCCTCCGTCGGACGTAAAGTAATTTTTGTGATTGTGGGACTTCTCATCGTTGGCTTCGCCGCGATGATGACCATCCAGACCGTCTCGCAACGCAATGCCATGATCGAAATCATGTATAATGAATCGGTCGAAAAAACCGAAATGCTGTCAACTGCGGTTCAGCCGGGCTTCATTGCCATGGACGGCGCATCGGTCGAAAAGGAATTCCGCAAGATCACCGACAAGGAAGGCTCGCAGCTGGCAAGCCTGATCGCGGCAAATCCTGATGGTGATGCCATCGGCACCTATCAATCAGAAACACTCAAAAAGCATGATCTGGCAGCCCTGATCGAGCCATATCTCGGGCAGCTTGAAAACAAGGAAGTCATCAGCTTCATTTCCGAAGACGCCGTGATCGTCGGTGCCCCGATCACCAAATACTCCAAGCGCCGCGACGAAGATCAGTATCGTGGCATGCTGGTCACCGCCTGGTCACTTGATCGCGTCAACGCCGAAGTCCAGCAGGCCGTTATCATTCAGGTCGCCCTGGCTGCGGCCATTCTGGTGGTTTTGCTCGGCGTAACATGGTTTGTCCTGCGTCATCAGATCCTGACCCCGATGGTCAAGATCAATGGCGCGATGCGGTCGCTTGTCGATGGCGAACTGGATGTCGATATCCCGGGCCTCAAGCGCAATGACGAAATCGGCGAAATGGCGTCATCCGTCGAAATCTTTAAGGAAAACGCCAAGCGCGTCGCCCAGCTTGATCGCGAACGCGAACAGGAACGCGAACGTGCCGAGGCCAAACGTCGCGAAGCCATGGCGGCCCTTGCCGGTCGGTTTGAACAAACCGTCATGGGTGTGGTCGATGGCGTGTCTGGCGCATCGGGTGAGATGCAGGAAGTCGCCCAGACCATGGTGGCCGCCGTGCAACAAAACGAGGCTGGTTCACAGGCCGTGGTTGCCGCTGTTGAGCAGGCCAACCACAGTGTCGAAACCGTCGCAAGTGCGGCCGAACAGCTTGCTGTTTCGATCCGCGACATCAGCGCGCGGGTAAACGAAACTTCGAACATCACCGCCAATGCCTCGACCGAGGCAAACCGGGTCAATGAAATGGTTCAGGGGCTTGATGTCTCGGCTCAGAAAGTCGGCGAGGTTGTCCAGATCATTCAGGCGATTGCCGAACAGACCAACCTTCTTGCACTCAACGCCACGATCGAGGCCGCCCGGGCCGGTGATGCTGGCAAGGGCTTTGCCGTCGTCGCCAACGAGGTCAAAAACCTCGCCAATCAGACCGCGCGTGCGACCGAGGATATCTCGGAACAGATTTCCGGTATTCAGGGCTCGACCCAGCAGGCGGTTGGCGCGATTGACGGGATCACCGGCATCATTGCCAACCTGAATGACATCGCATCCGAAGTGGCGGCTGCGGTCGAAGAACAGGGTCAGGCAACCACGGAAATCTCGACCTCGGTTCAACAGGCGGTTCAAAGCACGCAGGAGGTGTCCAATCACATCCGCGAAATGCAGGAGGCCGCCCGCCAAACCGGCGAAGCCGCCCATCAGGTATTGGGCGCGTCTGACAAGCTTAACAGCCAGTCGGGCACGCTGCGCGGTGAAGTTGGCAACTTCCTTAATGAAGTGCGCGCAAGCTAAGCTGCATCTGGCTTAAAACGTAAAAAAACGCCGCCCGGTTATCCGTGGCGGCGTTTTTGCTTTTCGATGTGGTCCTAGCGCAGCGGATCGCGGTTCCGCGCATCTTCATCAAGACGCATCATCATCATGTCGTCGAGATCGGTATAACCATGCAAACGATAAAGCGGTTGCATGTCCGCTGTCGCCAGAAGCCAGCGTTTCACACGCCTTAGTTCAGGATGGTTATGCAACGCATCAATCATTTTGGCGGCAATGCCCATACGGCGATAATCCGGATCGACAAACACATCGGCAACATAGGCAATGGCGATCTGATCACTGACCACACGCGCAAAACCGACCTGACGGCCATCGCAATAGGCGCCCACAGGAAATGACATCTCGACAGATCGGTCAAACTCACCGCGCGTCCGCCCGGCGGCCCAATAGGACGCAGCGATAAAATCATAGCAATATTCAAGATCGATCCGTGACCGATCCAGGCTGATTTCAATGGTTTTATCGCCATCTGCCATCATGGTCGTCCCACAAGGTGTCGTCCCAGACGGTGATTGGGTTATTTCAGGTAAACCGCAACAGCCAGTGCCGCAATCGCCACCCACATCACAAGGGATTGACGCGAAAATCCGCCAGGTTTGCTTTGTCCGTTATTTGGCTTGCCACGCATGGCGGCAACCGTGTCGGGATGCAGGCGCAATCCCTGATCAGTAAAGACGGCGGATGCCTGTTCTGCGGCTTCGATCACGCGCGGCAGTCGGCGCAACATGGTGCCCGCCTGAAGGGTGGCTTCCTTGATCTTGGCTTCCGGGCCAAGGTTTTCCCGCATCCAGTCTTCGATCAGCGGACGTGACAGTTCCCACATATTCTCATTCGGGCTGAGAATACGTGAAAGCCCCTCGGCAACGATCATGGTTTTCTGCAGCATCAAAAGCTGTGGCTGCGTTTCCATGCCGAACTGTTCGGTAATCTGAAACAACTGCCCCAACAACCGGCCGACGGAAATATCGGCCAGTTCCTTGCCCAGGATCGGCTCGCCAATTGAACGGCAGGCTTGCTGGAAGTTTTCAAGTGACTGGTTGCGCGGAACATACCCTGCTTCGAAATGGACCTCGGCCACGCGGTGATAATCACGCGTCAAAAAGCCCAGCAGCATCTCGGCCAGATACAGACGCGTCTGTTTGTCCACCCGGCCCATGATGCCGAAATCAACCAGGCTGACCCGGCCGTTTTCATCGACAAACAGGTTGCCCGGATGCATGTCGGCATGGAAAAAACCGTCGCGGAAAACCTGTTGGAAAAATGCTCCGGCCGCCTTGGCCAGCAAATCAGACCGATCAATGCCCATGCGATCAAGGGCTTCGACATTATCGATACGCACGCCCTTGACCCGCTCCATGGTCATCACATGCTCGGCGGTACGTTCCCAATCGATCTGTGGGATGTAATATGTCGGATCGTCTTCGAAATTTTGGCGGAACTCCGATGCTGCCGCCGCCTCGAAACGCAGATCCATCTCAAGATGGACACTGTCTTCCAGCGCCTTGACCGTTTCAATCGGTTTCAGACGACGCAGGCGCGGCTGGGTCAGTTCGACAAGTTCCGCAATCCAGTAAAACAGGTCCATGTCGCGCGCAAAGCGATACCGGATATCCGGGCGCAGGACCTTGACCGCCACTTCGCGCCCGTCGGTCGTGGTCGCGAAATGCACCTGCGCAATCGATGCTGCGGCAACGGGCGTTTCATCAAATTCGGCAAACAGCACGTCAAACGGTTCGGCCAGCTGTTCGGTGATGATGCGTTTGGCAACCTTGGCCGAAAACGGCGGCAGGCGATCCTGAAGCGACGACAGGTCGGCGGCCACATCATCGCCGATCAAATCGGATCGGGTCGCCAAGGTCTGGCCAAGCTTGATGAAAGCCGGGCCCAATTCCTCAAGCGCACGCGCAAGGCGCTTGCCCGGTGGCAAATCAGACCGGCGCGAAAACGGGGCTGTCAGGCGGGCCAGAAACGCGACAAGTTTCCCCCCCGGTACAAGGGCCAGCGGAAACAGCGCATCATAGCGCGCCAAAGTACGCGCCATGGCAAGCAGGCGAAAGCTGTTACGAATAAAACGGATCATGCGTCAAACGCCCTTATATCCGCCAACCGGAATGAATGGCCGCAATCCCGCCAGACAGGTTGCGGTATTTTACCCGCTCAAAGCCAGCAGCCCGGATCATCGATGCAAATGTTTCCTGTTCGGGGAACTTGCGAATGCTTTCCGCCAGATACTGATAGGCTTCGCGATTGCCCGCAATAAACCGTCCGATTTCGGGCAAAAGCTTGAATGAATAGGTATCATACAGCTTATCGAACCCCGGCACGACGACCTTGGAAAATTCAAGGCACTGGAACTTTCCACCCGGACGCAGGACGCGATACGCCTCCGAAAGCGCTTCTTCAATGCGCGTCACATTACGAATGCCAAAGGCGATGGTATAGGCATCAACCGACTGATCGGGCAGCGGCAATTTCTGCGCATCACCGACCGTCCAGTTGATGTTTTTCAGGATCCCGTGATCAACCGCGCGGTCGCGCCCGACATGGAGCATCTCATAGTTGATGTCACAAACCGTGACAGAGCCGCCGCCATTTTTCAGGAAGCGAAACGCAATATCACCAGTACCCCCGGCAACGTCGAGCAACTTCATGCCCGGACGCGGCTTGAGCTCGTTGATGAAACTGTCTTTCCACAAGCGATGCACCCCACCGCTCATCAGATCGTTCATCAGGTCATATTTCGACGCAACAGTGTCGAAGACCTCGCGCACCATGGATGCCTTCTGGCTTTCGGGAACATCACGAAAACCAAAGTGGGTTGTGTTTTCGCCGGTTTCGCCCGCGGCAGGGTCTGTGTTCTTGCTCATGGCCGGGAAAATAGCGCAGCAATGATTATCCTGCCAGTGGAAAGCCACGACAAAACGCAAATATCCTGTTGGATCGTGGTCATTTCTGTTAAGTCAATCTGACGCGACAAGCGTTTTCCAAGAAGTTTAGAGCGACGACAAGAACAGGATGCCCCGATGACCTGCATGGTAAAAATCTGTGGAATTAACAGCGAAGATGCCGCGATTGCAGCCATGAGTGCCGGGGCAGATGCGCTTGGATATGTCTTTTTCCCGCCAAGCCCGCGCCATATCTCGCTTAAGGGCGCCAAGACGCTCACCGAACGGGTCCCCAACAGCATCTATAAGGTTGGCCTGTTTGTCGAAGCCGGTGACGAGGCGCTTGAAAATGCGATCAAGGCCGGCAATCTCGACGTCATCCAACTTCATGGCAAGGAAAGCCCGGAACGCGTGGCCGAGGTCAAGGAACGCTTTGGCCTCAAGGTCATGAAGGCCATTTCTGTCAGCACCGCAAACGATATCGAAAACGCCAAGAAGAACTATGACGGCGTTGCCGACTTCCTGCTGTTTGATGCCAAACCACCCAAGGACAGCATCCTTCCCGGTGGCAATGCGGTTTCATTCGACTGGACGCTTCTGACCGGTCAGAACTTCCAAAGCAACTGGATGCTGGCCGGCGGCCTTGATCCCAGCAACGTCGCCGAGGCCGTGAAGATTACAGGTGCCCCGTGGGTTGATGTGTCATCCGGCGTCGAACGGAGCAAGGGCGTTAAGGACCCGCGCAAGATCTCGGCCTTCATCCAGGCGGCAAAAGGGTACTGATACCTCTGAGCGACTGCGAGCAGAGCTGATTTAACCATTTCTGAAATGATTGGGCGCAAAACTGCCCGGGCAATAGTGCACTCCATTGCCCGGACCGAGTACGCGCGACATGAAACCGACCCTTCGATCAAGAACCCAGAAACTTCTGCACGGTGTTGACCGGGAGTCGCGGTTTTCGCTTTTTGTGCATCTGGTTCTGGCCAGCGCGATCATCGTCAATGTCGTCTCGGTGATCTTTGACTCGGTCGAAGCCTTTGCCGAACGCTATTTCATTCTGTTTGCCACAATCGAGATCGTCTGCACGCTGATCTTTGCCATCGAATATGGCCTGCGTGTCTGGTCCGCCCCGGACAATCCACGCTTTAGCGGCCGATTTGCGCGTCTGCGCTATATGCTAACCCCGATGGCGCTGATTGACCTTCTGGCGATCCTGCCGATCTTCCTGTGGTTCTTTACCAGCATTGATTTGCGCTTTATCCGTATTGTCCGGTTGCTGCGCCTGTTGAAATTCACCCGCTATTCCACCGGGCTGGAATTGATGATGCTGGTATTTCGCCAGCAAATGGGCATTTTTGGCGCCGCCAGTGCCGCCCTTGCCTGCATGCTGGTTTTCAGTGCCGGGGCGATTTACCTCGCCGAACACGAAGCCCAACCCGAACAGTTTTCCAACCTGCTTGATGCGCTTTATTGGAGTGTCATTACGCTTGCCACAGTCGGCTATGGCGATGTTGTGCCGATTACGCCGTTTGGCAAATTCCTTGCCAGCATCATCTCGCTGACCGGGATCGGGATTGTTGCCGTCCCGGCCGGTATTCTGGCGTCGGCCTTTAACGCCGAACTGCGCAGGCGCGAAAGCGAATATCGCCATCAGGCCACCCGCCAGTTGCTGGGCAAACGTTTGACCGAACGGGTTCGCCACAAACTGCGTTCCCATCAGGAAGAACTCGGCATCAGCGAAGAACAGGCCCAGTCGATCATCGAGGACATCCGCGATGTCCATCGCAATGAAAGCGATGAAATCCTGACCTGTCCGCATTGCCATCAGCCGCTTCACCTTGAACTGCACGACACCGAAACAACACCCACGCCGCAAAAGTCTTGACGCCCGGTTTTTTTGGGCACATGGTTGCGTCATGAAAACACACGGCATGAACCCGACCCGCATTGCAAATCGTTGGTGGTGGCTCGCTTAAGCGGGCGGCCAAAACTCGTGCCCTAAACATACCGGCCGCCTCATTCTTGCAGGCGGCTTTGTGTTTTCAGACTTCTTCTTCCTTGTCTTAAGATCACATGGCTCCTGCGGCGAAAGGCCCACACAGGAGTAAAAAACGTGACGACCCCGACAAGCCAGACCGGCATTTCCACTGACAGCAGCGAATATCGCTACACCACCGATGGCGGTGTTTCGGTTATCCGCCGCATGACCGAAATGCCTTATGAAAACGCAACCGAAGGCCTGATTGATGCGCTTGATGCCACCAAGGGCGTGTTGCTGTCTTCAAGCTATGAATTTCCGGGGCGCTATTCACGTTGGGATATGGGCTTTGATGCCCCGCCGCTTGAAATTGTCGGGCGCGAACGCGGCTTTGCCGTGCATGCGCTTAATGATCGCGGGCGGGTGTTGCTTGATGTCATCGCAAGTGCGCTTGAAAACCATCCCCATGTCGAAAGCCTGACCAACGGCGAAGACGGGCTGTATGGCGTGGTCAAAAAACCCGCCGCCTGGTTCCCCGAAGAAGAGCGCAGTCAGCAACCCAGCCTGTTTTCCGTGGTGCGCGCACTGCGTGATCTGTTCGGTCACAAGGGCGATGAACGTCTTGGGCTTTATGGGGCGTTTGGCTATGACATCGCGCTTCATTTCGAACAGATCAATCTGGCCCAGGACCGCCCGGCTGACCATAAGGACATCCATCTGTTCCTGCCCGATCAGATGGTCACAGTCGACCATGCCTCACGCGTCGCCACCCGCTTTGATTATGAATTCATCGCCCCCGATGGCCGCAGCACTGCAGGCCTTGAGCGCATTTCACAACCCCATCCGCCATCACGCGGCAACAACGCCGCCATCGAAAACGATATGAAACAGGGCGAATATGCCGCCATTGTTGAGGATGCGAAGCACCGCTTTGCGCGCGGGGAATTGTTCGAAGTCGTGCCCAGCCGCGTTTTCCGCACCGCCTGTGATGTCAAACCATCGGAAATTTTCCGCCGTCTCAAGCGTCGCAACCCGGCCCCTTACGGTTTCCTGATCAATCTCGGGGACGGTGAACATCTGATTGGCGCATCGCCCGAAATGTATGTCCGGGTCAAGGGACAGCGTATCGAAACCTGCCCGATTTCCGGCACCATCGCGCGTGGCCGCGATGCGATTGAGGATGCTGAAAATATCCGCACGTTGCTGAACTCGGCCAAGGAAGAGTCGGAACTGACCATGTGTACCGATGTCGATCGCAACGACAAGGCACGCGTCTGCAAACCGGGCAGCATCCGTATTCTGGGCCGGCGTCAGATCGAAATGTATTCCCGCCTGATCCACACGGTCGATCATGTCGAAGGTCGCCTGCGAGATGGGTTTGATGCGCTCGATGCCTTCCTGACCCATTGCTGGGCGGTCACGGTCACCGGTGCGCCCAAGCGTGCCGCGATGAAACATATCGAGGCCGTCGAACGCAGTGCGCGCGCCTGGTATGGCGGGGCGATTGGCGCTGTTCTGTGCAATGGCGATCTGAATACCGGCCTGACGTTGCGCACCGTGCGGCTCAAACAGGGTGTCGCCGAAGTCCGTGCGGGTGCGACGCTTCTGTTTGATAGCGAACCGGACGCCGAAGAAGCCGAAACCGTATTGAAGGCATCGGCGATGATCGATGCCGTCACCCGCGATGCCAAGGATGAAGTCACCCTTGATCCCACGGTGTCGGGTGTAGGCAAACGCGTGCTTCTGATCGATCACGAAGACAGCTTTGTGCAAAACCTTGCCAGCTACATCCGCGCGACGGGTGCCGAAACGCTCACACTCCGCCCTGGCTTCCCCGATCAGGCGTTCGAGGATTTCAAACCTGATCTGGTGTTCCTGTCACCGGGTCCCGGCCGGCCGGATGACTATCACCTGCGCGACAGCATCGAACGCGCTCTTGCCGCGGGCTTGCCGGTGTTCGGGGTTTGCCTTGGTCTTCAAGGGATTGTCGAATTCTTTGGCGGGTCACTCGGCCAACTTGTCACACCGATGCATGGCAAACCGTCAAAGGTGAAACTCGATACAACCGATCCGTTGTTTGATGGCCTGCCCAAAGACATCGTTGTCGGACGCTACCATTCCCTGTTTGCCAAGGCGGCTGAAATGCCAACCGACCTTACGGTCACGGCACGCAGTGACGACGGGGTGATTATGGGCATCCGCCACAAAAGCCTGCCGATCAGTGCCGTGCAGTTCCACCCCGAAAGCCTTTTGACCCTTCAGGGCGAAGTCGGCATGCGCATGATTGCAAACCTTCTGCGCAACCCGCATGGCGAACGCCCCGATGACAAGATCGAAGACCCCGAACAGGACGACACGACAAACAAGGAAGATACAGCGACCGATCACAAGGCCGCCTGAGCATCATCAAACACCCTGATCTGCGTGGCGTGCCAAGCCCCCCCTGTCAAGGCAACGCAAACCGCAGATCACACACAGCAACGGCCGTGCTCCTCCCTCGCGGCCGTTGCTTCTTTTTTTGCTCAGGGTAGCTTGATGCCGTGATCAGGCATCGTCATCATCAAGCGAACCGTCGATTACGGAGTAATCCGGCGGCGGGGCCTGACGGAACTTTTCCGGGTCACCCTTGCGTTTGTCGCGCGTGCGTGAAATCCAGCCGCCGTAATGGGCTTCGGGCTTGGGTTCGGTGGGGCCACCGGCACGCACCGGGCGCGGGGCAAACCGGCCCAGATTGATGACGCGGTCATACATCACGATATTGGCGGCAATCGCCACATTGACACAGAAACTCATCGGGATCTTGATGATGAAATCGCATTTTTCCTGCATTTCATCAGACAGGTTTCCGCGTTCCGGACCCAGGATATAGGCGGCCTGCGACGGATGCTTGAAGCTTGGCAGTTCAATCGCATCGGGTGTCAGTTCGACCCCCACCATGCGGCAACCTTGCGGCAGGAACAGGTTTTCGTGATCGGGGAAATGATAGTAGGGTATCTGTTCGCCCGACTTCGATGTATCGGTGATGTTGGAGCGTTCCTCACGGAAATCTGCATCCACCGTAAACGCAAAACTTGCGCCAAAGGCATGGGCAGAACGAAACAGGGTGCCCACATTCAAAGGCTTGCTTGCCCCTTCAATTCCAATCCCGAAATAGCCGCGCATATCTTCCTCCGTGCCGCACCGGACAGCAGGTCTCGGGCCGGTGCGAAAACAACTCCATAAAAAGAACTGTAGGGGGCTATAGCGTCCCGGGCACGATATGGCAAGCACACCACGGGCAATGCTGCCACCCGCTCCTGTAGCCGGTTGCCCTAACCGAATGCCCGAACCGATCTGGCAAAACAATTTGGAACAACACCGCTGCTGCTTCGTTGATTCTAGCAAAGGGCACAACATCCCTTGGTCGAGCAAACCGTCAACCAAAACAGGAGACGATAATGAATTGGGACCAAATCGAAGGACGTTGGAAACAGCTTACCGGTGACGTCAAAAAACAGTGGGGTCGCCTGACCGACGATGATGTCGATACCATTGACGGCCAGCAAGACAAACTGGTCGGCAAGATTCAGGAAGCCTATGGCATTCAACGCGAAGAGGCCGACCGTCAGGTCCGCGAGTGGTTCAATCGCCTTTAAGTGATTTGATTTAAGCCATAACCGGCCATTCCCCCGTTCGTTTCGCGCGCAGCCCAAGATCCTCCCCTTGATTGCTGCGCGCGAAACTGCTTTTTATGGGTCTGAAATCTTTGTTTTCGCGTTTACAGGCCCATCATCATGCCCGTCAAATCCCCCTGCATTGGCACTTGTGTGCTTGATCCGAAATCGGGTTACTGCATGGGTTGTTATCGCACCGGCGATGAAATCGGTTCCTGGATGACCATGAGCGACGGCACCAAAAAACGCGTCATTTCCAAAGCCAAACAACGCCGGGCTGATCACAAAGACGCAGCCCTTTCCCCCTGTTCAGATTAATTAACCCGATTGGGTCATTTCCAAACCGGCCGGGCTTATCGGCGCTTCATCCTTGACCGAGAACGGGCTTTCTTGGGCGCCGTCACGGATCGGGGCGGTTTTGGGCAAGACAATCTGAAACACGGTCCCGGATCCTGGAACAGATGAAATCTTGATCTTCCCGCCAAGGGTGTTTTGCACCACGTTCAAAATGATCGCCAATCCAAGGCCGCTGCCACTCGTCGTGCCGTCAAGCGACCAGAACGGCTCGAAAATCTTGTCGTGATTTTCCGGTGCGATACCGATGCCGTTATCTGCAATTTCAAGAAGGAAATTATCAGCATCCCGTTCGCTTAACCGGATGCTGATTTCGCCTTTTTCGCGGCCGACAAACGCATGTTGATGGGCATTCATGATCAGGCTGAGGATCACCTGATCAATCGCGTCGCTGTAACTGTCGAGATGTGCCGAGGGCGGTAGAACTGCCGTCAGTTTAATGCCTGTCTTTTTGAACTGATTGCGCAATGTCGCCACCAGATCTGAGATAACCTTGCTCAGATCGAAACTGCGATGAATGTGCACAGTTTGATCCGTGGCTGTCTGGTTGAAATGTTTCAGCAATTCTTTGGTCCGGCCAATATTTTTTTGAACAATCCGGTTGCCATCAATAAGCGCATTGATCATCTCAGTGCGTTCTTCATCGAAATCCCCCGCCGTGATCAGGGATTGCTGCAAATCCTGCAGATCATCGGCCATGGTCGTCGTCACCGTAAGGGCATTGCCAAGCGGGGTGCGCATTTCATGCGATACCCCGGCCACAATCCGGCCAAGGGATGCCATGCGCCCCTGAACCAGCAAATCCTTGGTCAAAAGTGCCTGCAGTTCTGCGGTTTGTCGCCGCCGCAACATAAGATACCCGATCCCGCCTGAAAGCACCCAAATCAGTACCAGAACAAGGCATACAAAGATCACCTCTAAGGCCTTGTTTCCCGCCCAGACCTGATAGGCGGGCGAACTTGCGACAATATGGTATCTGGCGGATTCTGATCGCATACTGCCACTTGTAAAACTGCTCAGCATCCGTTCAATCGGAAGGGTTTCGACCTCGTAAATACGGCCCGCATATTCAAAGCCACCTTGCGATTGCACGGATTTGATCCGTTGCCAAAGTTGCGGGTCCACCTGCGCGACCGAGGCGTTATGTTGCAACATAAACCCCCAGTTGCGATCATCTTCTGCCCCGGCCAACCAGTATCCATCCGGATTGACAAGCTCGGTTCGTGTCACGCCGTTAAGTGCCGTTCCATACGGCACCAATGGCGCGCCCATATCCAGATTAACAATCAGATAGCCGACAACGCTCTCATCGATCCCGCTGATCGGTGCAACCAAGCGGGTCGTCGGACGCCAGGGTACTTCGATCTCGCCATTTTCGACATTCAGATCAAGCCTGCTGACATAGA
The DNA here is from genome assembly GCF_001662875.1 of Thalassospira tepidiphila MCCC 1A03514. Classification (GTDB taxonomy): domain Bacteria; phylum Pseudomonadota; class Alphaproteobacteria; order Rhodospirillales; family Thalassospiraceae; genus Thalassospira; species Thalassospira tepidiphila. The sequence continues at coordinate 630,643 of NZ_JPVZ01000002.1, read as the reverse complement.
CCTGCCCCGGGCTCAATGACCGGGCCGCCTCCATATAGTATCGATCCGATTTATCCTGTAGTTCGTCTTCCGGGGTAACAATCACCTCATTACCGCGCGCATCTACCCGGACAGCTTCCATGCCAGACGGCAAAACGATACGAAGCTGGCTGAAACGTTGCACTTCGCGGGCCAGGGATCTGAAATATCTGATGGTTGCCTCAGGCTGGGTTTCAAATTCCTGTACCGCCGGATGCAGGATCGACAGGTTCACGGTCTGGATGGCGGTTTCATACCATTGCTGCAGATCTGCCGCGCGATGGGTGACGTCAACGACCAACCGACGCACCGTCTGTTCGTCTTCACGACTTGCTTCAAGCGTGTGCCAGAATGTCATCAAACCGAAAAAGATCAGCATCCCGCAAACCGCAAGAAGACTGGTGACCCGCCAAAAGTAACCGTCCTGATGCCAACGGGATTTCCGGCCTTCCACCAGTGGCAAGGTATGGTCCGTCACAGATGGCGAATTTTGCTGCGCGTCAACCATTGTCAGATCGCCCGTCGTTATCGTGGCTTTTCACCCATTCGACAAATTTTTCCGGGGGAAGTCCGGGGCTGTAGAGAAAACCTTGCGCAAACTGAATGCCAAGATCCTTGCAAATTTCTTGCTGATCGGTGGTTTCAATACCCTCTGCAACTGCTTCGATACCAAGGGTTTGCGCAATTCTTGCAGCAGTTGCAGCAACATGACTGGCATACCCGCCTGCCGAAAGGCCGCTGATGAAGGACTTGTCAATCTTGATGCCACGCACTGGCAAAATATCAAGGTGATTGAGCGACGAATATCCCGTGCCAAAGTCGTCCAGCCAAATCTCAAATCCCTGGCGTGCCAGCTTTTGAACACAGGCTGTTGCCTCACCATCATTGGTAAAACGCTGGGTTTCGGTAATTTCAAAACCGACATTTTCCGGGCCAAGCTGATGGTCTTCACAAGCTTCGATCAACCGGTTAATGAAATCGATATTGTCAATGTCATTGGCTGCGAGATTAATCGCAGCCCGCAGAGGCTGAAGACCCTGTTGCCTGAGCATTGCGTTCAGCTTTGTAACCGCCTCTAGGCACTGCAAAGTAATCTCGCCGCTTAGTCCGGCGCGCTCGGCAACCGGGATAAACCGACCGGGGGAAACCGGTTGTCCTTCATCGATCCAACGACACAGAACCTCGCTACCGATGACGGCACCGGTTTTCAGGCAGATTTTGGGTTGGAACACGAAGGTCAGTTTTCGATCCCGCACCGCTTCGCGCAACTTGCCAACCATTTGCAAGGCACTTTGTACTTCATCGGCCATGGACGGCTCAAACTCAGCGGTACCCCCCGGGGCCCTCTGCTTTTGTTTCAGCAATGTCAGCCTTGCTGCGCGCTGGATGTCGCTGGCACGGCGGCCTTGCGGATTGCCGCGCACAATCCCGATGGTCCCGCGCACCACCACCGGGCTCCCGACCACTTCGAACGTCTCATCAAAAATTTCTTCAATGGCTGAAACTTCGACCTTTCCGGTGCTGTCAACAAGACCAAGCGTGTATTCCCCGACGCGCGCGACCAATACGTTGTCACCAACAACCGAGCGCAGCCGATCATAAACCGCGGTGATGACCCGATCGAAGTAATTCACGCCAAAAGCAACGCAAAACTGTGCGGCATCTTCAATCGCGACCATCGCAACAATTGCCGCGTCACTGCCATTTCGCGTCATATGCATCAGTTCGCGATCAAACGCGTTCTGATTGGGAAGTCCGGCACGCTGATCGACAAATGCCAGCTCCGCCAACTCTGAAATCAAGGCCAGATTGTCAAAACAGATCGCAAGATTGGTGGCAAACACCTCAACCAGGACGATATTTTCCGGGCTTAAGACCTGATCATGAACGAAATAGATCAACAATCGGCGTCCGGTGTCGCTTCGATGGCTAAACAGGATCTTGTTGCCGGAAATGACCGGTGCCGTACCGTTGTTATCCCCCGCTGAAATCAGGTCATGATCGATATCTTCGACGTCCGTAAGTCTTTTCCCGACGTAGGATGCAAACCGCCCGATACCGGAAAGTACCACAAGGTTATCTTCCTGATCAGACAACTCGGCAAGTGCGCAGACACCACCTTCCGGGCTAACCCGCAGGATGGCTGCAAGCTGGGTTAAAACCCCCTCGGCAAAGATATCGATACTCTTGTTTTGGTAAAGGTACTGGGTGCCCTCGATCACCATTTCCAGACCGGCGCGCGTTCCCTTAAGCGCCCTGACATAATCAACCGTCCGGATCGCCGTTGTCAGCGACGTGACAAGACGGGTACGGGTCAACTCGTCCTTGGACCAGTAGTCGTCAATCTCGTAATCACGGATGACCTGTTTTTCAGGCGCATCACCGGGATAACCGGTCCGTAAAATGATGCGTTGCTCGCGATATCCTTCGGCGCGGAGTTCCTCGACCAGACGCAATCCGCTGTCGGGTCGTTCCATGACGACATCAAGCAAAATCACTGCGATGTCGGGTGTCATATGAAGGATTTTAAGCGCTTCTTCAGCCGAAAAAACATGAATCAACTCAAGCGGTCGGCCAAGAATCTGCACCCTGCGCAGCGCGAAGTCAGTCGCCTCATGTACGTCATTGTCATCATCAACGACAAGAATCCGCCACGTTCGATCACCTTGCCGCTCATCATCCGTGTGAGAACCTGCCTTCAACGGCCAGGTTTCCGACATAACTGGCTCAATCAACGTTGTATCCTTTGTTCAATCGCGCCGCTGGAAAACGAAATCCGTTTCCCAGACCGCCAATTGTTTTTCTGCACACACCAGATCGGTAACACCCATTTCCCTCAAAATGGATACAAACGACCTTGGCAGTCTCCCCGAAACCTCTCGCTAAAATTCATCACAACAACACATGCTGATATGCGATATGGGATCACGCAAAACGGATTACAGCCCTGTGACCGGCAATTTTCGAGCCCATCCGTCGTCACATCGTCCGTCACGCGATCCCATTACTACAGGTGCGTACGCGATTTATTTTTTCAACCTATGGATTACTAACCTTTGCAACTTTATCGTGATCAAAACAGGTTTTCGGTTTGGTTGCGCGGCAGGCCAGTTGGCTTTATCTGTTGATGGGCAACAACCACAAGGCACCGGCATTCCATGTCATCAGATACCGCACCGTCATCACACGCCCTGCGCCAGATGCTGCGTCATGCCAGACGGGCCGTTCTGGCAACAACCGCGCACGATCATGCTCAGATCCCTGATGGCTGGCCGGTGACATCGATGGTTGTTCCGGCCTGCGACATCGATGGCACGCCCTGCCTTCTGATTTCTGAACTTGCTGATCACACCCGTCATATCAAGGCCGACAATCGCGTTTCGCTTCTGGTGACAAACCACGATCTGGCCGAAAACAACGATGGTACGGCCACAATTGAAACCGATACCGCCCGATTGACCATCTTCGGGCGCGCCATGCCGGTAAGAGCCGCCACTGACCTTGACCGGGTGAAAAGACGCTATCTGCAAACCCATCCCGATGCCGCCCAATATGCCGGGTTTGCCGATTTCGGGTTCTATCGGGTGGTAATCACGGCTGCCTATTGGGTGGGCGGATTTGGCAAACAACGCCGCCTTTCGGCTGACAAACTGATCCTGCCAGACTGTCAGGCACTGATCGACGGCCATGACGGGATCGTTGCGCATATGAATGCCGATCATGCCGATGCCCTTTCTGGCATCGTTGGTCACTTCACTACTGCCGACCCCAGTGTTGGCTGGCAGATGCAATCGATTGATTGCGATGGCATGGTTCTGAGCGCCAATTCTGACGATATCGCACCGCTTAGAATCGACTTCCCGGCCCCGGTCCGAACGCCGGACGAGGCACGCGAAATTTTGGTCAAAATGTGCAAAATATGGCGCGCATAAGTCGGACCATTTGTATTCTGAACATTAAACCCGCGACCCTGAAAATGTAATTTTCGCAAACGCAAAAACACTTACGTTTTCCTAGGTATAAGGCAAAAGGAGCGGTTGCTTTTAAGACACCTTTGTAACAATATGTCTCAGCGCTTCCAATTACCCACAATTGGCAGTGTAAAATAGGACATTAACCCCCAGATTTTCATTCCCACCAGGAGAGTTTCGTGCTGCAATCAGGACCCGTTGTCAGCCGTGTAGGCCTTGAAACCCATGGCCTCAAAAACCTTGGCGCCGTTCACTGGAACCTTGACGCTGCCGGCCTTTATGAACATGCGATCCGTCGCAACGAAGGTAAAATCGCCAAAGGCGGTGCCTTTGTAGCCCTTACCGGCGAACATACCGGCCGTTCCCCGCTGGATCGCTTCATCGTCGAAGAAGAAAGCACCAAGGCAGATATCGATTGGGGCGATGTAAACCGCCCGGTCAGCCCGGAAGTATTTGAGCGCCTCTATCAGAAAGTGCGCGCATATTTCCAGGGCACCGAACTGTTCGTTCAGGATTGCTTTGCCGGTTCCGATCCGCGTTTCCGCCTGCCGGTGCGCGTGATCAACGAAAACGCATGGCATAACCTTTTTGCCCGCAACATGTTCATCCAGCCGCAGAAAGAAGAACTGCGCGACTTCGCGCCGGAATTTACCATTCTGCATGCACCGGGCCTTCAGGCAGACCCGCAAGACGACGGCACCCGCTCCGAAGTCTTCGTGATGGTCAGTTTTGAGCGCAAAATGGTCATCATCGGCGGCACCTGGTATGCCGGCGAAATGAAGAAATCGATCTTCTCGGTTCTTAACCACATCCTTCCGGCCAAGGGCGTCATGCCGATGCATTGCTCGGCCAATATGGGCAAGAATGGTGACACCGCCGTGTTCTTTGGCCTGTCGGGTACCGGTAAAACCACGCTTTCTGCCGACGCATCGCGCACCCTGATCGGGGATGACGAGCACGGTTGGGGCGAAGACGGCGTCTTTAACTTCGAAGGCGGCTGCTATGCGAAGGTGATCAAGCTTTCCAAGGAAGCAGAACCGGAAATCTTCGCAACGACCGAGCGTTTCGGTACCGTTCTTGAAAACGTTGTGATGAACAAGCAATCGCGCGAGCTTGATCTCGACGATGCCCGTCACACCGAAAACACCCGTTCTTCCTATCCGATCGAATTCATTCCGAATGCGTCGGAAACCGGTCGTGGTGGCCATCCGAAAAACATCATCATGCTGACCTGTGATGCCTTTGGCGTTCTGCCGCCGATCGCAAAGCTGTCCTCGGCACAAGCGATGTATCACTTCCTGTCGGGTTACACCGCGAAAGTTGCCGGCACCGAAAAAGGTGTCAAGGAACCGACTGCTGCGTTCTCTGCCTGCTTCGGTGCGCCGTTCATGCCGCGTCATCCGTCGGTTTACGCCAAGCTGCTTGGCGAAATGATGGAAAAACACGAAGCCAATTGCTGGCTGGTCAATACCGGCTGGTCCGGCGGCGGCTATGGCGTTGGTTCGCGCATGAAGATTGCCTATACCCGTGGCCTGCTGAATGCTGCGCTGAATGGCGATCTTGAAAATGCCGAATTTGCGACCGATCCGTTCTTTGGTCTGGCCTATCCGACCGCATGCGGCGATATCCCGGCCGATGTTCTGAACCCGCGCGAAAGCTGGAAAGACAAGGCTGCCTATGACAAGGCTGCCACCAACCTGACCGGCCTGTTTGAAAAGAACTTCGCGAAGTTCGAAGAACATGTCACTGATGATGTCCGCGAAGCTGCCATCCGCAACAGCGCGGAAGTCAAAGCCGCCGAATAAGTTCGGGCATTGATATTCAAAAAGGCCGGTGTTTGACACCGGCCTTTTTTGTTGCGTGACTATTTGTAAATCTTTCTACCTTAAATTGTTTCATGCATCGCGCGAATAACGCATCCTTATCCGCCAAAGCGTGATAGCATATTGATTTCGTTATTCTTCTAGAGCGGTTAAAAAATATCGTGGGAAAGTGGGCCGGTATTCTTTCATATGTGCCTTTGCGCCGCTCTGCTATCGGCGCGCGCCAACATCTGCGCATGGCCAGCAAGATCGTTGGCCTGACCCTTGGTGCCTTGGCCCTGCTTGGCACAATCAGCGCGGCATCGGCCCAGAACACCCTGATCCCCCCCGCTGGTAACCAGCGTACCGTTACGCTCGCGTGCAATCCGTTCCCGCCCTCAAAAATTGCCCAAAATGCTGCTTTGCCGGGCTATGACATCGAAATATTGCGCGCCGCTTTTGCCACGCGCAACATCACCCTGATCACGCCATTCTACCCTTGGCGACGGGCCTATTTCCTTGCCAGTACCGGACAGGTTGATGGCCTGTGTTCGTGCAGCTACCTGCCTGAACGCGAAGAGGATATGTTTTACTCCTACCTGCTCGGCCATGTCGGGGTCGCTTTCTATGCGTTTGGGGAGACCGCCCTGCAATCACTGGAAAAGATTTCTGATGCCAGAAACATGATCATTGGTGTGGTCAGCGGTTACAGCCTTGAATCAACCGCGCGTGCAGCCGGTCTTGATGTTCTGGTGGTCAATAACGAGGCCACCCTTCTTAATATGCTGCTGTCACGTCGTATCGATGCCGCCCTGTCCTACAAGGCGCCGATGGAGTACGAGCTGCATCATTCGCAACACACCATCACCGATATCGAGAATGTCCATTCCAAGGTGATTTCGACCAATCCCTACTTTGCCTGCATCTCGCGCCAAGCAAGGGACCCAAAGACATTGCTCAGGGAACTGAACAACGGGCTTATGGCGATCCGGGAAAATGGCCTGTTTGAAAAAATCCTCGCCCGATATGGCGTGACTTCCGAGGACAGCAAAAACTGATCGGGCCAGTTAACGCCGCTTCGCGCGGCTCAATTTCCCCGACCGGGACTGTCTTTGCCTGCCAGTATCACCGTTTGTACACAGAATCACGCCAGTACAGCGTAATGTCGGCCTCTGGCTTGCCGAACAGATAGCCCTGCGCATAGTCAAAACCGGCCTTGGTCACAAGTTCGCGCATCTTGTCTGTCTCGATCATCTCGGCGACAACCTCGACATTGATGTCGTGGCACAAATCGACAAGCGATCTCAGGAACGCCAATCCCTTGGCTGTCTTGGTCGATTGCCGGATTGATTCGCCGTCAATCTTTACATAATCGATATCCATTGCGCTGAGATACCGGAAGTTCGACGCACCGGTGCCGAAATCATCAAGGCAGATCTCGACCCCGAATTCACGGAAACGGGCAATCCATTTTGCCGCCGTATCGATATCGCTGATTTCGGCGGTTTCGGTGATCTCAAGCATCAATTGGCCAAGTGCTTCGCGATGGCGCTCAAACAGCGCAATCACAGACCGGCAAAAATCCGGATTTCCCAACGAATGGCCGGAAATATTCACAGCAACCCGGGCGGTTATCCCCTGATCAAGCTGGGAGGTGATCCATTTAAGGTTTCGGCGCAACATCGCCAGATCAAGACGATGGACCATATTGACCTGCTCGGCAAAGCTGACCAGTTCCTGTGTCGGGATCAGTTTGCCATCATCGTCATAGAACCTTACCAGCACTTCGAAATGATGGATTTCCGCATTCGGCAGGCGCACAATCGGCTGATACACCGTATCGAACTTCAACTGATCGACCCGGGTGCCAAAATCCTGCATCGCCGAAAAGGTATTGTTGACGAGATTATCCGCCTGCCCCATCAGGCGCGAAAACGTAAAGCTGTGCTCCTGCCGGTCACAGAACCGCCGGATGGAATACAAAACCCCGCGCGCCAGATCGCCCGGCGGGATCAGCTCGGCGGTAAAATCGGTCACCGATGAACTGACCTCGATGCCAACCCCGGTCGGATCGGCATCGCGCACACATTCCTCGATCCGTTTTTCAAGATCGCCAATCGGGACATCTGCGCGATGTAACATGCCAAATTGTTCTGTCCCCAGTCGCCCGGCCGTGTCGCCCGCAACCGAATGGGCGCGCAGAAAGGCTCCGACGCTGGCCATCATTTCCGCCTGTTCGATCTGTTTCATCCGCGCGCATAGCGGATCAAACGCATTGAGGGTCATCAGGGTAAATTTGTGCTCGATCCCGGTTTCCCGGCGCGCCATCAACCGTTCCGTGACGACCTTTGACAGGCTTTCCTCATCAAGAAGTCCCGTAGCAGTGTCGCGCTGAAGGCTGGCGGCAACATCAGGCGACAGGGCATTGATCGCAACCCTGAGCGCGACAAAGAAATGATCGCCAAGATCAGGCAGGAAATACCCGCTCATGGAAACCGGCGGGCTTAACATGTCGGCCTGCTGATTGAAGCGGACCTGAATATTGTCCATGCGCCCGCGGCGGCGCGCGACCCGCAACATCTCTGTCACCAGCGGGCGATACTGTTTGGCCAGGAATTGGATGAACGACTTCCCCGACAGATCTTGTGGCCCATGCCCCAAAATCCCGTCTGATGCGCCAGAGGCAAAAACAATGCGCAGATCTCCGTCCAGTTCCAGAAGAAGATCCCCCCAGACAAAAGCCAATGCCGCAAAACGGTTTCTCTCTTTGCGCAGTTCGGTTGTTCGCGCCTTTATAAGTTTATCCAATGCACCCTCTCACGCTGCCCGGATCAACAAGTGATTCCCTTCCCCCGAGCACGGAAACCAGTCTGATCGCCTTAATGGCTTTCGGTCATTTTCACTGCTTCTACTTAACAAGGGTTTTACAAAACCTGAATTTCCTATGCGGACGGATAATAATGTCCTCGCCCGGTTTTCCGGGCCGAACCTCCATCACATTTGATACGCGCAGCCCAAGGCCCCAGATGCGGATCCCAAACAAGAACCCAATATATGTTTGCTCTTTTTGGCCGTTTTAAACCCCTGTGCCGTTCTCGCTTGGCTCCCTGCAATTCAACGGCGAACAAATGACCACGGGTACACCATTTGTAGTTCTGATTGATCCTGATGGTTTGCAACGCCGTAAGGATCGCATACAAATGTCGACTGCCTGACACGCGCGCCAGGCACGTCTGTCCAACAAGCATATCCGGAAGGCCCCAGATCATGACCACCGCCCCGAAACGCAGATCCGAATTGCCCCGTGTCGACGATGACAGCGTTCTGATCTTTGATCTCGACAACACGCTTTATCCGGCGGCCTGCAATCTGTTTTCACAGGTGTCTGATCTGATCGGGCAATATGTCCGTGATGCGCTGAAGCTCGAGGCAACCGAAGCCCACCGGGTGCAAAAGGACTATTTCCATCGCTATGGCACCACCTTGCGCGGGTTGATGACCGAACACGAAATCGATCCGGCCGATTACCTTGCCAAGGTTCATGACATTGATCTGTCCGTGGTCGACCCGGCACCGGATCTTGCCAGCGCGCTGAATGATCTTCCGGGCCGTAAACTGATTTTCACCAATGCATCACGCGGCCATGCCGAACGGGTGATGGACCGCCTTGGTATTGCTGATCATTTTGAAACCATCTTTGACATCGTTGATGCCGAATACATCCCCAAGCCCAAGCAGGAACCCTATGACCTGCTACTCGCGCGCGATGGCATTGACCCGACCCGTGCGGTCTATTTCGAAGACATGGCCAAAAACCTTCTGCCGGCCAAGGATATGGGCATGACCACCGTCTGGGTGCATACCGATCTTGAATGGGCGCAGGCCGGTCGCGATGATCCGCGCATTGATCATGAAACGGATGATCTTGTCGGCTTCTTGCGCGGGCTTAACACCGGATCGTAATCCCCCCGTTAAAGCTGCGCCCAGTCAGGGTGGTTCACTTCCCTGCTACCGGTCAGGGAAGAGCTGATTTGTCATCGTTCCAGGATTGAGCTTGGCGGAATGATCGGCTATGTCTATCGGCCATACGGGATCAGGAACGGAAATCTGCCTGACACAGGCGTTTCTACGTAAACTGGCGGAGTTGACTTGCGCGCGCGCATTGACCATTCTCCGCCGACGCAATTTTGGCTGACCGCAAGGACCTTCGAAAAATGAACAGAACCGAGCTTGAAGGCGTGATCAACGTCGCATGGGAAAACCGCGACGAGATTAACTCCTCTACCCAGGGTGAAATCCGCAAGGCTGTTGAACAGACGCTTTCCGCCATGGATTCCGGCGACCTGCGCGTTGCCGAAAAGACCAATGGCAAATGGGTTGTCAATCAGTGGGCAAAAAAGGCGGTTCTGCTGTCCTTCCGTCTCAATGACATGACCACCATCGCAGGCGGTCCGGGTGAAAACACCAACTGGTGGGACAAGGTCCCGTCCAAGTTCGAAGGTTGGGGCGAAGCCGAATTTAAAAAGGCCGGTTTCCGTGCCGTTCCGGGCAGCATCGTGCGCCGTTCGGCCTATGTCGCACCGGGCACCGTTTTGATGCCGAGTTTTGTGAACCTTGGCGCCTATGTTGATACCGGTGTCATGGTCGATACCTGGGCCACGGTTGGATCCTGCGCACAGATCGGCAAGAACGTTCACCTGTCGGGTGGTGCCGGTATCGGTGGCGTGCTTGAACCGCTTCAGGCCGGCCCGGTCATCATCGAAGACAACGCCTTTATCGGCGCACGTTCGGAAATCGTTGAAGGTGTGATTGTCGAAGAAGGGGCCGTGATTTCGATGGGTGTCTTCATCGGCGCATCGACCAAAATCATCGACCGCACCACCGGCGAAACCTTTGTCGGTCGCGTTCCGGCCTATTCCGTGGTCGTTCCGGGCAGCATTCCGGGCAAACCGCTTCCGGATGGCACCCCGGGGCCGAGCCTCTATTGCGCGGTCATCATCAAACGCGTTGATGAAAAGACCCGCTCGAAAACCTCGATCAACGAATTGCTGCGCGACTGATCTGCGACACACAATGTGATCATGATATAAGGGGCGAAACGCATGGCTGTTTCGCCCCTTAATGTATATTTGTTCCTATTTTGTTTCACGTGAAACATAATAATAGGTACAAATTCCTATATAGACGCAAACCACTAAGACCAAGAGAGTGCCAATGTCGACCGCCCTTGAACTTGCACAGTCCCTGATCCGCTGCCCGTCGGTAACACCTGCCGATGAAGGCGCGCTTGATGTGTTGCAGAAGGCGCTTGAGGCACGGGGATTCAAGTGCACGCGCAAGGTCTTTGATGGCGATGACAGTGATGCTATCGACAACCTCTATGCCCGCCTGGGGACCAAGGGGCGCAATTTCTGTTTTGCCGGCCATACCGATGTGGTGCCCGCTGGCGACGTTGCCGCCTGGACCGTCGATCCGTTCGGCGGCGAAGTCAAAGACGGCCGTCTGTTTGGCCGGGGTGCGGTGGACATGAAAACAGGCATTGCCTGCTTTGTCGGCGCGGTCGATGCGTTCCTTGCTGCCCATCCGGATTTCGATGAAAGCATCTCGTTCCTGATCACAGGCGACGAAGAGGCTGACGCGATCAATGGCACGGTCAAGCTGGTCGAATGGTGCGATCAGCAAGGCGAAAAGTTCGATTGTTGCATCGTCGGCGAACCAACCAATCCAAAATATCTCGGCGAGATGATGAAAGTCGGCCGCCGTGGCTCCATCACCGGCTGGTTGACGGTTTATGGCGCACAGGGCCACGTCGCCTATCCGCATCTGGCCGACAACCCGGTGCCGCGCATGATCAAGACGCTTGATGTGCTCAATTCCCGCGAGCTTGATCAGGGCACCGATCATTTCCAGCCGAGCAACCTTGAAATCACCACGGTTGATGCCGGAAATACCGCGACCAACGTGGTTCCGGCCAAGGTCAGTGCAGCGTTTAACATCCGCTTTAATGATCAGCACACAGGTAGCGATCTTAAAAAATGGATCGAGGATGTCTGTGCCGAGCATGCCGGTGCGCACGATCTCAAGGTCAAGATTTCCGGTGAGGCGTTCCTGTCCAATCCGGGCAAGCTCGCCAATCTGATTGCGGATGCCTCGGAAAAGGTTACCGGCAAGCGGCCTGAAATGAGCACGACCGGCGGCACATCCGATGCGCGCTTCATTCAGAAATACACCGAGGTCGCCGAATTCGGTCTGGTCGGACAAAGCATGCACAAGGTCGATGAACACGCGATGGTTGATGACATCGAAAACCTCACAAGAATTTACAGCGAAATTCTGTCCGGTTATTTTACGACTTCGTGATCAAAGAAGACGTGTTTTCTTTTTCTGATTTTTTGGATTTTCGGACATGACTGGTACATCGCAACAGCCCCCAAAGACCAAAAGTCTGGAAGTGGGAGACTTTGTTCCCAAGATTGTGCTCCCCGATACCACGGGGGAAAACATCGACCTGACCTACCAGCTCATTGCCGGAAACACATTGGCCCTGTGGTTTTTTGATGAAAAACCCGGCAAGGCCGAGTGGGAGAAAATTGATCAGCTTCGTGATGCGACCGCAGATGCCGAAGTGCTGCATTTCATCGTAATTGGCGGAAAGAAAAGCCCGAAGAAATCTGGTAAATCCAGCGCGAAGGCAACCGAGCTTTATGACGCGGAAAACAAGGTGCGCATGCTATTTGCCTGTCCTGGCGGCAGTGTTGCCCTGATTGATCCTAACCATCGTCTAAGCAAAATCGGCTCAATGGCCGATCTTGATGATTTTATCACAAGCTGCAACGCGATTGCGGCACAAACTGCCCCGGAGCCAGCATCCTATCAGGCACCGGTTCTGGTGATGAAGGATGTGCTTGAACCCGAGCTGTGCGCTGACTTGCTGGCCTATTGGGAGGCCGGCGAAAAGAAGGCAGATGGGGTATCTCAAGGTGATATTGGCAGCAACATCGCAAAGGCCAATATCAAGAAACGCAACGACGTGGTCCTGCTTGATGAAGAGCTTTTCAATCGGGTTAAAGCCCGGCTTGTTACGCGCCTGATGCCGGAACTGATGAAGGTATTCCATTTCAAGACTGCCAGTATGGAAGCCTTGCGTATCGGGTGCTATGACTCAGCCAATCAGGGGCATTTTGGCCGCCACAGAGACAATCGTACCGCATTCACTGCCCATCGAAGATTTGCGGTATCTCTGAACCTGAACCCGATTGATTATGAAGGTGGTCAGGTGCGCTTCCCGGAATATGGCCGGGCAGTTTATGCGCCGCCGCCCGGTGGTGCTGTCGTATTTTCATGTTCGCTTTTGCATGAAGCATTGCCGGTTACCAAGGGTCGGCGATTTGCGATTTTCACTTTCCTGACAGACGAGGCCGGCGGGCTGGCCGAGCAGAAAATGATGGCTGAACGCAAAAAGCAAATCACACCGCTTGCAATGAAATAGTCACGAGATCTCGGTAGCTATTTCGCAATTGCTGTCGCCAGATGTTGGTGACGGGAGCGCGAGATACTCTCCCGACTTGCCGCGAGGATATCGTCGGCCGTCTTGTCATCGACTGCACGGCTCAGAACAACTGCCCCGACCAGCATCGCCAACATGGATGTGGCTTCGGCGCGGTAACCATCAGGAACATCTGGCAGCACGGACTCACCGTCCATCGGGACAGGTTTATCCATGCCCGGAACACCGTCTTCCTTTGCCAGTTTCCAAGCAAGTTTGCCCGATGCCTGATCAATCAGTTTTGAAAACGCTGCACGCGCCTGATCGCCGGAACGTGAGACTTCGGACGACAGGGTTGGCAGCGCACATCCAAATTCGGGGTTATCAACATGCACCCGTGACAGATAGAGTTCGGCAAAGGATGTCACCCAGTCGCTTCCCGACAGCTCGGCCTTGCGCAATTTTGCCAGCACGGGCGATGACAGAAGCGACATGCCGTTTTCAACGCAGGCAACAAACAGGGCTTCCTTGTTCTTGAAGTGGGCATAGAACCCGCCGCGGGTCAGCCCGGCCGCTGCCATGACCTGATCAATCGTGACATTTTCAAACCCGTGCTTTTTAAACAGCGCACTGGCCGCATTGACGATGCGAATGCGGGTTTTGGGCTTATGCGTCGGCGCATAGGGCATTTCGAACTCCACCAGGTAATCGGCACGTCACCGGATGTCTGGATCGGGCGACAGATCGACCATGACACATTCTGATAATATGTTCTTGAACATATTATGGGGGACGTAATCCTGTCTGCAAGTTCACCGAACAAAAGGGTCTTGCCATGTCGGATGTCACAATTATCGGAATGCCGCGCAGTAACCTGACACGCACGGTTCGCATTGCCTGTCTGGAAAAGGAAATACCGTTCGCGTTCAGCAGCCGGAATGTCCAGCCACCCGGCCATCCGCCAACACCGGAACTGTTGCGCAACAACCCGTTTGGCAAGGTCCCGGTCCTGACCCACGGGCAGTTCGTGCTTTATGAAACCGCCGCCATTTGCCGCTATATTGATGATAATTTCCCCGGGCCGTTATTGCGCCCGGTGCATGCCGAAAAAGCGGCCCGGATGAACCAGTGGATCAGTGTCGCCATGACCCGGCTTGATCCGGACATCATCCGCAATTTCGTTATTCCGATGTTCTTTGCCGATGATGTCACACGTCGTGACCCGGCATTTACCACCCGGATGAACGAGATGACGGACCGCATCCGTCATGATCTTTCTGCCCTTGATGCTGCTTATGGCGATGGCTGGGTTTGTGGTGACCGTTTCACCATTCCCGACATGATGATCATGCCGATGATCCATTACCTGAACGCGATGCCGGGCGGCCCGGAAATGTTGGCAAACGCGCCCAATGTCGAAGATGCCTTTGCGCGCTTCAAGGCACGAACTTCTGCCGCCCAGACCGACCCGCTTTTGCCCGAAAAGCTTTTGAAATCAGCCTGACGATTGTACCGCCACCCTGACGTTTCTCCCGTCAGGGTATTCAGCCACCACGGATGGGAACAACTTCCCCCGCCTCCCCCTTGCCTTGGGTGACGTTCCTGTTTGTGGTGGCTGCTTTTTTTTGCGGGTTTTAGGGTGTCCAGGTGATCGGCACATAGCCCGGAACGGCTGTCATCCGGTCAAGCCAGGCGCGAATGCCGGGATAGGGTTCAAGGCTGATTTTGCCGAGCTCGGCCCGGTGCGTGTAGGCATACAGCGAGATATCGGCGATGGTAAGCGCATCGCCGACCAGCCAGTTATGACCTGAAAGCCGCTTTTCCATCAGATCCAGCGCACGTTTGGCACCAGCCTGTTTCATTGGTCCGAGAATATCGGCATGTTCCGGCAGGCCCTTGATCGCATACCAGGAAATCAGAACGGCAACGTTCGGTTCATGGTCATACTGTTCAAAGAACAGCCAGCTCATCATATCGGCCCGGTCATAGGCATCCTCGGGGATGAAATTGGTGCCTTCGGCCAGATAGATCAGAATGGCGTTGCTTTCAGCAAGGGTCCTTCCGTCATCCAGGACAAGGGCCGGAATTTTGCCGTTCGGGTTGACCTTTTCAAGGTATTCGGGCGTGTGGGTTTCGCCTTTCATGATGTCGCGTTCGACATATTCAAACGGTTGACCCAGCATCGAGAGCAGCAAACGGACCTTATAGCCGTTACCCGACATCAAATAGTCGTTCAAAATCATCAGACTCATCCTTGTGGCATATGCATCAAAAGCATTCGCGTTACAGCATTGGCCGGCCGGATTTGATATTTGCCGCTGGATCACAATCGGACAATCGAATAGTTTTGACCCTATTGTTCAAAATTCCTGATCAATTTTTCTGATCAAAGGGGAAGCCATGGATTCCGACCTGCTTAGAAGCTTTGTCGCCTTTGCCGAATGCGGCAGCTTCAACCGTGCCGCCGACCGCATCGGGCGCACGCCATCGGCCTTTTCCATGCAGATGAAGCGGCTTGAAGAACTGGTCGACAACAAGCTGTTTGAGCGCGACGGGCGCAACGTTCAACTGACCCACGAAGGTATCACCTTTGTCGGGTATGCCAGACGGATCCTGAGCCTGACAGATGAGGCGATGGGACAATTGCGTTCGCAGGAAGAAAGCCGTCCGATCCGCATCGGCTGCCCTGATGATTACGCGCAAAAGATTTTGCCAATTGTTCTGCGTGCCATAAGTAGCGTGCATCCAAAGGCGCGCTTTTTCGTGTCGGTCAATCCGACGATCCTGCTCCGCCGGATGCTTGATCAAGGGGAGCTT
The DNA here is from genome assembly GCF_001662875.1 of Thalassospira tepidiphila MCCC 1A03514. Taxonomy (GTDB): domain Bacteria; phylum Pseudomonadota; class Alphaproteobacteria; order Rhodospirillales; family Thalassospiraceae; genus Thalassospira; species Thalassospira tepidiphila. The sequence continues at coordinate 614,549 of NZ_JPVZ01000002.1, read as the reverse complement.
GATCTGTCGATCATCAGCCGGTCGGAAACAGGCGAAGAGGGATATTTCCTGCGCCATGAACTTGGGGTCTGGGTGACATCGGCGGTTCATAAGCAGCACCTTCTTGATCCGCTGCCGCTTGTCCTGCCGGCCGAGGATTGCAAGTTTCATGCATGGGCGATTGACGCCTTTTCGAAATCCAACCGGCCCTTCACGCTTTATGCAACATCGCGGCAAGCGGCTTCGATGCTGCATCTTGTGCGCGACGGGTTGGGGGTTGGCGCCCTTGCGGCGGCCAGTGTGACCGACGAATTCAAAATCCTTGATGCGCGGGACGGATTTCCGCCACTGCCAGCCGTCGGTGTTGCTGTCATGCTGGCCGAAGAAGCCCACCCGCTGGTCAATCGCCAGCTTGCCGGTGCGATCCAGGAATATGTCACCCGTCATCTTGATGATGACTTGACCAGACCGGTCGCAAGCTGATTGGATGCGCCCCCGCGTCGTTTTACCTGTCACCAGCCCGGATAAGATCACCCGCATGACCGCCAAGTCCCGCCTGAATATCTGCACGACCTGCACGTCCTCAATCGCCAGCGCACCAAGTGATCCGCGCGATGGTCAGACGCTTTTTGAGCGCATTCAGAAAGTCTGCGCCACGCGCGATCTGCCGTTTGAGGTTAAACCGGTTGAATGCCTGACCAACTGCAAGTCTGGCTGTTCGGTCGCGCTGAACGGATCGGGCAAGTGGGGATATGTTTATGGCAATGTTGATCCCGACAGCATGGTCGAGGATCTCTGTGAACTGGCGTCAAAATATGCCGAAAGTGAAAAGGGCATTGTTGCCTGGCGCGAACGGCCAGATGCCCTGCGGCGCAATGTTATTGCCCGCATCCCGCCGATCGACTAGCAGATGCGGTCGGGGCTTTATGTCGGGATTTGGTTCAGGACCTAGCCAGACAGACCGATGTGAAGTTGCTGCCACAGGCGTTCGACCTCGCCAGTGGATTGCAGTTTCGCAATCAATTGGTTGAACCGGTCAAGCGGGATTGACGATCCGGCTGACAGCACCGCCACCAGATCATGGACGGCATCGGGCTGATCTGAAATCACAAGGCTTTCGCGCAAGGACGGATAATCAACAAACCGGGCAGCCAGAAAGCCCGCCGAGACGATACCAATCGGGGCTTCCCCGGCCAGAAGTCCGTCAAGGACCTCTTGCTCGTTATAGCGCAGCAAAACATCAAAGTTCTGGCGCAGATATTCCGGATCCGCGTTGAAATCGGCAAATCCGTAATGGAACCCCAAGACGCACAGGATCGGATGATTCGTCACATTCGACAGCAGGCTTTGGATGTCATCGCGTCCAGCCAGAGTTAGATAAAGATCTTTTTCCTGAACAATGGGTTCGGAAAAGCGAACATCAAATTCCTGCCACTCCCATTGTGAACTTTCCAGCAGAACAAGGTCCACATCACCACCGGTTACGGCCTGATAGCGTCTCCGCGATGAGGTTTCTGCAAGTTCAAACACATATTCGTCCTGCAAATCGTTCAGAAGTCTGATCAGGTGCAGAACCATGCCCTGAGGCTTGCCATCCTCATAGAAATAGACCACGCCATATTCATACGCACCGACCTTGACGGGGATCCGTTCATGGGCCTTTGCGGCCGTTACTGCGAACAAAATCGCAAGCAAACAGACAGCAACGCCGGTTACACCCAAATCGCGTAGAAAACGTATCGCTACCAAAGCTTTTTCCTGAATACCGATCATCACCCAGTACAGCGATGCCGTATCACCAGGATGGTGACAAAGGCCTCTTTGTTTCTATATGTGGCCGGCGCACCAGTTTTCCAGAAGGAAGCGTGCGATAGATATCGGACGCGGCAGGTTGATACCTTTCTCGGGCAGGTTTGGCACATCATCGCGATGCACCCACATCGCAAACTCGATTTCTTCGTTATCAGGCAAAAGGTCGGTTGTTTCGGCCTCGGCGACAAAGCCCAGCATCAAGGACCCCGGAAACGGCCAGGGCTGGGATGCGACATATTGCGGGCGTTTGATCCGAACGCCGACTTCTTCGAACACTTCGCGCGCGACGGCCTGTTCAAGGGTTTCGCCTGGTTCGACGAAACCGGCCAGAACTGACACCATGCCGGGCAGGAATTGCGGGGATCTTGCCAGCAACACATGATCCTGATGATGGATCAACATGATCACGGCCGGATCGGTGCGCGGGAAATGCGATTTGCCACAGTTCGGGTTGCTGCATTGCAGACGATATCCCGCCTCTGCCACCAGGTTCGGATGGCCGCACGCCCCGCAAAACTGGTGCCCCTGATGCCAGTTGAAAATCGCACGTGCCTGTGCGGCAAGGGCGGCCTCATCCACCGAAAGATTGGCCATGCGGGTGCGCATATCGCCAAAACCACCGCCGAGTTTGCGGATGGCCTCGTCACGATCGGTCACCACCGCGGCAATATCGACCGCTATCACCGGCCCGCTTTCATCGCGGCCAAGATAAATCCACTGTCCGCGATGAAGATCGACATCCAGATGCGGCACGGCCGGGGCGCCGAGCACCACCAGTTCGTGGGCGTCCATGTCCTCGGGCCAGGCAAAAAGCGGATCACCGGCATGGCAAATCAGGATGCGCAGCGACTCCTCGGCCAACAGAACCTGTTGCCAGTCTTCGCGTTTGCGCAAAACCGCATCGCGATCAAGATCAACGGATTCATAAAACAGCCTGTGCATGGTGGTCACTTTCTTGAAATTCTGATGCGGAAAATATCGGGCAAGCCCATGGGATCGCCGACATTTCCTGTGGTGACGGAGCATGACATTAACGTGGGTGGGGATCGGTCAAAAGCCACGATTGCTTGATAACAGAAAAAATCCCAGCCAACCCTTGCGTTTTATGGACGCTTGCGCGATATAGGGGGCGAGAGGCTGGCAGTGGACGGACCGCTCGCCAACCCGGTCAGGACCGGAAGGTAGCAGCCGTAACGAGTTTTTCCGGGTCGCTGTTCAGTCTCTCACCCTTTCATTTCTCCCTTTGAAATCGCTGATATTTGCCATGCCCCTGACATTCGCGGGCAGATGGCTTTTTGTATGGGAAATTTCCCACTTGGCCTTTCCCATAGGGCTTCGAAGCTGCTAAAACCAACTGAGAATTAAAACAGTCCGGACCGGATGAATGAGCGAGCAGATCGAGACCGCCAGCGAAACGGCGCCAGAAGGTGACACGGTGACAGACAGTAACGTCGCGGACACATCCGCGCCCGTCACCACGGCCGAGCCAGAAAGCAAAAGCGAGTATCAGGTTCTTGCGCGGAAATACCGCCCGAAATCCTTTGATGAGCTGATCGGCCATGGGCCGATGGTCAAGACGCTGTCAAACGCGCTTGAAAGTGGCCGGCTTGCCCATGCCTTTATCCTGACTGGTGTGCGCGGGATTGGTAAAACCACGACAGCACGTATCATTGCGCGTGCGCTGAACTGCATTGGTGCGGATGGCAAGGGCGGTGCAACGATCGAGCCGTGCGGTGTGTGTGAACATTGCCGTGCGATTGCCGAAGATCGTCATGTTGATGTTCTGGAAATGGATGCCGCGTCACGCACCGGTGTCGATGACATTCGCGAACTGATCGAAGGTGTTCGTTATCGCCCGACGTCGGCGCGCTACAAGATCTACATCATCGACGAAGTGCACATGCTTTCGAAAAGTGCGTTTAACGCGCTTCTCAAAACGCTTGAAGAACCGCCAGAGCATGTGAAATTCATCTTTGCCACCACCGAAATCCGCAAAATTCCGATCACGGTTTTATCGCGTTGTCAGCGGTTCGATTTGCGTCGTGTGCAGACCGACGAACTGGCCGCGCACTATAGCCGCATCGCCGGGCTTGAAAATGCCGAGATCGAAGAAGAAGCCGTCACCCTGATCGCACGTGCCGCCGATGGTTCGGTCCGTGATGGCATGAGCCTGCTTGATCAGGCGATTTCGCATGGCGCAGGCAAGGTCACCACCCAGCAGGTGCGTGACATGCTGGGCCTTTCGGACCGGTCGCGGATTTTCGATCTGTTTGATCACACCATGAAGGGTGAGATTAACGAGGCGCTGGAACTTCTTGGCGCGCAATATGCCCTTGGCGGTGATCCGCCGGTAATGTTGCAGGATATGCTCGATCTGACCCACTGGCTGACACGTGTGAAGCTGTCGCCTGATGCGGCTAATGATCCCGGCGTGTCACAGATCGAACGCGAACGCGGCAAGGAAATTGCCGCCAAGCTTGCCATGCCGCAATTGACCCGCGCCTGGCAGATGCTGCTTAAGGGCCTTGAAGAAACGCGCATTGCGCCATCACCGATTCAGGCCGCTGAAATGATCCTGATCCGTCTGGCCTATGCCGCGGAAATGCCACCGCCCGGTGACCTGATCAAGAAGCTGCGTCAGGACATGAACAATGCCGGTAACGGCGGCGGCGCCCCACAAGGTGGCGGCAATGGCGGCGGCAGTGGTGGCCCGGGACCGCGCATGCAGGTGGTGAATGGCGGCGGCGGTGCAACTGCCGTAGCACAGCGCCGACCCGACCCGCTGGGCGAACCCGAACAGGTCGAACAGCCAGTCTATGCCAAGATGCCCGAAACGTTCGAAGAAGTTGCCGAACTGCTTGGCAAGGACCGGGAAACCACTGGCCTTTCGATGCAGGTCAAAAACTATATGCATCTGGTGAAGTATGAACCGGGTCGCATCGAATTTCGCCCGGCACGCGGGGCGGGGTCGGACCTTTCGACCAAGCTGATCAAGGCGCTTAATGGCCTGACTGGTCATCGCTGGCTGGTCAGTGTGTCGGAGCGCGAAGAAGGGGCACCAACCCTAAAGGAACAAGAACTTGAAGCCCTTGAACAGCGCAAGGCAGATGCCTCGCAAGATCCGCTGGTCAGGGCCATTCTGGATGGTTTACCAAAAGCCAAAATCGTTGCCGTCCATCTGCCACCCGGCCAGGAAAATGCCGAGGGCGAAGAGGACGAAAGCGGTTCCGTATATGACGACGCATTTTATCTCGAAGGAGACGACGAGCTATGAAGAACCTTGCAGGGATGCTGAAACAGGCCCAGCAGATGCAGTCCAAAATGCAGGAAATGCAGGAAGGACTGGTTGAACTTGAAATCGAAGGCCAGTCCGGTGCGGGCATGGTCAAGGTGATGCTGAACGGCAAAGGCGAAATGCGCGGCCTTTCGCTGGATAAAAGCATCGTTGACCCGAACGACACCGAAGTCCTCGAAGACCTGATTGTGGCGGCCTATAACGACGCCAAGGTCAAGGTCGAGGCCGCCGTTCAGGAAAAGATGAAAGACGTCACTGGCGGCATGAACCTGCCGGAAGGCTTCAAACTGCCGTTCTGATCTTTCATCGGACACGCGATAAAATTCGTACTTTCATTAGTACGCGGCAAAGGGTGGCATTGCGCCGCCCTTTGTTTTTGATACAAGCAATGTGTAACGATCACACTTTACCAGCACGGGGTCATCATGACCGGACGGGAAATTGAAAATCTGATCAAGCTGCTTTCACGCCTGCCCGGCCTTGGGCCGCGTTCGGCACGGCGTGCGGTTTTGCAGATGCTCAAAAAACCCGAAACTCTGATGATCCCGCTGGCCGATGCACTCCATGCCACGGCCGAGGTCATGACGACCTGTTCTGTTTGCGGCAATATCGATGTCACCGATCCCTGCCATATCTGTGCCGACCAAAACCGCGGTACGGACATCATCTGTGTGGTCGAGGAAGTTCAGGATCTTTGGGCGCTTGAACGCGGGGCATCGTTTAAGGGCAAGTATCATGTGCTGGGCGGTACGCTTTCGCCGCTTGATGGTGTCGGGCCGGATGATCTTAAAATCGATCAGTTGGTCAATCGCGTGCGCGAAAACGCCGTGTCCGAGGTGATCCTTGCCACCAATGCCACGGTCGATGGGCAGACCACCGCGCATTACATCACCGAACGGCTGATCGAAACCGGCGTCAAGGTCACCCGCCTTGCCCATGGCGTGCCGGTCGGGGGCGAGCTTGATTATCTTGATGACGGCACGTTGGCGGCCGCTTTGCGGTCAAGAAGCTCGGTCTAAACCACGATCATTCGGACAGAAAAAAGGGCCGCCATGAGCTGCCCTTAATTATCTTCAAAATATCTGTGTCGTAATTATTCAAACCGTCTGTAGGCACATTTACAGTATTCCGCCACAACAGGATTGAATAATTCAGAGCCTTTTTCAGGCGGTCTTGATCTTTTCTGCAGCAAGGCGGGTTGCCAGCTCATAGCCATAGGCACCGGCACCTGCCATCACCGCATCGGCGACCGGGCTGATCCAGCTGGTATGGCGGAATTCCTCGCGCGCGTGCGGGTTGGAAATATGCAGCTCGATGATATAGCCCTCAAAGGTCTTGAGCGCGTCGTGGATCGCAACCGAGGTATGGGTATAGGCACCGGCATTGATGATCAGGGCGGCGGATTTGGTGCGGGCCTCGTGGATCATGTCGATGATCGCACCTTCATGGTTGGACTGGCCAAACCGCACCGAAACGCCGAGCTCCTTGGCAAGCGTGCTGCATTTTTCCTCGATCGAGGCCAGCGTGTCATAGCCGTAAATTTCCGGCTGGCGCTGCCCCAGAAGGTTCAGGTTCGGTCCATTGATGACTAGAATTTCCTGCACGCTCATTTCCTTGTTCCCGCCTTTATGCGCTTGGTGCCCTGTGGTTATTTCGCCGCATCGTTACGACGGTTCATGCGCGTCTGTGACGCAAGCCGGATCGGCGCATTGGCCGCCCCAAAGCCACGATACGCACGACGCTCGACCAATTCAAAGAAGAAACGGTTGGCGAAGGTGCGCGTATAGGCCTGATAATATTCACCTTCATCATCACGATCATAGAGAATATTACGTGCGCGCAAACGATCAAGCAGTTCCGGCTCCAGCCCAAACCGCGCTTCTATATCGTCATAGTAGTTTTCCGGGATCGGCAGGATTTCAACGCCATGCGCCATGCAGTAATCAACCGAGGCAAAGATATCCTCGCTGGCGAATGCCAGATGCTGCACACCGCTGCCAAAGAACTCGTTGAGGAACTGGGAATGCTGGGTATGCGGGCTTTGCGAGCCATTGAGGATCAAACGCACCGCATCGCTTTGCACCACCTGACTTTGCACAAGCCCGCCCGGATCCGGGATATCAAGGGTCGGCATTTTGCCGAGATCAAAGATCGAGGTGAAATACAAAAGCCAGGTCAGCATTTCCTCATACTGCATCGAGTATGACACATGGTCGACCTTGCGAAGTTTCGCCTTGCCGGCGTCTGTATCCGCGCCCTTTTCGGGTTCAAACTCGACATCCCAGATGCGCGAAAGCTCGCTGTGATCATCAAGGAAATAAACAAGGCTGCCGCCAACACCCCGGATGGCCGGCATTTCAATTTCGCCTTCGCCAACCGCCTGACTGAAGGGCGCGGCCAGCAATGATTGCGCACGGTCCATCGTTGCCTTGGCATCATCGACCTTAAGCCCGACCGCACAGACCGACGGGCCATGCACGATGTTATAGGAATGCGCAAAGCCATCCTTGTCGCAATTGATCACAAGGTTGATGTCACCCTGTTTCCACCAGGTCACTGCCTTGGTTTTGTGGCTGCCGCGTTTTTCAAAGCCAAGGGCTGCGAAAAGTGTCGCAAGCTTTTCGGCGTTTTCTTCCTCGACCGCAAATTCGACAAAGCCGACTTCCTTGGCATGCGCCTTGGGCGGAAGGGCAGTGCCCTTTTCACCGACCTGAACGCCTTCGATGCCGTCGCCGAGATAGATCAGGGAGCGCAAACCATCCTTGGCCACGTTCTTGGTCGAGCTGGAGCGGAACTGATCGTTGAAAATCTCAAGCGACAGCGGACCGTCATAGCCGGTCATGGCAAGGTTGCGCATGAATTCACCGAGCGGGAAGTCCCCCTGCCCCGGGAAGCAGCGGAAATGGCGGCTCCATGACAGCGCATCCATTTCAAGGATCGGCGCATCGGCAACCTGCACGAGGAATATCTTGTCGCCCGGGATCGACGAAATCGCATCAAGCGGCACCTTGCGCGCCATGATGTGGAAGGTATCAAGCACCAGACCAACATTCGGGTGATTGGCGCGCCGCACGACTTCCCAACTATCGCGATAGTCGCTGATATGCTTGCCCCATGAAAGCGCCTCGAACGCGACACGCAGGCCACGTTTGGCGGCGCGATCGCCAAGCTCTGCCAGATCCTTGGCGGCGCGATCAAGCCCGCCCAATGATTGCGGGGAGACGTTCGAACAGACCATCAAAAGGTCTGTGCCCAGTTCTTCCATCAGGTCGAACTTGCGCTCGGCGCGCTCGAACGCGCGGGTGCGCTGGGGTTCGGGCATGCCTTCGAAATCGCGGAACGGCTGGAAGGTGACCAGTTTCAGACCCAGATCACGGATCGTTTTGCCAACATCTTCTGGCGATCCGTCAAAGGACAGAAGGTCATTTTCAAAAATCTCGACCCCGTCAAAGCCGGCAGCGGCAATGGCATCGAGTTTTTCCTGAAGATCGCCTGACAGTGAAACTGTGGCAATTGAGGTCAGCATTTTATCCCTCCGGGATGCATGTGGGGCACCGGCACATTCACAGAAGGATGCAGCAATCGCGGGGCCTGCCCCGCGCGCAGATCAATGCTGTGAACGGCGCCGATAGGTTTCGATATGGTCGGTCAGTTTGGCAATCGCGCCATCCAGATCCCGTGCAAGGGACAGCTCACAGATTTCGCGATGCTCATCGATGATTTCCTGGGCGCGGAAACCATGGGTTTTGAGTTCGATCACCACATAGCGGCGGAACTGATCGAAAATCTCGTGGTGCAGGCGCATATGCAGGTTCGACCCACAGGCCGAAATCAGCGCCTGATGAAATTCGCGGTCATACTGGCTCCAGCGGACGGTCAGTTCGCGGCTGTCACGATCAAGCATCTGCTTTTCAACCGCGGAAAGCTTGTGATGGGCGGCCGCGACCCGGGCTTCCCATTCAACGTCGCCATGCTTGATCGAGGCTGCCAGACCATCGCGTTCAAGCAACAGACGCATCGCCGTCAATTCCATGAAATTGGATGGTGATGTTTCAACGACGCGGAAGCCCTTCTGGCCTTCGACAAACACAAAGCCCGACGCCACAAGACGATTAAGCACTTCACGCAGCGTGTTGACCCCGACGCTATAACGTTCGCGCAGCGCCTCGAGCTTAAGCTTCACGCCCGGCTGCAATTCGCCGTACAAAATGTCATCGCGAATTTCGTTATAGACTGTCTCGGCAACGGTACTGCTGCTCATGGTCTTGGTCCCCTAGCCTGTCAATGCCTCGGGATAGGCATTGAAGTATTCGTCCCTCGCAGCGTCGGCATCAATCTCTGCCCCGCTGAAAACTTCAAATGCTTCAATACCCTGAAAGAAGAAGAGTTCAAAGCCGGTCATGACGTCGATCCCCGATTTGGCCGCAGCGCGCAGGAAGGCGGTTTGAACCGGGGTATAGACCGCATCAAATACCCATTTCTGTCCACCAAACAGATCGGTATCAAACGGGCAGCCGGGATACTGGTTCATGCCAACCGGCGTGCAGTTGATCAAACCATCGGACGCGCGCACCGCATCAGAAAGGTCATCTTCACCAACAAATGCCGCATTGGCATTGGCCGCAGCAAGGGTTGCCACCAGTTCTTCACCGCGCGCGGCGTCCTTGTCATGGATCAGGATCTTGTCCGCACCAAGCCCGCGCAAACCGAACGCCGTGGCAAGGCCGACACCGCCCGCCCCCATCTGCAAAACGGTTCCCGGCTTGGCATCGCCGAACTGTTTTTGATAGCCGCGCATGAAGCCGACAAAGTCGGTGTTATCCCCACGCCAGCCATCTTCGCGGAAGACAACTGTGTTCACCGAGCCCAGCGCTTCGGGCAGGCGTTTGCGCGGGGTGATCAGTTTGCGTGCGCTTGTTTTGTAGGGATGGGTCACATTGACCCCGGCATAGCCGGTTTCCGCACAGGTGGTCAGCTGCTTGATCAGGTCAAAATCCTTGATCACATCGCTGTCGAGATAGTCGTACGTGACATCCATACCGCACATACGGCCCAGCAATACGTGCAGTCGTGCCGACTGGCTCCGCGAAATGCCTTTACCAATAAGACCGAGTTTCAACATGGACAGGTATCCTAAAATCCAAACAGATCGGGCAAGAACGTAACGATGCCCGGTACAAAGGTGATGATCAGCAACACCGCCAGTTCAACGATAAAGAACGGCATGATGGCGCGGATCATTCGGGCCATACCGACACCCGCAATTGCATCCGCAACAAACAGGCACAATCCCATCGGCGGCGTAATAAGGCCAATCATCAGGTTAAAGATCACGATGATCCCGAAATGGGTCGGATCAATGCCAAGGCTGATCGCGATCGGATGCAGGATCGGCACCAGCACCAGCATCGCAGCAATGCCTTCAAGCACCAGACCAACCGCCAAAAGCATCAGGTTGATCAGGATCAGGAAGGTGACCGGGCTGTCGACATAGCCCAGAACGAACTTGCTGACGGTTTGTGGAATACCGGCAAAGGTCATGAACCAGTTTGCCGCCGCCACCGTTGCCATGATGATCAGGATGCTCGATGAATCGCGCATCGCACCTGCGAAAATTGCCGGCAGGTCACCCGGTTTCAGTTCCCGGAATACGAACAGGCCAACAACCAGCGCATAAAACACCGCAAAGCTTGCCGCCTCGGTCGGGGTAACGATGCCGGCCAGGATCGAGCCGATGACAAAGACCGGCATGAACAGCGGAATAAGACCGTTCCAGACTGCCTTGATCTTCTCGCCCATATTCATGCGTTCGCGCGGCTTGGCGTGGTTTTTGACAAAGAAACGCACATAAACCGACAACGCAATCGCCAGCAAAACCCCCGGCACAATCCCGGCAAGGAACAAGGCTGGCACCGAGACATTGGTGGTAATCAGCGCATAGATAATGACCGGAATGCTGGGCGGAATGATCGGGCCGATGACCGATGATGCGGCCGTCAGGGCGGCAGCAAAATCACGCGGATAGCCTTCCTTTTCCATCGACGGAATAAAGATACGGCCAATTGCGGATGTATCAGCAACCGCAGATCCCGAAAGACCGGCAAAAATCACCGAGGACCAGATATTGACCTGGGCCAGACCGGCCTTGGCGTGGCCGACAAGCGCATTGGCCAGATTGATCACACGCGACGTGATGCCACTGGCATTCATCAACTCGCCGGCCAGAACAAACAGCGGAATGGCAAGAATGGTAAAGCTGTCCATCCCGGCAAAGATACGCTGCGGCAGAAGATCAATGCCAAACGTGCCGGTACTGATATAGGCGACAATGCCAAGCGCGATTGCAAAGGCAACCGGTGCACCGATTGCAAGCAGTGCCAGAAGGGTGACGCCGGTAATCATGCTTCACCCCCGGTGGAATTCTTAGCCAGGCAAGATGCCAGGCGCAAAATGGCGGCAATCACCAGACAAACACCACCAACGGTGATGGCGATTTGCGCCCAATACATCTGAATGCCAATGCCCGAGGCAACAATACCGCCGCGCTTGGCAGCAAACACGTAACCTGCATAGGCAAGGATACCGCCCAGAACCAGCGTCGCGGCATCAACAATGATTGCGAGCTTGCGGCGGATGCGTGCGGGAATGGTATCAACAACAATGCTGAAAGTGATCTGGGTACCCTGCAGATAGGCATAGGCCACACCGAACATGCAGCCATAGATCATCGCGTATTTCGCGATTTCTTCGCTCCATTGCAGCGGGGAAGAAAACAGATATCGGCTGACACTGCCGGCAAAAACGACACCAAAAACAATTAGGATACTTAATCCCGAAAGTCCGGCGAGCAAACGCTTGTAAGCATTCTCGGTGCGTTGCATGGGTTCCCCCGGATCGCTCTGAAAATTATTATGCTTTTATAAGCACGGTGGCGGGAAAAAAGGGCAGGTCAGGTGCAAGGAGGAGCACCCGACCCGCCAAACACCGATTACATTGAAGCTTCTGCTTCGGAAACGGCAGTTTGCAGTTTTTCGATCCATGCAGCATCGATTTCGCCCGAAAGCCATTCGATGACTGCCGGCTGAGCGGCATCACGGAACATCTTGAGCTGTTCAGCGGTCGGCGTGGTTACTTCCATGCCTTCCTCTGCCAGTTTGGCAACGCCTTCAGCAGAGTTGAACTGCTGAACCGCACGGCCAACGTTCGATGCAACACCGGCTGCGCGACGCAGAAGTGCCTGATCAGCCTCGGAAAGGTTCTGATAGATTGCTTCGTTGATCACGATGAAGTCGGTGCCATATACGTGACGGTCAAGCGTCAGGTATTTCTGCATTTCATAGAACTTGTTGGCATAGATCACGCTGATCGGGTTTTCCTGACCGTCCACCGTGCCGGTGGTCAGTGCGGTCGGAACTTCCGGCCACGGAATCGGGGTCGGTTCGCCACCAAGTGCCTTGACCATTTCCACGAACAGCGGAACGGTCATGACGCGAATTTTCAAGCCTTCCATGTCTTTCGGCTCGGAAATTGCGCGCTGGGAGTTGGTGAAGTTACGGAAACCGGTTTCACCATAGGCCAGCGTACGCAGACCGGTTTTTTCCAGGCAGTGCGCGGCAAGTTCCTTGCCGAAATCACCATCCAGAACGTTCCAGGCAACGTTGGCATTCGGGAAAACATAAGGGATATCAAGAACGGCTGCCTCAGGGCAGACCTTGGAGAACGGACCCGATACCATCGACATGGCAAGCGTACCGTCCTGGGTATTCTGCAGCAGATCGGTTTCACCGCCCAGCGCACCGGCCGGGAACAGAGCGACCTCAATACGGCCAGCCGATTCTGCTTCGACAATGTTTTTAAAGACCTGTGACGCTGCACCTTTTTTCGAGGTGGTCCACTCTGCCGGGTCAACATGGGCAAAGTTCAGGGTCACATCGGCTGCCTGCGCGTTAAAACCAAATGACGCGGCGACCATTGAAGCGGCGCCAAACAAGGCACCTTTGGAAATCATCTTCATTTCTTCCTCCCGATATAAAACGACATCCGCGGACCGTGGTTGCTTTTGACACTCTTGTTCTTGGGCGGTCCCTGTTCGGAATTAGGATAATTTAAAAAACATAGGAGATTTTGTCAAATGTTCTATATTTTACCTGTAAGCCGCGTAAAATAAGGCCTTTGGCCCCATTCGGATCGTTACCATTTTCTGCGGCCAGTCCCGATCTCCCCGTCAAATTCCTGCCAAAAAGCGATGCTTTAACATCTATAAGCTTGGGGGAGGGCTGTCTGAATTTCAAACCAGTGACATCAAAAAACCTTGTCGCATCACAAGCATTCCAGTGACTTGGCAACAGATGCAATGGCCAGATGCCAATTGCAAAACAGCTTGCTGTAAAGCAGGATATTTGTGCTACTTTGGCATTCGAATTCTGCGATTCGCCCGCTGAAACGAAACCATTTTCAAAGTGAACCCCGTGAACAGTGTAACCGGCCCAAAATCACCGCAACTTGCGAAGATTGCTTCGCGCATTCTGGCAGGCAGCTTCCTGTTTGAGGATCTGGACCCCGAACTGTTGGAGCAACTGTCAAACCAGGCGACTGTCCGCCGGTTCGACGATGGCCAGTTGCTGTTTGAAAAGGGCGCACCGGCAGACGGGCTTTATGCGGTTGAGGCCGGCAAGGTTCGCATTTCATCGGTTTCGGAAACCGGCAAGGAAATCGTGCTTAACGTTCTGGCCCCCGGTGCGGTATTTGGCGAAATCGCATTGCTGGATGGCGAACCGCGCACGGCGACCGCACGCGCAGTTGGCCCGACCCGGACACTTTTCATTTCGCGCGATGACTTCTTTGAAATCTTTGACCGCGAAGCCCCGCTGCGCCGTCACATCACCGCCCTTTTGTGCCGGCGTCTGCGCTGGGTCAGTGACCTGCTTGAAGATGCCAACTTCCTTGATCTGACTGCACGTCTGATCAAACGCATCCTGTGGCTGGCCGAACGTCATGGCGGCCCGGACCCGGAAGGCATTCGTATTGCCCTTCCGTTGTCGCAGCAGGAATTGGGTCTGATGCTGGGTGTGACCCGTGAAGCGGTGAACAAGAAGCTGCGCGAACTTGAAAAACAGGGGATGATCACGCGCCGTGATGGTCGACTGGTCGTCAAGGACAGCGAAGGGCTGAAACAACTTCTTGCTGATGCCGTCAAAAACTGAGCCTTCCGAGTCAATTTTTGAACGCCTTGTCGCCCGCGAAGAAAAGCGCGGGCTGATCCTTGTTGCCTTCTTACGCATCTGCCTTCTGGCGTTCATCCTGCTTTTGTTTAGCAAACCTGATTCGCCAACCGGCAAGCTTTATACATTGCTTGAGGTCCTCGGCTGGTTCATTCCCGGCGTATTCGTTCAGCTGTTCGTCGCCTTTCGGGGCGGCAAATCATACTGGATGATCTATCTGCTGGCGGTGATTGACGCGGTTCTGATTGTCTATGTCTCGGTTGTGCCTGATCCGCTTAATCCGTTGCTGGATCATCCGGCATGGCTTTATGGCTTTGTCGTACGTGACCGTGGCGTGGTCTTTTCGATGATCATGATGGCGATAATCATCATGACCTTTTCACCGCGCCTGATCCTGTGGTTCGGCTTCTGGCTGTTTGCGTCATGGAGCGGGGCGATCTGGTGGCTGATGACCCGGCCCGGTGTGATCGTTTCCCAACATTTCGGCGATGAATGGAACCCCAGCCAGCAAGAAATCATCGATACCTATAACCTGCCGGAATTTGTCGATATCTCGGCCCTTGCCGAACAGGTGATCATTGTCATCGTCTTTACGCTGGCCTGTGCGGTGATGGTTTCGCGTTTGCGGGTTTTGATCAACCAGTCGGCTGCATCCGAACGTGCGCATGGCAATCTGGCACGATATTTCCCGACTGCCCTTGCCGATCAGTTGGCCGATCGTGATGAGCCGATCCGTGTGGGTGAACGCCGCGAATGCGTTATTCTGTTTGCCGATGTTATTGGCTTTTCACGCTTTGCCGAAAAGCGCGACCCGCAGGAAGTCATGCGGTTCCTCAACCAGTTCCATCACATCGCAACGTCGCAAATCGGTGCCTATGGCGGCATTGTTGAAAAATATATCGGTGATGCGGTGATGGCGAGTTTCGCGGCCTTCGACGATCTTGAAAACCCGGCGGCCAATGCATTTTGTGCCGCACAGGCAATCATCGCCCAGGTCGCCGAATGGCAGGCCCGGGCCCCGGCAAATGGCGGTGAACCGCTTGAAATCGGGGTCGGTCTTAATTTCGGCCCGGCCGTTGTCGGCGATATCGGCCAGCGTGAGGCGGTCACACCCGCCGTCATCGGGGCCACGGTCAATCTGGCGGCCCGCCTTGAAAAGGCCACCCGCGAACTTGGCAGCGATACAGTCATGAGCGAACAATTCGCCAACCGCCTGCGTAAAGAGGCCCCGGTCGCCGGACCGATCCTTCTTGCCCGCTATGCACAAACGCAAACAATTCAGGTCAAAGGGTTTAGTGAACCTGTCGGGGTCCGCTTTAACGGCTGCTAAATAAACTGCTAATAGAATGTCTTCCGGTCTGCCAAGCCCTTGAATATCCGGCAAACCAATCCAAAGTGCTTTGATATTTCTGGTGCAGCATGAAAACGGATCAGCAGGAGGACGCGATGGCGACCGAAAAAGGCGCAAACCCGACGGCCAAGGGGCCCGTCCCGTCCGCCGTAAAACTGACCACCCTGTTTGGCGAACGCGAATTTGCGTGGGACAAGGCCATTTACTTCCCGGCCGGGCTTAAAGGCTTTCCTGATCATAACGTCTTTGCGCTGGCAAGCTTCCCGGGTGAAAGCGGCAATGCGTTTCTTTTGATGCAATGCCTGACCGAACCGGAACTGGCCTTTATCGTGGCACCCTATAACCTTGAAAGCGATACGATCCGGCCAGAACACCTTGAACAGGGCTTTGGCATTCACGGCATCAAAAAGGAAGATGGCGCGGTGTTGCTGATTGTGACCCTGCACAAGCCCGACGATGGCCCCGTGAGCATGTCGGTCAATCTGCGCGCGCCGATCATCATTGATACCGCCCGTCAGGCTGCCTACCAGCATCACCTGCCCGAGGTCGGCGGATATTCCTTCCACCACGTTCTGAGCTAAGCATAAGCCCCATCTTCGGATTCTGACGTTTTGCTGCGCATCGAATTGCGCGGGCAAACGTTTGCGTGCGTTGGCACCATGCGTTTATGCGTCTTGCCTGAAATTATCCCTGCATGTCCTTGATCCTGCCATCTTTTCACGCAAAGGTGGCAATCAGAGCAAATTGCATAGCCCCACTTCATCATGACAAAAGGGATCGGGAATGACAGCAGCATTGCGCAATCGTTTTGCACTCGCCGCCTTGTTGGGATCAGCGGTATTTTTCGGACCGGATGTTGAGCCTGCCCGCGCGCAAAGCCCGTCCGTTGGACTATCAGCCGACAACCGCACCAGCCTGCAGCTGACGGTTTATCCCGGCAACCTGTCGCTGATTACCGAAAAACGCGATGCGGCCATTCCCGCAGGCCAAAGCACGCTTCGCATTGATGGCCTGCCCCAGACCATCATGAATGACTCCTTCCTGCTCGGCACTGCCAAGGATGCCGATCTTGTCTGGACGTCCTTGCGCAATCGCGGCAACGGATCAAACGCCATCGACGACCTTGTGCGCGATCAGATTGGCAAGACCGTCACCATTCGCCGTGATGATGACCTGATTGAAGGTACCCTTGTCGCGGTAAGCCATGTTGCCCTGATTGAAACCGATGCCGGTTTGGAACAGGTGCCGCTTGATCAGGTGATTGTTTCCGAACTGCCCGATGGCTTTACCACCAGCCCGACCCTTGATGCCGATATCGCAACCGGTACCGCGCTTGATCACGTGTCGATGGCCTATCTTCTGGGCGGGATCGGTTGGAACACGTCCTATACCGCCTATTATGATCGTGCAGAAAACAGCCTGAAACTGACAGCAATCGCCAAGGTCATGAACGGATCAGGCAGCGATTATGAAAATGCGTCCCTGCGTCTGGTCGCCGGTGACCCCAACCGGGTGCAGCAGCCCCCGATGGCGAAGGCCGCGCGCACCGAAATGATGATGTCTGCCATGGCCGATGGTGCCGCATCCGCCGCAAGCGCACCGGATCGCGCAAGCTTTGAAAACCTGCATGTTTATGGCCCGTTTGATGGCCTGTCGATGCAGGATGGCGATACGGTCATTCTGCCGTTGCTTGATCCGCAAGTCCTGCCGGTCAAACGCCATGCAATCTTCCAGGCATCAAGCAGCGTCTATAACATGGCGCAAAATGACACCAACGACTTCGTCCGTCCGGATCTTGAAATCGACATCACCAACGAAGGCGGCAAAGACGCCAAAAGCCCGTGGCCGGATGGCATTGTGCGCATCTACGCCCAAACCCCGGCAGGCGATACCGGCTATCTGTCCGAAGACATGATTTCGCTGACCCCGGTTGGCCGTGATGCGACCCTGCGTCTGGGCAAGGCCAGCGACCTGAACGGCACGCGTAATGTTACCTCGTTTGACCGCAAGGCACGCCCGAACCTGCCAGACGCGATTGCGGCCGATCTGAAATGGACCATTCGCAATACCAGTGACCGTGTCGAAACCGTCACCGTGCGTGAAGACCTGCCAGTCGATTGGAAAGTGACAGCCGAAAGCCACAAGCACGAACGCGACCAACCCGGTCAGATCAGCTGGGACATCGAAGTTCCGGCAAATGGTGAAGTGACATTGACCTGGTCGGTGGCAAGCACCCGCTGATCAATCAATCCATGAATTGGAACGGCCACAGGGAAACGTCCTTGTGGCCGTTTTTCTTTGCTCAGGACTTGCCACGCGCAGTGTAAAACGCCTTGGCCAGCGGCAACAAAACATTGGCATCGGGCAGTTGTCCGGTCCGGTTGCACAGATCGGCATAGATACAGATCAGCTTGGTCAAAAGGACAAACGCGTCCTGATTGCGCATCCCGGCAAAGGCGCCCAGCACTTCGACCGCATCGCATGCCGCATCGCGCGCCAGATCAAGCTTGCCCGCCCCTTGCAGGGCCAGAACAAGCGCGGCCAGTGAATAACCCAGATCCAACCGTTCCTTGTCATCCTTGCGCCCGACACAATTGCGCAGGCGATCCTGGCGCAGTTCGACGGCCTGACAGGCGGCATCCACCGCCCAATCCCATTCACCGGCCTCAATCTCAAGCGCGGCCCGGTTATTGAGGCTTAGTGCCAGCCCGGCCACCGCCGCATCGCGTGCCGTCGGCAAATGCAGCGCGAAAATTGCATCGGCGGCATCAAACAGCGCCAATGCTTCTTCGCGCTGATCGGGCCTGTGGTTGCTGGCCATTTCAAGATACAGCCGCGCGACCGCCAGCGAGTTGGGATCGGTTTTTTCAAGATAGGACAAGCGCAACGCATATTCTTCGTCCGTATTGTCCGTCATCCTGATCCCGCCACCTCGTTTTGCCGTCTCAAGGGCCCGATGACCCGTGCAAGAAAAAGACGTTTGGCAACCCCACCTTGTGAAGGACGGGCAATCAGCGATAAGCTGTTTCCCTCGGTCTGGCAGGCTGCTAGACAATCAGGATCAGATTTGCCCCAAAGTGCGGAAACAAGCCCTAAATGAACACCTCCAGCGAAACCCTGCGCGCCCTTTACGGCACATGGCGTCTTGCCCGTGGCGATACCCAGGGCCTTGGATTTTTTAATTTTTCGATCGAGGGATTCTGGCGTTCGTTTCTGGCGGCAGTGATTGTGTTTCCGGCCTTTGCCATGTTGCGCTGGAACGACATTTTCGATGCCCCGGACGAATTCCCGGCAATGCGTTACATGCTGGTCGAAGTCATTGCCTATGTCATCAAATGGGTCGCCTTTCCGCTGATCATGTTCCATGTCATCCCGATGCTGGGCCGTGCCGAACGCTATATCGCGTTTATCACGGTCTATAACTGGGCAAGTGTGCTTCAGATGGGGCTGTATCTGGCCGCCTTGATGCTGGGCGTATTGTTCCCGTCGCTGGGTGCTGGTGGCTTTGTCTTTATCGCGGTGATCGCGACGCTTGTGTATGGCGTCTATATCGCCAAGCTGACCCTGTCGGTCCCGATCCCGACCGCGAGCACGATTGTTCTGGCCGACTTCCTGTTGTCGCTGGTGATCACATCAATCGGTATCCGTCTGGCCGTCGGGCAGTTATTCTAGAACAATTGAAAACTTAAAAACAAAATCGCTTCAGGGAGAAACCCACCATGAAACCTGTTCTTGCTGTCACCCGCCGATTGCCCGATGCCGTCGCCAAGCGTGCGGCTGAAAGTTATGACATCCGCACCCAGGAAGATGACGATCCCCTGACCCGTGCTGAAATCCTCGCCCTCTGTCATGGCGCGGATGCCGCCCTTGTTTCGGTCGGCGATCCGATTGATGCCGAGTTTTTCGACCATCTTTCCGACAGTGTAAAAATCGTCGCCACCTTCTCGGTCGGGACCGATCATATTGATCTGGCAGCCGCCCGGAAAAAGGGCGTGATCATCGGCAACACCCCCGGCGTTCTGACCGATGCCACCGCCGATATCGCCTGGCTTCTGATCCTGGGTGCCGCCCGTCGCGCCAGCGAGGGGGAGGCAGAAGTCCGCAACGCCACCTGGTCAAGCTGGCGTCCGACCCATCTGATGGGAACGCAAGTCACCGGCAAGAAACTGGGCATCGTTGGCATGGGCCGCATTGGTCAGGCGGTTGCCAAACGCGCCCGCGGGTTTGACATGGACATCCATTATTACAACCGCCGCCAATTGCCCGCCGATCAGGAAATGGGTGCGACCTATCACGACAGTATCGAGGGGCTTTTGCCCCATTGTGATTTCCTGTCGCTGCATTGCCCGTCAACGCCCGAAACGCGCGGCATGGTCAATGAAGACTTCATTGCCAAGCTGCCCGATGGCGCGATCATCGTGAACACCGCGCGCGGCGATGTCGTCAATGATCAGGACCTGATTGCTGCCCTGAAATCCGGCAAACTGACCGCGGCGGGCCTCGATGTTTTTGCCGGGGAGCCGAATATCGAACCGGCCTATCGCGATCTTGCCAACACCTTCCTGCTGCCGCATCTGGGATCAGCCACAGTTGAAACCCGCAACGCCATGGGCTTCCGCGCACTTGATAACATTGATGCCTTTGTTGCCGGTAAGGACGTGCCGTTTACGGTCTGATCAACCATGATCACCCCATCAAAGCAAAAGGCGCCATCTGGCGCCTTTTTCGTATCTGTCTGACGGGTCTGCGGCCTTAGCCGAGATCGCTTTCCTCGCCCGCGGGCAGGATACAGGCGATCTTGCGGCCATCGCGGCTGATCTTCACCCGTCCGCCATGGATTTCGACCACCGCGCGAACCATTGCCATGCCAAGGGCCCTGCGGGCCGATGGGGACTCGCCTTCGCGCAGGCCTTCAAACAGCATCGGTTGCGGGGCTTCGTCCGACAGCGAGATCGAGATTTCGATATCTTCGCCACTGCGCTTTGCCACCACGGAAACCTCGCTGCCTTCGGGTGCTGTGCGCAGCACATTGGTCACCAGAATGAACAAGGCCTGTTTCAGGCGGCGTTCATCGGCCACCATCCAGCCGATCTGGCGCGAACAGTAAAGACGTAGCGACACGTTCAGTTCCGCCAAGCGCGCCCGCGTCAAAGCTTCGAGTGAGCGCAGCAAACGCCGTGGGTCGACGGTATCAAGTTCAAGGGCGACCTGCCCCGATCCAAGGGTGGCCAGATCGCGCATGTCATCGACAAGTGCTAGCATGCTTTGCGCCTCGGTCCGGATGGTTTCAACCGAGCGCGCCACATTGCCGGTCAGATGCGGGATCAATCGATCAGACTCGCCATTGATGTGATCAAGCGGCTTGGTCAGTTCGCGCGATACGGTGGAAATGAAGTCGGACTTCATCTGGTCGGCGGTGCGCAGTGCCTCGTTACGTTCACGCAGCGCACGTTCAACCCGGATGGTGTCCGTCACATCGATATAGGACATCATCACTGCCCCGTCAGGCAGCGGCACAATGGCAAAATCAACAATCGAATTATCGGCCCGTTCCAACCGGCCATTCATCGGTTCATGGTTGGTGATGCGCGCGACCATGCGGTTTTTAAACTTTTCCCAATCGTCGCGTTCGCGCCAATACTCCTTGGATTTCTCGACCACATCGCCCAGATGCGGCGCAACATCAAGGAAGGTGCTTTCAAGCCCCCAAAGATCGGCAAAGCCATGGTTATAAAGCCGCAACCGGCCATCACCACTGATCACGCCGACCGCTTCATGCAGGCTTTCAAGCGTTTCACGCTGTACTGCGATCAGGGTGTTGTACGAACTTTCCAGAACCAGCTTGTCGGTGACATCCTCATAGACAAACATCAGCCCGCCAAACGGATGGGGCGAGATGAAGCGACGCAACGTCATGCCATTTGGCAGATGCATCAGGTCTTCTTCAGGTTTCAGAAGGTCCGTGAAACGCTGGTTTTCGGTATTGCGGAACTGCGTGAAATCGGTGACTTCGGGCAGTTTGCGTTCATCGCGCAGACGCCGCAAAACATCATCATGGGTCGGCTCGGTCCAAAGCCATTCGTCATCAAGATCCCAAAGCTTGGTAAACGCGGTGTTAAAGAAAATAAGCCCCTTATCGCCGCCATACACCGCAATCGCCGTACCCAGGTTTTCAAGCACCTCGGCATGGGCGCGGATGTGGCGCGACAGATCGGATTGCAGTTCCTCGACCGGGGTGCAATCAATCGCAAAGCCGATCAGGCCGTCGGGCTCGTTCGCCGCCCCGCCCGGCATTTCGGTAATGCGCAGCAATTTGCGGTCGCCGCGAATGACAACATGGAAATCGCGGGTCAGGCTTTCATTATTGCGCTGAACCGATGCCGCTAGTGATCGCCCGTGATCGGGAATCACCCCCGCACCAATTTCGGCCTGTGCGGCCAGGGCATCTTCGATGGTTTGATATTCGACCGCATCGGCATAGGCGATGTTGCAATCAATCAGTCGCAGTTCGCTATCGCGGCGCCAGACCGGGAAGGGCAGGCTATCAAGTAACTGACGCAGACCCGATACTTCATGTTTAAGAAGCTGGAAATCGCCAAACTGGTTTTCGCGTTCGCGCGAATGGCGGGTTTCATCGCGGAACCACAAACCATGCGCTAATACATCCGATGACCGATCCTTGCGCGCGGCCATGCCGGTGACGTGGAATTTGCGCTCATCGACGGTGGTAATCCACAGCTCAAACCGGTCATGCCCGGTCTTGAGGTTCCGGACCCGTTCCTTCAGTGCTGCGGCATCTTCATCGCGCAACAGATCCAGCAGATCGGGAAAACGGCCATCCTGACCCAGCTGGAAGGCCCGCTTTAACGATGGACTGGCCCCCTCGGCAAAGCCATGACTGCTCCAATAGTAAACCGGGTCGGGTCCGGCGAATAAAAGCTGGGTGAAAAGCTCTGTCTCGCCGGCCAGTTCGTGTTCGTGATCTTCGACTTCTTCAAGGTGACGGCGCATGCGCAGCGACAGCCGCCAACCAACCCAACCAGCAATCGCCGCACCACCAACGGCCGCCAAGCCAACCACCAGCCAGTCGCGGTCACTCAGGCCCGCCAGGCTTCCGAAAATCGTCGCACCAATGCCATCGGCCTGGGCCACATTGGGAGTCGCGCCCTCCGCTGCATTTGTCGCGGTATTGAGGCGAAATTTTTCCTGGGCCTGCACACTTACCGACAGACCAAACGTGGCAACCATCGCACCCGCGCCGCGCCAAAAGGCCGGGCGCGCCAAATCAGACAGTCTGCGCATGATCGCCACTGTCTTTTTGCCTGCGCAGAGCTGTGTGGATGCCTGTTCGGATGCTCGCCGTGTCACGTGTTGTTAACCGTTTGTGTTTATGAGCTATTATTATGGTGAAAACGCCGTGCTTTTACCACCGTTTCACATCATTACGGCAACAGGCTTGTCTGGTGGCGTATTTCATGGCGAAATCCTGCGGAAAAACCGCAATGACATGGCCGGTGATTCCGTTTATGTCTGCGGGACACACATTCTCAACTGAGCGCATCAACCATTCCTAAAATGAGCCCAAAACCGCAGCTAGACCTTTTTGCCCAGCGCGCAGAGCCCAAGCAGGCCGCGCCACAAAAGGACTCTGCCGTGCTCAAGGCGGCGGCAAAACCGGCACCCGAAATCGGTGATCTGTTTGATACCAATTTCAATGCCGATGACATTGCCGAATGGGAACTGCTGTTTCGCGATGTGCCGCAATATAACTACCATTTCAAACGCGCCCAGATCGCCTCGGCCTTTGATCGGCCGTTGCACAAAAAACTGATCGCATCCCCCGCCTTTGAGCGGTTGCGCGAAATCTCGTTTCTGGGTGCCATCGATTATCTGTTCCACCCCAACGGACGCCCGGCCAATATCCGTCATTCGCGCTATGACCACACGATTGGCGTCGCATTGCTGTCGCAACGCTATTGCCGTTTGATGGGGCTGTCTGATGCCGATTGCGACCTTCTGGGTGCAGCCGCCCTGTTGCATGACATCGGCCATGGGCCGTTTTCCCATACGCTGGAACCGGAATTCGCAAGGCGTTTTAACCGCAACCACCATCAGCTGACCAACCAGATCATCACCGGCGAGGTGGATCTCGATCTGTCGGTCAATCATTTGCTGGTCAAGCATGGTGTCGATCCGGATGAAGTGATCGCGCTTCTGTCCAAGAAGTCCGATCACCCGCATGCCGCCCTGTTTTCCGGCCCGGTCAATATCGACACGCTTGAGGGCATCAGCCGCACCAAGACGTATGTCCATCCCAACCATGTGCATTGCCACCCGCGCCTGTTGCTTGAGGCGGCGGTGAAACTCGATGCAGATTCGCTGAAACGTCTCGATAAGTTCTGGCAGTTGAAAGAAGACATCTATCGCAATTTCATCTTTGGTCCGATGTGCTTTGCCACCGACCATCTGTGCCGCGAATTCGTTGTCAAAAATGCGCCGGACTTTGCCGCCGATGACTTCCTGCTGACCGAAAAGGCGTTCTTGAACAGCCATCCGCCGTTCAAGAAATTCCTGCATAGTCTCAAAAACCGGATCGAGCTTGATGGTGTTGCCGATGTTGTCGATCATCAACTCAGCGCATCGGCCAGCAGCTTTGACCTGCACGAGGCCAAGGTGCCGCGTCGTGAATTTCACATCAACAAGGATGTCGAAGTCCGCTGCTTTGCCGATCTGTCAAAACGCTATTACGAGGAAAAGCATTCCTTCCTGCGGCGCGTTGGCAGCCTGACCGATCCGGCACAGCAGGCCGCCGCCGCCAGCCTGTTTGATTAAGGCAGAACCTTTTTAATCAACGACAAAAAGGGTCGCGCCGGTTTCGGTTGAGGAACGGTGTGCCTCTGCGTTGTCTGCCACCTGATAGCTC
Organism: Thalassospira tepidiphila MCCC 1A03514; assembly: GCF_001662875.1. Lineage (GTDB taxonomy): Bacteria > Pseudomonadota > Alphaproteobacteria > Rhodospirillales > Thalassospiraceae > Thalassospira > Thalassospira tepidiphila. The sequence goes on along the minus strand of NZ_JPVZ01000002.1, from coordinate 589,968 downwards.
ATACCCGGTTTCAGGACATAGGTCCGGCCATCCTCAAGCTCGGTCACCAGTTCGCCTTCAAGACACAACAGAATGTGTCCCTTGGAACACCAGTGATCTGCCAGATACCCGGGGGTATATTGCACCATCCGCACACGGATCGGGCCAAAGTGGCGGGTACGCCAGGTCGCCATGCCGGTTTCACCGGTGTGTTCGGTCGGTTCAATCGCAGACCAGTCGGTTGTGCCGAACGGCAGATCGGAAATGTCCATGATGGGAAAACTTTCGTGGTCAAGGGGGACGCAGAAGGTTCAAGATATTGAACAGGCGGGAAAAAATATCTGCCGTGCCCATAAAACTGTCAATCAGCTTAATTGGACAGTGCCATATCAGTTAAACGTGGTTTTAATCTTTAACCATTAGGCAGATACTCGGATATCAACGAGTCGCACCAAGAGGCTGTCCCGATCTTGTTACCGCAAACCATCGCAACCAATCAGCACTACTCGGCCACCCGTCTGGCCGAGATGCGCGATGCATTGGGTAAAAGCCTGTCGGGCGATACATTTTGCGTGGTGGTAACCGGGTCCTATGGGCGGCATGAAGCATCCGATCAATCCGATCTGGATTACTTCATCATTGGCCGCGAAGCCGAACGCAGTCAGGCCCCGCACCAACAGGTCGCAGACATCCTTGGCAAGATGGTGACCAAGAAACCGGCGGTAAACGGCCCGTTTTCGTCCTATATCACCGCCGAGGAACTGGTAAATCGCATCGGGCTTGATGGCGATACCAATTCAATCACCACACGTCGGCTGTTGTTCCTGCTGGAATGTGAGTGGCTGTATAACGAGGCGGGGAAACGCAAGTTTTTCGACGATCTGATCGCCAATTATGTCACCAGTTCGGTAACACGTGATTCCATTGCGCGTTTTCTGGTCAATGACGTGATCCGCTATTACCGCACCATCAGCGTCGATTTTGAAATCAAGACCCGCGAAGGCGATGCGAGCAAGGCCTGGGCACCCCGGCGGCTGAAACTGGTTTTCTCGCGCAAGATGCTTTATTTCGGCGGCATTATCGCAGCGGCCGAAACCGCAGGCCGGGATTATGCCGGCAAACGCGAAAAACTGTCCGAACTTTTACAGCTGCCACCGATTACACGGCTGCAAACCGTGTTTGGCGAGAAAAGCCTGCCGGCACTCGAACTTTATGACCGCTTCCTGCGCGAACTTTCCGATCCGGAAGTACGCGCGCGCCTTGATGGCGTTGGGCCACACGATCGCAATGATACGGAATTGCGGTCCCTGCTTGATGCCGGCAAGGGCTTTTCACGGGAACTGATCAAACTGCTTAATGATCGTTATGGCCCGGATCATCCAATCCACGAAGCGCTTTTGATGTAATCAGCCGCTAAACGTGGTGGCGCAATCAGGCCGCGCGGGGACCATCGGTGACATGCTTGAAATAGTTTTCCCGATCAAGGTCATGGACCTCGACGGTGAATTGCACCTGATAATCGCCAACCAGCCATTCCAGCCGATCAATCAGGGCTGCAAGGGCGGCCTCGCCCGTGGCGAATTTCACCGCATTGATCCGGCCTGACAGTAACCGGATATCAAGATGGACCATGGCGTTTTTCGGATCACCATCGCCAATCACGACATTTTCCAGCGGCGTAATCCGGGTCTTGAAAGAACTCAGTTCCGCATCGGCCTCGCGGGCGATGACGTAATGCAGATCAACCGCCAGCTTGGACAATTCATCCTTGATGGGCAGTTGGGCAGAATATTCGATTTCAAGCTGGGGCATGGCTGTCATCCGTCTGACAAGATTAAAATGCTTCTAACAACTTGCTTTGTATCTGGACACCAAAAAAGCCGGTCTGAATAAACAGACCGGCTTTGATGCAAATCGGCAGCTGCCAATTAGTAGCGCCAATTAATAGCGGTAGTGATCCGGCTTGAACGGACCAGCCTGCGGAACGCCGATATATTCGGCCTGTTCGGACGACAGCTTGGTCAGTTTCACGCCAAGACGATCAAGGTGCAGGGCCGCAACTTTCTCATCAAGGTGTTTCGGCAGGACGTAAACCTTGTTTTCGTAGTTCGCGTGGTTTTTCCACAGCTCGATCTGGGCCAGCACCTGGTTGGTGAAGGATGCCGACATAACAAAGCTCGGGTGACCGGTTGCGCAACCAAGGTTAACCAGACGGCCTTCGGCCAGAACGATCAGACGTTTGCCATCCGGGAATTCGACTTCGTCGACCTGCGGCTTGACGTTGTCCCACTTGTAGTTACGCAGCGAACCGATCTGGATTTCAGAATCGAAGTGACCGATGTTGCAGACGATTGCGCGGTCTTTCATCGCACGCATGTGGTCAAGCGTGATGATGTCGATGTTACCGGTGGTGGTGACGAAGATGTCACCAACCGGGGCTGCATCTTCCATGGTGGTGACTTCGTAACCTTCCATCGCGGCCTGCAATGCGCAGATCGGATCAATTTCGGTTACGAGAACGCGTGCGCCCTGGCTGCGCATCGACGCGGCCGAACCTTTACCCACGTCACCGAAACCGGCAACAACGGCGATCTTGCCGGCAACCATGACGTCGGTTGCGCGCTTGATGCCATCAACAAGGCTCTCACGGCAGCCATACAGGTTGTCGAATTTCGACTTGGTGACCGAGTCATTGACGTTGATCGCCGGGACCTTAAGCGTGCCTTTTTTCGCCATTTCATAGAGGCGATGCACACCGGTGGTGGTTTCTTCCGACAGACCTTTGATGTCTTCGAGAAGTTCCGGATACTTGTCGTGGATCAGCTGGGTAACGTCGCCGCCATCATCAAGGATCAGGTTCGGCTTCCAGCCGTTCGGACCGGAAATGGTCTGCTCGATGCACCACCAGAATTCTTCCTCGGTCTCGCCTTTCCAGGCAAATACCGGGATTTCAGCAGCCGCGATCGCCGCAGCAGCCTGATCCTGGGTGGAGAAGATGTTGCACGAAGACCAGCGAACTTCTGCGCCGAGTGCCGTCAGGGTTTCAATCAGAACTGCGGTCTGAATGGTCATGTGCAGGCAGCCGACTATGCGCGCGCCAGCAAGCGGCTTTGCCGCGCCATATTCATCGCGCAGCGCCATCAGGCCCGGCATTTCGGTTTCGGCAATCGCGATTTCCTTGCGGCCCCAACCGGCCAGCGAGATATCAGCGACCTTGTAATCGGTAAAGTTCGACATATCGTCTCCAATCAAACAGGAATGGCGCATCCGCATGGGATTTTCATCCTGCCGATACGCCGAAGAATTCTGTTGCGATCATTCCCCTGATCGCTATAGGCCACATATAAAGATATCTTTATATCGTTTTCAAGTCCTTTTTTGACGGAATTTGCATTCCAGGCAAAACCGAACCGGTTCAAAGATGCCCATGCCTTGAAATCCCGGCCTTTTTCGCGGCGGGAAACCAAGGATAAGCGCGGACAAAACTGTTCCCTATGTTGGGACAGATGCCGATCACAACAAGCTATGAGTAACGGGATTTTTCAGGCGAGATCGTTGAAGTCATCAAGCATCATGGCAATCCGGGCAGAATCCCATTGTTCCATGACGCGGTTGGCCTGATGTTCGGAATTGCGACTATCAAGGCGGCGCAAGCGTTGTTTGACCAGCAACAGATTTACCGGCGACATCGACAGATTGCGCAAACCAAATCCGATGAACAGCGGCACATAACGCGGATCACCGGCCATTTCACCACAAACGCTGACCGGAATATCGCGTTCGCGGGCCACCTTGATCACATCACGGATCAGGCGCAGCACAGCCGGATGCAGCGGATCAAACATGCCCGCCACCTGATCATCGGTGCGGTCAATCGCCAGGGTATATTGCGTCAGGTCGTTGGTGCCGATGGCAAAGAAATCACTGTCGCGCGCCAAGGTATCCGCCGCCAGCGCCGCGGCGGGAATTTCGATCATCGCACCAAGCGGCGGCAGGGTTTCGGGGATCGGATGGCCATCCTTGCGCAGGCGTTTTGCCACCGCCTCATAGATCTGACGGGCACGGGTCATTTCATGCACGTTGACCACCATCGGAAGCAACACCCGAACCGATCCATGCAGGGAGGCACGCAGGATGGCGGCAAACTGTGCTTCAAGCAATTCCGGCTTGCGCAATGATAGCCGTATGCCACGCAATCCAAGGGCCGGGTTGGGGCCTGATACGATTTCATCTTGAAGCGCGACGGCCAGTTTTTCACCACCGATATCAAGGGTTCGGATGGTGACCGGTTTGCCATCCATGCGTTTGACGATATCGGCAAGTTCTTCGTATTGCTCGTCCTCGTCGGGCAGATAGTCCTTGTTCATGAACATGAACTCGCTGCGCAGAAGCCCGATACCGGTCGCCCCGTTTTCAAGGGCGGCGGCAAGTTCGATCGGCAGTTCGATATTGGCATGCAGGTCAATATCAATGCCGTCACGCGTTGATGACGGCACATCGCGAAGGGATGCCAGCTTTTCGCGCGCCGCCAGCCAGTCAGCACGGCGTTGGGTATAATGTTCAATATCGGCATCGCTTGGCGACAGGATCACTTCACCGCGCCCGCCATCGATAATGATCTGATCGCCGCCAGCAACGCCGCGAACGATATCAGCAGCCCCCAAAACGGCCGGAATGCCAAGGGATCTCGCCATGATGGCGGTATGCCCCTCTGCCCCGCCAAGGGCGGTGACAAAGGCAGTCAGTTGGCCGGGTTCAAAGCGCGCCATATCGGCCGGACTGACATCCTCCGCAATCAGGATGGACCCCTGTGGGGCATTGTCCATTGCCCGGTCTGTCTCGCCGATCAGGCAGCGCATCAGACGCAGGCCCACCTCGCGAATGTCCGTGGCACGTGCCGCAAGATAGCTGTCTTCCATGCCCGAAAACTGTTCGGCAATCGCATCGATCACTTCGCTGACCGCATGCACGGCATTAAGCTTGCGCGAGACGATCAGTTCTTCAGCCCCGCGCACCAGACGCGATTGGGTCAGCATGTGGATATAGGCATCCATCAGGAAGCCAAGTTCCTCAGACGCGGCACTTTCGGCACTTGATGATTGGGATTTCAGGCGTTTGAGCTGATCAATGCTTTCGGCAACGCCATCATGAAGGCGTTTGCATTCGGCCTGCACGGCATCTTGGGAAATCGGCTTGCGGCTGACATGGACGATCTGGCGATCCAGAACAAAGGCGCGACCGATCACAATCCCGCCCGATGCGCCCAATCCGGTTATGACCCGGCGAACGCCCGAGTTATTTTCATCTGAAACAGTTTGGTCTGTCGGAGGAACTTGCAAGCCTTGTCTGCTACCAACTCGTTCTTGTTGTTTCCCGAAACTCAGACGCCCGCGGCCTCACATCGTGATCCGCGGGATCCTATTCTTCGTCGAACTTGGCATCGACCAGTTCGTTAAGCGCATCAATCGCCTGTTTGGCGTCCGGGCCGGTGGCCTCGACCTCGATCTCGGTGCCGATGGATGCGGCCAGCATCATCAAACCCATGATCGACACACCCGACACTTCGGTGCCACGGTTGCGCACCATGATGCTCGATTGAAATTCACCTGCCAGTTTAACAAATTTTGCAGCCGCCCGCGCGTGCAATCCGCGCTGGTTGCTGATTGTTAAAGTGCGTTTTTCCTTCTGCGCCATGTATGTCCCCGCAAGCCTGATGCACTGTCCCCGCGCATCCGGCCCTGTTCTTTTTGTGGCTGACTTATTCCTCGCCGCTCAGCAAACGCGACGCAACGTTGATGTATTTACGCCCCGCATCCTGGGCCGCATTGACCGTTTCGGCCAAGGTGCCGTCGATGCGAACAGATGCGAGTTTAATCAGCAAAGGTAAATTAACCCCTGCGATGACTTCGACATTTGCCTGTTCCATAATGGAAATCGCCAGATTGGACGGGGTCCCGCCAAACATGTCGGTCAAAAGGACAACACCTTTGCCGCTGTCGACCTTTTCGACACTGGCAAGAATATCTGCGCGGCGTTGTTCCATGTCGTCATCCGGTCCGATACAGACCGCTTCGACATTTTCCTGTTCGCCAACAACATGCTGCAAGGCAGATACGAACTCTTTCGCGAGATCGCCGTGGGTGACCAGCACCATCCCGATCATGCAGTTTTCTCCATTTTTCACTCCCCCGAGGTCGGCTCGTCCGGTTTGTCCCGATGGCTGAGATGTGTGTCATATCCCAGATCGGCAATCCAGTCATTGAGTAACCGCGCGATATAAACCGAACGATGTTGACCACCTGTGCACCCGACCGCAATGGTCAGATAGCTTTTACCTTCCTGCGCATAGCGCGGCAAAATCGGCTCCAGCATTGCCTTCAGGCGGTCGATAAACCCGGCGAAATCCGGGTCTTCTTCTATGTATTGCCCAACAGCCGCATTCATCCCGGTCATCAGGCGAAGCTCGGGATCATAATGCGGGTTGCGCAGAAAGCGAACGTCAAAAACAAGATCGGCTTCTGCTGGCACGCCCTGACGGAACGAAAAGCTGCGCACAAAGATCGCAAGGCCTTCGTTTTCGCCGATGTCGAACTGGTCTTGCAGGATCTTGCGAAGCTCGGCCGATTTCAGGCGCGATGTATCAATGCGCATATCCGCGGTCGCTGCAATCGGCGCCATCAGGCGTTTTTCGTGCTCGATCGCGTCAACCAGAGGCCGATCATGGCTGAGTGGATGCGGGCGTCTCGTTTCGGTAAATCGGCGCTGCAGGACCGTTGTGTCGGCATCGACATAGATCATCAACGGATCCATGCCGGTCTGTTTGCGCAGGCGACCGACAATCTCGACAAACTGATCAACGCCGAAATCACGGGTCCGGATATCAAGGCCGATGGCAATCGGCTGTTCCGGGCGACAATCGCCTGGCACCAGGGCGGACAGCATGCGCAGCGGCAGGTTATCGACCGCATCAAAGCCGAAATCTTCAAGAATCTTAAGGGTCGTCGTGCGCCCGGCACCGGATACCCCGGTCACAAGAACCAGTCCGCTTTTGCCATCAAACGCCCCCAGGGCCTTATTCTGGCTGTCCGAAGAATTCGCCGAAGTTTTCTGCAAGTCTGGGTCCTGTGGATTACGGTTCAAGTGTCATTCCACCCGTCGCGAGCGCCAAAGCTACTCCAATCTTTGCCTCGATGGCCAGATCGGATGCACATAATGTCCAACGCGGGATCGCAATGCCACAAATCTCTTCGAAATCGGGTTCGGGCATGCGTTCAACCATGTTTGGATCGGTGACCAGATCAATCAGAACCCGCACATCGCCTTCGGCTTTTTGCGGCAAACCGCGCACAACACCGATGCCGCGGACTTCGCACAATCCGGCAATTTGATCGGGTGCGCTGGCGATCAGGCGACCATCGCGCGCCACAAGGTCGGTTCGATCATCGGAAACAAGAAAGCCGCCCGCGTCGATCAGACGCAGCGAAAGCCCGGATTTTCCAGATCCGGAAGGCCCGCGCAACAGCACCGCATGGGCACCGATCCGGACACAATTTGCGTGAAGCTGGGACATAATGCAAAACGATGCTTGGCAGAGGTTGGCTTGTCAAACCCCAAAAGCCCGGGGCGTGATCCACTTAACCTCCCGCATAGGCATTTCGCACTTTCTGCGCTGAAAAATCTTAGTCGAGCGGCAAGCGAATGGTAAAGACAGCGCCCTTGATCTCGTCACGGACCACGCGATTCTGTGCACTAAGCTCGCCATTATGGGCGGCAATGATTCGCTTGGAAATCGAAAGCCCCAAGCCCGAATGCTGCCCGAATTTCTCGGTCGCTGGGCGTTCGGTATAGAACCGGTTAAAGATCGCCTCTTCCTTGCCGGGCGGGATGCCCGGGCCATCATCCTCGACCGTGATCACGGCCCAGTTCTTGTCACGCCATGCCCGCACGCGCACTTCACCGCCCTCGGGCGTAAAGGTAATCGCGTTGGAAATCAGGTTCCTGAACACCTGTGTCAGACGACTCTCAAGCGCCGGGACATTGAGGTTTTCAGGTACCGAAACCTTGACCCGCGGGCCCTCGGCATCGGCGTTATAAAGTTCACCTAGCGTATAAAGCAGCACATCAAGATCGACTTCCTCGCTTTCGGCGCGCGACAATTCGGCATCCATACGCGAATAGTCGGAAATATCACTGATCAGGCGATCAAGGCGCTGCACATCCTCGGCGATGATTTCCATCAGGCGGCGCTGGCGTTCCGGATCCTTAAGGCGGGTCGCGGTTTCCACGGCGGACCGCAATGACGTCAGCGGGTTTTTAATCTCATGCGCGACATCGGCGGCGAAACGTTCAATCGCATCCATGCGATCCCACAGCGTTTCAGTCATATCGCGAAGCGTGGTCGACAAATCACCGATTTCATCGCGACGATCCGACAGATCGGGAATGGCGAACTGGCGGTTTTTGCTGCGCCGGACCCGTTCGGCCGCACGTGCAAGCCGATTAAGCGGCCGTGTGATCACCCCGGCAAGATAGATCGACAACAACACCGTAATGCCAAAGGCAAAGACAAAGATCTTCAGGATATCAAGGCGGACCGCATGCAGCGCGTTTTCAATCGATTCGCCGCTTTTGGTCATCATCACCGATGCCAGAACCTGCTTGAACCGGGCAACCGGCACCGACACCGACAGAACCCGGCGTCCTTCGCTATCAACACGAACCACCCCGCGCGAATAACCCGCCAGGGCTGCGCGTACTTCCGGGTAATCGGCCGCGCTGGCAACTGGCGGATCAACATAAAGTGGCAAGGGTTGTTCGCCCTCAAACAATGTCAGGATGCCATCGGTCAGTTTGCGCATGATATCAGCAAAGGCATCTTCTTCGCCCGGTGGTGGAAGCTGTTCGGCCTGAATGGTACCTGCACCAAGTGACTGGATGCTGCGACTATCAGCCAGAAGACTGCCATTCGTGGCAAAAAGACGGGTGCGTGCGCCGGTAATCCCGACAAGACGGCGCACCATTTCGCGCGCCACTTCGATTTTCACCCGATTGGTTGCATCATCACTGGAACTCACAGCCGACGTCGACAGGGCGGCGGCATACATTTCGGCTTGCACCGCCATGGCTTCCAGTTCGGAATGAATAAGTTCCTGTTTGTAGCGGCCCAGATACAAAATACCCGCCACCAGCACAAAAAGTGCCAGCGCATTCACGGCCAGAATTCGCCAAGTCAAAGGCGAAAACAGCCCGTGGCGTTCCTCTATCCGTGTCGTCCGGGGTTCGGACGGACCTGTGTGCTGGTCGTGATCACCAGTCCCAAGATCGCTCATTCAAACCTGCAATAACCGGCCCGGAAGCGGGCCTGCAAAAGAGTGCGCGCCGAAGCACAAAGCTCCGGCGCGTCAAAAATACTGATCAACCTGCTACAGTGGCCGTGTCGCGGTACCGGTAACCGACGCCATACAGGGTTTCGATTTCCTTGAATTCCTTGTCGGTCTCGCGGAATTTCTTGCGCAGGCGTTTGATGTGGCTGTCGATCGTGCGGTCATCGACATAGATATGTTCGCCATACGCCGCATCAATCAGCTGGTCACGGTTTTTCACATGCCCCGGATGTTTGGCCAGTGCCTGAATCAACAGGAACTCGGTCACGGTCAGGTTCACATGCTGACCCTTCCAGCTGCACATGTGGCGCGACGGATCAAGCACCAGATCACCGCGTTGCAGAACATCATCCGACCCGTTCGGGCGAACACCGCCGGCTCGCATGATTTCCGCGCGACGCAGAAGGGTGCGAATACGTTCAATCAGCAAACGCTGGGAAAACGGCTTCTTGATGTAATCATCGGCACCCATACGCAGGCCGGTCAGTTCATCAACCTCGTCATCCTTGGACGTCAGGAAGATCACCGGCATTTCGGTTTTCTTGCGCAGATGGGTCAGAAGTTCCAGTCCGTCCATACGGGGCATCTTGATATCAAGCACCGCAAGATCAGGCTCTTCCTTCGTGATGGCATGAAGTGCCTCCGAGCCATCAGAATATGTCAGGACCTCATATCCTTCTTCTTCCAACGCCATCGAAACCGACGTCAGGATATTACGGTCGTCATCAACAAGTGCGATCTTACTCACCTGGACCTCATCTACTGGACAGATACATTTCACTCATTCGTGTGGTGACTATACAATTTACATTCCAATGTGGCGAAAAAATAACCACTTGCGGCATAATTAAGGCTTGTCGAATACAGTCGCAGTGCGATCTGTCACATCGCTGTATTTGTTGACTTTGCGCCGCTACGGCAAATAACAATCATCGCATCAGGGTAAAATGCCCACCTGTCCCGAACGCGGGACAAACCAAATTGATCCCTGACCCGACGGGAGGTCGCGATTTTCTATTGGTTAAGCAAGTTCAGCCGTGCCAGCCTGACCGCTGCCGGGGTTTTGATTTCGACACTTGTTGTCTGGCTTGTTGTCAGTTCGACCGGCAATCTGACGATCAATGAATTGCATCGCACCGCACAGGCACGCCTGGCACTGTATGACAGTTCGCTGCGTGCGGCCGTCGATCAATATCGCTATCTGCCCTATGTCGTTGCCCGCCATCACGAAGTGATCGCCGCCATTACCGGCACCGGAAATCCCCGCACCGCGGATATGTATCTTGAACGGGTCAAACAACGATCCGGGGCAGCGGCCCTTTATGTCATGGACAAGACCGGCATGACGGTCGCGGCAAGTAACTGGAACACACCCGACAGCTTTGTTGGCGAGGATTACGGATTTCGCCCCTATTTCAGTCAGTCGATTACGGGCGGCGAGGGATTTTTCTTTGGCATCGGGGTGACCACCGGGCGGGCGGGCCTGTTTATTTCCAACCCGATCCGTGGTGACGATGAAATCATCGGCGTTGCCGTGGTGAAGATCGAACTCGATGAGGTCGAAAGCAACTGGCAGGAAGGCGGAGAAACTGTCTTTGTCGCCGATGAAGACGGTGTGATCACAATGACCAGTCGCGGCGACTGGAAATACCGCACCCTGTCCGAACTCTCGCCCGAAGTGCGCGGCCGGATTGTCCGCCATCAACAATACCCCGGCAAGGAACTGGCATCCCTTGATATCGGCCAGCAACTGGCCAAGGGTACCGGGATTGTCACCATCAATTCCGAACGTTTCCTGTTTGATGACAAACACATGCAAGACAGCAAATGGCGGCTCTATTACCTGACATCGATGGATTATGTTTCCAACCGTCAGGCCGCTGCCCTGTTCATTGCCGTCAGTGGGGCCGGGCTGATCATTCTGATCATCCTGTTTTTGCGTGAACGCGAACTCAAGCTCGCCTCCCAGCGCGAAGCGCGCGAATTTGCCCGCATTCAGGCACTGAACATCCGGCTAGAAGAAGAAATCGCCGTTCGGCGCAAAACCGAGGAAGAACTGCGCGGTACCCAGAACGAACTGGTGCAGGCCGGAAAGCTTGCCGCCCTTGGGCAAATGTCGGCTGCCATCGCCCATGAAATCAATCAGCCGATCACGGCCATCCGGACATTCTGCGCCAGTGCCAAACTGATGCTGGAACGCGGCAAAACCGAAAAGCTTGATCAGAACATCAACCAGATCTCCGCACTCACCGAACGCATGGGCGCGATCACAGGCCAGCTCAAAACGTTTTCGCGCAAATCCACCGGCGTGCTGGAGCCGGTCGACCTCAAGGTCGCACTTGATAACACCCTGCAATTGCTAAGCCCCCAACTGCAGCAGGAAGAATGCACGCTTGAGCGCAATGAACCCGATACGCCACTGGTGATCCAGGCCGATCTTGTGCGCATCGAACAGATTTGTGTGAACATCATCCGCAACGCACTGGATGCCATGGCCGACAGTTCGGTCAAACGCATCCGCATTGACCTTACGCGCACCAAAACCGACGTCATCATGCAGATTACCGATACCGGGCCTGGCATGAATGAAGAAACCCTGTCGCTTTTGTTTGACCCGTTCTTTACCACCAAGGATCCGGGACAAGGCGTGGGATTGGGACTTTCGGTAACTTATGGCATTGTGCGGGACTTCGGGGGCAGCATAAAAGCCTATAACACCGAAACGGCCGGGGCCTGTTTCGAAGTCCGTCTGCCGTTACTCAAGGGTAAAACACCGTGACGACCACCAAACAAGTGCCACACAGTGACGCAGAAATTCAGATCACACCGCACATCATCATTGTCGATGATGACGAGGCAATGCGGATCTCGCTTGCCCAGTGGCTTGAACTTTCCGACTTTGACGTCACGGTCTATGAAGATGCCCGTCAGGCCCTGCATGATATCAGCCCCGATTTTGCCGGCGTGATCCTGACCGATGTCAAAATGCCCAAGCTGGATGGCATTACCTTTACCCGATCCGTGCTGGCCGCCGACCCGGACATCCCGATCATCCTGATGACAGGCCACGGCGATGTACCAATGGCGGTCGAGGCGATGAAAAGCGGCGCCTATGATTTCGTCGAAAAGCCGTTCGAGCCCAAAGACATTGTCGAAAGCCTTGAACGCGCCATTGAAAAGCGCCGTCTTGTTCTTGAAAACCGCAACCTTCGGCGTCAGATCGCAAACCGCGGAAGCCTTGAGTCCCGCCTGATCGGCAATTCGATGCCGATGCGTAATCTCAAGGATGAAATCGCCAATATTGCGCCAACCGAAGTCCCGGTTCTGATTTCAGGCGAAACCGGTACCGGCAAGGAACTGGTCGCACGCGCCATCCATGATCTAAGCGACCGGCGCGATGAAAAATTTGTCGCGGTAAACTGTGCCGCCATCCCCGAAAGCACAGCCGAAAGCGAACTTTTTGGCCATGAAAAGGGGGCCTTTACCGGGGCGGCAAGCCAACGGATCGGCTGGATCGAACATGCGATTGGCGGCACGCTGTTTCTCGATGAAATATCAAGCATGCCGCTTGCCCTTCAGGCCAAATTGCTGCGCGTGATTGAACAGCGCGAAGTGGTGCGTCTGGGCTCCAACGCACCGGTGAAGGTCGATTTCCGCCTGATCTGTGCGACCAACGAAGATCTGGTCGCCGCCGTTGCCGAACGCAATTTCCGTGAAGATTTGCTGTTTCGCATCAACACATTCGAACTGTCCATCGCCCCGTTGCGCGAACGCCAGGATGACGTCGCGCTTCTGTTTGATATCTTTGCCGAACGGGCGGCTGAGCGGTTCGAACGCCCGTACGAGCGCCTGTCCCCGACATTAATCGCGCAACTCAGGGCCCATGAGTGGCCGGGCAATGTCCGCGAACTTAAAAACATGGCCGAACGGTATGTTCTTTTGGTCGGAAGTCCGGAAGAACGGTTCAAACGGCTGTTCAAGGGTGGTTTTGAAACAACAACAGCCCCCACCGGCGATCTCGCCCTTGCCGATCAGGTTCGCGAGTTTGAGGAACGCATCATTCGCGATGCGCTTGATCGCCATGACGGCAATGTCAAATCGGTGATGGAAGAACTCGATATCCCGCGCCGAACGCTTAACGAGAAAATGAAAAAGCTCAACATCCGGCGTGACAAACCGGCCTAAGGTATTGTTGCATTGCGATATTTTGTTCGCACGCGCAATAAATCGGCAAGAATCCGCCGATCCATTTTGGTAAATCGGCAAGATTATGCCGAATTGACAAATTGAAGCAATCTAAGTCATTGATTTGTAATTGTTAATTTTATTTCCTGTTTGGCATACTCATTGCAGTTTAAAACACCAAAATGATAAACTGACAAAAATCCGAGGGAGGAAATCTGACAGCCGGTCCGGTTCGGACGGTTCAAACGGCTGACTTAAAATCATCTCTTGGAAATGGTCTTTGAAGGGTGCCCGTCTGGCTTGATCGGCCAAACATGTTGCGATCAACATCCGGCATCTTCGAAAACCCAAAAACAACAGGCCCGGTTTACTGGCCGCCAACGAACGTGAAGACCCATATTGTTTTACGATCTCTTGGATCTATTCGTCGCTTAAGTGTTTAACCCTAGGGAGGACTATCATGAAGCTCCGTACCCTGCTCACAGCAGCAGCCGCAGCCATGATGCTGACCGTCGCACCCGCGTCGGCACAGCAACTGTCAATCGCAACCGGTGGTACCGGTGGCACCTATTATCCGTATGGCGGTGGCCTTGCGGAACTGATCACCAAATACATCGACGGCACCAGTGCCGTTGCCGAAGTCACCGGCGCATCTGTTGAAAACATGGGCCTGATTGCCCGTGGCGACAGTGACATCGCAATCGGTCTGGCTGATACCGTTTATGCCGGTTACACCGGCACCGGTAAATTCGAAGGCCGTACCCTTGATAACGTTCGCGCTCTGGCGTCGATCTATCCGAACGCTGTTCAGCTCGTCACCATGGCCGACAGCGGCATCAACGGCCTTGCCGACCTTAAAGGCAAGCGCGTTTCTGTTGGCGCACCGGGTTCGGGTACCGAAGTTTCGGCACAGACCCTGCTTGCTGCTAACGGCATCACCTATGATGACATCGAAGAACAGCGCCTGAACTTCAACGAAACCGCAGATGCCCTTCGTGATGGTGACATCGATGCCGGTTTCTGGAGCGTTGGTCCGCCCACCAGCTCGATCCTGAACCTCGCGACCACGCGTGAAATCAAACTGATCGCGCTGACCGACGATGAAATCCTGGCGGCCCTCGATGCAGAACCGACCTTCGCACCGTACGCCCTGCGTAAAGGCGTTTACGAAGGCGTAACTGCACCGGTTAACACCATTTCGACCCCGAACGTTCTGTTCGTGAACGAAGAAATGGACGAGGAACTGGCTTATCAGATCACCAAGACCCTGTTTGAAAAGGTCGATGAACTGATCGCCATCCACCCGGCAGCAAACGACACCACGGTTGATTTCGCTCTGAACTCGACCCCGATCCCGATGCATCCGGGCGCCCTTCGTTACTACGAAGAAACCGGCATGCCGATTCCGCCGAAGCTGATCAAGTAAGATGCTTCTGAAAAAGTTCGGGCGGCCAGTAATGGCCGCCCTTCTTCTCCTGATCACGGCATGTGCTGGCCCGGCCTATCAGGATCACGTCAAGCCCGGCACCGTCATTGATCATCTTGAGGTGATCGGTGAGGACGGGGCGCTTCTGGCCAGAACCGAAATTCCGCGTCAAACCGGCTGGTGCCTGTATTGGAACCATTCTGTCACCGGTGATGGCGTGATTGACTGTTATGTAGACGATCTTGGCAAGATGGTTCTCCATCGCGCCTATCAGCCCGACTTCGCGGCGGGACTTGGTCATTATCCCGGTCGCGGTATTCTGACCAGCGCAGAAGGCGGCGGATACTGGATCGAAGATATCGACGAACCTGTACGCGGCAATGCCTATGTGTTGCGCGTCGGCTCACTTGCGGTGAACCACCGCATCGTCACCGACCGTGACGAAATCAACCTTTCAAAGATGGCTGAACACACCCGTGTCACCATCCGCCTTGATACCGGGGAATAAATTTCATGTCCGAACAGGCAACGCTGCCATCCATGACGGATAGATTGCCACAGCCAAAACTGGTTCTGTGGGCAATCTCGATCGTCGCAGTCGCACTCTCTTTGTTCCAGATGTATGGCGCAGGGATCGAGCCGCTTGGCCTGTTCTATCAACGCAGTATTCACCTTGCGTTCGTGATGTTCCTGGCCTTTTTGATGTTCCCGATTTTCGGCAGCAACAAAAAGCGCGGCTTCCTTGGCTGGGTGATTGATCTGGCCTTTCTGGCCGGTGCCTTTACCACGGGCTTCTATCTTACGTTCTTTCTTGATGAAATCATCAACCGCGCCGGTTTCTGGAGCGAAACCGACCTGATCATCGGCGTGATTGCCACCGTCACCGTGCTGGAGGCCAGCCGCCGTGCTGTCGGCCTTGGCATGACCGTGATTGGCATTGTTGCCATCATTTACGCCCTGTCGGGTCCGCGCGGTGCGCTGCCGTGGGTTGGTGAATGGCTTCCGGGCATTCTTGCCCATCGCGGCAACGACGTTGATCGCCTTGTCGGGCAACTTTACCTCGGTCAGGAAGGCATTTACGGCCTGCCGATGGGGGTTGCTGCGACCTATATCTTCATGTTCGTTCTGTTTGGGGCGTTCCTTGAAGTCACGGGTGCTGGCAAGTTCTTTATCGATATGGCTTATGCCGCCACCGGCAAAAAACCGGGTGGCCCGGCCAAGGCCGCCGTTCTGGCATCGGCCGGTATGGGATCGATCAGCGGGTCGGCAATTGCCAACGTTGTCACCACGGGTGCCTTTACCATTCCGCTGATGAAAAAGCTTGGCTACCGCCCGGCACAGGCGGGTGGTGTTGAGGCCGCGGCATCCACCGGCGGCCAGATCACCCCGCCGCTGATGGGGGCCGGTGCGTTCCTGATTTCCGAATATACCCAGGTGCCGTATCTCGACATCGTTCTGGTCTCGATCTTCCCGGCGATCCTGTATCTCGGCACGGTTTATCTGTTCGTGCATATCGTTGCCCTGAAACAGGGCATGCGCGGCATGCCGGTCGAAGAACTTCCGGACTGGAAGGAAGTTCTCAAGGAAGGCTGGCAGTTCATCCTGCCGCTGGGCATCCTGATTTACCTGTTGGTCCTTAACATCTCGCCGATGCGGGTGGGCTTCTGGGCCATTCTGTCGGTGATGGCGGTTGCCGCCTTGCGTTATGCGCTGTGGTTCTTCTTTGTCGCCCCGCAGCAGGGTGAAAAACCAAGCCACGAAAAACTGATCGCCGCCATTCGCAAGGGCATCGCGATCACCATTGCCGCCCTTGAACTTGGTGCCAAAAACGCCGTTGCCGTCTCGATGGCCTGTGCGGTTGCCGGTATCATTGTCGGCGTGGTTGGCGTGACCGGTCTTGGCCTGAAATTCTCGTCGATGATGATCGCGTTTTCGGGTGGCAATATCGTTCTGGCGCTTGTTCTTGTGCTGATCGCAAGCCTGATCCTCGGTATGGGTCTGCCGGTTACGGCATCCTATATCGTTCTGATCGTGCTGGTGGGTCCGGCCCTTTCGAACGAGTTCGGCATTCCGCTTCTGATCGCGCATCTGGTGGTGTTCTGGTACTCGCAGGACAGTAACGTCACGCCGCCGATTGCGCTGGCGGGCTTCGCGGGGGCCGCAATTGCCAACGCCAGTCCGATGGAAACCAGTATTCAGGCGTGGAAATTCGCCAAGGGTCTCTATCTGATCCCGGCCTTCATGGTCTTCAACCCTGAAATCATCGAAGGCGGTTCGATCCAGATCGTCCTTTGGACCGGCTTTACCGCGATCCTGTGTCTGGTAGCCTTTGCCGCCGCCCTTGAAGGCTATCTGTTTGCCCCGATGGATGTGCTTTCACGCATCATCATCGTTCCGGCAACCATCGGCGTGTTCTATCCCGACATCCGGGCCGAAATCGCTGGCACGATCGTCCTTCTTGCGGTTCTGGCCTTCAACTGGTGGCAGGGCAAAAAGAACACCCCGACACCGGCGGTCGCCGCAAGCTAAACCATTTCCGTCCCGACGAAAGTCAAAGCCCGTAAGCGAAATGCTTGCGGGCTTTTTCTTTGCCGCATCCCCGGGCGACCTGATCCCATCCCACCCATGCGGGCAGGTAGACAGGTGTTCACACGCCAGATACATTCCTCATACTATTTAATTTTGCGCCCCACTCACACCTCGCCGGAATCCGCATGCAGTTTTTGATCTTGCTTCGCCAAGCGCCCCGCCAACTTGCCTTTGGCGCGTTGCACAGTTTTGGCTCCTCGTTCGGGCAGACGTTTCTGGTCGCATTGTTTGTGCCCTTCATCTCGGCAAGTTTGGCACTCAATGAAACCGAATTTGCCAATATCTATGCCGGGATTACCATTGCCAGCGCGCTCTGCCTGCCGGTCGTTGGCCGCTGGATCGACAAGGTCGATATCCTGTCCTATAGCCTCGCCACCATGGCGCTGCTTGCACTTGGCTGTGTGATGATTGCGCTCGCGGGCAATGTCTGGATGCTGATTGCCGCCCTGTTTGTGCTGCGTCTGGCTGGTCAGGGATTGATGAGCCATGTCAGCATGACCGGCATCGCGCGCTATTTTTCGCGCAGTCGCGGACGGGCGCTGGCGATTGCCAGTTTCGGCTTTCCCCTGGCAGAGGCGATCATGCCTGCCACCTTGCTGGCCCTGATTGCCGCCTTTGGCTGGCGATATACCTATGCCGGGTCGGCGGTGTTTATTTTGCTGGTCCTGCTGCCGGTTGCGATCTGGCTTATTCGAAGCGACGCAAAATTCCGCAAGGCGCCTGCAAAAGCAACCGAGTCGACGACTGTACCTGAAACAAACAGTTCGGATCAGGCCGAGTCCCCTACCGACACCAGCCAAAGTGATCACCCCCGCCTGTTCAAATCGCTTTATGTCTGGTTCTGCATGCCGATGCTGGCCGCACCCCCCTTGATCATGACCGCGCTCTTTTTCCATCAGGGCGCAATTTCCAACAGCAAGGGGATCGAGCTTGGCTGGTTTGCCGCCGGGTTTACGGTGTTTGCCATCACATCGGTGCTGGGCGCTTTTGGCAGTGGTCCGCTGATTGACAAACATTCGGCCCGCCGCCTGTTTCCCTGGCATCTGATCCCGATGATGGTTGGCATTGCCATTCTGGCGCTCACAACCACGCCGTGGGTGATCCTGATTTACATGGGGCTGGTCGGTATTACGGTGGGCTTTGCCACGACACTGCGCACCGCCATCATCCCGGAACTGGTGCCGCTTGATGAAATTGGCGCGGTGCGCAGTACGCTGACCGCGGTCATGGTGCTGGCATCGGCGATTGGCCCGGCGATTTATGGCTGGATGTTTGCCGCCGACATGTCGATTGCCACCATGCTGGTGGTGACCTTGATTGCCGCCGCCATCGTCAGCCTGGGGTCATGGTTCTCGGAACGGCCGGGCTTTTACATGCCGCCCAACATCGCCCCGAAAGAGGCCGATTAGGCAAAAAAATGGCCCGGATCACAAAAGTGACCGGGCCAGTCGGGAAAACAGCGTCAAATAGGGAGGAAGACGCTAGATAGAAACCGTCGTCATAGTCCTTGCCTGCGGGAGCACCTCTTGGGGAGGAAATCAATCGGCGCTCGACCGCATGCAGTTAGGTCGTCAGTTAGGCAGCACCGCCAACGGTGCCGGCCGGATGGTTTACGTCGGCTGATTTCTCGGAACCTTTGAACAGGTTACGGAAGAAGGAGCCTACGAATTCAGCGCGAAGCTGCTGACCTTTACGTACACCTGCCTCGATTTCGGTGGTGGAGATGTAACGGGTGGTGATTTCTTCGTAAGTGGCCATGGTGACCTCCTAAAATTTCGTTCGTTGCGACGCCGTGTCGCTCTCGATGAACTCAATCTAATTTCCTTTACGGGGAAAGAGAATTACCTCAATATGCACATTACTTGTGAATGTCCGTCATAAATAGGAAAGCTGAATATGGATCGCGCCGCGGAAATGGAAATCTTTGTCCATGCAGTCGAGGAAGGCAGTTTCTCGGCCGCTGCCCGGACAATGCGTCTGTCACCGTCAGCTGTTTCGAAATACATCTCACGCCTTGAAGATCGTCTGGGTGCCCGTCTTTTGATGCGCACCACCCGTCAGCTCAGCCTGACCGAGGAAGGCCGCGCCTTTTACGAGCGCGCCCGCACGATCCTAAACGAGATTGAGGAAGCCGAAGAAGTCGTTACCCAGCTTTATGCCGCCCCCCGCGGGACATTGCGCATCAACGCATCGGTCGCCTTCACCAAGATGCAGGTGGTGCCGCTGATCCCGGAATTCCTTGCGCGCTATCCCGATGTGCGGATTGAGCTGACCCTTGATGACAAATTCACCGATCTGGTCAACGATGGCTATGACCTTGCCATTCGCCTCTCGGCACTCGAAGACTCGTCGCTGATCGCGCGTAAATATGCGGTCAACCGCCGCATGATCGTCGCATCGCCGGAATATCTTGAAAAGAACGGTATCCCGCGCAAGCCGCAAGACCTTGAAAACCATAACTGTCTGCATCTGTCATCACGCGAAAGCTTCAACGACTGGCACTTTGAAACGCCCGATGGTCACGTGGCGTTCCGCGCACAGGGCTCGTTCTCGGCCAATGACGGTGACGTGCTGCACGAGGCGGTTCTGGCCGGGCTGGGTATGGCGCGCCTGGCCGAATATCTGGTGCATGAAGATATCCGCACCGGGCGCCTGACCCCGGTTCTAACCGAATATGTCCATGATCAGGCGTGGATTTCGGCGGTGTATCCGCATAAACGCCACCTGTCGCCCAAGGTGCGTGCCTTTGTTGACTTCCTGGCCGAAAAATTCACCCCGGTTCCGCCGTGGGAGCTTGGCTTCCGTGATGCCCGTGCGGTGCGCCGCAACAGTGACGGCACCACCGACACCAGCAAAACCGCCCGCGATGTTGGCAAATAACCGATAGGCACCCGGCCTAGAAGCCAAGCGCCTTCTGATAGGCCGCAAAGTCAAAGCGGAACTGCCATTCCGACGAATTGGAAAGATCATCCAGAATGCGGCTTTCGCCTGTGCGCGCAAAGCCGCATTTTTCATAAAACCGATGCCCGGCCTCAAACCGCTTATCGGTCCAAAGCATCACCACTTCGCATTCAGGATGCGTCTGGCCAAGCCAGGCCAACGCCTTGGCCATCAGTTTCTGCGCCGTGCCGCGCCCGCGCACAGCCGGATGCAGATAGACCTTGTGAAGCTCGCCTTCGCGGCTGGCCACGTCATATTTAACCCCGAAACAGCCCAGAACCCGATCCTGATCATCGACCGCAACCCAGATCCGGCCGTCATCGGCCTTGAAGTCATCGGCAATCGCATCAAGTTCGGGGAATTCGGCGGCACGATCAAACACGCAGCCGGGATAATCGGCAAACACCAGCGCGATCAGA
Source organism: Thalassospira tepidiphila MCCC 1A03514 (assembly GCF_001662875.1). Lineage (GTDB taxonomy): Bacteria > Pseudomonadota > Alphaproteobacteria > Rhodospirillales > Thalassospiraceae > Thalassospira > Thalassospira tepidiphila. The sequence continues at coordinate 569,047 of NZ_JPVZ01000002.1, read as the reverse complement.
TCGGCAATGCCATCGCCATCGCGGTTAAAGGCCGGCCGGATCGTCACATCACCACCGGTATGTGCCGTGATATTTGCCATCAGCCGAGCTTTACGCCCTTGGCAAGCTTGTCATAGCCGCGCAGCACCGCATCAGTATCCATCACCGATTTGCCCGGGCGCTGAATACGGGTCGGGCGCAGCGCGCCGGTGCCGCAGCCAATCGTCAGCTTGTCATCAAGGATTTCACCCACCGGACCGGATTGATCAATCACCTCGGCCGCCTGCACCTTGATGCGTTCCTTACCAAGCTCGAAATAGGCCCCCGGCCACGGGGTAAAGGCACGAATTTTGCGCTCGAGTGCAGCGGCATCATCAGCAAAATCAAGCTTGGCCTCGGCACGTTCGAGTTTGGCCGCATAGGTCACACCCTCTTCGGGCTGCTTGGTCGCAACAAGCTCCCCCTTGGGCAGCTTTTCAAGCGCCTCGACAATCATCTTACCGCCAAGTGCGGCCAGATCATCATGCAAAGCATTAGCATAGGTCTCCGCCGTGATCGGCAATTCGCCAACTAGCAACATGTCACCGGTATCCAGCCCGACATCCATCTGCATGATGGTGACCCCAGTCGCATCATCCCCGGCCAGAATGGCGCGTTGAATCGGGGCTGCCCCGCGCCAGCGCGGCAGAAGAGATGCGTGAATATTCAAACACCCATATTTCGGCGCATCGAGAATGGCTTTCGGCAGGATCAGGCCATAGGCCGCCACCACCGCGACATCGAGATCAAGATCGGCAAAGGCCTGCTGTTCCTCGGCCGATTTCAGCGACACCGGATGACGGACCTCAATCCCCTGCGCGGCCGCCCAGGCATGCACCGGACTTGGCGTTTCCTTGTGCCCGCGGCCAGCCGGGCGCGGCGGCTTTGAATAGACGCAAACCACGTCATGCCCCGCCGCCACCAGATCCTTTAGCGCCACATGGGCAAAGTCCGGGGTTCCCATAAAGGCAATGCGCAGCTTGGTCATATCAATCCCATTCATCTTTTGACTCTTCTGGCGGCAATTTGGCGTTATCCTGCCCAAATGACAAGCCAAGCCTTACCTCAATCGCCGAAATACCCGGTCAGCCACATCTGGCATGCGGATTGGAGCCTATCGCCCAAAGGCCGCTGGGTCGCCAAGGCCAGCCGCAATGACAGTGGCTGGCAAATCCACGCCATCGAGCCGGTCGGGATGCTCCATCAGTTCCGCCAATCGCTCGCCAGCCATGGCAAGAAGGATGTGCTCTGGCTTGGCCTTGATATGCCGATCGGGTTTCTGGATACGTGGTATGATGGCGCGAATATCAAAGACTTCAAATCATTACTCGGATTGCTTGAAACCGATGAATGGCAGGAATTCTTTGATGTCTGCCAATCACCAGATCAAATCCGGCACACCCGGCCATTTTATCCACAAAGCTCCGGCATCAAGGGCAGCGTGAAACGCGACGATTTGATAAAGGCACTTGGCCTGACCGATTTCAACGCACTTCATCGCGCCTGCGAATTTCCAACCACCCAACGCAACGCCGCCTGCCCGGCCTTCTGGACACTGGGGGCGAATCAGGTCGGCAAAGGGATGCTGCACGGCCTCAAAAACCTGATCATCCCGGGCCATGCCGACGGCTTTCACATCTGGCCGTTCTCGGGTGACCTTGAAACCCGTACCAAAGCGCCCGGCGTCACCCTGATTGAAACCTATCCCGGCGAGATCTATGGCTGGCTTGATTACACAAGTGAGTTGACTAAATCAAATAAAGACAGTCGCAAGAAATACCTGCACCAACTACGCGATAACGCCAGCAAGAAGGGCATTGAAATCAGTCCTTCGGTCTGGGACGACATCAAGGATGGCTTTGGCCCGGACCACGGCAAGGACGATGCCTTTGACGCGCTGATCGGCGTAATGGGCTTGATCGAAATCGCCGAGGGTCGCCGCCCCGAACATCTGCCCCGCACGCCAAGCATTCTTAAGCGCGAGGGCTGGATCGTCGGGCTTGATCCGAACGACATCAAACCCCGCAAACTCTGAACCTGCGCAAACAAAAGGGCCGGAAAACCGGCCCCTCGCATGCGTTTCTGATCAGACGTCTCAGGCAGACTTTTTGGTTTTCTGCAGCTTCTGGACTTTCTTCAGGATCATGTTGCGCTTAAGCGCGCTGAGATAATCGGTGAACAAAACGCCGTCCAGGTGATCAATCTCGTGCTGGATGCAGGTTGCAAGCAACCCGTCCGCCTCGATCTCGTGGGTTTCGCCGTTTTCATCCATGTAACGCATGCCGACTTCGGCCGGGCGTTCGACATCGGCATATTGTTCCGGGATCGACAGGCACCCTTCCTGATAGATCGAGGTTTCCTCAGATTCCCAGATGATCTCCGGATTGATCAGTTTGAGCGGTTCCGGCTTGTCCTTGTCATCAGACACATCCATGACCACCACGCGCTTCATCACCCCGATCTGCGGCGCTGCAAGGCCAATGCCCGGGGCCGCATACATGGTTTCCAGCATGTCATCGAGAAGAGTCTTGATCTCATCATTCACTTCCTCGACCGGTTCGCATTCCTTTTTCAGGCGCGGGTCTGGAACGATAAGAATTTCACGCAGGGCCATGGGTCAGTAATCCGGTGTTCGAACTAATTGCAGTAAACCAGTATAGCGAATTTCGCGCTTCGAGATAAGGTTTCCCCACGCCCAAGTCAAGCAAACAGCCCGATTTCTCCGTGATGGCTGCCATGTCGCGCACAAGGGATCTCGGCCAAAACCGGTTTGACTTAATCCCCGGCGTCTGGCTTCGCAGCCTCTGGCCCGGCCAGCAATTCCGTCTTGGTGATTTCGCGCACATGGGTTTCCGACGGGGACGGTTCCTCGATCATGCGGTCATCAGAGACGATATGCTTTTCCTTGAGCTTGCGCGCCGACACCAGAACCGATCCTTCGAGTGACCCCAGCGTCTTGTTGTAATGCTTGACCGTACTTTCAAGCGATTTTCCCATCGATGAAAAATGCTTGGCAAGCGCGCCCAGACGATCATAAAGCTGCAAGCCAATTTCACTGATATCACGCGCGCTTTCGGCCAAAGCTTCCTGTCGCCAACCATATGACACGGCCTTAAGCAAGCCCAGCAAAGTCGTCGGTGTTGCCAGAATGACCCCGTCGCGGAAGCTGTCCTCGATCAAACGCGGGTCGCGTTCAAGGGCGGCCGAGAAGAAGCTTTCACCGGGCAGGAACAGCACGACAAATTCCGGGCTATCCACCGACTTCCAGTATGATTTTTTCGAAAGATCCGTGATCACCTTGCGCACATTGGTGACATAGGTCGCCATCAAGGCTTCGCGGCGATCGTCGTCATATTTCTCGTCAATCGCCTCAAGATAAGCCGATGTCGGGGCCTTGGCATCGACCACGATATTCTTGCCGCCCGGCAGGTGAATGACCATGTCGGGTTTCTGGATACCTTCGTCGGTGTTGAAATGCACCTGTTCGTCAAAGTCGCAATGCTTGAGCATCCCGGCCAGTTCGACAATCCGCTTGAGCTGCAATTCGCCCCACTTGCCCGACACCGATGAACTGGACCGCAGGGCCGAGCTCAGCGTCTGGGTTTCCTTGGACAATTTGTGTTGCGATTGCACCAGGGTCCCGACCTGTTCACGCAGCTCGCCATAGGCTTCCTTGCGGTTTTTTTCAAGTTCGTTAACCTTGGTATCAAAGGCTTCAAGCCGTTCCCGGATGGGCTTTACGATCCCGTCAATGGCCTGCTGGCGTTTTTCAAGATCGCCCTTGGCCCCTTCCTGCAGGCGTGAAAAGTTCTCACGCGCCAGTTTCATGAACTCGTCGTTATTGACCTTAAGCGCATCAGACGACAGGGCCTTGAAGCTATCAAGAAGCTTTGTCTTGGCATCTTCGAGCATCTCGAGCTTTTCCTTGGCCGCCTCGCGCTCTTTCTCAAGCGCGGTCTCAAGCTCGGACCCCTTTTCGCGCCAGTGATCAAGGGCGGTGCGAAGTTCCTTCATCTCGGCTTCAAGCACCGGCACCCGGTTGGCCGTGGTTTCGGCAATGGCCCGCTTTTCCGATGCCTCGGAAAGCTTTTCACGCATCTGTGCCACCTCGGTCGCAAGATCGCGCCGGGTATTGTCCGCATGTTCAAGCTGGGACGCCAGAAGGGCTGTGCGCGACTCCGTCTCGGCCTCTGCGGCATCCTTGATGCGCTTGACCATCATGATGCTAAAGACAAGTGCCAGAACAGATGCGCCAAGCGCCCCCGCTGCCAAAGAAATCGGATCCATTATCCCACCATTTGATTACGTGCTGGCTTCTTTGTATCTGTTTTGTTCCGTCAAATCCAGAACCGAACCAAGCTGGCCCCACATCCACGCACAGAAAAAATGTAATCGGCTTCACTGGCGAGCCTAAGAATTTCGGATATATTTCAATTGGATAAGGGAACAGAACCAAGGATCGGCACCCAAGGGCGGCCAATGACGACGACCACGCCGGCTGTTGCGGCAAACGTACACCAACCAACGCGCACCCGGCCAGGCCCGCCCCCGTCTTAAGTTGTATTCCCTCAATACTCTCTGCGCACTAGCATAGGGCGCAAGCGACAGGAGTAACTTTGCCGTGCCCGCCCCCTTTGAACGGGACCGATCACACACCGGACCGGGCAGCATGGCAAAGCAGGTTCTGAACCGCACCGAAATTACTGCATCGGACGGATGCCTTTTTCGAGCCCGTTGGAAAAGTCATCGAAAGCACCCCGGTGCCGACCTAGAGACCACAGGAAACGAACAAGAGGCCACATATGTCTGCGAACGTTTATCCCGTACCTGACGACATCGCGAAGGGCGCTTTGATCGACAAGGCAAAATACGACGCCATGTACAAGCAGTCGGTCGAAGACCCGGAAGGCTTCTGGGGCGAACACGGCAAACGCATTGACTGGATCAAACCCTATAAGACCGTCAAAAACGTCAGCTACGACGCCAAAGACCTCTATATCAAGTGGTATGAGGACGGGACGCTCAACGTCGCGGCCAACTGCCTTGACCGTCACCTTGAAAAGCGCGGCGATCAGACCGCCATCATTTTCGAGGGCGATGATCCCAACGTCTCCGAACACATCACCTATCGCGATCTTTATGAGCGCACGTGCCGTTTCGCCAATGCGCTGAAATCGATGGGCGTTGCCAAGGGTGATCGCGTTGTCATCTATCTGCCGATGATCCCCGAGGCCGCAGTTGCCATGCTGGCCTGCGCGCGTATCGGCGCAATCCATTCCATCGTGTTTGGCGGCTTCTCGCCCGAAGCGCTGGCTGGCCGCGTTGAAGATTGCGGTGCGAAGGTCGTCATCACGTCTGACGAAGGTCTGCGTGGTGGCCGCTCAGTCCCGCTGAAACGCAATGCGGACGAAGCCCTGTCGCACCCGGGCGTCAAATCGGTCGAGAAAATGGTCGTCGTCAAACATACCGGCAAGGACGTTGCCTGGAACGATGCGCGCGACGTTTGGTATCACGAAGTCTGTGCCGCCGCCTCCACCGACTGCCCGCCGACCGAAGTCAATGCCGAAGACCCGCTGTTTGTTCTGTATACCTCGGGCTCGACCGGCAAGCCGAAGGGTGTTCTGCACACCTCGGGCGGTTACCTTGTCTACGCATCCATGACCCATGAATATGTCTTCGACTATCACGAAGGCGACATTTACTGGTGTACGGCCGATGTCGGCTGGGTCACTGGCCACAGCTATATCGTTTACGGTCCGCTGGCCAACGGTGCCACGACCCTGATGTTTGAAGGTGTTCCGAGCTATCCGGACGCATCGCGCTTCTGGCAGGTTTGCGAAAAGCACAAGGTCAACATCTTCTATACCGCTCCGACCGCAATCCGTGCCCTGATGCGCGAAGGCGAAAGCTTTGTGAACAAGGCTGATCTGTCGTCGCTTCGCATCCTCGGCTCGGTGGGCGAGCCGATCAACCCGGAAGCCTGGGAATGGTATTACGAACATGTCGGCAAAAAGAATTGCCCGATTGTCGATACCTGGTGGCAGACCGAAACCGGCGGCATTCTGATTACGCCGCTGCCGGGTGCGACCGACCTGAAACCGGGTTCGGCGACGCTTCCGTTCTTTGGTGTCCAGCCGGCCTTGCTTGATAACGAAGGCAAGGAACTGACTGGCGCAACCGATGGCAACCTTGTCATCAAGGACAGCTGGCCGGGTCAGATGCGTACGGTCTATGGTGACCATGAACGCTTCATCCAGACCTATTTCAGCACGTTCAAAAACGTCTACACCACCGGTGACGGCGCACGTCGTGACGATGATGGCTATTACTGGATCACCGGCCGTGTCGATGACGTGATCAACGTATCGGGTCACCGTATGGGCACCGCCGAAGTCGAAAGCGCACTGGTTGCGCATTCCAAGGTGGCCGAGGCCGCCGTGGTCGGCGTTCCGCACGACATCAAGGGTCAGGGCATCTATGCCTATGTGACGCTGAATGCCGGCGAAGAACCAACCGACGAGCTGCGCGCCGAACTGGTCAAATGGGTCCGCAAGGAAATCGGCCCGATCGCAAGCCCCGACTTCATCCAGTGGTCGCCGGGTCTGCCGAAAACCCGTTCGGGCAAAATCATGCGCCGTATCCTGCGCAAGATTGCGGCGAACGAATATGATCAGCTTGGCGATACCTCGACCCTTGCTGATCCGGGTGTTGTCGATGACCTGATCGATAACCGCCAGAATCGTTAAGTCCTGAACCGCTAAGGCCAAAACTCCGGCGACCCATCGTCGCCAGATACCCTTACACGGAAAGGCCCCTGCCAATGGTGGGGGCCTTTCTTGTATGCGGGCTGCAATCAGGACTGTAATCCGGATCGCTTCCGGGGCTCGACGAAACGTCCTATCAACGCAATAATCCCCAAACTGAAAAGCCACCAAAAACACATATCAGCGGAGAACAGCACCGTGACACGCCCCACCCACAAAATCGCAGTCATCGCCGGCGACGGCATCGGAACCGAAGTCATGCCCGAAGGCATCCGCGTGCTTAAGGCGGCGGCCGAAGTATTTGACCTCGATCTGGTGTTTAACGAGTTCGAATTCGGCTCGTGCGACTACTATCAAAAGCACGGCCAAATGATGCCCGATGATTGGCGCGCACAGATCGAACCCCATGATGCGATTTTCTTTGGCGCGGTCGGCTGGCCCGATACGGTACCGGACCATATTTCGCTGTGGGGCTCGCTGATCATGTTCCGGCGCGACTTTGACCAGTATGTCAATTTGCGTCCGGCCAAACTGATGCCCGGCGTGCCATCGCCGCTCGCAGGTCGCAAACCCGGTGACATTGATTTCTATGTCGTGCGCGAGAATACCGAAGGTGAATATTCCTCGGTCGGCGGCAAGATGTATCCCGGCACGGACCGCGAAATCGTCATTCAGGAAACCGTCATGTCGCGCACCGGCATTGATCGCATCCTGAAATACGCGTTTGAGCTGGCCCAGAAACGCCCGCGCAAACACGTGACATCCGCCACCAAGTCCAACGGCATTTCAATCACCATGCCATATTGGGATGAACGCGTGATCGAAATGGCGAAAAACTATCCCGACGTCACCTGGGACAAATACCATATCGACATTCTGACCGCCCAGTTCGTGATGAACCCGGACCGCTTTGACGTGGTCGTGGCATCGAACCTGTTTGGCGATATCCTGTCTGACCTTGGCCCGGCCTGCACGGGCACGATTGGCATCGCGCCATCGGGCAACATCAACCCGGAACGCAAATTCCCCTCCCTGTTCGAACCGGTCCATGGTTCGGCCCCGGACATTGCCGGCAAGGGCATCGCCAACCCCATCGGGCAAATCTGGTCAGGGGCGATGATGCTCGATCACCTCGGTCATACCGATGCCAATGACGCCATCATGCGCGCCATTGAGGCCGTCCTGCTCGATGAAAACCTGCGCACCGCCGACCTTGGCGGCAAGGCCAATACCGTCACCTGCGGCGAGGCAATCGCCAAGGCGCTGCGCGACAGCGCCTGAGGCGAAAACAGCCGAACTGCTTGAAAACATGGCCTGATCCCTGCTTGCCGGGGATCAGGCTTTTCTCGTTTGGCACCACGTGCGAGCTCACACCCTAGACACAAGCATGTGAATTCGCCGGATCGGATTTTTGCTTTACTGAGTAATTGAACACTCATTCCAGAAATCGGTCAGGAGGGTCTGGTGTCATTCCTTGCCTCTATGTCTTTGCGTCGCGTCATCCCGACGACAATCGCCATTTTGGCAATCGTCGCCGCTGCCACCACGGCCCTTTCAAGTTATCTGATTGCGCGCGATGCGCTGAATATGGGGGCCACCGAAAAGCTCTCCGCCGTTGTGAGTGCGCGGCAAAGCGAACTGGATGGCTATTTCCGATCCATCGAACAGGATCTGGTGTTGCAGGCATCCAGTCCGGCGCTGCGCCAATCGATCACTATTTTTGATTTTGCGTGGTCCGATCTGGGCAGCAGTGCAATGGCAACTTTGCACGATCTCTACATCAAGCAAAATCCACATAACGCCTCTGAACGAGACATGCTCGACAAGGCGGCGGATGGCTCTACCTATTCTGACATCCACAAACAGTATCACCCGTGGCTTCGCCAACTGCGGCGCGAACGTTCCTATGGCGATATCTATCTGATCGCAACACAGGGCAGTGTCCTTTACAGCGTCTCGAAAACTGACGATTTCTCAATCGACCTTAGTCAGGATGCCTATGCATCGACCGGTTTGGGGCGGGCCTTTGCCGCTGCCAGCAATGCAGAGCCGGGAACCGTCAGTTTCATTGATTTCAGCCAATATACCCTTGCCGATGGTCAGCCTTCTGCCTTTATGGCAGCCCCCGTCTATGACGAAGCGGGCAGCAACCTGATCGGCGTTATGGCCGTTCGCATTCCGGTAGACCGCATCAACAATACATTGCAGGGCGCTCAAGGCCTTGGGGAAACGGGCGATACGTATCTTGTCGGTGCAGATGGGTTGATGCGCAACGACACCCGCCTGATGAAAGAACCAACCAGCCTTCGGCGCGAAATCCGCGCAGCGCCGGTTGACCGCGCCCTTGCTGGTGAAACAGGTACCATGACGGTTGATGATTTCGGCGGGACAGAGGTGGTCTCGGCATATACCCCGCTGGAAATCCTCGGCTCCCGGCTGGCACTTGTTGCAACAGTTTCCGCCGATGAAGTGTTCGCACCGACGATCAACATGCGTAATGCTTCCTTGCTGATCCTTGTCATCGTTGCGGCCATTGCCACCATTGTCGGATGGTCTTTGGGTCGGGGCATCACGCGCCCGCTGACCCATGCAGTTAGCATGATGGAACAGCTCGCCGCGGGGAAACTCGACGCCGAAATCCCCCCGACCAAAGGCAACAATGCCATTGCGCGCATCATGCAGGCCTTGGCCAATTTCAAACAAAGCTTGCTGGAAAATGATCGCCTGACCCGTCAGCGCGAAGAGGAAAACCGCGAAAAACTTGAACGTGCCACCGCCGTTGCAAATGCGGTCGATACTTTCCGCACCCGTGCGGACAATGTCGTGCAGGCGCTGTGCCATGCATCGGAATCGATGGGCAATACGGCCAATGTCATGTCCGGTGCAGTTTCTGACACCACCCAGCTTGCAAGCGGTGTGGTCACCATTGTCGAACGTGCTTCTGACAACATCAATTCCGTCGCCAGTGCCGCGACTCAACTGTCATCCTCGGTCGCGGAAATAGGCGATCATGTCCGCACCTCAAGCACCATCGCCCAAGGTGCCGTCACCCGGACAGAACACAGCAACCGTCTGGTCCAAAGCCTGTCAGAAAGTACCGTCAAAATCGGCGAAGTCATCACGCTGATCAGTGATATCGCATCCCAGACCAACCTTCTGGCCCTCAATGCGACGATCGAGGCCGCCCGGGCGGGTGAAGCTGGCAAAGGCTTTGCCGTGGTCGCCAACGAAGTCAAAAACCTTGCCGCCCAAACCAGTCGCGCAACTGGCGAAATCAGCGAACAGATCCTGGCCATTCAGGAAGCAACCCAGGAATCCGTCACCGCCATGCGCGACATTTCCGAGGTGATTGATGAAATCAACTCGATCTCGAACACGGTGGCCCAGGCTGTCACCCAGCAGGGTGAAGCCACCAGCAACATCGCGCTTCGCGCCCGCGACACCGCACAGGGCACACGCGAAGTGCTTGACAGCATCAATGGTGTTCAAACTGCTGCCTGCAAAAGTGAAAACGCAACCCGGGATGTAACCAATGCAGCAGATGAACTTTCCGTTCAGGCGGCAAATCTGCGCAGCGAGATCGACCTGTTCCTCGCAGCCATCCAGATCGACGAGCGCGCCACCGGCTAGCAACATCGGCAAAAGTTTTGTGGCCTCCGCCAAACTGCGCCTGCCGGGACTTCAGTGCCCGGCAGTTTTTTTTGGGCGACCGGCGCTTGCCAAAATGCCTTGGCAAATCCGTGTCACGGTTGTGCAAAATCTTAAATTGGTATAGGTACAGCCTGCTGCGACGCAGCAACGAACGGGATGGTCTTGGGGAGACCTGTCGCTGAATTTCCGGCTGACGGATCATGAAGACCGCCTGATGACATTCCAGCCCGCGGGACAATCAATCGTCAGATCTGGCGATTGCGCGGTCGGGCTTGACCGAGACGGAGATTTTCTGTGAATAGCGATTTTCTGCCGCGTTTGCGGGCTGAATGGCTTGGCAACATTCGCGCCGATGTGCTTTCGGGCCTTGTGGTTGCGCTGGCCCTGATCCCTGAGGCGATTGCCTTTTCCATCATTGCCGGTGTTGACCCGAAGGTCGGGCTTTATGCCTCCTTCTCGATTGCCGTCATCACCGCCATCTTTGGCGGCCGTCCGGGCATGATTTCGGCGGCCACCGCCGCCACCGCCGTTCTGATGGGATCGCTTGTCCGTGAACACGGGCTGGATTACCTGCTGGCCGCGACCGTTCTGGCCGGTGTCATTCAGATGCTGGCAGGTGCGCTTCGTCTGGGGTCGCTGATGCGCTTTGTTTCCAAGTCGGTCATGACCGGCTTTGTCAACGCACTCGCCATCCTGATCTTCATGGCCCAGCTGCCGGAACTGACCAATGTCAGCCCCATGACCTATGTGATGGTCGCGGGCGGCCTTGCCATCATCTATCTGTTCCCGCGCATTACCAAGGTCATCCCGTCACCGCTGATTTGCATCATCGTTCTGACCGGCTTGTCATTCTTTATCGATGCCGATCTGCGCACCGTGGGCGATATGGGCGCGCTTCCCGATGCCTTCCCGGCGATCTATTTCCCGGATGTGCCGCTGAACCTTGATACCTTCCTGATCATCCTGCCCTATTCGGCGGCGGTCGCGGCGGTCGGTCTTCTGGAAAGTCTGATGACGGCCCAGATCGTTGATGATCTGACCGACACAACATCCAACCGCACACGCGAATGCTATGGTCAGGGGATCGCCAACTTCTTTACCGGCTTTATCGGCGGCATGGCGGGTTGCGCGATGATCGGCCAGTCGGTGATCAACGTCAAATCGGGTGGCCGTTGCCGCCTCTCGACCTTCCTTGCCGGGATTTTCCTTTTGATCCTGATTGTGGTTCTGGGCGATCTGGTCGCAATCATTCCGATGGCGGCCCTTGTCGCGATCATGATCATGGTGTCGATCGGGACATTCAGCTGGTCCTCGATCAAGGACCTCAAGGATCATCCGAGAAGCTCGTCGATCGTGATGCTGGCAACCGTGATCACGGTGGTGGGGTCTCACAACCTTGCCATCGGTGTTCTGGTCGGTGTGTTGCTTTCGGGTATTTTCTTTGCCTGGAAGATCGCGCAGATTTTCCGTGTTACCAGCACGCTTTCGCCTGACAGCACGCACCGTACCTACGAAGTGCGCGGCCAGATCTTCTTTGCCTCGGTCGAAGACTTCACCAAGGCATTTGATTTCCGCGAAGCCCTCGACAAGGTCACGATTGATGTCAGCCACGCGCATATCTGGGACATTTCAAGTGTTGCAGCCCTTGATATGGTCGTGCTCAAATTCCGCCGTGAAGGGGCCGAGGTCGAGTTGATCGGTCTCAATGAAGCCAGCGAGACAATCGTCGATAAACTGGCCATCCACGATAAGCCCGGCGCGCTTGAACGCCTGATGGGCCACTAGGGAAACTGGGAAAGGAAGACGATCCATGACACATCTGATCGCACTGATCGATGGATCAGGCTATTCGCAAAGTGTATGCGACCTGACCCGCTGGGTGGCAGAACGCACCGACGCATCGGTCGAACTGATGCACGTGCTGGGCCGGCGCAATACCGATTCCGAACCGGCAGACCTGAGTGGCAGCCTCAAACTCGGTGCCCGTTCAGCGCTGCTGAAAGAGCTGGCCGATCTGGACGAGCAGAAAAACAAGCTCGAACTCAAGCGCGGTCGCTTGCTGCTTGAAGAAGCCAAAACCGGGCTTGAGGAAAAGGGTGTCGCCACCGTCACCACCAAGCTGCGCCATGGCGATCTGATCGAAACCATTGCCGAGTTCGAAGGGGATGCAGATCTGATCCTGGTTGGCAAACGCGGCGAGGCCGCCGATTTTGCCAAGCTGCATCTGGGCTCCAACCTTGAACGGGTTGTGCGTTCGGCCAAAAAGCCGGTGCTTGTCGCATCACGTGCGTTCAAGCCGATCAACAAATTCCTGATCGCATTTGATGGCGGCGAAAGTGCGATGAAGGCCGTGCGCCATATCGCATCGGGCAAACTGTTTACCGGTCTGCCCTGCACGTTGCTTTCGGTTGGCAAACCCAATGACACCTTGCAGGAAAAGCTTGATGACGCGGCAACCATCCTGCGCAAGGCGGGGTACGAGGTCGATGCAGGCTTTGCTTCGGGCGAACCCGAAGACGTGATCAAGGACAAGATCGAAGCGGAAAATATCGATCTTCTGGTCATGGGCGCCTATGGCCATTCGCGCATCCGCAACCTGATCATCGGCAGCACCACCACCGAAATGGTCCGCTCCTGTCATGTGCCGGTGATGATGTTCCGCTAAAACACGTCTTGATCCGCGACCAAAGACCAAGCCCCGGCCAACCGACCGGGGCTTTTTTTTATGCCTGAAAGGTCCTTGATCGCGATCAAGGACGCCAACAGCCCGCCGACCGGTAAAACTCATCGCATCATTTCATTTGGTTTGAAGGATCAAGAATCTTGCGTTTTACCGTCACCACGTTGGCCATCTTGGCGGCTTTTGTCATGTCCACCCCATCCCATGGCGCGCCCAATGCCGTGGGTTTTACGGAAACCACCATCGCGGCAAGTGATGGGAACCGCGCATTGGTTGGTGCAATCTGGTATCCGACCAGCGACACAAACCCAGCCGTACCTGTCGGCGAAAATCCGGTCTTTTTCGGTCAGATGGTGCAGCCTGATGCCAAAATTCAGGACGGACGCCATCCATTGGTCGTGATGTCGCACGGGTTTGGCGGCAACTGGCGCAATCAGGCATGGCTGGCCACGGCACTTGCCCGGGCGGGCTATGTGGTGGCCGCGATCAATCACCCCGGCACCACCAGCCGCGATGTCACCGCCGAAGTCGGATCCGCGTTATGGCTTCGCCCGCGCGATATCAGCCACGTGATCACATCGCTGACCGATAATCACACATGGACGCCCCACATTGATCCAAACAACATCACGGTGATTGGTCATTCACTGGGCGGATGGACGGTGCTGGAGCTCGCCGGGGCGCGAATGGACATGGAGCGGATGGACATGGAATGCAAACAGCATCCTAAATTCGCCGCCTGTGATGGCCTCGCGACACTTGAGGTTGGCCGCACAGTGGCAGACCGCGCAAAGCTGGGCGCCAACCTTAAAGACCAACGTATCCGTGGCGCCATCTCGCTTGATCTTGGCCTTGCCCGTGGCTTTACCCCCGAAAGCCTGGCGGCCATCGACATCCCGGTTCTGGTCATTGCCGCCGGTGCGCCCAATCCTAAAATCCCCAAGGACCTTGAATCGGGCTACCTCATCGAACACCTGCCGACCGATTTAACCCGTTACCATGCCCTGCCCGGTGCGGCGCATTTCAGCTTCCTGCCGGAATGCAAACCAAATGCCGCGATCCTGCTTGAACAGGATGTCCAGGGTGATGGCATCATCTGTCTGGATGGCGATGACGCAACGGATCGATCAGACCTGCATCAACAGACCATCACGCTTATTCTCGACTTTTTGCGTTCTCTGAAAACAGCTTCCTGATCGGACCGAACGGTTGATCGGGGGCCGGTTGATCGGTGGCCAGTTGATCAGGATTTGGGTCCGCGTCGCGATAAGCCCGCGGCCCCATCCCGGTCACCCGGCCAAATTCACGGTTAAAGTTCGATTTGGTCTGAAACCCGCAGTCAAACATGATTTCAGTCACCGGCTTATCAGTCGTTCGCAGCAGCATCTGCGCCTCTGCCACGCGGTATTCATTGACGACCTGTGACACATTGCGCCCGAACCGGCGGTTAATCGCCCCGGAAATCTGCCGTGCCGGGATCACCACACGGCGCGCCAATCGATCCAGTGTCAGATCAGGACCGCGATACAGATGCTGCGCGTGCATGACCTCATCGATTGCGGCAAGGATGGCATCATCCTCGGCGATATCGTTGTTGTCTTGCGAGCTGTCTTTGTACTGCGAAAGTACGGGTTCGGTCACGCTGTCGGTCAGCTGCGTGGTCTGCGGACTAAGACGCTCCAACCGGACCATCAGCAACGCCAGCACCACCAGAACGACCAATTGAGCAGAGCCGACGATTGTTGCGACGTTTGTGCCCTGCGTGATGCTGAAATCAAGGGCGATCAACCCGTCAACGAGCCCTGAGAAAATCAGCGCCCCGCCAACCACGGCAACAATGCCCCGAACCGATCCGACATCACCCAGCCGTGCCTGCGCAAAACGGTCTTCGCCGCGGCTGGCCAAAACCATCAGCGCAATACCATATCCGGCGAATTGCAGTGCAATCAGGAAATCAACCTGGATATGCCATTGCCGCCAGGTCAGACTTGCGATGAAAATCGCCAGAACCGGGATAACATGCAGCCACCGCCATCTGGTTTGCGACCGATCCTTTGAACCGAGTGCGGCAAAGCACATCCAGGCGATGGGTGGCAGCATCGCGGCAAACAAGGGTCGTAAGAAACGGAAAATCAGCAGATCAAATTGCCAGCGCAGCCCGACCATGATCACCAGTGCCAGACTGGCGGCAACGAAGATCCGCATGCTCCGCCCGACCGGACCGGCTGGCCCGCGCAGGATCAGGCGCACCAGCAAAATCGCCAGCAACAAGGCAACAACAAAGGGCAACGGGATTTCAAACATAAGGCTTGGCACAATCTGGCAATTGGCAATCGTAACCTGATGTTTGTCCCGCGTGTCGCAGGGACGCGCAACAAAAAAGACCGCGATGACAGATCACCGCGGCCTTTGGACTTTGTTTAAATCCCTTACAGGAAGTCGATCACCGCAACAGGAAACGGCCCAGATTGTTATTGATCTGGCGTTCCATTTCGCGATCAAGATCCATCAAAAGGGCAGTGGTTGCGTCATAGACCGCCTGTTCGCGTTCGGCGACCGACATAGATTCCGAAAGCGTACGCGACCGTTCCGCCATTGCCGTTACCTCGCCCTTCTGCATGCCATTGGGGTCCAGCAGCTCAAGCTTGGCTGCGACCTTAAGGTCAATCTTGTCGGACTGATCGTCGGTAAAGACCCCCTTGATACCCTTGGTGGTTTTAAGCGCGTTCGAGGTCACCGAGGCCTCGGTCACGCTATAACGCAGCATGTCGCTGGTACCCGCGGTCTGTATGCGGTCATCGGGCCAGTTCATCGCCATGCGGCCCAGATTGAACGGCAGGGACGACTGGATCGATCCATCCTCATTGTCCGACCAGGCCGCAACTTTTTCAATCGGACCGGCGGCAAAGACAATCGGATCAAGATGGCGCCATGTCACATCGGGATAGGTCGCAACCGGGCCGCTTGTGCAAGCCGCCATCAGCGCAAGTGCAGCCCCGGCAACAACGGCGCGCAGGCCCTTGATGGACATAACCGTCATGTCTTCGATCTCCTTTGATCAATCACACAGATAAAAAAACAACGCCACCATGGCGCGTCAGGACGATGATCCTGTCATGGTGACGTTGCTTTAGGATTAAGGCAAGGCTGTGACGAACAATTAAGCCCCGAAGCCCCTGAAGCCCTTACTAGATTTTCGGCGACGCCGCTTCGGCATCATCCGCCTTGAGCTGACGCAGCTCCGCCTCGTTAAAGCCATAACGCGTGTTACAGAACTGGCAGGAAACGCCGACCTCGCCGGTATCGGCTTCGCGCATCGACAAAAGCTCATCAAGCGGATAGGTCACAAGCGCGCCTTCGATCTTCTCGCGCGAGCAACGGCATTTGAACTGAAGCTGGGTCTGTTCAAACACGCGCGGTTCCTCGTCATGGAACAGGCGCCAGATCAGGTCATGGGCAGAAAGCGAAATATCAACCAGCTCGTTCTCGGTCGCACTCGCCATCAGGATGGTTGATCTGTTCCAGTCTTCAGATACCTTTTCGGCCTCTTCCGGGGTGCTCGCATCGCCCGATGCGCTGACCGGCATTTTTTGCAGGAACAACCCGCCAACCCACCAGTCATCCGCCGTCTCGCCGCGATGCACTTCAAGCTTGAACGACGTTTCAAGCTGCTCGGACTGGCGGAAATAGGCCTCTGCACATTGCGCCAGCGTCTCGCCTTCAAGCGATACAATCCCCTGATAGCGTTCATGCTCGTCGCCCTGATCGACCGTAAAGGCAATATGCCCCCGCCCCATCAGTTTCAGGACCTGACCGCGCAGGGCATCCTCGCCGCCTTCTTCGGCTGCGATCATGGCGTTGAGGCGTTCTTCATCGACCCGAAGGCAGGCGCGCACATTGCCATCACTATCGACATCAACCACCAGCATGCTGATCGGCCCATCCGAGCTGGTCTGAAGGGTAAACAGGCCTTCATATTTCAGCGACGAGGACAGCAGCACGGCAAGGCCGATGATCTCGGAAAGCAGATGGTTGGCAAGCGCAGGATAAGTGTGCTGCCCGATGATGGTCTGCACCGTCGGGCCCAGGCGCGTGAAGCGGCCACGGATGTTGGAATGATCCAGCGTGAAGGGCTGGCAAAAATCGACAGCAATCTGCATTTTCAGCTTCCGCGTTTTTACGTGTTGCAGGGCGTATAACAACTGCACCCCCGCATTGTCGAGGTGCCAGAGTAAAGACCCTGGACGAAAACACCTGACAGCATAGCAAAGGGCGGCCAATGCCGCCCTTCAAATTCGATATGGCTTATTTAGGGGCCATAACCCGGATGGCAAGCCTTACGACGGCAAACCATTCAGGCAATAAAGCAAAACACCCTTTTGCGCATGCAGGCGGTTTTCCGCCTCGTCAAACACAACCGACTGTGGCCCGTCAATCACCGCGTCGGTGACTTCTTCGTTCCGATGGGCTGGCAGACAATGCAGGAAGATCGCATCATCCTTGGCCTGTGCCATGGTGGCCTCATTAATCTGATAGGGCGAAAGGGCCTCCATACGGGCGTCGTAATCTTCATCGCCCATCGAGACCCAGCAATCGGTCACCACAACATCGGCACCGGCGAGCGCACTGTCCATATCGGTCAGACGCACTTTGCCGCCTTCGGCATTGGCGGTTTCAATCAGACCCTGATTAGGGCGATAGCCCGCCGGACACGCCATATCGAGTGCAAAGCCGAATTTCGGCGATGCATGAATGAACGATGCCGAGACGTTATTACCATCGCCAACCCAGGCAAACTTGAGGCCTTCAAGCTTGCCCTTGTGTTCCTTGACCGTCATCAGATCGGCCATGATCTGGCACGGGTGGCTTTGATCGGTAAGCCCGTTGATCACCGGCACGGTGGCATATTGCGCCAGCTCATGCAGTTTGGATTCATCGGTCGTTCGGATCATGATCGCATCAACAAAGCGCGACAAAACGCGTGCGGTATCGGCAATGGTTTCCCCACGGCCAAGCTGGCTGCTATCGGCATCAAGCGTCACCACATCACCGCCAAGCTGGCGCATGCCAACTTCGAACGACACGCGCGTACGGGTCGACGGCTTTTCAAAAATCAAAGCCAAGGTCTTGCCCGCAAGCGGCTTTACCCCGAACGGGGCCTTCCCGGCCTTCTCGGAGTCGCCAAGGGCCAGAATATCCTTAAGCTCGCTTGCCGACATTTTGTCGAGATCGAGAAAATGGCGAATATCAGTCATAGTCAAATTTCCTTCCGCGCCCTTATTTGCGCATTATTTACCAAGGGCGGCAGCGGCTGCGTCAATGGCAACCAGCGCTTCGTCAACATGGGTTTTGGTGATGTTAAGCGGCGGAATGATACGCACCACATTGTCGCCTGCCGGCACGGTCAAAAGATTGAACTCGCGCAGTTTGGCAACAACATCAACATTGGCCGGTTTGGTTTTCATCCCCAACAGCAGGCCCATGCCACGCACTTCTTCGATAAAGCCCGGATGCTTGCGTGCAATCACCTCAAGGCCATCAACAATCAGGCGGCTCATTTCCAGAACATGGTCCATGAAACCGGGTTTCAGGACCTCATCCAGCACCGCATTGGCCGCCGCCGTTGCAAGCTGGTTACCGCCAAAGGTCGTGCCATGCATTCCGGGCGTAAAGGCAGCGGCTGCCTTTTCATTGGCAAGCAACGCCCCGATCGGGAAGCCACCGCCAAGTCCCTTGGCCGAGGAAATGATATCAGGCTCCATGTCCGACCATTGATAGGCAAACAGCTTGCCGGTTCGGCCAATACCGGTCTGAACTTCGTCAAACATCACCAGCATGCCGAATTCATCGGCTGCCTTGCGCACACCCTCAAGATACCCTTCCGGCGCACGGCAAATGCCGCCTTCGCCCTGGATCGGCTCAAGGATGATACCGCCGGTATTGGGCGTAATCGCGTTGCGAAGTTCGTTCAGGTTGCCAAACGCCACCCGGTCAAAGCCATCGGGCATCGGCCCGAAACCTTCGCGGTATTTTTCGCTATAACCTGCGGTCAGGGTGCCAAGGGTCCTTCCATGAAACGCATTGGTCGCAACCAGAATGCGGTTCTTTTCCGGATGGCCCGACACATACTGATACCGACGCAGCATCTTGATGCCCGCTTCATTGGCCTCGGCACCCGAATTACAGAAAAACACCGTATCGGCAAAGCTGTTCTCAATCAGCCGCTTGGCCAGTTTTTCCTGCCCCGGCATCTGATACAGGTTCGAGGTATGCCAAAGCTTGCCAACCTGCTCGGTCAGTTTCGCCACCAGATGCGGGTGCGAATGACCGAGCGTATTGACCGCGATCCCCGACCCGAAATCAAGGAATCGTCGGCCGTCCTGCGCATAGAGATAAGGTCCTTCACCTTTCTCAAAGGCCAAATTGGCCCGCGCGTAGGTCGGCATGACGGGAGTAATCACTTTCTTATTCCTCAATTCGGGTAAAATTCACATTCCTGACCGATTGGTCAAGCTCCAGCGGACTGCTGAGAAGCCGAGGAGTATCAAGAGATTCACCGACCCTGTCAACGCCGCAAAAGCACGTACGGGGGTCTTTTGAAAAAGGTCATCAAAATGAAAAAGGACGGCATCCGCATCAGAATACCGTCCTTTGTGATTTGGCAATCTGATCGGCGCTTAGGCCTTAAGCTTGTAGCCGGTTTTGATCATGCGATAGCACAGCAGCCAAAGGGCCGCATTGACCAGGGCAAGAACCACCACACCGGTCATGATCGTGCCATCGGAAATCCCGGTAAAGCCATAACGGAACCCGTCAATCATGTAGAAGAACGGGTTGAAATGCACCAGAACCTGACCGGCTTCGGGCAGGCTTTCCGCACTGTAAAACGTGCCCGACAGGAACGATAACGGGGTCACGACAAAGTTGGTCACGACCGCGATATGGTCAAACTTCTCGGCCCAGACACCACCCGCAATCCCCAGAAGCGACAGCATCAAGGATGCCGAAATCCCGAAATACAGGATCGCCCAGATATTGTGGATCGCGACATCGACAAAGAACGACATGAAGATCGCGGTGACCAGACCAACGATCATCCCGCGCGTCACCGCGCCAAAGGCAAAACCGGCAACCATTTCGCCAGCCGACAGCGGCGGCATCAAAACATCGACGATATTGCCCTGTACCTTGGCAATCGTGATCGAGCTTGAAGAATTGGCAAAGGCGTTTTGCACCATGGTCATCATGATCAGACCAGGGGCCAGGAAGGTGGCAAACGGGATGCCATTGACCATTTCAACCGCACGGCCAAGGGCCAGCAGGAAAACAGCAAGAAACAGCAGGCTGGTAACAACCGGCGCACCGATGGTTTGCAAATGCACATTCAGGAACCGACGGACTTCTTTGGCATAAAGGGTCCAAAGTCCAAGCCAGTTCACAGCCCCCATATAGCGCGGGGCAAGAGCACGTTGCTCTGACTCGTTCATGGAATTTCCTTCGGAAAAATGCAGACAATTGCGCGTAAAATAGGGAGAGTGGGGGCATACTTGCAAGGGTGTGAATTCATTCATAGTGTCAGTCATGCACGACAAACATCGCCAAAGCCCGGAAACCAGCGACTCTGCGCGCGAAAAAAAGCCCGCCGGAAATGCGCGTTTTTCCAACCAGTCCGGCAAAAAGTCGAAAACCCGCTCGCATGAACCCAAACGCCCGCGCAAGGTCACCCGCGACTATCTGATGAATTATGCCACCTGGTATCTCGAACGCTTCGCCGCCTCACGCGCCCGGCTTGAAACATTGATGCGCGGTAAAATCCGCCTGTCGGTCGCCGAACACGGCACCGACCCGGACGAAGCCGTTGAGTGGATGAATTCGGTTTTGTCGGCCTGCGAAAAGGCTGGCTTCATTAACGACGATGCCTATGCCAAGGGACGCGCACGTTCCTTGCTGCGTCGGGGCAAGGCGCTTCGGGTGATTGCCGCCGATTTGTCATCGCGCGGCATTGCCAGTGATCAGGTCGATGCCGCACTGACCGAACTTCGGGCCGAGGCCGATGACGCCGCCTATGAAGAAGTGCGTGGCACCGACCCCAACATTGCCGCTGCCGCTGCCTATGCCCGTCGCCGTCGTCTTGGCCCGTGGCGCCGGCCCTATATCCGCGAAGAAAAACGCGAAAAGGATATGGCCGCCCTCGCCCGTCAGGGCTTTGGCTATGACACCGCCACCCGCATCATCAATAGCGAGATCGAAGAGCTCGAAGACCTGCTCTCGATGATCGACGGGATTTGATTGCATCCCCAAAGATCGCTATCAATGAACAAATCCATTTTGATACGGAGACCCAACCATGATGGTCCGCATCTACCACAATCCGCGCTGCTCGAAATCGCGCCAGACCCTGGCCCTGATCGAAGAACAGGGCATAACGCCCGACGTGATCGCCTATCTCGACACCCCGCCAACCCCGCAGGAACTTTCAGGCATCCTTGATATGCTCGGCATGAAACCCGAAGACATCCTGCGCAAGAAGGAAGCCCGCGAAGAAGGCATTGCCGATCTGCGTGGGGAGGAGCTGATCGAGGCCCTCTGTGCCCATCCGCGCGCCCTTGAACGCCCGATTGTGGTTAATGGCGACAAGGCCGTTCTCGGCCGTCCGCCGGAAAACGCGCTGGAAATTCTGTAACGCTGCGGTCTGGAATGACACCGACATTTGGCGGAAGGTGGGTCAACCCCACCTTCCAATACTTTTAGAAGTCAAACGTCAACTGGCGAGGCCAGCGACGCGTATGCGCGCAAACATACTCGCGATGTCCATATCGGATACGCTCGTAGGCTCGCACAAAAACACGACTTTCTTGCATCAACAAATTCCTTGTTGCCGGAATTGAATTGAAATCGGCAAGAAAAAGTGCATAATTAATCGGCACTTAAGGCATGCACTATGCTTGCCGAAGGCTTAATACGGCGTCCCACTTTGGGCTTCTGAACCAAAGTGGGTGCTAAAATTGAGCTTTTAAAACCAAAGGCATAACGGTCCTTGCCGACCTCCATGTGTTAGCGGTTTATGCGCCACGGAACGGCCGCCAAGCAGATTCCGTGGCGCAAATTCTTCAATTAAAAACACTACTCTTCGCTCGTTTGGCAGTTAAGTACTGAACCAACTTCCAAATTGCGTCTTTCACATCAGCGTCCAAGTCATCTTCTGTCATTAGATCAACTAACTGATGTTCCAATGGTTTTTCTGGGACAACAGGCTGGGCTGGCAACTCGCTGTCTGCTTTTGGATCGTTGCCATTGTTCTTTTTTCTCTGCTTGGAACTTTTCTTAGAAGACGACGAAGATGCTATCGGCTTCCGCGCCTTCAGTTGCGAAGACAAGGGTATCTCAGCAAAGTTGGCAGCGGATATGAAAAACGCGGCAGACTTGTCTATTGTCGAACCTTTTACGTCATAAACATCACGTAGATGATCATTGAACTGGCCGGCCGAGGCTGTCTCTAGATTGATCGACCCATCCCAAAGCGACGCATAACCAACTCTAAGAATATCCTTCAGTTTCTGCTTTCGCTCTTCATCGGTAGAAGTGACAAAATCAATGAATTTTAGAGAAGGGACTCCGTTTTCGTCGATCAGGTCTAAAGATTTCAGCGCAGAAATCGTGCTATAAATGACGCTACCAGAAGCCGCCCCAAAAACTGTCTTATCTATTCTGTTTGGCACCCCCTCTTCTCGCAACTTATTGGAAAAGTTTATAAAAGAAGAGAATGTCGCATACGGCACAGATTTAGAAGACTGAGATTCGACCATAAATCACCATCGTAATTTTATGTGTGGCTATGTCCTAAATAACAAATAGCCACACATAAATCAAACTGATTCGAAATATCCCGAAAGATCAATTTCGATTAACGGTGAGTGCCCGCCCAAGAATCAATTTTATTCCCACCCGGCACGGGCGTTTTGCGTAATTAATAAAAGTCGAACTTCCCGAAGCCTATTATGTCTTACGCAGAAAAACATGCATGTGCCTGTGGGGAGGTTTTTGATGATTGCTGCTTTTGCCCTGATCCTTGTCTGCCAGCTGTTTGGCGAGGTGGTGTCGGAACTGTTTGATCTGCCGGTTCCCGGTCCGGTGATCGGTCTGGTGCTGCTGTTTGTCGGCCTTCTGATCAAACGCAACCCGCCCAAGGTGCTGACCGATGCCGCAGATAATCTGCTGATCCATTTCTCCTTGCTGTTTGTTCCGGCCGGGGTGGGCGTTGTCACACAGATTGATCGTCTTAAAGGCGACTGGCTGCCGATTGCCGCCGCCCTGATCATTTCCACCCTGCTGGCCATGGTGCTGACCGCCCTTTTGATGTCGAAACTGCTGCCCAAGGCCAAACCGGGCGAAAGTCTGGAGGACGGGCAATGAACGAGACCGATATCACCCAGCTCTGGGTTTACCTGTCGGCCAAACCGCTGACCGGGCTGACCATCACCCTTGTTGCCTATGCCATCGGCTTCTGGCTTTATCAAAAAAGCGACCGCAACCCGATCTGTAATCCGGTGGTCATCGCCATCGCCCTGATTGCCCTGTTGCTCAAAGTCACCGGCACGCCCTATGCCACCTACTTCGAAGGCGCGCAGTTTGTTCACTTCCTGTTGGGTCCGGCCACGGTGGCCCTTGCCGTCCCGCTGTTTCGTCAGACTGAAACGCTGAAACGTGCGCTGCCAGTCATCGCATTCGGGGTTCTGTTCGGATCACTGGTTGCGAGTGCCAGCACCGTCATTCTGGCCTGGGCACTGGGCGCAAGCCCGGAAACACTGGCATCCCTGGCCCCGAAATCCGTCACCACCCCCGTCGCCATGGGCATTGCCGAAAATATCGGCGGGGTCCCGGCCCTGACCGCAGTTTGCGTGATCGCGACGGGCATCGTTGGCGCAACCCTTGGCCCGATGGTGATGAATATGGCCCGTCTTAAGGACTGGCGGGCGCGCGGCTTTGCCATGGGGGTGGCATCACACGGCATCGGAACGGCGCGGGCGTTTCAGGTCAATGAAACCGCCGGGGCCTTTTCCGGCCTTGCGATGGGGCTCAATACCCTTGCCACCGCATTAACCATCCCGTTCCTGTGGCACTGGATATTTGGCTAAACAAAAAGGGTGGGCATTTGCCCACCCTTTTTCAGTTTGGTTCTGCGGCAGGTATCCCGCCGCAAACGTGATCCGATCAGCCTGCGCGCAATTGCGACAGGAAGTTCGACACGGTCTTTTGCAGACTGTCGATCTGCTTGGCCATCGCACCAACATTCTGATCAAGTTCACTGGCGGCTGCCCCACTGCTGGCGGCGGCTTCGTGAATTTCGTTGATGTTGGCGACAACCTCGCTCGAACCGGACGATGCACTGGTCGCACTGTTGGCGATTTCGTTGACGGCGGCGTTCTGTTCGCTCACTGCCGATGAAATGCCTGATGCGATTTCGCTGATCGACGAAATCGTATGCGTGACCTTTTCAATTGCCTCGACTGTAACCCTGGTCTCGCCCTGAATCGCCCCGATCTGCTGGGCGATTTCGTCGGTTGCCTTGGCGGTCTGGTTGGCAAGGTTTTTGACCTCTTGCGCCACAACCGCAAAGCCCTTGCCGGCTTCACCAGCACGGGCGGCCTCGATTGTCGCGTTGAGCGCCAGAAGGTTGGTCTGGGCCGCAATGTCGTTGATCAAACTCACGACTTCACCGATGCGCTCGGCTGCTTCGGCCAGACCACCAACCATTTCGTTGGCCCGCGATGCTTCACCAACGGCGGTTTCGGCAATCGCTGTGGATTCACGGACCTGATCACCGATGCCGCTGATAGAGGCTGAAAGTTCCTCGGTCGCGGCTGCAACCGTTTGAACGCTCTGGGCCGAATCATTGGCGGCCTCGGACACCCGTTGGCTTTGGGTCAGGGAATGATTGGCCGATTCACGCATCAGTTCGGTGGATTTCTGCATACCGGTCGACGACTGGCGAACAGATGCAACGATCTGACCGATGGATTGTTCAAGTTCATGGGCCAGACGGTTGCGCTGTTCCAAACGTTCCTTTTCGGCACGTTTTTCGGCTTCCACCCGGGCGGCCTCGGCCTCACCCATTTTTTCAGCCGTTTCACGCCAACGCACAAGACCATTGGCAATCACGCCAATCTCGTCCTTGCGATCGGTAAACGAAACTTCTTCGGAAAAGTCACGTTCGACAAATCGGGAAATCGTCTGACCAAGATCGCGCAGCGGTCCGAGCTGCCAGCGCAGCAACAGGAACAGCAACACAGCCGATGCGATGGCAACGATAATACCGACAATCGCGATCCGCAGTTCGATCTCACCTGCGACCGCGGCGACCTCTGCCTTTTTGATCCCGACATAGAGAATACCAAGCGTGTCACCCGATGGTGATTTGATCGGCGAATATTGCGTTACATATTCCGTCCCAAGAATAAGCGCCTCACCCCGGAACGTGTTGCCCGACATGATCGGCTGATAGGCCGCACTGCCCTTGCCCAGCATGGTGCCAACCGCACGTTTGCCGTCCGGTTTGATAATGTTGGTCGAAACACGCACGAAGTCCTGCTCTGCCGGGACGAAGGCGAACACGGTCGCCGTCTGGCCGGTGGCGGCCCCGATCGAGTCAATCAGGTCATGCGACGACAGATCCGGGATTTCGGGAATGACGAGATCGGTGGTTTCACCGTCTTCGCTGATCTTCATGGAAAATTCGGGATGATTATCCTGGAAGATTGTCGCAGCAACGCGAAGGTTCAGTTTCTGCGATTCAAGACTGTCACTTGCCACCTTGTCATCGATGCGCTGCATGATCAGCAAGCCCAGAAGCGCGATGCCCGCAATCAGGATCGCAACGGCGGCGAGAGCCACCTTGAAAATCAAACTTTTCGACATACTCACTCTCATTTCATCGTTGGTCACCGACGAGCCCCTCTAGCAACTAGATCGGCGGTTCAGCATCTTCCCGGGTCTTGGTCGCCTGGTTCAGCAGAGATATAAGATATACAATCCTATAAATTAAACTTTAGTATAGAGCAATACTATCGTACAGACTTTTCGCAACCTGAACGCGAGTCAGCCAACTAAAGATTAATTAATAGTGTAATTACAGTTCGTTACCGATAGGTGAACACCTACCCATAAGATGAACAACCATATCAATAAGCGTCATATGGGGAGTGGTAGACAGAAAACCGAAAAAAATTTCGCCTGTGCGTCGTTTTTTCTACAAGGAGGTCCGGGAAGGATGAAATGCGCACAGATAATGCGCAAAGGTCAGGCTGAATATTCGTCTGCTGAATTTACTTCAGACGCTGAACGGATCTCTATCTGATCGGGTGTCAGTAATCGACCTTGACGAAATAAAGCCCGTCGGCCGGTGCCGTCGGGCCGCCAGCACTGCGATCCTTGGCCTCAAGGGCCGTTTTAACGTCAATCGGCTTCCAGGCGCCCTTGCCAACCAGAACAAGTGTGCCAACCATATTGCGCACCTGATGATGCAGGAAAGACCGGCTTTCGGTATGGACCCGGATTTCAAGCGGGTTTTCGATCCCGCGTATGACTTCAAGCTTTTCCAGCGTCTTGATCGGACTTTTGGCCTGACATTCACTGGCCCGGAAGCTTGTGAAATCAAACGTCCCGATCAGATGTTGGGCCGCTTCATTCATCGCATCAATATCAAGTGGCTTATAGACGCCCCAGGCCAGCCCAGCCTCAAAGGTCAGGGGTGCGCGGCGATTGATAATGCGATACATGTAATATCGTTTCTTTGACGAAAACCGCGCATGGAAGTCTTCCGTGACTTCCTCGCATTCCTTGATCGCCACCGGATCAGGTTTGAGGTGATGGTTGATCGCATTCATCACCGCTTCCGCCGGGTAGTATTTCGGCAGATCGAAATGCACCACCTGCCCCAGCGCATGCACCCCGGCATCGGTCCGGCCCGACACATAGACGCGCACGAATACACCGGCGAATTTTTCGATCGCGGTCTCAAAGACCTTCTGAACCGAAATCACTTCGTCCTGGTACTGCCAGCCGTGATAGGGGCGGCCATCATATTCGACGGTACATTTATAGCGCTGCATGACCGATATACTTATCTGAACAGGTTAAGAGCCCGCTTATAGCTTGGCTTTCAAACGAAAACGAGGGGCAAAAATGCCCCTCGCTTGCCGCTCCACAATTGCTTGCGGAAACTTACTTCATGCCGTCGCGGTCAAAACCAAGACGCAGGCGAAGCGCATTCAGTTTGATGAAGCCTTCTGCATCGCGCTGGTTGTAAACGGTGTCGGCCTCGAACGTGACATGCTCTTCGGAGTAGATCGAGTTCGGCGACTTACGGCCGGTGACGGTAACGTTGCCTTTGTACAGATCAAGGCGCACAACGCCGTTCACGGTACGCTGGGTCTCGTCGATCAGGCGCTGCAGGGCCTGACGTTCCGGCGACCACCAATACCCGTTATAGATCATCTCGGCATAACGCGGCATCAGCTCGTCCTTGAGGTGACCGGCGTTACGATCAAGGGTGATGCTTTCCATCGCACGGTGTGCAACCGACAGAATGGTGCCGCCCGGGGTTTCGTAAACGCCGCGCGACTTCATGCCGACATAACGGTTTTCGACCAGATCCAGACGACCGATGCCGTTCTTGCCGGCAACTTCGTTGAGTTTGGTCAAAAGCGTTGCCGGGCTCAGGCGTTCGCCGTTGATCGCAACCGGGTTGCCCTGCTCGAACTCGATTTCGATCGTGGTGATCGCATCGGGTGCGTTCTGCGGCGATACGGTGCGCTCGAACATATTTTCGTCCGGCTTGACCCACGGATCTTCCAGCGCCTTGCCTTCATAGGAAATGTGCAGAAGGTTCGCGTCGGTCGAATAGGGCGGCTCATCGCCACCAAGCTTGTCAGCCGAAATCGGAATCTGGTGCTCGCGGGCAAAGTTCAGCAAAGCAGTACGCGAGTTCAGCTTCCATTCGCGCCACGGTGCGATGACCTTCACGTTCGGCTTAAGGGCATAATAACCCAGCTCGAAACGGACCTGGTCGTTGCCTTTGCCGGTCGCACCATGGGAAACGGCATCTGCACCAACTTCTTCGGCGATTTCGATCTGGCGCTTGGCAATCAGCGGACGCGCGATCGAGGTACCGAGCAGGTAAACACCTTCATAAAGGGCATTGGCGCGGAACATCGGGAAGACGAAGTCGCGGACGAATTCTTCGCGCAGATCGTCGATGAAGATCTGTTTGACGCCGAACATCTCTGCCTTTTTGCGGGCCGGTTCCAGCTCTTCGCCCTGGCCGAGGTCGGCGGTGAAGGTCACGACTTCGCAGTTATATTCTTCGCGAAGCCATTTCAGGATGATGGAGGTATCCAGACCGCCTGAATAGGCAAGGACGACCTTTTTGACCTGATCGCTCATGGGAGTGACGCCTTTCTTCTTCCGATGTAATGCAGGGCGCGGCACCTAACGCCTGCGTCCTGTCGGGGCTGCAACCCATATGTCGCAAATCGCCCCTAGACCTTGAGCGCGGAGTATAGGAAAACACTACTAGGGGGCAAGACCCAAGATGGGCTTGGCCCGAAAAAGGCACAAAAAGATCGCACTTTTTGCCTCTCTTTTGGAAAAATCCGCGCCGAATGCTCAAGAATACCGAAGAAACCGAGATCGATATGCCCAAAATCGGCCCGTTGCCGGTGCGATTGCGGCCAAGTGCGCGCGCGACGCGACTCAAATTGCGCATTGATCCGGCATTTGACGGTGTCGAAATCGTCGTGCCCAACGGGGTTTCGCGCAAAATGGCGATTTCGATGCTCCATCAGCATGGCGATTGGGTGGCAGCCCACATGCAACGCCTGCCCGAACGGGTTCAATTCATGCCCGGCGCGTGGATTCCCTTCATGGGCCATGATCACGCCATCCGTGCCGTGCCCGATGCCAAACGCGGAGTCTGGGTTGAGGCGGGCGTGATCTGGGTCTCAGGCCAGCCCGAACATACCAACCGCCGGGTGACCGATTTCCTTAAAAAGCAGGCCAAACTTGAAATCGCCCCACGCGCCCATGCCTATGCCGAACAGATCAACAAAAAGGTCAATCGCATCTCGCTCAAAGACACCCGCACACGCTGGGGCAGTTGTTCATCCTCGGGCAATCTGTCGTTCAGCTGGCGGTTGGTGCTGGCGCCTGAAGATGTGCTTGATTACGTCGTCGCCCACGAAGTCGCCCACTTGCAGGAACTAAACCACTCCGCACGTTTCTGGGCCGTGGTCGATGATTTGTATGGCCCCTCGAAAAAACAGCAACACTGGCTTAAGAAACATGGCGCAGCACTGCATCGCTATGGGGCTGGAAGCGCGTAATATTGAAATGTGAGGAACCCTCACATTTATTCCCAAAGGACGTAAAGCATGCTGATCCCGCTGGAAACCCTGGCGATTTTCATCCCCACCGCCCTGGCGCTGAACATGACGCCGGGCAATGACATGCTGTTTTGTCTGGGACAGGGCATCAAATCCGGGCCGATGGCGGGCAATGCGGCAAGCTTCGGAATTGCCACCGGTGCGCTGATCCATACAGCGCTTGCCGGGTTGGGTCTGGCGGCGCTTGTTGCGGCCCATCCGGTGGCACTTGATGTGCTGCGCTGGGCCGGGATTGCCTATCTGGTGTGGCTGGCGATTGGTGCGTTTCGAAGCACCGACCAGCGCCTGAAACCCGCGCAAACCAAGCGTTCCAGCGCCTTTACGGCCTGGCGGGACGGGATTGTGGTGAACCTGCTTAATCCCAAGATCATTGTCTTTGTGCTGGCGTTTATTCCGCAGTTTGTTGATGCGTCGCGCGGGTCGGTTTTGTTGCAGTTTTTGATTTTCGGGCTGATTCTCAATATCGGCGGGACGATTATCAATTGTCTGGTGGGCAGTTTTGCCGGGAAAATCGGGCAGGTTTTGTCGCGATCAGCGAAGATTGCGCGCGCCTTTCAGATCGCCACCGGCTGTATCTTTTTAGGCCTTGCAGCCAAGCTGGCGTTTGACCGGAAATAATGAATAATCAGGGTCATTATTCAAATTCAGTGAATAATGGGCCGATTCCGGAGTATCGCCCCAAATAGGGCCAAATCAAATCCTCATACAATACAGCCGCTGGCGCGCAGATTTGGCAATTCGGCGCGCAGAAATGCGAGAAACCGTTTTTCCACCGCACTCAGTTCACGTGACGCGGTAAACAGTGCCACATCCCATTCGATGGTCGGCGTGAGCGTACGGGCGACCACCTTGTTGGTGTCGACCAGAAGGGCTGCGAACGGGTCACTGACCGAAATGCCGACATTGCGTTCAACCAGGCGCGAGATGGTGCGGATGGTGCGGGCCTCGACCGCGATTTTGCGCGGCCAGCCGGCAATCTGGAAAATATAGTCGATCTTGGTGCGGAGCGGCGATCCGATGGAGAGTTCAACAAAGTCTTCGCCGCGCAGCAAATCGATATCGATGGTTTCGAACTTTGCCAGCCTGTGATCGACCGGCATCAGACAGACGGCACGCGATTGCGCAAGTGGGGTGATCACCACATCCGGGTCTTGCAGATCAAGGGTAATGCCGATGCCAAGATCGCACTGGCGGGTGGCAATCATATCCAACATCCCTTCGAGGCCCGTATCGGTAATACTGATCGAAACCTTGGGATGGGCCTGTTTGAACTTGGCAACAACATCAAGCAGATAGGTATCAACATAGATCGGCTGGGCGGCGATACGGATGGCACCCAACTGATCATTGGCAATTGCACGCGCCTGGGTTTCGACCTCGCGGAAAGCATTGAGTGACCGCAACACGGTGGCATGGAACTGCTGGGCCTCGGACGTCGCGATCAGCTGATTGCGTTTGCGGGTAAACAGTTCAAACCCGACCGATTTTTCAAAATTGTTCAACAGCCGGCTGACCATCGGTTGGCTGATATTCATCGCCTGGGCCGCGCCCGTCACAGAACCGTGGGTCATAAAGGCATTGAAGCTTTCGAGTTCGCGCAGTTTCATCGTGCTTTCCCAAATCCGGATTTCGGCCGCAGAACGCTGTTCAGTATGTAAATTAGTTATACTGGAATTAATTTTTTGCGTCACCGGTTATAGTTTGTCTATGCAAGAAGGCACAAAAACAAAAGACAGAGTGAAAACCAGTCTGAGCTCCGGCAATTCTGCCACCACCACCCAGGGAGACATGAAAATGTTTCACAAGCTTAAGAAAGCAGCCGGGATCGCAGCCGCAATCCTTGCAACCACATCCATGATTTCGACCGCGCAGGCAGACGCCTATCCTGAAAAAGCCATTACGCTGGTCGCACCTTATGGTGCCGGCGGTGCATCTGACCTGGCCGCCCGTGCGCTGGCAGAAACCGCAAGCAACTATACCGGCGGGCAGCCGGTTGTTGTGGTCAACAAGACCGGCAATGGCGGCATGAATGGCGCGCGCTTCGTTTCCGAAGCCGACCCGGATGGCTATACCCTTCTTCTGTCGCGTGTTGGAATGGCGCTTTATCCGGCTGTCTATACCGACAGCCCGGTTGGCTGGGATGCCTACACCTTCCTTGGCATGCTTGAAGCCACCCCGATGATTTTGGCGGTGAATGCCAATTCCGATATCCAGACCATCGACGAGCTGATTGCCAAAATCAAAGACAGCAACGGTGCCACCACCTACGCCGCATCCGGCCCCACCGCGATTGACGGCTTTACGGTTCAGGCATTGCTGTCTGACGTTGGTCTTGACCCGCTGACCGCATCCACCCTCGTGCCATATAAAGGCGGCTCTGCACTGGCCGCTGCCCTGCTTGGCGGTCACGTTGATTTCCTGGCGATTGCTGCTGGCTCCCTGATGCCCCACATCGAAGCCGGTAAAATGCGTCCGCTGATGGTCTATTCGCCGAAACGTATGGCATCCCTGCCGGATGTTCCGACCGCGAAAGAACTGGGTTATGCCCAGGCCGGTCAGGTTGGCGGCTGGAGCGGCTTGTATGCGCCGAAAGGTCTTCCGGAAGATGTCGTTGCCAAATGGACCGAGATCCTTGGTCAGGTTGCGACCGATGAACAGTGGCTTGATCTTGCCGAGAAACGCGGTTCGACCTCGATCATTGGTGATGAAGATCCGGCTGCCTACGTCAAAAGCCAGTTCGAGCTTTATAACGGCATGGCCAAGAAGTTCGGCTACATCCAGTAAGCGTTAGGTCCTGACCCTACCAACGTCGTTTAGTTCAGACTTTTGATGCGAGACGGAACCATGAACCAAAATCGTGATTTCTATGCCGGACTGGTGGCAACGGTGTTCTTTGCCGTCATCCTGTTCGTTCTGATCCCGATCTATGTGAAGGTTCCGTCTTTCATTCCGGGCTTTGCCCCGCCACCTGATATGTGGCCGCGCGTGGTCGCGGTGATCGGACTGGTGATGGGTGTTCTTGCGCTTGTTCTGGCCTTCCCGAAAATGCGCGAAGCCAGCCGTGACCGCGTCGAAGGATTTGGCACCCGCATCCTTGGCAACAAGACCCATCTGATGCGTTTTGCCGGTATCCTGATCGTGTTTGTCGCCTTTGTGTATGGCATGCCATTGATCGGATTTGTCCCGGCGACGGTTTTGTTGCTTGGCGTGTTGTTCATCATGACGGGCAATTTCGAACGCAAGTTCTGGATGATCGGCCTTGCGGTCATTTTCCCGGTTCTTTTGTATCTGCTGTTTACCGAAGTCACGCATACGCCCTTCCCCAAGGGCAAGCTGTTGTCGGCGAACATTTCCCACCTGACCACCCTGATCTGATTGAGAGTTCATCGTTATGTGGAATGAATTGCTTTACGCCTTTCAGGAGGTGGCAACGTTACCGAATTTCCTGGCGATGTTTGCCGGGATCTGGGGCGGTGTGATCATTGGCGCGATCCCGGGCATGACCGGGACCATGGCCGTCACCCTGGCCCTGCCGTTTACGTTCTATCTGTCGCCGGTGACGAGTATTTTGCTGTTGGTTGCGCTGTATAAAGGCTCAACTTACGGCGGATCAATCTCGGCCATCCTGATCAAGACGCCCGGCACGGCATCAGCCGCCTGCACGGTGCTTGACGGCTATCCGCTGGCACGCGCCGGCAAGGGTGGCAAGGCGCTGAACATGGCGTTGATTTCAAGCTGCATCGGCGATTTCATTTCCAACATTTCGCTGTTTTTCCTCGCCATCCCGCTGGCGACATTTGCGCTACGCGTTGGTCCGCCGGAATTCTTTATGCTGATGGCGTTTTCGCTGACCATTGTGGCAAGTATTTCGGGCCGGTCGCTGGTTCTGGGTATCATTTCGGCCTGCCTTGGCTTGCTTTTGGCGACCGTGGGCGAAGACATGTACGGATCGTTCCGCTTTGCGCTTTCCGAAGACATGAAATCGGGTCTTGGCATGGTGCCGGTTCTGATCGGTCTGTTTGCCCTGCCGGAACTGATCAAGATGATTGTGTTCCGCCCGGAAGATAATGCGGCGGCAATGAAACTGGGCGACAACCGCCTGACCCTTGCCGAGTTTCGCGGCTCGATCAAATCGATCTGTCGCGGATCAATCATTGGCGTGATCCTGGGCGCGATCCCTGGCATCGGTCCGTCGACGGCAGCGTTCTTTTCCTATAGCGAAGCGCGCCGGACCTCGAAAAACGGGGACAAGTTCGGCGAAGGCGAGCTTGAAGGCATTGCTGCGTCCGAGTCTGCCAATAACGGTGCGTGCGGTGCGACCATGATCCCGCTTCTGGCCCTTGGTGTGCCCGGTGATGTGATTACCGGTGTGATGCTGGGTGCGTTCATGATCCATGGCCTGACCCCCGGCCCGCTTCTGTTCCAGAATAATCTGGGCGATGTCTATGCGCTGTTTATCGGCATCCTGTTTAGTTCGGTCTTCCTGTTTGTTGCCGGCAAGGCAACAGCCGGTGCCTTTACCAAGATTTCGCGCATTCCCCAGACGCTGCTTTTGCCCTGCATTCTGATCCTGTGCGTTTATGGCATCTATTCCATCGGGGCGAGCCCGTTTGATGTCACCGTCCTTCTGGTGATGGGTGTGGTTGGCTTTGCCATGATGTTGCTTAACATCCCGGCGGCCCCGTTCCTGATCGCCTTTATCCTTGGCCCGATGTTTGAAGACAATATGCGCCGGTCGCTTGCGATTTCGCGCGGTGATCTTGGTGTTTTCTTTCAGTCATGGATTTCATGGGGCTTCTTTGCCCTGACCGTTCTGTTTGTCATTCTGACCATTCGCCGCGAATGGAAGAAATGGCGCGACAATCGCGATGCCACCAACGCATCCGCGTCCTGACCCAAACAAGAAGATAAAAATGTCCAAACCAAACATGTCCCGCCTTCATCATGCCATCGATCTGCTTGGCAAACTGGTGGCGTTCGACACGACGAGCAAAAACTCCAATCTCGGTCTGATCCATTTCGTCCGCGACTATCTGGCGGAATATGGCGTTGAGTCCACGCTGTTCCACGATGAAACCGGGCAAAAAGCCAACCTTCTGGCGACCATCGGCCCCAAAGGGGTGCCCGGTATTGCGCTTTCGGGTCATACCGATGTGGTGCCCGCCCTTGAGACCACATGGATCAGCCCGGCATTTGAGCTGACCGAACGCGATGGCAAGCTGTTTGGGCGCGGTTCAGCCGACATGAAAGGCTTTTCGGCCTGTGCGCTGGCGATGATCCCGGAACTGGTCAAACGCGACCTTGAAATCCCGTTTCATCTTTGCCTGTCCTATGACGAGGAAGTCGGCTGTATCGGTGTTGGTTCGATGGTCGATCATCTGGCGAAAATGGACACGCCACCGCATCTGGCCGTGATTGGCGAGCCGACCAACATGAAGGTGATTAACGGCCAGAAGGGCAAATATTCCATGCGGGTTGGCGTAACGGGTACCGCCGGACACAGCTCGTTTGCGCCTGATCACGTCAATGCCATTGAATATGGCGCACGTGCGATTAACCTGATTGCCGACAAGGCCCGTGAATTCGAAGAAAACGGCCCGTTTGATCAAGACTTCACCGTGCCGCACAGCACGATGCTGACCACCACGATCAGTGGCGGGACGGCGACCAACGTGACGCCTGAATATTGCGAGTTTACCTTTGAAATTCGCCATCTGCCCGACCATGACGCCGAAGCGGTGATTGCCGATCTGCAAAAGACCATCATGGACACCCTTGATGCCGAGATGAAGGCCAAGGCAGAGGATACCGGGTTCACCTTCGAGAAGATCTTTTCCTATCCGGGGATGGGTGATTGCACGGATGCCGAAGCCTTTTCCTATGTCAGCAACATCATCCCGGAGATTTCCGGCAAGGTGTCATATGGCTCGGAAGGTGGCGTATTTGAAAAGCAGGGCAACATCCCGTCGATCATTTGCGGCCCCGGCAGCATCGAGCAGGCGCACAAACCCAACGAGTTCATTGAAATTTCGCAGATCGAGGAATGCCTGGACTTCCTCGACGCGCTCACAGATCAGGCTGCTGCAGCCTGATCTCACCATGACGACGCGCCACCCCGCACCGTCAGTTGGTACCCCGCAGTAGA
The DNA here is from genome assembly GCF_001662875.1 of Thalassospira tepidiphila MCCC 1A03514. Classification (GTDB taxonomy): domain Bacteria; phylum Pseudomonadota; class Alphaproteobacteria; order Rhodospirillales; family Thalassospiraceae; genus Thalassospira; species Thalassospira tepidiphila. The sequence goes on along the minus strand of NZ_JPVZ01000002.1, from coordinate 533,350 downwards.
ATGTCTCCCAACCCGATGCTGCACCAACGGGGTTCTGACAGGTGAGAAACTCCCGGCCACATCCCCCCTGATGTGGTCATAGCAAGCCAACTTGAAGACCGGCTCGTTTATCGATGCCGGTCTTTTTTTGGTCTTAGAGGAAAGAAGAAAAAGTAAATCTGTCCCCTTTTTTTTCAGTCCCCTTTTTTTCATGTCCCCTTTTTTTCAAACGTTCACACCAGTCTAAAATCTGCTCATATGTGACCCAGGCGACATCAACAGGGACTTCGCCGCATTTCTTGCTCCGCAGCCCTTTTTGTGTTGGTGTCGCGGGAGGTTTAAAGACGGAAACGGTTCCTTAGACCAAGGCCAACCAAGAATAGAAAAATGAAACTGAAAACACCCTGCGCAATCATGATTGCATAAACAGCCAGACTTGGTGTTCCGCAATACAGAACATCAATTGCATCGGTCCGCAGAATACTTGATTGCGGCAGAAACGGCACGCTGTTGCTGACCGATAAGAGCAAAGCCTCTTCCCACATGCTTCCAACGTCGGCGGATACTGGCGTCTTCATTGCTTTATAAAGCAATGTGAAAACGACAGTGAAGATCAACAGTGCTGCTAACGGTCGCAGGATGTTTTGGCCGTAATCACTGCAAACACTGAATGCCATGTCCAGAACCGACCCCAGCCAGGATGTTTCCCGCCACCTTCGTGCCCGGTTTTCATCGGCGGAAAATCTTAAGGCAGCGTGATGGTCTCTGTTGGTTTCGGCAATCTCTTTAAGTCGCCCCGACTTCGCCCCGTCTGTAGGATCTTCTGCGACGGGTGACAGTTTCGGCGGCCAACTCCGCCATTGCCATACACGCCGCAGGTTGACCTTTAGCGCGCTGAGGTCGACCTGATGGGTGGATCGGGTGGCGCGAAGATCGGGGATGGTGCCGATATTGCCTGAAAGACGAAGCGGTCCATCAAAAGATGCGCCTTGCAAACTCAAGAATGTCAATGCCTCAGCGGAGAGAGGGAATTCGAATACAGCCCGGTTTTTGATTGATAAATCTTCGGCTTCAATCCGGCACGCCCCTATTGTCGTCGGATTGAAGTACAACGTGGCAAGCTTTGCCTCAGTGAAGATTACGCTACCATCGCATAAAGTGACCAAATCGAAGTTCACGTTGCCATCGCCGAAATTGGCAGCATAGAAGTCCAAGTTGCCAGCGCCGAAATTGGCCTCAGTGAAGTTCACATTGCCGTCGCCGAAAGTGGCCGCAAAGAAGTTCACGTTGCCATCGCCGAAAGTGGTTCCAAGGAAGTCCACGTTACCATCGCCGAAAGTGGCATCTGAGAAGTCCACATTACCATCGCCGAAAGTGGCTCCATAGAAGTCCACTTCGCCATCGCCGAAATTGGCTAAAAAGAATGTCACGTTGCCATCGCGGAAATTGGCTTTAGAGAAGTCCACTTTGCCACTGCCGAATTTTGCCCGCGAGAAGTCCAAGTTGCCAGCGCCGAAAGTGGCCTCAGAGAAGTTCACGTTGCCATCGCCGAAATTGGCATATGAGAAGTCCACATTACCATCGCCGAAAGTGGCATCTGAGAAGTCCACATTACCATCGCCGAAAGTGGCATCTGAGAAGTCCACATTACCATCGCCGAAAGTGGCATCTGAGAAGTCCACATTACCATCGCCGAAAGTGGCATCTGAGAAGTCCACATTACCATCGCCGAAAGTGGCATCTGAGAAGTCCACATTACCATCGCCGAAAGTGGCATCTGAGAAGTCCACATTACCATCGCCGAAAGTGGCATCTGAGAAGTCCACATTACCATCGCCGAAAGTGGCATCTGAGAAGTCCACATTACCATCGCCGAAAGTGGCATCTGAGAAGTCCACATTACCATCGCCGAAAGTGGCATCTGAGAAGTCCACATTACCATCGCCGAAAGTGGCTCCGAAAAATGAAACGACGCTATCGCCGAAAGTGGCATCTGAGAAGTCCACTTTGCCACTGCCGAATTTTGTCCCCGATAAGTTCACGTTGCCAATGCCGAAATTGGCTGCAGAGAAGTCCACGTCACCATCGGCGAAAGTGGTTCCAATGAAGCTCACGTTGCCAACGCCGAATTTTGTCCCCGATAAGTTCACGTTACCAACGCCGAAAGTGGCCTCAGAGAAGTTTACGTTGTTATCGCCGAAATTGGCTGCAGTGAAGTCTACGTTGCCATCACCGAAATTCGCTTTAAAGAATGTCACGATGCCATCGCCGAAAGTGGCCTCAGAGAAGTTTACGTTGTTATCGCCGAAATTGGCTGCAGTGAAGTCTACGTTGCCATCACCGAAATTCGCTTTAAAGAATGTCACGATGCCATCGCCGAAAGTGGCCTCAGAGAAGTCCACTTTTCCATCGCCGAAAGTGGCCTCATAGAAGTCCACGTTGTTATTGCCGAAATCATATCCCGAAAACGACAGCTCTCCTTCGGATTCCCGTTCGGATGAGAAATCGACACCGTAAAAACTGATCTTCCATCCATGATGCAGATTAACCCAGTTATTCCATTCGGCTGGGCCCTTACGCCAAAGTTTGAGGGCTTCTTCGCCGGCAAGAATTTGTGTCTCCGGTTCAATCGCTTCGGTCATGACTATACTCTTTTTCCGGCAGGGTCAGACATTTAATGGCAATCAAATCCTGCAAACTAATGCGACCATAGGCAATTAAAAAGGTTACCACCTCGCGCCAAAGTTCCAAATTATCACAGGTGACCAAAACGACATCAACAGGGGTTGGGGACCAAAAAAGGGGACAGATTTGTTTTTGGCCTTCATAGGAAACATGGGACTGTCCTCTTGTTTGCGGCAACGTCATTGCGGGCGAAGCGGAGCGTAGACCCGGAATCCATGCAGCGTTGCAATCATCGTGGATTCCCGCCTTCGCGGGAATGACGAACAACAGAATTGGGTTTTAACGAAATCAGGCGGCCCGAAGGCCGCCTGTAATTTCGGCAAAGACAGTTGAGGTGCCTTACTGCTTGGTGTTGCCCGAACTGTAGCCAGCGGTGAAGTCGCGCCAGCTGTCGTCCTCGCCGATCTTTTTGGAGCGCGCGAGTGCGGCCTTGCCAAGCGATCGGACCGGGATGTTTTGGTGGGCGTGCAGCATGAAGTCGCGCCAGAGTGCGGCCGGAAGGGCACCGCCGGTGACCTGTTCATCCATCGGGCTGCCATCATCATTGCCCATCCAGATGCCTGCCACAAGATCAGAGCTGTAGCCGATGAACCAGGCATCGCGGTAATCCGATGTCGTGCCGGTTTTGCCGGCCGACGGGCGGTCGATGATGGCGTTGCGCCCTGTCCCCTTGGACACCACGGCGGCCAGCATGTTGTTCATTTCCCCGGCATGCAGCGGGTTCATCAGACGGACCGGGAAGTCGTCAGAGCGTTCATACAGCACTTCGCCACCCTTGCCGGTGATCTTGCTGACCGCGTGCGGGAAGACGGCAAAGCCGCCATTGGCAACAATCGCGTAGGCACCGGTGAGCTCGAGCATCGAGACTTCGCTGGTGCCAAGGGCAAGGCTTGGTTCCGGTTTGAGTTCCGACGAGACGCCCATGTCACGCGCCTTCTGAATGACCTTGTCGAGGCCGACTTCAAGCGAGAGCTGGACCGCGATCGAGTTGTTCGAGGTTGCCACCGCATCGCGGATCGACATGGTGCCGTGGTGTTTGCGATCGAAGTTGCGCGGCTCCCAGCCATCAATGACAATCGGCCCGTCGCGCATCCAGTCGTTCGAGCCAAAGCCGTTTTCAAGCCCGGCGAGATAGACAAACAGCTTAAACACCGAGCCCGGCTGACGGCGGGCCTGCGTCACACGGTTATACTGGCTTTCATAGTAGTCACGACCGCCAACCATGGCACGCACGGCCCCATCGGGGGTCATCGCCAGAAGGGCGGCCTGCCCGACATGGTGTTCCTTGGCCCCGTTACTGGCGAGCGCACGCAGAAGGTTTTCTTCGGCGATGGCCTGAAGACGGGAATCAAGCGTGGTATAAACCAGAAGATCCTGATCGACATAGCCGACATAATCTTTCACACGATCAAGCACCCAATCAGTGAAATAGCGCACCCCCGGCCCTGCCTGTGCAGCACGTGCGGTGCGCACACGGGTCTGTTTGGCGCGTTCGGCGCGTGCCTTGGTCAGCGCACCGGTCGATGCCATGGCTTCCAGCACGACATTGGCGCGTTCGGCCGCAAGTTTGGGATCGACCATCGGGTTATAGCGACTTGGTGCCTTGGGCAGGCCGGCCAGTACGGCGGCCTCGTAAAGGTTCAGACGCCTAGGGTCGGTGCCGAAATAATGCCGGGATGCGGCATCAATGCCATAGACGCCCGATCCGAAATAAATCCGGTTGAGATAAAGCGAGAGGATTTGCTGCTTATCGAATTTGAATTCCAGCCAGATGGCCAGAAGCACTTCTTCGATCTTGCGGCCAAAGGAGCGTTCGGGGGACAGGAACAGGTTTTTTGCCAGCTGCTGGGTGATGGTGCTGCCGCCCTCGGCAATGCGGCCAGCGGTCAGGTTGGCCCATGCCGCACGCATGATGCCGACGACATCAATCCCGAAATGGTCATAGAAACGGCGGTCTTCGATGGAAACAAACGCCTGACCGACATAGTCGGGAAGGTTGCGGACCTCGACCGGGTTGCCATAGCGGTTGCCATAGGCCGCGAGGTTTTGGCCATCAATACTGATCACGCGAATAGACGGTTTGCGTTCGCTTGCGACATCAAAGCTGACCTTGTCGGGCAGACCATAGCCGTAATAGGCAACAACCCCGCCGCCCAGAACCATGACCCAGATCGAGCCGAGCACGATGAATTTGGCAATGGCTTCGGGCCCCGGAATCATATCGCCCAGACGGGCAAAAAGACTGCCGCCTTTCTTGCCCGAACTGCTGACGCGCTTTTTCGGCTTTTTGGAACCTGTCGCGCCTTTGCGGACGCTCTTTTTCCTTTTGAATTCTCTTTGGGCCACAAAAGCACCTATCGGTCTGGTCCGGGCCGTGCACACGCCAACCTGCCCGTCATATCCGCACAACCCCAAAGTGCGTCTGACAGGCGATAGCGCCGCATTTTCCGGCGAATTTCAATTTTTATGTCCCAACCGAGGAGGGAGTCCCCCGTCTCCCCGTTTTGCGACGGTTTTATCCGTTATTGTCCGTTTGCAGTGTCAACTTGACCCATTTTCCACAGATCCTTGACGCCATCGCCGGCGCGACGGCGTTCAGATGATGCACGGACCATGGAACGGATGGGTAAACCATCATGCGCTTCCAGCATAAATAACCGCCACAAAGACGCAAGTTCTACCTCGCCGCGGACATCCATCTGTGACCGATTGTCATTCCCCGCCCAGACGGTTGTGATCAGATCAGACGAGAACCCGACATACCATGCATCGGTGCGGCCACCGGCCACCGTGCCATAGCCGGCAAACGGACGATCCAGACGCACTTGCGGGTCGGTGACACTGGCAAACAGAACGTAAGACGCCTGAATCCCCTCGTCGGTCAGGCGTTTTTCCTGCACTTCCTCGACCCGTTGATAAACAGGGGGTGCGCCAGTATCACCCGTATAGGACACCCGGTTGATCAGGGTCATCTGGGGTGGTTTGCCGGAATTTTGCGGCAGGGCATGAATGGCGGTGACGTCGCTGATTGTTACCGGATCAAGGCCGACGACGGTTCTGATATCACTCGATAGCGGGCTTTTGATGCCGATATTGTGGGCATATTGGCGGACATTCAACAGACCGAAGTGATCGGCAAGGTTGGTTGGCACCGTGTTGACATCACGCACGAACGCCTCGCGGAGCGATATCATGCCCATATAGTCGTGATCCGGGTTGATCGGACGCCAGCCGCCCACCGCCATGCGGTTATCGCGCACCCATTGGGCCGGATCGCTGTTTTCATTGAGCGCATAGTAATAGGTCGCGATCTTGATCATCCGGCCGGGCGAATGGCGGACATCGGTGACCCGGTTGCGCTGGAAGGGTGAATAATTCAGCCCGCCGATCAGGGCGCGAATGCGACCTTCGGGGCTGATGGACAGCAATCCCGTCTGTGACGCGCCGCGCGGCTTGAAACGCAATTCGGCGATTTCCGGTACAATTTCCTGCGCCAGATTTTGAATTTTCCAGTCGATGCTGGTGAGCACATCAATGTCGCGGCTGCTGTAGCCGACAATATCGGCGACTTCTTCGAGCACCATATCAACGACATAGCCCGACAGGACGTTTTCTTCGTACTGCACATCAAGTTTCGGTTCGAGCAAGGTCAGGGCCGACACGCGATCAGCCTCGATAAACTTGTACTGTGCGAGACGGGCCAAGATCTTGTTGGCTTCTTCGGCGGTTTCGCGCGGATAAAACAGCGGATTGAAGGTTTCAGGATCGCTTATGGCGGCGGCCAGAACGGCGGCCTGATGCAAGGTCATGCGTTCGGCAGGCCCGCCATACCAAAGACGCGATGCCGCCGAGATGCCAAAGATGCCGCGCCCGACATAGGCGCGTTCAAGGTAGCTTCGCAAGATGGTTTTCTTGCTGAAACTCCATTCCAGCCAAAGCGCGACAAGAAATTCCTGGATATGGCGGCCCGGGCCGCTGTCCTTGGTTTTGAAAAAGCTGCGCGCGACCTTCATCGTGATGGTTGAGCCGGGGGAATCTTCGGTGCTGAACATGCGGGCAACATCCGCGCCGGAAACCCCGAGATGATCAAAAAACGTCGGATCGGTGGCGGCAACAAAAACGTTCTGAACCCGTTCGGGCAAGGTGGTCAGCGAGACATCCTGGCTATAGTGGCCCTTGATGGTTTCAAGCAGCGCACCGTCATACCCCAGAATACGGACTTCGGGGCTGCGGACCATGTTGCGGCTGAGATCAAGGTTGGACTTGATGGTAAACAGGCTGCCGAAGATGGCAAGGAACAGCAAGGAGAAGCTCAGGCCGAACACGATCATGCGTTTGCGGCGCTGACGTTTGCGGATCTCGCGCAGTTCCTTTTCGGCGATGCGTTTCATCGCTGCGTTGGCCGCTGTCCTGCCGCCTTGTTCGTTGTCGTCGTTTTCTTCTGCCACGCCGAATATCCGTTATTGCTCGCGGTTTTTGCTTATTCTCTGACAGTAAAGCGCCAAGCCGTTAATAAAGTACTTTAAATCGCCAGATTTATCATACGAACGTATGGTAACGCCCCTCGTAAAAGACGTGATGGCCGCGACCATATCCGAACGCGCGGCGGGTGACTGTGATCAATGATATGGCGATGCAGATTTTGCTTGCCAACTTGCGCCCATCTCTCAATATGTCCGGGTGGGCAGGCGATGGCGTCGCCAGCGTGAAATGGCCTTTGATGTACGCGCCCAATCCATCACCAACCATATCCTGAACGCCGGGATCTTGCTTTGTCGTTGTCATGACAGGGGGAGGTCTTTGTCCCTTTGCATGCGCAACGCGTAAAAAAGGGAACGCGCTTATGGATCGCCCGGAATTTTACCGTTTTCACCAAGGTGACCGCGTGCTGCCGTTTGAGGCCGCCGAATATGATGCCCGCCTGAGAGGCTTGCGCAAGATCATGAATGACACCGGTGTTGAGGCCTGTGTTTTCACTTCCATGCATAACATCGCCTATTACTCAGGCTTCCTCTATTGCGCCTTTGGCCGGCCTTACGGGCTTGTCGTCACGCCAACTGAAAGTGTCACGATCAGTGCCGGGATTGATGCCGCCCAACCGTGGCGCCGCTGTCATGGCGATAACATCACCTATACCGATTGGGCGCGAAACAATTACTGGCGCGCGATCCTGTCCGTCACCGGACCGGGCAAGGTGATTGGTTATGAGGGCGATCACCTGAGCCTTGTGCAAAAGGCGCTTTTGGATGAGTTCCTCAAACCGTCCGAAAGCCGGGATATCGCACCGGCCACCATGCGCCAGCGCATGCATAAATCGCCTGCCGAGATTGCCCTGATCCGCCATGGGGCGCAGGTTGCCGATGTCGGTGGCTATGCCATCCGGGATGCCATCAAGGAAGGGGTGCGCGAAATTGATGTTGCCATGGCCGGGCGCGATGCGATGGAACTTGAAATCGCCAAGCGGTTCCCGCATGCGGAATATCGCGATACGTGGGTCTGGTTCCAGTCAGGGATCAATACCGACGGGGCGCATAACCCGGTAACCGCACGCAAGCTCAAACGTGGCGATATCCTGTCGCTTAACACGTTTCCGATGATTTCGGGTTATTACACAGCGCTTGAACGCACGCTGTTTGTCGGCGAGGTCGATGAGGCCAGCCTGAAAATCTGGGAGGCCAATGTCGCGGCCCATGAATATGGCATGAGTTTGCTCAAACCCGGTGCGTCCTGTGCGCAGGTGACAGAGCAGATCAACGCCTTCTTTGCCGAGCGGGATTTGCTGCAATATCGCACCTTTGGCTATGGCCACAGCTTTGGCGTGCTGTCGCATTATTATGGCCGCGAAGCCGGGCTTGAGCTGCGCGAAGATATCGACACGGTGCTTGAGCCCGGCATGGTGATCAGCATGGAGCCGATGCTGACCATTGCCGAGGGCAACCCGGGGTCGGGGGGATACCGCGAGCATGACATTCTGGTGATTACCGAAGACGGCAATGAAAACATCACCGGATACCCGTATGGCCCGGACTTCAATGTGGTTGGTTAGGCAAGGATAGCGTGTTGCAAGAAATGGGCCCGATAACGGGCCCATTTCCGGATTGAATGCGCATCGGACAGGGAGACTGGATGGGCAACCCGTGCGCACCCAATACAGTCACGGTGGGCCAATCACGATGGATTGGCACTTAAAACCGTGACATTCGCGCGGTTGAGATTGAGGGGTGTGAAATCGTGGTTTGGCGGCGTGTGCCCCATGGGACCGAGGGTTTCAGGGTCCAGCTCGGACAATAGAGGCTGTCTGCTATCCTTTTCAGACACCACCGGCTGTTGGCCGTAAAGCTGCCAGTCGATACCAAGATCAGGATCGTTCCAGGCGATCCCGCGATCATGATCGGGACTGTAATAGTTCGAGGCCTTGTACATGACATGGGTGTCGGGCTTGAGCGTTTTGAAGCCGTGGGCGAAGCCTTCGGGGATCCAGAGCTGGTACCAGTTTTCAGCACTGAGTTCGATCTTGATGTGTTGACCAAAGGTCGCGGAACGCGGGCGGATATCGACCGCGACATCAAGGATGGCACCTTGTGTCACGCGGATCAGTTTGCCTTGGGCATAGGGGCAGGTCTGAAAATGCAGGCCGCGGATGGTGTTGATCGGAACGCTGATCGAATGGTTTTCCTGCACCAGATCAATATCACCCACCACCTCGCAAAAATCGTCATAGCGAAAGGTTTCGGCAAAAACACCGCGTTTGTCCCGATGTCGGTTGGGCACAAACAAAACCGGACCTTCGATATCAAACGCGGTAAATTCGACAGGCATTGTTCAATACTCCTTGATCGAGATCGGAACACGGATCAGTTGGCGCGGCACACGCCAGCGATCCTTGTAGGGTTTCGGGACAAGACGGACGAAAACCAGGCTGGCTTCGTCATCAACCGTGCCAAACAGACGATCTGTGCTGTCTTCGTCGATGATCGACGGATAGGCCGAGAAGGTTTCGCCCTCTGCCGCGTCGCGTTGCAAAGGCTGGCGATAGAGCAATTTGGGCTCCGACCAGTTTTTAAGATCCGTCGAGGACGAATAGAAAAAGCCGGCAATATCGGGCTCGCCCTTTTTGCGGATGCGATGGAGGTAAACGGTGATGAAACTGTTTGAACCTTCATGGCGGACCAGACCGCGGATGGAGGAAACCCCCACCGGCCCGACGCGCGCACATTCGGTTTCGAGTGCCGACCATCCCTGATCGGTCAGGGTTGCGGCCAACTCGAAGCCTGAGCCGTTCCAGACATCCCATCGTTTGGGATCATCAATCGGGGCGCGCACCAGACAATTGCGCGACTCTTCCCAGTTATCAGCCCGACGCCAGACAATGGCGTAATAGTAATTCTGCCAGGAGATGATGTTGGTCACCGTCACATAGCTTGGCGCGCGTTTGCGATCATCGCGATAGGGTTCAGGCGGCGGGAACGGTGCATGTCGGGGCGGGTTGCCGAGATAGTCAAAGGTCTTGCCGCCGTCACTTGATTTCAGCGTCACCAGACCATTGATCCAGCAATCGGTGCGTTTTGTCCGTCCCTTGCAGGGCATGTCATGGCGATAGGGCATGAAACTGGCACTGCCCAGCGCATAAACATCGCGCCCGTCACGGGTATAGATAGCCTGAAGCCAGGTGCGATCATCAAGCAGTTCGGGTACGGCTTTGCCCGCGGCCTTGAAGCGGCTGTCGCAATCGGGTTTCAGGCTGTTAAAGCCATAACCGACAAAGGCCCGGTTTTGAAAGTTCGGGGCAAACAGAACCATTTTGCCCTGATTGTTGCGAAAGGCCCGGGCTGGTGAATCGGGCAGATGATGGTTGTCACATCCGGTGACGTCGCTATCAAAGATGACGGTTTCGGTGCCCGAGACAGTTACCTCGGCGGCCCGCAAATCCGGGTTCCAGCCAAACATGCCCCCGACCGACAAGCCGATCAGGAATGCCGAGAGACCTGTGATGCGTTTTGAGAAACGAAGTGTGCCCAAGGTTTCACCCGCCAGGTTTGAAATCAAATGAGAAAGTGTGGTGCGTGGCGTTACTGGGGGTTACGCCACGCACCAGACAGCAAGGTCACGCCGCCTCTGCGACGTATGGGGCCGGGGTACTGCCCAGACGGTGTGCCATGCTGTTTTCTTCAAGGAAGTTTTTCAGATCGCCAAAACGCTTCTGATAAGTCTGCTCAAACAGATCGAAATCGGCGTTATCCCAAGCTTCCTCGAACGAGAATTTGTCCATGTAGCGACCATCCACGAACGGAATGCCAAGTGTTCGGACAAATTCGCGGGTGCGCGTGTCATAGGTGACATAAAGGGCCGGAACTTCGTTGGCCAAGGCCAGCAAATTGCCATGCAGGCGATAACCGGTCACCGCATCAAGGTTCTGTTCGGCCCGTTCAAAATCCGCGACACTTTCAAACACCGAAAGCGACGATTTATAAAGGTCCAGCAACGGATCCCTGGGGCCATAGAACCACTTTTCCGCGGTCAATTTTTTGACAGCCTCGTCCATGACAGCCGCATCATTTTCGACCTGTTTGGATCGCGCGTAATAGATCTGCTTTTCTTCAAGTTCGCCGGCACACAGGATTTCCGTGTCGTAGCGTTCGGCCAGTGTGCGCAACATAAAGCGTTGCTGGGTCTGAAAACCGTGCGTCTTGCGGCGAAGCGTAAAGCCCAGCCTTTTGATCGATGCGGCATCAACCCGGCGCAATTTCAGTTCCGGTTTGCAATGGCGGAACGCCGTCGGACAGCCAAAGATGCGGACATTTTTGATCCCGATCGAATTCAGCGCCTTTTTCGACAAGTTGCCGCGCACGCCAATTGATGCCGAGCGATCTGCAACCAGATTCAAGAACCGTCGGGTCGACTCATTGACATATTCTTCGGAATTGTCGGGAACCTGAACACCGATGCCAAAGGCAATCACGGGGACCTTGGTTTTTTCAAGAACCGCTGTGATCGGATCCCATTGACCGTTGGTGTTGATATAGTTCGATCCGCGCAGAAAGATGTAATCCAGCCGATTGATCTGTTCGATCTGGGTTTCCGAAATATTGCCGTCCGAGGGCACATAGATCGGAAAAAGTTCGGAATAATCGAGAATGCGCAGCGAGGAATCATAGACAAAGCAGTCACCGATATTGGTGAATAACGTCTTTGCCTTTTCCGGCGCATTATAGGTGTGGGTGACAACACCAAGATTGCCCTCAAGACGGCCAGCGGGCATCAATACGCCAATACGGGGCTTGCGCCCCCCGGTGGGGAGTTCGGGTGCCATTTTATGCTCCTGCGTGTTTGGTTCGTGTCATTTTTGACGTTGTTTCGAACCGTTGCTCGTGTTTGGAAGTGCAGGTCTTGCGAGGTGTGTTTAAGCCGCACTGACCTCGCGGGATTTAAGGCTTTGTTCCCAATCAAGGGCATGGCGCACGATGGCATCCAAGTCATCATGAACCGGGGTCCAGCCGAGTTTCTGGCGAATACGATCGGCCGCGGCAATCAGGGCTGCCGGATCACCGGGGCGACGGTCGGCAAGTTCGACTTCGAAATCAACGCCAGACACTTTTTTGACCGCACCGATCACTTCGCGCACCGAGAACCCGCGACCATAACCGCAATTCATCACGTCGCTTTCGCCGCCGCGTTCGAGATATTCAAGGGCCAGAACATGGGCATTGGCGAGGTCGGACACATGGATGTAATCGCGAATGCAGGTGCCATCGGGAGTTTCGTAATCTTCGCCGTAAATGGCCATTTGCGGACGCGTCCCGGTTGCCGCCTGGCTTGCGATCTTGATCAGATGGGTTGCCTTGCGCGATGTCTGGCCGGAACGGCCTTTGGGATCGGCACCGGCAACATTGAAGTAACGCAGCGCGACATAGCGCAAGTCATGGGCGATGGCGGCATCGGCCAACATCTTTTCGGTCATCATTTTTGATGTGCCATAGGGCGAGATCGGCTTAAGGGCAAAGTCCTCGTTGATCGGGGTGGCTTTTGGTTCGCCATAAACCCCCGCGGTCGAGGAAAAGATGAAATGCTTTACGCCGCTATCCACGGCAACTTGCAACAGTGCACGCGAATTGACCGTGTTGTTGCGGTAATATTCCAGCGGATAGATGACCGAGTCCGGGACAATGATCGACCCGGCAAAATGCATGATCGCCGTCACATCATGTTCGGCGATGACGCGACGCACCAGATCTTCGTCGCCACAATCACCTTCAACGAAGGCCGCCCCGGTGGGCACTGCCCAGCGATGCCCCTGACTTAGGTTATCCAGCACGACGACATCGCGCCCGCCATCGAGAAGTGCCAGTGCCGCGTGACTGCCGATATACCCTGCGCCACCTGTTACAAGTACAGTCATTGCCGTGTCTCCTTGTTGATGTTGCCTGTTTTGGTTCAGGCTGCTTTGGAAGGCACGGCCGCCCGGCGATCCCGATCCGGGTCGCCAGAACGGCCATACCGGGTGGGATCACGCGACCTTTCGCTGAGGCTGCGTATCAGCTTTCATGACATCGACCATTTTGTGATCAATGTTGTTTTCGGTCAGGAATTGCGCCATTTCGCGATAGGTCTGGAACCAGGCGCGGTTGAACTTGTCGAACAGATCCTGATTCCAGTAATCCTCGAGCACGAATTCCTTTTCCGAGAACACGTCATAGGACGGGATCTGATAGGTTTCGGCGAATTCGACCGTGCGGCTGTCATAGGTGAAGTAAATCGACGGAACACCGTTGGACAGCGCCATCAGATTGCCGTGCAGGCGATAGCCCAGCACGCAATCCTTGGTCCGGACCAGATCCTCGTAATCGGACACGACATCGGAATAGAACAGCTTCTCGCGATAGAGGCGTTCCATCGTGTCATCGAGATACCAGTTCTTGACCCAGTCGTTGTTTTTGAGCGCCTGCATGGCTTCTTCGCGCTGGGCGTTGCTGCCAAAGACGAGCTTTTTCTCTTCGGGTTCGCCCTGGGCCATCAGGGTCATGTCATCGAACCGGTCGGCAAGATGTTTGACCAGATCACGATGGAACGTCAGATACCGTTTGATGTCCTGGGCATAGGCCGGGGATACTTCACGGCGCAGCGTAATGCCGACATTTTTCACGCTATCGAGCGATGGCAGCTTGATGCGCATGTCGGGATTGTTTTGCCTAAACGCGGTCGGGCAGCCGACAATGCGGACATTGGTGATGCCAAGATCCCAAAGAACCTGTGCGGTATAGGCCCCGCGCACACCGATGGAGGTGGTGGAATCAGCCATCATCCGCAGAACCGTTTTGGTCTGTTCGGACAGTTCGATCTTGCCTTTGACCGGGGCCTGCGCACCGATGCCAAAGCCCAACACGGGCAGTTTCAGGCGTTTGAGAACGTCGATGGTATTGCGCCAGTCCATATCGGAATGGATGTAGTTCGACCCGCGCAGGAAGACATAGTCATATTCCTCGCGAAGGCGGTCGATGTCTTCCATCTTGGGATCGGCAATCGGCAGGACACCAAGCTTGTCGTAATTCATCAGTTTGAGCGATGAATCGAAGACAAAGGCATCCCCGATATTGTGGTAGTGATTGATGCTCTTTTGAACATCCTGATAGTTGTACCATCGGACGCAGTCGTGGTCGTAGACTTCGCCGGACGGGATCATTACGAGAACGCGCGCCATGTTGTCTCTCCTTGGTTGATCACGTTTTTGTTCTGAATTCATGCCGTGCTTGCCACGGTTTGCGGGCTCGCAGCCTTTGCAGACATACGGCGCGTTTCCAGAACCTCCCGATACTGCGCGAGATGTTGCTCGGCGCATTCCTGATAGGTCGTCACGCTTGGTATTCCCTCGCGCATCCGATCCCAGATCTTGTTGTCGCTGAGAACTTCGATCATCCGATCCGCAAGGTCTTCGGCACTTCCGACCCGGAAATGCAGACCATTGACACCGTCGGTGATTTTTTCGGCCATGCCGCCAATGTTGGAACAGATCATCGGACGCCCGTGGAAGAAGGCTTCCTGAATCACGACCGGCGAGTTTTCCCACCAGATCGAGGGAATGATCGTCCAGTCGGCGAGCTCCATCAGTTTGGGCATTTCGGTATTCTGATAGGCCCCGTAAAAGCGGACACGTTCGCCGGCCTTTTCGATCAGGTCATGGACCTTGTCCTGATATTCCTTGGGCTGGCGATCAAGGTTGCCGCCAAAGATCATCAGCCGCGCATCATCACCCCAGATTTCATCAGGCACACGCCCGACCGCATCGAGAAGGATGTCAGCGCCCTTGAACATCGTCAGTTGCCCGAAGAAGGCAAAGCGCGAGCGGCGCGGCTGGGTTTTGGAAAGCGGGCGGTCCTTGGCCCGTTCATTAATGTCGAGACCGTTTTCGATCACCGACATTTTTTCGGCCTTCATGCCCCAGTCAATGAAACGGTTGGCGAGAAACTCGCTGGGCGAGACATAGTGATCGGCCAGTTCCAGCATCGCCTTGATGAAGCGTTCACGCCGCAGGAACGAAGCCGGCGAGATATTGGGGAAACAGCCATTGCAATCAATCGGGCTGGCCCGGTTGCACAGCTTGGTTCCGCCGCTTTTGATCATCTGCCCGTGATTGTGGCAGATCGTCAAAAACTCGTGGAAAGTAAAGAAAATCGCGGTTTCGGGCAGGGCTTCGCGAATGGCATAGATGGTTTCGAGCCCAAGGCCGAGATAGTGATGGAAATGCACGACATCGGGTTCGTAATCCTTCACAAAGCGCAGGAAATCCCGATCAATTTCATCCGTGCTGCCGTTCGAGAGCAGGAAATGATCATAGTTTTCCGCGTGATAAAGGATTTCGTTTTCCTTTTGCCGCAGGCTCATCAGGGCCGAGGCGCCGTGACGCGGTACGGGATTGCCAACGCGGGCGAGATAAAAGCTTTCGACCCCGTCAAGTTTGTTCAACCCTTTATGCAGGTTGTAGGAGGCCACTTCGGCCCCGCCCAGCGAGATGCTGGGATGGCCGTGCGAAATAACGAGGACGCGTAAATCAGTCGACGGCATTGTTGTGGCTCCGCAAGTTTGAAACGACCAATGACCAGCGGCGATCAAACGCCCAGCGGTCAAGACGATTGGAAAGTTCCTCCCAGGCAGGGGCTTTGCTTATGGATTGTTCGCTGCCCAGTACTTCGACATCGGGGATCCAGTAGGATGGCGTCCCCGCCATGCGCAGCTTGAGTGCAAGGTCGAGGCTTTTTTCCGCCGGACCGATATAGCCACGGGTAAAGCCGTCACTGTCCTTGAAGGCCTTGCGCGGCAGAATGCAGCATTCCAACGTACCGGCACTGACTTCGCTGGGTTGGGCATCGGCAAGAACCGCGCAAGGGTAGCCGACATAGCGATCCGACAGATATTGCCCGCCATTGGCATTGCTGTTGATCCAGGTCCCGGCCCAACGGACAGAATCGTCTTCAAACAGGATGGTCGGCGAGACGAGAACCTTGTTGCCGCGTTTGATATAGGCGGCATGCAACTGATCAAACCAGCCATCATCGCGCGGCAGAATATGTGCTGACACCAGCCCGACTGTTTCGGAATTGGTGGCATCCACACCGACTTCGAGCGCATCGCAATAGTCTTCGACCCCTTCGGCGAAAACGATCCGGGTGTTGAGTTTGTAAAAGGCGGCAAGGCGCAAGATTTCGCTGCCGACCTGATCAAAGCTTTCGACCGGCCCGGCAATGACAATCGGCAGATGGCGGGTGGCACTATCCAGTCCCAACAGGGCAATGGTGACACCGATATCATTGATCGTGTCATCGACACCGACCACAAGGGTCACCGGCGCGTCTTCGTCAAAGTCGCCGATATCATGGATATCCACCGCATAGGGGCGCTGTGCCGTCATGGCCTGTAACATCGGGCCGAACTGACGTTCGATACTGTTCGAGGCCGTGACCGACCGCGGATCAAGCGACGGCAAAACCCGTGAAAGAGCCTGACGGGCCGATGCACGCGTCGGGTTCAGCGGGCAATAGGCCGGAAAGGCATCACTGATGCCCAGTTCAAGATAGGTCGCCTGATCGGATGGCGGGGTGACGTCCAACGGGCAAAACACCAAAAAGCCGTGATTATTCCGGGCCGGGTTCATGCCAGAGAACATCGGATCATTGGCAAAGGCATCGGTCACATCGGCGCGTGACTGGCGCGTCCAGTGATCGTCAATCCGCACGACTTCACCGCCAACCCGCAGTGACACATCCTTGACCGCACGGTCGGGATCAAGCATCCAGCCGGAAATCAACACCCCGCTTCCTTCGATCAGAAGAGAGAAATCGATGCCGATGCGGACCGGGCGATCCAGTTCGGATACCGTGTCGCGGCCATCAAAACGATGTGCGGCCATTTTAAGGGTATGCAGGATTTTTTCCGGTGCGCGCACACGATCAAGGACCGAGCGAATATGGGCCGGGACATAGGGCGGTGCGACCAGAACGCGGTGCTGATACACCTCGATCGAGTACCAGGTGTCGCGGCCGCGGAAGTAAACCCGTTTGAGTTTTTTCGGATTGATCGGCTTATCACCCAGCATCAGGCCGGTTACACCGGATGCCTCGTCGCCCAGGTCATCGCGCTGGAAATCGGCACTGGTCAATTCCGCCAGTATCGGAGAATCCGCCATGGCAATGACGCGGGTGCGTCCGGTGGGGAAGCCGCTTGACCAGCCCTGAATATAAACATCACCTTCTTCGAGCCCGCCGAGTACTTCGATAAAGCCGTTGCTGCGTGCTGCACTTTGCACAAGTGCAGCCACCTTGCTGAGGCGTTTTTTATCGGGGTCGCCTGCCAGCAGGGCTTCGATCAAACCATCAATCACCGTGGCAAAGGCCGGGCCGGATTGATCGGCAACAGAGGACAGAACCGCCTCAATGCGTTGTTGACGATTGTCGATGCGGTATTCACGCGGCTTGCCCGCGCCCCGGAACAGGGCGGTTTTCAAACGACGTGCGGAGACATCCTTCATCGGCAAGAGGGCCACAAAGCCATAGGCATTGTCGGGTTCCGCATCGTGGCGGCGCCATGAAATGATGGATGCCTGGACTTTGGCGTCAGACTGGCTGTTGAGGTAAATGTCAATCGTTGCCGGCAGGGCACTTCCCACCCCGACCATCAAAGCCAGACCTTCATCGACCAAGGCGGCGACGACGGTTCTGCCATCCAGTGGCATTCCATGCTGTTCGGTCATGCCCGGGCCTCCTTGTGTTTACGCGTGTGTTTCAAAGCGAATGGTTGCCGTGCCATGGCGATCACCAGACAAAGGCACCGATTGCCAATCCGGTGGTCACGCCAATCAGGCAGGACAGGATCAGCAACGGGGTTTTGAGATCATTGGTGTGGCGTGCGGTCAGGGCTGAAAGCCGTTCGTCAAAGCCACCGAGTGACTTGTCAAAGCGCACCAGAAAGACTTCGAGTTCATCGACCCGGCTTGAGAGTTCTTCCTGACCGTTTCGCACCAGTTTCACCCCGGCTTCGATGCCGTCATCGGCGGACGCCAGTTCGTCCATGCGTTTGGATGCGCTGACCAGACGTTTGGCGGCTTCGCGCTGACCGTTTTGCAAGATGTGCTGTGCGGCCAGCAGGCGATCCAGACGATCCAGAATTTTGCCAAGCGGCGCGTTCAGCGCCGTGTGGGCTTCCTGTTCGCTTTGGGACGGGATGCGCAGCGTGACTTCTTCCTTGGTGCCGGGCATGACGGCACAGACCGTCAGACTTTCGACACTGGCAACCGCGGCATCGGGCAATTCGACCTCGAATGCGTGTTTTCCATCGCCGATACCGTTGCGGCGCAAATCGACACGTTCGTTTTCAGCGGTTTCGCGCAGCAGGGCATGACCGTTCAGGCGCACAACCACCTCGATCCGGGCATCCGGGCTTTGCGGCGACCAGACCCAGCCATAGAGGCGGTTCTGATCAATGGCATCAACCCGCCCTTCGAGGGTCGGTGCGGTTTGTTCGGCATCTTGCGCACCTGTTGACGCCGGGGTCCGGGTCGAGGTCGGGGGCGGGGTTTCTTCCATCGTCTGTTTTTCGGCAACAGCCATAGTGGCCTCCTTGTTAAACGTCAGGCGGCAACAAAATCAGGGCGAACCATGCGGCGGATCATCGCCAGATATTGCTCGGCAACATCATCAATCCCGGCCGGGGGCCGGACATGGCCCGACAGTTTTTTCCAGAGCTTCGGATTGGTTGCGCAGTCCTTCATGACGCGCGCCAGTTCAGCCGGGTCATCGGGGCGGACATGAATGCCGTCATGGCCATGGCGGACCATTTCGGCCATGCCGCCAATTGAACTGGTGATTACCGGGCGGCCATGCTGGAAGGCTTCCTGAATGACCAGTGGCGCATTTTCCCACCAGATCGACGGCACAACGACCCAGTCGACCCGTGCCATCAGATCGGGAATATCTTCGCGTTGATAGGCGCCGATATGGCTTACCTGCGGGCCGCTTTGTTCGACCAGATCGGCAATGCGACTGGTGAACTGATCGGTCTGATACAGGGCCGCACCATGAATGCGAAGGTTGAAATCGACCGCGTCTGCCGAAAGAATTCGCCCGGCTTCAAGCAGGACATCCGCGCCCTTCCACGGGTTGAGATTGCCGAAATAGCCAAAGACATTGGGCGTGCCGGCAGCCCCGATATCGCGTTTGGGCGCGGCGGGGACAGTCGGGCGACCATTGTTGATCACCGAAATCCTGTCCGGATTGATGCCCCATTCGATATAGCGATTACGAAGGAACTCGCTGGGCGAGATGAAATGATCAACCGCGCGCAGATGGTTGCGCAGATTGACCGCCCGCATCGCATGTTGATCAGGCGTAAAGCCATCAAGCCCGGACAGACGCCCGGTGGCATCGGCCTTGGTATAGCGGGTTTTGGTCCCGCGATGGATCATCAGGCCGTCATTGGGGCAGATCTGATAATAGTCATGCAGGGTCATCACGATCTTGCAGTTCGGCAGAACACGGCGGATCAGCATCGGCAATTCGATGCCCCACAGGACCAGATGATGGATATGCACCACATCCGGTGCCCAACTTTTCAAAAGGCGCGCAAAATCCGGGGCGACCGCATAAAGATCGGTCTGGGACATGTTGAAACGGTCAAAATGCCCGGCCCAGAACAGCATTTCATCGCCGGCATCATTGATCGCCTGAAAACTTGTGCCCGGGCGGCGTTCGCGGTGAACATCGTTGGTCGCCCCGATGAAAAGCGCATCGCATTCCGCACGCTTGTAGGCATGAAACAGATCATGGGCGAAAATTTCAGTCCCGCCTGGATGCAGATCGGGGTGATTATGGGCAAGCACCATTATCCGGGGATTCATGCGGTCCTCCGTGGTTTCTGGGCAATCAGGAAATCCTGGTAATGGGCGGCCGTTTCGCCGCGCCAGGTGCCAAAGCTTTTGGTGTGGATATCGAACCCGGCACCGAGCAGGGCCCCCTCAAGAAACGCATCGTCAAAACCGACGGCCGCCATCGGGTTTTCACCGCGCAGGTGCCAGCACGGCTGACCTTCGGCCTTTTCAAACCCTTTGAGGCGGGCATCACGGCCGGGATTTGACGGGTCGTCATCTTCGCGGATGACAAATGCGGTCAAGAACAGCCGACCGCCCGGGCGCAGCACACGAAAGACCTCGGAACAATAGGTTTCGATTTCGTCTGGCGGCAGGTGGGTCGCCACCGAGATCATTGCGGTGAAATCGAATGTTCCGTCCTGAAAGGGCAGTCGCATGCCGCGCCCGCTGATTTCGCCTTCGGGGTTGTAGAGTTCGTTCTTGATGTCCGAACACTCGAACCGGAAATTAGGATAGGCTGGCGTGATGGCGCGCTTGCACCATTCGATGCCGCCGCGCACCGGATCCATGCCGCGATAGATCGCCTGTTTCGGATTGAGGAACTGTGTCAGGGGGACGGCAATCCGGCCGATGCCACAGCCGATATCAAGAATATCCTCGGTGGTTTTAAGCCCGGCCATGCGAACAAAATGACCAAGGAACTCCGCCCCGATGGCGCGGTAATCGCCATCGCCGACAAAGACGTCTTCTTCGGGCGGAACCGGAAGGAAACGGTTGGAAATGATCTGTTCGCACAACCAGGCAAGATGGGAATCGCTGAAATCGGATGTCAGCGGGGACTGGTGTTCGGACAGTGCAAGAACCTGGCTCATGCCGCTTCTCCGTTGGGGGTTTTTCGCGATCGGTTTTGCGGCACACCGTTGGTGTGAAGATCTTCGAGCGCGTCCGCCCAGCGCGACGCATGCAGCCAGGCGTTATATTCGGCAGCCACCCCGCGCATGTAATCGGCATGGGTCGAGATCGATTTGCGTTCAAAGTGATAGAGGCTGACATCGGGGACGTATTTGATGTCGAAATCGGCCTTGCGAATTTTCAGGCAAAGGTCGCTGTCTTCGTAATCGCCAATGACATAGTCCTCGGTAAAGCCATCGACCGCGTCAAAGGCATCGCGATGGATCATCATGCAGGCACCGGTGACACCGGGGACCGAGCGTTCAATATTGGCATCCCGGAACTGGTCGGGCATGCCTTTGTGATAGTGATAATTGAGCCACTTGCCGCTTTCATTGCGGGCAAAATACATCCCGGCATGCTGGATCGAGCCATCTTCAAACAGAAGTTTTGGCCCGACCACCGCGACCTCATCCGGACCGCCCATTTTTGACGCCATCCCCTGAGCCCAGCCGGGGGTATGGGGAATGACATCGGAATTGAGCATCGCCAGATAATGGCCGTGTGCGTTCTGCGCACCGGCATTACATGCGCGGGCATAGCCGCCATTGCGGGTCATCACGACAAGACGCATCGGAATGCCATAGAGAACATGCAGACCGCGCAACAGATGTTCGCATTCTTCGGCCTGTTCGGGGGAGTCGAGCACAAAGACCAGTTCGCAATATTTCGCGACCCAGTCATCACAGGCAAAGGCACCGATTTGCGCACGCAGGAAGCCAAGAACACGATAAAGCGGCACAATGATCGAGACATCCGGGTCATCGTACGGGGTGCCGATGTCAATCACCCGATCAACCTTGGCTGATGCCATCAGTTTTTGCTGCAGATCGCCAATCACCGGCGCCAGGCAGTTTTCAATAATCTCTGACGTCAGGTGTTGCGGCGGGACGGCGCGCAGGATGCGGGCACGGGCCTCGGCCGGGTCAATCGGCTGGGCGGGGGGGACCATCAGATGCCGGTTGCCCGATTTCAGGCGCATCAGGCTTCTGGGCTGAAGGATCGGTACCGGGCTTTGGATATCCTGATAAAAGCCGACAAAGCCGGTTGCCGGAACTGTCTGGCCATCGTCCTGTACATTGCCCTGATAACGATAAAATCCGTCACCGAATGGATGGGCGATACCGTTGCTATCGAGAAGATCGATGCTGGCAATCATATCGACTGGATCGCGATACCAGCCGCCAATCAAGGTGCCGCGCGCTGTTGTGACCGCAAGGTCGACTTCGCCACTGGGAAGCGATCCGCCACCTGAGACGCGCTGGCTTGAAAGCGGACAGCGGAGCTGGAATTCAATCGCGGCCTTGCTGGATTTCGTATCCGCACGGGCAAGCGACCCGATGATGTATTCGCGCAAATCAGCATCCGATTTGCCCTTGGTTTGCCACCAGCGCGCCAGAGACGGCAGGGTAGAGACATCGGGCAAATGGCGAATGGCGAGGGTGCGCACACCGGTCACGACCATATAGGCCCCGGATGCGGTACTTGGCTGGTCGGCAATCATATAAACCAGTTTCTGCCCGCGCGGCCCGGTCTTGCTGATATGGGGAAGCTGCGTCAAACGCTTGAACCCCGATGGTGCGACGATAAAGACGGCCTCAATATCGTGAAAGGCATCGGGCAAAGCGGTTGCCAGCAGGATCTTTTCACCGGAAAGCTTTGCGACCGCCTTGGCCGGTTTGGGCCGATCGACAATTTCGGCAACCAGTTGAAGAAGGAAACTGTTGTAGCTTTTGGACAGGCGCAGTCGAAACAGGCTGGCCCACATGCCCAGAAGGGTCGAGACCAGCGAAAGCCGCCCGGCAGGCGTCACCCCGTTCAGAAGCGTTGATGCACTGGCAAATTCAAAATCGCCATCGGGATCAATTGTGATCTCGTCCTTGCGGCCCAGCGTTCCGGCCTCGGCCAGAATCGTAATCGGTTCATCCTTGGGGCGGCGGATGACGCGCAACAACCGGGTCCCGCCCCCGTCAAGTGGCAACCGCAATGTGGCCTGCGGTGAAATCGCAGCACCATCAATCGTTTCAAGCCGGGGAACTTCCCACAAACGGGTGGGTGTATCCCAACTTAACAACAACGTATCAGGGTTCAGCAGGCAAACACCGGGCGCTTCGCCGGTCGTCCGCACTGCATCGGACGAGGCAAATTCAAGCATGACAATCTTTCACTCACTTGAAGTTCAGGACGGGTCGCCCGCAGCCGAAGCTGCGGACGCCGCCAACGGATTACTGGACGCTAAAGAAGCTGTCCGGATCGTCCTGTACGTCTTCGGCATCAACATTGTTGAGGGTAATCGAATCCCCATTGCCAAGATCGATGACGGTGTTGGCACCGACCTGCGTTGCACGCGCAGCGACATCATCGGCACTTGCGATGCCGGTGTCGTTGATGTTGCTGCTAATGGAAAGCATGTCTTCGCCAGCCTGGAAGTCGAGTACGACGTCGTTGCCGCCGCCGCCGGAGAAGACAAAGGTGTCTGCACCGGAACCACCAGACATGATGTCATCGCCTGCGCCGCCTTCGAGGACATCATCCCCGGAGCCGCCAAGCATCAGGTCATCACCCTCGCCGCCCTGAAGCACATCGTCTCCAGAACCGCCAAGCATGACATCGTCTCCGCCACCGCCGAGAACGATATCGTCGCCTGCACCGCCGATCAGAACATCATTGCCTGATCCGCCGTCGAGAACGTCATTGTCTGAACCGCCAAGCAGGATGTCGGAATCCGCACCCCCTGACAGAACATCCTCACCGGAGCCACCCATCATCAGGTCGCTGCCGTCGCCCCCGATCAGTGCATCGTCACCCGATCCACCGAACAGGACATCATCACCTTCGCCACCAACGGCAACATCGTCGCCCGATCCGCCGAACAAGACATCATCGCCTTCTTCGCCAAACAGCACGTCATCATTACCTTGTCCGAAGATTGTATCGTCTCCGCCACGTCCGAAAATGACGTCACTGAAACGAGATCCGAGAAGCGCATCATCAAAGGCGCCGCCTTCGAGAGTTGCCATGTAATCCTCCTTCGTGTCCCAACATTAATGACATCGTGGGGATATTTCCCTCACGAGAGGATGGCCGTTCCCTCTGGACGTTCTGAGCCCCGTGGAAACGACCACTCAGAAATCCTATATTTTTTTACTTTGTCAGTGGAGGGTATTGTCGTGGTTTTATTTTGTCAACATTATGACTTAGTTTGATATTCATTACATTTATTGTCTGAATACTAGTTCAATTTTACTTATTATTTGGTTCAAAATTCGATCTATACTTGAAAAGAAAAGGGCCAATCCGGCGAAAAACCGGGAAAGACCCTTAGTTCGACCCACACTTCGTGGGGGAGGATTACTCTTCGCGGAAGGCCTTTTCCATGCTTTGGGTGATAGGATCGATCAGGTAATCGATGGCCTTGCGCGGGGTTTTCAAAACCAGAATGTTGGCTGGCATGCCCGGACGCAGATTGATGTCATCATGTTTTGCCAGTTCGGCCGGATCAATCGCTGCGCGCACGATGTAGTAAGACGCATCGCGCTGTTCATCGACGGTTTGGTCAGCCGCAACATAGCTTACCTCGCCATTCAGGGGGGCCAGTCGACGCTGACTATAGGCGGTCAGGCGAATTTGCGCCTTTGATCCGACCTGGACCGAGTCGATATCCTGTCGGTTGATCCGTGCTTCGATCACCAGTGGTTCGTCTTCGGGGATGATATCCATGATCGGCTCGGCCGGACTGATCACACCGCCGGGGGTTCTGATCTGGATATTGGCAACCGTTCCGGCCTGGGGTGCACGCACTTCGAGACGATCAAGTACGTCCTGACTTGCGCGGATGCGTTGGGTGACATCATTGAGCGCAAGCTGGGCTTCCTGAATTTCAGTTGCGATATCGCTTTGCCATTCCATTTCGATCGAGGCGAGATTGATCTCGGCTTCGGCCTTTTGCTGTTGGGCGGCGGCACGCTGGGCTTTGAATTCGCCCATATCACCGACCAGATCCGACCAGTTATTTTCAATCTCGACCAGTTGGGTGCGGGTGGCAAAGCCCTTTTCGGCCAGTTGGCGAATCCCGGCAAGCTGTTCGGCGACGAGCTTTTCCTGACGTGTGCGGGCCTTGATCTGTGAGACCAGTGCCTCGGCTTCGGCCTCGAACTGTTCGATCTGTTTGGCCTGGGCATCACGTTTGGCGGCATAGACTTCCTTGCGCTTGGCAAACAGGCGCTTTTCATCGCTGAGGATATCGGCGACATAGGCCTCGTCACTGGCGAGAAGTTCCTGCGGGAAGGTGATGTTTTCCTGACCGCGCTGTTCGGCGCGCAATCGGGCAAGCTTGGCCATCAGGCCAAACCGTTCGCCGCGCAACTGACCGAGCTCCGACTCGCTGCGTGTGCCATCAAGAAGGGCAAGGGTCTGGCCCGCGGTGACTTTTTCGCCTTCCTCGACCAGAAGCTGTTTGAGGATGCCGCCCTCATAGTGATTAACGACTTTCTTTTTGGAATCGACAATCACCGAGCCGGTTGCAACAGCAGCACTATCGAGTTCGGCGGTAAAGCCCCAGGTCAGGAACCCGCCAAAGCCCAAAACAATGACGAACAATCCGGCCAGGATCGGCTTGCGCAGGCTTTGGCGCGATGCTTCGCGTTCTTCCGAGAGGATCTGGTGCCAGGCGACTTGCGGTTCCTCGGCCGTGAGTGCCGCGCCGCCGCCTTCGAGATTAATGACACGGGTCATGCCGCACCTCCGTTTTCATGTTTACGCTTTACCGGGGGCAGACTTTTGATGTCGTCGCTTTCATTGGACAGATTGCGAATCACGTCTGTTCGTTCGCCGAACTGTTTGACCCGCCCGTCCTGCATCACCAAAAGCTTGTTGGCATATTGCATGATGCTTTGACGGTGCGCGATCAGCACCACCATTGCACCGGAATCAGCGGCCTGGCGGACAGCACGGATCAGGGACGCTTCGCCCTCGGCATCAAGATTGGCATTGGGTTCATCAAGCACCAGCAGACGCGGCCAGCCATAAAGCGCGCGCGCCAATGCAATGCGCTGTTGCTGCCCACCAGACAGGGTATGTCGGCCGGCACCAATCGGCGTGTCATAGCCCAGCGGCAATCGACCGATCATTTCATGCACGCCGGCTGCACGGGCAGCCTCGATCACCTTGCGCGGGCTTGCGTCGCGCATGCGGCTGATATTTTCGCGGATGGTGCCGTTCAGAAGCGATACCGATTGCGGCAGATAGCCAACCATGTCGCCAAATGATCCGCGCTCCCACAGATAGGCATTGTGGCCGTCAAGATAGACACCGCCTGTCGCAGGCTTTGCCGTGCCAACCAGCAATCTTGAAAGGGTTGATTTACCGGCGGCAGAAGGCCCGACGACACCCAATATATCGCCCGGCGACAGTTCGAAACTGATCCCGCGCAACACCGGCACATTTGATCCCGGTACGGCATAGACCAGATTATCGACAACCAGCGGGCCTTCGGAACGCGGGGTTGGTTTGATTTCGCGTTCGGACTGGCTTTCTTCGAGCATCAATCGAATGCGTTTCCACGATGAAAACGCCCCGACCCATGCCCGCCAGTCGCGGGTGACATTATCAAACGGCAGCAACAGCCGCCCCATGATCACGGTCCCGCCGATCATGGCACCCGGCGTGGTTTCGCCCTGAATGACAAGGTAAGCGCCCATGGCCAGAACAATGATCTGCATGCCGAACCGGGCTGAACGGGTGATGGAATACATGCCCTTGCTGCGCACATTGCCGACATCAAGCAATTCGCTGGCGTGGATTTGTGCCTGGCGCCAGCGCAGGGCGAGGGCTGGCATCATGCCCATTGCCTCGATCACTTCGGCGTTTGAAACCGTCGATCCGATATCGCCGATATTGCGCAGATTGGCGTCGGTTCCTTCCTTGGTGACCTGACGGACCATCACATCACCGAGCAGGCTTAGCCCGATCAGCGTCAGAACCGCCACCAGCCCGGCAATTCCGTAATAGGGATGCAGGGCAAACATCACGAAAAGGAAAATCGGCGACCAGATCGCTTCCAGCGGGGCGGCGATGGTGGTGCCGGTGATGAAGTTGCGCAGATCAGAAAGGTCGCGCAGGACCTGGGTGCCGTGCAGCGATCCTTTTTCAAGCGCCACACGCATGGCCGCCGAAATTGCCGGCAGGTTCAACCGGCGCAAAAGCGACTTTGCCATTTCCTGAAAGACAAGCGCGCGCACGAAATCAAGGATGCCATACAAAATGATCGCACCGACCGCGATCACCAGAAGCAACAGCAGGGTATCGGTGCTTTGACTGTTGATCACGCGGTCATGCACCTGAAGCATGAACAGCGGCACGGTAAGTTGAAGGATATTGATGAAGCCGCTCATGACACCGGCCCATCCAAGCCCGCGCACGAACGTAAAGCGGGCCTCGCGAATGACCGATCTTGCATCAAGTTCGGGCCGGGCTTCCTTCGAATTCGCGGGCGAATTCACAGGCGAATCCACCGGTTTTGCCAGCTTTTTGCGGCGAAATTGCATCGAAAATCATCCAATTAAGCAAAAGTCATAGTTTTTCCGCAATCTAATCACATAGTTGCGATGACAGGATGATCTACAATAAAATTAAATATGTCGATCTCATGTTGATGATTAGACAATGTAAAAACATTAACAATGGAAGTAATTCAAAAATAAAAACACTTTCGAATTACTTCCGAACAACGAGCAAACCTGCGGGAAGAAAGAGGCGTTCGGAAAAATTGTTCAAGAACAACGTCTTGTTATCTTCCCCAATACGAAATTTGTGTCAGGGCAATCGCGCCTTGGCATCAACTCTCGCTTGGGACCAGATAACGGATCGAAACTCATGACCGTCACTCATCTTGAACTGGCAAATACCGTCGAGCGGATCTATCGGCGGTTTGCGGATTTGTTACGGGTAGATCTCATTCGACTCGGAAAGGATGACATCAGCCCGGCGCAAGTGGCGCTGCTTTTTACCATTGGCGAAGATGAACTCTCGGTGCGCGATCTTCTTGATCGCGGCCATTATATGGGTTCAAACGCGTCTTATAATCTTAAACAGCTCGCGGAATCGGGCTATGTCGAACGTCAGGTCATGGCACGGGACAGGCGTTCTGCCCGTTTGAAATTGACCAAAAAGGGCCATGAACTCTGTCAGGCATTGCATGAATTCCACGAAGAATATCACGACGCCCTGACCAACAATCTTGAAGACCAGCAGGAGATGGAAACAGCGCTGCGTACGTTGCGCAGACTGGAAGAATTCTGGACACAGACCCTCAGATACGGGGGTGTTCCCATTAATGGGTCCGTCGCCGTGCAGGAGGCACGAAACAGACGATGAAAATTGTCCTCGTTCATCGTCATGGACCGGGACAGTTTGTACATCTTGCCTGCCATCTGGCCGATGCCGGATGGCAGGTTTCCTTCCTGTGCGAAGCAATGAATGTGCGCCTGCCCGGTATCCGGACACTCCGCCAGCCTGTCACAGCCCCACCGCCGGCCATACCGTTTGCGCAATATCATCAGGATGTGGGACTTAAGGCCGCCAGAACCCTTGAAAGCCATGTGCGCGAAGAAGGCGCACCAGACGTTGTTTACGGCCATATCGGTTGGGGCAGCATGATGTTCGCCCGCGACGTTTTGCCCAAAACACCGCTGATCGGTTATTGCGAACATTATTATCACGCCACCGGGCGCGACGTTGGCTTTGATCCGGATGATGACATCACGCTGGCGAAACGTGCCCAGCTTCGCGTGCGCAATGCCGCCCAACTGACGACACTTGATCAGCTTGATGCCGCGATCAGCCCGACCAAATGGCAGAAATCGGCGTTTCCGGCGGCCTATCACCACAAGATCGGCGTCTGCCATGACGGGATTGATACCCACCGTTGCCAGCCAAATCCAAACGCCAGCCTGACCTTGCCCGATGGGCGGGTCCTTACCGCGCGTGATCAGGTGATTACCTATGTCGCGCGCGATCTTGAACCCTATCGCGGGTTTCCGACCTTTATGCGTGCGGCCGCAAAACTGGCCCAACAAAACCCGGATGCGCAGTTCGTGATCGCCGGGGGTGATGGCGTCAGTTACGGACAGGCGCGCAAGGACGGGCGGACTTGGCGTGACGTGATGATGGCAGAAACGCAGATTGATCCGTCACGCATCCACTTTCTGGGCCAGATCCGCCATGACCAACTGATCCGGATGTACCAGATCAGTTCGTTGCATATTTACCTGACATATCCGTTTGTTTTGTCGTGGTCAGTACTGGAAGCGATGGCGTGCGGGGCGCGTGTGATCGCCTCGGACACCGGGCCGTGCCATGACATGATCCGCGATCGGCAGAACGGATTTCTGACCGATTTCTGGGACAGTGATGCGCTGGCGATGAAGATGGCGTTCTGCCTTGCCCATCGTGACGACCTGACACCCCTTCGTGAACGGGCCCGCAAGACAATCCTTAATCACTTTGACCTTCGACGGTGTCTGGATCGGCAAACGACCCTGATCGAGAATCTGGCGTCTGGCGGAAAAAGCCGATGACGGCATCACATGCCAAAAGCAAAGCCAAAGATGAAACTTACGCCACCTTTGGCTTTTGCATATTCGCTTCAAGCTAAATTAGATAATTACTTAAACAGCACATCAAACGAACAGTAATCACATCGTCATCTGCGGCAGACCAAAGCCCTGTTCAAGCACCTCGCCACCTGTCAGGCAGATGTCTTCGCGCCAGGGAGCGGCGACAAGCTGAACACCCGACGGGACATTGTTTTCGACACCTGAGCAGATCGAGATCGCCGGAAGGCCCAGCAACGGAATGGCGATTTGCGGCAACTGCGCATTCCACAGGCGGGTCAGGGTCGCGGGACCTTCAAGGTCCTCGTCCTTGCGGAACGGCAGTTCGGCCGAAACCGGCATCAGGACAACCGGATAATCTTCAAGGAACGCGCGCCAGTCGCGGATCAGGGCCGAGCGGCGCAGGAAAAGCTTACTAAACGTGTCCTTATCAATCGCGGCGGCGCGATCAGCATAGTGTTCGAGCAGGGCAATTGCGCCCGGATCGTCTTCGGCCCGGGCGGCTTTCAGTTTGGCCTCGTGATCATCCGAAAGCCAAAGGTCAATCTGAAGATCGACGGCCTCGCGAATTTCGGGGATTTCCGGGGTTTCGACTGTCCAGCCTGCGGTGCGGAAAATCTCGGCGGCACGTTCGAGATCGGCCAGGATGCGCGGATCGGTATCAATCCCGCCGGGATGGGTGACAAGGGCGACACGCTTGGCAAAATCGGGGCCGCGAAGCGGCATCGGCACACTCCAGGGATCATCGGGGGAATAGCCCGCCATGCCTTCAAGCCCGAGCCTGAGATCATCAACCCTACGTGCCAGCGGTCCTGATACCGCCATCAATTGCGCGCCAATCGGACGATCACCGCCGGTCTGGTTGAACATCGGAATGCGTCCATGGGTCGGGCGCAATCCCTGAATGCCGCAGGCATAGGCCGGGTAGCGCACCGAGCCCGCGATATCCGTGCCATGGCCGATATGCCCCAATCCGGCCGATGTGGCCGCACCCGCACCGCCGGAGGATCCACCCGGTGTCAGGGCCGGGTTATGGGGATTAAGCGTCGTGCCATGCACCTTGTTGGAGGTAAACCAGCGATAGGAAAAGGCCGGTGTGTTGGTGCGGCCAATCACAATCGCGCCCTTGCGGCGCATGTTGCGTAAAAACGGGCTGTCTTGGGTTGCGATCAGATCGGCGGCCAAGGTCGTGCCATTGGTTGTGGCGTATCCCGCCTGATCGGAGATGACCTTGATCGTGACCGGGACGCCCGCCAATGGACCAACCGCGTCCCCAGCCTCGATGCGGGCATCAAGCAGCTCTGCCTCTTGCATGGCGTCATCTGCGCAATCCTGAACGATGGCGTTGATGGCCGGGTTGACCCGCGCCACACGATCAAGGGTCTCGCGAATGACCGTGGTGGCGCGCATTTCCCGGCTTTTGATGCGGCGGGCCAATTCGCGGGCAGACAGGGAATTCGGATCGCTGGTCATGTGGGGCGCTACCTTATGGGTTTGGGTTAAGCTGTCATCGGCTCGGACTGAAGCTGGTTCCGGCGGATGGACAGAACGGTCGCCTTTGGTTCGCAAATACTGGCGACATGCGGGGTGACGAAAACCTTGGGATGGTGCCAAAGCGGATGTCCGGCCGGCAGAGGTTCGGTTTCAAACACATCGAGCGACGCACCCGACAAATGCCCACGATCAAGGGCATCAACAAGGGCGGTTTCATCGACCTGCCCGCCCCGGCCCAGATGGATCAGGGCGGCACCCTTTGGCAGTTTTGCGAGATTTTCTGCGCCCAAAAGTCCCTTGGTCTGATCAGTGAGCGGCAGCACATTGATCAGAATGTCGCTTTGGGCCAGAAAGTCTTCAAACGCGCCATCGATATAATGCGTTACCCCGTCTTCGGGTGGCTTTGGCGCGGATCGGGAATAGCTTGCGACCGGGTAGCCCAAGGCCACCAATGCCCTTGCCACCGCGCGCCCCATCAGACCAAAGCCCAGAACACCAATGCGCCGTGCACGGGGTGATAACCCGGTCAGTTGGCGTTCCCAGTGCGCGATTTTCTGATTGGCAAGAAGATTGCCCATATTGCGATGGTGCCAAAGCACATGGAAGGTGGCGAAACCGGCCATTTGCAGGGCCTGATCCGGATCTTCTACCCGATGGATCGGCACACCCGGCGGCAAGGACGGGCATGCCATGATGGCATCAATGCCGGCCCCCACCGAATAGATCGCGCGCAAATTCGGGTAGCGCGTAAAGGCGTCCGGTGCCGGGACAAAGGTGACCATGAAACTGACGTCTTCGGGCCGGTCGATCTCGCCGGGCAGGCGCAGGTCCAGTTCGGGTGCCAGGGCATCGAAATGCGGGCCGTAAATGCCCCGTAAATCGACTTTGCTACAAGACAGAACGCCAATCATGCTGGCACTTCTTCGGTTTGGGCCCAGTCCGCACCGGGCACGGCGGCGAGAAGTTGACGGGTATATTCCTGTTTGGGTGACAGGAAGATTTCATCAACCCGACCAATTTCAACCAGTTTGCCCTTTTGCATCACCGCAATGCGATCGCACAGCTGTGCGGCAACCCGCAAATCATGGGTGATGAACAGGATCGACAAAGACAGGCGTTCGCGCAAATCGCGCAACAGATCCAGCACCTGTGCCTGGATCGACACATCAAGTGCAGACACAGCTTCATCGGCAATGATCAGTTCGGGTTCCATTGCAAGTGCGCGGGCAATCCCGATGCGTTGACGTTGCCCACCGGAAAATTCGTGCGGATAGCGCATGGCGGCATCAGGGCCCAGACCAACGATTTCGAGCAGTTCCTTTGCCTTGGCCTGGGCCTTTTCCTTGGGAACGCCGCGATTGATCGGGCCATCTGTCAGGGCGCTCATGATCCGTTGGCGCGGATTAAGCGACGCATAGGGATCCTGAAAAACCATCTGCACCTTGTTGCGCTGACGACGGAGTTCTTCCTCTGTCAGTGCGGCAAGATCAACACCACCAACCATGACGTGGCCGCCATCGGGTGTCACCAGCCGAACTGCTGTTCGGCCCAATGTCGACTTGCCCGAACCGGACTCGCCCACCAGACCAAGCACCTCGCCGCGCGAAACGGTCAGCGAGACATCATCGACCGCATGAACTTCACGTACGGGCTTGAACAATCCACCGCCCGTCCGGAAAGTTTTTCGTAGGTTTTTAATTTCAAGCGCAGGGGTGTCGCTTAACTCGCGCGCCTCCGGAAGTTTTCCGGTTGGAATGGCATCGAGCAGACGTTTGGTGTAGTCGTGCTGCGGATTATCAAGAACCGATGCTGCATCACCGCGTTCGACGACCTTGCCTTCGCGCATGACAATCACCTGATCGGCGATTTCGGCAACCACCCCAAAATCATGGGTGATGAACATCACCGCCATGCCACGCTTTTTGCGCAGATCGAGAATAAGTTTCAGGATCTGTGCCTGGGTGGTGACATCAAGGGCGGTTGTCGGCTCATCGGCGATCAGGAGTTTGGGCTCCAACGCCAATGCCATGG
This sequence comes from Thalassospira tepidiphila MCCC 1A03514, assembly GCF_001662875.1. GTDB lineage: Bacteria > Pseudomonadota > Alphaproteobacteria > Rhodospirillales > Thalassospiraceae > Thalassospira > Thalassospira tepidiphila. The sequence goes on along the minus strand of NZ_JPVZ01000002.1, from coordinate 500,248 downwards.
CAATCATCGCGCGCTGGCGTTGACCACCGGAAAGCTGGAACGGATAGGCGCGGATGATTTTTTCCGGATCGGGAAGCCCGACTTCGCGGACAAGGTCCAATGCGCGTTTGCGGCGTTCGGACTGGGTATAAAGGCCGTGTGCGGCGAACACCTCGGAAATCTGATCACCGATACGCATCAACGGGTTGAGTGCGGTCATCGGTTCCTGAAAGATCATGGCGATCTGGGCGCCGCGCAGGGCCTGCTTTTCAACTTCCGGCAGGCGCAAGACATCGCGGGCTTCGAACATGGCCCGGCCTGATTTGACCTCTACCCCCTGGGGCAGAAGCCCCATCAGGGCATTGGCCGTCATTGACTTGCCAGAGCCGGATTCACCCACCACGCAAAGGATCTGTCCCTTGTCGATGTCGAAGCTGACATTTTCGACCGCGAAGGGGCGGTCTGCACCCTCAGGCAGGCCGATTGTCAGCCGTTCAATTGTCAGTGTCGCACTCATGCTTTGCCCTTTCGCGACAGATGCGGATTGAAGGCATCATTGAGCCCCTCACCGATCAGGTTGAGCGCCAAAACGGTGATCACGATGGCAATGCCGGGGAAGAAGCTGAGCCACCAGCTGGTGCGGATGACGGTGCGGGCAGCGCCAATCATATAGCCCCATGACATCGAATTGGGATCACCAAGCCCCAGGAACGAGAGCGAGCTTTCAAGCAGGATCGCGGTGGCGACCATCAGCGACGCCATGACAATGATCGGGGATACCGTGTTTGGCAGCACCTGCTGGATCAGGATGCGCGGTTTTGAAAGACCGGCCAGACGGGCCGCATCAACGAATTCACGCGTGCGCACCGACATGACCTCGGCGCGGACAAGACGGGCGACGGGCGGCCAACTGACGATGGCAATCGCAATGGTGATGGAGGTCAAGGTCGGTTCAAAAATCGCCACCAGCACGATGGCCAGCGCGAAGTTCGGGATGGTCTGGAAAAACTCGGTGAAGCGCATCGCGCCTTCATCGACATAACCGCCATAGAACCCGGCCAACGCGCCCAACGGCACACCGATCAGCAAGGCAACCACGGTCGAAACCAGCCCGACCAGAAGGGAAACCCGCGCGCCATAGGCCAGCTGTGCGGCAACGTTGCGGCCCAGCGTATCCGTACCCAGGGGCAAACCATCAACGGCAAAAGGTGCGAGGAACGGACGTTGAACCATTTGCCAAGGCCCATCAGAGAAGATCAAGGGGGCGATCATGGCGATGACGATCACGGAGAGCAGCAAGACGACACCGATCATGGCGCCCATATTGCTTCTGAAACGTTTCCACATGTCAGCTACGGGCTCCGATACGGGGATCGACAATGCGATAAACAATGTCGGTCACGATGTTGAACAAAATGACCATGGCAGCCGAGACAAGGAACACGCCCAAAATCGTGTTGTAGTCACGTGCAGCCAAGCTTTCGAACATCAGGCGTCCAATACCCGGCCAGGCAAAGACCGTTTCGGTCAGAACCGCCCCGCCGACAAGTTGACCCGCCTGCAACCCGGCCAGGGTCACCACCGGCAAGATGGCGTTGCGCAGAATGTGACGGCGGCGGATGACCGCATCCGACAGGCCCTTGGCCTTGGCGGTTTTGACGAAATCAAGCTGCGAGACTTCAAGCATGGATGCACGCGCCATGCGCATATAGACCGCGGTAAAGAACAGCCCCAGTGTCAGCGCCGGCAGGATCAGGTGGCTGCCAATATCAAGGACGCGTTCCAGACCGGTATAGTTCGCCCCGACAGTTTCATAGCCAAAGCCCGGCAGCCATCCAAACCATACGGAAAAGACCAGAACCGCCATAAGGGCCAGCCAATATAGCGGGGTCGCGTAGAATAAAAGCGCCATCGTGGTCAGGACTGTGTCAGACGGTTTGCCAACGCGTGCGGCGGCGGCAACCCCAAAGGCAATGCCCAAAACCAGCGAGACGACAAAGGCCGTTAATGTCAGCAGCAAGGTTGCCGGCAACCGATCGGCAATGAGTTCGGCCACAGGCGCGCCCTGGCGGAAGGAATAGCCAAGATCAAGTTGCACAATACCGGCGACATATTTGCCAAGCTGGACATAAAGCGGTTGATCGAGGCCAAAGCGTTCGCGCAGCTGTTCGATCATCTGCTCGTCAGCGGCACCGGCTTCACCGGCCAGCACGACAGCCGGGTCGCCCGGCGCGGCATGGATGAGGAAAAAGTTCAGAATCGCAATGGCCAACAAGGTCAAAATAGCCTTGGATAGCCGCGACACCACGACAGCGAATATGGTCATAGGTCCCCGTAGCATCCCGTATTTGAAATCCCGCCTGAACGCGGGCAATCAGGAAAAGAAGGGGGCAGACCGGCAATCGGTCCGCCCGCAATGTTACTTCTTGATCCAGGCGTTACGTGGACCGTCATTGATACCGATGGCCGTGGTCACCAGATCGTTGACGTTGCAACGGTAGATCGTCGGGAAGGTCAGTTCCTGCATCCAGGCGACCGGAACGTCATCGACGATTTCCTTCTGGATTTCGGCATAGGCTGCTTCGCGTTCTTCGGGTGTTACCATCGTCGCAGCAGCGGCCCATTTTTCATCGAGTGCCAGGTTTTCATAGCCTTCGACGTTGTTCCACGGGCTACCTTTTTTGATGCGATCGGCGGTATAGTTGCGCGAAACACCAAGGGCCGGATCACCGTACTGATAGAGATAGGTGAAGGCCATGTCGTAATCCCACTGGGAGGTTTTTTCGTTCCACCCAGCGACATCAGAGCTGTCGATTTCGGCATTGATGCCAACTTCGCTGAGATTCTGACGGACGGCCTCGGCCCAGCGTTGCCAGGTTTCACCATATGGCAGCGGCAGGATGCGGACAGGTTCGCCGTCATAGCCCATCTCGGCCAGAAGTTCCTTGGCCTTGTCCGGGTTGTGATCATAAATGGTCACGTCATCGGAATAGAAATTGGTGCTCGACGCAATCGGACCGGTCGCAACTTTACCAAAGCCGTTCCAAACCACGTCGCGCATGAATTCACGATCCATGGCGTACATGACAGCCTGACGGAACTTCTCGTTGGCGGTCGGACCTTCGCGGTTGTTAAGCCACATCCATGCCAGCGGTGCGAGGAATTCCCAGCCCTTTTCGGTGACACAAACACCATCCATTTCGGCCAGACGCGGGATATCCCAGTTTTCAACCGAACCGCCCGGCAGAACATCAACCTCGCCGGTTTCAAACGCCACCGCACGGGCCGCAGCATCCGGGATCACACGGTAAAAGACTTCGTCCAGATACGGCAGGCCATCAACATAGTAGTCCTCGTTCTTAACAAGGTGGATGTGGCTGCCCTTGACCCATTCCTTGAACTTGAACGGACCGGTGCCAATCGGGGTGGCGTTCGCCGGGTTGTTGGCAAAGTCGGTGCCTTCATAGATGTGCTTGGGCACGATCGGCATGGTGCCGTTTTCAAAGGCGTTGATAAACGGACCAAACGGTTCTTTCAGTTTGAAGACAACCGTCATCGGATCCGGGGCGGTGATGCTTTTGACATAGGCCAGCGACGCACGCAGACGCGCATGGGTTTCACGCAGGAAAACATCGGCGGAAAAGACAACGTCATCGGCGGTGAAATCTTCGCCGTCATGCCATTTGACACCTTCATTAAGCTTGAAGGTGTAGGTCAGACCGTCGTCGGAGATTTCCCAGCTTTTGGCAAGGCTCGGCATCGGGGTCAGGTCGCTGTCATAGCGCAGCAGGCTTTCATAGATATCGCCTGCAACCAGCTGGGTCGGGCCATTCTGCACGAGGCCCAGCATCAGTCCCGGTGGTTCGGGCTGAACAACGATATCAAGCCGACCGCCAGCTTCCTGTGCCGCCACTGGCGAGGCCAGGGCGGCGGCGATGAGAAAAGTAGTCACCTTTAAATATTTCATAGCATTCCCTGATTGTGTTTTGCATTTAGGTTCTTGTTTTTATTGGTGTTACGCACGTTTTGTTTAACCGAAGGCCACAGGCGTGACCCAGATGCACAGGTTACCCGAGGTAACCCGGGGCGCTGGCATCAAGCCGGCGCAGTTGGGCGGCCCATTCCGGGTCTGGTTTGCCCTTTTGTTCATAAGAATCGTACATCGACTGGTATTGGGATGCGGTGTGCTCGGCAACGTCATGGCCCAGCACAACCGGCGTCAGGCCCATTCCCAGCGCTGCAACTTGCGCCTTGCAGGACCGTTCAAGGTTCAAGGCCAGCTTGACCGCCTCGGCCACCGAGCGACCCAAAAGCAACGTGCCGTGATTGCGCAGCAACATCACCGATTTGTCGCCGAGATCGGCAACGATGCGGGCGCGTTCCTCAAGATTAAGCGCAATGCCTTCGTAGTCGTGGAAGGCAATCCGGTCGTAAAACTGTGCCGACCACTGATTGAGCGGCAGCAATCCTTCCTGATTTGATGACACCGCCACACCCGCCACCGTGTGGGTATGGAGCACACAAACCGCATCGTGACGCGCCATATGAACCGCCGAATGGATGGTAAAACCTGCGGCATTCACCCCCGCACCATAGGGGTCGTCAATCACGGCACCGGTTTCATCGACGGTTACCAGATTGGCCGCAGTGACTTCGTCAAACCGCAGGCCGAACGGATTAAGCAGAAAGCGTTGCTCACCCCCGGGTCCGGATGGGAGCCGTGCGGAAATATGGGTGTAGATGCCGTCATCCATGCCCTCGAGCGCGATCAACCGATAGGCCGCAGCCAGATCGCGGCGGATTTCGGATATCGATTGATCACTCATAGCATCGCGCATTAATGCCGCCCTTTCGTTATGTCGCTTTTTTGATTGCTTCAAGGCTGCGGGATGATCCCGGCGCAGTCAAGTAAATTGTCGACAATCTACAATTCGTTGCCTAGACTGACCGGAGTCATGCATCTTTCTTTGGCGTCTGTTGCGGGCTTAATTCAAAGAATTCAAATCCACCTTCTGCGGGCTTACATATGACACAGACACAGCCGTCCTCCGGCTTCCAACAGATTGATCGTGAAGGGCTCGTGCAGCGGGTTGCCAAGTTGTTGAGCAAAGCAATCGTCAGCGGAAAGCTTGCACCGGGTGCGCGGTTATCCGAATCGGTCGTCGCCCGCGAACTGGGGGTCAGCCGGGCACCGGTCCGTGAAGCGGCAAGGTTGCTTGAAAGTTCGGGACTGGTGAGGTCCGAGCCGAACCGGGGATTTTTCGTGCGTCAGGTTTCGATAAAGGCGCTCAATGATCTGTATGAGTTGCGACTGGCGATTGAGACGGCCGTGGTCGAACGTCTGGTGCAGAACTGGAACGACGAGATCGAGGAAGCCCTGAGCGCACAGGTGGCCGAACTTCACCGGGTTGCCACCGAAGAGGCCGATATTTTCACCCAAGTCGAAGCCGACATGCAGTTTCACCGGCTGATGTGTACTGGCAGTGACAACCCGAAATTCCTGCAGGTGTTCGAACAGGTCGCCATAGAAACCGAGTTCAGCATCATGCTGATCGGGCAGCTGTATGACGATCCGACCCGCATTGCAGAAACCCACGAACCGATTCTTGAAGCCCTGCGGGCACGTGATGCCACCAAGGCCGTTTCGGCCATCCGCTACCACATTTCGGAGGCGCAACGCATCGTGATCGATCAGTTCCGCCTTCTGGAAGAAGGCAAAACGTCGACATGAAATGCTTCTATGCCCCCGAAACCGAAACACATGATCCGATCTTTCGCCTGACCTATGGCAAGATCCAGCGCAATGCCGAACAGGCCGAACGCGCCAAGCTTTTGCTGGCTGGTCTTGATGCGCTTTCCCTGTCGGTAACCGAACCCGGACGCACCCCGATGGCAGCCCTTGAGACCGTTCATACCAAGCGGTTTTTAAAGTTCCTCGAAACCGCCTGGGATGAATGGCAAAAACAGCCCGATGCTGGCCCGGAAGTCGTCCCCAACGTCTTTCCGCGTGCCGCAACATCATCCTATCCGCACACCATTCTGGCCAAAGCGGGCTGGCATATGGGCGATACATCTGCGCCGATTGGCCAGCATAGCTGGCAGGCTGCCTTGCGCGCCGCCGATTGCGCCATTGCCGCAACCGATGCCGTGCTGGCGGGGGATGACAAGGCCTATGCGCTGTGTCGGCCGGCGGGCCATCACACCAGTGCCGAGATTGCAGCAGGCCATTGCCTTTTGAACAATGCCGCGATTGCGGCCGCACGCCTGCGCACCGCACATGATCGCGTGGCGATATTTGATATCGATGTCCATCATGGCAATGGCACGCAGGATATCTTTTATGATCGAAACGATGTCCTGACCGCCTCCATCCATGCTGACCCCACGGACTATTACCCGTTCTTTACCGGCTTTGCCTATGAGACCGGATCGGGTGATGGCGAAGGATATAACCTTAATCTGCCCCTGCCTCGCACCACCACAGATGCAGCATGGCTTGCCGCAATCGATACTGCCCTTGACCGTATTGCCGACTTCAATCCCGGTGCGCTGGTTCTCAGCCTTGGGCTTGATACCCACGAGGATGATCCGTTGCTTGGCATGAAAGTCAGTTGGGACGGACTGCGCCGTGCCGGTGAAAAAATTGCTGCGGCGGGCTATCCGACGGTTATTGTGCAAGAGGGTGGATATCTGACACCATCGCTGACCACGTCGCTGACATCTTTTCTTTCGGGTTATCTGGGCGCAAAAATACCCGCACTTGAGAGAAACTGACCCGCATCAGCCACCAATGGCGGGTTTGATCGCAACCGCATATACTGCAGAACAAAATGGCCGCCCCATATCAGGGCCTCATCATCAGAACGGGAGTTTCACATGAACCATCGGCCGAATTCGCTCCACATGTCCGACATCGCGCATTCGATGCATCCATACACCAATATGCGACTGCACGAAGAAAAGGGCCCGATGATCATGGCCGAGGGCAATGGCGCCCGCGTCACCGACAGCGAAGGCAAGGAATATATCGAAGGTCTTGCCGGGCTTTGGTCAGTTGCGGTCGGTTTTTCCGAAACCCGTCTGGCCGATGCCGCCTATGCGCAGCTTAAACGCCTGCCCTATTACCACAGCTTTGCCCACAAGGCGCACGAGCCGTCGATCCGTCTGGCCGAAAAGCTGGTGGAAATGACGCCCGAAGGCCTGAACCGCGTGTTCTTTACCAATTCCGGGTCAGAAGCCAACGACACCGTCGTCAAGATGGCCTGGTTCCTTAATAACGGTTTGGGTCGCCCGGAAAAGAAGAAGTTCCTGTCGCGCACCAAGGCCTATCACGGGATTACGATTGCCTCGGGCTCGCTGACGGGGCTTGCCGGCAACCAGAAGGACTTCGACCTTCCGGCCATTCCGGTGACGCATCTGAGCTGCCCGCATTTCTGGCGTTATGGCGAAGAGGGCGAGACCGAGACCGAATTCACCGCGCGCCTTTTGAAGGAACTTGAAGACACCATCATCGCCGAAGGCCCGGAAACCATTGCGGCCTTTATCGGTGAACCGGTGATGGGTGCGGGCGGTGTGATGACGCCGCCGGAAGGCTACTGGCCAGGTGTGGTGGAAATCTGCCACAAGTACGACATTCTGGTCGTTTCCGACGAGGTCATTAACGGTTTCGGTCGGACTGGTGCGCGTTTTGGCTGTGAAAAATATGGCTTCACGCCGGACATTCTGGTGACTTCCAAACAGCTGACCTCATCCTACATGCCGCTTGCGGCGATTGTGGTGAATGACAAGGTCTATAACGCCATTGCCGACAACACCGCCAAACTTGGCAATTTCGGCCACGGCTTCACCGGCACCGGACATCCGGTTGCCTGTGCGGTTGGTCTGGAAAACCTCAATATCATCGAAGAACGCGATTTGATGGGAAATGCCAAACGTCTGGAGCCGATGTTCCAGGATGGCTTGCGCGCCTTTGCCGATCATCCGTTGATCGGTGAAATTCGCGGTGTTGGCCTGATTGCCGGCCTTGAGATGGCAGACAAGAAAACCAAACAGCCGTTTGGCAAACCCGGCACGGTTGCCGCCAAGGTCGTGGCCCTTGCCGCCGAGGAAGGGCTCATTTGCCGAAATGTCTATGACACGGTGGCACTCTGCCCGCCGCTGATCGTGACCGAGGATGATGTGCGCGAAATCCACGCCCGCCTCGGCCGTGCCCTTGACCGGGCGCTTGAGTGGGCGAAGTCCGAAGGGATGCTTTAACAGATTAAGCGCTGTAGACGCCTAACCCGGTGCCTGCGGAGCGCCAGAGAAAAGCCGGAGATGGGGATAGTCCGCATCTCCGGCTTTTTGAGTTTGGCGTTAAATTACAATAACGCTAACGCCTATATGTGGGGCTGGCCAAGTTGAGCGCATTCAACTAGACCCAGTCCTGGCAGGCTTCGATAATGGCGCCAATTAGGATGGAGAAAACGTCCTCCGCCTCGCCCACTACCTGAGCATGGGAACCTATCCCCTTGCTGTCGACTGCTTAGAAGGCTTCACCATGATGGCCTTAATAGGCCTTGAGACCATGCAATTAAAAGCAAACGAACCTGCAGACACAATGAAAAGAACAGTAAGTTTGAAAACCACTCATAAAATCCAACAAAAAATACTAAAGCAGATAAAATAGAAATACTCAGAATTGAAACTCTAGATCTTAAAAAAACATCATATTTCTTATATCTATTGAAATACTCTGCCATTCTTTTACTGCACTTATTGTCACACGCCACCATCATATTAGAAAAAAATGACACCATGTAATCCGCGTAATAAAAATCGTAATGATTCTTGAAAGAAAGATAAGTTGTTATGATTACATAACAAAAGGCCAAAATATAAGATATGAAATTCAACCTTTGAAACATCATCTCTCTCAAACCCTCATCACGATATCTTAGCATCGGATATAGCGCATACTTAAATATACGATGCTCTCCTGTACTAATATCCACCGTCATCGTCATCCCAAGCAGGCAAGGCGCTTCAAGTCTTCGCGCTTTCAAAGTTTGTTGCGCTTGCCCGCCATTGGCAATGGTAAACTCGACCCTGCCTCTCATATGCAACGGCACCCGGTCATACAATGAACTCAAACCCGTCTCGGCCTTGCACTTGAGCGGGCGCTTGAGTGCGCCTAACCCGAAGGGATGCTCTGATCTGAAAATCGCCGCGCAAAATTAGCACGCGAGGCGCACCAAAGAAAAAGCCGGAGATGGGTTTTCCCATCTCCGGCTTTGTTTTTCTTGGCGTGATCTTACAACGTCACGGTCGCTTATACGTCGAGGTTTGCGACCTTGAGCGCGTTCGACTGAATGAAGTCGCGGCGGGGTTCGACGACGTCGCCCATGAGGGTCGAGAAGACCTCCTCGGCCTCGTCGGCGTGGGCCACCTTGACTTGCAGGAGCGAACGAACGTTCGGGTCGAGCGTGGTTTCCCAAAGCTGATCCGGGTTCATTTCGCCAAGGCCCTTGTAACGCTGGACCGAAATGCCGCGGCGGCCATATTCCATCACCGCATTGACCAGATCGACCGGACCGTTGATTTTCCAGGTCTTGTCCTTGGCAACGAATTCCGCGCCCTTTTCAAACAGTTCGCGCAGTTCACCAAGGATACCGGCAATCGCGCGGGCCTCGGCCGAGCGCAGGATGTTGCCATCAATCACGTGGCGCTGTTCAACGCCGCGCAGCATCCGCCAGAGCACAATTTCATCGAGCGGTGCTTCGCCGTGCCAGCCGCGATCATAGTCTTCTTCAAGGGTATCAAGATGTTTGGCCAGCGTTTCGGCCGCCTCAAGGCGTTTGCCATCATCATCAAGCAAAGCCGGGTTCAGCGCACCGGCAAGGGTTGCTTGTTCGAGCACAGAAATCGGAAGCTTGATCGACAGCGGCTCCAGGAAGCCCTTGGCCTTACGCGCCAGTTCGACCACACGCACCAGATCCGGGCCGGCAAGCTGTTGCCCACCGGAAAGGGTAAGCACGGCTTCTTCGGTGCCCTGTGCGGTCAAGTATTGCTCCATCTCGCGGTCGTCCTTGAGATACTGGACCGAGTTGCCGCGTTTGGCGCGATAGAGCGGCGGCTGAGCGATATAGAGATAGCCGCGTTCGATCAGTTCAGGCATCTGACGATAGAAGAAGGTCAGAAGCAGGGTTCGGATATGCGCACCATCGACGTCGGCGTCAGTCATGATGATGATTTTGTGGTAGCGGGCCTTTTCGATATTGAAGTCATCACGACCAATACCGGTGCCCATGGCGGTAATCAGGGTACCGATTTCCTGACTTGAGAGCATCTTGTCAAAGCGCGCGCGTTCGACGTTGAGGATCTTACCGCGCAGCGGCAGGATCGCCTGGAAACCACGTTCGCGGCCCTGTTTGGCCGAACCACCTGCGGAATCACCCTCCACGATGAACAGTTCGGCTTTGGACGCATCGCGTTCCTGACAGTCAGCCAATTTGCCCGGCAGGGACGAGATATCAAGCGCGCCCTTGCGGCGGGTCAGTTCACGTGCCTTACGGGCCGCTTCACGGGCAGATGCCGCTTCGACTACCTTGGAGACGATCTTGCGCGCATCCTGCGGATGTTCTTCAAGCCACTGGGCAAGCTTGTCATTGACGATGTTTTCAACGACTGGGCGGACTTCGGACGAGACCAGCTTGTCCTTGGTCTGGGACGAGAATTTCGGGTCCGGAACCTTGACCGAAATCACGCAAGACAGACCTTCACGGGCATCATCACCGGAAAGGGCGACCTTTTCCTTTTTGGCGATGCCGCTTTCCTGGGCGTAGTTGTTGATCTGACGGGTCAGAGCAGCACGGAAACCGGCCATATGCGTCCCGCCATCACGCTGCGGGATGTTGTTCGTAAAGCACAGCGTGGTTTCGTGGTAGCTGTCATTCCATTGCAGGGCGACTTCGACGGTGATGCCGTCTTTTTCGCCTTCGATGCAAATGGCTTCTTCGATCTGACGCGCCTTGTTGCGGTCAAGATATTCGACAAAGGCGCGAATACCGCCTTCATAATGCAGTTTCATTTCGGTCGGTTCGCCACTGCGCTCATCACGCAGCGTCAGGATCACGCCAGAGTTCAGGAAGGCCAGTTCGCGCAGGCGGTGTTCCAACGTCGGCAAGTCGAAATCGGTCATGGTGAAGATTTCGGCATCCGGATAGAAGGTCACTTCGGTCCCCGAAAGCGGCGTGCCATCCGCGGTCAGCGGTGCATCACCGACAACCTCAAGCGGCTTGATCGCGTCACCACCGGAAAACTCCATGTAGTGTTCTTTGCCGTTGCGCCACACGCGGAGCTTGAGCAGCGTCGACAGCGCGTTCACCACCGACACGCCCACGCCGTGCAGACCACCGGAAACCTTGTAGGAGTTCTGGTCGAATTTACCGCCGGCATGCAGCTGGGTCATGATGACCTCGGCGGCGGAAACGCCTTCTTCCTTGTGCATGTCGGTCGGAATGCCACGGCCGTTATCGCGGATGGTGGCAGAACCATCACCGTTAAGCTGTACCCAGACGGTATCGCAGTGACCAGCCAAGGCTTCGTCGATTGCGTTATCGACGACTTCGTAGATCATATGGTGCAAACCGGTACCGTCATCGGTATCGCCGATATACATGCCCGGACGTTTGCGCACAGCTTCAAGGCCCTTAAGAACCTTGATCGATTCTGCGCCATACTCCTGCGACTGTTCACCAGTGTTCGGCGTTTCGGTTTCGTTGGTCATAGGGTCAGAACCTCGGCATTCACTAAGTGGTTTCAAGGGTCAGTGTGGCATCTTCCACGCGGAAGAATTGCGCACGACCGTCCAAACCTTCAAACAGCGCCCGGTCCGTGCCTGTCATCCAGGCCTGGACGCCAAGCGCCACGATTTCATCAAACAAGTGGCTGCGGCGTTCTGCATCGAGATGCGCAACCACTTCATCAAGCAACAAGAGCGGGCCAGCCCCGCGTGCCTTTGTCTGCAGGCGGGTATTGGCCATAATGATCGACAGCAACAACGCCTTTTGTTCCCCGGTGGAACATTGATCCGCCGACTGGCCCTTTGCATCGTGCCAGACCAGCAGATCACTGCGTTGCGGGCCGACCACCGCCCCGCCATAGGTCGCATCACGTGAACGTCCGTCGCGCAATGCGGCCCGCATTTTATCTTCGACCTCGACTGCTGGCAGGTTTTCCAGCCAGTCTTCAAGGTCCCCGGTCAGCGCAAGACGGGCGGCCGGAAATGGTCCGATGGCCATGGTCCCGGCACGACGCAGCCGTTCGAGCAATTCTGCACGTGCGACCGCAACCGCAATGCCATGGCGCACCATCGAATCCTCGATCGAGGTCAGCCATTTATCGTCAGCCTTGCCTTCCTTAAGCAGCTTTGCGCGTGAGCGCAGCGAATGCTCGTAGGCGGCAACGCGGCTGCTGTGATCGGGATCAAGGCCATATACCAGCCGATCCAGAAAGCGCCTGCGGGCCGACGGACCATCCAGGAACAAACGATCCATTTGCGGCGTCAGCCAAACCGCAGCACAGACCCGACCCAGGGCAGCCTGCCCACGCTGGGCCTGTCCATCGATGCGGACCGCACGGCGTTCGCGCCCCTGTTCAAGGGCGGCCGGATCAAGACCGGTGCCCAATTGAAACGCCCCGTCCGGCGTATCGACATCTGCCGCAACGGCCCAGGCCCGAAGTGCGCCGTTATCGGCTGGCGGGGTGCTTCGGGCGATTTCGCCCAGCTTGGCCCGGCGCAATCCACCGCCCGGTGCCAGAAGCGAAACAGCCTCAAGCAGGTTGGTCTTGCCCGCCCCGTTTGGCCCCGTCAGCACGACCGGCGAGCTGTCGAGCGACAGGCGCAGGCCTTCGTAACAGCGAAACTCGCTGAGCTGGATGCGGGAAACAGCAAGACGGCTTGTCATCGACACCCCGTCTTTTGGCATGAGGTTATTGGCAAGAGCAGCCACAGCTTGATCGTACTAACCGTCAAACACGCATCGGCATCAGAACGTACAATGCCGAAAGGTCGTCGGTGTCACGCAGGATGGTCGGGCTGGATCCGTCCGACATCAGAAGGTTCAGGGTGTCGCCCTTTACCTGCTTGGCGATGTCGAGCAGATAGCGCGAGTTAAAGCCGATTTCGATATCCTCGGCATCATAGTTGATTTCAAGTTCCTCGGACGCGGTGCCGTGTTCGGGGCTGGAGGCCGAAAGAGTCAGGGTATTGCCCGACAGAACAACCTTTACCGCACGCGATTTTTCAATCGAGATCGCCGATACACGGTCGACCGCATCGGCGAACGCCTTGCATTCGATATCAAGGGTCTTGTCATTGCCCGACGGGATCACGCGTTCGTAATCCGGGAAGGTACCGTCAATCAGCTTGGAGGTCAGAACCGCATCGCCAAAGCCAAAGCGGATTTTGGTATCAGACAGCGCGATATCGACGGCTTCGCCGGTTTCCTCGATCAGTTTGCGCAGCTCACCAACGGTTTTGCGCGGCACGATGACGCCCGGCATGTTTTCCGCACCATCGGGCAGCGGCGCTTCTACGCGCGCCAGACGGTGACCATCGGTTGCAACCGCGCGCAGGATCTTGGTGCCTTCGGCGTCGGTGGCATGGAAATAAATACCGTTGAGGTAGTAACGGGTTTCCTCCGTCGAGATCGCGAACTCGGCACGATCAATCAGGCCGCGCAGTTCGGCGGCAGCCAGACCGAAGCTGACCGGAAGGTCGCCACCCGACATTACCGGGAAATCATCAACCGGCAGAACGGCAAGATTGAACTTCGAACGACCGGCAGAAAGGGTCAGGCGGCCTGCACCCGGCTCAAGCGAGATTTGCACCTGGGAGCCTTCGGGCAGCTTGCGCACGATTTCATAGAGGGTATGGGCAGGGGTCGTGGTCGCGCCCGGTTCGGACACCTCAGCCGTCGTGGTTTCGATGACTTCGAGGTCCATATCGGTCGCGGTCAGCGCAAGACGATCATTCTCTGCCCGGAGCAAAATATTGGACAGAATCGGAATGGTGTTACGTCGTTCAACAACGCTTTGAACATGGGTCAGCGATTTCAACAGCGCCGCGCGTTCGATGGTCAGCTTCATGCCCGTCCTATCCGTCTGTCAGTATTCGTTTAACAAATTGATTTTTAATCGGTTTTCTTACCTGACCCACACCCTTTCGGGTGCGGAAATCGCATTATAACATGCTGGCTTGGAAATCGAAGGATTTTTACGGCCTAAACCCAAGCAAATAAAAGGAGTCGGCGGACAAAAATACGCCCCGCACGCGCAAAGCGGCGCAAACCGTGCGACTCGCAGTTTCGACGATAAAATTGCAGCTAAAAATCCAGCTGATTCAAAAACAAAATCCGCCGGAAAACACGGCGGATTTCATCATGAACAGCAACATTTCGATACGCTTTTACGCGCAATCAGCTTTCGAGCATCCGACGCAGCAGATCGATATCTTCGCACAATGACGGATCGGTTCCGTGCAGTTCTTCGATCTTGCGCACGGCATGCATCACCGTGGTGTGGTCACGACCGCCAAACTTGCGACCGATTTCCGGCAGCGAGTGGGTGGTGAGCTGCTTGGACAGATACATTGCCACCTGACGCGGACGGGCGACCGCACGGGCACGGCGGGCGGAATGCATGTCGGACACCTTGATGTTGAAATGCTCGGCCACGCGTTTCTGGATTTCCTCGATCGAAACCCGGCGCTCGGAAGCGCGCAGAACGTCGTGGAGGATGTCCTGAACCATTTCCAGCCCGATCTCGCGACCGACCAGCTGGGAATGAGCAATCACGCGGTTAAGCGCGCCTTCGAGCTCACGCACGTTGGCGGTGATCTTGTGGGCAAGGAATTCCATGACCCGCTGGGGCAGTTCGACACCCTGACGTTCAGCCTTGGCCTCCAGGATGCCCAGACGGAGCTCGTAGGTGGTGGCGTGAATATCGGCAACAAGGCCAGAGCCCAGACGCGAACGCAGGCGTTCTTCGATATCTTCCAGATCGGATGGCGATTTATCCGCAGACACAATGATCTGACGGCCCTGATCGACCAGCGCGTTGAAGGTGTGGAAGAATTCTTCCTGGGTCGAATCCTTGCCCGAGATGAACTGGACATCATCCACCATCAGCACATCGACCGAGCGGAACTGGTCCTTGAAATCGACCGTGTTCTTGTCGCGCAGCGCCCGAATAAAGCGATACATGAATTTTTCGGCCGAGAGGTAGATCACCGTGCGGTGCGGCTGGGTGCGGCGGATATGCCAGGCAATCGCGTGCATCAGGTGGGTTTTACCAAGACCAACGCCACCATAGAGGAACAGCGGGTTGAACGGCACCGATTCGGCCTCTGCCAGACGGCGGGCGGCGGCATATGCGAACTCGTTTGGCTTGCCCAGCACGAAGTTATCAAAGGTGTAGCGCGGATCCAGTGCAGCCGAGATGCCATCATCAGACATACTGGCAATCGCAGTGCGGCCCGATCCGTTTGACTGGGACGGCGCACTGACCACGGTGTTGTTTTCCGGGGAATGGCTTGGGGAATGGCCTGAGGACTGGGAAGTGCGCGCGGATTTGGTGCGCGCGGTCGTGGCGTTTGCCGATGTCGACTTGGTCGAAGAAGAACCCGAAGCAGACGCATCGTTCTGCGCAGTCGCGCCCGAAACGATATTGATTTCAACGAAATGCACATCGGAATCTTCGGCGTGCCAGAAATTCTGGATACGGTCGAGATAGTGCTGCGTCACCCAGTCACGCATGGCACGAGTCGGTGCACCCAAACGGGCCACGCCGGCTTCTACGGCCATCAGGGCAACGGGCTCCAGCCAGTAACGATAGGCTGTTGCGCCAAATTCGGCGCGCAGCTTTTCGCGTACGACTTGCCAGGTTGCCACTGCGTGATCATCAAGTGCTGCGTGCTGGTCACCCGCAATCCCCCCGTTGGATTGCCCAAGTGCCGATTGTGTGTCCCTCACGGCGTGCTGCACTGTAAGAACCTTTCCCCGATATCCCGATTTCACCACCACAAAGACCGCAAAAGACAAAACGATACTGTGTCGCGTTGATCACCGCAGTGACCAACACGTTGGCCTTCCACAAAATCAGGAAGTGTACTCGCGCCTTTTGTTTTTAGTTCTTCGTCACTGGTCGCTTTGCGCGGCCTGCGAAGTTCAAACACTGTACTGATGTGACCCACATCAGGCAAGGCGATCTTTAACAGAACGTTAAAAGGATTTCGCAACCAAAACGGCCCTTGTTTTCTGCGGTTTCTTGCACCCGCGCAACCAAGGAACAAAAGGTGATTCTGCGAAATCCGGGCAGCGAAAAGGCCGCACCCGAGGTGCGGCCTTCGACTCGCCATCCCGTAAGGGATAAATTAAAGCGCTTTGATACGCGCGGTCAGGCGCGAAACCTTGCGAGCAACGGTGTTCTTGTGCAGAACACCAAGCTGTGCGCCACGCGCCATTTCCGGCTCAGCGATTTTCATCGCAGCCAGAGCAGCATCTTTATCGCCAGTGTTCAGCGCAGCCTCGACCTTCTTAACGAAGGTACGAATGCGACCGATACGTGCACCATTAACTTCTGCACGTGCGGCGTTGCGGCGAATGCGCTTCTTGGCCGATTTATGGTGAGCCATTGCGAACCTGTCTCTTCAAACAAATGTTACGTAATTCGGAGCGCGGCTTATAGCTCTGTCCGAAACCCTCGTCAACCCCCGATGCCGCCAATTTCTGCGGCTTCGGACTCTTTTGCGCCGCAAGGCAGATATGCAGGCATGGAATCAGAGGTCAACTTGCCCTGATCACCCCGCAATCAGCGGTGCTTGAACGCGGGCTTACGTTTCTCGCCAAAGGCTTTCATGCCTTCGGCGCGATCTTCGAGTGCGAAGGTCGAATGGAATTCGCGACGTTCGAACATCAGGCCCTCGGTCAGGGTCATCTCATAGGCCTTGTTGACCGATTCCTTGACCTTCATCGATACCGGGCCCGAGAAGGAGGCGATCTTTTCGGCCAGTTGCATGGCTTCATCGAGCAGCGAGTCGGCCGGAACGATTCGCGCGACCAGTCCGGCACGCTCGGCTTCCTCGGCATCCATCATGCGCCCGGTCAGGCACATTTCCATCGCCTTGGCCTTGCCAACTGCACGGGTCAGACGCTGTGTCCCGCCCGCACCGGGAATGGTGCCGATGGTGATTTCCGGCTGACCGAACTTGGCGGTGTCGGCGGCAATCATGATGTCGCACATCATCGCCATTTCACAGCCACCGCCCAGTGCGAATCCGGCGACCGCTGCAATGGTCGGCTTGCGGCAGCTTGCAACCCGGGTCCAGCCCTTGGTGATGAAGTCGTTCTTATAGACATCCATATAGTCGTAATCGGCCATTTCCTTGATGTCGGCACCGGCGGCAAAGGCCCGTTCCGACCCGGTAATGACGATGGCGCGGATGTCTTCATCGGATTCGAAATCATCAAGGGCAGCACCGATATCCTTGATCAGCGCGTCACAAAGCGCATTGAGCGCCTTGGGACGGTTCAGCGTGATCAGGCCGACATTGCCCTTTTTCTCGGCGATGATGTTTTCATAAGACATGCAAGTGATCCTTTTATCGCTGTTCGGCCCGCGGGACTCCGGGGTGTGAGTCGCTGTGGGGTTATCGGGCCGATTCGCCTGAAACCATAATTTGATACTGTTTTACCGATTTTGATCCCGGGCCGCAACCGAACCTGTTATCGGCGCCATACCTTCCCCGACTTTCAGAGACGGGTACAGTCCATCTTATTTCTGGCAGGTTGGGCAGAAGAAGGTCGACCGGCCGGCCTGAACAATACGCGCGATGGTGCTATCGCAGCCATCGGCGATGCAGGTTTCGCCCTCGCGGCCATAGACGCGGAAATTGTGCTGGAAATAGCCAAGCTCGCCATTGCTTTGGCGGTAGTCCTTAAGGCTTGAGCCACCGGCAGCAATCGCATCTTCAAGCACCAGACGGATTTCACGATACAGCCGTTCGATCTCGCCGGGTTTTAGATCCTTTGCCAGACGGTCCGGTGCGATGCCCGATCGAAATAGGGCTTCGCAGACATAGATATTGCCAAGACCAGCCACCAGTTTCTGATCCAGTAATACGGTCTTGATCGGACTTGCCCGTTTGGCGATTCCCGCTGCCAGAACATCGGCATTAAATGCATTGCCAAGTGGTTCAGGCCCGATACCGGCCAGCATTTTGTGACTGGCGACCTCGTCGCCCGCGATCAGGGTAATGACACCGAAGCGCCGCGGATCGTTGAACCGCACCACAGCCCCATCGGCCATGACGAAATCGACATGGTCATGCTTGCCCGCTTCGGGCACCTCGACAGTCGGATCATTGTGAATGGTCATGCGACCAGACATGCCAAGATGGATCAGCAGCACCTGCCCGTCATCAAGGTAGCCCAGAATGTATTTTGCCCGCCGGGTCAGCTGATTGATGGTGCGCCCGGCCATGCGATCAACAAAACCCTCCGGGAAGGGAAAGCGCAGGTTCGCACGTCGCTGTACCACATGATTGACCACCCGTCCTTCCATGACGGGTGTCAGACCACGGGTGACTGTTTCGACCTCTGGCAATTCGGGCATATCTGGAACTCATATAAACAAGGGTGTGTGACTTTTAGACTACGGCTTGCGCGCAATTCAACGACTGAAATCGATCCCACTGGACGCGTGCCCGCAAAGCCATATGATGTGCGCTGTTTTGACAGACCGCATCGGCCCCAGTTGTGCGTCCGCGCCCCAATTTGAAAGCGACCAGATGGAATTTGGTTTTGATCTTTTAATGATCCTGTTTGCGGTTGCCACCCTTGCCGGTTTTGTCGATGCGATTGCGGGCGGCGGCGGGTTGATTACCATCCCGGCCCTGTTGTGGGCGGGTGTCACCCCGGCCCAGGCATTGGCGACCAACAAGTTGCAAGGCAGTTTTGGCAGTTTCAGTGCGTCGCTTAATTTCATTCGCAAGGGGCATGTTGATCCGCGCGATATGGTCTTGGCGATTGTCCTGACCTTTGCCGGATCGGCGCTCGGCACGGTTCTGGTGCAAATGCTCGATCCCGGTATTCTGATGACCATCCTGCCGGGGCTTTTGATCCTGATTGCGCTTTATTTCCTGTTTTCGCCGCGTGTGGGTGACATTGACGCCCATCAGATGATTGGCAAAGCCACCTTTGCCTTTACCGCCGGGTTTGGCATCGGGTTTTATGACGGCTTCTTTGGGCCGGGCACCGGATCGTTCTTTTCCATCGCCTTTGTCGCCCTGCTCGGCTTCAACATGACCAAGGCCACGGCCCATACCAAGGTTCTGAATTTCACCTCGAACTTTGCATCCTTGGTGATGTTTATCGCCGGGGGTGAGGTTGTCTGGATTGTTGGCGGGGTGATGGCCGTTGGTGCATTGATCGGGGCACAGATCGGATCACATATGGTGATGAAGGTCGGTGCACGTTTGGTAAGGCCGCTTCTGGTCGTCACATCAATCGCAATATCGATCAAGCTGATCATTGATCAGTATGGGACCACCATCAGCCAAAGCTGGGATCAGATCCGCCACTGGGTAAGCTGAGCTCGACCATTTATCGACCGGACAAAGAAAAACCCGTCAAGCTTCAGGCTGACGGGTTTTGTTTTACTCAGGCGCTGGCGCCGTTTTCGACAAGGACTTCGTCGCGGCGATCAAGCAAATGGCTCCAGACCGTTGCCAACAGGGCCAGAACGGCAATCGCCGCCCCCAACCACGGGATATGCTGATAGGAAACGCCCTGGGTAATGGCGATACCGCCAAACCATGCGCCCGCCGCATTGCCAAGGTTAAAGGCACCCTGATTGAGAGTGGAGGCAAGGTTGGGCGCATCGGATGCCTCGTTCACCACACGCATCTGAAGCGGGGACACCAATGCAAAGGCCACCACGCCCCACAACATCACGGTTGCGACTGCCGGAATGACCGATGTCAGCGTTTCGGTAAACAGGGCAAGAATCGCAATCAGCAAAGCAAAAGCCATGATGATGGCGGGCATCAACCGCCAGTCCCCCAAACGCCCACCGATATAGTTGCCGACAGTCAAGCCAACCCCGAACAGCAGCAACACATAGGTTACCTGTCGCGGGGTAATGCCGGTGATTTCCTGAAGCATCGGGGTGATATAGGTAAAGACGCTGAACAAGCTAGCCGAGGCCAGAACCGAAATCAGCATCGCCAGCAGAACCTGTTTTTTGCCAAGGGACTTGGCTTCAAGCCAGAGACTGCCGGTCGATGCGGCAATCTGGCGCGGCAGGGCAACATAAAGCGCGCTGGCGGCAACAACACCGATTGCCAACACTGCCCAGAAGGTCGAACGCCAGCCAAGTTCCTGACCAAGGGCCGTGCCAAACGGCACGCCCAGCACATTGGCCAGCGTCAGACCGGAAAACATAAGGGCAATCGCCTGAACCCGTTTATGCGGCGCGACAAGGTTTGATGCGACAACAGCGCCCAGCCCAAAGAACGCACCATGGCAGAACGCAGTAACCACACGGGCCGCCATCAAAAGCCAGTAATCAGGGGCAATCGCACACAGGAAGTTGCCGAGAATGAAGATCGAAATCAGCAGCAACAAGGCCCGCCGGCGGTCCATGCGCGCGGTGGCAATCGCCAAAAACGGCGCGCCAAAAGTCACACCAAGGGCATAGCCCGTTACCAGCAGCCCGGCATCGGGAATGCTCACACCAAGATCAAGCGCCACATCGGGCAGAAGGCCCATGATGACAAACTCGGTGGTGCCGATCCCGAATGACGCAAGGGCGAGGGCCAGAATCGGCAGATTCCCGAAAGATCCGGGGCGGGTGACGGTATCTGTCATGTCAGAATATCCAGATCAACTTTGGCGCAGGTGACGCGGGGGGCGCGGGTGACGCGGCCAACGTTTTGTGCAACTGCGAGATATGCATCATGCAGCAAATTTTGAAACGATTCAATTCTGAGATAATGCGGTGAACAAATCCATCGCGAAATTTGCATGGCAGCCTGTCTTGCCCGGATTACGGCAAGGCACAGGCATGATGCAGCACAGGCAGAGATTGAGGATCGTGGATCAGGAAAGTTCGTCGACGATTTTTTGCGCCGCAGCAACCGGATCTTCGGCCTTGGTGATCGGGCGACCAATCACCAGAACGTCACTTCCCATGGCGACGGCATCGGCCGGGGTAACGATGCGTTTCTGATCGTCACTTGCCGCCCAGCTTGGGCGAATACCCGGTGTGATCAGTTTGAAGTCCGGGCCCAAGGCCTTGCGCACCGGCGTGATTTCCTGTGCAGAACAGACAACACCATCCAGACCCGCCTTTTGGGTCAGCTCCGCCAACTTGACCACGCGATCTTCAATCGGGCCCTTTAGGCCGACATCATCGAGATCACCCTGGTCCATGCTGGTCAGGATGGTTACGGCAATCACCCACGGTACGTCGACGCCAGCCTTGTCGGCGGCTTCGCGCGCCGCATCACCGGCACGTTTCATCATCTCCAAACCACCGGCGGCATGGACATTGACGATCCTGACACCCAGTGGTGTCACAGCGCGAATGGCCCCGGCCACCGTGTTGGGGATATCGTGATATTTGACATCAAGGAAGATCGGCATGCCGGTTTTGGCAACCGCCCTGACCCCTTGTGGCCCGTGGGCCGCGAAGAATTCCTTGCCAAGTTTGGCCCCGCCGATAACACCCGACAGCTTCGATGCCAGATTGATCGCGTGATCAAGATCGGTGGTATCAATCGCGCAATAGATGCGGTCTTTGGCGGCAAGGGTCTGGGTCATGGGGTCCTCCGGCGGGCTGGAATTGGGTCATGGCCCAGCTTTTCGCAGCAAATTTCATAGCGGACCGGACATGGCTTAGCCGATTTGGCCCCAAAGGCCAATGTCAAATCGGCTTTCGGACAGACATTGACGCCATGCGGCAAAAAGCAAAAGGGCCCCGAAACGGAGCCCTTTGACTTGATCAGCTTTGGCCGATGGCCTTTTGATCGGTATTTGGGGTGGATGGCGTGGTGTCATCCGTCTTGATGCGCTTGAGTTCGCTATCCATGCGCCGTGCGGCACGGCGATGCTTGCCTTGCAGCAACCATTCAAAGGCAAAGCCGATCCCAAGTCCGATCAACAACGCAACCATGATCGGCAGGAAAAGCGGCAGGTCGATTTCAAACGGCAAGGGCCAAAGCGAAATCGTGACCAATGCCCGGTTGGAAACTGCAAACACCGCAATCAATACGGCAAGCGGGATGGAAATAATCCAGTACAGGAAGCGCATTACCTAGCTCCTTGTGCCGGTGGCTGTCCCATCCCGAAAACGGGATGGTTCAAAACCCGGCAGCAGGTCTCGTTTGATCAATGTTCTGATCAGTATGGGGCAAGAACCGGACAAAAGCCATGGCAACAGTCACACAGTTTTTGTGTGTTGCATGCTGGTCGTATCGGGCGGGCTGCGGGTGGCGCAGGCCCGATTGCCGGTCAAAACAAATCAGGCAGGAATCAGTTCAAACGTTCGCGAAGCTGTTTGCCGGTTTTGAAATAGGGAACCTTTTTCTCACCGACAGGAACCGCATCCCCGGTACGAGGGTTACGGCCGACGCGGGCCTCGCGCTGTTTTACGGAAAATGCGCCAAAGCCGCGAAGCTCGACCCGGTCGCCGCGCGCAAGCGCGTCTGTGATCTCGTCAAAGATCGTGGCGACAATCCGCTCAACGTCGCGCTGATAGAGATGCGGGTTCATCTCCGCAAGGCGGGCAATCAATTCAGATTTTGTCATTTCCAGGCCCCATCCTGTTGGTGCTGACAGTCTCACTCAACCACGGATTAGATTATGTCTTAAAGAAGCTCTCACTCAGGTTGCCAGACCGTCAGCAAACCGTCAAGTTTAAGCCCCTCAGATGACAGCACTTTTCCAAGGCTTCCCTCAAGAACAGCACTCATCAAATCGTCTTCCGGGTATTCGATTTCAAGCGGCACTACCTGTGCATCCGTCGTGATACCGGCTTCCTCTTCGAGCCAGCGCAAGGCTTCACGACGGCCTCCAATTTCATCAATCAATCCGTTGGCAACGGCCTGCTGTCCGGTATAGACGCGGCCATCGGCAAGAGTCGTAACTGTTTCGACCGACATATCGCGGCGGGTCGCAACCATTTCAACAAACACGTCAAACATGTCTGAAATCAGGCCCTGCATGGCCGATTTTGCAACATCATCAACAGGTTCGAACGGATTGGGTGCAGCTTTCAGCGGACCGCTTTTTACCGTCAGCGGTTCAACACCAAGCTTTTCAAGCGTTCCATTGAAATTCATCGACTGGAAAATCACCCCGATCGAGCCGGTGATTGTCCCACGGCGGGCAATGATGTGGTCGGCGGCAATCGCGGTCATGTAACCGCCGGACGCCGCAACAGTCCCCATCTCGGCAACGATTGGCCGGGTTTCGCCGATACGGCGCAGCGCCTCAAACAGCGTTTCGCCACCAACCATGGTGCCACCCGGGCTGTTGATATGGACAATCACACCGACAACGTCGCTGTCTTCTTCAATCGCGCTCAGCGCATCAAGGAGATAGGGATCTTCAGTGATCACACCTTCGATGGTGACTTCAACAATGCGCGGACCCAGTCCGCCCAGAACACTGTCCTTTACACCGGTGCCAGACAAGCCGATCACGATCACCGCGATCACGGCAATCACCGCCACCACACGCCAGCGAAAGATGGATTTTTTCAAGCGGCGTCGATCCAGCAGGATATCGGCATCAAGTGCCATCGGCGTGTCCGTTTCCAATTGTTCAATCAAATACTTAGACGAGTGTGATCGCTCAAACCCGTCTCTTCAAATGGTTTTTATCGACCCGGAAGGCAAGAACAAAAAGCGTTTAAAATCAAAATTTTCGCGAAAAATGCCGATATCGGCAGAGTCGGGCTAAAATTCAGCCGCAAAAAGCAGATGATATACAATTTGGCGCCCTTTACAGGCCACCGGGCATTGGGCGGATATATCGGCCATCCACCGTGCATCAACTTGCCAGATCTAGAATCCGGACAAAAGAAAACGGGCCGCGCAGTGCGCGACCCGTCTTTTCGTTCTGCAAGACTGCAGAGCGTATTTCGTCGGAGGGTGGCTTATTCGCCGCCTTCCTGTTTCTTGCGCAGAGCTTCGCCAAGGATGTCGCCGAGCGATGCGCCGCTGTCTGCCGAACCGTAATCCGCCATTGCTTTCTTCTCGTCAGCAACTTCAAGAGCTTTGACAGAGAGGGAAACCTTGCGGGTTTTGGAGTCGATTGCAGTAACGCGTGCGTCGACTTTTTCACCAACTGCAAAGCGTTCCGGACGCTGTTCAGAACGCTCACGCGCCAGCTCAGCTTTACGGATGAAGCCTTTGAGTTCGGTGTCGCCAACCGAAACCTCGATGCCACCGTCGTTAACTTCGGTAACTTCACAGGTTACAGCGTCGCCACGTTTGATGCCGACAACGGCGTCTTTGAACGGATCACCAGACAGCTGTTTGATGCCGAGCGAGATGCGTTCTTTTTCAACGTCAACGTCAAGAACCTTGGCTTTGACGATGTCGCCTTTTTTGTATTCTTTGATGACTTCTTCACCAGCGCGGTCCCATGACAGGTCCGAGAGGTGAGCCATACCGTCGATACCGCCCATGAGGCCAATGAACAGACCGAATTCGGTGATGTTCTTGACTTCGCCTTCGATCTCGGACTCGACCGGATGAGCTGCCAGGAAGGCATCCCACGGGTTCGAGGTGCACTGCTTGAGACCAAGCGAGATACGGCGTTTCTGGGCATCGACGTCGAGCACCATGACTTCGACTTCCTGCGAGGTCGAAACGATTTTGCCCGGGTGGATGTTTTTCTTGGTCCAGGACATTTCGGAAACGTGGACCAGGCCTTCGACACCAGCTTCGAGTTCGACGAATGCGCCGTAATCGGTGATGTTGGTGACACGACCTTCGAATTTCGAACCGACCGGGTATTTGGCTTCGACACCTTCCCACGGATCAGCTTCAAGCTGCTTCATGCCAAGCGAGATACGCTGGGTTTCGCTGTTGAAGCGGATAACCTGGACTTTAACAGTCTGGCCGATCTGGAGCGCTTCGGACGGATGGTTGATACGTTTCCAAGCAATGTCGGTAACGTGCAGCAGGCCATCAACGCCACCGAGATCGACGAACGCGCCGTAATCGGTGATGTTTTTGACGACGCCGTCAAGGATCTGACCTTCCTGAAGGTTCTGGATCAGTTCAGCACGCTGTTCTGCACGGGTTTCTTCGAGAACGGCACGACGCGAAACAACGATGTTGCCGCGCGAACGATCCATTTTCAGGATCTGGAACGGCTGCGGGTTGTTCATCAGCGGGGTGACGTCACGAACCGGACGGATATCAACCTGGGAACCCGGAAGGAACGCAACTGCGCCCGACAGGTCAACGGTGAAGCCGCCTTTAACACGACCAAAGATGGTGCCGTCGACGCGTTTGCCTTCGGAGAACTGTTTTTCCAGTTCAACCCAAGCTTCTTCGCGGCGCGCTTTTTCGCGCGACAGGACGATCAGGCCATCCTTGTTTTCATAGCGGTCGACATAAACATCAACGGTATCGCCAATGTTTACTTCGCCTGCGCCAAATTCTTTAAGCGGAACGCGGCCTTCGGATTTCAGGCCGACATCGACGATGGCATCATCGTCAGTTTTTTTAACGACCGAACCGGTCATTACGCGGCCAACAAAACCTTCGTCTTCAGAACCAAGGGTTTCAGCCAGCAGGGCGGCAAAATCTTCGCCAGTCGAGAATTGTGCTTCTTCAGCGGTGGTCATAAACCAGACTTCCTTTCGAGTATCGTCACTATATTCTGGCCAACCGGTTGTGTCCGGTGGTCTTTGCCGCAAAATCGCGGCGATTTGTCATTCAGTGTTCAAACCCGAACGCATGTGAAGGCGAACCTTCCATACACGAAAAGGTGAACGCACAAGTCGTTCACCTTAGGAACAGGCCAAAGGACCGGTACCTCGGGATCGTTCAACGCCTGACGGTTAAAACGCCTTCTGATCAGTCATCCGCACCCATATGGGTATGGATATGTGCCATGACGGCATCGAACACTGCGTTGGCATTCAGACGGTCCGTATCAATATGGATTGCGTCATCTGCCATCTTGAGCGGTGCGACATCGCGAGCACTGTCTCGGGCATCCCGTTCTTCAAGCTCTTTAAGAACGCGCTCGTATATAGCAGCGGGATTTTTTTCCTGCAACTGTTTGAACCGACGGTTTGCACGTTCTTCGACACTGGCTGTCAGATAAAACTTGATCGGTGCTTCCGGACAGACGACCGTTCCGATGTCACGACCATCCAATACGGCACCACGTTTGCCGCCCGGCGGGGTGGTGGCAAGGGTTCGCTGAAAATCAAGCAACACCTCGCGAACCCTTGGAATCGCTGCAACTTTTGAGGCAGCGGTCCCGACTTCCTCGCTGCGAAGGGCCTCACCTTCGAGATCGGACGCACTCAGATTTTCGGCTGCGGCCACGGCGGCGGCTTCATCAGCAGGGTCGCCATTTTCGGCCAGAACTTTCGCACCGGTGGCACGATACAGCAGGCCGGTATCGAGATAGGCATAGTCCATTGCTTCTGCGACTCGACGTGCCAAGGTACCCTTGCCGGACGCGGCCGGCCCATCAATGGCGATGATCATATGCGTCTCTCCCTGTTTATATATCTGGCTTGGTATTGCTTTATATATTGGGGTGGATAGATCAGGAATGCAGCGCAAATTTTGCGCCCATATCGCCCATCAGTTTTTCAAAGTTCGGGAAGCTCGTGGCAATCGGGTTGGCATCATCGACCGCAACCGGCTTTTCCGCACCAAGACCCAGAACCAGGAACGACATCGCGATACGATGATCAAGATGGGTTTCCACCATGCCACCGCCCGGCACCACACCGCCAGTGACAATCAGATCATCGCCTTCAATCCGGTGAATGACGCCATTGGCTTCAAGACCAGCCGCCACCGCCGCCAAACGATCCGATTCCTTCACCCGCAGTTCCTCAAGATCACACATGCGCGTTTCACCCTCGGCATAGGCCGCAGCCACAGCCAGAACCGGGTATTCATCGATCATGGATGGGGCGCGTTCGGCCGGGACAACAATGCCCTTGAGGCGGTTCTTGCCGGTTACAACCAGATCGCCGATGGTTTCACCGGCTTCTTCGCGCTCGTTGGTGATCGTGATGTCACCGCCCATTTCAATCAGGGTGGTGATCAGGCCGGTGCGCAGCAGGTTCAGGCAGACATCACGAATGGTGACGTGGGAATCCGGATTGATCAGGGCCGCCACCATCGGGAAGGCAGCCGAGCTCGGATCGGTCGGAACCACAATATCCGCAGCCTTCATTTCGACCGGGCCGGTCAGGCTGACGGTGCGGCCGCCATCGTCATTGACCTTCACATCGACCTCAACCCCGAAGTGGCGCAGCATGCGTTCAGTATGATCGCGCGACGGTTTGGGTTCGATCACGGTGGTGGTGCCCGTTGTGTTCAACCCGGCCAGCATCACCGCCGACTTCACCTGGGCAGATGCCATCGGCAGGGTATAGGTCACCGGTTTGGCTTCGTCGGTGCCAATCACCGCCATCGGCGGACGACCGCGATCACGGGTAATGAATTGTGCGCCAAATTCGGACAACGGATCAGCAACACGGCCCATCGGACGTTTGCACAGCGACGCGTCGCCGGTGAAGAACGTCGTGATCGGATGGGTGGCAACGATGCCCGCCATCAGGCGAATACCGGTGCCGGCGTTGCCCATATCAATCACGCTATCGGGTTCACGAAGGGCACCGACGCCAACACCTGTGACATGCCAGGTGCCATCTTCGTCGCGGGTGACAGTGGCGCCAAGTTTGCGCATGGCGTCCGCCGTTGCCAGAACGTCTTCGCCTTCCAAAAGGCCGGTAACCTTGGTTGTACCGATTGCCAGACCACCAAACATCAGGGAGCGATGAGAAATAGACTTGTCACCCGGAACCCGGATATCGCCCGAAAGCGGCCCGGCCTTGGCCGAGGAAAGCGGACGTTTGGTTTGCGAAGAACTCATGGGCTCGTACCTGCCAGTCACTGTTTTATCATCAACAAAAGGCTGATTGAAAAAGCGCTGCGCTGCGGCCATGTTTTCAGGCGCGCGCGGGCCTTTCAATCAGGGGACCAATGCTCTAGCACAAGCGGTTAGCAGGCACCAGTATCGAACCCGAAATTCGGTGTAGGAAATTGCACGAATGTGCGGCAGATTTGTCCCATCGCCTTGCCAAAGGGAAAAACGCGCAATTTCCTTTTGACAAGGTGCTCGCAAGATGGCAATTGGGCCTCTCGGACAAGACGCTGTGCGTAGCCTTGCTGCGCTTTTGCGACACAAAGTCTTTTTCTTAATTGATAACGGTAATTAAGAGGATTTGCCGTAATGTCAGCACGCGGTAAGAAACGTCACTGCCTCGCCTGTGGTACCAAGTATTACGACCTGAACCGTACCCCGGTTGTCTGCCCGAAATGCAAAACGCCGGACGGGGTAACAAAGGTCAAGAAATCCGCGGTTGCAAAACCGGCTCCGGAAGAAGACGAAGACGTCGATGACGTCACCGATCTTGACGATGATGTCGATACCGATATCGACGATGATATTCTCGAAGATGCTTCTGATCTTGGCGAAGATGATGATGATCTTGGCGAAGTCTATGAGCATGTCGAATCAGACGACGACGATCGCTAAGAAATTTTGAAAAAGGGTCTTGCCAACATTTGGCGAACCTTCTAAATATGCGCCGCGCCGCAGAGCCTGCCATGCAGACTGCGTCGCGGACAAAGTGGGGCCGTAGCTCAGTTGGGAGAGCGCTACAATGGCATTGTAGAGGTCGTCAGTTCGATCCTGATCGGCTCCACCATTCAAAACCCGTTGCCTTTGGCGACGGGTTTTGTCGTTTTAGGGTCTGACATACCCCATCATAACGACCATCAAGGGAGAGAAAGATGAGCAAAGTCTGGACCGTCTATTTATCGGGCGAAATTCACAGCGACTGGCGCGAACGTATCGAGGCAGGCGTGAGAGAATCAGGCCTTCCGGTTGAACTGGTTGCCCCGATTACCGTGCATGAAGATTCTGATGATTGCGGCGTTGCCGTTTTCGGTGCTGAAGAAAACAAGTTCTGGCATGACCGCAAGGGCGCGCAGCTGAACGCCATGCGCACCAAGACCTTGCTGTCACAGTCCGACCTTGCCGTTATTCGCTTTGGTGAGAAATACAAGCAGTGGAACGCTGCCTTTGATGCCGGCTATGCTGCCGCCCTTGGCATTCCCTATATCACCCTGCACCCGGCAGAGCATGATCACGCGCTTAAGGAAGTCGATGGTGCGGCCAATGGTGTGGCCCGCGAACCCGAACAGGTGGTTGCAGCACTGGCCTATATCATCCGTGGTGATATGCCCAAGGCGTAAGCCAAAACATTTACAACCGGGCCTTATGCCGATTTCTCGGCAAAGGCCCGGATGCGTTTGATGGCTTCGCGGAGTTCGTCGTCGGAGACCGTGAGTGCGACACGGATCAGGTTCTTGGCGTTTTCGCCAAAGGATGCGCCGGGCATGACGGCGACGTTTTGATCGTCCAAAAGCGCCCAGGCGAATTCTTCGCCGTTCATGCCGGTGGCTCCGACATCAATCATGGCAAACATGCCACCGGATACCTTGCCCGGTTTAAGCACATCGCATCCGGCAAGTTCGGTTTCGATCATGTCAACGCGCGCCGCATAGCTTTTGCACATGCGCGCGGCCGTATCGAAATTGCCACGCAGGGCGACCTCGGTCGCATCGGCTATGAAGGGCTGATTGCCAAACAAGATGGTTTCGGAAATCGGCAGGACTTTAGTGCAGAGTTCTTCGGGGCCAACGGCCCAGCCGCTGCGAAAGCCGGTGGCAGCAAAGGTTTTCGAGATCGAGGAAGTGACGATGGTGCGGTCACGCAGCTCTTCGATTTCGAGCGGGGAGGCAAAGGTGCCTTCGAACACCAGATCCTCATAGACCTCGTCACAGACAATCCACAGATCATGTTCGATGGCGATCTTGCCCAGTTCGACCAGTGTTGCGCGATCCAGCAGCGCGCCGGACGGATTGTGCGGCGTATTGAGCAGCAACACACGGCTGTCCTTGGTGATGGCGGCGCGCAGGTCACCCGGCTGCATGATAAAGCCGTGCTCAATCGATAACGGGACGGATTGCAGTTCAGCCCCCGATGCCCGGATTACCCCGGCATAGGTCGCGTAATAGGGATCACCAACCAGCACGCCCTGCCCGGCATCCACCAGCGCCGTCATGACGGTATAAAGGGCAGTCTGCGTGCCCGGGAAACACAGGATGTTTTCCGGCGTAACATCCGGCCAGACAAGTTTGTATTTTTCCACCAGCGCATCAAGCAACCCGACCTCACCCCGACCATTGGAATAATGCGTGCGGCCGCGCCGCATGGAGGCCTCGCACGCGTCAATCAGGGCCGGATTGACGGGAATGTCGGGCTCGCCAATTGTCAGCTCGATGATTTTGGCACCTTGGGCCTCGCGATCACGGGCGGTGTTGTGGACGGCCCACTTTGCCCCACCCAGTTCGGCAAGACGGTCGGTAATCTTGGCATATCTCATGACGGCTTACTTTGTTGCTCGGGGTGTGTCTGGTGGCGTGCCGATTGAAGGGCAATATCAGGTGCGGACAACGCACCGGTGGGCAATTCAAGCAGGCGTTCGGCGGCGCCGGTAATCAGATCCGGCAGGATATCCTGCGCATACAAGCCGGAATTCAGCGCCCCTTCCATCCAAAGCCCATCAATCAGGCCATTGAGTGCAATCGCATGGTTGCGGCAAATCGCCACACTGTGCGGGCAGCCATGATCAATCAGGACAGGCTCGATCAGGGTTTCCAGCACATTGAGAAACTCGCGATAGCCATCACGATGAATTTCGGCAAAGTCCGGATCGTGGCGCACTCGGCCGATGAAGGTCGCCCAAAGCGAGACGGTTTGTTCGTCCATGTTGGGCTTGGTCAGATTGGCGCGCAGGAAGCTTGCCAGTTTGGCCTCTGGTGTGCCTTCGGTCGCACGTGCGCTTTCACTGGCCTGTGCCGTCAGCTGGCCGACCAGATAGGCATAGGCATTGCGGATCATGTCATCCTTGCTGCCGAAATAATGGCGCACCAGCCCGACCGTCACCCCGGCTTCTTCAGTGATCCGGCGCACCGATGCCCCATGCAGCCCGTCGCGGGCAATGCAGGTTAGCGTCGCCTCGATCAAACTACGACGGCGGACATCAAGCGACAGACGTTGAAATGTTTTTCGGCTCATTGTTATACAATTGAATAATGTTGATCGGGTTTCAAGCGTGCAATCGAGTGTGGGTATGTTGAGCGGATCGCTCAGTAGCCCTGACCACGGCTGACAGCAAGGCTGAGCGGTTTGCCTGCATGCAGTTCACGGGCTGATTGCAGGGCTTGTTCGGCAACAATGCTTGGCGTTGTATCACTGGCGATATGCGGGGTGATGCGCAGGCGCGGATCGGCCCAGAACGGATGGCCTGACGGCAACGGTTCGGCGCGAAACACATCAAGGGTCGCGCCACTGAGCTGCCCACGATCAAGAGCGTCAACAAAGTCATCCTCGGCCATATGTTCACCGCGTCCCATCTGGATCAGCCAGGCACCCTTGGCCAGCTTTGAAAACAGCGCCGCATTAAGGATATTCTCGGTCTTGGCCGTCAGGGGCAGGACATTGATCACCACATCCTGACCGGCCACCGATTGCAGAACCGAGTCGTCACCAGTGAAATAGCGCACACCTTCGACCGGATCCGCTGGATCACGGCGGCAGGCAACCGAAACACTAAATCCACAGGCAGCCAAGGCTTTGACAACAGATGCCCCCATGGAGCCATGGCCAAGCACGGCGACCTTGAGATCGCGCGGTGGCCGGATCGCAGGCGGGACCCATTCGGCGCTGGCCTGACTTTGCTGCATACTGGCAAAGCCGCGTTCGATATGAACCACTTCATGCACCGCATAACCCGCCATCAGGTCCGCCTGATTGGGGTCGCGAACACGACAGATCGCGACGTCATCGCTCAAGCCCGGATGTTTCAGCAAGGCATCGACGCCGGCCCCGACCGACATCGCCATTTCAATATTGGGATAGGGCGAAAACGCTGCCGGGCCAGGCAGCCAGCACACCGCAAAACGGATAAGATCGGGGTTGGTGACTTCATCGGGGTTAAGCAGGCGGACATCGGGCGCCGCATCACCAAAATCAAGCGAATAATAGCTTTTGAGATCCATCCCATCGCTGAGAAGAACACCGTAAATCGGTTCCGCCACCACCATCAGTCAAAGCCCCTTACATCATCTTCTTTTGCGCTGCTGATCCCTGTTGGCGCACCTGATTTGCACGCACCATACCAAGAAAATTTGCGCTTTGGTTTCATCCTCAGTTAAACAAGTGTATATCAAAGAGTAAAGCCGTTTGATCAGATCAATGGAGGTCGGCATGCATATCGCGACACAGAAAGACGCCGAGACCAGCGTCATGAGTGATCCACAAATCAGCGACAGCGAAAAGCAGTGCCGCATCGAACTTGCCGCCTGTTACCGGCTGGCGGCGCATTACAAAATGACCGACACGATCTATACCCACATTTCGGCCCGCGTTCCCGGTGAACCGGGGCATTTTCTGATCAATCCATATGGGCTGATGTGGGAGGAAATTACCGCCTCTTCGCTGGTGAAAATCGATGTCGACGGCAACAAGGTTGCGGACAGCCCCTATCGGGTGAACCCGGCAGGTTTTACCATCCACAGTGCCGTACATATCGGGCGCCATGATGCCGCATGGGTGATGCATACCCACACACGGTCGGGATTTGCCGTTTCCTGCCTTGAAGAAGGTCTGATGCCGCTTAATCAGATCGCCCTGCAGTATTATGGCCAGATCGGCTATCACGATTATGAGGGCATCGCGCTTGATCTTGAGGAACGCGAAAGAATCGTTGAAGCGCTTGGCGCCAACATCGCGCTGATCCTGCGCAATCATGGTCTTTTGACCGTGGAGGCAACTGCCGGACAGATGTTTTCAAACATGTTTTATCTGAACCGGGCGTGCGAGATTCAGGAATCTACCCTGGCGATGGGAAGACCCCTTCGGAAGATTGATGATGCGGTGATAAAACGCGTTTCCGAACAGTTCAGCCAGATGGCCTATGACGACGGTGATGTTGCCCTGGAGTGGGACGCACAAATGCGCCTTGCCGACCGTCTGGACCCCGGTTTCCGCGATTAGGACATGACGCCGGAAGCGCGCATTCCGCCCCTTCGCAAGCGCGGTAAATACTTGCTGGTTTTCATGTTTCTGGACCCATCCTCCAACCCGTCCATATGCTTGGGCGGGAAAGAGAGACATTTGTGATTAAAATTTAATCTGTTCGACCAATTGCGTAAAAAATAATCAAATCCTTCCTTGACACCCACCCATCGACTGCTACGATTGAATTCAACAAGGTCGGGCCGGAGAATTTTCCGGTGTGTTTTGGTCGGGGTTCGGAGAAAGCCACTTTGATGGCGCACCCAATCCCAACGCATTGAAAATCATAACTTGTGCTGATGCGCGACAGTCGCGATGCGAAACGAGTTTGATGACCAAAACGGGTTGATTGCAAAAGTTGACCCTTATGACCGCCCAGCTGACAGAACGGGTCTTTGGATCGGGCCTTCTGTCATTCCGATGATGCCACCGCG
This sequence comes from Thalassospira tepidiphila MCCC 1A03514, assembly GCF_001662875.1. GTDB lineage: Bacteria > Pseudomonadota > Alphaproteobacteria > Rhodospirillales > Thalassospiraceae > Thalassospira > Thalassospira tepidiphila. The sequence goes on along the minus strand of NZ_JPVZ01000002.1, from coordinate 466,371 downwards.
TGGTGGCTTGATGCTGGGATCGCGCAAAGGTCGAGAGTGTTTCTATCAGGTTGCCCGCAGATCTTGTCGGGCATCGGGAACACGTCATGCTGCGGCATCCTTAACCGTCCCCGGCGGTGTGCCGAAGCTCCTGCTTGCCAGACAAGGAGAAGACGACATGCAAGTATCGAACACAATTGATTGCAACGGTTTGTCTCCGGCACCAACCCTTCTGCGGATCATGCAGGCGTTGGTGGGCCGTGAAGACAGCACATCCCCACTCAATGTTCTGGTCGGTGCGGACTGCAATTGTGAAAGTCTGGCAGTTTCGCTTGGCCCGCTTGCCCAAGACGTTCAGTTGGCCAGCGACGCAAAACAGTTTGCCGCCGTAAACTGAGGGGCGCTTTTGCCCTGCCCATGCCGGTGCCATTGCCGGCAATCTTCCCGTCCATGATGCCTGTATGGCGTCACGTCGCGCTCACCTGACCGCGTCAAGAATAAGATAAAACGCTGCGCATCGGCACTGGCTTGTCGATCCCGGTACCGTTTATGCAGGCTTGTAGCGCCAACACCATCCGGTTGCCTTGTCTCCGGATCATATGGCGCTTTTTGCCATGCCTGCGGGGTCCCGCGACCGGCTGATGCGCAAGAAAACAGGAAGCACTATGCTAGAAGAGAGCAGCGAGACATCCAGCCCATACGCCAGTGATCCCGAAACACCAGGTTTTGCCTTTGATCCCGATGATCCCTGGACACAAACATTCCAGGAAGGCCTGGCGCGCGCTGATCTGAAAGACAAAACCGTTTACGAGGTCGGTGTTGGTACTGGCATCAATGTCGCCTTTATCTTGCAAAGCTGCGGCGCCAGACGCGTTTACGGCAGCGACCTTGATCCCCGCCTTGTCGTTCTGGCAGAGCGCAACATCAAAATCCTCTCCCCCGAACATGCCAAACATTTCAAACCGGTCCATGGCAGTGTCAGCCTTGTCGATACCGATGAGGCACGCGAAAAAATTGCCAAGACCGATGTAGTGATTGCCTGCATCCCACAGGTGGGCGAGCCCAGTGATGAACGCCTGACGGCCTTTCGCGAAGCCCAGTCCATCGAACTGGCCGAAGGGGCCGGTGACGAGGCCGAAGACCATATCGCGCATTATTATCCCTGGAGCCTGTTTGACCAGTACCCCTACAACTCGGTCGGGCTTGGCCTGAACGAGGCGCTTATGCGCCGTATTCGCGAACACGCACCAAAGGCCGAACTGGTGATGAATTTTGGTTGCCGCATTGGCACCGAGATTATTTGCGAATGCTTTGAAGCCAACGGCTACAAACCCGAAAAAATCGCATCAAAGATCGTTCTGCAACATTCAGGAACGGATATTTCGTTTTTCGTGTCACTGGAAAAGGCGCTGAACGGGACCGAATATGAAAAGCAGCTTGTCTGCAAATTCTATGGTGACCCGGAAGGCAAGCGGCCGCTGTCGGCCACCAAGGCCCAGGAAATGATCAATGATGATCCGAATGTGCCGCTTTATCACGAGGTGGCGGTCATTCGCGGCACGCCGATCTAGAGCAATGCCAAACAAAAAATACCCCGCAGCCACAGGCTACGGGGTGTTTTGCATTAAGCATTTCACAGCAGCTCAGTGAAGGGTTTGACCCGATGCCTGATCGGGATCGCCCGGAATGATCAGATCGCCCGCCATCAGCGCCAATGCATCACTTGCACGCGCGACGATGACCCGACCTTCGACCGGGTTGCCCTTTTCCTGACGCAGAACACCCAAAGTGTCTGAAAGAACGTTAAAGCCACATTCGACCAGCCATTCGCTGATCGCGCGCTGATGATGGCGGAAGCGTTGCCCGGGACCGAGATCGAACGGGAAGTTATCACCATGCTCGAGCGTGAATACCAGCAACCCGCCGGGCTTCATCCGGTCATGGGCAGCACGCAGGGCCGGCACCAGATCGCCAAGATAGTTCAGAACGTCCGCCGCGATGACAACGCTGTAATCCGTTCCGATATCGGCGGGCATATCGGTGATATCGCCAGCGACAAGGGTGCGATAAAGCCCCTTGGCGCGTGCGCGGTTGATCATGCGCGGCGACAGGTCGATGCCATCAATCGCATCAACATGACCAGCGAACACTTCGCCCACAAGCCCGGTACCACAGCCAAGATCAAGCACATCCATCGGACGCAACATTTCCGGTAGATGAGTCCGGATGGCTTCAAACAAAAGTTCCGGTCCGCGATAGGCTAAACGATCCCGCAGGCTGATCTCAAACCGTGGGGCATAATCGTCAAACAGAGCCCGCACATAATCGGGCGGCAAGCGATCACGAAGGGCAGCCGCACCAAGCAATGTCAGGCGGACCTCTGCCCCCATGCGGTCCTTGGGATCAAGCATCAGATACTGACGGAAAGCCTCAACGGCGTTTTCGGTTTCACCGGCACGTTCATAGATGTCGCCCAGCGTAAAATGGGCTTCGTCCCAGTCACTATCAGCGGCCAATGCGGCACGCGCCACGTCAATCGCAGCGGTGTAGTCACCCTGTGATACCAGCGCCAATGCGACATCAAGACGCCGACTGGCGGACAGACGATCTTTGCTCATGCATGAAATCCGAAAAGGGGGGGGTTTGGGCAACACGCCGAAACCACAACCAAAGATACTGCTATATCTTCCTATTTTCGGTGTTTTGCAAGATAGATAAAATAATGAAAAATCAATTGCTTATCTGTTTTGTGGAATCGGACACCAATGCAAACAGTATCTTGACCGATAGTTGGGCGCATCCGGGTAGGTCTGCTTCGTTTTTAGCAACAGTTTCTACAAAGAAATTTGGCACAAATTTCCACTGACCCATTGATAAAATCAATTAATTATAATACATTAATATAAATTCTGATTTTGATGGATTGAATGATGGAAAACTTCACTCCGATTTCCGCCCTGATTGGCGGTGGACTTATTGGTCTGGCCTCTGGCCTTTATCTTTTGCTCAATGGGAGAATTGCCGGGATCAGCGGCATTCTTGGCGGTTTGTTGACCCCGACCAAGGGTGGTTCTGCTGTTTTTGAGCGACTGGCCTTTATCATCGGGCTGGTTGTCGGTCCGTTCATCCTGATGAACGCAACCGAGATCGAAGCCCAGAGTGTCGTGACAAGCTCATTACCGGTCATCATCGTTGCCGGTCTTCTGGTTGGTCTTGGCACCACGATTGGTAGTGGTTGCACCAGTGGTCATGGCATTTGCGGCCTGTCGCGGTTCTCGCTGCGATCGCTGGTTGCGACCCTGTCATTTATGGCAGCGGGCTTTGTCACGGTTCTTGTCACCCGCCATCTGATGGGAGGCATGTAATGCGGATAATTGTTTCCCTGATTTGCGGCACGATTTTCGGCTTTGGCCTTTACATTTCGGGCATGATCGACCCGCAAAAGGTTTTGGGTTTTCTTGATATCTGGGCGATTGCCGATGGGGGTTGGGATCCGAGTCTTGCGTTCGTCATGGGCGGTGGACTGGCGGTTGCCATTCCGATCTTCCAATTTGCAAAGAACCGGACCGAGGCGGTCTGTGGCGGCGAGATGAGCCTGCCGACCAACCGTGCCATCACCACCAAACTGGTTGTTGGCGGCCTGTTATTTGGTACCGGTTGGGGACTGGTTGGGTATTGCCCGGGTCCGGCCCTTAGTGCACTGGCGTTCGGCCATACCGATACGATTATTTTTGTGGTCGCGATGATTGCCGGCATGGGCGGTGCCCGTGCCATCGGTCTCAACAAATAAACCCGGCCAAAGACTGAACCCGATAATCTGCGGCCGGTTTGATCCCCCAGACACTTGCCGCAGGTTTTGCAACCGCCCGTGCTTTACGCCGGGCGGTTTCGCATTTCCGGTCAAAATTTGACTAAAATCTCGCAGCACCGGGCTTGTCTTTGGCGTTAAAATCCCATAACTCAGCTAAGGGTCAAAACTCATTCACATGACCGGCCCGGCAACTGATATGAGAGAAAAAGCTAGGAAAATGCCGCAGAGCGGGGTGATCCCCGGTCAAGGGATTTGACGCAGAGGCTTTCTCCCATATCAGTTGTCCTTAGGATCACCCGGATTTGCACGGGCTATTTTGTCGCAAAATCTTGAAAGATGCATATCTTCCTATGATTTTGCTCCGCATATCCGCACAAATCCGGGCGACCGGGGCGATCATGTGAATGAGTTTTGACCCTTAGCGCCACATTGACGACCACAGAGGTTTTTGCATGAAGATCGGCATTCTTGAGACCGGATTCGCCCCAGAAGAACTTCGCGACGATTTCGCCTCCTATCCCGGCATGCTCGAAAAGCTGCTTGGCGACGTTGATCCGAGTCTGGAGTTCGAAACCTGGACCGTTCTGGAAGACGTTTTTCCGGACTCAATCCGCGATGCCGATGGCTGGGTGATCATGGGGTCCAAACATGGCGTTTATGAAAACTTGCCGTGGATGATCCGCCTGCAGGACTTCCTGCGCGATGCGGTTTCCGCCGGTCAGCCGGTCTTTGGTATCTGTTTCGGTCATCAGATCCTGGCAACAGCACTTGGCGGCAAGGTCATCAAGTCCGACAAGGGTTGGGGTGTGGGCGTACATCAATACGCGGTTGATGCGCGCAACAGCGACTGGCTGTCTGACAGCCCGGCAAAGATCCGGATCAATGCTTTCCATCAGGATCAGGTGGTTGAGCCACCAAAGGGTGCGACTGTCTGGGCAAGTTCCGACTTCTGCCCCTATGCCGGTTTGCAATATGGCGATAATGCAGCCTCGATCCAGCCGCATCCGGAGTTCATGAAACCATACGAGACCGCCCTTTTGCAGGCCCGTTATGACCTGATCCCCGATGATGTGCATGAAGCTGCCATGAAGTCACTTGAGACGCCGATCACGAGTGTCGATTTCGCGCGCTCGCTCGTGAAGTTCATGACACGAAAGCGTATCAAGTCCGCGGCCTAAGGCCGCAGATCATACCGACATCACGCACCGAATCACAAAAAGCCACCGGAAATCCCGGTGGCTTTTTTCGTGCCTGAAGATGCAAAACACTTTATCAACCAAAGGTGTTGCATGATCCTGTTCAACCATGGACGCAGCAAAATGATGTGATCGACCGCAGAATGTCGACGTTCAAGTTTGGACCACCGAGAGACCGCGCAAATGAAGAATAGGCACCCGAAGCGATGATCCAGAATCTGCGGCTGTATTCCGGCCTGACCATGTTTGCCTATGTGCTGACGCATTTGCTGAACCATACGGCAGGCATCGTTTCACCGGAACTGATGGAAAAGGCCGGGGAATACACCACGGAACTCTGGCAGTTTCCACCGCTTGAGATCCTGTTGGTGTTGTCACTGATAACGCACTTTTTGTTGGCAACCGCACGCCTGACCAGCCGCCGCACCCTGCGCCTGCGCAAATCGGAATGGGCACAGATGATCCTTGGTCTGTGCATTCCGTTCCTTCTGTTTAGACACATCATCGCGACCCGGGTTATTGATCTGGGCTTTGATGTTGATTCACCGTTTGAGCGCGTTCTTCTGGATCTGGCCGTGTTCATTCCGCATCAGGGCATCTTGCAGGCGATCACGGTGATTGTTGTCTGGGCGCATGGCTGCATCGGCATTCATTTCTGGCTGCGGGTTAAACCGTTCTATCCGAAATGGCGCAATACGCTTGGCACGCTGGCAATTCTGATCCCGACACTTTCTCTTGCCGGTTACTCAGCCGCGGCGGCCGAGGTGATCCGCCGCGCAGAGGAAGGCGGACGCAAATATGTGTTTGGGGTGATTGATGCCGCCAATGTCAATCAGGACGCCATCACCTTCTATGAAAACGCCATTTTGCCCTTCACGATCCTGAGCATCGCCCTTGCGCTGGCACCTTTTGGTGTGCGCCAGATCCGCCAGACCTTTGATCGGGTCAAGCGCGGACCGATGTTAAGCCTGCCCAACGGGCGTTTCGTGCGTGTACCGCCCGGTGCCACAGCGCTTGAGGCGCTGCGCGATGCCGGTGTTCCGATGGCATCGGTTTGCGGCGGGCACGGGCGCTGCACGACGTGCAGGATCCATTGTGGATCAGGCAGTGATCACCTTGCCCCTCCCGGCGATATCGAGGCTGCGGCACTCAAAAGCATTCAGGCGCCCAAGGGCATGCGCCTTGCCTGTCAGATCAGACCGCATAATGATCTGGCGGTCGCACCACTTTTGCCGCCGAACGCCACCGCGCGTGACGGACGACGTCCCGGCGGACTTTCGGGCAGTGAAAGGCAAGTTGTTTGTATCTTTATCGACTTGCGCGATTCGACCAAGCTTGGTGAAAGCAAGATGCCCTATGACGTGCTTTTCATCCTCAACCAGTTCTTTGCCGAGATGACCGAGGCATTGCGTGGCACAGGTGGTTATTACGCCCAGTTTACCGGCGATGGCCTGATGGCGCTTTATGGCCATGAAAGTGACGATACCGAGCGCACCATCCTTCAGGCCTTTGAGGGAGCCGCCGAGATGCTGCGCCGGATCGAAGGCCTTAACCTGCATCTTAAATCGGAGCTTCCCCATGCGTTGCGCATCGGAATTGGCATCCATATGGGCAAGGCCATCGTTGGCGAAATGGGCCCGCCCGGCCGCGAAAACATCAGTGCAATCGGCGATACGATCAACACGACCGCCCGCCTTGAAGCCCAGACCAAGGGGCATGGCGTGCCGTTGGTGATTTCCAAGACGCTGTTTGATCACGGGCCGATACCCTTGCCGGAAAACGCCGTGATGCACGAGGTTGCGCTGCGCGGCAAGGATCAGTCGGTTGCCTATTATGCGCTTGAAACGATGCCAGATCTGACACAAACCAAGAATTAGTCGATGTCTTATGTCTGTGCCGCAGGCAAGGCTTGACTATTGGCGGGAAAACCACATTTATTTGAATATATGAAACGTTCGGTGCCGAATGCCTCGGGTCGAACAATTAGATGCCCGAAACGCAGGATGCGTGGGATCTGAAAACAACCACACTCGCTCTGATGGAGGAGGTGCTGCAAATGTCACGAATTTCAATGTTCAACAGCCCGTTGCTTTTGGGTTTTGACCAGATCGAACGCGTTCTTGATCAGGTCTCGAAAACCAAGGCCGAGGGCTATCCGCCCTATAACATCGAACAGATTGGTGAAAACAAACTGCGAATCACTGTCGCAGTTGCCGGATTTGCCGAGGAAGACCTGTCGGTAACCACTGAAGACAACCAGCTGATCATTCGCGGCAAACATACCGACGATGACAGCGAACGTGTTTATATCCATCGTGGCATTGCGTCACGACAGTTCCAGCGCTCCTTCGTCCTTGCCGAAGGCATCGAAGTCGTCGGTGCCCATCTGGATAATGGTCTGCTGCATGTTGACCTGAACAGACCCTTGCCGGAACCGGTCGTTCGTGAAATCGCGATTGGCTCGAACAAGAAAAAAGCTGTGCCGTCAAAAACCATCGACATGAATGTCGAGGACGAGGATAGCAATGCTGATCAAATAGACGGCAAAGCCTAACCAAGGAGTGGTTCAAATGACAAATCGAACAAATAACCACGATACCGAAAGCGATCAGCGGATCGGCCAGGATACCGGTCTTCTGTCAAACGGTGACTTCGCCCTGTTGGGTATTCATGATTTTGCCTATGTGCGTCCGGTTCCCAACACAGAGAACGACAGTGACGAACTGGTCTATGGCGTCTTCACCGCCGACGGTACCCATATCGCGTCGTTCGAAAACCATGCCGTCGCGGATGCAGCCATCCGCCAGCACGACATGGAGCCACGCGCGGTTCACTAAGTCGCCTACAATGCTAAGATGCTTTTGAAGTACCCGGCCCGCCGGGTACTTTTTTTCAGTTCATTCGGAGGTTTGACCAAGTTGACCGACACGTCGAACGAGAAAGCATCGAAAACACTGTCAGAGCTGCATAACTGGCGCCTGATCCGCAATGCTCGCGGGCGCGCGGATGCCCCTTTGATGGTGCTGTCGCACGGGTTCGGGACCGATCATCGTAGTTGGCGACTGTTGTTGCCAGACCTTCTCAAACATTACGATATCGGGGTGTATGACCTTGCAGGGGCAGGCCCGAACAGCAGGGCAACATTCGAAGACGGAAGACATACATCCATTACCGCTTTTGCCGATGATCTGATAGCGATCCTTGATGAACAAGGCATTTCATCTGCAAAAATACTGACGCATTCCGTGAGCGGTATGGTTGCCTTGATCGCGGCCTGCGAACGCCCCGAGATATTTGATCATATTTCCATGATTGCGCCTTCACCACGCTATCTCAATGAAGGTGACTATCACGGCGGTTTCTCGCAAAATGATCTTGATGGTCTTTTTGGCGCAATGGAAGCAGGTTACGAAGATTGGGCAAACGGGTTTGCCCCGGTGATTGTCGGCGACGAATTTCCTCTGTTCGTTCGTGAATTTGCGTCCGGCCTTCTGGCCATGCCAACCCAAACCGCACTAAAGATAGCACGGTTCATTTTTCAGTCTGACTTCCGCGATATCCTGCCAAAAATTACTATCCCAACCACAATCATTCAACCCGCACGAGATCCTGCCGTACCGCTGGAAGTTGGTCATTATTTGAATGCTAAACTTGCCAACAGCACGTTACACATCATCGATTCATACGGGCACCTGCCACAACTTACAGCGCCCTATGAGGTGCTTTATTGCCTGAAGGAAAGCATGCCCGAATAAATAAGGTGCTCTCAGATATGGTCTAGCGGATTTCGATGACTTCGCCGGGTGCGGCGATGCGGACCTGCTCGTTCCCACGCAGCATCTGGGCCATTTCCGCACGCACATTGCGTTTGATGTGATAAAGCCAGAATCGCGCGCCGGGCATGTCGGATGCCAGTTTCAAAACCGTTTCCAGATCACAATGGGAGGCATGTTGCGGATCATGCTTGATCAGATAGGTTTCCTGAAACACCAGATCCGCACCCGTAAACAGGGCGGCGGTTTCTGCTGTTACATTGCCATCACCGGAATAGGCAAACCCCTTGTCCGCGTAGCGCAACAGGATCGAGTGATTCTGCACACTGTGATCGGACCGCGCGAAACGGCATTCAAACGGACCAATTGAATTTGTCTCGGCAATCGAATGCCAGATGATGGTAAACGGCCAGGCTGATCCAAGTCCGGTAAAGCCGAGCTCCATCAGTTTTTCAAGATGCGTGCGCAATTGCGGGCTGCACAGAATGCGCAACGGCTTTGAACGGCCATCATCGCGCCAGTTCAGCATGACCGGCACAAGACCGAAAACATGATCGGGATGCATGTGGGTGAAATAGATCGCATCAATCGCATCCGGATCGGGAAACTTGGCCATCAGCCGCCCGGCCGCCGTTGCCCCGCAATCGATCAAGAGGCGAAAGTCGCCCGCAGACACCACGACCGACGAATTTTCAAAGTTCGGATCGAAGGCCTCGCCCACACCAAGAACATCAATGCGCAGATGATCGCTGTTCATTCCTTATCGCCCCGTATTTCCCCTGCAAGCCCGGAGTATATCAGCTCCAAGTGCCTCAAGCCGACATTCTTGTGACTTCCCCTTGCTTAAGGCAAGTGGTACCCCGCAGGATAGCTTGATCATCTTCAAACTGTCATATTCCATGACAAAAGGGCGGAGCCTTACGGCTCCGCCCTTTCAATGGCAGCTTTCGATCGAAGAATTCGGCCTTGATTAGCGCGTCAGCACTTCGGCCGCTTCGCGCGTGCGCTGTACGGAGGACGCGACCGTATCGGTCGTCGTGCGAATGGCGGCAAGGTTATCTGACATGTTTTCGACAGACCGGGCCATGTCGCGCACGCTGGTGCTGACATTTTCGGTAACCGCCGTTTGCTCTGTCACCGCCGAAGAGATGTTGGTGACATCGTTACGGACAGTTTCAACCGAACCACGGATGGTCTCCAAAGCACCGGCGACCTCGGCGGAAATTTCCTGAATACCGGTAATTTCCTGGGTGATGTCTTCGGTGGCACGTGCCGCCTGATTGGCAAGGTTCTTGACCTCGTTGGCAACAACGGCAAACCCTTTGCCAGCTTCACCTGCACGGGCACTTTCAATCGTCGCGTTCAGCGCCAACAGGTTGATCTGCCCGGCAATATTGCGAATGACTTCAACGATATTGCCCATCTCGTCAACCACGCCTGTCATGCGCTGGGTCATTTCGTTGGCGGTGTTGGTCTGCTCATAGGCGCGCTCGGTTGCGCCCTGTGACTGGGCCATGCTTTGGGAAATCTCGGCAATCGAGGCTGCCATCTGTTCGGTGCTGGCCGCAACGTTACGGGTCAGTTCCATCGTATTGGTCGACGCATCAACGCTTTGAACCGTGCGCGTGTTAAGCTCGGTGATATTGTTGTCGATCTCGGTAAAGTTACCGTCGATCATTTTTTTAAGGTCGATCAGAAGCTTGGTTTTTTCGGTGATATCGGTGGCAAACTTGATCACCTTGATCGGTTTGCCAACAGCATCAAGAACCGGGTTATAGGTTGCTTCGATCCAGACTTGCTTGCCGTTCTTACCCACACGGGCGAACTGACCGGCCTGGAATTTTCCCTGGTTCAGGCTTTGCCAAAACGCCCGGTACTCTGACGAATTTTTCTGATCTTCCGGCAAGAACATGCTGTGATGCTTGCCCTTGATTTCATCTAGGCTGTAGCCCAGCACAGACAGGAAGTTTTCATTGGCGGTCAGAATCGCGCCATCCAGATTGAACTCAATCACCGCCTGCGAGGTGCTGATCGCATCAAACACGCTTTGCAGCAACGCACGTTCGTTGCGACGTTCGGTGATGTCGGTCGCAAACTTCACGACTTTGGTTACATTGCCCTTCGCGTCGAGGATCGGGTTGTATGTGGCTTCAAGCCAAATCAACGATCCGTCACGACGTTTGCGCGGGAAGGCCCCGGTCAGAAACTCGCCTGACGCCAGTCTCTTCCAGAAATTTTTGTAATCTGCCGAACTGATGAGCTCTTCGGGGACAAACAAAGAGTGATGTTTGCCGACAAGATCGCTGGCCTTGTAGCCCATCGTCTTTTCGAAGTTTTCATTCAGCGAGAGGATCTTGCCTTCCGCGTTGAATTCGATGCGTGCCATTGAGCGACCGAGCGCAGCGGTGACTTGTTGTTCATTACGCGCCTCGGACTCACCCTTAAAAAATCCAATACCCACTTTTATACCCTTTGCGTAAACGGGTTTATCCCGTTAATTCCCGTCAGCCTCGCGGGGTTATTGACCGTTTGGTCGTAATTATGAACGCGTGAACCAGTCTCTCATACACATGCATGATCAAACCTAGTCCTAAGTGCGTTCACTTCTCATGCGAGAGGATACGGTAAGATCTTCAACACAGATCATTCCCGGTTTTCAAACGGCTTGCATTTGATGAGTCAGTTGTTCGGAATTTCTTGCAGTTTTTCAAACTTTGCATCGGGTACGCTAGGCTCTCAGCCATACCGGCCGAAGTTTGAAATATCTCTGCCTTTGAATAATTGATCCCACTTTGAACATATGATCATTCATACCCAACCATATACTTTTGGCTGAGGCAAGACAAATTGTTTATTCGCCCTGAGTAAAACAACTTTGGATAATAAATTCTGGTAGAAACGCGGGAATGATTTTAAAATTAAACTTGTAATACAATGTACTATTACAATTATTAGAATTTAAAGATTTTCGCAGGCGCCATCGGAACGTCACATCCCTTTCACCAAAATATTTTTGCTATCGAATGATTCCAACCCTTTGGTATAGCTACAACAAAGGGTCATATTCGCCCATTTCGTGTGCACGACGGCAGGTCAGGAAGCTTTCAACCAATTTTAATCTCGTTATTTGGCAAGAACAGATGCAGCTTCGCGGGTCTTTTTAACTGAATCAGCCACGCGGGATGTTGAAATCCGAATGGTTTCCAGATTACTGGTCAATCCTTCCACGGAAGACGCCATGATGCGCATATTATTGGTCACACCGTTAGTGACGGCACTTTGCTCTTCGACGGCGGACGAAATACTGGTTACGCCGTCACGTACCGTTTGAACCGCCCTTTGAATGGTTTCAAGCGCACCGACAACCTCGCCTGAAATGGCCTGAATACCTGAAATCTCCTCGGATATATCCTCTGTCGCCTTGGCAGCTTGGTTGGCGAGGTTTTTGACCTCATTGGCAACAACGGCAAAACCTTTGCCCGCATCACCTGCGCGCGCACTTTCAATTGTTGCATTCAGTGCCAGCAAATTGATCTGACCAGCGATATTGCGGATGACTTCAACAATATTTCCCATGGCATCAACAACCTGCGCCATGCGCTGGGTTGAATCATTGGCCGTAACCGTTTCGGCAAAAGCCCGTTCAGTCTCTGAGCGCGACTGGCTCATGCTTTGTGAAATCTCAGCGATGGAAGCCGCCATCTGTTCGGCACTGGCAGAGACTGTCTGGACCGTGTTTGATGTTTCTTCAGACATGGAAACACTCTGGTCTGCGGAACTGTTGAGCTCACCCAGGTTGCCGTCGATTTCGCTGAAGTTCGTATCGATGATCTTTTTCAGATCCAGCAAAAGCTTGGTTTGTGCGGTAATGTCGGTTGCAAACTTCACGACCTTGAACGGGCGCCCCACCGGATCAAGAACCGGATTGTAGGAAGCGGAGATCCATACTTCCTTGCCGCCTTTGCCCACGCGTTTAAACTCGCCGGAATTGAATTCACCGGCATTAAGGGCTTTCCAAAAATCCTTGTATTCTTTGGAGTCCCGGTAAGAAGGTTCGACAAAAATGCTGTGATGCTTACCTTTAATTTCGTCAAGCGTGTAGCCCATCACATCCAAAAACATCTGGTTTGCGGAAATAATGGTGCCATCAAGCTCAAACTCGATCGTCGCCTGTGATTTCTCGATGGCGCGAAAAACACTTTGCCACATTGCCCGCTCGACACGACGCTCTGTGATGTCAGAAGCGAGTTTGACGACTTTCTTGGGTTTGCCATTGCGATCGAGAACTGGGTTGTAGCTTGCTTCAAGCCAAATCATCTGGCCGTTTTTTTTCCTTCTGGCCATTGCGCCAGAAACGAACTTGCCAGAACGAAGCTCTTCCCAAAACGCTTCATATTCTGCCTTGTTAAAATCCGACGGCATAAACATACGGTGATGCTGGCCTACAATCTCATCAAGCTCATATCCCATCGTCTCTAGAAAGTTCTCATTGGCCCTGACGATGGTCCCGTCCATGTTGAACTCAATAACAGCCATAGACCGATTCAATGCCTCGTAAATCTGGGCTTTTTCTTTATCACCAGCATTGCTGCCAAACATCACTGCCCCCTGAACCTTTCAACCTATGATTTCATTCAGGTGGTAAAGCGGGATGTTTATTGCAAGGAAGGTTGCTGATCTCTGTGGCGTAATTATCCACAGTTCACAATCAGGCAGGCCACTTCACGATGTAGCGTGTCAAATCAGGATGGGCTTCGTCTTCGGGGATGGCCATGCCGCGCACGGACATGCCTGCCATAATGGCCGAGTCTGCGACACCTGTCTTAAGCGGATGCCAGTCGGGTAGTGGTTTTCCCTCTGCCATCAGGCGATAGGCACATGTGGATGGCATCCAGGACAGGGTTTCGACATTTTCCTTGGAAAGCTGCACACAATCGGGGACATGCTGGGTCCGGTTGGGATAGTCCTTGCAGCGGCACGTATGACAATCAAGCAGGCGACAAGCGACCGAGGTGTAATAGACAAAATCGTCTTCTTCGTCTTGCAGCTTATGCAGGCAACATTTGCCACAGCCGTCACAAAGGGATTCCCATTCCGCTTGCGTCATTTCAGCAAGAGTCTTGGTTTCCCAGAATGGTTCAGGTGGCAATGCGACGCGGTCTTTATTATCCATGATCTCTCTCAGTCGGGCCGTCATTGAGACATAACATAGTCTAACCCGCACGTAATCCCCGTCGCATTCAAGTCTGACAACGGGTTGATCAACTCTCTGCGATCATGTGGAAGAAGGAGCCAAAAACACTTCCATCCACCAGACCGGCAGGACCAAGATCAAAACCCGTCGCCGTTTTCATCCGGCATAACGGCATGCCGTCTTCAGACAATGTGGTCGCATAGTGAAATTCATGACCACGCAGCTTCATGCCTGCCGGACCAAACGGGGTCGGAATGCCCAGCTGTGCCTCACGGTAGCCAAGATGCAGCCTGCGGCTGGCAAAGCTGGTTTCAAGTGGCAACAGACCAAGCATTTCGTAGCGCGTACCACTGGTATCAACAAGGCCGTTGCCAAGGGTCATGTAGCCGCCGCATTCGCCGTAAATCAAGATGTTTCGTTGGGCCGCATCGTGCATTCCGGCCCTGAAAACCCTGGCTGCGGCCAGGGTTTTGGCATGCAGTTCCGGATAGCCGCCGGGCAGATAGATGGCATCACAATCCGGGTTCGGGGCCTCGTTCGCCAATGGCGAGAAAAAGGAAATTTTCGTCCCCGCCGCACGCCAGCCATCCAGAAGATGGGGGTAGCTAAACGCAAAGGCCGCATCACGCGCCACCGCAACATGACGGCCAAGCGGGGCAATTACAGCTGTGGTCGACGTAACCTTTGCAGATTTTTTGGTTTTCTCGGCCTTTCCGGCCTTTTCACCCACCAGTGCGATCAAGGCATCCAGATCGACATCTTGACTGATGATATCGGCGGCACGATCGAGAAAACTATCAAGCTCGGCATGTTCGCCTGCCTGCACCAGACCGAGATGACGTTCCGGCAGGATCAGGTCTTCGCTGCGCCTAACCGCGCCAAGCACTGGAAGATCCGGCAGATGTTTGGCACAGGCATCGACAATCATTTGCTTGTGGCGGTCACTGCCCACCCGATTAAGGATCACACCGGCAACATTGATGTCATCACGGAACTTGGCAAACCCGGAAATCACCGCGGCCGCAGAAGCCGACTGGCCTTTCACATCGACCACAAGAACAATCGGCCACCCGGCAAGGGCGGCAAGATCGGCGGTCGATCCATCACCGTTGGCGGCACCATCGAACAAGCCCATGACGCCTTCGCACATCAAAAAGGCCTTGCCCTCCGTGTGACCGCGGGCCAGACCGTTGATCTGGTCTGGCGTCATTGCCCATGGATCAAGATTGATGCAGGTATCGCGACAGGCAGCTGCCTGAAAGGCGGGGTCGATATAATCCGGCCCGGTTTTGGCCGCGGCAATTTTATGGCCCTTGCGGGTCAGCGCGCGCAGAAGCGCCAATGTAATGACGGTCTTGCCACTGTTTGACGCGGGGGCCGCAATCACGATCCCCGGAATGGTGTCAGGCATTTTGGGCTGTTCTCCGAGCCGAATTTATTTGCCATGATCATGGCATTACGCGCCGGAATAATCAGCCGTTGTTTTTGACCGCCTCGGTCACGCCCTTTACCATGTCTTCCGGGCTGGTGCCGTAATTGAAGTGGCGGACGAATTTGCCTTCGCGATCCATCAGATACACGAAGGACGAATGGTCCATCAGATAGGTATCGGTATCTTCAGGCTCACCTTCCGGGATCGCTTTCGCGTAGTATACACGAAACGCCTTGGCCGCCGCCGTTGTCTGTTCAACGGTGCCAGTCAATCCAACCATCCGATCATGGAAATAGGGAACATATTCGGCAACCGCTTCGACCGTATCGCGTTCGGGGTCGACCGTGAAAAAGACGGGTGTGATTTCATCTGCGATGTCCTGGGGCATCATATCAAGTGCTGTTCCCATGACCTGCAATTCGGTCGGGCAAACATCCGGGCAGAAGGTATAGCCGAAATAGGTCAGCATGTATTTGCCCTTGAAGTCATCCTGAGTGACAGTTTCGCCATCCTGATTGACAAGTGTGAAGGGACCGCCAATCGACGCCGTACCGGACGAATTGGTTTCCGTGCCCATCATCATCAGACGATAGGTCAGGCCGATACCAAGAACCAGGGCAATACCCAGAATTGCCAGAAGCGTCTTTTTGCTCACGCGTCCACCCTCATCTCTTTGCCGGTTACGGACAACCGATCTTTGTGTGCCACAAACTGACGGGGCACTATAAATACCCTACACATTCTTGCAAGGTCAGCACCTGTGGGAAAGCTCACACTTGATCATGCTGCCCGACCCCATCAGCCCAATGTCGTTGCTGCCAAGGCAAACAGGATCAGGCCATTAATAATCATGAGTCCACGGCCCACTGGCACCATCAGGGCCCGAAAACGCTGTGCAGCATATTGGCCAACAAAGCCTGTGACAAACAGCATCGGCACCGTGCCAAGGCCAAAGACCAGCATCACCGCCCCACCATTAAGCGCCGCACCGGTGGCGGCTGCCATCACAAGCGCGCCATAAACCAGACCACAGGGAATAAAGCCCAGCATCACGCCCAGCAAATAACCCCGCCAGCCATAGGGGGCCTGGAAAAGCCCACGCGCATGATTGCCAACCAGCTTGTTCCACCACCGCGTTTCCCCGGTCGATGGCAACAAACCGCCAAGATGGGGCATCAGGCCCAGAATGCCGAACAGAAGGAAAAACACACCGGCCGCAATCAGCAAGACCGGCCCGATCCACCAGACACGGGTGAGCGCACTGATGCTGTCGGTGAAATAGCCGGCCAGCACGCCCAGCAAGCAATATGTCGACAAACGCCCGAACTGATAGGGTAGCAAGGCGGCACCGGTGAGACGGCGAAACTCGCTCATTTTCTCGACCGGGATCTGTTCCATCCGGCTGGTGACCTGACTGATCACGAACGGGCCGCACATGCCGACACAGTGGGTCGCACTGCCCACCAGTCCCGCCACCAACGCAGTCAGAAGTACCCCGCCATCCGTGCGCACGATATCAACACATTGCGCCCAACCACTTTCAAGGATGCGTATCAATACCTGCTGTTCGTCCATGATCCATCCGGGTCAAAACATTTGCGAGCGATTGTACAATCGCGCGTCCCACCGGCAACGATATATATCAATCTGTTGCCACCTTTTCGGACGGGATCGAAGTTCAGTTTTTGAGGGGATCTGCCGGTGCGGTGACCAGATCAAGCACCTGTTCGAACGGCACATGGCGCACCGCGGTCACATCGTCCTGCGGCGAAAGCCAGTTCAGACGATCCCGCAGGCCGACAACCTTGCCCAGAATGCACACCGCAGGCGGCTCAACACCTTCGCGTTCGACATCATCAGCCGCCTTTTCAAGGGTGGTGATCAGAATACCCTGTCCCGGTGTGGTCGCCTGACTGATCACGGCAAGCGGTTCATCCGCAGCCCGACCGTTTGACATCAGTTCCGACGAAATCCGGCGCAGATGTTTCATCGCCATATACATGACAAGAACCGGTGCACCTTTGGCGAGTGCTGTCCAGTTGATGTTGTCTGGCACCTCGCCACTGGATCCGTGGCCGGTGACAAAGGTCACCGACGAATTGCAATCACGATGCGTGGTTGGAATACCGGCATAAGCCGCACCGGCAATCCCGGCGGTAATGCCCGGCACCACCCGGAATGGCACATTGTGATCAACAAGGGTCATGCCTTCTTCGCCGCCGCGTCCGAACACGAACGGATCACCGCCCTTAAGGCGCAAAACGCGCAGGCCCTGTTTGGCCAGTTCAACCAGTTGCAGGGAAATATCGGTTTGTTTCGAAGATGGACGGCCACCGCGCTTGCCCGCATAGATGCGTTTGGCATCGGGACGCAAAAGGTTCAAAATCCGTTCATCGACCAGCGCGTCAAAGACAACAACATCGGCCTGTTGCATGGCGTTGACGGCATGCAGCGTCAGAAGACCGGGATCACCAGGTCCCGCCCCAACAAGCCATACCCAACCCGGTTCAAAAACCGGAAAATCAACACCAAGGTTCGTCATCGCGCGATACTTCTACTTAAATGAAATGCAGCCATCTGTGCAGGACCGCATCAAGAGGATATGTTAAACAGCAATCAAACGATACGCACAACATATTTCCGATATTTTTTCGTATAACTTTTTAAATCACATAAATATTGATGTTTAATTGAATTTCCCAATCGGATCTCATCCCCGCCCTCAATAGCGAAAACACCGACAGGATTAACAGGAAAAAAACCGACTGATGGCAAGAAAACCGGAAGGACCACTGCGCAAGGGATGGACGACGGGGGCCTGTGCCACCGCCGCAACCCGTGCCGCGTGGCAGGCATTGCTGTCCGGCGATTTTCCCGATCCGGTCACCATTACCCTGCCTGGCGGGGAAACGCCGTCCTTTAAGTTGATCAAGGCGGAAAAGGGCGATGGCTGGGCGCGCGCCAGCGTGATCAAGGATGCCGGGGATGATCCCGATGTCACCCACGGGGCAGAAATCATATCGACGGTGCGCGTCGGCAAACCCGGAGGCGGCATCACATTCCATGCCGGTGACGGGGTTGGCACGATTACCAAGCCGGGCCTGCCATTACCGCCGGGTGAACCCGCGATCAATCCCAAGCCGCGCGAAATGATGGTCGGACAGATCGAAGCACTTTGCGACCAGTATGGCGCAAGCCCCGATGTCGAGATCGAGATTTCCATTCCCGGGGGTGCCGAGATTGCCACCAAAACGTGGAATGGGCGATTGGGCATTATCGGCGGGTTGTCCGTTCTGGGCACGACGGGGATTGTTATCCCGTTTAGCTGTTCGGCGTGGATCCATTCGATCCATCGCGGGATTGACGTCGCGCGTGCGACCGGGCGCGAACATGTTGCCAGCGCAACCGGCAAAACGTCCGAGGCGGCCATTCGCGCGTTCTATGGCCTGCCCGAAGAAGCCATTCTTGATATGGGCGACTTTGTTGGCGGGATGTTGAAGTATCTTCGCAAAAACCCGATTGCCTTTGTCAGCATCGCCGGTGGCTTTGCCAAACTGGTCAAGCTTGCCCAAGGCCACCTCGATTTGCATTCAAGCCGATCACAGGTCGATTTTGATCGACTGGCAGGAACGATTGCAGCGTGTGGCGGGGATGAAACGCTGCAAGACCAGTGTCGCACGGCCAATACCGCCAAACAGGTTCTGGAACTTTGTCAGGCGGCGGACGTTAAGATTGAAGATGCTATTGCCCGTCAGGCCTGCGAATCCGCACGCGCCACATTGGACGGCGCATCGGCCGTTGAAGTCGTTATTACCGACCGCAACGGCACCATCATTGCCCGCCACGGGATTGGCGAATTTGATCAATTCCGACCGGTGGCATCGTAAGCAGCAGTTCGTTACTCTGTTCCCGTGACTGCACGACAATCAGGCCACCCAAGGTCATAAAGCAACAACAAGGTTCTTTGCCCATGTCCCTCTCCCGCCCTGCCGAACGTCCAAAACGCATCCTTATTTTTGGCGGGACCGGAGACGCAAATCGCATTGCAGAGGACTTGATGCATGAATTTGGCCGGGATGTTCGTTTGCAACTCTCGCTCGCCGGGCGCACCAGCGCGCCGAGCCTTCCTGATGGGGTTCCTGTTCGCATCGGCGGTTTTGGCGGGCCGGAGGGCATCATCACCCATCTCAAAAATGAACAGATTGATCTGGTGATTGACGCCACCCACCCCTATGCCACCGAGATTTCACACAATATCGCCAAGGCCTGCCATGCCGTGGCAATGCCTTGTATTCAATATCACCGTCCGGCCTGGGAGCAGACCGAAGATGACAACTGGATCATGGTAAAATCGATTGAAGAAGCGGCCAGAATCCTGCCCGAAGTTGGCAATCGCGCGCTAATCGCAAGCGGTGCCAAGAACCTTCATGCCTTTGAAGGGCTTGAAAAAACATGGTTGCTTGTCCGCACTGTTGATGCCCCGCGTGATCCGTTTGATCTGGAATTTGGTGAATGGCTGTTTGCGCGCGGCCCGTTCAGTGTTGAAAGCGAGACCGAGCTTCTTGAACGCAACGAAATCGATGTGATCGTCAGCAAGAACAGCGGCGGTGATGCGACCTTTGCCAAGATCGAAGCCGCACGGAACCTAGGCATTC
The DNA here is from genome assembly GCF_001662875.1 of Thalassospira tepidiphila MCCC 1A03514. Taxonomy (GTDB): domain Bacteria; phylum Pseudomonadota; class Alphaproteobacteria; order Rhodospirillales; family Thalassospiraceae; genus Thalassospira; species Thalassospira tepidiphila. Next base: position 446,331 of record NZ_JPVZ01000002.1, on the reverse strand, counting down.
CGGTGATCATGATTGAACGCCCGGGCGGGGAGCCGGTCATTCAGGCCCCGTCACGTTCCGAAATCATCGATACCGTTCGTGAGACCCTTAAGAAGGTTTGACGGCCCTGTGCAACGCGGCCGATATCCTTGGCGCCTTCGAGACAAGAAAAAACCCAGCCAAAAGTTTGGCGGGGTTTTCTTTTTGATCGCCTGATCAGCCGTGCGCCTTAAACGAAACGGCGGAACTCACCGGATTTACGCGGCGGGCAGAACCGTTTGAGGTATGACGGCGCAATTGCTTCGAGGCTGTTGGGCGTAATGCCAAGTTCGGCAAAACCGTCCGCACCTTCGGAAACGACGTTATCGGTCTTGAGCAAACGCACCTGATCCGGGGTCAGCGGCGGGACCGGCAAGAACTGCAGGAAGAATGCCTTGATCGACGCCAGCCAGAACGGAACCGGCATCAGAATGGCGCGCTGACGGGTAATGCGCAGCATGTCCTGCAAAAGCGCCATGAAGGAATAGGTTTCCGGCCCACCAAGTTCATAGGTTTTGCCAGCCGATTTACCTTCGGTGAGTGCGGTGACAAAGGCATCGGCAACATCGCCAACATAGACCGGCTGGAATTTCGGACCGCCTTCGCCGTGCAGATCTACCTTGCCTTCACCCAGATCAACTTTCGGAAGGCCCGGTGCGCCAACAACCGGCAGCATCGGCGAGAAACGCGCCATGGTGGCAAACTTGTTCAGGAAGTTATCATTCGGGCCAAAAATCACCGACGGGCGGAAGATCACCGCATCCGGGAACACTTCGCGCACGGCCTTTTCACCGGCCAGCTTTGACGTCGCATAGTTGGCAGAGGTGTTTTTATCCACACCCAGTGCCGACATATGCAAAAGCGTCTTTACACCGGCTGCCTTGGCTTCCTCGGCAATGCGTTTGGCGGCCTTGACGTGGATATTGAGAAAATTCTTGCTGCCGCGTTCATAGAGAATGCCAAGCAGGTTGATCACCGCTTCGGAACCCTCGAGCGCGCCCTTGATGCTGTCTTCGTCGCGCACATCGCAATGGACCGGCACGACCTGCCCCAGATTGCCCATCGGTTTGAGTTTTTTGACGCGTTCAAAGCTTCTGGTCGGGACGCGAACGATAAAATCACGCTCCAGCAGACGCTTGACGATATGACGTCCGACAAATCCGGTGCCGCCAAAAACGGTTACGATACGACGATCCATGCTTGCTCTCTCCTTGCCGGTCGGGACTATGCGGACGATGCCCGCATCAGATGCCCGTGCTCGGTGGCCTTGGGGTCCGGAACGCCAAGACGATCCGGTCCGAAACTGATCCTGTGGAAAATCATATGGTGCCTGAACATACGGTGTCCAAACAGACGACAATATGATTTTCCGCAGGCTCTTGGGTTATATACGACCCGCTATTGTGGTCAACAATGCGGTTTTATGAAACGTTTTCGTCTCTGCCCTGCAATTTGGCCAGTATTTCATCATGCAGGGCCAGCAAACCGGCCCGATAATCCGGATAGCGCAGCTTAACACCCAATTCCTGTTTGATCCGCGCATTTGAAACGCGTTTATTGTCTTCATAGAAACTGGCAGCCATCGGGCTTAGCTTTGCAGTAGCAAAATCCTGTTCGGGTGGTGGATCGATACCCAGCAAACCGCAGGCATGGGCAATCACATCCTGCGGCGGGGCCGCATCATCATCACAGACATTATAGGCCGCCCCGCAATTGGGCTGTTTGATGGATGCCAGAACCGTCTGGGCGATGTCATCAACATGGATGCGCGAAAAGACCTGACCGGGTTTGACGATCCGGCGTGCGCGACCTGACCGGACAGTTTCAAGCGCATTGCGACCGGGGCCATAAATGCCCGCCAGTCGGAAGCTTTGCACACACAGATCATGACGACGGCCAAGATCAAACCATGCCTTTTCAGCCGCCACGCGTCTGCGCCCGCGCTTGCCACTTGGCAAAAGATCATCATCCTCGGTGACTTCGGCACCATCCCGATCACCGTAAACCCCGGTGGTCGACAAATAGCCAATCCATGTGCCCGCGGGCAGTGCCGCAAGATCACTGCCATGATGATGGATCACCGGATCGCCCATCCCGCCGGGCGGGGCAGATGAAAGGACATGCGTCACGCCTTCAAGCGCGCTGGCGATATCGGCAATCGGTTGACCATCGGAAAAAATGAAGGGTTCGATGCCTTCAGATTTCAGCTGTTCGGCCTTGTCCGCGCTTCGCGTGGTTCCGGCAATTTTCCAACCTTCTGCCTTAAGCTCGCGGGCAACAAGGTGGGCGGAAAATCCCAATCCGAAACAGAACAGCTTATTGGTCATCAAGGCACCTTTTGTGACGGCAAATTCGTGTGAAGGGCACAGTAACGGCCTTGCCACACACAAACAAAGTCTTTTGGCAAAACCTTTTGGACCATGATTTGTTCCCGCAAACTGTGGCTTTCGGGAACAACAATCATCTTGTTGCCGTTTTCATGGTGTGAGACTTCACGAATATGCGTTTTCAGATATGCGCATTCAGCCATGGTGGATTGATCATGTGATCTTCTATGGTGACTGCCAGAAACTTTGCCAAAGACGGAGCTTTTTCATGTCACGACTTTTCGCGACCTCGTTCCTAGCGCGCGCCACAGGCTTGCTGTGTCTGGCGGGGTTTGTCGGCATCTATGGCGCGGGATTGCCTTCCGCCATGGCCCAGACCGAAAGCAACGGTGGCATGACACAGGAAGAAAGCCAGCAATATCGTGACTGCATCAAGTTGGCCCAACTCAAACCCGAAGACGGATTTGAAAGCGCGATTGCCTGGCGCGATCTGGGCGGTGGGGAGCCAGCCCGCCACTGTGTTGCCGTCGCACTGATATCGCTTGGCAAATATGAAGAAGCCGCCACCCGTCTTGACGCACTTGCCAAGGACAGCACGGCCGGACCGGGTGTCGTTGCCGGAATGCTGGCCCAGGCAGGCCAAGCCTGGATGATGGCCGATAACCTTGAATTCGCCTGGCGCGATCAGAGCCGCGCGCTTGAACTGGTGCCCAACAACCCGCAGCTTTGGGTCGATCGTGCAATGGCACTTGGCCTTGCCGGGCAGTATTGGGAGGCGATTGACGACCTCAATGCCGCCCTTGATCTTCAACCCGGTCATACCGAGGCGCTGATTTACAGGGCATCGGCCTGGCGACTGCTTGAAAGTTACGATTTGGCAATGACTGACATCGAACAAGTTCTGAACCGGGAACCTCAGAATGTTCAGGCACTTTTCGAACGCGGCAAGCTCCATCAGATTGCCGGTGATAACGATCTTGCACGGCAGGACTGGCTAACTGTCATAGAACTTTCAAATGGAACCCCTGTTGCTGACGCGGCAAAAGCGAATATAGAGAAGATGGATGTTCGCACCGAATCGAACTGACGGGGACCGTCAGTTTAGAAAACAGGTTCACGGTGACCGATTTCCTTGTATATGACCGGTAGAACCATTTGCCGGACCATCGCCGGATACGTTTTGGGGGACGAAATGCGTCGCACGTTTGCCTTGGCTACTCTTGCTGCATCGATGGCACTTCTGACATCACATGCCGCAGAGGCCCGCGATCAGATCAGGATTGTCGGATCTTCGACGATCTTTCCGCTGACCACCAAGGTCGCCGAACATTTCGCCAAAACCACCGGCGCACCCGCCCCGGTGGTTGAAAGCACCGGTTCAGGCGGCGGCTTCAAGCTGTTTTGTGGCGGCATTGGTGCAGAGTTCCCGGATATCGTTGATGCATCGCGCCCGATCACCGGGTCGGAAACCGCAATTTGCGCGGCAAACTCTGTCCGCGACATCAGCGAAATCAAGATCGGCTATGATGGTATTGTCATGCTGGGCTCGCGCGAAGCACCGGGCATGGAACTTACCGCCCGCCAGCTTTATCTCGCCCTTGCGCGGACCGTTCCGGTCAAGGGCGCAAGTGTGCCAAACCCGCATGAAAAATGGTCTGATATCGATCCCAGCCTGCCGGACCTTAAAATCCGGGTTTATGGCCCGCCGCCGACTTCGGGTACGCGCGATCTGATGGGGCAGCTGTTGCTTGATCAGGGTTGTGCAACATTTTCTGACATCGCAAGCCTTGAGGCAACCGATCCTGACAGCTTCCGCCTGCTGTGCCGGACCCTTCGCGAAGATGGTGCCTATATCGAAGCCGGTGAGAATGACCGCCTTGTCATCAGCAAGCTTGAAAAAGACCCGACGTCTTATGGCGTGATGGGCTTTAACAATCTGGAGCGCAACCGCGAACGTCTTCAAGGTGTTCCAATCAACGGCATTGAGCCGGATTACGAAACCATCCTTGATGGCAGCTATCCGGCATCGCGTGCGCTTTATCTGTACGTCAAGGATGACCATCAACAGCTCGTCCAGAGCCTGGGTGACTTTATCTCGACCTATGTCTCGGAAGCTGTGATCGGTGAAGAAGGCCTTCTGGCAGATAACGGCCTTGTGCCGCTGACCAATGAGGAACGCGCCGAAACCATGACCAGTGCCGCGAAATTCGCCAGTAACTGAGCAGCTGACGGATAAACACCAATAGACGCAATTGAGCGGCCGGGCATCAGTCCGGCCGTTTTGCCATCCAGACCTGATTGCTGGCATATTTCGGGGGATTGCCCTGGAAATCCGAAAATTCCGATATCGAAACGAAACCGGATAGCTCCAACATCAACCGCATTTCATTGCGATGAACCCAGCGCAGATGATGCCAGCAATCCTCGCGCGTAATCACATCGCCCTGATCGTTGATTTCTTCAAACCGCCAATGTTCGCTGAACTTCTGGGTCAGGGGGTCATTGGTGCGTTCCATCGCCGTGATGCGAAGCCGACTGCCCGGCTGCCCGACGCCTTCTGGCATCGGAAAGATCGGCAGTTCGACGTGCTCCGGGTCACCTTCTGGCAGGCAATAACGCAAATCCGGATCCATCAGATCCAGGGCGATCGCCCCGCCGGGTTTCAGATGGGCAAAGGCCCGTTCAAGGACGCGACGCTGATCAGTGGCTTCGGTGACTTCCTGAAGCCCGCGAAACGGGATGATCACCAGATCAAACTGCCGCCCCAGATCAAAGTCGCACATATTGCCAAGATGCCATGTCAGATCGGGATAATTGGCGCGTGCCTGACCCAGCATGGCGGGCGACAGATCAATGCCTTCGATCGCGACACCAAGTTTGGCAATCGCGGCACTGATCCGGCCCGTGCCGCAGCCCAGTTCAAGCACGCCATTTTCATGCGCAAGGCTGGTCGCCAGACGCGTATAAAAGGGAATGGGGTCTTCAAAAATCTTGCGATCAAGATCAGCGCGAAGATCGTAACTGGCAGTATTTAAACCGCCCTCAGGGTAGAATTCATCAGATATGGATGAATCCTTCATTCAAAATCCAATTCCGCGTAATGACTTGATGGCGGGAAACTTGCCTGCCGATCCGCCAGAATATCGCGCATGGCAGGGCGGCTTTTGATCCGCATGTACCAGTCCTTGGCGCGTGGATGTTTCGACCAGTTGATGTCGCCCATATAGTCGATCACGGATACCTGTGCAGCAGCCGCCAGATCGGCCATGGTCAGATGATCACCGGCAAGCCAGTTCCGACGTTCAAACAACCAGCCGATATAATCCATGTGGTAGGCGCCATTGGTGCGCCCGGCACGCAGGACCTTGGTATCGGGGGTACCGGTCGAGAAGAAGCGTTTCAGCAGCTTCTCACCCAACAGATGGTCGGTGACCTCGCGATTGAATTTGCCATCAAACCACGCGACAAGGCGGCGGATTTCAGCACGTTCCTTGGGATCGGATCCAAACAGTTTCGGCTCGTCCTCGTACACCTCGTCGAGATACTCGCAGATGACGCTGGAGTCACACAGCACCGTCCCGTCTTCTTCCCTAAGCACAGGCACTTCACCGGCCGGATTAAGCAGCAGGAAATCGTCACGCCGTTCCCATACCGGTTCAGCCGTGAGTTCGAAGTCGAGCTTTTTCTCGGCCAGGACCAGACGGACCTTGCGCGAAAAAGGTGAAAGCCAAAAATGATATAACTGACGCATGAGCGTGAAGATACCCGACCAAGATGAACGTTTCGCAAAGACCCGGCATGGGGCGCAAACATTCCATAAACCGCAACGAAGCCGGTTCGTTTCCAACCCGGAACTGCAAGATATCTCAAACCATGCAACGCGCGCGAAGTAAAGACCTTCGAGTGCGTGAAAGTGTAATTTTGCTATACGTAACGGGAATGTCTGACAGAAAGCTTAAATGCGCCCTGTCACGCCCGGCTTTTTGCCAGTTCCAGCATGCCATCCAGATCAAGGCAGGCTTCAAGATGATCGGCCAGTTCATCAAGGGCAGCATCAACACTGGCCTCAAAATGCGTCATTTTGTGTGCCTCGTCCGATCGCAAGGCCGCCAGAAAGGCATGACGGAAATCATCACTGCCAAACAGCCCATGCAGATAACACCCCATAACCTGCCCATCGCTACTGATCGCGCCATCCACCACACCATTCAGATCAAGCCAGCTTCGCGCCCGATCCGGGCCATCGGTCCGGCCCATATGGATTTCATAACCATCGACGGGTATTCCGGCAGCAAGAACAGAGTGATCGCCAACCGTCAGCCCGGTTGTTTTGCGCAGCGTCTTGTCGCCCGCCATGACGGTTTCAACATCAAGCAAACCAAGACCAGGCTCGCTTCCCGGCGCGCCTTCAACACCGTCCGGGTCATGGACCATACGGCCCAGCATCTGATACCCGCCGCAAATGCCAATCACTTGGCCACCCCGCCTCTGATGGGCCAGAATATCGATATCCCAGCCCTGATCTTTGACGAACCGAAGGTCTGCCATGGTCGATTTTGATCCCGGCAGCAGCACCAGATCACAATCCCCCGGGATCACTTGCCCCGGTTTGATCACCAGCAATTCAACATCATCTTCCGCCGCCAGCGGATCAAGATCATCAAAATTGGCAATACGGGGCAGATGCGGCACCGCGATGCGCAGAACTGCGCCCGCGCCATCGGCGGCCTTTCGGTGATATTTCCCGGCCTTTTCAAGCGCAACACCGTCTTCGGCAGGCAACTTATAGGCATTTTCCCAGTACGTTGCGATACCGTAACTTTTAAGGCCGCAGCGCTCATGAATGATGCCGGTGGCGGGTTCAAACAGCGACACATCACCACGAAACTTGTTGATCACATAGCCCTTAAGCCAGCGGCGGTCATCCTCGGACAACAGCGCATGCGTGCCCACGATCGAGGCAATCACACCGCCACGATCAATATCGCCGACCAGAATGACCGGAACGCCCACCGCCTCGGCAAAGCCCATATTGGCAATGTCAGATGCCCGCAAATTGACCTCGGCCGGGGACCCGGCACCTTCGATCAGGACAAGATCGGCATCACTTGCCATGATCTCGAAACTTTCAACCACCTTGGGCAGCAGATCACGTTTAAGGCGATAATAATCACGTGCCTTGGCGCTGGTCAGGACCTTGCCCTGCACCACGACCTGCGCCCCAATGTCGCTTTGCGGTTTGAGCAAGACCGGGTTCATATGAACTGTGGTCGCAACGCCCGCTGCACGTGCCTGAAGCGCCTGCGCGCGACCGATTTCGCCGCCATCATCGGTAACAGCGGCATTGTTTGACATGTTTTGCGGTTTGAACGGACGCACCCGAAGGCCACGACGCGCATAGGCACGGCACAATCCAGCGACCAACAAGGATTTCCCGACATCGGAACCGGTACCTTGCAACATCAGGGCGGGGACGGATTGCTTACTCATTCCGGTTTCAAAACTTTCTTGCAAGTGATCCGCTAAACGATCAAGGCCGGATCAGAATTCGACACCGATCTGTGCCTTGATGCCCTGTTCACGGAACGGGTGTTTGACCATGGTCATTTCCGTGACCAGATCGGCCGCCTCGATCAAGGTATCCGGGGCATTGCGCCCGGTCAGCACGATATGCTGATCAGGCAGTTTGTTGGCGAGTGCTTCAAGCACATCTTCAAGCGGCAGGAAATCATAGCGCAGAACGATGTTGATCTCATCGAGGATCACCATCGAATAGCTCGGATCGCGCAGCATTTCCAATGCCTTGTTCCAGGCTTCACGCGCCAGGGCGACATCCTGTGCCCGGTTCTGGGTTTCCCAGGTAAAGCCCGCCCCCATGGCGTGAAATTCACAAAGATCGGGGAATTTTTTAAGAAGCTTTGCCTCGCCAGTTTCCCAGCCACCCTTGATGAACTGAACAACGCCGACTTTCATATCATGGCCGACACAGCGCATCGCCATGCCAAAGGCCGAGGAAGACTTGCCCTTGCCCTTGCCGGTATGAACAATGATCAGGCCCTTTTTATCAATCTTCTGGGCCATCATCTTGTCGCGCGCGGCCTTGATTTTCTTCATTTTTTCATCATGGCGCGCATTGATATCGACGTCTGGCTGGCTTTTGTCGGTCATTGTTTCTTCCCTTTGAAATGCCGGCCCAGAATGCGGCGAAAGTCCTACCGGGATCAAGGGCAGTTTTGCGGAGTTTGATCAAGATCCAAATGGGCGATCACACCCTGAAATCCGTGCTGCTTCGCCGCCGGGCAAAAGGCATTGGCATCGGCCCCTTCGTCAAGATATTCGACGACGAAAACCGGCTTATTTTGAGAGACATAAATATCAAACTCATGCATGAAGCCAAATCGGTAGGCCGATTCCAACAGGGCGAAATCCATCTGGTCAACAAGATCGGGCACAAGATCGGCAACATTTTTCTGCCCGATTGCAAGACCGCGCTTATGAGCCTCTGTGATCAGCCAGTTCACATATCGCAGCTGATCATCGCGCGTGATGTCAAAACCGGTTGGTTTACTGCTTTGATCGGCTTCATAGGCATCAATGTTATCAGGCTCGACCGCCAGAAACCCCTTGTCACGGCAAAGATCAAGACGGGCCGAAATCACATTGGCAAAAAGCTCAAACCGGCTGATATCAAGCCAGTTTTCCCCATCCCACCCCCAATAGGGCGCGCCGATGACATCTTGCGGAAACGCCTTCGCATCATCCCGCCAATCTTCGAAAGCCCCGACATTGATATAACAAATCGGATAATGCCCGGCCGCGCGCCAAGCCGCGACCTGATCGGCGGACACATCAAAAAGATCGGCCCCGACAATGCGGATGGCGTCATCGACATCAAGCGTGCCTTGAAGCTGCCAGTGAAACGGACCGTTTGGGACGGGTGCCCATTCTTTTGTGGTATCCGCCTGTGCAGTTTGCCTATGCAATAGCAGGCCGAGGAGAATGCCTGCCCACAGACAAAAGGATTTGGGAATTGAGTTCTTCACGCGATGCATCTGCCCTGAAGTGTTGGGCAGTGAGTTTGCCCGCGCAAGCAAACCAAGACAATCCCGCAAACAAAAAGCGCGGTCCCAATGACCGCGCTTTTATCTAATCTTAGTTGGCCTAACTTTACCAATTGGCGCTTTGGCCTGTTGTCAGGCCAAGGTCACTGGTCACCAGATCCGCCCATTTATCGGGTTCGCGCATGTCGATATTGCGCAGTTCCGGGCGGCGCATCCGGGCTTTGTTAAACAATTGCAGGCGATCACCGGGCGACATACGGCGCAAGCGGTCCAAGGCCTTGCGCACGGCTTCGTTGCGCGCGCCGGCCGGGCTTTGGAAGCTTTTCTCGACCACCTCAAGGCGTTTTTCCAGCCAGTCGCGGCTGATCGCGACCTGTTCGATCAGGGTTTTGAGTTCACGCACCACCGGGAAGTGATCCAGACGCAGATGGGCAACCGCAACGGCCGTCCGCCAGACCTGACGTTCGACCCCTTGCAGGTAGCGCCAATAAATCTTCACCTTGGCATTGATTTCAAACTTGGTTTGGTCCGGACCCGGAAGATGATGGGCAAGCTCTGTCATGCCGGCATGGAATTCATCAAACGTTACCGGCCGATGCACGCCGTTGAAACGTTCACGGACATCCAGAACTGCGCGAATGGCACCGCGTGCCGGGCGATAGCGCCCGCTGCCGTGCAAATCTGCACGCAACCAGTCTGGCATGTCGAAATCAGAAAGCAGGGAGTTGACGATATCTGCATGCCTGTCATGGGCAGGCATTGGAGTTTGCAGATAATCTGGCAAACGAACGTTGGTCTTGATATCCATCGCGGCCTCCGATCTGTTCAATCAACCTGCTTCCCATGCAGGCGATCCGATAGGGGTGCCCCGTCCCTCACAACTTATTAACAGTTGGTTAATTGAGATATGGTGCGAAAACGTAACGTTTCAACTGCCCGGTTTGTTCCGATGGTAAAATTCCCGTGATTCCAATAACAAGCAACAGTTGACGCGTTAGCGTCCCAGATCGACGGAAACACTGTTGCGACGCGGCTGCCACAGCCCACGTTCAATCGCCTCATTCAGGCGGTCCTTGATGTCCTGCAACGCATCGGGATTGTGATCAGCGATAAACTCGCGCACCTCGGCATCGCCGAGATACGCATCATAGACCAGATCAAAGTGATGATCGGCAACGCAGCGCGCGGTGGCCGCGAAGGCAAACAGATAATCGACTGTTGCCGCCATTTCGAACGCGCCCTTGTAGCCATGGCGCATCACACCCTTGATCCATTTGGGGTTCACGACACGCGCCCGAACGACACGGGCAATTTCCTCCTCCAGGGTGCGGATTTTCGGGCTTTCCGGGCGGGAATGATCACTGTGATAAACTGTGGGCTGTTTGCCCGACAGACTGCGCACAGCAGATGTCATTCCGCCTTCGAACTGATAATAGTCATCGGAATCCAGCAAATCATGTTCACGGTTGTCCTGATTGTGGACAATCGCATCGACCTTGGCGAGGCGGGTTTCAAACAGATCGCGTGCCGCCGTGCCCTCGGCGCCATTGCCATAAGCATAACTGCCCCAGGCAAGGTAGGCATCAGCAAGATCGTCTTCGTCTTCCCAGAGTTTTTCGTCAATCATCGCCTGCAAACCGGCCCCATAGGCACCGGGTTTGGAGCCAAACACCCGGAAGCCAGCTTGTCTGGCCGCCTGATCCTGATCCATTCCTTTGGCGCGAAGTTTTTCGGTTTCGGCCCTTATCCGCACGGCAATCGGATTGAGATCATCCGGCTCATCGGTTTGCCCGGCCACCGCCCTTACCGCACTGTCAAACAGGTCAATCAGGCCGGGAAAGGCATCGCGGAAGAAGCCAGAAATGCGCAAGGTGACGTCAACACGCGGTCGGCCCAGAACCGATGCCGGCATAATCTCAAAGCCAGTCACCCGGCGTGACGCACTATCCCAGGTCGGGCGCACCCCCATCAGGGCCAATGCCTGTGCGATATCATCACCGCCGGTGCGCATGTTGCTGGTGCCCCAGACAGACAAGCCAAGCGCGCTTGGCCATTCGCCGTGATCCTGCACATGACGTTCCAGCAATAGCTCAGCCGACTTCCACCCCAACTGCCAGGCGGCTGGCGTCGGGACAGTACGGGTATCAACCGAATAGAAATTTCTGCCAGTTGGCAAAACATCCGGGCGCCCGCGGGTCGGGGCACCGGACGGGCCAGGTTCGACGAACTTCCCGGCAAGGCCACGCAAAAGGCCTTCGATCTCGGCCGGGCCACACCCGACAACGGCCGGCCGAATAGTCGTTTCGATATCAGAAATAACATCACAGACGGCCGACCACGCCGGATCAGCCTTCACCGTTCCGTTGACCAGATCACGTGCCAAAAGCTCGATCCGTTCCACGGTATCGCCGGTGGTACGCCATGGCCCGATATCTTCACCGTCATAATGCGCGAGAATTTCGGGCTTGGCCCCCGGCCAGAATTCGGCAAAGGCACAATCAAGCGGATCAAACGCCGAATCATCTAGGATATCCTTGGCAATCGCGCGATGCAGGGATGCCTTGGGCCCACTGTCCGACCCTCGCGGCAGGCGTGCCAGTGCGACCAGAAGATCGGTCAGAAATTCACCCTCAGGCGCTTTGCCATAAATATGCAGACCATCACGGATCTGAAGTTCCTTGAGCTCGCACAGATAGTTATCAAGCTTGGCCAGTGCGCTTTCTTCGTCCTCGCCCGCCTCAATGCCACAATCACGGTCAAGGCCGATGCGGATCGCCAGTTCTAGGATGTCTCGTTTCAGGATCACAAGGCGGCGCGGGTCAACCGCAGCCGCATCGTAATATTCATCGACCAGCGCTTCGAGATCCTTAAGCGGGCCATAGCTTTCTGCACGAGTCAAAGGCGGAGTCAGGTGATCCAGGATCACCGCCTGTGCCCGGCGCTTGGCCTGTGTGCCTTCGCCCGGATCATTGACGATGAAGGGATAGAAATGCGGGGTCGGGCCGAATACCGCCTCGGGGAAACAATCCTCGGACAGGGCCAGTGACTTGCCCGGCAGCCATTCCATATTGCCATGCTTGCCAAAATGAATGATGGCATCGACGCCAAAGACATGGCGCAGCCAGATATAAAAGGCGAAATAGTTGTGCGGCGGCACCAGATCGGGCGAGTGATAGCTTTCAAGCGGATCAATGTTATAGCCACGCGCGGGCTGCAACCCGATCACCACATTGCCAAGCGGCAGGATAGAAAGGGCAAAGGAATCCTGACCCGCCAGATAGAACGGATCGTTCGTCGGGTCGCCCCAGGCCTCAATTACCTGATCCCGGATGGCAGGTGGCAGAACATCAAACGCCTTTTGATAGTCCGTGCGAGACAAGGTCACGCGAATTTCGCGATCAGCAAGGGATTTGAAATCGTTGGTCGGCCCGGCCTTGATCGCAGCAATCAAGGCGTCGCCATCTTTTGGCAGACCCTTTACGTCATATCCTTCGCCCTGCATGGCGAGGAGTGTTTCGATCATGCCGGCTGGCGTATCAAGCCCGACCCCGTTGCCAAGGCGGGCATCCTTGTTGGGATAGTTCGCCATGACCATCGCCACCTTGCGCGAGGCTGTATCAGATTTGCGCAAGCGTACCCAGTTGGTGGCAAGTTCGGCGGTAAAGGCCACGCGATCACGGACCGGTATGTATTTCACCAGATCAATCTGGGTCAGGTCATCCTTGCCAGCCGATCCCTTGAACGACACAGCACGTGAAAGGATACGGCCATCGACTTCGGGCAGGGCGACATTCATCGCAATATCGCGCGCGGCCAGACCATTGACACCTTCGCGCCAGGCTTCTTCGCCACCGCCCGACAGTACCACCTGAAAGACCGGGGCATCGACCGCGTCAAACGGACCATTTTTTCGTTCTGAACCCGGAACAGATATCGCAAACCCGGTGGTATTCAGGATCAAATCAGCGTTGGTTTCCGCCAACCAGTCCTCAACCAATGCCGCTGCCAACGGATCCTTGAGACTGGCAACAAAAATCGGCAATGGATTCAGATCATTGGCACAAAGTTCCTCAACCAGCGCGTCAATAACATCGAGGTTGGCGGCCTGCACCAGAGACCGATAGAAGACAATCGGGGTAACCGGTTGATTTTCAATCCAGTTAACCCGGATTTCATCAAGGCTTGCCTGCGCCTTGCCGGGCCAATAGCCCCCGGCCTTGACCAACGGGGCTGCCGGTGACCAGTTCCAGTTCAGGTTTGAATTTAACTTTTCGTATATAAGGCGAAGTAAATTCTCGGAATTTTGCGGTCCGCCTTCGATCAGGTAGCGCCAGATATTCTGATATTCGCGCCCCTTGACGGTCGAAAGCGTCAGAAGCTCTGCATCGGGTTGATCATCACCGGGCAACAGGACCAATGGAATGTCCTTGGTACGTGCAAGCGCAACCAACTGTTCGATGCCATAATCCCAATAACCGCGCCCGCCTAGAATGCGCACGATGATAAATTTGGCATCGGAAAGTACATCGTCGATATAAAGATCGACCGACATGTTGTGGCCAAGCTGCAGCAAACTTGCCAGACGCAGTGACGGGGTTTCGTCGCCAAATGCATCGACCAGCCGCGCTTGCGCCCCGGCAAGGCAGGCCAGCTCAGACTCGGCCGCAGACAGGATCACCACGTCGCCTGGTTGCTGTCCAAGGTCGACGGCCTCACTGCCATCTGTGACCATTCCGGGCTGTGCTGCCAATAGATGCATCGCGCGATCCGTATCCTTGTGCGTTTGGTCTTCAAACAGGCTGAAACCGGACGATTTTTAGCATCCGGTTTCAGGTGGCTTGATCAGATTCACTTGGATCAGGCGGCCTTGATGGCAGCCTCGATCGCGGCGCGATCCAGACCATGCAGGCCAATCACCACCAATTCCGACCGGCGGGTTTCGCCATCGGCCCACGGACGGTCGAAATAGCGCTGAAAACGTTCACCAACCCCCTGAACCACGTGGCGCATCGGCTTGCCCGGCACATTCAGGAAACCCTTGATGCGCAACACGTCAAACTGACGCACGACATCAATCAGGCGCTTTTCAAGGTTGGCCGGATCGCTGATCGCGTCAAGCGATACGACAAAGCTATCGAAATCATCATGGTCATGTTCGTGACCATCGTCATGATGGCTTGGGCGGCTATCAAGGTCATCTTCGGCTGCTGCCCCTAGACCAAGCAGGATGGCATTTTCAACCCGGGAATGTTCGGTCGCGATAATCTTGACTGACGGCTTTTTCAGCTCCGCGCGGATATCGGCTTCGACCTTGCTGCGTTCTGCATCGGTCAGAAGGTCGGTCTTGTTCAGAACCACCATGTCGGCACAATGAAGTTGTTCTTCGAACAGTTCTTCAAGCGGGCTTTCATGATCAAGATTTTCGTCTGCTTCGCGCTGCGCCTGTACAGCGTGATGGTCATGGGCAAACAGCCCATCACGCAGGGCAGCGCCATCAAGAACCGCCACAACACCATCAACGGTCACACGCGACCGGACTTCTGGCCAGTTGAACGCCTTTACCAGCGGTTTTGGCAGCGCCAAGCCAGATGTTTCGATAACGATATGATCAGGCGGTGTATCACGATCAATCAGGCCCTGGATGGTTGGCAGGAAGTCATCGGCCACGGTGCAGCAGATGCAACCATTGGCCAGTTCAACAACGTCATCTTCTTCGCAGCCTTCAATGCCACAGCCATTGATGATACCGCGATCCACACCCAGATCGCCAAATTCATTGATGATCAGCGCGATGCGTTTGCCATTGGCATTTTCCAGCATATTGCGGATCATGGTTGTCTTGCCAGCGCCCAGAAAACCGGTAATGACGGTTGCCGGGATTTTGCCCAATTGTGCCATTTCTGAAATCCTTAAAATTCAATAATTTATGTTGCTATTTGACCGGCATCGGAATGCCGGCCACCACAAGGGTGACTTTTTCTGCAATCTCGGCAATGCGTTGATGCAGACGTCCGGCGTGATCGCGAAAGGCCCGCGCCATCGCATTTTCCGGCACGATGCCAAAGCCAACCTCGTTTGAGACAAACAGCACCGGCACAACAAGGGTCGGCACCAGATCGCAAAGAGCTGCGATCTCGGCATCAATGTCCCGGTCTTCAAGCATCAGATTGGTCAGCCACAAGGTCAGACAATCAACAAGAACGGGCTTGCCGCCTGTGACATTACAGGTCTGCAGCGCCGAACAAAGTTCGAGCGGTTCCTCGAGTGTCTGCCAGAGATCACCGCGTGATTGTTTGTGAAGATCTATGCGGTTGGCCATTTCGTCATCCCAGGCTCGCCCGGTTGCGATATATGTGCCACCGCCCGCCTGATTGATGATGTTTTCGGCAAACCGGCTTTTGCCGGATCGCGCCCCGCCAAGGATCAGATGCGTCCCGCCAGGGGGTAAAGTCTGGGTCATCCCGTTTCTTCCTCGCCATGGCCTCCCACCGAGGCCCGATTGCGTCGTCACCTTCCTTCGAATAGTGACACCTTCGGCAGGTTTCCTGGCTGCGGGCATGAAAGCGATCCGCCTTCCCGGTTTCCCGGTGGCTGGTCTGGCGCGTTGGCACCGACCCGGATCTCCCAACCCGATACAGTTGCGGGGGCAGCATCGGCCTTGCACCGATTTCCCATCACCGAACGATGCGCCGAACCTAGCAGGTTTGCCAAAAATGCCAAAGGTCATTCTCGGCACTTAACCCTTCGTTACCACCCCACCCTAATCGGAAGGTCAGTATTTGTAAGAATTGTCTGCTTGAGAGGTCATACCATTTCAGCCAACATCAAGCCGTTGCGCTGGAACTAGGGTCAGGACCTATTAATTTGGTTTGAATGGTTAAACAGATTTGCGCGGATACGCGGAGTAAAACCGCAGGAAGATATTTATCTTTCAAGGTTTTACGACAAAGTAGCCCGTGCAAATCCGATTAATCCGAAGGACAGACGTTATATTTGCAAACTCCAGCGTCAAATCCCTTGTGCGGGATACCAACCCGCCCGGCGGGCTTTTCCTTGGATTTCGCAAATATAACGTCTGCCATTCAAATCAAATTAATAGGCCCTGACCCTAAAGACGGAACAATCCGCAATCTGGCGAAAACCCGGGAAGTAGAAACATCACCCGGCTGGCTGCAGGAAATACTGCAACGAAACTCTTGGGGTAATCTGGATTTTTCAAGACCAATGGCAATACGTTCTCACCTATCCAAAATCCGACAGATGAACGCGCCAACCTGGACCACATCGTCTCGCAAAGACATGTGGCTGGGATTGCTGGACCGTCTGAACAGTCCTGATCGGTCGTTTCAGGACTTTCTTGAACAGCACGCAACCGATGGCGAGATCACTCTGGCACGGCGCGATGTGCGTGACATCTTTGCCGAGGATGCCTCAAAGGGTGTAATCGCAACCATCATCTGGTCCCATGAACGTGGCATTCGCGTCAATGCGCTGTCGTTGCTTGTGCGCGATATGCCGACCCTTGTGACCCTGATGTCGATCTCGGATTTCGGACAGGACGAGTTGAACGAGCTGCTTTCCCAACCGGGCATTTCTGTTCCGACTGCCAGCAAGATGTTGTCTGCCTGCGGCAAGACTTATTGCGCAATGCCGGCTGCCATCATTGATGACACCATCATTCAGGTAATCGAAAACGCATCCTTTGCCAGTGATTTCCCGAATGTCGCCAAATTGCGAAGCAAATCACGCAGCCGCCCGGTGCCCTATTATCAGGCCTATCTGCGCGATGTTTTCGACATCTGCGAAAAACATGATCTGAACCCGGATATGGTTGACCGCTATCTGGCAGAACACGCGCTTGATGACATGGCATCCGATATCGAGCTGGCCTCTGCCTGACGGAACACGCCTTAAGCTCCTTAAAAGCGCTGATTGACAGCGGTCACGCGCCAGCCCGGTTCGTCGACACCGTCGATATATTCAAGCGTGGTCAGACCCAACGTGTCGATATGAAATGCCAATGCGGCTTCAAGGGACAAACCCAGTGCGTTGGCAAGCATGGCACGCACTGTGCCGCCATGAACGACAGCGACAATGTCGCGCCCGGCCCAATCCGCACTTAGCCGACCCAAAACCGGACCAACACGGGCAACCACATCGGCAAAGCTTTCACCCTTTGGGGGGTGTTGGCGGGCGAAGTCGGTCCAGAACCGTGTTGTTTCCCCCTTGGGCAAATCATTCCAGTTCTGCAATTCCCAATCACCAAAATGCTGTTCGGCAAAGCCGCTTTCAGCCTGCGGCGCTATGTCTTTATCCATGAAGGCCTGCAGACTGCGCGCCGTATCATGCGTACGTGACAGATGGCTGGTCACCCAGACGGCATCACCCGGCAGTTGTTTGGCAAGGGCAGCCAGTGCCTTTTCATCGGAAAGGTCGGCAGGCATGTCACTTTGGCCATAGACCAGCCGTTTCGGATTTTGGACCGGCGCGTGACGCACTAGCCACCAGCGGGTTGTTTTCAAACTGCTCACGGCATTCCTTGTTGTTGCTGTGCTGGTTAATCTAAAGGACGGCAATAAACGCGATACCAACAAACAGTTCGGTCACGATCTGGGTTGCCCCCAAGACATCCCCTGTCTGGCCACCGATCTGCCATTTTGCTACCGCCGCAACAATACCCACCGCCAAAAGTCCGCCCATGAAAATGGCTAACGTCGCAAATAGACCCGATAAGACGAGCGACAGGATTAAAGCAAGGCCAACACCCAAACCGACCATCATCACACTTGGCGTTCCGGCCCCCTTGCCCAAACCATCGGCGCGCGCCGGAGGCAGGATATGCATCACGACTGGCATTGCCGCCCGTGATGTTATTGCCATCACCAGAAACAGGATCGCTGCCTGCCCGGCATCGCCCGCCGCAGAAAGTAAAATCAGACGCAGGCCAAAACACAGGATCAGGGCAACAACGCCATATGTACC
Organism: Thalassospira tepidiphila MCCC 1A03514; assembly: GCF_001662875.1. GTDB lineage: Bacteria > Pseudomonadota > Alphaproteobacteria > Rhodospirillales > Thalassospiraceae > Thalassospira > Thalassospira tepidiphila. The sequence continues at coordinate 427,943 of NZ_JPVZ01000002.1, read as the reverse complement.
GATCTGGCTGTCGCGCATGATTTCAAGCTTGCGCGCGCGCTCAAACCCGCCGCCAAACCCGTCGGCACAATCTGCGATGCCATCTTCATGCATTGATCCGGTCAACAAAACCATGCCTGCTGAGGCGATAATCGCAAAAATCAGAATGTTGGCTGTCAGGGAATAGACCAGCATCGCCGGCAGCATGGCAAAACCAGCCAGAAGCAGACCAACCAACGGCCAAGACCAGACCGATCTTGCAATCACTTCAGCGCGGAAATCATCGATACCCTTGACCGGAACGCGGCTAAGCAACGCCAGGGCGCGCCAGAAATCGGAAATACGCGAAACCTCGACGGAGGCATCTGTCGCTGTGTCCGGGCTGGGTTTGTCAGATGAATCCGAGCTTTGCATATTTGTTTCGTTTTGGTTATGATCTTTGGATAGCATAAATTTCCGATTTTCAAACTGGCAATCTGTTGCACCCGGGCATAGTGTCAGGGCCTAGTTTGGCCCTACTTCCTGAACCGCCTTGCACAATTGGTTTCCGAGCCTAATCCTTACCACCCCGGAAGCCAAGCGGAACACTAGTTAGGCACCTTTGTCGCCAGCCGGAGACCAAAATGTTCAACCCGAAACATCCGCCCCAAAATCTTGAGGAAATTCGTGCGCTTCTCGCCGAACTTCCCGAAGTCGATCAGGAAGCGCAGGCCGCCGTGGCCCAGCGCGAACCGACATTGACCAAGCCTGCCGGATCGCTCGGACGGCTTGAGGATTTCAGCCTTTGGCTGGCAGGATGGCAAGCAACATCACGCCCACGCATGTCGCGGCCGCGCGTTACCGTCTTTGCCGGCAGTCACGGTGTCGTTGCGCAGGGCGTTTCGGCCTTCCCGGCCAGCGTGAACCAGCAGATGGTGGAAAACTTCATCAATGGCGGGGCCGCGATCAACCAGATTTGCAAGTCTGTCGATGCCGAACTCCGCGTCATGGAAGTCGCCCTTGAAATCCCGACCAACGACTTTTCCCATGAACCGGCCATGGACGACGAAGGCTGTGCCGAGGCGATGGCCTTTGGCATGAGTGCAATTGAAAAGGGTCTGGATCTTTTTGTGCCTGGCGAAATGGGCATTGGCAACACGACTTCGGCGGCGGCAATTTCCCATGCACTTTATGGCGGGAATGCTGCGGACTGGACCGGCCGGGGAACCGGGATTGATGACACTACCCTTGACCGCAAGACGCGCGTTGTAGGTGATGCCATCATCCTGCATAAAAACCAGATGCATGACGGATTGGATGTTCTGCGCTGTGTTGGCGGACGCGAAATTGCTGCTATGGCCGGTGCCATCATTGCAGCGCGCTTTGCGCGGGTTCCGATATTGCTTGATGGGTATGTATCCTGTGCGGCGGCCGCTGTTCTGGCTGCGATGCGCGCCGATGCACTCGATCATTGTCTGGTCGGTCATGTATCGGCAGAACCGGGACATGCGCGGTTGATTGAGAAACTTGGCAAGGAAGCACTGATCAATTTCGGCATGCGCCTTGGCGAAGGATCGGGTGCAGCACTTGCCATCCCGCTTTTGCGCGCCGCCGCAGAATGCCACACCGGCATGGCGACCTTTGAAAAAGCCGGGATTGATGGCAAGGAAAAGGCCTGATCCTTAGCCTTACACAAGTGAACACCCAATAGCGTCAGCAATCTGGCGCTATTTTTTTGTCCGTTCGTTCATCAGATGCTCGACATGGCGGCCCTGGAACATGGTGATATTGATCGAATGACCAAACTTGATGGCGCGTTCGTCATCGCAACGGCACAAAATAACGCGGGTATCACCGGACTCCGCCACAGCGGCGCGCATGGCTTCGCGATGCTCTTCATCCATGTTTTCCATTTCCGGATCCCACAGCATCTTGATCATATCAACGCCAAGCTTGTTGCGGTTGATATAGGGCAGCGACAGATAGCTGATGCCATCGATACAGATGCGATAGCCGCGATCACGACAGAAGTCGCGCGCAAAGAAGAATGCCCCAAGGTCGGCAAAGATATCGATCTTCTGAAGCTCAAGCACGATTGTCCCGCGCTGCCCGGCCTTGACGTTACTATCGAACGTCAGGAAGTCCGGCGACAACAGTGTCGAGACGTTCAAATTGATGCTGACTGACCCGGTCACTGATGCATCGTTCGATCGGGTCAGAAGCGACAACATGCGCCGATCCAGAATTTCAGTCAGATGCTGAAACAGCCAGCGGTTCGAGAGAACATTGACATCGGGCAGCAGCGTGTCCTGCAAATCCTTGATCGAGATGAACAATTCATGGAAAACCGGCGTCGGGTTCGCATCACCCACCACGGCACAAATCGCCTGTCGCCGCATCAGGTTGGACAGATCCGCACGCCGAAGCGATTCATCGATGCGTCCCAAGATCTTCGGGGTCAGCGGCGCACGATCATCACTGAGTTCCGGATGGTCATTGTGGCGCTCGGCTGCCTTGCTGACGATTTTGGGTCGATTGGCGTTGGCGCGCACCAGCAACTGTGTCAGATGCAGAAATTCTTTATATTGCTGCCCGACATCGAAATAGTCGGTAAAGGTCGCGGGCGCGCCGCTTTCATCCTTGCCATCACTGATCAATGGATCGTCGTTGAACAGGAATTTCAGCCGGAAAATGACGGCATTCACCTCGTCCATCTCTGCGGCATCAAAGATGAAAATCAGATCCTGGTTGGACAGGGTAAAAATACGCCCGGTGACTTCCGGTACGATTTCTTCAAACGCCGTAATCGCCGTGCGGATGTGATGGTCACGCCGGTTAAACGGCAGCAATTTGGAAAAATGCACATGAATCGCACCAACGCCGTCCTTGCGCCGCTCAAGGCGCCGCACATAGTCAACGAGGAAGGCTTCGGGCGATGGAAGTGAACTATCAGACATAAATGCAATGACCAGAGAATTGTTTCGACGGAATCACAGCCGCTAATCTGCCCGAACCACGATAACGCCGGTGCATTAACAGGTTATGTATTTAGCATTCATGCATGTTGAAACCAAACCCGAATATTGGGGAATTTCAGACACGTCCAAGAAAAGATAAGTCGTAGCTTTCCGCCAACCAAGCTGCTAGTTTCAGGCCGTTTTGATATCAGAGTAATAAGGTCAGAGACGATATGTGGCGACGCAAGCGCGTTTTGGTAACCGGTGGCGCAGGTTTTCTTGGTTCTCATTTGTGCGAACGCCTGCTTGAAGAAGGCAATGACGTTCTGTGCGTCGACAATTTTTTCACCGGCACCAAGGACAACATTGTCCATCTTCTCGATAAACCGCATTTCGAGCTGATGCGCCACGATGTGACCTTCCCGCTCTATCTTGAAGTCGACGAGATTTACAACCTTGCGTGCCCGGCATCACCGATCCATTACCAGCACGATCCGGTCCAGACGACCAAAACCAGTGTGCATGGTGCGATCAATATGCTGGGTCTCGCCAAACGCGTTGGTGCCAAGATTTTCCAAGCTTCGACCAGCGAAGTTTATGGTGATCCGGAAGTCCATCCGCAGACCGAAGATTACCGCGGCAATGTCAATCCGATCGGCCCGCGCGCCTGTTATGACGAAGGCAAGCGCTGTGCTGAAACGCTTTTCTTTGATTACCACCGCCAGCACGGTCTGGATATCAAGGTCGCCCGTATCTTCAACACCTATGGCCCACGCATGCATCCGCAGGACGGCCGTGTGGTATCGAACTTCATCATCCAGGCGCTGCATGGCGAAGACATCACCATTTATGGCGACGGCCAGCAAACCCGATCTTTCTGCTTCTATACTGACCTGATCGAGGGTTTTGTTCGCCTGATGGCAACCGACAAAACGGTTACCGGGCCGATGAACCTTGGCAACCCATATGAGATCACCATTCGTGAGTTGGCCGAGCGCGTCATTGAGATGACCGGCTCCAAATCAAAGCTGATCTTCAAAGACCTTCCGGCCGATGACCCGTTGCAGCGCAAGCCCGACATTACCTTTGCCCGAAACACACTTGATGGCTGGGAACCGACTGTAAGCCTTGAAGATGGCCTCGGTTCGACAATTGAGTATTTCCGCAATCTGATTGCGAAACACGGCTAATACGACGACTTCTTTTGGATTTGGACGCGTGATGGATATCAAAGCCTTTTTCGATGCAGAGTTTGACGAGCATCTTGATCTGGTCAACAAGACCCGTGAAGCAACCCGCGATGCCTTTATCGAACTGGTCGAGATTTGCACCGACGCCCTTAACGACGGCAATAAATTGCTGTTTTTCGGCAATGGCGGGTCGGCCGCGGACGCGCAGCATATCGCAACCGAATTCACGGTCCGCTATATCAATGACCGTCGCGCGCTTCCGGCGATTGCACTGACCACCGACAGCTCGGCCTTGACCGCGATCGGTAACGATTTTGGGTTTGATCACCTGTTTTCGCGCCAGATCGAGGCGCTTGGCAATCCGGATGACGTTGCGATTGGCATCTCGACATCCGGCAACAGCAAGAACGTCAATCTTGGTTTGGCCAAGGCCAAGGAAATGGGCCTGATTGCGACCGGCTGGACTGGCAAGACCGGTGGTGACATGGTTGATCTTTGTGATCCACTGATGATCGTACCGAGCAACACCACCGCCCGCATCCAGGAAATGCATATCCAGATTGGCCAGATGCTGGTCGGTGCGCTTGAACATACGCTTGGCCTGACGAAAAAATAACCGGCGGGCTGCAAAGCCGCCTGAATACTCAGACAGAACAAAGAATTGCGACCATGACCGATCTTAGCCATCTGGCCCGACAGGTTGAACAACTGACCGATGCCAAAGTCCTTTGCATTGGCGATGTGATGCTTGACCGGTTTGTTTATGGTTCGGTTACCCGCATCTCGCCCGAGGCGCCCATTCCCGTCATTCGGGTTGAACGCGAAAGCGCCATGCTTGGGGGTGCTGGTAACGTCACGCGCAACGCAACAGCCCTTGGCGCATCGGTTCAGTTCCTGTCGCTTGTTGGCGATGATCTGCCCGGCCGCGAAGTCATGGAATATGTCGCCGCTGACAAGGGTGTTGAGCCCTATATCCAGACAGAGCGTAACCGCCCGACGACAATCAAAACCCGCTATATCGCGGGCGGGCAGCAGTTGTTGCGATCTGACAATGAAACCACCAGCGCCATTGCACCAGCATCGATTAGCAATCTTTCGACACTCGCAGGTCAGCTGGCAGGGGATGTTGCAGCGATCATTCTGTCTGACTATGGCAAGGGTGTCTTGCATGCCGATGTCGTTGCAGCCGCAATCAAGGCAGCACACGCAGCCGGAAAGCCCGTCATCGTCGACCCAAAAGGCAATGATTACAGCATCTATCGTGGGGCCACGGTGGTGACGCCGAACCGCGCAGAGGCCGAAGCAGCAACCGGCATTGCCATAAACAGCGACGAAGATGCCATCGCCGCCGCGACCAAGATCATCAGCGAATGCGGTATCGAGAATATCCTACTTACCCGCAGTCAGGATGGCATGACGCTTGTCACCAAGGATGGCGAGGCTTTGCATCTGCCAACCGAAGCCCGCGAAGTCTTTGACGTTTCGGGTGCCGGTGACACGGTCGTTGCCTGCCTCGCATCCGCCGTTGCAGCGGGATCCAGCCTAGCTGACGCTGCACGCATTGCCAATGTTGCCGCCGGGATCGTGGTTGGCAAGATCGGCACGGCAGTTGTTTATCCAGACGAACTGATTTCCACCTTGCATCATCATGATCTGATGATCGGTGAGGCCAAACTGATGCCGCTTGATCGCATGGTCGATCGCGCAGAACGCTGGCGGCGTAAGGGATACACTGTCGGTTTTACCAATGGCTGTTTTGATCTGTTGCATCCGGGCCACCTCAGCCTGCTCAAACAGGCACGGGCAAATTGCGACCGCCTGATTGTCGGGCTGAATTCCGATGCGTCTGTCAAACGCCTTAAGGGCGAAGCCCGCCCGGTCCAGTCCGAGGCCGCACGTGCAGCCGTGTTAGGATCGCTTGAAACCGTCAGTGGTGTGGTGATTTTTGGCGAAGACACCCCGATTGAACTGATCAAGGCGATCAAACCGGACATTCTGGTCAAGGGTGCGGATTACACCATCGACAAGGTAGTCGGGGCCGAAATTGTCCATGGCTATGGCGGCAAGGTGGTTCTGGCCAATCTTGAAGATGGCTTTTCCACCACATCGACCATCGCCCGGATGAACAAGGGCAACGATTAATCGTTCTGCCCCAAATCGCACTCTTCTGGCCACGGTGAGATGATCAGATCCGGCCAGATTGTTTGCCACCGGGCAACCTTGGTCTCATAGACCGTTTTTACCGGCAAAACCGTGTTCGGGATCACCCGACCTTCCATGACAGCAGCAAGGCCAAACGGCGCATATATGCGATAGGCATCGATACCGTCTTTGCCCGCATCCTTGCGCACGCCAATGGCAGTTGTCTGATAGGCAAAGCGGTCAATGCCATCACTGGCAGCAGTCACAGTACCGTAGGGCACACCGAATTTTTCCGGATACCAGATCGGCACACGCGCCTGATTGCGGATTTCAACGGAAACCGGGATATCGGCAAGCAGTTCAGTGCCTTGGGCAATCACATGATCTTCCGCCTGCCATGACGTATCGGGATCGAAATAAAAAAGATCATAATCGGCAATTTCGGAACCCGGGGCTTGATTGGCCTTGATGTTCCAGATCGTCTGCGCAAGGCATCCGGCGGTCAGCCACCAGTCTTTGATCCCGAAGGCTGAAAACCGGTCGAGAATGATTTGGTTGGCGCGGTTTTGCAGGATGCCTTCAAGGAACTCGCAGCCCAACGGAATATCATTGGCACGCTGCCCGGCACTCATAGCCCGACCCAAAGAACTTTAAGAACAATCGGCCATGCCGCATTGATCAGGCATGAGGTCGTGAAAAGTCTCAGCGCGCGGTCGATATCAACAGCGGTCAGATCGGAACGACCGTTGCCAATATAAGGATCATCAACCATTTCACTGCCATACTGGCGCGGCCCGGCAAGGGCGATTTCAAGCGCGCCAGCGAAGGCTGCTTCCTGCCAACCGGCATTGGGCGATTTGTGCTTTTTCGCATCCGACACCATGGTCTGCCAGGCAGCTTTGCCACTTGTTTTCTTACCGATTACGGCGGCAAGGCAAATCACACCGCCAGCAATCCGTGCGGGGATAAAGTTCGCCACATCGTCAAGTCGCGCGGCGAACCTGCCGAAATAAAGATAGCGTTCGTTGCGATGACCAATCATCGAATCAAGTGTGTTGATCGCCTTGTAGGCACAAATGCCAATCGGCCCGCCAACTACATACCAGAACAGTGGGGCGACCACCCCGTCAGAAAAGTTTTCAGCACAGCTTTCGATGGCTGCCCGGCTGACGCCTGCTTCATCAAGCGTTTCGGGGTTGCGCCCGACGATCATCGAAACTGCCTTGCGGCCACCAGCGATGCCCTCTTTCTTAAGCGCGTTTGAAACGGCCTTTACGTGTTGATAAAGGCCTTTTTGAGCAATCAGAACCGCCACCAAAAGGACTTCGGGCGCTCTGAAAACGTCGCCAAGTGATGAGACAAACTGCACAGCACCACCGAAAGCCGCGGCGACCACAATCACCATCAGACTGGTCATAGCACCGCGCAAAAGGCGGTCCGGGTTACTGCGATCTGTGCGGTTCAGGCGCTTTTCGAACCACGCAATCAGATTGCCAATCCACACCACCGGGTGCCCGATCCGGCTAAACAGCCACGGGAAGTCACCAAACACCGCATCCAGCAGCAGTGCCAGCACCAGCATTGAAAAAAGCGGCCCGAAAAACGCAGGTTCCGGGATCAGAAAATCGGTGAATGTCGGTTCCATCGCGGCAATGTGCGCGGTGATCGCCAACCCGTCAATCAGAATGACATGGTGAATGCGCGAACCAAATTGATACCGCACAATTTGCCATCGGGTTTTCGCTTTGATAAAGAAATTTCATACGAATTTATATTTTATCATAACTTATGTTGGTCAATCCTGTTTGCCCGGCAGTGCGTAACGCAAAACACCGCAACCTGATCACCCGCCAGAACCGAAGGACAGAGCCCGCCCACAACATATTCGATACCAGACCATAACCGGCCCACAATAAGTAGTATTTTCATCACCCAAGCCCCTTGTGCACCCTGTTGGCGTAGCTGCCGCTTGCATTCCGCAAGCCAATCGGTGAAAACGGGGGTGGCATCGGGTACCGCATGGCAACAATGTCATGTGAAGAACACCATCAAAGAGAGACAAAGGAGCAGCCTTTTATGTCCCCCAAAGGCGCAGTAATGATTTGCGGTCATGGTTCGCGCGACGAACGCGCGGTTTCACAGTTCAACGCCATGGTTGAAGCTATGAAACAGACCCATCTGGCCGACTACGATGTCGAAAGCGGCTTTCTCGAATTTGCCCACCCGATCCTGCGTGATGGTTTTGAAAAGCTCAAAGCCATGGGCCACAAGAAAATCTACGCCCTTCCAGGTATGCTGTTTGCCGCCGGTCACGTCAAAAACGACCTGCCGAGCGAAGTGAACAATTTCGCCCATGAAAATCCAGATATTGAAGTGCTTTTCGGTCGCGATCTTGCCATTGATCCCAAGCTTTTGATGGCGGCAAAGGAACGTATCGAAGAAGCCCTTGCAGGTGCTGATGACAGCGTAGATCGCAAAGACACCCTGTTGATGGTGGTCGGGCGCGGCACCAATGACCCGGACGCCAATTCCAATGTCTATAAGGTTGCCCGTATGCTTCAGGAAGGCATGGGCTTTGGCCGTACCGAAATCAGCTATTCCGGTGTTGCCCATCCGCGCGTCAATGCGGGCCTGCGCGAAGCGATGAAACTGGGATACAAGCGTGTTGTCGTCTTCCCGTATTTCCTGTTTGCCGGCATTCTGATTGACCGCATCTATAGCCATACTGATGAAGTCGCGGCGGAATTTGGTGACGTTGAATTCATCAAGGCAGGTTACCTAAAGGACCACCCGATGGTTCTTGAAAGCTTTGCCGAACGTCTGACCGAAATTGATACCGGCGACAACAATATGAACTGCCAGCTTTGCAAGTATCGTGAGCAGATCATTGGCTATGAAGGCGATGTCGGCACCCCACAGGTCGGTCACCATCACCATGTGATGGGCATTGGCACCGATGGACACAGCCATGATCATGGCCATCACCACCATGGTCACGGCCACGGGCATCACCACAACCATGATCACGGTCATAGCCATGGCCACAGCCATGATCACGGGCACAGCCATTCCCATGATCACGACGACGCGAAGAAATCGACCGGTTCCTGACCGGTCGACCCCCATCCTCTGAAAGGCGCGGCAATGTTTGACTATCTGCGTGACCCGCAGGAAATCTATGCCAAAAGCTTTGCCACCATTGAGGCCGAGGCGAACCTTGCGCGCTTTTCAGACGCTGAGCGGCCGGTTGCCATTCGTATCATTCATGCCTGCGGCATGGTCGAAATGGCCGATCAGATCGCCTTTGGCGGTAATGTGGTGAATGCTGCCACAGCGGCATTAAGTCGCGGAAAACCAATCCTGTGTGATGCGGAAATGGTGCGTCATGGCATCATTTCCCGGCTTCTGCCCAGTCAGAACCCGGTTCTTTGCACGCTCAATGATGGCAATACGCACGATCTTGCCGCCCGAATGGAAACCACGCGATCAGCCGCCGCAGTTGAAGCCTGGGCAGATCATATCGAAGGCGCAATAATTGCCATCGGCAATGCGCCAACCGCCCTTTTCCATTTGCTTGAAGCGATCCATGACGGACGGTTGAATAAACCAGCAGCCATTGTCGGCATGCCGGTCGGCTTTGTTGGGGCAACTGAAAGCAAGGATGCGTTGATTGAACATGCCAATGGCATTCCCTTTGTCACGCTGCGCGGTCGATTTGGCGGCAGTGCGGTAGCAGCCGCCACTATCAATGCCTTGGCGCGTCTGGCGCGCGAAGATGAAACGACACCCGATGGAACCTTTGACCGCAAATCCGGGGGTGCATCATGAACGAACAGGCACCGATCAAGGGACGGATCACGGTTATTGGCATTGGCGAAGATGGCTATGAAGGCCTTTCACCAATGGCGCGCAGCATCCTTGAAAATGCCAGCGTCATTTTTGGCGGTACACGCCATATCGCCATGCTGCCCGGCTCCAACACCGCAACCCAGAACAAATGGATCACACCGTTTGAAGCCAACCTGCCGCTGATCGAAGATTGCCTTGATCAGAACCCGGTCGTGCTGGCCAGCGGCGATCCGATGTATTTTGGGGTTGGCAACACGCTGATTAAATATTTCGGACCCGAACCAATATATGCAATCCCGGCGCCATCAAGCATTTCTCTGGCCGCCTCCAGGCTCGGCTGGCCACTGGCCGAGTGTGATGTGATTACGCTGCATGGCCGCGATCCGGAAACATTGCGTGCCCATCTGCGCCCGCATGGCAAACTGATCGCACTAAGTGCTGATGGCTCGACCCCGGCCCTTGTCGCCGTCATGCTGTGCGAGGCAGGTTTTGATCAAAGCCGCATGTCGGTTTGCGAGCGGCTTGGCGGCCCGGAAGAGCGCATTACCACACAAACCGCGCGCACCTGGCAATCAACCGCCACCTCGATGCCCGATATCAAATCGGTCGATCCGCTTAATCTGATCATGATCGATCTTGAAGCCGGGCCCAAAGCGACACCGCTGCCCAAGGGACCGGGACTGCCTGATGATGCCTTTATCCATGATGGCATGATCACCAAATCGGAAATCCGCGCCCAGACGCTGGCGTCGCTGGCGCCGTTTGATGGCGGTGTTTTGTGGGATCTGGGGGCCGGGTGCGGGTCGATTTCGATTGAATGGAAACGCATGGGCGGGCTGGCTGTTGCGATTGAACGCGACGGCGAACGCTGCGCGATGATCAAGAAGAACGCCATTCGCCTTGGCGTTCCGACCCTTGCGATTGAACAGAAATCCATTGAAGAAGCACTGAGTTTCGCCGATCGCCTGCCCAGGCCCGATGCGATTTTCATCGGCGGGGGCATCACGATTGATGGGTTGCTTGAAAGCTGCTGGGATCTGTTGCCGCCGCACGGGCGACTGGTCGCCAACACGGTGACGCTTGAAGGCGAAGAAAAATTATTACGGTTTTACAATAAAAACGGTGGCAGCTTGTCGCGCCTGTCGATTTCACGACTGGTGCCACGCGGCAGCTTCAAGGGCTGGAGCAACCTCGCCCCGGTCACCCATTACCTCGGAGTAAAAGCATGAGTGCGGAATTTCCCGCAAGCGATAACCTTCCGGTTGCCGGAACGGCCTATGGTCTTGGCATTGGACCGGGCGAGCCTGATCTGATCACGCTTAAGGCCTATAACATCCTGCAAAAGGCCGATGTGATCGCGTATCCCGCGCTTGAAGACGGCGTCAGCCTGGCGCGTCAGATCGTTGATCCACACATCCCCGAAGGCCGGATTGAAATCGCCATTCGCATCGAAATGGGCAAGCCGGCCGATCCGATCTATGACGCGGCTGCCATCGAAATCGGCAAGCATCTGGCAGATGGCAAAACCGTTGCAGTTCTGTGCGAGGGTGACCCGTTCTTTTACGGCAGCTTCATGTATCTTTTTGGCCGTTTGGCCGAGGCCGGCCACCCGGTCAAAACCGTTCCCGGTGTCAGTTCTATGATGGCCTGTGCCGCCCAGCTTGGCGCACCACTGGCCGCGAAAAACGACGTGTTGCAAGTCATCCCGGGACCGCTTGATGCCGACCGCCTGCGCGAACAGCTGGCCAAAACCGATGCGGCCGCCATCATCAAGCTTGGTCGTCATTTCGCCAAGGTTCGCGGTGTGATCAACGAACTCGGCCTGACAGACCGGGCGCGTTATATCGAACGCGCCACGCTTGAAACCCAAAAAATGGTCCCGCTGGGCGAACTGCCCGCCGACGCCAAGGCACCGTATTTTTCCATGATCCTGATCCACCGTCGCGGAGACGCATGGCGATGACCGCCCGGAACACCCAGAATAAAACCGCATTGCCGACCGCACCAATTGCCCCGATTGCGGTCATCTGCCTGACACAGCGCGCCCTTCCGACCGCACGTAAAATTGCATCCAGCCTGCAGGGTGCATCGGTGCATGGCCTGCGCACCCGCGTTTCGGTCAAGGATGTTGATGTCGCCTTCGATGACACTATTGCGCATCTGCAACAAACCTTTTCATCCGATCACGTCATCATTGGCGTCTGTGCATCAGGCATTCTGATCCGCGCACTCGCACCGCTTTTGGCGGGTAAATGGCAGGACGCCGCCGTGCTTGCCGTTGATGAAGCCGGTGATAACTTCATCCCGCTTTTGGGGGGGCATCATGGCGGGAACCGACTGGCGCGCGATCTGGTTGATCGTCTTGGGGGCAATGCCGCCATCACCACGCCGGGCGATGCGATGCTGGGTCTTGCGCTTGATGAGCCGCCAGTTGGCTGGACGCTTGGCACGCCCGAAACGGTCAAACCCGCTACTGCGGCCCTTTTGGCTGGTGCCTCTGCCCGGATTGAGGTTGAGGCAGGCTCGGCCGCGTGGTTGACCAATAGTGCTATTGCCCAGTCCGAGGATGGTAGCATCCTGATCACCGCCACCGCGCGCGAAGGTGCCAATGAAGATGCGATCAGCGATGGGGCCGAAACCGCAATCACCTATCACCCGCCTGTCCTGGCACTTGGTGTCGGCTGTGAGCGCGGCTGCCCGGCCGATGATCTGTATGATCTGGTGATGGAAACACTGGCTGGTCAGTGCCTGAGCCCGAAGGCCATTGCCTGTGTCACCTCGATCGATCTGAAGGCCGATGAGGCCGCAGTCCATGAGCTGGCCCAACGTCTGGGCGTTCCGGCCCGGTTCTTTGATGCCCAAACCCTTGAGGCCGAGGCAGACCGTCTGGTAACACCATCAGACGTCGTGTTTGCTGAAACCGGCTGCCATGGTGTCGCTGAAGGTGCGGCACTGGCGACGGTCGGTCCGAACGGCAAGCTGATTGTTCCCAAACACAAAACCAAGAAGTCCACCTGCGCCGTCGCCCTGTCACAAGATGACATCATCCCCGAGAAAGTCGGCACTGCGCAGGGCAGGCTTTCGATTGTTGGCATCGGTCCGGGCCAGATCGGCTGGCGCAGCCCGGAGGCCACCGCCCTGATCGGTCGCGCAACCGATATCGTTGGCTATCAGATGTATCTTGATCTGCTTGGCCCGCTGATTGACGGCAAGGATTGCCATCATTCCGATCTTGGCGCCGAAGAAGCCCGTGCGCGCCACGCGCTTGAACTGGCCGCGACCGGAAAGGACGTTGCACTTATCGGGTCAGGGGATGCCGGCATCTACGCGCTGGCAACGCTGGTGTTTGAGTTGTTGGATCGTGAAGATCGCGCGGATTGGAACCGGGTCGCGGTTCAGGTATCACCTGGTATTTCCGCGCTTCAGGCGGCGGCATCACGCATCGGCGCGCCACTGGGCCATGATTTCTGTGCGATTTCGCTTTCTGACCTTTTGACACCGCGCGAAGACATCCTGCGCCGCCTGAAATCCGCGGCCGAAGGTGATTTCGTGATTGCGTTCTATAACCCGGTTTCCAAACGCCGCCGCGATCTTTTGGCCAAAGCGCGTGATATCCTGCTTGAACACCGCAACGAAGACACACCGGTGGTTCTGGGTCGTCAACTTGGTCGACCGGATGAGGAAATCACAGTCGTTCCACTTTCGAAACTAGAAGTCGACATGGTCGATATGCTGACCACGGTTCTGGTCGGATCCAGCAACAGCCGCCATATTACCCGCGGCGAAAACGAATGGGTTTATACCCCTCGCGGCTACGCCAAAAAGGGCCCGGATGCGGCAAAGGCCCCAGTTCTGAGCACATCTTTTCACAGCAGCACTGACACTTCCAAAAACGACACTTCCAAGAAAGGCGGGGCAGAATAATGACTGTTCATTTTATTGGCGCCGGTCCCGGCGCCCCGGACCTGATCACCGTGCGCGGCCTGCGCCTGATCGAAAAATGCCCGGTCTGCCTTTATGCCGGATCGCTGGTGCCCGAAGAAATCGTGACTGCGGCCCCCGAAGGCGCACATGTGGTCGATACAGCGCCCATGAACCTTGATGAAATCATGGCCGAAATCGAAGCCGCCCACGCCAAGGGACAGGATGTTGCCCGCGTGCATTCCGGTGATCCGTCAATCTATGGCGCAATTGCCGAACAGATCCGCCGTCTGGATGATTTGGGCATTCCCTATGACATCACGCCGGGCGTGTCGGCCTATGCCGCGACGGCTGCGGAAATTGGCGCGGAACTGACCCTGCCCGATATTTCACAGACCGTGATCCTGACCCGAACCGCCATGCGGTCGTCCGGCATGCCAGACGGCGAGAGCCTCGCGGAACTTGGCAAATCGCGTGCGACGCTGGCGGTGCATCTGTCGATTAACAATCTGGCCAATGTAGTACGTGATCTGACCCCGCATTACGGCGAAGACTGCCCGGTTGTGATTGCCTATCGCGTGACCTGGCCCGACCAGCAATTCATTTTTGGCACCCTCGGCGATATCCGGGCCAAGGTCAAAGGCAGTGGCATCACGCGCACGGCACTGATCATGGTCGGTGAGGTTTTCGGTCGGAAAGATTTTACCGACTCTAGACTTTATGCCGCTGATCACACGCATGTTCTGCGCCCGGCAAAAGTATGATCTGATCGGGCGGACTTCATGTCCGCCCGTTTTTTGTACAAACCCTCTGATCAGCAAGTTTATTTTTTCGGCAGAACAGCAATTTGCTGAAAAATATGTCATTTCAACTGTGAACATCCTTGACCGCCCCCTGCCCGGCACCCTTTAATCAAAGGGAAATAAAGGGGAGAATGCATGTTCAACGAGATGAGTGTTGACGACCAAATTCGCGAACCTTATCGCGCCTTGGTTGACTGGATGGAAGCAAGCGGCCCCGAGGTTCTCGAACAAAAGCGCCTTGAAGCTGAAACGCTGTTCCGCAAAATCGGCATTACATTTGCTGTTTACGGCGAGGGCGGAGATCCCGAGCGGCTTATTCCCTTTGATCTGATTCCCCGTATCTTTACATCACAGGAATGGCGCAAACTTGATCGTGGCGTCAAACAGCGTGCCCGGGCCCTGAACGCGTTTCTTTATGACGTTTACCATAATGCCGAAATCATCAAGGCCGGTATCGTCCCGGCCGATCTGGTGTTTCGCAACGATGCGTTCGAACCGGCCGTAATCGGCATTGATCCACCGCGCAATGTCTATAGCCACATTGTCGGTGTCGATATCGTGCGCACCGGTCCTGACGATTTTTATGTTCTCGAAGACAACTGCCGCACGCCATCTGGCGTGTCCTACATGCTTGAGAACCGCGAAATCATGATGCGCATGTTCCCCGATCTGTTCAAAAGCCTTCGGATTGAGCCGGTCGAAAGCTATCCGGACATGTTGCTGAAAACGCTTAAAAGCATCGCACCGCGCAAATGCGACCGCGACCCCAATATCGTCGTCCTGACGCCGGGTGCAATGAACAGTGCCTATTATGAACATTCCTTCCTTGCCGATCAGATGGGTGTCGAACTGGTCGAAGGTCAGGATTTGTTTGTTCATGAAGACCGGGTCTTTATGCGCACCACACGCGGGCCGGCCCAGGTTGATGTGATTTATCGCCGCATTGATGACGCCTATATCGATCCGCTGTGCTTCAGACCGGACTCGGTTCTGGGCATTCCGGGGCTTATGAATGTCTATCGGTCCGGCGGGGTGGCAATCTGTTCGGCACCGGGTGCCGGTGTTGCTGATGACAAGGCGGTTTATACCTATGTGCCGGATATGATCCGTTTCTATCTTGGGCAGGAGCCGATCCTTAATAACGTACCTACATGGAAATGCGGCAAGCCGGATGATCTGAAATACGTTCTCGAACATCTGGGTGAGCTGGTGGTCAAGGAAGTCCACGGGTCAGGTGGCTATGGCATGCTGGTCGGTCCGGCATCGACCAAGGAAGAACAGGCGGCCTACGCCAAACGGATCGAAGCCGATCCCGGTGATTTCATCGCCCAACCGACCCTGTCGCTTTCAGCCTGCCCGACCTTCGTTGAAAGCGGCGTTGCGCCGCGTCATGTCGATTTCCGGCCCTTCTGCCTTGTTGGAGATGATGTGCGCCTGACACCGGGCGGTTTGACCCGTGTGGCGCTGCGGGAAGGCTCACTTGTCGTGAACTCGTCGCAGGGCGGCGGGGTCAAGGACACCTGGATCATGAGCGATTAAAAGGAAAGGGTTGAGAGATGCTTAGTCGTACCGCCGAAAACCTTTTCTGGTTGTCGAGATATGTTGAGAGGGCCGAAAACATGGCCCGCCTGATGGAAATGGGCTATCGCATGGCCCTGATGCCGGCCGCGGCAAGCGGTAACCGGTCGGAATGGGAATCGGTCCTTTCTGCATCCGGATGTGCCGCGGGATATGATCCCGATGCGCCGCTACGCCAGGAAGAGGTCGCCAATTTCCTGATCTTTAACCGCGACAACCACTCATCGATCATCAATTGCTTTGAGTATGCGCGCGCCAATGCACGCGCCATGCGTACCGCCATTACCGCAGAAATGTGGGAGGCGCTGAATAATGCCCTGATGGAACTGCGGCGCCCGTCGATGCACAATCTGGCGAAGAACGAGTTGCCGGAATTCATCGACTGGGTCAAAAAACAGGGCGCGCTATTCAGGGGGGCCACCGATTCCACGATTTTGCGCAATGACGGTTATGACTTTATCCGTCTTGGCACCTTTATCGAACGCGCGGACAACACCGCACGGCTTCTGGACGTCAAATATTATGTCCTTCTGCCGGAAACCAGCATGGTCGGCGATGGTGTCGATAACTATCAATGGACAACGGTTTTGCGTGCGGCATCGTCGCTCCGCGCGTTCCACTGGGTCTATCGTGATGATTATTCACCACATCGCATCGCGCATTTCCTGATCCTTAATCCCTTCAGTCCGCGATCACTTGCGCATTGTTCCGAACAGATTACCCAGCATCTTGAAAGGCTTGCCCGCCACTATGGTCAACGCCACAGCGTTCATCGCCAAGCGGTCGAGATGTATTCATTGCTGACGCAAAGTGACATGGACGAGATCTTCTCAGGCGGGTTGCACGAATTCCTGACCGACTTCCAGGGACGCAACCGTATCCTGTCGCTTGCCATTGCTGACGCATATCATTTCGGGGGGCAGTAAGATGCGCTTGACCGTGGAACACAAGACCCATTACCGCTATGAGTATCCAGCCTATCACGCCGTGCAGAGCCTCAAACTGACGCCTGCCGAATTCGAAGGCCAAAAGATCCTGAGATGGTCGATCACAGCCGAAGGCTGTAACATCGGTGCGGAATTTACCGATGGCAACGGTGATATCATCAGCACCCTGACGTCAAACGGTCCGGTCGAGGCGATTGAAATCGTCGTCACCGGCGAGGTCGAAACCACTGATACCGCAGGCGTTTTGCGCGGCCACAAGGAACGCGCCTTTCCGGCCGTATTCCTGCGCACGACGCCCATGACCAAATCCAGTGCCGCCATTCGCAAGCTTGCCGACAAGGTCGCAAAGAAAAACAAAGACGGCACGGTGTTGGAACTTGCGCACGGTCTTGCCGCGGCGGTCGCCGATGCCATTGAATATGCGCCGGGTACAACCCATGTGCACACAACGGCTGCCGATGCGATTGCTGATGGTAAAGGTGTTTGCCAGGATCATGCCCACGTTCTGATCTCGGCGGCACGCCATCTTGGCATTCCGGCCCGCTATGTATCGGGATATCTGTTTGCCGATCATGAAGGCAAACCGCATGAGGCATCCCATGCATGGGCGGAGTTGCATCTGCCAGAGTTCGGCTGGGTCGGGTTTGATCCGGCCAACAAGTGCTGTCCGACGGATAGTTATATCCGGCTTGGATCAGGACTTGATGGTCAGGTCGCCACCCCGATCCGGGGCGTACATACTGGTGGCGGAAACGAAGATTTGGATGTAACAGTCGTCATTGCGCAGTCACAACAATAGTCGGACTACAAAAAGATGACCTACTGTGTCGGGTTGATGCTGAACGAAGGGTTGGTTTTCCTTTCGGACACGCGGACCAATGCGGGCCTTGATAACATTTCACGTTATCGCAAAATGTTCACCTGGGAAGTCCCCGGGGAACGCGCGATTGTCGCACTTTCAGCCGGAAACCTTGCCATTACCCAAGCGGTGATGAGCACCTTGCACGAGGCCATCGACGATCCCGAAACCGAGCCGGGCAACTGCATCCTGAGCGCACCAAGCATGTTCCGCGTCGCCGAACTGGTTGGCGAAGCCATGCAGAAGGTACAGCTGAAATACCACGACACTCTTGAACAGCATCATGAAAGCAGCGCTGCCTCGATCATGATTGGCGGTCAGCGCAAGGGCGGCGACCAACGTCTGTTTCTGGTCTATGCCGCGGGTAATTTCATCGAAGCCACATCCGATACGCCATACCTTCAGATTGGCGAACACAAATACGGCAAGCCGATCCTTGATCGTGTGATCACGCCCGATACGCCGATCCAGGACGGGGTCAAAGCGGTATTGCTGTCGATGGATTCAACGCTGCGCTCCAACCTGTCAGTTGGTATGCCGCTTGATCTGGCTGTTTTGCCTGATGATGCTTGCAAATTTTCTGAGATCCGCCGTATCGAGGCCGAAGACAGGGGCTTCCGCGCACTATCTGACGCTTGGTCGAATGCGCTTCGCGATGCCTTTGCCGATATGCCCGACGAACATTGCGATATCGCCGCAGAATAAGCACGATAAACACCAACACCCAAAGCCGGGCCGAATAAATGGTCCGGCTTTTTGTTTACTGATGCCGTGATCTTATCGGTGGCGATGAAGCGATCCTTCAACCCGGGCCAGATGGCTGTGATGACTGTGATGGCGGTGGGTTAAAAGCCGATAGACCCAAACCTTGATGCAGCCCGCCACCACAAACCAGCACAGCGCATATCCCCAAACCACCAGCGCGTGATACCAGCCAATCGGTGGCACAAACCAGCCATAAATAGCCGCCAGCGTGCCAATGATCTGGGTGATCTCGGTTGCCAGAAACAGCTTCATGCTGGGATAGGGTTTCTGCCAGAAGAACCCTTTGTGCCGGGTCAGATAAATCGTCAGATGCCCCGCCACCAGAAGTTTGAGGAACACCAGTGTCTGGACTTCTTCCGGTGGCAAATGCAGCCAGGTTTCCGACACCCAAAGCAAGGCAAAGGATGATGTCACCCCGATAGCCCCCAACAGGGATGCCATGGTGAGCGTATTGCCCATATTCCATCGCACCGGGTGTTCGGCAACCTCGGCATTGTCGTAAGCAATCATCATGATCGGGAAGTCATTGAGCAACGCCAGCAACACGATCATCACCGCCGTAACCGGATAGAAATCAAACACCAGAATTGAAATCGTCATGAACAACAAAACCCGGATCGTCTCGGAAATCCGGAAAGTGGCGTAGCTGCCCATGCGTTCGAAAATACGCCGTGATTCTTCAATTGCGCTGGTAATCACCGAAATGCCCGGCGCAGTCAGAACAAGATCGGCCGCCGCACGCGCCGCATCGGTGGCATTTGAAACCGCAATGCCAATATCGGCCTGTTTCAGGGCCGGGGCATCATTCACCCCGTCGCCGGTCATGCCAACAATATGGCCGCGATCCTGAAACTGGCGAACAATCGCGTATTTATGTTCAGGAAAGACGCGTGCAAAACCATCTGCCTGCTCGATCATTACCTGATCAAGTGCCTGATTGTTGCGATCAAACACCGCATCGGCGGGCAGGATGTTTTGTCCCAATCCAAGCTGGCCGGCGACTTCTCGGCCAATCGCCTCGTGATCGCCGGTGATCATCCGGATATCAACACCCTTGTTGCGCAGTTCCGCAATGGTTGATGCCGCGTCTTCACGCGGCGGATCAAACAGCGGCAGCAACCCCAGAAACTGCCAATTGCCGTCTTGGTCAGTTCGGGCAACACCAAGCGCACGGTATCCGTGCTCTGCCATGGTTTTGATCGCATCCATCACCGCACGGTAAGCCGCGACACTTTCGATATCCGATATCTCGTCCTCACACAGCAAAGCCAGAACCGCCTGCGGCGCCCCCTTGGCAACCATGATGGTCTGGCCATCATGCGCAACATCCGCCTCGGCCCGTTTGCGTATCGGATCAAACTGCCGGAAACTGGTGATATCGTAGCCATCAAGCTTTGCGCGATTGCCAAGGATCGCAAAGACCGCGCTATCAATCGGGTCGTGGCTGTCGGCCTCTGATGCCAGTGCGGCAGTACGGATCAGATCGCTTTCATCCTTGGCATCAATCAGGACCGGGGTTCCGACGGTTAAATGGTTTTGCGTCAAAGTCCCGGTCTTGTCAGAACACAGGATATCCATCCCGGCCAGTTCCTCGATTGAGACGAGCCTTGATACAATCGCCTTCATCCGCGCCAGTTTTTCGGCCCCGACCGCCAGTGTCACCGAAAGAACAGCTGGCAAGGCCACCGGAATCGCCGCCACCGCCAGGATCAAGGCAAACAGCAAGGTTTCCATCAACGGATCACCACGATGCAGGGCCACGGTCATGATCAACGCAATCAGGCCCAGCGTGATCAGGATCAGGAAATTGCCAATACGCAGAACCGCGCGCTGAAAATGCGATTGTTTGCCGGCACCTTTGACCAGACTTGCCGTCCGGCCAAGATAGGTCGCCATGCCGGTCGCCGTGACCATTGCGGTCATCTGCCCCTGACGCGCGATGGCGCCGGAAAAGACCTCGTCCCCGATTTTCTTATCAATCGCCAGCGACTCACCGGTCAGCGCCGACTGATCAACCCGCAAATAGTCGCCCGCCAACAGTTTGGCATCGGCGGGAATGATATCGCCAAGCTTGATGCGGATAATGTCACCCGGCACCAGTTCACGGGCCGGAAGATCCGACCAAGCACCATCGCGCAACACGCGTGCATCCGGCGCAAGGCGCTGTTTGAGCGCAGCAATGGCGTTGTCCGCCTTGAATTCCTGCCAGAAGCCGACTCCGGCATTGAGCAAAAGCATCACGATGATAATCGCAAAGTCCGACCAATGCTGAACCACAGCCGAAAGGATGGCGGCAACTTCGATCATCCACGGGATCGGCCCCCAAAAGAACGATAGAAGCTTTTTAAGCGCGCTGGTTTGATCATCCTTCAGGCGATTTTCGCCGAACTTCTCAGTCCGCCGGCCTACCTCGTCCTGTCCAAGCCCGGTTTTCGGATCTGTCTCAAGCAGGGACGGGTCAATCTGGGGGTTATCGCGTTTGGCAGTCTGTTCCATCATGATGACACCCTCTGTGCCGCTATTGGCAATGTGGGGAACTGCAATGTTTCTAGAGTATATTGCAGCGCATAACATTGTTGCACATCAATCAGGTCGACAAATCAGGTGTCACAAATTATCTATAAAACATGGCAAAGAGCACCACAGACACCACGGTCGCGGGTCGCATTACCCGGGCGCTGGCGGAACGGATCGTTTCGGGCGAATTCGCACCGGGCATGAAACTGCGTCAGGACCACTTTGCCGAGGAATTTGGCGCAAGTCACGTTCCGGTGCGTGAAGCGTTTCGTCGGCTGGAGGCGCAAGGCCTTGCGGTCAGTGAACCAAGGCGTGGTGTCCGGGTTGCCAGCTTTGATGTTGCCGAGGTACGCGAAGTCGCCGAAATGCGGGCGTCCCTCGAAGTTCTGGCACTTCGCCAAGCTGCCCCGCATTTGACACCTGAAATCCTTGATGTGGCAGAGGCCCATAACCGCGCAGGCGAAAATGCCACTGATGTCCATGGCTGGGAACAGGCCAACAGGGCGTTTCACCGTGTCATCCTGGAACCTTGCGGCATGCCGCGCTTGCTTGCGACGATTGATGATCTGCATGCCGCCAGTGCACGATTTTTATTTTCGGGCTTTCGCATGGAATGGGAAGCCCCGACCGATCAGGACCACCGCGCGATCCTTGCCGCGCTCAGAAGCAATCAGATTGATGTTGCTGCCGCCACCCTTGCGCGGCATGTGAAATGGATCGGCAATAAATCCGGCAAAACAGTACGCCCGCACACCCCTGCCTGACGACACTTCCCCGAGATCAAATTTTCTCCGTGCCTACCTGGTTTCCGGCCCCAAAGGGACGGAACGACGCGCGAATGCGCCGATTCAGGACGACACGCACAGAAGATGCTCGTCACGGCCATCCCTATCGTGCTCACGCCAAAATTTTATAGATAATATTTATTGTTTAAAATCAAATTATTAGATTATATGGACGTAGATTCAGTGATAAATCGCACCTTCCCGTCGATTTTGCAGTTGATTTCGGCACTCGATCCCGGCGTAATTATCATAGAGAACGTCATTTTATAGATAATTTGGATTCAAGGCGTGCCAGAAGGGATCAGTGATTGCCTGCCATGCTGGTAATCAGTATCGAAACGGATGCTCGAAATCGCCTCGCACCGTGATCCTGTTCTGCCAGAAAGGCGTTTTCGGCAAGCCTTGTAGGGTTCAACCCCCGAACCCGTGCCGCCCGCACGGGTTTAATTGGCGAAGCTCTCTATCCGTGGGGGCTTCGCCACTTTTCTTTCGTGATGTCGGGAGAGTTTTTGGCGCCAGCGGCGCGCCGAAGGTGCATTGGCTTAGTTCGCCTCGGCAGTCTCGCGCGGCTGATAGATAAAGCCGTGGGCTGGATACATGCTGCCGAATGTGCCAAGCGTGTTCATCATCCGCACTTCGGACCAGTCATTGTTGGGGGATACATCAACAACCGGCTGGCGATAATGCACCTTGCCACGGGTGCGCGAATCGCTGCCCCAATTGGCATGGTTTACAAGGATCTTGCGGCTATCAAGGATGGCTGAAACCACGGCTACGTGGCCCAGTTTCAGGCGCGATGTCTTGCGAAGCGCAAGAACGGCACCGATTTGCGGGCGGTTACCGCGCTGGAAGTTCTTCTGCCCGGCCTGCGCCCACCATGTCCAGGCATCGCCATAAATCTCGATACCGGATACTTCGCGGGCATAGGGCACGCATTGCAGGAACTTGTTGGTCGGGGCGAAACTGTTCAGGCGTGAGGACGGCAGATTGACACTGGCAAGGGTCTGGACGGTGTCACTTGGCATCGGGCCGGACGCACGTGGTGCCGAATTACCAGTGCTAAAACACGCCGAAAGCAACAAACACAGTCCGACAATACCAAGCAAACGCATCTGGAAATCCCCGATCCTCTCACAATGAGCCACCATAGGTCGGCAGGCCTTAACAATCCTTTACCGCAATGCACCCGAACGCGCCAGCGCCCCGATGCGATAAAGCCGCCAAAGCCCGACACAGGCCGCACACAGGATCAAAACGCCAGAACCACGCGCCGTATATTGAATATCACCGGCCTCGGAAATCGCGCCAAGAAGCGTCCCGCCCAGCGCCATGCCACCAAAACTGGTCGCACTCCAGAAACTCATCACCCGACCCCGCAAGCGATTATCAACCGTCAGCTGCAAGGCCGTTTGTGATCCCACCCCAACAAGGGTTAAACCACCGCCCGTCAGGGCGACCAACGGCACGGCAAGCTCGTACCACGGCGCAAAACCAAGGCCGGTCATGCCGACGGCGGCGGCAAACGCCCCAAGGATAGTCACCCTTTGATACGCAATGGCATCTGATGAAATCCGCGACAGGATAAAGGTCGATGTCACCGCCCCGATTCCCGCACTTGATGCCAGCATGCCAAGGCCCGTGACCCCGCGATCGTAAACAGCCTCGGCAAAAACCGGCATCAGTTCAACCATGCCGGTCGCGACCAGCGAGACAAAGCAGGACAGCGCCAGAACCGATCGAATCATCGGGTGATTGAGCGCATAATTTGACCCGTCGACAAGCGATGTCCAGATACGGCGGCTTTTGGCATCGGGCGCGCGTTCCATGTGAATGGTCACCACCGAAATGACAAACACCATCGGAAGATAACTGATCGCATTGATCATAAAGGCCGCCCCTGTGCCCCAGGTGGCAATCACCACCCCACCAACCGCAGGCCCGACCAGACGTGAGATATTGAAATTCATCGCCGCATATGCGACCGCGCGGTTCATGAAGGCACGCGGCACAATCACCGGCACCAGCGACAGACGAATGGGCGTCATCGCACTGCCAAGAATTCCCATCGATCCGGCAAGTGCCACCATCCACGGCAACGTCATCATGTCAGCATAGGACAGCCCCATCAAAAGGAACGATACCGCAGCCTGCCCAAGATTAAGCAGCATGGCCGTACGCCGCAAATCGACCCGATCGGCCATCACGCCGAAAATTGGCCCAAGGAAAAAGGCCGGGGCAAAATTAAGCGCGGCAATCACCCCGGTCCAGAGGGCCGATCCGGTCAAAGACCATGCCAGCCAAGACATGGCGATTTTCTGGATCCACAATCCTTGCGTCGTGATGCATTGCCCAACAAGAAACAGCACGAAATTCCGATCGGAAAAAATCGATCTTTGTCCGCCATCCTGATCAGAGGTGAGCACAGAATCAGGATTGTTTTGGTCCGAGCCTTTGGATGGATCTGGGGCAGGGTCGGGAACGGGCACAAGGCCTCCAATCATGGGTGGGCGATCACAAACCGGGGTTGCGGTCATCATATTGGTGGCAGAGGATATGACCGGCCCGGATTTGATGGAAACCAGCGGGCAGACTAGCACGCCGATCTTTCATTATACGAAAGACCTGCCGTTCTGACACCAATTCGTGACAAATCGAAGATTGCACGCCTTCCAAAACCGGGGATTGCAACACATATCTATCTTAACCGACACCTTATAAAAAACTGATAAAATCGTCCAAGAAACCAACGCTTTATACTGGGTTAGACCTCCGGCCGGGATATTTCCACGCATGGTTCAGACATTCCGCGATATCGAACGTGAAAAGTTCGCCATCAATCCGAAGACCTGCGAATGGACCCTTCGCGCGATGACGGCTTTGCGGGCCAATATCGACATCAATATCAAGATGCACGGCCCGCGCGACCATTTGTCGCAGGGCGACATTTTCATGTTCAATCACTTCGCCCGGTTTGAAACCTTTATCCCGCAATACCTGATCGCGCTCGAAACCGGGGTCTATTGCCGGTCGATCGCATCGGGCGAGTTTTTTGTCCAGGACAATACCTTTTCACGCTATCTCCGGGCGCTTGGCGGGGTTCCCAATAACTATGAACGCCTGTTGCCGTTTCTGGCCGAGGAAGTCCTGCGTGGCGGCAAGGTCGTTGTCTTTCCCGAGGGCGGCATGGTCAAGGATCGCCGGGTTCTGACCGACATACGGCCACATCCCAAACGCCCTGATTACAGCGTCTATTCCAGATCGGCAGATACCAGACGCGCCCACCATACCGGTGCGGCGTTGCTTGGGCTTTGCATTGATGGCTTCAAGATCGGCTTATCAACCCTGATTGATCGGGGTAAAACCGACGAACTCAACCGTTGGGCCGACCTTCTGGAACGCAGTGAAGATGACCTTCGCACAAGCCTTGCAAAGCCCACCTTGATGTTTCCGGCCAACATTACCTTCCATCCGCTGCGCGTTGATCAGAACCTTTTGGCACGCGCAGCTGACATGTTTACCGGCGGGCTCAGCCCCAAAATGGCCGAGGAAATGATCATCGAAGGCAACCTGATGTTCAAGAAGACCGATATGGACATCCGGTTGGGCGATCCGGTCAATCCGCGCGATCAGTTTAATTGGCTGGACCGCAGGCTGCTTGCCAAGCGGGTTGAGCAGGCCAGTTGCATTGATGATCTGTTCAAGCCGGCCAAGACCCTTGAAAAGATCACCGAACGCGTCCCGCAATTTGCCATCACCCGGCATATCAAGCCGCTGCGCGATCATTGTATGTCGGTGATGTATTCCAATCTGACGATCAATGTCAGCCACCTGGCATCGCGCCTGATCATGATGTGGCTTGAGGATGGCGTAACCGAAGTTGATATAAGCCATTTCGACAGAACACTTTACCTGGCGATCAAGAACATCCAGCAGGCCGAAAACGTCCATTTGCATCGCGGCATGCGCAATCCGGCGGACTATGTCGGTATCTTTGAGCTCAATTGTCCGCAAATCCGGTTCTTCATCGACAGTGCGGTTCAGCTTGGCCTGATTGAACGTCGCGATCAGAAATACTGTTTTCTGCCAAAATTACAGGCGGAGGCGACGTTTGATCAGATCCGCATGGACAACCCGATCATGGTCTATGCCAACGAAATGGCCCCGATCCATGCCGCGTGGCAGGCCCTTGAACGCGCGCGGATCGAGGTCGACCACCTGAGCCCGACCGATATTGCCCATCGCCGTTTTGATGATGAAATTCTGGCTTGGCAGTGGAACCACACCAAGTTCCAGAAACCGAAATATGACGCAATCAACGCCCAGGAAACCGCAACGGCTGACAGCCGCCCCTATTTGCTACTGCCCAACGGACAAAAGCAGTTTACCTGTGGCGTGTTGCTTGTGCATGGCTTTTTGGCATCCCCGGCGGAGCTTCGCGAACTGGGCGAAAAATTTGCTGCCATGGGCCACGCGGTGATGGGGGTTCGTCTTGCCGGGCATGGTACATCCCCCCATGAGTTGCAAAAACGCAAATGGACCGATTGGCTGGCATCGGTCCGGCGCGGCTATGAAATCCTGGCCCCGTTTTGCGATCAGGTGATCATTGTCGGATTTTCAACCGGCGGGGCGCTATCAGTCATTCATGCCGCTGATCATCCTGAAAAATTGCGGGCACTTGTCCTTGCCGGAACGCCTCTTAAATTCCGCAATCGCAATTTGATGTTTGTGCCACTGCTTTATGGTGCGAACAAACTGATGGGATGGATGCCATCCGCGCAGGAACTGCTCAGTTTCCGGCCCAACGAGTCCGAGCATCCCGAGATCAATTATCGCAACATTCCGATCGGCGGACTGCATCAATTGCGCCAAACCGTGGCCGAGATGCAGCGGCGCCTGCCGGACCTCGATTGCCCAACACTGATCCTGCAAGGTGACGGCGACAAGGTCGTCGATCCGGCCAGTGCGACCATGATCCGGCGTCTGGCAACCAATGCCGGCGACATTGATGTCCAGATGCTGAAATCTGATCGTCACGGCATTGTTAACGAAGACATCGACGGCGCGCATGACCGGATTATCGCCTTTGTGCAAAGCCACTGCGATCTGCAGGACACTCAAACAGAAGCCATCCCCGCAGAGTGATACTGCGCTCTAGTTTTTCTTGACGAAAAATCTGACGCATCATAGTTTGGATCCATGGATACAAACTTGATCACAACGACACTTCGCGAAGAGATCGAAGCTGGCAGCTTGCCCCCCGGTACGGTGCTTAAGCAGGAAAATCTCGCCGCGCGCTTTGGCGTAAGTCGCCAGCCGATTCGCCACGCCCTTGAACGGCTTCACGAATCCGGTTTGCTCGAAAAACGCCCGGATAGAAGTCTTGCCGTCACTGGCCTGCGCAGCAAAGACGTGCAGGAGCTTTGTCAGATTCGCATTTCGCTTGAGGTCAGTGCACTTGAGCTGTCTGCACCTAACCTGAGCCCATCAGCACTGCGTAAGGCGCGTCGCCTGAACGAAGATCTGTTTGAAGAAGAAGATCCCGACATGCTGGCAGCGCTTGATCAGGAATTCCACGCGACCCTGTATGGCGCATGCGGCAATCAAAGGTTGCTGTCGATGATCGATGGATTTCGTCGAGAGGCCAAACGTGCCTACGCCCTGCAGCCCAAGGGGTCACGACCGCGAAGCGCGTTCTATGAAGAACATCAAAATATCCTCGCCGCGCTTGAGACCGGGGAGATTGCGACCGCGCGCAAGGTTTTGACCACCCATATCGGCGTCACCGCCGGAACCCTGATCCCGATTGATAGGTCCTGAAGACCAAGGAGCCCACCATGAGCAGTTTTGGCGCAGAAGTGATCTGGAAGCGCAAGGAAAGCGAGGTTTTCACCGATCGCCGATACTCGCGTGGTCATGTCTGGCGCTTTGATGGCGGGGTCGAAGTCCCTGCATCCTCATCCCCTCATGTGGTGCCCGTGCCATATTCGTTAGCAGAAAATGTCGACCCGGAAGAAGCCTTTGTCGCAGCCCTTTCAAGCTGCCACATGCTGTTTTTCCTGCATTTCGCATCCGATGCAGGGCTTTTGATTGATGCCTATTTCGATGACGCCACCGGCATCATGGAAACGGTCGATGGCAAGACCATGATCACCAAGGTCACCTTGAAGCCGAAGGTCACCTATGGTGGCACCGCACCAGATGTTGCGCTTGAGGATGAGCTGCATCACCGCGCCCACGAAGCTTGTTTTTTGGCCAATTCGGTCAAGACCGAAGTCGTGACCGAGCCGGTCCGCCAAACCCAAGTTTTGTAAACAGCCTAAGCTTCCAACGGTTTCTGCGCGCAGATGGCATAGCGATGCTGTGCACCGCGCTCCAAGCCCTTGGCGAAGCTGATGTGTTTTTTCTGCGCGCTGTGAATGCGTTTCAGATCGAAATCCACCGCAATCGGATCGAACCCGGTTTGGCGCAGCATTGCCTCAACTGCATCTGCCCGTGCCCCGTTTGAAAAATGCACGCGGGCCAGAATATCTTGATGGGTCTGCATCTGTGGAATTGTCTCGACCGGTTTTCTCAAACCAAGGGTTTCAAGGAACCCCGCCATCGCCTTGTTGAATTTCGTCGCCCAGGTCGGGGAGACAAAATCACCATCAACCACCAAAAGCTTCCCACCGGGTTTAAGAACCCTAAACCATTCAGCAAACGCCGCAGCCGGATCAACAAGCGTCCAGACAAGATGACGAGTGACGATCACGTCGTAGCTGTTGTCTGCTTCAAGCGTGTTTTCCGCATCACCAAGCAGAAAAGTGATTTTTGATCCGCGCTGCCTTGATTTGGCGCGCGCCTTTTCAAGCATCGCTTCGGACCAGTCCATGCCGGTCACGTTAAATCCAAGATCATGCATCAGATGGCTGATAACCCCGGTGCCACTTGCCAGATCAAGCGCCTTGCGCCCGTCGCCCTTGCCGAAATGACGTTCAAACAAGGTATGCCACGCGCTGCGTTCGGCTTCTGAGAAAATCTCGTGGCCGGGCTGCTCGTCAAATGTGGCTGCACGCATTGACCAATATTCCTTGATCTCTTCGCGCAGGTTGAAGTTGCTGGCCTGATTCATGGTCTTGATGCTCTCTTGGCGGAATACCCGGATTTATGCGGGCTAGTTAAATCTCACAGCGATAATTGCGCAATCACTAAAAACAAATGATTTGCATTATCATTGCGAAAAAGATTGATTTTCATTCTTAATAACTGATAAATCGCTCGACAGGCAATCCTAATCTGAGGGAACGGGAATGAAATTTTTGGGTGTATTTGCTGCTCTGACCATGCTGGTCACGGGCACCGCACAGGCAGCAGAATCGGTCACGGTGACCGACGTTACCGGACGTGAAGTTACAGTCGAAGTACCAGTTCAGAAGGTCATTCTGGGTGAAGGCCGCCTGATCTATGGTCTGGCGACGCTCGACAGTGAAGACCCGTTCCAGCGTGTTGTTGGCTGGCGCGATGATCTGAAAAAGGCTGATCCGCAGACCTACGACATCTACGCTGCGAAATACCCGCGCATTGACGACATTCCGACCTTCGGCGGCATTAAGGACGGCACGTTCGACATCGAACAGGCCATTTCGGTTAATCCGGACGTCGTTATCATGAACCTTGAAGCCAAGGCTGCGACCGAAGACGGCGGTTTTGACGAAAAACTGGCTGCTGTTGGCATTCCGCTGGTTTATATCGACTTCCGCGAAGCGCCGATGAAAAACACCGACACCAGCATGAAGATCCTTGGCCAACTGACCGGCAAGGAAGATCGTGCGGCCGAATTCATCAAATTCCGTTCTGACAGCATCAAGAACGTGACCGATCGCATTGCCAAGGCAAATCCGGAAAAACCGCAGGTCTTCATTGAACGTGCTGCTGGTTATTCCGATGAATGCTGCATGTCGTTTGGCAATGAGAACTTCGGCACGATGGTCGAAATGGCTGGCGGCGTGAACATCGCAGCATCCATCATTCCGGGCACCTTTGGCACGATCAACCCGGAACAGGTTGTGGCCTCCAACCCCGATCAGTTCGTTGGTACCGGTGCCAGCTGGGAAGCCTATTCTCCGGGCGGTGCATGGGTCGGTCTTGGCCCGGATGCCGATATGGTTGAAGCACGCCGCAAACTGGTTGGCTTGATGGAACGCCCGGCCTTCACCGGCATCAAGGCGGTCGAAAACGGCGAAATTCACGCTGTCTGGCACCAGTTCTATAACAGTCCGTACCAGTTCGTAGTGATCGAACAGATGGCAAAATGGTTCCACCCGGACCTGTTTGCCGATATCGATCCGGAAGCAACCTTCAAGGAACTGCACGAACGCTTCCTGCCGCTGGATTACCAGCCGGGCTACTTCATCTCGATCAGCGATACAGCCACAAACTAATGACGACCAACCAACTCAGTATCGAAGCCGGGAGCGTGCATTACAAGGCACGCTCCCTGCGTCGTTTCATGCTCCTGCTTGCAATGGCGGGCGCATTGTTTCTTTCATTTGCCATCGATCTGGCAACGGGCCCGGCGAACTATCCTTTATCCGACGTGATCGCCACCCTGCTTGATCCTTCGTCGGCGACTGATCAGTTGCGCGTGGTGATCTGGGATATCCGCATGCCGGTCGCCCTCATGGCGTTGACCGTGGGCGCGGCGCTGTCGACCGCTGGCGCACAGATGCAGACCATCCTTGCCAATCCGCTGGCAAGCCCGTTTACGTTGGGCATCTCGGCGGCGGCCGGGTTTGGCGCGGCACTGGCGCTTGTACTGGGGGTCGCCCTTCTACCGGCCTTTGTGGAATTCATCATTCCGCTCAATGCTTTCATCATGGCGATGGGCACGGCCCTGATCATTCATTTCTTCAGCCGCATGCGTGGCGTAACGGTTGAAACCATCGTGTTGCTTGGCATTGCGCTGGTCTTTACCTTCAATGCGCTTCTGGCCCTTTTGCAGTATCTGGCAAGTGAACAGGCCCTTGCGGCTGTTGTCTTCTGGACCATGGGGTCACTGGTCAAGGCGACCTGGACCAAGGTGGCTGTGACCGCCATTGCCGTCGTTGTCGCCATTCCGCTGTTTGCCCGTCAGGCATGGGCACTGACCGCCCTTCGTCTGGGCGATTCCAAGGCGGAAAGCTTTGGGGTGAATGTGCAGGGGCTTCGCCTGCGCACCATGCTGATTGTCAGCCTTCTGGCTGCCATTCCGGTTTCCTTTGTCGGCACCATCGGCTTCATCGGACTTGTCGGGCCACATATTGCCCGCATGCTGGTGGGTGAAGATCAACGCTTCTTCCTGCCGGCATCGATCCTGTGCGGTGCCCTGATCCTGTCGGCAACGTCCGTGTTGTCAAAGCTGCTGATCCCGGGCGCCATCCTGCCCATCGGGGTGATTACCGCCCTTGTCGGTGTACCCTTCTTCTTCTCGCTGATTTTCGCAAGTCGGAGGAAATCATGGTAACGCTGCGTCTCGAAAATATCGGAACCCGTTATGGCAAGGTGCAGGTGGTATCTGATGTTACCACCCCGACCATCCAGCCAGGCACCGTAACTGCCGTCATCGGCCCGAATGCAGCCGGCAAATCCAGCCTGTTTCGCCGCGTGGCCGGCCTTGCAAAGGGCGATGGTATTGTTGACCTCGGATCACACCGCAAGGAACGCAATACGATTTGTTATATGCCCCAGGATACCGGCTCAACCGCGGTGTTGTCGGTCTATGAATCGATCATTCTGGCTGCCAAGCAGGGATCTAGCCTGCGCGTGCGGGCAGATGAATTGGCACGGATTGACGATATTCTGGCCGCCCTTCGTATTGGCGATCTCGCGGCGCGTAACTTGGGCGAGCTAAGCGGCGGGCAACGCCAGTTAGTCGCGATTGCCCAAACGTTGGTGCGTGATCCGAAAATCCTTTTGATGGATGAACCGACATCAGCCCTTGATCTGCATCGCCAGATGGAAGTCCTGTCCTTTATGCGCGATGTCGCCAAGGGCCAGAACATCATCGTCCTGATCGCCATTCACGACCTCAACCACGCCCTGCAATATTGTGATCAGGCCATGGCCATCCGCAATGGCAAGATGGTCGCATTCGGTCCGTGTTCTGATGTCATCGATAGCGACCTTCTGCGCGATGTGTATCAGGTTGATGGGCATGTCGAACTCAATTCGCTTGGCCATCCGCATATCGTCCTGCGCGGGCCAAGCGATGAAACCAACAGTCGGCACAATACGGCCACGGCGCGCAAGACCCTGACGGAGGTCGCACAGGCTGCACAATAGAAAGGCGCACCTTTCCCTGTGATTAAAAACTTTGCATTTGAAGCATTTTCTGGTTCCATGGACAAATGATGATCATGCATCGCAACAGCGTCATGTTTGGCGCTGTTTTCCTTTGCGGACAGGGGCAAAAACTCCTGGCGATGTCTTTCATGCTTCAGGAGGCAGAACTTGCAGACCGGCGCGCCATTCAGTTTTGAACGCTTTACCTTTTCCGACCTGAAAACCCTGTTGGCAAAGGCAAGCCCGCTTCGGTCAGGCGATTTGCTGGCGGGGCTGGCGGCAAGCTCGGATGAAGAACGGGTGGCGGCGCGCTTTGCGCTGGCCGATGTACCGCTCAAACGGTTTCTGAGCGAGGCACTGGTCCCCTACGAGGATGACGACGTCACGCGCATGATCATTGATGATCATGATCCAGATGCCTTTACACCGGTTTCCTCGATGACGGTCGGTGATTTTCGTAACTGGCTTCTGACCGATGAAGCCACCCCCGAAGCACTTAAACATCTGGCCCCCGGCCTGACGCCCGAAATGGTCGCGGCGGTATCAAAACTGATGCGCAATCAGGATCTGATCGCGGTTGCCAAAAAATGCCATGTGGTGACGGCCTTTCGCAATACGATCGGGCTGCCCGGTCATCTTTCGGTACGCCTGCAGCCCAACCATCCCACTGATGATCCTGCCGGTGTTGCGGCCTCGATCCTTGATGGTTTGATGCATGGCAGCGGCGATGCGGTGATTGGCATCAACCCGGCGACTGACAGCCCCGAAGCCATGATTGAGCTTCTAAAACTCATCGACGAGGTCCGCGAACGTATTGATATCCCGACCCAGTCGTGCGTTTTGGCCCATGTCACCACGGCAATTGATGTGATGGCGCGCAATGCCCCGGTCGATCTGGTGTTCCAGTCGATTGCCGGAACACAAAAGGCCAATGAAAGCTTTGGCATAAATTTGGCCATGCTGGCCGAGGCCGAAGACGCCGCCAAGGGGCTTAAGCGCGGCACGGTCGGCCACAATGTGATGTATTTTGAAACCGGGCAGGGTGCTGCGCTTTCGGCCGATGCCCATGAATGCATTGATCAGCAAACTGTCGAGGCGCGTGCCTATGCAGTGGCGCGCAAATATTCTCCGCTTCTGGTCAATACGGTGGTCGGCTTTATCGGCCCGGAATATCTGTTTGATGGCAAACAGATCACGCGTGCCGGACTTGAGGACCATTTTTGTGGCAAGTTGCTTGGCGTGCCGATGGGTTGTGATGTTTGCTATACCAACCATGCCGAGGCCGATCAGGATGACATGGACAATCTGCTGACCCTGCTCGGCGTTGCTGGTTGTAACTTCGTCATCGGCGTCCCCGGTGCGGATGACATCATGCTCAATTACCAAAGCACAAGCTTCCATGATGCGATGTATCTGCGCTCGGTGCTGGGTCTGCAACCGGCCCCGGAATTCGCCGCCTGGCTGCGCAAGATGGAAATCCTTGATCAGCATGGCCGTACCCGCCCGCAACTTGACGGGCAGGCAGCGCAAAACCTTTTGGCATGGTCGGGGGCCGCTTAAATGAGCAATCTGACCAACAAGAAAATCCCGAGCGGCCTTGATCCCTGGAATACGCTTCGTGCCCATACAGATGCCCGCATCGGCCTTGGCCGGGTCGGTGACGGGTTGCCGACCGAACGGCTGCTTGAATTCCAGATGGCGCATGCACGCGCCCGGGATTCGGTGCATATGGCGTTTGAACCCAACTCCGTGCGCAATCAGCTTGATGGGCTGGATCACGCAATCCTTGATGTCCATTCCGCCGCACCGGATCGCCCGACCTATTTGCAGCGACCCGATCTTGGCCGATCACTGGACGAAGACTCTGTTGCAGCACTTGGCAAGCATGCCGGGGACTATGACGTTGCCTTCATTCTGGCCGATGGTCTTTCAGCCCGCGCCACTCATGACCATGCAGCCAATACATTAAAGCTGATCCTTGATCACTTGGGGGAAAGCTGGACGGTCGCCCCGATCACACTGGCCACCCAGTCACGTGTTGGACTGGGTGATGAAATCGGTGCAGCACTGGGGGCGAAGCTGACCGTGATGCTGATCGGCGAACGCCCGGGGCTTTCGAGCGCGGATTCGCTTGGCTGCTATCTGACCTGGGGGCCAAGGCGCGGGCGCTCAAACGCCGATCGCAATTGCGTTTCCAACATCCGTCCGGCGGGACTAAACCCGGAAAAGGCTGCGAAAAAGATCGCTTATCTGATGGTTGAATCGCGCAAGATGGGTCTGTCGGGTGTGGCGCTTAAGGACAACTCATCCAACCCGGAACTGATTGAAGGCTAGGCACGCGGGGCGCGCAGGCAGCCCTTTGTTTGCCCTCATCAGCCCTGAAGGGCCTCAAGACCGTCTGCCACCATCACCGGATCAAATTCGGTGATATGGTAATCGGCCAGATCATGTTGATGGAACGGATCGCGGGTCAGTTCATCTTCCAGTGCGGCCCGATCCCCCTTGGCAAGGATAACCCCGCCATCGCGCGGCACCTTGCGCCCGGATGCCAGAAACATACCCTTGGCATAGGCCTGCTTTAGCCACGCGATATGGTCTTCGATATGCGCATCGACCTGTTCAAGCGGAACCTTGTAGTTCAGCGAGACAACAAACATTGCTGATTTTCCCTGTTAGATTCGAAGGGTTGGGGTTGCGCACAATCCGGCGTTTCGTCGCTGATCACAAATCACATTTTGGCGATCAAGCAGCTTTATACACCGTCCGTTTTGCTCCCCATCCGGGTAAGAAGACGTTCGATACGATCTGCATGGGCGGCTTCCACGCGGGCCAGGCTTTCAAACCATGCAGCGATATCTTCCAAGCCCTCTTCGCGCGCGATGCGGGCCATTTCGGGATAAGCCGTTTCAGCCTCGTCCTTTTCCTGCGCGACAGCCGCTTCAAGGTTCAGGCGGGTGGTGCCCAGTTCTTTGCCAGTCAACGGATCGCCCGCCGTTTCAAGAAATTCCAGATGGCCGAATGCATGGCCGGTTTCGGCCTCGGCCGCGGTGCGAAACAGCTCGGCTGCATCGGTGTAGCCTTCGATGTCGGCCTGCTGGGCAAAGTAAAGATAACGACGATTGGTTTGTGCCTCGGCGGCAAAGGCCGCGCGCAGGTTTGCCTCGGTACGTGTTCCCTTAAGCGCCATGTGCGCTGTTCCTTGTTATTGTTCGCCCAATACAGCGTTGTTGTATGAGCCAAAGTCGCAAAAATTAAGGCGGCAAAACCAAGTGGTCTTGCCGCCCTTTATGTGTCGTGAAATCCGCCACCGTCAAGCAGAGCAGGGGCAATTGCACTGATCAGGTGTCAGATTTCATCTGCCTGTCACCTGCGCAAGACTGCGCAAATAACGGCTGCGCGATGTCTTAGGCTGCGTCCTTCGCCGCCTGGTTGCGACGCAGTCGGAATACCAGATCAACCGATGCCAGTTCCGTGCCGTTGGGCATGTTCGGAATGTTGGCGATCTTGACGTCACCTGCCGGAATGTCAGACAGCATGCCGTCTTCTTCACAATAGAAATGGTAATGCGGTTCGGTGTTGGTGTCGAAATAGGACCGACCCGAATCAATCACGATTTCATTGAGAAGGCGCGCATCGGTGAACTGGTGCAGCGTGTTGTAAACCGTTGCCAGCGATACCTTGATATTGTTGCTCATGGCTTCGGAATGCAGCTGTTCTGCTGTGACATGACGGTGGCCGTCATCAAACAGCAAACGTGCCAGTGCCAGACGCTGGCGCGTCGGACGCAGATTGGCATCCTTGAGCCGGTTAAGCGCGTTGGTATATGGACGCGATGTATGTCCCATAGCTTTGCCCCTTTGTCGTGGTCGGGCCAAAATCATAATGGCCCTAATGAATGCTGGGGACAGACTAAAGAACCCGGACGCGTTGTTCTTTGATTTTGATCAACTATAATCGCGTGATGAAATACTGTGAAAAACAAACAAAAAGGGCCGGTAAAAACCGGCCCTTTTTTATTTGGTCTGATGTCAGGATCAGTCGCCCGTCATGATGCGGTCGACCAGTTCCTTCACAGTCGGAATATTGCCGTTGGCGTAGAACGGGTCTTCGCCAAACTTGTAGGCATTGTGACCGGCAAACATCAGTTCATTTTCAACTTTGGCGCCGTGGGCAATGCTCTGGAGCGTCTTCTGGATACAGAAGGAACGCGGGTCAGCACGTTTGCCAGTGGTGCCTTCATGCTGTTCCCAGTTGGAGAACTGGCACTGTGACAGGCAACCCATGCAGTCGATCTGGTCTTTCTTGATCGTCAGTGCGCTTTCCGGGGTAACAAACACCATGGTGTCATCCGGGGTCGGCATGCCTTCGGTATAACCAGCTTCAAGCCAAGCCTTGACCTTGTCGGCATCGTCTTCACGCACATAGATCGGGCGGCCGCGACGGCCCAGCGGAATACCGACATGCAGATCCGCCTCGGCGGTACGCGAATAGCGTACCTGACGGTCAGAACGTTGATGCAGATCTTCGAGGAACGCATTGCGCACAGCCGAGCTATAGAAACCAGTCGGGCTGAATTTATGCAGCGATACGTCACCATTCTTAAGACTGGTCAGGCGCTGTTTCCATTCGTCGGAAATCTCGCTTTCCTGTGTCAGAAGCGGACGAGTCCCGAACTGGAAGGCCACCGGGGCCACTTCGGGGTTGTCGATCCAGTCTTCGAAATCACGCAGGAACCAGACACCGCCTGCCATGATGATCGGAACATCATTCAGGCCAACGGAATTCATGAATTCACGAAGGGCAGCAACACGCGGGAACGGATCCTCGGGCACCAGCGGATCTTCGGAATTCGACAGACCATTATGGCCGCCAGCGCGCCACGGATCTTCGTAAACCACGCCACCCAGCCATTCCGGGGTCTTTTTATAGGCCCGCAGCCACAATGCACGGAAAGCACGGGCTGACGAGACAATCGGATAATAGTGAACGCCGTATTGCGCAGAAATCTGAGCAATCTTGTAGGGCATACCGGCACCACAGGTTACCCCGTGGATCAGGCCTTTGGCTCCTTCAAGAACGCCGTGAAGGATCGGTTCGGCACCGCCCATTTCCCACAATACGTTCATGTGCAGACGGCCTTCGCCGTTCCGCATTTCATGTGCGATCTGTGCTTGTGCAATACCACCACGAATGCCGTAGGCAATCAGTTCCTGATGGCGGTCACTGCGGGTTTTTCCTGCATATTCGATCGGGACCAGATTGCCATTCTCATCATAAGAATCGGCATTCACAGCGGAAAAAGTCCCGATACCACCGGCAGCAGCCCATGCGCCGGAACTTTTACCCGTCGATACAGCAACGCCTTTGCCACCTTCGATAACTGGCAAGACTTCTTTACCCGACATGACGAGCGGTTTAAGGGCTTTCAAATTCGTCTCTCCCATTCGGCCTTTGCCCGCGATGCTATGGCATCGCGCAGAGTGCCGGACGACGTCGCGTTTTTATCGTCGTCCGGCATCCCGTTTGCTTTATTCGGCGTCGCCTGCGTCGAGGTCGGCACCGGTTTCCTGGTCAACACGTTTCATCGACAGTTTGATTTTGCCGCGATCATCGAAACCGATGACTTTGACCTTAACCTGGTCGCCTTCTTTCACGATGTCCGAAACCTGTTTGACACGCTCAGGTGCCAGTTCGGAAATGTGAACCAGACCGTCACGCGCACCAAAGAAGTTCACGAATGCGCCGAAATCGACAGCCTTAACGACCTTACCATCATAGATATGATTCAATTCAGGTTCCGCAACGATGGATTTGATCCAATCCACGGCCTGCTTGCCTTTTGCACCGTCGGTATGTGCGACAGTGATCGAACCATCATCTTCAATATCAACCTTTGCACCGGTCTCTTCGCAGATTTCGCGAATGACCTTACCGCCCGAACCGATGACATCACGAATTTTGTCTTTCGGGATCGAGAACTGGGTGATGGTCGGGGCGTTACCCGAAACTTCACCACGTGCTTCCGGAAGGGCTTTGGCCATTTCACCGAGAATGTGCAGACGACCATCGCGGGCCTGCTTCAGGGCGATCTGCATGATGTCCGGGGTTACCGAGGTGATCTTGATGTCCATCTGCAGCGAGGTAATGCCGTTTTCGGTACCAGCAACCTTGAAGTCCATGTCACCAAGGTGATCTTCATCACCCATGATGTCGGACAGAACTGCGAAATCTTCGGCTTCCTTGATCAGGCCCATGGCGATACCCGCAACCGGGCGTGCCAACGGAACACCGGCATCCATCATCGCAAGCGAGCTTGCGCAAACGGTTGCCATCGAAGAAGAACCGTTTGATTCGGTCACTTCGGAAACGATACGGGTGGTGTACGGGAAGGCATCCTTGCCCGGCATCAGCGGGTGCAGGGCACGCCATGCCAGTTTACCGTGACCAATCTCACGACGACCCGGCGAACCCATGCGGCCAGCTTCACCAACCGAGTAGGGCGGGAAGTTGTAATGCAGCATGAAGCTTTCACGGTATTCGCCGTCCAGCGCGTCAACGATCTGCTCGTCCTGACCGGTACCAAGGGTAACAACAGCAAGTGCCTGGGTTTCACCACGGGTGAAGATCGAGGAGCCGTGCGAGCGCGGCAGAACCGAAACTTCGCCCATGATCGGACGAACGTCAGCACCGGTACGACCATCGATACGCTTGCCGGTTTTCAGGATCGCACCGCGAACGATGTCTTTTTCCAGATCTTTGATGATCGAGGAAACTTTGCCTTTCAGCGCATCCGGAACTTCATCGCCAAGTTTCTCGACGATGTCTGCCTTAGCAGCAGAAACAGCAGCCGAACGCTCCTGTTTGACAACATGTGCATAAGCAGCGGTCAGTCTTTCGGTGCCAAGCGCAGCGATCTTTTCGACCAGTGCGTCGTAGCCTTCCGGAAGTTCTGCAACGTCACGCGGCTCTTTGGCTGCTTCTTCGGCCAGATCAATGATCAGGTCGAGAACGCCCTGGAACTGTTCGTGACCGAACTTCACGGCGCCAAGCATGATTTCTTCGGACAGCTCGGATGCTTCGGATTCAACCATCATCACGCCATCACGGGTACCGGCAACAACCAGATCCAGATCGCTTTCCTTGACCGCTTCGGTCGACGGGTTGAGAAGGTATTCACCATCCTTGTAACCAACGCGGGCAGCACCAATCGGGCCAAGGAACGGCAGACCGGAAATGGTCAGGGCCGCCGAGGTACCGATCATGGCAACCACGTCTGGATCGTTTTCCATGTCGTGCGACAGAACGGTACACACGATCTGGGTGTCGTTCCGGTACTGCGGGTGGAACAACGGACGGATCGGACGGTCGATCAGACGCGAAACAAGGGTTTCTTTTTCAGACGGGCGGCCTTCACGTTTGAAGAAGCCACCCGGGATTTTGCCAGCGGCAAATGCTTTTTCCTGGTAGTTAACCGTCAGCGGGAAAAAGTCGACATCCGGGCGCGGCTGTTTGGCGCCAACAGCAGTACACAGGACAACGGTTTCACCGTAGGTAACCTTGACGGCACCATCTGCCTGACGGGCGATTTTACCGGTTTCGAGAACCAGTTTGGCATTGCCCCACTGCATTTCCTTACGGACGACATTAAACATTATTTTCTCTTCCTCTTACAAACCTCTGGCGGACCCGAAAGTGTACACGAGTTCCGAACACATTACTCATGAGGCTTACATGACAGCGCCATGAGTAATGGGTCCGGCGTAAGCATCGGGTCGGCCCATCCGACCCTGCTTCTCGTGTTCCGATCCGCCGGAACAATAAAAAAAACGACGGCGGAGGTCACCCTCCGCCGCAGTTCGATATCAGCGGCGAATACCGAGGCGCTCAATGACGCTCTCGTAACGCGACTGGTCTTTGCGCTGCAGATACTTCAGCAGACGACGACGCTGACCAACCATCATGAGAAGACCACGACGGCTGTGGAAGTCGTGGTTATGTTCTTTCATGTGCTCGGTGAGGTTCTTGATCCGTTCAGTCAGGATAGCAACCTGGACTTCGGGGGAACCGGTGTCACCGTCTTTCTGACCGTATTCCTTGATCAGCTCAGCTTTGCGTTCAGCAGTAATCGACATCAGGCATCCTTTCGCCTTTAGAGATTAAAAACACGCACAGGTCGAATTTCGCCACCAGTGATCTCAGCCAACGCAACAGCGCGGTCATGGAGCATGGCACAGACGATTTCGTCCTGCACGACGGGGTTTTCAAGGGCATTGCGCTTTGCCACCGGCAACAGCCCGACAGGCTGGCCAGAGGAAAGGCGTTGCGCCTCGACTTCGGTCAGGGCCAGCGCCGGGATGTCGTCCAGCGCGGTCTCAACCGGAAGCAGTTTCTTCATCACCTCGTCCGGGTCCATATCCAGCAGTTCCTGCAGGGGAATGGCGTTCCCTTCCGAAAACGGCCCCGCCGAAGTCCGGCGAAGCGCGGCGATGTAGCCGACGGTACCAAGGCGCAGCGCGATATCGCGCGCCAAAGATCGCATATACGCACCTTTGCCTGACACAACGTCAAACACGGCGTGATCGCGATCTGGCATGTCGACCAGTCGAAGATCCTTGATCAGAATCGGACGTGGCTGCAACACCACATCTTCATCGCGGCGCGCAAGGTCATAGGCACGCTTGCCATTGACCTTGATCGCCGAAAACTTTGGCGGCACCTGCTGGATTTCACCGATGAATTCACCCAGCACAGCCTTGATTTCGTCTTCCGTCGGACGATGGTCGGAGGTTTCGATAACCTCGCCTTCGGCATCGTCCGTACTGCGCGCTTCGCCGAATTTCAACGTCACGCGATAACTTTTGCTGCCATCCATGACATAAGCAACCGTTTTGGTTGCTTCGCCAAAGGCAATTGGCAGAACGCCAGACGCGAGTGGATCAAGTGTCCCGCCATGTCCGGCCTTGTTGGCATCAAGCAGACGGCGCACCTGATTGACCACGGTTGATGACGTGATCTCCAGGGGCTTGTCCACCGCCAGCCAGCCATTAATGCTTTTACCGCGACGGCGACGCGCCATCAGTCGTCCTCATCTTCCGGGTCGCCCGACCGGTCATCCACAAGATCCTGCGCAACATGCGGGTCGCGCAGCAGGGCACCAATATGGTCAGCGACATCAAAACTCTTGTCTTCGACAAATCGCAATGCAGGCACGTATTTCATGTGCACCGTGTTGGCCACATGACTGCGCAGGTGACCTTTCTGACGCATCAACGCCTTCATCGACGTTTCTGCCTCTCCGCCGCCAAGCGGGGTGAAAGATACCATGGCATTGCGCATATCCGGTGAAAGATTGACACCCGTAATGGTTACCGGGCGCCGTGTCAGATCCGGATCGTAAATGTCTCCACGCTCCAATGCCTGCGACAGCGCCTGACGGATTTCTTCCGCCACGCGGAGCTGTCGCTGACTTGGTGCTTTGGCTGGTTGCTTCGCCATTTCAGTTCCTCACCGTCTTACAGTTCGACGGCAATTTCCTCGTTTTCGAAGCACTCGATCACATCGCCCGACTGGATATCGTTATATTTGGCGAACGACATGCCGCATTCATAGCCCTCGCGGACTTCCTTGACTTCGTCCTTGAAGCGACGGAGCGTCGAAAGTTCGCCAGAGTGAATGACAACGTTGTCGCGCAGCAGGCGGACGCCTGCGCCACGTTTGACGATACCCTCGGTGACCATGCAACCGGCGATCTTGTTGCCGGAAATCGTAAAGACGTCGCGGATTTCCGCATAGCCCAGGAACTTCTCGCGAACTTCCGGAGACAGCATGCCCGACAGCATCTTTTTGATGTCATCTGCAACATCGTAAATGATTGAATAGTAACGAATATCAACGTTGTCACGGCGCGACTGTTCACGGGCCTGCTGGTTTGCACGCACGTTAAAGCCGATGATCAGTGCATTGGATGCACGCGCCAGTGTGACGTCGGATTCGTTGATGCCACCAACACCGCTATGCAGAACGCGGACCGAGACTTCCTCGTTACCAAGTTTCTGCAAGGTGCCGATAAGTGCTTCGACAGAACCCTGCACGTCACCCTTGATGACGATCGGCAGTTCTTTGAGGTCACCGCTCTGCGAGAACATGTTCTCAAGCGCGGATTTCTTCATTGCAGCGGCCTGGGTTTCACGAATACGGCGCTGGCGGAAGTCAGAAACTTCACGTGCCTTGGCTTCGTTTTCAACAACCACAAAGTCGTCACCGGCAGACGGTACACCGTTCAGACCGTTCACCTCGACCGGCATACCCGGAATGGCTTCTGCGACACGGTTGCCGTGATCATCGATCAGGGCACGAACGCGACCCCATTCCGGACCCGTGACAAAGATGTCACCGGTACGCAGGGTGCCGCGCTGGACCAGAACGGTCGCAACCGGACCGCGGCCTTTTTCCATACGGGCTTCAACAACAACACCATCTGCAACGCGTTCCGGGTTGGCTTTAAGGTCAAGGACCTCGGACTGCAGCAGAATGGCTTCTTCAAGTTCGGTCAGACCGGTGCGCTGTTTGGCCGATACTTCAACGGCCTGAACGTCACCACCCATTTCCTCGACCACAACTTCGTGCTGAAGAAGTTCAGTTTTCACCTTGCTCGGATTTGCACCCGGCTTGTCGATTTTGTTGATGGCAACAATCATCGGAACGCCAGCCGCTTTCGCGTGGCTGATTGCCTCGATGGTCTGCGGCATGACCGAGTCATCGGCCGCAACAACCAGAACCACGATATCGGTAACTTTCGCACCGCGCGAACGCATTTCGGTAAATGCGGCGTGGCCCGGAGTATCGATGAAGGTGATCTTGGAGCCGGTTGCCATGGTGACCTGATAGGCACCGATATGCTGGGTAATACCGCCAGCCTCGCCACCGGCAACATCGGTGGAGCGCAGGGCATCAAGCAACGAGGTTTTACCATGGTCAACGTGACCCATGACGGTCACGACCGGCGGACGACCCACGAGCTTCGCGTCATTGTCATCTACACTGACCAGCGACTCTTCAACGTCGGCATCAGATACACGTTTGACGTTGTGACCGAATTCTTCGACCACGAGCTGTGCGGTATCGGGATCAAGCGACTGGTTAATCGTTGCCATGACGCCAAGACTCATCAGGGTCTTGATCACGTCTGCAGCACGTTCAGCCATACGGTTGGCCAGTTCCTGGACAGTAATAACGTCCGGGATTACCACATCACGCACGACTTTTTCCTTCGGTTTTTGCGGGCCCTGGGCACGCGCTTTGGCTTTGGCCTGCTGGCGTTTGATCGATGCCATGGAACGACGGCGACCACCTTCGTCACCGCTCATTGCATTATTGATCGAAAGTTTGCCACGACGACGGCCTTCGTCACCCTTGGTGCGCGCTGCACGGCCGGCTTCTTCTTCGGCACGTTTGCGGGCTGCCACACGGGCATTTTCCTCGTCAATTTCCTTGCGGCTTTTGGATTTGCCATCTGCCGGTGCGGAACGACGACGCTCTTCTGGGACCAGCGGCTCTGCCGGTTCGCCCTGAATAACGGTTTCTTCGGCCTTCGGTTTGGCAGCCGGTTTCGGCTTGGAAGTCTTGCCTTTTGCCGTCGAAGCGGCAAGGCGCTGTTCGACTTCTTCCACAGACGGAGAGTCGTTTTCAGACGCAGCAGGTGCTTCTTCCTGTTTGGCTTCGGCAGCAGCCTTGGCTTCTTCTGCCTTGCGTGCTTCTTCCTCGGCCTTGCGCGCAGCTTCTTCGCGGGCGCGGATTTCCGCATCCGCCTCGTCCTGCTTGCGGCGCTCTTCAGCAGCCTTCAAAGCAGCCATACGGGCAGCGCGTTCGCTGTCGGTCAGATTGCCATGATCATCAACCGCCGGACGCGGTTTCGGCTCTTCAACCGGCTCTTTTTTTGCTTCCGGTGCCGGCTTTTCTGCTGCCGGGGACTGTTCTTCAACGAGATCCTTCTTCACCTCACGGAAGCGACCGGATTCGTTCTTTTCGAATGTACGCTTCTTGCGCACTTCGACGGTCACAGATTTTGACCGTCCATGCGAGAAGTTTTGACGAACCTGCCCTGCCTCGACCGTCTTGCTCAATTCAAGCTTCGATCTGTTGAGGCTCAGCGGTTTCTTCTCCTGATCGCGATCACTCATAATCCGTTCAACTTCCTCATTTCCTGCGGGATCGGGCACATACGCCGATCCTGTCCTGTCCGTCTGGCGCTCGTCTGATCTCAGACAGCGCGAAATCCTTCAAGCCGTTTGCACGAACGCCCCAACCGATTGGCAAGGCCTCCTGGCGCAACGGCCACATGTACTGCTTTTTCG
The DNA here is from genome assembly GCF_001662875.1 of Thalassospira tepidiphila MCCC 1A03514. Lineage (GTDB taxonomy): Bacteria > Pseudomonadota > Alphaproteobacteria > Rhodospirillales > Thalassospiraceae > Thalassospira > Thalassospira tepidiphila. The sequence continues at coordinate 383,020 of NZ_JPVZ01000002.1, read as the reverse complement.
CGACCAAAGGCCGCGCCGATTTCAGCAGCATCCAGAACGGAATAAATCGGCAGATCCCGGGCCTTGGCCTCGATCTTTGATTTTCCGTCTGCGGCACCATCGCGTGCCGCCAATACTAAGGCTGCGCCCTCGGCAATCTGGGCACGGGCCTTTTCAAATCCTGCAACAGCCTGTCCTGCACGCCGCGCCAGCGACAACAGATCGATGCATTTGCGCGTCAGCAGCTCTTCGATCCGGTCTGCAAGTGCGGTGTCGACCACGACTTTTTGTCGGGCCGCCCGGGCAAAGGCGTTCTTTGCACAGGCGGTATTTACCACATCCCGCGACGGGCACAACCATAATCCCCGTCCCGGCAGCCGTTCCTCAAGGTCGGGAACAACCGAACCATCTGGCCCGATCACAACCCTGAGAAGATCTTCCTTGTGCCGGACTTCGCCGGTGACAACGCACCGGCGTTCCGGAACCTCGGCTACCTTGCCGCCTTTACGATGCGACATGGCATCCTCCGATCGGCCTTAGGCCTCTTCGCTTTCCGCGGATTCTTCGGTCTCTTCTTCAAGACCTTCGAACCAGCCAAGCTTGCGACGGGCTTCCATGATCATGTCGTTGGCCTGATCCATGGTAATGGAATCGGCATCCCCGACATATTCGATCAGCTCGTCACTGGCGAGATCCGCGAAATCTTCAAGGTTTTTGACGTCGTTTTCACCAAGGCGAACAACAACAGCCAGCGACAGACCCGGGAATTCAACCAGATCATCGGCAACCTTAAGCTCTTCGCGACGTTTCTGAAGACGCTCGGCCTCTTCGGCAAGGAAGGTGCGTGCGCGGTTGCGCAGCTCTTCGGCGATTTCTTCTTCGAAACCTTCGATCTCGGCCAGTTCTGCCAGCGGCACGTAACCGACTTCCTCGATCGAGGTAAAGCCTTCGGCGACCAGGAGATGGGCGATAACTTCGTCAACATCAAGCGCCTTGATGAACATTTCCGCGCGCTTGCGTGCTTCTTCCTGACGACGTTCGCTTTCGTCTTCCTCGGTCAGAATATCGATATCCCAACCGGTCAGCTGGGACGCCAGACGCACATTCTGACCACGACGGCCAATGGCAAGGCTCAGTTGATCGTCCGGAACGACGACTTCGATACGGTTGGTTTCTTCATCAATCACAACCTTGGTGACTTCGGCCGGGGCCAAAGCATTCACAACAAAGGTCGCCGGGTCTTCCGACCACTGGATGATGTCGATTTTTTCGCCCTGAAGTTCGGCAACAACCGCCTGGACGCGCGAACCGCGCATACCGACGCAGGCACCGACCGGGTCAATCGAGCTGTCCGAAGACAGAACCGAAATTTTCGCGCGCGAACCCGGGTCACGGGCAACCGATTTGATTTCGATGATGCCGTCGTAGATTTCCGGTACTTCCTGGGCAAACAGTTTTGCCATGAAGGTCGGGTGCGTACGCGACAGGAAGATCTGCGGGCCACGCTGTTCACGACGGACATCAAGGATCAGGGCACGTACCCGATCACCCTGACGAACTGTCTCACGCGGGATCAGTTCTTCACGGCGCAGGATGGCTTCGGCACGACCGATATCGACAAGAACGTTGCCAAACTCGACACGCTTGACGACGCCGTTGATAACTTCGTCGGCACGGTCCTTGTATTCCTCGTACTGGCGTTCGCGTTCCGCGTCGCGCACTTTCTGCACGATGACCTGTTTCGCGGTCTGGGCAGCAATACGACCAAAATCAATCGGCGGCAGCGGATCAATCAGGAATTCACCAAGATTGATGTTCTCGTCACGAATACGTGCCTGTTCGAGCGACATCTGGGTGAAATCGTTTTCGATTTCATCGGTGACTTCGATGTAACGAGCGAGTTTGATCTCGCCGGTTTTGCGGTCGATATGGGCACGAATGTCATGCTCGTGACCATATCTGGAACGGCCTGCCTTCTGGATGGCCTGCTCCATAGCACCGAGAACCTCGTCACGATCAATGCCCTTTTCACGGGCAACGGCATCTGCGACCTGCAAAAGTTCCGGCCGCGGCATTCCCGAAGTTGCTTCCATATCCAACCTCTATTCTGCGTTATCGTCATTCCGGCGGTCGCCGGTGACGTGCGCGATCAATTCATCTGTCAGGACCAATTTCGCTTTTGCGATATCGGCCAACGGCAACAAGACACGTTCGCCATCTACAATCAGGGCGACCGCATTATCTTCAATCCCATCCAGCACACCGCTGAAACGGCGACGACCATCCTTGGCCATCACCAGTTCGACCTTTGCCTCAAATCCCTTCCACACGTCAAAATGCGCGGCACGGGTCAGCGGGCGGTCGATACCCGGGGAACTGACTTCAAGGTGATAGGCACCTGAAATCGGGTCCTCGACATCCATCAGGGCAGAAACCGTACGGCTGATTTGGGCGCAATCTTCAACGTTGATGCTGCCTTTCGCACCCGGGCGATCTGCCATGATCTGCAGGATGTTATGGTCCTGACCTGTCATCGAAACCCGAACCAGCTCAAAGCCCAGCGCGTTGATTGACGGCTCGATAATCTCAACGATTTTCGCCATCAACGGGTCTTTTAACTGTTGTCCAATCAGCTCAGCCATAAAGCGATGCCATACCCCAAAAAGCACAAAAGAGCGGGCGCAGGGCCCACTCTTTGTCAGAATTTACAAAAAGCTTGGCGGCCTTATACAGCCGGTTTACGCAAAAATCAAGTCAGGATACCGGCTGCCGATGCCATTCAACCTAAGGATTCCGCCCGTGACAGCAAACCGCGGACATGCATCACAGACGACATCAAAGCACCCGCCCCCGATAGCCCGGCGAACACTGTGCGCTGCCAACCCGGCAAACGCCTGCACAGCCTGACTTTTGTCTCATTCGAGGACGCCGGAAAAGACATGTTTGGGGCAAATAGATACCTCATCCACATCCAAACCGTCGGGACGAACATGCTTTGCCTATCTTCATGAAACAGTAAAGTCAGGACGCCGTGATCACCCCGTCATGCCGGAATCGCAGCGCTGCCCTGAACCTGCCGACTCCCGTCAGACAGAATCCAACGGAAGCAATGATCGGGACTGACGTGGCTTGCGGCGGAACCGGAGATAGTTGCACTTCTTGCCCTGACGCAGCGCCTTTTGCTCATAGCGGGTTTTGACCCAATCGCTTGGCGGCGTGCGCCAATCATCCGGGCCTTCGGCCAGCCATTCGAAATCCGGATGGTTATGCATGTGCTGCAACGTCCAGGAAATATACTGCATATCGTCACTGGCGACCCGGAACTCCGCGCCGTCTTTCAGAAGACGGGCAAGCAGCGCCAGATTCTTGGGTCCGATAAAGCGGCGCTCGGCATGGCGCTTCTTTGGCCAGGGATCGGGAAACAGCAAAAAGGCCCGATCAAAGCAGGCATCAATCAGCTTATAAAGCAGCGGGCGCGAATCATCGGCCACCACGCGCACATTGGCCAGATTACGCTCATCAAGATGGCGCAGAAGGCTGCCCACCCCGTCCATAAACGGCTCAGCACCAATAATCCCCACCGTCGGATTGGCCTCGGCCTGACCGGCCAGATGCTCCCCGCCGCCAAAGCCGATTTCAAGCCACAGCTGTTCGGGCGTGCCATCGAAATAGCTGTTGGGATCGACCCCGGCTGCGTCGGGATAGGTAATCCCGATCTTTGGCAGCATGGCATCCACAAGAGCCTTGCGAGAATCCTTAAGAGGCCGGCTGCCGCGACGGCCATAGAAATTCGGGCGATCAGGGGTCGGAAGCGGACGGTCTTTGTTGCGCATGGTCGTTTCTGTCGATCAGGGTCGGAATTTGTGGATCAGGCGGACTGAAAATCAAAACGGACGGCCCGAAATATCCGGGCCGCCCGCCTCTTATCACGTCATGCGATTTTGGCAAATCGCACTTTTTAACGCGCTTTCTGTCAATCAGGCACCAAATGCCGATTTCAGGTCGCTGACCAGATCGGTGCGCTCCCAGGAGAAGCCACCATCTTCGGTCGGCTGACGGCCAAAGTGACCATAAGCAGAAGACGGCGTGTAGATCGGACGGCACAGCGACAGATGCTCGCGAATGCCACGCGGGCTGAGATCCATAAGCTGACGCAGAACATCACCAAGCTTCAATTCGTCAACATTGCCGGTGTCATGGTTGTTAACGTACAGCGCCAGCGGCTTGGAAACGCCAATTGCATAGGCGAGCTGAATGGTGCATTTCTCGGCCAGACCAGCCGCAACGACGTTTTTCGCAAGATAACGCGCAGCATAGGCAGCCGAACGGTCAACCTTGGTCGGATCCTTACCCGAAAACGCGCCGCCGCCATGCGGGGCCGCACCACCATAGGTATCGACGATGATCTTACGACCGGTAAGGCCGGCATCACCATCAGGACCACCAATCACGAAACGGCCTGTCGGGTTGATGTAGATTTCATCAGCCGGCGGCATCCAACCTTGCGGAAGGGCTGCTTCGATATACGGCAGAACCAGCTCATGAACATCGCGCTGCGAAAGGCCGTCGGCATGCTGGGTTGATACAACAACCGATGTTGCCGCAACCGGCTTGCCCGCAGCATAGCGCAGGGTTACCTGGCTTTTGGCATCCGGACCGAACTGCGGCACCTTACCGGAGTGGCGGTCAGCGGCCATGGCGCGCAGGATACGATGCGAAAACTGGATCGGGGCCGGCATCAGTTCATCGGTTTCGTTACAAGCGTAACCAAACATGATGCCCTGGTCACCAGCGCCAAGGTCTTTTTCACCAGCGGAGTCAACGCCCTGCGCGATATCAGAAGACTGTTCATGCACATGGCATTCGATCTCGGCCGTCTTCCAATGGAAGCCATCCTGCTCGTAACCGATTTCACGGATTGCCTGACGGGCCTTTTCGATCATGACCTCTTTGGTCACGCTTTCAGGACCGCGAACTTCGCCTGCCAGAACCACACGGTTGGTGGTGGCAAGGGTTTCGACGGCAACACGCGAATCTTCATCCGCGGCAAGAAAAGCATCAACGATGGAATCGGAAATGCGGTCACAGACTTTGTCCGGATGACCTTCCGAGACGGACTCACTGGTAAATAGATAATCGGAAAGAGACATATAAGACCTTCTCCGGTAATGGGTTTCCAAAACTGGACCGGAGGGCTCCCGATACGAGGCCGTATCGATAGCGCCCACTTAGCCTTTTTTTGTGTGGTGGCAAGCGGTCCAAATCCGTCCACAATGGTCAGTCCGGGTCGAACTGTTTCGTCGGTTGTGCCCGATCCCTATTTGAAGGTCAAGCATCATTGACGCAAAACCGCAATCCCGATGGCAGTGCATCCGGGGCTGCCGTGCTCAAAAGACAAAGACGTAATTCACGGTCTGTGAAATACGTCTTTTGCCCAAAACCATCGGTCGAACCGACTATTTCTGATCGGAATCAGTGCCCTGCAATGCACCCATCGATTTGACGAGTTCAAAGATTTTCTTGCGCTGGTTCGGATCGGTAATCCGGTAGTAGGCACGCACCAGTTCAAGCGTCTCGCGACGGTTCATCGGATCGTTGTCAAACGGGTCCGGACTTTCCGACATTTCCCGACGTTCATGCACCGATTTCGACGAAATCTCGTCGGGCATGTCGTCAAAGAAGAATGATACAGGCACTTCAAGAACCCGCGACAGATCGTACAGACGCGATGCACCAACGCGGTTGGCACCACGCTCATACTTCTGTACTTGCTGGAATGTCAGGCCGATCGCTTCACCAAGCTTCTCCTGGCTCATGCCAAGAAGAGTCCTGCGCAAGCGAACACGCGCACCAACGTGAATATCGACAGGATTTGGAGCACCACTTGCGGTCCGGCCACGGCCCCGACCGCGTGTGTTCTTTACCATCTTAGTTTCATCCTTAGGCGACATTTTATGGCAGTTCCTTCTCTCACTCCGGCCTATCCGTCCTTGTTTTGAGGGACAATTTCTGGACGGTTTGGCAAAATTTTCAGCCGCCTAGAGGGATTTTGCGTTGCGTTTATATCCCATAGCGAGAACGGCAAAGAAGGTAACAATACCGTAAAATAGCAAGTCACGCCACAAATAATATACTGTTGTATGGTTTTTGTTACTCGAAAGGGGGTGCACCAAGCTTCCCCTCTCTCCTAAACCCAACTCTGTAAGCTTGCGCCCGTAGGCATCAAAGACAACCGATACCCCGGTATAGGCTGCCCTTACGAGGGGGCGACCCTCCTCGATGGTGCGAAAACGGGCTGCGGCCATATGTTGATATGGGCCTGCGCTGCGCCCAAACCACCCGTCATTGGTGACATTTAAGAGCCAGTCGGGCTGGTTACCGTCGTCAATCACTGCTCCCGGGAAAATAACCTCATAGCAAATCAGCGGAGAGAAACTCGGCATCCCGTCGACAGACAAGGTCTGCGGCCCCGGTCCGGCAGAGAAATCTGTTCGCCCTGCTGTCAGTTTCGGGAATGGCAGGATGGATCGGAACGGTACATATTCACCAAACGGCACCAGATGAAACTTGTCAAAGCTGGCGACAATATGACCAGTGGCATCAATCACCTGAATGGCATTCCAGACCTTGTATTCAGCCGTGTCACGCGGATAGGTCCTTGGTGCCCCGGTAATCAGGATGTCATCACGCCCCAACACACCGGCCATTTGCATGCGGGCCTCTGTCTGGGTCTCAACAAAAAAGGTCGCGGCCGTTTCCGGCCAGATCACGATGCGTTTTTGATCCGGACGCAGGGTTTCCGGTCGGCGCGACATATCAAGCAGCAGTGAGAAATGCTGGCTTTGCAGTTCGGGCAGCCATTTTTCCCGCTGTGGGATATTGGGCTGAACAATTTGCACAATCGGCACGTCGGCAGGCAGCTCTGAAAGGGCAACCTCTGCCTCTGCGGGCCCGACCATCATCAGGCGCACCGCACCGCCACCCCATAGGGTCACCGCAATCATGACCCCGCTAAGGGCTGCTATCTTGCCGGATTTTCCGGCGACAAAGGCCGCAGGCAAGGTTGCAAAAAGGGCCGTGACAAAGGAAAGGCCATAAACCCCGACAACCGAGGCAAATTGCATGGGTGCCGCATCAATGGCCCAAACATGGCCCAAAAGGTTCCATGGAAAACCGGTCAGGATATGACCACGCAGATATTCCACCACCACCCAGAAAACGGCCAGCAAAACTGCGCGCCTAATCAGGCCATTGCCCAAACGCCAGCTCGCCCAAACGGCCAGCATCGGAAAGATCGCCAATCCGCCGCCAAGCCCCAAAAGGGCAAACGGAATCATCCAGCCATAGATTTCGGGCTGTACCAGAAAGGCATGACTGACCCAGTAAAAGCCTGCGGCAAAATGGCCGGTGCCAAACCACCAGCCAGCAGAAAGCGCCCCCTTGTTGCAACGGACCCCCTCAAGGCTCCAGAGCAAAACCGCAAAGCAGATCGGCAAAACAGGAATGATAAAGAAAGGCGGCAGCGCCAAAACCGCCACCGCACCGGACAACAACCACACAAAACGCCTGCGCCAGCCTGAAAGACCGGCAAGTCGGCGCGCCATGGCCTCAATCATCCGCTTTTTCCTGCTTTTCGATGGCAGCGGCGGGATCCTCATCCTCCCGGCGTATCATATGAATACGCAGGCGACGGATGCGCCTTGGATCGGCATCAAGGACTTCGAACTGAATACCGCTTGGATGTTCAATCAATTCCCCGCGCGCCGGAACGCGCCCGGCCAACGAGAAGACAAGCCCGCCAAGCGTGTCGATGTCTTCGTCTTCATCCTCGTCAAGCAATCCGAAGGACAGCTTTTCTTCAAGGTCTTCGACCTCGAACCGGGCATCAGCGATGTAACAACCATCCGAGAGGCGGATCAGTTTGGGAGTCTGGTCGATATCGTGCTCGTCATCAATCTCGCCGACGATTTCTTCCACCAGATCCTCGATGGTAATCAGACCATCAATCCCGCCAAATTCATCAACGACAAGCGCCATGTGCGTACGCGACAGCCGCATTTCCGACAGAAGATCAAGAACGCGAATGGCAGGGGATACGAACAAAACCCGACGCAGCAGTGACTGCAGACTGAATTCCCGACCAGCAGCAACACAGCCAAGCACGTCCTTGATGTGCACCATGCCGGCAATGTCATCAAGGGTATCGCCATACACCGGAAGCCGTGAATGGGCCTTCTTGACCATCACCTCGACCAGTTCTTCAAGTGCGATGGTCTTGGCAACCGCCACAATATCGGCGCGCGGGATCATGACGTCTTCTGCCGTCATGTCGCGAAGTGCAATGATGTTTTCAAACAGGGAACGTTCGTGAAGCGAGACCGGCTCTTCATCCTGTTCGGTCCGCTCGGCGAGTTCTTCAAGCGTATCGCTCAGCGAAGCTTCGCCGTTGCGGGATTTGCCACGCTTGAACCCCAGGGCCGAGGCCACGTTATCCCATAAGGAGCCGTTTTCAGCGTCCTGAATTGTATCCTCGCCTGTGCGAGGGCGCATACTCTCGTGGTCGTCGTCGCGTTGACTAGAGTCGTTCATGGGTCGGTTTCGACATCCTATAATTCAAACAAACCGTGTGCAGGCCTACTAAACCGGTTCATCTTCGATCGGTTCGTAGGGATCATCAATCCCAAGTCCGGCAAGAATTTGACGTTCAAGTTCTTCCATCTCTTCAGCTTCATCATCAACCATATGATCGTAGCCGACAAGATGTAGCGTGCCATGAACGGCAAGATGAACAAGATGATTTTTCAATGGCTTTTGCTGTTCGATGGCCTCGCGGTCACATGTTTCGCGCGCAATCACGATATCACCCAGCATCAAGGGCATATCTGGCGCCATCATAAATGCATCGGCATCCTCGGCACTTTCAAGAGCGGCAAAGGACAACACATTGGTTGGTTTGTCCTTGTCGCGATAATCACGGTTGAGGATCTGAACCGATGCATCATCTGACAAACGCACCCCGATCTCGATCACAGGGGCAACCGACAAAAGCGATGCACCATCGCCTTCATCTTCGGTCCCGTCGGTCGGCACCGCGTTGTCATCCCAAAGGGCACCATCGCTAAGCGCACCATCAAGGGCCGCGATCACGGCGGCTTCGATGGCCGCGATCTCGTCCTGATGCCAGTCGCCCGCTTCGACCTCAAGGTCCAGTTCAAGCGGTGCCGTCATCACCCGTATCCTTGGCTGCGCTGTCCTTGTCACCGCGATAGCCCTTTTTCAGGCGATCACGCAGGGCATCCGCCGCGTCATAGGCCTGGACAATCTTGGTCACAAGGTGATGGCGCACAACATCGCGCTGATCGAACTTGATCGTGGCAACGCCTTTGACATCGCCAATGGTTTCAAGTGCATCGCGCAAACCGGATTTCGTGCCATCGGGCAAATCGATCTGGGTCATGTCGCCGGTCACCACCATGCGCGATCCTTCGCCCAGACGGGTCAGGAACATTTTCATCTGCATCGGGGTGGTGTTTTGCGCCTCGTCCAGAATGACAAAGGCGTGCGAAAGCGTACGACCACGCATGAAGGCCAGCGGGGCGACTTCGATCTCGCCACTTTCCATGCGTTTGATCACGACATCCCCCGGAAGCGTGTCATGCAGCGCGTCATAAAGCGGGCGCAGATACGGATCGACCTTGTCTTTCAGATCACCCGGCAAGAAGCCAAGGCGTTCGCCGGCTTCGACTGCGGGGCGCGACAGGATGATACGATCCACCTGACCCAGAATAAACGCCTGCACCGCCATCGCGACCGCAAGATAGGTCTTACCAGTACCGGCCGGGCCGATGCCAAAGATCAGCTCGTTATCAAGGATCGCCTCGACATAGTCCTTCTGGCGTTTGGAGCGCGGCGAAATCCGGCGTTTTTTGGTCTGGATCGTAAGACGCGATCCACCAAACATGTCCTTGGTCTGGCCGCTCCAGGGATCGGTGTCGTCCGGTTCGGAAAGACGCACCGCACCTTCTACCGTTTCGACATCGATATGATCGATTTCCTTATCACGCAGGCGCGCATAAAGTTGCGCAAGAACCTTTTTGGCCTGTGCAACCTTGGCCGGATCACCGGCCAGCATCACCACAAGCCCGCGGCTTGAAACCTGAACACCGGTCCGTTCAGACAAACGCGTCAGGTTTTCGGCCTGCGGGCCGTACAAAACCTGGGCAAGCGCGTTGTCCTGAAACTCGATCTGATCGGAATCCTTGGGGGCGTGTTTGGTTTTGGTGTTGGTCTTGCTTTTCGTGGGGGTGCCGCTCACGCAACGTTCCTTTCAGATTTCTGGTCGTTTCGGGTGGCGTCGACCAGTTCGCCGCCAAGGGAATTAGGCAGCGCTTCGGTGATTTTCAAGCGAACGATCTGTCCAAGGGCTGATTCAGGCAAACCGCTGACATGAACCGGCTGCATATAGGGGCTTTTGCCCACCAATTGGCCTTCATACTTGCCCCGGCGTTCCAGAAGGACATCCATCTCCTTGCCGATACTTTTCTGGTTGAACACCAACTGCTGCTCCGCCAGAAGTGCCTGCAGGCGCATGATCCGTTCGGTTTTGACTTTTTCAGGCACCTGCAGCTCCATCGCCGATGCCGGGGTTCCCGGGCGCGGGCTGTATTTGAAACTAAACGCCTGGATGAAGGTGATGTCGCGCACGATTTCCATCGTGTCTTCGAAATCCTTGTCGGATTCACCGGGGAAGCCGACGATAAAGTCCGAAGACAGCGCAAGATCAGGACAGGCATCCTTAAGCCGTGCTGCGATATCACGATAGTCCGCATTCGTATGTTTGCGGTTCATCGCCTGCAAAACGCGGTCGCCACCGGCCTGAACCGGCAAATGCAGGAACGGCATCAGCTTTTTAAGATCGCGATGCGCCGAAATCAGATCCTCGTCCACATCACGTGGATGCGACGTGGTGTAACGGATACGATCAAGCCCGTCGATTTCGGCCAGTTCACGCAGTAACCGGCCAAGCGTCCATTCGCCGCCATTCGGTGCCTCGCCGTGATAGGCATTCACATTCTGCCCCAAAAGGGTCAGTTCGCGCGTGCCATGGGCGACAAGTTGCTTGGCTTCGCGGATGACATCGGCACCGGGGCGCGAATATTCCGCCCCGCGGGTATAAGGCACAACACAGAACGTGCAGAACTTGTCACAGCCTTCCTGAATGGCCAGAAATGCTGAATAGCCCTGTTTTGAAACCTGTTCTGGCAGATGATCAAACTTTTCTTCGGCCGGGAAATCAGTATCGACGATGCGATTGCGGCCAACTGCGCGATTGGCGCGCGCAACCATTTCCGGCAGGCGATGATAGGTCTGCGGACCAAACACCATATCGACCATCGGTTCGCGCTTCATCAATTCGGCCCCTTCGGCCTGCGCGACGCATCCGGCAACGGCGACAATCATCTTGTCGCCGCCATTGGCTTCTTTGGCTTCCTTGTGCTTGCGCACGCGGCCCAAATCGGAAAACACCTTTTCGGCGGCCTTTTCGCGGATATGGCAGGTATTGAGGATGACCATATCGGCCCCCTCGGCACTGTCGACAGGCTGGTAACCCAGCGGCGCCAGAACATCCTGCATGCGCTGGCTGTCATAGACATTCATCTGACAGCCATATGTTTTTACAAAAAGTTTCTTCGGTTCAGTCACGCCAGATCCGTTTCGCTCTCTCAAAACGCCGAAAAGCGGTGTGATCACTCACACCGCGCCTGAGTTCCGAACAATCGGTGATCGGAACTCCTCGGACATCTCGTTATCTGAAATCCCGGTCAGGTGAAACCGAATTTCACATCAACCGGGGCATTATACGGCAAAACGGTCAGGAGCCGAACTGTCGATCCGGACCAAACAGTCGAAAATCTTCCGAAATGATCGCAAGCGGCGAAAAACCGATCAGCTCGCCCGACAGATCGCTGTCAATCAACTGAACCGGCACACCCTGATGCAGGCCACGCAACGCTGCCTGATGTCCCTGGGCAACACGGGCTTCACACATCCGGGCAAGTTCCTTGCGTGATCCGGCTGCATCTGCCAGCGTCACAGGCGGATGGACAACAATCTCAACCGTCACCTTGCCGAGCGCGAGAAACTGCCACAAATGCGGGGCCAAGTCCATATCCCCGTACCAGGAATAAAATGCCCGCAAGTCGCGACCAATCGGTGCACCATCAAGACGGGTGGCGGCAATCGAAATCGGCTGGAATTTGACCGGCGACCCATCCGGCATCACCCGCTCTGCTGCGGCAAACAGGGTCGACTTGAATGGCAACACACGGTTACCGTCGTTGCTTGTCCCTTCCGGGAACAGGATCAGCTTGTCACCATCGCGCAAACGCTGGCTTAGTTGATCGTTCTGTTCGCGGGATCGGGCCGCACGGCGTTCGATAAAGGTGGTGCGTGAAAGTTTGGCAAGCAAACCAAACACCGGCCAGTCGGCGACTTCGGTCTTGGCGATAAAGCTGCCACGGGTCAAGGCGCCCAGCACCGGGATATCAAGATAGGATGCATGATTGGCCACAATCACACCCGGCCCATCCATCATATCAACGCCCGAAACCCGAACTTCGATATGCAGGATGCGCAGGCAAAGGGCGTGATAGAACCGCGGCAATTCTTCAGCCAGCCTCAATCGTGCGGCAATTGCCACCATCTGCACCGGCAACAATACCAGTGTCAGAAGCACATAGGCCATCAGGCGGATGGCAGCGCACACATAGCAGTTCACGATACCCTCGCGGTGCGTTCGTAATGCTTGTAATAGCGATCGGTTACCTTTTCGGTCGGCAACACGATGCAAATGTCGGTGGTGTTGAACTGATGGTCGACCACTGCCCCGTCACCGACAAAACCACCCAGACGCAGATAGCCCTTGATCAGCGGCGGCAAATCACGAAGTGCTTGGCGCTGATCAATGCCATCGATCTCGGCACGCATCATCGGCTCGTAACGATCGGCAATCGCACGCGGACGCATGTCTTCGGGGGCAAGGTGATTGTGATGCAGATAAGTCAGGACATCCTTGAAGGCATCCGGATCGGTGCCGTGGAAGGATGCGCAGCCAAACATCAGTTTGATGTCGTATTTGAAAACGTAGGCCGCGATCCCCTGCCACAAAAGCTGCAAGGTCGGCATGGTGCGGTATTCGGCTTCGACACAGGAACGACCCAGTTCCATGATCTCGCCGGTATCTTTCACCGCATTAAGCATGCTTTCGATATGGTATTCATCAGCACTGTAAAAGCCGCCATGCTCGTTGGCTACTGACTGGCGCAGCAGGCGATAGGTGCCAACAACCGCATCTGCACCGGCACCGCGATTGTGATCAAGAACAAGCAGATGATCGCAGAGCGGATCATAGTGATCGAAGTCGCGCTTTTCGGCTGCCATTTCCTCGGTCGGTTTGGCGCCGCGTTCTTCATAGAACACTTTGTAGCGAAGCTTCTGGCTGGCGAGAATTTCGTTTTCATTCTCGGCAAGGCGAACCTCAAGCCTCTGAAGCTGTTTTTCGTCACGCATGACAACACCCTTTCGTTCAACTGCACGGATTTTGCGCAAGAACGGCGTGAAGAGCGAGTGAAGGCTTTGTGAAGAACAGGTAACAAAATTATGAAGGCCACTTGCCTGTTTCAGCAAGTGGCCTTGAAAACTGTAAGTTCAGTGCGCGATTGAACGCTGGAATTACTTGCCGTCTTTCAAAGGAACACCGTAAAGCTCAAGACGATGCCCCACCAGACGGAAGCCCAGTTCCTTCGCAATCTCTTCCTGAAGGTTTTCGATTTTTTCGTTCGAAAACTCAATCACCTCGCCCGAGCGCATGTCGATCAGGTGATCGTGATGTTCTTCGGTCAGTTCCTCGTAACGCGCACGGCCATCGCCGAAATCGTGTTTCTCAAGGATGTCCGCCTCTTCGAACAGGCGCACGGTACGATATACGGTCGCAATCGAAATCTTCGGATCAATGTCGGTCGCCCGACGATAGACCAGTTCAACGTCCGGGTGGTCTTCGGACTCAGAGAGCACACGGGCAATCACCCGGCGTTGGCCCGTCATTTTCAGGCCCGCGTCGATGCATTTCTGCTCGATAGTTGATTCTGCAAGCATTGTCTTGTTTCTCGTTTCCGTTTCCGGTTCCACCTGTCCCCAGCCGAGACGTGTCTCTGGCGTCGATCTCTTGTGGCTCAATATTGAAAAATCCGCCACATATCGCAAGGTTGAATTCGCGATAAATTCCGCTTCCTGTAGATCGCCGGTACTAACACCCTGCAATCACAATCATATCGGCATTCTTCTGGCCACTTGCTACCTGCGATGAAGGGCGCTACTTCAAAGTTACGCATCAAGGCAGGAGACCAACATGGCCACCGCAACCCCCGACCATAAAATAGACATCACAAACGACGTCTGCCCGATGACATTTGTGCGCACCCGCCTCAAACTCGAAACCATGACACCGGGTCAGGTTCTGGAGGTTACCCTCGGCGCTGGTGAACCGTTAAAAAACGTTCCGCGCTCGGTAACCGAGATGGGCGACGAAGTCGTCGAACTGGCCGAAATCACTGATACACCGGGAACCTACCGACTCATAATCCGCAAGGGATCATAAAACCGCCAGTTCCGATGCAGGCTTACACTACAACAGGTTGGCGCTCAAAACCACACTCATTATGTGGGTATAATCGATTAAAATTGTTCCAGATTGCCTAACACCCTATTGGCAAACAAAAATTCCTGCCATGGATCGAAAAGGTCACCGACATCGAAAAAATTATCTAGATCAGTCGTTCGAGGACCAAGGCATCAACTTTTCGGCCATTGGGCCGGGCATAGTAGCCTTTGCGACGCCCAATTTCGGCAAAGCCGTTCTGACGATAAAGCGCAATCGCGCCATCATTATCGACTGCGACTTCCAGCAAGATACGGGTAACACCCGCCGCCAAGAGGCGATCCTTGACCGCATCAAGCAATGCCCGTCCAACCCCCATGCGCCGGGCATCCGGGGCAACCGTGATGGTATTGATTTCCGCCTCATCGAGAACAGTCTGCATCAGAACAAAGCCAAGTGGCTGATCTTTTGCATTTTTGGCCTGATCGCCGGGTCGATAAGCCAAAATGCCAAACGCACCGGGCACATCAAGCAACCGGATAATCGCATCCTCGTCCCAGGCATCATCAAACCCCTCGGCATGTAGCGCGCTTGCCACCGTCGCAAAGGCCGTCGTCAAAGGCACCAGCACAATCTGCGAGGCGTCATAACCAGAACTGCCATCGTTGGATTTGGCCGGGCTCATTTCTTTTTCTGCGGTCCCTGATCTTCGATGCGTCTTGCATCGGGGGCGCGCAGGTAAAGCGGCACCGGCGCCAGGTTTTCACCGGTTTCCCAACGCGCGGCCGCGATCCTTGCCACATTTCCCGCCCGCGGAAGGCCCGGTGCGGTGCAATCATAAAAGGCGTCCGGCGCATGGGCGGCGGCCGTCAGAAGGCGCGGGGTGGCATCCCCGGCAAGCAAGGTATCACCGGGTGGCGCCATCATCAGGGCCTGACGCGGGGCGACACATTCAGCATTGCTAAGCGGGCGTTTTTTGCCATCAAAAGCCTGGGCAAAGATCTCGTTTCGTTTGCTATCAAGCGCGACCAGGATATTGCGGCCCTGATGATCGCGCTCCGTCACGCCATAGGCGACGGCTTCAAGCGAACTGACGCCGACCACCGGGATCTTGCGCGCCAGACCAAGCGCACGCGCCGTCGAAAGGCCGATCCGCATGCCGGTAAACGCCCCCGGACCAACCGTCACCGCAATCCCGTCAAGATCGGCAAGTTCGACTTTCGCGATCTCAAGCGTCTTGGCAATGAAACCCATCAGGTGCTCGGCCTGACCGCGTTCCATATCTTCATAAAGTTCGCCTTTGACCTCGCCATTTATCAAGACGGCCGTCGACAGAGACGTTGATGCCGTATCAATCGCCAAAAGTGTCGGACCTGACTTTTCCGCCTTTGTCTTTGCGGCGTCTGATGCGCTATGGTCGGCGCGATCTGATATGCGCGACTGTCCAGTCAGCATCTTCTTTATGTAATCGGTGAACGACAAGAACAGGGAGCCTCCGGCAATGGCGCTGGTCGAAATTACGCCTTACGAATATGATGTCGAAATTGATATCGTCTATGCCACGGATCGCAATTTCACCGGGGCACCGATTTATACACGACCTGCCTGCTATCTTCACGCGGATGCCGCTGCCTGTCTGAAAAAGGCCGCTGCTATGGCGCGTCGTCAGGGGGTGAAATTGCGCATTCTTGATGCGTTTCGTCCCCAGGAAGCCCAACGGGCCCTTTGGAACCATTCGCCCAACCCCGATTTCGTCGCCAATCCGGATTTCGGATCGCCACATGGCCGTGGTGTGGCCATTGATCTAACGCTGATTGATCAAAACGGCAAGGAACTGGATATGGGAGCAGGGTTTGATGAAATGCATATCCGGTCCTATCACGGCTCTGATTTGATCTCCAAAGAGGCCGAAGCCAACCGCTTCCTGCTCCTTGGCATCATGGTCAGTGCCGGCTTCGAATATTACGATCATGAATGGTGGCACTATCAGTTGCCCAATGCCCGCGCGCGCTATCCGCTGTTTTCCGACAGTTCGCTGCCCGAACCAATGATGGTCAAATAAACAAAATGGCGGTGCATTCCGGCACCGCCATTTTTCAATTCCACGGCCTGCAAATACATAAACTCAGCCGTGCAAAAGCGCCTTGCCGTTTTGCAGATCAAAAAGCGACATCCGCGCACCATCAATCACGACCCTGATGTCTGATCCCGGCTTGAAGGCCTGTTCCGGCCCACTTCGGGCAGTCATTTCCGCACCAGCCACCGCAAGTCGGACATATTGATCAGGGCCGGTCGGCTCCGCCAGCACGACGCGCGCCGAAATCCCGGCATCATCAAACATCAAATGTTCCGGCCGTGCGCCCAGCGTCATCGGACGCCCGACCAGATCGCTGGCCTCGGCGGGGACATCAACCAGCGGCAATTTCCCGTTACCGGTATCGAAAAAGACCTGATCACCATCGCGAACAAGAGTGCCATCGACGAAATTCATCGTCGGTGCACCGACAAAACTGGCAACAAACCGGTTTGCCGGGCGGCGATACACATTTTCCGGGGTGTCGGCCTGCTGGATGCTGCCGCGATCAAGCACGACAACCTTGGTTGCCAGTGTCATTGCCTCGATCTGATCATGGGTGACATAGACAATCGTGCGGCCAAGACGTTCATGCAGACGCTTAAGCTCGATCCGCATATCTGCACGCAGTTTGGCATCCAGGTTCGATAGCGGCTCATCAAACAGGAAGACCGCGGGTTCGCGCACCAGCGCCCGGCCAATCGCAACGCGTTGCTGTTGCCCGCCTGAAAGCTGGGATGGCTTGCGATCCAGAAGGGGCGTGATTTGCAAAAGTTCGGCGACTTCGTTCACCCGTTCTTCGATCTCGGGCTTGGGCATGCCCGCCATCTTAAGGCCAAAGCCGATATTCTTGCGCACCGACATCGTCGGATAGAGGGCGTAGGATTGAAACACCATCGCGATATCGCGCTCGTCGGGCTCAAGTGCTGTTACGTCGCGCCCGTTAATATCAATCGCGCCCCCCGTCACCGGTTCCAGACCGGCAATCATGTTCAGCAATGTTGATTTGCCGCACCCCGATGGCCCCAATAGCACCAGAAAATCCCCGTCGGCAATTTCCAGATTGATGTTTTCCATCACCGTGATCCCGGCATAGGCCTTGGTCACATTGCGCAGTTCGACGCCATTCATTCCCGTTATCCTTTCACTGCACCTGCGGCAATGCCGCGCACAAACAACCGCCCGGACAGCAGATAAACCGCCAGTGTGGGCAAGGCCGTCAGCATGGTTGCAGCCATATCAACATTGTATTCCTTCTCGCCGAACTGGGATCCGACAAGGTTGTTCAGTGCCACCGTCATCGGCTGGCCAGATCGCCCGCCAAATGTCAGCCCCAACAGGAAGTCGTTCCAGATGTAGGTGAACTGCAAAATCATCGCGACACCCAAGATCGGCAGCGACAATGGCAACATCACATGCCAGAACAATCGCCAGAACCCGGCCCCGTCAATGCGGGCCGCCTTTAAAAGATCCTGCGGAACGGTTTTGAAAAAGTTTCTGAACATCATCGTGGTAAATGCGACACCCCAGATGACATGCACCAGAATAAGACCCGGAATGGATCCGAAAATCCCCAACTCGCGGATCATGATGATCAGGGGATAAAGCGTTACTTGCGGGGGAATGAACATGCCCACCAGAAGGGCTGCAAACATCACATTCGCCCCCTTCATCTTCCACACCGCCAGCGAATAGCCCGTCACCGCCCCAAGCCCGACCGACAGGAACAAGGCGGGGATGACGATCTGTACCGAGGTCATGAACGAAGATGACAACCCACCGCATTTTTCGCCAAGTGTCTGGGTGCAGTCACCAAACCAGGCTTTGCTCCAGGCGGCAAAGCTTGGATCAGTTGGCAGGGTAAAGATGCTGCCATTCCTGATTTCATCCATTGATTTCAGCGATGTCGAAATCATGATGAAAACAGGGGCCATGATCATAACGGCCGCCAGGCAAAGCAATCCGTAAAGGGCCCATCGATTATATCGCATGATCAATGCCCCCGCCCGCCGCGCTCTTTTTTGAGCTCGAAATAGATATAAGGGGAAATCACGGCAATCACGGTGCACAGCAAGACAAACGCACCGGCCGCCCCCAGACCAAGTTCCTGACGGTTCAGGATATGATCAACAACAAACCGGGCCGGCAGATCCGATGAGAAGCCCGGTCCGCCGCCGGTAAGAGCGACCACCAGATCAAACGCCTTCATCACAATCGCGCTCATCAGAATAAAGACGGTGAAGAAAACCGTGCGCATCATCGGCGTGATGATGTGCAAATAAACCCGCCATACCGGGATGCCATCGACGCGCGATGCTTTCCAGATATTGGGATCAATATTGCGAAGACCGGCCAGAAACAGCGCCATGCACAGCCCGACCTGCTGCCAGATTCCGGCAATCGCCAGCGTATAAATCGACCTGTCGGGGCGCACGATCCAGTTGAATTCAAACCCAGTCCAGCCAAGGGCACGCACGGCCTCTTGCAGGCCGAGCCCCGGATTCATTACCCATTGCCAGATCACACCGGTGACAATGAACGACATCGAAAGCGGCAGCATGAAGAGCGTTCGAAACATCCCCTCTGCCTTGACACCGCGATCAATCAGAATCGCCAGAAAATAGCCAAAAACTACGCAGCCGCCGATAAACAGGAACCCGTGAATTGCCAGGTTTTGCATTGCCGTCCACCAGCGCTCATTGGCAAACAGCCGGACATACTGTTCAAAGCCGGTGAATTTATAGACGGGCAAAAGCCGTGACCGGGTCAGTGAAATGACGAAAGTCCAGATGATGAACCCGTAAAAGCAGACAATCGTGATTGTCATCGCCGGGATAAGCGCCATCCCCGCACTCCATTGCGGCCGCCAACACTTTTTTCCAGACTTGAGTGTGAATTTTCGATCTTCGGAACGCTGCAACACGTCCGGTGCCGGTTCGGCCATGACATTCTCGCCTATTTATGGAGGCGCCGCTGCACCCACATCCATGGTTTCAGCGGCGCTTTTCCGCAATATCCGGAACTCGCAAAATTGTTATTTTGCGTAGGAAATCGCTTGCTGGAATTGTGCCTGACCCTCTTCGGGGCTCATATCTGCACTGTTCCAGAAATTGGAGATGGTGTCATCAATCGCACCCGAAACCGCACTTGGCACACCAAACAAACCGGTGCTGACAAGGTGGGTTTTCTTGTCCTGAAGGGTTTTGATGGCGGTTTGGGCACAGACATCAAAACTGTCAGCAGGCACATCAAGACGGGCCGGGATTGATCCCTTTTTCTTGTTAAAGGCAATCTGCACGTCCGGCTCAAGCATCACCTGTGCCATCAAGGTCTGTGCAGGCGTTGCGTGTTCACCATCCATGGCCGAGAAGGCAAAGGCATCGACCGTCATGATATAGGCGGTATCAATCGCCGGGGCGAAGGCACATCCGACTGTCGTGCCGGGCTCAATCCCGGCTGCGATGATTTCACCCTTGGCCCAGTCACCCATGAACTGGAAGGCGGCCTCGCCCTTGGCGACCATGTTGGTCGCTTCGTTCCAGTTACGTCCCGGGCTTGCTTCGTCGACAAACGGTTTGAGCGCGGCAAAGGTTTCAAACACCTTGCGCATCGTGTCGGATTTCAGAAGGTCATCATCAAGCGTGCTGTAAAGCTCGGCATAAAACTCACGACCGGCGACACCCAAAAGGACGCTGTTGAACATGATGCGTTCCTGCCAGGGCTGACCGCCCAGGCCAATCGGGGTAACACCGGCGGCCTTGAGCTTTTCTGCCGCAGCAATGAAATCATCCCAGGTTTTCGGAACCTCGATCCCGGCCTCTTCAAGAACCGCCGTGTTATAGAACATCCAGTTTTCGCCATGGATGTTGATCGGTGCGGCAATGTAGTTGCCATCATATTTCGCGGCCTTAACGATCAGCGGCGGCAGCTTTTCATCCCAGTTTTCTGCCGTGGCAACGTCGCCGACATTGGCCAGAAGCCCCTGATCAGCCAGTTCACGAAGTTGCTGACCAATGGAAAACTGGAATACGGCGGCCGGGTCACCACCCAGCATACGGTTCACGGCCGCGGCACGTGCGTTGCCGCCACCGGCAATCGGGGTATCGACCCAGGTGCCGCCTTTGGCCTCGAACGCCTTGCGGATTTCGCCAAGGGCCGCCTGTTCACTTCCCGAAGTCCACCAGTGCAGGACTTCGGCAGTCTGGGCATGAAGTGCACCGGCAGATACACCGACGCTCAGAAATGCCACGCTTGCGGCAATCTTTGAAAATTTCATCATAACGGATGTTCCTCCCTAATGGACACGATCACGCCCGGTTTCTTATTAAGTGATATGACCGGAAAATCGTAACGTTACGATTTTTTTGATAAGCGCTTTATTCACCCTTGTCAATCACGAAAACCTTACCATAATAGGCCAGTATAAAAGTACGGAAGCTTTTTTGCTGTGCTTTTCGAAACGTTACGATTTTGGATGCGTTCAATATTAAAGACATCCAAAGCTAGGGCAAGGAAGCGAACATGACCAAATCATTTCCTGACGGTTTCCGCTGGGGAGTCTCGACATCAAGTTACCAGATTGAAGGCGGCGCAAAAGATGACGGACGCGGTGCCAGCATCTGGGACACATATTGCGCAACACCGGGCCGCGTTGCCAATGGCGATGATGGCAGTGTCGCGTGCGACCATTACCATCGCTGGGCCGAAGACCTTGATCTGATCAAAGGATTGGGCGCAACCCATTACCGGTTTTCGGTGATGTGGCCGCGCGTGATGCCCGAGGGCACCGGCAAGGTCAACGAAACCGGCATCGATTTTTACAGCCGGCTGATTGACGGCATGCTTGAACGTGGCCTGGATCCGTGGCTGTGCCTCTATCACTGGGATCTGCCACAGGCGCTTCAGGATCGTGGTGGCTGGACCAACCGTGACATCGTTGACTGGTTTGGCGACTATACCGAACTTCTGGTCACCCGACTTGGTGACCGGGTGAAATCATGGGTCACCTTCAACGAGCCGAATGTCGTTGCCTGGGTCGGCCACGAAGAAGGCCGCCACGCACCGGGAATTACCGATCCGCGTGCGGCAATGCGCGTTGCCCACCACCTTAACCTGTGTCATGCGCGTGCAACCCGGGTGATCAAGAACCATTATCCCGATGTGCCGGTCGGTTTCGTGTTGCCGATGCACAAGGGCTATACGCTTCCGCACCGTCGTGAACAGGATGCGCATCTGATTGACCTGTTCGAAGCCAAATGGAACGGCATCTTCTTGGACCCGGTATATTACGGCCGCTATCCGGAACTGATTATCGACCGGATGGAGCCCCATATTCAGGATGGCGATCTTGAAGCCATCAAGACCAAGGTCGATTTCCAGGGGCTAAACCAGTATTTCCCGAGCTACATTCAGGCGGCCGAAGGCGCTGCTTGGCCGTTCAAACATGCCCAGCCGCCAAACTATTTCCGCCGGACCGAAATGGGTTGGGCAATTGACGGGGATTGCTTCTATCAGACCATGAAGATCCTTCAGGATGATTACGGCAACCCGCCTGTTTTCATTACCGAAAACGGTGGCGCCTTTACCGATATCCCTAAGGCAAACGGCCAGATCGATGATCAGGACCGCATCGCCTATTACACCGAATATCTCGAAGCCCTGCTTCGCGCGAAGTCCGAGGGTGCCGACATTCGGGGCTACATGCCCTGGTCGCTTCTGGATAATTTCGAGTGGGCATATGGCTATGAAAAGCGTTTCGGTCTGGTGCATGTTGACTACACCACCCAGAAGCGTACCCCCAAGGCATCCTATGATTTCATGCGCAAGGTGATTTCACAGAACGCATTGCCTTAGGCCAACCGGGCGCTTAGATTGTCCGAAATTTGAATGGAACGGACCTGTATATGCCTGCTGCTCGCCCCAATTTGCGTACGATTGCCGATCGCCTTGGTCTATCGATCACGACGGTATCGCGTGCGCTTAAAGACGGGCCGGAAGTCAAACCCGACACCGTCGCCCGCGTAAAGGCAGCCGCAGCAGAAATCGGTTATCAGCCAGATGCCCGTGGTGTCATGCTTCGAACCGGCAAAACCATGCAGGTCTGTTCCATTCTTTATTCCCCCGAAGTCGGTGATTACGGCGACCCGGGATTTCTGGCACAGGTTGAAAGCCTGACCCAGGGTCTTGAAGCCGATAACTATTCCCTGTTGGTGCTGGCCCAGACGCGCGGCGAAGATCCGCTTGATCCGGTGCGCAAGGTCCATACCCAACGCCTTGCCGATGCCGTGGTATTTTCACGCACCACCTTGCAAGACAGTCGCGCGAAATACTGTCTGCAACATGACTTTCCATTTGTCAGCTTTGGCCGTACCGAACTTCTGACCCCGCACGCCTTTGTCGATCATGATGACGAGCAGGCCGCCTATGACGCGGTAAAACGGTTGCTTGATGATGGTCACCGCAATATCGGCATGATCGACCCGCCCGAAGCCCTGACCTTTTTCGGATATCGCAAACAGGGGGCCCGCCGGGCCATGGTTGATGCGGGGCTTGATCCCGATAGCCTGATCTGGATGCCGTCGGAAATTTCCGTGCGGGCTGCGCGCGAATCAACAACACGGCTTTTTGCCAATCAGCGCGATGTCACGGCTGTCGTCTGCGCAAGTCAGATGACCATGATCGGCGCGCTTGAGGCATTGATGGAACTTGGCATGGACACCATCCGCGACGGGATTGGTGTTGTCGGTTTTGGCGGCATGCCGTTTCGCATGCTTTCGAAACAAAAACTTGCCTATTACTACCAACCGCAGCGCCATGTCGGCGAAGTTCTTGCCCGCCACCTGCATGACCTGATGAACGGCACACCGCCCGAAAATCTTCAGACGCTTCTGCCCTATCACCGCATTGACGACCTTGCCGCTTTTCGCGAGGGCGAGGATTTTTAAGCGCAAACCCGCCAAGGCGGATTACCCCAACTGCCCGCTAGCTCTCCTTGGCGTCCTTGGCGGCCTCTGAATTACCGACCCAGCGCACCAGCATGAGCTCGACCGGTTTCAGCGCGACCAGGATAATAAAGGTCAAGACGGTTGCAATAATCACGATATGCCAGGCCGCAAGCGCACAGGCGATGCCAAGCGCTGCCGTCATCCAGACGGTCGCAGCAGTGGTAAGCCCCGTGACCGACATGTTTTTTGGCTCGCGCAAAATAACACCGGCACCAATGAAACCGATCCCGGTCAGAACACCTTGCAAAATCCCCTGAACCACACGTGAAAGCGCATCAGGATGATCAATCAGATCCTGAAAATGGACCGCCACGACCGACACCACCGCCGCACCAAGTGACACAAGGGCAAGGGTGCGCATGCCGGTTGGCTTGCCATTCACATCACGGTTCAACCCGATCAGCATGCCAATGACTGTTGCCGCCACCAGACGCGCAATCATATCGATCACGCCAATATCGAAGTACTTTTCCGCCGTGGCGAAATAGGGAAGGTCGGTCAGCATGCGATAAACCCTTGCCATTCAAACAATCCCCAAACGCTTGGCACGCAATCAATGTTCCGAGGTGATGCACAGCCGACCAGTTCGTTGATCACAGTCAGGCTGGTGATATCGCATGCTCCATGTCAGTTGCCTTGGCCATCAACCAGTCAAAGAACAGCGCAACCCGCGGATCACGCTTGGGCGGATCAAGCGTAATCAGGACATAATCAAAGCCCGTCGGGGCCATGCCATGCGGCGCGATCAGCCGTCCGGACACCAGATCATCAGCCACAAGCGGCAAGGGACCAATCGCCGTGCCAAGCCGGTTCACGGCTGCCTGCAGGGCGAAAAAGAAATGATCGAAATACTGCTCGCTTGCCGGGGTTGCCGTGCTGCCGCTTCTCCGTTTCCAGTCATCCCAGGCATCGGGGCGCGTTCGCGTATGAAGCCACCGGGCGTTGGACAAATCGCTTGAAAGAATGGTTTCCCAGCATTCCGGGTCGCAAACCGGCCCCGCATATTCCGGCCAAAGTCGGGTGGTGATGTAATGCTCGGAAATGCCGTAATCCGCACGCCGAATGGCAACATCGCAGCCATCCGCCAACAAATCCACCGGCCCGCCCGCCAGCCTCAGATCGATATTCAGATCCGGGTTGGCCTCGCGAAAATCACCAAGACGCGGCATCAACCAACGCATCGCAAGGCTGGGCTCGCACGATACGGTCAATATCGGGGATGACTTGTCATGGCGATGGATATCCTCAATCGCCTGATCAAGCCCATCAAGTGCACCCGTTGTTGCCTTCAACAACCGCTCGCCTGCGGCAGTCAGCCAGACACGCCGATTGCGCCGAACAAACAGCTTAACGCCCAGACGTTCCTCGATTTGTGCAACCGCGCGACTGATCGCACCGTGTGTCAGATTAAGCTCATCCGCCGCACGCGAAAAGCTTTGATGGCGGGCTGCGGCCTCAAAGGCGGGCAGGGCCGCCAAGGGTGGCAAACTGCGTTTTCTGTGAACATTACTCACAATAAATACCAGTATTTTTCGATTTTCCGGCGATCTGAACAGTTTGATACTGAATTCACTCACACATCAAATGAATTCATCATTCACAAGGGATCACATCATGCCGGAATGGACAGGCGATATCTTATCGATGGAAATCATTGCCGTTGGCATCATCACCATTCTCGCCGTGATCAGCCCCGGCCCGGACTTTGCGATGGTGACCCGGATCGCCCTTGCACGCGGACGGCGGGCAGGCGTGCTCTGCGCCATTGGGATCGGTACTGGCGTTTCGGTGCATCTCGGCTACACGCTGATCGGGCTTGGCGTTGTTTTTGCCAGCAATATCTGGGTTTTATCGGCTTTGCGCTACCTTGGGGCGGCTTATCTGATTTGGCTTGGCGTATCGGCGCTTTGGCCGGACATTCAACGCCTGCTGGGCAGGCCGAATCACAGCAAAAGTGCTTCGAACGTCACAAACTCTGATCAGCCGAACCAAAACCAAACCCGTCGGGCACAAAACAGCGGGTCGGCGTTTTGGATCGGTTTTGCCTGCAATGCGTTAAACCCCAAAACAATGCTGTTTATCGTATCGCTGTTCAGTCAGGTGATTTCACCAGACACCGCGATCATTCAGGAAGTCGCGTATGGGGTTTATATCGCGGCCTGCCACATGATCTGGTTTGCGCTTGTCGCAACAGCCCTGACCCTGCCATCGGTGCAGGCGCGCATTGCTGCAATCAAATCATGGATCGAACGCGGTGTTGGCATCTGCCTTGCCGGCCTGGGTGTCAAACTTCTGGCAAGCTAGGGTGAACACCGACCTCAAAGATCAGATGAACAGCATCTCGCCGTTCTGTTTGGCATCGTTCAGGAACGTAACAACACCGCCGGTCTCGATTGCCAGTTCTTCACGCTTTGCCTGATTTTCAAGGCCAAGGGCGCGCAGACCCATCTCGCAGATCATGAACTTGGCATTGAGGCTGGCACAGGCCGACAACAATTCTTCGAAAGTGCCGATGCCACGCGTCGAGTAACTAAGATCAATCGATGTCGCCGTCGCCCCGTCAACCTCGGTGCGCAGATGACGCCAACCCGACGGCGCAAACAGCGCCCGGCTGGCATCCATTGTGAAGAACAGCGTCACTTCACGGCCCGATGCCAAGGCGGCTGATGCCATTACGAGGGCGTAATGAACCTTTTCATAGGTCCCGGAAAACACCACCAGGGAAAGCTTTTTGGGCGTATCAGACTCAGTGCTCATGAATAGACAGGTCCTTGATTGTGGCGTTTTCTGAACAGGTCGGGCAGCCCGGATCGCGGGGCACCTTGATCTTGCGGAACGAAGCGGACAGCGCATCAATAATCAAAAGCTGCCCGGAAAGGCCATCGCCAATGCCCATCAGCTCCTTGAGCACCTCTGTCGCCTGAATGCCGCCGATCATACCGACAACCGATCCCAAAACGCCGCCCTGCGCACAGGACGGAATGGCGTCTTCGGGTGGCGGGGCATGATAAATGCAGCGATAACAGGGATGCGGGGCACCCAGATGGGCCTTGAAGGTCGATACCTGCCCGTCAAAGCGAAGAGCGGCACCCGAAACCAGCGTCTTGCCCGCGTGGTAGCAGGCATCGTTGAGTAAAAAGCGCGTATCGAAATTATCCGACCCGTCGGCAATCACATCATAATCGGCAATCAGATCCATGACGTTACTGGCATCAAGCCGGGTGTTATGGGCCTGCACGGTGACTTCGGGGTTCATATCCGCCATGGTCGCCTTGGCACTGTCGACCTTGGGCGTTCCGATATCCTTCATGCCATGTGCGATCTGGCGTTGCAGGTTTGAAAGTTCGACCGTGTCGGCATCAACGATCCCGATCGTGCCAACCCCGGCAGCGGCCAGATACATCGCAAGCGGCGATCCAAGTCCCCCCGCCCCAACGATCAGAACCCGACCGTGTTTGAGCTTCATCTGCCCCGTGCCGCCAACCTCCTTAAGGACGATATGGCGGGCATAGCGTTGCACTTCATTTTCGCTGAAATCGAAATCACTCACGCGGGTGGGCTTCCTGTCAGAACGTCGGTCATCAAATCAGATGGTAATCCACTAGGCTTTTGCATATAGCCCATGGAACAGTGGCCTCAAGCAAAGATTTCATATCCATATCGCAACGAAATGCTTTACGTGCTCTGTCAACCAAGCCAGAGCCCCGCATTCCGCCAATGAAAAAGGCCCGGCACATCGTGCCGGACCCTTTGAAATCTTTGGTCTTTCAGGCTGCTTATTGCAGACCTTCGAACAACGGGGTCGAAAGATACCGTTCGGCAAAGCTCGGTATGATCACAACAATGCGCTTGCCTTCGTTTTCCGGCAGCTGGCCAAGCTCGATCCCGGCCGCAACCGCTGCACCGGACGAAATACCGGTCGGAAGGCCTTCGATGCTGGCGAGCTTGCGGGCGGTGGCAAAGGCGGTCTCGTTGCCGATGGTCATGACCTTGTCGATGACATCGATATTGAGGTTGCCCGGAATAAAACCGGCACCAATGCCCTGAATTTTATGCGGGCCCGGTGCACCACCGGAAATAACCGGGCTGTCTTCGGGCTCAACAGCAACGATCTGGATGTTCGGGTTATGCTTTTTAATCACTTCACCCACCCCTGTCAGGGTCCCGCCGGTACCGACACCGGCAACAAAGATATCTACCTTGCCGGCAGTATCCTTGATGATTTCCTCGGCCGTGGTGTTGCGGTGGATTTCCGGGTTGGCCGGGTTGTCAAACTGCTGAAGCATGACGGCACCGTCAATTTCCGAAACCAGTTCTTCGGCACGGGCAACCGCACCCTTCATGCCCTTGGCCGCCGGGGTCAGATCAATCTGCGCACCCAGAAGCATCAGCATCTTGCGACGTTCCAGCGACATGCTTTCGGGCATGGTCAGGATCAGCTTGTAACCCTTGGCCGCCGCCACAAAGGCCAGCGCAATACCGGTATTGCCCGATGTCGGCTCCACCAGGGTTGCGCCCGGCTTGATCTTGCCGGATTTCTCGGCATTTTCGATCATCGCCAGACCAATACGGTCCTTGACCGAGGCCAGCGGGTTAAAGAATTCAAGCTTGCCGATCAGGTCGGCTTTGACACCTTCGGCCTCTGCCAGTCGCGAAAGGCGCACCAGCGGCGTTGCGCCAATGGTGTCGATGATGCTGTCGTAAATCTTGCCGCGAAACTCAGTCATGTTTTCCTCGCACGTTTCTGTATTTTTGCCATCAAGCACATCTTTGATCTGTATTTATCTCGCTATTTATCCGGGTCAAACGGATTGAAAGATTTTTTACAGATCCTGTGCCGGGCAACGTTCCATAAACTTGTAGTTTTACCTTCAATAGCAGCAGTTTCTTGTGCAATGACGATACACCAAACCGCTGCACCCCGATAAGATCAAATGATGAAATCCGGGGACTCTTCGATCCCGCTGCGCAGGCCCGCATCACGCGCCCGGTTGCACAGGTCTTCGACCGTGATTTTTTCAAGCTGCTTCATCATTTCGTCCTGCAATTCCCGCCACAGCGGACGGACGACTTCCTTGCCCAGTGGCGATCCTGCGGGATCCTCGATCGGGTCATCAGATGTTTCCATCGACCGGATCACCGAAACGATATCGGCAAGCGTAATGCGACGGCGTTCACGCGCCAGCCGATACCCCCCGCGTGGGCCACGCACGCCGACCAGAATGTCGGCACGCACCAACTGCTGCAACGTCTGTTCAAGGTAACGTTTCGGAATGCCCTGACGCGCGGTGATATCCCGGCTCTGGACCGGCTCACCCGCCGCGTTATAGGCAATGTCCACAACCGCCTCGATCGCAAACAGCATCTTCTTAGAAAGCTTCAGCATCTTTTCACTCAACTCCCCTTGCGGTTCAGCCATCCCCCCAGACGGCATAACCAGATAGCGTCAAACCGGATCGACCAGCATGCTTTCCCGAACCTATCGGGCCGGGCTGGCTGTTCCGGTCGAACCGAAACCACCCGCACCACGCGCGGTTTCATTCAAGTCTTCTACGGCGTTCCATGTCACTTGCGTCACCGGTGCGACCACCAGCTGGGCAATGCGCATGCCGCGCTCGATTTCAAAGGCTTCGTCACCATGATTAATCAGGATGACTTTGATCTCGCCGCGATAATCGGCATCAATCGTGCCCGGACTGTTAAGGACCGTGACCCCGTTTTTCGCCGCCAAGCCTGACCGCGGACGCACCTGCGCTTCAAACCCGGCGGGCAATGCGATGGCGATACCGGTTTCGACCATGGCACGTTTGCCCGGTGCCAGAACCAGCGTCCCGTCAATCGCAGCCTGCAAATCAACCGCGGCTGACTGCGCGGTTACGTATTCCGGCAACGGCAAGTCCGCCCCGTGCGGAAGCTGTTTTAAATCAACGCTTAAAAGCGACATCGTCTATCCTTGTCTTGTCCCGGCAGGATCATCTGCCGGTCTAATCGTTCGGTCTGCCTTCCGGGATACGCCCGTCAGGAAAAATGTTTGATGATGCGCGCACTTAACGCGCGGGCTACCCCGGTCTTGCTTTGGCGTTCCCATCGTTCGTCACTGGTTTCGTCATCGCCTGAAATCAGGTAAATCTCGTTATCATCCCCGCCAAAGGTCCCGGTCGCGGGCGCCACATCATTGGCCAGGATCCAGTCACACCCCTTGCGTACCCTTTTGGCGCGGGCATGGTCGGTGACATTCTCTGTCTCGGCGGCAAAACCGATGACGAGCCCCGGGCGCATTGGCCCGAACTTGCTGATGGTTGCCAGAATGTCGGGATTTTCCGAAAGCTTCAGGTCGGGGATCACCCCCGATCCATCTTTCTTAAGCTTCTGACCGGCTTCATCAGCCGTGCGCCAATCGGCGACCGCCGCGGCACAAACGGCAATATCAGCGGGAAGGGCGGCCTGCACGGCCCCCAGCATCTCGCGTGCGGTTTCGATGCGCACGACCTTCACTCCTGCGGGATCAGGCAGGGTTACCGGACCCGTCACCAGTGTCACATCTGCACCAGCCTGTGCCAGCGCCTCGGCAATCGCGTGGCCCTGCTTGCCCGAGGACCGGTTGGCGATATAACGCACCGGATCAATCGGCTCATGGGTCGGGCCGCTGGTGACCACCGCCTTTTTACCGGCAAGGGGTTTGGGCGCGTCTTGCTGTTCCAGGAAATCAACAACACTTGCGATAATCTCGGCCGGTTCGGCCAAACGGCCCGATCCGAATTCGCCACAGGCCAGGTCGCCAGACGCTGGGCCAACGCGGAGCACGCCATGGCTTTCAAGGGTGGCAATATTGGCTTGGGTTGCCGGATGGTTCCACATCTCGACATTCATTGCGGGTGCAATCATCACTGGCTTGTTGGTCGCAAGTAACGCAGTTGTCGCCAGATCACCGGCCTGTCCGGTCGCCATCTTGGCCAGAATATCGGCACTTGCCGGGGCGACCAGAACAAGGTCCGCCTCACGCGACAGGCGGATATGACCCATTTCCGCTTCATCGGTCAGGGAAAACAGATCCTGATAGACCTTGTTTTCGGTCAGTGCCGCAACCGAAAGCGGTGTCACGAACTCGGCCCCGCCCTTGGTCAGGATGGCGCGGATATGGATCCCGCGATCACGCAACCGACGGATCACCTCAAGCACCTTATAGGCGGCAATGCCCCCCGAGATGATCAGAAGGACACTCTTTCGATTTAAGTCACCTGGCACTGTGATTACCAATTAATTACGGTTAAGAAGTGTGGTTAACCTACATTGTCCCCTAATCTGGCGCAAGAACCCAATCAAGAACACGATAAAAGCCACAGGCTAGTTTGAAAAACGCCATGCCCGGTATCTGGACATGGCGTTGATTTTATTTGGATTTCAGATCCCGACGCTGAATATCGGGTTTTGCGCCATCAACCGGTTGCTTATGGAACGGTATAAAGCATTCCGAACCAGCGCCAGCGTGAATCTGGTCCCATGGCGGTGCAGTTGATCCGCCAGCGCCCGCTTGAAACCGGACCATCGAGGCGGATTTCAACCCGTTCTTCGCCAAGGCGCGACATGGTCGGCTCCCCTTCGGACGGATAACAGTTCATCGACGGGGCCGGTTCTGCCAGCGTAAAGCCAAAGGCCGGCGGATTGCGGGTCAGCCTATAATCAGCCGGTGTGACATCGCTGACCACAAGTGGCAGGGAATTCGCCGCCAGATTAAACCGATCCATCGCGCCGTAATGTTCGTTCAGGGCATAACGCGGCAGATACATAAAATCGGATTCGGTGTGCATCGCACCGCTTTGCTGGCCAAAGGCCGCGCGATAACCGGCTTCCTTGACCGCGGCGATGACCTCGCCATTGGCTTCCCCATAGGGATAAGCAAAGATTTCCGGCACATAGCCGAGTTCTTCCTCGAAGCGGGCGGCAGAATTGGCAAGCTCTGCCTTAACGCGATCGATGTCGAAATCAGGCAAATGGGCGTGGTTCTGGCTGTGACCACCAATCGTTACACCCGCTTTGGACAATTCGCGCACCATGTCCCAGGTCATGTAGTTGGCATAGCCCGAATCAAGTTGTTCGGTGGAAACAAACACGGTGAAGGGCAGGTTGTGTTCACGAAATACCGGCCAGGCCTTTTCGTAAACTGAACGATAGGCATCATCGACCGTAATGCCGATGGTGCGATCCGGAAGCCCCTTGCCATCGGCAAGCGCGCTCACAATCTGCGGAACGCCCATCACGGTATAGGGACCGCTGGTCAGTTCTTTGACGTGCTGGTCGAACTGTTCCATCGTGATGTTGGTCGAAGGATATTCGCCCTCGCCAAAGCGATGATACATAAACACCACGGCCGAGGTCGCGTCTCCGCTTTGCGCAACCATTTCCTGATCCGCACTTTGCGGCGCATCGGACTGGGCTGCGTCCTGTGGTGCTGTTGCCTCGGTCGTCGGGACTTCCGGGGTTTCCGGGGTTTCGGCACCATCCGCACCCGTTACCGCAGGCTCAGCCGTCGTCGCCTCAACCGTTTCATCTGTTGCAGGTGCGCTATCCGACGCGATCTGGGCAAAGCCCGCCGTAGCACCAAAAGTAAGCCCAACCGCGAAGGAGACACCGACAATAAGGCCGTGCATCCTGCGCGGCGGTTTCACCCGCATCACTGCCGAAATTGCGCTGTGCCCTTTGGTCTCAACTGCCATATCTGTTTCCAGTATCTTGCGATCCACCCACGCCGGGGCGCAACTCATTCGCGCCCTCGGATCTCCCCCCAGTAGAAAACCCGTCTCCTGCCCCACGCATTGCGTTTTGCAGGGTCATTTTGACTTCGAAAATACCAGTGAACCGATTGTTTTTCCACAGTTCATATCAGCTCTTGCCAGTTGTCCGCCACATTACAAATCTAATGGTAACCATATCGAACTTTTGGCAACCACTTCTGATTGACGAGGATGCATGCTTAATTCTGATGGACTTGACCTTCTTTTTCACAATGGCCGCACCCACAATGTCTGGCACGACAAACCGGTCGACCCGGCACTTCTCAAAAAGGCCTGGGACCTGACCGTACTGGGCCCGACAAGTGCCAATTGCGAACCGATGCGCATTACATTCGTCACCACCGATGAAGCCCGTGCACGCCTCAAACCCTGCCTGGCAGAGGGCAATATCGAAAAAACCATGACGGCACCGGTGACCGCCATCATCGCCCATGACATGGAATTTTACGAAAAATTGCCCGACCTGTTCCCGCATACCGATGCCCGGTCGTGGTTTGCCGGCAAGGAAGAAGCCATCAAAACCAGCGCATTCCGTAATGGCACGCTGCAGGCAGGCTATTTCATCCTCGCCCTTCGGGCCGTTGGCCTTGATTGTGGCGGGATGTCGGGCTTCGATAACGCCAAGGTCGATGCCGAATTCTTTGCTGGCACCGCGTATAAAAGCAACTTCCTGCTCAATATCGGCTATGGCGATGGCAGCAAGCTGTTTGAACGCCAGCCGCGCCTGAGCTTCGACCAGGGTGCTGAAATCATCTGATCAGGCTTCTGATCACACCAAGCAAGAACCTGACCGGCGGGCGTTAAAACATCCGCCCGCCGGTTGGCGCAAACCGATACACTCCCCACATGAGCATCTTGCCCAAAGGCGTTGGGCAGTGGATGGCATCACCACGCGCCCGACAGATATTTTCAATCACTTCAGTGCTTAGAAAACTGTCATCAAAGTTTTATTTGATCTTTACTGGCCCATAACCATTTTAGGTCCACTTTTGATCACACGCGTGATAAACCGCCGTCACCCCGTTTAAACAGGAGCGTTAATTGGGTTTCCGCCAATTGATACTTACGGCTTTGGCCGTTGCCTTTCCGGCAGGTGTTGTCTTTGTCGTCCTTGCGGCGATGGAGCAGCTTGGCTGGGGCACAGCGATCCTGTCTGCGACCGCCGCGTGGCTCGGGGCTGCGGCGATCTTGCGCATCTATTTTGGCGATCTGCGCCGGGTGGCACGCTACGCGACCGATCTGCGCGACCGCTATAAAGGCACCCCGCCGCAACATATCAGCTTTGCCGCCGCCTCCGAGCTTTCATCGCTCTATACCCAGATTGCCGCGGCATTTCGTGATCGCATCGCCCTGCTTGAGGCACAAACCAGCACCGATGCCGAAATCCTTGATCACCTGCCAAACCCGGTGGTGATGGTCAATCGCCATCGCGTGGTCACGGGGTTTAACCGGGCGGCCAAGGGCCTGTTTCACAACCTCGAAACCGGCCGTGATCTGACGCGTTTTATCCGTGACCCGATCCTGCTGGATGCCTTTGACGATGTCGCAAGCGCGCGCGAAACCATGAAGCATGCGGAATTCGTGCTGGCGGCGGACGCGCACCGTCACTTCGACGTACTGACCGCGCGCCTGCCTGCTGCTGCCGGCGACCGGAACTTCGTTCTGACATTCTCCGATCTGACCGAGCTTCGCAAACTCGAACAGATGCGCGCCGACTTCGCAACCGATGCCGGGCACGAACTGCGTACGCCTCTTTCGGTGCTGCTGGGCTTTATCGAAACGCTTGAAGGCCCGGCCAAGGACGATCCTGACGCGCTCAACCAGTTCCTGCCGGTGATGCGCGATCAGGCCCAGCGCATGCAGCATCTGATCGAAGACCTGCTGTCTCTTGCCCGGATCGAGCTTAATGAACATACCCCGCCCTCCGAAGATTGCGATGTTGGCAAGATCATTGGCAAGGTCGCCAAAAGCCTTGCCCTGAAGGCCGAAGCCAAGGGCATGAACATCCGTGTCACCAGCACGCTTGATGACACGGAAATGGTTGGCGAGGAAAAGGAACTGACCCAGGTCTTTGTCAATCTGGTCGAAAACGCCATCAAATACGGACACGCCAATACCGATGTCGAAGTTTCGATCAGTCTGGCCAAAAACCCGCCGGGTGCACTGGCGCGTTTCCGCCACGACCGCATCATGGCTGTTGCCATCCGCGATCATTCCGATGGCATCGCCCGTGAACACCTGCCGCGCCTGACGGAGCGTTTCTACCGCGTTGATACTGCACGCTCCCGCGCGGTTGGCGGTACTGGCCTTGGGCTGGCCATCGTCAAACATCTGGTGCAACGCCACCGCGGCACCATGCAGATCGAAAGTGAACAGGGTGTCGGCTCGGTCTTTACGGTCTATCTCCCGGCCAAAACCGGCGACAATGTCCGGAAACTGCATTCCGCCTAAGCGTCTGGAAGACATGCAAAAACAAAAAGGCCAGCAACAATGTGCTGGCCTTTTGCATATCTGGTCTGATCGAACGTTTCGATTACAGAATAAACTTCGAAAGATCGGTATCCTTGGCAAGGTCTTCGACCTGTTCGCGGACATAATTGGCATCGACCTTGAAAGTCTCGCCCCCACGGTCGGTGGCGGTAAAGCTGATATCATCGAGCAGCTTTTCCAGCACCGTATGCAGGCGACGCGCCCCGATATTTTCGACTGATTCGTTCACATTTGCCGAAATACGGGCAATTTCATCGACCGCATCTTCGGTAAAGTCGAGTGTGACATCCTCGGTCTTCATCAGCGCGATATACTGTTTAATCAGGGATGCTTCCGGCTCCATCAGGATGCGGCGGAAGTCGCCCTCCGTCAGCGCCTTAAGCTCTACACGGATCGGCAGACGACCCTGCAATTCCGGCAGAAGATCAGACGGCTTTGCAAGGTGGAACGCACCAGAACAGATGAACAGGATATGGTCGGTTTTGACCGTGCCATGCTTGGTTGAAACGTTGGTCCCCTCGATCAACGGCAACAGATCGCGCTGAACACCTTCGCGCGACACATCGCCACCACGTTCGGAACGCGCGGTGATCTTGTCGATTTCATCCAGGAACACGATGCCGTTCTGTTCGACATTTTCAATCGCCTCGGCAGTGACCTTGTCATTATCGAGAAGCTTGTCACCTTCTTCATCGATCAGGCGCTCAAAGGCTTCTTCGACCGTCATGCGCTTGGGCTTGGTATTGCCACCAAACGCCTTGCCGAACATGTCATTGAGGTTCAGCATCCCCATCTGTGCACCGGGCATGCCCGGAATATCGATGGTCGGCATCGAAGCAGCACTGCTTTCCTGCACGTTAATCTCGATTTCTTTGTGCTGAAGTTCGCCTTCGCGCAGCATCTTGCGGAACTTCTGGCGGGTCTCGGACGATGCATTTTCACCGACCAAACCATCCAGAATGCGTTCCTCGGCCTGCATTTCGGCCTTGGCGCGGACTTTCTTGCGCATGCTTTCGCGGGTCAGATCAATCGACACTTCCACCAGATCACGCACGATCTGTTCAACGTCGCGCCCGACATAACCAACCTCGGTGAATTTGGTCGCTTCGATCTTGATGAACGGGGCCTCGGCCAGTTTGGCAAGGCGACGCGCGATTTCGGTTTTACCGACACCGGTCGGGCCGATCATCAGGATGTTTTTCGGAAGAACCTCATTGCGCATGGTTTCGTCAAGCTGCTGACGGCGCCAGCGGTTACGCAGCGCAATGGCGACCGCGCGCTTGGCATCCTTCTGACCGATGATATGACGGTCCAGTTCGGAAACAATTTCGCGCGGGCTGTAATGTTGGGTCATGATTTATTCCGTATCTTTTTGCGACGAATGCAGAAGCGGCCCATTCAACTTAAACGTCGATTTTCGTGGCGAAAATGACGGAGCCCGAGAACCGGAGCGCAGCGCACTTTGATGTGCGTGAGCACCGGAAGCGCAGGTCTTCGTTATTTGCAGCCCGAAAGGCGACGTTTGCTGGCACCGTTATTTCGCATCCTCGATATCGATTTTCTCAAGCAAGACATTGCCGTTAGTGTAGACGCAAATCTCACCGGCAATCGCCATGGCCTTGCGGGCAATTTCCTCGGCACTGAGGTCCTGATCAAGCAGGGCCCGAGCCGCAGCAAGCGCATAGTTACCACCCGAACCAATGGCAATGATGCCATCTTCGGGTTCAAGAACATCACCCTGGCCGGTCAGAACCAGTGACACGTCCTTATCGGCCACCGCCATCATGGCTTCGAGCTTGCGAAGGTAACGATCTGTCCGCCAGTCCTTGGCCAACTCTACACAGGCGCGCATGGTCTGGCCCGGATGACGATCAAGCTTGGCTTCAAGCCGTTCCAGCAGGGTAAAGGCATCTGCCGTTGCCCCGGCAAAGCCCACCATGATCTCGCCCTTCTGGCCGATCCGGCGCACCTTGCGGGCATTGCCCTTGATCACCGTCGGACCAAGCGAGACCTGACCATCACCGGCCACCACGACTTCATTGCCCTTGCGCACGGACAGAATTGTCGTGCCATGCCAGCTTTGTTGTTCGCTCATGAATTATCCTTGAATCTCATCGATTGCTTCGCCCAAGAGTTAGCACGGCAGACGCCCCGGTCAAGGGCAGAAGCCACCCGCAACTGCCGCTTCCGCTGACCGCGCGACCTTCATGTTGACCAAAACACAGTTTCAACGCTGAGATACCCAAAAAATTCAAGGCATACCCGCGCCACATGCTTTACCCTTGGAGATGGTAAAAGAATTTGATGGTAAAAGAATTTCAAGAAGACAGGACCAGAGCCCATGAGCAGCGATCTTACCCAAACCCAGCTTGGCAAATGCATTCTTGCCGGTCAGGGCAAAATCAAGGCCGATCTGGTGCTGCGGAATATCGGCTTGCTGGACGTCATCACCGGCACGGTCACCGAAACCGATATCGCCATTGTCGGCGACCGGATTGTCGGCACCCATGACAGCTATACTGGCGAGACCGAGATTGACTGCACCGGCAAATTTGCCGTGCCGGGCTTTATCGATACCCACCTGCATATTGAAAGTTCGCTGGTGACCCCGCTCGAGTTTGATCGCTGTGTGCTGCCCCATGGCGTCACCACAGTCCTGTGCGACCCGCACGAAATCGCCAATGTGCTGGGGTCTGAGGGCATCAAATACTTCCTGGATTGCGCGGAACAGACCGTGATGGATGTGCGGGTTAATCTGTCCTCCTGCGTACCGGCCACCGCATTTGAAACCGCAGGTGCGCGGCTTGAGATCGAAGACCTTTTGCCGTTCCGGTCGCACGAAAAGGTCGTCGGGCTGGCGGAAATGATGAACTATCCCGGCGTGCTCAACCTTGATCCGGGCATCATGGCCAAGCTTGAAGCCTTTCAGGATGGTCATATCGACGGGCATGCGCCGCTGGTGCGCGGATTGGATCTTAATGGCTATATGGCTGCCGGCATTCGCACCGATCACGAGGCCACCTCGGCCGACGAAGCCCGCGAAAAGCTTGCCAAGGGCATGGCGATCCTGATCCGCGAAGGATCGGTGTCCAAGGATCTGGAGGCACTGGCCGAAATTCTCGATGAAAACAGCTCAAGCTTCGTGGCCTTGTGCACCGATGACCGCAATCCGCTTGATATCGGCGAAGAAGGTCATCTTGATAGTCTTGTTTCGCGATTAATTGGTCATTTGAAGGCACGTAATTGCCCGATCCATCATGCCTATCGCGCAGCATCGCACTCGGCGGCCCGCATTTTCGGCCTGCGTGATCGCGGTTTGATCGGGCCGGGCTGGCGCGCGGATATCGCCATCCTTGATGATCTCGACGCCTGCCACGTCACCGACGTCATTGCAGGTGGCCGCCTTGTCACCAAGGATCTGTTTGCCAAACGCAAAACCATCGACCCGGTCGGTTTGACGTCAATGAAGGCCACCCCGGTCACGGCAGAGGCCTTTGCCTGCGATCCCAAACCGGGTCAGAACCAGACCCCGGTGATCAAGGTCAAGCCGGGACTTATCCTGACCTTCCGCGATGAAGCAACGCTTGAAATTGGTGACAATGGCCTCAAACCCGATCTGGATAACGACGTGATCAAGGTCGCGGTCGTCGAGCGCCACGGCATCAATGGCAATATCGGGCGCAGCTTCGTGCGCGGCTTTGGCCTGAAACGCGGGGCGATTGCCTCATCCGTCGGGCATGACAGCCACAACATCACCGTGGTCGGGGCAAGCGATGCCGACATGGCCGCTGCGGTTAATCGCCTGATTGAAATGGGCGGCGGCTTTGCGGTGGCTGACGGCGGCAAGATCACCGCTGAACTGGCGCTTCCGGTCGCAGGCCTCATGAGCCTTGAGCCGTTTGAAACCGTCGAGGAACACCTGATTGATCTGCGCAAGGCGGCCAAGGATCTGGGTTGTGTCTTGCCCGAACCGTTCCTGCAGGTCGCCTTCCTGGCCCTGCCGGTGATCCCGCACCTGAAAATGACCGATCGCGGCCTGTTTGACGTCGATAAGTTCGACTTCGTTTAGAATAACTCCGAGTAACCATTGCGATTTTTTTCACCTGATCACTCAACGTATTGTTGTTTTTCATCAGCCGCGACTTAATCTTTCAAGTATCGCTCTGTGAACAGGCGGCACTCTGTCGCCTGGCATGATGGATATACGATCAGGTGAAAATCAGGCTTCAGATTGGCGTTACCGCTGCGTTTACAACGATTGCGGTCGTGATGCTGGGGGTGACGGTTGCGTTTCTGTATAACAGCAACCGCAATCTTGCCTTGCAAACCGCCCGTGCCGAAATGGAAAGCGCCCGGCAGAAATCGGTCGATGGCCTGATCAACGTGATCCTGCCGGTCGGACAGGTCGTGACCACCACAGCCGACATGATCAACTCTTTCCCCGGTGCGATATCCGAACCCACCGGTGGATCAGTCATGGCAAGCCAGATCAAGGGTCTGTCACAGATTTACGGCCTGTTTTTCGGGTTCGAAGAGGATGGCCGGTTCTTTCAGGTCGTTCAGATCCCCGAAGGCCTGAAAACCTTTGGTCCCAATAACAGCCCGATCCCCGATCAAAGCAGGATCATCTATCGTACGATTGATTACGCAATGTCGGGCAGCAAGCTTGATACCTACCTTTATCAATCGGACTGGGGCACGGTGACCGGCACGGAATATAGCGAGGTCACCTATGACCCGAGAAGCCGCACCTGGTACGAAGGCGCAAAACAAAAGGACGGCGTTTTCGTAAGCCCGTTTTATACCTTCAACAGCACCAATAAACCCGGCGTGACCTTTGCCAAGCGGGTCATGAACCCGGATGGCAGCCTGATGGGCGTTGTCGGTGTCGATCTGACACTCGAAAGCGTCACGAGGATTCTTGGTGATATCCGCATCGGTGAAGAAGGGCGCGTTTTCATGCTTGATCGTGAAAATCGGGTGCTGGCCTATAACGGCCCTTATGGCAGCAACAGGAACGAGACGCTGTTCAAGATCGGCAATCGCGAAATCAAAGATCCGATTGTCAGTCGCGCCATCACACATTGGAGCAACCATCCCGACACCTTCTTTGAATTTGTCGATGAAACCGATGGCAAAAAGCACCTCGCCTCTGCGGCGGCGATCCCGGAAACATTCGGCGTATCACCGGTTCTGGGCCTGATCGTGCCCGAGGATGAGTTTGTCGGCGATATCAAGGCAACCACGCAAAACGTCCTTAAGATCGCAACTGCGATTCTTGTCTTCACCATCATTCTGATCGCCATCATTTCGCGCATGCTGAGTCGGCAAATCAATGCCGTCGCCGAAGAAGCCGAAAAGATCGGCCAGTTTGATCTGGGCGGCGATTTCAATATGGAATCACATATCTACGAGGTCGATGCCCTGTCCAAGGCCGTGGCAAACATGAAGCTCAGCCTGAAAAGCTTTGGCGCCTATGTCCCGGCGGATGTGGTGAAATCAATCATGTCGGACGGCAATCCGGTGGAAATCGGTGGCGAATCGCGTGAACTGTCGATCATGTTTACCGACATCGAAGGCTTTACCGCCAAAACCGAAAACTATTCGCCGACCGATCTGGCCCATGAGCTTTCGAATTATTTTGCCGCAATGGAACAGCAGATCACCATCAACGGCAATGGCACCATCGACAAATATATCGGCGATGCCATCATGGCATTCTGGAACGCGCCAACCAGCGACCCCGACCATGTCGACCATGCTTGCAAGGCGGCACTGGCCTGCCGTCTGGCGGGAAGGCGGCTTAATTCCATCTCGCAGGATTCAAGCCTGTTTCCGCTTTACACCCGCTTTGGCCTGCACACCGATCAGGTGGTTGTCGGCAATGTCGGCTCCGAACATCGCCTGCAATACACCGCCCTTGGCGAGGCGGTGAACCTTGCCTCGCGGATCGAGGGGCTTAACAAGATTTATGGCACCCGCATCCTTGTCAGTGATGCCGTCGCCAAACGCGCATCCGATAACTTCCTGCTCAGATATGTCGACCGGGTCGTTCCCCTTGGTACAAGTGTGCCGATTGATATTTTTGAGCTGATCGGGGATCGCGACGATACCACCAACGCCCTTGTTGATATCGCCGCACAGGAAATCGAGATCGCGGCATGGGATGCTTGCATGGAGCTCTATCACGACCAGAAATGGGCAGAAGCACATGACGCCTTCAAGACGCATCTGGAAGCTGCAACCACACCAAAGCTGGTTGAAATCTATATCGAAAGATGCCGGGAATTTGTCGATCATCCGCCCGAAAAAAACTGGGATGAAGTCAATCATCTGACCCGGAAATAACCCCGAGATCACCGCACAGCCCGATGAGCTGTCCGATGCAGGCGGAAAAACCGATGATTGCGGCCAATACGTAGGCACCTAAAACTGGCTTTTGCGCGGCTTTATTGCTACATACGACCCGTCATATGCATCAATATCTGCAGGAAAGGAGCTTTGCATGCGCAAGGCCCGCGTTGAGCGTAACACAAACGAAACCCAGATCATGGTTGAACTGAACCTTGACGGGACCGGCGTTTATGACGTCGAGACCGGGGTCGGGTTCCTTGATCACATGCTCGAACAGCTTTCGCGTCACAGCCTGATGGACCTTAAAGTCCGGGCCAAGGGCGACCTGCATATTGATTTCCACCACACCACCGAAGATAGCGGCATCGCAATCGGCGAGGCCTTTGCCAAGGCGCTTGGCGACAAGAAGGGCATCACGCGTTATGGCAGCTGCCTGCTGCCGATGGACGAGGCGCTGACCCGTGTCGCACTGGATATTTCAAGCCGTCCCTATCTGATCTGGAATGTCGAATTCACCCGCGACAAGCTGGGCGATATGGATACCGAGCTGTTCCGGGAATGGTTCCAGGGCTTTGCCCAGGCGGCCGGCATCACGCTGCATGTCGAAAACCTGTATGGTGAGAACAACCACCATATCATCGAAAGTGCCTTTAAGGCGCTTGCACGGTCGCTGCGCGTGGCAATCGAAATTGATCCACGCAAGTCCGATGCCATTCCCTCAACCAAGGGCACGCTTGGCGGCTCCTTGTAAGCAGGTCAGTTCGATCTGATCGAAAATACACCGGTGGCACAGCAGACAAAACTCTGCCACCGGTCCAGAAAACCGGTTTTCGATGAAGGTTTACACAGTCCATACCCATCCCGGCGATGCCGACCCGATGGAAAACGCCATCCTGATCCGTGAAGGCTTCAATTTCTGGGCCTTTCTGCTCTCGGGCCTTTGGGCGTTGTACCATCGCCTTTGGCTGGGCTTTTTCGGCCTTGTCGCGGTTTCATTTCTTTGCACCTTTGCCGTCGAGCTGTTTGACGGCGGGCCTGAAATGGACTTTGCGCTCGCCCTTGTGACCGGCATCGGTTTTGGCCTGATTGCCAATGACCTGCGTCGGCGCAAACTGGCAGCATCTGGCTGGAAGATGGTCGATATCGTCGCGGGCCATGATGAGACTGACGCCGAACATCGCTGCTTTGAGCGTTCGAAAAATTCCCGGCTGCGCGTCCCACACTCCGCAGCTGCCCTTACCTCCACCCCCTCAACCGGGAGCCCATCCTACCCATGAGTGTTGCGATTATTGATTACGGTTCCGGCAATCTGCGTTCGTGCGCCAAGGCGTTCGAGCGTGCTGCACGTGAAACCGGCTTTTCTGACGAGATCATTGTCACCGATGACCCGGAAAAGGTCCGCAACGCCAGCCATATCGTGCTTCCGGGCGTTGGTGCCTATGCCGATTGCCGTG
Organism: Thalassospira tepidiphila MCCC 1A03514; assembly: GCF_001662875.1. Lineage (GTDB taxonomy): Bacteria > Pseudomonadota > Alphaproteobacteria > Rhodospirillales > Thalassospiraceae > Thalassospira > Thalassospira tepidiphila. Next base: position 340,217 of record NZ_JPVZ01000002.1, on the reverse strand, counting down.
CGGGCCTCGATGCGGTCACCGGCATGGTTGATGTCCTCACCGAACAGGTGATCAAAGGCGGCAAGCCGTTCTTTGGCATCTGTGTCGGCATGCAGTTGATGTCGACCGTCGGTCGCGAATTTGTCGTCACTGACGGCCTTGACTGGATTTCCGGCGAAGTCGTGGCCATCGAGCCCAGTGACCCGAGCCTTAAAATCCCGCATATGGGCTGGAACGAGCTGGTTCTTGATCCGGCGGGCAAGGCGCACCCGGTCCTTAAAGGCATCTCGGATGGCGATCACGCCTATTTCGTGCACAGCTATCACATGCATGTCACCAACCCCGATCAGCGACTGGCGTCGGTTTCCTATGGCGGGAACATCACGGCCATGATCGGACGTGACAACATGATCGGCACCCAGTTCCACCCGGAAAAAAGCCAGAAAACCGGGCTTACCATCATCGGGAACTTCCTGGGGTGGAAGCCATGATCGCACCATCTGATACCATTCAGCCGGGCGTGATTGCCGAACGCGTGACCGAACTGACCGCAGGCGACATTTCCGATATCGTCGATGCCTGTACGCAGGCAATTGTCGAGGGTGGCGGCTTTGGCTGGCTGACACCACCGGACCGTCCGGACATGGAAAAATACTGGCGCGGTGTGTTGCTGATGCCCGGGCGTCATCTGTTTGTGTCGCGCGTTGACGGCATCATTTCCGGTGCCGCCCAGTTGATCGAAACACCGGCCAACCTCGAAGCACAGCGTCATTCCGCCCAGATTTCCGGCCATTTCGTCGCCCCTTGGGCACGCGGGCGCGGCAACGGCAAAGCGATCGTGCGTTCGATTGAATATTTCGCCCGTGAAGCGGGCTACAGCGTTTTGAAACTCGACCTTCGCGAAACCCAGGAAGCCGCCATCGCACTGTATAACGGGCTTGGATATGTCCGTTGGGGCATCAATCCCTATTACGCGATGGTCGATGGCAAGATGGTCGAAGGCTATTACTACACCAAGAAAATACAGGACACCGATCAGTGAACCTTTATCCCGCAATTGACCTGAAAGACGGCGCCTGTGTGCGCTTGCTGCGCGGCGACATGGACAAGGCAACCGTGTTTAACGACGATCCGGGCGCACAGGCTGGTGAATTTGTGCAAGCCGGCTGCCATTGGGTACATATCGTGGACCTGAACGGCGCCTTTGCCGGTGAACCGGTCAATGGTGCGGCTGTGGATTCCATCCTTGCCACCGTGTCGGGCAAGGCCCAGACGCAGCTGGGTGGCGGCATCCGCACCATGGAAACGGTTGATTATTGGCTCAATAAAGGCATCACGCGCGTAATCCTGGGTACCGTGGCGCTTCGCAACCCGGACTTCGTCAAGGAAGCCTGTGCCAAATGGCCGGGCCGGGTGGCTGTCGGCATTGATGCCCGCGATGGTTATGTCGCGGTTGAAGGCTGGGCGGAAACGTCTGAGGTCACCGCACTGGAACTGGCCAAGAAGTTTGAAGATTGCGGAGTGGCGGCAATCATCTTTACCGATATCGACCGTGATGGCGCGATGGGTGGCCCGAATATCGAGTCCACCGTGGCACTGGCATCGGAAATCTCGACCCCGGTGATCGTATCGGGCGGGGTTTCATCGCTGGATGATCTGATCGCGGTCAAGAAACACACAGATGCTGGCATCGATGGCGCGATTTCCGGTCGTGCGCTTTATGATGGCCGCATCGATCTGGCAGAGGCCATCGCGGCCCTTTCGTAACCGACCCAACAGGAAACAGACCATGCTGAAAACCCGTGTCATTCCCTGTCTTGACGTCAAGGACGGCCGCGTCGTCAAAGGGGTCAATTTCGTTGATCTGGTCGATGCCGGCGATCCGGTCGAACAGGCGCGCATCTACGATGCCGAGGGGGCGGACGAGCTCTGCTTCCTTGATATCACGGCATCAAGTGATAACCGCGATACCATCTTTGATGTGGTTGCCCGCACGGCTGAGGCCTGCTTTATGCCGGTCACGGTGGGTGGCGGCGTGCGCACCCTTGAAGACATCCGCAAACTGCTTCTGGCTGGCGCGGACAAGGTTTCGATCAACACCGCAGCGGTGAAAAACCCCGATTTCGTGCGCGAAGCCGCGCGCAAGTTCGGATCGCAATGCATTGTGGTCTCGATCGACGCCAAATCAACCGGCCCGGACAAGTTCGAAATCTTCACCCATGGCGGGCGTGAACCCACCGGAATTGATGCCGTTTCGTTTGCAAAACAAATGGTCGAATATGGTGCGGGCGAGCTTCTTGTTACCTCGATGGACCGTGATGGCACCCAGTCGGGCTTTAACATTCCGCTGACCCGCACCATTGCCGATGCCGTCCATGTGCCCGTCATTGCTTCGGGCGGTGTTGGCACGCTCGACCATATGGTTGAAGGCGTGCGTGATGCGCATGCATCGGCGGTTCTGGCCGCCTCGATCTTCCATTTCGGCACCTATCGCATTCGCGAGGTCAAGGAACACATGAAAGCCGCCGGCATTCCGGTACGTGAGGACTGAGATCATGGCCAATGCTGATAAAAGCCAACATATCCTTGATGCGCTTTACACGACCGTTTCTGCCCGCAAGGGTGCAGACCCGGAAAGCAGCTATACCGCCAAGCTGTTTACCAAGGGTACCGCCAAAATTGCCCAGAAAGTCGGCGAAGAAGGCGTTGAAACCGTGATTGCCGCCCTTGCCGAAACCCCGGAAAAGGTCGCATCGGAAAGTGCCGACCTGCTTTATCACCTGACCGTGCTTTGGGCCGATCAGGGTGTGAAGCCGGAAGACGTCTGGAAGATCCTGGCCGAGCGTCAGGGCATTTCAGGTATTGCCGAAAAGGCATCGCGCAGCAAAGATTAAGGCATAAAGCCTCAACTATCCGGGCAATGTCCCGACAAGGTATCAGGAGCATCACCATGGCCGTTCAGCCCTACGATCCGGAAAACATCTTTGCCAAAATCCTGCGCGGCGAAATCCCGTGCACCAAGGTCTATGAAGATGACCATGTGCTGGCGTTTAACGATATCGCGCCGCAGGCCCCGACCCATGTTCTGGTCATCCCAAAGGGCGCCTATACCAGCTATGACGACTTTGCACTCAATGCCTCGGACGCCGAAATCATCGCCTATACCCGCGCAATCGGCAAAATCTCCAAGGAGGCTGGCGTGGTTGAAGACGGCTACCGCCTGATCGCCAACACCCGCGAACACGGCCGCCAGGACGTCCCGCACCTGCATGTGCATATCCTTGGCGGTGAGAAACTGCCGCGGATGCTGCCCGGGGCGTAAAAGACTGTGTTCGCAATAGCTGTAACCGATCCCAGATGGTTCCATTACCTGCGAGACAAACCGCAACGGCAAACTGTTAACTTCTGGACACCGACCCCTTGGGCACTAACTGGGATTCCAAAGGGAACACGTTTCTATTTTATGCTGAAATCACCTATCAGAAAGGTAGGTGGATATGGCTATTTTTCGGGTTATTTAGACCGGACAGTCTCATCAGCTTGGGATACTTATGGAACCCAGAACGGCGTCCACTCAAAGGATGCACTTGCTCAACGAATCAAACAGTACGCGCGGAAAAATTCGAAGTACTTCGATCAGACAGATAACCCAAAAATTGGCTGCATAGAATTAGACAACGTTGTGCTTCTGGACGACGACAACTTTGTCGACCTCGAAGAGTGTGGTCACAGCTTCTCTAGACACATAGTCAAAATTAAGTATTTCACTGAAAGTGATAACATACACCCCAAGATAGAGAGCGCTTACTCGACGCCCTCATTTGTGCCGATAACAGGTCTTCCAGGGTTTACTAAAGTTAACCAAAAAGATCGTTTGGGGCAGGCATCCTTCAGAGAACTTATACTCAAAAACTACGACTATCGATGCTGCATTAGCGGTGAACGCCTTCCCGAACTCTTAGAGGCGGCGCATATCCAGCCATACATAAATGAAGACAGCAATCATCCACAAAACGGGCTTTGCTTAAGAGTTGATCTCCACAGGTTGTTTGACCAAAGGCTCATTTCAGTTTCTGAAGATTACTCAGTGAAAATAGGCCCTGAGCTTGAAGGAAGCTCCTACGCCCAGTTTGACAAACAAAAATTGTTTCTTCCAAAAGATATCTGGAATTGGCCGTCCGCAACTGCCCTGAAACTGATAACAATGAATAGCTTGTCGGATGACTCAAACCGAACCATTGATGCAGGCAGAATTTTTGCAGCCCTCGCTGGCAACTGGACGATTGTGCGCGATCTGGGCGAGGCCGGGCAGTTTACCGGCGATGTCACGTTTCATGCCGCCGATCCGACCCAACCCAATGTGCTGCGCTATCGCGAGGAGGGGTTTTTGACCCGTCCGGACGGCAAGCGGTTTGATGGCTATCGGGAATATGATTTTGTCCTGCACGAGGACCCGGCGGCAATCGAGCTTCTGTTTCGCGACCCTTTGAGTTTCGGCAATCGCTATGTGCTGCTGCAATTTGGCGAAGAGGGTCAAGAGGGGATTTGTGCGCGCGACATTCACCCCTGTGGGGATGACTTTTATCACCATTGCATGATCTGGAACGGGCCAGATCATTTCGAAACAAAAATAAAAATCACCGGTCCGAAGAAAGATCACCTGCTACACAGCATCTATCGCCGCGCCTAGCATCCCCAGAGACGAGACACCCGTCCATAATTTCAAATACTTGCCGCTTTATTCTGACAAACTGGATTCACTTGCCAAACCGAGTACCCAGTCGCGAAAGGCGCGCACTTCCGGCACCTCCTGACGGCTTTCCGGCGTAATCAGATAGTATGCACCGCTGGATTTCAGCCACGCATCACTGACGATTTCAAGACGGCCCTCAGCCAGAGGTCCTTCGATCAAAACCCTTGGTAACAGGGCGATTCCCATGCCGACTTTGGCGGCTTCGATCAGCATGAAGAAGTGCTCGAACGCCGGTCCGGGCGCACCGGTGATGGCAATCCCGTTGGCCTGCGCCCAGTCATGCCATGCCTTGGGCCGGGTGGTGTGGACCAGTCGCGGATAGCGTCCGATCAGTTCTGCTGGGGCAACAGGGTGGTTTTCGCCCATCACATCACCTGAGGCAACATATCCGGGTTTGCCGACAACCACTTGAATTTCATCAAAAAGCTTGTCGCATATCATCCCGGGCCAGCGACCATCACCGAAATAGAGCCCGACATCCATCTGGCGTGCGCCAAGGTCCGGGCTGCGTTCCGGGGTGGCGAAATTAAGCGCCAGGGTTTCGATCACCGGGCGGACATCAGGATATTCGTTTTGAAATCGATTTAATCTTGGAATAAGCCAGCTGCTGGCCAGGGTATGCAGCGCACCGATGACCAGTTTCCGCTCCCCCGCGCCATGGGTCACCAGATCAAGGGTGGCGGCCTCGATCTCGTCCAGCGCCCGGCGCAGACTGGGCAAATAGGCCCGGCCAGCCTCGCGCAATGTCAGTTTCGGGCCATTTCGCTCGAACAAAGGCATGCCAAGGCTGGCTTCCAGATTGGCGACCTGTTGACTGATAGCGCCCGAGGTGACGGAGAGTTCCGTAGCCGCACGGGCAAAACTGCCAAGCCGGGCGGCGGCTTCGAAAGCACGCAGGGCATTGAGCGACGGGGTGGTTGGGCGCAGTGCCATATCGATAGTTTTCCTGACCCTAAATTCAGAACTTCTGATTTTACGCCCGGTATTATGCTGATTTAGACTGTCTCTAACAATACAGCATTAGATTATCTAGGAGACACCCATGTCGCTGCCCCCGTTCCATCTGGCCTTCCCTATCAAATCGATATCTGACACCCGCGCGTTCTATATCGATATTCTCGGTTGTGATGAGGGTCGCTCGACCGAGGCCTGGATTGATTTTGATTTCTTTGGGCATCAGCTTTCTGCCCATGTCCGCCCGGAAGCAGGCCAAAACAGCGGCGCCGGGAATGTCGATGGCGATGCAGTGCCGATCCCGCATTTCGGGGCGGTTCTGGAATGGGAAAAATGGCACGCACTGGCCGACAAGCTTAAGGCGGCCAATGTCAAATTCCTGCTCGAACCCAAGATCCGCTTTAAGGGTGAGCCGGGCGAACAGGGCACCTTCTTTGTCGAAGACCCGGCGGGAAATGGCCTTGAATTCAAGACCTTCCGCGATCCGGCGATGATCTTTGCCCACTAAGTCTGCACAAACCCAGTGCCGACCCGGCCTTGTGAAAGCAGGCCGGTCCGTGACAGACTGTAATTGACGCGCCAACTGACGCGCCGGAACGCTTTGCGCTCTGGCGCGTTTGATATGTGCAAACCTTTTTCATCGCCCCAACTTTCGACGTTTTGACCAGGAGACCCCGATGGCAACCACCAACGCCCCGCTCAATATTCTGATTTCCGCTGCCGGCGACGATCAAAAGTGGAAAAGCGTGATGGTTGACCGCCTGCCGGACGCCAATATCGTGACCGAGGAAGACGATTACGACCCTGAAACGATTGACTATGCCCTGTTCTGGAAACAGCCACAGGGCCTGATCAAGACGCTGCCGAAGCTCAAGGCCATCTTTTCGCTCGGTGCCGGGGTCGATCACGTTGTTTCATCCCCCAGCCTGCCCAAGGAACTGCCGGTCATTCGTCTGGAAGATGCCGGGATGGCCGATCAGATGGTGCAATATCACCTTTATGCCGCGCTGCATTTCATGCGCGACTTTGATGTCTATAGCGCTCAGCAGGCCAAGGCCGACTGGACCCAGCATGACGTCGCACGCATTTCGCAATGCCGGGTCGGTGTCATGGGGCTTGGCGCGCTGGGCTCGGCCGTTGCCTCGTCGCTTTCCAACCTTGGCTTTACCGTTTCGGGCTGGAGCCGCTCGATGAAGGCGATTGAAGGCATTTCAACCTATGCCGGTAAGGAAACGCTGGCAGAATTCCTCGGTCAGTCCGATATCCTGATCTGCCTTCTACCGCGCACGTCCGAAACCGAAAACGTGCTTAACAGCAGCACGCTTTCCTTCCTGCCCAAGGGCGCTGCGATCATTAATGCCGCCCGTGGGGCCATGATCAACGAGGCCGACTTGCTACGCGCGATTGATACCGGCCATCTGCGCGGCGCGTTTTTGGATGTTGCCGCGACCGAGCCACTGCCCGAAAGCCATCCGTTCTGGGATCACGGGAAAATCCGCATCACCCCGCATATTGCGGCGGCCACCCGGTTTGAAGAATCGGTCGATCAGATTGCCGAAAACCTTGATCGTCTGGCCCGCGGCGAAACCCCGCGCGGTCTGGTCAATCGCGAGGTCGGCTACTAAGTCGCTACACGTCAAACCACACACCCTTCAAACCCGATCCGGCGCATTATGCCTGCCGGATCGGGTTTTGCTTGTCCGCCCACGGGCTTTCTGCAAAACAGGAACAGCCGCACACCAGATCGGCGTCATTGCTGTTAAACGGGATCTTCGATGTCAGCCAAAACCTTTGTTGCGCTTCGCGTTGACTGTAACGCCGCCACCGCCTTTGACCAGTTCACAGGCGACATTGATCACTGGTGGAAACAGGGGCCGCGCAACCGCCTGCTTGGCAATCGTCCGGGCATCATGGAATTTGGGACGGAAAATTGCGTGCGCTATTTGCAGGAAGTCGACAAACGCCGCCCGGATTTCATCGTCCGTGCCGGTAAGGTCACCAAATGGGAGCCCGCCAAGCACCTGAGTTTTGAGTGGAACTGGCCGATGGCCGATCCCAAGGAACCGGCGACATTGGTCGATATCCGATTTAGCGGGCAGGGCGATTACACCCGTATCACGTTGGAACATCTTGGTCTTGAAAAGCTGTCCATGGCCCATCCCGGGCGCAATGGCCTGAATGACAACCGCTTCAAGCCGATGATGACCCATTACTGGCAGGCGCATCTGGTATCATTACGAAACCGTATCAAACTTCTTTCAAGCCGCTCAAGCCCGGCCTGACCCGGCAAAATCAAGCCCGGCCAGCAATTCTGTCAGCCAGTCGACAAATACCCGCACACGCGCCGAAAGCTGCCGGTTTTGCGGATACAGCACCGAAACCGGCATCGGATCGGGCGGGCAATCAGGCAGGATTTCAATCAGTTTGCCGGATTTAAGGTCATCGGCAACGCGATAGCGCGGCACCTGGACAATCCCCAATCCGGCGGCGGCACAGGCGGCATAGCTGTCCGCGCCGGTCACTGAAATACTGGCCGGCAGCATGATCTCGCACAGCTTGCCATCTACCCTGAAATCAAGCGGGATCGGCTTGTCATCGGCACCGGATAAAAAACAAACCATCTGGTGCCCCTGGCCTTTCAGGTCGGCAAGGGTTTCGGGCATGCCAATGCGGGCAATGTAATCGGGGCTGGCAACGGTGGCCTCGTGCAAAAGCGCCAAGCGCCGCCCGATCATCGATGAACTGGCCAGATCGCCACTGCGCAGCACGCAATCAAAGCCCTCATGCACCAGATCGACAAAACGATCACCATCGGCCAGAACCAGATCGATCCCCGGATAGCGACCCCGAAAATCGCCAAGGGCCGGGATGATAAAGGTCCGGGCCAGCGTGCCTTGCAGATTAACCCTAAGCAACCCTTTGGGATCGGCATTGGTAAAGCTGCCATCGGCTTCTTCCAGATCGGCCAGAATCCTTACACAGCGTTGGTAGTAGGCATCCCCGTCACGGGTCGGGTTCACGGTGCGCGTCGTGCGTTCAAGCAACCGGGTGCCCAGCCGTTCTTCCAACCGCTGGATGGAATTGGTCATGGTCGCGCGCGGGATCAAAAGATCGCTCGCCGCCTTGGTAAAGCTTTTGCGCTCTACCACGCGCACGAAATTGCGCATTTCCTCAAACCGGTCCATTCGCCATCCTGATTGTTATTCAATTTCGAATAATGATGTCGAATATAACCTAATTATCCAAAAAGTCATCTTGGGCATAGTGGGCCCATGCCCTTGAGGCCCCCGTAATCACCAAGGAGACTTTTGATGTCTGCCAATCAAAACAAAACCGCCATCATCACCGGCGCATCGCGCGGCATTGGCGTGGCGCTTGCCAAACGTCTGGCGGCGGATGGCTTTAACGTTGTCATCAACTATGCCAGCTCTGCCGGCCCGGCAGAAGAACTGGCTAATTCGCTCAAATCCCAGGGCCACAACGCCATCGCGATCAAGGCGGACATTGCCCGGCCGGATGCGGTTAAGGCCCTGTTTGACAAAACCATCGCCGAGTTTGGCGGCGTTGATGTCATCGTCAATAACGCCGGTGTCATGACGACCACCCCGATTGCCGACATGGATGATGCCACCTATGACGCGATGATGGACATTAATGTACGCGGCACCTTCAACATGCTGCGCGAAGGCGCAAAACACCTTCGTGACCATGGCCGGGTGATCAATTTCTCGACCACCGCCCTGCATCTCAAGCTGCCGGGTTATGCCGTTTATAACGCCACCAAGGCCGCGGTCGAGGCAATGACAGGCGTTTTCGCTAAGGAACTGCGCGGTCGCCAGATCACGGTCAATGCCGTTGCCCCGGGCCCGGTGGCAACCGAACTGTTCCTGAACGGCAAGACCGACGAACAGATTGCCAACTTCGCAAAGATGCCACCGCTTGAACGGCTTGGTGAACCTGATGACATCGCCGGTGTGGTGTCGTTCCTCGCCGGGCCGGATTCCGGTTGGGTCGATGGACAGACCATCCGTGCCAATGGCGGTCTTGCCTGACCTCCACAAACCCTGCTTGCCGGGGTCCCTGGTTTGATATCGGCATGATTTCCCCCATCCCCGTGCCGGTCTTTGGCTTTGGGCCCCGCATTACCGGCAATGACGCCGTCTGCTGTACAAACAGGCGGCGTCATTGCCATATTGCCTTGATCCCCGGCTTTGCCCATGATGGCCCGCCATCAGCAAAGGGATCCCGCAATGTCGAACGCCGCCGCCACCACAAAATCCGATGACATCACATTCCGTTATGCCACCCGCGATGATTTGCCTGCCATCGTTGCCCTTCTGGCCGATGATGAAAAAGGCAAAACCCGCGAGGAACCTGGCGATCCGCTTCCGGATGCCTATTACGCCGCGTTTGATGCCATGGCATCCCAGTCAACCGATGCGCTGCCCAACAAATATCTTCTGGCCATCAAGGGCACGGATATTGTCGGCTGTTTGCAGCTGACCCTGATCGCCGGATTGTCGCGGCGCGGCCAACTGCGCGCCCAGATCGAAGGGGTGCGGGTGGCAAGTACCGCCCGCGGTCAGAAGATCGGCGAAAAACTGATCACCCAATCCATTTCGATTTCGAAATCACTTGGCGCGGCATTGATACAATTCACCACGGATAAAACCCGCAAGGATGCTCATCGCTTCTATGAACGGCTTGGATTTGTCGCCAGCCACGAGGGCATGAAGATGGCTCTTGGTACCCAGTAGGGCCTTGTTTTCTGCCAGATTGCGCACACGCAAATACGTCGGGCGCATTTCGTGATAGGGTCTGATGATTGTTGGCCTTACGGCTGCATCCATCGAACGGAGGACCATCATGAACTTGAGCGAATTACAAGATCTGGCCCGTGAACGCGGCTTTTCGCATGTTTTCAGCGCATCGGAAAACCATGTCACATGCGATGGCAAACAGGCGAAATACAGCGCCGATGATTTGACCATTATCGATTCCCGTTCTGTCGATGCCGGAACCGACCCGGGCGATGACGCCACCCTTTACATGATCGAGGCCAGCGATGGCACGCGCGGTATGCTGATTGTGCCCAACAGCTTTGATACCGACCGCAACAAAGCCGACCTGATCGACAGTCTTCGCCGCAAGCACACCTGATTTCGGAACAAGCAGCCAGGATTTGCGTTTTGCCTTTATCAGACAATTTTTGATCGAGGAGGCCCGCAATGACCTTGGCTGATCTTCAGGCAAACGCCAAAGAACACGGTTTTGAACATCATTTCATGGCCGAGGAAGGCGGTGTACGCAGTGACGGCACCGGCAAGCTTTATACCCCGGACGAGCTGCGCCTTGTCCATTCCAACAGCACCGACCAAGGCACCGATCCGGGTGACGAGGCAACGCTGTTCATGATCGAGGCCAATGACGGCACCAAGGGTGTGATGATCATGGCCGATGCATTTCATGCCGATCCGCACAAGGCCGAAATCATCGATGTTCTGCGCCGTAATCGGGCTGCGTAATCAATTGCGTTGAACGCCACCTCGCACGTTCCCACATTCACAAATGGACACGTTGCCGGGTGGCATTTCGCAAAATGAACACAAATAAGCGCCCGAAGCGACATAAAGGGTAGGCAGTTTATGCGCCATCCACTTTACCAAGTGGGGCATTTCATTCGATGTCGGACTTTTTGCCTTTCATTCGCGCCTGGGTCACCGATCCCAGAAAAATATCCGCCATTTCGCCCTCAAGCCCGGCGCTGGCGCGGCTGATCACATCCGAAATCAACACCCAAAGCACCCCGGTTCTGGAACTTGGACCGGGGACAGGTGTGTTTACCCGTGCACTTCTTGATCGCGGCTTGCGCGAAGATGACCTGACATTGATCGAAGCTGGTCCGGATTTCTCCCGCCTGCTTTCCGAACGCTATCCCAGGGCCCGCATCCTGCAAATGGATGCTTGCCGTTTGGGTAAAAAGGGCCTGTTTGGCGCCGGTGAACTGGCAAGCGCGATTAGCGGCCTGCCGCTTTTGTCGATGTCACCGCGCCAGATCATGGGCATCTTGTCGGGCAGTTTTGAATATCTGCGCGAAGACGGCGCATTTTACCAGTTCACCTATGGCCCGCGCTGTCCGGTGCCAGACGCCATCCTGGCCCGGCTTGATTTGCAGGCAACGCGCATCGGCACCACGGTACGCAATGTCCCGCCCTCGTCGGTCTATAAGATCGAACGCAAAAGCCGCCCGGAAATGCTCAGCGAAGTCCGCAAATCCGCCTGAAACGCACAAAGGGGCACCAACGGTATGGTGCCCCTTTTTCTGTATCATCGCCGTTTAAGGCCGATGGATGCGTTTGTTGATCACCACAAATGATGAACGTGCGGGGCGATGCGTTGCTCATAGATGTTGCGCAACTCACCGATCACCTCTGAGGGCAGGGGTGCCACATCACTTGCCGCTGCGTTCGCCGCGGCCTGGGCTGCATTCTTTGCCCCCGGGATCACAACACCAACGGCTTCTTCCATCAAAATCCAGCGCAGGGCGAACTGCGCCATGGTGATATTGTCGGGAACCAGCCGGCGGATTTCCTCAACAGCTTCAAGCGCAACGTCAAACGGCACACCGGCGAATGTTTCGCCTTTGTCAAACGCCTCGCCGTTGCGGTTAAACGCACGGTGGTCGTCTGCGGCAAAGGCGGTGTCCTTGGTCATCTTGCCGGTCAAAAGGCCCGATGCCAGCGGCACACGGACGATCACCCCGACATTTTTTGCCTTTGCCTCGCGGAAGAAAAGTCCCGACGGGCGTTGGCGGAAGATGTTGTAAATGATCTGAACCGAGGCCACACCGGGATATTCGATGGCTTTGAGGCCTTCTTCGACCTTCTCGACCGAAACACCGTAATTGCGGATTTTCCCGGCGGTGACCATCTCCTCCATCACCTCGAACACATCGGGGCGATAGAAAACCTCTGTCGGCGGGCAATGAAGCTGCACCAGATCAAGACAATCCGTCGCAAGGTTCTTAAGGCTGCGTTCAACAAAGGCTGTCAGGTTCTGCTTGTTGTATCCCTCGGACACATGCGGATCGAGCCGACGTCCGGCCTTGGTTGCGATGAACGGACGTTCGCCACCGCGTTCTTTCATGACATCGGCGATGATTTTTTCCGACCGGCCATCACCGTAAACGTCGGCGGTATCGATAAAAGTCGTGCCGTTATCAAGGGCGGCATGCAGGGCCGCGCGCGCGTCAGCCTCTGAAACATCGCCCCAGGCGCCACCAATGGCCCATGCTCCGAAACCGACTTCCGAAACCGTGCGGCCCGTCTTCCCAAATTTTCTGTAGTTCATATATCTTTGCTCCTAAGGCATTAACTGGCCGCCATTGACCTCGATGATCTGGCCTGTGATGTAGCCGGCCATGGCGTTCGAGGCGAGAAACAGGAACGCCCCGACACATTCATCCGGGCGGCCCACGCGGCCCATCGGTACTGTTGCGCTTTGCGCGGCCAAAACATCGGCCGGTGTATAGCGGTCATGAAACGGCGTCTGGATAAGACCCGGCGAAACGGCGTTCACGCGAATGCCGTCTGCGACAAATTCCTTTGCCTGTCCGCGTGTCAGGCTGCTGACAAAGGACTTTGCCGCCGCATACAGCACAGCACCACCCCCGCCACCATTGCGCGCGGCAATCGATGTCGTGTTGACCACAAAGCCGTTTTCCGACGCTTTGAGGTAAGGATACGCCGCCACCGTGGCTTCCCAGACCGATTTGCCATTGAGCGCAAAGACACGGTCAAGATGCTCGGGCTCCACCTCGGTGGTCGGCACCCGGCCCAGCATGCCACCGGCATTGTTGATCAGGCCATCCAGCCCGCCAAGCATCCGGGCAGCTTCCCTGACAACTTTCGTCGGTGTACCCGTTTCACTCATATCGCCCTGAACAGCTACGACATGCTCGGGAAACTCTGCCTGAACGGCGCGTGCTGCATCACGGCTTTCATTATAGTGAAGCGCAACCTTGGCACCCTGCGCGGCAAACCCCCTGACAATCTCGGCCCCGATCCCGGTCGAGCCCCCGGTTACCAAAACACGCCGCGACATCAGGTCTGGAATCCTGACTGCCTGAATATCACTCATCGCATTCCTCCGGCTGAATTGTCTGACTTTTGGCCAGATTACTTGTTGCACCGCCCCGTGTGGTGTGGTTTTTCATGAACTGAAATCATCCACAAAGTGAATAGAGCTCAACTTGGCTGGAATCGACCGCGCAGAGTTTGCTGATCTACGCCTGTTTCTGGCAATTGTCCGCCGCCAGAGCTTCAAGGCTGCGGCCATTGAATTCGGGCTTTCGCCCTCGGCTGCAAGTCACGCGATCCGGCGCCTCGAAAGCCGCCTTGGCGTAAAGCTGATCAATCGAACCACCCGATCGATCGTGGCAACCGAACTGGGTCAGGACCTTGCAACCAAGCTTGCCGAGGGCTTTGATAAACTTGATGAGGCCCTTCAGACGCTGGATGCCCCCGGTGCCGCCAGCTTTGGCGAGGTCCGCATCAACGCCTTTTCCGATGCCGCACACCTTCTGATCGCCCCGGCACTGCCGGAATTTGCCAAAACCTTCCCCGACGTCAGTCTCAGCATAATCGTTGAAAACCGGCCGATTGACATTGTCGCAGAGGGATATGATGCCGGCATCCGGTTCGGCCATCTGGTCCCCGAAGACATGGTTGCCGTCGCACTCAGTGGACCGCAGCGCTGGGTCGTGGCCGGCGCGCCGGATTACCTTGCACGCCGCGGAAAACCTGAAACCCCCGAAGATCTGCGCAATCACGCATGCCTGCAGCTTCTTCTGGGCGACAATTCGCCGTTTCCCTGGGAACTTGGCATTGGCCCCGATCAGAAAAGCTACCGCGTGCCGGGCCATATCACCATTCAGGACACGGCAACCACAATCTCGGCCGCCAAGGCCGGGCTTGGACTGGCCTATTTGCTGGAATCGCGCATTGCTGATGACCTTGCCAGCGGACAGCTTGAAATCGTGCTGGAAGACCATGCATCATCTGATGATCCCTTCCATATGTATTACAGCAGCCGCCACAACAATCATCCGGGCTTGCGCGGCCTGATCAATATCATCCGCAAACAGAACGGCCTGTCGCGCATATGATCAAACCCGGGTCGCCCAGTGACGGGGGATTAGCGCCGATAGACCATCTGGCGGTAATTCAGCGCCTCGGCAATATGGCCGCGCTTGACGGCCGCACTTCCGGCCAGATCGGCAATCGTGCGGGCCACCCGCAAGATCCGGTGATATCCGCGGGCTGACAACTTCATCTGGCGGGCTGCATCCTGCAATAATCCACGGCCCTCGGCATCAAGCGCGGCGGCATCCTGCAGGACTTCACCATCGGCCAGTGCATTGGTCGATATGTTTTCGTTTTTATATCGCAACATTTGCAATTCACGGGCCAGAAATACGCGTTCGCGCACTGCCTGACTGGTTTCGCCTTTGGCCGGTAAATCAAGGTCTTCGGGCTTGACGGCGGGTACTTCGATCTGAATATCAAACCGGTCCAGAAGCGGCCCTGAAAGCCTGGCCTGATATTCCTCGCCACAGCGTGGCGCACGCGTGCAGGCCAGTTCATTATCCCCAAGATAACCACACCGGCACGGGTTCATCGCCGCAACCAATTGCACACGTGCCGGATAGGTCACATGTGCATTGGCGCGTGCAACCGATACCTGCCCGGTTTCAAGCGGCTGACGCAGCGCATCCAATACATTGCGCTGAAATTCCGGCAATTCATCCAAAAACAGAACGCCATTATGGGCCAGTGAAATCTCGCCCGGCTTGACCCGATGCCCCCCACCGACGAGGGCGGGCATCGAGGCAGAGTGATGAGGCTGGCGGAACGGTCGGGTTCGGATCAAGCCACCTTCAGGTAACATTCCGGATACGGAATGGATGACCGTGGTTTCCAGTGCCTGTCTGGCATCAAGGTCGGGCAAAATGCCCGGCAAGCGGGCCGCCAGCATTGATTTCCCCGACCCCGGCGGTCCCGACATCAAAAGGTTATGGCCCCCGGCTGCTGCGATCTCAAGCGCACGTTTCGCACTTTCCTGTCCCTTAATATCGCGCAGATCACCATGGAAATCATTGATCTCGTCTGCGTCACGCCGGATCGGGCGGGGCAGAATTTGCGTGCCTTTGAAATGATTGATCAGGGCCACAAGGCTTGCGGGCGCCAGAATCTCAAGATCACCGGCCCAAAGGGCCTCCGCCCCGTTGGCGTTCGGACAAATGATGCCGCATTCCTGCATCCCGGCTTCCATGGCGGCGGGCAAGACACCGCCAACCTTGGTGATGCTGCCATCAAGCCCCAATTCACCCAGTACCAAGAACCGTTCGATATCGTCATGGCCGATGACATCCATCTCGGCCAGAATGCCCAGCGCAATCGGCAGATCGAAATGCGACCCTTCCTTCAGCAAATCAGCCGGGGCCAGATTAATCGTGATGCGTTTGGGCGGCAGGGCCAATCCCATGGCCGAAAGCGCGGATCGCACCCGTTCACGGGCCTCGGACACCGCCTTGTCGGGCAGGCCAACGACCGTAAAGGCCGGAAGGCCACTTGCCATTTGCACCTGCACGTCAACAGGGATCGTTTCAATCCCGGCAAAGGCAACTGTGGTAACCCGCGCTGTCAATTTGCCTGACCCCCATAACCCCAAGTTGCATTACTTTGACGGGAAACCGGGGGCAAGGCAACATATCGTTTACGGGCAATCACTTGGCGTTCCGTTTAAGCCCGTAAATACCATGCTGCTATGTCAGGGTCCGTTCATTAAGAGAACACAATGATACCAAACGCTGGCAACGCCAACCCCTGTCAGGTCGGCAGATTGATCGCATGGCTCAAATTGGCTTATGCCGGTTGTAGGCCGGATGTTCCCACCCGGGTCTGACGCAGGTCGCGCCCCGGTGACACATTGAAAAGGCGGCTATATTCACGGGTAAACTGCGGCACGCTTTCATAACCGACTGCATAAGCAGCATCGGCGATTGCCGTGCCTTCGGCCATCATTCTTCGCCGTGCCTCGATCAGGCGAAGCTGCTTTTGGAATTGCAGGGGCGAAAGCGTCGTTGCCGCACGGAAATGCTGGTGAAATGACGAAATACTCATGCCTGCGGCCTCGGCAAGGTCATTCACCCGAAGGGTCTCGGCAAATTGCGCACGAATCAGCGCCACCGCGCGACTGATACGCTGGGCATGGCTGTCTGCGGTTCCCAGCCTGCGGATCGCAGTGCCATGTGACCCTGACAGCATCCAGTAATGCATTTCACGAAGCAGGCCGTCGCCAAGGACCGAAATCGCCCCCGACCGGTTCAGAAACTGCATCAATCGGGTTGCCACATCTTCGACATGGGGATCAAACCGCTCGACAGAGATCGGCCCGCCTTGCCCGTGCGGAAGGCCGATTGCCGCCGCAATATCGGCAATCATCGACAGATCAAGTTCAAGAATCAGCGCGTAATAGGGCGCCGCAACGCTTGCCTTGGAAATCTGGCTGACGGTCGGCACGTCTGCAGAAATCAAAAGCGCATCGCCCGGACCAAGATCAAATGTCTCCGCCCCCATTGTCACCAGTTTGCGTCCCTGAAGCACCATCGCGACAAGTGGCCGGTTGATCGCCACCTGAAGCGCACCGGGATAGAGAACCCGCACCATCGAAAGGCCGGGCACCGGTGTTTGGGCCACACCGGACTGGTCTGCATGCGCATCGGCATAGCGCCGAACAAGATCAAACAGGGTTTGCACTATCAGCCTTTCATTGCTCACACAGGTCTTTTGGACAAGTCGATTGGATTAATAGGTAAGCATATGACCCAATATTGCAATTCCTTTTCCATCATTTGGATAAACAGGCAAAATTCATAGACAGACAGGCAACAACTGCCTTCAAGACAGGCGTAGGTTTGCGGCATCGATAAACCTGAAAGGAAACATCATGTCGAAAATTTCCATGATCACCGGTGCCAACCGTGGACTTGGCCGCAACGCCGCCATCAGCATTGCCAAGGCGGGTAATGATGTCATCGTCACCTACCGTGGCAACGAAGCGCAGGCCCAGGAAGTCGTCGAAGAAATCCGCGCCCTTGGCCGAAAGGCCGTTGCGCTGCAACTTGATGTCACCAAAATCTCGACCTTCCCGGCCTTTGTTGCCACCCTGAAAAAGGCCCTGTCCGAAATCTTCGGACGCGACAGTTTTGATCATCTGATCAACAATGCCGGCCACGGCGAAATGACACCGTTCGCCGAAACCACTGAACAACAGTTCGACTCCCTGTTTGATGTCCATGTCAAAGGCGTGTTCTTCCTGGTCCAGGCGGTTTTGCCGATACTTGCCGATAACGGACGCATCATTACCTATTCTTCGGGGCTGACACGCGTGTCCTTCCCGGGCTTTTCCGCCTATTCCGCGGCAAAGGGTGCGATTGAAATTCTGACGGTCTATCTGGCCAAGGAACTCGGCGAACGTGGCATCACGGCCAATTGCGTTGCCCCGGGCGCGATCGAGACCGACTTCCTTGGCGGTGCAGTCCGCGATACCCCCGCCTATAACGAGGCCTTTGCCAGCATGACCGCCCTTGGCCGGGTCGGTTTGCCCGATGATATCGGTCCGATGGTTGCAAGCCTGCTGCGCGATGACAATCGCTGGGTCACAGCCCAGCGTATCGAGGTTTCAGGCGGTCAAACGATCTGATCCCACTCACGTATCCAGCTCTTAATTCCCCTGAACCGGGGCGATTAAAACAAACAACCCGGCACATCAGTCTGCGTGCCGGGTTGTTCCTATGGTTTTAAATTCAACGGAATCCGGTCCGGATCACTTTCTAGTCTGTCAGGATATCAAAAGGCGAAAGCGTGAAAACATTTCGTTTTCGTAATCGACTGATTTCTCAAATTCCGCCCCGATCCGCCTAAGCGCCGCAAGCTTTGTGCGGCTGGGTGGCAACAGGAATGTCACCGACGAAATACGCGGATCGGATCGGGCAAATTCAAGCGCCTTGTGCGTGATTGCCATGCCAAACCCGAAGCATTCGGGCCGCAGCACCAGCCCATAATCCCAGTCATCGCCTTCTTTCTGAAACCCGCCCCAGCCGACATAGGTGCCATCATAAAAGATCGCCCAATGCCCCAGACCATCGCGTTGCCAATAGGCTTTCTTGGCCGCCATGAACCGGGCGACGTCATCCTGATCCCACCGACCGTTTAGCAACGGCATATGCTCCGCCATTCGCGGATCGGACATATGGGCAATCAGGGTTGCGGGCGGGATATCGTCAAGCGAACCAAACGAAATCGCATCGGATCGGGTTGTCATCGGGCAAGACCAAACTCAGGCAAAGAAAAAGGCGCAAGAACCATCGGTTCATAGCGCCCTTCATCGGCCACTTTGTCAATCAGGCCCAACGGCATCGGCCATCACATTTGCGATAGCAGCTTAGTCCGAGGTTTCGTCATCCGTTTCGCGCGGCGGAAGGAATTCCTTGCGGCACGGCACGGCAACCTCATCAACCACGGTCCAGCCGAAATTGCGGAACTTGCCGAAACTGGCCTTTTTCATGGTGATGCCGCTTTCCTTGTGTTTGCGCACTTCCTTGGGGTCTTCGCCCTCAATCCGTTCAGCACGGACCCAGGCGCGTTCACGCATGGCTTTGGTAATGGTCGGTTCGGTCATCGGCTTTTCGCAATTCAATCTTCAAAAGGCGGCGATAGCATGTCTGGCGGCGTTTGTCGCAGGTAATCGTTGGATTTTCTGATCAATCACCGTCATGGGGCAGGTGGAAGGTGGTCTCGGTGAAGGATTCACGTTCCGACATGATCGCCATCCAGTCGCGCACCCGCACCGGGATATCAAACCGCCGGTCCGGCCAGCGGAAATCAATGTAATAAAGCGCAATCAGCACCGACCAGGTGCCAAGATGCGGCTCCTCGGTGCGAAGCGCAGGAAGGCCATCGAGGATCGCCTCAATACCGGATGTAATCGCCTGCGCCTGTCTCTCCATTACGATTTCGGAACGATCACCGTCTTCGCGTTGGGAATCGGCATAAAGCCGGGCGGTTGCTGCCATCATGCCATCGGCCAAACCCTGCCATTTCAATGCACTGAGGCGGGTCGGGCCGCTTTCGGGGATAACACCCTTTGAAATGCCCTGGGATTTGGCAAGTTGGTCAAGATAATCACAGATCACGGCCGATTCAAAAACCGCCATGCCATCCTCAAGGATCAGGGTCGGCACTTTGGCAAGCGGGTTATGGGCACGCAGCGCCTCATCCGTCCACGGATCAATCAGGATCTCGCTGATCTGTTTTTCCAGACCCAACTCACGCAAGACAACGCGCACCTTGCGCGAGAAGGGTGAAGTCGGCGCGTAATAAAGCTGCATCTTGACTTCCAGTTGTGACGTTAGCTGAAAAACTCGGTCCTTTGTGTGCCGTTCGATGTTCACACATTCTATCGTATATCGTCGATGAACTGTTTTGCAATGCGATACGAAATCTTGGCAGCCACAGCCTTAACTATTTTGCTGATATTCTGTGTTATAAGAAATCCGAAGACTATGAGATTACTTGCTTTAAAAAATACATTCAGCAAACCTTTTCCTTACTAAATATTGACAAAATACACAGATTCGCACATAATGAAGATTCAAAAACTTCTAGTGGGGAATTAGGAGGTCAAATGCTTGATAGACTTAAAGAACTAGCGCGACTCGACATAGCGATTGGTTCGTCTGATCCTAGCGTGACCGATGCGACTGATCCCGTCAGCCCGTCCGCACAACTTAATAATTTTGTTCCAATATCAGGTTTTGCTGATTACACTCCGATAACAGTGAGCTCTAAAACTCAACCATTGGGTGTGCATGCCAACTTGGAACGAGATAAACGATGAGATTGATGCATCAGAAGATGCAAACGCGCACGATACCGTGCGGCAAAAATACATCGTTAAACTAGCTAAGCTTACAAATCGCGAAACGATAGGCTACTACTCAGGCTTCCTTCAGAAACGTGATGGAAGCGGAAGAATTCATCCTGAGTGCGCAATCAACGACCACGACATGAACGGCTTTATGGCCGTCATTCATGGTCTGGAGCGTGATCGCGGATTAGACCTCATTTTGCATACACCTGGTGGTGATATCGAAGCTACACGATCATTAGTTTCGTATCTGCATCGAATGTTTGGTTACGATATCCGGGTAATTGTCCCGCATATCGCGCAATCTGCTGGCACGATGATTTCTTGCGCTGCAAAAGAAATCATCCTTGGTAAGCATTCGTTTCTTGGTCCGACTGACCCTCAGATCAATGGTGTGCCCGCGATGGGCATTCTGACAGAAATTGACCGAGCAATTACCGAAATCAAAGAGAACAACCTGAAAAAGCTTGTCTGGGATCACGTATTTTCAAAATTTCATCCCTCATTCATTATGAACTGCGAACGCGCAGTTGAGGGCACAAAGGTGATGGTTAAA
Organism: Thalassospira tepidiphila MCCC 1A03514; assembly: GCF_001662875.1. GTDB lineage: Bacteria > Pseudomonadota > Alphaproteobacteria > Rhodospirillales > Thalassospiraceae > Thalassospira > Thalassospira tepidiphila. The sequence goes on along the minus strand of NZ_JPVZ01000002.1, from coordinate 318,984 downwards.
GAATGGCTTGAAAACAACATGTTTTCAGCTGAGAAAGATAGTGAAAACCTTGCAAAAAATGCTGTAGAGCAATTAATGAACTACAGCGGAACATCCGGTCATAACCAACACTTCTCAGTAGAAGATGCTCAAAAAATGGGCTTGAAAATAATTGAACTAGAAGATGATCAAGACCTTCAAGAGAATGTTTTGAGTGTTCACCATAGCTACATGGCATCTTTTGCAAGAAGTACAGCCATTAAAATTATAGACAACTCGATCGGTAACAGTTGGACTATTGGGAATCAGTGATTTCTGGTCAATAGTGGCACTAAATATGCAACTTTGGCGTCCAGCCAATTCCTTCGAGATGCCAGTTGGCATGCCAGTTGGTGTCGTTGCGTGACAGTGTAAGGTAATTTCGCGCCGCACAATAGGTACCTTTGCGTTCCGGCAGCGGTTTTAACTCTGTCGGCCGCCCCGGAAGCGGGTTCTCCCCGATCCATGCCAGAAGGCCCAAAACCCTGGCAAAGGTTGCGGGTGGTGCGGTGTGCGAAATGCCCGATGCCACCAGTTGATGGATGGTTTTGCCCTTGGTTTCAAAGGTGCCCCGGGTTGCGACATGGATTTCCCCCGAAAGCAGGGTGATCTCATGGTCGTGCTCGTTGGCGATTTCTTCGATCAGCTCAAGGAAACGGCACCATTCGCGCCGGTGCCAGCGGCTTTGCCACTGATCGCGCAGGTCATCCTCGTATTTCTGGGCACGGGGGGAAAGATGCAACACCATCTCGATCAACGATAGTCGCGGCCCTATCACCGGTACACTCGACATCAGAAGAATACGATTGCCATCCGGCACGGTTTTGAGCATCTCGGGCAAATCGCGCCAGCCATGCGCCCCCATCACGTCATTTGGTGTCCGTTCGGATCGCAAATCGGGCGCAACAATACTGACCCCCGGAAAATCGGTGCGCCAGCCAAGGCTTATGCCCTCACGATCCTTGACCATGTCAGGCAAATCATCGGGTGTGCAGCCAAGCTGCATCAGGCAAAAGGCCTGGCGTGCGCAGTCAAACATGCCCTTGGCAACGGCACTGCCCTGAAACCACTTCTTGTGACTGCCCCAGCCATCAAAAATGTCATGGTCATCCCACATCATCAGCGACGGCACGCGCGCCAGCATGTGGCGGATCTGCGGTTGGCCATAAATCGCCAGATAATGATCAAGGTAGAATTTCAAAACGGCATCGCGCATGATATCGGAAAAGGCGGTCGCCAGCCGTTCACTGCGCCCGGCCTTGTCCCAGGCAATGATATCCTCGTGGCATTCCCAGACGCCGTCGGCGTAAATCTGATCGCCGCCATGCAGCAAAAGCGAGAAGGGCTGCTTTGCGTGCTCTTTGCCCAAATCCGTCCAGAGCGCATTGCGGTCTTCAAGCGGCCGGTCCAGATCGCCGTCTTCCTGACCGTTGCACGACACAAACCCGATGCGAAGATCACCCCCAAGATCGGTGCAAACTTCATATGTTTCGTTTCCGAAACTATATGTCGCAACCCGGTTTGACGGCAGTTCAAAATCAAACCGCCAATAGCTTCGGCCAAACAGGCTGGCAAGCTTTGACGGCGCAATGACATCACGGCCATTAGCCCGAAATTCCGGGATTTCTGCATCATCATCGGCAACCACAAGGGCGGCGAGCTTTGCCGTCTTGGCATCAGCACCCCGGGCAAACAGGAACGGCCCATAAAGATCCTGATCGGTGATTTTTGTCGCCTCGGAGCTGGTCATGCGCTGTTACTACCTGCCAAAATGATGTGAACTTGACCCTTGAAACATACGTTTGATCGCCGCGTTAGTTCCAGCTTAGCGGAACCGGACGGCGACGGCATCGTCAAAGTCACACATCAGGCGGACTTAAAAAAGGCAAGCAGCATGAGGGACTTGTCGCTATCATCAACGGGTTAACCGCAAAAATTGGAGAAACCCAGTGACTGCACAGCGCCCCAAAGCCATTCCCACCGTTCAGGTTGATGACGATGCCGTCAAGGTGACCGAATGGCACTTCCCGCCCGGCTCCGAAACCGGTGATCATGTTCACGGCATGGATTATGTCGTCGTCCCGATGACGACTGGCACCCTGACCATTGTTAACGACGACGGCACAACGTTTCCGTCCGACATGACCGCCGGGAAATCCTATGCCCGCAAGACCGGCGTGTCCCATAACGTCATTAACAACAATGACTTTGCCATCACCTTTGTCGAGGTCGAGGTCAAGGCGCGCTGATCAAAGCGCTGATCAAGGCCGGGCTCAAGCCCCACAAAATCACCCAACAAAAAGGGCAGGTGATGATCACCTGCCCGATTTCGTTTTAGTGATATGAGGATGGCCTAGCCAAGTCGCGTCTCAATCGCATCCCAGATCAGGCTTTCCAGCTTGGAGCCGTCAAAGCGGTTGATCTCCTGAAGACCGGTCGGCGAGGTGACGTTGATTTCCGTCATGTAATCGCCGATCACGTCAATCCCGACAAAGATCAGATCGCGTTTCTTAAGCTCCGGCCCGATGCGATCGCAAATCTCGCGTTCGCGCGGTGTCAGCATCGATTTCTCGGCCACACCGCCGACATGCATGTTTGAACGTGCTTCACCCTCGGCCGGCACGCGGTTGATCGCGCCCACCGGTTCGCCATCAACCAGAATGATGCGTTTGTCGCCCTTGCGCACATCGGGCAAATAGGCCTGCACCATCAGCGGTTCGCGCGACTGTGCAGCAAACAGTTCCAGCAGCGAATTCAGGTTCTCGTCACCGGGTTTGAGGTGGAACACGCCCGCCCCGCCATTGCCAAACAGCGGCTTGACGATGATGTCCTTGAATTCTTCGCGGAATTCCTTGATGCGGGCTGCCGACCGCGTGATCAGGGTCGGCGGCATCAGATCAGGGAACTCGGTGACAAAGATCTTTTCCGGCGCATTGCGGACATGGCCCGGATGGTTGACCACAAAGGTTTCCGGGTGGATCGCCTCAAGCAGATGGCTCGCGGTGATATAGTTCATGTCAAACGGCGGATCCTGACGCATCAGGATCACATCTGTTTCGCGCGCCAGATCAATCACCCGTGCTTCGCCCAGATCATGGTGGTTGCCATGTTCGTAGCGCAACGTCATCGGGCGGACTTCCGCCTTGATCCGGCCCCGGTCATAGAACATGTCATCGGGATGATAATGCAAAAGGTCATATCCCCGCGCCTGGGCTTCAAGGCCCATGACAAAGGTCGAATCCCCCTTGATGTCGATGCTCTCGATCGGGTCCATCTGGATGGCGACGATACGGCTCATTAAACGTGTTCTCCTGCTTGCCGGTGGTCAAATGACCTGCAATTAAGGCTCAAAACGGCCAATTAAGGTCATTTGCGGGCATGGCTTGACCCGGCTGGCCTTCCCGGCCAAATGATGCGATATGTTACTCGCAGTGAGTGGTTACTATTTGGCACGATTTTTATCATCCGCCATTCACCTTCTGCAATCGCCATGATTGCGATCAACGAATTGTTACGAACACCGGTAAGACACATGACCCGTTTGAACCAAGAACCGAAGACTCGCTGGAAATTGTTTGGCAAGAAAGGCCGCGCCGTTCTTGCGGCAAGTGTCATTGCATCCGCCATCGGTCTTGGTGCCGTCACCAGTCTGACCCTGTTGCCAAGTACAGCCCATGCGCAAGCAAGCGATCAGATCACGCCTGAGATGATCGAAAAGATCGAAAACTATCTGGCCGGGATCACGACGCTCAAGGCCGAGTTCGTTCAGATTTCATCGGATGGCGGTGCGGCCGAAGGCGATCTTTATATGGAACGCCCCGGCAAGATGCGGTTTGAATATAACCCGCCGGCCCAGATCCTGCTGGTCTCGACCGGTCATGATTTCATCTATTATGACAAGGAAATCAACGCACCGACCTATTTCGACATTGATGAAACCCCGGCCGGGATCATCCTGGCGGAAAACATCTCGCTGACCGACAAGGTCAAGATTGTCGATTATCGTCGCACGGCCGAAACTGTCCGCGTTGAACTGGTGCGCAAATCCGATCCGGGTGCTGGAAGTGTAACCCTGGTGTTCACCGAAAAGCCGATGCAGCTGCGTCAGTGGAGCGTCAAGGACCCGACCGGGGTCGAGACCACGGTCACCCTGTTCAATACCGAAGAGGGCATGCAGCTTGACCCGGAACTGTTCAAATTTGAACGCATCTGGCCAAATCAGCGCAACTAGGCCAAAAATTTTTCCCATCCGATTTTGATGTCTTTGAACCGCCCGTAAACCGGTGCCGGATCAAGAATATTTTCTGATTCAACTGCTTGGCCAAGTGGTGAATGTAATTGTGATTTCGTAACGAAATCACCGCAGATTGGAATCAGCGAAAAGTTTCAAAATTTGTCGGCTTTTTCGGGCCCAAACCCATGGCACGGACGCCCTGTGCTTCCTATATGTGAGTCTGTCACAAGGTTCCCCTAAACGACGGGAACCCGGTGTGAGGAAAAGGTCTCCCCTACCTTTCCTCACGCTCCAGATTATCGGAGCGCTGGCGTCCGGTTCTCCCCCCTGGCCGGACGCCTTTTTTTTGCCTGATGCCTGCGATAGATGTCGCATTCTTGGGAAATCTGCAAAGCCACCCCCTGATTTCACAGGCTGTTAATTTTAATTGCCTACTAAACTAATGCATGATTCCCTTGCGGATATATTCCGCACACTCGACATATGACAGGACAGGACCGACATCTTCCATGATCAATGACTTTCTGAAATCCGTTGCGCAGTTTTCCGACCCGCGTTTTCGCAAAGTTGTGCTGATCGGTGTTGCCGGTGCGCTGGCAACCATTGTCGGGTTGTGGGTCCTGATCTGGTTTGGCCTGAATTCCGTCACCTTCTTCACTGATGGTGGCTGGCTTGAAACCGCCGTGGACTGGCTTCTGGGCATTGGTCTGACGCTTCTTGTGCTGTTGCTGTTTCCCGCGGCCACGGTCCTGATCTCGAGCCTTCTGCTCGATCAGATTGCCGACGCGGTCGAAGACAAGCACTATCCGACCCTGCCCGATACCCGTCCACAGCCGATCATTGATGCGCTGATCAGCGGTCTTAAATTCGCCCTGACGGCTTTGGCGCTTAACATTCTGATTTTGCCGCTTCTTCTGGCCGGGCCGCTCTATGTAATCGCGTTTTACGGGATGAATGGCTATCTTTTGTCGCGTGAATATTTTGAACTGGTTGCCGCACGCCGCTATGATGCGCGGACGGTTGAGGCCATTCGCAAAAGCCGCCAGAAAAAGCTTTGGATTGCCGGGGTCGGTTTGACCTTCCTGATGACCATTCCCTTGGTCAATCTGGTCGCACCGATCATCGCCACCGCCTTTATGGTCCACTATTCTGTGCGCCTTGGCACCTATGTGCCCGAGACCGCCTGACCGGTAACCGCAAGGCCGATACACCTAGACCAACATCGAAACTGCAACTCTAAGGATCTGGTCATCCCATGTTTGGAAAGAAAAAAGCCAACAAAACAGTCGACAGAAGTGCGACTTCGTCAGATACATCTCGCCTGGATGGATCAGACAAGCTTTCCGGGACGATGACCTCGGCCTCTGATGCTGCATCTGACAAAGCCAGCGAAACCCGCACGTTCGAAAAAACAGAAAAACGAACAGAGCCGCGGCTCTTCACCCAACCGCGCACAAAGGATGAACCGCAAATGTCCAGCAAACCGCACTCCACCAACTTCCGCCCGGAAATCCCGAAGCGCCCGCTTGAAATCCCGACCCGCGGCAGTTCCGGTCGCCCGGGAGGATCGGGTAGCCACTCTTCCGAGGGCAAGAAACTGACAGTTGGTCGTGACATCACGCTCAAAGGTGAAATCGGTTCCTGTGACGTTCTGGTCGTCGAAGGCGTTGTCGAAGCCCAGATCAAGGAATGCTCGCGCCTCGAAGTTTCCGAAGGTGGCAGCTTCATCGGTTCTGCCCAGGTGGATGAGGCCGAAATCAGCGGCAAGTTCGAAGGTGAACTGACGGCTGGCCGTGTGGTTGTCGTCCACTCGGCTGAAATCAGCGGCAAGATCACCTATGGTGCGCTTCAGATCGAAAATGGTGCCCGCATCAAGGGCGAGCTGGAATATGTCGAAGGCGCTGACACCGGTATAAGCCGCGGCGGCAGCACCGGCGCAATCACCATCCCGCGCAAATCTGACGATTCCTGATTTTTAGCGCGCATGATTGCCCTGACCCAAACCTCACCCCGAACAGACGTCACCCGTCCATTCGGGGTGATTTTGCTTCTGGCGCTCATTGCCATGGGTCTTTCGGCCTGTGGCGGCGGGTCTTCAGTGCCACCGGGTTCGACAAACACCAATTACGGCGAGCTTAATACCAAGGGCAACGTCACCACGACCCAGCCCGAAGCCCGCAGGCGGCCGGAAAATTCTAAATCACGCACCACAACGGCCGCCATACCGTTCAAGCCGGTGCCCAACGCATCGCTCAAGGGTCTGTCAGAACCGGAAGTCGAAGCCAAAATCGGCGAACCGGAAATGATCCGCGGTGAAGGTGACATCCGCGTCTGGCAATACAGATCCGATCAATGTTCGTTTGATGCCTTCTTTGCCCCGGCAACCGAAGGCGCGCCTCGTGAACTCCGTCACATGCTGGCGCGCATGCGGCGCGGAAATCAGCCGATCACGGTTCAGGATTGCCTCGATCAGGTGGTCAAAAAGAATCTCGCTCGCGGCTGACATCTGCCGATCAATTTTAGTGTTGTGACAACGGTTTACCGGCAATCCCGTCAAGAAGCGCAACACCACCCATGGCGGGCGTCCGGCGTCATCCACAGAATAATTTGTAAAATTTGCCTGTATGCGCCCGGTTGGACGCATTCCTTGGTTTAATCTTTACCTTTTGGCGGCAATCTCGGAAAACGAGCCTCATAAATTTGCCATATCCTTTGGATTTTATGCGTCCTAACGTGGTCCGGTCGGACCGATCCCGAAACTTCAGACACGATACGCGACCTCATGAAAAAACACGCCCATCGTCTCGTCAGAAATTCGTTTGCCGCCGCTTTTGGCGCGGTTGCCTGTCTGCTTGCGCTTGGTTTTGCGACCAATGTGGCACAGGCCCAGAACTCCCCGCAGCTGATTGATGTTTACGGCAAGTGGGAAGCCTACACCTATTCCGAGGATGGCCAGAAAGTCTGCTATATGGGCAGCCAGCCGACCTCGGCCAAAGGCGACTACACCCAGCGTGGCAAAATCTATGTCATGGTCACCCATCGCCCGGCACTCAAGCTGCTTAATGAAGTCAGCTTCATTACCGGCTATACCTACAAATCGGGCAGCGAGGTTGATCTTCGAATCGATTCCAAAAGTTTCAAGCTGTTCACCCATGATGACTCCGCCTGGGCGGTAAACAGCGAAGAAGACCGCAAACTGGTCAGCGCGATGAAAGCCGGATCGACCATGGTTGTGGTTGGCTATTCGTCACGCGATACCAAGACCACCGATACCTATTCGCTGTCGGGCTTTACCAACGCCTATAACGCGATTTCAAAGGCTTGCAACACCAAGCCGGTCAACTGATCCTAGCTGATCAAACCGGTTGGTGGGGCCGTCACAGCCTGCTTTGCAACCGTGATTGCAATGCTGTGATAGCTGCAATGTGAAATTTATCGTTTCTAAATCGACCCGGCCCCGCTATATGCGGGGCCAAGCATTTTTGCATCATTTCTGGTATAGTCCCGCTGACGCCAGAACAAGACGGCCAAAAAGCTGTCTGGCAAACCCACACTACGCAAAAGAGAGAGCCCGGGATGACCGACGTCCTGACCGAAAACGCACCCCTGACCGATGCCCCTGCCAAGCAGGATGGGCCGTCGCTGTCCGACTTCGTTTCGCGCGCCGCCAATGGGCAGGCTGCCGACGGGCGTCGTGATCTGGTCGGCATCACCCGCGAAGAACTGACCGAACTCATGGCTGGCATGGGCGAAAGCAAGTTCCGCGTCAAACAGCTTTGGAACTGGATCTATAACCGCGGTGTTACCGACATCGAGGACATGACCAACATTTCCAAAAAGCTGCGCGATCGCCTGGCGCAGGATTTCTATGTCGGGCGTCCGGTTTTGACAGCCGATCAGAAAAGTACTGACGACACCCACAAATGGCTGATGAAGTTCCATGACGGCAACGAGGCCGAGACGGTCTATATCCCTGATCGCAACGAAGATCGCGGTGCTGTCTGCATTTCATCGCAGGTGGGTTGCACGCTGACCTGCAAATTCTGCCACACCGGTACCCAGCTTCTGGTGCGTAACCTGACCCCGGGCGAAATCGTCAGCCAGTTCATGGTCGCGCGCGACAGCTACGGCGAATGGCCGACCCCGGCCAATGGCATCCGTCGCCTGTCAAACATCGTCATGATGGGCATGGGCGAGCCGCTGTTTAACTATGAAAACGTTCGCGATGCCCTGCGCATTGCCATGGACGGCGAAGGTATTTCGATCTCGCGCCGCCGCATTACGCTTTCGACCTCGGGCGTGGTGCCGGAAATCGTGCGCTGTGGCGAAGACCTTGGCGTTGGTCTGGCGATCTCGCTGCATGCGCCTGATGATGATCTGCGCAACGAAATCATGCCGATCAACAAGAAATACCCGCTAAAAGAACTGATGGATGCGTGCCGGAACTATCCGGGCATGTCGAACGCCCGTCCGATCACCATGGAATATGTCATGCTGAAAGGCGTGAACGACAAACCCGAACATGCGCGTGCGCTGGCCAAACTGGTCAAAGGCGTTCACTGCAAGTTCAACCTGATCCCGTTCAACAAATGGCCGGGTTCGGATTACGAATGCACGCCGACCAACGATATCAAGAAATTCGCGCAAATCCTGCTTGATAACGGCTACGAAGCGCCGATCCGCTGGCCGCGCGGCCGTGATATTCTGGCCGCCTGTGGACAGCTCAAATCCGAAAGCCAGCGCCAGCGCAAATCACGCGTTGGCAGCACCGGTGACGCAGGTGGTTGCGGCAAATCGGATGCCGACAATGAAGGCATCGTTGCCGCCCAGTAAGTCTGGCACCATTGCAATTCAGATCAACACCGGATGGCCTTGCTGTCCGGTGTTTTTCTTTGCGCTGTCCCTGTTTCAGGTCCCTGCGCCGAAATGTCCAAAAAACGCGATTTAGATCGTCTGTTTGATCTTGTTCGGTATTTTTGTCGTAATTATCAGATCCAACGCAATTCCGGCTTCTTGTCTGATCCCTTGTCGGGCGTATGGATGTCATCAACATTGACGCTTATGGCAAGAATACCGCCAAGGCCGCCTTCGGTCATTTCCGACAATCGAATGCCAATCCAGTCCTGATCAAGGCCGCGCACATAGGTGTCGCGCGCCGCCAGATCGGTGAAATCAATGGTGATGGCGTGGGTAAATCCCTGGCTAAGGCCGCTTCCGGTCATCTTTGCCCCGCCGCAAAAGGCCAACGCGCCCGGCACTGAAAAGGCGACCTTTTCAAGTTCGCCGATCATGGTGTCGATGTCGCTTTGCGCGATGTGGCTTGGGATCTGCAGCAACACAATATGACGGATCATGAAGTGCCCCCTGTCTGAGTATCCGCATCCTGCCAGCTTGCCGGATCGATGCTGTTGGGCAACAGGACATATTTCCGGCCCTGCCGGTTCATGTGGCCAGCATAAAGGGCCGCGTCCTCGCCCGGGCCAAAGAAGATGTCACCGCGCACCGGCCCGCGAATGGCCCCACCGGTATCCTGGGCCACCATCAGGCGGCGGAATGTGCGGTCCGCATTCATCGGATCGCTGGTTTCAAGCCAGACCGGGACCCCCATGGCATGGAACCTGCGATCCACCGCCAATGACCGGCCGGGCTCCAACGGCACCCCTTGCGATCCCAGCGGACCCGCTTCGGGGTCATTCGGATCAACCTTAAGCGGCTGGAAAAACACGTAGGATGCGTTGGTATTCATCACCGCATCGGCTTCGCCCGGATTGTCATGCAGCCATTTGCGGATCGATTGCAGCGATACGGTTTCGCGCGTCAGCACCCCGCGCGCGATCAGTTCCCGCCCGATGGCAAAGTAAGGATGGCCGTTGGTCGCGGCATAGCCCACCCGAAGCACGCTGTCATCAGGCAGAACCACCCGACCAGACCCCTGAATTTGCAGGAAAAAAGCATCCACCGCATCATCGACCCAGACCAGTTCAAGATCGCGGTCTGATAACGCCCCTTCCTCGATCGCTTCGCGGTCGTAATAGGGTTTGATTGCATCACCCGCGATCCGCCCGACCAGTTTGGTGCCTTTCAGATCCTCGCGAAAATCGCCAAGATCGATCGAGACCATGTCATTGGGCTTCAGATAAAGCGGCGTCTGATACGCGCCGCCACGGGTCAGCTGGCCTTGCAATTCCGGCTCGTAATAGCCGGTAAAAAGGCCCTCGGCCGTATCGCGATTGCCACTGAGATAGGGTCTGAAACCGCTTTCAAAGAATGCACGCGCGTCTTCCTTGCGAAGGCTTTCAACATCAAGCGAAACCGCGGTTTCGCAACGATCGCGCCACTGGCCAATCGTACCCATGCGCGGGTCAGGCCCGACGGGTTTGTCATCACTGCGTCTTAGCATCGCCTGGCACGACCGGGCAAAGGCCCGCACGGTGCCGCGCATATCATCGGTCTGCCAGCCATCAAGATCGGCAAACGTCGCCGGGCGCAGGGTCAGTTTGTCTTCCACCTCGGCCGGGGGTTCGATCTGTCCGGTGATTTGTGGCCAAAACATCCAGATCAGGGCGGCAGCCGCACCGACCAGCACAGAAACAAGGGACAGGCTGCGCGATAAAACCAGTCGTCTTTTCAAGATGGAAACCCGTAATTAGCCAATTCGAACGTCACCGTTTTTGTAACGGTTCTACGAAAACCCGATTTTGCCCCTGACATGCTTAACAAGCCGATAATTGCGCATGCTCGTTACCATGCGGACATGAAAAAAGGCGACCCGGTTTATCGGATCGCCTTTGATATGTTTGGTCTTTGCGAAACCCGCGTTAATCGGCGGTTTCTTCTTCCGGGGTTTCGGTCGCAACCAGCTGCCAGTTCGGATCGCGGCTTTCGATATTGCGCGCGAATGTCCAAAGATCTTCAGCCTCGACCACTTTGTTGGGGTCACCATCGACAACATCACCCTCGGCATTGCGAATGACCGAGACTTCCTCGGACACGAACTTGACCGTGACATAGGCGGTGCGGCCTTCAAGGCTGGCGTCATGGATCGACGCGCTCTTGATACCGACCAGGGTGGTTTCCTCGTGCTCGCCCTTTTCAGCGCGGGCATCGATGGCAGCGGCGAAGTTCTTGTAAACCTCGGCCGAAAGCAACGGGTTCAGGCCATCCTTGTCACCCTTGGCAAAGTATTCGACGATCATTTCGAACGCCATGCGCGCGCCATTGAGGAAGTCCTGCTGGGTAAAGTTCGGATCGTGCTTCTGGATCTCCTGCAGGGTTGCAAACGTGCCCGAAGGAACATCTGCCGCATCCTGATCGTTACCGGAGTCCGGCAGGCGATAAACATTATCGGTCTGAGCTGCGGCGTCTTTCTGGCCTTCATTGTCATGAGTCTGACGGCCAAAGATATCGGACGGCCCCTGCTTTTCATTGCCGGTGCGACGGCCAAGCACGCCACGCAAACGCAGCACAAGGAAAACCGCAATCAGAGCGAATAAGAATATATCGAAATACTGCAAGACGGTCTCGTGATCCTAATGGTTTCAAACTGGTTGTCTGTATATCACAACCGTGGTGGAGAGATGGTATGAACTTAACCAAATGCAAGGGCAACTGCCGATTACCCAGCAAGATGTGATCATCTTCACCCTTCACCGGTGCGATATGCGCCGGGGCAAGGCCAAGATGACGATCTGCCGCATTTTTGTCGCGTTGTCACATTAGCGTTCCCACCAACTAACCAACGAACTTAAGTGTGCAGATTAATGAGAAATCGCTGAAAACCAAGTTGTTTTCTGCAATAGTTTCAGCAAGACGTCAGCTTTGGCCGTAAAATGCATGTGATAATACGACATTTGCGGCGCATACAGGCAATCCATCGCCAGTAAACGGAGAAACAATGGGCTTTTACTTTCTCGCGATATTCGTCGCCATGCCAATCATCGAAATCGCGGTCTTCATTCAGGCCGGCGAACTGATCGGGCTATGGCCGACCATTGGCGTGGTTGTTCTGACAGCCATCATCGGCACGTCGCTGATGCGTGCCCAGGGGTTGCAAACCCTGGCCAAGGCGCAAAGCCAGATGGATCAGGGCGAAATGCCCATTGGTGCCCTGTTTGACGGCATCTGCATTCTGATTGCCGGTGTCTTGTTGCTGACCCCGGGCTTTGTCACCGACACCTTTGGCTTCCTGTTGCTTGTCCCGCCGCTGCGCCAGCTGATCGGGGCCAAGGTCATCATGAAGCTGGTCCAGTCGGGCAATATCCGGACAAACTTCCGCGGTGCGACCTATTCCAGCGGCGGGCAAGGCGGGCCAAACGGGCGCGGACCGAATGGTGCGGGCGGACATGGCGCCGGTGGACCTGGCGGAGCACGGCCGCGCGGTGCCGGGCCGATCATTGATGGCGATTTCGAAGATGTCAGCCCGAACGATCCGTCAAACGACACCGATAACAGCAACGATCCGGGCGACAATCCCGAAACACCGCGCAATCTGCCCCCGCGTGACGAGACGCGCTGAATTCATACGAAAATCACAAAATCAGAAGGTTGACCGACACCCCCGGTCAGCCTTCTTTGAGTCAAAGGCCTTTGGCAAGAATCAGGACAACCAAACCCCCGGAAACACGGGCTTTGATAAGGGCTTTGACCCGCTCTGATTGGCTTGCCCGTGCACGCCAGACGTGCTAGGCCAACAAGTCCAATTTATCTGCCGCAACGGGGCGGCGTCAGTAATAAGCATTTCAGCCGAGGCAAAGCCTTCAAGCCGAAAGCTTTTTTCTGATCAAGACGAAATGACCTCTAAGGGAGCTAGACTTTAATGGCCGAGAATACCACCGGTGCAGAAGGCGCAGCAGAACAGAAGCAGCAGCCGGCCGCAAATCCGATCACGATCCACACCCAGTACATCAAGGATCTGTCGTTCGAAAACCCGAACGCACCGGAAAGCGTTGCCCTGCAGCAGCAGCCGAAAATCAATATCGATGTTGATGTTGAAGCCCGCACCACCCAAGACCAGAAACTTCACGAAGTCACCATCAAGATCAACGTCAAAGCCGACGTTGGCGACAAGGTGGCCTTCATTGCCGAACTGCAGTATGGCTGCGTTGTGACGCTGAATGTTTCTGACGAACACCGCCTGCCGGTTCTGATGATCGAAGTTCCGCGCCTGCTGTTCCCGTATGTCCGCAAGATCGTCGCAGACCTGACCGCAGACGGTGGCTTCCCGCCGCTGATGATGCAGCAGATTGATTTTGCTGATCTTTTCCGCAAGAAATTCGCATCCAAGATGGAAGGTCAGCCGGCTGGCAACGCCTGATTGACCTCATCCATCGGCTTTTGGTTCGATACCAAAACGATGACACAACAAAGGCCGCCAGTTTGGCGGCCTTTTTATTTTAAAATCGAAATGTTTTTGCTGATGGGTCGTCAAACAGATCCGATCAGAAGGGACGGGCGATCACCATGAAGACGACAATGATCATCAGGATCGTCGGTACTTCATTGAAAATACGATAGAATTTCTGCGATTTCGTATTGGCATCCGCCTCGAACGCCCGGCGGTAACGCGCCATCATCATGTGCGCGATGGTCATCAGAACCACACACAGCAGTTTGACGTGGAACCAGCCTTCGGTCATGACACCGGCCGCATGGATCAGATAGCCGCCAAAAATCCAGGTCGCGATCATTGCCGGGTTCATGATGGCCCGCAAAAGACGGCGTTCCATCACCTTGAATTTCTCGCTGGCTTCCGAGCCCGGCGCGACTTCGCAGTGATAGACATAAAGCCTTGGCAGATAAAGAAGACCCGCCATCCAGGCGATCACGCTGATGACATGCAGGGATTTGATAATGCTGTAGCTATCCATCTCTCTCTTCTCTGGATGTGACGGTCAGGGTCGGCAGGATTAAGCCCGCACAAGCGGGAATTTTTTGAATTTTTCCGACCATAACAGCAATCAGGCCGATCCAAAAACAGAACCGGCCCGATTGACGTTATAACTGTGATTTAAAACGCGACGCGCTTTTGGCCAATTCAGGCCCCGGCAGGTTTCAGTGATGGCTGCTTGGCCACTGCACAGGAATGTTCATCCGGGCACCACCAGCCGCGCGTTTCGACCGTGTAGTCATCCGGGCCTTTTTCATCAAGCTCGTCCTGGGTTTGTTTTACAACCGAAACAAGTCCGGCAATAAACTTCGGATGGGAACAGACCGTGCGCACGCGCTCATAGATCGGCACGTGTTTTTCATGCGCCAGTTCGCCATATTCGATATCAAGCTCGACCAGGGTTTCCGAATGCTCGGTGACAAAGGCAATCGGCACCACGACGATGCCCTTGTTTTCCTTGCCAGCACGCGCGATCTCGTCCTCGGTCGATGGGCCAATCCATTCCATCGGACCGACCCGGCTTTGATAACAAACGTTCCAGTCCAATCCTTCGATCGCCATTTTCTCGACCACGGCGGCCGAGGTTTTTTCGATCTGCGACTGATAGGGATCACCACGCTTGGTAATCACGGCTTTGGGCACACCATGGGCGGAAAACAGGATGCGTGGCTTATCAATGCCAAGTTCAGTGGCCTTGGCCAGGGCACGATCATAGCCCGCCTTGATCATTTCGGCCGATGCTTCGACAAAGCCCGGATTGGTCGGATAGCAGCACGCGGTTTTGATCGGGGAGGTCAGGCCAACCTTGGCACAGGCCCGTTTCCAGTCCTTGACCGACGATCCGCTGGTGGTGGTTGAAAACTGCGGATAAAGCGGCAGCAGGATCTGTTCGTCCGCGCCCCATGCCTTGACCTCAGCCGCGGTATCATCGGCAAACGGTTTCCAATAACGCATGGCAATAAAGCAACGGTTTTCATAGCCGTCATCTTCGCCATTAAGCGCCGTTTGCAAGGCATCGGCCTGCTCCTGGGTCAGTTCCAGAAGCGGCGATTTGCCGCCGATATGATCATAAATCTCGCGCGCAATCGGTGCACGGCGACGTGAAATCAGCTTGGCCAGCAAAAAGCGGAACGGATTGGGCAGACTGATGATCGCCGGATCATTAAACAGGTTGAACAGAAACGGCTCAACAGCTGCCGGACTGTCCGGCCCCCCCAGATTGAAAAGAACAATGGCGCGTTTCTTGCGCGTCGTCTCGGACATTTGGCTATCCTTCATGTCAGATCGTGTCTGGACCGGTTCCCGACAAACCGGGAATGATGTAAACCCGTCGCGCTCCGGCGCCTATTTTGGTCAAACCGGACCTAAGCGCAACAGGCAACGCCCATCATACGCATTGAATTTTTCAATCGATTTGATTGATTTCAAAAATCACAAAATAAAATGCAGCAATTGCCGACATTTACCCTTTGTAATCCCGAATGAAGTCCACCAGCTGGCCAACATGTTCCGGCGGCGTTTCCGGCGTGATGCCATGGCCAAGGTTAAAGATGAACGGCCCTTTGCCCAGCGTATCAAGGATGCGCTTGGTTTCATCAAACATCGGATCACCACCGGTGATCAGCAGCATCGGATCCAGATTGCCCTGCACGGGCCCCAGTTTCTGAAGGTTTTCCGCCACCCAGTCGAGTTTCACCCCGCTATCAAGGCCAACCGCGGTCACACCGGTTTTCTGTTTGAAATCAACCAGATGCAAGCCACAGCCACGCGGGAAGCCGATAATCGGCAGATCCGGGTGGACGGCGCGCAAGTTTGCAACGATCTGTTTGGTCGGCTCGATCACCCAGCGATTAAAGCCGGTCTCGGACAGAACCCCGCCCCAGGTTTCAAACAGCTGAATGCATTCTGCACCGGCCTCAACCTGCTTCAGAAGGTACTGCGTGGTTGCCTCGACCAGAATGTCGATCAGTTTGGCAAAACCATCGGGATCGCCATAGGCAAAGCGGCGGATATTCGGGAAGTCCTTCGATCCCTTGCCCTCGACCATGTAGGTCGCAACGGTCCAGGGCGCACCGGCAAAGCCGATCAGTGCTGTGCTCGATGGAATGGCGTGTGAAAGCTTCGAAACCGTCTCATAGATCGGACCAAGCGTGTCATGAATGCCTTCAACTGAAAGCTTGCCCAGGCCTGAAGCATCGCGGATGGCCTCAAGCTGCGGGCCTTCTCCCTGCTTGAAGGCCAAATGCTGTCCAAGTGCCTGCGGTATAACGAGGATATCGGAGAACAATATTGCCGCATCGAAGTCAAAGCGCCGCAGGGGCTGCAACGTAACTTCGCAAGCAAGATCAGGATTATAGCAAAGATCAAGGAAAGAGCCTGCTTCTGCGCGGGTTGCGCGGTATTCTGGCAAATAGCGACCAGCTTGGCGCATCAGCCAGATCGGCGGTACCGGCAAGGTTTCACCGGCAAGGGCACGCAAGAAGGTCTTTTGGGTGTTAGGCATCTGGTTTCCTGTTTCTCTTCCCGATCGCTTTTTTGATCTTTGGCCTGACACGTGGCGTTCGGCCACCTGTCAGAACCGGTTTTGTTATTTCGTGAAATGTGCCCTGGGGCCTTTGCCAAGACGTTTTCCACGTTCTGCCTAACAAAACCTTATTTAATAAAAAAGGATGTTGTTTGTGAGTGGTTCCCTGTGGATAACAGGGATTAAATTTCACGCACAGTTTATTCACATTCCGACTCGGGAAAAATGATTCATCTCAACCGGCCTTGGGGAAAACTGTGTACGACTCCGAACGACTCCCGGACTCTGCCTTGGGAAAAGACGTTTTTGAATAATGGGGATAAGGTGAATAAGTCTGGTTTTTGCAGTCTTATCCCTGTTATTACGGGAAAAATTTGGCACTTATCCCGCTCGGGACAGAGCACTTGAGAAACTTTGTATGGGTGGGAGGATAATTCCTGTGGAAAAAATCAGGCCGGAGTCGCACCCGTTATCCACATTTATCCACAGGGCCGACTCCGATCCGCTAACTTCGGGTTGCGATAAAACTCTTATCCATCCGGTTAGTGATCGGTATTTTGAACAGCCGTAACGTTGTTTGAATAAAGTTAGAAAAATCGTTTGGTCGGCAAAAAGTGGATAAGATTTCGCTTGGGTCGCCAAAAATTGACCAAAGAAACGGACAGGCATGGTCGGGACGGACAAAATTTTCCATCTTCATCTGGTCTCGGACTCAACCGGCGAGACGGTCGATGGCATCGCGCGCGCCTGTGTCGCGCAGTTTCCCGATGTGCGTGCCCATGAACATGTCTGGTCACTGATCCGAACCGACGCGCAGCTGGCGCGTGTCTTGGCCGATATCGAACGCAATCCCGGCATCGTTCTTTATACCGTCTTTGACAGCGACATCCGCCGCAAGCTCGAAGAAGGCTGTCGCCGTCTGCAGGTGCCCCACAGCCACGTGCTTGATAATACGGTGACGATGATGGCCGGGTATCTGGGGCAGCAATCGCACGGCCGGACCGGTGCGCTCCATAAAATGGACGAGGAATATTTCAACCGGATCGAGGCGATTGATTACACCCTGACCCATGATGACGGCCAATCGGGCTGGGATCTGGAAGATGCCGATGTGGTGATTGTTGGTGTCTCGCGCACGTCCAAAACCCCGACATCGGTTTATCTGGCCAATCGCGGCATCAAGACTGCCAATATTCCCTTTGTGCCGGGCTGCCCATTGCCGCCGGAACTTGATCAGCTCAAAAAACCGCTGGTGGTTGGCTTGATCAAGGATGTTGATCAGCTGGTCTCGATCCGTAAAAACCGCCTGCGTCAGATCGAACGCGGCGAGGGTGGTGATTACGTTGACCCGGTTGCAGTCCGCGACGAAGTCCACCAGGCACGGCGGTACTTTACCGAACGCGGCTGGAAGATCATTAATGTCACCCGCCGGTCCATCGAAGAAACCGCCGCCATCATTTTATCGACCATGTATGACCGCCGCGGTCATTAAGCTGCACCAACAGGATAAACACATGCCCAGCACCCATCGTCTTATTCTCGCATCCAGCAGCAAGGCCCGCCATGCCATGTTGACCAATGCTGGTGTCAATTGCGAAGCCGTCGCCTCGATGATTGACGAGGACGGCTATAAACAGGCGATGAAGGCCGAGGGTGCGACGGCGGCCGAGGCCGCGGAAACCTTGGCCGAAATGAAGGCGCTGCGCATGTATCGCCAACAACCAGATGCGATTGTGATTGCCGCTGATCAGATGTTGGAATGCAATGGCATCTGGTTTGACAAGCCGATGGACCGTGACAATACCCGCGCGCAACTTCTGGCCCTGCGGGGCAAAAGTCACAAGCTGGTCTCGGCCGCTGTTATATATAAGGAAGGCTCGCGCATCTGGGGCACGATTGATACCGCCCATCTGACCGTGCGCAACTTCACCGATGAATGGCTCGAAGAATATCTCGATGCCGCCGGCGAAGAGATTTATCACTGTGTCGGTGGCTATCAGCTTGAAGGCCTCGGCGCGCAGCTGTTTACCGAGGTGCGCGGCGATTACTTCACCGTGCTGGGCATGCCGCTTTTGCCGCTGATTGGCTTCTTGCGCGATCACGGTGTTCTCAAGGCATAATCACAAAAACGCATCAAAAACCCATCTGGCAGGAAACAGCACGCAATGACTTCGCGAAATCCTTATCGCACCCTATCGGGCACATCGCGCCTTGCCGGCGTGATGGGCTGGCCGGTATCGCATTCGAAATCGCCGCGCCTGCATGGCTATTGGCTGGCGAAATACGGCATTGATGGCTGTTATATGCCACTGCCCGTGGAGCCGGAAAACTTCCAGGCAGCTTTGATTTCCTTGCGCAATCTGGGCTTTTCCGGGGTCAATGTCACCATTCCGCAAAAGGAAATGGCGATGCCCGAATGTGATGAACTGTCTGATCGTGCGCGCCGCATCGGGGCGGTCAATACCGTGACCTTCGCCAAGGATGGGCGTCTTTTGGGCGATAATACCGACGGGTTTGGCTTCCTTGAAAACCTCCGCCAGGAAGCCCCCGATATCGCCTTTGCCAGTGGTCCGGCGGTGGTGCTGGGGGCAGGCGGGGCGTGCCGTGCGGTGCTGGTCGCCTTGCTGGATGAAGGCTGCCCGGAAATTCGTCTGGCCAACCGGACCCGCAAACGCGCGGAAGACGTCGCGGCCGAAATCAAGGACCCGCGGATCAAGGTGATTGACTGGCCGGTTGCACCTGATGCCCTTGATGGCGCATCGCTTGTCGTTAATACCACAAGCCTTGGCATGGTCGGCCAGCCCAAGCTTGAGATCGATCTGTCCGGTTTGCCGCAAACCGCCCTTGTCACCGATATTGTCTATGCGCCGCTGATGACTGACCTTTTGGTGCAGGCCAAAGCCCGCGGCAATCCGGTTGTTGATGGGCTTGGCATGTTGCTCCATCAGGCGCGACCGGGTTTCCATCGCTGGTTCGGGATCGATCCCGAAGTCACCCAGGAACTGCGCGATTTCGTTCTTTCGCCGGATTAAGATCCGAAGGGTAATCTTATTATGAAAATTCTTGGGTTAACCGGCTCCATCGGCATGGGCAAATCAACCGCGGCGGCGATGTTTCGTCACCTTGGTGTGCCGGTCCATGATGCCGATGCCACGACCCATGAATTGATGGCACCAGATGGCCTTGCCTTTGACCCGATCGCCAGGGTCTTTCCCGATGTGATCGTTAATGGCCGGATTGATCGGCAGGCATTGGGCAAGATCGCCTTTTCCAATCCGGATGTTCTAAAAACGCTTGAAACCATCCTGCATCCGCTGGTGCGCGCAGCCGAAAACCGGTTTCTTGCCGCTCAGCGTCGTTTGGGGCGCAAGCTGGTTGTTCTCGACATCCCGCTTTTATATGAAACATCCGGTGAAAAGCGCTGTGATCATGTTGCGGTTGTATCGGCTCCGGGGTTCATACAACGCCAGCGTGTTCTTTCGCGAGAAGGGATGACGGAGACAAAATTTTCCGCCATTCTGTCCAAACAGATGCCAGATATCGAAAAGCGAAAGCGCGCTGATTTCATTATCCCGACCGGGTTGGGACGTGCCGTCACTTTTCAATATATTCAGGGTATTATCGACCAACTCAGTTGATGACTGGATAACGACTACATGCGTGAGATTGTTCTTGATACCGAGACCACCGGCCTTGATCCCTATGCTGACCACAGACTGGTTGAAATCGGCTGTATCGAACTGATCAATCACATGCCCACCGGGCGGCAGTATCACCAATATATCAATCCCCAGCGCCCGATGCCCAAGGAAGCATTCGACGTTCACGGTTTGGGCGATGAGTTCCTCAAAGACCAGCCGGTCTTTGCCGAGGTCGCTGATGAGTTCATCGAATTCATTGGCGAGGATTCGGTTCTGGTCATTCACAATGCCAGCTTTGATATGAAGTTCCTCAATGCGGAGCTTGAATGGCTCAATAAGCCGCGCATTGCCATGGAACGCGCCCTTGATACCGTTCAGATGGCGCGCAAGAAATTCCCCGGATCCCCGGTCAGCCTCGATGCGCTGTGTCGCCGGTTCAAGATTGATAACTCCAACCGTACCCTTCACGGCGCACTGCTTGACTCCGATCTTCTTGCCCAGGTCTATCTGGAACTTCTGGGCGGCCGTCAGCACGGCCTGTCGCTTGATCCCAATGCGCTAAACGGTGATCAGGAGGGTGATAACGGCGGGCGTCGGGTTCTGGGCCCGCGGGGCAACCGGCTGGAACCAAGGCCGCATGTGATCAGCGACGAAGAACTTGCCGCTCATCGCGCCTATATCGAGGCCAAAGTCAAAGATGCGCTCTGGCTTATAAAGCAAGAGGCATAAGATGGGAAAACAGCGGTGTCCATCATTGCGGTTTTCCGAACTTACAGTTTCTCAATACGCCAATCGCCTCCTTGCGATGCTGGTTTTGGTCTGTGCGCTGATCACGGCTTTAGGTAATCTTCGCGCCCAGACACTCACTGACGAAAAAGCTCCAGAAAACTCCACGTTTGATGGCACCTACATCATCCATCTGTCTGAAAGTACGCGGGTTCAGTCATCGGGCCGGCCGGAGCCAGGCTACTTCGATACGCTTGCCATCGAACTGTTTACCAAGGCCGGTCTGGCTGTTGAAATCGTGCCGCAGATGCCCTGGAAACGGCAGATGGAGCTGGCCGGACGTGAAGTCGGGCATGTGATTTACCCCACCACCCGGATTGATCACCGCGAAGATGTTTTCCAATGGGTGGGGCCGGTCAGCCGGACCTTCTGGAACCTGTTTGGCTTTGTCGATACCGGTTGGTCGGACATGGCGTTTGACACACTTTTGCGCGATGCCCGCATCGGGGTTTTGATGGGATCGGCGCGGGAGGGGTATCTTCGTGATCGCGGCGCCAAACAACTGGTTATGGTGCCGCGTGAAGAACTTCTGTTGCCGATGATGATGGCTGATCGCGTTGATCTGATCGCCATTGGTGGCAATATCCTGCGCCATTATCTTGATAAGGTCCGTGCCGAATATCCGGAAGTCAGCATTCCTGATGTGACTGGTTTCAAGCCCTATCGCACCTGTTATCTCTATATCGCGATCAGTGGTGATGTGCCGCAAAGCGACATCACAAGGCTGCAATCCCAGCTTGATCGCTTCAAAACCGACGGCTTTTTTGTTGAAAACCGCCGGATGCACGGGCTTTCGACCAATCTCGACAGTGCGTTTCTCAAGGCGATGCTTGATCTTGATAATAACGGGGTTACCTGTGTCGATCTGACCGACATCGATACCTGAAACCCAACCCCGTCGGGCCACCTTTCCCGGTCTGGCCTGTTTTTCCTGCAAACATATTGTTGCCGTGACGGCGAAATGCGCGACGGGCGCGGTTGCGCGAAAAGCAATGACACGGCAATATGCCGCGAACATTCCTTTGGGTGACCGGGCTGTTGCAAACAGGTGATATCGAATGGACGATAAAGCCTTGCGTATATGGACCGCGCCGCTTGCATATTGTCTTGGTCGATGAGTCAGAAGAAACCAAATAAGCGACGCCGCACCGTCACGGATGACGAAAAGACCCTGTGGGAGGTCTTTACCCGTGACGTCAAACCTTTGCGCAAGAAAAGGCGCAAGGCTGGCGATGACGTGGTCGCGTCTGATGATGACATCCACACCAGTGACACCGCAATTACCCTGCCTGACAATCTTGGCGAAAAACTTGAACAGTCCGAACAAAGCCGGGCTGCGCGCAATCTGCCCTCGGCCCGCCATGCCGACCGTGGCCCAAAGATCAAAAAACAGAACCTTTCCGAACTGAAACCCGGTGTCACCGACGGGATTGATCGATCAACCGCCAATAAATTCCAAAAGGGCAAGATGTCGATCGACGGGCGCATTGACCTGCATGGCATGACCCAGGAAGTCGCCCATAATGCGCTCAATGCCTTTATCGAGGATAGCTGGCGGGCCGGAAAACGTTGCGTTCTCGTAATCACCGGCAAGGGATCGCGCGCTGATGAATATGGCCGTACCGGTCTTTTGCGCGAACGCACCCCGCAATGGCTGAGCGCGCCAAGCCTGCGCAATCGCATCCTTGCCATTCATCAGGCCCAGATCCAGCACGGTGGCGCCGGGGCCTTTTATGTCTTGTTGAAACGGAGACGCCCGTGACACCTTTTGGCAATCGCATCCGGGAACTCCGTGCGCGCAATAACGTGACGCTGACCGATATGGCAACCGCACTGCAGCTGTCACCGGCCTATCTGTCCGCGCTTGAACACGGTCATCGCGGGCGGCCCAGCCCCGGTCTGGTGCAGCAAATCTGCGGTTACTTCAATCTGGTCTGGGACGAGGTTGATGACGTCAAACGTCTGGCCCAGCTCTCGCACCCGAAAATCACCGTCGATACCGCCGGACTGGAACCGCAGGCTACCGAACTGGCCAACCTGCTGTCGGAACGCATCGCCGGCCTGAGCGAGGATCAGCTCAACCGGATGCTTGAAATTGTGCGCGAACAGCATCGCTCTTCGTGAAACAGGATTTCCTGAACGCCTTTTAAGTTGAAACGTAACCATTGAATTTAATCCAAGGGTTACAATATCCAAATGTGCCGTGCAGATTATTTTGCGCCGCACAAAGTCCAGGCGCGTCACCACACCAACAATAAAAGGCAATTGATACGATATCGTATCAATATAAAACCTGCGCGCCCCGGGAGTTGGAAGAACGCATATTTGGCGGCCTCGCATTTCACAATGTACGGGGCTTTACATGTTTGCGAATATTCAGATTGGCAAGAAGCTTGCGATTTCTCTGATCCCACCTTTGTTGGGACTTGTTGTTCTGTCCGGCGTCATTATTTCCGACCGCTATCGGGAAATGGATGAACTTGGCAAAATTGGCGGCTTGACCGAACTTGCAGTTCAGATCGGCGCAACCGTACACGAATTGCAAAAGGAACGGGGCGCATCGGCGGGCTTTATCGGCTCCAAAGGTGAACAGTTCGGACCGCAACTTGCCGATCAGCGCAACTTGTCGGATGCGCGCATTCAGTCTTTGCGCAATGCGTTAAACGATTTTGATCTTTCCACCTATGACCCGGGTCTGGCAGAGCAGGTCGGCGTCTTTGTCGGGCTGCTTGATACCGTGCCCCAGACACGCGCCAAGGTCTATGCGCTCGATATCGAACTTGGCGAGGCGGTTCGGTTCTATACCTCGATCATTTCCAGCATGCTCTCGACCGTCAATGTCATGAGCACAATCAGCAACGATCCCGAACTGGTCCGCTCGATCGCGGCCTTTAATGATTTCATGCAGGCCAAGGAACGTGGCGGGCTTGAGCGCGCCACAGGTGCGGCCGGGTTTGGCATGGGCAAGTTTGAACCCAACCTTTATCGCCGATTTGTCGAGCTGATCACCCTTCAAAACGCTTATCTCTCTGTGTTCGAGGAAATGGCCGCACCAGAGATCAGGGAATTTTACGACCGCGCGATGCAGGACCCGGCGGTTGCGGCGGTCAACAAGCTGCGTGATGTGGCGCTCAGTTACCCGGTAACCGGAACCACCAATGGCATTGCGGGGACGGACTGGTTTGCGACCATCACGGTAAAGATTAATATTTACAAGATGATAGAAGACCATATTGCCCAAAGCCTGGTCACCCTCTCGGCGCAAAAACTCTCTGAAGCGCAGCTTTATTTTTATGGCACATTGGCCGGTTTGCTGATCATTATCGCACTTGCATGTACATTGGTTGTCATCGTTGGTCGCGATATTTCTGCGCCGATCCGCGCCATGACCAAAACCATGAGCGATCTGACCGCAGGTGACCTGTCGGTCAAGGTTCTGGGGGCCTCGCGCGGGGATGAGGTCGGGGCCATGGCCCGTTCGGTGCAGTTTTTCCGCGACAGCCTTGTCGAGAACAGGGAAATGGCAGCCCAAAGTGAAAAGGAACAGGCCGCCCGATTTGCCCGTGCTGAAAAAGTCAGCCGGCTGGCCGAACGGTTTGAGGCCAGGATCAACGACTTGCTGGGTGATATCGGCCAGTCGACTGATGGTTTGCGCACCACGTCTTCAAACATGACATCGGCCATCGACGAGACCCGCGACAAGGCCCGCCTGGTGGCAGATGATGCCAAATCAGCGTCCGAAAATGTGTCCGCGGTTTCATCGGCAACCGAACAGCTGGCCAATTCGATCCTTGAGATTTCCCGGCAGATCTCTGCGTCGTCGGATAATGCGACCGCAGCGGCCGACGAGGCCCGGGAGGCCGAAGTCATTGCAACGGCGCTGAAAGAAGGCGCTGAAAAGATCGGCGAGGTGATCGGTCTGATCCGCGATATTGCCGAACAGACCAATCTTTTGGCGCTTAATGCGACAATCGAAGCCGCCCGCGCCGGCGAGGCCGGCAAAGGATTTGCCGTTGTCGCCAACGAGGTCAAAAACCTTGCAACCCAGACATCGCGTGCAACCGACGAAATTTCCGAACAGATGGGCAATCTGCAGGACGCGACAGAACGCGCGGTTGATGCGTTTTCGCGGATTGGCGAGAAAATTGGCCAGATTGATGCGACCTCATCCTCGTTGGCAGCCGCGGTCAATGAACAGGAAGCCGCAACCTCGGAAATTGCCAATAATATTGATCGTGCCTCGCAAGGCACGACCGAGGTTTCGGGCAATGTTGCCGGTATCCGCGAGGCAACCGACAATGCCGGCGAGGCCGCCGATCACGTTATTGTCGCCTGTGATCAGGTTGCCAATGTCGCGACCAGTCTGCGCAAGGAAGTGGCCGATTTCCTTGCGTCCGTGCGCGAGGCCCAGACAGTTTGATGCAAAATTACCGATGAAAAAGAACACGGAATTTTGGCTCAAACCCGGCTTCGACCAGTGGAATGCGGTCGGTTGCCGGGGGCGAGATGTGATATTTTCGTATCAATGGCTGCAAAATTGCCCGGTTCTTTCGAATCACGGTTTGACTATTGCGATTTTCAAGGGTATCAATCGGGGGTGTTTCGATCCAGAAACATGAAAAGACCTGCCTTTCTTGCAACTCCAAGGTTTCGAACCGTCCGCACGCCCCAGCAAAAGCCTGAGCGCCTTGCCTGACGGTCAACCGCACATTCTCTTTTCTATCTCCATAAAATCTTCGCCCTTTCGGCAACCACAGATCATTAAACGCACATATGCATCTTCAGGACCTTAAAAAGAAATCTCCGACCGAGCTGCTTGCTCTGTCTGATGAACTCGAAATCGAAAACGCCAGCACGCTCCGCAAGCAGGAGCTGATGTTCGCGATCCTCAAGCAGTTGGCCGAGAACGACCACGCCATCTTTGGCGAAGGCGTTCTTGAAGTTCTGCCCGATGGTTTCGGCTTCCTGCGCAGCCCAGAGGCAAACTACCTTGCCGGCCCTGACGACATTTATGTCAGTCCGAGCCAGGTGCGGCGTTTTAGCTTGCGAACTGGCGACACCGTTGAAGGCCAGATCCGCTCGCCGAAAGAAGGCGAACGGTATTTCGCCCTGCTCAAGGTTGACAAGGTCAATTTCGATGCGCCGGAAAAAGTCCGTCAGCGCGTTAATTTCGATAACCTGACCCCGCTCTATCCTGATGAGCCGCTCAAGATGGAGCGTCAATCCGATCAGGAAGGGGCGAACAAGGACACCACCAACCGCGTGATCGAACTGGTTTCGCCGCTTGGTAAAGGTCAGCGCGCCCTGATCGTCGCACCGCCGCGTACCGGTAAAACCGTGATGCTGCAAAACATTGCGCACGCGATCGAGGAAAACCACCCTGAAGCCTATCTGATCGTTCTTCTGATTGACGAACGTCCGGAAGAAGTGACCGACATGGACCGTTCGGTAAAAGGCGAAGTCATTTCGTCCACCTTCGATGAACCGGCACAGCGTCACGTTCAGGTCACCGAAATGGTTCTGGAAAAGGCCAAACGTCTGGTCGAACACAAGCATGATGTTGTCATCCTGCTGGACTCGATCACCCGTCTGGCGCGTGCTTACAACACCGTGGTTCCGAGCTCGGGCAAGGTCCTGACCGGTGGTGTTGATGCCAACGCGCTGCAGCGTCCGAAACGTTTCTTCGGTGCGGCCCGTAACATCGAAGAGGGTGGCTCTCTGACCATCATCGCGACCGCCCTGATCGATACCGGTTCGCGTATGGACGAGGTCATCTTTGAAGAATTCAAGGGTACCGGTAACTCCGAGCTTATCCTGGATCGCAAACTGTCTGACAAACGTATCTTCCCGGCGATTGATATCCTTAAATCGGGTACCCGTAAGGAAGAGCTTCTGGTCGACAAGAGCGTTCTGTCCAAAATGTGGGTGCTGCGTCGTATCCTCAACCCGATGGGTCCGCAGGACGCGATGGAATTCCTGCTTGGCAAGCTCAAGGGTACGAAGAACAACGACGACTTCTTCGATTCCATGAACGGCTAATGCCGCGCGGGCCGGATGGGCCCGGTCTACTGGATCGTAAAAACAAACGGGACCCTCTGTGGTCCCGTTTTTTATTTCAATATCGAAATAACCGTTAAAAAGACCTCTATCCAAGGGCCAGAGTCACCTCTGCCAGGCCGCTCCCCAGTTTCTGCCGATCCACACGGGCATCACCTGGCTCGATGGAAAAACTGTCAGCGTCAAGATGAATGCCGATATGATGCGTGCCGTAATTGAGCGTAATCGCCAATGTGCTGGCAGCCGTGATCTCGCACACCACCGATTCACCGGCCTCGATCCGGTTGGGTGGGGCGCTTTGCCAGCCATCCTTGGGGGCAAGGGCACTCAGATGCAGCGGGGTCTCAGCGTTTTCATTCCACAAGGTCAGTTTCAGGCGCATTTCCTGTGACATTTTCGGCGTCTCCCGCTTGATGGTAGAGAAATCAGTCTATCCTGTTTTCCGCTGTTTTTCATGCCTTGCGCAATTTTCACAGGCGTTGGCTGCATGAAGGCTTGAAACCATGCAAAAGCCGTGGGACTCTGGGCAACCCGTTCACGATCATATCGCGCTTTATGCAGCTTCTACTCAAATCCGTTGATTTCGCCGCCCGTGCCCATCGCGACCAGCGTCGCAAAGGTGCTGCACAGGAACCCTATATCAATCACCCGATCGAGGTTTCCCGCCTGATTGTCGAATGCGAACCGGGGACGGACGAGGATATTCTCTGTGCCGCCGTTCTGCATGACGTGATCGAGGATTGCGGCGCGACCCGCGATGAAATTGCCGCCTGTTTTAACGACATCATCGCCGATATCGTGCTCGAAGTCAGTGATGACAAGGCCCTGCCAAGGGACGAGCGCAAGGCAAAGCAGATCGAAACCGCGCCCAACCTCACCGACGGTGCCAAGCTTGTGCGACTGGCCGACAAGGTCGCCAATGTCGGTGCCATGCTGACCGACACGCCGGTTGGCTGGGATGAAAGGCAGATACTGGCCTATGTCGACTGGGCCGAAGCCGTCATCGCACCATGCCGCGAAGTTAGCGAAGGCCTGTCAGAGCGCTTTGACGCCATTGCGCGTGATGTGCGGATGACCCACGGCAACTAAAAACCCGGTAAATGTTGAATTACCGGGTTTCCAAGGCTGATTTGAAGTCGCTTTGAACGTTATTTGACGTAGCTATCTGGGAAGGGCAGCTGTTCAACAGCCCGCCAGTCCGGCGTGACATAGTTGATAATCAGCGACTTCCGGATGCCCGGAATGGTCCGTTTTTCAAAGCCGTGCCAGGTATTGTTGGATGGCACAAAGATCAGGGCCGAGTTCGGCTTGAACGGTGATGCGCCGACATGGGTATCGGCGTCCTTGTAGATATCGGTACCCAGCTTTTCGTGACCCGGCTCGTCAGAAAGATAGAGCAACATGGTAAAGCGCTTTACGCCGATATCGGTATGCGGCTGCAGCCAGAAACCATCGCGATCCTGGGCAAATTCCAGTCGAATGCGGGAATCACTCAGATCGGCACCAAACACTTCCTCGACAGTGTCGACAACTTCGCGGGAATGGAAGGCCTGCGCGATATCATTGGCGGCCTCGAATTTCGCAATGTTTTCCTGATCGAAGTAACGGCGGCTTGAATTGTTGGCTTCACGCGTGCCGGCATCATCGACTTCAAGAAACGGCGCATCAATCGGAAGGGCGCAAACGGCCTCTGCCATGCCTTCTGGCAAGACGTCTTCAAGGAACCAGTGCTGATAAGGGTCCTGATAGGTTTTTGCCGATTTGAAGGCGGCGATGACAGATTGTTGTACTTTTGAAACAGACATTGCAGAGGTTCCGATATGCGAAGGCACAAGAAAAAAGCCGATCGCGCAATGTATCGGCTTTTTATCAAGTGTCCTATACTTTTCGCGTCAGGATTGATGCCTTATCAGACGGTAAAGACGATCGAACCGTTGGTTTTGCGGCTTTCAAGGTCGTCATGCGCCTTGGCAGCATCGGCAAGCGGGTAGGTCGCGGTGATATCAATCGTGACGATGCCTGATTTCAAAACCTCAAACAGCTCATTCGCACTGGCCAGAAGCTCTTCGCGGGTGGCGTTGTACTGGAAGATGCTCGGTCGGGTCAGGAAATAGGCCCCCGGGGCAAGCTGCGCCAGCGATACCGGCGGCACCGCACCCGATGACTGACCAAAACTCACCATCATGCCAAGCCGTTTGAGGCATTTAAGCGAATCCTCGAACGTGTCCTTACCGACCGAATCGTAAACAACTTCAACGCCTTGGCCATTGGTGATTTCCTTGACCCGCTCGGAGACGACCTCGTCGCGATAAAGGATCGGATAATCACAGCCCTTGGCCTTGGCGATCTCGGCCTTTTCCTTGGACCCGACCGTTCCAATCACCGTGGCCCCCAGATGCTTGGCCCACTGGCACACAATCTGGCCAACCCCGCCAGCGGCGGCATGGATCAGGATGGTGTCGCCCTTTTTGACCTGATAGGTCCGGCGCAAAAGATATTGTGCGGTCATGCCCTGAAGCATGGCGGCCGCGGCCAGTTCGAAACTGACATCATCGGGGATCTTGACCAGTCCCTTGGCCGGCATCACGCGCGCCTCGGCATAGGCACCAAGTGGCTGTGCGGCATACGCCACGCGATCGCCGACCGCCAGATCGGTCACACCCGGACCGACTTCCTCAATGATGCCAGAACCTTCAAGCCCAAGGCCCGACGGCATGCTCGGTGCCGGATATACGCCGGAGCGGAAATAGATATCGATATAGTTGAGGCCAACGGCCTTTTGCGCCAGGCGGACTTCGCCTTCGCCCGGGCTGCCGACGTCGACATCTTCAAATTTCAGGACATCACTGCCGCCGGTCTCGTAAAATCGGAATGCTTTGGTCATGGAAGACCTCCCTTTCTGCGTTTTGGAACGCACGTTTTGTCAATGAGGGCAGTGTAGGGCAGAAGCCTGTGATTTGCAGCAGGGGAAATACCGAAAATATCCTTGCGACAGGCCACGTTTGATCGCAGCCATCCTGCTCCTGACATATCCTGTCATGGCAATCTGCTAGACTTGTTTGGTCGCAACAAGCTTGACCCGTTCATAAGGAAGGAAACAGCATTGACGGTTATCAGCCACATCACCCTCGGAACCAATGACAAGGCCCGTTCCGCGCGTTTCTACGATGCCGTACTGGGTGCGCTGGGCTTTGATCGCTTGCCAAAACCGCCGGAAAAGCCGCTGGCCTATGAGCGGGATGGACAAATGCCGACCATTTACATCTACACCCCGGCAGACGGCCGCCCTGCGACCTGGGGCAATGGTACTCATATCGCGTTTCAGGCAGACCAACGTGACATGGTGGACGCCTTTCACGCAGCGGCGCTCAAATATGGTGGCATGGATGAAGGCCAGCCGGGCCTGCGCGCGCATTATGGGCCAAACTATTATGCCGCCTATGTCCGTGATCCGGATGGCAACAAGCTGCAAGCCGTGTGCTACGCCGAAGAATAATTCTAAGCCATTGAAAAATAGTACTAAAGCGGAAGATTTCCCTGATCACTCGGCAGCGGCAAATCCACACCTTCGATTTTCAAAAGCGCGCGCTTGGTTTCAAGCCCGCCATGGCCGGAATAGCCGCCCGGCTTGTCGCCGGTTGCCAGAACGCGGTGGCAGGGAATAAGGATCGGGATCGGATTAAGGCCGCATGCCGTGCCAACTGATTGAAATGCCTTGGGCGATCCGGCCATGGTGGCCAGTTCCTTATAGGTCGCGGTCTTGCCCATCGGGATCTCGCACATCGCCTGCCAGACGGTTTTCTGGAAATCCGTCCCGTCCGGGGCCAGCGGCAGATCAAAGCGATCCAGCGCGCCGGTGAAATAGGCGCTTAGTTGTCTGGATGCTTCTTCAAGCACCGGGCAGCTTTCAACGTCTTCAACAAATCCCCAGTCAAGCGCAACGATTTGATCTTCAAATGCGAAAACCGTGATTGCGCCGACAGGGCTGTTGAGCGATATTTGCGGCATCTGGGTTAGGCCGCCTTGGCTGGCAAATCTGCCAGCATTTCGGTTAGTTCTTCGACGCCTGTGACGGGCGCCGAACATACCGGCCCCTGACAGATATAGGCGGTTTCCTTGCCGTCAATCGCGGTCTTGCCCTGGGCCGGATGGCCGTCTGGCAGGGGATCACCATCAGACAGGATCGTGATCGCCCGGTTGGGCAGATACGCGCCAAAAATAGCACGGCGCATATCAAGATAGGTCTGGCTGCGCTCCTTGGCGATCAGCACGATCTGCACGGGGTTTTGCAGCATTTCGGCTGCCATCATGAGCCCCGGCATGTTCGGGAATTGCTCGCTGATCCGCCCGCCAAAGGCCGCAAGCGTGATTTCGGCCTGATCGCGGTATTGCGCATCGCCAGTCAGGGCATAAAGCTTGGCCAGGTTCTGTGCCATGATCGCATTGCCCGATGGCACGGCGTTATCCATGAAGGGTTTTTGGCGCACGACAAGGTCGCTGGCATCCGATGCCGACTGGAAATAGCCGCCCTTGGCATCGGCAAACAGCGTTTCGACCGCAGCCGACCACCGGATGGCTTCATTAAGATAGGCGTCCTCGCCAAAGCATTCATAAAGCCTCAAGGCCGCGCGGATCATATGCGCATAATCCTCAAGCATCCCGGCATGCTGTACGCGACTATTACGATAGCTGTGCAGGAAGCGGTCACCCTTCATCAAGGTATTGATGACAAAGCCATAGGCAAGCTTGGCGTAGTCCAGCCAGTCGGCGCGGTGGAAGGTCATCGCGGCCTCGGCAAAGGCGGCAATTGTCATGGCGTTCCAGTCGGTCAGCGCCTTGTCATCCCAGCCCGGGCGAATGCGTTTTGCCCGTTCGGTCAGAAGCTTGGCGCGAAGCTCGGCCAGCTTTTCCTCGGTCGCGTCATCGGCAAGCTCGAGCCCCGAGGCGGTGCGATTAAGGATATTATGGCCTTCCCAGTTGCCGTCTTTGGAAACGTCATAGAATTTCTTGAACAGCTCGGCATCCGTGCCAAGGATCGCGTCAATTTCGTCCTCGGACCAGACATAGAACTTGCCTTCAACCCCTTCGCTGTCGGCATCAAGGCTTGCGGTAAAGGCACCCCCGGGAATGCGCATTTCTCGCAGGATCCAGCCAATGGTTTCCTCAACCCGCTTGGCATAAAGCGGATTGGGATCGACCCGCCAGACATCACACAAAAGATCAATCAGCTGGGCATTGTCATACAGCATCTTTTCGAAATGCGGCACCAGCCACTGGTCATCGACGGCATAGCGGGCAAATCCGCCGCCAAGATGATCATAAATGCCGCCCTGGCACATGCGATCCAGGCTGTGTTTGACGATGCGTTTCAGCCCGTCATCATCGGTGCGTACACCGGTGCGCCAGATATAGGATAAAAGGCTGGGCTGCGGGAATTTCGGCGCGCCGGATGTACCGCCATTTTCCCCGTCCATGATCTGCAAGCAGCCATGACCGCAGCGATCAATCATCTCAAGGCTGGGAATCGCGCCAACTGCCGCACTGTTCATCTTGATCAGCGCATTGGAAATCTGGCTGACATTGTGGCGGACATCATCGGGTTTCTCAGTGTAAATCTTGGCAACGGTCTTAAGCACATCACCAAATCCCGGCCGGCCATAGCGGGCCTCCTTGGGGAAATAGGTCCCGCCCCAGAACGGCTCGCCATCCGGGGTCAAAAACATCGTCAATGGCCAGCCGCCCTGTTGGCCCAGAAGGGCCAGCGCGTTCTGATAAAGCGCATCAAGGTCGGGGCGTTCTTCGCGGTCGAGCTTGATATTGATGAACAGATCGTTCATCAGGGCCGCAATACCCTCATCCTCAAAGCTTTCATGGGCCATGACATGGCACCAATGGCACGCCGCATACCCGACCGACAGCAGGATCGGCTTGTTCAATTCCTTGGCTTTGGCGAGAATTTCGGTACTCCAGGGCTGCCAATGCACCGGATTGTCGCGATGCTGAACAAGATAGGGGCTGGTTTCCGAACCAAGATTATTGCGTGCGAGTTCCATTTTGTGTCCTGTGCCATCCATTAAGCCGATGGCTTTATCGTTTGCGGTAGCGCGATCTGAAATCACGCGCCAGTCATCAGTGCTGGCAATGCTTTATGAGGCTATTTGGGTGATTCTAAGGGTTATGGCCTCATTCATAAAGGCAAATGGCCGAAATCTTTTATCGCAATATTGTGAAAGTTGCGGTCGCCGCATGCTCTTGCTTCCCATATGGTGGGGGCAGGTTGGCGTTATTGTGATTGCGAAGGCGGTTCTGGTGGGGATAATGGGCCAGCCATGCAAACAGCCAGTCACGCAAATCACGTAAAGTGACAGAGACCAAAAAACAAAACAGATCAGGAGACCAGGGCGATGAAAGTAACTGTGAACATTGATTGCACGCCGGAAGAGGCACGGACCTTCTTTGGTCTTCCTGATGTTCAGCCGATGCAAAAGGCGATGATGCAAGATATCGAAGACCGCATGAAAGCCAATCTGGCGGCGATGGATCCGGAAACCATGCTCAATACCTGGCTGCCACAGGGTATTCAGAACTGGGAACAGCTTCAGAAAGCCTTCTGGGGGCAGTTCAATGCGGGTACCGGCGGTACCGGTGACAAGGACAAAGGCTAGGCAGACCCGATATCATGCGTGAACACTACTATCAGGCACATGTCTTCGTGTGCCAGAACGAACGCCCGGCCGGCCATGAACGCGGTTGTTGCAATTCCAAGGGCGCGACCAGACTTCGCAATTACATGAAGGTGCGCGCCAAGGAACTTGGCCTGCCACAGACCCGGATCAATACCGCGGGATGCCTCGATCGCTGCGAACTGGGCCCGGTGATGGTGGTCTATCCCGAAGGCACCTGGTATCGCTATGAGACGATGGAAGACATCGAGGCGATCTTGAATGATCATCTGATCGGCGGGCAGGTGGTTGAACGGTTGCGGCTGACGCCTGATCAATAAACAACAGATTTCAAACAAACCGGCCCGTGACATGCGCGTGGCCGGTTTTTTTGTGCCTTGCTGCAAGAGATGCCCGCCTGCGCGGGAATGACAGGTCTTTTGGGGATTGTCGCTCTCTCCAAGTCTGATTGCGTCCAGGTGCCTCCATCGAGGTGACAGGACAAGGGAACACCCCCTGGCAGCCCAAACTGTCACCCCCGCGCAGGCGGGGGTCCATGACGGGGCAAGGGCGGCTGCCAAAGTGCACTCGATGATCCGATCAACCAACACAAAGCTCATTAAACCCCTGTTGGTTATTTTCTGCCATATGTTGACCTTTGGGGCTGTCTGGACGATATCCTCCTCTGCCACGCAACAGCATACATTCAGAACTGACGGATCCGCCATGATTGCCAGCCGAGAAACCATTTTTGCCCTGTCCTCCGGCGCGGGGCGTGCCGGTGTTGCCGTGATCCGATTATCCGGGCCACGTTCGGGGGCTGTGCTGTGTGCGTTATTGGGCCGCGATACCATGCCCAAACCGCGCCATGCGATCTATGCTCCGATCCGCGATCCCAAGTCGCACGAACGGCTTGACGATGCGGTGGCGATCTATTTCCAAGGCCCGGCAAGCTTTACCGGCGAAGACGTGGTCGAGCTGCATGTCCATGGCGGGCGCGCCGTGATCGAAGGGGTGCTCGATTGCCTGTCGCGTCAGGATGGTCTGCGGGTGGCGGATCCCGGCGAATACACAAGACGCGCGTTTGAAAACGGCAAGATGGACCTGACCTCGGCCGAGGGCATCGCCGATCTGATTGACGCCGAAACCGCCGCCCAGCGCCGTCAGGCGGTGCGCCAGATGGCAGGCGAGCTGGGGACGCTTTATGAAGGCTGGCGCGCGCGTTTGATGAAGGCGTTGGCCCATATCGAGGCCGATATTGATTTTCCAGACGAAGATTTGCCCGATGGCATCGTGCCGGTGGTGCATGGCGATTTGCGTGCGGTGAATGACGAGGTCAAACGCCATCTGACCGATAACCGCCGGGGTGAGCGCCTGCGTGAAGGCTTTCAGATTGTCATTCTGGGTGCACCCAATGCCGGCAAATCCAGCCTGCTCAACCGTCTGGCCCAGCGTGACGCCGCCATCGTGTCCGAGATCGCCGGGACCACGCGCGACATGATCGAGGTTCATCTCGATCTGGGCGGCTTCCCGGTGACCATGGTCGATACGGCGGGTCTGCGCGAAAGCGGGGATGTGATTGAATCCGAAGGCGTGCGCCGGGCGACGGAGCGGGCCGAAAATGCCGATTTGCGCCTGGTGGTGATTGATCGCAGCGACTGGCCGAACATTGATCCGGAGGCTGCGCGTCTGATCGACGACAAGACGCTTATTCTGATCAACAAGGTCGATGCGACCGATAGCAGCGCCATTCCGGCAAGCTGGCAGGGAACGTCGGTCGATGGTCGGGTGCTGGAGCTTCCCGTTTTACCCATATCGGCCATGACCGGGCAGGGGATGGAAAGCCTCTTGCAACTGCTGGAGACTCGCGTAAAAGAGGGGCTCGATTTCGCCGGGCCCGTGCCGCTGACACGGCTGCGCCATCGGCGGGCACTTGAAAGTGCCAGCGATCATCTGGATCGCGGATTGCAGACCGATATCGCAGAACTGGCGGCCGAGGATGTACGCCTTGCTGTCCGCGAAATCGGCAAGATTACCGGACGTGTCGATGTGGAAGATTTGCTCGATATTATCTTCGGGGATTTCTGTATCGGCAAATAGAGTTAGGGAAGAGTCGTTAGACTTGTCTCCCGAGAATGTTTCACGTGAAACATTCGTCACAAGGTTGACCATATACACCTATTCGAACCAAACAAGGTTCACACCCGCCGCGTGATAAGCAGCGGGGATTGAGTGAGGAAGTCGATGTCACAGAACGTGCCAAATAACCGCTTTGACGTCATCGTGGTCGGTGGCGGCCATGCCGGATGCGAAGCCGCCGCTGCCGCTGCGCGTATGGGTGCATCCACGGCACTGGTCACGCACCGTGCGGATCGCATCGGGGAAATGTCGTGCAACCCGGCCATCGGTGGTCTGGGCAAGGGGCATATGGTGCGCGAAGTTGATGCGCTTGACGGCGTGATGGGCCGCGCGATTGACCGCGCGGGTATCCAGTTCCGTATGCTCAATCGTTCCAAGGGCCCAGCTGTGCGCGGCCCGCGTGCGCAGGCCGACCGCAAGCTGTATCGCCAGGCCGTGCAGGATATCCTCGCCGAACAGGAAAACCTCACCATTCTTGAAGGCGGTGTCGAGGACCTGATCATTGATGACAATAATCGTGTTAAGGGCGTCGTCACTGGCGATGGCACCGAATACCTTGCCGGTGCGGTGGTGCTGACCACTGGCACGTTCCTTAATGGTCTGATCCATATTGGTGAGAAATCCGAACCCGCCGGTCGCATGGGCGATGCCCCGGCAACCGGTCTGTCTGACACGCTGGCAAAATATGATTTCCGATTAGGCCGTTTGAAAACCGGCACACCGGCCCGTCTTGATGGCCGCACGATTGATTGGGCGAGCCTTCAGGAACAGCCGGGCGACACTCCGCCAGAGCCGTTTTCGTTCCTGACCCGCGAAATTACCGTGCCGCAGATCCCGTGTCATATGACCTGGACGACCGAGGCGACCCACGAAATCATTCGTGCCAACCTCGACCGTGCGCCGATGTATAGCGGAAAAATCAAAAGCAGCGGTCCGCGCTATTGCCCGTCCATCGAAGACAAGGTTGTTCGCTTCGCCGAGAAAAATCAGCATCAGATTTTCCTCGAACCCGAAGGGCTCGACGATCCGACAATCTATCCGAACGGCATTTCGACCTCGCTGCCAGAGGACGTCCAGCTTGCCATGCTGGCGACCATTCCGGGTCTGGAAAAGGTCGAGATCTTCCGTCCCGGCTATGCAGTGGAATATGATTTCGTCGATCCGCGTGAATTGCGTCATACGCTGGAAACCAAAAAGGTCGCGGCCCTGTTCTTTGCCGGTCAGATCAATGGCACCACCGGCTACGAAGAAGCCGCCGGGCAGGGGCTTATTGCCGGTGTGAATGCGGCCCTGATTGCCGGGGGTGCTGAGCGCGAATTCGTTCTCGATCGGGCTGATGCCTATATCGGTGTGATGATCGATGATCTGGTGACCCTTGGCACGCGCGAGCCGTATCGCATGTTTACCTCGCGCGCCGAATATCGCCTGATGCTCCGCGCCGATAACGCTGATCAGCGTCTGACCGATCGCGGTCTTGATATCGGCTGCATTGCATCGACCCGCGCGCAGGCTTGGGATGCCAAGAAATCAGCATTGAACGCCGCCAAGACCGAAGTATCCGAGCTGACCGAAACCCCGAATGGTTTGGCCAAGTTTGATATCAAGATCAATCAGGATGGTGTGCGCCGCTCGGCCTATGACCTGCTGGCCTATCCCGATATTGATTTCGATACCCTGACCAGGGTCTGGCCGCAGCTGGGTGAACTTGATCCGGCGATCAAGGAACAGGTTTCGATTGATGCCCAGTATAAAGGCTATCTCGACCGTCAGGCAGCCGACATCGCGGCCTTCCGCCGGGATGAGGAATTGCGTCTGCCACGTGGGCTTGATTTTGATAAGGTCGGCGGGCTGTCGGCGGAGATTCGGTTGAAGCTGAAAGAAATCCAGCCGGAAACCATCGGTGCCGCATCGCGCATCCCCGGCGTTACCCCGGCGGCGGTCACCGCATTGCTGGGCCATATCAAAAGTCACAAGCATCAGACGGCCGCCGTCAGCAAGACCGCCTGATCGGTTTTCGCCCACACAGACCATATATAAAGTGTCCGAACGGGATGCTTCTGATCCACATTACAACGCCCGGCCAAATTCACTGGCCGGGCGTTTTGTTTTGGCCGGGGCGTCGGGTAAGGGCAGGCGGATGAGACGGCCGGGACATATGGAAGTGTGGCTGGTCATCACCGGCTTCTACCGAGTCGCAGCGCATTTTGGTTGGGTAGGGCGGCGGAGTCGCCTCCGCGGAGTCGGCGGCCCGTCAAACTTCATCGAATGTGCGGTGTTTTGGGTCTGGAATGATGCGTTTTGGGCATGGGAATGTTTCACGTGAAACATTCGACGCTGTTTTGCGGTGTTTTATCGCATCCGACGCGGCCAAAAACGTAAAAGGACGAAAATCAAGACTGGTGTGTTTTTTGGGCTCGGCCTATAACTCAAATATGCAGACAATTTCCACACCCGTAAAAACATGGTTTGAGCAGGATTTGAATGTTTCACGTGAAACATTGGATCGCCTCAGCCAGTATGCAGACCTTGTCGTGAAGTGGCAGCCACGGATTAATATCGTTGGCGCCAGCACGGCCGAAGACGTTTGGGGACGTCATTTACAGGATTCTGCGCAGCTTTGGCCCTATGTTCAGGACATCGCCACAACCGGCAAAATCGTTGATTTTGGATCTGGTGCAGGGTTCCCGGGCATCGTTCTGGCGATCCTTGGCGCCAATAACGTCACCCTGATGGAATCCAACACCAAAAAGACGGTCTTCCTGATGGAAGCCGCCCGGGTTTGCGGTGTGCTGGATAAAACCGAGATTGCCCGCGAACGGATCGAGGCTGCGGCGCCACGGCAGGCCGATGTGATTACGGCGCGCGCCTTTGCCCCCTTGCCTAAGCTGTTGGAGTTGGGGCAGCGCCATTTGAAAGACGGTGGCCATTATGTGCTGCTGAAGGGACGTGCCTTTGAGGATGAGCTGGCGGACGCACGTGACGCCGGTTGGACATTTGATGTAACCACGCATGCCAGCCTGGTCGATCCGGACGGTGTCGTGATGATCTTAAAAGGAGTGGGCCGGTGACGGATGTTATTGATTTGCCGCTTTCGACGAAATCTGATGGTGCCGCGCATCGTCCGCGCATCATCGCCGTGGCCAACCAGAAAGGCGGTGTGGGCAAGACCACCACGACGATCAATCTGGCAACCGCACTGGCCGCGGTAAACCAGCGGGTTCTGATTGTCGATCTTGATCCGCAGGGCAACGCCAGTACCGGCTTGGGCCTGCGTCCGTCCGACCGCGAAATCAGTTCCTATGACGTGCTGATCAACGGCAATACCTTGGAAGAGGCGCGCAAGGAAACCTCGATCCCGCGGCTGAGCATTGTGCCGTCGGGCATGGATCTTTCGGGGGCGGAGATCGAGCTGGTCGATTTCGACCGTCGCGAGATGCAGCTTAAGGAATCGCTTGGCAAATTGCCGCACGATGTTGATTACGTCCTGATCGATTGCCCGCCGTCGCTGGGTCTTTTGACCCTGAATGCGCTGGTGGCATCCGACGCGGTTCTGGTGCCTTTGCAATGCGAATTCTTTGCCCTTGAAGGGGTCAGCCATCTGGTGCGGACCATCAAACGGGTCAAGAAGGCGTTCAATCCGAACCTTGAAATTCAGGGCATCGTGCTCACCATGTATGACAAGCGCAACAACCTGTCGGCACAAGTGGCCAACGACGTGCGCGATTATTTCGGGGATGTGGTGTATCGCACGGTGATTCCGCGCAATGTCCGCGTTTCCGAAGCCCCCAGCCACGGAACACCGGTGCTGGTCTATGATATGAAGTGCCCGGGTTCACGGGCCTATCTGAATCTTGCGAGCGAAGTCCTGAAACGCGAAGGGGTGAAAGCATGAGCGAAACAAAAAAACGCGGGTTGGGCAGGGGACTGTCTGCACTTCTGGGCGAAGAGGACGAAGAAGTTGCTGTTGCCGCCAGTGGCGATAGCGCCGAGGCGGTCCATCCGGGACCGGGCGGGACGACGCAACATATTGCGATCACCGATCTGAAACCGTCACCGTTTCAGCCGCGCAGCAATTTTGATGATGACGCGATTGATGATCTGGCGGCCTCGATCCGCCAAAAGGGCATCATTCAGCCGATTCTGGTGCGCGCATCTTCGACGGGCGAAACCAAATATGAAATCATCGCCGGTGAGCGTCGCTGGCGTGCGGCGCAGCGGGCACAGCTTCATGAAGTGCCGGTTCTGGTGCGCGAGTTTGATGATCGCGAAACCGCCGAGATTGCCCTGATTGAAAACCTGCAGCGTCAGGATCTGTCGCCGCTTGAAGAGGCGGAGGGCTATAACCGCCTGATGAGCGAGTTCTCCCACACGCAGG
Source organism: Thalassospira tepidiphila MCCC 1A03514 (assembly GCF_001662875.1). Taxonomy (GTDB): domain Bacteria; phylum Pseudomonadota; class Alphaproteobacteria; order Rhodospirillales; family Thalassospiraceae; genus Thalassospira; species Thalassospira tepidiphila. Next base: position 278,662 of record NZ_JPVZ01000002.1, on the reverse strand, counting down.
AAGCCCTTGGTCAGGCACTGGGTAAAAGCCGCAGCCACATTGCCAACAGCCTGCGTTTGCTGGGCCTGCCGGCCCCGATCAAACAGATGCTCTCAGACAAGGTTCTAAGCTCCGGCCATGCCCGTGCATTGCTGGGTGCGGACAATGCTGTCGAGCTTGCGGCCCAGATCGTCAAGAAGGGCCTGAATGTCCGTCAGGCGGAGAAACTGGTCAAGACCGACGGCGGCAAGTCTGCGCGTCCGAAGAAATCATCGGGCCGGTCTTCGATCGAGAAAGACCCAGATACGGTGTCTCTGGAGCGTGACCTTAGCAACATGTTGGGGTTGGCGGTCAATATCGACTTCGACGGATCGGCGGGTAAAATCTCGATCCGCTATGAAACGCTTGAGCAGCTTGATGACATCCTGCAGCGCCTGACGCATGGCAAGGCCGCCGACATTTCTGATGATGCCGATGCTGATGCTGCGCCCGGCCCGGATGAAAACGAGTTCGATTCGATGTTTATCGAAGATGACGAGTTTGAAGCCGAATCGGTCGATGACGCGGAAAACGAAGACGAGGATGCGCTGACCAGCGAGCTCGAATCGATTGCCGATGCGGTTGACGGCGGCCGTGATCTTGACGGGATCGATGACGACAGCCTGATGATCGACGATGAGCCCGAGGGCGATATGCCAATCGCGCAGGAAGAAGTCGACGAGGATGTGCTGGAGGAGGTTGCAGATGGCACGGGAAAAAAGCCGTAACCAAAACCAGCATGAAGGATCTTAATCGCGACAAGATCGATCAGCTTAAGAAGCTTAAAGAAGAAGAAGCAAAATCCCGCCGGGGAACGGTTGAGGTGAAGCGGATCCTTTAGATATTTAACGCGGTGCGGGTCTTATATCCCGGACCGCGTTTTTGCGTTTTGGTGCGTTTTGGACGCATTCCAGTCGGGTACGCCAATACGGCATTGGCCTTAATTACCAATTACCTTGATGGCGCTGAAGACTGGCGAATCGGGTTGGCGGTTAGCGTCTGACCTGTTTCTGGCGGGCAACCGCGACCTTGATCATGGCGCGGTGCGCAATGGTTTCGGGGATGGCCAGGCCGCTTTTGCAGTCCTTTTCGGCTTCCAGCAGGATTTGCAACGCACGCTGCAGGTTATTGACCGCCCAGTAATTCAGATTGGCGCGAAACTGATCGGCGGCCTTGAAAAACAGCGGCGGGCGGAGCGACTTCATCGCCTGATCGGCGCTGGCACCCTGGGACACCTGTCCCTTGACCAGATGAAGCTTCTGAAAATAGCTGATCATCATGCGCAATGCGCCGACCGGGTTGAGGCCTTCTTCGACCAGGCGGGTCAGGGCGGCATCAAGATTGACGACATTGCCCTGTGAGACGGCCTGAATGACATCGTCATAGTGGCGGGCGGAACTGTCGCCGACGCAGGCCATGGCGTCCGCCAGTGTGACCTGGCCGTCCTTCAGCGCATAGAGGGCGAGTTTTTCAAGCTCGCTTCGTGAAATCATGCGGTCAGACCCGAGATTGGCGACCAGATAGCTTGTCGCGTCGCGGTCAATGCGCAGTTTGTGTTCTTCCATGATCGACTGGATCAGGCTTTCGATGTCGCGCGCGCCATCGGCATAGCAGGGCAGGGCCATGCCATTGCCGGCCTTTTCGACTGCCTGACGCAGTTTGGAGCGAGTCGGAAGGCTTCCGGCCTCAATGACAATCAGGGCATCGCCGGCCGGATCACCCAGGAAATCTGCGATCACAGGCGCCTGTGCATCACCGATATCGCGGAGCCGGATCACACGGCGCCCGCCGCCAAAGCTCATGGCAGCAGCCTCGTCGCGCAGGCGGCTGGGATCTTCCTTGAGTTGGGCGGCGCCAAGCTCGATAACGCGGAAGGGATCCTTGAGATCCTCGACCACGGTTTTGGCCAGTTTGGTCGCACGTTCACGCACAAGGCCTTCGTCCTCGCCATAGATCAGGACCAGCTGCGCCTTCGCATCCGGGGCGCGCAAGAAGTTTTCAACCTGTGCTGCCTTGAGCTTCATGATGCGCCTTGTGGTTCGTTGGGGAGTGGGCGTGACGTGTAAAGGGTTCGGAGAAAGGCGTTATTGTGACCGCAGGCCAATCGCGACTTGGTTGGCCAGCTGCTGGGCGAGGTTGCGTGCGGCATCTCTGCGCGCGGCATTTTTGGCCTCGATGCTGGCAAAATCCGAATCGACGATGTTGTAGCTGGTGCGGGCGCGAACCGATCCTTTGCGGAGGACCTTGGTATCGGTTCGGCGGACCAGTTCGTATTGTGCGTTAATCAGGAAATCGGCAATCGTTGCCTCGTTTTCCTTGGTAAAGCCTTGCTCGCTTGTCGATTCGCTCAGGGTCAACTGTAGGTCATAGAGCGGGTTGGCACTTTGCCCGCGCGGGGTCAGCGTCTCTAGCAGGGCATTGCGGGTCAGTTGACCGACGCGGTCGTTGATCAGCGCGACTTTCACCTGGGCCATATTGGCTGCGGTGTTGTAGTCATCACCCGCTGTGGCATAGAGCGGGCGAAATCCGCAGGCGCTGAGCGTTGTCACGGCCAAGAGTGCGAGAATCGGAAAAACCGCGCGCAATGTCATTCAACTATACCTTCTTTATCATTGGTCCGGGACCGGCTGACTGGATCCTGTTCAATCCGGCCCTGGCGCCACAATAGTTCGGTTGCGATGAAAGGGCAAAACAGAGATAGGCTGTTCAGAAAAGAAATGTACAGCTTGGAATTGTCGGGCTCCTGCTGCACCTTTTTGAACAGATTACGCAGCTCGGCGATGGCAAGATTGTTTTTGCCGTTTCGTAATACCTCTGTCACCGCGTTCCGAGTATCCATGGTAGCCGTAAACTGTGGGCGCGAGTATCCCACACGCCAGACGTCACGTAACCAACGCCAATGACCAATCAGGCTGTTTTGTGTCAGGTGTAAGGGTCGGTGGGCTGGCACATCGGCTAGCAAAGCGAGTGACATGATATCGAACCCGACTTCATGATAGAGCTGTGCGCCATTGCCCACTGTTTCGTCGGTTGTTACCTTGGCAGGATGATCGCGCTGAGACGGGGGCGGCGAAAAATCCGGTGGTGATGCCTTAAGAACTGAGAAATAGAGTGCAGTGCGAATCGTCGCAAGACTGTCTGGTATCACCTCAAAAACATCACGTCGTTCTGCCGATACAACAAACCCCCAGTCGCATTGCAGCGAATGGGGGTTGTATTCAGACGATATGTAAAGTGTGTCTTGCGACATCAGCCTTATTGAGAATTCGCACTGTCAATGCGCAGTTGACGGGCGCGGGTCAGGATAGCGTCTTCCATCGAGGTGACAGTTCCCGGTTCAACAACCGCATCCTGCCACTGGTTAGGCCCGACATTGACCTGGCGGAAGACGGAAACCTTAATGGCATCCGAGCGCAGGGCTGTGCCAAGGATGTAGGCTGTCAGTTTGAAGCGTTCATCTGAAGATTCCGGCGGCGTGTACCAGTCGGTAATAATTACACCACCAAACGGATCAGCAGAATTCAAGGGCATGAAGGAGAGGGTATCAAGTGTCGCACGCCACAGGAAACTGTTCACACCGATGCCGGAACCGGAGCCTTCTTGCTTCTCTTCACCGCCGAAAATATTCAGTCCGTCCGATCCGAACAGTGAGCCTTGTTCCCTAATATCGTTGACTGTAGCACTTCTGCCATTGACACGTTGATCACCTGGTGCGGAACCGGGCATGTTTGCGTGGTCCGATTTACCCGCACAGCCGGACACGACGGCTAAAATAGATAAAATGCCCAGTGATTTCGCGAGATAAGTGTGCACGTTGCGAACCTTATTCAAGAGTGCCTTTCTAATACGTGACCGCACTATAAGGCGGTTGGGCCAAACGGCAAATAAAAACATGTGTGGTTTTTGTGCAACATTTTTAAACAAATGTCGCATTTTGATCACACTATGATTGACGGGGCAGCCAAATGCTGGCTCCATAGCGTCGAACCGGGCGGCAAAAGCTGTCCAAAATATTTGTATTGCGTAAAACGCATTCAAAGACGTTGAGGGAAAAGATGAAAAAGATTCTGGTAGCTTCCAGCGCACTTGTCGCTGTTGGTTTCGCAGGCGCAGCTCAGGCTTCTGAGCCGATCAGCCTGTCCGTAGGTGGTTACATGGAGCAGTGGGTAGGCGCTGCATCTGAAGAAAACCGCTTCGAAGCCAAAAACAAAATTCAGTCTGACACCGAAATCCACTTCTCGGGTTCGACCACCCTTGATAACGGTATTGAAGTTGGTGCTTCCATCGAACTCGAAGGCAACAACAGCAACGTTCGTAATTCGGCTGACGATGGTTCGTCTGGCGCAACCAACATTGACGAATCGTGGATGTATGTCAGCGGCGGCTTCGGTGAAGTTCGTCTCGGCGCGGAAGACGGCGCAGCAGCTGACATGGGCATCACCGCTCCGTCCGTTGGTCCGGTTGGCGCGAACGACGGCGACCTTGGCAACTGGGTAACCACCAACGCAATTCCGGACACCGTTCCGGCTGGTGGTGACTCCAAACGCGTTACCTACTACACCCCGACCCTTGGTGGCTTCAAAGCTGGTATCTCCTACGCAGACGACGACTCCTCCGAAAACAGCAACACCGTTGCAACCGGCGATAGCCGCGTTTCTGGTGGTCTTGAGTATCGTGGCGACTTCGACGGTGTTTCCGTTGGCGTTTCCCTCGTTGGTGAGAGCTTCCAGGAAGGCGAATGGTACGGCGTAGGCGCAACCGTTGGTTTCGGCAACTTCACCGTTGGTGCTTCTGTATCTGAAACCGATGGCGAATTCGGCGCTGGCGAGCCGGCTGCAGGTGCTAACAAGCTGGAAGATACCACCGATTTCGATATCGGCGTATCTTATGCGATGGACGCAGCTACCGTTTCCCTTACCTATGCATATGGTGAGAACGATGGTTCCGCGACCGTTTCGGGTGTTGACGAAATCAACACTGTTCATGCAGGTCTCGACTACACCCTCGGTGCAGGCGTTAGCTGGCGTTCGTCGATCTTCTGGTTCGACGATCAGGGCGAAAACCCGGGTGCTGCAGACGACAACGAAGGTTACGGTGTTGTTACCGGCTTCCGTCTTGGCTTCTAATCTTTCCTAAGATTAGACGACAGATTGAAGGGGGTGGATTTTCCACCCCCTTCTTTTTTTTGTTTTCTCGCCTGCCAATTCAGAGACGAACGCGTGTCTCCATCGAGCACAGTTGGGACGCTACGTAACAGCGTTAAAAACTCGGTCGTGATCAAAAACGCGGGGTGATGTCAAAGACGTCGTTCGTCTTGTCTCCGTCCAAGGTTCACCTTATCAATCGATATCAAGACTCAGATTTGTGAGAGAATCGAAACGTTATCATTAAATGACCATAAGTTAATTATGCGTGATTACAGAGAGTAATGTCGAGCGACGTACTAGGTAACTGACTGATATATACCCAACGAGTTACGGATTTCCCAACAGAAACGGCACACAAAAGTTGCAAAAATACAACACACCGTCGTTTAACTGACCACAATCCATTTATTATAATTGACCCTTATTCATTTCAATGGCCATATCACTCTCGACAGAACGAAGGGCCGTCCGGTTCACACCCCTTCGTCCCAAAACGTCATTCTATTGAGGGTTATGATGAAAAAGATTCTTTTTGCTTCCAGCGCACTCGTCGCTGTCGCAGCCGCAGGTACCGCGCAGGCTTCCGAGCCGATCAAGCTTTCGGTTGGTGGTTACATGGAACAGTGGGCTGGTGTAGCTGACCAGGATGTTGGCGAATCCAAGAACGCCTTCCAGTCCGACACCGAAGTTCACTTCTCGGGCAAAACCACGCTTGATAACGGCATCGAAGTTGGTGCGAAAATCGAACTCGAAGGCGAAACCTCGTCTGACCAGATTGATGAACAGTACCTGTACATCAATGGTGGCTTCGGTGAAGTACGCCTCGGCAAAGACGACAGCGCTGCTGACTCGATGGGCTTCACTGCACCGTCCGTTGGTCCGGTAGGCGTCAACGATGGCGACCTGACCAACTGGGTTGATGCATACCTGATCGATACCGTTCCGTCGAGCGGCGACCAGAAACGCTTCACCTACTACAGCCCGAACATCAGCGGCTTCCAGCTTGGTTTCTCTTATGCTGATGATAGCGGTTCGAACAACAACGACACCGCAACCGATGGCGATAACATCCTCTCGGCTGGCATCAACTACCAGGGCGAATTCGATGGTATCGCGCTCGGGTTCTCTGCAACTGGTGAAAACCAGGGCGAAGGCAATTGGTATGGCCTTGGTGCGACCGTTGGTTTCGGCAACTTCGTAGTCGGTACCTCCTGGGGTCACATCGAAGACGATTATGCACAGGGTGAAAACTCCCGCACCGGTGACGACACCGACGCATTTGACGTTGGCGTCTCCTATGCGATGGATGCAGCAACCGTCTCTTTGACCTATGGTTATGCGGAATACGGCAACCGCGACATCGACAGCTCCTCTGATGGCGTTGATCTGTCCGGTACCGGTGAAGTCAGCACGGTTGACCTCGGGATGTCCTATGCGCTTGGCGCAGGCGTTGCCTGGAAATCGTCAATCTTCTGGTTCGATGACGAATCCGATAACGCAGCGATCGCCGACAACGACGGTTACGGTGCGGTTACCGGTATCGCGCTTACCTTCTAATTCTTCGGAATTATGCAGGGCTTTGAAAGGGTGGCTTCGGCCGCCCTTTCTTTTTGTTTGTTTGGATCTTTGTCGATGTGATTAGCGCGAACGGATTACGCTTTTGGAGGGTTCAAGCTTTGGCGAGGTCTTGGGATATCAAGTCGCTGATTGCTGGAATGTCCGTTTCCAAACGGGCAACGCAGGGCACCGGTTTGTTTGTGACCAATGCCCGGGCCAATTCGGGATCACTTTTTTCGGGTGTGTCTGGCAGTGCCGTGATGGGGAGACCAAGACTTCCCATACAGCCAATTTTACCATCAGGTGTTGCGCGCAGTTTTGCCAGCCCGCAGGGGGCGCTGCAATGTGGTCCCGTGAAATCACTTTGCCACGCGCGTAAATTCGTATGTCGGCCCTGGAGCGTTTTGGCGTCTGCGGAACTGTAAAGGCCAATTCCCGGGGTCTGGAACAGCTTGGAAATGTGTGCGGGGCCGCTGTCGGCAACGACGAGGTAATCCTGCTGCCCGACAAATTTGACCAGATCGCCGATCGTCTTGAAGCCATCAATAACCCGAATGTTGCGACCTGTCCGGATCCCAAGATCACTCAACGCAGCCTTATAGTCCTTCATCACGCCTTGATAGGCATTCAGCACGATGGTGATGTCGCAATCTCGGTTGGTCAGCATCTTTGTGACTTCGCTGACCAGTTTGGGGGGCAGGGTGCGGAGCGGTGACGATGCCATGGGCACAATCCCGATTTTAAGCCGTGCTCCTGTTGGTAATTGCCGCTTTTCAAGCGGAATGGGGGAAATGCCAAAGGCCTCGCAGAGCGCCTCTTCCGGATTGACCGGCATGGTGGCGATATCACGCCAACCTTCCATTTCACTGAGATCAATGACGTGATCGAAACGTTTGAGCTGTGCGCTCGAGATAAACAGCTGAAAAATCTCGATTCCCTGCACCAGCACAAAGATGTCTGATGCGCTGCCAGCATTAAGGACGCCAATCCGGATATCGCCAAACCGTTTTTTGAGCGCCCGGAGAAACAGTGCCATGCCGACACAGTCGCCCAGCGCATCATCGGGGATCAGAAACAGCACTGATTTTCCGGAAAAATCCCGTTCGCCCCAGCCATCCCGTGGCAAAACCTGAAACCGATAATTGTCAGACTTGATCTTGACCCCGTCGGCCTTCGCCAGAACTTGCCGTCGCAGCAGCGATGTTGCCCGAGTGAAATAGATCGGGCTGTTGTCTGATGTCTGGGTAAGTCCGGAACTGACATTGGGCAGACCAAACTGAAACGGCTGTTTGGATGCAAAACGGGTGAATGTCTTGCGCGATGGGTGCGGGGCCCGGGGCATTTTGCGGGAGAACTCCGGTCAACGGGTGGACGGGGTGTTGGCACCAGAAAACCCGATCCCGGCGATGGAGGCAAGTGCGGACATCCGCAGTTTTTCGATTGTTTGCGCGGTGATCCCACCCAACCCAATCGGCGTGATGCCGAGCATGTGGCACATCCTTGATATTTGCCGGATATCAGTGCGTGACATCGGATTTGCGCCCGGATGACTTTGGGTAGGGAAAATCGGGGAAATCAGCACTCCATCGGGACGCGTTGCTTCAGGAATAAGATCAAGGCGTCGGATCGTTGTCAGCGCGTGGCAGGCAGATGTGCGCATAAAGTGTTCCGGAATTCGCTGATAAATACCGGGATCGGTCAGGGCGCGGTATTCCGGGAAATGCATGCCGTCGGCATCGAGCTTGAGCGCCAACGCGACATCGTTTGCCACCAGAAAGGGAATGCCCTTTGCGCGGCAGAGTGTGCGGAGTTTTGCACCGATCTTTGCACGCATCGGATGATCGTAATGGCGAAAAATGACCATGCTGTCGCGGGGGAGGGCGCGGATGGCGGGTTCCGGATCGGGTAATCTTTGATCATCGGTCATCAGAACAATTGGTGGAATCGGGCAATTCGGGCCGCCATTGCGCAGATTGAGCCTGCGTGCCTGCTTTAACAGGGCCTTATCCATTGATACACTCCCGACTTGGCAGCTATACCTGCCGTTCCTGAATGCGTTACCGATGAAGGACCACCCTCCATGAGCCATCATGATCAGTCATCTGGCAAAACCGATGTCGCCGACAACCTTGCCGAAATCCAGAGCAATATCAATGCGGCATGTGAAGCCGCCGATCGTGATCCGGGTGATGTGACGCTGGTTTGTGTCAGCAAGAACCATGATGCCGATCATGTGCGCAAGGCGCTTGTGGATGGTCGGCGTGTGTTTGGTGAAAACCGTGTGCAGGAAGCTGCCGGGAAATGGCCGGGATTGCGCGCCGAGTTTCCCGATATCGAGCTGCATCTGATCGGGCCGCTTCAGACCAACAAGGTCAAGGACGCGGTGGCCCTGTTTGACGTGATCGAGACGGTGGATCGCCCGAAACTGGCCAATGCATTGGCCAAACACCGCGATAAAACCGGTGCCTGCCCGGATCTGTTCATTCAGATCAATACTGGCGAGGAAGAACAAAAGGCCGGCATCGCGCCAAAGGATGCCGATGACTTCATCAAGATGTGCCGGGAAGAGCTTAAACTACCGATCATCGGCCTGATGTGCATTCCCCCGGTGGACGAAGAACCCGCACCGCATTTCACCCTGCTTGGCAAGATTGCTGATCGCCATGGTCTTAAAATCAAAAGCATGGGCATGAGTGGCGATTACGAGGCTGCAATCCGGTTTGGCGCCACCCATGTGCGGGTTGGGACGGCTATTTTTGGTTCCCGGGGCTATTGATTGGCCTTAAAAGGCCTAAATTTCGGTATCTCAATCGATATTCGGGGCAAAACCTGTAAAAAAGGCCGCGTTTTAGGTCGATTTTGTGTATTTAACGCCCGATTGCATGACTTGGGCTGCTCTGTGGATAATCAGGGCGATAACATAGACGCCGTAACCCGACATCTGTGACAAAAAAATCCCGCATCAGCGGGATTTTCTTTTTGTAGGCGATAAAATCAGTGTCTGATCAGGGGATGAGCTTGTAACCGCCCGGTTCGGTAATCAGGATCGCCGCGTTTGACGGGTCCTTTTCGATTTTCTGGCGCAGGCGATAAACGTGGGTTTCAAGCGTATGGGTGGTCACCCCGGCGTTATAGCCCCAGACTTCATCCAGCAGCGTTTCGCGGCTGACCGGTTTGTCGCCCGCCCGGAAGAGGAATTTCAGGATCGAGGTTTCCTTTTCCGTCAGGCGGACTTTTTTCTCGGTCGCGGTTTCAATCAGGATCTTGGCACTGGGCTGGAAGCTGTAGGGGCCGATGACAAAGACGGCATCTTCGCTTTGTTCATGCTGGCGGATATGGGCGCGAATGCGGGCCAAAAGCACATTGAGGCGAAACGGCTTGGTGACATAGTCATTGGCGCCCGATTCCAGACCCAGAATGGTGTCAGAGTCACTATTGGCGCCGGTGAGCATGATGATTGGCGATTTGACATTGGCGCGACGCATCAGTTTGCAGACATCGCGGCCATCCATATCGGGCAGGCCAACATCAAGCAGGATCACATCAAAATAGGAATCCTTGGCAAGATCGAGCGCTTCCTTGCCGCTGTTGGCAACCACGCATTCGAAATCTTCATGAAGTCTGAGCTGTTCCGTCAAAGACTGGCTGAGCGCTGCATCGTCCTCAACCACCAGAACCTGTTTACCTGTCGACATTCACCATCCCTTGCTGCTTGTCAGATCCGCCATCATATCCGGGGTCTGCGCCTGATGTTGATTTTACCGGCTTGTTTTTGTGGCGCTTTCGGGTCCGGCCCGCCATATATGCATTACGTATTCCGCGCTGAACCATAGGATCAGCATCTTAGGGTCAGGACCTGTTAATTTGGTTCGAATGGTCGCTCAGCTTTGTGCGGATACGCGGAGCAAAACCGCAGGAAGATATTTATCTTTCAAGGTTTTGCGACAAAGTAGGCCGTGCAAAGCTGAGCGATCCATAGGACAGAGTTTATATTTGCGAACTCCCGTGTCAAACCCCTTGCGCGGGATGCCGACCCGCCCTGCGGGATTTTCCTAGGATTTCACAAATATAAACTCTGCCATTCAAATCAAATTAACAGGTCCTGACCCTAAGTTGTATTTTCAAGAACAAACTGTTTTCTGTTTGGTCCTTTAACTCCCGGCCCAACCGGATTAGGTAGTAGGGGCGATTTGTCTGCTAAGTCGTGTCGTAAAATCTTGAAAGATGCGCGTCTTCCTGCGATTTTGCGCATCACCGACCAAGCAGGTTCGCATCGCCTGATGCGCTTATATGAATTAAACCGGGTCTTTATCCAGCCCCATAGCCACCGGATCGCGATGTTGTGATCACAAAGACAAGATGCCGATGACCCAAAGCTCCGCCGTGACGGCCCAAAATGACAGCAATCTGATCCCGGCAACCGATCTGGTAACGGTTTCCCGCGCCGTGGCAGATTTGCGCCGTGGCGAGATCGTCCTGGTTCAGGGGCATGACAATGGCGAAGCCCACAGCGTTGCGGTGATTGCCGCCGAGCCGCTTTCCCAGCATGGTCTGCAACGTCTTTGTGACATCGCCGGCAGTGACACCGCACCGGCAATCGTCCTGCCGCGTGTGCGGGCCAAATCGCTTGGTCAGACGGCCAAGGATGATCCGTTTGTCGCCTTTGTTTCTGCCGACCAATCGGCTGTTGATGCCAATCGTCTGGGTGAGATTGCCAATCCGTTGCTTGATCTTGATCAGCTTCCCAAGGGGGATTGGCGACCGGTCAGCATGGCGGAAAATGCGGCCATCCGGTTGGCAAAGCTTGCGCGGTTATTGCCCGCGGTTGTGACGGTGCCGGTCAGTGCCGATCAGCTCGAAACCCTTGCCCACGCGCAGAATTTGCTGGTGTTGCAGTCTGAAAGCATCAATGGCTATGAAAATGCCTCGGCAGCATCCTTGCGCCAGGTCAGCGAAGCGCGTGTACCCCTTGAAGATGCCGAAAACGTGACTGTGATTGCGTTTCGCCCGGAAGATGGCGGGCAGGAACATCTGGCCATCGTCATTGATGAACCGGTCAGGGACAAACCGGTGCTTATTCGCCTGCATTCGGAATGCTTTACCGGTGATCTGATCGGGTCGCTGCGCTGTGATTGCGGACCGCAGCTGCGCGGGGCCATTTCGGAAATTGCCAAAAGCGGGCAGGGCGGCATTGTGCTTTATCTGCGTCAGGAAGGGCGTGGCATCGGGCTTGTGAACAAGCTGCGCGCCTATGCCCTGCAGGATCGCGGGTTTGACACCCTTGATGCCAATGAGGAGCTTGGCTTTGACGCAGATGAACGCGTTTATCGCCCGGCGGCCGAAATGCTGCGTCAGATGGGCTTTGAAAGTGTGCGTTTGCTGACCAATAACCCCGAGAAGCTGACCGGCCTTGAAAGCTGGGGTGTCACGGTTTCCGAGCGTGTCCCGCATAAATTCCCGTCCAATGGTCATAACGAGTTTTATCTGCAGACCAAAAAGGACCGGGCAGGCCATTTATTCTAAGCCGCTTTGATAAGCTGCGGGCCTTAAAGATGCCGATGCTACCCGGCAGAAGATTCCGACAGGCAAGTCCGGCGAAATTCTTTCCCAAGAAAATCACGATAATTCAAAGCGTTAGAATACGCTAAAACTGGCACTCCTTTTGCAAAACAGTTGGCAAGAGGAGGACAGACATGTCGATTGGTGAAAATTGGCGGCAAATTTCGCCCGGTAGCCTATCCGGTAGCGCGGGCGGTGCAGGTGGCACAAATGGTGCGGCAAACGGCAAGTTTGCCCAGTCCAATGCTGCCGACCAGCTTTCTGGTACGTCCGAAGGCCGCACATTCTCGCAATATATGTTTGGCGAGGATGGCTTTGAATTCACCGATTTCCTCGATGTGATCAATCCCTTGCAACATATTCCCGGTGTCGGGATGATTTATCGCTCGCTCACCGGCGATGAGATCGGCAATGGCGCGCGCGTTGCGGGCGGTGGCCTGTTTGGCGGGGTGTTTGGCCTTGCCGGGGCGGCGATTGATGCCGTGGTCGATGCGGTCACAGGCGACGATACCGGCACCCACTTCATGGCGATGGTCGAAGACGGGTTTGGTGGCAGCGGCATTGATGATGGCACGGCGGTGGCCGATGCAGGCAATGCGAACGCGACCACCAAACAGGCAACCACGGTCGCGCAAAATGGCGCCTATCAGGGCGACCTGGTTCTGCCGTGGATGGCTGGCGCGCAATCACAATCTGTTAGCCCGGCCGAACAGGCCACCATTGTCCAGTCTGCGCCAACGGCCCCGGTTGATCAGGCCATGCTGGCATCAAATACCGCAACTGGCAGCACGGGCGTTCAGGCCTCTGATTTGAATGTGCCGTGGGCACAAGGTGCGCAAGGTGCACAAGGCGCGCAAGTTGCGCAGAACACACAGAATGCCTCGCCAGTTGCACAAGCTGCGCAAAGTGCAGCATCAAAACAGCCTGAGGCAGAACTTGCTTCGGCATCCGCCACACCCTCAACCGATCCAGCACAACTGACCGTTGCCATGGCATCGGCAGGAACGGCGAACCCGGTATCTGCCTTCAACCGGACTGTCGCATCCAATTCGACGGCAACCGAAACCGCGCGTCGCCCGGTCGCCAGCACCGGTGATGCCAATACCGTCTGGGCGCGTGCCGCCAGCAGCGGCCGGGTCAGCCGCCAGACCAACGGCATGGCCATTTCCGCTGAAATGGCCGCCCATGAAGCCAAATACGCCAAACTGAATGCCGTGAAGGCCGAGACCGCAGAACGCAAGGCCAGCGACATACAGACGACGTCGCCAGATGGCACGCCGTTGTCGGCAGCCGAAATGGCCGCACGCTTTAACGCTGCCCTTGGCCGTGACAAGGCACAAACCATGGCGGCAGATGCCGTTGCCAGCAACAACGCGGTGGCTGATGACCGCCCGGCAAATGCCTATGACGGATACGATGTCGCCAATGCAGATCGGGGTGGATCGGCCCATCTTGCCAGTGCACCGGCTGCTGACGCGCCTGCTGATCATCCGCTGTTGCAGCAGGCATCTGAAAACCTGAATGGCGATGCGCCAGTTGGGGCATGGTTCAGCCAGACGATGATGGATGGTCTGAAGAAATATCAGGCCATGCAACAGAAGCCTTCCCCGTCCGGGAATGCGATCTGATAAGGTACGTTTCGAAATCAAAACAAAAAAGCCCACCTGGTTTAAACCGGCGGGCTTTTTGATGTTCAGATGCTCTGACGTGATCAGCTGTTCAGGAAACCGACGATTTCCTTGACCTCTTTGAGGATCGGCTGGGCGATGGCGTTGGCACGCTCGGCACCCTTGGCCAGCACAGAGTCGATATAGGCCGGATCGGCTTTGAGGCGCGCCATTTCCTCGGTGATCGGTGCCAGATTTTCGACAACCACGTCGGTAAGTGCCTGTTTGAAGCCAGAGAACTGGGTGCCGCCATGTTCTGCCAGAACCGCATCGACCGTGCTGTCGGTCAGCGCGGCATAGATGGTGATCAGGTTCTTGGCTTCCGGGCGGCCTTCAAGACCGGCGACCTCGGAGGGTAGCGGTTCCGGATCGGTTTTTGCCTTGCGGATTTTTTTGGCGAGCGTCTCGGCATCGTCTGTCATGTTGATGCGCGACATATCGGACGCATCGGACTTTGACATCTTTTTCGAACCGTCACGCAACGACATCACACGCGTTGCCGGACCCAGAATCAGCGGTTCGGGCTGCGGGAAGAAGCCTTCGACCTCGTAATCGGTGTTGAACTTCAACGCGATATCGCGTGCCAGTTCAAGATGCTGTTTCTGGTCTTCGCCGACCGGTACATGGGTCGCCTTATAGGCCAGAATGTCAGCCGCCATCAGGCTTGGATAAGCGTAAAGGCCGAGAGACGCGTTTTCACGATGCTTGCCCGCCTTTTCCTTGAACTGGGTCATGCGGTTCATCCAGCCGATGCGCGCGACACAGTTAAAGATCCAGGCCAGTTCGGCATGGGCGGAAACCTGACTTTGGTTAAACAGCACCTGATTTTCCGGATCAATGCCCGAAGCAATCATGCTGGCAGCCAGTTCGCGAATGTTGGAACGCAGTTCCTTGGGGTCTTGCCAGACCGTGATGGCATGCATATCGACCACGCAGAAGATGCATTCATATTTCTTCTGCAGTTCGACCCAGTTGCGGATCGCGCCAAGATAGTTGCCAAGGTGAAGGTTACCGGTGGGCTGAGCGCCCGAAAACACACGTTCCATAACGTCGTCGTCCATTTCAATTTATGTTTAACAGGGCCTGCATACTCCGCCAGGTTTTGGACACCCGCCGGCGGACGAGCATGCAAGCAAACAGCGCGCGAGTTTAGGGTCTGGCCCGATTTGGTCAAGCTGCTTGTCTGGAAACGTGTCGATTAATTGCGATCAGGCGGGTTTTCCGCGTTTGAGCGTCGCTTTCAGCTCGGAAAAGCTGGTCGCACCAAGCAGTTGGGCCGCAATCGCATAGACGGCCATGCCACCGGTCACAATCACCGCCATGGTGATGATCCGCGTGATCGAAAGCGCATCATTTTCCCAGAAGGCATCAATCGCAAACCAGAGTGCCGATCCCATCAGTGCGGATGCGACAAGAATGCGCGGGATGCGCCGGGCAAGGCGGGCATCAAAGGTCAGGTCGCCCCGCCGATGCAAAATAAAACCAAGCGAGGTTGCATTGACCCAGACCGAGACCGACGTTGCCGCCGCAATGCCAAGATGCCCGAACCATGGCATCAGCACCACGATCAGGATGATGTTCAGCACCATGCAGGAAATGCCAATGCGGATCGGTGTTTTGGTGTCTTCGCGCGCAAAGAAACCGGGTGCGAGAACCTTGACCAGAACCGAGGCGGGCAGGCCAAAGGCAAACACGGTCAATGCCATGCCGGTCATTAGCGTTTCTTCCGCGCCAAATGCCCCGCGTTCAAACAGAACATTGATTACCGGCAGGCCCATGACACCAAGGGCGATAGCAGCCGGAAGGGTGAGCAAAAGCGCGATTTCAATGCCGCGATTCTGGCTATACATCGCGGTTTTGGCATCATCACCCTGCAATTGGCGCGACAATGTCGGCAAAAGGGCGGTGCCAATCGCAATGCCAATCACACCCAGCGGCAATTGTTGCACGCGATCGGCATAATACAGCCAGGAAACCGCGCCATCAGAGACGAGGGAAGCCAGCATGGTGTCGATCAGAAGATTGATCTGATAGACGCCGGCGCCAATCATGCCGGGGATCATGCGTTTGCCCAAAAGCTTGATGCGGTCATCAACACGCGGCATCTGCCATTTGATGGCAAAGCCGACCCGCTTACACGCAATCACCAGCATCAGGAACTGTGCCACACCGGCAATCGCCACCCCCCACGCCAGGGCATGGGCCGGGGTTTCGGTCACCGGTGCCAAGCCGAGCAAGGCCGCAATCAGGCAAATATTGAGAATGATCGGGGCGGCGGCGGCGGCGGCATAGCGATGAAGCGTATTCATCACACCCGACATCAGGGCGACGGCGGATATGAAGGCAAGATAGGGAAACGTGATGCGCGACAGTTCGACGGCAAGTTCGAACTTTTCGGGATTTTCGGCAAAACCCGGCGCAAACACATACATCGCCCAGGGCATCAGAATTTCAATGACCGCCACCAGAAAACCGGTGATCAGGATCAGCATCGACATCGCACGCGCAGCAAATTCGCGGGCCGCGTCCATACCGCGCTTTTCGATGTCACCTGCCAGAAGCGGGATGAAGGCCGCGGAAAACGCGCCTTCACCAAACAGGCGACGAAACAGGTTGGGAAACTTGAACGCCACAAAGAACGCATCGGCCATGCCGCCCGCACCGAGCATCCCGGCAATCAGAATATCGCGGCAAAATCCCAGAAGGCGGGATAACAGCGTAAAGCCACTCACCGTGGCGATAGAGCGGACAAGCGACATTCGAGAGCGTTCCGTATTTAAGCGTCACCAAAGGGCGCGATTCTGCCGGTGATGACGTGCGATTGCGGTATTTTCACGTTTGATGCACAGGAATCTGACAGTCGAAGGTGAAAATAGTCGTAATTTTTGGGGCCTAAAACCGCGGCGTATATCGCATTTTTGTGAAAGTGATTGAATTAGGTGATTTTTTTTGGGGTCCCTGTGACAGCCGTCACAGAAAAACAGTTGCAACACCCGCATATTCACATTCGCTGAGGGTTCGTTGGGACGCGAGCCTCATATTGGACGGGCGGGGAAATACGGTATCCACCTCAACCTGCTGCACTCCGAGGATTTCGACACCGTGAATAACAGGTCACGCTGTCGGGTTTGGTTTTACCCTTCCTCGTCCGTCACAATTTCCAAAGAAATATAATTCGAGCAGTTTACTGGCCCTATCGGCTGGTACATCCGGATCTGATCCATACCGTGGCGTTGCCTAGGGTAGCGCATGGGTATTGGATCGATCCGGTTTGTTTGTTTGGCAGCGATTGTGAAACGCGCTAGTCGTTGCGAATCGCCTGCGTCAGGGTTTCCTTGACCTGGACAAACTTGGTGCGGCTGTCGATCTTGAGCCCGAACACATCCTTGACATAAAAGACGTCAACCGCGCGTTCGCCAAAGGTGGAAATGCGTGCAGAGGCAATCTGCATCGAAAGATCACGGAGCGCACGCGTGATGTCATAAAGCAGGCCCAGCCGGTCACGGGCGGTGATTTCAATCACCGTGTGGGTGCGGCTGGCCTTGTTGTCGATAATGACATTCGGTTCAACCTTGAACACCGCGGTGCGGTGCTTGTTGTCCTTGGTCTGGCGGCGTTCGATTTCCTGACTGGGGCGAATCTGCCCGGAAATGACCTTTTCCAGCGTGTCGCGCAGGCGATCAAGTTTGGTGGAGTCGTTAAACGCCTCGCCATTGGTGTCCTGCACGAAAAAGGTATCAAGTGCCATGCCATCGGCAAGGGTCAGGATCTTTGCATCAACCACGTTGGCCCCACACAGCGCCATTGCGCCTGCAATCTGGGAAAATAGGCCGGGATGGTCGGTGGTGTGGACGGTGATTTCGGTGGCATCAATTTCGGTATCGATGCGGACATCCACCGTGATCTCGGCCCCGGAATTTCGGGCGTCCCGGGTCAGATGGGCGTGATGGACGTGGATGTCGGTATCAAAACTCAGCCAATAGGACGGATAGCCGCGTTCGATAAAGTCCTCGATATCCTGTTCCGGCCAGTCTTTCAGCGCGTCACGCAGCGCGTTTTGCGCATTTTCGACACGCGAATCGCGGCTATCGGCATTAAGACCGCCTGACAGCATATCATCGGTGGCATAGTAAAGTTCACGCAGCAGGGTGGCCTTCCAGCCGTTCCAGACATTGGGACCCACCGCGCGGATATCAGCCACCGTCAGGCAAAGCAACAGGCGCAGGCGTTCCTGCGATTGCACCAGATCGGCAAAGGCGCGAATGGTGCTGGGGTCATTGAGATCGCGTTTGAACGCGGTCAGGCTCATCCACAGATGCGCCTTAACCAGCCAGGCGACCGCCTCGGTATCGGCGGGAGACAGACCCAGCCGCGGGCAGAGCTTTTCGGCGACTTCGGCCCCGAGCTCGGAATGATCGCCGCCACGGCCCTTGGCAATGTCATGGAGCAATACCGCGACATACAGCACACGGCGCGAAATCACCTGACCCATGATGCGGGTCGCAACCGGGGCGTCTTCGGCAAGTTCGCCGGACTCGATCTGATTAAGCACGCCAATTGCCCTGATGGTATGCTCGTCCACGGTGTAGGTGTGGTACATGTCGTACTGCATCTGGGCAACGACACGGCCGAAATCGGGGATGAAGCGCCCCAGTACACCGGCTTCGTTCATCTTGCGGAGCGTCACATCCGGGCTGTCACGCTGGGTAAGGATTTCAAGGAAAACCTCGTTGGCGTCGGGATCGTTTTGCAGCTTGTGATCAACGTATTTCAGGCTTTGCGTGATCCAGCGCAGGGTTTCGGGATGAATGCCGACGCGGTTTTGGTGGGCAACCAGAAACAGGCGCAAAATCTTGATCGGGTCGTTCTTGAAGACATCAAGGCTTTCGACCGTCAGGCGTTCGTTGCGCAGCTCAAACCCGTCGATTTCCTTGGTGCCAAACAGCTTGCCCGGAAAACGGATTAGCGGGCGGCGCTGATGGCTTTCTTCAAGGGCAGCACAGAAGATGCGGGTCAGGTTCCCGACATGCTTCACCATCAGATAATAGTGCTTCATGAAGCGTTCGACGCCTGATGCCCCGGCATGATCGGTATAGCCAAGCCGTTCGGCGATATCGCGCTGCATATCGAACGTCAGGCGATCTTCTTCGCGATCAGACAGATAATGCAACCAGCAACGCACCGCCCACAGGAAGTTTTGCGCCTTCAAGAAGCCGCGTGCTTCCTTGCGCGTCAGGACCTTGAGATCGACCAGCTCCATCGGGGAATTGACGCGATAAAGGTATTTGCCGATCCAGAACAGGGTATGGAGATCGCGAAGCCCGCCCTTGCCATCCTTGACGTTGGGTTCGACCACATAGCGTGAATCGCCCATGCGGGTGTGGCGTTCGTCGCGTTCGCCAAGCTTCTTTTCGATGAACTCGATGCCGCTGCCCTTGACCAGCTCTTCCATGAAGCGGGTGCGAAACAGTTTATAGGTTTCCTCATCACCCCAGACAAAGCGGCTTTCAAGCAGGTTGGTGCGAATGGTGATGTCCTGTTTGCCCATGCGCAGGCAATCATCGACGGATCGCGTCGCATGACCGACCTTAAGCCCCAGATCCCAAAGCATATAAAGAATGAATTCAACGACCTGTTCGCCATGTGCGGTCTGTTTGTAGGGAAACAGAAACAGGATATCGACATCGGAATGCGGTGCCATGTCACCGCGGCCATAGCCGCCGACGGCGACGACTGACATGCGTTGTTCATTGGTCGGATTGTGCAGCGGATAGACGAACGTGGTGGCAAAATCATGGATCAGGCGGACGATCTGATCCATCAGGAAACTGTTGGAAAAGACGGTGTCCTGCCCGGAATTGCTTTCTTCAAAGCGTGCGCGGATAACAGATCGGCCGGCCTCAAGTACTGATTTCAGCTTGTTGAGAACGGCGGTGCGCTGTTTGAAGCTTTTGAGTGCCGGATCGTTGGCGATGGCCTCAAGCTCGGCAAAGACCTTTTTGCGGTCGATGATTTCGCGCTGCTTCTTGATCTTGTAGGTCACGTTGGTCGGTTTCCTCGGCCCTGGCGTGCGGTCTGTCGGCGACAGGGTTTATATATCAATTTTCTTAACAGTTGCCGCACCATAGCGCCAATTTCATCTATCCGCATCAAATGCGTGCGCAAGTCCGATCGGCAGACACGCACCTGATATGGGGATAGGCCGCCTGTTTTGCAGGTGATCAGCCCTTCAGCGACTGAAGACGATACAGCGCATCAAGGGCTTCGCGCGGGGTCATGTTGTCGGGATCAAGATCGGCAACCGCATCAAGCAGCGCCTTTTGCGCATCCGAAAGGGCCGGGGCGCTTGTGCGTTCCTCCTTGGCGGCCTGTTCGATGGCAACCGCAAACAGCGGCAGGTCATCGGCAAGCTTGGAAACAGCACCACCCTGTTCGCCCTTTTCAAGCGTCTTGAGAACCTGTTCGGCGCGCTTGATTACGGGCTTTGGCAGACCCGCCAGCTGGGCGACATGGATGCCATAAGATCGATCCGCACTTCCTGCACCGACTTCATGCAGGAAGACGACCTCGCCCTGCCATTCCTTGATCAGCATGGTGTGGCACGACAGGTGTTTGAGCTTGGCCGCCAACGCCGTCAGTTCGTGATAGTGGGTGGCGAAAAGACCACGGCACTGATTGATTTCATGAAGGTTTTCAACCACGGCCCAGGCAATCGACAGGCCATCAAAGGTCGCCGTGCCACGGCCGATTTCATCCAAAATCACCAGCGAACGGTCAGTTGCCTGATTAAGGATCGATGCGGTTTCAACCATTTCGACCATGAAGGTCGATCGGCCGCGCGCCAGATCATCGGCCGCACCGACACGTGAAAACAGCCGGTCAATCACCCCGATATGGGCCTTGGCCGCCGGAACGAACGCCCCGATCTGGGCGAGTACCGCAATCAATGCATTCTGGCGCAGGAAGGTCGATTTACCGGCCATGTTCGGACCGGTGATCAGCCACAGGCTTTGTTCATCTTCAAGGCGGCAATCATTGGCAACAAACGGCGCGTCGCCATTTTCACGCAAGGCGGCCTCGACCACCGGATGGCGGCCAGCGGTAATGTCAAAGGCAAGGCTGTTATCGATGTTCGGGCGAATGCAACCCTGATCGCGGGCCAGTTCGGCCAAAGCAGCCGATACATCAAGGCCGGCCAGCGCACTTGCGCATTTGGCGATGTCATCGGCCTTGGCCAGAACGGCGGCCACCAGTTCGTCAAACAGTTCAAGTTCAAGCGCAAGCGCCTGATCACCGGCCTTGGAGACCTTGCTTTCAAGTTCGGACAGCTCGACGGTGGTAAAGCGCACCGCATTGGCCATGGTTTGGCGATGGATAAACTCATCCATCTCCATCATCTTGTCGGCGGTCTTGGCCGATACTTCGATGAAATAGCCAAGTACGTTGTTGTGCTTGACCTTAAGGTTGGAAATGCCGGTTTGCTCGGTATAGCGGGCCTGCAGATTGGCGATCAGCTTTTTGCTTTCACTTGAAAGCATGCGGAGCTCATCAAGCGGCGGGTGATAGCCGCCAGCAATGAAGCCACCATCGCGTGCCAGAAGCGGCAGGCTTTCGGCGATTGCCCGGCGCAACAGATCAATCAGATCGCCGTGATGGCCCATCATGGTCAAATGATCAGAAAGGGCTTCGGGCTGGGCAGTCAGGCCGTCATTGCCACCATCGGGTTTATTCAGAAGATTGCCAATCGCAAAGGCGCAGGACAGCCCATCACGCATCGCCGCCAGATCACGCGGGCCACCGCGCCCGACCGACAGGCGCGAAAGCGCGCGTTCAATATCCGGGCATTCGCCAAGGGCAGCGCGCAGATCTGATCGCAACCCATCGCGATCATGGAAATATTCCACCAGATCAAGGCGCTTGTTGACTTCATCGGCATTGGTCAGCGGGGCGGACAGGCGCGCCGCCAACAAACGTGCGCCGGCACCGGTGCGGGTGCGGTCAATGACGGATAGCAACGATCCCTTGCGCTCGCCCGACTGGGTCTGGATCAGTTCAAGGGATCGACGGGTGGCGGCATCGATTTCCATCGCCGCCCCCTCTGCCACGCGGGTTGGCGGGGCGAGGCGGGGCATCTGGCCCTTTTGGGTCAGTTCGACATAGTCAATCAGCGCACCAGCAGCAGAAAGCTCGGCGATCTCAAAACCGCCAAAGGCATCAAGGGCCTCGACCTCATAAAGCTTTTTAAGCCTAAGCTGGGCATTTTCAGCATCAAAGCGTGCGGTCGGCTGCGGGGTGATGATGTTTTTATATTCGGCATAGATGTCGAACACTTCCGCGCGGTTCAGCATCTTTTCCGAAAACAGGATTTCACCCGGATCAAGCCGGGCAAGGGCGGCACCAAGACCGGCCATCTCGCAAGGCTGCACAAAGAAATCACCGGTCGACATATCAAGCCAGGCCAGTCCGATCTTGCCGCGGACTTCGGAAACGGCGGCCAGATAATTGTGGCGCCGCGCATCGAGCAGGCTGTCTTCGGTAAGGGTGCCCGGCGTGATCAGGCGGACAACACCGCGTTTGACCACGGACTTGGCGCCGCGTTTTTTGGCCTCTGCCGGGTCTTCCATCTGTTCACAGACGGCCACCCGGAAGCCCTTGCGGATCAGACGTTGCAGATAGGTTTCGTGACTATGGACGGGAACACCGGCCATGGGAATTTCGTTACCTTGATGCTTGCCGCGTTTTGTCAGGGCAATATCAAGGGCTTCGGCGGCTTTGACCGCATCGTCAAAGAACAGCTCGTAGAAATCGCCCATCCGATAAAACAGCAGGCAGTCCTGATACTGTTCCTTGATTTCAAGGAACTGCATCATCATTGGCGTCGCGCCGTCTCTGGAAAAAGAAGGTGCGGTCGGTGTGGTATCGGATTTATCGGCGATCTGGTTCATGATGACTTGATAGCAAACCCTGAAGGCAAAGACGAGAGCAGGAAACTGGCGGGGTGATAAAACTTGATCTATGCCATTGCAACGCCTGAATTTCTGCGAATATATAAAGATCGTGACCAACAACCAACTGTCGTTTTCCGCGACAGAATAACAGTGAGCAAGGAGCGTACAAAATGGCAGAAGAACAGACCATCCCGCAGGCCCCGGAACTGGTCGGACTGTTTGATACCAAGGACGGTTTCGATGCGGCTCTGCGTGCGCTCCGCGATGCCGGGTTTGAACGCACCGATCTGTCGGTTTTAAGCTCCCACGAATCCATTGATGTGGCTGGCAAGGATGGTCGGTCCTGGTCCGATGTGCTGACCGCACTGGTGGGTGAAACCAAATATGAAGTGCCGCTGGTGGCGTCCGGTGCGATTGCATTGTTTGGGGGCGCTGCGACAGCCGCCGCCGCCATTGCGGTCGGGGCCGGTGTTGGCGCGGTCGCACTTCGTGAATTTATCGAAGAAGTGACCTCCACCCCGCATACCGAGGATTTCGCCCGTGCGGTCGATGCCGGATCGGTCATTCTGTGGGTGCGGATCGACCCGGACCACGAAGGTGCCGAGGCCAAGGCACGTGCCATCCTTGAACAGAATGATGCCACCAACATTCACCTGCATTCACCCAAATAACCAACGCGTTTTGGCGTGGCGGGCAACTGCATGACAGAGTCCGCCGAAAACGATTGAATTTGCCGGTAAGGCAACAGGAACACGGGGGCATTGGCCCCCGTTTTTCGTATCGTGGAAAGTTCATATTTGTGCCAATCGGCGGGTCGGTTTGCGCGGCGCAATAAAAACGGCAATCCCAAGGGGCATTTGTGCACGCGTGATTACGTGCCTGAAAAACCAACACTTACTGACGGTCACGGCGACTGGGTCGTTGGGGTGGGTGTGTCTGCCATTGCGTTTGCGCATGTGAAACGGGCAGGGTCAGAGGCCAATGTTGCACCGCAACACACGGAAAACGCTACGTAATTTTGCGGTTGCCGTTAACGTCGCCTTTGACCCGGGGCGCGAAGCCTGATTTATTGGGCGGTCCGACAAGACGGTCCCACGCCGCAAACTTGTCGATCAGGAAAATCAGAACTTAAGAACAAAACAGACCGTACAGGTTGCTTTCCATCTCACCACGCAAGCGTCAGTGAAAAACACAATGTCAGATACAGAAATCAAGGTTCGTGACCGTGAAGCGCTGCTGTTTCATTCCAGCGGCCGCCCCGGCAAAATCGAAATCACCGCATCCAAACCGCTGACCACTCAGCGCGACCTCTCGCTCGCCTATTCGCCGGGTGTTGCGGTGCCTTGTCTTGAAATCGCTAAGAACCCGGCGACTGCCTATGATTACACCTCCAAGGGCAACATCGTTGCGGTCATTTCCAACGGCACTGCCGTGCTTGGCCTTGGCAACCTTGGTGCGCTGGCCTCCAAGCCGGTGATGGAAGGCAAGGCGGTTCTGTTCAAACGCTTTGCCGATGTGGATGGCTTTGACCTTGAAGTGTCGACCGAGGATGTTGACGAGTTCGTCAATTGCGTACGCTTCCTGGGCGCATCGTTTGGTGGGATCAACCTTGAAGACATCAAGGCACCGGAATGCTTCATCATCGAACAGCGCCTGCGCGAAGTTATGGACATTCCGGTGTTCCATGATGACCAGCATGGCACGGCGATCATTGCGGCATCGGGGCTGATCAATGCCTGTGACCTGACGGGTCGTAAACTTGAAGACATCAAGCTTGTCATCAACGGTGCCGGTGCGGCCGCGATTGCCTGTTGCGAGCTGGTCAAAAGCATGGGTGTTGCCCATGACAACGTGATCATGTGTGACTCGCGCGGGGTGATCTACAAGGGCCGTGAAGATGGCATGAACCAGTGGAAATCGGCCCATGCGGCTGATACCGATGCCCGGTCGCTTGACGATGCGATGAAGGGCGCTGATGCGTTCTTTGGCCTGTCGGTCAAGGGGGCGGTGACGTCCGCCATGGTCAAAAGCATGGCCAAACAGCCGATCATCTTTGCCATGGCCAACCCGGATCCGGAAATTTCCCCGGAAGAAGTTGCTGCTATTCGTGATGATGCGATTTGCGCCACCGGGCGTTCGGACTATCCGAACCAGATCAACAACGTTCTGGGCTTCCCGTATATCTTCCGCGGCGCGCTTGATGTTCAGGCCTCCACGATCAACGAAGATATGAAGATTGCTGCAGCCCACGCGGTGGCATCGCTTGCGCGTGAAGACGTGCCCGATGAAGTGGCGGCGGCCTATTCCGGTCGTCGTTTGCAATATGGTCCGGAATACATCATCCCGGCCCCGTTTGACCCGCGCCTGATTACCGCCGTGCCCAAGGCGGTTGCCCAGGCCGCGATGGATAGCGGTGTGGCGCGTCGTCCGATCATTGATATGGAAGAATATGAAAATCAGCTGCGCGGACGTCTTGATCCGACGGCAGCCCATTTGCAGCTGATTTCCGATTACGTCCGTGCGCACCCGAAACGCATCGCCTTTGCCGAGGGCGAGGAAGAAACCGTGATCCGCGCAGCGGTGGCGTATCGCAATTCGGGCTACGGCACGCCGATCCTGATCGGGCGCGAAGACCGCATCCATGAAAGTGCCAAGAAGCTTGGTATTGAAAGCCTTGATGGTGTTGAAATCAGCAACGCGGCCCTGTCCAAGCATAATGCGGAATATGCCGAGTTCCTCTATCAGCGCCTGCAGCGCAAGGGCTTCCTGTGGCGTGATTGCCAGCGCATGGTCAACCAAAAGCGTAACGTCTTTGCCTCTGTCATGGTGGCACAGGGTCATGCCGATGGTTTGATCACCGGTCTTACCCGGAACTTCAATCGCAGCTTCGCCGATGTTGCCGGTGTGATCGATGCCAAGCCGGGCGAAATCCCGATGGGGCTCTCAATCGCGATTGCCAAGGGCCGGACGGTGTTTATCGCCGATACCCGTGTGCACAACCTGCCCAATGCCGAGGAACTGGCCGAGATCGCCATCCAGGCGGCCGCCAAGGCCCGTCAGATGGGGCATGAGCCGCGTGTGGCGATGGTTTCGCACTCGACCTTCGGCAACCCGTATAGCGAGGATACCGACCGTATCCGCGAAGCCGTGGGTATCCTTGAAAGCAGCAATGTCGATTTCGAGTTCGATGGCGACATGGCAGTTGATGTTGCACTCGATACCGAGCTTCTGAAGCTTTATCCGTTCTGCCGTCTGTCGGGTCCGGCCAACGTTCTGGTGATGCCGGCGCTGCATGCTGCGACCACGGCATCCAAACTGCTTGATAAGCTGGGCGGTGGCACGGTGGTTGGTCCGGTGATGATCGGTCTGGAAAAACCGGCCCAGATCGCCCAGATGGGGGCAACCGTGAACGATCTGGTGAACCTTGCCGCCCTTGCCGCCCACGAGGCAGAGCACGGCTAAGCCGTTCTGAAATCAAAGATCAAAAAGGCGGAGCTGCTAAGTCAGTCTCCGCCTTTTTCTGTTCGGGGCTGGGCGAACCTTAAAGGGGCAGGGGGCTTATTCGACCGGCTGTCCCAGAATGGCGATAGCAGCCCCCAAGGCGGCCAGCACGGCAAAGAACGTGGCCTTGCCCGGATTGCCACGACGGATGGCAATGATGGCCGCCAAGGCCGCTTGAAGGCCGTAATAGATGGCAAAGGCGCGCGATGCGTAACTGACAATCGCAAAGATGTCTGCTGACCAGGTCAGGGCGATACCGATAATCCCGAGCGCCAGATAGGCCTGGGGTTCGGTAATGCGGTTTCGCGACAGTTGGGCAAACAGTCCGCCCGATCCGCTGGTATCGGCAATTGCGGCACTGAATTGCGATGCCATGGCAGCTGCCACCAGCATGAAGGGCAGGATCGGGGCGACGATCCCCATCATGTCGATAATGCCCGTTTCCGAGGACGACATCTGATCAGGGGCAAAAACGTAGGAAATCAGAAGGATGTAAATCAGATAGATCAGGGTCGAAAGCCATTGGGCAAGGCGCATGGATCGAACACGGGTTTTGGCATCATAGCTTGATCCCAGATAGCGCGATGTTTCGAACCCCTGAACTGTGATCAAAAGACCAAAGGCCATGGTAATGGCCGGCCATCCGGTGACGTTCTGGGGATTGAAAATCAGTTTCTCGTCAATGGCCTGCTTGCCGAAATGGGCCATCAGCCCGACCAGAAGCCCGGTAATGATTGCCAGTTTCAAACCGACCGAGACATATTCAAGCCGCTCAAGGCTTTTGAATCCGCGTGACCAGCCAACCATGACAATGATGCCAAAGACGCCACTGGTCATCAGTTTGGCATCAAGGGTGGAATCAAATGGCGTCAGGCTCAGCGAAAAGGCGCCGAGCAGATTGAGGTAATAGGTCACCGAAATGATGTAGGCGAAGGCAAGCGCCCAAGAAGAAAGAGTTTCAACACGCTTTGCGAGTTTGCCATAGGTGCCGTCAATGATGGCTTCTTCGCCGGCTTGGATGTTGTTTCGGATCACCGCGCCGTACAGATAAGCCACACCACAAAGTGCCAGCATCACAAGCGGCGCATAGCCGCCATATCCCAGATTAAGCACCGGGCCGAGCAGCAGGAAACCACTGCCGATGATCGAGGCCAGCGGCGTCACCACAGCGCGCCAGGTGGTGGAACGCGAAACGCGGGGCATGGACAGCACAATCGCAATGCCGACAGTTGCGATGGCAATGATCAAATCGAATATCACGTTTCTTGCTCGGACTTTCGGGTGGTGGTGTCCTGATTTTCAAGGACTGTAAGCTGGTTGGTGTCGATTAGCATATCAGATGATGTCTGTATCGTTGCCATCAGGGATCGCACGAATAAAATCAGCCTGCAGTCTTCGCCGGGATGAATGGTAACCTGTTTGGCATAGATATCCCGTTGTCGACGTTATTGTTGGCAGGATGTGACAGATGACCTGATTTTTGCCACATCATGGCGGCAGAAGTCAGGCAAATCGCAAAACGACCAGAAAACAGGAATCGCTTATGGGCCAGTTGACCCGGTTTTTCGCCGTTATCATGTTTTTGCCGCTGCTTGCCGCCTGCGAAGATGAACAGGTCAGCGGACCGACAGCCGATGAAATCACCACGGCGGTGATCGAACGGTTTCGCGATGATCCCTATGCCAAGGTCGGGCATGTTGAAAACGTGACCAAAACCAACAGCATTTCCGAAGACGATGACGAAGTGCTTGTCATGGTGCGCTATGAGCTGGTGTTTGATCGCACGGTTGCCGACTTTGCCGATGACGTGACCGAAAAGGGCAAGGCGGCCGGGACGATGGACGATGTCGGCAGCACGGTGCGCGATGCGCTTGATCTGGTGAAAACCAAGATGCTGACGCTCAAGGAAGGCGAATACAAGGTGGGCGACCGTCGGGTGGTCGAGGATGAAATCCGGTTGCTGAAATCGGAAAAGGGCTGGATTTATCGCGGACGGCCATAACCGGGGCTTCTGATATCCGAACCAAAAAAAGGGACCCGTTCGGGTCCCTTTTTATTTGGTTTTCTGGCTTTGTCCCTTGGGATTATTCCTCAAGGGCGGCGAGCACCTTTGGCGGCGGCGGGACGTCGCCTGCCGCAAAATCAAGACCATCAAGCTCGTTCAGCCCGTTCACACTCATGATCGCATGCAGGCTGTCGACATATTCCTCGCCGCGCTCGGAATATTTGGTCAGGGTCTCGGCCAGTTCCCAGCCACTGATAAACTTGCCGTCCGCGCGAAGGGTTGCGCGACGTTCGCGCAATTCCTGATAGGCCGGGTGCGAGTTGATGTTGCGTGCATAGGCCCGCACACTGTCCATCAGGCTGCCAAAAGCCTTGATGACGTGGGTTTTGCCATCTTCGCGATCCTTCGGCACGATGCCTTCGTCATCGCCCCAGGCCCATTGACCAAACAGGGCGTTGCCTTTGCGCACAAAGCGTGACGTGCCCCAACCACTTTCCTCTGCCGACTGGGCAAGGATCAGGGAGGTCGGGATAACGTCAATGCGTTCAAGCAGGGCGTTGATGCCGCCATCGGTCACGCGATAGCGCTTCATCAGCTGATTGACCCATTGCTGATCGGCCTGGCTGACCGGGGTGCCGGAAATGCCCTTGGCCTGAATGGCCATCAGACGTTCACGGCGCGCGGTGATTTCTTCGTTCACGCGCATGGCCAGCGGCAACATGATTTTCAGGAAAAGCTGTTTGCGCTCTTCAACCGATGCCAGTTCGCCAAGGCCTTCGGGTACGCGCTTGATATAGACGCGCGGAACTTCGCCCACCTCATTGAGGTGATAGCCAATGCTTTTGAAATACTGGCTGAGTGCGATGACTTCAGGACCGCGGCGATAAACCGTTTTCTTCTTTTTTATAACGGCTTCATCTGCCGTGACTTCGACGGTTTCTGTCTCGAAACCTTCCGGAGTTGGAGAAAGATCAATTCCGGCGAAAAGCCCAATATACAAGAAAACAACCGCTCCGAAAACCGAAGCGAGCGCAACATTCCTGTAACTGTTTGTTTTTGCGCTAGTCATTGTTGAATCTCCAGGATCAGTCGAACTGTCCATCCCAAGTGGAGGTTATCTATGCCTGCCGCGCGCGATGATCGCAACGGGCAATATCTCCGAGAGTTGAAAACGCCAAGAAAACCTTTTCGTTCAGCGCATAATTTTTACGCCCGGCGCGGGTTAAAGTTCACGCCGGGCGTCTGAATTTGTTAACGACTCGTAAATCCGTGCGCGGTCAGTTCACCGGATGGTCGGACGCCATCTTGTCGGTGAGGTGTCCGAAAACCGGGTCAGGCTCAGTCAGCCATGACCGGTTCGACGGCCTGAACTTCGGGCACGTAATAACGCAGCATGTTTTCGATGCCCATCTTGAGCGTTGCGGTGCTGCTTGGGCAGCCGGCACATGCGCCGTGCATTTCAAGGAAGACCACGCCATCTTCGAAACGGTGGAAGACGATGTCACCACCATCCTGTGCCACGGCCGGGCGCACACGGGTATCAAGCAGTTCCTTGATCTGGCTGACCAGTTCATCATCGCCTTCGGCAGCAGAGCTGGTACCGGTGGCGGCGTTGGAATCCTGATCGAGAACTGGCTGACCCGACGTGTAATGTTCCATGATCCCGCCAAGAATTTGCGGTTTCAGGGTCTGCCAGTCCTTGGAGTCATCCTTGGTGATGGTGATGAAATCACCGCCGAGGAAAACACCGGCAATGCCATCAATTTCAAACAGCTTGCGTGCAAGCGGCGATTTGATGGCTTCGTCACCCTTGACGAAGTTGGCGGTGCCAAGACGGCCCATGACTTCTTCACCCGGAAGGAATTTGAGTGTCGCCGGATTCGGGGTTGGTTCGGTCTGAATGAACATTTTCGGCTTGTCCTCTCACTCTGATTGTCGGGACTTCAGGATCTGGACCCGCTGATATACATGTAATGGCAGCTACAAGGCTTGCGAAATACAAGGAAAGGCCCGTAGAGCGGGCGGGAAATCCCGGTCAAGGGGTTTGACGCAGAAGTTCGCAAGCCTTGTAGCTGTCCTTCGGATTGATCGGAGTTGCGCGGTCTACTTTGTCGCAAGGCATTGCAAGATGCATATCTTCCTGCTGCCTTGCTTCGCGTATCCACACAACTCTGAGCAACCATTGCATATATATCAGCGGGTCCAGACCCTAGAGCCCACTCAACAATCTCTATTTCATTTGGTTAGGCCCTAAATGGGGCAAAAACCACAAAAGATCAAGTCGCAGCGCGCAACTCAGGTATTCCGGAAGGCGTGTTTCGTGATCACATTGGCGTCAACGTTGCAGAATGCTGCTGATTTCGCGCATCTGGGTACGGGCCCGCAAAAGATAGAAACCAAGTCCCGCCAGATGGTTAGGGAAGACGATGCCATCGGCCGATCCGTTCACAACCACCATCGGGTCAAGTGCGGCGGCCGCCTGCAGGGATCCGATCATTTCTGCCCAGACCGATGCGATCTGGCGTTCATTGATGATCTGTTCGAAGTCGGTGCCAAGATCGCGCAAGATCAGGCTATAGGCATAAAGGCGACCCTTGGTGGCATAGAAAACGTCATCTGCCGTGCGATCAAAGATCGACGGATTTTCCACCTTATCATCAATCAGGGCAGAGGCCGAGCCAAGGTCATTGGCAATGCGGTTCAGTGTTTCCTGAAGGTTGTCGGCACGGCGTTCAAAAACCGCATTCCCGTTGGTCAGACGGGTATTGTAGTTTTGCAGGGACCGGATTGCCTGACGGTATTGTTGTTCGGACGTGACACCGGGCAGCAGCGAAACACTGGGATCAAACACCCATTTGTCGCCACGGAATTTCAAAAGGCCGGCGGCATCGTCCAGATCCGGGTCAACCTGGCTTGACCCACGGGCGCGCCCGATCTGATCGGAAAGCTCGATCGCAAAGCGCGACAGGGCATAGACAATCCCGGTCTGGAAGTTCGGCATGTTATCAAGGGCCGCACTTGGCAGGAAGAACGGGTCGTTCGCGGTCCAGCGGTTCTGGTTGACCTCGCGATCAATCAGGGCTGCGGCGGTGTTGACCGCATGACTGCCGCCTTTGTAATTGCCGATAAAGTCGGGGTTGTCATCGATACGATGCACAATCGCCATGCCCGCCGGATAATAGATCACGGCAATCAGAACGATCACACCAAGGCTGCGCACCCAAAACTTGCCCGAACCGAAAATAGCTTTCAGTCGGGAACCAAATCCTGCAACGCCGCCTTTTTTATAGAGATAATCGTCTTCAATCATGACTTGTCCTGTGAATTGATCCGGCAATTGAACCTAGGCGCTGTGCACCCAAACGGCAAGTCCATGATTTTACGCAGTGATGGTGATGAACGTTTCAAAGGTCGCCAGTCCAAGCAGTGTTTCAAGATCCTTCTCGGCCAAGGCAACACAGCCTTCGGTGCCAGCATAATCGGGTTTGGCGATATGCATGAAGATCGCCGATCCCTTTCCGGGCACGGGCGGGTCATCATTATGGCCCAGAACGACGATGATGTTATAGAGATCATCCTTGCGAAACAGCTTTTCATGGCTGGCATCAAACGGCAGGCGCACCGGGCAGTTATAGTCGGGATGACCCGGATCATCACACCAGCCGTCGGAAAATGAAATGGTGGTGACCGGAAGCTTGGTGCGCGGGCTGGGTCTGCGATCGGCACGATACATCACATAGCGCAGCTGCCAGCGACCGGCCGGCGTTTTGCCATCGCCTTCGGTTTTCTGGTCGGCATCAATCACGCCATTAATCCCAAGCGCACAGCGAAAAGTGTGTTCACCCACGCTCAGCACACCGTCTGGCGAAGCAAACAGTTCAAGCGGTCGGGACGGCGAAGGTGCAGCAGCGTCGCTTTGCATTCTATTGATGGACCTTATCGTATTCGATCATTTGCTGGCATAGTTCTGGCACGCAGCTTCAATATGCTGACGCGCCAAAGGTGAGAAACAACAAAGGTAAATTTGTGGCATTTGCGCCAATTCGCCAGTCAGCTCACAAATGGTTGATACGGCGATTTTGGCCGCCTGGTCTTCCGGATAGCCAAATATCCCGGTGGATATGGCAGGAAACGCCACAGAGGCGAGATTGTTCTCGACCGCCAGCAAGATTGATTGGCGATAACAGCTTGCCAGCAAATCGGCCTCACCCTGTGTGCCGCCATGCCAGACCGGGCCGACGGTGTGGATGACGAATTTGGCCTTCAGGTTAAATCCGGGTGTGATTCGGGCTTCACCCGTCGGGCAGGGGGCAAGCGGCCGGCAGGCGTTTGTCAGTTCAGGACCCGCCGCATGATGGATCGCACCGCAAACGCCACCGCCGGGCAACAGGGCCTCGTTCGCGGCATTGACGATGGCATCGACATCAAGTGTGGTGATGTCACTGAGGGTAATTTTGATGGCATGGGTTTTGTCGGGCGCGTTTTTGTGGGTCACGAATAGTATCCTGAAACGTGAATTCTTCCCTCAATACCAACCTGTAAGGGTGGTGCCCCTGCACCAAAGTAGTGTTGCGCGACCGATAAGTCAAAAAACAACGCTCCGCCAAATCTGACGGAACGTTGCATTTTTAAATCCGGTGCCTGTCCGAAGACTGGTTGAATGCGGCTTATTTGCCGAGGCGGGTCACACCTTCTTCGATCAGTTTGGCAGCTTTTTCAGCGCCTTCCCAACCGGTGACCTTAACCCATTTGCCTTTTTCGAGGTCTTTGTAACGCTCGAAGAAGTGCTGGATCTGATCGCGCAGGATCTGCGGCAGATCTTCGTGGGATTTGATGTCGGTGTAGTACGGGTCGATCTTGTCATGCGGAACGCAGATCAGTTTTTCGTCCTGACCGGCTTCGTCTTCCATGATCAGAACACCGATCGGACGCGCACGGATCACCGAACCGGCTACGACCGGCTCACGGAACATGACCATGGCGTCAACCGGATCACCATCTTCGCCAAGCGTGTTGGGGATGAAGCCATAGTTGACCGGGTAATACATCGAGGTGTGCAGGAAACGGTCCACAAAGACAGCACCGGAGTCTTTGTCTACTTCATACTTGACCGGTCCGCCCTGCGGAATTTCGATGACGACGTTTACGTCCCACGGAACATCCTTGCCAACGGCAATCTTGCTGAGATCCATCTGGGAAAATCCCTTTCGCTTTTTGAACGCATGCCCCGATCACCAGGGCGGCTGATATGAGCTTCTAAGATGCAAAGACGCATCCGAAGGAAAATGATGCCGACCTTTTATCGCGAAACGCCGTCGCTTCCAAGGGGGCAGGAAATGATACTTTTGATCAGAAACTCTGGGCGGTTTCAGCAACCGGCAGCAAAGAGCTTTTCACAGGCGTGAAGCGGTCTGCTTCTGCCTCAAGATTATTGAAATAACCCGGGTTCTTTGATGCGTTTGCATGACGGCTGGGCATCGAACGACCGTGGAAGAGATGCAAGACAGGAGAGGTATATTCAACATTTTTGCGACGGATACCCGCCCGAATCATGCGGAGTACGAAATCTGAATCTTCCAATCCATGTCCTTCGTAGGCTTCGTCAAAACCACCAATCTTTAAGATATCATCCTTGAAGGCCGCAATATTGCACCCCTGTGCTTTCTTCCAGCAATTGGCGTGCTCCCAAAGACTTTTCTGGCTTTGCGGGATCGGAATGAACTGAAATGGGCGATTGCAGTTGCCCGTCAGGCCCAGCATGAAGAGGATCGCACGTGGCCATTTGTGGAACCGTAGACGGTTCTTCATCGCAAGCTTGGTAAAGCGTTCCTTTAGGAAGACACGTTTGCCTGTGACAAAGCAGTTTGCTTCGGCCGCTTTGCGGTGGCTTGAAACAAAGTTCGACATCAGGCAGCAATCACCGTCGGTAAACACAATGATGTCACCCTCGGACATCGCGATGGCGCCGTTGCGCACGCGCGACAGCCGGTATCCCTGATCTTCCTGCCAGAAATGTTTGATCGGCACCGGGGATTTTTTTTGCATCTTGGCAATGGTCTGCGCGGTTTCCGGCCCTGAGCCATCATCAGCAACAATCACCTCGAAGTTATCGTCCTTCTGGTCGATCAGTGATTGCAAAACCATTTCCAGCGCTTCTGGCCAATTATAGGTCGAAACGATGACTGAGACCTTATGCACTAAAATACCCCTAAATGTTGCTTGTGGTGTCCGTTACCGGAAGCACCAAATCAGTGTGAGCAGACAGTATTTCCGACTGCTCTGACGATCAATACAGAATTGATACTTTCACGCGCCTGTAAAGATCACTGAGCGTCTGGTTTACCGGGTTTTCGCCATGTTTTTCTGATGATAGGCCCAGGCATGCGCAATGATCTGGCGTGGCGACGGATAGTCGGCCCACCAACCAAACATGTCTTGCGCCTTGGCTGGGTTTGCAACCAGTTTGGCGGGGTCTCCGGGGCGACGCGCATCTTCTATCACACCGAAATCCTGACCGGTGATCTCTTTGCAAAGTTCGATGATCTCTTTGACCGAACAGCCTTCGCCTGTGCCGATATTGACGGCATCGAAAGCAGCATTCTCGGACGCGATGACATGCGCAAGCGCCTTGACGTGCGCGCTGGCAAGATCATCGACGTGAATATAATCGCGAATGCAGGTCCCGTCGGGCGTGTCATAGTCTGTGCCAAAGATTTTTATGTGATCGCGTTGACCAGAGGCTGTTTGCAAAATCAGCGGGATAAGGTGGGTTTCGGGATCATGCCTTTCGCCCGTGCGGCCTTCCGGGTCGGCGCCCGCAGCATTGAAGTAGCGAAGGGCAATGGCGTGAAAGCCGTATATATCGGCGTAGTCCCTAAGCATGGTTTCGACCATGGCTTTTGAGCGGCCATAGGGGTTTTCCGCGCGGACCTCAAGCGTCTCGGACAGCAGCCCTTCATCCCGATTGCCATAGACAGCTGCCGTTGACGAAAACACAATGTGTTTGCAGCCATTGTGCCGCATCGCTTCGAGCAGGTTCAACGCCCCGGCAGTGTTGACTTCATAAAACCGGGCCGGTTCGACCATTGACGCGCCAGCTTCAATCAGGGCGGCCATGTGAATGACGGCGGCAGGCTTGAAATCATCAAAGGCCTTATTCAAGGCGGCACTGTCGCGAATATCGGCGTGGATAAACGGAACATCTGGGGAAACAGCATCGCGGTGACCGTTTGAAAGGTTATCAAACACAACCGGTCGATAGCCATTTTCCTGAAGCTTGAGGCAAATGTGCGATCCGATATATCCCGCACCGCCTGTTATCAAAATGTTTTGCATGAAATGGAATTTCTACTTTTTTCCTGAGCCGCGGTGAGAGAACGCGAAGCAAAAAATATGCTCACATCACCTTTTTGCGCGCAAGTGATGCGGTTTTCGGGTTGATGAGTTCGCGGATCCAGTTGGCGGCTTCGATTACGATCGGGTCTTTTTCGCGGGCCGGGCGGATCAGCAGGCGATACCACCAGTGCGAAATGAAATCCGGGAAATTAAGTGGCACCAGTTCACCGCGCTCAACGTAATTGCGCGCAACAACATCGGTGCTGGCAACGATGCCCTGACCGGCACGTGCGGCCTCAAGCGCCCAGATATGGTGGCTGAAGGTCCAGCAATCAGCCAGCGAGAAGCTGGCATCCTTGAACCATTGTTCGATCTGGGAGAACTGTTCGCTGTCGCTGTCGATCAACAGGATATCTCGCGGGCCGAGTGTCGCGACGTCAACATTGCTGGCATCATAGCCGCGCTTGGCGAGCCATTCCGGGGCGGCAAAGGCGGTATAGACTTCAGGGGTCAGAAGCTCGGTAATCCAGTCTTCGGGACCGGGCAGGTCCTTTGGCGCGATCTGAAGGGCGAGATCAATTTCAAGCGGATCAAGACCGTCATCAAATTCGATCTTGCGAAATTGTACCGGAATATCGGCGGGCAGCCGGTCGCGCAGGTTATCAAGCTCATACAACAGCACAGTGAGGGCCGGGGTCGCCAGCGCCCCGATGCGGATTGCCTTGCCCTTGTCCGGGCCGACTTCACCAGTGATATCGGCAATGCCATCAAGCGCCTCGGTCAGGCGGGGCAAAAGCAGCTCGGCCGACTTTGTAAGGGTCAATCCACGGCCCTTGCGGGTAAAGAGCACCACGCCAAGGTTTTCTTCAAGCTGGCGGAGCTGATGACTGATCGCACTTTGCGTGACATGCAATTCTTCTGCGGCCCCCTTCACGCTTTGATGGCGTGCAGTGGCTTCAAAGGCGACAAGGGCGCGCAACGGTGGGAGCTTTCTGCGCATCGTGGGTTCCATCCGGAGAGCATTACTGTCTTTTATTCTGTCTATCAGGCCTGATCGAAAAGTGGGCAAAAAAAATCTCAACAATGGCTGAAAAAGCTTCATTCGTATTTTTCCAAACAAGCAGGCAATATCATCGTCATACAGGGTTTCCGGCCGTAATGACTTATGCCTCCTTGCGCCACCACGTAAGCAGCCTCCCCCCGACTGCCGGAAACCCCAACATTTCTTTCGAAACCGGGATTGACCATGACCGCAACGCGACTGAGCGGAAATTTCCGCGGTGTCCTGTGGATGACGGCTGCCATGGCATCAGGCGTTTTTGTCGATGTTTGTGCCAAGCTTGTTTCGCATGATGTGCCGACCTCGCAGATCCTTGCGATGCGTGCCCTGACCACCGTTGCGGTGTTCCTGGTCATCATCATGTTTATCGGCACGCGCCAGATCCGCACGCGCCGCCCTGTTGCGCATATTGCGCGTGGCGTTTTGTGGTACGGGTCGCTGTTCTTTGTGTTCTTTGCGCTGCGCCAGATGAGCATCGCCGAGGTCAATGCCTATCTGTTTATCGAAGCCTTGCTGACCGTGATGTTGGCGGTGGTGATTCTCGGCGAGAAACTGACCCCGCGCAAAATCATCGCAACCCTTCTGGGCCTTGTTGGCGTGTGGGTGATGTGTTTCCCGCGCATGGATGGCTTTGGCGTGCCGCTTGGTGTTGCCGCAGCCCTGATCGGGGCGTTCTGTTTTTCCGCCCAGACTTTGTTTGCCAAGGTGCTGACCCGGACCGAAACCAATTTTTCCATGCTCTTCTGGCCTCAGATCATCGCGGTTGCGATCTGGGTGCCGATTGCGATGATCACCTGGTATCCGGCCTCAATGGCTGATTGGCTTTATGCGTCGGGTGCCGGTTTCTTTGCCATGCTGACCAACTACATGGTGCTACGTGCAGTGCGGGTTGCGGATGCCAGTGTGGTGTCGCCTGCGGCCTATACGGCCCTGCCATTTTCGGTGGCGATGGATTTGATCTTCTTTGACATGCTGCCCGTGCCGGTCATCTTTATCGGTGCCGGCATCGTGGTGCTGGCCGTGATGCTGCTTGATTACAAGGGCGGTGCCAAAGCGGTCGAGGATGCCGTGGAAGAAGAATTTGCCGAATTTGCCGAGAGTAGCGAAATCGGGGATGAAGAAGCATCCCCGAAACCGGCAAAGGCCTGAGCGTCGGCAATCGACATTGCCGATCACTGATCGTGTTGCGCGCGGGAGTCATCCGGGGCCTGATCACGGTCATGAAGGCCGTAATCACGGATCACACCGGCCACCCGCAAACGGTAATCTTCAAAAATCTTGTGCCGTCCCTTGATCTGGGCGGTACGGTGCTCGCCCAGATTGCGCCAGGCGGCAATTGCGTCCTCATCGCGCCAGAAGGACAGCGATAGAACCTTGCCGGGATTGGTCAGGCTTTGAAACCGTTCGATCGAAATAAAGCCATCCATGGTTTCAAGCGCGGGCTTGAGATCACCGGCAATCGCAAGGTAATCGTCATAGCGTCCATCGTGCGGGGTAACCTCGAAAATGACGGCAATCATGGTTTGATCAGCTCCTCAGGGTCAGGACCTATGAATTTGGTTCGAATGGCAGGGTTTATATTTGTGAAATCCAAGAAAAATCCCGCCGGGCGGGTTGGTATCCCGTGCAAGGGATTTGACGCGGGAGTTTGCAAATATAAACCCTGTCCGTCGGATCCCTCAGATATGCACGGACTACTTTGTCGCAAAACCTTGAAAGATGGATATCTTCCTGCGGTTTCGCTTCGCGTATCCGCACAGATCTGAGCGACCATTCTAACTAAATTCATAGGTCCTGACCCTTATGCGGGGTGGAGGCAATTTTCAGAAACTGGCGTTCTTCGCGCAGGATGAATTTCTCTCGCTGGGAAAATTCATAGTTCTCGCGGCCCAAGGGATCATCTTTCAACCGCGCGCGATAGGCTTCATAGGATGCCAGATCGGGCAAATGATAGATACCATAGGCGGTCGAGACTGATCCTTCATGCGGGGCGAAATAGCCGACAAGGTCCGCCCCGCAACGCGGGATGGCCTGCCCCCAGTTCCGCGCATATTCCATGAAGGCGTCTTTTTTGTACGGGTCGATTTCGTAGCGAATGAAGCAGGTAATCATGGCAGCGTCCTTTCAGGAGAAACATCTTGTTGGGTGACGTGACCCATTATCCCGATTGCCGCGCGTTAATGCTTCGATTAGCATCGAACTATGAAAGAAGGACCCGATATTGCCCGCGTGGCCGCATTGCTTGGCGATCCGGCGCGCGCAAATATGCTGACAGCCCTGATGAGTGGTCGGGCATTGACCGCGGCCGAGCTGGCCCAAGAAGCCGGTGTGACACCGCAAACCGCAAGCTCGCATCTGGCAAAGCTTGAAGCCGGTCAGATCGTTGTGCCGCGCAAACAGGGGCGGCATCGTTATTTCACGCTCAGCGGCCCTGATATTGTCGAGGCACTGGAAATCCTGATGGGGATTGCCAATCGGGTCGGGCATAACCGCGTGCGCACCGGGCCCAAGGATCCGGAACTGCGCAAGGCACGGGTTTGTTATGACCATCTGGCCGGGGATATGGGGGTGGCGCTGTTTGACGGCCTTGCCAAACGCAAACTGATTGAAAGCAACATCAATGGTGTTGCCCTGACACCGGCCGGGATCGATTTTGCCAACACGTTTGGCATTGATCTGGATGGCTTGCGGGCCAAGCGCCGACCTCTATGCCGGGAATGCCTTGATTGGAGTGCCCGGCAATCGCATTTGGCCGGATCATTCGGCGCGGCGTTGCTCGACCGGTTCTATGATTTGGGTTGGGCCCGACGGATTCCGGAGTCGCGCGTTGTGCGGTTCAGTGATGCGGGCGAAAAATCATTCCGTGATTTGATCAATCCCTAGGCCAGCTATCAATCACCGAGCAGGGCAGAAACAAAGGTCGGGACCAGTTCGGTGGCGGGACCATAGCGGCTGTGATCAAACAGTGTCGCACCCGAACTGGGTTCGAGATTGAGCTCGACCGTTTCAGCCCCGGCTTCCTCGTGGGCGACCTGCACAAACCCGGCAGCCGGATAGACATTGCCCGATGTCCCGATGGAGATGAAAAGCCCGCAATCGCCAAGGGCAGCATAAATGCGTTCCATCTCAAGGGGCATCTCGCCAAACCACACTACATGCGGGCGCAATCCACCGGGCTTGCCGCAACTTGGGCACGGGGTTTCCTTGGCAAGGTCACCCGGCCAATCGGTCAGCAGATCACAGTGAATGCAGCGGATTTTCAAAAGCTCGCCATGCATGTGGATGAGGTTTTTGGACCCGGCCCGACCATGCAGATCATCAATGTTCTGGGTTACCAGAAGCACATCACCGGGCCATTCGCCCTCTAGCCGTGCCAGAGCCAGATGGGCGGCATTGGGTTGAACATCCGGGTCATGCAAGCCAGCGCGCCTGTCATTATAAAAATGATGCACCAGATCGGGATTACTCACGAAGGCCTCGGGCGTTGCGACCTCGGAAATATCGTATCTCGCCCAGATGCCATCAGGATCGCGAAAGGTATGCAGGCCGCTTTCCTTGGAAATGCCAGCCCCGGTCAGGATGACAATCGGGGCGTTTTCATCGCGCAGGATATCGATCAGGTCGGGGCGAAGCGGCATGGTGTGCGGTCCTGTGCTGGTGATCAGTGCCGGTAGCCTAATGCAAACAAAACACCCCCGCCAAGTCTGTCTGGCAGGGGTGAATGCGAAACCGATCCGCTAAAACCGGTTTATCTTCTTTGATGGCCTCAGGCAGAGGTATCAACGTTGCCGCCCGGGGTGTCGGTCTGGCTTGGTTTTTCACCGCCCGGATTTTTGGTCACACCGACCATGGCGGGGCGCAGCAAACGGCCCTTAAGCACGTAACCGGCCTGCATGACCTGTGCGACATGGCCGTCAGGATATTCCGGATGCGGCAGTTCAAACACGGCCTGATGTTTGTTCGGGTCAAGCTTTTCACCAAGCGGTTCAAGCTTTTCGATGCCGTTCTTTTCAAGCGCCTTTTGCAGGGCCTGTTCGGTCATTTCAACCCCGTCAAACAGGGTTTTCATCGCCGGATCGGCATTGGACGTATCGCCCGCAGCATCAAGCGCGCGGCGCAGGTTGTCGCTGACATCCAAAAGGTCGCGGGCAAATTTGGTAATGGCGTAGTTGCCGGCATCCTCGACGTCTTTTTTGGCGCGGCGGCGGGTGTTTTCCACCTCGGCGGCCTGGCGCAGCAGACGGTCCTTGAGCTCCGCGACTTCGGCTTCAAGTGCGGCGATCGGGTCCTGGGGTGCGGCGTCCTCAACAACTTCCTCGGTCGCCTCTGCTGCGACCTCTTCAGAAGCGGTTTCCTCTGCATTGACGTCCTGCAGATCTTCCGGAGTGTTTTTTGCGGTTTCCGACATGGCTAACCTTGCTACTTTCACGTTATGCGGCCTGACACGCAGCGCCGCGATTTATCCAATCAGTCGACCGACCAGCTTGGCGGTGTAATCGACCAGCGGAATGATCCGGGCATAATTGATCCGGGTCGGTCCGACAACCCCGATTGCACCCACAATGCTGCCTTCAGCATTCTGATAGGGCGAAATCACCATCGAAAGACCCGATCCGCCGAACAGTTTATTCTCCGACCCGATGAAAATCTGAACACCCTGGGCATCCGTCGTCACATCGAGCAATTCAATCATCTGATCGCGGGCTTCAAGCACGTTAAACAGGCGGCGCACGGTCTCAAGCTGTTCAATCGTATCGATATTTTCCAGCAGCTGGGATTGCCCCTTCACAATCAGGGACGATCCCTTGACCCCGCCGGCCCATGTTGCCAGGCCCGCATCAATCAGATTGGCGGAAAGTTCATCAAGCTCCTGCTTGAGACGATCACGCTCCTTTGTCATTAAAAGGCGCGCATCATCAAGCGTCTTTCCAGCCAACCGGGTATTTAGATAGTTTGCCGCTTCTGTCAATGCCGAGGCGGGCAAATCAGGCGGAACATCAAGGATTCGGTTCTCGACACTGCCATTATGGGCCACCAGAACGGCCAGAACCTTGCCCGGTGACAGGGCGACAAATTCGATCTGTTTTAAGCGAATGCCATCGGTCTTGGGTGCGACCACCAGCCCGGCACAGCGCGACAGGCCAGACAACATCGTGGTTGCTTCGCCCAGCATCTGATCGAGTGAATAGCCTGCTTGTTCGCAGTTTTTGGTCAGTTGGTCACGTTCGGCATTCGGAAGGTCACCAACTTCCATCAGGGCATTCACAAACAGGCGCAGGCCCTTTTCACTGGGCAGGCGCCCGGCCGAAATATGCGGCGCGACCAGAAGACCCATTTCTTCAAGATCGGACATGACATTGCGAATGGTCGCCGCCGAAAGGTTTTCCGACATGCGACGCGCAATTGACCGCGATCCGATCGGTTCACCGGTTTCGACATAGGCATCGACAATTTGGCGGAACACT
This sequence comes from Thalassospira tepidiphila MCCC 1A03514, assembly GCF_001662875.1. Lineage (GTDB taxonomy): Bacteria > Pseudomonadota > Alphaproteobacteria > Rhodospirillales > Thalassospiraceae > Thalassospira > Thalassospira tepidiphila. The sequence continues at coordinate 236,400 of NZ_JPVZ01000002.1, read as the reverse complement.
TCACGTGACCGCGCATTCATGTCGCCCAGCAATGTATCGTCAAAATGCGCCATGTGTTGCGTGCCAATTGATCCAGATGGATGAAGCGTAAAACGTGAGGAGAATTTAGTCAGGCAAACGCATTGCGTCAATTGCACGACCTATTGCTAAGCCATGCTTGTAAGTTTGGTCGAAGTTGTTGGTTTAACTGCTTTGCGCCAGGATTGCACCAGAACAGATAAAAACATCCGGGGAAACTGCTGGACGTTTGGTGGGTCACATCTTACTTTGGGCCAAATTTTTCAGGACAGTTTCGCTTCGTGCGCGGACAATCAAATCGCCACGAACGCAAGCCCAGACAACCAAGAGGTTCCTTCTCATGCGCCCTTCCGGCCGTACCCCCGATCAGCTTCGCGATGTAACGATTGAAACCGGCGTTTCCAAATATGCCGAAGGCTCGTGTCTGATCAAATTCGGCGACACGCATGTGATCTGTACCGCCACGGTCGAAGACAAAGTGCCGGGCTGGATGCGCAATTCCGGCAAGGGCTGGATCACCGCCGAATACGGCATGCTGCCGCGCGCAACCGATAGCCGCATGCAGCGCGAAGCCGCGCGCGGTGGTCAGTCTGGCCGTACCCAGGAAATTCAGCGCCTGATCGGTCGTTCGATCCGCGCGGTTGCCGATATGAAGGCTATGGGCGAAATGCAGATGCGCCTTGATTGCGATGTCATTCAGGCCGATGGCGGTACGCGCACCGCATCGATCACCGGTGCCTATGTTGCCGCCCATCTGGCGTTTCAGGGCGTGCGTCGTCTTGGCCTGATCAAGGAAATCCCGCTGACTCAGCCGGTCGCAGCGATTTCATGCGGCATCTATGAAGGTGAAGCGGTGCTTGATCTTGATTATGCCGAAGACAGCAATGCCGGGGCCGATGCCAACTTCGTGCTGGCGGGCAGTGGCGGCATTGTCGAGGTACAGGCAACCGCCGAAGACGTGCCGTTTGATCGTGCATCCTATGATCAGATGTTCGCTTTGGCGGAAAAAGGCTGCAAGGAATTGTTCGCCAAGCAGCGTGAGGCGCTTGGTCTTTAAGGCACCGTAGTATTAACGGCGGGCATCGGGCCTGCCGTTTTTTCGCATCAGTTGGATATCGCAGTTTCAGGCAAGACCATGGCCCGTCGTTTCACGGAAAAAAAACTCGTCATCGCCAGCCACAACAAAGGCAAGATCAAGGAAATCGCCGAACTTCTTGAACCGTTTGGCATCGAGGTCTTCTCGGCCGGTGAGCTTGACCTGCCCGAACCCGAAGAAACCGAAAAAACCTTCATTGGCAATGCGCAGCTGAAATCAACCGCTGCGGCCAATGGCGCCAATCTTCCGGCCCTTGCCGATGACAGCGGTTTGGCGGTTTCTGCCCTTGATGGCGCACCGGGGATTTATTCCGCGCGCTGGGCCGGGCCGGACAAGGATTTCGACATGGCGATGGAAAAGGTCAAGAACGGTATTGGTGATCATCCGGATCGCCGGGCATCGTTCATCTGTGCCCTGTCGCTGGCATGGCCGGACGGGCATGTCGAGAATTTCGAAGGCCGGGTTGAGGGCGAAATCGTCTGGCCCAAACGCGGCCCGCATGGCTTTGGCTATGACCCGATTTTCCAGCCCAAGGGTTACGGGGAAACCTTTGGCGAAATGGACCCGGCGAAAAAGCATGAAATGAGCCACAGGGCCGATGCCTTCCGCCAGTTGGTCAAGGCCTGCTTCGAAGACTGATTTCAGGTTTAACCACCTGCATTGAACTTATGCACGCATCGCGGATGTCATCATCGGCGGTGCGTGTTAGTTTATCGGCCAACATCCCGCGTTTGAAAAGAGTCCCGCGTGTCCGCAGCCTCAAGTGAAACCGTGCCGTTTGGCATTTATATCCACTGGCCGTTCTGTCTGTCGAAATGCCCGTATTGCGATTTCAACAGCCATGTGGCGAACAGTGTTGATCACGCGCGCTGGCGCAAGGCGCTCCGGGCGGAGCTTGCACATGGTGCGGCCCGTCATCCGGGGCGGACAGTGGGATCGGTGTTCTTTGGCGGCGGCACGCCGTCCCTGATGGACCCGGAAACCGCTGGGGCCTTGATCGAGGACATCAAATCTTTCTGGCTGGTGACGGATGATCTTGAAATCACGCTCGAAGCCAATCCGGGCACGGTCGAAATTGACCGTTTTTCGGCCTTTGCAGCCAACGGGATCAACCGGGTTTCGATAGGCATTCAGGCGCTTAATGACCGCGACCTGAAATTCCTTGGTCGCCTGCACAGTGCCGAGGAAGCCATGCGGGCCTTGGAAGTTGCGACATCGGTCTTTGATCGTTTTTCGTTTGATCTGATCTATGCCCGCCCGGAACACGATCCGAAGGCCTGGCGGGCAGAATTGCGCGAGGGGCTTGGCATCGCCAATGGCCATATCTCGCTTTATCAGCTGACCATTGAGCCGGGCACACAGTTCTATACCCTGCATCAGCGCGGCGATCTGGTCGTGCCGGACGAAGACCTTGCGACCGAACTTTACGAGATCACCCAGGAAGAAACCGAGCGGGCCGGCTATCGCTGCTATGAGGTGTCCAACCACGCCAAACCGGGACAGGAAAGCCGCCATAACCTGGTTTACTGGCGCTATGGCGATTATCTGGGTATTGGACCGGGTGCGCATGGCCGTGAAGCAGTGGTCGGTGCCGATGGCAATATCACGCCGATGGCAGTGCGTCGTCACCGTGCGCCTGATATCTGGCTGGACCGGGTGGAAAAGCATGGCCATGGCACACAGGAAGAAACCGCGCTTGAGGCGGATGAACGCCTGCTTGAAATGGTGATGATGGGCCTTCGGCTCAATGAAACCATCCCGGCTGCACGGTTTGAACGGATTATCGGCAAGGGTCCGCGTGATGTTTTGGCGTCGGATCGGCTCGAAACCCTGATCGAGTCCGGTGATCTGATCTGTGATTCTTCGGGGCTGCGTGCCACCGATCAGGGCAGAAACCGTTTGAACGGTGTTCTGGCCTATTTATTCGACCACGCGGTGTAAGGCCGAAACCGGCAAAACGCCAACAAAAACCGGGCGATTGGCGCGTACCCGCAACCGGTTGCAGGAAGTTTCACCAAACCATCAAAAAGTTGGTTGACACTTAAGCCTGACCGCGTATATTCCGCCCCGTTCCGGCGGGCACCGCCCGAACAAATACCGCAAGCCCCTATGCCCAGGTGGCGGAATTGGTAGACGCGCTGGCTTCAGGTGCCAGTGGCCATTAGGCCGTGGAAGTTCGAGTCTTCTCCTGGGCACCATACCCCAGCACATTTCAGATGTGCTGGGGTATTGTCGTTTTGGGCTAAAAAATATTCAGGACTTGATCCCAATGAACGTAACGCGTTGGGACATCGTTTTGCTGGCTTCAAGGCTTGCCGCGATGTTTGGTGCAAGTGAGTCGAACTGTTCAAAAACGAGGTCAAACCCGATTTTGTGAATCAGTTCCAGCAAGTATTCGCGACGTACCCAGAACGATTTGTTGTTTTCCCAAGACGCCCAGCGCAATTGCTCAAGTTGCTCTGCGCTGGTTTGTGGTGAGAACTCACCGTACCAGCGACCCGGCAGGCCCTCGTTCGTGGTGTTTTCGGATAGTGGGAATTCTCGTTTGCCGTCTTCTGCCAGTGAAACATGGGTTTGCAAGATTAGAAGCTTGCGGGTCTGTTTTGCCAGTTTTTCCAGAAATGCTCTTGGTTGGTCGAGGTGATAAAGAAGGCCACAACAAAAGCTGATATCAAACTCACCATACTTTTCGATATTGAGAACCGTATCTTTTGCAAACCGCAAATTGGGAAGATCTGTGTGCTCCCTGACATACTCACAGCATGCAAAGTTTGTTTCACGAACTTCAATGCCGAGGCTATCCATTCCCATGCGGGCAAATTCCGCCGTGTAACCACCTTCAAGACAGCCAAGATCTACGACGCTGACGCCTTTTTTGCTTCCGGGGAAAACAGTATCGATAAGTTTCCCGGTGCTAACGAACCAAGGGAACTGATCGACTGTATTGGACTCGTCCGGTTTTGTTTCCTGTCCGTTATCAAGACGAACATTGTGGGCCGTGAAGACCGGCATTTCCGAAATTGACATCGCGGTACCTTCATTTTTGCGCAGGATTGCAGTCTATTTTTGAGACAATAGATGTTAAAAGTTAAATTAAGTTTTTACCTTGTAGTTGTGAGATCGCGCTTTTAACCGGTGGGCACTCAAAAATGAGTCTGCTGCTTGCGTTTAGGGAAAAATTTGAGAGTAAATCCTTCGACTTTTGCGGTGCGATGCGCGGTTTGCTGTGTTAAGAACAGGCAAATTTTGACATTTGGAGAACCGCGATGACCAATTTCCTCCATCTCGGAGATCTGCCGGGTGACCTTGATCTTGGAAAGGTCGTAGCCATTGACAGTGAGACCATGGGCCTTAACCCGCACCGCGACCGTTTGTGTGTCGTGCAGCTTTCAAGCGGGGATGGCAATGCCCATCTGGTCAAGTTTGATGGGGAAGATTACAGCGCGCCGAACCTGAAAAAGCTTCTGGCTGATCCGTCTGTGTTGAAGTTGTTTCATTTCGGGCGTTTTGACATCGCAGTAATGGACAAATATCTCGGCGTGCGTTGCGCGCCGGTCTATTGCACCAAGATTGCCTCCAAATTGGTGCGCACCTATACCGACCGTCATGGTCTGAAGGATGTGCTGCGCGAGACCGTCGGGGTCGAGATTTCCAAGCAGCAGCAGAGCTCCGACTGGGGTGCGGCTGAGCTTTCCAAGGAACAGATCGATTACGCGGCCTCGGACGTTTTGTATCTGCACAAGGCCAAGGAAGAGCTGGATCGTCGTCTGGCGCGCGAAGGGCGCACCGAGATCGCGCAGGCCTGTTTTGACTTCCTGCCGACCCGAGCGACGCTTGATCTGGCGGGCTGGGAAGAAACCGATATTTTTGCCCATTCATAAGTTCGGCATAGGGTCGGTTAACCATCTGTGAAGATTGGCGGTGTATGGGGGATGCAATAGAATTGACCCCCACGCCAACCGGGTTCATAGTTTTGGCCCAATGATCTTGCAAGATGGGTCAAATAGCCTACCTCCGGGCGGGAAACGCTAACAAGAAACAGATGACAGTGACCCCAGTCTCAAAAGACATCTCAAACGAGTCCCCCAAAGTGCCAGCACCGGCGAGTGACGCCGATCTTGCCATCGCGCGCCGTGTTCTTGATATCGAGGCCAATGCGCTGCGCGAGCTTGCAGACTCGCTTAATGGTGAGTTCTGCAACGTTATCAACCTGATCGAGGGCCTGAAAGGCCGTCTGGTTGTCACCGGCATGGGCAAAAGCGGCCATATTGCCAAGAAAATTGCCGCGACCTTTGCCTCGACCGGTACCCCGTCCTTTTTCGTGCATCCGGCCGAGGCCAGCCACGGTGATCTGGGCATGATTGGCAAGGATGATGCGGTTCTGGCCCTGTCCAATTCGGGCGAAACCCCGGAACTGTCCGATATCATTGCCTTTACCCGGCGCTTTAACGTGCCGTTGATTGGCATGACCCGCAAACCGGAAAGCTCGCTTGCCAAGCAGTCCGATTGCCCGCTGGTCCTGCCGGCAAGCCCGGAAGCCTGCCCGAACAAGCAGGCACCGACGACATCAACCACCGCCATGCTGGCCCTTGCCGATGCGCTGGCGGTGACATTGATGGAGCGGCGCGGCTTTTCATCCGAAGATTTCCGCACGTTCCACCCCGGTGGCAAGCTGGGTCAGCGGTTGCTGCATGTCCATGATGTGATGCACGGGGTTGATACCCTGCCGCTGATTTCGCCCGATGCCCTGATGGCCGAGGCGCTTGTAACCATGACCAGCCATTCGTTTGGTTGTGTCGGTGTGGTTGATGATGCCGGTGTTCTGGCCGGGATCGTGACCGATGGCGACTTGCGTCGTCACATGGCCGATAATCTGGTGGCGATGAAGGTGGGTGATGTCATGACCACTGGGCCGAAAGTGACCAGTGCTGATGCCCTGGCGGTTGAGGCACTAGCCATCATGAATGATCGTTCGATTACATCCCTGTTTGTCTTGGATGACGGTGGTGTGCCGGTGGGCCTTGTTCATATCCATGATCTGTTGCGCGTTGGGGTGGCATAACGCATGAGCATAGAGGGCACGCCACAGTTCGAAGACCGCGAAAAAAGCCAGAAGGCAGCAGCGCATGACGAACGTCAGGCGCGCCAAGAGCGTGGCTTTTCGCGTGATCGCATGCCCTCGGCCCGGCGCAATGTGCGGATCAATCCGTTCCGGCGTGTCATCGTCAATATGCTGAAATTCGTGCTGCCGCTGATCGCAATGACGATCATGGCGCTGGTGGTTTTGTGGCCGCAGATCGAACAGGTTCAGGATAGTGGTTTTCGGCTTGGCTTTTCGACCTCGCCCGAGGATCTGATGGAAAATGTTGCGATGAGCAATCCGCGCTTCTTTGGCGTGGATGGCAATCGCCAGCCCTTCACGGTGACCGCCAGCGAAGCGGTGGAAACTGACGCAACCGAAACACGGCCCGATCATGTCTATCTGTCCGGTCCGCAGGCCGACATCACGCTGAATGACGGATCGTGGATTGCGATGACCGCCAACGAAGGCTTCTATACCGAAACCGACGGGATGCTTGATCTGGTGGGTACGGTCAATATGTACCACGACAACGGTTTTGAAATTCACACCGAGGAAGCTGAAATCGCCATGAATTCCGGCAGTGCCAGCGGTGATGTGCCGGTTGACGGGCAGGGGCCGTTTGGCACCATTGCATCGGATTCCGGGTTTGAGCTTGAAGACAAGGGGGCGGTGATCCGCTTTTTGGGGAAATCCCGGCTGGTGGTTTTCGACAGTGCATTGAATTCGACGGAGCAATGAGAGGGAAGTCATGATTGCGATGCCGCATCTCGCCCGCAAGACTGGAACGCTGCTGACACCCCTTTTGCTGGGGGGCCTTATGCTGGGTGCGGCCGCGCTTGGCCTGTCGGCCATGGCAAAGGATGCTGCGGCCAATCCGTTGGGTTTGGCCCAGAACGGCAGTGGCGGACTTGAAGTCGAGTCTGATAACGGCATCGAATGGCGCCGCAATGAACAGATCCTGATTGCCCGTGGCAATGCGGTGGCCAAACGGGGTTCCTCGCGCGTCGATGCCGACGAGTTGCAGGCGCTCTATCGTGATCGCGACGGCAGTAGCGAGATTTACCGCATCATTGCGGTTGGCAATGTCAAATTGTCGTCCGATACCGATGTCGCGGTCGGTGATCGAGCGGTCTATGACATTGACGAGGCCGTGGTTGTTCTGACCGGTGATAACCTTAAATACAGCACGCCCAATGAAACCCTGACCGCGCGCGACAGCCTTGAATATTGGGAGACGGAGCGTGTCGCGGTTGCACGCGGTGATGCGGTTGCGGTGTCCGAAGATCGCACGCTGCGCGGTGATGTTTTGACCGCGCGCTTTGAGGCCGGTTCGGATGGCGCAAATGAATTGCGCCGCATTGACGGGCAGGGCAATGTGAATATTCGCACAGCAACAGAGTTTGTTGTCGGCGATCAGGGTGTTTATGATGCGAAAACAGGTATCGCCACCCTTATCGGATCGGTTAAGATCACCCGCGGGGAGAACCAGTTGAACGGGGATCGTGCCGTGGTCGATCTGAATACCGGGATCAGTCGTCTGACGGCTGACGGTAATGGCGATGGCAAAACCCGCGTTCGGGGCCTTCTGGTTCCGCAAAAAGACGAAAACAACAGCCCGGCCGATGCCGGGACCGGTAACTGAGAAAGGTCGGTCATTTGTTCTGGTCGCGCAAAAGCGTAAAATCCGACAACGCAAAGGCGACAGCTGTATCTGGCAGCGCACAGCCAACTGAAGGCGGGGCAAGCGGCCCGCGCCTGATCACCACCAACAAGGGTCTTGTGGCGCATAATCTGGGCAAGAGCTTTAAAAAGCGCCCGGTGCTGAAAGATGTCTCGGTTTCGGTGCAGCGCGGCGAAGCGGTCGGTCTTCTGGGGCCGAACGGGGCCGGCAAGACCACCAGTTTCTATATCATTACCGGCCTGATTGCCGCAGACCGTGGCACGATTTCCCTTGATGGGCGCGATATCACCATGATGCCGATGTATCAGCGTGCGCGCATGGGAATCGGCTATTTGCCGCAGGAAGCCTCGATCTTCCGCGGTATGACGGTTGAACAGAACATCATGGCCGTGCTTGAAGTGGTCGAGGATGACCGCATCAAGCGCGAACAGTCGCTTGAAGACCTTCTGGCAGAATTTGCCATCGAACATTTGCGCCGCACACCGGCTCTGGCCCTTTCGGGCGGGGAACGTCGCCGTTGCGAGATCGCGCGTGCCTTGGCAGCCCATCCGAACTTTGTTCTGCTTGATGAACCACTTGCCGGGATTGACCCGATTGCAGTGGGTGATATTCGCGATCTTGTACGTCATCTGAAAGATCGTGGCATTGGGGTCTTGATTACTGACCACAATGTGCGCGAGACTCTAGACATTATCGACCGGGCATATATCTTGCATGATGGTCGGGTTCTGATGGAAGGTGGTCCTGAGGAAATCGTCAGAAACGACGATGTACGAAGGGTTTATCTGGGCGATCGTTTCAGCCTTTGATAACACCCACCAGACCGTCAACCAAGTCTAGGGGGAGTTCGGATTGACACGGGGTAGTGCATAAATGGCCCTGAAGGCGCGTCTGGATCTACGCCAGTCCCAGTCACTTGTCATGACTCCCCAGCTGCAGCAGGCAATCAAACTGCTGCAATTCAATAATATTGAGCTTTCCAATTTCATCGACAGTGAACTGATGGAAAACCCGCTGTTGGAGCGGGCCGATCCCGGCCAGACCTATGCCGAGGCCGGTGATGGTGCGGTTGGCAATGGCGATGAAGGCCTTGATAGCCGATCAAACGACAATTTCACTGACCGCGATGACCGGTTCGGCACCGATCGCCTGACGTCCAGCGAAACCATGGGCAGTGATGACGGCCCGCTGGATGTTTCAAGCGACGCGCTTTATGGCGGCGAGGGTGAAATCACCCGCAACGGTGAACCGGTTTCAGGCAGTCATGATTATTCCGCGCCCTATAGCGGGGGTGCGGGTGGCGGTGCCGGCGGTTCGGCCGCAGGTGGGGATGACCTTCCGGGGCTTGAGCAAACGCTGGCCGATGAAGCGACATTGCGCCAGACCCTTGATGATCAGCTCAATATCGCTTTTGCCGATGCCACGTCGCGTATGATCGGCAGTTACCTGATCGATATGCTTGATGAAAATGGCTATATCAGCGGCGATCTTGATGAAGTTTCCGAATCCCTTGAATGCGATATCGCGGATGTCGAACGCGTTCTGAAGGTCATGCAGGGCTTTGACCCGGTTGGCATTTTTGCCCGCGATCTGGCGGAATGTCTGGAATTGCAACTGCGCGAACTCAACCGGTTTGATCCGGCGATGGCGGCCCTTCTGGCCAATCTTGATTTGCTGGCCAAGCGGGACTTTGATCGCCTGCGTCGGGTGTGCGGCGTCGATTCGGATGATCTCCATGACATGATCGCCGAGATCAAAACCCTTGATCCGCGCCCGGGCAAGACCGCCGATGGCGAAATCGCAACCCCGGTGATCCCGGACGTTTTGATGCGTGCGGCGGGCAATGGCAACTGGCACCTGGAACTGAATTCCGAAGCCCTGCCGCGGGTTCTGGTCAATGAAGACTATGTCGCCCAGATCGGGTCGGGTTTGCGTGATCGCGAAGAGCGCGGCTTCATGAGTGAGAAGCTGCAAAGTGCGAATTGGCTGGTCAAGGCGCTGCATCAGCGTGCGACCACGATCATGAAGGTCGCCAGCGAAATCGTGCGCCAGCAGGACGGGTTCTTTACCCACGGGGTTGCGCATCTGCGGCCACTGATCCTGCGCGACATCGCCGAAGCAATCGGCATGCATGAAAGTACGGTTTCACGTGTAACCAACGGCAAGTTCATGGCAACACCGCGCGGCATGTTCGAGCTGAAATATTTCTTCACCACGGCAATTTCATCTTCAGATGGTGGGGACGCCTATTCGTCCGAAGCGGTGCGTCACCGGATCAAGTCCTTGATCGACAACGAAGAACCCAAGAAGATTTTGTCGGATGACAAACTGGTTGAGCTTCTGGGCAAGGAAGGGATCGACATCGCGCGTCGAACAGTGGCAAAATACCGCGAAGCGATGCGCATCCCATCGTCAGTGCAGCGTCGGCGCGAGAAAAAATCACGTGCTTCCTAGCACGAATTTATCGAAAAAACGCACCTTAAGGTGCTGTAATTCAAGGGAACATACCCATATCTTGACTTGGTAATGACGAGGGAATATGGTGCGCCCACCTACGAGAGGGGCACCAAACTGGTATGTCACTCAACCGGGGATAGGCGATCCATGCAAATTACGGTTATCGGTAAGCAACTTGACGTTGGCGATGCTTTTCGCCAGCACGTCGTCGAGACCTTGGACCCTGCAGTAGAGAAGTATTTCGATCACGCGATTGAAGCCACGGTGACTGTCACCAAACAGGCACATCTCTATCACGCGCAGATTTCGGTCCATGTCGGCAAGGGCATGATGGTTCAGGCCAAGGCATCAGCGAACGAGGTTTATCCCGCGTTTGATGCAGCCTGTGACAGAGTGGCCAAACAGTTGCGGCGTTATAAACGACGCCTGCGTGACCATCACGCAACCCGTGACCACTATGAGGAGGCTCGCCTGGAGGCGATCCACTATGTGATCGCACAGGAAGATGAAGATCAAACGGACGATAATCACACAAATGGTTTCGAGCCAGTGATTGTTGCCGAGACACCCGATCGCATCGATACGCTTTCCGTTGGGGAAGCTGTCATGCGGCTCGACTTGGGGGACATTCCGGCGCTTATGTTCCGGAATGGCAAACATGGCGGACTGAACGTTGTATATCGTCGCTCGGACGGAAATATCGGCTGGTTGGACCCAAACGATAATGAAGCGAGTGGCGCGTGACAGACACAGATTCCGAGCCAAACAACGCAACGCGAAAAATGGACATATCATCTATTCTTACTCCGTCCGGAGTTATTCCGGCACTGCGTGCCGGTGCGAAGAAGGCTGTGCTTGAGGAACTTGCCGAAAAGGCCGCCGAAGTTACCGGCCGCCCTGCAAGCGAGATTTTCTCTGTCCTGCTTGACCGTGAAAAGCTTGGCAGTACCGGTGTCGGTGGCGGTGTCGCGATTCCGCATGGCAAGCTCAATGATCTGGACCGCCTGTATATGGTCTTTGCCCGTGCAGGCAATCCGATCGAGTTTGACGCGGTTGATGAACACCCGGTCGACCTTTTCTGCATGCTGATTGCGCCCGAAGAAGCCGGTGCTGATCACCTGAAGGCACTGGCACGGATTTCCCGTCTGCTGCGCAACCAGGGCATGTGCGACAAGCTCCGCGGTGCCGGATCTGCAGATGCGATTTACGCATTGCTGACCCAGGACGAGGCCGAACAGGCCGCCTGAAAAGGTCAGTGAGTGGCGGGTAACCCCCGTAACAGACACAAGATTTAAAAAACCGGACGCCTGATTGGGCGTCCGGTTTTGTTTTGGGATAGTGGACCCTTCGGTAGACCGAGTGGGGCTTTTGGCCTGATCAGGCTTCGGCGGTCTTGGGTTCTTCGGGGTCCTTTACGTCTGTCAGGCGCGCGGCCAGAACAACGAGATAAAGCACCGGAATGCCGATCACGGCTGTGCCGATAAAGAACCAGCTATATCCGACCGCATCAACCACCGTGCCCGAGAAGCCGGCAAGGATTTTCGGGAACAGGGTCATGATCGAACTGAAGATCGCGTACTGCATCGCGGTGAACGAGATATTGGTCAGGCCCGACAGATAGGCGATGAAGGCTGCCGTTGCGAGACCACCCGACAAGTTATCGGCCATGATGACAACGACAAACATCGTGGTGTCGGGGCCAAGCTGTGCCATGAAGGCAAACAGGACATTGGTGATCGCCGATAACAACGCGCCAAGAAACAGGATCCGCACCACGCCATAGCGGACAGACAGAACCCCGCCCAGGAAACTGCCGCCAATGGTCATGAACAGGCCGAATGTCTTGGAAACGGCGGCGATTTCTTCCTTGGAATAACCAAGGTCGGTGTAAAACACGTTGGCCATCACGCCCATAACGATATCGGCGATGCGATACACCCCGATCAGGGCCAGGATGACGATGGCGGCCTTGCCATATCGGTCAATGAAGTCCTTGACCGGCGAGATATAGGTTTCCTGAACCATGCCGGTCGGTGTCAGGCCAACCCGGGTGGTGAGCCAGGCAACAAGGATGGCAAATCCGACCGAAATGGCCAGTTTGACGGTACCGGCAATAAAGCCTGACAACTCGCTGATCATGCCGCCGTCAGTCAGGGCGGTTTTTAGCGGATTGGTGATTTCACCGGCATAGACATTGGCAAGGATGAAGGCGATCACGGTAAGCCCGAACATCGCCAGAAACCGGACATAGTCAGATGTTTCGTGGAAATATTTGCTGTCGAGCTTTACGACCTTGGGCTCGCTGACAAGAAGGGTGGTGATCACGCCCACACACATCGCAAGTGCCATGCAGGCATAGGCCACCGTCCAGGCATGGTGTTGATAGGTACCTTCGGCTTCAAACAATCCGGCAATGGTCAGGGCCCCGGCACCAGCGACGATCATGCCAATGCGATAACCACCTATATAGGCCGAACTCATCATCGCCTGAAGGTCGGCATCGGCGGCCTCGATGCGATAGGCGTCAATAACAATGTCCTGGGTGGCAGAGGCAAAACCAAGCGCAACCGCGGCAAAGGCCATCATGGTCAGGTTTTCTGCAGGGTCGGTCAGTCCCATCCACAGGATGGCGGCGATGATGCCGCCCTGGGCAATGATCAGCCAACTGCGCCGACGGCCCAGAATGCCGTGCAAAACCGGCAGGGGCAGACGGTCAATCAGCGGCGCCCAGACAAACTTGAAAGAATAGCCAAGTGCTGCCCAGCTGAAATAGGTGACGGTGGAACGATCCACACCTGCTTCGCGCAGCCAGATCGACAGGGTGGAGAAAATCAGAAGGATGGGAATGCCGGCCGACAGTCCCAGAAACAGCATCGTGATCACGCGCGGATGAATAAAGGCCCCAAAGGCCTCGCCCCAGCTTCGTTTTTCTGTGCTGCGCATCGATTTCCCCCAACTTGAAGCATGCTGTCATGAAGCTAGGGCAAACAGGTTAAGGAAAGCCGAAACATCGGGCTGTGTGGCGAAAACGCGAACAGCAAAAAGGCCGATCCATATGGACCGGCCTTTTTGAATTCGGCTTGGCAAGAGAAGGGCTTAGCCTTCTTTCTTGCGGCTTTCGCGCTTACGCACGTTCGGATCAAGGTGCAGCTTACGGATACGAACGCTTTTCGGGGTCACTTCGACCAGTTCATCGTCCTGAATGTAAGACAGCGCTTCTTCAAGCGACATACGACGCGGCGGGGTCAGGGTAACAGCTTCGTCCTTGCCCGATGCACGCACGTTGGTCAGCTTCTTGCCCTTGAGCACGTTGACTTCAAGGTCGTTGTCACGGTTGTGTTCACCGATGATCATGCCCTGATAGACGCGTTCGCCATGTTCGATGAACATGATGCCACGATCTTCAAGGTTAAACAGGGCATAGGCCACTGCTTCGCCCTGATCGTTGGAGATCAGCGCACCGTTACGACGGCCGGCGATAGAGCCCTTGACCGGGCCATAGGAATGGAACACGCGGTTCATAACGCCGGTACCGCGGGTATCGGTCAGGAATTCACCGTGATACCCGATCAGGCCACGCGACGGCGCAATAAAGATGATACGGGTCTTGCCACCACCGGAAGAACGCATGTCGGTCATTTCAGCCTTGCGCAGGCTCATTTTCTCGACCACGACGCCGGAATATTCTTCGTCAACGTCAACCTGGACTTCTTCGAACGGTTCGGACAGAACGCCGTCGATTTCCTTGAACAGAACGCGTGGACGCGAGATCGACAGTTCGAAGCCTTCGCGACGCATGGTTTCCACCAGAACGCCCAGCTGAAGTTCGCCACGACCGGCAACCTCGAATGCGTCCTTGTCTTCGGTTTCACCGATCTTGATCGCGATGTTGCCTTCGGCTTCGCGTTCCAGACGGGCACGGATCATGCGCGAGGTAACCTTGTCGCCTTCCTGACCGGCCAGCGGCGAGTTGTTGACCGAGAAGGTCATCGCCAGGGTCGGCGGATCGATCGGCTGGCTTTCGATTGCGGTGGTAACTTCGGTGGAGCAGATGGTGTCAGCCACGGTTGCTTCGGTCAGACCGGCAATCGCGATGATGTCACCGGCAACGGCTTCTTCCTGGGGGACACGTTCCAGACCGCGGAAACCCATCAGTTTCGACAGACGACCGGTTTCAACCGTGCCATCGCCGCGAATAACCTTCACCGGCATGTTGAGTTTCGCACGGCCCTGATAAACACGGCCGGTCAGAATACGACCAAGGAAGTTATCGGCATGCAGCATGGTTGCCAGCATGGCAAACGGTGCTTTTTCATCAACGTCCGGTGCCGGAACGTGGCTCAGAACCAGTTCCATCAGCGGGGTCAGGTTTTCTTTCGGGCCTTCCGGATTTTCAGCTGCCCAGCCGTCACGGCCGGATGCGTAGAGAACCGGGAAGTCGAGCTGTTCTTCGGATGCTTCGAGCGATACGAACAGATCGAAAATCTCGTCGAGGACTTCCTCGGCGCGCTGGTCCGGACGGTCGATCTTGTTGATGATAACAATCGGCTTCAGACCGAGTTTAAGCGCCTTGCCCAGAACGAATTTGGTCTGCGGCATCGGGCCTTCGGCCGAGTCAACCAGCAGGACAACACCTTCAACCATGGACAGGATACGTTCGACCTCACCACCGAAATCGGCGTGGCCCGGGGTATCGACGATGTTTACACGGGTTTCGCCCCACTGAACGGCCGTCGGTTTCGCGACGATGGTGATGCCACGTTCACGTTCCAGGTCGTTGCTGTCCATGGCGCGTTCGTCAACACGCTGGTTGTCACGATAGACACCGGACTGGCGGAACATGGAATCGACCAGCGTGGTTTTGCCGTGGTCAACGTGGGCGATGATGGCGATATTGCGCAAGCTCATGGGCGCGGACTCCAGAAATAAAAATGCCGCGCGCCGGGTCATGCCCATGCGCATCGGTCAGTAAGTAAGTGTTTCAAGGCCAGTAGATATTCAGCAACAAGCGCGATGGTTGCCGCCGGTATCACCGGTGGGAAACCCACATCAACGTATGTGCTGAATGTTTACTGGCCCGGATCGTAATCGTGCAGATATACCCGAAGGCCGCCCTGTCATAGCCAATGTTAAGGCGAAAGGCCAGCGTTGTAAGCGCCATGTCGGGTTGATTATTCTGCAATGCGGGCTGTTTGCGCCAAACTCTGGACAAAGTCAATGATTGTGTTGCGCTGCAGCGCCATGCAAACCCGGCCTTCGCGACAGAAAAAACGGGACGGCAACGAAATGTTGCCGTCCCATGAAATCTTTCAAACATCCGCACTCTTTATATAAAAGAGCGATCAGAGTGCCTTTGCGATCAGTTCCTTGAGATCCGCATCCGGGCGCGCACCCATATGCGAAATCACCTCAGCCGCGCAGATCGCACCCAGCTGACCACAGATCTCAAGGGTGTGACCCTGGGTGTAGCCATACAGGAAGCCCGACGCGAACAGATCGCCAGCACCCGTGGTGTCGACCACTTTGGCGACCGGTTCGGCGCTGATTTCATAAAGTTCGTCCTGGCTTACGATGACAGCACCCTTTTCACTGCGGGTCAGGGCAGCAACGCGGCAATGCTTGCGGACTTCGGCCAGTGCTTCTTCAAAGGTCTCGACCTCGTAAAGCGACTTGATTTCTTCCTCGTTGGCAAACAGGACGTCGATATGGTCGTCGACCAGTTCGCGGAAGGATTCGCGGTGGCGATCAACGCAGAAGGAATCAGACAGGCTGATCGAAACCTGACGGCCGGCATCATGGGCAACCTTGGCGGCCTTAACAAAGGCATCCTTGGCTTCGGGGCGATCCCACAGATAGCCTTCCATGTAGGTGACCTTGGCCGATTTGATCAGGTCTTCGTCAATATCATCCGGGCCAAGCTCTGTGCAGGCACCGAGGAAGGTGTTCATGGTGCGGTGACCATCCGGGGTGACAAAGATCAGGCAACGCGCCGTCGGGGAACCCTCGGTCGCGGCTGCAGAATCAAACGCGACACCAATCGCGCGGATGTCATGGCGGAAAACCTGGCCCAGCTGATCATCACGCACCTTGCCGATATAGGCACCATTGCCGCCAAGGGCTGCGATACCAGCCATGGTATTGCCAGCCGATCCGCCCGACATCTCAAGGCCCGGACCCATCTGGTCATACAGCGCATCGGCCCGGTCGGCATCAATCAGGGTCATGGCGTTTTTGACAAGCTCAAGACGCGCAAGGTCTTCTTCCTTGCAGTGGGCAAGGACGTCGACAATGGCGTTGCCGATCCCGACGACGTCGAATTTGGTGTCGTTCATATAGTAAATTCCTGCGGTTATGTGGGCTCAGACCCTGATTTACACGGCACAGTGAAAAGTCGTTAGGCCAAGCCGCGCGTGCGTTGGCCGCGATCATTTTCAGTGCCGCTGATACTGACTGTTGCGGAGTATAGGGAATGCGATTTTCGGTGCAAGCTTTGCAACTGTTTCGTGCCCGGTCGTTTAACCTGTCCTTAACCTCGTCAAAAAACTGCAAAAGATGTTTTTTTGGGAGCTGATCGGTGAAATTCGATCTGGATCCGGTTCGAATTTACGGATCACGACTGCAAAAATTGATTCTGAATGCGCACTGCCAAGAACGGCCGGGCGCAAAGCCCCGGAAATCAACGGTTCGGGCTTTGTTTAGACTTTTCGCAGGTAACGGCGCGCAAATGGTGCGAAAACCCCGTAAAAATGTCGAAACAAGAAGATTTATATGATTTTGAATCGCCGATTCGCCCGGTTTTGCGACGGAGAGGTTTCGAGACAAACCGGTTTGTCTTTGGATAGATACAAATAAAAAATGCTATAATGCGCTATATAAATAACTTTAATTAATCTTAAATTCGGAAAATATCTATTTCGTTGCCGCATAAGCTGGCAACACCTTGGTCAGGAACATCTCGCCAAATGCGACATTTCTGGCCCGCAGCACAGGATTTTTGGGCGCTATTTAGGGGTTATTTATCGGGGAAAAGCGGGATCGGGGCGTTGTCGTCTGCCGATCCGGTGTCGTCCTTGTCGGTGTATTCCGGCACGACCTTGTTCTTTTCAGTAAGTGCGGCCCCGGGGCCCGCTTCATGACGGACCCTTTCATACAATTCTTCGATCACTGCTTCGATCCGGGCGCGATGAAGCGGGTCTTCGCAGCGTTTGACGAACTGTTCAAACGCACCAAGCGCCATATGGTCCTGGTCAAGGCGGGCATAGAGCGCGCCAAGCTGATGCCAAAGCCCTTCATGGTCCGGCGCGATCAGCAAACTGTGTTCGACAACACGGGTTGCGAGCTCCAGTTCACCGGCGCGAAGCGCCCGTACCTTTATGTTGTTTTGAAGCCGTAACAAAATATCGATGTCGGATGACGGCCGGTAATGGTGGGGCGCCAGTTCGGCATCAAGACCACTGAATGACTTCAGCAATTCACGTAATTCTGCCGGACCGAGACTGATCGCGCCATGGAACGGGTCGATCATCTTGCGTTTGCCATTGGCCTGCACACGCAGCAGGAAATGACCGGGAAAATCAATGCCGGTGACGGCAATGCCGCACCGCATGGCCGCGTGGATATAGAGCATGCCAAGGGCAACCGGCAGGCCGCGCTTGCGCTCGATCACCTGCATCAGATCGGCATTGGCAATGTCATCATAGTTTTCCGCATCCCCCTGAAAGCCATTGCGTTCGGCAATCACGGTCTGCAGGGCGCGCACGACCTGATCAATGGTCGGCTCGGCTTCCTTGTCATCAACCGGCAGGGCCTGCTGATCCGTGCCATCGGTGGCAAGATCGGGCTGCAAGGTCAGACCGGCCAACTCGGCGCGGACCTGATCGGCGAGATCATCCAAAATCGCAATGAACGGCGCGACATCGCGTTTATGGGTGCCGTTCGATTGATTCAGACGGGCAAAATGCAGGGCTGCCTCCGCCACGCTGGCGTGAGGTTTCAGGCCCTTGCCATAATCGACAAGCCATTGGCGATCCGGATCGGTCGGTGCTGTTATGTGGCTTACGGTACTGATGGCTCAGGTTCCTTGTCGGATGGCATCGTCTTTCAGACGGATATGACTGACAACCCGTTTGACATAGCTGGTGTCCCGGGCATGTGAAATCACGCGACTGCGTTCATGGTCGTCCTGGGCAATTCCCATCAGATGGACGGTGCCATTGACGGTCTCGACGCTGTAATTGATGGCGAAAACATCACCGTCAAACATCAATGCAGTCTTGATCTTGGTGGTGATCAACAGATCGCTTGCACTATCAACAAGCGTCAGGCCGTCACCGATCTCAATCTCGTTATGAACACTTTTGACCCCGCTAACCTGCCAGCTTAGGCGCACAGCTTCAAGTTGATCAGCCACGGTGGGCACCTGACCGGCCAAAAGAACTTCGCCTTCAACCACTTCAATCTCGATATCGAGAAACAGTTTTTCGTCCTGTGCCAGAAACTTCTGCCAGATCTGGGCGGTGATCGCCGTATCACTGACAGCACCGTTAAAGCCGCGCTCCTGAAAGGCGGCAACACCGGCGGTTGCGCCAGCTCCGAGCACAACAGATGTAGGCGTGCATCCCGAAAGCGGCAAAATGCACATTCCCGTCAGCAGAAGTGCCCTGGCAAAGCCAAGTGGTCGATTGACCATTCTTATTGGTGACATTAACGGATGTCTCGTCCAGTTCCCCCAAGTCTTACAACACCCATCATGGCCCGCGGGGGTTAAAGAGACTTAAAACACTGGCCGGTTTATCAGTAAAAATGCATTTTTCTGCGAATTCGTGCCCGAAATCGATGTCGCAGGGCGACGATCACAGGGTGTTGCTGGCGAATAATTCCGTCCAACGTCCGGGTGACACACCATAAGTCTGGCGGAAATGGCGGTTGAAATGGCTTTGATCGGCAAATCCGGTTTCGGCGGCAATTCCGGCCAGGGGTTGCCCAATCATCATCAATGCACGTGCCTTTTGCAGGCGACGCATCATCAGATATCGATAGGGTGTGGTTCCGAACCGCGCACGGAAATGCCGGATCAGGCGAAAACGGTCCATACCGGCAACTTGTTCAAGCTCGTCAGATTGTACCGGACGGTCAAAGTTATCTTCCAGAAAGGCGCGCACCTGATCCATGCTTTGGCTAGCCGTAAAGCGCGGGCGTTTCAGTGGTGCCTTGGCATGCAATGACAGGCGCCGGGCGATGTCGCTGACAAACTGATCGCGCAAAAGCGGATCCATGTCGCTTTCAAGTTCCCCCAAAGCCGAGGCCATGATCGACCACAAAACCGGGTCCTGAATAACCGGTTCACCGACAAAGGGCAGGGGATCGGCTTCGTGATCAAGGCCCGATCGCAACAGGGCCGGTTCAAGATACAGCATGCGATATTGCAAGCCGTCTTCGGTTCCAGCGCCGCCGTCATGCAGCTCGTCAGGATGCAGGATGATGACATTACCTGGATTGCTGGCGCGAAATTCCCCGCGATAATTAAAGGTCTGGACACCTTTTAAGGTGATGCCCAGCGCATAGGTGTCGTGGCGATGCGGGGTGAACATATTGCCATAGAACAGGGCTTCGATCCGCTCGATCCCGGGTGCGGTCGGGGCAGCAACGAAGCGTTCGCGCCTTTTGCACAAACGTTCAATACCGCGATCATCTGCCTGTTCTATTGCTTCTTTCATTACCGGATTACCCGACCGATTGGAGGAAGTGAATGTTTGATACCAAAGTCGCCCTGATTTTGCGCAATGACCTTGAAACTTGGCAATCCCTGAATGTGACGGCCTTCCTGATGAGCGGCATTGTTGCCCAAACCCCTGATATCATCGGCGAGCCCTATATCGACGCCAACCAGAATATCTATAACCCGCTGTCGCGCCAGCCCGCCATCGTTCTGGCCGCCGATGGCGATACCATCGCGAAAATCCATAAGCGCGCCTTAAACCGCGGTGTCAGGGTATCGGCCTATATCGAGGAAATGTTTGCCACTGGCCACGATGCGGCCAATCGGGATGTTTTTGCCAAAGCGGATCCTGAAACGGCAAAGTTTGTTGGCATTGGCATTCATGCTGATAAACGCAGTGTCGATAAGATCACCAAGGGTGCGAAAATGCATCCCTGAGGCCAACAAACTGCGGGAATGCCTGCTTACGAAACCTGCCAGGCATTCCTGAGATGCTCGATCCTGCCCCAATTTCGAACAATCATCAGATCAAGGCGAAGGTCACCCGTGTGGCCGATCTTGCCCGCGTAGGCTTCAAGTGCACGGGCGATGCGGTTTTGCTGTTTGGGGGTAATGGCATGCAGGGCGGTTGCGCGATCGGTGCGATTTTTGACCTCGACCGCAACCATGACATTTCCACGTCTGGCGATGATGTCGATTTCACCGACCGGGCTTTTGTGGCGGATGGCCAGAATGCGATAGCCCTTGAGCCGTAACCAGAATTCACAAAGTTTTTCCGCGCGGCGTCCGGCCTTTTCCGCCCGCTTGCGGCTTGATGTGTCATCATGCACAGGACGGGATCGGGCCATGGTCAATCCGGGTCCGACTTGGCCAGCTCAAGGGCACGGTTATAAAGATCGCGCTTTTTAAGACCGGTTTCGCGGGCCAGGATATCGGCGGCATCCTTGGTGCGGTGGGTTTTGATCAGTTCGCTTAGGCGCGCGTCGATGTCTTCGGCACTTGGTTCGTTTTCGCTGGCGTCCGCCGGACCGACAATCACCACGATCTCGCCTTTCGGCGCGCCGGCCTCATTATAATGAGCCGCCAGATCGGCAAGCGTGCCATTGCGGACTTCTTCAAACATTTTGGTCAATTCGCGGGTCACGGCGGCTTCGCGTGTGCCCCCCAGCATCTCGGCCATATCGGTCAGGCTTGCCGCCAGTCGCTTGGGACTTTCCAGAAAGATCAGGCTGCCCGGGATCGGGGCAAAGCGCGCCAGTTCCTTTTTGCGCGCCATCGATTTGGGCGGCAGGAAACCGGCATAAAAGAAATGATCGCTCGGCAGGCCAGACAGGATCAGGGCAACAATCGGCGACGCGGCACCCGGGGCGGCGGTGACAGTGAACCCTTCTGCCTTACAGTCGCGTACAAGTTTGTAGCCCGGATCATTGATCAAGGGTGTTCCGGCATCGGAAATAAGGGCAAGGCCCTGCCCCTTGCCCAGACGGTCCATGATTTCGGGGCGCATCTTGGCCGCGTTATGTTCGTGATAGGCGATTCGCTTGGTTTTCACGCCATATCGCGACAGCAATTTCCCCGACGTTCTGGTGTCTTCACACAGGATGACATCGGCACGTTTGAGGATTTCAAGCGCCCTGAACGTAATATCGCCCAAATTTCCGATTGGAGTAGCGACAAGATAAAGACCAGCTGAAAGCGGCAAATGGCTTTCATCATGTTTACTTGCACCCTCGCCCGCATTACCCTGCGGACGAAACGACTTATCTGGAGGTGAGAGTGGGTTGTCCGAAACGTCATCCGTTACAGAATCGGATGCAGAAAGAGGCGCTGCCGTGTCAGGCGATGTCAGATCGGGATCGGTTTTCGGATCTATTTCCGGCTTGGGGCCGGATTGCGCGCCGGACGGCATCTGTGGTTGTCCTCTCTTTCGGGCTGACCGCTTGTAATGCGACCACGAGTATCACGGACCTTTTCGGCATGCAACGTGATGGGGCGCCGGTTGAAAATGCCAATCAGCCAGGCGGCAATACCGTTGATCCCAACAGTGCCCCCAATCAAGGCCTGATCCCCGATGCCAGCCCGTGGCCAAGCGATGCTGCCTTGCCTGAGGGTGAGGGCGCTGAGCTGCCGTTGCTTTATAATGACGATGCGGCTGTTTTTGAAAAGCGGGTTGCGTTGTTGTTGCCGCTGTCAGGTCAGCACGGCGAACTGGGCCGGGCGATGCGCCATGCTGCTGAACTCGCCATGTTTGACATTGCCGGTGATGACTTCATCCTGATGCCGATCGATACCGCAGGCACCTATCAGGGCGGACAAAATGCCGCACGCGAGGCTGTCGATGCCGGTGCCAAGATGATCCTTGGTCCGCTATTTGCCGAATCGGTCAGTGGGGCGAGCGAAGTTGCCAAATCGGCGAATGTGCCGGTGGTGGCCTTTTCCAACAATCGCCGGGTCGCGGAAAGCGGGGTTTGGGTCAATGGCCTGATCCCCGAAGACCAGATCGCCCGTGCGGCTGGCTATGCCACGACGCAAGGGCGTTACCGTTTCGCAGCCCTTCTGCCGCAAAACGATTATGGCCGCCAGATCGCAAGCGGATTGAATACCGTTGTCTCGCGCGTTGGCGGGACCCTTGGCCGGGTGGCGTTCTATCAACCCGGTTCGGAAGATTTGCAGCAAACCATTCGGGACTTTGCCAATTACGACGCGCGGCGCGCGAACCTGCGTGCTCACAAGGCGCAGCTCGAAGCCGATGGCAGTGCCGGGTCCAAACGCGCACTAAGGCGCCTTGAAGGGGTCGATACCTTTGGCGAGCTAGATTTTGATGCCCTGATCCTGCCGGCCACCGGTGGCGAGTTGCGTCAGGTTTCCTCGCTTCTGGCCTATTTCGATGTTGATCCATCCGTGGTGCAGTTTATCGGAACGTTTGGCTGGAACGATCCGGGCCTGTTTGCCGAACCGGCACTCAAGGGTGGGATTTTTGCCGCCCCTAACCCGGAAAACTGGGAACTGTTTGCCGCCCGTTTTGAGCGCACCTTTGGCAGCCAGCCGCCCCGCATTTCAAGCCTTGCCTATGACAGCACGGCTTTGGCGGCCCTTATGGCGCGTGATGAAAACAATATGAGCCAGCAGACGCTGACCAATCCAAGCGGATTTGTCGGTGTGGACGGTATCTTTCGTCTGACCCCGGATGGTCAGTCGGAACGTGGCTATGCCATCATGCAAGTCCAGCCCGATGGTGCAAAGGTAATTGCACCCGCCCCGGCAAGCTTCGATCAGGTTTTCTGATCTGGATCTTGTTAACTGCTGAAACTTTTAAACGCCTGTCGGATCAAGCCCCGGCAGGCGTTTTGTCTTTGTAATTGCACAGATCATTGACGATGCAGTCACCACAGCGCGGCTTGCGCGCCTTGCAGATATAACGCCCGTGCAGGATCAGCCAGTGATGGGCATGGGTCATGAAGCGGGCCGGAACCTTTTTCAGCAGCGCCTTTTCAACCGCCAAAACCGTCTTGCCATTGGCCATGCCGGTACGGTTGCCGAGCCGGAAAATATGGGTATCGACCGCCATCGTATGCTCGCCCCAGGCGATGTTGCGTACCACATTGGCGGTTTTGCGGCCGACACCGGGCAGTTCTTCGAGCGCTTCCTGATCGTTGGGGACAATGCCGCCATGCTTTTCCACAAGAATTTTGGCCGCCGCCATCACGTTCTTGGCCTTGCCACGATAAAGCCCGATGGTCTTGATGTGCTCGATCAATGCTTCTTCGCCAAGATCAAGCATGTCTTGCGGGGTCGAGACGATCTGAAACAGCTTTTTGGTCGCCTTGTTCACCCCGACATCTGTCGCCTGTGCCGAGAGGGCAACCGCGACCAGAAGGGTATAGGGATTGGTGTAATCCAGCTCCCCTTTCGGTTCCGGGTCCGCATCGGACAGGCGCTGGAAAAACTCTTCGATGGCGGCTTTGTTCATCGGGCGGGCCATGGGCTGCGATCTCTTTTTATGTATCGATATTTGGGGTGGGGAGTGTCGTTAATACGCATCCCCTGATCCGATTTACGTGTTGCAAACTATATAAACTGTGAGGGGTGAAAAATCGAATTTTGATTGCAGCTGTCCTGTACACCAGCGCACAATCGGATATCCAGCAACAGGTAACTTACATGCCAAACGTGCCGCGTTCAGCCAAACCGATCTTTCGGGTGGATCTGTTTCCGCCGCGATCGCTGTCGCGCCGGGCTGCCCGCAATATTGTGCTGTTTATAGCCGCACTCACAACGACCATCGGGTTTATCTTCTGGTCGGTGGGCGCGTGGCCGGTGATCGGGTTTTTGGGCCTTGATGTTATCTTGCTGTCCCTGGCGTTTTATTTCAGTTTTCGGTCCGCCCGTCAGGAAGAACGGATCGAGCTTGCGCACGGCAACCTTCGGGTGACACGGATTTCGGTGCGTGGTGAACGCGAGGAATTTGATTTTCAACCCTATTGGCTGCGCGTGGTGTTGGAACGCGGCGAGGATGAACAAGCCGCGCTGTTTTTGCGCACGCATGGCAAAAGTCTGGAAATTGCGCGTTTTCTGGGCGCAGATGAAAAGGAAAATCTGGCGCACAGGCTTGAGACCGTTTTGCGCCAAACCCGCTGCAATCCTGCCGATATTCCGATCTGAGGCCCGTGATCTGAGTGTTTTGCAACCCGGTTATGAAGCAATTCGAAAGCCGGGTTTTGTGCCTTAAAAACCGGCTTTTCTTGCCCATTGCGCCGGTTTATCGGGCCTGAAATGCGGTTGATCGGATCAAAAATGCGGTTTGAAGGCAAAAAACAGCCAAGATTCCCCACTTTGACCGCTTGCGACTTTGTGGCGACTTTCATATATAGGTTCGCGGGGTAACGAAGAAGCCCCAGAAAAATTACGTGTATTACAACCATTGGTCCCAGGAGGTCCTGCGCGGCGCTTCATTTTGGAGGCTGCGGGACGGACCGGCCGCTAAAAGAGGAACTTACTATGGGTAAGATTATTGGTATCGACCTTGGCACCACCAACTCGTGCGTAGCAGTCATGGACGGCAAAGAAGGCCGTGTGATTGAAAACAGCGAAGGTGCTCGTACCACTCCGTCAATGGTCGCTTTCACCGATGATGGTGAACGCCTTGTCGGTCAGCCGGCGAAACGCCAGGCAGTCACCAACCCGGAAAACACCCTGTTTGCCATTAAACGTCTGATCGGTCGTCGTTACGGCGATCCGGAAGTCGAAAAGGACAAGGATCTCGTTCCGTACAAAATCGTATCGGGCGAAAACGGCGATGCATGGGTTGAAGTCAATGGCGAGAAAATGGCCCCGAGCCAGATCGCAGCCATGGTGCTTCAGAAAATGAAGGAAACTGCAGAAGCCCATCTGGGTGAGCCGGTAACCGAAGCCGTGATTACCGTTCCGGCATACTTCAACGACTCCCAGCGCCAGGCAACCAAAGACGCCGGCAAGATTGCGGGTCTTGAAGTCAAACGTATCATCAACGAGCCGACCGCAGCAGCACTGGCCTATGGTCTGGACAAGAAAGACGGCGGCACCGTGGTCGTTTATGACCTTGGTGGTGGCACCTTTGACGTGTCGGTTCTGGAAATCGGCGATGGCGTTTTCGAAGTTAAATCGACAAACGGTGATACCTTCCTTGGTGGTGAAGACTTCGACAAACAGATCATCGATTACCTTGCTGACGAGTTCAAAAAAGAACAGCAGATCGACCTGCGTAAAGACCGTCTGGCCCTGCAGCGTCTGAAAGAAGCTGCCGAGAAAGCCAAGATCGAGCTTTCCTCGTCGATGCAGACCGATGTCAACCTGCCGTTCATCACCGCAGACGCCTCTGGTCCGAAACACCTTAACATCAAGCTGTCGCGTGCGAAGCTTGAAGGTCTGGTTGGCGATCTGATCGAACGCACCATGACCCCGTGCAAGGCAGCGCTGAAAGATGCCGGCATCACCGCTGGTGAAATCGATGACGTTATCCTGGTCGGCGGCATGACCCGTATGCCGAAGGTTCAGGAACGCGTTAAAGAGTTCTTTGGCCGTGACCCGCACAAAGGTGTGAACCCGGATGAGGTTGTTGCCCTTGGTGCCGCGATTCAGGGTGGTGTTCTGCAGGGTGACGTCAAAGACGTTCTTCTGCTGGATGTGACCCCGCTGTCGCTTGGTATCGAGACGCTTGGTGGTGTCTTCACCCGCCTGATCGACCGTAACACCACGATCCCGACCCGTAAGTCGCAGACCTTCTCGACCGCTGAAGACAATCAGACGGCCGTGACCATCCGCGTCTTCCAGGGTGAACGTGAAATGGCGGCTGACAACAAGATGCTTGGCCAGTTCGATCTGGTTGGTATCCCGCCGGCACCGCGCGGTGTTCCGCAGATTGAAGTGACTTTTGACATCGACGCCAACGGTATCGTCAACGTGTCTGCCAAAGACAAGGCGACCAACAAGGAACAGCAGATCCGTATCCAGGCATCTGGTGGTCTTTCCGATGACGAGATCGAAAACATGGTCAAGGATGCGGAAAGCAACGCCGAAGCTGATAAAAAGCGTAAGGCCCTTGTCGAAGCCCGCAACCAGGCAGAAGCCATCATCCATGCCACCGAAAAGAACCTTTCGGAACATGGTGACAAGGTTGACGATGCGACCAAGTCGGAAATCGAAAACGCCCTGTCGGCTTTGAAAGAAGCCAAGGACGGTGAAGATGCCGAAGCCATCACCACCAAGCTGAACGAACTGCAGCAGGCCTCGATGAAACTTGGCGAAGCCATGTATCAGGCCCAGCAGGAAGAAGCTGGCGCAGGTGACGCGGCGGACGCTGATGCCTCTGCACAGGCCGACGACGGTGTTGTTGACGCCGACTTCGAAGAAGTCGATGACAACAAAAAAGACAAGTAAGGCGACCGCAGAGGTCGTCTTGAACGACGCCCTGTAAAGAAAAATCGGGCCGTTCCGGACGCAAGAATTTGCTGGAACGGCCCGACCGTATTTCGGAGTTACAGATGGCGAAAGAAGATTATTACGAGCTGTTGGGTGTCAGTAAGGATGCCAGTGCAGCCGAGCTGAAAAGCGCCTATCGCAAGCAAGCGATGAAATACCACCCGGACAAAAATCCGGGCGATACCGAAGCTGAAGTCAAATTCAAACAGGTGAGCGAAGCTTACGAGGTCCTGAAGGATCAGGAAAAGCGCGCGGCCTATGACCGTTTTGGCCATGCTGCCTTTGAACAGGGCGGCCCCGGCGGCGGCGGCTTTGGTGGTGGCTTCGGCGGTGGATTTGGCGGCGGCGGTTTTGCCGACGTCTTTGACGAGATCTTTGGTGCCATGGGCGGCGGACGCCGCGGTGGTGGCGGATCGTCCCGTGGGGCGGATCTGCGCTACAACATGGCAATCACGCTTGAAGAAGCGTTCGAAGGCAAAAAGGCCGAAATTACCATTCCGGGGTCCGTATCGTGCGACAGTTGTGACGGTACCGGTGCCGAAGCCGGTTCGCAGCCGGTCAATTGCCCGACCTGTAACGGTCACGGCAAGGTCCGCGCACAGCAGGGCTTCTTTACCATTGAACGCACCTGCCCAAGCTGCCATGGCAAAGGCAAGATCATCAAGAATCCGTGCAAATCCTGCCACGGTGTTGGTCGCGTCGAAAAGGAAAAGACCCTTCAGGTCACCATTCCGGCCGGTGTCGAGGACGGCACACGCATTCGCCTGGCGGGCGAAGGCGAGGCAGGCACTAATGGCGCGCCTCCGGGTGATTTGTATATCTTCCTCGATATCGGGCATCACCGCTTCTTCCAGCGCGAAGGAGCCAACCTGTATTGCCGGATTCCGATCCCGATGGGCAAAGCTGCCCTTGGTGGCACCATCGAGGTCCCGACTATCGAAGGCACTCGTACCCGGATCAATATCCCGGCCGGTACCCAGTCCGGTCAGCAGCTTCGTCTGCGTGGCAAGGGCATGAGCATCCTGCGCAGTCAGGCGCGGGGCGACATGTTTGTAGAAGTCAGCGTCGAAACCCCGGTCAATCTGACAGACCGTCAGAAAGAGCTGCTTGAGGAATTCGACGAGATTTCGCGCGAACAGGGGTCGAGCCCGGAAAGCGAAGGGTTCTTTTCCAAGATGAAGGAAATCTGGAAAGACCTGACCGACTGATCGGCTTGCGCTTAAAAGATCAATATCCCAAACCCCCGGCCGCTTTGCCGGGGGTTTTGTTTTGCGCTGTCGGAGCCGTGTGTTAAAGCAATTACGAGTTTGAATTTGCTTGCCCGGAGGAGACCGGAAATGAAGATCGGGATTGTTGGATGTGCTGGCCGTATGGGGCGGATGTTGGTCAATGAAACGGCCAAGACCAAGGGCTGTGAGGTTGGTGGCGGCACCGACCTGCCCGGAAGCCCATTCATCGGCAAGGACGTCACCCTGATCGCCGGTCTTGAAGAAAGCGGCGTTGTGGTTGGCGATGATCCCAAGGCACTGTTTGAAGCGGTCGATGCGGTGATTGATTTCACTGCCCCGGCGGCGACCATGAAACATGCGAAACTGGCCGCCGAAACCGGTACCATCCTTGTGATAGGCACTACCGGGCTTTCCAACGATCAGAAGGACGAGTTGAAAGTTGCTGCCCAAAAAGCCCCGATCATCTTTGCGCCGAATATGAGTGTTGGTGTTAACCTGGCCTTCGCGCTGGTCGAAAAGGTGGCAAGCGTTCTTGATAAGGATGTCGCCGACATCGAAATCGTTGAGATGCACCACAAACACAAGGTCGATGCCCCGTCGGGTACCGCGCTTGGCCTTGGTGAAGCCGCTGCCAAGGGGCGTGGGGTTAATCTGGATGATGTTGCAGTTCGTTCCCGCGATGGCCACACAGGTGCGCGTGAAGACGGCACCATCGGCTTTGCAACACTGCGCGGTGGCGATGTGGTCGGCGATCACACGGTTGTCTTTGCCTGTGAAGGCGAGCGGATCGAGATCACCCATAAGGCATCCTCACGCGAAGTCTTTGCCAAGGGCGCTGTGCGCGCCGCCAAATGGGCCGAAGGCAAGGCACCGGGGCTTTATTCGATGCGGGAAGTTTTGGGACTTTAAGGGCCCAGAACGTCAAAGCTGATCCGTTTAAAAAAAAAGACCCCGCTGCAGCGTGTTGCAGCGGGGTCTTTTGCGTTTGATATATGCCTTAGTACTAGTGCGCGTCGGCCCAGCTATCCCCGATGCCGGCATCGGCGATCAGCGGTACGGACAGGTGGGCGGCGTTTTCCATGACTTCGCGGATGGTCCTGATGGCCTTTTCGGCTTCGTCTTCCGGGGCCTCAAAGATCAATTCATCGTGGACCTGAAGCAGCATGCGGGTTTTAAGCCCGGCATCAAGCAGCGCGTTCGGGACTGCAATCATCGCGCGTTTGATGATGTCGGCCGCCCCGCCCTGAATCGGCGCGTTGATTGCGGCACGTTCGCCAAAGCTTCGGCGCATGCCGTTTTTGTCATTGATGCCGTTGATGTGGATATGGCGGCCAAACAGGGTGCGGACAAAGCCGTGCTTCTTGGCGAATTCCTTGGCCTCGTCCATGTAATCGCGGATGCCGGGATAAATCTCGAAATAGGCTTCGATGAATTCCTTGGCTTCCTTCTGGGCAATGCCAAGCTGGTTGGCGAGACCAAAGGCCGAGATGCCATAAATGATGCCGAAGTTGATCGCCTTGGCCTTGCGACGGACCATCGGGTCCATGCCTTCGATCGGAACGCCAAAAACCTTGGATGCGGTTGCGGCGTGGATGTCCTCGCCATTTTTAAACGCCTCCCGCAGGGCGTCGATCTCGGCCACGTGGGCCAGAAGGCGCAATTCAATCTGCGAATAGTCGGCAGAAATCAGTTTGTGACCGGGCTCGGCGATAAAGGCTGTACGGATTTTCCGGCCTTCCTCGCTTCGGATCGGGATGTTTTGCAGGTTCGGGTCATTCGATGACAAACGCCCGGTATTGACGTTGGTTTGTCCGTAACTGGTATGGACCCGCCCTGTATTGGGGTTGATATGGTGGGCCAGCGCGTCGGTATAAGTGCTTTTAAGCTTGGAAAGCTGACGCCATTCCAGAAGCTTGGCCGGAAGGTCATAGCCCTGGGCGGCCAGCGCCTCAAGCACGTCGGCCCCGGTCTGCCAAGCGCCGGTTTTGGTCTTTTTGCCGCCGGGCAGGCTCATCTTATCAAACAGGATTTCGCCCAATTGCTTGGGGCTGCCAAGGTTGAACGGCTCACCCGCCATTTCGTGAATGGTTTCCTCAAGGGCGGCCATGCGTTTGGCAAAGTCTTCGGACAGGTTTTTAAGGATCTCGGCATCGACCTTGACCCCAAGGCCTTCCATTTCGGCCAGAACCGGCACCAGCGGACGATCAAGCGTCTCATATACGCTGGCCATATGTTCCTGCGCGATGCGGGGTTTGAGCAACCGATGCAGGCGCAGCGTGATATCGGCATCCTCGGCCGCGTAATCAAGCGCCTTGTCGAGCGGGACCTGATCGAAGGTGATCTGGGTCTTGCCACTGCCGCAGACATCCTTGAAGGAAATCGGTTTGTAATCCAGATGCAGTTCGGCCAGTTCATCCATGCCGTGGCCGTGGCTGGTGCCATCAAGCACATAGGACAGCACCATGGTGTCATCCATCGGGGCAACCTTGATGCCATGGCGGGCCAAAACGATCATATCGTATTTCAGGTTCTGACCGACCTTCAGCACACCGGGGTCTTCCAACAACGGTTTGAGCAGCTCAATCGCGCGTTCGAGCTTGATTTGCTTCGGCGCGTCCTTGCTGTTGCTTGGGCTGTCGGCGGGATTGTCGCCAAAATCAAAGCCGCCTTGCGCCGCGCCACTGACATGACCAAGCGGGATATAGCAGCCATTGCCCGGCTCGGTCGAAAGCGAAACACCGACCAGTTTGGCCGTATGGGCGTCAAGTGACGTGGTTTCGGTATCGACCGCGACGGTGCCCAAATATTCGGCCTCGGAAATCCAGTGCTTTAGGCGGTCTTCATCCTGCACCAGTTCATATTCGGCCTTTTCGACCTTGATATCATTGACGCCAACACCGGCCGCTGTCGGGTTTTCAAATTCAACATCGCCGCCGAATTTTGACTTTACTTTAGAAAGCAATGATTTAAAGCCGTGACTTGCGATGAAGCTTAAAAGAACTTCCGGATCGGGTTCACGCAATTCGAAGTCACCGAGTGGTTCGACCACAGGCACATCGGTTTTCAGCGTCACCAGATCGCGCGAAATACGGGCAAGCTCGGCATTTTCGATCAGTTTCTCGCGGCGCTTGGGTTGTTTGATTTCGCCAGCGCGTTCCAGTAGAGAATCAAGATCACCATATTCATCAATAAGTTGGGCGGCGGTTTTAATGCCAATACCGGGCACACCCGGCACGTTATCGACGGAATCGCCCGCAAGTGCCTGAATATCAATGACCTTGTCCGGGGAAACGCCGAATTTTTCCAGAACTTCGGCAGCACCGATGGTGCGATTCTTCATCGCATCAAACATTTGCACCCGATCGGTGACAAGCTGCATGAGGTCCTTGTCCGAAGACACGATAATCACGTCAGAACCTTCTGCCTCGGCCTGGCGGGCATAGGTCGCGATCAGATCGTCGGCCTCAAAACCTTCAAGTTCGATCGATGGTAGATTAAACGCACGGGTCGCATCACGGATCAGGCCAAACTGCGGTACCAGTTCTTCGGGGGGCGGCGGACGATGGGCCTTGTAGTCGGGATAGAAGTCGTTGCGGAACGACTTGCCCTTGGTGTCAAAGATCACCGCCATATGGTCTGGTTTGGTATCTTCGCGCAGCTTCATCAGCATGGTGCAGAAGCCATAGACCGCATTCACCGGCGTGCCATCGGGGCTCGTCATCGGTGGCAGGGCGTGAAAGGCGCGGAAAATAAAGCCGGAACCGTCAACCAGAACGACGCGACGCGGGGATTTGGCGGCGGACGAACCGGTGCTGGACGGGGCGGAATCTGTCATGCGTCTCGTGCTCTTATACTCGTTAAAAGATTGGCCGGAAGAATGCCCGATCCCGGCCTGTAAGTCGAGTGCCGCCTGCCGTAAACAGGCAAAAACACCCAAGGCTGCTGACAGTTTTGCGCTTGCGAATGCCAAGGGTAAGCTTATGCGCCTGAGATATCATTTCGAAATCATAACAATATCGCCAAAACCCTCATTTTCCGGGTTTTTTGGCATCATTCTTCTTTGTGCTTATCAGCTTGCCCCGGGATTGCTATGGTAGCGGATTACTTCATCCCAAGGGACATGGGAGAGCGGGTTCGTGGCCCGGAAAACGAGCAAGCCGGAATTTTTGCCAAAAGGCATCGGCGTCGAAACTGCAGGTCCGGCGCGTGAGCTTTCAGATGACATGAAGCTCGCCACCCGGAAAGGCAAAAAGCAGAAAGACCGTCGCAACGCGAACGGTGGTGGATGGCGCAGCTTTTTTAGCGTCACTGCATGGCTGCGCTTTATCCTGACCTTTGGTACTTTTGGCCTGATCGTTCATGGCCTGTTCGTTGTTTTTGGCATTTATGAACGCAATCAACGCCTCGCCAACTTTGATCACTTCGTCTTGTTGATCAAACTCGTGGTGTTTGTCGCGCTGATGTACCTGTTCTACGCGATGCTGATGCATTACGGCCCGATCCGCCACAAGGTGCGTGGCATCTTCTTTCTGGCCTTGGCACCCGTGGCCGCCCTTTGCATCTTCATGATCTATGGTGGCGGGCAGATTTTTGGCAGTTTCCTACCGGTGTTGCAGTTCCTGACCCTGACCGTCGGGGTGGGTGGATTTTTGCTCTATATTCTGGGCTATACCTGGATTACCGGGCGCAAGGTCAAACGCGAAGCGGCCAAACACGGTGATCCGGCCCAAGTTGTAAATGATGGCGATGCTGCGGGTGACAGAACTTTGCCACCGCTGGTCCAGGGCGATCGTCGTCGCCAGAATACGGCGGGCAATCTGCGTCTGCGCCGTACAGATGGCGGTGATGGTCCGGCACGGGGCTCAGCGCGGCGCAAGATCGAACTGCCTGACGTATAATTGCCGCATTAAAGCTTCGTTCAGGAGCTGTGTTTTTCCAGAACCAGACCCGCAAGATAGAGGGATCCCAGAATAAGCACCCGTTTCGGGGTGCGGCAGGCATCAAGAAGCGGGGTAATGGCCGCTTCGAAGCCGTCACAGGAAAATGCCGGGGAAATGCCACAGGCAATTGCCGCGTCGCGCAGGGTTTCTGGCAGATGTGCCTGATGTTCGCCAGGGATCGGTACACCAGCCAAGGCGGTGATATGCGTTGCCAAAGGTTTCAGGAAGGCTTCCGCATCGCGGTTATCAAGCATGCCCATGATGACAACGGTGTCGCCAGCGGGTTGGCGCGACAGCCAGTCGGCAATCGCCTCGGCCGCGGCAATGTTGTGGCCACCATCCAAAATCAGATCGCAGCCATCGGGCAAGGCGTCACACAGCGGGCCTTTGGTAAGTTTCTGAAGCCGTGCGGGCCAGCTTGCGGTTTCAAGACCACGGGCAAGGATATTGATGTCCTTTCCGTCAAAGCCGGGAATGCCGGCCTTGCGCACCGAGGCAATCGCAGTGGCAGCATTGGTGTATTGATGGCGTCCCGGCAGGGCCGGGTGCGGGAGATCGATCTGCTCGGTCCCGATGCGGATCGTAAAGCCGTCTTCGCGTTCCTCAGTCACCTCGAAATCATTGAAGATCGGGGCCGAAATGCGGTTGGCGTGACAGGCCAGCGTATTAAACGCCTCAAGGCTTTGTAGTGCGGTAATGCATGGAACGCCGGTTTTCATGATCCCGGCCTTCTCGAACGCGATTTTGGCAATCGTGTCACCAAGGAAGCCCTGATGATCTAGCGAGATTGGCGTGATCACGGTCGCGGCAGGTTTATCGATGACGTTGGATGCATCAACACGTCCACCCAGCCCGGTTTCAAGCAACAGGACATCGGCCGGAACCCGCGAAAACGCCAGGAACGCCGCGGCCTGGGTAATTTCAAAGAAGGTAATCGAGTCCCCGGCATTAACCGCCTCAACTTCTTCGAGAAGATCACACAGGGCTTCTTCTGAAATCATCTGGCCAGCAAGGGTGATGCGTTCATGAAAACGCACCAGATGCGGGGATGTGGAGCAATGCACCCGAAGTCCCGCCGCCTCATAGATCGCGCGCAGATAGGCAAGGGTCGATCCCTTGCCATTGGTGCCGGCGATATGAATGACGGGGGGGAGTGAAAGGTGCGGATTGCCCAGCTTTTCAAGCAGCCGGGTAATCCGCCCTAACGAAAGGTCGATGACTTTCGGGTGCAGCTTGCCAAGGCGAGCAAGGATTGCGTCGCTGCCCGCCAAGTTATTTATCCGCACTCGGAGTTTTGGATTTGGTCGATTTGGCCTTGGCGTCCTTGATCGGAACCACAGCCGCACCCGGTTTGGTGCGACGGATCATATCGATCAGGCGGCCAAAGGTCGCGTTCAGTTCTGAACGCGGCACGACCATATCCACCATGCCATGTTCCAGAAGGTATTCGGCCGTCTGGAAGTCATCGGGTAGTTTTTCGCGGATGGTGCTTTCGATCACGCGGCGCCCGGCAAAGCCGATCTGTGCGCCCGGTTCAGCGATCTGGATATCACCCAGCATGGCAAAGGATGCCGAAACACCGCCAGTGGTCGGATCGGTCAGGAGCACGAAATAGGGCAGGCCCTTTTCCTTGACCTTTTCGATCGCAGCCGTGGTGCGTGCCATCTGCATCAGGCTGAGAATGCCTTCCTGCATACGCGCACCACCCGATGCGGGAACGACAATCAGGGCCGCATCCTGCACACAGGCAAGTTCAGCTGCTGCAACGATGCCTTCGCCAACGGCGATGCCCATCGATCCCCCCATGAAGGAGAAGTCGAAAACGGCAATCACGGTCGGATGACCACCGACTTCGCCATGGGCGACAGCCAGCGCATCCTTGAAGGTTGCCTTGGCCTGGGCCGCCTTGAGGCGGTCGGTATATTTCTTCTGATCGCGGAATTTCAGCGGATCGACCGGAACATTCGGCAGTTCAATGGTCTGGTACTTGCCACCATCAAACAGGGTTTCGAGACGTTCCTTGGCGGAAATGCGCATGTGATGACCGCAATGCTGGCAAACATGATTGTTCTTTGCCAGATCGCGATGAAAGATCATCTGTTCGCAGGATTTGCATTTGTGCCAGAGGTTTTCGGGCACATCAGTGCGGCGAACAAGTTTCTGAATCTTTGGACGGACGAATTCAGTCAGCCACGACATATCGGATACTGATCCTTGGTTCTGTCTATATCGGTTCTTTCAAACGCAGCGCCATCTATTTGCGCGCGTTTCGGACCCCGTTTGCAAGTTCACGCACAAGGCCGGTAACCATAGAGGCGGTCTTATCGGTGGCCTTGCCGTTTTCGTCAAGACTTTCGGCAACTTTTGATACGATTGCCGATCCGACGACAGCGGCATCGGCCTGTTTTGCCACGTCGGCTGCCTGGGCTGCGGTCTTGATGCCAAAACCGACCGCAATCGGCAGATCGGTATGGCGGCGCAGGCGTCCCATTGCTTCGACGATCTGCTCGTTGCTGGCAGATCCGGCACCGGTCACACCGGCAACCGAGACATAGTAAACAAAGCCTGAGGTATTCTGAACAAGTTTCGGAAGACGCTTGTCATCAGAGGTCGGCGTGGTCAGACGAATGAAGGACAGGCCCTTTTCCACGGTCGGAATGCAAAGCTCTGCATCTTCTTCGGGTGGCAGATCGACAACGATCAGGCCATCAACCCCGGCATTGCGCGCATCTTCAAGAAATTCGGCAACGCCATAGATATAGATCGGGTTGTAATAGCCCATCAGGATGATCGGCGTATCATGATCCTGATCGCGGAAGCCGCGCACAATCGACAGCGTCTTGCGCATATGCATGCCAGCGGCAAGCGCGCGAAGCGATGCTTCCTGAATGGCGGGGCCATCGGCCATCGGATCGGTAAACGGCATGCCCAGTTCGATGATGTCGGCACCGGCTTCTGGCAGCTGTTTGAGGATTTCAAACGAGGTTTCCGGGTCGGGATCGCCTGCGGTGATAAAGGTTACCAGACCTGCACGGCCTTCTTCCTTGAGCTTGGCAAAACGTTTGGCGATGCGGTCCTGGCCGCCGATGATAGCGTCGCTCACAATTCTACTCCCAGTGCTTCGGCCACGGTAAAGATGTCCTTGTCACCCCGGCCACTCAGACACATGAGGATGATCTTGTCCTTGCCCATTTTCGGGGCTTCTTTCATGATCTGCGCGATCGCGTGGCTGCATTCCAGTGCGGGAATGATGCCTTCGAGTTCCGAACAGAGTTTGAAGGCCGCAAGGGCTTCCTTGTCGGTGATCGGCTCATAACGCGCACGACCGATATCCTTAAGCCAGCTGTGCTCCGGCCCGATGCCCGGATAATCAAGACCGGCCGAAATCGAATCGGCTTCCTTGATCTGGCCGTCATCATCCATCAGCAGATAGGTACGGTTGCCGTGCAGAACGCCCGGCTTGCCCGCCGAAAGGCTTGCGGCATGTTTGCCGGTATGAACGCCGTGACCGGCGGCCTCGACACCGACAACTTCGACACCCTTGTCATCAAGGAACGGGTGGAACAGGCCAATGGCGTTGGACCCGCCGCCAACCGATGCAATCACCTGATCGGGCAGGCGATTTTCAGCTTCCATGATCTGTCGGCGGGCTTCATTGCCGATGACCGACTGGAAATCACGGACCATTTCCGGATAGGGGTGCGGGCCAGCTGCGGTACCGATGATATAGAAGGTATCTTCGACGTTGGTGACCCAGTCACGCAGGGCTTCGTTCATCGCATCTTTCAGCGAGTTCGAACCGGAAACGACCGGTTTGACCTCTGCACCGAGAAGGCGCATGCGGAACACGTTGGGCGACTGACGTTCGATATCCTTGGAACCCATATAGACCGTGCAGGGCAGGCCAAAGCGTGCGCACACAGTCGCGGTCGCAACGCCATGCTGACCGGCGCCGGTTTCGGCGATGATACGGGTTTTGCCCATGCGCTTGGCCAACAGGATCTGGCCGATGCAGTTATTGATCTTGTGCGCGCCGGTATGGTTAAGGTCTTCGCGCTTGAAATAGATCTTTGCACCGCCGAGTTCCTCGGTCAGGCGTTCGGCGAAATAAAGCGGGTTTTCACGGCCGACATAGTGACGGAGATAGTAATCCATCTCTTTTTTAAACGCGGGGTCTGCCTTGGCGTCCTTGTAGGCCTGTTCCAGCTCAAGGATCAGCGGCATCAGGGTTTCGGCGACAAAGCGTCCGCCGAAATTGCCGAAATGCCCGTCCGGATCGGGCAGAGCGCGAAAGCTGTTAGGTGCAGAAGACGTCATGGAAGTTCCCCGTGGATTGGCCGTGATGGCGTTCACGACAGCATAGGCAGGTGACAATATATGGTCTGCCAGACCATCTGTGCGCAAGCACCGGCAGGGTCTGGCCCCATACTGTACCTAAAAAGGTGCGTATTGGATTAGTGGGCTGCGTGCTCGGCCAAGGATTTGTCGAAGATATATTTTTTCGAGCAATACGGGCAGACCACCTCGCCTTTTTCCTCAAGATTAAGGTAAACGGTCGGGTGCCCAAGGTGACCTTTTCCGCCGTCGCAGGCAACATTTAGCGTGCCGACTTTGATTTCTTCGGTGATCTTCATATATCCAGCTCCAAGTTTGCCTTTTTCAGGCTTGTATGACCATCGGGATTGGCCGCGCACTGTGGACAGCATTGACCCCGGTTTCCCGGGAATGATACCGATTGGGCATATTCAATCAATACTTCCGCGTGCTCATGGCGCCTCATGGTCTTAGCGCAAACAAGCGACGCGGAAAAGAGTGGAGATCACGGACATATGACTGCAATGCCCGACTATGCCATCGAAGTCGAGGGGCTGACAAAGGTCTATAAGGGATCAAACGGTGAAAAACTCGCCCTTGATAACGTTTCGCTCAAGATCCCGCGCGGCTCGTTTTTTGCCCTGCTGGGCCCGAACGGCGCCGGAAAGTCTACGTTTATCAACATCTTGGCTGGTCTTGTCACCAAGACCAGCGGCACGGCAAAAATCTGGGGCAACGATATCGAAGCCCAGATGCGCGCCGCACGCTGCTCCATCGGGATTGTGCCCCAGGAACTTAATCTGGATGCATTTTTCACCCCGCGTCAGGTGATGGAATTGCAGGCGGGCCTCTATGGCGTGCCGAAATCCGAACGCCGCACGGACGAGATTCTTGCCGCCATCGGACTCGCCGACAAGGCAGACTCGTACGCAAGGTCGCTTTCGGGCGGGATGCGTCGCCGTCTTCTGGTCGGTAAGGCGATGGTTCATACGCCGCCGGTTCTGGTTCTTGATGAACCGACGGCCGGTGTGGATATCGAACTGCGTCAGCAGCTTTGGGCTTACGTCAAGGAGTTGAACAAAGCGGGCGTCACGATTGTTCTGACCACGCATTACCTTGAAGAAGCCGAAGAACTCTGTGACGAGATCGCGATCATCAATCAGGGCAATGTCATTGCCCATGAAGACAAGCGCAGCCTGCTGCGCCGGATTGATCACAAGACGCTGGTTCTGACCGTGAACAATGAACTGAACGCAGTACCCGAGGCCCTGTCGCCCTGGGGGGCAGAGCTTAAATCGGAAAACCAGATCGCGCTTCATTACCGCCCGAGCAACACGCAGATGGCGGAAATCCTTGAAGCGATCCATGGCTGTGGCCTTGCGATTAAGGATCTGTCGACCGAGGAAGGCGATCTTGAAGACATCTTCTTGATGCTGACCCGCGATAATAACAAGCAACGCGCAGGTGCCGGCAAGGCTGCCTAATTCGTTGCGTTTTCGTAATCATGTACAAAACCCCGCAAGAAAACTTGCGGGGTTTTGTGTGGTTGCGTTTTGATCCGCTCGATCACTTGAATCTGCTGGTAGCCATTTTCATCGCAGCTTCAATCGAGTCCCAAGCGTTATCCATGCCAGCTTTCATGTCTTGCCAGGCGGTATCGCTTGATTTTTGCAATTCTCTAAGCTTCTGCTCGGCCTCGTCTTGCATGGCGCGGAGCTCTTTGACTTGTTTCTGATACTGTATCTGTGCATCGGCTTCTGCCGACTCAGCCTGCGCCTTAAGCTTGTCAATCTGGGCACTCCACTCATTGAGTTGGGCTTCCAGTTTTTTCTCGTAAGCTTCTTTCATGCTCATGGTCGTATCCTTTCGTTGGAAAACGTGTGGAACGATCGATATGGCAACAAGGCATATTGCCCAATGTCTGCATCTGTCATTGGATTAAAAAACCCGCTGAACCTGCTGTAGTTCTACTAGATCGGGCCGACTGGTTAAACCTTAAACCAGAATTTCCTCAATAACCCGAGTGCCCGCTTGGAATATGTAATGTGTGACAATACCTTGCGGGCGAACGCATTATAATCTTCATTGAGTGTCTGTGTTTCCAGCGTAGGGTTGGTCGCCGTCTTGTCACCGTGTTTATTGCGCCCCGTTGTCCGCCTTTGTGCGATGTTGTTGTTTGCCGGGATGGTAAGTGCCTGTGCGCCAACCGTTCGACCGGCGGGGCTACCGATTGCCCAGACCGTGCTTGGGCCAGACGGTTTTGTTGCGGCCGATGGTGCGGCGCTGCCGTTGCAAAGCTGGGGCAATCTTGAAGATCCCGATGCAGTGATCCTTGGTCTGCACGGGATGGGTGATTATGCCAATGCTTTCATGGAGTTGGGTGAACAGGTGGGCTCGAAGGGCATCGCGATCTATGCTTATGATCAGCGTGGCTTTGGCCGTACGGCTACACGTCCGTTCTGGGCGGGCACGGCGAGCCTTGTTAATGATGCCAGCGATGCATTGACGCTGTTGCGCGCGCGCTATCCCGATACGCCGATTTACCTTCTGGGGAATTCGATGGGCGGGGCGGTGGCGATCATCACCGCGGCCACGCGCGGGCATTTGATGGATGGCCTGGTTTTGGTGGCACCGGCAGTTTGGAACCGGAACATGATGCCGTGGTATCAGACTGCACCACTTTCGATCCTGTCACACAGCCTGCCATGGTTGCCGCTGACGGGGCGGGGGCTTGATATCTGGCCGTCGGACAATATCGACATGTTGCGTCGGCTGTCGCGGGACCCGCACATGATGTCTTCTGTTCGGGTCGATTTGCTTGCCGGGGTCGCCGATATCATGGATTTGGCGCGCGTTCGGGCCGGGGATATCTCTGTGCCAACGCTTTTGCTGTCGGGCATGCAGGATCAGGTGATCCCGCCCAAGGCAGTTGCGGCACTTGATGATGAACTGTCCAGCCTCGGTTTGCCCGACTATCACCACTGCCTTTATTCGGAGGGGTATCACATGCTGTTGCGGGATCTGAACGGGCCGGTGGTGATCGAGGATATTCGGCGCTGGGTCACGGATCGCACAGATCGGAAAAATTATTCCTGCACAATCAAATGATTGCATTTTGACCCATAAACCGTGATCAGGTAGCCTTTTTTAAAGAGTTGCAAGGCATTGTGCAGGTTGTCGAACCGCTGTTTCGTTCCGATATGCCAAGCAGCAATTGATGATGCACCATCACTTAACCGGAGGATCAGGACCGGCATGCTAAGGACCATTCGGGCGAAGTTCCTGGGTGTCGCGGCCTTTTTTGTCGTGTGGCTCGTTGTGGCCACCGGTTTCTCCGTGATCCAGTCCCTTGGCATCAATGGTGATCTTGAGGCGGTGTCGCGTTACGTCACGCCGGTTAAGGACTCGCTTTCGGACGTGCGTGCGCGCCAGCTTGAACAGATTTCGCTGATTGATCGTTACATGCGGGTGGTCGAAAGTGACGGACCGCAGACATCGCTTTTGAATGGCATCGAGATCGAAATCGAAGCCAAACAAACCCAGATCGAACAGGCCTTCCGCAAATCCTTTACCTTTGCTGCCCTTGGTCGGGCGCAGGCATCCGGTCACTTTGACGAGGGTGTGCTGTTTGATCTTGATGTGCGCATGCGGGAATTTGCCGATGTATCGGCACAGTTTTCCTTGGGCGTTGAACGCCTGCTTGATCAGGTGCGGGCAGGAAACCTTGCAGATGCCCGGTCACAGGAAAACACCGTGCGCGGCCTGCATCGGATTATTGTGCTGAACCTGCGCAATGAAATCCGGCTTCTTGAAGATTACGCCGCGCAAACAGTGGAAAACGTTTCCAAGCGCGAAGATTTCCTGATTCAGGCTGAATTCATCATGATGCTGGCGGCCGTTATTATCGGTATTTCGCTGGCCTATTATATGGCGCATGCGGTGGTGGTTGCCGTGCGCAAAACCACGAGTGCGTTGAATTCCATTCAGTCGGGCAAGCTCGATACCAAGCTTGAATTCAGCTCCAAGGGTGATTTTGGCCGGTTGGCCGATGCCTTTAACCGCATGACGCGCGAACTCCGCGTGCGGTTCAGGATGCGCGAACGCTTTGGCAAATATGTCGATCCGAAAGTCATCAATAATCTGATCAATCAGGAAACCGCGCTTGAGAACTCCGAAAAGCGCGTGATGACCGTCAGTGTCGTGAACCTGACCGGGTTTGACTGGCTGGCCGAACATACCCCGCCCGAAAAGCTTGTCGATTTCCTCAATGACTATCTCACCGCGATGACCGAACCGATCGCCAATCAAAGCGGCATTATCGACAATTTCGTTGGTGACCGCGTGATCGGCTTTTGGGGTCCACCCTTCTGCGGCGAAGGGTCCCATGCCAAACATGCCTGTCAGGCGGCCCTTGAACAGGTTGCGCGCTTTAACGCGCTTAAGACCAAATATGCCGAGCTGATTGGCGATCATGGCCTTGAAATCCGTGTTGGCATTGCGACCGGCGAGGTGGTTGTCGGTTCCATTGGTACGGACAAATCACGCGCCTATACCGTGGTTGGCGATTGCGTGAACTATGCCAACCGTCTGGAAAAGGCCAAC
Organism: Thalassospira tepidiphila MCCC 1A03514; assembly: GCF_001662875.1. Taxonomy (GTDB): domain Bacteria; phylum Pseudomonadota; class Alphaproteobacteria; order Rhodospirillales; family Thalassospiraceae; genus Thalassospira; species Thalassospira tepidiphila. Next base: position 194,305 of record NZ_JPVZ01000002.1, on the reverse strand, counting down.
CGGGTCTATGGCACGCAAATTCTGGCTTCGCACGAAACGGCCAGCATGGCGTCGGGCGAGGTCGAGATGCGCGACCTTGATCATGTGGTGCTGCTGGGTACCGAAAAAGTCGTCTTCCTTTACGAAGTACTGGCGCAGGGCGGACAGCTTTCCGAAGAACGGCGTGAATGGCGCAGCAAGTACGAAACCGCCATGGCGCATTACCGCGATGGCAATTTCGATGCGGCCCGGCCGCTTTATGAGGAAGTCATCGCGTTTGATGACAGCGACTTTGCCGCACAGCTGATGATGAACCGCATGGAGCGCCTTGAGCGGCGCGAACAGGACCGCGAATGGGATGGCACCTGGGTGGTGCGTGACCCGTATGAACGCCGTGATGTCGAAAGCTGATTGCAGCCACAACCTGCCACGGTTACCTTAACCGGGATCGGGGATGATTGAAGGGGGGGGCGGGGTTCGAAAACCCTTGCCCGTTCAGGTCAAAACCTGTATCACCCAAACCGCTCGGGCCACACATTCCAGTCACGGCCCCACATATTGCGCACCCGTAGCTCAGCTGGATAGAGCGTTGCCCTCCGAAGGCAAAGGCCACAGGTTCGAATCCTGTCGGGTGCGCCAATTTCCTCACAAAATTGCTTTGTCAGTTGGCATCCGCGGATAGTGCGCGTAAGGATGATTTTTCACCGTGCCGAAACCGGCAGGGGCGCGTTTTTGCATTTGTTGGGGCGAACCAATGACAAAGCTGTTTTTCCTTTTCACCATTCATCCGGTTTCGTTGGCGATCTGGACCTTTGTTGTGATGGCGATGGTGGTGATGACCGGCTGGGCACACCTTGCCACGCTGACCTTTGCGTTTGAGGCTGGCATATTCGATGCTGATGTGACGCTTGAAGAAGATGTCGCCGTCATTCTGGTTGCCTTTGGCGTGTTCCTTGAGATGCGCGAAATGTTAGCGAAACGTGCCTATGGCACAGAAATTGCCGAAAAACAGCATGATCTCAACGAACTTTCAGAGCGTTACGGCGCCTATCTTCTCATTATCGGGCTGTTTATGGAAATCAACGACCAGTGCTTCGAGCCCCTGCTTGAAAATACCGGGTTTGCCGCGATTGGCGTATCGACCATGGCTTTGTTTGACGTGATTGCGCTTGTTGTGGGCTTTGGTTATCTCGCCAAACTGTTCGCTCCGACCCGTTCTGTCGCAGCTTGATACGATCACGTTACACTGACAGTCATGCCGTGATTTTGGGGCTGCGGAAATGTTCCCCGGCCTTTATGCTGCGGGTTCTGGTTTCAAGAATGCGGAAAGTCAAAGATGCGCGGTTACCTTCATGATGTCGCAGGCTATAACGTGTTGTTCGCAATGGCGGCGCCGGCGGAATATGGTGATCACCTCAAGGAGCGGTTTACGCCCTTGATGATCGGGGTTGGGCCGGTGGAGGCTGCGATCAATCTGACCGCGGCACTGACCGAATTGAAGCTGTCGGATGACTTGCCTGATCTTGTCGTGACCTTGGGGTCGGCTGGGTCGCGCACGCTTGAGCAGGCCGAGGTTTATCAGGCCGTTTCGGTATCGTATCGGGATATGGATGCATCGGTTCTGGGCTTTGAGAAGGGTTGCACACCGTTTGTCGATCTGCCCGCCGAGATCGAGATGGCGTTGCGCATTCCCGGTATCCCCGAAGCACGTTTGTCGACCGGGGCCAATGTGGTGTCAGGGGCTGCTTACGACGTGATTGATGCTGACATGGTTGATATGGAAAGCTTTGCCATCTTGCGCGCGTGCCACAAGTTTGATGTGCCGCTGATTGGTTTGCGCGGCATTTCTGATGGCAAGGAAGAGCTTTCCAAGCTTTCGGACTGGACGGCTTATCTGCATGTCGTTGATGAGAAACTCGCAGTTGCCGTCGATGCGCTGAAAGCTGGCCTTGAAAGCGGCGAGATCACTTTAAGTTAATGACAGTTTGAGATCGAAGACGGCGTTACGTTAGCTGTTGTTTCAATTTACTGCATCGACCTGAATTGTTTTTTTGTCCGGCAGTACTCGCTGAAGCGCTTGCCGTGCGAATGAATTTAACAACTCTCATCGCTGTCAACAAAGAGTCCTCGAATGTGACGTTTGCATCAGCCAAGGCTGAAGCTGTGCTGACTTTCCAATTGATTAGATCATCTTCTTCCCATTTACCGGGCGAGTTTAAATACTTGATCATTCGTTGGGATAGTACTGGAAAGGCGCTCTCTGAAATCTCACTTAAGTCAAACGTTGGGATGTGATGTCTGCTATAGGTTTTTTCAAATAATGGCTCGTTCGAAAAAACTAAGAACGGACCTCGCTTGGACCTATCAATACCCAACTTGTCAGCTAAAGAGAAGGCGCGATTATTGTCAAATACAGTCAATCTACTTTCAGCATAGTTGTTCCCAATATCCATCTCGCCTAAATAATAGGATAAATATTCTCCAAAGCAAATGTCGGCAAAATTTTTATCAATCGGCATAAGTATTAAATTGTAGTATTTTCTTTTTACGTGAATTTGACCAGCCGGAAGCAAAGAAGAAGCATGTTGCATGCTCTCAATTAATTTGAGGTTTCTGGAGTGAATGTTCCCTGGTATAAAGTGCGTATAAATAGAAAAACCACTGTATTCATCCTCATAATTTGCATCATACTCATGCTCAGAGGATAATAAGAGATGTCCTCTTATATTGAATTCAGGGCGTTCAAATTGTGAAATTTCTTTGTTCGCTTCTAAGTAGCCGTCTCCACTGCAACCAGCTAGTAGTGTGATAAGTGGAATAGCAAGGAAATGGAACTTTTTTAGCAGTGCTTTCGTTGGTCCCCAACGCATCACTAAGAATGTTAGAGCTAACGAAGGTAAGGAATACACCCATACAGCGCTTTTGAAAGCAAAAGAGCCAGAGAACAAAAAATAGTTCGCTGCTGTAAATAGGATAATAAAAACAGTCAGCAGACCTATGAAGGTAGCCTTAGGTTTCATAACGGGTTGCCCAATGAAAATCCATTTCTGAAAATGAATGTATCACAGGAAGCGAAGAGCATCCACAAATTCTATCTAGAGTAGAACATCAGGTGATTGCTGGTAAATAAGTTGGAGATCAATATTTTAAAATGCCGATTCTTTTGTAACTTAATTGGATCAATCATCTTTCAGCCCGGATCTGATCAAGGGTTTTGATCGGGGTAAGCGCCTGTGGATCAACCTGGATTTCAAGGATGGCCGGTTTTCCTGAGGCGACTGCGCGGTCGAAGGCCGGGCCGAAATCCGCGGTCTTCGTGACGGTTTCACCGTAACCGCCAAAGGCCTTGGCGTAGGCGGCAAAATCCGGATTATGCAGTTCGGTGCCAGACACACGACCGGGATAGTTGCGTTCCTGATGCATGCGGATGGTGCCAAACATGCCGTTATTGACCACCAGCGTGATGATATTCGCGCCATATTGCACGGCGGTGGCAAATTCCTGCCCGTGCATCAAGAAACACCCATCACCGGCAAGACACACCACCGGACGGTCCGGATGGGCGAGCTTGGCTGAGACCGAGGCCGGAAGGCCATAGCCCATCGAGCCCGATGTCGGCGCCAGTTCGGTGCGATATTCGCGATAGCGGAAGAAACGATGCAGGAAGGCGGCATAGTTGCCCGCCCCATTGGTGACAATCGCATTGTCGGGCAGTTTATCGCGCAATTCGGCAACCACATGGGCCATTTTGACATCGCCCGGCGTTTCAACGGGCGTGGAAAAGGCGGTGTAGTTGGCGTGTGCGGTTTCGATCATGTCATCGCGGGCCGATCCATCCACCGGCTCCATCATCGCAATGGCGCGCAGGAAGGATCGCTGGGACGCATTGATCGCGACATCCGGGCGGTAGACCCGGCCCAGTTCATCGGGGCCGCTATACACATGGACCAGTTTCTGTTTCGGGCAGGGGATATCAAGCAGGCTATAGCCGCTGCTGGTCATTTCCCCCATGCGTGATCCGACAAGGATCACAAGATCACTGTCCTTGATGAACTCGGCCAGCTTCGGGTTGATGCCAATACCGACATCGCCAATGAAGTGGCTATGCGTGTTGGGGATATAGTCCTGACAGCGGAAGCTTGTCGCAATCGGTACATTGTTACGTACTGAAAACGATTTAAGGTTTTCAGTCGCTTCGCGGGTCCAGCCGCCACCACCAACGATCATGACCGGCTTTTCGGATTTCGCAAGAGCGTCACGGAAGCGAGAGACATCTTCAGGTGCTGTTTTGGCCTCAACCGGGACGTAGGGTTTGGCATCGGCAACATCCGTGCTTGAAGACAGCATGTCTTCGGGAAGCGCCAAAACCACCGGGCCGGGGCGACCGGATGTCGCGATGTGATAGGCGTGGCTGATATATTCCGGGATGCGGTTGATGTCGTCAATCTGCCCGACCCACTTTGCCAATGGTTCGAACATTTTGCGGTAATCGACTTCCTGAAACGCTTCGCGATCGACCATGTCACGCCCGATTTGTCCGACCAGCAGGATCATCGGCGTGCTGTCCTGATGGGCGACATGCACGCCGGCCGATGCGTTGGTGGCACCGGGACCACGGGTGACCATGCAAATGCCGGGTTTATTGGTCAGCTTGCCATAGGCCTCTGCCATGATGGCGGCCCCGCCTTCCTGACGGCAGATGATCGGATCGATGTCGGGATGATCGACTAGGCCATCAAGCACGGCGAGGTAACTTTCGCCAGGGACAAGAAAGACGCGTTCAGCCCCGTGCAGGGCCAGTTGATCGACCAGAATGCGTCCGCCATGGCGCGTTTCTGTTTTCCCGGACATGTTTCGTGAACTCCGTTGCGTGGGGCAAGATCGTTTTAGTTTTTATCTGTTTGCCATCTGGTGATGGCGTGAGCGCGATTTCATCATGGAAAACGGGCGCAGGTAAAGATGGTTGATCCAGAAAACAGTGGAAAATCCGACAATATATGGAGCAGTTCTAAAACCCCTGCGTTCTGATCTAAAATCCACAGTTGATTGTGCTGGAAAGCCGCTATTTTGCAGTGATTTAGAAGTACCTTTCGGCCACGCGTACGATGTCGCCGGGCATGACGATGGTGGCGAGCGTTGCCGGGATGACGACGCGCGATGCGTCATGACCGCGCAGGATTTCGATGTCATCCTCATCGCCGCGATAGGTCAGCCCGCCGCCGACCGCGATGGCATTGAGCACATTCATGCCGGGCACATAATCATAGGATCCCGGCTGATTGACTTCCCCCATGACGAAGAACGGGCGAAAGGCGATGATTTCGACAGCAATATCGGGATGACGCAAATAGCCATCCAGATAGGCGTCATGGATTTTCTGGCGCGCCTGATCTGTGGTGAGATTGCGCACGCTTATCGGCCCGATCAGAGCAAGGTTGAGCCTGCCCATCGCATCGACCTTGAATTCGCCCGACAGATCCGGTTCGCCAAACACCGTGACCCGCACCGTATCGCCACTATCCATTACATAGATGGTCTGGGCCTTTGCCGTCATCGTCATTGCGATCAAGGCGAGCAGCATGATCAGGGCAGTGCGCAAGCCATTAAACAAGCGTGGCTTTGGTGTGGTCATTTACATCTCCAGCTTGAGGCGGATGTGGCTTTGCAGGCGTTCATAATCCTCACCCGCGCTGTTTGAGTTTCGCTGGTCGTAGGCGAGGCCACCCTCGATCCGGGCAAGGCGATTAAGTTCATAGCGAATGCCAATCCCGAACCGACTGGTGTTGTCACGCCGCGTATTCTGTTGGAAGGTTTCTGCGCTATAGTTCGCACTGAGTGAAACGGTCAGTCGCCGTCGCAGTTCATGGGAAATCTCCGTTCCTGCCTCAAAGGCCAGAATGCCACTTGCGCCGGTCTGCGTTGTTTCGCGCACAGTTCGGGCAGCATTGAACACGATATTGGTCAGGCGGGTGACCGACCAGTCGAAATCACCACGCAAGGTATAATCCCCGATATCGCCAAAGGCCGGGTCGGCATAGGTCTGGTTCATCCAGCCCGCCGCCAGATCGGCCGTAATCAGATCAGTCAGATCAAGGCGAATGCCGCCCAGCATCTGATACCCCGCAGAATCACGGATGCGTCCACCATCATCTGGGGTGCGGTCATATTGTCGCTGGTTAAACGTGACTTCGCCGTATGCCTCACGCCCAAGATCAAGCGGCCACAGAATGCGGAGCGTCTCGCGCAGTTCAAGGCGATCACGATCATCATTGCGGATGATCGATCCGTTGCGCGCGGTGCTGTCGTCAAAATCAAGACGGCGAAGTGCAAACTGTGATTCGTAATGCAGGCCGTTGGTAATATGGCGGCCGCCAACCTGGGCGCTGAGATCACGGTAAATCACGGGCTCTGTGGCACTGGTTGGGACATCGTTGCTGCCGCGCGGGTCGTGGGCGCGTTTAAGCTGAACCCCGCCTTCAACGGATGTCGCACCGAGATCAAGACCGCCGGCAGTACTGAGTTCAAGGTCCTGGTAGTCATCACTAGATGAGTCGGCAAAAAAGCCAAGCTCGCCGCCGGCTGCCAGATGCAGGCGAAAAACCCGCCAGTCGCCTTGCAGGGCCAGACGCGGGGTCAAGGTTGTGATGACGTCACCGGTCGGATTGGTATCGCTTTGGAAGATGTTGCTGTCATATCGCGTGCCGAATTCAACCGACGGGGTTGCCAGAATTCGGCCGAGACGAATGCCACCAGCGTCTTCGGGATTTTCCATTGCGGCGGCAGGGGCCACGACATTTGCACAGAGCAGTGCGGCGGACATCACGAATTTACGCATTACACCAGCCGCCGGTCGCGACCAAGACAGGGTTTGAGTGCGCGGTGGGGCTGGCGTTGCGCCCGATATCGCGCCAGCGTCCTGAAGGGCAGGACAACCGTGCGGATCAGAATGGCGCAATCAAACAGAGGGGTCTGGCGGCGGATATATTCAAGATCGCAGGCAACACGCGCCTTCAAGTGATCATCGCTGCAGACCGGACCACGCCAGCCCTGAATTTGCGCCCATCCGGTCATGCCCGGCTTTATTGCAAGCCGGGCGGTATAGTCGGGAATGCGTTTGGCAAATCGATGGTGATCGGCAAGGCTGTGTGGCCGCGGCCCGACCAGTGACATATCGCCGCGCAACACATTGATGAATTGCGGCAATTCATCAAGTCCGGTGATACGCAAAATGGAACTGAGCGTTTCTGCAAATCGCAAGCCGCGTGCAGAAAGTGGGCGGCAGGTGCGATCGCGTAAAGTCCGGAACTTGAAAATGACAAAGATCCGACCCTCAAAACCGACCCGTTTTTGCAAAAACAGTGGATTGCGAAAACCAGATCCGAACAGCAAGACCGCAATGATCATCAGAACAGGGAAAAGCACCAGCAAACCGACCCCGGCAAACAGAATATCACATGCCCGTTTGACAGATCGGTTATGGTCGAACATCGACCGATGACAGGCCCAGGACGGTTTTGACGACGGTTCTGATGTGTCGCTATGTCCAGTCAACTCCTGTGCCCCACCCCAGCATTCAAGACCCTGATGTTTCTTAACTCAGGGTAGATGTATTGGCGGCGTTTTCAAGTTTTTATGGTGTGGGTCTTTGGTCGGATGACGTTGTTTAAGCACTAAGTTACAGTGCGTTAGCGCAAGGACGGAATACTTGAAAGTACCGTTTTCATCAGTTGCGGCTGCCGGTTCACACCGGTTTTCGAGAAGATGGTCTTAAGATACGTCCGTGCTGAAGAATGCGAGATTCCGACCAGTTCTGCGGCCTGATCAAGGGCTAGCCCCTCGGCCAGTTTTTGGGTCAGTTTGGCTTCGGATCGGGTCAGGCCAAACAGATCCATCAGATCATCAACTGCCGGCGGGCGCTGCTGGGCCGGATCAACCAGAATGATCATGAAGCTTTGTTTGCCATCAGCTTTTTTGGGGACCCGGCGAATAAGAAGCGACAGCTTTTCACCGTCACGTTCAAGCGAGAAACTCTGATGGCTGCGGGGAACGGTTTTTCCCGGCGGCACAAGAAATTTCGTCAGTCCTTCCGGGCTTGGGTCAATGATCAGGCGTCCCTGCGGGCCGGACCGCACCAGTGAGGACCGCCTGAGAACCTCGGCACCCTGTGAATTGAGATGCAGGATGGTCAGGGTCTCGTCAACCGCAATCACGCCGAGCTCAAACAGGTCGAGGAACTCGGTCGGCAGGGTATCTTCGCTTTGGCCAAGGCGGCTTTTGATCTCGGTTTCGATGTCATCGAGCATCGTCTCGAGCATGGTTGGCTTGGGATAGAAGCGAAAGACGCCGATTTCATTGACCGCCAGCAGTGCGGATTGCAGATCGGCATATCCCGTCAGCATCACAATGATCAATTCCTTGCGGGCCTTGCGCAGTTCGGCAGCGAGTTCAAGGCCGGTCATGCCCGGCATATGGATATCAAGGATGACTGCCGAAATATCCGGATCAGCGATGATGGCGTCACGCGCGGCAATCGGGTCATTGACAAAGACCCCCTCCCAGTCCGGGCGCAGGCGGGCAAAATTGCGGCGATGAGACGACAGAAGATTTTCGTCATCATCGACAAAGGCAATCCGGACCGTCTTTTTGGCCGTCATCAAAAGCGCCCTCCACAAATGGGGATATTGGAGAAAGGTAGTCTGACACTAATCTGCGAACGTTCAAAGCTCCGCTATTTGTATAGCACGCATTTAGGCGGGGCTGTCTTGAGAAGATTACCGCGGTGATCGCGTTCCGGAGATGTCCGTTTATGGATCAGGTTGATAGACAACGGCCCGTCATTCTGATGGTCGATGATGATGAAAAGTTGCTGGCTGCGGTACGTCGTACCCTGTCGGGCTGCTTTGAATTCGTCACCCATACAGACGGGCAGGCTGCGCTGGATTGGCTGGCGAAAAACCGCGACCGGACAGACCTGATCATTGCCGATCTGGTGATGCCGAACATTGACGGTATTTCCTTTCTCAAACAGTCAGCGCGCATGGCGCCCGGTATCAACCGGATGTTGTTGTCTGGTAACGTCTCCAGCCTGTCGCTGCGTGAGGCGATCAATCAGGCCATGGTGACACGCGTTCTGGCCAAGCCGGTGTCGGTCGCCGTCCTTAAGGAAGCGATTGACCGTATTCTCAATATCGGCGTGGTCGTTAAAAATGTTTCTTCGGGCCCAACGGCCCTGATGGTCAATAACGCCATTGACCGGGCAGACTTCCACACCGTCCTGCAGCCGCGTTTTCGTGCAAGCGACCTTGGCCTGTGCGGGGCAGAGGTCCTGTGTCGCATGCCATCTCTTGAAAAGGAATTTGGTATCGACGAGATCATCGAAGCCTCTCAGGACAATCCGGTGATCAACCGTCTTGGCAGTCAGTTGATGGCCATCATGATTGATCAGGCACCGCGCTATCGTGCGCTTATGGGTGATCAGGCCAACCTTGCGGTCAATCTGTCGCTGTTCTCTCTGAAGACACCGCAATTCTTTGAGCTGCTCATTCGCTTCTATGAAAAGATGCGGATGCGCGGGGTGACCGTGTCCTATGAAATTCCCGAACGCCAATTGCTGTCCAACGATCTTGAGATGCTGGCCAATGCCACGCGTTTGCGCGAACGCGGTATCGCGCTTCTGATTGATGATTTTGGATCGGGGAACAATTCGCTTGATCTGCTGCGTCAGGAAGTCTTTGCCGGTATCAAGCTTGACCGCGATCTGGTGCGCGGGACCATGACAGATTTTCTCGATGATGCCTTTGTTGAATGGATTGCACAGGTCTGCTCGAAAATGGGTCTTTCGATTTCCGCCAAGGGTATCGAAAACCCCGGTGTGGTGGAAAGGCTGCGGGTATACGGGATTACAGAACTGCAAGGTTTCCACCTTGGTGTACCGGTATCACTCGAAGAGTGGGAAGAAACCGCAATCATACCCCTTAAGGCATCTGGCTGATTGATATCGCGTCAAAATTCCCGGTGCAGGCATTGAAAAACAATTGCTGGCAACCACTGTGTATAATCGTGTGATGGAGCATGAAAAGAATGATGAAAAGCGCCCTTAAACTGTTTGCGATGGTGATCGCACTGATTGGATTTCATGTCGCCCCGTCTTTGGCGGGTGGCACATTGTCCATGACCAGGTTTGATGGTGAAACTGTCCATGTTTCGCTTGAGGAACTGATGAAGCTGCAGGCCACCGAAATCAGTACGTCGACCCAGTGGACTGACGGGGTACAGAAGTTCCGTGGTGTTGCCTTTGATACGTTGTTTGACACCTATGGTCTGACAGCGGAAACCGTGCGTGTTTCAGCACTCAATGACTATAACGTGATGGTGCCTGCGGATGTTCTGCGCAACGATGGTGCCATTCTGGCCTATCACCTCAACGATGCCGAAATGTCGGTGCGTGAAAAGGGGCCTTTCTGGGTCATTTTCCCCTATGACGCCGACGCGCGGTTTCAGACTGATACCTATTGGGCTTATTCCGTCTGGCAGGTAAAGTCTGTTGATGCAGCAAATTAAGTCATTTCTGTTCAAGCAGTCAGGCAGGGCCATGTTTATCGCATTGGTCCTGTTTGTCGTGCTTTACGGATTTCTGTCGGCAGCGATTGTCCACCAGCTTGACGACGAGCGGTTCAAGTACCGCGAAAATTTCGTCTGGGCGGTGTTTCAGGTGCAGCGTCAGTTTCTTGTCGTGCAGCGTGACATCGAGGCTGCAATCGGCCGGTTTGGTTTGTCTGACGATGTGGTTGATCGCGTCCTGCTGGAATATGAAATTCTGGTCAGCCGTGTCTACTTGCTGCGTGATGGTGACGGGTTTGAGGTGTTGTTCACGGTGCCGGAAGTCGCCGAAACAATCAAACAGCTTGAACTTCAGATCGACAAGATCGACGCGGCGTTAGCGACCATCACCGATCCTGAGGAAAAGCTGAGCGCGTTGTATCGTTTGCTTGTGCCGATGAACGACTCTTTGCAACAGGCGGTGGTGCGTACAACGAACTTTGTTTCGATTTACAACGCCAACAATATCTCGGTCGTGAAAACCGATATTCAGATCCTGTCCTATCTGTTTTTCGTCGGTGTGATTGTCATGGCAGTTCTTGCTACTTTCATGATTCGCCAGCGCCAGAAAATCTTTGCCGCCGATATGGCTGCCCAAAAAGCGCGCCAGGAACAGGAAGTGATCGAGGAAGCTGCCGATTACGCCAAGATGCATGCGCTTGGCACCTTGGCCGGTGGGGTTGCGCACGAAATCAACACGCCGGCCCAATATATCCAGAACAATCTTGAATTCTTGTCCGACAGCTTCGCCGATCTGGTTGGTTCGATTGACCGCAAGAATCCCGATGAACCGGCACGGCTCAATCTTGATAAAGACAAGATCGACTTCATCACCGAAGAAGTCCCGATGGCGATTGACGAGAGCATTCAGGGCCTGAACCGGATTGCCGAGATTGTCCGTGGTATTCGCAAATTTGCCCATCCGACAACCGATGCCGTGGAGCCGATTTCGATTACCGAGGAAATCGATACCGCCGTTACCCTGACGCGCAACCAGGTCAAACATATCGCCGATCTGGACGTTGTCATGCAGTCCGATGTCACCGAAGTCAGTGGGCGCAGAAACCACTTGTCGCAAGCGCTGATCAACCTGATCGTCAATGCGTCACAAGCCATCCGTGAAACAGGTCAGCGCCGCGGGCGCATTGATCTTCTGGTGACGTCTGATGAAGACAATGTCTATATCCGCTTGCGTGATAATGGCGCGGGCGTTCCCGAAAATATTCGGGAACGCATTTTTGATTACTTCTTTACCACCAAGGAACGGGGTGTTGGCACCGGTCAGGGATTGCCGATCTGTCGCAAACTTATTCAGGATGATTTCAACGGGGACCTGACCTTGTCCGCGGACTATATCGACGGGGCGGAATTTGTGATCCGGTTGCCGAAGCCCGATCAAAACGCCGCCACTGACACCAATGTGGATCTCCTTGAAGGGCCAAGTGACCTCAACAGTTTGCTTCGATAATCAGGCAGGTCTTTGATCAGAAGGCCGTGTTTCAGAAATTATGAGGCTTGGTTGCTTCCAGCGGGACGTGCTTTCCGATGCAGGCGCGTTCCCAAACCTGCCAATCAGCCGCAGCACCGCATCGGGTGATAAATCCACGCGCGAGGTCATATTTTTGTGCGCGTGTCACACCATCAACACCTGCCTTGCGCGCAAAATGCTGTGCTGCATATACAATCAGCAAGCTTTCCGACCTGTCGGTAGGTGCGGATTCCGGACGATGATGAAACGCGATGTTTTCAATGATCTGATGGGAAAAACCCCAGCAGGCGCACAGGCACGCTGATACAGCCGGATGAGCAAAGCCCATTTCACTGATTTCAGCTGATATGATGTCGCAATTATCCACATCTGCACGATGGCGGCTGGCTGCATGTTTTTCAGGTACAACGCGGGCAGTGAAAATATCGCCGATGTGACACAGAAGAGCAGCGGCACGGATCTGATCGACAGAGTCCGGTTCAAGGTTGCGAAGTCGTGCAATCTCGGCCGCCATCTGACCCAGGACAAGGGGACGATGAAGGTCGACACTGATCCGCTCGCCATCAAACTGGCTGGGTTGTCCCAGTTCGCACCACAGCACGCACAGTGCCTTGACGGTTTCGATACCCAAGATTTTAAGAAGCTTGATGAAGTCGGGATGACTGTCCGCGGGTATGAGTTGCTCACGCAGGGCAAGCTCATGGACAAGGTTCGTTAACGCCGGGTGATCGTTTGCGAAATCAGTAAGTTCGGCATGGCTGCTGGGGCCGCTGAATTGAAGTATGGAATGCAGGCGACGAAAGGTTATTGGCCACATCAGATCGCCCGGAACGATGGAAAGCAATTCAACCAGAAACGGGTCGCGCAGATATCTGTTCATGATCAGGCCGCGCTCGGCTGCGTGGATGATGTCGCTATCGGTGCAGGGTTTGGCCAAAAAATGATGGGTCGCGGCAGCACCATTCTGGATGGCGATTTCATCGGCATAGCCGGACAACAGAATGCGCGATGTCTGCGGCCAGCGTGTTGCAACGATCCGAAGGAACTCCGCCCCGTCCATGGACGGCATGCGCATGTCGGAAATGACGACGTCTGCAGGCTGTTCTTCCAGTCCGATCAACGCCTGTTCCGCACCTTCGTAGAAGCGCATCTTCCAGTTTGGACGCATTGATAGCATACGCCGCCGCAAACCTCTGAGAACGTTGAGGTCATCATCAACAAATATGATCGAGGCATTATGCGGCATTGCTTGTATGGCTCGCTAAGCGATCGCCGCCGACAGGCTGGCGGCATCACAGGGTTTGCTCAGAACGAAGGTCGCGCCGACAGATTTGGCTTCTTCATTGACCTTGGCGTCATAGAAACCGGTCAACATGATTTTGCGTGTACCTTCGGCATTCTTGATTTCACGGCGCTCGATCTCATAAAGCAATTCGATGCCTGACATTCCGGGCATCATATAATCAAGAATCACCACGTCGTAAGGCGTTTGTTTGCGGCCCGCCTGGGCCAACATCTGCAACGCTATTTCGCCGTTTTCAGCGACGTCTATGTGCGTAGCACCGGCACTGCGCAGGACACGGCGAACGGAGAAGCGCACTTCGATACTGTCATCGACCAGCAGGAAACGCTTTTCGGCATTCGGCTTGCGGTATGCATTATCCCCTTTGCAGCGGCGCAAGCCGTCTGCAATTTCGATATCATTCTGACTGTTTCTGGGCGACGCGATGTTCATGGCTTCGTTCCGGATCACTTTGCAATGGTTGGATCTTTAGCTTGATCACCATCTTCGCCATTTTCCGGGGCGGGCAATATCCCCATTTGGGGAGCAAACGAAAAACGGGCTGCCAAAAGGGCAGCCCGTTGAAAGCACGCACGAATTTGGCGGTATGATCAGAATTCACGGCCGATCTTGTGATCGACAGAGAACTTTCCCCCGCCCTGAATAAGCACCGACAGCGCAAGAAGTCCCCACATCAGCGGCATTTCAAAACCACCCTCGTTCCAGAAATAACCAGCTGGAAGATGGGTTGAAACAGCAATCGCCATGAAGACAAGAACTGCAGCTGCCACCGGACGGGTCAAAAGGCCAATCGTCAGCATCAGGCCGCCGACAAATTCCAGAAGGCCGATGGCAAGGGCAAACAGGAAGCCCGGAACAAATCCGATGCTTTCCAGCCAGCCTGCGGTTCCTTCGAGGCCATAACCACCAAAGGCACCAAACAGTTTCTGGGCACCGTGCGGAACCAACAGAAGGCCGGTGGTCACACGGACGATGACAGGCGAAAGCGGTTGCAGGGCAGACCAAACATTGCCAAGGGCGGGGATGATCGAGCGGGTGTTTGCATTATACGAAGTCATGGTCGTTCTCCTAACCATGGGGCACGCGGGTTTCGCGCTTCAGGCCGCCATGTCAAAAACAAGGGCTTCGGCGTTGTCCGCGTCCGAGAAGACAAGTTCGTCTTCATCCTTGATCGCAGCGCCATCACCGGCATTAAGGGTTTCACCGTTTACCGTCAGGCTGCCGCGCGCGACCTGTACCCAGGCAATGCGACCTTTGCCGATCTTGTGCTGGGCACTTTCGCCATCACTGAGATGGGCGACATAAAGATCGACATTCTGATGAATGGTGATCGAGTCTTCGCGGCCATCGCGGCTGCCGATCAGGGTCAGGCCGGAACCGGTATCGCGGCGTGCGATTTCCTTTTCCTCGTAACCCGGTTCCAGACCGGCCGCTTCGGGGATGATCCAGATTTGCAGGAAATGCACCGGATCGGTTTTGGAATGGTTGTATTCCGAATGGCGAATGCCGGTCCCGGCGGTCATACGTTGCAGGCGGCCCGGACGGATGACTGATCCGGTGCCGATGCTGTCCTTGTGTTCAAGGGCGCCATCAAGAACATAGGAAATGATTTCCATATCCTTGTGACCATGGGTGTCAAAACCGGCACCGGGAATGACCCGGTCTTCGTTGATAACGCGAAGCGGACCCCAACCCATGCGGTTCGGATCATAGTAATGCCCGAACGAAAATGTGTGATTGGAATCAAGCCAGCCAAACTGGGCACGGCCGCGGGTATCTGCATCAACTTTAATAAGCATCTTCTACCTCCATGAGGTTGTCTGTTGTTGAAGACAGAATACCTTTTTCAAATGAGGAGACAATTCGTGTAATTATCTCCATTGTGTTGCATATTATGCGACAATCTGAGCCGACCGGGGCGATAAACGGGAAGACGCATCATGGACAAGCTGGCCAGCCTCAAGAGTTTCGTGCGCGTGGTTGAAGAAGGAAGTTTTGCCTCTGCCGCGCGTGCGATCGGGCAATCACGTTCGCAGGTCAACCGCGCGGTGGCGGCACTTGAAGATGATCTTGGCGTTCAGTTGCTGAACCGGACAACGCGCAAAGTGTCGGTCACGCCAAGCGGACAGGCCTTTTATCAGCGGGCCAAGGCCATTCTGTCCGATCTGGGGGACGCAGAAGACTCCATCCGCGAACATCGTGATCACCCTTCCGGGGATATCCGGATCAATGCGCCAATGTCCTTTGGCACGTTGCATCTGGGGCCGGCATTGGTCGATTTTGCCCGGACCTATCCCGATATCCGGGTCGAGCTGTCGCTTGATGATCACTTTATTGATCCGGTGGCAGACGGGTTTGACATGACGGTGCGTATCAGCCGTCCAACCGAAACCCTTGCCCTGATCGATCATGAAATCGTACCGATGCGTCGCGTGCTGTGTGCCTCGCCCGAGTTTATTCGAACGCATGGGGAACCGACCGATATTCGCGATCTGGCGCGGTTGCCCTGTCTGCATTACGGCAACCTGCCATCAGGGGCACGCTGGAAAATGACCGGTCCGGACGGGCCGGTCGCGGTACAGGTCAATGGCGTGTTTTGCTGCAACAACGCCGAAGTGTTGCGTGATGCGGCCCTTGCCAGCCTGGGTATTGCCGAATTACCGACATTTATCGCCGGGCCGGAATTGCAGACCGGGCGATTGGTCAGTGTCCTTTGCGATTATGCGCCGGGTCCTTTGTCCCTGTATCTTTTGTATCCGCCCAGCCGTCAGCTTGCTGCGCGTATCAGGTTGCTGGTTGAATTTATCCAGGAGCGCTTTGGCGATCAGCCGCGATGGGATCTGGTGCAATGAAATTTTCGCGCCAAAACAGGGGTTTTTACCTGTCTGGCGATCCAGATGGTTGCATGATGCGTATATCAAACTACGCTTTAGACAATGCAGACTATGGTGAGATGCATGCCACATTTCGAAATGCCGACACTCATGATGGTGTCCCATGGCAACAGCGGTAATGGCGGTGATCCGGCAGGGGACCTTGCGCGGACAATTGCACCTGACTGGAATGGCAGGGTCAGCCACGGTTATATGCGAAGCCGGCCTTCTGTCAGCGACCAGCTCGAAATCCTTAAGGAAACGGCTGATGCCAATCGTCTGATTGTTTTCCCGCTATTCTTCAGTGAAGGCTATCTGGTGTTTGAAGAGCTGCCAGCCAAATTGCATGAGGCGGGGCTCGGCGATGCTGTCATCCTGCCACCGGCCATCAACCTTCCGGGCTTTTGTGAAATGATCGCTGCGCATGTTCATGCATCAGCACGCAATCGTGGTTGGAGCCTTTCTGAAACATCCGTCTTTCTTGTTCCACACGGGTTGAAAACCCTGACCGATCCGCTTCCCGAAACAGTCCGGCTTGCGGATCGTCTGGGGCGGATTTGCGTTGGTGCGGAAATCTGCATTGGTAATATCGAAGGGGCACCATCGCTTGGTGATTGGCGCGACATCGCCGCCCACAGGCAGGCGATTATTGTGCCTATGCTTGCCGGTGGTGGAACGCACGCGCGTGAAGATCTGCCCGAACTGCTTGATGTTAAATCAGACGAACGCGTCGAGGTGCTGGCGCCGATCGGTCAGTGGTCTGAACTGCCGGGTCTTGTTCTGGCAGAAGCCGAACGTCATGTAGCGCGTTTTGGCGGCATGGCAGTGCCCCTGGGGCCGAGCGGACGGGATCTTTGGTCGGAACGCGCACAGCGTTCTGCCTGATTAGGCGGGATCAGCCCAAAACCGGTTTGAACTGAGTTTCCGCCGATTTGCGCAGAAGATAATCGCGGAATAATCGCGCGGCACTGGTCAGATTGGCGTTGCCTTCGTGGGCAATCAGCAATTGGCGTTTGGCCCAGTCATCGGCAATCGGCGCGCCTGCGATGTTCATATGCCCGATATAGCCCGCGACCGAGCTTTTGCGCAGGAAACCAATCCCAAGACCCGCCGCAATCATCTGCCGCAAGGAGCCAAATCGTACGACCTTGATATGCGGATGCATGTCGAGTTTGATTTTTGATGCGGCCTCGGAAATCAGGTCATCAATCACGCCGCCTTCATGCAGTGAGATGATGTCGTATTTGGCGGCTTCGGAAAATTTCACCGGTTTTGGATTATCGGCATTGGGGATCAGCGGATGCCCCTTGGGCGTTACAACCCAGATCGGATCATCACAGAACACATCATGGGACAGATCGCCAAGCGGGCTGTTATCGGCAAGAATTGCCAGATCAGCGCGGCCTTCACGGACGGCCTCGGCACTTTCGCGCGACGTCAGTTCACGGACATCGACAGTGATGTGCGGGAAATCGCGTTCAAAATCGGCCAAGAACGATGGCAGGCCGGTCAAAATCGCCGAGGTGACCGCGGCAAGATAGATCTTGCCCTTTTCACCGGCGTTGAAATCGCGCAATTCGTTGGAAAGATGGTTCAGATCGCCCAGAAGCTTTTCGCCGTAGCGGGCAAAGATCGTGCCTTCTTCGGTCGGTTCGACCCCGCGTGGCAGGCGGCGCAAAAGCTTGACGCCCAACATGGCTTCAAGTTCGCCAATGCGGCGCGAGACTGCCGAAGTCGCGATATGTTCGCGCCGGGCAGCTTCATTGATACTTCCGGCGCGCACGATGGCGACAAAAAGCCGGATGGTCACGATATCAAACTTTTGCATGGAACCGTTGTCGGTGGTTCAACCCGAAGCGTCAAGAAGTTTGAGGGTGCGATGATGTAAGGACCGTCGCACCATCCTCAAACGATACGGAAAGGCAGGTGCCTTAACCTTCAATCTGACGCCATGCCTTGTTCCAGTCCGCAGTCAGTTCTGCGTGGTTTTTGGCCTGGGATGCTTTCATGATCACGGCAACCTGAAGGGCACGAACAAAGCTGGTGAACCAACCGATACGGACTTCGCGTTCGATGCTGGTGGTGTCTTTGTAAGCAATCGTCGTCATGGCTTTGATCCTTGTAGAACCGTTTGTGTCTGGGGTGACTACAGATATATCGACAGCCGGTTCGAACGACTATTCTCGTTTCACCGCTATCCCGTTCTTGGTTGGAGAATGGTGTTGTTATCACTTTGAAATAAAATCGTTATTTCATGTTGCATCGCCTAACATTGATTAGGGGATGCGGTTTTTCAGACGATTTTGCGCTGTGTTGGGAGCGGTGTCGGGACCGGTCAAGGCATGCGACTCATCGCGGTTTTCGGCACTCAGCGATTTCTGCTATAGCTTGGGGAGTTTTACGACAGGGATGGTTTATACATGACCGGCACGCACGATAATCTGGCCTATGAACAGGCCCATGGCAGCGGATTGCAGGATCATCTTGGCTATCGCCTTGTGGAATGGGCCGAAGACCACGCGGTGGTCGAACTTGATGTACAAAACCATCACTGCAACCGCGCCGGGATTCTGCATGGTGGCGTGCTGACAACCCTGATGGATACAGCGTCTGGCTATGCTGTGTGTTTCTGTCCGGTGCCGGGCAATGTGCGCAAATCCCTGACCCTGTCATTGACCACCAATTTCCTGGGGATGGCGAGGGATGGTGTGGTCCGGGTTGTTGCCCGCAAGCAGGGCGGCGGACGCAAGGTGGTGTTTACTGAGGCAACTGCCTATGACGCGGATGGCAATGTGATCGGCACATCGACGGGTACGTTCAAATATCACCGCGGTAGCGAGGATCCGAGCGGGGTTCCGCGTGATGCGTGAACGGAATATGCGCGCTAAGCGCATGGCGTTCGTTACCGAACATCGCAAACAGGCTTAGCTGGCTTCCGAGGTCGGGATGCGGCCAAAGATGCTGGCAAAATCGGTTTTGCCCGGTTTTGGGCGCTGCAATTGCAGGCGATCGCGGATGGCATCAAGGTGGCGTGACATTTCAGCCGCCGCGACATCGGGATCGCCACTAAGCAGGGCGTTGAGCAGCTGGTCATGTTCCGTGTGGGAGCAATCGACCGGTTGCGGGCTTTCATACATGGCAATAATCAGCGACGTGCGCAGGATCAGGCGTTCAAGGAATTCCTCGATCACCAGATTGCCGCTAAGCCGTGCCAGTAACAGGTGGAATTCACCCGACAAAATGATGGCAGCGCGATGATCCCCGCGATGATGGGCATCATGTTCGCGATCCAGATGCGCCTTGATCTGTTCGGCGCGTTCCGGGGTCATGCTGGTGGCGACCTTGCGCGCCACGCCATCTTCGATCATGCGGCGCGCGGAAAAGACTTCGATGGCTTCGTCAATGGTCGGTTCAGCGACAAAGGCGCCGCGATTGGGCACCAGATTGATCAGCTTGTCATGGGCGAGCTGCAGGAAAGTCGCACGGATGCGTGCACGGCTGACCCCGAAGGTTTTGGCAAGATCTTCCTCGATGAGCTTCATGCCCGGCTCCAGACGGCGATCCAGGATCGCGTCGAGCATCTCGTGATAGATCATTTCCTCCGGGCGCAGCTTTTCGCTGCCTTTATAGCTGCCGGTCTGTTCGGCCTTGGCCATCGTGACGATACTTTCCATCGTTCATGTTCGTTGGGTGGTTCTTTATTTCTACAAAATTGTTGACGATTTGCACAACATAAAATGGTTCTTTATTTTCCATGCAGAGACAAAGATGATTATAATTTTCGCACATAAATCACGATGATTAATAAATATGCATAAAGTGGACATAAAACGGGCAGAATGAGAGCCCTAACAAACGCGCCAGTTTTGACAGCTTGGCGGGACTCGTTGAAAAACTGCCAATGAAATCAAGTGGCACGCATCTTGCCTTAGATCGCTGACATGATTGTTAACAATTTTGCATGCAGCGACGGGTGAGCGGATGACGGGCAACGGGGCCATTGAATTGATTGCTGTCAGTAAATTTTACGGCAGCACACAGGCAGTGAAATCGATTGATCTGCAAATTCCGGCAGGGGCGTATTGCTGTTTGATTGGTCCGTCGGGGTGCGGCAAGTCAACCACACTGCGCATGATCGCCGGTCATGAAGTGATCAGCGAGGGCGATCTTCTGATCGGGGATCGCAATGTGACCGAACTGCCGCCGGTCAAGCGCGGCACGGCAATGATGTTTCAGAATTACGCACTTTTCCCGCACATGACCTGTGCGGAGAACGTTGCCTTTGGCCTCAAGATGCAAGGTGTCTCCCCATCGGATCGTAAAGATCGGGCCAAAGAGATGCTGGCCCGGGTCCATATGGAGCAATTTGCAGATCGCAAGCCCGACCAGCTCTCTGGCGGGCAGCAGCAGCGTATTGCTTTGGCGCGTTCCCTGATTACCGAGCCGTCCGTGCTGTTGCTTGATGAGCCGCTTTCGGCCCTTGATCCGTTCCTGCGGGCGCGCATGCGTGATGAATTGCGCCGCCTTCAGCAGGAGCTGGGCATTACATTCGTTCACGTTACCCACGCCCAGGACGAAGCATTGGCGCTTTCGGACATGGTTGTCGTGATGGAAGACGGGATCATTCGCCAGAAAGGCACCCCGCACGAAATCTTTAACCAGCCCAAATCGCGCTTCATCGCGAACTTCATGGGCGGTCAGAACATCTTCAAAGGCACCGTTTCGGAATCCGGCCCGGCAGGTACGTTGCTTGCGCGCGGTCCGGACAGTTTCTTCCTGCCCGGTTTTGCCGAGGGCAAGGCGGGCGAGGATATCGAATTCACCATTCGTACCGACCTGATCGGTCTGGACGAAACGCCACCAGCAGACAGCAAGAACGGTCAGATCCCTGTCGAAATTACCACGGTCGAGTATCTCGGCCTGTGGGTTCGGATTGTCGCAACGACAGCCGACGGCAAGGAAATAACCCTAATGAAGACCGAAAGCGAATTTCGGCAGGCACCGGTCAGGCGACTGGACAAATTCATCGCCTATTGGAAGCCGGAACATGCCCATGTTCTGGCCTGAATGAAATAAACCAACAAGCTATCAGGAGTGCTTCACATGACGATCGAAAAGAAAATTTCGAAGAAAACAATCGAGACGGAAACCGGCGTTTCACGACGTGGCTTCGTTAAGGGTGCAGCGGTTGTAACCGGTGCTGCCATCGGTTCGGGTGCCATCACCGGCTTCCCGACCATCTGGGCGCAGAACATCAAGGACGTTACCCTGCGTCAGTTCGGTACCGGTGTTTCGAACATCAATGCCGTTGCGGACAAGGTCAAAGAAGATCTTGGCTTTACCCTTCAGATGACTGCCCTTGATTCTGATGCGGTTGCTCAGCGCGCCGTGACCCAGCCGAACTCGTTTGATATTGCCGATATCGAATACTGGATCTGTAAGAAGGTCTTCCCGGCCGGCACCATGCAGCCGATGGATACCACCAAGCTCAAAAACTATCAGTACATCTCCAAGCTGTTCATTGACGGCAAACTGACCCCGGATTCAGAAATTGCCCAGGGTACCGCGCCGCATACGGTTGGCTTCGTTGAAGGTGCCGACAGTGTCGAATTTGCATCTGCACCGACCCAGTGGATGACCCTGATCCCGACCATTTATAACGCAGATACCCTTGGTATTCGCCCCGACCTGATTGATCGCGAAATCACCAGCTGGGCCGATCTGCTTGATCCGGCATTCAAGGGCAAGGCATCGATCCTGAACATTCCGTCGATCGGTATCATGGATGCGGCGATGGTGTGCGAAGCCATGGGCGAAGTCACCTATGGCGATAAGGGCAACATGACCCAGGAAGAAATCGACAAGACCATCGCGGTCATGATCGATGCCAAGAAAGCCGGCCAGTTCCGCGCCTTCTGGAAGAGCTTCGATGAGTCGGTCAACCTGATGGCATCTGGCGAAGTTGTCATTCAGTCCATGTGGTCGCCGGCCGTTGCCGCAGTTCGTTCCAAAGGCATCGCCTGCAAATACCAGCCGCTTAAGGAAGGGTATCGTGCATGGGGTGGCGGCATCGGTCTTGCCAAGCACCTTTCGGGTCTCGAGCTTGAAGCAGCGTACGAATATATCGACTGGTACCTGTCGGGCTGGGTTGGTGCGTATCTTAACCGTCAGGGTTACTACAGCGCAGCACCGGAAACCGCGAAGAAGTTCATGTCCGAAGACGAGTGGGGCTTCTGGATGGAAGGCAAAGCCGCCGAAGGCGACATCCTTTCCCCGGATGGCAAGGTCATGGAAAAAGCAGGTGCTGTTCGCGATGGCGGTTCCTACGAAGAGCGTATGGGCTCGGTCGCGTGCTGGAACTCCGTCATGGACGAGAACAAGCACATGGTCCGCAAGTGGAACGAATTCATCGCAGCATAATCTGCGACAGATATCTGGTGGGCGCGGCTTTGGTCGCGCCCGTCACCCCGACTTTCTGATTTTACATTTTCAATTTTCCGACAGCATGTCGGGCCCATTTATTCGTTTTTACTTTTTGGTTTTCTGGCAGGGTTTCAAGGACAGAGCATGGCTTCTGATACGTCAAAAAGATCGTCCTATTTCCTGATCTCGCCGATGGCGCTGATCTTTGCGGTGTTTCTTGTCATCCCGCTTCTGACCATTGTTGTGGTCAGTTTCTGGGACTATGACGAATATCGTATCCTGCCGGACTTCATTTTAGAGAACTACAAGTACCTGCTGGGCTCCTCGGTAACCTGGAGCATCTATCTCAATACCCTGAAATATGCCGTTCTGACCTGGGTCTTTACCCTGCTGATCGGGTTTACCGTCGCATATTTCCTGGCGTTTCATGTGCGCAGCCTGACCTGGCAGATCGTTTTGTTCATGCTGTGCACCATTCCGTTCTGGACCTCGAACATCATTCGCATGATTTCGTGGATCCCGTTTCTTGGGCGTAACGGGCTTTTGAATTCTGCCCTGATCAATCTGGGGATTGTCGATCAGCCGCTTGAATTCCTTCTGTTTTCCGATTTCGCAGTCGTTTTGGCAGATGTCCACCTTTACACCCTGTTCATGGTGGTGCCGATCTTCAATTCCATGATGCGCATTGACCGGTCCTTGATCGAGGCGGCGCGCGATGCCGGGGCCAGCGGGTTCGAAACCTTGAAATCCGTCATTGTCCCGCTGTCCAAGCCCGGCATTGCCATCGGGTCGATCTTTGTCATCACGGTGGTGATGGGTGATTTCATCACGGTCCGTCTGATGAGTGGCGGGCAAAGTGCCTCGGTCGGTTTGCAGATTTCCAATGAAATCGGACTTCTGCAATATCCGGCCGCAGCCGCCAGTGCGGTGGTTTTGCTGATCACGGTTTTGCTGATCGTGACCGCGTTGTTGCGTCTTGTTGATATCCGCAAGGAGCTGTGATCATGGCATTACTCACCAAAACCCGTGAACGCCGCCCGACCAGCTTCTATTTCCTTGCGGCCTTCTTTGCGCTGTTCGTGCTGTTTCTGTATGGCCCGATGCTGACGATTTTCATTCTGTCCTTTCAGGGGGAAAATGGCGGTCTGACCTTCCCGATGAACGGGTTCTCGTTCCACTGGTTTGGCAATCTGTTTGAACAACAGGCCGTTGGTGACTTTGGTGGATCGTTCAGCAGATCGCTTAAACTTGGCCTGATTGTCATGGTGGTGACGGTTGTCGTGTCCTTCATGGCCGGTCTTGCGTTCCGCAAGCGGTTCCGGGGCGACAGCGTGATTTTTTATCTTGCGATTGCCAGCCTGATTGTACCGTCGATCCTGATTTCGCTGGGCATCGGTTTGCTGTTCAATATCGTTGAATGGCAGCCACAATGGTTTACCTCGGCCCTTGGTGCGCATCTGACATGGACGTTCCCGTTCGGTCTTCTGATCATGTTTGCGGTGTTTAACCGGTTTGATCCGTCTTATGAGGAAGCTGCGCGCGATTTGGGCGCAAGCAACTGGCAAACCATTCAATATGTTGTTTTGCCGATGGTGGGGCCAAGCCTGATCGGGGTTGCGATGTTCTCGTTCACCCTGTCCTACGATGAATTTGCCCGCACCCTGATGACGGCTGGCGCGCTCAATACCCTGCCGCTTGAGATCTATGGCATGACGACCAACGTCACCACACCGGTGCTTTATGCGCTGGGCACGGTAACCACCGGGTTCTCGTTCCTGGTGATCGCACTGGCATTGGGCGCGGTTGCCATCATGCGCCGCCGCAAAGGACAAAAAGCATGAGCCGCATTGCCGTTATCAATCCCAATATGTCGACCGGCTTCACCAAAAAGGTGGGTGAACAGGCACAAAGGATTGTTGGGCCAACAACGCAGGTTTTGGCACTCAACCCGACTTTCGGGCCGGATAGTATTGAGGGTTATTATGACGAGGCCTTTGCCAGTGTCGGATTGCTCTCGGTCATTCGCGAACTCGAAGCCGCACCCGAACAGGAATCTGATCCAATCGGCGGCTATGTGGTTGCGTGCTTTGATGATACCGGGGTTGATGCTGCGCGCTGTCTGACCGGTGCGCCGGTGCTGGGGCTGTGCGAGGCGGCCCTGCGTATGGCGGCGGCCGTGTCATCGCGCTTTGCGATTGTCACCCCGATGCCGGTTTCGGTCCGGCCGCTTGAGCATCTGGTTTCGAAATACGGGGCGTCATCGCAATGTGTCGTCCGGGCCGCCGGTGTGCGGACGCTGGACTTCGAAGGGGCCAATGCCAAGGCGGCATATACTGCGCTTAAAAAGCAGGCGGAGATTTGCCTTGCTGATGATTATGCCGAGGCGATTGTTCTGGGCTGTGCGGGAATGACCGATATTGCCGATCGCCTGACCGAGGAGCTTGGCGTACCGGTGATTGACGGGGTCAGTGCGGCGGTCAAGATGATCGAGGCCATGGCGTTTCTGGGACTTCGCACAAGCAAGGCAGGTGCCTATGCCAAGCCGCCGTTTAAGGCCTATCACGGGATGTTTGCGGACTTTGCCCCGCAGGGCTAACGGCAGGAGATCGTGATCCGATCAGGTTTGTTTGAGTGCGTGTTCCACCTCGGACAGGTGGCGGCGCATGGCGTCTTCGGCGCGCTTGGGGTCACGTTGCTCAATCGCGTTGATGATGTCGCGATGCTGATTGCTTAATTCTTCGATCAATGTGTCTGAATGGCTGCTTTCGCGCAGGCGTGCCCATGCCGCTTCGCGGCGGACCGCATTGACCGCCTCAAACACCGCCAGAAACAGCGTGTTCTTGACCGATTCGGCCAGGCGCTGATGAAACGCGGCATCCCATTTTTCGTATTCGGCCTGTGTTGTTGCGCGGGCGGCCTTTTCGACCATGCTGCGCATGGCGTCAATATCGCCTTGTGATGCGCGAAGGGCTGCGAACCGGGCCATCGATGGTTCGATTTCCTGACGGACTTCCATGATTTCAAACGGGCTGGTTTTGGTGGCCAGTCCTTCAAGTTTGCGCAGGCGCGGGGTTGGCGGGGTGCCAACAAAGGTGCCCTGACCCTGGCGCCGCCAGATCAGGCCTTCGGATTCAAGCTGATCAAGCGCCTTGCGAAGCGCCCGGCGACCGACATCAAGCTGTTCGGCAAGGGTGCGTTCGGCGATCACGCGCCCGTCCTTGACAAAGTCCCCCTGTGCAAAGCCGGTCTTGAGCTTTTCTGCCAGCGCCTGGGTCGCGAATTCAGTCATGGTCTTTGGTCATTTTTTATGGCGTTTCTATCGACGTTTCCAAATGCGTTTCTATTGGCGAACCAATGCGCACCTATCATTGTAAGCCAGTGGTTTATCTAAGAACAAGCATATACAATTCCTGTTTGTTCCCAGATGTTTGCAAGGATGCCTAGCTCAGAAGGTCATAGAACATCCGCGCAGACGTGATCGCCAGAAACAGGCCAAAGCACATGCGCAATGCCCGGCGTGGAATGGTGTGGGCAATACGTGCCCCGATTGGTGCACACAGTACCGTCATCGGAATAAGCAGGGCCGCCGCCAGAACATTGACATAGCCGATTGAAAATGGCGGGCGACCATCGACACCAATGCCGGACATCGCATAGCCGATGGTACCGGGAAGAGCGATGATAAGGCCAATCGCGGCCGAAGTGCCAACTGCGCGGCGGATGTCGTAGCCAAGGAAATTCAGGACCGGCACGCAAATGGTGCCGCCGCCGATTCCCATCATGGCCGAAAGGCTTCCGGCAATCACCCCAAGTACCGCCCAGACGGATTTTGGCGGGTTTTTGGTTTCGTTGGTTTCGCGGTCTTTCACAAGGATCATGTTGCCAGCCACGATCAGGGCGACAACGGCAAACACGATGGTCAGAACCCGGCCATCGGCCAGTCCGCCAATCGCAGTACCAAGGATCACGCCGACGATGATCGCCGGGCCCCAATGTTTGAGAAGCGCAATATCGACCGAGCCCTTTTTATAGTGGCTGCGCGTTGATGAGATTGCCGTGGCAATGATTGTGGTCAGCGATGTGGCAACAGCGACCTGCATGCGAAGGCTTTCATCGACACCCATGGTGGTCAGAAAATGATAAAGCACCGGGACAATCACAATCCCGCCGCCAACACCGAGAAGCCCGGCCATGATCCCGCCAAGGACGCCAGCAAACAGCATGGCCGCGCCCCAGACGAGATAGAGGCTCATGGCGCCATCCATTTCAAACATTCGAACCAATCCGTACCAATTATGATATCAATTAATAAGTGGTACTATCCATCTTTGGTAAAAATCTGCAAGATAATCCTTGTTTAAAGCCAAATATTATTTTTGCGCTTGCGAAATTGGTTTGTTGCTGCCAACAATGTCCTGACAAAGAGATTGAACCAAAGTAGTAATGGTTCACGCATTTCAGGCGAGATATCAGGAGGCAAGATACATGTTCCGCAAGATTGCAGTCGCTGCCGGTTTGTTGGCCGCAGCCATCGCAGGTCCGGCGCAGGCGCAGGACTATCCAGAAAAACCGATCGAATTCATCGTGCCTTGGGGCCCGGGTGGCGGCAGTGACACACTGATGCGCATCGTCGCCATGGGTCTGTCGGAAGTCACCGGTCAGGCCGTGCCGATCGTCAATATGCCAGGTGTCGGTGGCACCGTTGGTCTGGCCGAATTCGCCAAACGTCCGGCTGATGGCTATACCATTTCGCAGATCCACGAAGGCCTTTACACCGCCAACAAGCTTGGCATCACCGAGCTCAGCTACAAAAACTTCATTCCGGTGGCTCTGGTGACGTCGTCGCCGCAGTATCTGGTGCTGTCGAAGAATGACAACTTCTCCAACCTAGAAGAGCTCAAGGCATATGCCGCAGCAAACCCGGGTGCCGTACGCGCCGGTGTGACCCTTGGTGGTGTTCCGCATCTTCACATGGCAATGATCGAAGAAGCTCTTGGCGTTCAGTTCAGCTATGTCGGTTTCCGCGACACTGGCGAGCGTATCCGTGCGGCTGTTGGCGGCAATGTTGACATCGTGATCGGTGACGTTGCATCGGCCAGCGAGTTTGTGAAAAACGGCGACCTGATCTTTGCCGGTGTCGGCACCGAAGAACGTACTTCCGAAGAGCCGGATGTCCCGACCATGGCCGAACAGGGTTATGATCTTTCGATGGCGGTGACCCGTGGTGTTGTTCTTCCGGCCGGCACCCCGGACGAGATCGTCGAGGCTCTTGATGCTGCGCTTGAAAAGGCAATGTCCCTGCCTGATATCCGCGAAAAGATGACCAATGCCGGTTCGGCTGACATCTATCTCGGTCACGAGGCATACAAAGCCTATCTCGATAAACTTGACGGTGAAGTCGACAAAGTTGTCGGCAAACTTCAGGGATGAGTCAGACGACTGCGAAAGCAGCAGCAGCGGACGCAGGTGCGTCCGCTGCTCTTCGTGCAAGAACTGAAGTCGCACGGCTGATTTCCTATATCGTTATCGGTTTGGGTGCTGCGTTTCTGAGCCTGCGGGCCAGCACGTTGCCGACCTCGCGCTGGGAGCCGCTTGGGGCGGGTTCCTTCCCGGAGCTGGTTTTCGGGGTGCTTGCGGTTTTATGCCTGATCGCAGCGGTGCGTGCGGTGATTGATATCCGCAAGGCCGGCGGTGCAAACCGTCTTGGGGCATCATTGGGTGCATGGCTTGTTGCCCGGCGCTATTCCTTTGCGCTGTTCGGGCTTCTGGTGGTCTATCTGCTGTTGCTGCCGCTTGGTGGCTTTTCGCTGACCACCTTTGTGTTTCTGCTGATCGC
Source organism: Thalassospira tepidiphila MCCC 1A03514 (assembly GCF_001662875.1). Lineage (GTDB taxonomy): Bacteria > Pseudomonadota > Alphaproteobacteria > Rhodospirillales > Thalassospiraceae > Thalassospira > Thalassospira tepidiphila. The sequence continues at coordinate 165,803 of NZ_JPVZ01000002.1, read as the reverse complement.
GCAATTGATGATCGCAGGTATTTCCAAAAAGACCCTCTTCCAGTCGCTGATCGCCGCCGTGATTTTCTCGGTCGGCTTGAACATGCTGTTTGCAGAAGTCTTTAACGTGTTCCTCCCGCGCGGCGTGCTGTTTGCGGGCTAGATAAAGTTTTACGATGATGTTGGATGCATTTCTTGCCGGTGCACATCAGGTTTTCGCATTCGATACCCTGATTTACATGCTGATCGGTTCCGTTGCCGGGATCGTCGCAGCCGCAATTCCGGGCTTCACCGTGACCATGGCGATCATTCTGACCTTGCCGCTGACCTTTACGATGGGTCCGTTGCAGGGCGTTTCGGTGATGCTGTCGGTTTATGTCGGTGGTTACACCGGTGGCCTGATCAGTGCCGCCCTTCTGGGGATTCCGGGTACACCAAGTTCAGTCGCAACCACCTTTGATGCCTACCCGATGGCGCGCGGTGGTGAACCGGGACGCGCCCTTTCGCTTGGTGTCTGGTCGTCCTTCTTCGGGACTGTTATTTCGACCATCGTTCTGATCATTGCGGCCCCGCCGCTTGCGATGATTGCGGTCAAGCTTGGCCCTTGGGAATATTTCTCGCTGATCGTCTTTGCGCTGACCATTGTCGCAAGCCTTGTGGGCAATTCGTTGATGCGCGGTCTGATTGCCGGGGTGATTGGCCTTGGTCTTGCGACCATTGGCCCCGACCCGATGATGGGCCAGCCGCGTCTGACGTTTGAGTCGTCGATCCTGATGCCGGGTCTGCCGTTCCTTGTGGTTTTGATCGGGATCTTTGCCATCAGTCAGCTGATGGGCGAGCTTGAGGATCATGGCAAAGGCCCAAGCAGTGATGCGCTTATTCCCGATGTCATCGAATTCAAGACCTGGGCGGTCATGCGTGAAGTTCTGATGCATCCGGTCAATCTGGTGCGCTCCTCGCTTATTGGTGTGTTTATCGGCGCACTTCCGGGTGCCGGTGGCTCGATCGCGAACCTTCTGGCCTATGATCAGGCCAAGCGCAGTTCCAAAAATCCCGATGAATTTGGCAAGGGCAACCCCGATGGCGTGATTGCGTCCGAGGCCGGGAACTCTGCCACGGCCGGTGGTGGCCTTATTCCGATGATTGCACTGGGTATTCCGGGATCGGCAGTCGATGCCATCCTGATGGCGGCTTTGATGGTGCATGGCATTTCGGTTGGCCCGCGCCTGATCATGGACAATGCCGATCTGGCCTATGGCATGTTCGTTGCCATGGTTGTGGCGTCGCTCATGATGCTGGTGGTCTGTGTGTTGTCGATGCGCCTGTTCCTGCGCGTGACCGACATTCCCAAACAGTTCATCGTGCCGACTGTCATGATTTGTTGTGTGATCGGGGCCTTTGCGCTCAATAACCGGGTGACGGATCTTTATCTGCTCGGTGCGATTGGACTTGTCGGCTATGGATTGAAGTCGCTTGATTACCCGCTGGCACCGCTGGTGCTGGGCGTCATTTTGGGGCCAATTGCCGAAACCAACCTGCGCCGCGCGCTGATGAGTGACGGTGACTGGACGGTGTTCTTTACCCGTCCGATTTCCGCCGTTTTGCTGGCGGCTGCCCTTCTTTCAGTCATCTTCAGTATCCGTTCGGTGCTGAAGATGCGCAAAAAAGACCGTCCTGCCACCGATGAACAAGACGGCGATTAAGGATTAGGAGACTTCCATGAAACTTCGTCACGACGCGCTTTATGCCTCACGCCGGTCCCCGGTGCTGGCGCGCAATATGGTTTCAACATCCCAGCCGCTTGCAGCCCAGGCCGGTTTGCGGATGCTGTGGGCCGGTGGTAATGCCGCCGATGCTGCACTTGCATCTGCGATTGCGCTTACCGTGGTTGAACCGACCGGTAACGGTCTTGGATCGGATGCCTATGCCATCATTTGGGATGGCAAGGAACTGCATGGTCTGAATGCATCTGGCCGTGCGCCTGCGGCTTGGAACCCGGAACGCTTTGCCGGTTCTGACACCATGCCACAGCGCGGTTGGGAATCGGTCACCACACCGGGTGCGGTATCGTCTTGGCGTGAGATTTCTGAAAAGTTCGGCAAGTTGCCGTTCGAAAAACTGTTCGAACCGGCCATCGAATATGCGACCCGCGGTTTTGCCGTATCACCAATCATCGCCACCCTTTGGGAAAAGGGCGGTGATTTGCTTGGCAAACAGCCGGGCTTTGCCGAGGCGTTCCTGCCGGGCGGAAAGGCCCCCAAGGCGGGCGAGCTGTTTGTCAACAAGGCAGCGGCCGAAAGCCTGATTGATATCGCTGAAACCAAGGGCGAGAGTTTCTATCGCGGCAAACTGGCCAGCAAGATTGCCGCCTTTGCCAAGGATCATGGTGCGGCCCTATCGGAAGAAGACCTTGGCAATCACAAGGCCGATTGGGTCGGCACCATTTCGCAAAGCTTTGGTAATGTGAAGCTGCATGAAATTCCGCCAAACGGGCAGGGGATTTCGGCCCTGATCGCGCTGGGCATTTTGCGCCATACCAACATTACCGATTATGAACCGGACTCGGTCGAGGCACTTCATCTTGAGATCGAGGCCATGAAACTGGCCTTTGCCGATATGCAAGCCTATGTCGCCGATCTGGATTATATGACCGATGTCACGGTCGAACATCTTTTGTCTGATGATTACCTGAAATCGCGGGCGGCATTGATTGATGCCAACAAGGCACAGGATTTCAAGGCCGGTGCGCCCAAACATGGTGGCACGGTTTATGTCAGTACGGCTGATGAAAACGGCATGATGGTGTCGTTCATCCAGTCGAACTATATGGGCTTTGGGTCTGGTGTTGTTGTACCGGGCACCTCAATCAGTCTGCAGAACCGTGGTCACGGCTTTAGCCTGAAAGATGGTCATCCCAATCTGGTCAAGGGCGGTAAACGTCCGTTCCAGACGATCATTCCGGCCTTCCTGATGGGCCTTGATGGCAACCCGGTCATGAGCTTTGGCGTCATGGGCGGCCCGATGCAGGCACAGGGCCATTTGCAGATGACGCTCCGTACCCAGCTTTGGGGACAAGATCCGCAAACCGCGGCCGATGCGCCGCGTTGGCAGGCGCTTTCGGGGCTGAATGTTGCGGTGGAAACATCGGTGGGGGCGGATGTGATCGACGCACTCAAGGCCAAAGGCCATGTGATCAAGGTCGAAACACCTGACAGCACCAACTTCGGATTTGGCGGCGCACAGCTGATTGCCAAAACCGATGCCGGGTACGTTGCCGGCTCGGACCCGCGCAAGGATGGTTGTGCTGTCGGATACTGATCGCGGCTTTCACAGATCAAAAAAACAAATGGCCGGCCCGTTCATTCGGGCCGGCCATTGTCATACCGGGCAACAGGGAGCCAGGGAGGAACCCGGATCATGGCATTCCGCGCCCGGGATTATTGTGCGCCGATGGTCAGGCCTTTGGGGGCCATTTTCTCATCAGCCAGCTTGGCGTCTTCGATCGTTTCGATGATTTCCCAGTTGTGATCAGCACCGCGAATGAAGCCGGGGATATCGGCAACCCAGCGCTGCTGGATTTCCTTGTTCAGGTTCAGATACAGCTTGTCGTCAACGATGCGCCATGCCTGCGGATCTGCACCGAATTTACGGCCCATTGCCGCACCAAAGGCGCAGAACCCGCCATACTGCGGTGCGTATTTTTCCGGGTTTGCGTTGAACAGGTCACGGTTTTCTGCACTGGCAAAGCGATAGGTCGCACCACCATGCTCGGCCTTGAACTCGGAGTTGCCCGGGGTCGGGGCACCGACGGTGAAATAGGCAACCGGGTCAAAACCCTGCAGGGCGTAGCCTTCAACAATATGGACTTCCTGTGCGGCTGACGCCGGTGCGCTGATGGCGACAATGCTGCCAACTGCGGAAATACCCAAGGCGGCGGCGAGGGCTGCGGAACGCACGAAACTGGAACGCTTGGTCATTTTTCATCTCCTTCACGGGGTGATCACCGGGTCTTTACTGGCAGGCGATCACGGAACTGGTTCATCAAGAGGGCGTCTTGAAATCTGAAAACAGCCTATCGTCGGAGAAGTGACTTGTTGTCTGAGGAAGCACGCAATTCGTCTGAGAAGGATGTCCTGTCCGATCTTTTTGCCGGACATCACCCGCGCGGTGATGTGATTTTTGCCGGAACCCATTGCGGCAGTAGCCATCACCAAGGACGAATGGATCTGCCATCGCAACAGCAAGGCATGCTGCATGTTTTGCAAAATGGCACGATGCGGGTCCTTTTTGACGGGCGCGAAAAGGCGATACTGGATCGCCCCGGCGTGGTTCTTTTCGGATATCCGGTGCCCCACGATATCGAGACGCCCACAGGTGGCGCGGCAATGGTCTGTGCCAATCTTGATTTCCCCGATATTGGTCTAAGCCCGGCTAAACTGGGCTTGCCGGAATATCTGGTCTTGCCCTTTGACGAGCTCCCCGGGCTTGAGGCCATCACCAATCAGCTGTTTTCGGAATCACAGGGCGGGCAGCCCGGGCAACGCACGGCAATCAATCTTCTGGTTGATCTGCTGTTGCTGATGGTGTTGCGCCATTGTCAGGCCAAGAACCTTGTCCGTCCGGGCATTCTGGCCGCCATGCGTGATCCGCGGATTGCGCGCGTGGTGGGTGAACTTCATCAGAAACCCGGCGAAAACTGGTCGATTGAACGACAGGCGGAAATTGCCGGTATGTCGCGGGCGAGCTTTGCAGCCCGGTTTCGCGATTTGCTGGGCACATCGCCCGGTGATTTCTTGCAAACCATTCGTCTTGATCTGGCGTTTGGGTTGTTGCGCGATGGCAAAAGGCTGCAAGCGGTGGCGGGGCAAGTCGGTTATCGCAGCACAACGGCACTGGCACGGGCTATCCAGCAGCGTCACAACATGTCCCCGCGTGAATTGCACGCCGATTCCAGCGCGGAAAGCGGCGCGTTTCAATCAGCGGTTTGACAAACGGTTTTGCGTTTCCGTCAAGCGGTTCTTTGCAGCGTTTTTCCGTTGCTGCCCATGCAAAAATGACGCTTTGCCAATGACATGTCCGGGATTAAAGCAATCCTTTCGGGCAACTGATCGGTGGTGGCTTTGCGGATTCTTACCCTGATGACGACACATTCCTGCCCTGTTTTCTGTGCACAACAGCAACCAATAAATTCGGAAAAATCCAACGGTTGGTAGCATATAAGAGCATGACGCAACATTTTCAGCAGCATAGCAAGCTGCCCCTCAGACGTGTTCTTTTGGGTGCTGCCGCGTCCGCGTTGATCATGATCGGCGGGCCTGCGGCCATCCATGCACAGGAAAGTGATCCGGCACCTGTCCCACAGAGTGCCGAGGGAAATGCGTCTGCACCAGTTTCAGCGCCGGTTCCAGCGTCTGGGCAAACCGCACCGGCCGAACAGACGGCCGATACTGCAGCATCGCCGGAAGACACGGTTGAAAATGCCGTGTCTGATGCCGAAAAACAGCCAAACGTCTCCAAACCGGTGATGTTCGATCCGGCAATGGTGACCAACCTTGCGCGTAACCTTGCCAAACAGCCGTTCGTTAATCCGCATCGCGAACTGCCCGAGGCACTTTCAGCCCTGAGCGCAGAAGATTACGCACAGATCCGCTTCAAGTCGCAGCGTGCCTTCTTTAATCCGGCCGAGACCGATTTCAGTCTGGAGCTGTTTCATCCGGGCACCATGTACGACGTGCCGGTAACCATCAATCTGGTGCGCGGCGGCGAAGTTCAGGTCATTCCGTACTCTGCCGGACTGTTTGATTTCGGCAAGACCGGCCTGTCGGGGAATGATTTTTCGACGCAAAACTATGCCGGGTTCCGCCTGCGCTATCCGCTTTCTGATGTCACCAGCAATGATGAGCTGACCCGTTTTCTCGGCGCATCCTATTTCCGCCTTCAGGGTCAGGGCCAATCAATCGGCCAGATGGCGCGGGGCCTTGCCGTGGATCTTGCCGGTCCAACCGGCGAGGAAATCCCGGTCTTTCGTGAATTCTGGATTGTCGAGCCAAAGGATGGCGCAAATACCATCACGGTGTTCGCGTTGCTCGACAGTGAACGGATAACCGGTGCCTATCAGTTTGATATTACGCCCGGCAACCGGAGCCAGGCCGACATCAAGGCCCATCTGTTCTTCCGCGACGGGGTGGAGAAGATCGGCATTGCGCCGCTAAATGGCATGTTCCTGTTTGGCGAACAGCGCCGTCGGTTCTTTGATGATTATCGCGGTGAAGTCCATTCAAGCGACGGTCTTCTGATCAATAATGGACGCGGTGAATGGTTATGGCGTCCGCTGGATAATCCCCAGCACCTGCAGATGAGCTCGTTCCTGGATGAAAACCCCATCGGCTTCGGCCTTTTGCAGCGTGACCGCAATTTCGATCACTATCAGGATCTGGAAAAACGCTTTGACCAGCAGCCGGGCTACTGGGTAACGCCGAAGGGCAAATGGGGCAAGGGCCATATCGAACTGGTCGAAATCCCGAGCCCGTCGGAAACCAACGACAATATCGTTGCTTATTGGGTGCCGGAAACCAAGCCGACCGCCGGCGGTGAAATGCAGGTCGAATACAGTGTTACCGCGACCCGCGATGGCACAGGTTTGCATGGCATGGCGCAAGCAACCGATACCCGTATCCAGCGTTTGGCCAGCCAAGGTGATGAAGATCGGTCCGGCACGCGCTTTGTGCTGAACTTCGCCGGTGGTGATCTGGACTATTTCATCAAGGATGCCAATAACTTGCGGGCTGATATCAGCGCATCAAAGGGCGAAGTCCGTAACATCCGCATTCTGCCCGATCCGGAAAATGGTGGCGTACGTGTGTTCTTTGACCTGGTTAATACCGGCGATGCGACATCAAGCAATCTCAGGGTCTTCTTGTTGTATCAGAACAAGGTCCTGAGCGAGACCTGGACCATGCCGTGGGCCTTCTGATCCTGCGGGATCAAGCGCCTCAATTGCCAGAAACAGATAACCCCAGAAGAGCCAGATGACAGAAGCCGCCAATACACCCGCAAAAGGGACCATACCCGCAGGGCGATCAGAGGATGCATCTTGTGATCCGACGGTCAAACTGCGCGGCCCCGGTGTCGGATCGCGGCGGATTTTCCTGTTTGGGGCATCGATTGCGGCGACTGCCTATGCGGCCTGGTTGATGACCGATGTTCTGGGTGCGGATCAGCTGACCATCATGGAGATGGTGGTTGTGGCGTTCTTTACTATCAACTTTGCCTGGATTTCGTTGTCGTTCTTTACCGGCATTGTCGGGCTGGTTTTGCGTGGTCTGAAACTTGATGCGATCACGCTCAAACGCCTGAAGCCAATTGCGCGCAAAGGGCGCCTGCGATCCAAGAATGTGGTGGTGATCCCGGTTTATAACGAAGATCCCAACCGCGTCTTTGCCGGATTGCGCGCGAGCTATGAAAGTCTGGCTGCGACCGGCGAACTTGATGCGTTTCATTTCTTTCTGCTGTCTGATACCCGCGATCCCGATATCTGGATTGCCGAGGAAATGGCGTGGGCCAAGGCCTGCTCGGATCTGAATGCACGTGGCAAGATTTTCTTCCGCCGCCGCGCAGAGAACACTGAACGCAAATCAGGCAACCTTAAGGAATTCTGCGAGACCTATGCCGCCAATTACGATCACATGATCGTCTTTGACGCCGATAGCGTCATGTCTGGCGAGGCCATGGTCAATATGGCCTATCTGATGGAAAACAACCCGGATGCCGGGATCATTCAAAGCCCGCCGCAGCCCACCGGTCGCCAGACCCTGTTTGCCCGCATCCTGCAATTCATTTCGCGCGTGCATGGCCCGACCATGTCGGCGGGTCTGTCATTCTGGTGCATGGGCAGTTCGAACTATTGGGGCCACAACGCGATCATTCGCACAAAGGCGTTTATCGAATGCTGTGGCCTGCCAGTGCTGTCGGGCAAACCGCCGATGGGTGGTCATATCCTCAGTCACGATTTCGTTGAAGCCGCCTTTATGCGCAAGGCAGGCTGGCGCTGCTGGCTGATCCCGCAGCTTGAAGGCAGTTGGGAAGAATTGCCGCCCAACCTGATTGATTTTGCCATCCGTGACCGGCGCTGGTGTCAGGGCAACATGCAGCATGCGCGCCTGATGGTGGCACCGGGATTTAAACCGCTCAGCCGTCTGCATTTCTTTATGGGGGTGATGAGCTTTGTATCATCGCCGCTGTGGCTTTTGCTGTTGCTGAGCTCGACAATTGCGACCCTTCAGAACACCCAGCTGACCTATAGCTTCTTCCCCGGTCAGTTCACCATGTTTCCGCAATGGCCGGTGGATCGGTCGTTTGAAATGCTAGTGTTGCTGATCTTTACCATCGGCATGCTGGTGCTGCCCAAGATCATCTCGATCCTGATGGTCTGTCTTGGTCGTGATCGCAAACAGTATGGCGGGGTAATGGTATTGGCCAGTGGCCTGCTTGAAACCCTGTATTCGGCCTTGCAGGCGCCGATCATGATGATGCTCCATTCCCAATTCGTGTTTTCGGTCCTGACCGGTAATCAGGTGGGCTGGGACGCACAGGAACGTGACGATGCCGGGGTACCGTTCAAGGCCGCCCTTAAAACCCATCGCACCATTATCGTGATTGGTGTGGTCTGGGGCGCGATTGCTGTCTTTGTGGATACGGCATTCTTCTGGTGGTTGTCGCCCATTCTGGCCGGTTTGGTGCTTTCGCCGTGGCTGACCCATTATTCCAGCAGCCTTGCCATCGGAAAGGCTGCGCGCCGGATGAAGCTTTTTGTGACCCCTGAGGAATATGACAGCCCCGAAGAGCTTCGCGCGTTGGCGCGGATTAATGCCGAAAGTGGTGAGGACGATGTCAAAGACGGGTTGCTGCGCCTGATCGAAGATCCTTACGCCAATGCGCTGCATTCGGCTTTGTTGCCGGTGCGCAAGCCGGATGCGCGTACCGCGATCGAAATCGGGATCATCTATGAAAAGCTTGCGCGGCTTGGCGTTGAAAGCCTGACGCGCGATGAAAAGCTTCTGATTCTGTCCTGGCCGGTCAAGCCGCTTGATCAGATCATGGCAGGGCGGGATCACATCACGGCCGAAGGTCCGAAGCCAGCAAGCTAGTGGTTTGTTTTCAAAAGATTCTCGACGCCACAAAAACGCCCAGATTAGAGCAAATTATCCCGCGTTTTTTCAGCGATATTCATTCTTAACGAAGCGTTAAGTCCCGCTGATTGTTCACCGCCCGGAGGGCCAGACGAATGACTGACATGACCATTGCATCAAAGGGTTTCACCTATGCCGCGTTTGAATCGGCAGCGATGACGCGTTTGATCGAAGACACGGCACGTGCGTGGTTGCGTTCATTCAGTGTCAACTCTCCGCAGGCCAGTCAGCGCATGATCAACGCCCTTCGCGATGCGCTGGCCGAAGACAGCATTGCAGCCAGTGACCGGGCCAGCATGCAGGACATCCTTGATCAGGCTGCCCATGATGCAATTGCCGGCTGGCTTGCACAGGTGACTGGCGAGCATAACTGCCATGGATCAAGCCGTTTTTCGATGCTGCGTTGTGCGTTTCTGTCAGCCAACCGTGACGGCATCTGGTCGGAACACTTCCTTGATACCAAACGCGATCACCGCGACCTTGGCATGGCTCTCTCGGTACAGATGATGTTGCCGACGCCAGGTCTTGTTGCTTGTGAAATGCCGCGTCAGTCACTGGAACGCCGCGCTTCCTGAACCTTATAACCACTCCTTCGCTTCACGCTTTTTCATCATATCCCTCAACGTCTAGCGTTTAATGCGAAGGCGGCACCGCCATTCTCCCCGTGGCGGTGCCTTTATGTGCGCAACTTGTATGGTGTTTGCGCAAAAAAGAACCCGCCACAAAGGGCGGGTTTAGTTCAGCGGGCGAGAGAGCCCGATTTCCAGTGCAGATCATCCACAGCCGTAAAATCAGGCCCCTACGAGACGCCGAGGCACACACTTCCCCGGCGCCATGACGGTCAGGCTGCTTTGTGAAAGCGGCCCAGTTTCGTAAGAAGTTTTGCAACCTGCGGGTCGTTCCTGCCGTTGCGATCAAGCTCCAGGAAGAAGTCCGGATAGGGCGGCTTGCCGGGGGTCAGGTTGTATTGTTCGAAATCGGTGACACCGATGGCCTCAAGCACACTTTCATCGGTAAAGAAGCCCCCGGTAATTTCGCGCGATGGCGCGGTCAAGATGGCATGCGCCGCATCGGCCAGAATTTGCGGTGTGCGTGCACGGCCCTGCTCAAGACCGGGGATCATGTTTAGTGCCGCGGTCTCAATCACCGTGACCGGCCAAAGCGAATTGACGGCCACCCCTTCATCGGCAAACTCGGCTGCCAGACCAAGCGTGATCAGGCTCATGCCGTATTTTGAAATCGTATAGGCCGTATGATTGGCAAACCATTGCGCAGAAAGATTGGGCGGTGGTGACATGGTCAGGATATGTGGGTTGTCCGACTTCAGAAGATGCGGCAGGCAGGCCTGGGCACAGGCAAAGCTCGCACGCGTATTGACCTGATGCATCAGGTCAAACCGCTTCATCGGGGTTTGCAACGTTGGGGTCAGATTGATTGCGCTGGCATTGTTGATCAGGATGTCGATCCCGCCAAAGGTTTTGACCGTCTTTGCGACCGCCTCGGCAATCTGGTCTTCATCGCGAATATCGGTCTTAAGGGCCAGTGCCTTGCCACCAACTTCCTCGATCTCGGCAGCCGCACTATGGATGGTGCCGGGCAGTTTCGGGTGCGGTTCATCGGTTTTGGCAATGATCGCAACATTGGCCCCATCGCGCGCCGCACGCAGGGCAATTTCCTTGCCGATGCCGCGCGATGCGCCGGTGATGAACAGTGTTTTGCCTTTAAGACTCGTCATCAAATTCTTCCCTGAATTCTTCTTATGATTTGCCAAAACGCGGCGTGCGTTTTTCCACAAAGGCCGTGACGCCTTCGCGGAAATCGGCACTTGCGGCGCAATCAGCGAATGATTTGGCCTCGGCCTTCAGCTGTGTTTGCAGATCGGCCTCGGGGGCTGCATTCAGCAACGCCTTGGTGCGGGCAATCGCATCGCGCGGTCCGGCGGACAAACGGGTGGCGTATTTTGCCGTGGCGGATGCCAGCAGATCTGCCGGGACGACCTTGTTGATCAGGCCGCAATCATGGGCTTCATCGGCCCCTAACCGATCGCCAAGCAGCGCGATTTCCTTGGCCTTTTTCATGCCGACCAACCGGGTCAGCGAATGGGTTGCACCACCATCGGGCGAGGTGCCGATATGGATATAGGCCAGGGTGAAAACGGTTTCCTCAGCCGCGATTGCAAGGTCGCAGGCATTCATCAGACTAATGCCAAATCCGGCAACAGCCCCTTCAAGCTTGGCGATCACCGGGCGGGGCAGGGCATTGATGCGCAAAACAATTTCGTGAACCCGATCAATCAATGCTTCGATTGAGGAGCGGGTGTCTTCGACCGGGCTTTTTGACACCTGATGGAAGAACTTCACATCGCCGCCGGCCATGAAAGTACCGCCCGATCCTTCGATGATGACAGCGCCGATATCGGGAAGGTTGGCTTCGATCTTGTCCATGGCAGCTGCCAAGCCACTGACCATCGCCTGATCAAGGGCATTCATGCGGTCCGGGCGGTTCAGCGTAATCGTTGCGACCGCATCAGTGATGTTGAGCAATACGGCGTCATCGGATGCCATGATGTTTCCTCCTGCGCGGTGTTTTTCCGCAATTCTCCCGGTTTTCCGGTTGTTCGTGTGTGTTAAATCGCCAGTCGTGCTTCGATTGCGGTTTCCATATCGGGCCACCCAGAGAGCCAGTCGGGCATGGAAGGGGATGTTTCATCGGCACCGACCATCCGACAGATAACCTCGGGCGCAACAATGCCATCCGGGCCGACAAAAACCGCCTTTACGACGCCAAGGGCCAGCGTCTTGCCTTTGGCCACAAAGCGTTGCTCGAGATAGAAGCCCTTTTCATCCCAATACAAAGCCTGCGTTTCGAGCGCGAATTTCTGAAACGGTTTGATCGCGCGTTTGAACCGCATGGTCGATCCTGACACCACCGGCTGCCATTTGCGTTTCAGCATCTGCTTGGCAATGCCATTGCGCATGATCAGTTCGGTTCGGCCCAGATCCATCAGCGCGAAATAGCGTGAATTGGTCATGTGCACATTGATATCAATATCCAGCGGCCATGCCCGGAAATGCAGGGTCGATGGATCAAGCGGGTGCAGGCGGGGCCGCAACAAGGACAGGATCACCACACGGATCAGTCGGAAAATCAGGTTCACGACAAGGCTCCGTGTCCGGGTGACAGGTCTTTATGCATGCGGCCCACAGCCATGATCAGAACAGCTCCTCGTCAAGTGCCATCATGGTCGTGGAACCAGACATGATCTGGCTGAACATGGCACCGGACTGAGGAAGGATACGTTCCATATAGAACTTCGCTGTGATCAGCTTGCCCTTATAGAACCCGTCTTCGTCATCGTCCTGTTTGGCGAGTGCGATTTCCGCCATGCGGGCCCACATGAAGCCGACAGCAACCAGACCGAACAGACGCAGGAATTCGGTTGCGGCAGCACCGGCTTCATCCGGGTTTTTCATGCCGCGCTGGGCAAGTTCGCCGGTAGCCTGTTGCAGGCGCATGAAGGCCTTGGCCAGTGGCTGAACATATTCACCAAGGTCGCCGTTCGAGACATTGGCTTCGATATATTCCTGAACCGGGTGGAAGAAACGACGCAGGAAACGACCAGCCTTGGTCGGCATCTTACGGCCAACAAGGTCAAGCGCCTGAATACCGTTCGTACCTTCATAAATCTGGGCGATACGGGCGTCACGAACATACTGTTCCATGCCCCATTCACGGATATAGCCGTGACCACCAAAGACCTGAACACCAAGGTTGGTGTTGTCAAAGCCCCAGTCGGTGAACAGCGCCTTGACGATCGGGGTCATCAGTTGAACGAACTCGTCAGCCTCTTCGCGTTTGACCGGATCTTCGTGGTGTTTGGCGGTATCAAGTGCGCGTGCCACCCACATGCCCATCGCCCGGCAACCTTCATTGGTGGCCTTCGCGGTCAGCAGCATGCGCCGCACATCAGGATGCACGATGATGGAATCTGCGGGCTGGTTCGGGGATTTCGCACCGGTCAGGGCGCGCCCCTGCAGGCGATCCTTGGCATAGGCCCGCGCACCCTGATAGGCCGCTTCGCCAAGGCCAAGACCCTGAATGCCAACCGAAAGGCGTTCCTGGTTCATCATGGTGAACATGGCGGGCATGCCCTGATGGGGTTCACCCACCAGATAACCGACCGCGCCATCAAAGTTCATGACACAGGTCGATGATGCCTTGATGCCCATCTTGTGTTCGATGGAACCGCATTTGACCGCGTTGCGATCGCCAAGTGATCCGTCATCACCGACCATGAATTTCGGGACAAGGAACAGCGAAATGCCCTTGGTGCCGCTTGGGGCGTCAGGCAGCTTGGCCAGAACCAGATGGATGATGTTTTCCGTCAGGTCATGTTCCCCGGCGGAGATAAAGATCTTGGTGCCGGAAATCGCATAGGACCCGTCATCAAGGGGTTCTGCCTTGGTCTTGATGATGCCAAGATCTGTACCGCAATGCGGTTCGGTAAGGCACATGGTCCCCGACCAGGTGCCTTCGACCATCTTGGGCAGGAATTTGTCCTTGAGTTCGTCCGATGCGTGGCTGTGTAGCGCCGCATAGGCGCCAAAGGACAGACCCGGATACATGCCAAAGGACAGGTTGGTCGAACAAATCATTTCCTCGACCAGGGCATTGATGGATTTCGGCGCGCCCTGACCGCCATATTTCGGGTCACAGGCAATCCCGGTCCAGCCGCCTTCGGCAAAGGTCTGGTAGGCTTCCTTGAAACCTTTGGGGGTTGTGACGACGCCGTCATCCCAAGCGCAGCCTTCCTCGTCGCCCGACCGGTTGATCGGGAACAGGACTTCTTCGCAGACTTTGGCGGCCTCTTCGAGAACCGCATCGACCACATCGGGTGTAAAATCCTCGCAACCGGGCATCTGATTGATATCGTTGAAATCAAACAGCTCGGTCAGGACGAAGCGCATGTCGCGCAGGGGTGCTTTATATTCAGCCATTTTACTTTTCCTCCCGGACCGGTCAGTTGCGCAGCGGCTTGCCGGTCAGCAGCATATGCTCAACCCGGGCCATGGTGCCTTCATTGCGGACCAGACGCATGAAGCCTTCGCGTTCCAGTTCAAGAATATCGTCTTCGGAAAGTTCCTCGGTCACGTCTGTATCGCCACCGGCCAGAACATTTGCCAATTCACCGGCGACCACCCGGTCGTAATCGGTGGCCTTGCCAAGACGGTGGAATCCATCGACCGCCATTTCAAAGGCAACCCGGGCGGCTTCGCCCGGCAGGCGATAGGTAAATTCTTCGGGTGCTTCGTAACCATCGACCATCGAAAGTGCGCGTTCCTTTGCATCGGCCAGCAAACGGTTGCGGTTCATGGTGATGCCGTCAGTTTCGCGGAAGAACAGGTTTTCCTTTGCCTCCATCGCCGATTTGGCAACGGTCGCGACCGAGATGATCTCAAACGCCTTGGCGCTTGGGGCCATCGGGCCTTTGACGAATTTGGGATTTTCCGCCCAGCGACGGATCATTTCCTTACACCCACCCCAGGCCGGGATCAGACCCACACCGGGTTCAACAAGCCCAATATAGGTTTCCCCGTGCGCCTGAACCGCATCACAATGCAGCAGAACTTCACAACCGCCACCAAGGGCGAGGCCACTTGGGGCACCGACGACCGGGAACGGCGAGTATTTAAGCGCCTTGTAGGTTTCCTGACCGGTTTCAACGAGGTTTTCGATCTCTGGCCAGGCAGCGATATTGGCGGCAAACAGCGCCAGACCGAGGTTTGCCCCGGCTGAGAAGTTGCTTGCTTCGTTATAGATCACCATCGCCTTGAACTGCTTTTTGACAGTCCGGATGGATGTCTTGATCGCGCCAAGCACATCGGCATCAAGCGCATTCATCTTGGTATGGAATTCAAGGCAGGCAACGCCATCACCGATATCCCAAAGCGATGCGGCGCGGTTGCCGGCAACCCGTTCGGATTTGCGTTTGATATCTTCAAGCAGGATGACGCCATCCGGGCGGGTGACCTTGGCATATTCGCCATCAAAGCCAAGGTAATAAAGATCACCATCCTTGACCTTGTAGAACGACTTGCCTGCGGCCTTTTTCAGCAATGCCGGGACTTCAACGCCGTCTTCTTCAAGCATCGAAATCAGGGCATCAACGCCAATGGCATCAATCAACTCAAACGGCCCAGTTTTCCAAGCATAACCCAGCTTCATCGCATCATCGACATCGACGATGGAATTCGCCGCCGCCTCGGCAATAAAGGCAGCATAGGCCAGCGTCTTGCCCATGACAGCGCGGCCATATTCGCCACCCTTGTCAGATGCTTCCATCATTTTGCGCGGATCTTTGCCAGCGGCCCGGACACTGCCCAAACGCGCCTTTTCGGATTTGGCGAATTCACCGGTTTGCAGATCCACCGATTCCTTGACCTTCTGACCACCTTCGCGGTTCAGGCGGTAAAAACCACCCTTGCCCTTGCGCCCGGTATAACCATCGGCAATCAGTTTGCTGACCAGCTTGCTTTCGCGATAGATCGCGTGGAACGGATCGGATTTATCAAGGAGTCCAGCCATGCTTGATTGCACATGGGGCATCAGATCAAGACCCACCAGATCCATCAGGCCAAAGACGCCGGTTTTGGGAATACCAAACGGACGGCCAATGACGCTGTCGGCTTCTTCGACCGTCAGTTTGCGGTCCATGGCCTCAACCATGGCGGCCTGAATCCAGTAGACGCCCAAACGGTTGGCGATAAAGCCCGGTTCGTCATGGCAGGTGACACAGGTTTTGCCCAGTTTGCGATCAGCAAAATCGGCAACTGCATCAATCACACCATCGCGGGTGACACCCGATCCAACCAGCTCCAGCAGGCGCATATAGCGCGGCGGGTTGAAGAAGTGGGTAATGATGAAGTCCTGTGCGAAGCTTTCATCCATCCCGTCAATCAGGGTGGCGAGCGGAATGGTCGAAGTGTTTGATGACACCACCGATCCCTTGGCACGGACCGCATCAATCTTGCGATACAGGTCCTGTTTGATATCAAGACGTTCAATGACGGCCTCGATCACCCAGTCACATTTGGCGATTTTATCAAGGTCATCCTCGATATTGCCGCACGTAATCAGCTTGGTGACCCGTTTGGACATGAACGGTGCAGGGTCGGTTTTCAGCATTTTGGCAACCGCGCCCTCGGCAACCGCATTACGGTTTTTGGCACCTTCGGGCACGATATCAAGCAGCAGGACGGGTGTCCCTGAGTTGGCGATATGGGCAGCGATCGCAGCCCCCATAACACCGGCGCCAATAACGGCGACCTGTTTAATGGTGGTCATTACATCGCCTCCAGAATGGTCGCGATCCCCTGACCCCCGCCAATGCACTGGGATGCCAGCGCATATTTGCCGCCATCACGTTTCAGGATGCTTGCGGCCTTGCCAACGATACGCGCCCCGGTCGCACCCAGCGGGTGACCAATCGCCAAGGCACCACCATCAATATTGACCTTGGCACCATCCAGACCCAGATCGGAAATGCTTGCCATGGCCTGGGACGAAAAGGCTTCGTTGAGCTCGGTCACATCAATATCGGCCGAGGTCAGGCCCGCCCGCGAAAGCGCCTTTTTCGATGCGCCAATCGGGCCAATGCCCATGATTTCCGGAAGACAGCCATCAACTGCAACCGACTTGATACGTGCAATCGGTGTCAGGCCGTTTTTAGCGGCATAGTCTTCGGAGCAGACCAGAACAGCCGACGCACCATCGGTCAGCGGGGAAGAGGTCCCCGCGGTAACAACACCGTCCGCCTTGAAGGCTGGTTTGAGGTCAGCCAAGCCTTCGGCGGTTGTTTCTGCGCGGATGCAGCCATCTTCGGAAACAACACCATCCTTGGTCTGGATCGGGATGATTTCATCCGTGAATTTGCCAACAGCCTGCGCTGCGGCGGCACGCTTGTGACTTTCAACTGCAAAAGCTTCCTGATCGGCACGGGTCAGGCTGTATTTGGCAGCAACATTTTCGGCCGTATCGCCCATGCCCATATAGGCTTCGGGCATGGATTTATAAAGCTCCGGATTGGGCAGGGGGTTAAAGCCCATCATCGGAACCCGGGTCATGCTTTCGACACCGGCACAGATAAAGACATCACCGGCACCGATCGCGATTGCACCAGCCGCCTGATGGATCGACTGCATGGACGATCCGCAGAAACGGTTGACCGTTACACCACCAACAGAACGCGGCAGACCGGCGATAAAGGTGATCAAGCGGGCAACATTCAGGCCCTGTTCGCCTTCCGGGAAGGCACAACCAAGGATCAGGTCCTCGATCGCGTTGGGATCAATGCCGGTCTTTTCGACCAGACCTTTGACGACCTGCGCCGCAAGGTCGTCTGCACGGACCTTTGCAAGGGCCCCTTTACGGGCCGGGGTAAAGGGTGACCGGACATATCCGGCAATTACGGCGTTGGTCATGGCTTTGTCTTCCTTCCTGAGCTGTCCTCTGATCCGGGCAACTTGTTACGATGCCGGATCGAGTCCCTTTTCTTTAAGTGCATCAACCGATTGCTGTTCGATATCACGCAGTTCATCCAAAGTGACGTCCAGTGCCTGACGCTGTTCTTCCAGGTCAGTAATCCGTTCCCGAACGCGTTCCAGAAGCATCTTGATCTGCTCTGCCTGGGTTGGGTCTGCGCCGTAAAGATCAAGGTAGTCCGCGATCTCTCTTAAGCTGAAGCCCAGTCGCTTGCCCCGCAAAATGAGGAGCAGTTTGGCGCGATCCTGTCGGGTATAGACCCGGGTGGTGCCGGCACGTTGCGGGTTTAAAAGCCCCTTTTGCTCGTAAAACCGGATGGTGCGCGGCGTAATGCCAAGATCGTCGGCCAGTTCGGGAACGGTATAAAACCGTTCGTCAATTTTTGTCATTGTTCGCCCCTTATGGTATCTATTTTTCAGTATACGTCAATTAGTTTACGTTAACGTCACTTAAGTTTTTTCAGTGTGTGTATGGTGACGCCAACGCATTGTAACTAAACCGTATTTCCTTCTCTCTTTTGTCGTTCTTCTTCGACCAGCTCCTTTTTCGACAGCTTGCCGACCATGGTTTTGGGAAGTTCTTCGCGAATTTCGATTTCGCGCGGCATTTCGATTCTTGAAATCTTGTCATCAAGAAATGCCCGCAGATCTTCGGCGGTCACATCGGTGACACCGTCTTTCAGGCGAACAAACGCCTTTGGCGCCTGACCACGATATTGATCGGGGATCCCGATGCAGGTGACCTCGGCAACCTTGTCATGCAGATAAAGTGCCTCTTCGATGGCACGCGGATAAACGTTGTAACCACTGCACAGGATGACATCCTTAAGACGATCAACCAGGAAGGTGTAGCCATCCTCATCCTGATAACCGACATCACCGGTCCGCAACCAACCATCGACAAATGTCTCGTTGGTGGCCGTTTCGTTTTGCCAGTAGCAAGGCATGACTTGCGGGCCACGAATACAGACCTCACCCTTTTCGCCAAGCGCTACGACCGTATCCGGCCGATCAAGAGACCTGATTTCGATCTTGGTTCCGGGCAACGGCCGCCCGATCGAGCCTTCCTTGTTCTCACCCTTAAGCGGGTTGCAAGTACAGACCGGGCTGGCCTCTGACAGGCCATATCCCTCAACCACCTTGGAGCCGGTAATCTCTTCGAACCGGTGTTTGACTTCAACCGGCAGCGGCGCACCGCCCGAAATGCAGCAACGGATGTGTGACAGGTCGTATTTGAGTGTTTCCGGCGAATTGTTGATCGCCGTATAGATCGTCGGAACACCCGGGAAGATGGTGGCCTTTTTCTTGTCCAGCGCCTTGATCAGGGAACCTAACTCAAAGCGGGGCTGCAACACCATTTCCGCACCAAGGTTGACCGATGTGTTGAGCGCCACGGTCATCGCAAAAACATGGAAGAATGGCAAAACGCACAGGGTCACTTCGTGGCCCGGTTTGGCGTCTGGCATCCAGCGGGTTAGCTGATCAACGTTTGCACTCAGATTGGCATGGGTCAGCATCGCACCCTTCGGGCGCCCGGTCGTGCCGCCGGTATATTGCAGAACCGCCAGATCGTTCACGTCGATATCCAGCACGCGATCAATCGGTTTGCATCCGATGACGCGGGAATAGGGGATGTGACGCAGATCTGTTGGCACATCGGCCAGTTCGCTGCGCTTGAACAGCGAAAACAGAACACTTTTAACCGGCGGCAAGATGCCGCTCATTTCGCAGACCACGATCCGCTTGAGGCAGGTTTCATCAAGGCATGCTGCCACCTTGGGATAGATCTGTTTGAGGTTCAGCGTCACCATCAGGCGACAGCCTGAATCTTCGATCTGATAGGCGATCTCGCGCTTGGCGTAGAGTGGATTGAAATTTACGACCACGCCGCCACATTTCAGGATCGCGTAATAGCAAACCACGTAATAGGGCGTATTGGGCAGACACAGCCCGACCTTGTCACCCTTGCGCACGCCAAGCTGTTTAAAGCCTTCGGCAGCACGGTCGATTTGCTCGGAAATGGTCTTGTAATCATAGACCCGACCGAGGAAATCCAGACAGGGGCGCAACGGAAACCGTGCCGCCGCTTTGTCGAAAATCTCATGGACCGGGCAGGTTCTTACCGGCGAGCTGATATCAACGCCATCGCGCAGGATCGGGGATTCTTGGACGTTTACTTTGTTCACTTGCGTTAACTCCATTACGTTAACGTCACTTTGCGGGCAAAAAAGGGAGCCCGATGCGGTGCGCCATAGCACCTCGCATCGGACAGTATAGCAAATCAGAACTTGAAATTCGCCTGCAACGCGATGATGTCGACTTTGGCTTCGTAGTCGGCAGCATAATTACCAACGAGCGAAGACGCGTGATCTACGCGTGCTTCATCAGCAAAGATATGAGTATAACCCAGTGTCACATCAGCCCAATCAGCAGCCTTGTATGTTGCGCCAAATGAGACCCAGTATCGGTCTGAATCCGGCAAGCGCACATTGCGGTTACGGGTTTGGATCGGGGTCTCATCATAGGCCACGCCACCGGTAAACGACCATTTTTCGTCATACTGGTAACGTGCACCGAGGGCACCAAACCACGACGTTCCCCACTGATAATTTTCAGTTGTACTACCAGTGGCAGTCGAGGCGGAGTTAATCAGGCCGCTGTAGTTAAAGACTAGATCGCCAACTGAGTTCCAGTTGGTCCATTGCACGTCACCCATGACAGTCCACTTATCAGACAGGTCGTGAGAAATACCGAAAGCAATAGACTCCGGCGTGGTGATCTTGGCATTTGCATCTCGGTCCGTGTAGGGCGTGGCCAAGTTTTTTGCGGCATTGTCGAAGGTGATATCGCCTTTGAGTTTATGTTCAACCTCGGAGATATAAGAAAGACCAACACGGGTGGTTTTCGTGACTTCCCAGTTCATCCCGGCTGTCCAGCCGTAGCCGATGTCGTCGCCTTCAATCGTAGAGTTACCCTCTGCAACGGCGCCACCAAGCGACGGAACGGCTTTACTAAGGGCGGCCTCGAATCTTTGAACCTGCGGTCCCGCACCAATGCTCAGCCCATTGTCGAAACGATAGGCAACAACTGGTTTGATATTTACTGTCTTGATTTTTGATGTCGTACCAAAAAAGCGTCCGGCGAAATCTGAATCGTTGTCGGTCACGAGACCCCAAGGTGCCGTAATCGAAACACCGAGATTGATCTGATCGTTTAGCTTCCAGACAGCATGTGCGTTTGGTACCGCAGCATCCTGTGCCATATCCTTGTAGCCACCGCCGGTTTGTGCGATCACCGTTCGTGCGCCATTGGTTGCAACGGTGTTGGTCGCTTTCGCCACCGGGCGAATGACCGTAATACCTGCGCTATAGCTGGTTTCTTTGTACTGCCCAACTGTGCCTGGGTTGTAGGACATCGTCGATGCGTCGGTTGACAGTGTGGTCATGCCGGCAAAGCTTGAACCCTGAAGGGTGCCGCTGGTTTCACGGACTTGAAAACCGGACGCTTGCGCGGTGCCAACACTAGCGAGTGCGCATAGAAGTGCAGTACCCGAAGCTGCACCCCAAAGGCAGCTCTTCTTGAAGTAGGACATCTGTTTCTCCCTAATCTTTAAACGTTTCAAATCTTTGATTTAAAACGCCCGCTTTTATTGCTGAGGGTTTATCGCATCGACCCTGATAAAATCGATGTCGTAACCCTTCCTTTTAAAACTCGTTTTGAGTAGTTTGCCGTCGGTGCCGTACCAGAGGTGCCGTTCGACATCGCCAGACATTTCGTAATGGACTGCCGGCGTTTCCCGGCTTTCGACCATGACGCTTTCTTCGCCAACCCTTTGCGTGTGCACAGTGTAGGGTTCGGCATTGATGACACTAAAGAGATCGGTTTTACCCGTGACATCCTCATGCCACAGGGTCAGCGGCCAGGCCGCATCACAGGCGTCGCGTTTCCCGACACCTTTGCCCGCCAGCGCATAACAATCTTCGTCATAGCTGGCCTGCCAGGTGTAGTGTGTGCCGTCATCATTGGTGGTGGTTTCGACCGAGACCAGCTTTCCGTCCTGCCATTGTTCGGTACGCTGATGGTCGTAATGGAACTTCAAAAACAAAACTCGCAAATCGGTCAGCGTTTTGATCGTCACGGTTTGACCGTTTGCTGTTGGCGCAATTTCGACGGTTTCATAACCTATCGGTTCCCCGTCCTTGAGGACGCGGAAATTGAGCATTTCCGATCCGGATGCCAGCGACGCGGTGGCATATTGAATCGTAAAGCCGGCAATCAGGGCCGATATGCTGCCTTTTGCGATGCGATTACGCATGTTTCCCTCGTCAAACAGACCATACCGACAAAGCTAGTCGAGCATCGATGACAGCTTTGCTGCCACACCCATGGAGCCCTTGATCTTCAGTTTGCCCATGGTAAAGGCAAGCATCGGGTCAAGCTTTCCGGCGATCAGCTTTTCGAGGTTGGCTTTCTTGATCTTGAGAATGC
Source organism: Thalassospira tepidiphila MCCC 1A03514 (assembly GCF_001662875.1). Taxonomy (GTDB): domain Bacteria; phylum Pseudomonadota; class Alphaproteobacteria; order Rhodospirillales; family Thalassospiraceae; genus Thalassospira; species Thalassospira tepidiphila. The sequence goes on along the minus strand of NZ_JPVZ01000002.1, from coordinate 143,608 downwards.
AATCGGCATCGGACGGATCATCATCACTGATTTCCGGCTCGTCGCCGGTGGCATCAATTACGATATGTCCATCATCGCCACAGTCGAAGGCGACGACAGCATTCAGACCGCGCAGTTGCGGCAGTTTTTCTTTTACGGTTTCGAGGATGTTATCCACGAACGCCTCCCTCAGTCAGCAGGTATTTTTGTTTTGATTATGACAGGACTGTAACGCAAAGTGACGTTAACGTAAAACAAATAACGGATGCGAGAGTATGGCCACCTTTAAGGCATTGAATTGAAATAATTTAAGATGCGCTACGTATCAGATAACGTACAAAAAAAAGCCCGGCATTGCCGGGCTTTTTGCGGGGCATGGCCCCAGATTGAAATATGCTTGGCGCGTTTTGGTTCTCAGGACACGATCTGCCAGGAACCATCAGGTTGACGGCATGCCGTACCAAAGGTTTTGTGCAGTTTTCCACCAATATTGGCGGTTGCACTATATTCACGGCAATAGCGTCCCTGGGCATTTTGCCAGCTACTGGTCGGAACAACATTATAGTTGCGGCCCGAATCGGGGTTCTGCCACCGGACGGCCTGCCCATCAGGGGCGCGCTGCAAGGCATAGCCGGTACAAGCCAGATCACCCTGATCAAGGCTCTGGCCAATCGAGTAGCCACTGAGCATGCCAAGAATGGCACCACCAATCATGGCCGCATCCCGGCCGCTTCCCTTGCCGATGGTTGAACCAAGAACCGCGCCTGTGCCACCACCAATGATGGCACCAACCACATCACGGTTACAGCGCAGGAAACCACCGTCGGCGACAAAAAGCTCGTTACCGTGGGGGCTATAATTGCGTTTGTGCCCTTTGTGCTGCTTGGCACGATAGCCATGGGCAGGTGCCCATGACGGCGGATCGGCCTTAACGGGCGCAGGTGCAGCGAAAGGCAGGGTCAGGCCAAATGCAGCGACCAGAAGAATGATCCGTTTCATCATTTCCGGGCCTTCTCATTCTCGTGCATGATATAGCCCGCACCGGTACCCACCGCGCCGCCAATTACCGCGCCACAGGTAACACAGCCACCGGTGATCACGGTGCCAACAGCACCCACACCGGCGCCAATCGCGCCGCCACTCAGCATTTTCTGGTCCCGGTCATTCAATCCGCTACAAGCCGAAAGCCCCAATGCGCTTGCAACGGCCAAAATCATGGCTGTCTGTCGCATCTCTCGTGTCCTTTCCAAGGTTTTTGGGCACAAGTCATTCATGGACCTGTGTCTGATCGCAAAGCTTGCCGGGGAAATAGGCACGAGGTTTGGCCGCATTGGGGGCTATTTGGGGCAGATATGACGACAAAAAGGCACCAAATCCGCAAATTATTGGTTTCTGGTGCCTTTTTACCTGCCGTAATCCGGTCCAAAGACCAAATTAATCCTCAAAAGTACCGCGGAGCAGTCGTTCCTTGGCAATCATGGCCGGTTTTCCGCGTGCAATGACGCTATCGGGGGTTGAAGCATCATCGAAAACCAGGATATCGGCATCATAACCGACCTTGAGCTGGCCTTTATGTGCCGCAAGGCCCAGCATGCGTGCCGGATTGATCGTAATCGGGGCCAAGGCGGTCGGGATATCAAGCTTTTCGACTTCGACCAGATCGGCAAATTCGCGCGGTACGGTTTCAAAGCCAGCCACTGAAAGCCCGATCATATTGCCATCAGTATCAAAATCCGGCAGTGACCCGTTGCCATCCGATGTCATTGAAATGCGATCCAGCGGAACGCCATCAGCCAGGCATTCGGCAATACTGGTCGATGTTTTGGTCGCCCCCTTGGGATCGGCTTCGGCGTCAATCCCAGTGGTGAAATCGATATTGCCGCCACGCTTTGCCCAGAGTTTGGCCGCATCAAGCAAGGCGCGCTTGCGGTTGACGTGGGTCGGGATGAACTGGCCGATCGGGATTTCGGTCTGCTCGATCACAGCAATCAGGGGATCAAAGTGCCCGTCACCATCGCCCAGATGCACGACAACCGATCCGGCCTTGCCCGATGTTATACCTCCAATGCGCGATTGGGATGCGATGCGGGCGAGCTCCTCAACCGTGCTTTGGCTGCTGCGGTGATCTGAAATCGCTGTTTTCAAACCGATACAGGCATCCAGAAACGTCACGTCATCACCGATATTACCGGTCAGGGTTGGTGACGGCACGCGATAACCACCTGTGAAGAACCAGGCAGAAATGCCTTCTGTTCGAAGCGCCTTGGTCTTGGCATACAGCGATGCGATGTGGCGGGTGGCGGCATCTGTGCCCAACAATCCACAAACAGATGTGATGCCGGCTTCGATCAGTTTGCCAACCGCAACTTCGGGCGTACGCGTGGCAAATCCGCCTTCGCCACCGCCCCCGATCAGATGGACATGTCCGTCGATAAAGCCTGGTACAGTCATCTTGCCGCCAAGGTCGACCGTCTTGAATTCGGCCGGAACAGAAACCACCAGATCCGGGGCAATGGCGACGATTTTTTCGTCACAGATCAGGATATCATTGATGCCAAGTGGCGTCGGGGCGAAGACGTTGGCATTCTTGAGCAACAGAAACATGTTTTAAAACCGTATTTTACGAAATGCTGTGTTCAGGTGGCAGGCTGGCGCGAATGCGCATCATAGCGACAGTTCATTTCCGTTGAAACGGTTCTGGCAAGCAGATAGCTTTCGATAAAATCAAGCGGGAATAAACCTGCGTCACCCAAAGGAAACGTTATGAGCTTCGCCGCCTGGTTGTCGGTTGCAACCATCTGTGTTCTGGGCGCAATGACACCGGGTCCAAGTCTGGCCGTTGTGTTGCGCTATTCTGTTGGTCATTCCCGCCAGGCCGGATTTGCCTGCGCCTTGGCGCATGCACTGGGTATCGGCTTTTATGCCGTGATCACCATGACCGGACTTGGCATCCTGTTTCAGACGGTGCCGGTCTTTCACAATGCGGTCAGTATCCTGGGCGCGCTTTATCTGATCTGGCTTGCAATCAAGGCGTGGCGTGGTGCCAAGGCGGGTGCGAAGTTTGATGTGGATAGTGCGGGCAAGGTATCAGGATCGATCCTGCAGGCTGCCCGCGACGGGTTCATGATTGCGTTTCTCAATCCCAAGATCGCGTTGTTTTTCCTGGCCCTTTTCAGCCAGTTTGTTTCGCCGGAGTTTGAATGGGGCGGCAAGTTCCTTCTGGCGTTTACCGCTGCAGTAATCGACGGGGCGTGGTATTGCCTTGTCGCCGTCGGATTGTCGCACGGGGCGGTGTTGCCGTGGTTGCGCGATCACGCTGGCTGGATTGAGCGGATCATTGCCGTTCTGTTTGTGCTGGTTGGGCTCCGGGTATTGTGGGGTGTTGTTGCGGCCTGAAAGCCCGCATTTTGAATTTATGCTCACCTAAATTTCTGTCCGCGCCACCATCGCGACATAACATGGATCATCCAGATGACTGACAAGACGGCCCCAAACGCCAATCCTTCCGAGACGCCAACGCCGGGAAAGGATGCCGCATCGAATGACGGGCGTGGCTTCCATCATTTGGGGTCGCATATCGGATTTCTGCTGGCGATCCTGCTTTTGGCGGCGAACATGCGGGGCAGCATTGTCGGTTTGGGGCCGTTGGCGGAAATCATTGGCACAGACTTGTCGCTTTCAGGCACTCAGCTCGGATTGCTCACAACGCTGCCGGTGCTGAGCTTTGGCGTGCTTTCAATGTTTGCGCCACGTCTGGGGCAGAAATTCGGTCTCGAAGCAACCCTTCTGACCATGTTGCTGTTTATCGCCATCGGGCAGGGGCTTCGCGCCAGCGGGGCCTATGACATCATGGTGGTCGGGACCATCATTTTGGGGGCGGCAATTGCGGTTCTGAATGTTTTGACCCCGTCACTGGTAAGGCGCAGCTTCCCGACCCATGTGGCACTGGTGACTGCCCTTTACACCTTCACCATGTCCAGTGGTGCGACGATCGCGGCATTTGTTTCGATCCCGATCCGAAATGCGGCGGATGGTGATTGGCGCTGGTCGCTTGGTGTTTGGGCGGTGTTTGCCGCGATTGCCTTTGTCTGCTGGCTACCGATGTTACGCTATCGCCATGTCGGGGCAGCCCCGGCACCGGTTACGCGTATTTCGCTTTGGAAAAACGTCGAAGCTTGGTGGCTTGCACTGTTCTTTGGTTGTCAGTCGCTGATGTTCTATACCGGCACCGCCTGGGTTGCCAAAGTGTTCATTGATCACGGCATTTCCGAGGCCGAAGCCGCCACGCTTCTGACCCTGTTTAACGTATTTGGCATTCCGGCCGCCTTTGGTGCGCCGCTGATTTATTCGAGGATTGCCAACAAGAAACTGGCGATGCTGGTGCTGCATATTCCGTTGATCATCGCCATTCCGGGCTTTGTCTTTGCCACCACCGAATTACCGTATGTCTGGGCTGTATGCATGGGGCTTGGACAAGGCAGCATGATCAGTATTGCCCTGACCCTTGTCGGCATGCGGGGAGCAGATCCGCAAACGTCGGCACGACTGTCAGGCATGGCGCAATCAGTGGGTTATCTGTTTGCTGCCATTGGGCCAGTTTTGTTTGGGGCCTTGCATGACCTTCTGGGCGACTGGCAGGTGGCACTTTACTTCCTGTTTGTGGTTGTCGCCGTGCAACTTTGTGCGGCGATGCGTGCAGGATCGTCCGCAAAGATTGGTGCGGACTAGATCAGCAACTGCTCAACTCAATTTGGCCAGTTCTCAGGAGGCGGTGCCCGACGGGATGGCGCGGTCATCCTGTTCGGTGCGACAGGTCGCAATCAGCCAGTCGCGAAATGCGCGGACTGCAAAGTTGTTTTCCTTTTCCTTGGGATAAACCACGTAATAGGCGTGCTGGTTGGGGATGGAGACATCAAAGGGTGCGACCAGACGCCCGTTTTCAAGTTCTTCACGCACCAGAAATTCCGGCAAAAGCGCCAGCCCAAGTCCCGCCACAGCGGCCTGAATGACCATGTGGAAATGCTCAAACCGGGGGCCAGCCAGTTCATCGACCACGGCAACGCCGGTGGCCGCAAGCCAGTCCTGCCAGGCGCGTGGGCGGGTGGAATGCTGCAACAAAGTACAGTTGCGCACCCGTTCGCGCGCAATCGGCAGATCGTCATTTTCCTTAAGCAGCTTGGGCGCACAGACTGCAATCAGGGTTTCCCCCATCAAACGGTGCGTCACACAGCCGGGCAGGTTGTCTTCACCAAAATGAATGGCGATATCGATACCCTCGCGATCAAAATTAAACTCCCGGGTCTGGGTAATGAGATTAAGCTGAATGTCAGGCCAGGTTGCCTTGAAATCACCAAGCCGTGGCACAAGCCAGCGTGCGCCAAAGGTCGGCAGGGTCCCGACATTCAACATCCCGCCCGCATCGGAATAGGCCATGACCTGAAGCGTGGCGGCCTCTGCCCGATCCAGAAGGTCACGCACCTGTGCGGCATAGGCTTCGCCGGCCGCGGTCAGTTTCAGGCGTTTCTTCACACGGCGAAACAGATCACGTCCCAGATATTCCTCAAGCGCACGGATCTGACGGCTGATTGCGCTTTGTGTCACGTTGAGTTCCTCTGCCGCGCGGGTGAAAGACAGATGACGGGCCGAACTTTCAAAGAATTGCAGGGCAGTAAGGGATGGCAAGACGCGGCGCATGGTAAAACCAGTTCATAACAAAACGGAATGATATGGTGCGAATATATCGTTTGTTTGCTTTGCAGCCAAGGCGTACGGTTTTAAACGGTTCATAGCCTCCTCGCGCCACCCCAAGAAGCGTTTGGGCTGACAGCCAACCGCGCTGGAATGCTGTTACTTTGGAATGTTTTGGAAGGATGGCTCCCCCTTCATTCGGATAACGGGTTCCAGCGCACCATCGCAAAATGCCGGTTCATCAATGGCCGGAAAGCAACAATTTGCATCGGGTAGAAGGCAAGAATGGGTTCTGTTGACGAAAATTATGATGTGATCATCGTCGGTGGTGCGGTTATCGGCAGTTCCATCGCATGGCATCTGACCGGTCGGGATGATTTCAAGGGCCGGGTTCTGGTGATTGAAAAGGACTCGACCTATGAATTCTGTTCGACGGCCCTTTCAGCTGCGTCGATCCGACAGCAATTCTCGACCCCGATCAATATTGAAATGTCGGCCTATGGCATTCAGTTCCTGCGTAATCTGAACCGCGACCTTGACCCGGAAGTCGACATTGCCCTGCATGAAAAGGGCTATCTCATTCTTGCCACCGATCAGGGCCGCGATATCCTGCGTCAGAACCATGCGACGCAAACCGAATTTGGCGGCGACATCATCTGGATGGAGCCCGATGACTTGGCCCAGAAATACCCATGGATGAATACATCCGATCTGGCGGCTGGTTGCTGGGGACGCACGGGCGAAGGCTGGTTTGATGCCTATTGCCTGATGCAGTCATTTCGCAAACAGGCACGTCGCCGTGGTGCTGATTACATTGACGGTGAAGTCGTCGAGGTACTGCGTGATGGTGATCAGGTTACGGGTGTGGTTCTTAAGGACGGTCGTCGTTTTGGCTGTGGCCAGCTTGTCAATGCGGCGGGCACCGGCGGATCAAAGGTCGCCCGGATGGCAGGTCTTGAAATTCCGGTCGAGCCGCGCAAACGCTGCATCTTTGTGTTCAATTGCCGGGACGCGGAAGACATCAGCGCATCCTGCCCGATGCTGATTGATCCAAGCGGCCTTTATGTCCGTCCGGAAGGCGAGTTCTTTATTACGGGTATCGCACCGCCCAAGGATCGTGATCCGGAATGCTGGGATTTCGACGTTGATCATAGCCTGTTTGACGACATCATCTGGCCGGGCCTTTATGAACGCTGTGAGCGGTTCGAGGCCATCAAGGTCGTCAATGCCTGGGCGGGTCACTATTCCTATAATCTGCTGGATCAGAACGCGATTCTGGGCCGTCACACGGACGTTAAGAACTTTATCTTTGCCAACGGGTTCTCGGGCCATGGCCTGCAACAAAGCCCGGCGGTTGGCCGTGGCATTGCCGAACTGATTGCAACAAACGGCTATGAAACCCTTGATCTGTCGGTGTTTGGCTATGAACGCATTCGCGACAACGCGCCGGTGCTTGAACTGAACGTCATTTAAATCATTAACAAGAAGGTCGGAGCAGCCCCACATGCCCCGTGACGAAAACACCAAACCAGCCCAAGACAGCACGCAGATGCGCGAGCGCGCAATCGCGTCGGTATCGGCCGGCGTGCGCAATGTGCATCCGGTCTATCTGGATCGTGCGCTCAATGCCGAGGCATGGGATGTCGAAGGCAAACGTTATATCGATTTCATTGGCGGGATCGGGGTTTTGACTGTCGGGCATCGCAACCCGGTGGTGATGGAACGTGTTGCCGCCCAGTGCGAACGCTTTACCCACAGCTGCTATAACGCGCTGCCCCACGAACCCTATGTCGCGGTGACCGAATGGCTGGCAGCAAATTGCCCGATTGAAGGTCCCGCAAAATCAATGCTGACCAATTCCGGGGCAGAGGCAATGGAAAACGCGCTGAAGCTTGCGCGCGCCTTTACCGGCCGCACCGGGGTGATCGCCTTTGAGGGCGGCTTCCATGGCAGGACGCTTGCGACCCTTGCGCTGACGGGTAAAACCAAACCCTATAAGACCGGGCTGGGTCCATTGCCGGGGCCGGTATGGCATCTGCCATATCCTTGCCCCGAAACCGGTGTATCTGATGATGATGCGATGGCCGCCATCGCCAAGCTGTTTGCCGTTTCCGCCGATCCGGCATCGGTCGGGGCGGTGGTGATCGAACCCGTTCAGGGCGAAGGCGGTTTTCGTGCCGCGGATGGCGCGTTTCTTGTCGCCTTGCGTCGCCTGTGTGATGAAAACGGCATGGTTCTGATTGCCGATGAGATCCAGTCGGGCTTCGCCCGGACGGGTAAGATGTTTGCCATTGAGCATGCCGGTGTTGCGCCCGATATCCTTGTCATGGGCAAGGGCATTGGCGGGGGCTTTCCGCTGGCCGCAATCACCGGTGCCGAGGATGTCATGAATGCGCTGGCCCCGGGGGGGCTTGGTGGTACTTATTCCGGCAATCCGGTGGCCTGTGCCGCGGCAACCGGCGTGTTTGAGGTGCTCGAGGCCGACAAGCTCACCGCCCGTGCCAAGCAGCTTGGTGAAAAATACGCCACCCATATCGCATGGTTGCGCGATCTGCCCGGTGGGCATGTGATCGGCAACATGCGCGGCATCGGGGCGATGCGCGCCTTTGAATTGATTGCAGATGACGGCAAACCGTCACCCGAACGTCTGCAATGCTTGTTGCAACTGGCCCGTGATAACGGGCTATTGTTAATGCCAAGTGGTGAACACGCCAATGTGGTGCGCCTGCTGGCACCTTTGACCATTCCGTTTGATCAGGTTGATGAGGCCTTTGCCATCATCGCCAAACAGCTGCCCAAGGTGGCGGATATCAGGGATTGAACAGAGATCGAATTTGCCGGTGATCCGCGCCGGAAAGTTTAAAACGAAGGGAGTTTTACTGTGAGCTACAAATCCATTCTGACCGAACTTGGTCTGTCCGAAGCAGAGATTGCCAATGGCACCCTCAGTGTCCAGACCCCGGTTGACGGTTCGGAATTCGCAAGTGTCACCGAAACCACCCCGGCCGAGATGACCGATGTTATCGGCAACGCCAAAAAGGCATTTGGCGCATGGCGTCAGGTTCCCGGTCCGCGTCGTGGCGAACTGGTCCGTCTTCTGGGTGAAGAATTGCGCGCAGCCAAGGAACCGCTGGGCCGTCTGGTATCACTTGAATGCGGCAAGATCTATCAGGAAGGTCTTGGTGAAGTTCAGGAAATGATCGACATCTGCGACTTCGCAGTCGGTCTGTCGCGCCAGCTTTATGGTCTGACCATCGCGTCCGAACGTCCGGGCCACAAGATGATGGAAAACTGGCATCCGCTGGGTGTTGTTGGCCTGATCACCGCCTTTAACTTCCCGGTCGCGCCGTGGGCATGGAACACTGCGCTTGCACTGGCTTGCGGCAACGCTGTGATTTGGAAACCGTCGGAAAAAACGCCGGTTACTGCCCTTGCCTGCCAGAAGATCCTAGAAAAGGCGATTGCCAAATTCGGTGATGCACCGGCCAATCTGCATCAGGTTGTTGTCGGTGATCGTGAAATCGGTGAAATCATGACCGACAGCCGCGACGTCGCGCTGATTTCAGCCACCGGTTCTACCCGCATGGGCCGCGAAGTTGCCCCGCGTGTTGCGCAGCGCTTTGGCCGTACCATTCTTGAGCTTGGCGGCAACAACGCCATGATCGTGACCCCGTCGGCGGATCTGGATATGACCGTGCGTGCTATTGTGTTCTCCGCTGTTGGTACCTGTGGTCAGCGTTGCACGTCGCTTCGTCGCCTGATCGTGCATAAGGACGTCAAGGATCAGCTGCTACCGAAAATCATTGCGGCTTACAAGTCGGTGAAAATTGGCGATCCGCTGGCCGATGGTGTTCTGGTTGGTCCGCTGATCGACGAGGAAGCCTTTAACAACATGCAGACTGCGCTTGCCAATGCCAAGAAAGACGGCGGCACCGTGCATGGTGGCGAACGTACCCTGGAATCGGAATATCCGAACGCGTTCTATGTCACCCCGTCGGTGGTTGAAATGCCGGGCCAGACCGAGACCGTGCGTCACGAGACCTTCGCACCGATCCTCTATGTCATGACCTACGAGACGCTTGAAGAAGCCATCGCGCTTCAGAATGACGTGCCGCAGGGCCTGTCGTCATGCATCTTCTCGACAGATCTGCGCGAAACCGAACTGTTCCTGTCCTCGGTCGGTTCCGATTGCGGTATCGCCAACGTCAATATCGGTCCGTCCGGTGCTGAAATCGGTGGTGCCTTCGGTGGTGAAAAAGAAACCGGTGGCGGTCGTGAATCCGGTTCGGATGCGTGGAAAGGCTATATGCGCCGTGCAACCAACACCATCAACTATTCCCGCGAGCTGCCGCTGGCTCAGGGCATCAAATTCGATATCTGATTACGCACCTGATCATGTTAGATCCAAACCCCGCCGGTTTGCCGGCGGGGTTTTTCATTGTTTGTGTTGCGCAAACAAAAAAAGCGGCCCCCGAAGGAGCCGCTTTTCGTAATTCAGTCTCAAAGAGTTGGCTGATTAGCCAGCTTTGGAGAAGCGCTCTGCTACATATTCCCAGTTTACCAGGTCGTTCAGGAACGCCTTGATGTAGTCCGGGCGACGGTTGCGGTAATCGATGTAGTAGGAGTGTTCCCAAACATCGCAACCCAGAAGCGGGGTCATGCCGTGAACCAGCGGGTTTTCGGCGTTCGGGGTGCCCGAAACAACCAGTTTGCCCGACTTGTTCATCGACAGCCATGCCCAACCGGAGCCGAACTGGCCAACACCAGCGGTGGTGAACGCTTCTTTGAAAGCATCAACCGAGCCGAAGTCTTCGACGATTTTCTTTTCGAGTTCGCCCGGGATGTTGCCACCGCCATTCGGCTTCATCATGTTCCAGAACTCGATGTGGTTCCAGTGCTGACCGACCTGGTTGAACAGCTTGGCCTTGTCCTTGTCGCCATAGGTCGCAACGACGAGTTCCTCAAGCGACTTGCCTTCAAGACCGCTGCCTTCGAGCAGTTTGTTGCCGGTTTCGACATAAGCATTGTGGTGCTTGTCGTGGTGGAACTCGAGGGTTTCAGCCGACATATACGGGTCAAGCGCGTCGTATGCGTACGGAAGTGCTGGGAGTTCAAGTGCCATGATACAGTTCCTCGACTTTCATTATTAATCTGTGCGGTAACGCAACATATCCCTTTTTGCGCCGTCGATAAAAGTGAAAATCCCGTGCAACATCTTGGAAACCTTTGTTGCAGGGCCGACTGGCGCATCCGGGTCGTTACCCGTGCTACTTTATCTAGCACGCACGAGCGTTTATGCAACGCATCGCCACATTACCTTTGAATGGTTCGATATATGATGAACATTCAGGCCATCAAAACGTTCCCGGATTTTCCGGAAAAATTTGAACGGTTTGGGTCGTGGCGCAGGCGGGATGCCTACTCTTTGTAGAGTCCTACCATCTTCTGGCTTTCGTCGCCATTTGTCAGTGTGACATCGTAGTCCCCGCGTTTAAGCGACGAGATGTCAATCTTGCACGGGAACCGGACGCAATCACGCCTGATGGCGATGGTGCCATCCGGGTGGCGCAACGTTACTTCACCGCGAACCATTTCGGAATGGATGGTAACGCTGTCGGTGGTCGGTTTGGGTGCGACCTTGATTGCAGCCAGCCCGGCTGTCGTGATCGTCATAAGCCCAATCAGGGCAATGGCAACCGGCTTACTACGCAGAGATCTCAGCATGGCTTCCTCGCGCGGTTGTTCTTGGTTGATGTCTGATAACTTGCGCTACGAAGCCGAAAAATTAACGGCGCAAATGGGGCATTTCCGTGCCGGTCATTGTTATTTGGGCGCAACAGCCATGCGTTTTGCGCCCTATAACAGCCCTGATCATTGCAGATCGGAACCGCGAAAGCCCAAGGTTACTGCGACAGATAGGTCCGCGCTGATTTGAGTTTTTTAGCGATATATGCGGTGGCCTGTTCGGGATCAGTCTGACCACAAATCGCCGAGACAACGGCAATGCCGTCAGCACCGCTTTCAAGTGCCGGCAGGGCGTGTTCACCCTTAAGCCCGCCAATCGCAACCGATGGCAGGCCGACCATCCGCACCAGTTTTTCAAGCCCGTCAAAGCCGATCGCCGGTTTATGGTCGGGCTTGGTTGCGGTGGCAAATATCGGGCCGATGCCGACATAATCGACAATCGTGCTGTCCACCTTTTGCGCGACATCTTCGCCTTCAATCGAAAGGCCGATAATCTTGTCCGGGCCAAGGCGGTCGCGGGCAATCTGCGAAGGCAGATCATCCTGACCGACATGCAGGCCATGTGCACCAATGGCAATGGTGGCATCAATATCGTCATTCACGATCAGTGGCACGTTTGTGCCTTCCATCGCCTTCATCAATTCCCGACCAACGCGAATGAGGCCCTCGGTCCCGGCCTTTTTATCGCGCAGCTGAATGAGGGTGGCACCGCCTGCAATCGCGGCCATCGTGGTTTCCACCATCGAATGGTCGCGACACAGATCGGGATCAAGCACGAGATAAAGCGACAGATCAAACGACTTCATAGAACATTGATCCGAAGGTTCTTGGCATAAGTCGCGCCATCAAGGCGATGCAGGCCATCGATAAAGGCTGTCATGAAGGATGCCGGGCCGTTTGCCGTATTGGCGGCGATTTCGCCCGCCACGGCAAAATTGCCAAGGGCGGCAACGGTGGCTTCAAACGCCTGATCGGGTGCAATCGCAAGATAGGCGCCAACAAGCGCCGTCAGCGAACAGCCTGTGGCGGTGACTTTCGGCATCAGGTCCGATCCACCGGCAATGCGCACGGATCGTTTGCCATCGGTGACAAAATCAACCTCGCCCGTAACAGCAACAATGGCACCTTGTGCGATGGCAAGGCCGCGTGCGGCTTCTTCAGCCTGTTCGACCGGATCGCCACTATCGACACCCTGACCAGCACTTTGGCCGCCGCCAAGCGCAATGATTTCCGATGCGTTGCCGCGAATGACGGTGGGTTTGAGTTTCAAAAGCTCTGCCACGGCATCGCGGCGATACCCGGTGGCAAAATGCGCCACCGGATCAAGCACCCATGGCTTGCCAGCTCTATTGGCTGCCTTGGCCGCGGCAATCATGCCTTCGACCCAGTTGGGCGAAAGGGTGCCGATATTGACCGTGAGAGCCCCGGCAATCGCAGCAAATTCACCGGATTCTTCTGGTGTGTGAACCATCGCGGGTGAGGCGCCAGCGGCCAGTAAAACATTGGCAGCATAGTTCATCGCAACATAGTTGGTGATGCACTGAACCAACGGATTGGTGGCACGCATGCGTTCAAAAAGATCAGTCGCGGTCTGGGAGGTTTCAGTCGTCATGTCGAGGCTCCAATGCAGAAACTTTGCGTATGGAGACCCAGTTCGAAGTCGGAAAGATGGAAAACGTCGTGATCCGCGTTCGCACCGTCCCTACGCCAGTATGAACTGGATCAGGTTCAAAGGGTCACTGCGCGGCAGTTTCTCAGCCCCCTTGTCGGGGCTCCCCTTGGTGAGTGCTCAACATGGGTTTTAAACCGTCTTCTGTCAATTCATCCAATCGGCATGATTGGGCAAAAGAAAAACGGCGGAATGGTATATGCCATCCCGCCGTTTCGAAGACTTTTTGCGACAGGTTACTTGCGACGTTCCATCGCGGCCTTGAGTGCGGCGGCCATTGCACCGCCATCACCGCCAGCGTTGCCACCGGCATTGCCACGACCTTGGCCGCCCTGATGGCGCGGGCCTGATGAATGCTGCGGACGGTTGCCGCGCGGTGCATCGCCGCGATTGTCGGCGCGCTTTTCACGTGTGGCTTCGTAATCCGGTGCGGATTTCATCGAAAGCCCGATACGTTTGCGCGGCGCATCAACTTCCATGACAGTGACCGACACAATCTGACCGGCCTTGACCACCTGACGGGGATCTTCGACGAACTTGTCAGCAAGTTGGGAAATATGGACAAGGCCATCCTGATGCACACCAATATCAACAAACGCCCCAAAGTTGGTGACGTTGGTGACCGTACCTTCAAGTTTCATGCCGGTACGTAGATCCTTGATCTCGTTGACACCTTCGGTGAATTTGGCGGTTTTGAATTCCGGCCGCGGGTCACGGCCGGGTTTGTCGAGCTCGGCAATGATGTCGCGGATGGTCGGAACACCGAATGTGTCATCGGCGAAATCTTCGGGGCGGAGTGTCTTGATAAAGGCCGAATCGCCGATCAGTTCAGCCAACGGCTTGGCGGCCTTGGTACTGATCTTTTCGACCAGCGGATAGGCTTCCGGGTGCACAGCCGATGCATCAAGCGGGTTATTCGCACCACGAATGCGCAAAAAGCCCGCACATTGCTCGAACGCCTTTGGTCCAAGACGCTCGACCTTTTTAAGATCCGCACGCGATTGGAACGCGCCATTGGAGTCGCGATACCCAACAATATTGCGCGCCAGCGTTTCGGTCAGGCCTGCCACACGGGTCAAAAGCGGGATGGAGGCGGTGTTAAGGTCAACGCCGACACCGTTCACGCAATCCTCAACCACGGCATCAAGCGACCGGGCCAGTTTGGTTTCCGATACGTCATGCTGATATTGCCCGACCCCGATGGATTTCGGCTCGATCTTCACCAGTTCTGCCAGCGGGTCTTGCAGGCGGCGTGCGATCGAGGCTGCACCACGGAGCGAAACATCAAGGTCGGGGAATTCTTCTGCGGCAAACTGCGATGCGGAATAAACAGACGCACCGGCTTCGTTGACGATCACCTTGGTGGCCTTGAGTGCTGGGAAGCGTTTAAGCATCTGACCGGCGAGTTCGTCGGTTTCACGTGAAAACGTCCCGTTACCAATCGCGATCAGTTCGATCTGATGGCGGGCCGCCAGTGCGGCCATGGTGTTGATCGCGCCTTCGACGTCATTGCGTGGCTGGAAGGGATAAACCGTTGCGGTATCGACCAGCTTGCCCGTGGCATCAACCACTGCGACCTTGACCCCGGTACGCACACCCGGATCAAGACCCATGGTGGCTTTTTGCCCGGCGGGGGCGGCGAGCAACAGGTCTTTCAGGTTGTCGGCAAAGACCTTGATGGCACCTTCCTCGGCGGAGTCACGAAGGGTGCCAAACAGATCCAGCTCAATCGACAGCGACAGTTTGACGCGCCAGGTCCAGCGCACAGTATCCATCAGCCACTTATCCGCCGCCCGACCCTTGTCGGCAATACCGACATGGGCGGCAATCATGACTTCGGCGCGGCCCGGCTGACTGCGCGGACGGTCTTCGTCTTCTTTGCCAAGGGTCAGTTTCAGTTGCAGGATATCTTCGTTGCGACCCCGGAAAAGCGCCAGTGCCCGGTGTGACGGACAGGTTTTGATTTTTTCGGAATGCTCGAAATAGTCCGAGAACTTGGCACCTTCGGCCTGTTTGCCCTCGATCACCGATGCGGTGATTTCACCTTCATTCCAGAGATGGTTACGCAGCTTGGCAACAAGGTCGGCATCCTCGGCAAAGCGTTCCATCAGGATCTGGCGCGCACCATCAAGGGCAGCCTTGGTGTCCTCAACACCTTTTTCGGCATCAACGAATTTGGCGGCTTCGGTTTCCGGATCAAGCGTCGGGTCGTTAAACAGTGCATCTGCCAGCGGCTCCAACCCGGCTTCGCGGGCAATCTGGGCCTTGGTGCGGCGCTTTTTCTTATAGGGCAGGTAAAGATCTTCAAGACGTGTCTTGGTGTCTGCCTCGTTGATCGCGGCCTCAAGTTCCGGCGTCAGCTTTTCCTGTTCGCGGATGCTTTCAAGCACGGATGCGCGACGTTCTTCAAGCTCGGTCAGATAGCGCAGGCGTTCTTCCAGCGTACGAAGTTGGGTGTCATCAAGCCCGCCGGTTTTTTCTTTACGGTAACGGGCGATGAACGGAACGGTGGAGCCTTCATTAAGCATCTCGATGGTGGCAATGACCTGTTCCGGACGAACCGAAAGTTCTTCGGCGATACGCTGTGGAATTGGACGCATGGTTTCTCCTTGTTTTGCTCGTACGCTTGGAATAGCGGCTTTGAGCGCGCCGGGAAAGAGTCTGTTTTCCCCAAATTTTTGTCCGCATCCACATCAGGATTCCCTGTTTGATTCCAAAGGCCTGAAATCATGTGGGTTTGTGCATGTCATACTGATCTGCTTGAAGCTTGCCGATTTCGCATCGGGGCGCTATTCCTGTGCTTTGAACTAAGGCTAAAAATCAGGTGAACAGTTAATGTCGGGCGCTGAGAACTACAAAAACGTATATGACGATGATTTTTTCGCCTATACATCGGGGATCTCATGGAAATCAGCACAAAAGGTTGTGCCGGTTTTCAGAGAACTTCTGCCGTTTTGTAAAAGTGTTGCCGATTTTGGCTGTGCTGAGGGCGTTTGGTTGAAGTGCTGGTTACTAAATGGTGTTGAAGATGTTGTCGGTGTTGATGGTGATTACGTCAATACTGATGCTCTTCACATTTCCAAAGAGGCGTTTTTTGCACGCAATCTGGATGAAGCAGTTGATCTTGGGCGCCGTTTCGACGTGGCGTGTAGCCTGGAGGTTGCTGAGCATCTCAGCCCTGAGAGCTCTCGCCAATTCGTGCAATCCCTCACCCGCCACTCCGATGTTGTGATTTTCTCGGCCGCTCCTCCTGGGCAGGGAGGGGAGTTTCATATGAACGAGCGGGAGTACGACGAGTGGCGCTCGTTCTTCCGTGACGAAGGCTATGAAGCATATGATTGTATCCGCCCGAAATTGAAGGGCTTTCACGATGTTTCATTTTGGTATCGCTACAACATTGTTCTATATGTGAAGCAGACAGTTGCTAACAAATTGCCGGAAGCGATCAAGGCAACCAAGGTCGATGCGAATGCTAAAATTCCGGATATTGCACCTCCGATCTTCAAGCTCCGGAAGTCTATCGTGAAATTGCTTCCGTATGGTCTGCAGAACAGACTGGCTGCACTAAACTCCAAACTCAGAAGCATTTCAGGATAAGGAAAGATGGCTGGAAAATTCCGTGAAACCGTCATCCACGAAGTACCCAAGGAAAAGGCAGAGCCGCAGGCCGATACAAATCCGGCACCTGATGAGATTGCGGGGGCGGAAGCCGCACCACAACTGTCTCAGGATGCAATCAATGCGCTTGCCGAAGCCAAGGCCGCCAAGGAAGCCGCCGCCAAGGCCCGCGAGATTGGCGGACCCAAAGGTCCGGAGCCGACCCGCTTTGGCGATTGGGAAAACAAGGGCCGCTGCATAGATTTCTGATCTGAACGCGCTTAAAGCAGACACGAAAAAGGCCGGAGCATTGTGCCCCGGCCTTTTTTTGTTTTTGCGATCAGCAAGGCAGCGAGTTACGCGCCGCGGATAGCCTTGATGTTGTTGGCATATTCAGACGGGCCGCCTTTGAAGGTGGCGGAACCAGCCACCAGAACATTGGCGCCAGCTTCGATAACCTTGGGCGCGATTTCCGGGTTTACGCCACCATCGACTTCAAGGTCGATATCGCGGCCGGTGGCATCAATCATCTTGCGGATGCGTTTGATTTTCTCAAGTTGGCTCGGAATGAATTTCTGGCCACCAAAGCCCGGGTTTACGGTCATAACCAGAACCAGATCGACCATGTCCATGACATATTCAATCACGCTTTCCGGGGTCGACGGGTTGAGCGAGACACCAGCCTTTTTGCCCAGTGACTTGATCAGCTGCAGCGAGCGATGCAGGTGCGGGCCAGCTTCGGCGTGGATCGTGATGATGTCAGAACCGGCATTGGCAAATGCCTCGATATAGGGGTCGACAGGCGCGATCATCAGATGCACATCAAACACCTTGTCGCTGTGTGGGCGCAGCGCCTTGACCACGTCCGGGCCAATCGTGATGTTCGGTACATAGTGACCATCCATCACATCGATATGGATATAGTCAGCACCGGCTTCGTCAACAGCGCGGACGTCAACGCCAAGCTGGGCGAAATCCGCCGAAAGGATCGAAGGTGCGATTTTAATATTTGACGTGGTCATGCGTCACAGGTCCTGAAGCAATGCGGGATATGGGAAATGCGCGGCCTTCATACCCCAGATTGCCCCTTATGTCACCCGAATGGGACTCATGGCTGCCTTGTGTGCGTCAAACCGTGATCTTGTGTTGGAAAATCAGGACTTTTTGACAAGGCGGGCACAGAAAAAGCCATCCATGCCGCCAAAATCGGTCATATGGATTGGAAGAATGCGCAATTCACCTGCATCGTTGATCGCCTCATCCCAACCACCCAGTTCGTCGGCGGTGATGGCTTTGCGTTCATAGTTCGGATGATCCGCCAGGAACGATTTGACCTGATATTCGCCTTCTTCGGGTTGCAGCGAACAGGTGCAGTAGATCAGCTCACCACCGACATTCAAAAGCTTGTCCGCCTGATTAAGCAGCTTGGTCTGAATGGGAAGAAGCGATTGCATCAGCTTGTCATTCTGACGCAGCAGAATGTCCGGATGGCGGCGAATGGTGCCGGTCGCAGAACAGGGTGCGTCCAATAGAACCGCATCGGCACGTGGCGTATCAGGCGCAAGATCGGTGGCATCGCCGGTGACAATAGCCGCACCAAGCGATACACGCTCTAGGTTTTCAAACACGCGTTTCAGGCGACCTTCGGATTTATCGACCGCAATTGCACTCGCCCCAAGGGATGCAATCTGCATGGTCTTGCCGCCCGGTGCGGCGCAAAGGTCATAGATGGTTTTGTCCTTGTAGGCCGAAAACAGGGTTGCCGGAATGGCGGCGGCTGCGTCCTGCACCCACCAGTCGCCATCCTTGTAACCCGGCAGATCGCGGATACGACGACCCGGTTCAAGCCGCACCGACCCGGTCGGCAGGACAATGCCATCCATCTTCTCCGCCCACTCGGCGGTCTGGCTGCGATCCTTGATCGACAGATCCAGCATCGCGTGGCCAAGGCTTGCTTCGGCGATGCCCTGGGCGATCTCGGCGCCATAGGCCTTTTTCCAGGATCCGCGCAGCCATGCCGGGATGTTGAGCTGCCAATCTTCAACGCCTTCCGGCCATTCAAAGCCGTCACGCTGCAGCCCACGCAGAACGGCATTGATCAGTTTGGTGTATTTATGCAAACCCGCATCACGCGCCAGATTGACCGTACTGTCGACCGCACCGTAGTCAGACGTATCCATAAAGAACAATTGCGCCGCACCAAGCCGCAGGATGTTGGTCAAGCGTGCTGCGACCCGGTCCTGTGGTGGTTGATAACGCGGGGCAAGCACCGCATCAATTTCGCCCAGATGGCGGAGCGTGGTGCCAAGCAATTGACGCAGGAAATTGCGATCAAGCGACGGCAGGCCATAGCCATGCTTTGACAGAAGTTCGTCCAACGTCACTTCACCGCCGCGCAGTTCCTGCAGGGTTTTAAGCGCAAGCATGCGCGGATCGGGTGCCTCTACCGCCTGTTTGCGGGGGGCATTGCGCGGGGATGGACGTGAACGACGTTCTGCCAAAGGGATATCTCCGGTTTTAGTTTATGTGCTGTAGTTAAGCGCAGCATGGCAAACTGTAAAGCATCAACCATGGTTTTGCGTGGCATGGCTGCTCTGTGCGGCTGTGTCGGGAATGTTGGCAGGATGGTGGGGCTGGCAGGGTGAAAAGCCTTGCGATAGGGAATGGGTCCGGCTAATCCAGGTGGATCAATCTGATGGGGACAAGGGCGATCCAACGATGACTTTTGCCGGACTTGCGACCTTTGCAAGCATCTTTCTGATCGGCTCGATGTTGCTGACGTGGGTGGTTCTGAACTATCTGCGGCGCAAGGCGATCCTTGATATGCCAAATCACCGTTCCAGTCACGCTGTACCGACCCCGCGTGGCGGCGGGCTTGCGGTGACGCCGCTTTTGATTGTGCTGGTTGCGGTCGTTTTTGCCTTTACCGGTGTTTCGGCTATTGGTGAATGGCTGATGCTGGGGGCCTGTGCCGGGCTCGCGTTGCTCAGTTGGCTTGATGATCGTCATGACCTCTCCGCGGCCAAGCGTTTTGCTGTGCAATTTATTGCGGTGATCATTGGCATATTGGCCCTTGATAAGCCGGTTCTGGGTGGACTGGTGCCGATCTGGCTGGATCACGTGTTGGTGGTGTTGGCTTGGGTGTGGTTCATTAATCTGTTCAATTTCATGGACGGGATTGACGGGATTACCGGGGTCGAGGCCGGGTCAATCGGCCTTGGGATTTTTGTGCTCGCGCTTTTTGTGCCGTTGCCGCAATTCATCGGGCTTGGCTATATCGGGCTTGGCATTCTTGCGATCATGATCGGGTTCCTGATCTGGAACTGGCATCCGGCGAAGCTGTTTCTCGGAGATGTCGGATCAATCCCGCTTGGCTTTATTCTGGGATGGCTGTTGTTAAAGGTCGCCTCCGAAGGGGCATGGGCCATCGCACTGATCTTGCCATCCTATTATCTGTTTGATGCAACATTTACCCTGATCAAACGCGCCTTGCGGCGCGAGAAAATCTGGCAAGCGCATCGCGAACATTTCTATCAGAAAGCCACCCAGCGTGGGTTTTCGCATGCCCGGGTGTCGATCATGATCCTTGCCAGCAACCTTATTCTGATTGCTGTTTGCTTTGCCCAAAGTGATACGCCGGACTGGATGCGGGTGATTGCAGCACTGATCGTTGTGTTGGGGCTTGTCGGTATGATGGTGAGAATGCCGGTTCGCGAAACACCCGGCACCTGATCGATCAGACTATTACGTGCATTGCTTGACTTGATGTGAGCAGAGCGCGAAAAGAAACCCTTATCCGTCTGTCGCCAAGCGGGTATATCCTTATAAAAACAGAAATCTGCCGGTAAGGGACCGCATGCTGCGATTATTTCAGCGAAGCCATATTGCCTTTGTCCATGACATCATCATGGCGGCACTTTCCTTCCCGTTGGCGCTCTATCTTCGGGTGGGGGACGGTGTGGTCTACTATGCGACGCAAAATATTCTGTTTTCGTCTGGCATTTTCACGCTGATCGCAGCCGTGTCCTTCTGGTATTTCGGTCTGTATCGTGGCATTTGGCGCTATGCATCGCTCAACGATGTGATCCGTATTGCCAAGGCCGTATCGGTTGCTGTCGCGGTTCTTTTTATTGTTCTGTTTCTGACCACACGTCTGGACTGGATGCCACGTTCGGCGCCAATCATTCAGTGGTTCCTTCTGATGGCCTTGCTTGGCGGGGCACGCCTGACCTATCGGATTACCAAGGACAAATCGACCGCACGCGCACTGGTGCGTCAGGGAACAGCACGTGTTTCGGTCTTGTTGATCGGCGCGGGCGATGAGGCAGAAGCCTTCATCCGTGAAACCGAACGATCTGCTAATACTCCGTTCAAGGTCATTGGTATCGTTTCGCTGACTCAGGGCCGGGTTGGTCGCAACATGCATGGTGTTGACGTTCTGGCGACTGTCGATCAGCTTGAAGATGTCATTCAGAAATTACAAAAGGGCAGGCATGGCTTGCCGCGCCGATTGGTGCTGAGTGGTGATGCACTGCGTCATGAAGACAATGCCAAGTGGGTCGAGATTGCTGATCGCTATGGCATGACTCTGGCCCGTTTGCCCAAGCTGGGCGATCTGCGTGAAGGCTTGGCCGATCCGCTGCAAATCCGCCCGGTGGCGATTGAAGATTTGCTCGGTCGCCCGCAGGCGCGACTGGATCGCGATCGTGTGCGAGAAATGATTGCTGGTAAGCGGGTATTGGTGACTGGTGCCGGCGGATCAATTGGTTCGGAACTGGTGCGTCAGATCGCATCTTATGGCCCGGACAGCCTGACCTTATTGGATGCCGGGGAATTCCAGCTTTACGCCATCGATATGGAAATGGCGGAAAAATATCCGGATTTGCCGCGTGAGAGCATCCTAGGGGATGTCCGCGATCAAACCCGCATCGGTCAGGTTTTTGATCTCTACAAGCCCGAAATAGTGTTCCATGCGGCGGCTTACAAGCATGTGCCGCTGGTCGAACACAACCCCAATGAAGGCATTCTGACCAACACGCTGGGCACGCGTAATGTGGCTGAGGCCTGTCGTGCCGCCGGTGTGGGCACAATGGTTCTGATTTCAACCGACAAGGCGGTGAACCCCGCCAATGTCATGGGCGCATCAAAGCGGCTGGCGGAATGTTATTGTCAGGCGCTGGAGACCCTGCCGCTTGATCAGCGCGGGTCGACCCGGTTTGTCACCGTGCGCTTTGGCAACGTTCTGGGTTCTACCGGGTCTGTGGTGCCCCTGTTCAAGCGCCAGCTTGAGGCGGGTGGGCCGCTGACTGTCACGCATGAAGGCATCACCCGATACTTCATGACCATTGCCGAGGCGGTGGAACTTGTTTTGCAATCAGCTGAACTTGGGCGCCACGGGGTGACCGAGGGCGGGAAGATCTTCGTCCTTGATATGGGCCGCCCGGTCAAAATCATCGATCTGGCGCGACAGATGATCCTGCTGTCTGGCTTACAGCCGGACAAGGACGTGGAAATCAAGGTCACCGGTTTGCGCCCGGGTGAGAAGCTTTATGAAGAGCTTTTCCACGATTCCGAACCGCCTGTCCAGACCGAGACCGATGGGGTGCTTTTGGCTGCCCCGCGTGTGGTGGATTATGGCCTGATCAAGCAGGTCTTTGATGCTTTGGAAGACAGTGCCACCAACCGCAACACTTCCAAAACGCTGGAGCTGATCAGCCAATTGGTGCCGGAATTCCAGCCGCCCGAGATCGGTGTGAAGTCGATCTTTGCAGGTAGCAACGGCAGTGAAACCGAGGCAGCCTCTTAAAAGCTGCTTCTCACTGCATTTCCAATTGTTGTTTCAATGATCTGCACGTTCATTCTTTGATGGAATGAATTCGTGCCAAATTGTCGTTTGTCATGCCCGAAACCGGATCATATTTTGCCATCCTGATGATGAATGGGAATGATTTTGCCGAGTAAGGCCATTCCACAGGTTCAATGTGATTCCGTCTTTTGGAGGCCCCATGTCGACAGACGCCTTTGTCCATCCCGATGAAATCCGTTCGATGTTTTCAAGCGCGATGTCCGACATGTATCGCAGTGAAGTGCCACAATACGGCACCCTGATGGAGCTGGTTTACGAGATCAATCAGAACAAACTGGAAGCCAATCCCAAACTTGCCGACAGCCTTGAATATAATGGCGAGCTTGAGCGTATCGACCTTGAACGCCACGGCGCGATCCGGCTCGGCAAACCAGAAGAGCTTTTTAATATGCGCCGCCTGTTTGCGGTCATGGGCATGCATCCGGTGGGCTATTATGATCTGTCTGTTGCCGGTGTGCCGGTACATTCAACGGCCTTCCGCCCGATAGACGAGGAAGCGCTTAAACGCAATCCGTTCCGTGTCTTTACCTCGCTCCTGCGTCTTGAATTGATCGAGGACGAGGATTTGCGTCATCAAGCCGAAAGCATCCTTGCCAAGCGCAACATCTTTACCGCGGATGCCACTAAGCTGATTTATCTGGCAGAGAAAAACGGCGGCCTGACCCGTATACAGGCCGAACAGTTCGTTGCCGAGGCACTGGAAACTTTCCGTTGGCATAGCGATGCGACCGTCACGCTTGAAACCTACCAGAAGCTTCATGACGCCCATCGCCTGATTGCCGATGTGGTCTGCTTCAAGGGGCCGCATATCAATCACCTGACGCCGCGCACCCTGGATATCGATGCGGTGCAGCAAGACATGCCCAAACGCGGCATCACGCCAAAGGCAATTGTCGAAGGCCCGCCCGCACGGTCTTGCCCGATCCTGCTGCGCCAGACCAGCTTCAAGGCGCTTGAAGAACGGGTGAACTTTATCGGTGATCGTCGTGATGAAACACTGGGCACCCATACCGCCCGCTTTGGTGAGATCGAGCAGCGCGGCATTGCCCTGACCGCCGAGGGTCGCAAGCTTTATGACACGCTTCTGGCCGCGACCCGTCATGCGGTGCAGATCAATGCCGGTGGATCCAACGCACGTGATTACGAAACAGAACTGGCGGATCGTTTCCGCGCCTTTCCGGATGATTATGAGACCTTGCGCGTCGAAAAGCTGGCCTTCTTCCGCTATAGCCCGACCAAGGCGGGTCTAAGTGCCGCCAAGAAAGGCGATCTTGATCCGGCAACTCCGGTCAATGAACTGGTCGATCAGGGCTATCTGCGCGCCGACCCGATCATTTACGAGGATTTCCTGCCAGTCAGTGCGGCCGGGATTTTCCAATCGAATCTTGGTAGTGACGAGCAGAAAAACTATTCAGAACAATCCAACCAGGACGTGTTCGAACAATGCCTTGGTGCGCCGGTTAGCGACGAACTTGCGCTTTATGCCGGGCTTGAGCACGCCTCACTTGCTGATGCGCTCAAAACACTGGGTGTGCGTAAAAACGTTGCCTGATCCAACACTTGGTAAAACCGGAACGGGGCGGCAGCGATGCCGTCCCGTTTTTTGCTGGTCGATAAGGTTTGCTGGCCTGATTGTTAAAACCCGCCATGCAAGAATTCGGGGTCCACATTTTGCGTCGCACATGCTAAAGCTCCGCGCGAAACATGGTTCGGACTCATTGATCATGTGTCGGCTCGGATTGGATAAACCTTTTTCCGATCCCTTTTGAAGGCCGGTTTGCCCGCACACTTTCATTTCGCATGCACGAGCAGCCATGCGCATTCCTGATTTTGTGGGCCGATATATCATCAATGGGTCCGCAACCTTCATCACATTGATGCATGAAAGCGAACCCAATGACTGCTCGTATTGCGCGCGCGCTTATTTCCGTTTCCGACAAGACCGGTCTGGTCGAATTCGCCAAATCCCTCCACGCACAGGGCGTTGAAATCCTGTCAACCGGTGGCTCTGCCAACGCGATTGAAGCCGCTGGCGTGCCGGTCAAGGAAGTTGCCGATCACACCGGTTTTCCCGAAATCATGGACGGTCGTGTCAAGACTCTTCATCCGAAGATTCACGGCGGCCTTCTGGGCCGCCGTTCTCTTTCCAGCCATATGCAGGCAATGGAAGATAACGACATTTCCCCGATCGATCTGGTTTGTGTGAACCTTTATCCGTTTGAAGAAACCGTTGCCAAGGGTGCCGATTTCGACACCTGCATCGAAAACATCGATATCGGCGGCCCAAGCATGATCCGCTCTGCGGCCAAGAACCACGAGTCCGTAACTGTGGTTGTTGATCCGTCCGATTATGACCGCGTCGTTGCCGAGATGAATGATAATGGTGGTGCCACCACGGCTGAAACCCGTCGCGTTCTGGCCGCCAAGGCCTTTGCGCGCACCGGTGCATATGACTCGGCGATTTCAAGCTGGTTTGCAGGTGAACTTGGTGAAACCTTCCCGCAGCGTCTGAATGTCTCTGCCGAACTGAAACAGACGCTGCGTTATGGCGAAAACCCGCATCAACAGGCCGCGTTCTACACCAACGGCAAAAACCGCCCGGGTGTGGCGACCGCGACCCAGCTTCAGGGCAAGGAACTGTCGTTTAACAACCTGAACGACACCGACGCCGCGTTCGAACTGGTATCCGAATTCGATGAAAAGCCGGCTGTTGCGATCATCAAGCATGCCAACCCGTGCGGCGTTGCCGAGGGTGACAGCCTGATTGATGCCTATCACAAGGCGCTGTCCTGTGATCCGGTATCGGCCTTTGGCGGCATCATTGCGCTCAACCGTACCCTTGATAAACAGACGGCCGAAGAAATCGCCAAACTGTTTGCCGAAGTCGTGATTTGCCCGGATGCCGATGACGCGGCCAAGGAAGTTCTGGCAGCGAAGAAAAACCTGCGTCTTCTGGTCACAGGTGGCATGGCCGATCCGGAAGGTGAAGACATGACCCTGCGTTCGCTGGCAGGCGGTTACCTGCTTCAGAACCGCGATGCGGGTCGTGTGAAACGCGAAGAGCTTAAGGTCGTGACCAAGCGCAAGCCGTCCGAGGCAGAGCTTGATGACCTTCTGTTTGCCTTCCGCGTTGGCAAGCACGTCAAATCAAACGCCATCGTCTATGTCAAAGACGGAAAGACGGTCGGTATCGGTGCTGGTCAGATGAGCCGTGTCGACAGCTCGCGCATTGCCGCATGGAAAGCGGAAGAAGCTGGCAAGAATGCTGGCGAAAGCGATCTGCGCACGCAAGGGTCGGTGGTTTCGTCGGACGCGTTCTTCCCATTCGCCGACGGCCTTTTGGCAGCAGTCAAGGCAGGTGCGACCGCTGTGATCCAGCCAGGCGGCTCGATGCGTGACGAAGAAGTCATCGCCGCAGCCGATGAAAATGACATTGCCATGGTCTTTACCGGCATGCGTCATTTCCGCCACTAGGCGTTTCGGACTTTAAAAGCAAAACCCCGCAAGGCAGCCTTGCGGGGTTTTGTGTTGATTGCATCAGAACGAAACATCAGGCTTGGACGGTTGCCTTGCCATCTTTGGCGCCATCCGAATCTGTATCCTGATCAATCAGGACGCCAGTCTGTGTAATCGCAGACGGTTTTGCGGTTTCCGGTTCTGCGTTTTCCTTGGCGGCGTCATCCTGATGAACACGAAGCGGTGCGCGCCAGTCGACACTGCCAAATGAATGACAGGACGGGCAGGAAACAACCCAGCGGTCAGTTTCGGCCCCGCAGGCCCCGCAACGCCAATCCGGATCCGGGTTGGCATGGCTTGCCTTGATCAGCAATTCACGGGCCTTCGCGCCATCCTGATTTTCACGCAGTTCAAGATCGGCCAACAGCCGGTAATGCCGGGCTTCTGCCTTGGTGGCCATGGCCTTTTCAAGGTTGCCGCGCGCAATTCCCCAAAGATCGGCTTCAAGCGCTGCTTCGGCCAGAACAATCTGGCTTTCGACATGACTAGGGTTGGTCGCGACAAGTTTTTCGACCGTTTTGACTTTTGCCAATGGATCGCCGGTCAGCGTTTCGCGGAAAATCGCACCCAATGCTGCCGACGGCGCCGTGCCCCAGCTTTGCATTACGACGTCGCGTGCCTTGTTATCCTGTTTCAGATCACGATAGAGCCCGGCCAGAAGCACAGCTGCACCGGTGAAATCGGGTGCAGAATTCAGCGCCTTGCGCAAAAGCTTGGTGGCTTCTGCGTTTTCGCCTTCGGCAATCGCGCCTTCTGCCTTGGCCGTGATCAAAAGTGCACGGCGATGTGTCAGTTCGTTTTCGCTAAAGACGGCGGCCTTTTCTGCATCAACCAACAGGCTAAGCGCCCGGTCCCAGCGTCTTGAGGTCAGCAGCAAGTCAAACAGTGTAACGATGACCGCCGGATTGCGTGGACGCAGACGGTGTGCCCGTTCCGCATAATCAAGGGCGGCTTCGCGGTCATTGGCCTTCAACGCCAATTGCAAAAGGCCCCGCAGCCCAAAGAATGCGGAGTCGGGTTTTTCCAGCATGGCCTCGAACTGGCGCTTGGCGGCGTCATTATTGCCGTCCAATTCTGCCGCCTGTGCTGTCAGAAGCCGGGTCAGGGTATCGTCTTCAAGATACCGGTCGACCGCACGGGTATGTTTCAGCGCCTGGCGCACATCGCCTGACGCCAGTTCCAGCAATCCCATGGTCAGGGCTTGCTGGCCTTTCTTGCGACGACGGCTGCCCAGCAGACGGCCAAGCCAGCCCGGCGAATTGGCAATGATTGTCCAGCCGCGCCACAGTAGAACGAGCACGGCGGTTAGCGCCAAAAGGCCCAGCGCGACCATGCCAATCGATCCGTCAAAGCGATATCCCAGCCAGACAATCGTCATGCGGCCCGGATTATCGGCAAACCAGACGGTGCAGAAAACCAGCGCTGCTGTAATAAGGATAAATATCAGAAGGCGGATCATTGACTGCCCTCCGAACTGGTACTGGTCAGAATGGTAATCGCATGAGAACTCAGCGTCGCAATTGCCTGATTAAGGGTCCGACGGTTTTCGGCAGCCTCAAGCCAGTCACTTACCGCAGCCGCGGCATGGTCACCTTCGACCCCCTGAAGGGCGGCAACGGCGGCATCAAGATCATCCTGCGCCAACGCGTTTTCCGCCAGAACCAGACGACCTTCAAGCGACTCTTCGCCTGCGGCATCAACGCGCCGGATCGGAACCAGCTTCTTGATGTTGGCCCAAGTCGCATCAAGGACACTGCCCGAATGATCATCTGTGGCAGCTGCAACTGCTTCCTGTGCCATCGCCGGGAAAGATTGACGCAGTTTTTCAAGGGTCGGCGCGCCTTGATCTGCCAACGGTTTCAGGGTTGCGATCTGTTCTTCAATGACTTCGTCATCGCCTGCACTGCGTTCAAGCTGGTTCAGGGCAATCACGAACGGTCCACCACGTTGAAGGGCATCGCGCAGGATGGTCACGGCCATGGCAATAGCCTGACCACGGCTTTCAACCCGCAGACCGCTGGTCGCACGGATTTCTTCCTCCATGGTTGACAGGCGAGCAGACAGCTCGCGCATTTCATTGGCGACACCAGCCAGTTCGCTTTCGACCCGTGCCAGTTCCTCGATCGGGGCGGTACGGGTTTCGATCTCTGCCATGCGGCGCGCAACCGTGTTGTTCAGCGTATCGCCACGTTCATTGTTCAGACGTTCGCGAAGCGCATCAATCGTGCCTTCCAGACGCGAAAGGCGTTCGGTCAGGTCCGGGTCAATGACAACAGATCCATCCGGGATGGGGTTTGAGTTCGCTGTAGAGGCGCTTTCATCCGTAACAGTTGGAAGCATCCCCTCGGTTGCCAACACGCCGTCATCCTTTTCGGCCATGGCGGCATCTTCGTTGGGGGCAGGAGGCGTTGCACCATCAGATGAACCATTGTCTGACGGGGTGTTGGTGACTGTAATCTCGCTGCCATTGGTCGCATCCGGGCCGTAGCCCTCAGGTGCGATTTCGGCAAGAATGTCGCTTGGTACATACTGGGTCAGAACCGGTTCTGCATCGCGCCACCAGATTGCGCGTGTCAGCCAGCCTGCGGCCAGGGCACCGACGATAATGATCACAAACAAAAACAGCGCTTTGCCACCGCCGCTTTTCTGTTTTGCGGGCGCGCTTGATTTCGCTGTAGATGTCTTTTTATCGTCAGCGGCTTTGGTGTCGGGTTTTGACGTATCGGTTGCTGCGGCAGTTGTGCTGCTTGCGGTTTTGTCCGCAGGGCCGCCGTCCTTTTTCGCAGTGGTTTCACCAGATTTGATCGTACCTGAGTTTGGCACGCTGGATTTGGCAGTTGTGCCGGTATCGGCCGTTTTGGCGGACGATTTCGCATTGCCTTTGCTGTCGACGGAAATGGTGTCGGACGACTCTTTGGTGTCGGCCGATTTTGCGGAAGCATTGGTTTTTGGCGTTTCTGGTGTTTTCACGATCAGACCATTGCAGTTTGCGGTTATTCCCAAAACGGCGTCAGGCGCAGGAAGCCATTACGACAGGGACCCTAGCTCGGAAAGAAGGTATTCTTGTGTCGGTTGTGATGCAACGCGTGTTCTATACCATGTAAGATCGGATATCTTCGATTGCACCGCCGGACTTAGGCAAATCGCGCTTGTTCCGGACAAGTCTCTTTCCAGCTTATAGCTGCGGACCAGCTTAACAAAGGTTTCCGCAGTGCGGGGAGAGAAAAATAAAACAGCTTCAATATGATGATTGCGAAGCGCCTCTAAAACGTCTTCTGGGACCGAATTGCTTTCGTGTGCTTCATAAACGGTTTGCCGATCGACTTCATATCCATCAGTCAAAAGCATTTGGCCAAGATCACCCGCCGTTTTACGTGCGGCTGGATGGAAAAGTGGTCCATGTGCAGGATCAACTTTTTTGCGAATTAACGTTGCCAGATCGTTGATGTCACCATTAGCCGAATAAACATCATCAAAGCCAAATGTGGCGCACATTCTGGCCGTTGCGTCACCAACACAATAGGCAGGAAGCGACCGATCCCCGGTCAGTTTGGCAAATGCCCGGACCCCGTTCGCCGATGTGAAAATCACCGCTTGGTATTTCTTGATATCAAGCGGGCCTGTGGGCACTGGAAAGGTAATATTCAGCATTGGCGCAGACAGGTGACGATAGCCGCGCTTATCAAGTGCTGCCAAAAGGTCGGTAGAGTCGGTATCGGGCCGGGTATTTAGCACCAAGGGTCCCATCTGCGTCCCTGTCTGTTGCCTAGGGTCCTGATTCTAGTCAGGCGGTAATGAAGTCCGGTCCGCCACGTTGCTTGAGTTCTTCACCGGCATCCGTGCCAGCCGCCATCGCTGTTGCGATATCGGGTTTGGCGACCATGCGTTCGGTATCAAGGCGTTCGCTGCCGTCCGGGCGCACAATCGATACACGCAGGCGCAGGCTGCCATCATCCTGAAACTCGGCCAGTGCTGCGATCGGGGTGCGGCATGATCCATCAAGTGCCTTAAGCGCTGCACGTTCTGCTGCCACGCGAATGGCAGAGGTTTCGCAATGAAGCGCAGCAAGCCATTTTTTGCACTGTGCATCATCTTCACGGATGGTAATGCCAATGGCGCCTTGCGCAACTGCCGGCAACATATCGTCTTCGGAAATCGGGGCTGTGGCGATGTCGGGCTGCCCCAAACGGTTCAGGCCCGCCATTGCCAGAAGTGTGGCATCAACCTGTTCTTCGCTGAGTTTGCGCAAACGGGTTTGCACATTCCCGCGGAACGTCACCACCTTGAGGTCGGGATATTTGTTCAGGATCATGGCCTGACGACGAAGGCTGGCCGATCCGATCACGGACCCGGCGGGCATTTCGGCAAAGCTTTTGTATTTCAGCGAAATAAATGCATCGCGGACATCTTCGCGCGGCAGGATGGTTGGCAGGATCATGCCATCGGGCAGAACAGTTGGCACATCCTTCATGCTGTGAACAGCCAGGTCGATTTCGCCACCCAGAAGGGCGTCATCGATTTCCTTGGTAAACAGTCCCTTGCCGCCGATTTCCGACAAGGCGCGATCAAGGATCTTGTCGCCGGTTGTGGTGATCACGGTGACGGCAATTGCACCTTCTTCGGCTAGTTCCGGATGGGCATTTGCCAGTTTGTCACGGACCTCATGCGCCTGTGCCAAAGCCAGGGGCGAACCGCGGGTACCGATGCGAAGTTTTGCTGTATCTGTCATGAGTGAAGTCTTAGTCTTAAAACTGTTTAAAAACAAGGTCCGCGGGCAGCCTAGTGCCACCGGCAACAGGCTGAATTTTCGGTTATTGTAATCGCTCGAAACTGGGCTGCATTGATTTAGGTCGCGGTTCAAAATTTTCGCTGCCTTCGTGAAGCGCGATAACTGCATATGGCACTTGCGCTGCACGGGGGTGGAAAGCGCAGGAACTTTCCGCTACATCATCGTCACACCTGTAATAGGATTCCGATTGCCGTCCGTGTCGGCAGAGTTGGTAAAACGGATCAGGATCATGATCGTTCTGGGTATCGAAACAAGTTGTGACGAAACGGCCACTGCTGTCGTGAACGACAAGCGCGAAATTCTGGCAAACCGTGTGCTGTCTCAGCTTGACGATCATCGACCCTATGGCGGTGTGGTGCCGGAAATTGCCGCACGTGCCCATCTTGAACATCTTGATCGTCTGGTGGCCGAGGCCATGGATGATGCCGGTGTTGATTTTGATGATCTTGATGCCGTTGCTTGCACCGGGGGGCCGGGGCTGATCGGTGGCGTGATGGTTGGTACCATGACGGCAAAGGCGATTGCCTTTGCCGCCCAAAAACCTTTTCTTGCCGTCAATCATCTGGAAGGTCACGCGCTGACTGTGCGTTTGACCGATGACGTCGCCTTTCCCTATCTGCTGTTGCTGGTGTCCGGTGGCCATTGTCAGGTCCTGATCGTCGAGGGTGTTGGCAAGTACAAGCGCATCGGCACCACCATTGACGACGCGGTCGGCGAGGCGTTTGACAAAACCGCCAAGATGATGGGGCTAGGCTATCCCGGTGGTCCCGCGCTTGAAAAGGTCGCCGCCAAGGGTGATCCGAACCGGTTCGGTTTGCCGCGCCCGTTGCGTGGAAGGCCAGGGTGTGACTTCTCCTTCTCGGGTCTCAAGACAGCTGTTCGGACCTATCTGGATGGCTTCCCGGTCGAACAACAAACCGATGAGGTCAAAACCGACCTTGCTGCATCTTTCCAGCGTGCGGTGGGTGACACCCTGATTGATCGCGCGCGCAATGCCGTGTTTGAATTCATGCGCGATTACCCCGGCGGCAAAACGCTGGTGCTTGCCGGCGGGGTTGCGGCCAACAAGTATCTGCGTGGGCGTCTTGTGGAACTGACCGATCAGGCCGGGATGGAGCTGGTCGCGCCACCGCTTCACCTTTGTACCGACAATGCCGTGATGATTGCCTGGGCAGGGTTGGAGCGATTCCGTCTGGGTGAACGCGATGATCTTGATTTCAAGCCGCGTCCGCGCTGGCCACTGGATCCTGAGGCCCCCAAACGCCCGGGTGCCGGGGTCAAG
Source organism: Thalassospira tepidiphila MCCC 1A03514 (assembly GCF_001662875.1). Taxonomy (GTDB): domain Bacteria; phylum Pseudomonadota; class Alphaproteobacteria; order Rhodospirillales; family Thalassospiraceae; genus Thalassospira; species Thalassospira tepidiphila. The sequence continues at coordinate 111,477 of NZ_JPVZ01000002.1, read as the reverse complement.
GCGTAAGGTCCATCTGCCGCGTTTGACGTATTTGCCGATCCTCGAAACAACTTCATTTTTGCCGGACAAACATCATGAAAAAGCGCATTACAGTTGTGGGTGGCGGTGCTTGGGGAACGGCTCTGGCTGTGCAGGCTGTGCGGGCCGGTGAAGACGTTGAACTGATTTTGCGCAATGAAGAACTGACTGATCGGATCAACACCAAAGGTGAGAACGATCTTTACCTGCCGGGTATAGAGCTTCCGGGGGCGTTGCGGGCAACCACACATTACGAAGGTCTGCGCGATTCTGATGCGGTTTTGCTGGTGACACCGGCACAGCATTTGCGTGAGACCCTGATCAAGCTGTCATCGCATTGGCCAGATCAGCTTCCGGCGGTAATTTGCTGCAAGGGCATTGAAAAGGAAACCGGTGCCCTGATGGCACAGGTGGTCTCCGAAACCCTTGGAAACGTGCCGGTAGCGGTTTTGTCTGGCCCGACCTTTGCCAAGGAGGTCGCGATCGGCCTGCCAGCCGCAATCACGCTGGCCTGTGAAGACCGTGCCTTGGGCAAACGGCTGGTGGAGTTGATCGGCACGCCGGAATTCCGCCCCTATTTCAGTACCGACGTAGCTGGTGTTGAGGTGGCTGGCGCGATCAAGAACGTTCTGGCGATTGCCAGTGGCGTGGTGGCCGGACTGAAACTGGGTGACAACGCCCGTGCAGCCCTGATTACCCGTGGTATTGCCGAAATGTCACGTCTGGCGGTTGCTATGGGCGGCCGGGTTGAAACCATGCTGGGCTTGGCCGGTCTTGGTGACTTGACCCTGACCTGCACCGGCACGTTGTCACGCAATTACACCTTTGGCGTCGCACTGGGCGAAGGTCGCAAGGCACAGGACATTCTGGCCGAACGCCGTTCCGTCACTGAGGGCGTGCATACCGCGGCATCCATCACCGCCGTTGCCAGCAAATATGGTGTCGAAATGCCGATCTGTACGGCTGTTGATCAGGTCGCCAATCACGATGCGGATCTGCGCAGCACAATTAATGCCCTGCTGCAGCGCCCGTTCCGTGACGAGCTTGAAAAGGCCGACTGATTTTTCACATCGCGGATTGGCACAGTGTTGGTTCGGCTTGAGAATGGCTGAACCATCTGTCACATTACGGTCATTGATCCCATAAAGTAGCAGGAAACAGTCCATGCATTTCTACATCCGTTGTGTTGACAAGCCCGGCCACCTTGATGTGCGCAAGGCCAACCGCGAAGACCATCTTGCCTATATCAAAGGCGGTTTTGCTGATCGCATCGTTGCGGCTGGTCCGACCCTTGATCCCGATATGGAAGGCATGAATGGTTCGGTCTTTATCATCGAGTTTGATGCCATCGAAGATGCGCGCGAATTTGCTGCCAATGATCCTTATGCCAAGGCTGGCCTGTTCGAATCTGTTGTTATTCGCCCGTTCAAGAAGGTCTTCTGATCCATGGCGTATTGGCTGGTCAAAACCGAACCGGGAAGCTGGTCGTGGGACGATCAGGTCAAGAAGGGTGTTGAAGGCTGGGATGGTGTGCGGAACCATCAGGCAGCCAAGAACCTGCGCGCAATGAAAATCGGCGACAAGGCGTTCTTTTATCACTCGGTCAATGAAAAACGCATAGTCGGGATTGTTAAAGTGGTGCGCGAATATTACCCGGATCCGACCGATGAGAAGGGCAAGTTTGTTCAGGTTGATTTCGAGACAGTCAAGCCGCTGAAAACGCCAGTGACCCTTGCCGATATCAAGGCCGATCCGCGCTTTTCTGATCTCGCCTTGCTCAAGCAATCGCGTCTGTCGGTCATGCCGATTGATGAAGCGTCCTGGGCTGCGATCTGCGAGATGGGCGGGGTCGACCCATGAGTGACCTTCCTGCGGCGGGAACGGTCCTTTGCGCGCTTAGCGATCTTGATGCCACCGGCGCAAAGGGTCTTAATCTTGGCGGCACAGGCATTTTTGTCGTGCGCAGTGGTGACGACGTCTTTGGCTATATCAACAGCTGCCCGCATATCGGTGTACCACTGGATATGGAACCAGATGAATTCATCAGCGACTTTGGCGATGAAATCATCTGTTCGACCCATGGCGCACGCTTTCGCATCGAGGACGGTGAATGTTTATCCGGCCCGTGCACGGGTGATATGCTTGAACCGGTTGCAGTGAAAATAAAAGACGATCAGGTCGTTTTGGCCTGATCGTCTATCGGCATAAGTAATTTATGCGAGATAGCGCATTATCCCGTCGTCTTTGCGATCACTTCGTCGATATGTTTGGTGATCACGTCAAGCTGATCTGGCTCCGAAAGGCGGTGATCACCGGTCTTGATCAAATCTACACGGACATCCTCAGATACCAGCGCCTCGGTCAGGCGGATCGCTGTCTGCCACGGTACATCCGGGTCCTGCATGCCCTGAACCAGCCGGACCGGGCATTTCAGATTAATCCGCTTGCGCAATAAAAGCTGATTGCGGCCATCCTCAATCAGATCGCGGGTGATCGTGTATGGATCATCGCCATATTCGGTCGGCTCGATCAGCGCGCCTTTATCCATAATGGTCTTTTTCTGTTCTTCGCTGAACTGCGCCCACATCAGGTCTTCGGTGAAGTCGGGGGCAGCAGCAATGCCAACCAACCCGGCAATGCGTTCCGGTCGGGCGAGGGCTGCGAGAAGCATGATCCAGCCGCCCATCGAAGAGCCGACAAGAATCTGCGGGCCAGAGGTGATTTCATCAAGAACTGCAATGGCATCACGTGCCCACTGACCGATGGTGCCGTCGGCAAATTTGCCTGACGATTGTCCGTGACCAGTGTAATCAAAGCGGGTATAAGCCACCCCCTGCCGAATGCAGTGCGCCTCAAGGTGGGTTGCCTTGGTGCCGGTCATGTCTGACATGAACCCGCCGAGAAACATTACACCGGGTGTATTGTGCACCTGTACGTCAGATGGCTTGCCCGGCACGTGATGGTATGCGATTTTTAAGCCATCTGGACGGTTGAGATATTCGGGCTTTGCAGGCTGTGGCGTTGGCAAGTCATGGGTCATCCGGGGCAATTGTCCTTGGGTGTTGGTGGTTGGAGTTGCATGAGCGCGTCAGAAGTAATGACAGAAACAGTCTATCGATCAGAGCCCCAAGCGCAAGGCGGGGACTATCGGCCTGCCGTTATTTTACAGGTGCTTCCCGAACTTGATGCCGGTGGTGTGGAGCGCGGAACAGTTGATATCGCGCGCGCAATTGTCGATGGCGGAGGCAAGGCGCTTGTCGCATCCCAGGGCGGTCGGCTCGAACGTGAACTTGATCGGTTTGGTGCCAAGCACATCACCCTGCCGCTTAAATCAAAAAATATTCTGACCATGCGCAAGAATATCGATGCGTTGGTCAAGCTGATCCGCGAAGAGGGTGTTGATATCATTCATGCCCGTTCGCGCGCCCCGGCCTGGAGTGCCTATTTTGCGGCGCGCAAGACCGGCATTCCGTTTGTGACGACCTTCCACGGCACCTATTCCGGATACAACAACCCGTTTAAGCGCCGCTATAACGCGATCATGACCATGGGTGATCAGGTGATCGCGATTTCCAAGCACATCGCCAATCACATCAACAAATATTACAAGGTCGATCCGGATCGTCTCAATATCGTCCCGCGTGGGACGAATGTTGATTTGTTCAATCCGGAAAATGTCAGTCAGGAACGCCTGATTGCGCTTTCCAACCAATGGCGTTTGAATGGTGAGGAATATGTCATCATGTTGCCGGGGCGTATCACGCGCTGGAAGGGGCATGGTTTCCTGATAAAGGCACTGCCGGCCGTTCTTGAGGCACTTGGACACCGGAAGGTTCGCTGTTTGATTGTTGGATCCGATCAGGGCCGCACAGGCTATCGCGAAGAGGTCTTGCAGATCACGCATAAGCTGGGTCTTGAGGATGTTGTGCACATTGTAGACCACTGCAACGATATGCCAGCAGCATACATGCTTGCTGATGTCGTGGCCTGTCCGTCAACTCAGCCGGAGGCTTTTGGTCGTATCCCCTCTGAAGCGCAGGCAATGGGGCGGCCAGTTGTTTCTACGGCGCATGGCGGGGCGATGGAAACTGTACTGCCCGGCGAAACTGGTTGGCTCGTAAGTCCAGGCAAGGTTGATCAACTGTCCCGTGCTTTGGTTCAGGTTCTTAGCCTGACACCTGAAAAGCGCGCCAAGTTGGCGATAAAGGGACGGGATCATGTGATTGCAGAATTCTCTTTGGAACAAATGGCTGAGCGGACACTAAATGTCTATGCCAAGACGCTGAAACGGGTCATCGGGAACGCCGCATGACCGACAATAAAACCGAAAGCATGTCCGTGAATCCTGATGATTTCTGGGTTGATGAACAGCCTGTGGAAGGGACGGAAGAGTCCAAGCGCAAACGCATACTTGTCATCAAACTTTCTGCGCTTGGCGACGTTGTCTTGGCGATGGGTCCGTTTGCGGCCATCCGTGCCGCCCATCCAGATGCGCATATCACGGTGCTGACCACGCGGCCTTATGTTGATCTGATGAAGTCCAGTGGCTTTTTTGACTCAATTGCCATCGACCGTCGCCCGAAGCTGAGCCAGTTGCGCGAAGTCTTGGCACTGCGCCGGTTTTTGCGGAACGGTAATTTTGATCGGGTTTATGATCTGCAGACCTCGGATCGGTCCGGATTTTACTACAAGCTGTTTTGGCCGGGACCCAAGCCGGAATGGTCAGGGATTGCGCGTGGGTGCTCTCATCCACATGCCAATTCTGAGCGCTCAAATATGCATACGATTGATCGACATGCGGACCAGCTTGCTGATGCCGGTATCAAGGATGTTCCAGCACCATACATTTCGGGGCCCGATATAGACCTAGACCGCTTTGGCATTCGAAGCCCGTTTGTCCTGATCTGTCCAGGTGGTGCACCGCATCGCCCGGCAAAACGCTGGCCGGCTGAGCGGTTCGGTCTTCTTGCCAAGAAACTGGCAGACTATAGGTTGACCCCGGTTCTGATCGGAACCAATAGCGAAGCAGATGTTCTGAACCGGATTGATCAGATGTGCCCGAAGGCACGCAATCTGATGGGTCGTACCGGGTTTCTTGATATTGCATCGCTTGCAGCGCGTTCGGTTTTGGCGATTGGCAATGATACAGGGCCAATGCATATCGCCGCCGCTGCTGGAGCACCATCAGTTGTATTGTTTTCGCGTGACTCAGATCCGAAACTCAGTGCGCCGCGCGGTCATGGGCCGAATGCAGTCAGTATTGTACGCGAGAGTGATCTGCGCCAACTCACCGTTAACCGGGTGATGGAAGTCATTCGCGAACGTCTCGATTTGACAGACTAAAAATTCAGGTTTCAGTGTAATTTGGCGATCTCGGACAAAGGCGCGGAAAATGGCGCTTTGAGGGCGCTGTAATTGCCTAAAATCATTGCTTTCTGAACGCACGTGGATATGCTAGGTCAGGTTTCAAGGAAAACATCCCTGAACGTCCTTGCGTGTTTTTCTGTTTCTAACCGATTTGTTTGATGACCATAGGAGATTATCCATAGCACGACCACGCAAACCGATGCAGCCGACCAAGGAAGGTCCGCGCGTCAATGAGGATATCAAAGCCCGTTCCATCTGTGTTGTTGACTCTGAAGGCAACATGTCCGACCCGATGACGGTGCGTGAAGGCATTGAAATGGCAGCGGAAGCTGGACTTGATCTTGTCGAAGTCGCTCCGAATGCCGAGCCGCCAGTTTGCAAGCTGATTGATTACGGCAAGTTCAAATACGAACAAAGCAAGAAGCAAAACGAGGCCAAAAAGAAACAGAAGGTTATCGAGGTCAAGGAGATCAAACTCCGTCCGAACATCGATATCCATGACTACAACGTCAAACTGCGTGCTGCGCAGAAGTTTCTTGGCGGTGGAGACAAGGTGAAAGTCACGTTGCGTTTCCGCGGACGTGAGATGGCTCACCAGGACCTCGGTCTTGGCATGCTCCAGCGTTTTTCGGGGGACCTTGAGGACCTCGCAAAACCGGAGATGATGCCAAAGATGGAAGGCCGTGTTATGATTATGGTACTGGCGCCGCGTTAAGACGCGGCGTTTTGCCTTTTACCCCAAGGTTCAAGCCAAAGAGGGAATGCCATGCCAGTCGGAAATGATCTTTTGATCGTGGGCGTCGATGATGACCCCAAAAGTCTGGTTCTTCTGAAACGAATCGTCGAAAGCGGCGGGTTCACGTTTCAGGGTGTTTCCTCTGGCAAGGATCTTCTTAAACTTCTCATGACCAAACGTCCGCGCATCATCCTGATGGATATCATGATGCCTGACATGAACGGGTTCGAGACCGCGATCAATGTCCGGACCCAGTTTCCCGATCTGGCCTGCGCAATCATTTATGTCACGGCGCGTCAGGGGGAAGAAGACCTGCGGGGTGGTGTTGCCGCCGGCGGCAATGATTTCGTGTTGAAACCGATCAATCGCGAAAAACTGATGAGCCGAATCGAAAAATGGATCGGTAGGGCACACACTATCAAGACCGCTATCTGACCGTTGCCTGAAGCCCATGATGTTTTCGGCCATTCTTGCTGATCTCAGGCTGCTCCGGCCCTTTTAATGGCCAAGCCACCCGGCAATCGTCTCAATATAGACCGAGAAGATGGAAAAGCTGACCACGCCAAGTGCGGTGGTCACCAGCACGATCGACGAACTGCGCACGATATAGCGGTCATAGGTCGTTGCTATCACGAACACATTTCCCGCTGTCGGAAGAGCTGCCAGTAACAAGACGGCCTTTGTTTCAAGCCCGCTTGCCGAGCCAACAATCCAAAACCCGATAAATACTGCAATGGGGTGCACAATCAGTTTGGCAACCGACATGGTGGCAAGTTCGGCGCGCTTTTCGGCAATCGGTCGCCCAACCAGCGCAACGCCAATGGCAAACAATGCCGCCGGGCCTGCACTTTGCCCCAACAAGTCCAGCAAGTAGTCAACGCCGTCGGGCCAATCCAGATCAAGCAAGCTTGCAAGCACACCGATGATAATTGCAAGCACAACAGGGTTCGTCAGGGTACCTCTTATGATCTTGCCTGTCGGTTGGCTGCCCTTGGCGTGCTTTGTCCCTTCCAGCAACAAAAGCGAGAGCGGCAACATCACAATCAAATCAACTGCAAGTGCGACAATCAGCGGCACAGTCGCCAGTGGGCCAAGTAACCCGATGATCAGCGGAAGCCCCATGAAGCCGACATTGCCCATGGTTCCGGCAAAGGAAAACAGCGTCTGGCTGGCTGGATCAAGATGGAACACGCGTGAGGCGATGATCCGCGAAATGCCATAAACCACCAGAGTACCACCGCCGTAGGCGACGATGATGTCAGGCTGCCAAATCTCTGACGGGCTTCGGGTTGCAAGTGCCTTGAACAACAGGGCGGGCAGCGCAAAATAGAACACAAACCCGTTGATGCCGCGCATCCCGTCGGGTGATACGATCTTGAACTTGCCGCCAATCCAGCCAAGGCCGATCAGTGCAAAGAATGGCAAAATGATTGATGTGATTTGCGACATGTGATCAGTCAGATGGCAAAATGCGCGATGATGGATTGGGTCTGAAAAAGTGGTGCCTGCGCACAATGGCGGCTCAATGTCCCAAAAAGCAAGGGGAAAGGGCTGAATTGGCCCTTGAAAAAGGTAAAGTCGGAGTCTATAACCACCCGTCCCCAAAACAGGTGGTGAGGCTGGAAGGTTTATATAGATCCTTCAGGGCATGCCCAGCCGCCGTAGGGGATTTCGTTTTCATTGCTTTTGCAAGGATAGAAAAATGCCCAAGATGAAGACCAAAGCGAGTGCGAAAAAACGCTTTCGCCTGACCGCCAGCGGAAAAGTCCGTCACAACGTGGCAAACAAGCGCCACCTTCTGACTGCGAAACCGACCAAGATGAAGCGCCAGGCACGTGGCACGGAGATTCTCTGTGACGCAGATGCCCGCATCGTCAAAAAATTCCTGCCGTACGGTTAAGGTTGAAGGAGAGTTAAATGGCTCGTGTAAAAGGGGGCGTGTCTTCACACGCTCGTCACCGCAAGGTTATTAAGGCTGCCAAGGGTTACCGCGGTCGCCGCAACAATACTTTCCGCACCGCCGTTCAGGCTGTGGAAAAAGGTCTGCAGTATGCATACCGCGATCGTCGCGTTAAGAAACGCCAGTTCCGCTCGCTCTGGATTCAGCGTATCAACGCTGGCGCACGTGAGAACGGTCTGAGCTATTCCCAGTTCATGAATGGCCTGAAAAAGGCTGGTGTTGAACTGGACCGTAAGGTTCTTGCCGACATCGCAGTGCGTGAGCCGGAAGCTTTCAAAGCTCTGGTCACCCAGGCGCAGGCTGCACTGGACTGATAAACCTTTGTAAAAAGGTTTCATCGGCACTTGCCTGATTTGATCAGGGGCGGCCATATTGGCCGTCCCTTTTCTTTTTGTGATTTTTAAACCCAAGCCAAAGCGTCGGAAGTTATGGAAAACATCGAAGCATTGCGCGAAGAGGTTCTGGCGGAAGTCGAAAAGGCAGCGGATCTTACCGCGCTTGAAGACGTCCGCATCAGCGCCCTTGGCAAGAAAGGCCGCATTACCGGCCTGATGAAAAACCTTGGCAAGATGGACCCTGACCAGCGTCGTGAATTTGGTCAGACACTTAATGCTGTCAAGGACCAGGTCGCTGGCGCAATCGAAACCCGTAAAACTGCCCTTGAAGATGCCGCCCTCGAGGCGCGTCTGTCGGGCGAGCGGATTGACGTCACCCTGTCCTCGCGTCCGGATGAAACCGCGGGCCGCATTCACCCGATCAGCCAGACGATTGATGAAATCGTCTCGATCTTTGGCGAAATGGGCTTTGCCCTGGCCGAAGGCCCGGATGTTGAAGACGACTTCCATAACTTTACCGCACTGAACATTCCGTCGGAACACCCCGCGCGTGAAATGCAGGACACCTTCTATCTGCCCGAACAGGAAGATGGATCGCGCCTTGTGCTGCGTACCCATACCTCGCCGGTGCAGATCCGGACCATGCAGTCCAAAACTCCGCCGATCCGCATCATTGCGCCGGGTCGCACCTATCGCTCTGACAGCGATATGACCCATACGCCGATGTTCCATCAGGTCGAAGGTCTGGTGATCGACAAGAAAACCCATATGGGTCACCTCAAGGGTTGCCTGCTTGAGTTCGTCAAAACCTATTTCGAACTTGATGATGTGCCGGTGCGCTATCGCCCAAGCTTCTTCCCGTTCACCGAGCCGAGTGCCGAAATGGATATCGGTTGTTCGCGCAAGGGTGGGGAGCTCAAGATTGGTGAAGGCGACGACTGGCTGGAGATTCTGGGCTGCGGCATGGTTCATCCGCGCGTGCTGAGCGCCTGTGGTCTTGATCCGGAAGAATATCAGGGCTTTGCCTTTGGTATGGGGATCGAACGTATCGCCATGCTGAAATACGGCATTCCCGATCTTCGCACCTTCTTCGATACCGATCTGCGCTGGCTGAAACATTATGGTTTCGTGCCGCTGGATGTACCGAACATGGTAAGGGGCTGAGATTATGAAATTCACACTGAATTGGCTGAAACAGCACCTTGATACCGATGCGTCGATTGAGGTGGTTGCAGAAAAACTGACCGATATCGGTCTTGAAATCGAAGGCGTGACCGACCGCGCGGCAGCCCTTGCCGACATCCGTGTCGCCCACATTGAAGAAGCCGGACAACATCCGGATGCTGACCGCCTGAAGCTTTGCCGCGTTAATACCGGCGACAAAATCATTCAGGTCGTTTGTGGTGCGCCGAATGCCCGTACCGGCATCAAGGTTGCCCTGGCGCAGCCGGGTGCGATCATTCCGATTGATGGCTCAAAACTGAAGCCGGGCAAAATCCGTGGTGTTGAAAGCCAGGGCATGATGTGCTCCACCCGCGAGCTTTGCCTTGGTGAAGACCATGACGGCATCATCGAACTGCCTGAAGATGCCGAAATCGGTGCACCGGTTGCGTCTGTCCTTGGTGCGGATGATCCGATCCTTGAAATCGGCCTGACGCCGAACCGCCCGGATTGTACCGGTGTTCGCGGGATCGCCCGCGATCTGGCGGCTGCGGGCATCGGAACGCTTAAGGCCGATCCGCGCCAAGAGCCGGTTACTGGTGCGTTTGACAGCCCGATTGGCGTTACGATTAGCGGCGATATTGCTGCCAACAATGCAGTTCCGGCCTTCTATGGCCGTTACATCCGTGGTGTGAAAAACGCCGAAAGCCCGGAATGGCTGAAAGCCCGTCTGGAAGCCATTGGGCTGCGTCCGATTTCCACTCTGGTGGATATCACCAACCTTGTTACTCATGACCTTGGTCGCCCGCTGCATGTGTTTGATGCCGACAAACTGTCGGGCGACATCAACGTGCGTTATGCGACCAATGGCGAAAAGATCGCAGCCCTTGATAACAAGGAATACGCGCTTTCCGACTCCATGGTGGTTATTGCCGATCAGGCAAAGGCACTGGGCATTGGTGGCATCATCGGTGGTGAAGAAACTGGCTGCCTTGAAGAAACGACCAATGTGTTTGTCGAATGCGCACTGTTTGATCCGATCAGCATTGCCAAGACCGGTCGTAAGCTTCAGATCAATTCCGATGCGCGCTATCGGTTTGAGCGTGGCGTTGATCCGCAGTCGGTTGCCTGGGGCATGGAAGTTGCCACTCATCTGATCACCGAGATCTGCGGGGGTGAAGTATCCCATGTCGTTAAGGCTGGCGAAGTACCAAATCCGCGTAACGCCTTTGATCTGCGCATTGATCGTATTCGTGAGCTGGGCGGCGTTGCCGTTGAAGCAGATCGTGCGATTGAAATCCTGAAATCGCTGGGCTTTGAGGTTAGCGGTTCTGCACCTGTCGTTACCGCCGTCGCACCGACCTGGCGTCCGGACATCATCGGTGAAGCCGATCTGGTCGAGGAAGTCTTGCGCATTGTCGGGTATGACAAAATCCCGACCGTCCCGCTGGAGCGTGAAACCAGCTTGCCGATTCCGGCCTTATCGCCGTTCCAGAAACGCGTTGGCCTGACCCGCCGCGTTCTGGCATCGCGCGGTCTTTATGAAACCGTGACCTGGTCATTTACCGACTCGCGTTGGGCCAAGCTGTTTGGTGAACTCAAAGACGGTCTGTATCTGGCGAACCCGATCAGTTCTGACCTTGATATCATGCGTCCGAACGCCCTGATCAACATGATTGCGGCGGCCGGTCGTAACCAAGCCCGTGGTTTTTCCGATCTGGCACTGTTTGAAGTGGGTCCGGAATTCTTTGGCGATCAGCCGGGCGATCAGCGTCTGGTGGCCGCAGGCTTGCGTTCCGGTGCAAAAACCCCGCGCAGCTGGACCGGTTCACGCCGAGATGTCGACGTCTTTGACGTTAAGGCCGATGCCGAAGCCCTGATCGAAGCACTGGGTACCAATGCCGCCAATGTTCAGGTCAATACCGACGGTGCACGGGAATGGTATCACCCGGGCCGTTCGGCAGCCCTGCAGCTGGGTCCGAAAAATGTTCTGGGCTATTTCGGCGAATTGCATCCGAAGGTGCTTAAGGCACTTGGCGTCAAAGGTCGTGTTGTGGCGTTTGAACTGTTTGTTGAAAACGTACCGATGCCCAAGAAAAAGGGCACGGCCCGTCCGGCTTTGAACGCTTCAAGCTTCCAGTCGGTCGAACGCGACTTTGCCTTCCTGCTTGATGAAGCTGTGAAGGCAGAGGCGATCATCAAGGCCGCCAAAGGTGCCGATCGCAATCTGATCACGGATGTGACGATCTTTGACCTTTATGCTGGCAAGGGGATTGAGGATGGCAAGAAATCACTCGCCTTCTCGATCACGCTGCAGCCGACCAAGGCAACCCTGACCGAAGAAGAAATCGAAGCGGTCTGCAAAAAGGTTGTCGAAGCGGTTGAGAAAGCCACGGGTGGCTCTTTGCGCGCCTGATCTTTCGCCAAAGATACGAATAAAAACGGGCTGCTCCAATGTTGGGCAGCCCGTTTTGTTTGTGGACCATCGGTCAAATTTACCGACCGGGGCGTTTGCGCAGGATGGCGTATTCGTCCTCATCCAGATCAAGCGCGATCAGATCCGGCCCATTGGTAAAGACATGCCATTCCATATCGGTGTCGTCGCATTCGATGGTCAGCTGATCGACCATGCTGTTCCATTCGCAACGTTCACGATCATCATCGGCTTCCAGTCGACCTGTACCATCGTCATAAAGATGCATGACCAGAAGCTGCTCGTCCTCGTCAATTGAATAGACGGCATATGTTTCGTTTGCAAAACGGTAATTGATTTCTGCACCATCCAGCCGGCGCCAGCCCCGCGGCAGCGGCTCTCCCGGTTCATGTTCGGCAAAATAATAAGCCAGTTTCTGCATGTGGCTGTCATTCATGGTGCGCATGTCCGACCCACATGCGTTGAGCGCCAAAAGAGCCAGCATCACCGGAACAGATTTGAATACAGGGCGGAACAGGATCATGGTCTTGAACATCTAACGCTCCATAACAGGCACAGGGCAGCTTTTACCTGTCTGCCGGTCTAACCCTCAGTCTCAAGCAATATGCTTGCCATGCTGCCATGTGCTGAGACGTTCAAGGATTGTTTTGCCCAATGCGTGATGCCTCGGCGTGGTAAACCCGAAGCGTAAAGATGATGGTCGTGCCCGGGTCACTGAGCGGCCGGCTGGTATCAAGCCAGATACGGCCGCCATGCTGTTCAACGATCTTGCGGCACAGAGAAAGGCCAAGTCCCGTTCCGGAAAACTCGTCCTTATGCAGGCGCTGAAACAGGCGGAAAATCCGTTGTGCATGCTCGGGGTGAATGCCAATGCCGTTATCGCGGACTGAAAAACGCCAATAGTCGCGCATCACCGGGTCGGGTTCGACCGTAATGGATATGTGCGGTGATACGCCAGGGCGGCGATACTTGATGGCATTGGATAAAAGGTTCTGGAACAGCCGCGACAGGGCAATCCGGTCACCTTTGACGGTCGGGAGATCGTCATGCGTGATGGTGGCGTGTTCACGGCCAATCACGTCCTTGAGGTCCGCTTGCGCCTCGTTTAGCACCTGATTGCAGTCAATTGGTGCGAAATCTTCGCGGGTTCCGGTCTTGGCATATTCAAGCAGGTGGCTGATCAGCTTGTGCATGCGCTTGGCACCATCGACGGCAAAGTCGATATATTCGTCGGCTTCCTGATCAAGGCTGCCACTGTAACGCTGCTTGAGAAGTTGCGTATAGCTGGCAACCATGCGCAGCGGCTGCTGCAGATCGTGGGACGCCACATAGGCAAATTGTTCGAGGTCTTCGTTGCTGCGTTTGAGCTGATCAAGTGTATCGCGCAGCTTGTTGGCATTTTCGACAAACTCCGTCACATCCCGCGCACTGCAAAAGATCATCTCGTCAAATGGACCCACGCAATGCCACGCCAGCCAGCGAACATTGCCCTTGCGGTCGAGTACGCGCAGGATTGATTTGCCATCACTGATAGTCGCAGTGCCGTTTTTCTGGCGCATGGCCGTCATCGCGGTTTGTTGGTCCTCGGGAACAAACAGCATAAAGAAAGGTTTGTTGACGATGTCATGCACCGGCAACCCCATCAGCTCTTCAAGGGCGGGGCTAAACCCCTTAAGGATGCCATCCTGATTGACCACAATGGCTGGTTCCGGTGTATGACGCAGGTAGGTTTCAAACGGATGGCAGAGCTCCTGTTGAGCAGCAGTTTCCAGAAGCAAAACCGAAATAAATTCCCGATTGTCCTCGCTATAGCGATGCGCCATCAGATAGAAACGCTGCATCTGGTTTTTGGCAGTGCGAATATCGACCATGGTGCCAATCCGGGCATCTTGCCAGACATTGTCAATCAGCGGTCCGCGAAGCTTTGTGCGGGATTCCGGTGACAACCGATCAAGAAAATCCGTCATGGTTGGTTCGATGTTTTCGGCTGTCGGACCAAGGATTTCCGGCCAGTTCAGTTGTGCCGTCAGTTTTCCGTCGGTGGTCTCCGCCGGCCAGCTGATCACGGCACAGCCACATTCCGCCAAGGTATTTTCCGTATCGCTGAAATGTTCGGCAAGATTGGCAGCACGCATGTGCTGCCGTTTGAGGCGATGCCACAACCAGACCGCCAGGCCACAAAGAATGGTCATCGCCATGACAAACATCAGCGCGTGCAGGATAAAAGCATCGCGCCAGTTATTCAAAAGCGCGCTGCGCGGCGTATAGGCGACCACGATCCGGTTGATTTGTGGCAGTTTGCTATAGGCCAGAACCATGACTTCGCTGCTGTGAACACAGACCAGGGAATCGCGATCAGTTTGTTGGGTGCTGATATAGTCGCCCAGATCGCCGATCAGATGCGGCGGGATAAAGCCCTTGATCTGATTAAGCTGGTTATCAAGCAGACCAACGGTAATATCGGAATTGTCCGCCACGATCTTTTGCAGGTCGACATCATTATGAAGCAACAACATCGATCCCAACCGAAAGGCGGTTGCTTCAAGTTGGGCACTGGCGTGCTCGACCGCGCTGTCATAAAGCGTTTTCTGAATGAAGAAGAAGGAAAACAGCAGGACAAACACACCCGTCAGCGTCAAGGCGGCAAGCCGTTTGCGCAACTTGACAAGACTGCGCCGGGACAGGGATGGCTCGATTGACATTATGAACATGTTATTGGCGTGCCCCTGCCAGACAGAGTTATGGTTTCCTCAACCTTGAAATTTAAGACCTTTTCGCGCGGTTGAAAAGGATGCAAACAAATGAATGTAAGCGTTAAAGGCCTGTTTTGTGATGCACCCGACATCTTGTGACCAGGACCCTTAACGTGATCACGTTCCGACAACTGATAGCCGTGCCAGACTGCAGGTTATTCGCAGACGCCGTGAACATAACACAACGCTTCTAATTCCGTGCAAAAACCCCTATAAACCCGCTGGTGATTGATCCGGGATATATCAGAACCGATTTCCCGAACGATGCAATGATCACGCAATGCTGGTTTTTCCGATCGTGCCCTTTTGCATCCGTGATGCGATAAGGCCTGATGTCGCTGCCGAAATTGGCTGGCTGACGGGGCAGGGGATATTGGGAAGAATGCGAGTTGCGCGTTATGTATCAACCGGGTATCTGGTGATCACACCGTTTCGACACAATGTGCCACGCGGCGAAATGCCAGCCAATTTTAGTGCCAGAAGCAGCCAAAAATGACTGACCTTAAGAACATTCGTAACTTTTCGATCATCGCCCATATCGACCACGGTAAATCAACCTTGGCCGACCGCCTGATCCAGTTGACCGGTGGCCTGACCGAACGTGAAATGGCCGATCAGGTTCTCGATTCGATGGATATCGAACGTGAACGTGGCATCACCATCAAATCCCAGGCCGTGCGGCTGAAATACACCGCCAAGGATGGGCAGGAATATACGCTCAACCTGATGGACACGCCGGGTCACGTAGACTTTGCCTATGAAGTGTCACGCTCGCTCGCAGCCTGCGAAGGGTCGCTTCTGGTGGTTGATGCCGCACAAGGTGTTGAAGCCCAGACCCTTGCCAACGTCTATCAGGCGATTGAAAACAATCACGAGATCGTGCCAGTCCTGAACAAGGTTGACCTTCCGGCAGCCGAACCAGATCAGGTCAAAGAACAGATCGAAGAAGTGATTGGCATTGATGCGTCTGATGCTGTGATGATCTCGGCCAAAACCGGCCTGGGCGTGCCTGACGTGCTTGAAGCACTGGTGCACCGTCTTCCGGCGCCGACCGGCGATGCGAACGCACCGCTTGAAGTTCTTCTGGTTGATAGCTGGTATGACACCTATCTCGGTGTGATGATTCTGGTACGCGTGAAGGAAGGCACCCTCAAAAAGGGTCAGAAAGTCCGCTTCATGAATGCCAAGGTCACCCATCAGATCGAACGCGTTGGTGTGTTCACGCCAAAGCCGCTTGCGATTGATGAAATGGGGCCGGGTGAAATCGGCTTTATCAACTGCGGTATGAAAACCGTGGCCGAATGCGAAGTCGGTGACACGATTACCGAAGAAAAACGTCCCTGCGCCAAGCCGCTGGCCGGCTTCAAACCGTCCATCCCGGTTGTGTTCTGTGGCATTTTCCCGGTTGATACCAGCGAATATGAAGTGCTGCGCGATGCGCTTGAAAAGCTGCATCTCAATGACGCGTCCTTCCAGTTCGAGCCGGAAAACTCGACCGCCCTTGGTCTTGGTTTCCGTTGTGGCTTCCTGGGTCTTTTGCATCTGGAAATCATTCAGGAACGTCTTGAACGCGAGTTCGAGCTTGATCTGATCACCACCGCACCGTCGGTGTCCTACAAGATCACGCTGAGCAAGGGCGAAGAAATCCTGTTGCATAACCCGGCCGATTTCCCGGACGTTACCAAGATCAAGGCCATTGAAGAACCATGGATCAAGGCATCGATCATGGTGCCGGACGAATATCTTGGCGGCATCCTAACCCTTTGCACCGAACGCCGTGGTGTTCAGCTTGACCTGACCTATGTCGGCAACCGCGCGATGGCGGTCTACAAACTGCCGCTCAACGAAGTGGTGTTTGATTTCTATGACCGTCTGAAGTCGATCTCTCGCGGCTATGCCAGCTTCGATTACGAAATTGCCGGTTACGACGAGAGTGATCTGGTCAAGGTTTCCATCCTTGTGAACGAAGAGCCGGTCGATGCGCTGGCCCTGATGGTGCACCGTTCGGCGGCTGAATATCGTGGTCGTGAGATTTGTAAGCGTCTTAAGGACCTGATCCCGCGCCAGATGTTCCGCATCGCCATTCAGGCCGCTATCGGTGGCAAGGTGATTGCCCGTGAAACCGTATCGGCCCTGCGCAAAGACGTGACGGCGAAATGTTACGGCGGTGACGTTTCGCGTAAACGTAAGCTTCTTGAAAAACAGAAGGCTGGTAAGAAAAAGATGCGTCAGTTTGGCAAGGTCGAAATTCCGCAATCGGCCTTTATCAACGCGCTCAAGATGGGCGACGACAAGTAAGCCGAAATTACGATTTCGAAACAAAGGCTGTATCACATTGGTGGTGCAGCCTTTTTTCTTTGCTGTTTTCAGAGGCTAACCTGCTGCGCTATGGATGGACGCAGCCCAACCAATTGCCCAAGGAGTCCCCGATGGATCTGGAATTGCTCGCCAAGCAGGAAGAAATTCTGGTGTTTGATCGCTTTGACGAAGACACCGCCTGGTCAATCGGCTTCAAACTGGTTGGCGTCGCGCAGGCCAAAAACGCCCCGGTTGCCATCAATATCCGCACCCCGGACCGCACCCTGTTTCACGCATCCCTCGCCGGTGCCAAACCGGCCAACGATGCTTGGGCACGTCGCAAAAGCAATCTGGTGCTGCGTGAACATCAAAGCTCGATGCGCTTTGGCGCGGAGCTTAAGGCCAAGGGCAAAACCCTTGCCGATCACGGGATCGATTTTGCCGACTATGCCGATCACGGCGGCAGCTTCCCGGTCCGTGTTGCCGGTGTCGGCGTGATTGGCGCGATTACAGTATCCGGCCTCGCATCACACGAAGATCACGGCATGATCGTGAGCGTTTTGGCCGAGCACCTTGGCGTTTCGGTTAAGCTCTAAGACACAGCCGAGCCTCTGGACGCTATATTTGTGAGATACTTGACGTTGAACGGCGAAGTCGCGAAAGAGGCCAAGCTTACTCTTCCAGAATAGCCTCAACCTTGCGGGACACCCATTTCGATATGATGGTCGAACCAGCGACCAAAAGGCCGATCGCAACCGCTGTACCAATGACAATGATGAAGCTGCCTGCAGAACGTCCATGCATCATCATCTGAAAGGTGGTTTGGAATGTCACCATCATCAGTAAGGTGCCAAGCAGAAGCGTACCTGAACCAAACAGCATCAGTTTGCGCATATTCATTTTTCGGCGGCTGTTCGGTTGGTCGCCCTGATTCTGGTCGCTCATTTCGTTCCCCTGATGGTGATATGTGCGAATTCTACTCTTGGTAGAATTTTGCAGCCTGTCATGATTGGGCCCCGAGGGCCAGAGACAAGTTTCTTTTGTCCGGTACCTGTGATGTCACCAGTTTGGCAGGAACAAGCTTCAGTACTTTAAAAAGGGCGAGGGATCGTCGCACTTAATCGAAATGCTCGATCTCCGGGTCAATGCCCGCAAAGCTCGGCAGTGCTGTGCGCATCCAAAGATGCTTTTTAGCCTTGAACAGGCTTGGGTCATCAAAGGTGCCCAATCGGAAATCGATGAAGCTGTCATCATCGCCCTTGCGCCAGGTGATGCTTGATCCGCATTTTGGGCAAAATCCGCGATATTTGCCAGGCGAGCTTTCATATTCGCGCGGCTTGCCATCCCATGTGACGGCATTGGTCGGGAACGCGACAAAGGTCGAAACACCCGAACCGCTGTCCTTGCGGCACATGCCGCAATGGCAGTGATTGCTGCCAATCGGTTCCCCGGATGCAACAAAGCGCACCGCGCCACAAAGACAACCCCCACGATGTTCGGGATGTTTTGCGGTCATGGTGCGCTTCCTTGAAAACTTTGACCAAATGTCGGGTTATTCGTTCGGAACACCCGTCGTGGTCGAATATTCGAAGTGGAATTCCTTGTCCGGGAACATATAGGAGCGTGCGGCGTGGATCGCGCTCGCACCTTCGGCAAAGCCCGACAGGATCAGTTTAAGCTTGTGCTCATAGGTCGCGATATCGCCGATGGCAAAGATGCCCGGGACGGATGTTTCCATCGTCGCCTGTTTCACGCCGATATGGTTCTTCTCAAGATTAAGGCCCCAATCGGCAATCGGGCCAAGTTCCATGGCAAGGCCAAAGAACGGCAGAAGATGATCGGCTTCAAGCTCGCGCTCCTCGCCCTTCAGCGTCGCGACAACCACGTGCGACAGGATGCCATTTTCACCCTTAAGCCCCTTAAGCTGATAGGGAATGACCATCTCGATCTTGCCCGCCTCGGCGAGCGCCTGCAGTTTTGCACTGCTGTCAGGGGCCGCACGGAATTTCGGGCGACGATGAACCACCATCACCTTGGCGGCAATATCATGAAGCGACAGTGCCCAGTCGACAGCCGAGTCACCGCCACCGGCAATCACGACGTTCTTGCCAGCGAAGTCGGCACGACGTTTGACGTAATACTGAACGCCACCCGATCCTTCATACTCTTCTAGGCCGTCCATCGGTGGTTTGTTCGGGCCAAAGGCACCACAACCCGCCGCAATCACAACCGCACCGGCATCAATCACCGTGCCCTTGGTGGTGACCAGCGTGAAGCGGCCATCATCGCGTTTCTCAAGCTTGGTGACCTGCTGGCCCAGATGATAGGTCGGCTCGAACGGATCGGCCTGTTTGGCAAGCTCGTGAATAAGGTCCTGACCGGCGATCTGCGGATGGGCCGGAATATCGAAAATCGGCTTTTCCGGATAAAGTGCGCTGCACTGGCCGCCGACCATATCAAGCGCGTCAATCACATGGGATTTAAGCCCCAGCATACCGGCTTCGAAAACCGCAAAAAGCCCGACCGGACCTGCGCCAATAATGGCAATATCTGTGCTATGCGATGCGTCTGACATACTTATTCCATCCAAATAAAATCAAATTTGGGTAGGGGGCTGCCCCCAAGCCCGGCGGTGTGCGGGATTTCTTATGCAGCGAGATAGCATCTGGAACACGATATCGCAATGTAAACCGGCCTTTTTCCGGGTTTGCGCCGTGATTTGAACCACACGTCCCAATCGGCTTCGCAAAATCATTGCGAAGTGCGGCATCAACCCCCTAAAACAGAAGGCAAGAGCCACTCAAAAGACGGACATCATGACCAGGACAGTCACTGTCAGCGATCAGAACGGGACCGAAGCCCTTGCCGCCAAACTTGCCGCTGTTGCCGGGGCAGGCGACGTGATTTTGATGCACGGAACACTCGGTATGGGCAAAAGTGCCTTTTGCCGTGCCTTCATTCGCGCGGTGGCCGATAACCCGCATGAAGAAGTTCCCAGTCCGACTTTCACACTGGTTCAGATCTATGAGCTTGATCGCGTGCCGGTCTGGCATTTTGACCTGTATCGACTGTCTGATCCCGAAGAAGTCCACGAGCTTGATATTGAGGATGCCTTTTCAGATGCCGTCAGCCTGATCGAATGGCCGGATCGGTTGGAATATCTGACCCCGGAAAACCGTCTTGATATTCATATCGATCCCGGATCGACCCCGGATGGCCGTGTGTTCAAGCTTGAGCCGCATGGCGAAGACTGGATGACGCGGATCAATGATCTGGTGGTGGATCCGTCATGAAACGCGCAAGCCCCGATCAGGAACGACGTAATGCCGAACGCCAGGATTTTCTGGTCACCTGTGGCTGGCAGACCGCCCAGGTCATGCCGTTGGTTGATGATGCCTCGGCGCGGAGATATTTCCGCCTCGAACGGCGCCATGACACCGCCCTTCTGATGGATTTCCCGCCGACCGCGACCCATGTTGATCCGCACGGCATTCATGACAATCCCGAACGTCCGGCCTCTGTTTCACCAGTTCTGCAAACCACAAACCTGTTCAAACAGGCCGGTTGGCGGGTACCGGAAATCTATCAGGCGGATGAAAAGCGCGGCTTGGTCCTGATCGAGGATTTTGGTGACATCACCTTTACCGAGGCGCTCATGGGCAGTGCGATGCTTGATGGCACAACGCAGGATGCCCTTTATCTGCGTGCCATCGAACAGCTGATCACCCTGCACCGCTTCTGCGACGGGGGCGGGATGAACGATTGCGGGTTGGTGCGCTATGGCCCGGAAAATCTGCGGCGCATGCTCGCAAGCTTCAAGAACGATTATCTGCCGCTGGTCATCCGGGACGCAGCCAAGCGTGATGCGGCAAGCACCGCCTTTGATCAGCTTCTCGAAACCGTGTTGCCACTTTGCTGGCAGGTGGGTGAGGTGATCATTCACCGCGATTATCACGTTGATAACCTGATGCTGGTCGAAAATGGTGAGGGCGGTGATGATTGCGGCATCATAGATTTTCAGGACGCGGCCATTGCACCACGGCCGTATGATCTGGCGTCGCTTCTGCGCGATGTGCGCCATGATATCGGCCCGGACCTTGAAGCGCGGATGAAGGAATTCTATCTCGCCGCTTTCCCTGACATTGATCGTTCTGATTTCGAAACGGCCTATCTCGCCACCTCGATGGTGCGCAATTTCCGCATCCTGGGCCGGTTTGGCTGGCTTGCGATCAAGGCCGGAAAGACGCGCTATTTCGACTACATCCCGCGTTGTTGGGAGATGATCCTGCGCGGGGCGGCTGATAACCTGCCTGCCCTTCAGGATTGGGTGGATGCCCATATCCCGGCCGATGCGCGCACCGCCCCGGCACTCGCCAAAACCCGGAACCTGTCAGGCAAAGAGGCACAATCATGAGCGCACCAAACGCAAAGGCACAGGCCATGGTTCTGGCGGCTGGCCTTGGCAAACGCATGCGCCCGATCACCGATACCATGCCAAAGCCGCTGATATCGGTCGCGGGTAAACCGATGCTTGATCATGTGCTTGATAAACTCGCAAACGCCGGTGTCAGGCAGGCGGTGGTCAATTCGCACTATCTTGGGCAACAGATCATTGATCATGTCGCCACCAGAACTGCACCCGCCATTGTGACCTCGCCTGAGGAAGACCTGCTTGAAACCGGCGGCGGGGTGAAAAATGCCCTTTCGAAACTTGATGATGACGCGGTCCTGATTGCCAATGCCGATGTCTTCTGGACCGAGGGGGCGGAGCCACTGTTTGATCGCCTGTTCAATGCTTTTGACCCCGATCACATGGATGCACTTCTGGCCCTCTATCCGGTGGCAGATGGTTATGGCTATGACGGGGCAGGGGATTTCTTCTGGCAAGTGGATGGGCGGCTAAAACGGCGGGTTGATGCGCCGTCTGCCCCTTATTTCTTTACCGGTGTGCAGGTTCTCGCACCGCATCTGTTTGAAGACACTCCCGATGGTGCCTGGTCACTGAATGTCGTTTATGACAAGGCGCTTGCGGCTGGACGGTGTTATGGTCTGGTACATGATGGCGGATATTTCCATATCGGCACGCCAGAGGCGCTCAAGGAATCCGAACCAGTCATCGCACAGGCGCTTGAGGTTGAGCGCGCCAAGAAAGAAGCATCCGGGGGAGTTTGATGGCCGACCTGTTTGATTACATGGACGCGCCCGAATATGACGAAGCTTCCTTCGCGGGGGAGGCAACGCCGCCCTCAAACCTGTTTTTCATTCCGCCCGGCGTTGCCTTTGCCGATCTGATCGCCAAACAACTAATGGCGGAAACCGCCGATCAGCCAGATCGTCTGCCTGACTATGTCCTGATGGTACCCAATCGCCGATCCGCCAAGGTGATGCGCGATGCCTTTTTACGGCAGTCGCAAGGCGCGGTGACCCTGCTTCCGACCATTCGTCCCTTGGGCGAGGCGGATGAGGATGAATTGGCGATTTATGGTGCGGGTGGTGAACAGGCGGCCCTTGATCTGCCGCCCGCCATCCCCGATCTCCAACGTAAATTGCTGCTCACCCAGCTGATCATGGGGCGCCCCGATCATCGCGGTGAAAAGCCAACCGCCGATCAGGCCGCCCGTCTTGCCGGCGAACTCGCACGCTTTCTTGATCAGGTGCAAACTGAAAACTGCGCTTTTGACGACCTTAAGGGCCTGGTCCCCGAAGAATTCGCCGAACACTGGCAGCTCACCCTTGAATTCCTGCAAATCTTGACCATTCACTGGCCGGGTATTCTGGCGGCACAGGATGTCAGTGACCGGGCCATGCGGCGCAATGCCCTGATTGCCGCGCAGATCGATCTATGGGAAGAAAACCCGCCCGAAACACCGGTTCTGATTGTCGGATCCACCGGGCCGTTTCCGGCACTTCGCGATTTGATGGCGGCGGTGCTTAGAATGCCGCAGGGCCGTGTGGTTTTGCCCGGCCTTATGACAGGGCTTAGCCACGAAGACCGGGCGGCGATTGCCGATGATGCCGCCCATCCACAACATCTTCTGGGCAAGACGTTGGGCCATATTGGTCGCCATGCTGACAGTGTCCTGCCTTGGCCGGCCATTGAGCCCGAAAGCGATGCCACGATTGAGCGCCGCCGTCTGGCCCGCGAGGCATTGCGACCGGCCAAGACCACCCATCACTGGCGTCACATCGCTGGATTTAGCCCGGATGTGATGGATGGCGTTTTGCGTGTGGATTGTTCTGGTGCGCGTGAAGAGGCAACCACCATTGCCCTTATGATGCGCGACGCCCTGGAGCATCCTGAAAAAACGTGCGCACTGGTCACGCCGGATCGCGGTCTTGCCCGGCGTGTGGCCACCGAACTGCGCCGGTGGGAGGTTGAAATTGATGATTCGGCCGGAATCCCGCTTCATGACACGGCACCGGCAATATATCTGCGCCTTGTCGTGCGTGCCGTGCAGGAGGAATTTGCCCCTGTTCCGTTGCTGGAGTTGCTCAAACATCCGTTATCGGCGGCGGGACTTTCACCCGAAAACTTCCGGGTTCTGACCCGGTTGCTTGAAAAGGAAGTCCTGCGCGGTGCCCGACCGGGTCCGGGGCCGGATGGTTTGCAAACCGCCCTTGATGGCTGGTGCGAGGATACGGTTGCCCGCCTCAGCACATCCGGATCAGATAACGTGACGGGCCGCATTGAACGCATTCGCGATGATCATGCGCGCCTTAGTGATCTGGTGGAACGCATTAAAACCTGCCTTGATCCGATTGATGATCTGACTGGCGATAAAACGCACGCGCCGGTGCATCTGCTGCGCAGTCATGTTACGGCGGCTGAGGCGCTGGCAGCCAGTGATACGCAAACCGGTGCGGATCGCCTGTGGCGCGGCGAAGCAGGCGAGGCATTGGCGGATTTCGTTCATGAACTGCTGAATGCGCTGACAGATTTCGCGCCGATGCCGGGCAATCGGTATAGCGCGTTTCTCGATGCGCTGATGGCGGATCGCGCGGTGCGTCCGCGCTATGGCAAACATCCGCGCCTGTTTATCTGGGGCACGGTCGAAGCCCAGATGCAGCAGGCCGATCTGACCATACTGGGTGGGCTGAATGAGGGTGTCTGGCCACCTGAAGCTGGGGCCGATCCGTGGATGAGCCGCCCGATGCGGCGTAATTTCGGCCTGCCCGCCCCCGAACACCGGGTTGGGCAATCGGCCCATGATTTTCAGCAACTGTTTTGTTCGCCCGATGTGGTGATGACCCGTGCATTGCGTATCGAGGGCACGCCAACCGTGCCGTCACGCTGGTTGTTACGCATTGAAAACATTCTGCGTAAATCGGGCGTTTCGATGGAAAAGCCCGATGCGGCCGAGTGGCGTGCACTGGCTGATCTTATTGATGAACCGGCCTCGAGCATGCGGATCAAGATCGGACGCCCCGCACCCAAACCGCCTGTATCGGCGAGGCCGGATCGCCTTTCGGTGACTCAGATCGAAACATGGATGCGTGACCCCTATGCGATCTATGCCCGCCATATCCTTGGCCTGCGCAAGCTCGATGGTATCGACGAAGATCCCGGTGCAGCCGATTACGGCAACCTGATTCACGACGCCCTTGATCAGTTCATCGCCCGCCATCCCGAACATTTGCCACCGGATGGCGAACATGAATTGCTGATCATTGGTCGCGAAGTGTTCAAGCCGCTTGCGGCACGCCCCGGTCTTTGGGCCTTCTGGTGGCCGCGGTTCGAGCGCATCGCCAAATGGTTCATCCAGACCGAAGCAGCGCGCCGCGATGCCGTGCGTAAATCCTATACCGAACAATCCGGAACCCTTGATACCAGCAGCGGTTTTCAGGTCTATGCCCGTGCTGACCGCATTGATCAACTGCGCGATGGCGGCATTGCGATCATTGACTATAAAACCGGCCAAGTACCTGCGAAAAAAGATGTAGTGAGCGGTTTTGCCCCTCAATTGCCGCTCGAAGCGGCGATTGCTGAAAAGGGGGGCTTTGGCGACGTGCCTGCGGGGCCTCCGGCCAGTTTGGCATTTTGGAAGCTCTCCGGCGGTGACCCAGCAGGAAAAATTGAAGAACTGGACGCCAAGAGTTTGAAAACCACTCCGGCCGAACTGGCACACGCGGCGGTGGACGGGGTTAATGGGCTTGCTGCGGCCTTTGCCGATCCCGATACGCCCTATCTCAGTGTTCCTCATCCTGATCACGCACCGAAATATTCCGACTATGTCCATCTCGCCCGCCTGCGTGAATGGATGGGCAGCGAGGATATTGATGATAGCGCTAACACCGAAGAAAAACAGGATGTTGGTGAAGGGGATAAATCATGACCGAAATGAGCGGAACCGATCCCAACGTCCTGCAACGCAATGCATCCGATCCGACAGCATCGGTCTGGGTGTCGGCTTCGGCAGGCGCCGGCAAGACCAAGGTGCTGTCAGATCGCGTCTTGCGCCTGATGCTTTCTGGGACAGAGCCGCATCGTATACTCTGTCTGACCTTCACCAAGGCCGCAGCGGCCGAAATGGCCAACCGTGTCAACGAACGATTGGGTCTGTGGGCCACGATGGAGGATCGCGATCTTCAGGCTGATCTTGCCAACCTAGCAGGTATGGCGCCGAGTACCGATGAAACCATCCGTGCGCGCCAGCTTTTTGCCCGTGTGCTGGATGCGCCGGGCGGAATGAAAATCCAGACCATCCATGCGTTTTGTCAGTCGCTGTTGCGCCGTTTCCCGCTAGAGGCCGGTCTGGCACCGCATTTTGAAATCATGGATGACCGTACAGCGGACGAAACTATGGCTGCGGTACAGGAAGAAGTTCTCGCATATGCTCGCACAGGAAGGGATGATCAGCTTGCTCGATCCCTTGCAATAGTGACGGCTCAAGTCGGTGAAGGTGCCTTCGGCGATTTGATGCGGGAACTCGCTCGGGAGCGTGGGCGGCTGAAGCGCATGTTGCACAGTCATGGCGGCTCCAACCGAATGCACCAAGCAGTCTATAAAGCACTTGGTGTGCCTATGGGTTTGGATGACGAGGAGATATTACGTCGTGCGCTTTCGGATGATGCTTTTGATCGAGACGGCTTATTGCGAGGTCTTGCAGCTCTTGAGTCCGGGAAAAAAAGCGACCTCAAGCGGGTGCCCGGACTTGCTCAATTCCTTGAAAAGACGACTGTTGAAGATCGAGTAGCTGTTTTTAACGACTACATCCGAGTGTTCTTCACTGAAAAAGGAAAGCCCTTTGACAAGCTGATCACGAAGGATGCCGCCGAAAATCACCCGATGGGGGCCGATGCACTTGAACAGGAATGCGCGCGTCTGGTCGAGGTCGACCGACAACGCAAGGCCGCCGCAATGGCCGGGGCGACATCGGCGCTAATCACCATCGGCAATGCGATGCTTGATCGCTATGCCACCAAAAAGGCCCTGCATGCCCGCCTTGATTATGATGACCTGATCCTGACCAGTTTGCAGCTTTTGCAACGTCAGGCCGGGATTGCCGGTTGGGTATTGTTCAAACTGGACGAAGGCCTTGATCACGTCCTGATTGACGAGGCGCAGGATACCAACCCCGAGCAGTGGGAAGTGGTGCGTATTCTGGCCGAGGAATTCTTTATCGACGCCGGGCGCCATGCCGATAAGCCGCGTACCATCTTTGCCGTCGGCGATGCCAAACAATCGATCTATAGCTTCCAGCGCGCCGATCCGGAAAAGTTTGCTGAAATGCGCCGCTACTTCCGTGAACGGGCGCGTGAAATTGCCGCCGACTGGCGCGAAGTACCGATGAACATCTCGTTCCGGTCTACCGATGCGGTGCTGGGCACGGTGGATCGTGTCTTTGCCGGGCCGGTCGCCAAGCAGGGTGTGGGCGATGATGGCGCCGATGTGCTCCATAGCCCGTTTCGTGTCGGGCAGGCCGGGCGGATTGAACTTTGGCCTGCGGTTGAGCCCGAAGAACGCGCACCCGAAGACCCATGGACGCCGCCGACCCGCATTGTCCGCCTTGAAGATCCGGAAATCCGCCTTGCCCGCGTCATTGCCGGGCGCATCCGCCATGCGATTGATGAAAAGGAAGTCCTGACGTCGCGTGGCCGTCCGGTGCGGGCAGGTGACTTCATGATCCTTGTGCGCCGTCGTACCGCCTTTGTCGATGAGGTCGTCAAGGCACTTAAGGAACGCAACGTACCGGTCGCCGGTGTTGACCGCATGCAAATCACCGATCAGCTTGCGGTCATGGATCTGGTGGCGTTCGGGCGGTTCCTGTTGATGCCCGAAGATGACCTGACACTGGCCGAGGTGCTTAAAAGCCCGTTGATCGGCCTTGATGATGATCAGCTGTTTGAAATTGCCCATAACCGCCCCAGAACCCTGTGGCATGCGTTGCGTAAAAAGGCGGCGTTGGTCGAAGACGGATCGCCATTTGCGCGTGCCTATGCCTTTTTGTTCAAGTGGCTGGGCCGGGTTGATTACGAACGCCCGTTTGAACTTTATGCCGAATTGCTGGGCGGTCGTGGTGAGGAAGCGCGTGGTGTTCGAGCCCGCCTGGTGGGCCGTCTGGGGATCGAGGCCAATGATCCGATTGACGAATTCCTTAACCTCGCCATGGGCTATGAGGCTGATCATGCGCCGACGCTTCAGGGCTTCCTGCACTGGCTGATGGCGGGCGATGCCGAGATCAAGCGTGACCTTGAACAAAGCGGGCGTGATGAAGTCCGCATCATGACCGTGCATGGTGCCAAGGGCCTTCAGGCCCCCATTGTGTTCCTGCCCGATACCATGCAGGTGCCGACACAGGCACCCAACCTGTTCTGGCAGGAAGACCGCAACCTGATGTTCTGGTTGCCGCGGGTGGCGCTTGAAACCGATCTTGTTGCGCGCCTGCGCGATGACATCGCGCTCAAACGTGATCAGGAATATAACCGCCTGCTGTATGTCGCCCTGACACGCGCCGAAGACCGGCTTTACATCTGTGGTTGGCAGGGGCGGCGCAAGGCACCAGAGCATTGCTGGTACAATCTGTGTAGCCAAGCGATGGAAGGCTACGCCAAACCGGCCCAGATTGATCTTTCGACCTATTCCGGATCAGGATGGGAAGGCGAAGGCTGGGTCTGGGAAACCGATCAAAGTCAAGCGCCCAAACCGGACCGTTCAGATGATATTTCGGATTCAAAACAATCTGCAAAACGCCAATTAATTCGGGCAGTTGCGCCAGAAGAATCCTTCCCGCCAAAGCCACTGGCTCCCAGTCGGCCGCTTGAAGATGAACCAGCTGTTCAATCACCGTTGGGTGGCGATCAGGGACAAAGCTTCAAACGTGGTCTTCTGATCCATAAGCTTTTGGAACTTCTGCCAGACCTTCCGGAACAGGCACGTCAGAAGGCAGCCGAACGCTTCCTTGCCCAGCCAGTCCATGCGCTTGATGCCGATCTGCAGGCCGAAATCGCCAAGGAAACGCTGGGTATTTTCGACAGCCCGGCCTTTGCCCCGGTCTTTGCGCCGGGATCGCGGGCCGAGGTGCCGTTGGTTGGTATTGTCGGCGGGGATGTGGTTTCGGCCCAGATTGACCGGCTTGTCGTGCGCGATGATGAAGTGATGATTGTAGATTACAAAACCAACCGTCCGCCGCCCCGCGATGTCGAAGACACGCCGCGTGCCTATCGTCGCCAGATGTCGATCTATCGCGCGGCCTTGGCGCAAATGTATCCGGGCAAAAAGGTCAGGTGTTTCATTCTCTGGACCAATGGGCCGTGGATGGTAGAGTTGCCCGATCACATTCTGACATTTGGTTAGGGAACCGACTCTGCAGAACGCCTGCTTTGACGAAGATCGCTTTCGCGCGGATCGCCCAATGCGCTTGACGTTTGCGTCAGTGCTGCCTACCTTGGCCTCATAAAGCGGATCGAGGTTTGCGGGTTCGCCCGCCTTGCCTCGTAACAACTAGGATCTGAAAGTATGACCACGATTAAAGTTTCCGACGGTTCGTTCGATACCGACGTTCTGGGTTCCAACGACCCGGTTTTGGTCGATTTCTGGGCTGAGTGGTGCGGTCCGTGCAAACAGATTGCCCCATATCTCGATGAAATCGCTGGTGAACTGGGCGGCAAGCTCAAGATCGCCAAGGTGAATATCGATGAAAACCCGAACACCCCGGCGAAATACGGTGTTCGTGGCATCCCGACCCTGATGATCTTCAAGGGTGGTGAAGTCGCTGCGATGAAAGTCGGCGCACTTCCGAAAAGCGCCCTTGTCGACTGGATCAACCAGTCGATCTGATCTTCACCGGATCAATGAATTAAAAGGCGGGCTGAATTTCAGCCCGCCTTTTTCTTTGCCCGTTTTACAGCGCACTGCCCTAGTACTCGTAGGGCGTGCCGTCCATATTTTCCATCAGCACTTCACGCTTGCCGACATGGTTGGCGGCGGAAACGACGCCGTTTTCTTCCATCTGCTCAATGATGCGGGCTGCGCGGTTATAGCCGATTGAAAGTTTGCGCTGGATGAAGCTGGTAGATGCCTTCTTTTCACGCAGGACAATGCCAACCGCCTGATTATAAAGATCATCATCTGATCCGCCGCCACCAGCCCCTGCATTGCCACCGGCCATATAGGCCGCGACCGGGTCTTCTTCGGGTTCTTCGGTAACGGTTTCAAGATAGGCCGGGTCGCCCTGATCGCGCAGGTGTTTGACGATACTTTCGACTTCTTCGTCGGAAACAAACGGGCCATGGACACGCTGCAAACGGCCGCCCTGACCCATGTAAAGCATATCCCCCTGACCCAGAAGTTGCTCGGCACCCATTTCACCCAGAATGGTGCGCGAGTCGATTTTTGATGTCACGGAATAGGAAATACGCGTCGGGAAGTTGGCCTTGATCGTACCCGTGATCACGTCCACCGACGGACGCTGGGTCGCCATGATCAGGTGCAGACCAGCCGCACGGGCCATCTGTGCCAATCGCTGGATGGATGCCTCAACATCCTTGCCGGCAACCAGCATCAAATCGGCCATTTCGTCGACGATGATGACGATAAACGGCAGCGGCTCCATCGGGAGTTCCTGATCTTCAAAGATCGGTTTGCCGGTTTCCGGATCAAAGCCGGTCTGTACACGTCGGGTCAGCTGTTCGCCCTTGGCGGCGGCTTCCTTGATGCGTTTGTTATAGCCCGCAATGTTACGCACGCCGACCTGGCTCATGGCGCGATAACGGTCTTCCATCTCGCGCACGGCCCATTTCAGGGCAACAACTGCCTTGTGCGGGTCGGTCACAACCGGCGTCAAAAGGTGCGGAATGCCGTCATAGATCGACAGTTCCAGCATCTTGGGGTCGATCATGATGAAGCGGCATTCTTCGGGCTTCAGGCGATAGAGCAATGACAGGATCATTGCGTTCACACCCACCGATTTACCCGAACCGGTGGTACCGGCAATCAGCAAGTGCGGCATTTTCGACAGATCGGCAATCACCGGCGTGCCGCCGATATCCTTGCCAAGGCTCATATTGAGTTTGCCGGTGTTCTTTTCAAAGTCACTCGATGCCAGGATTTCATGCAGATGCACGGTTTCGCGGCGCGAGTTTGGCAGTTCGATCCCGATGACGTTGCGTCCGGGTACCACGGCAACACGGGCGGCAATCGCACTCATGGAACGCGCGATATCATCGGCCAAACCAATCACGCGCGATGATTTCACACCTGCCGCGGGCTCGAGCTCATAAAGGGTGACAACCGGGCCCGGGCGGACCTGAACAATCTCGCCCTTTACGCCAAAGTCCTGAAGCACGGTTTCAAGCAAACGGGCATTCTGCGCCAAGGCTTCCTGATCGATCTGGTTGGCATCTGCCGGATCAGGTTCACCAAGCAAATCAAGCGGCGGGAAACGATACTCATCCGAGCCCAGATCAAACGATGCCTGACGCTGCGCTGCAGCCTTCTGGCTGGGTTGCAGCTTGGCCGCCGGGGCCGCGACAATATGAACCGGCGGTTCGTGATCGTCATCGTCGTCAAACCCGTCATAATCGTCCGGGTCGACATCCGGTTCGGATTTCCGGGTTGAAATGGCCGTGCCAAGCTTGGACTTGCCTTTGTCCATCGACGGTTCCTGACGCGAACCCGGGGCACGCTTGGCAAGCGGCTCATCGTTGCTGCCGGTCGGAATAATGGCACGAATGCCCGCAATCACCTTGCCACCGGCAAAGGACAGGGCCGTACCCAACCGTCCCCATTCAGACAGCGAATAGGCCATGCAAAAGATCGTCAGTGCCAGACCAAGCATCATGGATGCCAATGCGATCAGCGCCCGTGCGCCGGGAACCCCAATCATCGCAAAACCGGCCTGAAGCTTGCCCAGCAGCAAGTCACCGGCGAAGCCACCCAGACCAACCGTCAGCGGCCAATGCATACCCGGCTGAATGGCGGCTGCCGAAACCGCGACAAGAAGCAGTGCCAGCGGTAAAACAAGGAAACGTGCCCACATCCAGCGGAACGGTTTGACTGCAATCAGGCGCAGGCCCCATGCGACAAGCAAAACGGTAATCAGTGCGGATGCCAGACCAAGGGTACGCAGCATCAAATCCGCGCCATAAGCCCCGACGATCCCCAACGGATTAAAAACCGTCGTGCGGTCGGTTGCGTGGTTAAACGATGGGTCACCCGGATGAAAACCAATCAGCATGATGAACAGGGCTATGGCCAGCAATACCAGCCCAAGGCCGCAAAACCGCAAGCCACTGCGCTTGAGCAGTGTCACGAGACTGCCGGGCATGAAAGCGGTTCCAAGAGTGTTTGACTGGCTGCTCATCTGGGTATCCGTTCTGGTTAAGTCCTGCTGTTCTGGTCGGGCGAAGTATCGGTTTAGCTTTCCAATGCCTTCGCGATGCGGGTCAGTCCTTCCCGCGTGGTTTCAAGATCATGCACAAGGGCAATGCGGATGAACCGTTTGCCCGGATTGTTGCCATTTGCATCGGTCAATGACAGGTAACTGCCTGGAATGACCTTGACCCCGGATTCTTTCCAGATTTTCCGGGTGGCGGCTTCATCATCGCCGACATCAAGCCACAGGAAAAATCCGCCGGGCGGGCGATAAAATCCAAACCGGTTGCCAAAGACTTCCTCGGCGATGTCGATTTTGGCGCGATAGATATCCCGGTTGGCCTCCGCATGGGCATCATCGTTCCAAAGAGCGGTGGATGCGGCCATGACTGGCATCGGAATGGTGGCCGAGCAATAGCTGCGCAGTGCGGTAAAGCGTTTGACGATCTTTGCATCACCGGCAACGAAGCCTGAACGCAGGCCCGGCGCGCTGGACCGTTTCGAAAGACTGTGGAAGACAAGGATGTTGTCCATGTTTCCACCCTGTGCCGCACAGATTTCAAGCGCGCCGGTCGGTGCGGTGCTGTCATAGATATCGGCATAGCATTCATCCATCGCCAGCACGAAGTCATGCTTGCGCGCCAGTGAAATGATCTGTTCGAGGTACGCACGCGATGCAATCGCCCCTTGCGGATTGGCCGGCGAGCAAAGGAAGAACAGCGCGCAGGCATCAAGATCCTTGGCATCAATCTGATCAAGGTCGGGCAGGAACCCGTTTTCCGGCCCCGCCGCCAGCGGCACCATTTCGGCATCATTCAGCACCGCCGCCCCGCAATAGACCTGATAGAACGGGTTGGGCAGCAAGACCTTTGGTTTGGGACCCGGTTGATCCTGTGGAATGACGGTGGTGGCAATCAGATAAAGTGCCTCGCGCGTGCCTGCGACCGGCAGGACGTGATCATCACGGTCGATCATGCCTTTGGGCAGGTTATAGCGGCGATCAAGCCAGTTTTTGATGGCGTCGCGCAGCTCCGGCGTGCCGGCACCTGGCGGGTATTTGTGCCAAAGGCTGGCATGTTTGACCATTGCCTCGGTGATCATGGCGGGCGGTTCATGCTGTGGCTCGCCGATCGACATTACAAGCGGCGGCTGACCGGGTTCGATCCCGTCAAGCAGGGTTGCCAATCGCGGAAACGGATAGGCAGGCAATTGATCCAGGCGCGCGTTAAACATGGTCGTCGTCAATCCAGCATGATCTGTGGTCCGCCGTTCGCGGTCCCGTTATTCGGAAGATGGGTAAAATCCCCTGACTTTACCCCTATGCCAAAAGTGCAAAGAAACATTTAAGAGCACGGGTAAGCCAACGCAAAAAGCCCGGAAAGACGCGCTTTCCGGGCTTTAAAGAGTATTAACTCTGTGGCGGGTCGCGCAGCCTAGCTCGCGCGGAGATCATCCTCGGGATATGCGCCGATGTTGTGGATCGAGATATCCGCACCATCAAACTCGGCTTCTTCGGACAGACGGATGCCAATGGTGGCTTTTAGGGCGCCATAGACAACAAAGCCGACCACGGTCGCAAAAACGACACCAATCAGCGATCCTGCCAGCTGTGCGCTGAACGAAACACCGCCCATGCCGCCAAGGGCCTCAAGGCCAAAGATGCCACAGGCAATTCCGCCCAGAAGGCCGCACATGCCGTGCAGCGGCCAAACGCCGAGAACATCGTCAATTTTCCATTTTGCCTGACACTGATTGAAGCCCCAGACAAACAGCGCACCGGCAAGACCGCCGGTCACAAGTGCACCCAACGGATGCATGACATCTGACCCGGCGCAAACGGCAACAAGTCCGGCAAGTGCGCCGTTATGGACAAACCCGGGATCATTTCGACCGGCAATCAATGCCGTCAGAATGCCGCCGACCATCGCCATCAGCGAGTTAACCGCAACCAGTCCGGTGATGCCGCTTATTGATTGTGCGGACATGACGTTAAAGCCAAACCAGCCAACACAAAGAACCCAGGACCCCAAAGCCAGGAAGGGAATGTTTGACGGCGGAATACCGACGAGGCCGCCGGTTTTGGTGTATCGCCCGCGACGAACGCCGAGATTGATCACAGCGCCAAGGGCGATCCATCCGCCAACGGCATGAACGACGATGGAACCGGCAAAATCATGGAACGGTGCGCCAAAAGTGGCTTCGATCATGTCCTGGAAACCAAAGTTGTTGTTCCAGGCCATGCCTTCAAACAGGGGATAGCAAACCCCCACCAGAATGGCGGTGGCGAATAACTGCGGATAGAAACGCGCGCGTTCTGCAATACCGCCAGAAATAATGGCCGGGATCGCTGCTGCAAACGTCAAAAGGAAGAAGAATTTGACCAGATCATAACCGCTATCAGCAAAGGACGGGCTGTTTTCGGGGCTGATCTGACCGCTCAGAACACCAGCATTGGCAAAGAAATCAACGCCATATGCGATGCTGTAGCCGACAAAGAAATAGGCAATGGTCGAAACAGCGAAATCAACAATGATCTTAACCAGTGCGTTAACCTGGTTCTTTTTGCGAACCGTGCCGACTTCAAGAAAGGCAAAACCGGCATGCATTGCGAGCACCATAATAGCGCCCATCAGGACGAAAAATACGTCCGAGGCAGTCTGGAAGGCCCCCATAAGGCGTCCCCTTTTCAAATAGCGTTTCCTCTCGGTCCGGTCTTGTCGGGGCAGCCGGACTCTGGTTCGGGGCAGCCAAGATCAATTTTCGTGCCAATGCCACAAAACCGGGCAGCAAAGCGTAAAATGCCAAGGCTGTTGCTCGGTATTTGACTGTCGGGGTGAGGCATTCGGTTTTAGGAGCAAAAAACGCCTTTGCCTTCCAAGTGATCAAAACGCTGCCCAAAAAGGCAGCATGGAACAAAAAAAGCCCGCCCGGGTTTCCCCGGACGGGCTTTTGATCTGATCGATCAAGTGCCGTGCGAACACGGCACCTGTCAGAAAGTCTTGCTTAGAAGCGCTGGGAACCCTTACCGAATTCCGGATAGGCTTCCAGACCAAGCTCGGTCGCGTCCGAACCGTTGGCTTCTTCTTCCTCGGAGAGGCGAATACCAACAGTGAACTTCAGAGCCAGCCATACGATTGACGAAGCAACGATGGTGAAGGCACCCATTGCAACGATACCGGTGATCTGCGTGCCGAAGGAAGCACCGTCATTGGTGAACGGAACAGCAAGCGTGCCCCAGATACCGCAAACAAGGTGAACCGAAACAGCACCGACAACGTCGTCGATTTTCAGTTTGTCGAGCAGCGGAACTGCAACAACAACCAGGATACCACCGATTGCACCGATGATGATCGCCGAGCCAATGGTCGGGGTGTCCGGAGCAGCCGTGATCGAAACCAGACCAGCCAGTGCACCGTTAAGTGCCATGGTAAGGTCGACCTTTTTGTAAAGGATCTGGGTCAGGATCATTGCTGCAACCACACCGCCGGCAGCTGCCATGGTGGTGTTGCCATAGATGTTGGCAATGGCGATGACGTCAGCACCGGTACCCATAGCAAGCTGGGAACCACCGTTGAAGCCGAACCAGCCGAGCCACAGGACGAAGGTACCAAGCGTTGCAAGCGGAAGGTTCGAACCCGGCATCGGGTGAACCGAACCGTCTTCGCCGTATTTGCCTTTACGTGCACCAAGGATGATAGCACCGGTCAGAGCAGCCCAGCCGCCGACCGAGTGAACAATGGTGGAGCCGGCAAAGTCAGAGAAGCCCATTTCCGACAGCCAGCCGCCGCCCCAGGTCCATGCACCGGTGATCGGATACAGAACGCCAGTCAGAACAACGACGAAGATCAGGAACGGCCACAGTTTGATACGCTCGGCAACAGTACCCGATACGATCGAAGCTGCGGTGGCAACGAAGACCATCTGGAAGAACCAGTCGGACGTTGCGGAATAACCGCCAGAGAAGTCGCCACCAAGGGCAGCGGAGTCATCTGCGCTCCACAGGCTCAGCGAGCCGATCCAGCCAGATACATCCATGTACATCAGGTTGTAACCGATGAGGTAGTACATGATGCCTGCGATTGCGAAGAGCGAAATGTTCTTCAGCAGGATGGTGGTAACGTTTTTGGTACGAACCAGGCCGCTCTCAAGCATAGCAAAGCCGGCCGCCATGAACATGACGATTGCGCCACTGAACAGGAAGCTAAAGCTGTTGAGAATGAACTGGGTTTCAGCCGGAACGCCTGCGTCCTGAGCAAAAGCCGGAGAAGCGATTGCCAGAAGGGCGGTAGCTGCAGCCGCAGCAAGGCCGGTTTTCTTCATGGAAATAGTCATAATGTCTCCCCTTGTCTCTGGACTTACAGGGCGTCGTCGCCGGTTTCACCAGTACGGATACGAACCGCCTGATTCACATCAAGAACGAAAATCTTACCGTCCCCGATTTTCCCGGTTTGAGCAGTTTTGGTGATGGCTTCGACAACCTGATCAACCAGATTATCCGTGATGGCGACTTCCAGCTTCACCTTCGGCAGGAAGCTGACCATGTATTCAGCACCACGATAAATTTCGGTCTGACCTTTCTGGCGACCAAAACCTTTAACTTCGGTGACCGTCAAACCCTGGACGCCCAGTGCGCTAAGCGCTTCACGGACTTCGTCCAGTTTGAACGGCTTAATGACAGCAGTAACAAGTTTCATAATAATGCGACCTCCCGGCATATCCGTTGAGTACCAACGTGGTAATCACGATTTCGCAGTCGCAGTCTCCAAACCAAGAATCGTGCCAGACTCAGAATAAAAATCGTAAATTACTGTTTTTGTTGAAAAAAATGATGAATCGATCCGACGAAATTATGACTTCGTTCTGTCATGACCGGATTAAAATCTGCACAAAATCTGTGGCTGTTCAAAAAATATGCATATTTTTTAATCAACCTGTCGCGTAATTGAAAAGCGCTTACAGCTCAAGGCTCTGTGGCAAATCGCATTCTTGTTCCGCGGGACTTGTCGCAACCAAGGGGTGATATGTCTTGGCGGGTGGCGATGGCGCATTCACGGCTGTCAAAGATGGTTTTGCCCCGATGTTGCGCTGGCAAAGGTGTGATAACTGCGCGTCGATGATCGGTGCGGGTTGTGGCTGCGTATCTGGCAGGGTAAAGATGTGCAAACAACGCTTTCACGACGCCCTATTGCGTCAGGTCAACGCAGGATGCCGAGCTGCACTGTAAACCGGCATCACTGGCAAAGGCCAAACGACACAGGAAATTGCGATATGCATGATCAGCAGCCACTTCAAACCGATGTCATTATTCTTGGGGGCGGCTTGAACGGTGCCTCTATGGCCTTGGCGCTGGCCCATGGCGGCATCAAGTCGGTGGTGATTGATTATGCAGACCCCAAAACCATCCTGACGGCCAATTACGATGGACGTACCTGCGCGATTGCCGCTGCCTCCAAATCGGTTTTGGAAGTGATCGGTGCCTGGGAAAACATGGCCGATGGCGCGGAGCCGATCCTTGATATCCGCATTGCCGATGGTCAAAGCCCGCTTTTCCTCCATTACGACCATCATGATGTCGGTGACGAACCGCTTGGTTATATCGTCGAAAACCTTGTCACGCGCAGTGCGCTTTATCGTGCGATTGAAAAAAACGATCTGGTCAAAATGATTGCACCGGCCAAGGTCGAAACAATTGCACGTGATCAGGGTGCTATGACCATTACGCTGGCCGGTGGGCAAGTCGTGCGCGCACCACTTGCCATCGGGGCAGAAGGGCGCAAATCCATGTTGCGCGAATGGGCGGGCATCAAGACCTATAACTGGAGCTATAAGCAAAGCGCGGTGGTTTGCACTGTCAAGCACCAGCAGCCCCACAAAGGGCTGGCGGTCGAGCATTTCCTGCCGGCAGGCCCGTTTGCAATCCTGCCGATGACCGATAACCGTTGCTCGATTGTCTGGACCGAGGCCACGGATCAGGCCAATTATCTGGTCAATCTTGATGATCAGACCTTCCTCGATGAATTGCATCGCAGGTTTGACGGCTACCTCGGTGATCTTGAAGTTATCGGGCCACGCTTCTGCTATCCGCTTGGGCTGCAGCACGCCTATCACTACACCCAGGATCGCTTGGCGTTGATTGGTGATGCGGCGCACGGCATGCATCCGATTGCCGGTCAGGGGCTGAATATGGGGATCCGCGATGTTGCGGTTCTGGCAGAAATTCTGGTCAATGCCCGTCGTCTTGGTCGTGATATCGGCAGTGCCGATGTGCTGGCAGAATATGAACAATGGCGCCGTTTCGACAACACGGTGATGCTGGCGGTAACCGATATCACCACGCGCCTGTTCTCCAATGACATCGCGCCCATCCGTTGGGCGCGTGATATCGGACTGGCGATTGTCGAGAAAATCCCGCCCCTAAAAAAGACCTTCATGTCGCATGCGATGGGCTATGCCGGTACCTTGCCAAAACTGATGCAGGGCAAGCCGCTGTAACCGGATCGCCTTTTGCTGCAACCGGGAACTGTAGCCAGATCTTCCGGTCGAAAAATCACGATAGATGATCAAAGGTCATTTAAAACCATTCAAAAACATGTCGTTTTTTGTGGGTGAGTGTTGATTTGTGTCAACAAGTCAGCAAACAGAAAGGCGCAATGTCCCCGTCGAGTTGATCAAACTAACAGGGGACAGATAATGTCATTCAAATCCAAACTCCTTGGTGCCGCATTGTTGGGTGGCATGATGGCCGCTTCGTTTGTTGCTGCCAATCCGGCTTCCGCACAGACCGCCGAATTCAAAACCAAACAGGCTGGCGACATCGTTGTTCGTGCCCGTGCCATTGCTATGGTGCCGGACGAAGATACCTATGATGACACGATTGGTTCTGGCGAAGGCCAACTTAGCAACGACGTTGTTCCGGAAGTCGATTTTTCCTACTTCCTGACTGACAACATCGCGCTCGAACTGATCGCAGCAACCACGCAGCATGATCTGGATTGGTCGAACCCGAGCCTTGATGCTGGTTCTGTGCGTCTTCTGCCGCCGACACTGACCCTGCAGTATCACTTTATGCCGGAAAGCCGCTGGAGCCCGTATGTTGGTGCAGGTATCAACTACACCTTCTTCTATGACTCCAAGCCGGGCCAGTTCAATTCTGTCAAATATGACGACGGCTTTGGCTACGCTTTCCAAGCTGGTTTTGACTATGCGATTTCTGGTCCGTGGTCTGTCAACCTCGACGTCAAGAAGATTTTCCTTGATACCGATGTCAGCATCAATAACGGTGCGAACACCTCCAAAGCCCATCTTGACCCGTGGGTCTTCGGTCTCGGTATTGGCTATCGCTTCTAAGAAAGCGTGCGTCCGAGGATAACCTGCCCGGACAGCAAGACACTAAAAGCGGTCCTGTCTTTGGCAGGGCCGTTTTTGTTTTGGGACTTTTAGAAAGAAGGGGGATTAGCGCTTGGCGGGGTCGCGTGACAGGCCGCGTGCTTTGAGTGCGGCGAGATAGTCGTTCCAGAGCTTGTCCTGATTGTCGTGCAGTTCGCGCAGATATTGCCAGCTAAACAGGCCGCTATCGTGCAAATCGTCGAAGGTAATGCGCACGGCATAGTTCCCGACCGGCACAATATCGATGATGCCGACATGCCGGCGGCCGGCGATGATCTTCTTTTCTGATGGATGATGGCCTTGAACTTCGGCGGACGGGCTTTCCACCCGAAGCAGCTCGGCGCCAACGCGTGTTTGAACACCGTCATCCCAGATGATTTCCAGAATGCGGTCATCACGCAAATAGTTGATTTCAACCGGGGTGAAAGCAGGCGTAAAACCGTCGCTGGGCATGGTGGCAGGCAACCTTTGCCTTAGTCTTCGATGGCACGGGCTTCGTCGGGCAGCATGATCGGAATGCCGTCGCGGATCGGATAGGCAAGACCAGCCTTCGGGCTGATCAGTTCGTTATTTTCACGATCATATTCCAACGCCTGTTTGGTCACCGGACAGACTAGGATTTCAAGAAGTTTCGGGTCTACCGGGCTATGGGTCGCGGTCATCAATTCAGCTTTCGGGTTGGATTTGCCGTGTGCGGCGGCAAGTATGTTCAGTTGGCATTACTGTGCGCGTGCTTGGGATCGGCATGGACCGCCATTTCAAGCAACGACGTTAGCATATCACCGCGATCATACAGCGTTGTGCATTCGAGCAAAGCCTGTTTTTCAAGCGGACTGAGGCGACAGCCCATGGAGATGGTGGTGATCAGCATTTCATCATCACTATCTGCCAGTGTGTCCCAGCATGATTGCAGCGAATGTTGCGCGAAATAGGCGTCAAGCGCCATGCGCAGGCGATCACGATTGATCGGCGTATCGTCATCCTTGGGTGTGGTCAGATCCTTCTTCCACGGCGCGAAATCGCCGCGTACCCGGCGATATCCGCCGGAATTTTCGGGCAATTCCTCGATCACCGTAAATCGGCAGACACCCGTGAGCGTGATCAGAAAACGTCCATCGTCGGTTTCGCTAAAGGCGGTAATGCGGCCCGCACATCCTGTCGAAAAGATCTCCGGGCGATCCGGGTCCATGAAATAGGCGTTACGCTGATCCGGCCGGGGTTGAATCATCCCGATCATCCGGTCCTGTCCAAGCGCATCCGTGATCATATTCATGTAGCGCGGCTCAAAGATATTGAGCGGCAAATGCCCGCGCGGCAGTAAAAGTGCACCGCTTAGCGGGAACACCGGCATGGTTTCCGGAAGGTCCGAAAGTTCAGGATCAAAGGGGCCGCATATGCTCATGAGAACAATACCGTCGATAATGCACGGCGTCCGGCGACGCTGGCAGGGTCCATCGGACCCCAGGCTTCAAAAAACTTCAGGAGCTGGGTGCGTCCTGCGTCCTCGTTCCATTCGCGGTTGGTGCGAATGATGGTGATCATGGCGTTGACCGCTTCTTCACGCTTGTTCTTGGCAAAACAGGCCATGCCGTAATCATAAAGCGCCTGCGGGTCGTTCGGGTTGGCTTCCGCCTTGGCGCGTGCGACTTCAAGGTCTTCACCCGAAACCCCGGTCTCGGCCAGTTCAAGCGCGCTGATCGCGGCTGCAATCGGTGCCTTCAGGCGATCAATATCGGACATGTTGTCAACGAAGTGGCGGGCTTCTTCAACTTCATCCATGCCCACCATGCAACGGATCATGCCGCCAATTGCGGTTTCGTTGTCCTGTTCGCGTTCAAGCACGCTGACATAAAGACCATGGGCTGCTTCAAAGTTTTCCTCGGCAAGTGCGGCACTCGCCTGTTCAAGCAGTCCCTCGATCGGGCTTTCAATCGGACCACCGGCGAGTTTTTCATAGAATGCGCGCACTTCGCTTTCGGGCTGCGCACCCTGAAAACCATCGACCGGGCGGCCGCCCTTGAATGCGTACACGGTCGGTACCGACTGAATGCGAAGCTGCATCGCCAGTTCCTGGTTTTCGTCAATATTGACCTTGACCAGTTTCACACGCCCGCCAGCCTCACGGGTGACTTTTTCGATCACCGGTGTCAGGCTTTTGCACGGACCGCACCATGGCGCCCAGAAATCGACAACCACCGGCACTTCCATCGACGGTTCGATAACGTCCTGGACGAAGGTTTCGACACTGCTGTCCTTGATCAGGTCAGAATTCTGATTTTGGGTGGTGGCGCCATCCGGCGCATTCGCATCAAGAATGATCGACATTATTGTTCACTCGCTAATTCTGAATTCTAGATGATACCGCCATGCCCGGACGACAAGAGGCAGCCATGTGATATTGCGTGTCACTTATACTTGAATATAAGAAGATTTAAGGGCTTACCTCAGATGTCCGTGGTTCATTTATCATCGGCCGCGGCGGGTTCGGCATCAAAATCAATGATCATCGCCTCATAACCAAGTGAGCCGATGAAGGTTAGTAGGTCTGCCGAGGAAATTGTCGTGGTGCGGTCATTTCGCAAGGGGTGAAAGTTCAACAGGTCCCCGTTGGCAAGCTTGGCATCAAGGGCCAAGTTGACCTTGCGGTCCCGATCATTGAGCAATGCAAAGGGGGTGACGGACCCCGGTTTTATGCCAAGCGTTTCGATCAGAAGCTCCGGCTTGCCAAACGACAGGCGCGCGCATCCCAGCCGCTTGTGCAGGTGGTTCATGCGGATTTCGGTCTCTTCCTCGGCAACCACCAGCCACAATGCGCCCTTCTTGTCTTTTACAAACAGGTTCTTGGAATGAAGCCCCGGCAGTTCACCACGCAGTGCCTGCGAATCCTCAACCGTAAACAACGGTTCGTGTTCATGTGTTTTCGTTTCGATACCCAATTTGGCCAGATGATCGAAAAGCGGGGTTGATGGATCACTCATGCTCTTTCCCTTGTGGCTGTGCGCCAAAAGATAACCAAGTTCAAAACCGGACGCAAATTTGCATAAATCGGGTCGGATTTCGGCAATTGGGACGCTTAAAGTCAAGGAAAACCGCCAAAATTCCTGATGTCGCGATTTCAAAGAAAAAAGGGTTGCAATCGCTCTTTGTTGGGCTATTATCCGCGCCGCTCCACAGGGGCAGAAACAATCTGATGAACGCGGGCGTAGCTCAGGGGTAGAGCATAACCTTGCCAAGGTTAGGGTCGAGAGTTCGAATCTCTTCGCCCGCTCCATCAGACCGGTTTCACATATCATCGCTTTCATGATGATGCGGGCGTAGCTCAGGGGTAGAGCATAACCTTGCCAAGGTTAGGGTCGAGAGTTCGAATCTCTTCGCCCGCTCCATCAGACCGGTTTCACATATCATCGCTTTCATGATGATGCGGGCGTAGCTCAGGGGTAGAGCATAACCTTGCCAAGGTTAGGGTCGAGAGTTCGAATCTCTTCGCCCGCTCCATGATGAAAGTTTTAAAAGGCCGTCCTTCGGGGCGGTCTTTTTGCATTTGGGCCAAGGCTGTCGACTGTTTCGCGCTTGCAAGCAAATGCGAATTGTCGTGTGCTTCTGTGATGTCTGATCCGAATAATGCAAAATCCACGTCATCAGGGCGCCTGATCTACACAGTCGGCTATGCTGGCCATGACCGTGAAAGCCTGCTTGCGCTTTTCAAGGCCCACCGCATCACGGCGGTGGCAGATATTCGGACCTTCAAACGATCAAGTTATTGGACAGCATTCGACTCTGACAGTTTCGGGCCGTTCCTTCGCGAAAACGGTATTGCCTATGTGTTCATGGGCGATGTGATGGGCGGAAAGCCGCAAGTTCCTGAACTTTATCCTGATGGACAACTTGATTACGGCCTGATGGCAGATCAGCCTGATTTCAAATCGGGGATCGAACGGCTGGTTTCGGGGGCGGAAAAATATCGCATCTGCCTGATGTGTGCCGAAAGGGACCCGCTGGACTGCCATCGCACGCTTCTGATTGCGCCTCCCCTGAAAGATGCCGGGTTAGATCTTTGCCATCTGGTCGATGGGCGGGTTGAAAGTCAGGCGGAAACCGATGCCCGCATGATCGCAATCAATGGTGGGGATGTCCCCGATCTTTTTGCCGCCGCCGCACCCGACCCGGATGCCGAAGCCAAACTGGCATTGGCGCGCCAGATCAAGCGCGTCGCCCCCAAGGCCGAGGATGCGATCAAGCGACGCTAGCTGGTGGTTCAGCCCATGATGTTGTAGCCACCATCAATATGCACCACATCACCGGTCAATGATTTTGCCCGGTCACTGGCCAAAAACGCGGCCAGTTCA
This sequence comes from Thalassospira tepidiphila MCCC 1A03514, assembly GCF_001662875.1. Classification (GTDB taxonomy): domain Bacteria; phylum Pseudomonadota; class Alphaproteobacteria; order Rhodospirillales; family Thalassospiraceae; genus Thalassospira; species Thalassospira tepidiphila. The sequence goes on along the minus strand of NZ_JPVZ01000002.1, from coordinate 67,871 downwards.
CCAATTTCATCAATTGTCACCAGGCGACGGGACGGCGCGCGGTCTGTGGCCTGGTCCATCAGGTGTTGAAATTCGGCAATCCCCGAAGCCGCGCGGGTTAAAAGCGGTCCGGGTGAAATTGCATGGCAGCGAATGCCTTTCGGGCCCAGTTCGGCCGCCATATAGCGAGTCGTGCTTTCAAGGGCTGCCTTTACCGGCCCCATGACCCCATAGTGATCAATCACGCGCTCCGATCCCATATAGGTCACGGTCAAAAGCGCACCGCCACCCTGCATCAATGGCTCTGCCCGTTTGGCAAGCCTCGCAAACGAATGGCACGATATATCCATCGCCGCCAGAAATCCGTCGCGTGAACAATCGGTTACCCGACCGTGCAGGTCATCTGCCGGTGCAAAGGCGATCGAATGCAGCACGAAATCAAGTTTTCCCCACTTTTGTTCGATTTCGGCGAACAGCGCGTCTGCCTGTGCCTCATTGCGGACATCAAGTGGTACGAAGATCGGGGCATTGATTTGGTTGGCCAATGGTTCGACAAAGCGTTTGGCCTTGTCGTTCAAATAGGTCACTGCGATGTCAGCACCTTCGCGCTTGAAAACGCGCGCACAGCCCCAGGCGATGGACATTTCATTGGCAATTCCGACTATTAGCCCTTTTTTGCCTTCAAGCATGCCGTGGTTCCTTTCGGATCATGTGCGAGTGCGAAGAAATTCTCAAATCGGGGCGTATTTCAAAGTGTAGCGGGTTTTGCGCCGCAAAAAAGTGCAAAATTCTGTGACAGTTCATGTCCACCGACGATCTGGCAACCAAAGGCTAGCTTATTGGTTAAATGAATTTTTTTTGTGCAGAAGCATAGTTTTTAGGCAGATGATCCGTTATGTGTAAGCGTGAAGGGACACAAGGGATTTCCAGGTGGGTCTATGGTGGAAATTCCTGCTTTCCTTCCCAAATAACGAGACAAATCAGTGGTGTGTGACACCGGTCGCAAAGATCGGTGTTTCGGTTCTGGTAAACAGAGCCGGGAAAAAGGGAAATTGGTCATGAAAGCCCGAAACGGCGACCCAAAGCGGGAAGTCATCGACAAGGTTGTCGAAAAGATCCATCAACGAATGTCTGGTGAAACGGCGAAGGGTGCAGAAGCATTCGTTCGCCTTTTTTATAAGGATGTTCCGCCTGACGACATGGCGGGTCGCTCGGTCGACTCGCTTTATGGCGCGGCACTTACACTTTACAAATTCGCGCAAAAGCGCCCCTCGGCTGACACAGCCAAAATCAGGGTCTATAACCCCGATCTCGAAGAACATGGCTGGACGTCTGATCACACGGTGATCGAAATCAACAATACCGATATGCCGTTCCTGGTGGACTCGGTGACAGCCGCCCTGCATGAACTTGATCTGACCGTTCATCTTGTCATCCACCCGATCATGCGCATTGCGCGTGATGACAAGGGTGAATTGCAAAGTGTTGCCAGCGTTGAAGAAACCAATGATCCGCGTGAATCGGTCATGCATGTCGAAATCGACGAGCAGACCGACAAGGACGTTCTGGCCAAGGTCCATGACGCACTTGAAAACAGTCTGACCGACGTCGCACTTGCTGTCCGCGACTGGCAGCCGATGCTGAAAAAGGTCACCGAAGTTCTTGATGAGATTGGCGATGTCAAGGCAGGCGCGCCAGACGAGGACCGCCGCGAAGTGCAGGACTTCCTTGGATGGCTGCACAATGACCACTTCACCTTCCTTGGTTACCGGGAATACAGCTTTAAAAATGCCGGCAAAAAGGGCCCGGTGGATGTCGAGGTCAAAAATCAGCTCGGCATTCTGTCGCGCGAAGGAACCCACGTCTTTGATGAGTTGCGCCAGATTGGCAACCTTTCAGCCGAGGTGCAGGATTTCGTCGCCAAGCCGAACCTTCTGATGGTGACCAAGGCCAACAAACAATCGACGGTTCACCGTCCAGTGCACCTTGATACGATTGTCGTCAAACAGTTCGATGCCAAGGGCAAAGTCGTTGGTCAGCACCTGTTTGTCGGCCTGTTTACTTCGGTCGCCTATAACCTGTCCCCACGTCTGATCCCGCTTCTGCGCATGAAGCTTGCAGAAACCGTCAAGCGTGCCGGTTTCCCGCCAGCAAGTCATGATGGCAAGGCGCTGGTCAATATTCTGGAAACCTATCCGCGTGATGAGCTGTTCCAGGTCGATCTGGACGATCTTTATCATACGTGCATGGGAATCCTGCATCTGCAGGAACGACAACGCATTGCGCTATTCGTGCGCCGCGATGCGTTTGAACGGTTTGTCTCCTGTCAGCTGTTCTGCCCGCGCGATCGCTTTACCACCAAGCTGCGCCTGAAGTTCCAGACCGTGATTGAAAACGCCTTTGATGGCAAAGTCACGGCGCACTACACCCTGATCGGCGACAGCCCGCTTGCGCGTTTGCACCTGTTGGTCAAAACCAACCCCGGCGAGCTGCCCGAATACAGTGTGGCCGATATCGAACGCCAACTGGTCGAGGTGGCACGTGACTGGTCCGATACCCTGCGTCAGGTCCTTGTGCGTGAACTGGGTGAGGAACGTGGTCTGGCGCTGCATCGTCGCTATGGCGAAAGCTTCTCGACGGAATATCGTGAACGCTTCACGGTCGAGAGCGCCGAGCTTGATATCGAACGCATCGAGGAGGTCATCAATGCCAATGACCTGCGGGTAAATCTTTATCGCCCGATCGAAGCCGCCGAGAATGAACTGCGCTTCAAGATCTACAATCCCGGTGCGCCAGTACCACTGTCCGATGTTTTGCCCATGCTGGAAAACATGGGGCTCAAGGTCATTACCGAAAATCCCTTCACGGTCAGTCCGCGTGATGTCGGGATTGATGTTCGCATTCATGATTTCGGGGTCGAGGTCGACGGCGAATTCAGCCTCCATGATGTGCGCAACAAGTTCCAGGAGCTGTTTGTCCGTATCTGGCATGGCGAAGTTGAAAACGATGCGTTTAACCGCCTTGTGCTGCTGGGCAATCTGAATTGGCGCGAAGTGGTGATCCTGCGGGCCTATGCGCGTTATACCCGCCAGACGGGATCGGCTTTCTCGCAGGCTTATATGGCCAAGACGCTCGCCAACAATCCGGCGCTGGCATCTGCCCTGGTGTCACTGTTTATTGCGCGCTTTGATCCGGATCGCGATCCGGCCAAGGGTGACGAGGTCGCAGCGATTGAGGCTGACATCATCAGCCGCCTCGAAGACGTGATGAACCCGGATGAAGACCGCATCTTGCGCGCCTTCCTCAATCTGGTGCAGTCGACACTTCGCACCAACTTCTTCCAGCACGATGCGGATGGAAATCCGAAATCCTATCTGTCGGTCAAATTCAACTCGGCCGTGATCGAAGATTTGCCACTGCCGCGTCCGTGGCGTGAAATCTTTGTCTATTCCCCGCGGGTTGAGGCCGTCCATTTGCGCGGTGGTCCGGTGGCCCGTGGCGGCATTCGCTGGTCGGACCGTCAGGAAGATTTCCGTACCGAGATCCTCGGTTTGGTCAAAGCGCAGATGGTCAAGAATGCGGTTATCGTCCCGGTCGGCTCCAAGGGCGGTTTTGTCGTTAAACGTCCGCCGGTCGATGGCACGCGTGAAGCGTTCCTCGAAGAAGGCATTGCCTGCTACAAAACACTGATGAGCGGGATGCTCGACATCACCGACAATATCGTTGCCGGTGAAATCGTGCCGCCAAAACGCGTTGTACGTCTCGATGATGATGATCCCTATCTGGTTGTTGCGGCTGATAAGGGCACGGCGACCTTCTCGGACATCGCTAATGGCGTCGCCCGTGATTACGGCTTCTGGCTTGACGATGCCTTCGCTTCGGGCGGCTCACAGGGCTATGACCATAAGAAAATGGGCATTACCGCCCGGGGTGCGTGGGAGTCGGTCAAACGTCACTTCCGCGAAATGGGCAAGAATATCCAGACCACGCCGTTTACCGTTGCCGGTGTCGGCGATATGTCGGGTGACGTGTTTGGCAATGGCATGCTGCTGTCAGAGCAGATCAAACTCGTTGCTGCCTTCAACCACATGCACATCTTTGTCGATCCGGATCCGGACCCGGCCAAAAGCTTTGCTGAACGCAAACGCCTGTTTGACATGCCGCGTTCAAGCTGGACCGATTATGACAAAAAGGTCCTGTCCAAGGGGGGCGACATCTTTGATCGCAAGGCCAAGACCCTTGATCCGTCACCCGAGGTTCGTAAAGTCCTCGGACTGGATAGTGGCAAGGTCACCCCGGCTGACATGATGAAGGCCATCCTGAAATCCGATGTCGAGCTTTTGTGGTTTGGCGGGATCGGGACCTATATCAAGTCCAGTCTTGAAACCAACGCTGATGCCGGTGACCGTGCCAACGATGCCATCCGCATCAATGGTCGCGAAGTCCACGCAAAGGTCATTGGCGAGGGGGCAAACCTTGGTGCGACTCAGCGGGGCCGTATCGAATACGCCCATGCCGGTGGCCGCCTTAACACCGATGCGATCGATAACGCGGCGGGTGTTAACTGCTCGGACCACGAGGTCAATATCAAGATCCTCGTGGGCGAAGTGGTTGCGGCCGGCGACATGACCGAAAAGCAACGCAACAAGCTGCTTGTCGACATGACCGACGAGGTCGGCGAACTGGTGCTGCGCGATAACTATCTGCAAAGCCAGGCCATCTCGAATGCTGATGCGGAAAAGGCCGATATCCTTGATGCACAGGTCCGTTTGATCCGCATGCTCGAACGTGAAGGGCGCCTGAACCGCGAGATTGAATACCTTCCCGATGACGAGGAACTCAGCCGTCGTGCCAACGCGCATGAAGGCCTGACCCGTCCGGAAGTCTCGGTTCTGATGCCTTATGCAAAGCTGTGGCTTTATGACGAAATCCTTGAATCCGACCTGCCGGACGATCCGGTTCTGGTCGAGGAACTGGTGCGCTACTTCCCGACACCGCTTCGCAAGAAATACGCAAACGCGATTTCAAGCCATCGTCTGAGACGCGAAATCATTGCGACCGTGGCGACCAACAGTCTGGTCAATCGGGTTGGCGGCACGTTCGTCCATGACATGATGGAAGCTACCGGCATGTCGGCAGTTGATGTGTCGCGCGGTTATCTGATCACGCGGTCTGTCTTTGGGCTGCGCGAAATGTGGGAAGGCATCGAAGCGCTTGATAACGTCGTGCTGGCGAAACTTCAGACCAGTATGTTCCGCGAAATCAACCGCATGGTGAACGATGTTACCCAGTGGTTCCTGCGCAATTGCGAGGAGCTTAATGTCGGCGCAAAGATCGAGATGTTCCGCCCGGCGGTTTCCAAGGTGATTGAAAGCTTTGATGAAATCGTCCCCGAGGATGCTGCTGCACGCAAGGCGCTGGAACAAAAGGCCAAATCGCTGGTTGCCCAAGGTGTCCCTGACGACCTCGCCTGGCGTGTGGCGTCTGCGACCCAGTTGGTGGCGATCTGTGACGTGGTTCGTATCGCCGAGGCAACCGGTCGCGATGTCATCGAAGTGTCGGCCACCTATTTCGCAGTCGGTGCGCGTTTCCAGTTGGGCCTGATGCGCTCTGCCGCCGAGTCGATCGAAGCCGATACCCATTGGCAGAAACTGGCACGTGCGGCAGTGATCGACGATCTGTTCGGACATCAGCGCGAACTGACCCGTTCGGTTTTGGCTGCAGGCAAAAAAGGCTCGTCCGGCTCCGACCTTGTCGATATCTGGGTGCAAGATCGTCAGCGTGGCTGTGCACGTTGTGATGATTTGATCAATGAACTGCGTTCGGCCGGTCAGATCGATCTTGCCATGATCACGGTGGTCAACCGCCAGATCAGGGCCCTTATCGGGGCCTGATGTCTGGCGGGTCGGAAGACCTTGTTTTTAAAAACTGGAAGGGCGCCTGTAACGGGCGCCCTTCTTTTATTTTCAATCAATGGCCTTTGCTCATGCGCGTCATTGAGAAAACATACCGCCTTATTGGCGAAAAAGACGATGCAGCGTGATTTGCGCTAGATCACGGAAATCAAGGGGAAATCCTGTCATTCTGCTGCCATTATTATATGATGGGATCAAAATATTGCCGGTGTATTCCTTGAAAAATACCAACCGGTATGTATATCTGAGACATATAAACAAAACAGGTTAATGTTATGAGGAACGCCACAGAAACCCGGATCAAGCTGCTTGAAACGGCGATGGAGCTATTGGCAACGCGCAGTTACCACGACGTTGGCGTCAGTGATGTATGCAAGCATGCCGGGGTAACAAAGGGTGCGTTCTATCATCACTTTGACAGCAAGGCAGAGTTGTTTGCAGCAGCCGCCCGCCATCATTGGGAAAAGGGCAAGGACGAGCTTCGCGCCATCTTTTCCCCGGATGTCCCGCCGCTTGAACAGCTTAACAGCTATATCGAGCTCATTTGCAACAAGCAGGAACGCTATGCCGTTCCCGGGGAAAACGAAGTCTGTGTTTGCCCGATCTTCACCGCCGGTGGGCAGGTCGGGCCGGAAGATGAGCCGATCCAGGCCTGTTCACGCGAACTTGCCGAAGAACAGATCAAATATCTGGCGTCCATGGTGCGCGGCCTGAAGGGCGAGGGCATGCTGGGTGAAGATGGTGATGCCACAACTTTGGCGCGATTGATTTTCCAGTATGTTCACGGTTTGCTGACCTATGGCCAGGTTTTCAATGATCTTGATACCGTTCGGTCTGACATTCGTAACGGCATCTGTCGAATCCTTAATTTGCAATGCAAATACAGGGATATAGACGCGGAAACAGCCGCCTGAATCCCCTGAAAACTTCGTTGTCCAGAGAAAATAGTTCACTTTTTTCTCTAAATTCACTTGCAAACATACCGATCGGTATCCATTTTTCTTCCAAACGTGCTGCCTGTGCGCGGCGTAACCTATTTGGAAGATGGAATGATGCAGTCTCGATCAAAACGCAAAATTTTGCTGCCAGCTGCCGCCTTGGCGCTGGTTGCTGCCGCCGGTGGATATGGTCTGCATATCACCGGATCCGCCGCTGATGAGGTCGCGGTTCAAACCGAACAAGCAGCCCCTCCGGCAACCCCGGTCACCGTATCGGGTGTCAAAACGCAATCTGTCCGCCTCTGGAGCAACTTTTCCGGCCGTCTGAGTGCGGTCGAGGAAGTCCAGCTGCGCCCGCAAGTCAGTGGTGCGATTGTCGAAATCCTTTTTGAAGACGGTGAATTGGTCAACGAGGGCGATATCCTTGCCGTGATTGACCCGCGCAGCTATCAGGCCGCGGTCGACGAAGCCCGCGCCGAACTGGCCGCCGCCCAGCAAAACCTGTCGCTGGCGAAAAAGGAAAAGGAACGGGCCGAGAAACTCGTTTCCAACGGCACGGTTTCCAAGCGCGTCTATGACGAACGTCTCAGCACCCATCAGGTTGCCCAAAGTGACGTCAGCCGCGCCAGGGCGAAACTTGAACTGGCCGAAATCCAGCTTGATCACGCCTATGTCAAAGCACCGATCAATGGCCGTGTCAGCCGGGTTGAGCTGACGGTTGGCAACCAGGTCAATGCCGGCCCCAATGCCCCGGTCCTGACAACGATTGTCTCAACCGGTAAAATCTATGCCGACTTCGACCTGGATGAGCAAACCTTCTTTGCAAGTCTTGGCGACAGCGGCAAAGTCGATGCTGCTGCCCAAACCATTCCGGTCAATATGACGCTGTCGAATGGTCGTCATGTGTCCGGTCACGTGCACAGCTTTGACAACCGTATTGATCCGCGGACCGGCACCATCCGGACCCGTGCGCTGTTTGATAACCTTGATGGCAGTCTTCTGCCCGGCACCTTTGCCAGCCTTGAGGTTGGTACATTGGCCAAAAGCAACGTCATCATGGTCTCGCCAGAAGCTGTCAGCACCGATCAGGACCGCAAGTTTGTCTATGTTGTCGAACCCGACAATACGGTTGCCTATCGTCAGGTAACGCTGGGGTCTGAGATCAATGGCATGCGCATTGTGACGTCGGGGCTGAACGAAGGTGATCTGGTGATCGTCAATGGCATCATGAAGGTTCGGCCGGGTATGCCTGTCGCGCCGGAAATTCTGCAGGCCTCCGCATCGTAATCGATGTGTGACTGCGCTTTAATGCAAGGCTGAAAAACATGCAGAATCTTTCCCGCTTTTTTGTGGATCGCCCGATCTTTGCCGGCGTCCTGTCCGTCTTGATCTTGTTGGCGGGCCTGATTGCCATGTGGCGTTTGCCGATTTCCGAATATCCGGAAGTCGTGCCGCCCTCGATCGTGGTCGAAGCCAAATTCCCCGGTGCGAACCCGGCCGAGATTTCCGAAACAGTTGCCTCCCCGCTTGAAGAACAGATCAACGGGGTTGAGGGGATGCTTTATATCAACTCACTGGCCACCACCGACGGCAATCTGTCCCTGACGGTGACGTTTGAAATTGGCACCGACCCGGATCTGGCCCAGCAAAAGGTCCAGAACCGTGTTTCGCAGGCCGAGCCGCGCCTGCCTGATATCGTGCGCCAGCTTGGTGTCACGGTGTCCAAACGTTCGCCTGATTTGACCATGGTCGTGCATTTGCGTTCGCCCAATGAACGCTATGACATGCTGTATCTGCGGAACTACGCGACGCTGAATGTGCGTGACCGTCTGGCGCGTATCACCGGTGTCGGGCAGGTCGGGCTGTTTGGTTCAGGCGATTACGCCATGCGTGTCTGGCTCAACCCCGACAAGGTTGCCGAACGCAACCTGACCGCGGGCGAGGTGGTTTCAGCCATCCAAAGCCAGAACGTACAGGTCGCAGCCGGCATCATTGGTGGTGCGCCTTATGACACTGGTGTGCAGTTCCAGTTGCCGATCAATATCAGCGGTCGTCTCGAAAGCCCGGAAGAGTTCGAAAACATCATCATCAAACGCGAAACTGACGGCACGATCACGCGTTTGGGCGATGTTGCGCGCATCGAAATGGAAGCCCAGCAATATGCGCTGCGCTCCCTGCTTGATAACAAGCCGGCGGTGGCAATCCCGATCTTTGCATCGCCGGGCTCGAACGCGCTTGATATTTCAAGCAACGTCCGCGCCACCATGGAAGAACTCAAACAGAACTTCCCGGACGATCTGGACTACTCGATTGTCTATGACCCGACCGTGTTTGTTCGTGGTTCGATCAAGTCGGTCATCATGACATTGCTTGAGGCGGTCGCCCTTGTGGTTGTCGTGGTGACAGTGTTCTTGCAGACATGGCGTGCGTCGATCATTCCGTTGCTGGCCGTGCCGGTATCGATCATCGGTACCTTTGCGCTGATGCTTTTGATGGGCTTTTCGATCAACGTGCTGTCGCTGTTTGGCTTGATCCTGGCCATCGGGATCGTGGTCGATGATGCGATTGTCGTCGTCGAAAACGTTGAACGAAACATCGAGCGTGGTCTTTCACCGCGCGATGCAACGGTTGCTGCCATGCGCGAAGTGACTGGACCGATCATTGCGACCTCACTTGTCATCACCGGTGTGTTTGTGCCGATTGCCTTTATTTCCGGCCTGACCGGCCAGTTCTATCAGCAATTTGCCCTGACCATCGCCATTGCCACGATCATTTCCACCGTCAACTCACTGACGCTGAGCCCGGCCTTGTCGGCTGTGCTTCTGCGCAGTCACGACGCGCCAAAAGATTGGCTGACACGCGGGATGGACTTTGTCTTTGGCTGGTTCTTCCGCGCCTTCAACCGGTTCTTTAACCGCAGCACCGATCTTTACGCCGGTGGTGTGAAGCGCCTTCTGGGTGTGAAGGCCATCATGATGGTGCTTTATGTCGGTCTTCTGGCCTTGACCTATCAGGGCTTCCAGATCCTGCCGACAGGCTTCGTACCGCTTCAGGACAAGCAGTACCTTGTCAGCTTTGCCCAGTTGCCGCAGGGCGCGACGCTGGACCGGACCGAAGACGTCATTCGTGAAATGTCTGACATCGCGCTTCGCGAACCCGGTGTTGAAAGTGCTGTGGCCTTCCCGGGGCTTTCGATCAACGGTTTTGTAAACAGCTCAAGTGCCGGCATCGTATTTGTCACACTGACGGATTTTGCCGAACGCAAAAGCGATGATCTGTCGGGTCTTGCCATCGCCGTCAAGCTCCAGCAGAAATTTGGTGCGATTGATGAAGCCTTTGTCGCCATCTTCCCGGCACCGCCGGTGCAGGGGCTTGGCACCGTCGGTGGCTTCAAGCTGCAAGTACAGGATCGCTCCGATCAGGGCTATCGTGCGCTTGATGATGCAATGAAACAGGTCCTTGCCAAGGCATGGGCCGCACCGGAACTGACCGGTGTGTTTTCAAGCTACAACATCAACGTACCACAGCTTCAGGCAACGCTTGACCGTACCAAGGTTCAGCAGCTTGGCATCCCGGTTGATGAAATCTTCCGGACCATGCAGGTCTATCTGGGGTCGATGTATGTCAATGACTTCAATGCCTTTGGCCGCACCTATCAGGTGATCGCGCAGGCAGACAAGCCATATCGTTCAAGCCCCGATGACATCCTGCGCCTGCAAACCCGCAACGCGGACGGCGACATGGTGCCGCTTGGTTCTGTGCTGTCGGTCTCCGAAACATTCGGGCCGGATACGGCAATGCGCTATAACGCGTTCCGTTCTGCCGATCTGAATGGCAACGCGGCACCTGGATATTCCAGTGGCGATGCACAGGCGGCGATCACCAAGATCCTTGATGAAACCTTGCCACCCGGCATGTCCTATGAATGGACGGAGCTGACCTATCAGCAGATCCTGGCGGGTAATACAGCGATCTTTGTCTTCCCGATCTGTATCCTGCTCGTGTTCCTGGTGCTGGCAGCACAATATGAAAGCCTGACCATGCCATTGGCGGTGATCCTGATCGTCCCGATGAGCATCCTGTCAGCCATCTTTGGCGTCTATCTGTTCGGGGGTGACAATAACATCTTCACCCAGATCAGCCTGTTTGTGCTGGCCGGACTGGCATCAAAGAACGCCATCCTGATTGTCGAGTTCGCCCGCGAACTTGAACATCAGGGCCGCAGCACCGTTCAGGCCGCAATCGAGGCCAGCCGCCTTCGTCTGCGCCCGATCCTGATGACTTCACTGGCCTTCATCATGGGTGTCGTCCCGCTGGTTCTGTCCAGTGGTGCCGGTGCCGAGATGCGCCACGCGATTGGTATTGCCGTGTTCTCGGGCATGCTGGGCGTGACGATATTTGGCCTGATCCTGACCCCGGTCTTTTATGTTCTTGTACGCATGATTGGCCGGCGCAACGACGTTCGTTCACTTGATGAGGCTGAAACACACCAGCCTGCGGAGTGACCGATATCGTTGCATAAACAGCCGGACCGTCTTTTTCCCCCGACCCCGCCGGTCCGGCTGTTTTAAATTCCCGAACGGGGCCGATGCAAGTCGGCCCCGTTTTGGTTTTCTGATGTGAGCCATATCTCAGTTTGGTTCGATGGCCCTTGCCTTGGCCGGACTTCGCCTTATCTTTCGGTCGGAATGTTTGTCGATAAGGGTTTTCGACCATGAACTATGTGCGTACAGGTTTGTTGCTGGCCGGATTGACGGCGCTGTTTGGCGCGGTCGGCATGATGATTGGCGGCCAACAGGGCATGATTATCGCGCTGCTGTTTGCAGCCGCCATGAATGTGTTCGCCTATTGGAATTCGGACGCGATGCTGCTGCGTATGCGCAGTGCCCGGCAGGTCGATGACAAAACAGCCCCCGAACTGGTGGCGATGGTGCGTGACCTTGCGCGCAATGCCGACCTGCCGATGCCCAAAGTCTATGTGATTGAAAACCCGCAGCCCAATGCCTTTGCCACGGGGCGAAACCCGGAAAACGCGGCGGTGGCGGCGACCACAGGGTTGCTCAAACTGCTTGATCGCAACGAAATCGCTGGAGTCATGGCCCATGAACTGGCCCACGTCAAAAACCGCGATACCCTGACCATGACCATCACCGCGACCATCGCCGGGGCGATTTCCGCATTGGCCAACTTCGCAATGTTTGCCGGCATGTTTGGTGGGAACCGCGACAACAATAACCCGCTGGGCGGGATCGGCATGATCCTGATTGCCATTCTCGCACCCTTGGGGGCGATGATCGTGCAAATGGCAATTTCGCGCACCCGTGAATATGAGGCCGACAAGATCGGGGCAGAAATCTGTGGCCATCCGATGTGGCTGGCCAGTGCGCTGAACAAGCTGGATAAGGGTGTTCACGCCATCCCGAACATGGATGCCGAACGCAACCCGGCGATGGCCCACATGTACATTGCCAACCCGCTGTCGGGCAAAGGTGTTGATAACCTGTTTTCAACCCACCCCAACATGGCCAACCGCATCGCGCGCCTGAAGGAAATGTCAGGCACGCCTGCAAGTAATGCACCGGGCCGTCCGGCAGGGCAGGGTGCCGGTGTTGCCAAGGCGGCCCCATCCCTCGGCCCTTGGGGTCGAAATTCATCAAAAACCGCTTCTTCCACGCCCAACGCATCGCGACAGCGCAAACGGCCCTGGGAGTCCTGAACCCGGTAAAACACTGTTTTGTTGGATGTCATTTCACCCTTTTTGGGATCGTGCACCCTATTCTTCGGTATGAGTGAAATGACAACCCACGCCATTGACCAACCTGATTTGTAGGACGAAAATGTCCCTACTAAAGTCTTGAGATCCCTGCTGTTCAGGCTCCGAGAAGCAGGGAACAGATAAGGACAACAATGGCTGGTTTCTGGTCAATGGTTGGCCTTGTGTTCAAATCCTTGATCACAGGTGCCGATACTGTCGATGATACGGGGGGTGCTCCCAGAGATATTCTGGCGACAGATGATGTCCTGTGCCGATATGCCATCGCCCGCTTCACGCCTGCTGAACCCAACGCCCATATCGGTGCAAGTTCCGTTGATGATATTTCAGATATCGTGACAGCCGCTGTCTCGTCCGTCCCCGAAAGCGAAGGGATTCGGATTGATCAGTTCTTTACACCAAATCCTGATGCAGCCGATCCGTTTCAGGCCATACGCGAAGCGCAACTAAGCGTTCTTAATATGGCGCACCGCAAGGATGCCGATACGGTCTTCTGGGGGCGTCAGGATGCCAGCACCGGGTATCTTAACCTTTATCTGGTCAGCGATGCCCTGACATCGTCGCTTTATGACCTGATGCTGCCCCAGACCTATATCTTCCGTCAGCCGACCCATTCCGACGTTGCCGAGGCATTGCGGGTGCTGTTGAACGCGCAGCTTGTCCTGACATCCCGGGGCGGCGAACAGCGCGCCCTTCAGATTGCGCGTCTGGCGGCGATCATGGAAGACCTTCAGGACCGCGTTCTGGGCGGTGAAGTCTTTTCGCACGCTGGCGCCGGTGCGGCGCTGGCCTATGGGTTCGGGGCGTTTGTCCTGTCGGAAACCGGTGATCGTTCCTATTGCGCAAGTGCGCTTCGTGTCATGGAACCCTATATCCGCCAGATGGTGGCCGATATTGCCGAGAAACCAGTGGCCGCCACCGGAAAAACCGCTGCACCAACCGGTCTCAAGGGCGAAGCTCTGGCGGAAAATGATCCGGCCGCACCAACCAGCCAGCTTTCGGAATTGCTTGATCGTGTCACGGATTTTTCCAAGGTCGATCCCCGCACCACGGCCGCACTCGCCCTTTATGGATCGCTTGTGAACTGGTCACTGATCGCAAACCTCAAGGCGCGCTCTGGCGAGTTGTCGATAGCGATCTGGCGCATGCTGGAACGCAGGATCGAACTTTCGATGGGCTCGCCGGTGGATCGTGCCCTTTCGATCTGCAAACTTGGCGAGGCCATGGTCCTGACCGGCAAGGACAAGGAAGATGCCAAGATCGTGGACAAGGGTGCTGGGCATTACCGCCGGGCGCTTGGCATGATCAATGCACGCGTTCACGGCCCGCTTTATGCGTTGATCGCCTATGGTCTGGCGGATGCGATTGTATCGTCTGCCACCATTCGCGATGTGACCATTCCCGATACGCAGGTTGTCCCGGTATTTCAGGCCGCCCTTAAAGTCTGCACACGGCGGGATCATCCCTATATCTGGGGTCGGATCATGTTTGCGCTTGCCACCGTCTATCTGACCAACGGCAATCTGCACAAGGATATCGAAATGCTCACCCACGCCCGGATGAGCTATTCACAGGCCTACGAGGCATTTAACGAAGCCGGTGCAAAGGGTGCTGCGCGTGCCGCGTCAGGCGGCTTTACCCGCTCCGAGAACTTCCTGTCGCAGCTTGGACATCGCAAGACGCTTATGGACGCAACCGGTGGTCTTGGCAAAGACACTGCAAACGCGTCCTGAGCCCATCCTGAGCAAAGACAAAAAGAAACCCCCGCAGCGGATGCTGCGGGGTTTTGACTGCGACTGCCGGGCAACTTCTATTCGCGATTGCCAAAGAAGTGCAGCAGCATGATGAACAGGTTCACGAAGTCGAGATACAGACGCAGCGCACCAAACAGGGCTTTTTTGCCTGCGGTCGTTGCATCGTCATGCTCGTGATATTCTTCCTTGATGCGCTGGGTGTCATAGGCGGTAAGGCCCGTGAAGATCAGAACACCAGCCGCCGAAATGACGAACTGCAGCATCGTGCTGGCAAGGAAGATGTTCACCACCATTGCGATGATGATACCGATCAGACCCATGAACAGGAAGCTGCCCCAGCCCGAAAGGTCTTTCTTGGTGGTATAGCCAAACAGGCTCATCGCACCAAAGGTACCCGCGGTGATGAAGAACGTGCGCGCGATCGACTCACCGGTGTAAACCAGGAAGATCGACGCAAGGGACAGACCCATCATTGCGGCGTAGATCCAGAATGTCGCCTGTGCGGCACCAAAGCTCATCTTGTGGATGCGCGCGCTCAGGAAGAACACAAGCCCGATCGGGGCCAGCATGACAATCCAGTGCAGTCCGGTGCCGAAAATAGCCTGCATCAGGGTCGGGCTGGTCGACACAGCCATTGCCACGATACCGGTCAGGGCAAGTGCGGATGCCATGTAGTTATAGACACGCAGCATATAGGCGCGGAGACCTTCATCGATCTCGGCCGCCGACCGGCCAACCGAGACGTCATAGCCGCGTTGACGCGTTTCAAAAGCCATTGAAATCCCTCTTTGATCCAATTGTGAGCAGAACATAGGTATACAATTCTGCGATGATCAAAATATGGCAGGATTTCCGGGAAAAGCAACGTTTTGACAGATTGTGCAACTCCGGGCCGCCGTCAGATGTGAACTTGTTCACCCTGGATGTTACGCTATCGTGAAATCGCATATTGGCGACACGTTTTGAAAACCGGTCTATGATGGTGCCCTTACGGGATGAACAAAACCGTCGTGAAACGTACACAGGCCCTGGATCATGTCACGTTCCATCGCACTCGATATGCCCATATTGACCCCTGTCGGGGTGTTGGCGCATGCCGTGGCAAAACTGGGCCTGGTCATTGTGTGTGTGCTGACTGCCGCGACGGTCGGGCATGCGCAAAATGCCGGTCTGAAACGTGCGGCCGGTGATGGCGATATTCCGGTTTTTACCGACACCTATGACAATGCAGAATTCTGTGCCGATGGCCGTGGCACGGGGCCGTGTGCTATCGCGCCGGTCGATGTGCCGGAATTCGACGCCAGCTTTGTTTATCGTTTCCTTGCCTATCACGCCCAGCGCCCGTTTGACCGGTTCTCCTGGCAAGCCTTCACATCGCTGATGGCGCCGCTCGATCATCCCGATCAGGCAGCCTTATGGGAAAGTTTCCCGACCCGGCGCGACTTGTTTTCCGAGGTGACCTATCCGAATCCCGCCTGTGCCGATGATCTTCCCGACGGGCATTTGCTGCTGGCAAGTTATCTGCAATCTACCGGTGATGTTCTGATTGATCAGGCGGGCAATTTCGTTCTTTTCGAAACCCGCATTAATCCGGTCGCTGCCGACTATATCATCGCAAACAACCTACAAACGCCAGCCGGGCGTGCCGACTTTGCCACGTCCGGGAAAAACATCGATTTCCCCACCGGCCATCTGCAGGCTGATGTCGCAACGAAGGTAAAACTCGCTTCTGCTGATGCGGTTGCCAATGATGCCGCAAACGCGTCCGGCCCTGCTATTCCAGCCTCTGCCCCCGGTATGATGGGGGCACAGCTTCTGAAGTTTTCCTGGCGTATTTTGCCAAATGCGGATGCGACAAGTCGGGATCGTTATTTCACCCGCCCGGCGCGAATATCACTTGCGGGCGATCAGACCATTGATGGCCGGGCGAAATGTCTTGATGTCACGGTCGGGTTGGTTGGCATGCATCTTGTCCAACGGGTCGCCAGCGGCAATGGGGATCGCTGGATCTGGTCGAGTTTCGAACATATCGACAATGTGCCCTTGGCCGCCAATGCCCGGCGCCCCAACAGCATCATCACCAAGCAACCGTTTGAAGACGGCTGTCTCGTGCCCGAAGCGGTCGAAGGCGAATTCGCCTTTTATGGCGGCCAACTGCCAGCCGGCAGCCCGGCCAATCAACCGATATCCGGGATTCTGAAATGGGCAGACAACCCGCCTTATGCGCGCCTTGCGTCCGGGGATCATCCGACCCCGCCCGATATTGTACGTTGCTGGCGGCTATTTTCCGGCACGGCTGAAAGCAACTTTGTCTGGCAGACCAAACTGAACGACAGCGTCCTTGCAAATTATATGCTGCTCGGCACGCAATGGATCGGCAATCCCGGCGGTGAACCGTTTGGTATTGGCGAAGTACCGCGCTTTTTGACCAACAGCACGCTTGAAAGCTTCATGCAGGATCAGTCTGATGCCACCTGCCTTGGCTGTCATGCCCGAGCAACGACCGATGTCGGACAGAACGCCAACTTCACCTTCCTGCTTGATCCGGGCAGCTAAATACCAGCCATCAGTGCCACGCAGACAGACCTTCCAATTTCGCACGATTGCCACTAGCATGCTCAGCAACATTTGCCGCACCCAAAAACAAAGAACAGCGGCGAATTCAGGGAGGAAACATGCTGGGCAGTCGTTCAGACTATGCGGCGGTACGTTCACGCTTTGCCTGGAACGTGCCAACCCATTTTAATATCGGTGTCGATGTTTGCGACAAATGGGCGGATGACCCGGATCGTCTGGCATTGATGCATCGCTGGCGTGATGGTACGCGCCGCGACTACACATTTGCACAGATCAAACGCCTGTCGAACCGCTTTGCCAATGTCATGCGCCGTCATGGCATCAGGCGTGGTGACAGGGTCGGGATTCTTTTGCCTCAAAGCCCGGAAACGGCGATTGCCCACGTTGCGACCTACAAGATGGGCGGCATTGCCGTGCCGCTCTTTACCCTGTTTGGGGTCGATGCGCTGGAATACCGGCTGGGCAACTGCGCGGCCAAGGCCTTGGTGACAGACCGCGAAGGGGCGGCCAAGATTGCCGAAATCCGCGATCTTCTGCCGGCCCTTGAATATGTCTATGTGATCGATGGCGCGCCCGATCAATGTTTTGATTTCAAGGCCCTGTCGTCAGAAGCCAGTGATGAATTCGAACCGGTCAATACCCGTGCTGATGAACCGGCCCTGATCATTTACACATCCGGCACCACCGGTCAGCCGAAAGGCGCGCTGCATGCGCACCGGGTTTTGTTGGGCCATTTGCCCGGTGTTGAAATGTCACATGACTTCTTCCCCGAAGACGGTGATGTCATGTGGACCCCCGCTGACTGGGCCTGGATTGGTGGGCTTTTGGATGTTTTGTTGCCCGCATGGCATCACGGCGTACCTGTTGTCGCCCACCGGTTTGAAAAATTCACGCCCGAGGATGCCTTTCGCCTGATGGCCGAATATGGTGTGCGCAATACCTTTCTGCCGCCAACCGCGCTCAAGATGATGCGCGCAGCTAGCGATGATATGGCGCAAAGGTTCAATTTTAAACTCCGTTCTATTGCAAGTGGTGGCGAAACATTGGGTGCGGAACTTCTTGATTGGGGGCGTCGTGTGTTCGGCCTCACCATCAACGAGTTTTATGGTCAGACCGAATGCAACATGGTGGTCAGTTCCTGTCAGTCGATCATGGAACCCAAACCCGGTGTGATGGGCCGTCCGGTGCCCGGCCACGATGTCGCGGTGATTGATCTGAGCGGCAAGGTGCTTGAACCCGGTGAAATGGGCCGCATTGCTGTGCGTGCACCCGATCCGGTGATGTTCCTGGAATACTGGCGCAATCCCGAGGCCACCCGCGATAAGTTTGTCGGCGAATGGCTTTTGACCGGTGATATGGGTTGTGTCGATGCCGATGGTTATATTCGCTTTGTCGGGCGGGACGATGATCTGATCAGCTCGGCCGGATATCGCATCGGTCCGGGCGAGATCGAAGATTGCCTGATTGGCCATCCGGCTGTGCGCATGGCCGGTGTGATTGGCAAACCTGATGAGCAGCGCGGCCAGATCGTAAAGGCCTTTGTCGTGCTGGCCGATGGCTTTGCCCAAAGCCCGGCGCTTGAAAGCGAAATCAAGGACTTCGTGAAAACCCGTTTGGCCGCACACGAATACCCGCGCGAGATCGCTTTCCTTGATCAATTGCCGATGACAACCACCGGCAAGGTCGTCAGGCGGGCGCTCCGCGACATTGCCTGATCCTCAATCAGTCAATTCAGATCGTTTTCGAAACGGTTTTTGCAAAAAACAAGGCCGGGTCCATCTGGATCCGGCCTTATCTGTTTCACGTTTTGGCAGTAGTGGGCCTACTCGTTGCGCAACAACGGTGCTGCCGGGCTGCGCAAGGCCTGCCATGTGCCGATAAAGCCCGCCGCCAGCGTGGCAAACAGGCCAATCGCAATCGGACCCAGAATGGTCATCGGCAGAAGAACCCAGTTGGCTTCCATGATCAGCACCAGCACTGACCAGGCGGCAACCGATCCGACCACGGCGGCAATCACCCCGGTGGCAAGGCCAAGGATGCCGTATTCCAGCGCATAGGCATAAAGGATGTTGGCCCGTGTTGCGCCAAGGGTCTTGAGCACCACGGCATCATAAATGCGCTTGCGCCGACCGGCCGCAACCGCCCCGCCAAGCACAAGCACGCCGGCGACAATTGCGATCATGCTGGTCGCATTAAGGGCCGTTCCGATCCCGGCCAGAATGGCATTGGCCGCTTCCAGCGCTTCACGTACCCGGATGGCCGAGACATTCGGGAAGTCCATGCCGATCATGCGATCAACCGGTTCTTCCATTTCGCGCGGCATATGGGCGGTGGCGATCAGGCTATAGGGGGCCTTGTCAATCAGGCCCGGTGAAAACACCATCGCGAAATTCATGCGCAGGCTTTGCCATTCGATCTCCCGCCAGTTGGCGATCTCGGCCGTGATATCGCGGCCCAGCACATTGACGGTCAATGTGTCGCCGGGCTCAAGATCAAACGCATTGCCGATATCCGCGCTGATCGACACCAGCGGCTTGGACGCATCGTTGTAATCGGCCGGCCACCATTCGCCGCGCACCAGCTTGGTTTCCGGCGGTGGGGTGGCGGCAAAGGTAAGCCCGCGGTCCCCGCGCAGGAACCAGCGATCATCACCCGGTCCGACATCGTTGGAATTAACACCATCAACCGCCGTTACCCGCCCCCGCAGCATCGGTGTTTGTTCGATATCCGAAACATTATCCTGCGCCAGAAGCTGGCCTCGGAACTGCTCGATCTGATCGGGGCGAATATCAAGGAAGAAGAAGGCCGGGGCAGAGTCCGGCAGGTTCTCATTGATCTCGTTATCAAGGTTGCCCTCGATCCCTGAAATCGTCACCAGCAACGTCAACCCCAAGCCAAGCGACAATGCAACCGGCACCGTGCTGGCGCCCGGACGGTGCAGGTTGGCAAGCGCCAGTCTGGAAAAGGCACTGCGACCTGTAATCAACCGTTTCGAAAGGGATACGATACCTTGTCCTGCAAAGGTGAAAATCACCACAGCTGCCGCCGACCCGCCGATAAAGCCAAGGGCAATCGCCTTGTCGGTCGCGGTTAGCACTGTGAGGATCAGCAACAGCACCAACGGCACACCGATATAGGGCAGGTCACGCTTGCGCACCGGACTGCCGCTAAACAGGCCGGCACTGGCACGGAACAATCGTGCCGCCGGGATTTCACGTGCGCGCAACAAGGATGGCAGCGCAAACACCAGGGTGGTCAGAACGCCAAAGCTTGTTGCAATGATCAAGGATGGCAATGCCGGACCCAGCGTCACATCAATCGGCAACCGCCCGGACAAGAGCGGCGCGATAAGCGCAGGTGTTACCGCACCGATCAGAAGCCCGATGGCAATCCCGATCAGGGCCAGAACAAGGATCTGCAGGAAATAAATCCGAAGCACCAAGCCGTGCGACGCGCCAATCGATTTCAGCGTGGCGATGACGGATGTTTTGCTTTCGATATGGCTGCGCACCGCATTGGCCACACCAATGCCACCAACCAGAAGCGCCGAAAGACCAACAAGCGTCAGGAACAGGGTCAGGCGCTCGATAAACCTCTTAAGGCCCGGGTTGGCATTGGCCGTATCGCGTATGCGCCAGCCCGCATCTTCAAACCGCTCTTCAAGCCGTTCGCGAAACGCGGTCGGGGTTTCATTATCATTGATATCCAATGCGTAATAATAGCGGATCAGACTGCCCGGCTGCACCAGCCCGGTCTCCATCAACCCGTCCATCGATACCATCAGGCGCGGGCCGAAGTTGAAAAAGCCAACCGCCTTGTCAGGCTCGGTCGCAATCACGCCACGGATCTGAACATCAATATCGCCAAGGGCAACCGTATCCCCGACATTGATGCGAAGCCGTTCAAGCAATCCGGCCTCGGTCACAGCCCCCCAGACGCCATCTTTTTGGTCAAGGATTCCGTCAAACGGCACGCCATCGGCAAGCTCCATCTCGCCAAACAGCGGATAGGCATCATCAACCGCCTTAAGCTCCACCAACCGGCGCTGGTCCGGGCCATAGGCTGTTGTGCGCATGGTCGCCAGTTCGGCCACGCGTTCGGTGTTCGCGGTTAGCCATTCGATCTGATCGCCGGTGGCTTCCTGATGGGTCAGGCGCAGTTCAACATCGCCACCCAAAAGCTTCCGCCCGTCACGCTCAAGTGCCGAAAGAACGGATTCCGAAACGTTTCCGACAGCGGCAATCGACCCGACGCCAAGCGCAAGGCACGCCAGAAAAATACGAAAGCCCGAAAGCCCGCCGCGCAACTCGCGCCGGCAGACCCGCCAGGCAATGGACCACAGGCGGTCTGCACCGTCAGAGGGGGAAACAGATGTGCTCATGACTGCGATTCCAGATGCGAAACGATTTCGCCGTCGCGCAGCATCACGGTGCGGTCGCACCGCTTGGCAAGGGCGGGATCATGGGTAATCAAAAGCAGGGTCGAGCCGCGCCGTTTGGTCAGATCAAACAACAATTCGATAATCGTTTCACCGGTCGTGCCATCAAGGTTACCGGTCGGCTCGTCGGCCAGCAAAAGCTCCGGATCGGTCGCAAGTGCACGTGCAAGCGCAACGCGCTGCTGCTCCCCGCCTGATAGCTGGCCGGGATAGTGATCGGTGCGGTGACCCAGCCCGACAAGTTCCAATTCTTCACGTGCCTTCTCAAACGCATCGGCGCGGCCGGCGAATTCCATCGGAAGCGCAACGTTCTCCAACGCGCTCATGGTCGGGATCAGGTGGAAGTCCTGAAACACGATGCCGACATGATGACGGCGATAAAGCGCCAAGCCGTCTTCATCAAGGGCGCGAAGGTCCTTGCCGCAGACCTTCACCACACCTTCCTGGGCTTGTTCCAGTCCGGCGATCACCATCAAAAGCGATGTTTTGCCCGACCCCGACGGACCGACCAGCGAGACGCGCTCGCCTGCACCAATCGCAAGATCAACACCTTTAAGGATCTCGACAATCCCGGCCGGCCCCTGCAGCCGCAGCTTCAGGTTTTGCACATCAATTGTCTGTTTTGGCTCTTCACCAGACGCGGCGACATTTTGTTCCGGTATCGTGGTGGTTTCGGTCACACTCATTTCGGGTCCTATCGGGTTGTCCGTTGCAAGATCAACAAAGCAGGCTACATAAGCTTACGGATCAGGACGTTTCTGGTTCAGACTTCTTTTGATCTGAATAACTTCTTTAAGGGTAAACGGTCGGAAACCGCTCCGGCAAGTTCGCAGCATGTAAAGGTGAGATTTGTAATGAATTTGGCGTTTGGGCAAGGTCGCACTGTAATCAAGTTCACGCATAAGTTGGTATCACGCTTTCGCAAATCCGCCGGTTTGGCCCTTGCCACGCTTGCCCTTGCAACCCTTGGGATGGCCGGGTTTGCTTATGAAACCAAGGCACAGGATAGCGACCAGACGCCAAAAACCCTTGTTTTGTTTGGCGATAGCCTGATGGCGGGCTATGGCCTTGATCATGAAAACGGCTTCGCGCCCAAACTTGAAGCGGCCCTTAAGGAAGCAGGCCACGATGTCCGGGTGATCAATAGCTCCGTCTCGGGCGATACCACGGCGGCCGGACTGGCGCGTCTCGACTGGGCGCTGGTTGAAAAACCCGATGCGGTGTTGCTCGAACTTGGTGCCAATGATGCGCTTCGCGGGATGGAGCCATCCCAGACCCGTGAAAACCTTGCAGAAATCCTTGAGAAGCTGCGCGGCATGGATGTCGATGTCCTGCTGGCCGGTATGATGGCCCCGCCCAATATGGGGACAGCCTATGGCGATGAATTCAACAGCATCTATCCCGACCTCGCCAGCCGCTATCAGGTTGATCTGTATCCATTTTTCCTTGAAGGCGTCGCCGCCGAGCCGGAGCTTAATCAGGATGACGGGATGCATCCCAATGCCGATGGTGTGGACGTGATCGTCAAGCGCATCCTGCCTGATGTCGTTGACCTGCTGCAAACCACTGACGCCAGCTAAGCGCGAAGTGCCTGCCAGGGTATATGCCGGACGCTTCATGATCTGGGGCGCAAAACCGTCGGCTTTCCAAGGGCTTGTGCGCTTCCCGACAGGTTATAAAATTTCACAAAGGCACAGATTGGCGCAATTTCGACGCTTGTGAAGCGTAAAAAACTACGTATGTAGATAGAAAACGTCAACAACCCGAAATGATTAAGCCGCCGGATCTTTACAAGGCGAAGTCAACGCGTCTAGAAGATCAAAATATGACAAATATCAATAAGTTAAGTTAGTTTCGAGTGTCTTGCGAACACCGTGAATTTCGCCTGAAAATCCTCATTTGAGGACCAAAACACACGGTTTGGTGTAAAATTAACACCTCATTTACTTTCGGTTCTGTTTCGAACAGCGTTTCTGCTACTGCGTATGTTGTTTTTCAACACACCTCTTCCAACGCTGTTATCCAATGATCGGGTTTCTGATCCTTTTTTGCCTTTCCGGCAGGAGTGGGGCATCGCAAGTGCACCATGTGATAAATCACATAATATCAATAACTTAATCCAATTTCCCGAAATCAGGCGACACTTATGGTCTGTGGATAACTCTTGGGAAACCAAACAGGTGTCCTAAGTGCCTGAAATGCACGCATTCAAACAAATATCCCGTCATATCAATGTGTTGGTAGTGTCCTGGGGACTCCGTGGATTCCCAACGAGTCGCAAATAGGCCTGTGAATGAATCGGAAGCGATTCAATTTTGACTGCAAATGCAGTTGCAGGGGGCTAAATCCGTCGATACACTTCATGCTATCGGGCGGAAAGGCGGGTTTGATTTGCGCTTTAGGTGCCCGGGTGGTTCGTATTTAAGTTATATACTTCAATGCCTTAAAGGGATTGTTCAGTGTCGTCTTCTTCCACCGTCAAACAGTCCTACACCATTCCCTGTTCTTCGATCTTTCGTGACGCTGTGCTGCAACTGGCAGAACGGCGCGGGGTGAATGCCGCCGATCTGGCGCGGTCGGTGATGTTGATTGTGCCCGAAAAGGCGATTGAGGATTATCAGGACCCCGGCGACCCGCCCAAGGGCGATCGCGAAACCATTGTCTTGAAGTCCGGCCCGGCCGAGGGACGCCCCTGGCGGCGCAAACCCCGCCTGCAATTGCGCCTGCCACCGGGATTTTCGGTGATCACCGTGCGCAAGGCGCTTCAGATGGCGATCGATTTCGATGCGGGTGATGTCAATATGCGGGTTGAGAAATCCGATGTTCTCGCCGCCGAACGTGCCGCCCTTGAAGAAGCCCGCGCACTTAAAAAACGTCAGGCAGAGCCACCTGTCGAACTTCTGCAATCGCGTGAAGAACTCGAACGTCTGCGCCAGATTGTTGATAACCTCGCCTTTGATCCGCTCGATCGCGGGGTGACCACCTTTAACGAGGCCCTGCATGTCATGGGCTTTGCGCCAAGTGCGCGGCCCGATTTGCGCGCCATCCGCGCCAAATACCGCGTGCTGGCCGCCATCCACCACCCTGACAGCAATTATGGCTCCCACCAGCGCATGACGCAGCTTAATGCCGCGATGGAGATCCTGCGCAAACATGTTTCCTGATCGGTTGTTTCGATCCGAATCACGAACCGCCGCCCAAGCCCTTGTCGAAGGGGTAGCCCAATGCTTAGATGTAACTGGGCTTAGATTTATCTGGGCTTGGATGTAAGCATCAGATTTCTGGTTATCACCCGGGCACAAGACCCGGGCACCCTGACCAGTCAGCAACGGGAGACAGCATGACGGCGGAATTTCGGGCGGCACATGCCAGCGGCGAAAACTGGGCTTCGGTCGCATCCGAGCTTGCAGAACTTCTCGAAAAAGAACCACTGCCCAAACAGGCGCTGGCCTTTTTGTATGTCTCCGAACCGCTGGCCGATGACCTTGGCAGTATCCTGACCTTCCTGCGTTCCCGCCTGTCGATTGAACACTGGATCGGAACCTCCGGCGTTGGCGTCTGCGGATCGGGCCGGGCCTATTTCGGTGTTCCGGCGGCCTCTGTCATGGTGGCCCCGTTTGCCCGTGATGAATTCCATATTTTTGAGCCGCTCAAGACCGAGGCCGATCTGGATGGGCGCGATCTGCAAAGCGCGATTGACCGGTTGCAGCCGATCTTTGGTCTTGTTCATGGCGATCCCGCTGCCCCGGAAAGTCTTAGTCAGCTGGCCGAACTGGCACGATTGGGCTCGACCTATCTGGTTGGCGGCATCGCATCGGGGGAACGCGGCGCGCCGCAGATTGCCGACCGGGTGGTTAATGGTGGGCTCTCGGGCGTTTTGTTTGATGGCAAAACCAGTGTTCAGGTCGGCATCAGCCAAGCCTGCACGCCAATCGGCCCGGTCCATCGCGTGACCGAGGGACGCGAAGGCATTATCTCCACCCTTGATGATCGCCCGGCCCTTGATGTGCTTAAGCAAGAACTCGAAGCAGATGGCGGCGAACAATCCATGGCATCCGGGCGCTATCACGCGGCCCTGATGGTGCCGGGGTCGGATACTGGTGATTTTGTCGTGCGCAATCTGATGGGGATTGATCCCCATAACAACATGATCGCGATCAGTGGCGATGTGCAGGCGGGGGACGCCATTCGCTTTGTCCGCCGTGACGGGGCCGCCGCCGAACAGGATTTGCGTCGCATGCTAAGCGATTTGCAAAAACGTCTGCCGGGCAAACCGCGCGGGGCACTTTATTGCAGCTGTGTCGCCCGGGGCCCGCATCTGTTTGGCACCGAAAGCCGCGAAATGATGATCATCCGTGATGAATTGGGTGATTTGCCGCTGACCGGTTTTTACGGCAATGGCGAAATCTGCAATGACCGGTTCTATGGCTATACCGGGGTTTTGACCCTGTTTATCTAAGACCGCAAATTTTCAAATCATAAGAAATTTGCCCGCAAACGGTTTCATCGCGCGGCCAAGCGGATATATTCATACCATTGCAAAATCATGTGTCGCCCCGATCCAACAGTGCGGGCGGCATAAGACAGGGGAATTTCATATGGAATATCGTCGACTGGGGCGTACAGACATTGATGTCAGCGTCATCTGCCTTGGCACCATGACCTGGGGCCAGCAGAACACCCAGGAAGAAGCTTTTGAACAGCTTGATTACGCCACTGCCAACGAAGTCAATTTCATCGACACCGCCGAAATGTATCCGGTCCCGGCGATGGAAGAGACCTTTACCGCGACCGAAACCATCATCGGCAACTGGCTGGAAAAACGCGGAAAGCGCGATGATCTGGTGATCGCCACCAAGATTGTCGGTCCGGCGGATCGTTTCCCGTATGTGCGTGGCGGGCCGCGTCTGACCCGCGGGCAAATCTTTGAGGCAATCGACGCTTCACTTGGTCGTCTGAAAACCGATTATGTCGATCTTTATCAGCTTCACTGGCCGGATCGGAATTCCAACTTCTTCTCCAAGCTCGGCTACACCCACGAGCCGGACGAGGAATTCACCCCGATCGAGGAAAGCCTCGAAGCGCTTGATGAACTGGTCAAGGCCGGCAAGGTCCGCCATATCGGCCTTTCGAATGAAAGCCCGTGGGGCCTGATGAAGTTCCTTGAACTGGCTGAAAAGAATGGCTGGCCGCGCGTTGTCTCGGTTCAGAACCCCTATAGCCTTCTGACCCGGCAATATGAAGTCGGTCTGGCGGAATGTTCGATCCGCGAAGATGCCGGTCTTCTGGCCTATTCGCCGCTGGGCGGTGGGGCGCTGTCGGGCAAGTATCTCGGCGGTGCGCGCCCGGATGGCACCCGCGTGACCAAATGGCCGCAATACTTTGGCCGCTATCTGACAGAAAATGGCGTCAAGGCAACCGAAGCCTATGTGAAACTTGCCAAGGACAATGGCCTTGATCCGGCCCAGATGGCGCTGGCCTATGTCAATTCGCGCCCGTTCCTGACGTCCAACATCATTGGCGCGACCAGCATGGAACAGCTGAAATCCAATATCGGCTCGGCCAACATCACCCTGTCGGACAGCGTTCTCGAAGAAATCGAAAACATCCATCAGGTCTACACCTATCCCTGCCCGTAAGGTCACAGGATGGTCAGATTTTGACTACAGAATTTGACCAAAGACTTATGAAAGGCGGCGGTTTATCCCGCCGCTTTTCCCACCACCGGAACGGAGGCGACATATGGTTAAGCTGATCTTTGGCAAGGAATCCGATTTGGGGGGTATTTCGGTGCGTCGCGTTTTACCCCATCGCGATGTGCGTTCTGTTGGTCCGTTCGTATTCTTCGATCATATGGGGCCGGTCGAATTCCAACCCGGTCAGGGCATTGACGTACCGCCGCATCCCCATACGTGCTTGGCTACCGTGACCTATCTGTTCAAGGGTGCGATCCTGCATCGCGACAGTCTGGGCAGTGATCTTGAAATCACGCCGGGCGATCTCAACTGGATGAGTGCCGGGCGCGGCATTACCCATTCCGAACGCGAAACCGATGCGGTCCGCAATTCCGTTCATGAACTTGATGGCTTGCAGCTTTGGGTCGCGCTCCCTGACGAGGCAGAGGAATCAGATCCCGCCTTTTATCACGTGGCCAAAAATGACCTGCCCGTGATCGAGGATGCCGGGCTTCACATGCGCCTTATCGCCGGTGAGGCCTTTGGCAAAACCGCCCCCGTGCCGGTAAAATCCAAGCTTTATTACCTTGATGTCGAAATGGATGAAGGCGCGCAGCTTCTTCTGCCCGGCGAAAATCAGGAAGGGGCGATTTACGTCGTCTCGGGCACGCTTCTGATTGACGGCGAAAGCTATACGCCAGAAAGCTTTATCTATGTCGCACCCGAAGAAATCCCCGATATCGTTGCCAAAACCGATTGTCGGGTGATGTTGCTCGGCGGCCTGCCGGTTGGTCGGCGCTATATCTGGTGGAACTTTGTCGCCAGCACCAAGGAACGGATTGAGGCCGCCAAAGCCGACTGGGCGGCGGGCAAGTTCCCGCGGATTGACGGCGAAGACGATGCTTTGCCGCTGCCTGAACGTTCGACCGGCTAATTACCGCATCAGAATTGGATTGAAGACATGCGTTTGTTTGTTGGTGTGGAAATTCCCCACGATATTGCGACCGACCTTTATCCGCTGGGGCGTGCGATCAAGGGGCTTGATGCCCAGACCCCGGAAAACATGCACATCACGCTGAAATTCATCGGCAATGTCGATCCCGGTCTTGCCAGCGAAATTGATCAGGCCCTGTCACAAGTGGCGTTCGAGCCCTTTGATCTGCAGGTATCGGGCCTTGATATGTTTGCATCCAACCGCAAGGTCCGGATTTTCTGGGCCGGGGTAAAGGATCAACCAGCTTTGCGCACGCTTGCCAATCGGGTGGAAAACGCGCTTCTTGCGCTTGATGAATGCCCCGATATGGATATGCGCAAATTTACCCCGCATATCACACTGGGGCGTAACCGCGATGCGGCGCGCGCATCCATCGAACAGGCGATTGTCGATCATGGCGATCTGTCATCACGGGTGTTCACCGTTGATCGTTTCTGTTTGTATGAAAGCCATTCCACAGTTGACGGTCCCGAATTTCGCGTGATCGCCGCCTATGATGGCAAGGACGGCCCGATCAAGGAGCCGGAACTGACTGACGCCTTTGTCACAGAGGATTTTCAATGAAACTTGGCTTTATCGGAACCGGTGCGATCAGCGATGCGGTCATTCGCGGTCTTTTGACGTCTGACTATCGCGTAGATGAAATCATCGTCTCACGCCGAAGCGAACATATCTCGGCAAAGCTCGCCGCTGACTTTGACCGGGTCCGGGTCGAAGACGACAATCAGGCGATCATTGATCAGTCCGATATGATCTTCTTGGCTGTCCTGCCGCAGATTGCCGGTGATGTGCTGTCCGCCCTTCGCGTGCCGGATGACAAACAGATTGTCAGTCTGATCGCCACCATCCCGATTTCTGATCTCAAAGTATGGCTTGGCACCAACGCGCAATGTGATCGCGCCATTCCGTTACCACCAGTCGAACATCATGCCTGTGTCACGGCGGTCTATCCCGGCTCACCCGATGTCATGGCCCTGTTTGAAAAACTCGGCGGGGCGGTGGCAGCCGAAACCATCGATGCCTTTGATGGCTACGCGACGGGCAGCGCCCTGATGGCGACCTATTTCACCGTGCTTGAAAGTGCAGCACAATGGATGGTCAAACAGGGCTCTGATTATGCTGACGCCAGGCGCTACCTTGCCGCGCTGTTTTCCGGGCTTGCGC
This sequence comes from Thalassospira tepidiphila MCCC 1A03514, assembly GCF_001662875.1. Classification (GTDB taxonomy): domain Bacteria; phylum Pseudomonadota; class Alphaproteobacteria; order Rhodospirillales; family Thalassospiraceae; genus Thalassospira; species Thalassospira tepidiphila. The sequence continues at coordinate 38,664 of NZ_JPVZ01000002.1, read as the reverse complement.
AAAACACCGACAAATCCCCCGATCAAAGCTTCGCCGATCTTTATGAAGGCCACGTCACCGCCGGTGGCCTGAACGAACAGGTTGCGCAAACCTTCATCCGCGAAAAGGGCACGGATGCGCTTCATACCGCCCTTGATGAGGTTTTTGCCCGGATCAAGGCCTCTGCGTAATCACCATCAGGCAACGCAAAACGGGCGACCAACAAGGCCGCCCGTTCTTCTGTTGTTTATATAATGCGTGCTGAGCTCTCAGGCCGCCGCCCTGTTCTGATACCCCACCGTCAGGCGTTGCTGTCCGCCATTGCCCGTTTCGATCAGATCAACCATGGCATAGCCGAAATCGGCAAAGCTGATCCGGGCAACCCCGTCATGATCGGGGATCAGCGTATCGGTGCCGCGCACATATTGCCCGGTCAGCGGCCCCTCGATCAGCATCGCCGGTGGGCGCAGGCAGGTCCATTGCACATCCTCATACTGATCAAACAGCGCATCCTGCTTCGCACAGGCCTCGGCAATCGGGCGGACGGCATCGGGCAGGAAGTCCGGCGCGGTTAGAACCGTATGACCACTTTCATCAGCCAGTTTCAGGGTTGCGGCCCCACCGGTCAGGTAAATCGGGGCTTTGGTTTGACGCGCCGCATCCAGCAAAACCTTGCTCATCTCAACCAGCAAACTTTCCGATCCGCTGATCGGGCGAAGCGCGCTGACCGCCACGTCATGGCTTGCCATCAGCTCGGCAACGCGGTGCGGCTTGGCCAGCACATCAACGCTTTCGCGCGTGACGCTATCAGGCACATCGGCCAGTTTGTGGATATTGCGCGCAATCGCTGTAACGGTATGGCCGCGTTTTAAGGCTTCATGCAGGGTGGCGGTACCGACATCACCGGTGGCACCAAACAGAACAATCTTCATCGGACGTTTCCTTATATATGTGGGGCGGTTTGTTTTTATGTGGTGCGAGGGGCGGGTTCGTTGATCGCGGCTGGTGCTGGTTCAGCCACTGGTGCAGGCGCGGGACGCGCTGCCCGCTGACCCAGCCAGATGCTGGCCAGTACAACAATCACGCCTGCGATCTGAAGCGGGCTCAGGGCCTCGCCCAAGATGACCCAGCCGAGCAGAACAGCACTGGTCGGGCTTAAAAAGCCAAAGCTTGTCACCGTCGTCGGGCCAAGGCGCGCAATGCCCCGGAACCACAGGTAATAGGTCAGGGCCGCCCCGATCAGACCGAGCCACACCAACCCGGCCAGATTGGTTGCCGTCGGGACCGGGAAGCCGGGCTCAAGGATCAGGGCTACCGGGATCATAAGGATCCCGCCGGCGGTTAATTGCCAGGCGGTAAAGGTCAGTGGGGATACCGGTGGCTGCCATTTGCGGGTCATCACCGTACCAGCCGCCATGGATGCGGCACCGAAAAGGGCGGCGGCAATGCCAATCGGATCAAGGCTGCTGGTCGGGCCAAGCACAAGCATTGCGACCCCGATCAATCCGGAAATGGCGGCAATAACGCCCAGCATCGTAATCCCGGATCCAAGGGCAAAGCGCGCCAAAAACAGCACCAGCAACGGCTGGATCGCACCAAGGGTCGCCGCCACTCCGCCCGGCAGACGATAGGCCGCGACAAACAGCATTGACCAGAAAACGGCAAAGTTCAGCGCGCCCAGAATAAACACCCGTCCGCGCCAGCCAGCAGGCGGCAATTGCCGCACAACAAGCAAAAGGATCAAGCCGGCCGGCAAAGCACGCAGAAGGGCCACAGTCAGCGGAAAGCCATCGGGCAGCATTTCCGTGGTGACGATATAGCTGCTGCCCCAGATGATCGGGGCAAGAGCAGTCAGGCATAAATCGGTTGTTCGGTTCATGGTGGCATCTCCATTTATCTTGACATCAAGATATATTCAGAAATCTTGACGTCAAGATAAAATTCTGAAAAGAATCCAAACCATGGATAAAGTTGACCGCATTCTTGCGCAGTGGCGCCGTGAAAGACCCGACCTTGATGTCACCCAAATGGGCGTCATTGGCCGGATAGGACGACTGCGCAGCCATTTGAGTGCTGCACATGAACGTGTTTTCAAAAAATACGATCTGTCGCTGGCAAGTTTTGATGTTCTGGCGACCTTGCGCCGGTCCGGCCCGCCCTATGCGCTCAGCCCATCAGAGCTGATTGACTGGACCATGGTGACATCGGGCACCATGACCAACCGTCTTGATCGGTTGGAAAAGGCCGGCCTGATCACCCGCCAGCGCAACCCCGAGGACGGGCGCGGCTTTGTCATCGCCCTGACCGACAAGGGGTTTGAGCTGATTGATGCTGCCGTTACCGAGCATGTCGCCAACCAGCATCAGATGCTCGAAGCACTAAGTGCAGAAGAACTCGAACAGCTTGATAGCCTGCTGCGCAAATGGCTGGCGGCAATGAATTCTGCCGAGAATTCAGAAGACAGCTAGGTCAGTCATAAACGATCCCTGGGCTTAAAAGCTCAAAGCCTGCGATTTCAAACTCATACATGCTCGATCCGTCCGCCTTTTCGGCGCGGGCGATCAGCTTGCCATCCGCATTGCGAAAGACCGCGTGTGCTGTATGCAGGGCGCGGTAACAATGGCTGCCATCTGGATAAAGGTATTTGATCATCATGCTTCCTTGAAAAAGGACATTATGATCAAGACGCCCTGACAACCTGTTGTCAGGAGCCGTGTAAAACGCGCGACAAATCAGAACCTGACACGTGGATATGTGCCGGTTGATCTTGTCTGTATGTCTTGGAAAAATGCTTTTTATGTCAGTGGCAGAGAGGAGGGGATTCGAACCCCTGAGGGGCTTACACCCCAACACGCTTTCCAGGCGTGCGCCTTAAACCACTCGGCCACCTCTCCACATGCGATCTTTGATATATCGCGAAAGCGGGCGGACATTAGCCGAGACGCCCGCGCTTGACAAGGCCCAATCAGCCTCTTTTTTCACTTTGCGTAAATCCCACTGATTGGCCTGTAAAATGGCCTGTGTTTCTGACATTCAATCGCCGCAAACCCTTGGTAAACGGGGCGTTGTCGGCATCTTTACTTCTTGTTGATGTCTGATCCGTAAGGTTTGGTGTCAGGTGTTTGCAACTCATGGGTAATGTTTTGTTATACAAATGCATCCCTTTACCCTTTATCTGCAAACCATTAGGCTTTTTGTTGTTTTTCTAATATACCGACCCTGACAGGTCGCTTGGAGCGGATAATGTGGTTTTTCCGGGCGTTGGGATGGTTACTGCTTTTTGCCAGCATTGCTGTGCTGGTCGATGATTCCATTACCGCGCTTCAAACAGGAAGTTTTCGTCTGGTCGCCGCCGGCGAGCTCTGGTATCGCCTTGATACCGGCAGCCTGAACCTGTTGCAATCCGTCATCCAGCGCTACATTTCCGTTTGGGCATGGGACACCATCTTTGTGCCGATCCTGCTGGCACCGGCCCTGGTTGTTTTGTTTGTGCCGTCCGCCATCCTTCTTCTGCTGACCCGCAAGCGCAAGCGTCAGCGCATTTTCTGATCTTCCATTCGCCAGAGCTCTTCACTTAACCGGGTGTTGCCCGGTTTAGTCCTTTGTCGCCTTGTCTGCACGCGGTGCAGTCGGCACACTGCCAGAAATCAACATGACAGCAGGCAGGAAAACCGGGATGAAGGCATGGATGTGCAACGCATTTGGCGAAGTACCACAATGGGTGGATGCTCAGGACCCGGTCGTCCAACCCGGTCAGGTCCTGATTGATGTTGCCGCCTGCGGTGTCAATTTCGCCGATACCCTGATCCTGCAAGGCAAATATCAAAAACGTCCCGAAGGTCCGTTTTCCCCCGGCTTTGAAATCAGTGGCACGGTGCGCGCGGTTGGCGATGGTGTCAGTCATGTCAAACCGGACGATGCGGTGATGGCCATGCCCGATTGGGGTGGTTACGCCGAACAGGTCGTGGCTGACGGGCGCCTTGTCATCGCATTGCCCGCTGGTGTTGAATTCAACAGCGCAGCAGCCTTTCAGATCGCCTATGGCACAAGCTGGTTTGCATTGAAGTATCGCGCCGATGTCAAACCGGGCGAGGTCGTTCTGGTGCATGGGGCGGCTGGCGGGGTTGGTCTGACCGCGGTCGAATGTGCCAAGCTTCTGGGCGCAACCGTCATTGCCACGGCCGGTGGGACGGACAAATGCCAGATCGCGCGCGACCATGGTGCGGACCATGTCATTGATTATAAATCGGAAAACATCCGCAACCGGGTGCGCGAAATCACCGCAAGCCTTGGTCAGCCCAAAGGTGTCGATGTTGTTTATGATCCGGTTGGCGGTGATGTCTTTGATCAAAGCCTGCGCTGTGTTGCGCCCGGTGCGCGGATGCTTTTGATTGGTTTCGCCAGCGGCACCGTGCCGCAAATCCCGGCCAATATCCTGCTGGTCAAGAATGTCACCGCAATCGGTTTTTATTTCGGCGCCTATCTCGAACAAAATCCCGATATTGCACAAACGGGCATGGCAGAGCTGCTGGAACGCCTGAAATCAGGGGCGATCAGGCCGATGATCTCGGCGGTTTATCGTCTTGAAGATGCAATGGATGCCCTGACGGCCATTCGCGATCGCACGGCGACCGGCAAGCTGGTGATTGATTGCCGCCCAAACAGGTAAATAGGCGGATTTCAATACGCACATTGCTGGTATAGGATGACCCCGTCCCAACCACTTCTCTGCCGGAAATCGCCGAATGCCCGACGACAAAAACAGGCCCGATCACGTCCAGTCTTCTGCAAAGACCCGTGATCAGTATGAAACCTATCCCTATCCGGCCCGCAATCCCGAGGATGAGGACAAGCGCCTGATTACCGGATCACCGGGCAACTGGGACGAGGTCGTGCATTTTGTCTTTGGCGGGCGCGATCCATCGGCACAGACCAAAAGTGGCAAAATCAAAATCCTTGTCGCGGGTGGCGGCACCGGCGATGCGCTGGTCATGCTGGCCCAGCAGGCCCGTGACCGCAAGGCCAAGGCCGAGATCGTCTATATCGATCTGTCCGAAAGCTCGCGCGCAATTGCCGAAGCCCGTATCAAGCGCCGCAGTCTGGAAAAGAACGTCACGTTTGTGACCGGATCCTTTGTCGATCTGGCATCTGAATATGGCCCGTTTGACTATATTGATTGTTGCGGGGTGCTTCATCACCTGCCCGATCCCGATGCCGGGCTCAGGGCGCTTGCCGATGCGCTGAAACCCAATGGCGGGATGGGCCTGATGGTCTATGGCGAGTTGGGTCGTCAGGGCGTCTATCACATGCAGGAAATGATGGAACGCCTTAATGCCGAGGCCGGCGGGGCCAAGCGCCTGAATTTCGGCAAGGCGCTGTTTAATTCATTGCCCGGGACCAACTGGCTCAAGCGCAACCCGTTTGTCGGTGATCACATCCATGGCGGTGATGCCGGGTTCTATGACCTGTTGTTGCACCAACAGGACCGTGCCTATCGCGTCGACGAGGTGTTTGATTTTGTCGAGGCGGCTGGTCTGCGTCTGCAAAACTTTATCGAACCGATGCGCTACGACCCGACCACCTATTGTTCGCGCCATGATGTACTTGATAAGGCGATGCACGTGCCGTTTCGCGAACGCGCGGCCCTGGCCGAACTGATGGCGGGCAACATCACCAAGCATATCTTTTATGTCGTCAAGGCCAAGAACAAGGTCAAACCACCGGTCCCCTCGCCGGAGCTGATCCCGACTTTTACCCGGATCGAGGGGGCGACACTCGCCCGATCCGTCGCCAAGACCGGTAATATCAAGATCACATTTACCGGCCTTTCGGTGACCCGCACCATGCCCTCGGCATCGCCTGCGATCCTGTCGCGGATTGATGGCAAACGCTCGATCGGTGAAATCTACGAACTGTTTGATCCCAAACCCGAAAAGTTCGAATTCAATGCCCAGTTTGCCGTGATGTATTCGGTACTCAATGCCGCAAACCTGATGTATCTGCGCCACCCGGAAAAGAAATAGCCCAAAGCAAAAAAAATGTCGGTCACAGGGGGTGCGACCGACATTTAAATACGCACTTTCCAGCGGGGGGAGCTGGAATTGCGCTCAGGGATCTTGGGTGCAACGCCTTATTTAAGGCTGATGCCTTTCCAGGCGTCCATCAGGGCTTCAATCAGAACCTGAAGCGGGAAGGTAATTGCGCTGTGAAGCGGCGATACGTTGTTCTGCATGACAGAATACTCAGTTGGTGCGCTGTTGCGCGGGTTAAGCTTTCCAGAACGGCTTGGCGGCTTCGCGTTTTGCGTCATAGACGGTCCAGCCGATATCGCGCAGCATGTGTGCGTCCATGTCGGCCAGCTTCTGGCGCAGGTCGTGGCGTTTAAGCCAAGTGCGCGCCAAGTCCAGAAGGCTGGTGGCAGTGTGGGTACGGCGGGTGGCGACAAATGCGCCTGCTTCTTTGGTGATAGCAACCATGATTCTAATCCTCTTTAAATCAGGCCTGCTCTCAGCGATTCAGCGGCCCGCGCATCCACGATGCGTCTGTACTAATCTCGTTAAACCCAGAGTTACCCGAAAAAATACTTGCGCTCAAACCACCTTTTGTCATCATTGCATGAGTTTTCATCATGCAAAGTCACTGTCATGAAACGCCGTCCATTGCCGTTAAATGCGCTCCGTGCCTTCGAAGTGGCCGGACGTCTCGAAAGTTTCACCAAAGCGTCACATGAGCTTAACGTGACCCAAGGGGCGGTCAGTCGGCAGGTGCAGCATCTTGAGGAAGTTCTGGGTCGCCAGCTGTTTGAACGCCACCACAGAAGCCTGCGGTTGACGCGTGCCGGTCGCAACCTTCTTGAAGCCCTCACCCCGGCCTTTGACGCCATCGAAGATGCGGTTGCCAAGGTCGAAGACCGTGCCGATGACACCCATCTGTCTGTTTCGGCTCCACTGACATTTTCCATGCGCTGGATCGTGCCGCGGCTCGGGCGGTTTCAGATGGAATATCCCGATTTTCAGGTCCAGTTGGGCACCTATAACGATGATCTGGCATCGGTTGACTTCAACGAGGTCGATATCGCCATCCGCTTTGCCGATCATGGCAACGAACAGCTTGTGCACGAATTTCTGACCGGTGAACGGCTGTTGCCGGTCTGTCATCCCGATCTGGCCAAGCAACTCAAAACCCCCGAAGACCTGGCGGGTGTGACGCTGCTTCACTGCTCGGCCCAGCGCGAAGACTGGCGCATCTGGCTTGAAGGAACCGGTATCAAGGGGGTGGACGGTACCAAGGGGCCGGTTTTTGCCACCCTTGATATGGCGATGGAGGCCGCGGCAAGCGGCTTTGGTGTTGTGGTCTCCGATCCGGCGATGATCGGGGAATATGTTGTGACCAATCGCCTGACCGTGCCGTTTGATCTGCCGGTCGACAGTCCTTATGCCTATTCGCTGTGTTATCCGCGCGGGCGTCTGGAACGGCGCAAGGTCAAGGCGTTCCGTGACTGGTTGATGTCAGAGATCAAGCTTGAAACTGCGCGGCGAAAACTGACGCAAAAAGACGCCCGATAAACCAAACTCACGTGATGGTGCCTTGAAATTGAACGATTTAACGGTGACTATCAGGTGGTTCTAGTGTGGCATCATTCACAGACAACGCGGGCAGGGGGCATCGCGAAGTGACCGTCGATTGCGCCGCATGGATTAAGTTCACATAATAGTAGATTAAGTCCACATAATTGAACAGTGATCAGCTTGCATCAGGGAAAGACGACAATCACATGATTTCGTATGCAGCCAGCATGACAATGCCGGGCAGGAAGCGGCGCGGGGGCGCCATGACATCCATCCTTTTTGCCAGTGCACTGACCCTGCTTTCGGTCGCACTGCCTTTACATAACGCAAATGCCCAAGATGGTGACAAGCCGGTGATGAACCCGGCTCCGACGGTGGCTGTTGACGAGACCGATCTGGCACCGCTGACCACCCGCTCACACGGTATTTCGCTCTATGGCGATCTGAAATACGGTCCGGATTTCCACCATTTTGATTATGTGAACCCCGATGCGCCGAAGGGCGGCACGCTGGTGCAATCCTCCATCGTTGCCTTTGATACGCTTAATCCCTTTACGCTCAAGGGCAATCCGGCGGCGGGCCTTGGTCTGATCTATGACAGCCTGATGGTTTCCAGCGCGGACGAGCCCTACGCCATGTATGGCCTGATTGCCCATTCGATCGAGGTGCCGGACGACCGGTCCTATGCCATCTTCCATCTTGATCCGCGTGCGCGTTTCCAGGACGGCAGCGACATCACCGCCGAAGACGTGGTGTTTTCCTATGAAGTGCTGGTCGAAAAGGGAAGTCCCGTTTACCGCCAGTATTTTTCCCAGATCGAAGGGGCCGAGGTGATTGACGAACTGACCGTCAAATTCACGTTCAAACCAGGCAACAATCGCGAAACGCCGATGACCGTGGCGGGCATTTCGATCATGCCGAAAAAGTTCTGGGAAGGTAAGGACTTCGCCAAAACCACCTTTGAAATCCCGGTTGGCAGCGGGGCCTATAAGGTTGCCAGCATCGAAGCTGGCCGACGCATCACCTATGAAAGGGTCAAGGATTACTGGGCGGCCGACCTTCCGGTCAATCGCGGGCAGAACAATTTCAATACCATCCGTTATGACACCTATCTTGATATGGAAGTGCAGCGTCAGGCATTTCTGGCGGGCGAATACATGATCCGGTCCGAGCATTCATCGCGGGACTGGAACACGGCCTATAACACGCCTGCGGTCCAGCGTGGTGACATCCAGAAGGAATTCATGCCTGATCATTTGCCAACAGGCATGCAGGCCTATGTTCTGAACGCGCGCAATCCGCTGTTTGCCGACAAGCGCGTGCGCCGCGCACTGCAATACGGGCTCGATTTCCAGTGGCTTAATCGTGCAATGTTCTATGGGGCCTATCACCGCACCGACAGTTTCTTTGCCAACTCCGAACTGGCGGCGACCGGTATTCCGACCGGTGCTGAACTGGCACTGCTTGAACCCTATCGCGATCAATTGCCCGAAAGGTTGTTCACCGAACCCTATAAGTTGCCAAACTTTGATGCCCCGAACGGGCGCCGCGAGGCCCTGCGTGAATCCATGACGCTTCTGAACGAAGCGGGCTGGGAAGTACGCGACAAGGTTCTGGTCAACAAGGAAACCGGGCAGCCGTTCCGGTTCGAGCTGATCATTCGCCAGCCGGGGCTTGAAAAGATCGCGCTGGTGGTCAAATCGCGCCTCAAACAGCTTGGCGTGGAAATGGATATTCGCCTGATTGATACCGGCCAGTGGGTCAATCGTATTCAGGCCTTTGATTTCGAAGTTACCACCCACTGGTGGACGCAATCCCTGACTCCGGGCAACGAACAGCGCGTGTTCTGGAGCTCGGAGGCCGCCGATCAACCCGGCTCTCGTAACTTTGCCGGCATCAAGGATCCGGTGGTCGATGCGATGATCGAAAATGTGGCATCTGCCGACAGCTGGGAAGAACTGGTGGCTGCGACCCGGGCACTGGATCGCGTACTTCTGTGGGGGAATTACGTCATTCCGCAATGGTATCTGGGTGGGGACCGCATGGTCTGGTGGAACATCTTTGGTCGCCCGGACACGGTGCCGCTTAAGGGAATGTCGATAATGCGTTGGTGGATTGACCCGGAAAAGGCCGCCAAACTGCAGATGGGGGGATTCTAGGCCATGCTGAACTATATCATTCGGCGTTTGCTTCTGATCCCGGTCACGCTGTTTGGCATCATGCTGTTGAACTTCGCGATCATTCAGTTTGCCCCCGGCGGCCCGGTTGAACAGGTGATTGCCCAGCTTCAGGGAACGGCTGTTTCTTCAACCGCCCGCATCACCAATCAGGGCGGCGATAGCGGCGGTGGAAGTACTGCTTCATCCTCGGCATCTGGTAACAACTTCTCATCGACATCCAACTATCGCGGCGCGCAGGGGCTTGATCCCGAAGTCATCAGACAGCTCGAAGTACAGTTCGGTTTTGACAAACCGGCCCATGAACGCTTCTGGATGATGATGAAGAACTATCTGACCTTCGATTTCGGCCAAAGCTATTTTCAGGATCGCGATGTGGTCGATCTTGTGATCGACAAGATGCCGGTTTCGATCTCGCTGGGCATCTGGTCAACGCTGATCATTTACATCATCTCGATCCCGCTTGGCATTACCAAGGCGGTGCGCGATGGCTCGAACTTCGATATCTGGTCGTCGGCTGCGATCATTGTCGGCTTTGCCATTCCGGGCTTCCTGTTTGCCGTCATGCTGATCGTGGTGTTTGCCGGTGGGGCCTATCTTGACTGGTTCCCGTTGCGCGGACTGACATCGTCAAACTGGGAACAGCTGTCCTTGTGGGGCAAGATCGTTGATTACTTCTGGCATCTGACCCTGCCGATCATTGCGCTCACGATTTCGGGTTTTGCCACGCTGACCATGCTGACCAAGAACTCGTTTTTGGATGAGATTAACAAGCAATATGTCGTGACCGCCCGTGCCAAGGGCCTGACGGAAAAGCGCGTGCTTTATGGCCACGTCTTCCGCAACGCCATGCTTCTGATCATTGCCGGGTTCCCCAGTGCACTGGTTGGCATGCTGTTTACCGGTTCGGTCCTGATCGAGGTGATCTTCTCGCTTGATGGTCTGGGCCTGCTTGGTTTTAACGCGGTGATGACGCGTGATTATCCGGTGATGTTTGCAACCCTTTATTTCTTCACGCTGTTTGGCCTGATCATGAACCTGATCAGTGACCTCAGCTATCATCTGGTGGATCCACGGATTGACTTCGAAGCGCGGGGGAATTGATCATGTTCAATGCTGTTCTCTCACCGCTCAACCGTCGCCGCCTGTCAAACTTCAAATCCAACAAGCGTGGCTATTGGTCGCTTGTGATCTTTACCATCCTGTTTGTCATTTGCCTGATGGCCGAACTGGTCGCCAATGACAAACCGATCTTCGTCAAATATGGCGATGATTGGTACGTGCCGATCATCTCCGACCATCCCGAAACGGCCTATGGCGGCGATTTCGATGTCGAGACTGATTTCTATGATCCCTATATTCAGGGCAAGATCGCCGAAAACGGCTTCGCCATCTGGCCTTTGATCCCGTTTTCCTATGACACCATCGATTTTGAAATGCGCGAACCGCAACCGGCCCCGCCCTCAATGCGCCATTTGCTGGGCACGGATGAACTGGGCCGCGATGTTCTCGCACGCCTGATCTACGGTTTCCGGATTTCCATCTTGTTTGGTCTGGCACTGACCGCGGTCAGTTCCGTGATCGGCATTGCGGCTGGCGCTGTGCAGGGCTATTTCGGCGGCTGGGTCGATCTTGGCTTCCAGCGCGTGATCGAAATCTGGTCAGGCCTGCCACAGCTTTTCATCCTGATCATTCTGGCCAGCCTGTTTGCGCCGGGTTTCTGGACGCTTCTGTTCATTCTGGTGCTGTTTAGCTGGATGAGTTTGACGGGGCTCGTCCGTGCCGAATTCCTGCGTGCACGTAATTTCGAATATGTCCGGGCTGCACGTGCACTTGGCATGACCGACACCCGGATCATGTATCGCCATGTTCTGCCCAATGCGATGGTCGCAACCATTACCTTCCTGCCGTTCGTGTTGAATGGCTCGATTGTCGCACTCACATCCCTCGACTTCCTGTCGCTTGGCATGCCGCCCGGCTCCCCGTCCTTGGGCGAGCTGCTGTCACAGGGCAAGAACAACCTTCAGGCGCCTTGGCTTGGCTTTACCGCCTTCTTTGCCATCGCAACCATGCTCAGCCTCCTCATCTTCATCGGCGAAGCGGTGCGTGATGCCTTTGATCCGCGTAAAACGTTTTAAGGAGTAGGACAATGACAGCGCAATCCGCCCATCAGCCGCTCCTTGCTATTCGCGACCTCTCGGTCAAATTCGCTGACGTCACGGCGGTAAAGGATGTGTCCTTTACCTTGGATCGCGGTGAAACCATGGCCCTTGTCGGGGAAAGTGGTTCTGGCAAATCGGTCACCGCACTTTCGATTTTGCAATTGCTGCCTTATCCGCGCGCCAGCCACCCGTCAGGATCCATCATCTTTGACGGGCAGGAAATGGTCGGGGCCAAGGAACGCACGCTGCGTGCGATCCGCGGCAACCGGATTTCCATGATCTTTCAGGAACCGATGACCTCGCTGAACCCGCTGCACAATATCGAAAAGCAGGTGGGCGAGGTATTGTTGCTCCACAAAGGCCTGCGCGGCGCCAAGGCGCGTGCCCGCATCCTTGAATTGCTTGAACTTGTCGGTATTCCCGATCCGGCGTCACGGCTAAAAGCCCTGCCGCATGAACTGTCCGGCGGGCAGCGCCAGCGCGTGATGATCGCCATGGCGCTTGCCAACGAACCGGAACTGCTGATTGCCGACGAACCAACCACGGCCCTTGATGTGACCATTCAGGCGCAAATTCTTGAACTGCTCAAGGATCTGCAAAGCAAGCTTGGCATGGCGCTGCTCTTGATCACCCATGATCTGCAAATCGTTCAGAAAATGGCGCAGACCGTTTGTGTGATGAAAGACGGCGAAATTGTCGAGGCAGGGCAGGCGCGCGCGCTGTTTGACGATCCCAAACACGATTACACCAAAAAGCTGCTGTCGGCCGTTCCCAGTGGCGAAGCCCCGGCATTACCCGAAAACGCAACCGAGCTGCTTGAAACCAGCAACATCCATGTGCAGTTCCCGATTGGCCGCAAGGGCATCCTTGGGCGGCCCGATCATTATTTGCACGCCGTTGATCAGATTTCGCTGAGCCTTAAGCAGGGCGAAACCCTTGGCATCGTTGGTGAAAGCGGATCGGGTAAAACCACGCTTGCCATGGCGATCCTCAGGCTTCTGAAATCAACCGGCGACATCCGCTTTGCAGGTCAGGACATTCGCGATTTTTCCGGTGCTGACTTGCGCAAGCTCCGCCGTGATATGCAGGTGGTGTTTCAGGATCCGTTTGGCTCGCTTAGCCCGCGTATGTCGATCGCCCAGATCGTTGGCGAAGGCCTTGAAATCCACGCGCCCGACCTGACCCAGGGCGAACGCGAAGCCCGTATTGCCGAGGCGCTTGACGAAGTCGACTTGCCGCAAAATGCCATGGATCGTTATCCGCATGAATTTTCCGGTGGGCAGCGTCAACGCATTTCGATTGCCCGTGCATTGGTCTTAAAACCCCGCTTTATCGTACTCGATGAACCGACATCGGCCCTTGATATGTCCGTACAGGCCCAGATCGTTGAACTGCTGCGTGATTTGCAGGCACGCCATAAGATGGCATACTTGTTCATCAGTCATGACCTGCGCGTTGTGCGTGCATTGTCGCACCGTGTCATGGTCATGAAGAACGGCAAACTGGTCGAAAGCGGGGCTGCTGCCGATGTGTTTGATAACCCGCAACAGCCCTACACCAAGGCTCTGCTGGCCGCGGCTCTTGATCTCAAAGCAGCCGGTAAGGAATTTGTCAGAAACTAGGGGCAGCATTCCGGATCAAGATCGGGTACAACATATGAAAAGGCAATAATAACAGGACTATAAAGGCAGGTTTAAGGTTGAATATGTTGTCACGTGCGATCAAAAATCGAACCGGACATCGTCTTTGCGGCCATGTGCTGATCATGGCTTTGTGCTTTGCTGTGTTTTCAATGGCGACCCCCACGGCCCGCGCCAGCACCGCCTCTGCAGACAAAGCCAACACCGAAGAACCCAAAGAACCTGCCGTTCCTGAAATACCCGATACGGTTGTTGTGCCTGATCCGGTGTCGCTGACGATTGTCTTGCGCAACAGCGGCACCATTCGTCAGATCGTTTTCAACATCTGGCTGGAAGCCACCAACAGGCAGGCAGTGGACGTTATCGAGCAACGCCTGCCCAAGGTCATCAACGCCTTTCTGGTCGATCTGCAACGCCTGATGTATCGCGATACCGAGCAACGCTTTGAAAACCGCGAACCGGGCAAGCGCGGCTTTAAATATACAGCCCCCGGCCTTCTGCCGCCACCACCCCCCAAGACCGAGGAAGAACTCGCCGCCGAAGCCGAAGCCGCCAAACTGGCCGAAGAAAATGGCGAGGAAATTGCCAAGGAACCACCCTTCAGCCCGTTCCAGCCGGTCTCGAACCGCTATTTCGCGGCCCTGCAAAACAAACTTTTGCGCACCGGTCAGGGCGTTCTCCCGCCTGATACCCTGCGTTCGGTTCAGATCCGCATGTTTTATGACTTCTGGCCGGGTGACGCCAAGCCACGCAAATAACCAAACTCCTAGCCTGATAAGCGTATCGATGCTCATGCGTCGCAGCCTGCGCATGGGCCATTGTCAAACGGGCACTTGTCGATCCTTGCTGCTGTGATATCCGGGGCCACCATCATCAGAGTTGTCACCAGACTTGTCACCAAAGTTGCCCCACCATGTCGTTTGAAATCTGGCTCAGTTTCACCCTGCTTGTCTTCCTCGTCGTAATGTCGCCCGGACCCAGCATCCTGATCGGCATGTCGCATGCGCTGCGTTATGGCGCGCGGCCGACCTTGATGACGGCCTTGGGTGATGTCACCGCCAACATGATCCAGATGCTGATTGCGGCCCTTGGTTTGGGCGCTGTCCTGGCGACATCGGCAACCGCCTTTGCCATCGTCAAATGGTGTGGCGTTGGTTTTCTGCTCGTCATCGGGCTGATGTCATTCCTTCGCAAGCCCAGGGAAATCAGTATCAAGACCGGTATCGAAACGAATAATCAGGTGGGGTTTGAGCCGGCAAACGGGCTGCGCCTGTTCCGCGAAGGCTTTCTGGTCGCAGCTGGAAATCCCAAGGCGATTGCCTTTTTCGGGGCGCTGTTTCCGCAATTTGTCGATCCAGCCCAACCGCTCGCACCGCAATTGCTGATCCTTGGCGTCACCTTCGTGACACTTGATTACAGTTTCGTAATGATTTACGCGATGGGGGCTGCAAAACTGATGCCGTGGCTGGTGCGCCGCGGTGGCAATAACGTCATTGCACGGCTGTCAGGTGGCGTTTTGATCGTTGCCGCAGGGCTTTTGGCGCTGATTGAGGTGCCCGAAACCATGGCGGACACCCACCAGGTCCCGGCGCAGGCGATAACCCAGCCATCGGCACCATAACGTCGTTTTGCCCGGTCTTTTGTATTAGAATCTCTGATAAATCATTGATTTAACGAAGGAAAATATCACGCGCACAACACGCCGATTGGCGCGAATACAAACCAACTGGTCTGTATATAGCGATTTTTTGCCATATCAGATTTACTGCATTTAAAATGGGGAAGTTTTGCTGCCCTAATTGGCCGATTTTGCGAAACGTGGCCTTGGAAACGGGCTTTGGGCGTCAATTGCGGTCTGAGGTCAGACGCTTGTCGATTTGTTTTTGGTTGTTTCTGGGGCCGGATTATTCGCTCTCGAGACCCGCACCGACGATGATATCGCCAAATTCGCGCAGGAAGACCGATCCCTTGACCGTCCGCTGAACCAGAACCGAACGGCGATCTTCTTCATCGACCTTGCGTTTGACCATGCCAAGCGAGCTCAGGCGATCAAGCGCACGGGTAATGGCCGGTTTGGAGATATTAAGCGCCTCGGAAAGGCCGCGTACCGTATGCGGCGCCGGGGTCAGGTAAACGCTGAGCAACAAGGCCATCTGTCGGGCCGACAGGTCGGGGGAGTCCCGACGCACACTCTCAACAATCGCGATACGCCAAAGGTCAAGCGCCTGAGACGCTTTGATCTCGATCGACATGTTCGTGCCCAACAATTTATTTGTTACGAATACGTAATCTCTACCTGACCCCTGCCATGATGTCAAAGGCCTAATTACCAAAAAATTGAATTTACGGTTAGTTTACTTACCGTAACGATCCTTGATCAGCTTGAAGGCGGCCCGGATGCCCTGTGCTTCGCCGCCGGTCGGGCGACCGGGACGGTCAGACGGGTTCCAGGCCATCAGATCGATATGTGCCCAGCTTTTGGCGCCTTCGGCAAAGCGATCGAGGAACAGGGCGGCAATGATCGCCCCGCCAAACGGGCTGCCGGAAATATTGTTCATGTCAGCTGCCTTGCTATCAAGCTGGCTGCGATAATCATCCCACAGCGGCAACCGCCACAGCGGATCATTTTCGGTCATCCCGGTTTCCATCAATCCATTGGCCAGATCATCATCATTGGAAAACAGGGCCGGCAAACCAAGGCCAAGCGCAACACGTGCCGCACCGGTCAGGGTTGCGAAATCAAGCAGCATGTCCGGATCTTCTGATGCTGCTTCGGTCAGGGCATCGGAAAGAACGATGCGTCCTTCGGCATCGGTATTGCCAACCTCGACCGTGATGCCCTTGCGGGTTTGCAAAATATCACTCGGGCGATAGGCCCGACCCGACACCATGTTTTCAACCGCCGGGATCAGAACGCGCAACCGCACCGGAAGGTCGGCCGCCATGATCATGCGTGCCAGGCCAAGAACCTGTGCCGAACCGCCCATATCCTTTTTCATCAAAAGCATGTTGCTCGATGGCTTCAGGTCATAGCCGCCGGTGTCAAAACAGACCCCCTTGCCCACCAGCGTGATTTTCGGCGCACTTTCATCACCCCATGTAAGGTCGATCAGGCGCGGGTCGCGATCACTGCCATGGCCGACCGTATGAATGGCCGGGTAGTTCTGGGCCAAAAGATCCATGCCGACGATCGCACTGACATTGGCACCAAATTCCGCCCCAAGGCCTCTGGCGGCTTCTTCAAGTTCGGCCGGGCCCATGTCATTGGCAGGCACATTGATCAGATCGCGCGCAAGGCCGATGCCGCGCGCAATGTTTTCGGCCCGCTTGGCGGCCTCAATGTCATGCAGGGCGATTTTGGCGCGCTTGTCCTTTTTGCCGTCATCCTTGCGATAGCGATCAAACCGATAGCCCCCCAGATAAAGTCCAAGGGCGGCCTTTTCATAAAGATCATCCTTTTCCGTCAGATCATCAGAAAGCGCATAGGTCCCAGCCGGAAGGGCGTTTGGCAAACCGGCAAAATCCCAGATCGCCTTGGCATCATCGACATAGCCAACCAGAACGCTGCCAACCGCGCCGTCTTTGCCGGGAAGCAAAAGCTGCGTACCGCGCTTGCCCTCAAAGCTGTTGGCGGCAATCCACGACTTGGTCGCGTCCGGCTGCTGGGCAAGCCAGCTTTCAAAACCGCTTTCGGCAATCGGGGAGATGGTAATCGGGTTGGCAGAAGGATCGTTGGCGATGATGTGGTCGTACAATTTAAGGCATCCCTGCTGGTGACGGGTGACGAGTGATTGGTAATACGTGACGGTCGACTGAAAGGGCAGCGGCCAAAGACCAACTGCCCAAGCAAAACGAACCGGCAATATGTGTTCACAAGATATGTGACCCGATCTTACGGCTGCCATCCCCCGCGGTCAAAACTCATTCACATAATCCAACACTGCTTTGTGCTTAAAGCCACGCTTGAACGTCCGGCTTGAACGTCTGGCTTGAACCCGGCACCCAAAGGCCAGATAGTATTCGCCGCTGTCATCAAATGTGCCAATCGCGCCAACCGCCAAAGGTCCCAGAATGCAAAACCTTCCTGTGCTTTATATCGGCAATAAAAACTATTCCTCCTGGTCGCTGCGCGCCTGGCTTGGCCTGCGCGTTGCCGGTGTGGCGTTTGAGGAAAAGCTCGTACCGCTCCGCTCCGAAGAATGGCATGCCAAGGCGCCGGTCTTTTCGCCCACGGCCAAGGTCCCGGCCTACTTTGATGGCACCAAAACCATCTGGGAGGCGCTTGGCATTCTCGAATACATCGCCGACAGCCAGCCTGACACCATGCTCTGGCCGCTTGATATCGATGTGCGGGCGATTGCGCGCGCCGTCTCGCTTGAAATGCATGGCGGGTTTGGGCCCTTGCGAAGCTCCATGCCGATGAATTGCCGCAAAAGCCTGCCCGGTCTGGGGCGCAATGAAGGCGTGGACAAGGACATCAACCGCATCACTGAAATCTTCAAGATGTGCCGCACCCAATATGGGCAGGGTGGCGATTTCCTGTTTGGGCATTTCTCGATTGCGGACGCCATGTATGCACCGGTGGTAACGCGGTTCAAAACCTATGGCGTAAGCCTTGATCCGATTGGCAATGCTTATATCGAAACCATCCTTGCCCTGCCGGAAATGAAGGAATGGTACGCCGATGCCGCGACCGAGGAATGGGTGATTGACGACGCCGAGGTGAAATAACCCATGCCGGGTTTAACCGGAAAACTGCCCGAAATTGATCCAATGGGCGGGGACGCTGCCCTTGATCGGTTGCTGTCTGAGGTCCGGGCCTGCCGGATTTGTGCCGAACAGTTGCCACTTGGGCCGCGCCCGGTGGTGCGCATGGCAAAATCGGCACGCATCCTTGTGATCGGGCAGGCGCCGGGCACCCGCGTGCATGAAACCGGTCTGCCCTGGAACGATGCGTCCGGTGATCGGTTGCGCGACTGGCTGGGACTTTCGGTCGATGATTTTTATGATCCGGCCAAACTCGCCATCATGCCGATGGGGTTTTGTTATCCCGGCCGGTTTGATCGTGGTGGGGATTTGCCGCCCCGTCCGGAATGCGCGCCGACATGGCATGATGCCCTTATGCGCCATTTACCCGATATCGGCCTGACCCTTCTGATCGGGCAATATGCGCAAGAACGCTATCTCGGTCCGCGCCGGGCCAAAACCATGACCGAAACCGTGCATCACTTTGCCGATTTCCTGCCCGACGGCATCCTGCCCATGCCCCATCCAAGCTGGCGCAACACCGCCTGGATGAAAAAGAACCCGTGGTTTGAGGCCGACCTTTTGCCGGTGCTGCAATCACGTGTGCAAGGCTTGCTGACATAGACCGATTTGGGTTGCGCTGGTTTTTATGTTCCAATGCGCGCAGAAGACTGCGTCCATAAGACAAGTGGCCAACATTAAGGAGGCACAAGATATGAGCAAACTTGAAAAATCCACCATCGAAAAGGCGCTGACCGCTCTTTCGGGTTGGGCGCTTGCCGATGACGGGCTGTCGATCAAGCGCGTTTATAAGTTTGGCGATTTCAATGCCGCGTTTGGCTTCATGACGCGGGTGGCACTCATGGCCGACAAGATGGATCACCATCCCGAATGGTTCAATGTCTATAACAAGGTCGAAATGACGCTGACCACCCACGATGCTGGTGGTGTGACGCAAAAGGACATTGATCTGGCAACCTTTTGCCAAACGGCTTCTGGTCAATAAGCAATAAGCCCTGCCAAATGAATTGCGCCCTGCCGCTGGGGGACGGCAGGGCGCATTGGCTGCGGGATAAAGAAACGAAATCGTGTGGGACTATTTCGGTTCCAGCCGGACCGCGCCATCTATGCGAATGGTTTCGCCATTGATCATTTCATTTTCACAGATATGCATCGCCAGACGGCCATATTCATACGGGTCGCCCAACCGTTTCGGGAATGGCGTATTGGCAGCCAGACTTTCCTGAACCTCATCAGGCAGGCCCTTTAACATCGGCGTGCCAAACAGGCCCGGTGCGATTGAGACAACCCGAATGCCATGGCGCGCCAACTCACGTGCGGCTGGCAGGGTAAGGGATGCCACCCCGCCCTTGGACGCGGCATAGGCCGCTTGCCCGATCTGCCCTTCGAAGGCCGCGATCGATGCGGTGTTGATAATCACCCCGCGTTCGCCGGCATCATTCGGGTCATTCTGGCTCATCGCATTGGCGGCAACCCGCATCATGTTAAATGTGCCGATCAGATTGACCGTGATCACCTTGGAAAACGCGGCCAGATCGGCGGGGCCGTCGCGCCCGACAATGCGTTCGCCATGGACAATGCCGGCACAGTTCACAAGGATCGATGGCGTGCCCAGATCCGCCTGCACCTTTGCAACCGCCTGCTCGACACTCTCCGCGTTCGAAACATCAACGCCATAGCCAACACCACCCAATTTCTCGGCTGTGGCCTTGGCACCGTCTTCATTCAGATCAAATGCCGCAATCCGCGCCCCGGCATTCGCCAGTGTCTCGGCGGTTGCCGCACCAAGACCGGACGCAGCCCCGGTAACAATGGCAATCGAACCCTTGATTTGCATGACGTGAAGCCTCCCGACGCGCGTTCTTCTGATTAATTTGGTATTTGTATACCAAATTATATCTTTAACGGGCAAGCGCCGATTTAACCTTGTCGGGTGTCCAAAACTGGTCCGTCAGATCGGCTTAGCGGCGCTGCGCGATCTCGCGATAAAGTGCTTCGGGACTGACACCGATTTCAAGGGCAATCACCCGCCAATTGCCCTTTTCGGGCAGCACCCCGTCATGCCAGGCGATCCAGGCATCAAGCCGTTCAGCGACTGTGCGAAGCCGCAAAATCTCTGCCCGCTGGCGGGTTGCCTGCACCTCGCGCGCCAGATGCGCGGCAAGCGATAGTGCCATCTGATTGTTATCGGCAAGATGGGCTTCAACATCATGTTTGCGGATCATTTTGACCTGCGCATCCTGATGGCAGACAGCATCACAATGATAGTAATGCGAAAACAATGATGCCTCTGCCAAAACGCTGTTCGGTCCAGCGCGTTGCAAAACAATCTCGTCGCCGTTTTCCAAAAACCGTGCCAGCCGCATTTCCCCGCTGAGAATAAGGAAAAGATGCTCGACCGGGTCGCCTTTGCGAAACAGGACCTTGGGCGGGCTGTAATCATACAGCCTGCCATGAAAACGGTTGAGAAGATCAAAGATTGATACCGACATGATATCTATCATGTGACAATTGGCTGACCTGTTTCAAGCTTGGCGTTCATTCAAACCAAAAGGTGTTGCCATGCTTATTCTCCCCCGCCTGTCGCAAATCGCATTCCGGGTCGCGTTTCCCGCCTTGATCCTGCTCGGATTGACCATCCCGTTAACGGCCCATGCACAGGGGAATGCCCACATGCATCGCACCGACAATGCGCAGCGCGGCAGTAACATGGCCAGCGACGCAAGCACGCCATCACCCTATGTCGGTCAACAACATCGCCCGGTCAAAAGCCTGTCGGCCGACGATATGGCGGAACTGCGAAAGGGCGGTGGTTGGGGATTGGCCAAGGCCGCCGAACTGAATGGCGTGCCGGGGCCTGCCCATTTGCTCGAACTGTCTGCTCAGATCCCGTTGTCTTCAGACCAGCATGCCGCCATCACCGCGCTTTATGCCGACATGAAAGAAAACGCGATCATTGCCGGCAACAGATTGATCGAGGCTGAAGTCGCCCTGGACGCGGCATTCAAGGCCGGCGGCCTGACCGCAGAAGAACTCGAAGGGCTGATAAACACCATCACCCAAAGTTTGGGCCGGTTGCGCTATGTCCATCTGTCGACTCACCTCAAGACCCCGGAAATCCTGAGCCCCGATCAAATCGCGCGCTATAACAGTTTGCGGGGTTATGACGGGTGATGGGTGACGCGTCGTCGACCCTTATCTGGCTTTGGCAAGCTTGCGCTCACGAAGGGCGACATAGATCGCAGCGCCAATAATCATAGCCCCGCCGGGCAGGATCCAGATATCGGGCACTTCGCCAAACAGAATCAGCGCCAGCACCGCAATGATCGGCAAACGCAAATAGGAAAACCCGACAAAGAAACTGTAATCGGCCAGTTGCAGGGCTTTGACGTTACAAACCTGCATCACATTCATCATCAGGGCGGCAACCGCCATCAGGCCAAGTGCAGACCAGCTTGGCGTCTGCCAGACGAATAATGCCGGGATCAGGGAAACCGGTGTGGTGATGATCATCAGATAAAACAAAAGCGATGTGGTGGACTCCGTTACCACCAACCGCTTTGTGATCAACCCGGCACTGGCCATGCAGATCGCCGCCGCAATCGGTAAAATGCTGGCCGCTTGCATGGTATCAGACCCCGGCTGAATGATCAGGGCCACACCGACAAACCCGATAACAATCGCAAGCCAGCGGTGAATGCGCACCTGTTCGCGCAAAATAACCGCGGCCAGAATGGTGCCAAACAGGGGTACCGTGAAATTAAGCGTCGTCGCCTCGGCCAGTGGCAAATACAACACCGCCATAAACCACAAACACATCTCTGCTGCCGACAACACGCCGCGCAAGCCAAACAAAGGCAGGCGCTTGGTGGCAAGGCTGCCAATCCCGCGCTTCATCACCATCGGCAAAATCAGGATCAGGCCAAAGGCAAAGCGCAAAAACACCGCCTGATAGGGATGCAGTTCCTCGGTGGCATAGCGGATGGTGAGCGTAAAACACGCCGCCAGAATGGCCGCAAACAGCGCAAAAAAGCTTGCCCGCATCACATCGGACTGGGTGTTGAACCATGCCCGCATGCTGTCACGACTTCCTGTTGGACGGCGGCGGGTCAAGATCACTTGCCGTGGCTGAAAGCCCGCGCTTGATCCGGTTGGCTTCGCGGTTCAGCTTCGCCTCGCGCCGCGCGATATAAAGTGCGGATCCGATAATCAGGGCCGCACCCGGCACCAGCCAGATTTCCGGAACCTCGCCAAACATCACCAGTGCGATACCGACGACAAAGGGCAGGCGCAGGTAATTAAACCCGATCACAAAGCTGTAATCATAAACCCGAAAGGCGTTGGTATTACAAAGCTGGGTGATGTTGGCCATGAACGCGCCCGCCACCATCAGGCCAAGCACCTCAAGGCTCGGTGTCTCCCACACAAACAATGCCGGGATCAGGGTCAGGGGCGTGGTCAGCATCATCATGTAAAGGATGATGGCGGTCGGGTTTTCGGTCCGCGACAGTGACTTGATCGTCAATCCCGCGCTGGCCATGCAAATTGCGGCGGCAATCGGAAACAGGCTTGCCAGTTGCACGGTTTCGCTGCCCGGCCTAATGATCACCAGCACCCCGCCAAAACCGACCAACAAGGCGGCAATCCGGTATTTGCGAACTTTCTCACCCAAAAAGATCGCGGCAAGAATGGTCCCAAATAGTGGCACGGTGAAATTAAGCGCAGTCGCCTCGGCCAGCGGCATATAGGCAATCGCCGAAAACCAGAAACTCATCGCCCCCATCGACAGAACCGCACGCAGGCAGAACATCGGGAAACGCTTGGTCTTAAGCGGCGTTAATCCGGCCCGCAACGCAATCGGTGCGATGAACAAAAGCCCAAAGAAATTGCGCAAAAACACCGCCTGCAACGGATCGATATGCTCGGTCGCAAGGCGGACAAACACCGAAAAGATCGCCGCACTGATCGATGCCATCAGGCCAAAGGCAGTTGCCTGCAAATAGGGCGGAAGTCCGTTAAACCATTCACGCATCGGGCTTGTCCTTTGCGCTGGCATCCCGATCAACGCGGGTTACCGGGATGGCTTGCGGATCGGCGGGTGCTGTGGTCGGCAGGTTGGCTTCTCTCTTGGCCCTTTTGGCCAGAACCGCCTCACGCCGCGCGATATAAAGTGCTGATCCAATGATCAAGGCCGCCCCGGCCCAGGTCCAGAAATCAACCACCTCGCCAAACATCACATAGGCCAGGGCCGCAACAAAGGGCAGGCGCAGGAAATCAAAAATCATGACATAGGACTGATCGGCCGTGCGATAGGCACGCACCAGTAATTGCTGCCCCGCCGTTCCGGTCACGGCAATGATCAACAGGATGAACAATTGCCAGACGGTCGGCCCCTGCCAGTATATCAGCGCCGGGATCAGCGACAGCGGCGTCATGATCAGGCCCATCCAGGTTACGATGGCATTGGCACTTTCTGTCCGTGACAGCATTTTGACCGTGGTCATCGCGCACGCCATGAAAACCGTCGCGCCAAGGGCCAGGATCGCACCGGTCTCAAAACTTTGGCCAAACGGACGGATCACAATCATCGCCCCGACAAAACCGATCGCAATTGCGCTCCAGCGACGCGCGCGCACGGTTTCGCGCACCACAACGGCGGCCAGAACCGTGGTCAGGATCGGCAGGGTAAAGTTGATCGCAATGACCTGTGCGGCGGGTGATAGCGAAAGGGCGGTAAAAATGCACGACATCGCTCCGAAACCCAGCACCCCGCGCAGAAAATGCAGCTTGAACCGCTCGGTCTTTAATCCGCTCGCGCCATGACGCACCATCCATGGCACCATTGGCAACAATCCGAACAGGTTACGGAAAAACGATGCCTCGAACGGATGCAGGTCTGCTGTGACATAGCGGATAAAAACCGCCATTACCGCAAAACACATTGCAGCACTGATCATAAGAAGGGCGCCCATCAGGGCTGCATTGTCAGAGGCGGGGCGATGTAAAATCATTACAAGTAAAGGTTTACGCAGCTATCCGGAAAAAATCCAGTCTCGCGAACGGGATATCGCATGGCAGCGGCGCATGGCAGACCCGGCAAATTTGGCGAACAGTTCGCGCACACCCGTTTTTCGTGTAAGATCAAGGCAATCAGCAAAATCCATTCAGGGGGAAGATAAATGGATGCAATTGATCGCAAACTGATCGACATCCTGCAGGAAGACGCATCACTGTCCTATTCGGTTTTGGGAACAAAGGTCGGGCTGTCTGTTTCTGCGGTGAATGATCGTGTGCGCAAGCTGCGCGAACAGGGGATTATTCAGGCCTATCGCATTTCGGTCGATCCGCACGCCATTGGCCGTGCCTTGACCGCAATGGTCTGGCTGCGTACCGATCCGGCCAAGGGCAACAAGAAACTGGTCAAATCCCTGATCAAGGCCGATGAAGTGCTGGAATGCCATCACATGACCGGGCGCTTTGATTTTCTCGTCAAACTGCGCCTGCGTGATACCGGCCATCTGGAATCGTTTATTTCCGACACGATCAAGGAAATGCCCGGCGTCGTCGAAGTTCTGCCGGAAATTGCCTTGTCGACGGCCAAGGAAACCCTATTTGTTCCGGCACAGGCCGATCACGAATAGGGGGCCGTGCCTGACTTTACAGTTTCAGGATAATTTTGATCAGTCATCGGGGGGAGATGGCATTGCCGGTCATCATTTCCTAAGTATCACTATGTGATAGTACTGCGCGCGTAACCCGCCAAACCCATTCTGATGTCCCGACATAGGAGCCCCCGAAATGATTGAATCGATGAATCTGGTGATCCTGATTGCATCGATTCTGGTGGTGGTGGCTGTTTTCACCAGTCTGGTCAGCTTTCGTGTCGGCGCCCCGTTGCTTCTGGTGTTTCTGTTTGTCGGCCTGGCGGCGGGCGAGGACGGCATTGGCGGCATCATGTTCGACAACGCGCCGCTCGCCTATTTCATCGGCTCCATCGCGCTCGCCCTGATCCTGTTTGACAGTGGCTTTGAAACCCAGCTCCGAACGTTAAAAATCGCAGCCGGACCATCGCTTGTTCTGGCAACTTTCGGGGTGTTGATCACCACCGGGGTGATTGGCGGGGTAACCTGGCTGGTGCTTGATGTGCCTTGGCTGGTCGCCCTTTTGTTCGGGGCGATTGTCAGCTCGACCGATGCGGCGGCGGTGTTTTTCCTTTTGCGCGTTGGCGGGATCAATCTGCGTGATCGTACGCGCAGCACGCTTGAAGTTGAATCGGGTTCGAACGACCCGATGGCGGTGTTTCTGACCATCTCGCTTGTCGAACTGATCATTCTTGGCGGCGGTGAAAACATCGCGCTTGAACTCCTGCAACGCTTCATCCTTCAGATCGGTCTTGGCGCGATCTTCGGCCTTGCCGGCGGTTATGCGCTGGTCTGGATGATCAACCGGGTCAAACTTGAACCGGGACTGGTGCCGATCATTACCATGGCGTTGGCACTCAGCCTGTTTGGCGCGACCAGTATTCTCGGCGGCAGTGGCTTTTTGGCGGTTTATGTCGCGGGTCTTTATGCCGGGAACAGCAACATGAAAATGAGCGTCGGCGTCCGGCGTTTTCAGCATGTCACCACTTGGCTTGCCCAGATCGCGATGTTTGTCACTTTGGGTCTGCTGGCCACCCCGTCCGAGTTCGGCACGGTTGTCCTTCCGGGCGTCATTCTGGCGCTGGTTCTGGTGTTTGTCGCCCGTCCGGTGGCGGTCTGGCTGTGCCTGATGTTCTTTAACTTCTCGCGCAATGACACCGCCTTTATTTCATGGGTCGGTCTGCGCGGGGCGGTCTCCATCCTGCTTGCCATTGTGCCGATGGTCGAAGGCGTGCCCGAAGGGCAGCTGTTGTTTAACACCGCCTTCATCGTCGTGATTACATCGCTTCTGTTGCAGGGCTGGACGATCCGGCGCATGGCGCATTGGCTGGGCATTATTGTGCCGGCCCGCCATGGCCCGGTGGATCGTATTGATCTTGAACTGCCCGGCAATGCCAATCAGGAAATTGTTGTCTATCGCGTTCACGAAGCCAGTGCCGTTGCCACCGGCCATCGTATTCCGCGCTGGGCACGGCCAAGTCTGATTTTGCGTGATGGCGCGTCATTGCGTCCGCATTCTGCCGGGCCGGTTCAGGGTGGTGATCAGGTCTATATCATCACCCCGCCCAAGCATGTCGACCTGCTCGACCAACTCTTTGCCGGTCCGGCCGAGGGGGCCAATGACGTCGAACTGTTCGGTGATTTCAGCTTCCCGGCCGATACCCGGATTGCCGATATTGGTCGTCTCTATGGCTTTGCCGTCGACGCTGATGATACCGAACTCACCGTGGCCGAAATCCTCGAGCGTGATCTGCCCGGCGATCTCGAACTCGGTGATCGCATGCCCTATGGCACGGTGGAGCTGATCGTGCGCCGCACCGATGATGAGCACGACGTGCTCGAGGTCGGCTTGGCGGTCGAACAACAAAAAGCCAAACCAAAACGCCGCATTCCGATCTTCCAGTCGCGCAGCGAATTGCTGGCCATTTGGAAAGACTGGCAAAAACGCAAACGCGCCGAAAAGAACGCGACGCTGAGCGATCAGACATCACCGGCGGCCAAGCAGATTGATGATGGCACAGACGAGGCCGATGTGACGGAGGCACCCGACGTACCTGACACGTCCGATGACATGATCGACCATGTGGCTGACGACGCGGTTAACGAAACGTCCGGTGACACCCCCGAAGATGGCGCTGAAACCCCCGAACCAGAAGACAGCGGCAAAAAGCCCGGCAAAGCAGGCCGGTCGAAAAAATCCTGATTGGCTATGCATTAGATTTCCGGTCTTTGGATTAGTTTGGCTAATGGCTGGATCAAAAAAGCTGGTTTGGCGCCGGTTCTGAACTGCCCTAAATTGTGGCTTCAATTCTTTTGGAGTCCTTGGGCCATGTTCGGTCTTTATGCAGCAGTTGTCTTGATCTGGGGATCGACCTGGATCGCCATTCAGTATCAGCTTTCGGTCGCCCCCGAAGTGGCCGTCGCCTATCGCTTTGCCTTGGCAACGCTGATTTTGATGGCCTGGTGTGGTTTGCGGCGTTTGCCGATGCGCTTTGGCTTGCGCGATCATTTCTTCATGGCGGTTCTGGGCGTCTGTCTGTTTTCGCTGAACTATGTCCTGATCTATGTCGCCAGTATCCATCTGACGTCCGGGCTTCTGGCGGTGGTGTTTTCAACCATCGTCATCATGAATATGATTAATGGCGTGATCTTTTTCCGACGCCGTCCCGAAACCCGCACTTTGATCGGGGCCGGGATCGGGCTTACCGGCATTGCCATGGTCTTTGCCAATGATCTGGCGGCCTTCGATCTGACCACCGGCGGCAGCATCGGGCTTCTGGTCTCCCTTGCTGGAAGTTACATCGCATCGCTTGGCAATATGGCGTCCGCACGCAACCATGCGCGCGGTGTGCCGGTCATGCAGGCCAATGCTTATGGCATGCTTTATGGCACGGTCTTGCTGTTTGGCTATATCGCGCTTGCCGGGATCCCGGTGTCGTTTGATACCAGTGCCAGATTCTTGGCAGCTTTGGTCTATCTCGCCCTGTTCGGATCGGTTCTGGGCTTTGGCTTCTATCTCACACTTTTGGGCAAAATCGGGCCGGATCGTGCGGCCTATAGTTCGGTGATGTTCCCGATTGTTGCCCTGTTGTTGTCGACCTGGTTTGAGGATTTCCACTGGACGGGCAATATAATCTGGGGTGTGGCGCTGACATTGGTCGGCAACGTGGTTATTCTGACCAAACGGGTTCCCAAACCGGCGACCAAGGTGCTCGAACAGGTTGCTCCGGTACCGCCAACTTGCGCAACAAACCCGACGGCGAAGCCCTGATCGCAGACCTGAAGACGGAGTAACAAGATGAACGGTGCGGCCTATTTCGAACGCATGGCGCAATATAATCTCTGGGCCAATTCGCGTGCCTACGGGCTTTGCGCGAAATTGCCAGCGGCCGAACTCGATGCCCCGCGCACGGCCTTCTTCCCGTCGATCCTGCGCACGCTCAATCATATCCTGGTGGCTGATCGCATCTGGATGAGCCGCCTGCTTGGCAGTCCCGTGGCCATGCCGCTCAATACGGTGCTTTATGAAAACTTCGATGAACTCCACCACGCCCGCGTGGCCGAAGATCAGGCGATCATTGAGTTCACCAACGGCCTGACCGATGCCGAAGTAACCGCCGATCTTACCTATCACTCGGTCGCGGGCGATGCCTATACCATGCCGCGCGATCTGGTTTTGGCGCATATGTTCAATCATCAGACCCACCATCGTGGGCAGCTATCCAACATGCTGATCGAGGCCGGATTGGGCCCGCTTGAGATTGATCTGGTCTTTTTCGCCCGGGATCAGTTGCGATGATCGAACTTCTCGTTGCCTATACGCCGTTTCTGATTGCCGCCCTGTTGCTTAACATCTCTCCGGGGCCGGACATGGCCTATATTGTCGGGCAAACCGCGGTACATGGTCGCAAGATCGGCCTGTTTTCATCGCTTGGCGTGATTTCCGGTGCCTTTGTCCATGTTCTGGCGGCAACTTTTGGTCTTTCGGCCATTCTTGCGACCTCGGCGCTGGCCTTTGCCATCGTTAAGTGGATTGGCGTTGCCTATCTGGTGTGGCTTGGCATCGGCGCACTGCGCAGCAGTTTTGCCAAATCAGAAACTGCCGCGCAATCGGCTGAACCAGCCGCCCCGATTTCGACCAAACCGATGACCGCCTTTGGCGCCTGGCGTCAGGGGGTGATGATTGATGTGCTCAATCCCAAGGTGGCGATTTTCTTCATGGCCTTCCTGCCGCAATTCATTGATCCAAGACGTGGCAATGGCGCGGTGCAGTTTCTCGTACTCGGCCTGATGGTGCTTCTGATCGCCTTTGTGGTTGAGGGCATGCTGGTTTTGGCGGTGGCCTCGGCCGCTGGCCGGATCAAGGGCAGTCGCAAGCTGGGTGCCTGGTTGAACCGCGCACTTGGCGGCATGTTCATTGCCCTTGGCATCCGTCTTGCCATCTCCCAACAATAGCCTGAAAAAATCAACCTTGCTTAGGATTTCCGCGCCAGATAGCTGACCAACGCACGCGATGCCGGGGCGGCGGTAATGCCATGGGCAACCACGCTGATGCAAACAATCATGGTGCCGGCGGCAAATAGTGGCCTGAACGCGCCCGGATCAATCATCGTCGCCATGATCAGCATATAAATCACCGATGCAATCCCGCGCGGCCCGAACCAGCCGATATAAAGCTTCTCGCCCAGGCTATAGGGACTGCCAATCATGCAGATCCACACACAAAGCGGCCGCAGGACAGCAAGGCTCGCAATCGAAAACAGCAGCATCGTCCAGGTCCAGCTTTCATAAAGCGCTGGCACAACGATCAGGCCAAAGACAAAGAATGTCAGCATGGTCAGAAGCTCTGACTCGGCCTCGCCAAAGCTTTCGATCGCGTCCTTGACCTTGTCGCTTGAGATATTAAGCGCAAGCCCGCCGGCAAAGGCCGCGACAAAGCCATTGCCGCCCAATTCTTCGGCCAGCAGGAATATGAAAAGGGCGGCCAGAACGCCAAGCAACCGTTCAAACCGCGCAACGATGGTGCGGTGCTTGACCGCGTGATTGACCACCTGACCAATCACATAGCCACTGACCACCCCGATCACCGCCCCGATTGAAATCTCAAGCAGCGCCTCGGCGACCCAGCCCTGATGTCCGTTGCTCAGAAGATTGGCTTCCAGCAAAACCGCCGTGGTAAAGACCGGCAGGACCAACCCGTCATTAAGCCCGCTTTCAATATTGATGCCCTGGCGCACCGGTTCGGGCACGCCCTTGTTTTCAAGGACGGGTCGGCCAAGGGCGGCATCGGTCGGGCTGACAATAAGCGCAAGGATCAGGGCTGGCACCAACCCGATAGAGGCATCAAGCCCGACAATAAACGCCCAGGTCACCCCGATGGTCAGCGGCAACCCGATCAGTAGCAAGCGGATCGCAATATTGCGCGCCGCACTTTCCTTGCGGTAATCGAGCACCGCGGCATCGAGAAATAAAATGATCGCCAGCGTCATCTCGGCAAAGCCGGTGGCAAAATGAATGCTGCCCGAAAGCGCATCCATCGGCGCGCTGTGCCAGATGCCCAGCGGCAGGGCGACCAGCATCCCGGTCAGGACCATCATCATTGGCGATGAAATATTGCGGCGTTGCAGGCGGCGCGATTGCAGGCCATACACCAGCCCGGAGCCGAGAAAAAGAATGATCACCCATTCAAACATGGCGCTGCCCAACCTGTTGCCCTGATCAGCAAGTGTGCCCGAAAGGTGCCTGATCGCCAAATGTTTAAGGTATCACACAGCCTTACGCGATGGCCTTTTGCAAAACCGCCAACCCCTCGGCATGGGCGCGGCTGTCACCACTGGCAATCACAAGATCGCCGCTGTGCATCGTAAGGGCATTGCCTTCCCAATCGGTAATGGTCCCGCCCGCACCCTCGATCACCGGCACGGCGGCACAGAAATCATAGGGTTGCAGGTTGGACTCCACCAATACATCGCCAAACCCCATGGCAATCAGGCCATAGCCATATGAATCAATGCCGTAAATCGGCTGCTTGGCTGCACCAAAGGCCGCCTCATATCCGGCAATCGCCTTTGGATCGACGAAAAGATCCGGCCCGGTGGTGAAAATGGTGGCATCTTTCAGGTGTTGGCATTCACGTGCCGTGACTGCCTTGCCATTAAGCGTCGTCGGTTGCCCTTCGACCCCGATCCAGCGTTCATCCAAAATCGCCTGATCAATTACACCCAGCACCGGCTTGCCATTGCGGCACAGCGCAATCAGGGTGTTGAAGCTGGGTTTGCCGGTGATGAATGATTTGGTGCCGTCAATCGGATCAAGGATCCAGACATATTGGGCATCAAGGTTTTCCTGCCCGTATTCCTCGCCCAGAATGCCATGGTCGGGCAGCTCCGCATTGATCAGGTCGCGCATGGTGCGCTCGATCGCGCGGTCGGCATCGGTCACAAGGCTGGCATCGCCCTTTTCATCGATAGAAAGCGGCTTGCGGTAATAGCTTTGCAGCACCGGGCGCGCTGCATCGGCAAGCTTGTGGGCCATGGCAAGAAACGGGTGGTCGTTGGTCATCGGATATCCTGTGTCGGCAAGGTCTGTGATCTGGTGGGGCGTTCCGGCAATGAAGGCTGTCAGGCCATCGCGGCCTTGATCGTCGCCAGAACATCCTGATGGCAACGGGCATCGCCACTGGCAACCACATCACCTGCACTATCGATATCAAGCGGCTTGCCCGACCAGTCGGTCATCACACCGCCTGCACCCTCGACAACCGGCACCAACGCACAAAAATCATACGCCTGAAGGCCGATCTCAACCACCGTATCGGCCAGACCGAGTGCTGTCAGGCCATAGGCATAGGCATCGACGCCATACATCGGCACCCGGCAGTTCTTCGAAACCGCCTGATAGGCCTTGGCCGCATCGCCCTTGAACAGTTCAGGCGCGGTGGTAAAGAAGGTCGCACTCTTAAGGTCTTCGCATTCCCGCGCACTGATCTCAACGCCATTCATCGTGCTGGCCTGTCCCATCACGCCGACCCAGCGTTCATCGGTAATCGCCTGATCAATGATGCCCAGAACCGGGGTTCCCTTGTGGCAAAGTGCAATCAGGGTCGCAAAGCTCGGCTTGCCGGAAATAAACGATTTGGTGCCGTCAATCGGATCGAGCACCCAGACATATTCCGCATCGGTATTTTCCCGGCCATGTTCCTCGCCCAGAATGCCGTGATCGGGCAGTTCGGCATTCAGGATATCGCGCATGGTGCGTTCGACCTCGCGGTCGGCAATCGTCACCGGGCTGTCATCGGCCTTCACATCGACCGCGACCGGGGTGCGGTAATATTTGCGCACGACCGGGCGTGCGGCATCGGCCAGTTTGTGGGCGATTTCCAAAAACGGATCGAGATTTTCCATAAAGGCATTCCTGCAGGCGGTTGATGTCTGGCGGCGGGGTATGGTTATGGCCGGTACTATTTCCGCTTTGGGCCCAGAAGGCAAGGACGCCATATATAAAGTCCCAAACGACAAACCCCCAAACGCAAACAGGGGACAGTTTCCTGTCCCCTGCATGTTCTGTGCTGACCATAAATCTCGGTCAGGCGATGTCTTTGGCTGCGTGCTTACTGCGCGGTGGCCGCGTCAACCGCGTCGCCGGCTTCCTCAACTGCGCCTTCAACGGCGGCTGCGGCATCATCAACGGTTTCTTCAACCGCTTCGGCGGCTTCGTCAACGGCTTCTTCTGCGGCCTGGGCGGCTTCAACCGCTGCCGGATCCGGAAGCGCAACCGGGTTGTCAGACTTGGTGTTCAGCCAGGCAATAACCGCGGCACGATCTTCGGCCTTTTTCAGACCGCCAAAGCTCATTTTGGTGCCATCAATGTAATCGCGCGGCTTGTACAGGAACTCGTTCAGCTCCTCAAAGCCCCACGAACCACCATGGTTGGCCATCCCGTCAGAATAGGAGAAGTCATCCTTGTGCGCGAACGCGGCACCAACGATGCCATAAAGGTTCGGGCCGGTTTTGTTCGGGCCGCCTTTTTCGACGTCATGGCAGGATGCGCATTTTTTGAAGACTTTCTCGCCTTCACCCATGTCGGCCGAGGCCAGCATGGCAAGAATCGGTTCCGGGCCTGCCGGTTCTGCCGGTGCAGCAGCAGGGGCATTTGCTCCCGCCATCACATCTTCGGAGAACGGATATACCGGTGCTTCCAGTTCTTCAGGACTGACCAGTGCGCTGCCGACCTTGCCGACAACCACTACCAGAAGCACAGCACAAATAACGCCGGCGACGATCTTGTTGATTTCCATCGTGTTCATGACGGGACCCCGTTACAGCCTAATCACTCTCAGGTTTTATCTTTATGTTCTACCCATGCGTCCCCGGCAATCCTCGATCAAGAGAAACACACGTGTAACCGCAGGCAAAACTGGTCGGTGGGAAACTATACGTTTCAGCGATTTGCATCAACCTTTCTTAAACACCAAGGTGAACAAGCTTGCCTTAGAACTTTCGTCTAGTGTTCCGCAAAACGCGATTCCGCCTTTCGTCCCCCCACCAAAACCGGCTAATGTCGCGCCGATTAAGAACCTGTGTTCTGCCATTGCTTGTTCACACCACGCTTTGCGCAAGATCAAAAACGGGTGATTTCTGCCTGATCGGAGTGAAGAAATGTCGACCCCGCGCAATCCTGTTGTTGTAATTCCCGCCCGCATGGCGTCCACGCGTTTGCCCAATAAGCCGCTTGCCGATATCTGTGGCGAACCCATGATCGTTCAGGTCTGGCGTCGCGCGACGGAGGCCGGAATCGGTCCGGTTCTGGTTGCCTGCGCCGAACAGGAAATTGCCGATGCGGTTACGGCTGCCGGGGGTATTGCCGTTCTGACCGATCCTGATTTGCCCAGCGGATCGGACCGCGTCCATCAGGCACTCCAGACATTCGACCCCGAAGGCAAGTTTGATGCGGTGGTCAATGTGCAGGGGGATCTGCCGACCATTGATGCCGCCGACATCCGTGCGGTGTTTGAACCGCTGAATGACCCGGATGTCGATATCGCAACGCTCGCGGCTGAAATCAAACGGGATGAAGAACGCACCAATCCCAATGTGGTCAAGGCGGTCGCGGCCTTTGGTACCGGGCGTGTCGCGCGCGCACTCTATTTCACCCGCGCAACCGCCCCTTATGGCGACGGGCCGCTCTATCATCACATCGGTCTTTATACCTATCGCCGGGCTGCGCTGGATCGGTTCGTTTCCCTGCCCCCGGCAGAACTCGAACAACGTGAAAAGCTTGAACAGCTCCGCGCGCTTGAAAACGGCATGGTGATCGCGGTCGCCCTTGTGGATGGCGTGCCGCTCGGTGTTGATACACAAGAAGACCTTGAACGCGCGCGCGAAGTGCTGGGTGCATAGTTGCGGTTCTTGGCATCAAGTGCTTTAAGTTCTTAACGACAACAATTTGACCATTCAGGAAACAGCCAGATGACTGCGCAACAAAGGATCGCTTTTCAGGGAATGCACGGTGCCTATTCGGATCAGGCAGCCCGTCGCGCCTTTCCGGGTGCAACGACAGTACCGTACAGGACCTTTGAAGGCGCCTTTAGTGCACTCGAAGACGGCGATGTCGATCTGGCCGTGATCCCGATTGATAACACACTGGCCGGGCGTGTTGCCGACGTTCACCACATCCTGCCAGAATCCGGTGTGCATATTATCGGTGAAACCTTCCTGCGCATTAACCATGCGCTGGTTGGCGTACCGGGTACGAAGATCGAAGACATCAAGGAAATCCACAGCCACGTTCACGCGCTTGGCCAATGCCGCAAACTGCGCAAGGAACTTGGTGTCAATGCCGTGGTCGGCCCGGATACCGCGGGCTGTGCCAAGGAAGTCGCTGATCGCGGTGATAAATCGATTGCCGCCATCGCACCGGTTTTGGCCGCCGAGATTTATGGTCTTGATGTGCTCCGGACCGAGGTCGAAGACGCCGAACACAACACCACGCGCTTCATCATTCTGGCGCGTGAACCGCTCGACATTCCCAATGACGGCACCCCGGTGGTGACAAGCTTTGTCTTCCGCGTGCGCAACGTCGCGGCTGCCCTTTACAAGGCACTCGGTGGTTTTGCCACCAACGGCATCAACATGACCAAGCTTGAAAGCTACATGGTCGAAGGCCACTTCACAGCGACCCAGTTCTTTGCCGAGGTCGAAGCCCACCCCGAACAGCTTGGCCTGCGCCACGCGCTCGAAGAACTGCAATTCTTCTCGCACGAAGTCCGCATTCTGGGTGTTTATCCGGCGCATTCCTTCCGCAAGGAAAACAACCTTCCGGCCGAATAAGCGGAAAACAGAACGCGCAAAACAAAAAGGGCCGGACAAATCAATGTCCGGCCCTTTTTTGAAATCAGGTTCTTACGATCCGGCCTGGTTCTTCAAGTCGGTCGAGAAACGATGAATGATCTTGGTCAGTTCGGCAGAACGATCAGAAAGCTCTGCTGATGCTGATTTCAGTTCGTCGGCATCGTTGGTCGTGCCCTGGGCGTTCTTCATGGTTTCATCAACGCTCTGGGAAATCTGTTTCACACCATCCGCACTGCGGTTGGCATTGCCCGAGATTTCCTGCGTTGCTGCACCCTGTTCTTCAATGGCCGCCGCAATTGCGGTTGATGCGCTTCGGACCTGTTCGATGGTTTCCGAAACCCGCGAAATGCCGGTGACCGCACGTTCGGTGCCGTCAACAATGTCATTGATCTGGGCGGCGATTTCATCCGTCGCCTTGGCCGTCTGGGTGGCAAGGTTTTTGACCTCGTTTGCCACAACCGCAAAGCCTTTGCCGGCTTCACCCGCACGCGCAGCCTCAATGGTGGCGTTTAGCGCCAGAAGGTTGGTCTGACCGGCAATATCGTTGATCAGGCCAATGATCTCTTTGATCTTCTCAACCGTCTCGGACAGGCCGGCAACGTCATTTGACGCGCTCTGGCTTTCATCGGTTGCCCGTTCCACAGTGTTCGACATCTGCGAAATCTGAACGTTGATCTCGGTGATCGAGGATGACAGTTCCTCGGTCGCGGCGGCAACCGCATCGACGTTCTGGGAAACTTCACCGGCCGCAGATGCCACCTGCTGGCTCTGGCCCAGAATGCCATCCGCACTCTGTGACATGCTCACCGCAAGATCGGCACTGCGTTGAACCGAACGATCAACGGCCTTGGCGATACCACCGACTTCGCTTTCAAGCTTCTCGGCGATGGCGCGGATATTGCTGCGGCGTTCTTCTTCGGCTTTCTGTTTCTGAACCGCGGCATCGGCTTCAAGCTGCTGGGCCTGTGCCGACTTGTCACGAAGTGCCAGAACACCGGCTGCCATGTCGCCAATTTCAACGAACCGGGATTCGGTTTCGACCGGTGCCTTGTAATCGCCATCGGCAATCGTACGAATGCTGCTGTTCAGGCCGACGATGCTGCGCGTGATCCGCGTGCCGACAAGCCAGGACAAAACACCGGCAATGATGATTGCGATAACCGAAATGATCGCAATGCGCTGCATGACAGAAATGAATTCTGCCTGAACATCGTCCATATAGACGCCAGCGCCAAGGGCCCAGTTCCATTCCTTGATCGGGCGCACATAGGCGGCCTTCTCGATCAGTTTGTCACCTTCACCCGGCTTCTTGGTTTCATACAGGATCACATCGCCGCCTGCTTTGGCTGCGGCAACAATCATGTTGCGCACCTTGCTGTCGGGATTGCACTTGCCAACATCTTCCGGGCTCAGCGGATCAAGCTGCATGCAGTAATTATAATCGGTGGCATAGATATAGTTCTGCCCGTCAAACCGGTATGCATTAAGCACATCCAGGGCCGCAGCCTTGGCTTCGTCTTCGGTCATCTCGCCGCTTTTGGCTTTGGCGATATAATTATTGACGATCGTGACCGCACCCTCGGTCAAATTCGAAATCTGCTCAAATTTCGCATTTCGAAGACTGGTTTGATAGTTCAGGGCGACTGTGGCGATAATTGCCAGCAGCACCAAAAGGCAGATGGCGGGAATGGAAAATATCCCCGTGACGACCCGAAATCGCATGATTATCCCCTTCCAAGCGATTGTAGTGATCGCACTATATGCACATGATTTGAGAACCAAATGATTAATATTGCGTGCGATATTTGTTACATGGTTATGACGGTCACAAACCCCAATAACCGGGGGAATGCGTTTTTGCATGGCTGATCGGCGCGGGGATTGATTGACTTATGGTCAAATGCCCTGTATCACCCCGCTCATTCCTTCGCTTGCAAAGACAGAATGAGCTGTCAGGAACTGTATGAAAAGGCGAGGGCGGGTTCGGCGTGATGACGTCGATGCCTCACATCATTTGCCTCTCATGCAGGGTCCGACGCAGTGGCTGCTCTTTGCCGCGCACCGGTCATGACTTCGTTTGGGCAGGCACCCACAGGCGTTAACATGGCGCCGACCGGATAAACGAAGGACTTTCCTTTATGACGAATTTTAATGGGCTCAACCTGATCGAGCCCCTGCTGCGCAATGTTGAAGCTGCCGGTTTCTCCGCGCCGACCGAAATTCAGGCCGCGACGATTCCTGCACTTCTCGAAGGCAAGGACCTGATGGGTATTTCCCATACGGGTGGCGGTAAAACCGCTGCATTCTGCCTGCCGTTGCTGCAGCGTCTTGCCGAAAACCCGCAGCGCCCGAAACCGGGTCAGCCGCGCGCGGTTATTCTGGCTCCGACCCGCGAACTGGCGACCCAGATCGGCCAGTGCCTGCGTGATTTCAAAAAAGGCATCCGCCTGTTTTCCTCTGTTGTCTTTGGTGGCTCCCCGATGGGCCCGCAGATTCAGGAACTGCGCCGTGGCGTGGATATCCTGGTTGCGACCCCGGGTCGTCTGCTGGATCACATGTCGCGCAACACGGTGCGTTTCGACGATGTCGAAATCTTCATTCTGGATGAAGCCGACCGTATGCTTGACATGGGCTTCTCCGAAGACGTTCTGACCGTGGCGGAGCTTCTGCCGAACAATCATCAGACCGTGATGTTCTCGGCAACCATGCCGGCCGAAGTCAAACACCTGACCGACCGTCTTCTCAAGGATCCGGTCAAGGTTGAAACCGCACCGCAGGCGAGTGTCACCGAACGTGTGACCCAGGTTGGCATGTTCGTGAAACGTCACGACAAGACCAAGCTTCTGGTTCAGATTCTCAACCGTGATGACACCGACCGCGTTCTGGTCTTTACCAAAACCAAGGCCGATGCCGACGAACTGTCGTTCCAGCTCCGCGATGAAGGCATTGATAGCGATGCCATCCATGGCGACAAACAGCAGCGTATCCGTCAGAAAATCCTGCGGAACTTCCGCAATGGTCAATTCCCGGTTCTGATTGCGACCGATGTTGCTGCACGTGGTATCGACGTTCCGGGTATTACCCACGTTGTGAACTATGATCTGCCGCAAGATGCCGAAAGCTATGTCCACCGTATCGGTCGTACCGGTCGTGGCAGTGCCGAAGGTATTGCGATTTCATTCTGCGAGCCGCGCGACATTCGCCTGCTTCGCAACATCGAACGCCTGATCAAACAGGACGTTAATATCGACGAAGATCACGAATTCCATGCTGCCCCGCCGCCCCGTTCGTTCGGTGCCGGTGGTGGTCCTGGCGGCCGTGGTGGTCGCGGTGGCCGTGACGGTGGTCGTGGCTTTGGCGGCGGCGGTCGCGGTGGTTTCG
>NZ_JPVZ01000019.1 GCF_001662875.1 Thalassospira tepidiphila MCCC 1A03514 | reverse complement strand
CCGCCTCCTTATTGGAGGCGGTTTTTTCGTTGCCGGTCATGCGCAGGATTTCAGCGAGCTGTCCAACCAATTCAATTTGCATAACTTTTCCATCTTTTGAGACAGTAACGCTCTCTACCAGCTTCTGAACCGCGTCTATTGCTTCTGGAAGTGTGGTAGGGTTGTTGAGAGTGTGCGAAAGGTCATCAATCTTCTCGTGATAGAGCTCCGCGAGATTGTCCGGCAACTTTGGTGCTTCATCCTCAAGATCTTTAAGGTCTGCTTTCAACATCTCAATGTCGTTTGATAGTTCGACAAGTCTATCTTCCACAGCGGCGATGTATTTGCCTTGCGTGAGGGAATTGATCAGGTTCTTTTGCTGATTTTCACTTTTTCGGAGCATCGAAAGCTTCCTACGATGTTCCGAATTACGCGCATTATCCATCGCGGCATGTTGTTTGGCATACTCTTCAAGAAATAGCTTAACGGCTTGCGGCACCATCAAGCCTTGAGCCAAAGATGCGACGACGGATTGCTCGAGAGTGTCTTTCTTAACTCCGCCGATGCCCGGGCAAACGGCCCGACCTTTCTCACGGGCATTTGCACAATAGTACCTCTTGGGTTTTGAACCGCCGATGTTCATTTTTCCACCACAGCATCCACAATGGATCAATCCTGAGAGGAGATGGCGACTGCGTCGGGTCGCTTGGGAGCCAGATAAGCCGTTCTTATCACCCGTGTTGTAAGCCGCTCGCTTTGCGTCGAATGCGGCTTGACGCGCCTTAACCTTATCCCAAAGCGCTTGATCAATGATGCGAAGTTCAGGATGCTCATTGACTTTTAATTGATCGGTTGAGTTAAGTCGGGAAATACGTCCCTTTTGTTCCGGATCGTATACGTAGTGCAGCTTGTTCCAAACGTGTTGCCCGATATAAAGCTCGTTATTAAGAATACCGTTGCGGCGTTCACGGCTTCCCTGAATTGTATTGGCTTTCCAGTGCTTTCCTGATGGGGATGGGATTTTGTCCAGGTTCAAATCAGTAGCAATTTTCTTGGGAGAAATGCCATTGGCGTATTCTGTCATAATTCGCTTAACAATTTCGGCTTCTTCCGGAACGATTTCGCGCTCACCAACGACAGCATGTCCATCAGAACCGATTTTGGTGCGATAGCCATAGGCCTTTCCGCCAGCGAACTTTCCTTTGTCGACCCTTGATGCAAGGCCATTGCGGGTTCGCATTGAGAGATACTCAAGGTATAAAGAGTTCATTGTTGAACCTAATCCAAGGGTCATCAGAGAAATCTTGCGTTCTTTAATGGTATGAAGTTCCACGCCGTGGAATTGCGCCAGCTTAAAGAGCTTTGCGGACTCTTCCTGATCCCTACTGAAACGATCCAATGCTTCAGCCAGAACAATCTTGCACCGCTTGTTCTCGATGGCATCTTTGATGCGATTGTAACCCGGGCGATCAGAATAGCGTCCCGAGATGGCTTCATCACTGAATTCATCAACGATGTTCCACCCTTGATCGGCGGCAAACTCACGACAACGCCTGATCTGTTCTTTGGCGCTATCAGCATTCTGTTTGTCGGAGGAATAGCGACCATAAATAATGGTACTCGTTTCGGTCATGGCGGTATCGTTGATAGAGAACATGAGGAAGTCCTTTTCGATTGAATGATAAAGATCAGTACTGCCGGGGGTAATGAGCAGAATTCTGGTTATGAAAAAACGGAGAGGTTTTCCCACTCAGCCCCCTTCCATAAAAGGGGGCTGAGTGAGAAGGCCAATGAGTTGGACGCTATCTGGTGGTCGAAGCGCTGTGGGTTTCCGTCGCAACCTGTTTGGCAATCAGTGTGACAAATGGTTGGATATAGGGGCCGACATAGGCATCTACTCGATCATTGTCATTTGCAGACCGCAGAGTGATGCGAACAGGCTGAGTGGTTCTGATAGCAGAGGTCTTTTTCTTGGTTTTCATTTGGGGAACCCTCAGACGTTACGAATAGCATCGAGAACAATGCGCGCGGTTTCCGCATCAGGGATGGCTCTTACACCAGCGATTAACTCACCTGTTGTTGGAAGCCGGTCTTTCTTGATCTTGAGTCGGATGGCTTTTTCCACAAGCTGAGCAAGGTTGCCGTCGTCATAGCTTTTGATCAGTGAGCAGGTCTCAGAGAGATGAATGCGCGTCATGACTGAAGCATGGCGGACGTCCTCGGCATCAAGGACCGCTGAGGTTTTGCCGAGCATCAGATGGTATGAAAGAGCGTACTTGAGGGTCGCCCAGAGAATACGGCGATAAAAGGAGTCAGGGATGTCTTCATCGCCATAAAGATCTCGAAAGATTTCTTCGTATGCAGTGATTGCTTCCTCGGAAGCAGTATATTCAGAATGAATAGGCATAGTAGAGAGCCTTTCCCAAGCATCGCGAACTTCGGGATAGCTCTCATGTTCACGGGTCCGGTAGAGAGCGAAATTTTTGGTTTTTCTGCTCGGGTCTTTTTCTGCCGTAATGATCAAAAACCGTTGCATGAAGCCATCAAGGAAGCTCTCAGCAGAGATGTTTTCCAAAAATGTTTCTTTGACAGTAAGGCCAAAGATCATAAGTGCAGGGTCATCGACGATGATCTTGTCGGCTTTTGTGATACGTGAAAGTTGATCGTTGCCGTAAAGTTTCAGGAAAATCTCACGCATTTCCTCAGCAAACTTCTGGCCATTCATCCGTTTCAAAAGTTGGGCGAACTCGTCTTCAAACCAACCGGTTTTATTGAAGTCTCGAATATTTTCGATCAAGGCTGCGGCAGAGGTTGCACCGGGGAACAAGGTGCAGCAAATCATGTCCAATATGATGCCAAGGGTAAAAGACTTGCCCGCACCACTGGATGCCAAACAGATCATCCATGGATCGGGATAAAGGCGATTGCCTGCAATGCGAATGGTTGCAGAGTTGGAAAGTGCCAAAGCACAAACCACTGCATGGCAAATTGCCAGGACAAGGACTGCTGAGATGTCTGTGGTAGCTTTGAACAGATCGACAGTCTTGCTTAAGACTGTGTTTTTCACGATGGCTTCTGTAACCAGACCGTTACTGTTTTGCTGCTCGGTCGATAAAGCGTATTGAACAAGCTTCTTTGCTTCTTCCGGTAGGCCCTTGGTTTCAAGAACCTTTGCGAGGGTTCCGCCGGTTCTATTTTGGGTCATGTGTGAACCTCAAAGTTAGGTTTCTTTGACGAACAGCGTCATTTGCGCTCGTCTTGCCCAATCGATTTGAGGTCGTTTTCCGAAAGCCGAAGAAAAAAGTTCAACAATTCTTCTGAACGGCAAAATCTGAATTTTGAAGATTAAAATTAAACAGAATGAACCCCCTTTGAGTCCAAGAAGCGGTCCTTTCCCTTTTGTCAGTAAATGGGATGAAAATTGCTGTAATCCGCAGTTTTTTG
This sequence comes from Thalassospira tepidiphila MCCC 1A03514, assembly GCF_001662875.1. Taxonomy (GTDB): domain Bacteria; phylum Pseudomonadota; class Alphaproteobacteria; order Rhodospirillales; family Thalassospiraceae; genus Thalassospira; species Thalassospira tepidiphila. The sequence goes on along the minus strand of NZ_JPVZ01000019.1, from coordinate 6,052 downwards.
CGGATGTGGGTTTGCTTTAGGATGTCAGTAAATAGTCAGCAAGCCGTCCGTCAGCGGATGAGTTTTGCTGCAGCACAAGTTTTTTCACGAAAAATACAGCTTCGAAAATTTCACAGAGAGAAATTCAACGCTCTAATAATTTTTCACGAACTTTATTTTTGACTTTTAGACCAAACGATATCAGGTGTGCGGTAAAAAAGTGCTGTGTTGGCGGGTTGGTGTTTTCTAACTCGCGCATGCGTTGATGATTGTTTGAAGTAGTTCGAAGCTCACGCCGACCCAAACTCCAAAAATAACTCCGCTGCAAATTAGAAGGGGTTTGATCGGAACATAGTGCTTCTTCCGGAGCACCTCGGTTGCTTTGCTGTGTTCGAGGTTTGGTGAACTCAGAACTTTCTGAAGTTTCTTGTGAATCTCCTGCAAATTGACTGCAACTTCTTCGTTTATGCTCTGCTGCGTCTCGCTGATTTTCGAAATCCGGCTCAAAACCCGCTTCGTGTGTGCGTGGCTCTGATCGTTCAGGTCTTGCATTTTTAGAAGCTGGTCGAGAGTTTCGTTCATGATGTTCTCCCATCATTTGTTGATTGTGTTTTTTTATGAGCTGATTGAGCTTGTCCCGATATCGTTCGGGTTCTTTCGTCTTTGGGGAGGGATGACCGCAGTTAAGTTCAGGGCCTTCATGAACGGTTGGCAGCTGATTACGTCCCTGACGGACATAGGAACGGTGGTCTATTGCTGAACATTTGCCATTCATTGTTTGGTTATGTGTTTCGGCCCATAGTTTCCGAGCGTATTCCAGCGCTCCGGATTTGCTCAATTGTATGACCTTTTTCGGTCGGCCCCGTCCTCGCGCTTTTGCTGAGAGCTTTTCTTCGAAGACGTAAATGTGAACATGAGGGTTGCGGATGAAGCCCTCGCTGTCACCTCGCTTGTGGTCATAGTGGAAAGCAGCAATCCAAGGAGCCCGGTGTTTGGTTAGTTGCTCGGCAAACCGCTCTACGATCTTGATATGGTCTGCGCGACTGCCTTCTTGCGGCAAGGCTGCGATGAAACCATCAAGAATTCGACCATTCTTTCCAGCTTGTTTCTCGCGGACGTTAGCAAAGTGTTTGAGGTTGCTACGTGTGAAATGTTTGAGCCCATGCCGTTCACCTATGACTAGCGCTTCTTTGCGACAGCACGCATAAATTAGTCTCGCTGCAGTCAGTCCCGGTGCGTCGTTCGCAGAAATACTGCTGTGTGAAAGTGAGTAGATAGCCATTCTGTTTTCTCGCTTCTTTTTTTGTTGGCGAGTTTGAGGAGTGAAAATCAAAGATTTTCACTGAAGTGCGCACTAACGGAGTAAATAAGTAGCATTTTGCTGTTCATTTGCGTTTGCGCAGTTTTTTCCCGGTCTGATGCTCGTACATACCCCGCAACTGGCAGTACATTTCTGTGATTTCAGGTAATGGAATATTTCTTACTCTGGAAACTTTGAGCAGTGCTGGGAAATTTTCTTTTCCGTGTGCGGGGAATCCCAAAGCAGTGAACTGATCTAGCAACACTAAGTCGCGGGTGGTTAGATTGGCGGTGTGCCGTGTGCTCATAAGAAAGTCGATGAAGTTATTGGCATTGGACAGCATTTCTATTTCCCAAAATTGTGCATCTAGGAATGAAATAGTTCTCGTTTGCAGAGTTTCAAAAAATCTTGAGAGTAGTCAGTCGGATTGAAGCTTGACGATGCCAAATATTAGAAATTACTATTGGGTGCTTCGGGGTATATTTTTGCAACTTTGAGCGGGTGATCTGATGGCAGCGCAAATATCTTTTTTCCCTGTAGGCAATGGAGATATGACCCTGATTAGGTTGCGGAATGACCAAAGCATTCTGATTGATATCAATGTTACAACTGCGGCCGATGATGCATCAGATGATAGACCTGATGTCATTTCTCAATTGCGGGAACGCTTGGAAAAAGATGAGAACGGTAGAAGCTTTGTCGATGTTTTTGTCTTGTCCCACCCTGATCAAGATCACATCAGTGGACTAGAGAAACACTTTCATTTGGGACCAGAGAATGACTGGAAAAAAGAAGATGACAAAATCTTAATCAAGGAAATGTGGTCCTCTCCGATAATTTTCCGGCGAGCAAGTAAAAACCATAAGATATGTGAAGATGCCAAAGCATGGGCAAAAGAAGCACGTCGGCGAGTTGCGCAGTATCGTGAGACTAGTTCGTTCCCGGATGGTGAGCGTATTCAGATCATGGGAGAGGATGCTGACGGCAAAACTGATGACATCAATGAAATTGTGGTTTCGGTAGGTGATTGCATAGAAACAGCCAACTCAATCAGAGATGGCGCATTTAGTGCAAGGTTGCTAGCTCCGTTGTCTCCTGACGATCAGATTGATGAAGAAGAGTTATCCAAAAACAATTCGTCCGTTATTTTGCGCTTTGCTCTTCAGAACAAAGAAAATACAGAAACCTGCCATTTCCTGACCGGCGGTGACGCCGGAGTAGCTATTTGGGAAAGGTTGTGGGAGTTGCATGGCGAAACTAAAAGTGAGTGGCTTGAATATGATATTCTGCAAGCACCACATCACTGTTCGTGGAGAAGTCTGAGCTACCAAAGTTGGAGTGATCTAGGGGAAAAGGCGCAAGTCAATGACAATGCAGTGAGCGCACTATCTCAGGTTCTGGAAGGTGGGATTATAATATCTTCGAGCAAGACGATCAAAAAAGATGATGCGAATCCACCTCATGAGAGGGCAAAGCGAGAGTATTTGTCCATGGTTGGAGGAGATGCAGACAGGTTCTTTTGTACCATGGAACATTGGGATGAAAAATCGGACTTGATTGAGTTTGAATTAGTTGGATCGGGCATTGTCAAAAAAACAGCGAAAACGGCGCGCGCGGCGGCAACGGCAATCGGCGTTGGGGGCACAGCCACCCATGCCCGAGCCCATGGTGATGTTGCAAGATCACGCTCGTAACTTTGCCAAATTAGCTCGTCTACATTCTGAGTGTGTTTCGGCAAAGGTCGAGGCTATCCACTCAGATCACGCTGTGATCTTTATAGAGCTAAATGTAGAGATGCCGCTGAGAATGCGGGCAAAGGGAGTAAGTGATAGCGGCGTAAAGCGCCGGGAAGAAGTGCTCGTTAAGCTCCCGCAAAGTTATCCGTGGGTGAGCCCGCGATTTTACCTGCGACGCTCGTTCCCAAGGAACTTACCACATTTGTATCCAGCCCCTATGGATGAGATGCCGGTTCCCTGTATTGTCGATGGGAAACTTGACGAGTATTTCGCACAGTTTGGCCTATTGGAAGCAGGTGTTTTCTCTTTATTAAACCAGTTGGTTAAATGGCTGCAAAATGCAGCCCAAGGGACTTTGATTTCTGCCAGTCAAGGTTGGGAGCCGACTCTTCGAGAGTCGTTGGATAGCTTGCTCTTCTTAAATGCAGAGCATGTTAGGGAAAATGTTAATCGGAGAGGTGGGTTTAGACTTCAAAAAGCAACATTTCTGCGATCAGGCAGCAATGAAGACCAGCTGCTTGATAAAGCAATGACTTTCGTCACTTGCTCGGATGAGGCTGTGCCGCTGAATTCATTTGCAAATTCTATTGAAGCAGAGGTTTTGAAGTCGAAGCTTTGCAGGGGGCATACAGTCTGTATCGTTCTTTGGTCAGGAAAAGATGCATCGGGAAAAGAGTTTGTTGATGACGAGTACGCATCAGAAACGGTGACAACATTTAGTGACTTAAAGGCTAGAGCGGATCGTTTCGGATGTAGATCGCACTTTGATACAGTCCTCGCTGGATTGGAGCGCGTTTGGGAGTTGGCTTGCCGATCAAAGAAGGTAGGGTCAGAGCAATCGTACTTTGTTTGCCCGATACCTGTTACAGTAATTTTTTGTGTCAGAAGGCCAGTCAGGCTTATTGGGGAACATAACCAAAGCTCAATCGAAATACTTCCCTACACTGTTGAGTTTAGACCGTCGTCTGACAGCAAGTCGCTTCTTCAGCATGGGAATGATGAACCGGTTGCGCCTTGCTCTCAGCTTGATATTACGAACCCTACCTTGCTAAGGAATGTTTCTGGTGAGGAGGATCTTTCACCAGTTGCCTTCTTAGGGGCAGGTAGTGTGGGGTCGAAAATAGCGCTCCATTTAGCGAAATGCGGAGTGGAAATATCGGCTATTACAGATAATGGGAACTTGTCTCCGCACAATAATGCGCGACATGCTTTGATCGCCCCCGCAGGAGGTTTATTCAATAAAGCTAAATGTTTAGCAGATGAGATGAGGATGTTGGGCCAGACGGTGGAGGCGAACGACATTGATCTCAGAGAAATTACGGATGCAGTAAGCGCAAAACGCATTTTACCTAAGAGGACACAATTCGCATTGAATACAACTGCCTCTCTATTGGTGCGGGAAGCAGTCGATCAAGCCCAAGGAGTTACGGTTAAGTTAGCCGAGGGAGCGCTGTTTGCAGAGGGAAATGGTGCTTACCTTCTGTGCGAAGGTGACAAGAGAAATCCCAGAGTTAGTGATCTTGTTGCTGAAATGTATGCAGTAGCACCAGATGCGGTGCTTAAGCAGCTGACAGACGAAAGGCATGGCCTGACGGAAGTGCAAATAGGTCAGGGCTGTGCCTCACTGACTATGCGTATTTCTGATGCACAAGTGTCTTCAATGTCAGCAACTCTATCTCAGAAATTTACTCGCTGGATGAAGGAAAAGCCCGCAAACGGAAGAATTAACCTAGGGCTGTCGGACCCGAACACTCTAAACTGCCATTGGCAAGAGCTTGAAGTTGATGAGTTTACCATTGTGCCAATTGATGGAATCGAAGGGTGGCAGTTAAGGATTTCGGCCCGTGTGATCAACATTATTCAAGGAGAACGCGCAAAGTTCTCGGATGTTGAAACTGGCGGGGTACTGATCGGTGTAGTTAGTGCACGGCTCAAATCAATTACAGTTGTTGATACACTTGAGGCTCCTGATGATAGCAAACGAAGTGCTACGTTGTTTGTGCTTGGTACTAGTGGACTCAAGGAGAGTATTCGTGCTCGCTATCTTGAAAGTGGACATACACTGATCGACGTTGGTACTTGGCACACACATTTGAGTAACTGCGGCCCATCAGACATTGATAGGAAAACCGCACAGGACATCGCTAATGAGCGTCCTCCGCCCTCAGTCCTGCTGATTGTTGCTCCTGACAACTTATTTGCAATCAGTGCAAAGGCAGTCTGATGAAATATTAACAAAATTTCGGGGCAAAATGATCATTGATTCTTACTCCTTTAGAGCAAGGTTTTTACCCGCTGCTATAGCGATAGTTCCAGTAGTAGGGTTTTGTTTTATAAGTCTTAGTTGGTCTGATATTTCGGTGCCAGAATTGGGAATTATGTCGGCATCATCGGTTCTTTTGGTAACTTTGTCGGATTTATCCAGAAGGTTGGGGAGGTCCGTCGAAAAAAAAATATTTGCGGAAAGTGGTGGCAGGCCAAATATTTCTGTCCTGCGGCTTGATGATATTACTTTCGACCCACTCACTAAAAAAAGGTATCGGCAATTTTTAAGTGAGCAGCTTAATGAAGCGGAGCCAGATGGAACACAGGAGCCGGATGAAAATGGCTTTTTAGAACGATGTGGCCACTGGCTTAGGGAGCGAACTAGAGATAAAAATAGGTTTCATTTAATTTTTGAAGAAAACGTAACTTATGGTTTCAGAAGGAATCTTTATGGTCTGAAGAAAATCAGCTTACTGATTTCTTTGGCAGTTATTGTTGGCGGGACATATTTTGCGGGTTTTGGAAGTCCATTCTCTGGTGATGGCGGGCGAATAACGCATTCAGTAGTTGTATTGATCTCGCTAATGCACGCAGCATATTTCGCTATTTTCGTTACACGAAAGTCAGTTCTAGATGCTTCTGAAGCGTATGCCCGCCAACTTGCTTTGTCTTGTGAGACGTTGATGGCGGAAAGATGATCGAATTAGCTCACTTGTGAAATTGCAGTTCGCCAAAGTTGGTATCCTGCCCCCGCAACCAACATTAAAAAAGC
>NZ_JPVZ01000018.1 GCF_001662875.1 Thalassospira tepidiphila MCCC 1A03514 | reverse complement strand
GTCTGCGTTTCGCAATCCGTGAAGGCGGTCGCACCGTCGGCGCGGGCGTTGTTGCGAAAATCATCGAATAATTTTTGAGATTTTGCACGATTGAGTGCTTGATCTTGGATGTGCGGGCGGCTATAACCCGCCCGCACACCCCGCCACCCGGGCGGGATTTAGTCAGGAAGAAGATAAGCTTTTCAACTTTCTGATGTCTTGTAGGAGTGTAGCTCAGTTGGTAGAGCATCGGTCTCCAAAACCGAGTGTCGGGGGTTCGAGTCCCTCCTCTCCTGCCACTTTTTCCGGGTTGTGAAATAAAGCATTAGAAAGCGGTGTAACCCCGACAATGGCTAAAACGTCGCCAGCACAATTCGTACAGCAGGTCCGCTCCGAAGCGAAAAAAGTTTCGTGGCCGTCCCGTAAGGAAACGACTGTTTCGACCATCATGGTTTTCGTGATGGTTGCTCTTGCGTCTGTTTTCTTCTTTGTTGTCGATCAGCTCCTCGCATGGGGTGTTAAGCTGGTCTTTGGTGTTGGGGGTTGATTATGGCGCATCGCTGGTACGTTTTGCACGTTCACTCCGGTTTTGAGAAAAAGGTCGCCCAGTCGATCCGCGAACAGGCCATCAAGAAAGGTCTGGAAGGCGAGATCGAAGAAGTTCTGGTGCCGACCGAAGAGACTGTCGAGGTCCGTCGCGGCGCAAAGGTCAATGCCGAGCGGAAGTTTTTCCCGGGCTATGTCCTGCTGAAGATGGATCTCACTGACGAAAGCTGGCATCTGGTCAAGAACACCGCCAAGGTTACCGATTTCCTCGGCAGCCGTGGCAAGCCGATGCCGATTTCCGAAAAGGAAGCTCAGCACATTCTGCATCAGGTGCAGGAAGGTGTTGATCGTCCGAAGCCGACCATCGCATTCGATATCGGCGAGGAAGTACGTGTTTCCGACGGTCCGTTTGCATCGTTTAACGGGATTGTCGAAGGGGTTGATGAAGAACGTGCACGCCTGAAGGTGTCTGTTTCGATCTTCGGTCGTTCAACTCCGGTCGAGCTGGAATACACCCAGGTCGAGAAGCTTTAAAAAAAACGATCTTGAAAATTTAAGTCGCTGCTTGTATACGCAGGCAGCAATCAAAGCGCGGGAGGTCAGCCATGGCCGTACCGCGCGCTTCTTTAAGAGGTACCCTAATGGCGAAGAAAATCGACGGCTATCTTAAGCTGCAGATTCCCGCCGGCAAAGCCAACCCGTCGCCGCCTGTCGGCCCGGCTCTTGGTCAGCGCGGCGTGAATATCATGGAATTCTGCAAGGCGTTCAACGCAGCGACCCAGCAGATGGAACCTGGTATGCCGATTCCGGTCGTCATCACCGTTTATTCCGACCGTTCCTTCTCTTTCGTAACCAAAACCCCGCCGGCATCCTACTTCCTGAAAAAGGCAGCAGGCATTGCCAAGGGCTCCGGCACCACCGGTAAAGGTTATGTTGGTAAAGTAACCAAAGCACAGGTCAAAGAAATCGCAGAAGCCAAAATGGCTGACCTCAACGCATTTGACGTTGATGGCGCGATGGCAATGATCGAGGGCTCTGCCCGTGCGATGGGTCTCGAGGTTGTGGAGTAAGACGATGGCCAAGACTGGTAAACGCCTTGCCCAGGCCTATGAGGGCATCGACCGTAACACCCAGTACGAACTTGCAGCTGCTGTAAAGCTCGTCAAAGAAGGTGCAAAAGCCAAATTCGATGAAACCATCGAAATGGCTATGAACCTTGGTGTTGATCCGCGTCACGCTGACCAGATGGTCCGTGGTGTTGTTTCCCTGCCGCATGGTACCGGTAAAACCATGCGCGTTGCTGTCTTCGCAAAAGAAGCCAAAGCAGAAGAAGCCCAGAAAGCTGGTGCAGACGCTGTTGGCGCCGAAGACCTGATGGAAGCAATGCAGAAAGGCGATCTGAACTATGATCGCGTTATTGCAACCCCGGACATGATGGCTGTTGTCGGCCGTCTCGGTAAGGTACTCGGCCCGCGCGGCCTGATGCCGAACCCGAAACTCGGCACCGTAACCATGGATGTTGCGACCGCTGTTTCCGACGCAAAAGCTGGCCAGGTCCAGTTCCGCGCCGAGAAAAACGGTATCGTTCATGCAGGTATCGGCAAGGCATCGTTCAGCGAAGAACAGATCCTTGCGAATGCAAAAGCATTCGTCGATGCGATCGTTAAAGCAAAACCGACAGGCGCAAAAGGTGTTTACCTGCAGCGCGCTGCGATCAGCTCCACCATGGGTGCTGGCGTGAAACTGTCGATTGCTGACATCGCGTCGAAGTAAGAAATTTCGAATTCTGACCGGTCTTCGGATCGGTCAGGACCGGAGAGGGCTTTAGGCCCTCTCTACCTGTCTGTCCCAGACTGCAGGTGAGTGGGATTTGCCACTCTTAATTCCCTGCATAGGCAGAGGTTCCGGTTCTTAGTTTTCCCCATCGGGGAATCACACAAGGCTTGAACATCTGGCAAACGGACGGGCGTCACAGACCAGTTCGAAAGGACTGGTCGCGTCTGTGAACCTCCTTGTGGGGTTCAGGGCAATAAGCAATGTCGGAGACTAAAAGTGAACCGCGATGAAAAACAACAGTTCGTAGCAGAAATGCGCGAAGTGTTCGAAGGTGCGGAAGGCGTCGTCATCACCCAGTATAAGGGTCTGACGGTTGCTGAAATCACCGCTCTTCGTGCACAGATGCGTGATTCTGGTGCGGGCTTCAAGGTCACCAAAAACCGGCTTACGCGACTTGCTCTGGAAGGCACCAAATTTGCTGGTCTTGCAGACTACTTCACCGGTCCGACCGCGATTGGCTACTCAGCTGATCCGGCTTCGGTCGCAAAAGTAGCCTCCGAGTTCGCGAAATCCAACGACAAGCTGGTTCTTGTTGCTGGTGCCATCGGCGAACAGGTTCTCGATGAACAGGGCATCAAAGCTCTGGCAGAACTGCCGTCGCTGGACGAACTTCGTGCGAAACTGGTTGGTATGATCCAGACCCCGGCACAGCGTATCGCTACGCTGACCTCCAAGCCGGCGGGCCAGATCGCCCAGGTGCTGAAGGCATATGCCGACAAAGGCGAAGCCGCGTAAACCAAAGTAATCAGATATCTCAGATATCTAAGTTCAAGCCTAGGAGTATAGTAAAATGGCCGATCTTAAGGCACTCGTTGACGAGCTTTCCAAGCTCACCGTTCTTGAAGCTGCAGAACTTTCCAAAATGCTCGAAGAAGAGTGGGGCGTTTCCGCCGCTGCTCCGGTAGCTGTTGCTGCTGCTGGTGGCGCTGCTGCCGGTGGTGCTGCTGCTGAAGAAAAAACCGAATTCGACGTTATCCTCGCTTCTGCTGGTGACAAGAAAATCAACGTCATTAAAGAAGTACGCGGCATCACCGGTCTTGGCCTCAAAGAAGCCAAAGACCTGGTTGAAGGCGCTCCGAAAGCCGTCAAAGAAGGCGTTGCTAAGGACGAAGCCGAAGAAATCAAGAAGAAGCTGGAAGAAGCCGGCGCAACCGTCGAACTCAAATAATCGACGGCTTCTTGCCAAGGTCTGGGTCGGCGTCCTTCGGGCGCCGGCCCTTCCGTCTCTGTGCACTACGGCAATCGTGCCGAGCCCGTGCAGAGGCGCGAACAGGAATTTAACGGTTGACGCTGCCAAAGGTAATCGTACATAACGTAAGGCCGTTTAGGTCAGAGGTTATCTTTGACGGCGTCGACAGCCGAGGGATCAGTGATCTCAATCAAGTTGGATGTCAAATAACATCCACAGTCATAATCAAGTGAACGCCCGCCCCGTACGGGGCTCGGGCGTCGTTGTGCTGTATGCGTTTTGCGCGACTCGCGAACGTGACAGAGCAGGGACGAACGAGTTCGGACGGTGTGGGGAGGCGCGATTAAAGGAACGATGATGGATAAGTCCTTTACTGGTCGAAAGCGCATCCGCAAAAGCTTTGGACGGATCAGCGAAGTCGCTCCGCTCCCGAATCTCATCGAGGTTCAAAAGAATTCCTACGATAAGTTTTTGCAGACCGGAATCTCGCAGGAGCAGCGAGACGATGCAGGTCTTCAGGAAGTATTCAAGAGCGTCTTTCCGATTAAAGATTTTTCGGAACGCGCAACTCTTGAATTTGTTTCCTATGAGCTTGAGCAGCCCAAATACGATACCGAAGAGTGCCGCCAGCGTGGTATGACCTTTGCCGCACCGCTGCGCGTTACCCTGCGTCTGGTTGTCTGGGATATCGACGAGGACACGGGTGCCCGTTCGATCCGCGATATCAAGGAACAGGACGTTTACATGGGCGACATGCCGCTCATGACCGAACACGGTACCTTTATCGTGAACGGCACCGAGCGTGTGATTGTTTCCCAGATGCACCGTTCGCCGGGCGTCTTCTTCGACCATGACAAGGGCAAGAGCCACAGCTCGGGCAAATATTTGTTTGCCGCACGTGTCATTCCGTATCGTGGTTCCTGGCTCGATTTCGAATTCGATGCCAAAGACATTCTTTACGTCCGTATCGACCGTCGCCGCAAACTGCCGGCGACCACGCTGCTTATGGCTCTTGAAAACGAAGAGTCCGAACAGCTGCGTGCACAGCGTGCCGAAGAAGGCCGCTCTGTCGATCCGTCGGAAATCGAAGGTCTGACCCCGGAAGAAATCCTCAACTATTACTATGAGTCGGCTGAATATCGCCGCACCAAGGATGGTTGGGTTACCGATTTCAGCGTCGAGCGTTACATTGGCCAGAAGCTTGTCTTCGATCTGATCGATGCCAAAAGCGGCGAAGTTGTTGCTGCGGCTGGTTCCAAGATCACCAAGCGTTCTGCTGGCAAAATCGCCGAACAGGGTGTCACCGAGATCCTCGTGCCCGAAGAGCAGCTTAACGGCTGGTTCATGGCGGATGACCTCATCGATGGTGAAACCGGCGAGATCCTGGCAGAAGCCGGCCACGAACTGACCGAGGAAGTGTTCGAGCAGCTGAAAGAATGGGGTGTTGATTCCGTTCGTCTGCTGATGATCGACCACAACCAGGTTGGTCCGTATCTGCGCAACACCATGGCGCTGGACAAGAACAGCAACCGCGAAGAAGCCCTTGTGGACATCTATCGCGTGATGCGCCCGGGTGAGCCGCCGACCCTCGAGGGTGCGGAAGCCATGTTCAAGGGCCTGTTCTTCGATTCAGAGCGTTATGACCTTTCCGCGGTTGGCCGCGTGAAAATGAATGCGCGTCTGAACCTCGAATGTGCAGACACCGTTCGTATCCTGCGTCGCGAAGACATTCTGGAAGTCGTCCGTGTTCTGATCGACCTGAAAGACGGTCGTGGCGAGATTGACGATATTGACCACCTCGGTAACCGTCGTCTGCGTTCGGTTGGCGAGCTGATGGAAAACCAGTTCCGCGTTGGTCTGCTGCGTATGGAACGTGCGATCCGCGAGCGTATGAGCTCGGTCGAGATCGACAACGTCATGCCGCATGACCTGATCAATGCCAAGCCGGTTGCGGCTGCTGTTCGTGAATTCTTCGGCTCCTCGCAGCTGTCGCAGTTCATGGACCAGACCAACCCGCTTTCGGAAATTACCCACAAACGTCGTCTTTCGGCGCTTGGCCCGGGTGGTTTGACCCGTGAGCGTGCAGGCTTTGAAGTGCGTGACGTTCATCCGACCCACTATGGTCGTATCTGCCCGGTTGAAACGCCGGAAGGTCCGAACATTGGTCTGATCAACTCGCTGGCGACCTTTGCCCGCGTCAACCAGTACGGCTTCATCGAAAGCCCGTATCGTAAGGTTGTCGACGGTAACGTCACCGCAGAGGTTATTTACCTCTCGGCGATCGAAGAAGGCCGTTATGTCATCGCACAGGCAAACGAACCGCTTAACGCTGACTTCAGCTTTACCAACGAACTGATCAACACTCGTAAGGCCGGTGACCACTACATGGCCCGCTCCGAAGAGATCGACCTCATGGACGTCTCGCCGAAGCAGCTGGTATCGGTCGCATCCGCGCTCATTCCGTTCCTCGAGAACGATGACGCGAACCGCGCACTGATGGGCTCGAACATGCAGCGTCAGGCGGTTCCGTTGATCCGCTCCGAGGCTCCGTATGTCGGGACCGGTATGGAAGTTCCGGTGGCACGTGATTCGGGTGCAACCCTGATCGCACGCCGTGATGGTGTTGTTGAATCCGTTGACGCGACCCGTATGGTCATTCGCGCAACTGGTGACATTGCTGCTTCGGAATCGGGTGTCGATATTTACACCCTGCTGAAATATCAGCGTTCCAACCAGGGCAGCTGCATCAACCAGCGTCCGCTGGTGAAAGTTGGCGATGTTGTCCAGAAGGGTGACATCATTTCGGATGGTCCGTGTACCGATATGGGTGAACTCGCCCTCGGCCGTAACGTGCTCGTCGCGTTCATGCCGTGGAACGGTTACAACTTCGAGGACTCCATCCTTCTGTCCGAACGTATTGCCCGCGATGACGTCTATACCTCGATCCACATCGAGGAATTCGAAGTCATGGCCCGCGATACCAAGCTCGGCCAGGAAGAAATCACCCGTGATATTCCGAACGTCGGTGAAGAAGCGCTCAAAAACCTCGACGAGGCGGGCATTGTCTACATCGGTGCGGAAATCAAGCCGGGCGATATCCTCGTCGGTAAGGTAACGCCGAAGGGCGAAAGCCCGATGACGCCGGAAGAAAAACTTCTGCGCGCCATCTTCGGTGAAAAAGCATCTGACGTTCGCGATACCTCGCTTCGTGTCCCGCCGGGACAGTTCGGTACCATTGTTGAAGTCCGCGTGTTCTCACGTCGTGGCGTTGACAAGGACGAACGTGCTCTGGCGATCGAACGCGCAGAAATCGAACGTCTCGCACAGGACCGCGACGACGAACGCGCGATCCTCGAGCGTAACTTCTATGGTCGTTTGCAGAACCTTCTGGTTGGTCAGAAACTGGTCGATGGTCCGAAGGGCCTGACCGGCGAGTTGACCGAAGAAAGCCTGTCGGGTGTTGCCCGTGGTCTTTGGCGCCAGATCGCTGTTGCAGATGACAATGTCATGTCTGACATCGAAGCTCTGAAAAAACAGTTCGAGGAATCGATTGCTGTTCTTCAGGCCCGCTTCGATGACAAGGTCGACAAACTGCAGGCCGGTGACGAACTGCCGCCGGGCGTGATGAAGATGGTCAAAGTCTTCGTCGCAGTTAAACGTAAAATGCAGCCGGGTGATAAAATGGCCGGCCGTCACGGGAACAAGGGTGTCGTATCGCGCATTATGCCGGTTGAAGACATGCCGCACCTCGAAGACGGTACGCCGGTCGATATCGTTTTGAACCCGCTGGGTGTTCCGTCGCGTATGAACGTCGGCCAGATCCTTGAAACCCACCTTGGTTGGGCGTCTCGTGGTCTGGGTGAACAGATCGGCGAACTCGTCGATGCTGTTGCCGATGGTCGTGGCGAGATGGATGACCTGCGCAGCAAGCTTAATGATGTCTACGAAGGCGAAGAATACATCGCCGGCATCAAAGAGCTTTCTGATGGCGAAGTCATTGAACTTGGTAACAACCTGCGTCGCGGCGTCCCGATGGCCACCCCGGTCTTCGACGGTGCCCGTGAGCCGGATGTTGTTCGCATGCTTGAAAAAGCAGGCCTTGATGGCTCTGGCCAGGTCGACCTCTATGACGGTCGTACCGGTGAGAAATTCCATCGCAAGGTGACAGTGGGCTATATCTACATGCTCAAACTGCACCACTTGGTCGACGACAAGATCCACGCACGTTCGATTGGTCCGTACTCTCTTGTTACCCAGCAGCCGCTGGGTGGTAAGGCGCAGTTCGGTGGCCAGCGTTTCGGGGAGATGGAAGTGTGGGCACTCGAAGCTTACGGTGCCGCTTACACCCTCCAGGAAATGCTTACGGTCAAGTCGGATGACGTTTCGGGCCGTACCAAGGTCTACGAAGCCATTGTTCGCGGCGAAGACACCTTCGAAGCCGGCATTCCGGAATCCTTTAACGTTCTCGTTAAAGAACTCCGTTCGCTTGGCCTCAATGTCGAGCTTGAGCAGAACGATTTCTAAGTGTTTGGCTGACAGGGGGGCCCATCCGGGCATCCCGGTCGCCAAATCGCATCTTTCGGCCTGAAATTGGCGAAACCCGGCGAGACCGGGCATAGCGGGAGAGCCTTTATGAACGAGTTGATGAAGATCTTCGGGCAGCCGCAGGGCACCCAGAGCTTCGATCAGATCCGGATTCAGATTGCCAGCCCGGAGCGTATCCGCTCCTGGTCGTTCGGCGAGATCAAGAAACCGGAAACCATCAACTACCGGACCTTCAAACCGGAGCGCGACGGCCTGTTCTGTGCGCGCATTTTTGGTCCGGTGAAGGACTATGAATGCTTGTGCGGCAAGTACAAGCGTATGAAGTATCGCGGCATTATCTGTGAGAAGTGCGGCGTCGAAGTGACTCTGGCCAAAGTACGTCGTGAACGTATGGGCCATATCGAACTGGCGGCACCTGTTGCCCACATCTGGTTCATGAAGTCGCTGCCGAGCCGTCTGGGTCTGCTGCTGGACATGACGCTCAAGGATCTTGAGCGCATTCTGTACTTCGAAAACTATGTGGTTATCGAACCGGGCCTTACCCCGCTTAAAATGGGTGAGCTCCTGTCCGAAGACCAGTATATGACCGCCCAGGAAGAATATGGCGAAGACAGCTTCCGCGCCGGTATCGGTGCAGAGGCCATCCGCGATATGCTTGCGGCGATCGACCTTGATGAAGAACGCGAAACCGCGAAAATCGACCTCAAGGAAACCAATTCCGAAGCCAAGCGCAAGAAGCTGGTCAAGCGTCTCAAGCTGATTGAGGCCTTCCAGGAATCCGGCGCGCGCCCGGAATGGATGATCCTTGAAGTGATCCCGGTCATTCCGCCGGAACTGCGCCCGCTGGTTCCGCTGGATGGCGGCCGTTTCGCGACCTCGGATCTGAACGACCTTTACCGTCGTGTGATCAACCGTAACAACCGTCTGAAGCGCCTGATCGAGCTTCGTGCGCCTGATATCATCGTGCGTAACGAAAAACGTATGCTTCAGGAATCGGTTGACGCGCTGTTTGATAACGGCCGTCGCGGTCGTCCGATCACCGGTGCCAACAAGCGTCCGCTCAAATCGATGTCGGACATGCTTAAAGGTAAGCAGGGTCGTTTCCGTCAGAACCTTCTGGGTAAACGCGTCGACTATTCCGGTCGTTCGGTTATTACCGTGGGTCCGAACCTGAAACTGCACCAGTGCGGTCTGCCGAAGAAAATGGCGCTCGAACTGTTCAAGCCGTTCGTTTACGCGAAGCTGGAACTGTACGGGATGGCGACCACCATCAAGGCTGCAAAGCGCATGGTGGAAAAAGAGCGTGCCGAAGTTTGGGATATCCTTGAACAGGTTATCCGTGAACACCCGGTCATGCTTAACCGCGCACCGACGCTGCACCGTCTTGGTATTCAGGCGTTCGAACCTACTCTGATCGAAGGTAAGGCCATCCAGCTGCACCCGCTCGTTTGTACTGCGTTTAACGCGGACTTCGACGGTGACCAGATGGCTGTTCACGTACCGCTGTCGCTTGAAGCTCAGCTTGAAGCACGTACCCTGATGATGTCGACCAACAACATCCTGTCGCCGGCGTCGGGTAAACCGATCATCGTGCCGTCGCAGGACATCGTCCTTGGTCTGTACTACATCTCCATGGAGCGTGATGGTCAGCCGGGCGAGGGCATGTCGTTTGTCAACATCGCCGAGATCGAGCAGGCACTGGATGAAGGTGTTGTAAACCTGCATTCCAAGGTCAATGCCCGTTACCACACGGTTGATGAAAACAACGAACCGATCACCGTTCGTGTTGCCACCACCCCGGGCCGCATGTTGCTGTCGGAACTTCTGCCGCGTCATCCGCGCATTCCGTTCTCGACCATCAACAAGCTGCTGACCAAGAAAGACGTCTCGAACGTTATCGACGTCGTCTATCGTCACTGTGGCCAGAAAGAGACCGTTATCTTTGCTGACCGCATGATGGGCCTTGGTTTCAACTGGGCATGTAAAGCCGGTATTTCGTTTGGCAAGGATGACATGATCATTCCGGACGCCAAGGAAAAGCTGGTTGGCGAGACCCACGAAAAGGTCAAGGAATACGAGCAGCAGTACCAGGATGGTCTCATCACCCGTGGTGAGAAATACAACAAGGTTGTTGACGCCTGGGCACAGTGCACCGACGACGTTTCCGAAGCGATGATGAAAGTCATCTCGGCAACGGCAGAAGGTGACAATGTGAACTCGGTTTACATGATGGCGCACTCCGGTGCCCGTGGTTCTGCCGCCCAGATGCGTCAGCTGGCTGCTATGCGTGGCCTGATGGCGAAACCGGATGGCTCGATCATCGAGACGCCGATTATTTCGAACTTTAAAGAAGGCCTGACCGTGCAGGAGTACTTCAACTCCACTCACGGTGCTCGTAAAGGTCTGGCTGATACCGCACTGAAAACGGCGAACTCGGGTTACCTGACCCGTCGTCTCGTTGACGTGGCCCAGGACTGCATCATCACTCAGCATGATTGCGGTACCGATCGTGGTCTCGACATCGCAGCCGTCGTCGACTCCGGTGAGGTTATCGAAACCCTGTCTGATCGTATCCTCGGTCGCTTCACCGCTGACGAGATTGTCAATCCGTCGACCGGTGAAATCATCGTACCGAAGAACGAAATGGTCGAAGAAGATCACCTTGATCTGATCGAAAAGGCTGGCGTCGAAATGGCGCGTATCCGTTCGGTTCTGACCTGTGACGCCGAAACCGGTGTTTGCGGCCATTGCTATGGTCGTGACCTGGCCCGCGGTACCACGGTCAATATCGGTGAAGCTGTCGGTGTTATCGCCGCACAGTCGATCGGTGAACCGGGTACCCAGCTGACCATGCGTACGTTCCACATTGGTGGTGCCGCGCAGCGTGGTGCAGAAGTTTCCGGTGTCGAAGCAAACTTCGATGCCACCGTGAAACTGAAAAACCGCGCGGTTGTCGAGAACTCGTCGGGCGTGAACATCGTCATGGCGCGTAACCTCGAGATCCTGTTGATCGACAAGACCGGTCGTGAACGTGCGAAATATCGTGTTCCGTATGGTGCGAAACTTCTGACCGATGAAGGCGCGCAGGTTACCCGTGGCCAGAAACTGGCTGAATGGGATCCGTACACCCTGCCGATCATCACCGAGAAAGAAGGTTACGTGAACTATGTCGACCTTCTCGAGAACGTAACCATTCGCGAAGTTTATGACGAAGCGACCGGTATCGCCTCGAAGACGGTTATCGACTGGAAGAGCATGCCGAAGGCATCCGACCTCAAGCCGCGTGTTACCCTGCGTAACGAAAACGGCGAGGTCATCAACCTGGATAACGGTCTTGAAGCCCGTTACTTCCTCTCGGTTGATGCTATTCTCTCGGTCGAGAACGGTCAGAAGGTCGCCGCTGGTGACGTGCTTGCGCGTATTCCGCGTGAAGGTTCGAAAACCCGTGACATTACCGGTGGTCTGCCGCGCGTTGCCGAGCTGTTCGAAGCCCGTAAACCGAAAGAACACGCGATTATCTCGGATATCCCGGGTCGCGTCGAATTCGGCAAGGACTACAAGAACAAGCGTCGCGTCGTGGTTCATCCGCTCGAAGACTCGGGTCTGACCGAACCGGTCGAATACCTGATCCCGAAAGGCAAGCACCTTGCCGTTCAGGAAGGCGACTTCGTCGAGCAGGGCGATCAGCTTCTCGATGGTTCACCGGTTCCGCACGACATTCTGCGTGTTATGGGCGTCCCGGCACTGGCAGATTATCTGGTCAACGAGATCCAGGAAGTCTACCGTCTGCAGGGCGTGAAGATTAACGACAAGCACATCGAAGTCATCGTACGTCAGATGCTGCAGAAAGTGGAAATCACCAAACCGGGTGACACCACGCTTCTGGTTGGCGAAATCATTGACCGCGTTGATTTTGATGCCGAAAACGAACGTGCTCTTAAAGAAGGCGGCGAACTGGCCGAAGGCGCACCGGTCCTCCAGGGGATCACCAAAGCCTCGCTCCAGACGCACTCCTTCATTTCGGCCGCGTCGTTCCAGGAAACCACGCGCGTTCTTACCGAGGCTGCTGTCTCGGGCAAAACCGATACGCTTATCGGTCTGAAAGAGAACGTCATCGTGGGTCGTCTGATCCCGGCTGGTACCGGTGCGGTGATGAACCGCTTCCGTGCACTGGCTGCCGAACGCGACAAGAATGTACAGATCGAAGCAGAAGAGGAAATCGGCGACAACTTTGGTCCGCAATCCGATACTGCTTCACTGCCGGCAGGCGAATAAGTTCGTCGCGTCAGACAGTTAAAAAGAATCAGAAACGAGCCGGACTCTTATCGACGCACCGGCTCGTTTCGGCGTTTGAAGCGCCAACTCGAAGGCCCAGAGGGTTTTGCTTGACGCAAAAGGGGCCCGTCACTAGTATGCGCCCACCGAATCTAGGGGGGTGCAACTGTGCCGGTGCCGTTTTGTGCGGTAGCGGGCGGTTTTCGCCCCCCATCGCTTGAGTGCGACTCTGACGGCCGTCGAGGCAGGAACTCCTGCTTTTATGGGCGTCCGCGCGTGTTTTTGTACTTGTACAAAGACGCGTGGTCGCTCGTCGTGCGTCGATAAGAGCAACGCCCTAGTGGCGTCCGTTAAAGTAAAAGGGAAAGTTAATGCCCACTATTAACCAGTTGATCCGCAAAAAGCGGACTCCGCGCACCCAGCGCGATATGGTTCCGGCACTGGAAGCATGCCCGCAGAAACGCGGCGTTTGCACCCGTGTCTATACCACTACCCCGAAGAAGCCGAACTCGGCACTTCGTAAGGTTGCTCGTGTTCGTTTGACCAACGGCTACGAAGTTACCTCTTACATCCCGGGTGAAGGCCACAACCTGCAAGAACACTCCGTCGTAATGATCCGCGGCGGCCGTGTAAAAGATTTGCCGGGTGTCCGTTACCACATCATTCGCGGTACCCTCGATACGCAGGGTGTCAAAGACCGTAAACAGCGTCGTTCGAAATACGGCGCGAAGCGTCCGAAATAAGGAGCAGCTCAGATGTCACGTCGTCACGCTGCTGAAAAGCGCGAAGTTCTGCCTGACGCCAAATATGGCGATAAGGTTCTGACCAAGTTCATGAACGGTCTGATGCTGGATGGTAAAAAATCCGCAGCTGAAAAGATCGTTTATGGTGCCCTGGAAGTTATGGAAGGCAAGGGTGCAGACCCTGTTGCCCAGTTCCACGAAGCCATGGATAACGTGAAGCCGAACGTCGAAGTTCGTTCGCGCCGTGTTGGTGGTGCTACCTACCAGGTTCCGGTTGAAGTTCGTTCCGAGCGTCGTCAGGCTCTGGCCATTCGTTGGCTGGTTGACGCTGCGCGCAAACGTTCCGAGACCACCATGGTTGGTCGTCTTGCAGGCGAACTGATGGACGCAGCCAACAACCGTGGCTCGGCCGTCAAGAAACGCGAAGATACCCACCGTATGGCCGAAGCCAACAAGGCTTTCGCTCATTATCGCTGGTAACCCAGACCTCAGGATCAAGAGTCGATTATGGTACAACGTACTCCGATCTCTCGGTATCGCAATATTGGCATCATGGCACACATCGATGCTGGTAAAACCACGACAACCGAGCGAATTCTTTTCTACACCGGCAAGTCCTACAAGATTGGCGAAGTCCACGACGGCGCCGCGACCATGGACTGGATGGAACAGGAACAGGAACGCGGCATCACGATTACGTCTGCTGCAACTACCTGCTTCTGGAACGATCACCGTGTTAACATCATTGACACCCCGGGCCACGTTGACTTCACGATTGAAGTTGAACGTTCGCTCCGCGTTCTCGATGGTGCTTGCGCGGTATTCGATGCCGTTTCCGGTGTTGAACCGCAGACCGAAACCGTTTGGCGCCAGGCCGACAAATACCACGTACCGCGTATGTGCTTTGTCAACAAAATGGACCGTACCGGTGCGGACTTCTTCCGTTGCGTTGAGATGATGAAAGAACGTCTCGGTGCCAATGTTGCTGTTATGCAGCTGCCGATTGGTTCCGAAGGCGAATTCGAAGGTGTTGTCGATCTGGTTCGCAACAAGGAAATCGTCTGGAAAGACGAAAGCCTTGGTGCAGAATTCGAATATCGCGACATCCGTGACTCGCTTGCTGACCAGGCTGCGGAATACCGCGAAGCCCTGATCGAACAGGCTGTCGAGTGCGACGAAGCAGCAATGGAAGCTTACCTCGAAGGCGAAATGCCGACCGAGGAAGTTATCAAGAAGTGCATCCGCAAAGGTACGATCGCTGGTAACCTTGTTCCGGTCCTTCTGGGTACCGCGTTCAAGAACAAAGGCGTTCAGCCGCTTCTTGATGCTGTTGTCGACTACATGCCGGCTCCGGATGACATCGACGATGTTCGTGGCGTTAAGCCGAACACCGAAGACGAGCCGGATACCCGTCCGCTGACCGACGAAGCACCGTTCTCGGCTCTTGCGTTTAAGATCATGTCCGACCCGTTCGTCGGTTCCTTGACCTTCATTCGTATCTATTCCGGTGTTCTGGATGCCGGTTCGTATGTTCTCAACTCTGTTAAAGAGAAAAAAGAACGTATCGGCCGTATGCTTCTTATGCATTCAAACAACCGCGAAGAAATCAAATACGCATGCTCGGGCGACATCGTTGCTCTGGTTGGCATGAAGGACACCACCACTGGTGATACCCTTTGTGACCCGGCCAAGCCGATCATTCTCGAGCGTATGGAATTCCCGGATCCGGTTATCGAAATCGCTGTTGAGCCGAAATCGAAAGCCGACCAGGAAAAAATGGGTCTCGCCCTTGCACGTCTTGCACAGGAAGATCCGTCGTTCCGCGTTAAATCCGACCACGAATCCGGCCAGACCATCATTTCCGGTATGGGCGAACTTCACCTCGACATTCTTGTCGATCGTATGAAGCGTGAATTCAAAGTCGAAGCAAACGTCGGCGCGCCGCAGGTTGCTTACCGTGAGACGATCTCGAAAGAAGTCGATATCGACTACACCCACAAAAAACAGTCGGGTGGTTCGGGTCAGTTCGCACGTATCAAGTTGACCTTCACCCCGGGTGAACCGGGTTCGGGCTTCTCCTTCTCCGATACCGTTGTTGGCGGTAACGTTCCGAAGGAATACATCCCGGGCGTACAGAAAGGTCTCGAAAGCTCGCTGCAGAGCGGTGTGATCGCAGGCTTCCCTGTAACCGACTTCTCTATCAAGTTGACGGACGGTGCATACCACGACGTTGACTCGAGCGTCATGGCCTTCGAAATCGCTGCTCGCGCAGCATTCCGCGAAGGTTTGGCAAAAGCTTCTCCGAAGCTGCTCGAGCCGATCATGAAGGTCGAGGTAGTGACCCCGGAAGAATACATGGGCGATATCATTGGCGACCTGAACAGCCGTCGTGGCCAGGTCCGTGACATGGACTCCCGTGGTATTGCACGCGTTGTTAACGCGTTCGTACCGCTGGCGAACATGTTCGGTTACGTCAACACGCTGCGCTCCATGTCCCAGGGCCGTGCCCAGTTCGTGATGCAGTTCGATCATTATGCCGACGTCCCGCAGGCAGTTGCGGACGAAGTCAAAGCCAAATCGGCCGGCTAAGGGCCAGCTAGAATAAACGGAGTTAGAAATGGCTAAAGAAAAGTTTGAGCGTACAAAACCGCACGTTA
>NZ_JPVZ01000017.1:0-22500 GCF_001662875.1 Thalassospira tepidiphila MCCC 1A03514 | reverse complement strand
CATTCACGGCCGGTGGCCGATCCGGTTTGGGATCTGTTTGACCGTCTGATTGCCCGCATCGGGCGCAAGCCGACCCTGATTGAATGGGATAATGACGTCCCAAGCTGGGATGTGCTGGCCCGCGAAGCAGCCCTTGCTGACCGTCACCTTGAATATACCGCGGGCGCGCAGCTTGAGGCCGCGTCATGAAGAAGCTTAAGGCATTTTATGACGGCTTTAGCGACGCGTTGCGTTCCCCGGAACCAGATGCGGTGCCAAGCAGTGTCACTGATGGTTACGCACATCGTTTCGCGATTTACCGCAACAATGTTCATCGCGGCCTTTTTGACGCCTTGGGGGCTGCGTACCCGACTGTGCGCAAACTGGTCGGGGATGGATTTTTTGATCAATTGGCGAAGGGGTTCGTTCAATCCGAAACCACACGTGCCGGATCGCTTGCCCTTTATGGTGTGGGCTTTGCGGAGTTTCTGGCAAGCCATCCGGTGCGCGATCGTTTGCCGTACCTGTCTGATATCGCAAGGCTTGAACGTGCCCGGCTTGAGGTCAGCACGTCCGAAGACGCCAAGCCGCTTCTGGCCGAAGAGCTCGGCGGGCTTGAAGATCAGCTGGAGGCCATGACACTGCGTGCGCATCCGGCCTGTCAGGTCGTGGCGTCGGAGTATCCGGTCTTTGCCATCTGGAATGCGCAAAACCCGGTCGATGGCAACGAGGTCGGCAAAACCAGCATCGTGCAACGCGCTGAAACCGTTCTGGTCACACGCCCTTATATGCAGGTTGAAATGCGCGTGATTACCCATGGTCAGGCGGCGTTCTTTGCTGCGCTAACGCGCGACGGTTTGAGCCTTGGCGCGGCGTGCAGCCACGCCCTTGAGGCCGATGCGAATTTTGATGTAATGGCGAGCTTTGCCACGTTTTTAACAATCGGGGCATTTAATGCCCGCCTTAATATCCCGAGAGGAAACGGGCATGATGATGCATAATATAATCGGCGGCTATGCCCGTCTTGAGACGAAAATGGATGCGCTTGGCGGGCGCGATATTATTGGCATTGCAAGCCGGGGGCTTTTTGTTCTGTTGCTGCTGCCTTATTACGTCAACAGCGCGATGACCAAGATTGACGGCGTTGGCCTCAGTGCGGGCGCCTTCGCGCAGATCCTGCCGCCAATTGCAGAGCAGTATCTTTATGATACCTCCGCCATTCCGTTCTTCCCGTGGCACCTGATTGTCTGGGCCGGCACCCTTGGCGAATTTGTCTTGCCGATCCTGATTGTTGTCGGCCTGTTCACCCGCCTTGCAGCCCTTGGCATGATTGGCTTTGTCGTGGTTCAGACGGTCGTGGATGTTGTGTTTCACGGTGCCGCACTGGGCGGGCTTGCCAATGGATTGCCGACCGAGCTGATCGATCATCGCCTGCTTTGGATTTCGCTTCTAGTGGCGCTGGTCTTTGCTGGTGGTGGCAAGCTGTCGGTGGATCGGTTCCTGTCGCAACGACGCACCTGATGGGGTGTTAGATCGGCAGCAACATCGGCGCCATTGATGCTACCAAAAGCACGGCCATGATGATGTTAAAGATGCGGGTTCGTTTGCCCTGACTGATAAAAGATCGCATGGCCGCGCCAAACAGCGCCCAGCTTGAAATGGATGGGATGTTGACCAATGCGAAGACGGCGATCATTACCAAAAGCCCCTTTATGCCAGCTGACGGCACCGTGTAGGTGACTGTTACGATCAGGGCGACGGTCCATGCCTTCGGGTTCAGAAGTTGCAGCATTGCGGCCTGAACAAATCCGATCGGCTGTGCTGTCGTCTGATCTTTGGTCTCAAGCGATCTGATCTGCGATATCTTGTAGGCAAGCCAAAGAATATAGCCAAAGCAGATAACACGCAGGACATCTTGTGCCATTGGAAAACGTTCCAAAATCTCGCCCAAACCTAAACCCACCACAAACACCATCGACAGAAAGCCACTGCTGATGCCAAGGATCAACGGGATGGTGCGGGCAATGCCAAAATTGGCGCCCGAGGCAAGTAGCAGGAAATTGCCCGGACCGGGCGAAACGGACATGACAAAGGCAAAGCCGATCAGGGCTGTCAGGTTTTCAGGACTCATGATTTGATCATCCATCTGGGTATGTGGTCTGGGGATCATTGATCATTTCCGGGGGCGCGTCTTTGCGATAAGCTGCCAATAAATTATCAGATCGTTCCAAATCGCGATGATGGATAAAATGCAGCAAGATGTGCTTAGTGACGTTTGCGCCGGATTACGGTTGCGCAGTGATCTGTATTTCACGGCGGAGCTTGCCGGGGATTTCAGTGTGCATATCCCTGCGGACGGCGCGCGCATCCGGTTTCATCTGGTTTTGGCGGGCGGGTGCAAGCTTTTGCTGTCTGAAAATGCACCACCAATCGATCTTTGCGAAGGGGATCTGGTTCTGGTGCCAAATGGGCGTGGGCACATTCTGTGTGATGCGCCGGGAACAAAGGCGGTTACGCTGGCTGATGCGATGGCGGTCGGGTTTGATCCGGTTGCCGGGGTCTTGCGCAATCAGCCTGAAGGCGCGGGGGATGTGAGATTGCTGTGCGGGTTTTGCGCCTTTGATGACGATGAGCGTCATCCGGGTTTTGGCTTGATTGAGGATCACGTGATCCTGCGCGCAGATGATCCGACAACACAGGCGCAATCCTCAATCGTTGCGATGATCGAGACCCTTGCGCAAGACATACAGCCCGGTTGGCGCAGTGCCTTGGCGCGCCTGATGGAGGTCCTTGTGATTGCGCTTATGGCAGCGCAATTAAAACGCGCCGATCTGCCGCAAGGTTTCCTTGCCGGATTGGCGGATAAAAAAATCGCACGCGCACTTTCAGCCATGCATGCCCAGCCGGAACGTGACTGGACCGCGGAGCTTTTGGCCAAACAGGCCGGGATGTCGCGGACACGTTTCGTTGTGCGGTTTGGTGCGTGTGTCGGGATTGCACCAATGCAATATCTACAAAATTGGCGGATGGGCCGGGCCAAGGCGCTTTTGCGCGATACCAACTTGTCGATGGATGAGGTTGCCTTGCGCTGCGGCTATCAATCGATGCCGGCATTTTCGCGGCGGTTCAAGGCGCAATATGGGGAAGGGCCGGGGGCGTTCCGTCGGGGATTGCGGCAGCCGGTGGCGGGGCAATAGGCCCTGTTTCGAAAGCCTATTTTGCCGCAACCCGGTCGTTCTGGGCGCTCGCATCGCGCAGGCTTGCGAGGTATTCCTGGCTGATCTCGTGGACCGCCATGATATGCCCGTAAAGCAAGTCTTCGGCCGCCTTGACGTCACCGCGCAGGATGGCATCGACAATGCCCTGATGTTCTTCGTGTGAGGAGGCAAGGCGCGACAGGCTTTGGAATTGCACGCGGCGGAACGGGGCAACGCGCCGACGCACCGACAGCGTGACATCCACCAGCACATCATTATGCGTGCCGCGATAGAGCGTATTGTGGAACGACCGGTTCAGTGTTTCGTAACCGTCACTGTCGCCCAAGCGCACTGTTTCGGCCAATTCATGGTGCAGGCGTTCAAGGTTGTGGCGCTCACCACTTGTCATGCGCTTGGCTGCAAGCCGCCCGCAGGTGCCTTCCAGTTCAGCCATGCTTTCAAACATCGCCGTCAGCCGTTCCGGGGTTGCGAGCGAGACATAAACGCCGCGATTGGGAATCTTTTCGGCAAGTTCGGTCGCAGTCAAAAGCTGCAAGGCTTCGCGCACCGGCGTGCGTGAAACGCCAAACCGTTTGGCCAGAAGCGGTTCTTCCAAGCGCTGCCCGGGAGGGAGCTTTCCTTTGACGATGTCATCTTCCAGCGCCTGACAAAGCTGTTGGGCAATGCCGACCTGTTCGGTCTGTTCGGACGGGGTGCTGAGCGCTTGGCGAAGCTCGATCATCTGAAGTCGATACCCTTCTTGCGAGGTTTTGTTGGGCTCCTATTGATCAAATGTATACACCAATTTTCAAAGCAAGGCCAAGTTTCTCAAGGGTTGTAAAATCTGCACATTTTTTCGCGCCAATTCCTGCATATTTATTGTGCAGCAAAAATGTGCAATGCAATATTTTGACTATTTAATTAGCATTTCGAGTATCAAAGAATAAGAAGAATTTTGTTAAGTCATTGAAAAATATGCAATGGCATGTGTGTTGCAAGATGTATACACAGTGCGGAATGCATTCCGTTGAGATCACGTTTCAGAGAAATAGCTATCTCTATCAGGGAGACATCAATGACAAACATTAAACGGCGCGATTTTCTGACCAAATCGGCAATCGGTGCTGCCGCAACCGGTGCAGGCGTTATCGCCGCACCAAGCATCGTTCGTGCGCAGGAAACCTTTAACTGGAAAATGACCAATGCCTATGGTCCCGGTTCACCCTTTTATGTGACCGGTCCGGGCGGCCCGGAAGATTTCTGCAAGCGTGTCACCGAAATGTCGAATGGTCGTCTGAACATTCAGCATTTCGCCGCTGGCGAACTGATCCCGGCGCTTGAAGGTTTTGACGCGGTTCAGGCCGGTACGGTCGAAATGAATGCGGCCAATGCCTATTTCTGGGCGGGTAAAATCTTTGCCGCCCAGTATTTCACCACGGTACCATTCGGTCTGAACTTCCAGGGTGTGAATGCCTGGCTGTATCATGGTGGCGGGCTTGAGCTTTGGCATGAAGTTTATCAGCCATATGGTCTGGTGGCCTTCCCGATGGGCAATACCGGCGTTCAGATGACCGGCTGGTTCCGCGAGCCGATTGAAAGCCTCGATGATTTCAACGGTCTTAAAATGCGTATCCCGGGTCTTGCCGGGAAGGTCTATCAGCAGATCGGCGTTGAAGTGAAACTGCTTCCGGGTGGGGAAATCTTCCCGGCACTGGAACGTGGCGTGATCGATGCGGCCGAGTTCGTTGGCCCGTATCAGGACCGTCGTTTGGGCCTGCAAAAAGCCGCCAAATACTATTACACCACCGGCTGGCATGAGCCGTCCAACGTGACCGAACTTCTGATCAACCAGAAAGCCTGGGAAAGCCTTCCGGCTGATCTGCAGGCGATCGTCAAGAACGCGGCACAGGCGTGTAACCTTGATAGCCATTCCTGGTGTGAAGCCAACAACGCAGCAGCCCTGCGTGATCTGGTCGAGAACTTTGGCGTTACCGCGCAAACTCTGCCAGATGATGTTGTGACCAAGCTTAAGGACATCACCAAGGAAACCCTTGAAGCCGAAGCAGCCAAAGACCCGATCACCAAAAAGGTCCATGACAGCTTCATGGCGTTCCGCGACACGCACCGTGAATGGGCCGCGATCAGTGAAAAGCCCTATCACGGGATCATTTCATCCAAAGGCGGGATGAGCTGATATGAAGTCGACCCGTACTGAGCCGTTACCGGACCGTGTCCTTGGTCTGGTTGTCGATATTGCCGGATGGGGTGCAGCGATCAGCGGTCTTGCCCTTGTTCTGGTGGTCGGTGGCAATGTGTTGCTGCGCTATCTGTTTAATTCCGGAAGTGTCGCGATGCAGGAACTTGAATGGCATCTGGTGTCGCCAATTGCCCTGATGGGGATGGCCTATGGCATGCGCCATGGCGGCCATGTGCGGGTCGATTTCCTTTATGAACGTCTGGGCCCGCGGGCCCAGGCGATCATCGACCTTTTCTCGGCCGTTTTGATGGCGGTTCTGGGGGCTGCGCTGATCTGGTTTTCGATCCCCTATGTCGAGCAATCCATCATGATGGGCGAAGGCTCCCCCGATCCGGGTGGCCTGCCATATCGCTTCTTGCTCAAGGCCTTTATTCCGATCGGGTTTGGTCTTTTGCTGATTCAGGCGATTGCCCAGGGCCTTATGAATTATCGTCAAATCGTTGCGGGTAACCGCGGCGAACCTGCCTTTGATGCACCTGATGCGGTCACGCAAACCGGTGCAGGAGACTAATCAGACATGACCGGAAATGAATGGCTGGCCATCGGCATGGTCGGGGGCTTCTTTGGCTTCCTCGTGCTCGGTGTGCCGGTGGCAATCTCGCTTGCGATTTCGGGACTTGCCTTTGGAATTATGGGATTTGGCATCGGTTTGTTTAACCTGTTGCCGGCACGCGTTTACGGGGTTGTGACCAACTATACGCTGCTGGCCTTGCCGCTTTTCATCTTCATGGGGGTGATGCTTGAAAAATCCAAACTGGCCGAAGAACTGATTGATGTCATCGGCCATGCCATGGGTCGGCTTAGGGGCGGCATGGGATTGGCCATCGTCATCGTTGGCGTTTTGATGGGCGCGTCTTCGGGCGTGGTCGGCGCGACCGTTGTGACGGTTGGTCTTTTATCCCTGCAGCCCCTGATCAATCGCGGCTATGACAAGGGGGTTGCCAGTGGTGTGATTTGCGCATCGGGCACCCTTGGGCAGATCATCCCGCCCAGTCTGGTTCTGATCCTGCTTGCCGATATTCTGGGTGAATCGGTCGGCACACTGTTTGCCGCCGCCATGGTGCCGGGTTTGATCCTGGCCGGGATGCTTGGGCTTTATCTTGTGCTTTTGGGGATTTTCAAACCCGACATGGTGCCCGCCATCCCCAAGGCTGAACGCGATGCCATGAGCACGCAGCAATTGCTGATCAAGATCGCCAAGGTGGTCGTGCCGCCATTGGCACTGGTCTTTGCCGTGCTGGGCTCCATCGTTGGCGGGATTGCCGCCCCGACCGAGGCCGCATCCATGGGCGCACTTGGTGCGTTGTTGCTTGCACTGTTTTCCGGACGTCTGAATTTCGGTGTGATGCGCGATGTCTTGCATGACACCCTGATCACCAGTGCGATGGTGTTCTTCATTCTGATCTGTGCTCAGCCCTTTGGTCTGGCCTTCCGTGGTTTGGGCGGCGAGGGGCTTGTTCATGCGATGTTTGAATGGGTGCCGGGCGGGGATATGGGCAACCTTCTGTTCATGATGGCCGTGATCTTTGTGCTTGGCTTCTTCCTTGAATGGATCGAGATTTCCTATATCGCGCTTCCGATGTTCTTGCCGGTCTTCCTCAATAGCGGGATCGACATGGCATGGCTTGCCATTCTGGTGGCGATGAACCTTCAGACCAGCTTCCTGACGCCACCGTTTGGCTGGGCATTGTTCTTCCTTAAGGGGGTGGCACCGCCATCAGTTTCGACGGTCGATATTTATCGCGGGGTGATACCGTTCATCGGTATTCAGGCGCTTGCCCTGATCCTTCTGTTTATCTTCCCGGAACTGACAAGCTGGTTGCCAAATCTGATCGGCTGGTAGGCCGGTTGGGCAACCCGGTATTCTACAATGTGAAAAGGCGCTGAACGGAAACGCAAAACAGCGCTATGAACAAACCGGGCATGTCGCAAACAACGCGGCATGCCCGCAAGCATAAGGCAGGGAGATGAGCTGATCATGTTACGTTCAAGAACCGCACTCGGTGGCATGGTCACCGCCCCCCATCATCTGGCCGCCGAGGCCGGGCGTGACATTCTGCGCGAAGGTGGCAACGCGGTCGAGGCGATGATTGCCGCCGCTGCGACCATTGCGGTTGTTTATCCGCATATGAACGCGATTGGTGGTGATGGTTTCTGGCTGATTGCCGAACCCGGCAAGGACCCGGTTGCCATCCGGGCATGTGGCGGGGCCGCAAACCTTGCAACGCCGGACTTTTACCGTGAACAGGGCAAGGCCGCAATCCCGGCCCGTGGTCCGCTTGCGGCCCTGACAGTCGCCGGTGCGATTGGCGGATGGATCAAGGCAGCCGAGGTCGCGGCATCAATCGGTGGCAAAATTCCACATAGTCGCCTGATGCGTGATGCGGTCCATCATGGTAAAACCGGGGTGCCGGTCACCAAGTCACAGGTTGGCCTGACCACGACCAAAATGGCGGAACTTCAAGACTCACCGGGCTATGTTGATACCTATGCCGCCAACGGTATTCCAGCGATTGGCGATGTGCTGAAACAGCCGGCCCTTGCCGCAACGCTTGAGCAGCTTGGCCGTGTTGGCTTTGATGATTTTTATCGCGGCGATATCGCGCGAACCAATGCGCGCGGGCTTGAGGCGGTCGGAAGCCCCCTTCGCCTGACCGATTTTGAAGCCTATCACGCCAAAATCATGACGCCGCTTTCGGTCAAACTTTCGACCGGGACCGTTTTCAACATGGTCCCGCCGACCCAGGGTGTGGCATCGCTGATGATCCTTGGCCTGTTTGAACGGCTGGGACTGTCCGGCGCGACATTGGACGGGTTTGACCATGTCCATGGATTGATCGAGGCAACCAAACGGGCCTTCCTGAAACGTGACGCCCATGTTGGCGACCCAGACCGCATGAGCATCGATCCGATGTCGCTGCTGTCTGATGAAATGCTCGATCATGAAGCTGCCAAAATCGATATGAAAACAGCACTCCCTTGGCCGCATGTTGCCAAGCCGGGCGATACGATCTGGATGGGGGCCGTTGACGCCAACGGTGTTGCTGTCAGCTATATCCAAAGCATCTTCTGGGAATTCGGATCGGGCGTCGTCGTGCCGGAAACCGGCGTTTTGTGGCAAAACCGCGGGGCCAGCTTCACGCTCCATGATGGCCCCAATCAGCTCGGCCCAGGCCGCCTGCCGTTCCATACGCTCAACCCGGCCTTGGCAAAGCTTAATGACGGATCGGTGCTGACCTATGGCACCATGGGCGGCGAGGGACAGCCACAAACCCAATCGGCGGTCTTTACCCGCAATGTGATCTATGGACAGGACCTGCAGGAAGCCGTTAGCGCGCCACGCTGGTTGCTGGGCAAAACATGGGGCGAAGACACGACAACCCTGAAACTCGAAAACCGCTTTGACCCGGCCCTGATCGAACAACTCAAAACGGCCGGTCATACGGTCGAAGTCGTCGGACCCTATGAAGACATGATGGGTCATGCAGGCGGCATTCGATTGAGGCCCAATGGCGTGATGGAAGGGGCCACCGATCCGCGCGCGGATGGCTCTGTTGCAGCACTTTAGGCCAAATCAAAGCCGCCAAATCAAAGCCCCGCAAATGCGGGGCTTTGTTGTTTTAGGAAAATTCCCACTCAATCACATGCCGATACGTCTCGCCGGGTTTGAGCCACGGGCTTGGGAAGTCCGGATTGTTGGGGCTGTTGGGGTAGGTTTGCGGTTCAAGGGCGATGCCGCCCGATGTGTGCAGCGGCACGCCGTTTTCGGTTTTCATCGCATCATTGAAATGCTGTGCGAGGTAAAATTGCAAACCGGCCTCGGTCGAAAACAGTTTGATCGACCGTTTGCTTGTCGGATCTGACAGGGTTGCGATCTGGCGGAGTTCGCCGCGCGGGCCGGTCAGGCAGAAATTGTGATCAAAGCCTTGGGACGCATGGGGCTGCATATCGGAAATCCGGGCCGGGCTGCGGAAGTCATAACCCGTCCCCATGACGTCGCGGATTTCGCCCGTCGGGATCAGTTTGTCATCAACCGGAAGCCATTGATTGGCGTTGATTTGCAGGACGTGATCGCCGGCGGTTTTATCAAACGTGCCCGTCAGGTTCCAATAGGCGTGGCTGGTCATGTTGACCGGGCAGGACTGATCGCAGGTGGCGGTGATTTCAAGCCGCAGACGGTTGTCCGCAACCAGTGAATAGATCGCAGATGCGCTCAAAGTGCCCGGATATCCCTGATCGCCCGCGGGCGAGGTCAGTTTAAACGTAACGCTGCGGTCTGTTTGATCGGAAATGGTCCAGAGCCGCCTGTCAAAGCCGTCCGGTCCGCCATGCAGGTGATGTTCGCCTTCATTGGCGGCAAGCTGAACAACGTCCCCGTTTTCGTCCGGGTAGCGCGACTTTTCGATGCGATTGGCATAACGCCCGCACACCGCCCCGATATAGCTATCCTGATCAAGATAGGCGGCATCATCGATGAGGTTGACCGCGATATTGGTTTCGTGTCCGTCCTTCAGATCACGCAAATATACCCCGCAAAGGCGCGCGCCAAGCGCAGAAACCAATACGCGAATCTGAGAGCTCTCTAATGCAGCACGGGGGGCATTTTCGCCCTTTTGAAGTGTGGTAGTGTAGGGTTTTGCCATGTCTGGTATCGCGATGGTTTGTGATATTCGATTCTTGCCAAGATATTGATTTTTATTGGTTTAGCCAAGTTTTAATGTCGCTTGGCGCGATCACTCTAAAGGATGATGCACTATATGGTTGAGGGCTTAGAAATCATATTGTAATACTATATGGCTTTTAAGCAATAAGCCACTCATAGGGAGGAAATCGTGGTAAGTTTTAAGAAGATGGCAGTTTCGACTGCCGCAATGGGTGTTGCACTTGGTCTGTCGTTTGCTGCACATGCAGAAATGATGATCGGTTTCTCGCAGATCGGTTCGGAAAGTGGCTGGCGTACGTCTGAAACGGCGTCGATCAAGGCCGAAGCCGAACGTCGTGGAATTGATCTGAAATTCTCCGATGCACAGCAGAAACAGGAAAACCAGATCAAGGCAGTCCGTTCTTTCATCGCGCAGGGCGTGGATGGCATTCTTCTGGCTCCGGTCGTTGAAACCGGCTGGGACCAGGTTCTCAAAGAAGCAAAAGACGCCGGCATTCCGGTCGTCCTCGTTGACCGTGGTGTTGATGCAAGTGAAGACCTGTATCTGACCAAAGTGGCGTCGGACTTCGTGGTCGAAGGTGCATTGGCCGCCGCATGGCTGGCTGCTGAAACCAATGGCGTTTGCGACGTTGTCGAACTGCAGGGAACTGTTGGTTCGTCTGCCGCCAACGACCGTAAGGAAGGTTTTGAGTCGGTTGTTTCCAACTTCCCGGCCATCAACATCATCCGTTCGCAGTCCGGTGACTTCACCCGTTCCGGCGGCAAGGAAGTCATGGAAAGCTTCCTCAAAGCTGAAAACGGTGGTGCCAACATCTGTGCGGTTTATGCGCATAATGATGACATGGCACTGGGTGCCGTTCAGGCCATCAAGGAAGCCGGTCTGAACCCGGGTGAAGATATGCTGATCGTGTCCATCGATGCGGTGCCAGATATCTTCAAGGCGATGGCCGATGGCGACACCAATGCCACCATCGAACTGAACCCGCATCTGGGCGGCCCGTCCTTTGACGCGATCAAGGCGGCAAAGGCTGGTGAAGAAGTTCCGAAATGGATCAAGGCAAATGGCCCGCTCTATCTGCCTGATACCGCTGCGGAAGAATACAAAATGCGTAGCAAATAACCTCTGACTCCCCCCATGGGTTCTGCCCATGGGGACAAGAGGCACGCTTCTCATTGCATCGGACGTGCTCCGGCGATTGCCGGGGTGCGTCCGGCTGTATCCGCAGCAAAAGACTTCAAAGACAGACTAGGGAGAGGGGCAGGATATGTCAGACACAGTGCTTTCAGTGCGCGGTGCGGGGAAGTTCTTTCCCGGCGTCAAGGCGCTGGAGGATGTGGATTTTGACCTTGAACGCGGCGAAATTCACGCCCTTCTGGGCGAAAACGGGGCCGGTAAATCGACCCTGATCAAGGTGATTACCGGGGTGCATCCGCGCGATGCCGGTACGGTGTCACTCGAAGGACAGGAAATCCATCCGCAGCATCCCGGTGATGCGCAGGAACTTGGCATTTCCACGGTTTATCAGGAAGTCAATCTGGTGCCGACGCTGTCGGTCGCCGAAAACCTGATGTTGGAACGCCAGACCCGCAAATTCGGGCTGATTTCATGGAAAAAGACCGAGGCCGATGCCAAGACTGCCCTTGAGATTTTGGGGCTTGATATTGATGTCAATCGACCGCTGGGCTCCTATTCGGTGGCGATCCAGCAACTGGTGGCAATCGCGCGTGCTGTCGCCCTTGATGCCAAGGTTCTTATTCTTGATGAACCGACCGCATCACTTGACGGCGAAGAAATCAAAACATTGTTCCGGATTATGGGCGAGTTGCGCGACAAGGGGCTGGGGATTGTTTTTGTCACCCACTTCCTTGATCAGGTTTACGCGGTAACCGACCGTATTACCGTGCTGCGCAATGGTCGCCTGGTCGGCACGTTTGTCACCAAGGAACTGGCCCAGATTGATTTGATCAATCACATGCTCGGTCGTGAATTGGCCGAAGTCAGCGCGCATCGCCATCAGGACGAAGGCAGCTATGATGGCCCGGCGCGCCAGATCCAGATCAAGAATTTGGGCAAAAAGCGTGTGCTTGAACCGGTTTCGCTTGATCTGAAAGCTGGCGAGATTGTCGGTCTGGCAGGTCTTTTGGGATCAGGCCGCACAGAACTTGCCGAACTGGTGTTCGGGACGCAAAAAGCCGATAGCGGTCTTGTATTTCTGGATGGGGAGCCGGTTATGCTGCGTTCCCCGCGGCATGCGATCCGGGCCGGTTTCGGGCTGTGTCCCGAAGACCGCAAACAGGACGGCATTGTTGCCGAACTGAGTGTGCGTGAAAATATCGTGCTTGCCCTTCAGGGGCGGCGTGGTTGGTTGCGCCCGATCCCGCGCGCCGAACAACAGAAATTTGCCGATGACATGATCAAGGCATTGGGCATTGCCACCCCCGACAGTGAAAAGCCCGTCGGGCAACTGAGCGGTGGCAACCAGCAAAAGGTCATTCTGGCGCGCTGGCTGGTGTCCAAGCCGATCCTGTTGATCCTTGATGAACCGACACGCGGGATTGATGTTGGCGCGCATGCCGACATCATCAAATTGATCAAGGAGCTCTGTGACGAGGGGCTGGCATTGCTGGTGGCGTCATCAGAGCTTGAAGAAATCGTCGCCTTTGCCGACCGTGTGGCTGTGATGCGCGATCGTGAAAAGGTTTCTGAACTGGTGGGTGCGGAAATCACCCAGAACAGCATCATCGAGGCGATTGCACGATGACCAGTTTAAAAGACAAAAAGAAAATACGGGAAAGCAGCACCATGTCTGCATCTTCTTTGTTAAGTCGACCCTGGTTTGGTCCGGTCGCAGCACTGATCTTGATCGTGCTGGGGATCGGGATCATTTCACCGGATTTCTTTAACATCCGCATTGTTGACGGCCATCTTTACGGATCGCTTGTCGATGTTGTCCATCGCGGGGCGTCGACCGCCCTTGTTGCGGTGGGCATGGCAATTGTGATCGGCACGCGCGGCATTGATCTTTCGGTGGGCTCGATCATTGCCATTTCAGGGGCTGTGATGGCGGTTCTGATCCGCGATACTGATCTGCATCCGGCTGTGATTATCCTGGCCGCCCTTGGTGCCGGGATTTTGTGCGGGTTGTGGAACGGCATCCTTGTTGCCTTCCTGGATATTCAGCCGATCATTGCCACCCTGATCCTGATGGTGGCCGGTCGCGGCATTGCCCAGATGATCACCGGTGGGCAGATCGTGACCTTCCACGGCGAATTTTTTGAGGCGATCGGCAGTGGTTATCTGCTGGGTATTCCGTGGCGGGTGATTATTGCCGCCGCCGTGATTGCCGCGATCTATTTCATCATGCGCAAGACCGCCCTTGGTCTGTTTGTTGAATCGGTTGGCGGCAATGCGCGCGCCAGCCGGGTCGCGGGCATCGATGCACGCGGTATCAAACTGATGGCCTATGCGGCATCGGGTCTGTGCTCGGCCTTTGCCGGGATCATCATTGCCGCGGACATTCGTGGGGCGGACGCCAACAATGCCGGCTTGTGGCTTGAACTCGATGCCATTCTGGCAGTTGTTATTGGTGGTGCGTCGCTGATGGGCGGTCGGTTCTTTATTGCGATGACCGTGATTGGTGTTCTGATCATTCAGGCGCTGACCACCGGCATCTTGTTGTCGGGTCTTCCGTCGCAATACACGCTCATCGTCAAGGCGGCGGTGGTGATGGTTGTTCTGCTGGTGCAGGCGCCAAAATCGCGCGAACTGGTGGGGCAGGCGATGGAACGCATGAAGCGGGGGAAATCCGATGAAAATTAATGAACGGTTTTATCCGATCCTTGCCACGCTTGCGGTTCTCGTACTGCTGTATGGCTACGGGATTTTTGAACATCGCGCCTTTTCCGATACGTATGTTTTGGGCGCGCTTCTGACCGACAATGCTTTTTTGATCATTACTGCCGTTGGCATGACGTTTGTCATTCTATCGGGCGGGATTGATCTTTCGGTTGGGTCAATGATTGCCTTTATCGGGGTGTTGATGGCCGAACTCGTGACCGGCTTTGGCATGCATCCGGTAACGGCGGCCGTGGTTGCGATGATTGTCGGATCGGCATTCGGGGCGTTTATGGGGGTGATTATTGCCAAATTCGATATTCAGCCCTTTATCATCACGCTTGCCGGGATGTTCTTCCTGCGCGGCATGTGCTTCCTGATCAATCTGGATTCTGTTCCTATTGATCATCCGTTTGTCTCGGCCTTTAGCGGGTTTAAAATCCAGCTGCCGGGGCGTGGCTGGTTGACGGCATCGGCCCTTTTGATGCTGGCGACGGTCATTGGCGGGGTGGTGATTGCCCATTTCACCCGGTTCGGACGTAATGTCTATGCGATTGGCGGGGACCGGCATTCGGCAGAATTACTGGGTGTTCCGGTTCACAGCACCATCATCCGGGTTTACACCCTGTCGGGCTTTTTCAGTGCACTTTCGGGTGTGGTGTTTGCCTTCTATACCGCGTCGGCCTATCCATTGGCCGCCGTCGGGGTGGAGCTTGATGCGATTGCCGCCGTGGTGATTGGTGGCACGCTTCTGACCGGCGGGATGGGCTTTGTGCTCGGCACGTTCTTTGGCGGGATCATCATGGGGGTTATCCAGACCCTTATCGCCTTTGACGGGTCGCTGAACAGCTGGTGGACCAAGATCATGATTGGCGCGCTTCTGTTTGGCTTTATCGTCTTGCAACGCCTGATCACGC
The DNA here is from genome assembly GCF_001662875.1 of Thalassospira tepidiphila MCCC 1A03514. Lineage (GTDB taxonomy): Bacteria > Pseudomonadota > Alphaproteobacteria > Rhodospirillales > Thalassospiraceae > Thalassospira > Thalassospira tepidiphila. The sequence continues at coordinate 7,652 of NZ_JPVZ01000017.1, read as the reverse complement.
GTTCCTTCTCAGGGATGCGTGCCGGGGCGACATAAGGCGTCCGGCGATCAAAATACCTTCGTTCAAAACGCCCTGTTTGAATAAGCAGGGCGTTTTTTCTGTTCCCTTACATGGGTCGTTTTGATCGTGCAATCAGGCACCGGCGCGGGGGCAAAACTTTTGACAAAAAAATTGGTCAATCAGCCGCATTATTCATTTTTGGTGAATAATAAGCCCTGTCTGCGCCAAACGCGCTACCTGGCGTTTTGGGGGTAAATTCAAATAGTATGAGGAATGGGGGGCGGTGATCGTTTTGATGCGCCCCATCGGCATTGATTACAGGCCGATCTGATCCCAGTCATGTTCGACCGACATGCCGAGTTCCTTGCGCAGTTCGCGCATGGTCCGGCGCAGCAGGCCGTGCATTTTGCTGCGCGCCTCTTCGGGATCGCGCTGGCTGATGGCGGCATAGACCGCGTGGTGATCGGGCAGCGACTTGACATGCGCCTTGGGTCCGCCAGACGACAGGCGGAAAGATCCGATCAGGGCGGTTTCGATCAACATGCCAAACGATTTCATGAAATCGTTGCCCGACGCATCCAAAATACCCTGATGGAACACAAGGTCGGTAATATAAACCGCCTCGGTGCCGGGTTCGGCCTTTTCCATTTCGAAATAGGCGGTTTCAAGATGCTTGATCTGTTCCGGCGTGGCGCGGACGGCGGCCATGGCGGCCGTGTTGGGTTCAATGATCAGGCGGGTTTCAAGCAGGCTATAGAGAAATGCCGGGTCCGGGTCCGGGAAATGCCAGGACAGAACATCAGGATCCAGCAGGTTCCAGCTTGAACGCGGTTTGACCCGGGTGCCGGTTTTCGGGCGACTTTCAATCAGCCCCTTGGCCGAGAGGATTTTGATGGCTTCACGAAGGGCTGTACGCGAAACATCAAGGGATTCACTTAAGGCCGCCTCTGTCGGCAGGACATCGCCAGGCCGCAGCTTGCCCGAAACAATGCGTGCGCCAAGATCGTGGGCAACAATGCTGTGCAGACTGCGTTTGGCGTAAGTTCTCGACATGGTAGACGACATATATTCCCTCCGGCGTGGCCCTGATTGAAAAGCAAATAGGCAAAAGGCCCGCTTTGTCATTATTCATATAATATGAATTAATTTTCAGGGCAACTTATCTGGTGCCGTCAACGCCTTGTGCTGCATAGCATATAATTATTTCAGGGGTGCGTCACGATGGCTGTTACGTATTTGCTTATGTCATGAACTTATAAACAAGCTTTCAGATAATGAAAGAAAAGACTGCATGGTTTGACGCTTGACAGGCCCGGATATCCTGATCATTAATGTTATTGTATGAAGAATAAAAAACAAGATTATCAGGAGGAAGCATCACGCAGCCGCGCACGGGAACGTGCCCGGACCATTCGTCTGGTCTGATGGGGGCTTGTCGGCGTAGCATGATGTTGGCGTCAGGAATTTTTCTCCTGTTGCGCCGCACATAGCTTGATGGATGCACTTTCTGTCAATTTTGGCCTAGAATCGTGTTTGGCGTCAGGGGAATCCGACGTCTGACATCTGAAAACAAAACGCACGACGGGAGATGAAAGGATCATGTCTGATCGCATGCCGACACACTACACAAGCCTGGAAGACAAATCGGTATTCATCACCGGTGGGGCATCGGGTATTGGCGAGGCGATTGTGACCGCCTTTGTCGAGCAGGGGGCAAAAGTCGCCTTTGTCGATATCATGGAAGATGCCGGTAACGCACTTGTCGAAAAGCTTTCGAAAGATGCGCGAAATTCGCCCGTCTTTATCAAATGCGATCTGACCGATATTGCCGCCTTGCAGGCAGCCATTGCCAAGGCGGCCGAGATCAATGGCCCGATCACCGGGTTGATGAACAATGCAGCGAACGATACCCGCCACAAATGGCAGGACGTCACCCCGGAATACTGGGATGAGCGTCAGGCAATCAATATTCGCCCGTCCTTCTTTGCCATTCAGGCGGTGGCGCCGATGATGCAAAAGGCCGGCGGTGGTGCGATTATCAATTTCGGATCGGTCAGCTGGATGATGGGGCAGGGCGGTATGCCGGGCTACACGACGGCAAAGGCCGCGACCCATGGTCTGACGCGCGGTATGGCGCGTGATCTTGGCAAGGATCATATCCGCGTCAATACGCTCGTACCCGGTTGGGTCATGACCCAGCGCCAGCTGGATCTTTGGGTCGATGAAGCCGCCGAGCGTGAAATCGACGAGCGCCAGTGCCTGAAAAACAAGGTGATGCCTGATGACATTGCCCGCATGGCGCTTTTCCTGATTTCGGACGAGGCCCGCATGGTCACCGCCCAGAACTTTATCGTTGATGGCGGCTGGGTCTAAGGCCCGCGTCACGCACCCCGTATTCCGACATATATCCAAGACCGTTCAGGACAGAATTCATGAGACTGGTTCAATTCAAGGACACCGCCGGCGCGCAACAGGTTGCCGTGGTCGAAGATCAAAACACCCTGATCCCGCTTCAGGGCGTATCCACCACCCGCGAACTTGCGACCATCGCGCTTGCCAAGGGCATGACGATGATCGAAAAGGCAAAAATTCGTATGGGCGACACTACAGTCGACTATAACGAAGTTGCCCGTGATGGCCGCCTTTTGCCGCCGATCACCCACGTTGATCCGGCGCATTTCCTTGTGACGGGCACCGGGCTGACCCATCTGGGTTCGGCCTCGGCGCGTGCGAACATGCACAAGGCCGATAACAAGGACGCCAACGAAACCGATTCCATGAAGATGTTCCGCATGGGCGTTGAGGGCGGCAAGCCGAAGGCTGGCGAACATGGTGTGCAGCCGGAATGGTTCTATAAGGGCGATGGTTCCATCGTTGCCAATCCGGGGGCAGATATCCCAAGCCCGTCCTTCGCCCTTGATGGCAGTGAAGAACCGGAAATTGCCGCGGTCTATGTCATTGATCATGATGGCACCCCGGTGCGCATCGGCTTTGCCATCGGCAACGAGTTTTCCGACCATGTGATGGAACGTCAGAACTACCTGTATCTGGCGCATTCAAAGCTGCGCCATTGTGCAATGGGTCCTGAATTGCTGCTGGGCGATCTGCCAAGCCATGTCGAGGGCACCTCGCGCCTCTATCGTGACGGCAAGGTGATTTGGGAAAAGCAGTTCGTCAGTGGCGAAGACAATATGTCGCATTCCATCGCCAACCTTGAATACCACCATTTCAAGTATGACCTGTTCCGCCGTCCGGGCGATGTGCATGCGCATTTCTTCGGGACCGCGACGCTCAGCTTTGCCGATGGTGTCACCACCCAGGACGGGGATGAGTTCGAAATTGAATCGCCGCTATTTGGCCGTCCGATCCGCAACCGCCTGATGGTTCAGGCAGAGCGCCCGGTGACCGTCAAGGCGATCTGATGTCTTTCTGAGACTCCCAAGGGCCAAAAACCCTGTCTACCTCCAAACGACACGACTTGCCCCGGTGCTTAAATGTGCCGGGGTTTTCTTTTGGGGGAGTAATCATCACCTTACCGGACAAATTTCATCAAGCCGCTTCCAAGTTGGATCTACCCTTAAATCAGCCGATGCCTGAGCGATCTCGTCTAAGGCTTTGCGAAGATTGTAAGGGGCTGTCGACATTGAGGGTGGATAAATTCGATCAAAAATGCGCAAGACCACTTCAGGCCATTGAGACGCGATAGAGGGAGTTTCAGAGATAATGCTGTGAGTGAACATATCTCCTCTCTCCGCTGGAACAAGAAAAGGTATGATTGTTTCAGCAATGTCTGGAAAGTGATTGCCAGACTGTGAGGTTAACATTAGCAACTGACTAGAAGTCTTTCGGGACTGATACTCTCGTTCCAAAGGCCAGTATCTCTTAAAGAATCTCTTCCCGAATGTTGTCCAGCAATCGTAATCCTCAACAATTCGCCCTAGCTGCCAAAGAGCATGTGCTCGAGACTCATCATCGAAAGACCTGATGGCCGTTCGGACCTCGTAATCTTGAAGGTATTTTTTCCTACGTCCGTGAAAATAAGCATAAGCAACGACAATACATGCTAGTCCTCTTCTGAAATCGTCCTCATCTTCCCATTCTACTTGTGATCCAAGGACCTTTATCATTTCTGATTTTATCGACCAGAATGCATCGCCAACAGGCAATTTGTTTTGGTTTACCAACCCTCGCCAAGCAGCCTCCGCGTTTTCATGCTCGACTGCAAATACTGGGACAAGGTGCTCCTTCGCCCAATCAGGGAACCAATAAAACAGATAATTATACCTAAGGGCGATCATGGTGGTGGCATTTGCCGATCCATCACCTATTGCGTTCAGACTAAGAACCAGTCGGTTAAGTATGGCCGTAAAATCATTGGTTGCGGGATTGAGCGACCAGCTTTCAATGGTTTGGAAAATTGCCTCCACCAGATGACCGATTGGTGAGTTTAAGGCGTGTGTTATGGTTTTACGGGAGGTTCGAACGACGCGTCCCGCACGTCTGGTTTCTCCGATAGCGCTTGTAGTTGCCTCTGGGCCATAGTTGTTCAATTGGAGGAATACGTGGTCCCAAATCTCCCAAAAGATTTTTTGTTCATTTTTCAGTGCCTTAGAGAGTTGCTTTTGGATCCAACTTGTTAAGGTATATCTGCATTCATAAACGATCTCTTCCGGCAGAATAGGTATCGCCTTTGCAACAAATTTTATGTCATCGGTTGATGCGGATTCAGGGAAATGGGAAAAGAGCTGCTGCCAGAAACGCGTCCTATGTTCGCCTTTTTCCAGTTCTGAAACTAGCTCCGTTGTTATCTTTATAGGATCTGCTTTAATTAACCCGATGAATGGTTTGTTCTCTTTTAAAAAAACGGAGTGGTCGCTTTCACGGCGCAAAATTTCCTCGAAAAGTTCAGTCCCTCCAAGTTTTTCCAAGCCGTGGGTTGAGGTGTCAGTTGAAACGAAGCCACCTTTAATTCTCCCGCTGGAAAACTCTTCTTCAAGATACTGATCTTTCCAATGTTCAGATGCTTTGATTTGATTCAGTCGGGTTTTTCCAAGGCTTGTTAGCCCTGTAGACGTTTCGTCGATTTTGGAGAAAATTCGTCCGAGCCAATATATCTTGCGCTCTTCGAATCTCTTTTGATCTTCCCACTCATCTTTGTCTGTAAATGCCCATATCCAGTTTTCAATTTTTAACCGATCTTTCTGAGAAAAACCTGAAAGGCGAATGTTTAGCATTTCCAGCAATTCTAGGATTGTGGAGCTGTCCCGAAATACTTCGTCTGACATGGTCCCAAGCTGTTGGGCGACCATAGATGCCGGGATGATGCTATCGAACCGCCAGGCAAAAAATTTTAATCTGTCAAAGACATTTGGGTCAGAATCCGGCCATGTATTTACGATTTTTGATAATTCTTGAGCATCAATATGCGCTAGCCTTTTAATTAGATCAGCTGCTAGCAAAATTAGCTTGCCGAAATTGTCGGTGTGTGAAGAAACGCTGTTTTTATTTGATGTAAGTGCTGGGAAATCAAAGTTATAGGAGCTGACTTCTGGGTACCCAACCATGTTTGAAAGGTCGATAGCCTTCTTCAAGGATTGCGTCAAAACCTCAAGGGTTGCTGAAATCCATGCTTCAGGAACTTCCAGTTCCATGTATGTCAAATGGGGAAAATGAACCTCGAACACAGGTATTATCGTTTCGATTTCCTCGAAACTGTTTATCGGAGTATCTGTATTTCGGTAGGTTTTAGCTAGCAATTCAGGCTGTGTTATTTCACTAAGTTGATCAATTATCGAACTGTTCCATCCTTTGGTGTCGATTTTTTGTTTGAGTTTAAACCACTCATAGTCGCAGTTATTCGACTGATTTTTATGAAAGTAAAAGAATAACGGCCAGAATTTCTCAAGCTTAGTGGGGGGATTATCCGACTCTTCAAAGCCTTTAGAGGCGATGCAATCCAGAATTATAGGATGAAGGGTTGTTTGTTTTAGTAACCACCAAATCGTTTCAGGCTGGTCGATAACTTTGGTTATCCAGTGGGACAGCGCAGTTATCCGGGAATTAACGCGCCAAAGTTCAGAATAGTTGAGATTAGACAAGCGTTCGGAAAGTTTTGACGTTTCGTGAGTTGGTAGGGTGCTCACATAGTCATCGCCGATAAGAAAGTTATTCTGATCGCTGCTACGCTCCAGTTCAGCTCGTGAGGGGTCGCGATCAGTGCCGTAGTCGTCAAGCAAGTCAATTGTGTCTTCAGTTTCGGGAACGTAGCTTTTGGGCTTAAAGAATCTTACGTTTCTGTCAAAAACACAAATCCATTCCGCATGTGGTAGTGGATTAAACGTAGCAAATTTTTCGGCACCTTTTTGATCTGAAATGAACGAAGCGACTTGTCCACGTTGGAATGGTAGCAAACTTCTCGGAGAACTCTGAGCTATGTTGTGAATATAGTTTTCCCAGTAGTCTGGTGTTGCAGCAAGCTTTGACCATTCTTCAATGGTTTTCCAAAGGTCGCTGTGATCAGGATAAGGGATCGCATTGACTCCCAGAGAGGACCACTTACGATTTACTTCACCTTCTGAGCCGCAGTCGAATGCGTATACATTTGTATGAGCGGCTCCCGTTTCAGCATTCAACCCTTCAAGCAGGTATCTAACCAGCGTGTCGTCGCCGGAATACCCAATGAGGACAATTGTCCGTGTTCGAAGGATATTTGATAGAAAGCGCGCCGCCCACCCATGTGACAAATAAGCCTTCCCGAAATCCTGCGAGCTAATAACGAGATTATATTTTGGGGGATTTTTAAGATTTGGTTTCTGCCAGCGGCCATGAAGATAAATAATGCCAGAAGCGTCTCTGTCCATTTGTAAGTCTGGCAGAAATGGTGCGGTATAATGCTTTAGGCCTTCTTGGGCGCGTTCAAATAATCGGTCAAAATTCGTTGTGACCACCAGCGGTTCACCCAGCGGTGTTTTCGATAGTTTTAGAAGATTGCGATGATTTTCTAATTTTGGGCTGCGAGGTACTTTTAGTGAGTTTAATATATGATAATCGACTTGATCGCTGGGATAGTGTTGCCGCAGCCAAGAAAACACTCTGTCGTACTCACCCCGTTCAATCATGTTCTTGACAATATCATGATCGGTTGCGTGGAGCTTCTGCGCCACGTTTTCAGTGAGGCATTTGAATCCGGGGAGTTCCGCCGGAACAGATATGCCTGCTCCGCAGAAAAAGATTACCTGTCCATTCCGTTGTGCAGAAATTAGTTCGTGCGGGATGTCCGGCCCGTTTTCAGTGAAGCGCATCAAATACCTCAAATAATTCAACCGGAGCCTGCGAGAATAGGCTTCGTTAATGGTGGTTCTTGAGCGATACGGTAAACTGAATAATTGCCAGTGGACAGGTCTTTAACGACTTAACCCTCAACACGCGATCAGTTGGTTGGCACGTGATCAGGCCGCCTTTTACGAGGGTGCGCCTTGAGAGATAGATCCCCACCTGCGTGGGAATGACGGGGTTGGCGTTCGTTATGGCAGATGGATGTCGGCAGAATGCGATAAGGGCAGCGAGGGTTCGCTGCCCTTTGGTGTGTTTGGGGTGATTATGGTGGTTGCGCGAGGGTAAGAAATGCCCCGGCAGTGGTGACACTGCCGGGG
>NZ_JPVZ01000016.1 GCF_001662875.1 Thalassospira tepidiphila MCCC 1A03514 | reverse complement strand
GGCCCCTATCCCGACCTGTAAACACCTTTTTCAGAAAAAAATGCATTTAATGGGAACTTTTCTGAATATTGTTATTTTTCAACAACATAGTCGAAAAGCCATATCCAACCATAAAAGTCAGACACCAGTCCCCATCAGACTCTTGGTTGAAAAATCCCGCAAAGGTCCTGAAAAAGACCCGCAAAGACTGGGCTTTTAACCGGCAAAAAACATTGCGCCGGATCAAAATGATTCGAAAAAACCAAGATTACGGGCCGTTGATTCGCCCTATAGGCCCAAAGTCCGGTTCAACCCGTTTGATGTGATGCAATGCGCAGGGTCATATTAACGGTCATATTAATCGTGATAGTTCCGCCAATTTAGTCCAAAAGGACATATCATCCGGGCAAGGCCGCAAAATGCCGCAAAAGCAAATATGTGAACCTTTCCTTTACATTATGACCCGATGATAGGGCGAGATATCCATACCCCTCGTTATAAGACGGGCATCAGGGGACCGAAGGAAGATGATGAGACTGCGACAATATCTTATATGTGCCGCCGCCTTTGCGGGGCTCTCTCTTGCCGGGTGCTCTGGCACCAACCTTGTGCCCAATACGGGCCCGGGCAGCAGTGAAGGCAAAGGTGGCCAACCAGGTCCGTCTTTCACCCAGTTCACAGATATTCCGATGCCGTCCAATTCGTCACTCGATATGGACAGAAGCATCATCTTTGGCGCATCCGATGCCTGGCACGGGCGGCTTGTCCTGAATGCCGGCGGATCGCAAGCACAGATGTATGATTTCTACGAGCGTGAAATGCCAAACTTCGGCTGGAGCAAGGTGACCGTGGTTCGCGCCGATATTTCGGTTCTGGTCTATGACCGTGAAAACCGGGTTGCGACCATCAAGTTGACCGGTGGCTCCTTTAGCGGGTCGGTGGTCGATATCACGGTATCGCCAAAGGGCTGATTGCCAGCCCGACCAGACCGCTGAAAACTTCAAAAACAAAAGGGTGCCAAACGGCACCCTTTTTTAATGCGAAAAGCAATGGCTGGTCGATGGCCTAGCGCGTACCGAACAGTCTGTCGCCGGCATCGCCAAGGCCCGGAACGATATAGGCCTTTTCATTCAGCTTTTCATCAAGGCCGGCAGTATAGATCGGCACATCCGGATGGGCATCCTGGAAGACCTTGACCCCTTCGGGGGCGGCAACCAGCGCCATGAAGCGGATGTCCTTGTCGGCAACACCGTATTTGTTGAGCGTATCGATCGCGGCCACTGCCGAGTTCCCGGTGGCCAGCATCGGATCGACCAGAATAAAGGTACGGCCTTCGACTTCGGGCAGCTTGACCAGATATTCGACCGGCATGTGGGTTTCCGGATCGCGATAGAGGCCGATATGACCAATGCGCGCGGATGGCATCAGTTCGATCAGGCCATCGGCCATGCCCGAACCGGCGCGCAGGATCGGAACCACGGCCAGTTTACGGCCCTGAATGACCGGCGCCTTCATCGCGCAGATCGGTGTTTCGATGTCTTCATAGCTGACAGGAAGCTCGCGGGTGATTTCATAGCCCATGAGAAGGGCGATTTCCTTGAGCAACTGACGGAAGGTCTTGGTCGAAGTGCTGACCTTGCGCATGTGGCTCAGCTTATGCTGGATCAGCGGATGATCAAGAATATGAAGGTTCGGGAAATCCTTGTGCGTGCTCATGTGCTATCGGCCATCCTGTCTTGCTTTGCAGCCGTTCCAATCAAGCGGCTGCCGGTCTGGTGTTTGAGAACCTAGCGCGTAGCGCCTTTACCCCAAGATGGCAAGCAGAATGCCCCAATCAGAGGACAAAAACAAACCCGATGACATAAATTCGGCAATTGAATGCCGTCAGGTGAACTGAAGCCCCAATACAAAAGCGGGGTGGTTCATAAGACCACCCCGCTCTGCATTATTACTTCTATATATATAGTGTGTGCCTTAACCGTACCCGGGATGCGCACCCGACCTGATCAGTCTACCACGCGGTCATTGGGCTCTGCACGAACCGGGAAACCGTCAATCGAATGATCCGCCTTGATCTTGGCTGCATCATCGCGGGCTGCCGCAAGGTTGGCATAGGACCCGATCCGGACATAGTACCACGCCCCCTCGTCCTCTGGCCCGCGCACAACAACGGCGACTTCAAGTCCCTTGCCGCGCAGTTCCTCGGCACGCTGGCTGGCATTTTCATGCACCTTGAAGGCACCAACCTGAACCGAGAAAGGCTTGCTGGCATCTGATGCCGGGGCTGCTGGCGCTGGTTCCGGCGTGGTTTCGGCGGTTTCGGCTGCCGGTTCGGATGCCTCTGGCGCGGGTGCCTGTTCAACGGTTGGCGCCGTTTCGGTCGTAGCACTGTCTTGCGCGCCTTCAACCGCTGGCGCTTCCGGTGCGGCTGGCGCATCGGTGTCGCCAGTTACATCGCGGATTTCGGGGGCCGCAATCGCCTGTTCTTCTGATCCTGCGGCTTCTGCGGTTTCTTCGGTTTCAGCCACATCCGATGCGGCTTCGCTGCCAGCCGTGGCATCATCCGAAAGTGCCTCTGTGCGCTGCGCGATCAGATCGCCGACCGGGTCCTCGCTATCAGCGCTGATTTCCGGTGCCGGTGTTGTTGTTGTCGGCTCGGTTGCCTCAGGCGTGGCAGCCGGAATTTCGGTTGGTTCTTCCGGGGCGGAGGCCAGCATTTCGACCTGCGGCTGTTCTGTCTGGGTGGTGCGCGCACCGTCTTCAGAATCCATGAACAAGCCTGCGCCGACCAGCATTCCGGCAAAGAACAAGACAAGGCCGAGCATGCCTGCGCCTGTGACCAGGCCAAGAAGGGTTTTGCGATCCATATCCGCTATCCGTGCATTAAGGTTTTGCCGATCACCGGAGCGTTCTGCCCCACGTGCGCTGCCATCACCATGCCCGTCCCGGCCATATATAAAGGCCGGAAGCGGTGCATCCTTTTGCCCGGCATCCGGATCAGTCTGCGGTTCCGGGGTTGCGCGCAAATCGGGTTTGTTGGTGTTGTCTTCGCCAGCCATGGACTTGGCCATCCTTCACGACATCAAAGTTACCCTGCTTTTGTAACCAACAGCACCTTTATAAAACGCTAAAGCCGCACACGCATGCAACCGGGCAGCGTGCCAAAGATCGATATGGGTCAATGTCTTTTGGATAAAAAAAGGGGGACTGGTATGAATTCCGGCATTGTCCCGCACAATGATCCGGATACCAGCCCCCTCGAGTGAGAGAGATCGACCTTCGGGGAGAGAGAGTCCCGAAGATAGAAGCCATCAGGCACGCCATGTAGGCCTGATGGCCGGTCACAAACGACGTTGTCGTCTGCATTTGACAAACACAGTCATAGAGCATCGTTTTTGCAATTGCAAACGATTATCACACACATTCGCAGAAAAAATTTCAATGCGTCGAAATCGCGCTCGTAAATCGGGGCTAAGCCCCCCAACCAAAACGAGAATTTCCAGATTTCGGACCGCTTCAAACCGGCTGTGTGCCGCAGCAATCCTATGGAAATCGAGAAATAAGGGATTGTGTTCCAAACCAAGCTCTGCTTGGATCAGAACAACTACTCTTGAGAAGTAGAGGTGTGAGCGGGAGAGACGCGAGCCAATATGACCAAAGACAAAAAATAAACTTGGTTTGCTCTGGAGTGACAAAAATGACGGGAGACAAGGCCGCGAAGACGGCTATTGCAGGAGGTGCTACCAGCCTTCTGACGTTACGACGGATTTTGCTCGTAACAGGATTACTGGTTTCAGGTGCAGTGACATGGATGCTTCTTTGGACCGGTGATACCTATCGCAACTTTGCGATTGAAACACTGAACAACTCGGTCAGTGGTACAGTCAATTTCTTTGTCGGGTCGCGTATTGCCACCGACTATGCCGACAAAATTACCCCGATTGCCAATGAATGGTCGCGGCTTGGCAGCCTGGTCAAAAGTTACCAGGAAAATGACCAGACGCGCATGCAAGCCGAACTCAACATCCTTTCGAACGCACGTGAAGTGGTTCAGGGCGATGTAAACCTGATTGCGGCAATTTCCTATGATCAGGAATTCAATCAACTGGCGACGTCCGAAGCCAATCTTGGCACCAGCGTCACTGATGACCCGGACGTCAAAGCCTATTTGATCGGTCGCGACAAGGCCGAAGCCCGTAAACCGGCAAGCTTTATGTGGGCAACCCCGGATGGACGTCCGGTCTTTAGCCTGATCCTGCCGGTTGGCGGGTTCCGTGCTGTTGGCTTCCTTGAAGTCATCACCGATCCCCTGCCCCAGCTTGCGGGCATTGGCAAGGTTTTGGGTGGCAACTTCCAGATTCTTGATAATTCCGGCAACGTGCTGTTTGAAAGCCTTGAGGCCCCGGCAGAGGCAGAAGCAGAAGCTACCCCGCCAGCAGAGGGCGATGCCGCCACCGAAAATGGCGGGGATGCTGCACCAGAAGCCAGCAGTGATACGCCAGAGCCCGAAACCGCCAAGGCAGGTGACACGCACCGCGCGGCAGTCGAGGTTATGATCAGTGATGGCCGTGGCGGTGTCTGGGCTGAGGCCCGGTTTGATCGCGACGTTTCTGATTTCTATGCCCAGACCGATAGCCTGCGGCTGTTGTCGATCGAAATCCTTGTCGGCGTGCTTCTGGCGGCCTGGATTGTTGGCTGGATCCTGTTGCGCACCACGGTTCTGCGCAATCTGCGCGCCTTTGCAGGTGCGATGACGTCAATTTCAAACGGGGACACCAACGTCAATCTGCCCAATGTCGGCAATGACGAAATCGGCGAGATGAAAAAGGCATTGATTGCATTGCGTGAATCGGTGCGTCAGGCCTTGATCTTGCAAAACATGGTCGAAAATACCCCGACCATGACCGCGATGATCCTGCCTGATGGCAAGCTGAGTTACCTTAACGCCAGTGCGCAAGACTATCTTGGCGGCACAACGGCAACGATTTCGGGTGATTTCCTTAATCTTGGATCGGACTTCCAGGCCAAGCTTGCCAATCCGAACAACCTGCCCTTCACCGAGATCATCCAGACCGACCGTGGCTATCTTGATATCCTTGCCGCCCCGGTCCGCGACAAGGATAATGTTCTTTTGGGCACCATGCTGGCCTGGAACGACGTGTCAGAGCGTGAGGAAAGCAAGATCGCGGTCACCGAACTGATGGCCGAGGTTGCCCGTGTGGCCCAATCCGTGACCGAACAGTCCGAAGGGTTGCTGAGCCTTGCCAGTGAACTGACAAACCAGTCGGAAAACACGGTGCAGCAATCGGGCGGTGCACTGGATGTCTCGCGCGAGGCGGCATCAAATACCCGCAACGTCGCCACCGCGGTTGAGGAACTTTCATCCTCGATCGCCGAGATCAACCGTCAGGCGACCGAGGCTTCCACCGTGACCGGACGGGCACGTGAAGAAGCCGAAGAAAGCCAGCGCAATATCGGATCGCTTGAAAAGGCCAGCTCCGAGATCGGATCGATCATTGATCTGATCAACGACATTGCCCATCGCACGAAGCTTTTGTCGCTTAATGCGACGATTGAAGCCGAGCGTGCCGGTGAACTTGGCAAGGGCTTTGCCGTGGTTGCCAACGAGGTCAAATCGCTTGCCGATCAGACCGCAAGTGCAACCGGCCAGATTGGTGACCTGACGGCTGCCATTCAGGAAGAAGTGCAAAAGGCCGCCCATTCGATCAGCACGGTTGGCGAAGTTATTCATCAGGTCAACGACATCCAGTCGACCATCACCCAATCGGTTGATGAACAACGCCGTGCCACCGGTGAGATTTCCGAAAACGTTCAACGCATCGCCGCCGGTGCGGGATCGATGGATGAAATGATCACCTTTGTGAATGACGGCGCACAAAGCACCGGGCGCAGTGCGCATGATCTGAACACGGCCAGCCATAACCTTTCGGAAGTGGCGCGCAACCTGTCAGAGAAAATGCGTGAGTTCAGCGAGCGGATGAAGCTGACCTGATCGGCTTTGTGATATTTTCCAACGCAAAGGGCGGCATCCTGTGGGTGCCGCCCTTTGTCATTTCACTAGATATGGTCGCGTGATCAGCTTGCCACGGATTTCGAGGCGATTTCATACAAATCGCGCGAGATTTCCGGTTTGGCGAGGATACGGTTGAGTTCGGCCTTCATCTTGTCCGCGCGATCCGCATCGTATTTTGCCCATTTGCCAAGCGGGGCACAGAGGCGTGCGGCGACCTGCGGGTTGATGTCATCAAGCTCGATCAGGCGATCGGCATAGAAGGCATAACCCGACCCATCCTTGGCATGGAAATGACGCGGATTGCCCGTGGCGAACGCCCCGATCAGCGCACGCACCTTGTTGGGGTTGCGCATGGTAAAGGCCGGGTGGCTCATCAGATCCTTGATCCGGGCCAAGGTATCATCACGCGATGACATCGCCTGCAACGAGAACCATTTATCGAGAACAACACCGTCATTGGCAAAGCGTTCCTCGAAATCGGCAAGTGCGGTTTCACGGCCCGGATGATCAAGGTTATTGAGCACCGACAGGGCGGCCATCTGATCGGTCATATTGTCAGCCGTGCCATATTGCGCGACCGCCACGTCGGCAAATTCATCCGCCCCGCTTGCCACCAGATAGGCAAGGGCCGTTGCCCGCAAGGCACGCTGCCCCGCCGACGCCGCATCGGGCGTAAAGGCCGCGTTTGAGGCATTCTGGTGATAGGTGTTGGCGAAATCATCGGAAAGCGCCTGGCCAATGCGTTTGCGCAAGGCGGTTCTGACCTGATAGATCGCCTCGGGATTGGCGGGCTTGCGTTGTTCGGACAGGAACGCCTCGCCCGGCAGGACAAGCGCATCGGCACGGAACGCCTTATCAAGGTCATCATTAATAAGTGTCGCGCGCATCGCGGCAATAAAGGCATCAACGTGGGCCTGTTCATCGGAAAAGGCGGCATCGACATCGCCACCATTCGCCTCATAGGCGGCAATGGCAGACAACATCAAACGGGTTGCGTATTTCTGCCCGGCTTCCCAGCGATTGAAAGCATCGCTGTCATTGCCCATCAGGAAGACAAGCTCATCATCGGGCTGATCGGTGGTTATGTTGACCGGTGCCGAGAATCCCCGGTTAAACGACAGCACCGGCGCCTCAGTCACACCATCAAAGACGAATTCCTGGCTGGCTTCCGTCAGTTCCACCGTTTTGGCGACGAGGTCTGAACCATCCGCACCCAGAAGCCCGATTGAGATCGGCATGTGCAACGGTTTCTTGTCCGACTGTCCCGGGGTCGGGTCGGTTTTCTGCGAAATGGTCAGACGGTATTGTTTGGCATCCGCGTCATAGTCGCCCTGCCAGCTGAGTTTCGGCGTACCGGCCTGCGAATACCAGAGTTTGAGCTGGCTGAAATCGATACCGTTGGCGTCTTCCATCGCCTTGGCGAAGTCATCACAAGTCACCGCCTGCCCGTCATGGCGATCAAAGTAAAGGTCGATGCCCTTGCGATAGCCATCCGGGCCAAGCAACGTGTGCATCATGCGGATCAGTTCCGCGCCCTTTTCATAGACCGTCGCGGTATAGAAATTGTTGATTTCCATATAGCTGTCCGGGCGCACCGGATGGGCCAGCGGGCCTGCATCCTCGGGGAACTGGGCGGCGCGGAGCGCGTTGACATCCTTAATGCGCTGCACCGGGCGGGAACGCTGATCGGCCGAGAATTCCTGATCACGGAATACGGTCAGACCTTCCTTGAGCGAGAGCTGGAACCAGTCGCGACAGGTGACACGGTTGCCCGACCAGTTATGGAAATATTCGTGTGCAACGATGGATTCGATGCGTTCATAATCGCCATCGGTCGCGGTATCCGGGCGGGCCAGAACGAATTTGGCGTTAAACACATTGAGGCTCTTGTTTTCCATCGCCCCCATATTGAAGTCGGAAACGGCAACGATATTGAACAGGTCCAGATCGTATTCGAGGCCATAGACCTCCTCGTCCCACTTCATCGACCGTTTCAGGCTGTCCATCGCATAATCGCAGCGATCCTCATTTCCGTGTTCGACAAAGATGCGCAGCGCCACATCACGGCCCGACATGGTTTTGAAACTGTCTTCGACACAGGCCAGATCACCGGCGACCAGCGCAAACAGATAGGATGGTTTCGGGAACGGATCTTCCCACACGGCAAAATGACGGCCGCCGTCAAGATCACCGCTGTCGATCAGGTTGCCGTTCGAAAGCAGGACCGGGCAGCTTTCCTTATTCGCATTGATGGTGACGCGATAGGTCGCCATGACGTCCGGGCGATCCGGGAAATAGGTAATGCGGCGGAAGCCTTCGGCCTCGCACTGGGTGCAAAAGGCACTTTGCGAAACATAAAGGCCTTCAAGCCGGGTGTTGTTGGCTGGCGAAATCTGGGTTTCAAGTTCGGCAATGAAGTTTTGTCCCGGCGCCTTAAAGCGCAGGCCTTCCTGATCGACAGTGAAATCGCTGGACGCCAGGCGGGTTTCATTGAGGGTGACGGAAAGAAGCTTCATATCCTCGCCATGGAGGAAAACCTCGTCCCCTTTTCCGGTACCGCGCACAGGATTCGCAGCCATAAACAGGCGCGATTTGACATTTGTCACGTCACGATCAAGGTCAAAAACCAGTTCGACCTTTTCGACAATAAAGTCAGGTTCCTTATAGTCTTCGCGACGAATCTCTTGCGGCTGTTCAGACATTTAAGGGTCCTTTTTTCCTTGGGCTGCGCGGTTTTGGAACGGATTGTATAAAATCGCCAATTTCGCAATGCAGTGTGGTGTTTCAGAACTGAATTTCGGTCAGCGATAACACTGATAGGATAAATTTCATTTTTCCTCAAATGCGGAGTTTACGGCGCCGATTTTAATGGGCATACTCTCAAACGGTGGCGCGAGGGGGGCCAAAGTTTCACATTTCGTGGGGCGAGAGTGATCTTTGGTTTCCCTCAACCTTTCTGCCGGTTTTCCAGACAAAACACCTTCTCACGCAGATCGGCGTCCACCGGGTCGCACCCTACCAAAATCAAAAATATCCCATCCTTTTCTCACCTAATAATTTGTGAGTTCCGCTTGAACGGGATAGAATAATTGCGACCTGTCGGGGAATGATAACTTTCAGGGGAAAAATCACCAATGTCCGAAACGTTCCAGGTTCTGATCGCCGATGACCATCCGCTAGTGCGCGGAGCCCTCAAACAGGCGTTAAGCTCGGAACTGGAAAACGTATCGGTCCTTGAAGCCGGCAGCCTGTATGAAGCCATTGATCAGATCGAAGCCCACAAGGGTGATATCGATCTTGTCCTGCTTGATCTTCATATGCCCGGCATGAATGGCTTTACCGGCCTGTTTACCCTGCGTGCATCCTATCCCGACATTCCGGTTTCCATCGTATCGGCCAGTCAGGAACTGCCTGTTGTGCGCCGTTCCATCGAATATGGCGCATCGGCCTTTGTCCCGAAATCAGCCCCGGTCGATCAAATCGGCCTTGCGGTCAAGACCGTTCTGGATGGTGGCATGTGGATGCCCGACTGGGCGCGCGAGGCCATGGAAAACGGCCCGGCCGATGACGAGGCCACCGGATTGGCCGAAAAGATCGGCCAGCTTACCCCGCAACAATTGCGTGTTCTCAACATGCTGACCGAAGGCAAGCTCAATAAGCAAATCGCCTATGAGCTTGATGTCACCGAGGCGACCGTCAAGGCCCATGTATCGGCCATCCTGCGCAAGCTTTCGGTCCATAGCCGCACACAGGCCGTTATCATTGCCCGCGAATTGCAGTTGCAGGAACCGGCGATCGAGGCGTAGGTGACGCCTTCCCCGCACATTCCCTTTCAAGCGAAAACAGGTCTTTATCCCACAGGTTTCAGGATACTTGACGCTGTGGATTTGATCGAACTTGCCACAGCGTCAATGGCAGCTTTATCTTGCAGGCCACGCACAATTGTCAGCCCACCGATCAATATTCCCAAAAACGACCACGCCTTTGCCAAACGCTGATCATCGGGAAACTGCGGCAATCCCTTTGCCACCAGCCCGGCAATCGTCTGCATCTTGCGATCATAGAGTGCGCGGGTTTCACCGTCTGCACGGGTCATTTCCGGCGACAGACTGGTCATTGCGCAACCGCATGCAAGATCTTCGCGATGTGGGTGGCCAAGGTAATAGTCAATAAACGCGTCGGTCCAGCCATCGCCGAACTCACGCTGGAAGCGTGGCACGCCGTCAATCACTTCGTCTAGGCCAAGTTCAAGGGCGGCGCGAAATGCACCATCCTTTGAGCCGAAATGGGCATAAAACGCACCCGAAGTGGCATTGGCCGATTTGGCAATACCATCGACCCCGACCCCGGAAAAGCCAAACTCCCGAAAGGCGCGACTTGCAGCGTCGAGAATGTTGCGACGGGTTTCTTCCTTGCGCGTCTGGTTTTTAACCATCTCACCCTCAAAATATATCGATCGTTATATTTTTAATTGACAACGCTGCAATTGTCGATCACCTATTTAAATAACGATCGTTATATTTTATCACTTGGATCAACCATCATGACAGATGACGCAAAACTACTTGCAGATTTGACGAAAAGCCCACCTGCCTCGGCACGGGATTTTCCGGATCGTCGCAGTTTTTTAAAAACTGCCACCGTAAGCCTTGCCGTTGCGGGAACAACCCTTGTCGCATCATCCATCTTGCGCCATTCCCTTGCCGCCCAAACAGAAAGTGAACCAATGTCACAGAACGCCTTCGTCTATACCGAACTGCAAATCTCTGCTCCGTTTGATCAGGTGCCATGGCAGCGCATCAATAATGCGATCAAGGCTCAACCCGGCTTTATCAACAAAACCTGGCTTTCCGGCGTTGGCAACCTGTCGGCCGGTGGCATATATGCCTTTGACAGCGTTGTGAATGCACAGAAATTTGTGACCGGTTACTTTCCGGAAGAGGCCAAAGGTTTTGGCGTTGCGCAAACGACACGCGTGTTTGATGCGGTTGCCACCCGTGAGGCCAGCCTTGATATGAATTCGGCCCATTATGGCGCCAAGTTTGACCAGATCCCGGGCGCATTTGTCTATACCGAGGTGCAACTGCATGTTTTGCCGTTCGACAATGGACCGTGGCGCGATTTCAACCCCATCCTGAAACAACAACCGGGTCTTCTTTCCAAAACCTGGTTGAGCGGCCTTCACACCGGAACGGTCGGTGGCTTCTATGCGTTTGACACAATTGAGAATGCCAAACGCTTTGCCATCGATTACTTCCCGACAGAGACCAAGGCCTTGAATGCGGCGTTTTACACCCGCGTGTTTGATGCCGATGCGACAAAGACAGCCAGTATCGACATGGCATCGCCATTCTACGCATAAGTTTCCTTTCATCCTTGAAAACTTTGGCGCATCATCCCTTGGCTGGTGCGCCAATCCGCTCATGCTACGTCTGGAACAACCAAACCAACCGGGGCGTTATCACATCAGCTCCTGCCGCATGCACCCTGCCCGGCAGACCATAGCCGGAGAAGATGCATGAACGACCCCGTTGCGACGGAAAGTGCGAACGCCCCAAACGCCAAGGCAGGCCAAGCCGCCAATGCGCGTGCGCGGGTGTACCGCCGGGCGCGGACGATTTCAGTGATTGGCACATTTGTGGTTTTGGCGTTGGGCTGTCTTTACGTCGCGCAAAGTCTTTTGCTGCCGGTTGTGCTGGCGTTTTTACTGTCGCTTGTGTTTTCGCCGGTTGTCCGCACCTTTGCGAAATTCTACATCCCCAATGCCGTGACGGCCTTTGCCATTGTTCTGACACTCAGCGCGACTGTGATTGCCGGAATTTATGGCCTGAGCGGCCCGGTATCGGGCTGGATCGATGAAGCGCCAAATATCGAACGCCAATTGCGTCTGCGCCTTGCCGATCTTAGCGAACCGCTTGATAAACTGCGCGAAGCCCAAAAGCAGGTCTCCGAGGCCACCGATCAGAATAATGGCGATGAAGACGTTCAAAGGGTCGTGGTTGCCGAACCCAACCTGATCAGCCAGGCCGCACAAGGCGCACCTGATATTCTGGCGGGCATTGCGCTGATGCTTGTTTTGTTGCTGTTTATCCTGTCGGGAGGTGACCGCATTTATCAGAAACTGATCCGCTCGCTCCCAACCTTTGGCGACCGGCGCAAGGGATTGCGTATCGCCCATGACGTGGAACGCGAAGTTTCGCGCTATCTCGCAACCATTACCGCGATCAACATCTTGCTTGGCATCGTGATCGGGACCCTGATGGCGATTGTCGGCCTGCCCAACCCTGTTCTTTGGGGGATTGCGGCGGCGGTGCTGAACTATGTGCCGATCCTTGGTGCGATGACCGGTGTGGTGATTGTTGGCGTGGTGTCGCTTGTGTCGATGCAGACCACCGGACAGGCCCTGATTGCGCCGGCACTTTATCTGGCCTGCACGGTGTTTGAAGGGCAATTGATCACGCCGATGCTTATTGGCAACCGGCTTAAAATCAATTCGGTCGCGATTGTGCTTGCCATTGCACTGTGGGGCTGGCTCTGGGGCTTTGTCGGCATTCTGGTTGCCGTCCCGCTTCTGATCGTTGCCAGCGTCATTTCCAATCACGTCGAAGGTCTGGGCGGGCTTCGCGAACTGCTGGGCCCACATGCAGCCAGCAACACGCCCGACCGCACCATTCCGGCAAACAGCAAGTAGCGTTATCAGCCAACACCAAACCCTACGCCATTGCCAAAATCTGCAAACGCTGCCAGTTTTGTGCGATGAACAAGGTCGAAATCATTGCCCATGATTGTCTGGGTGTTGAAGCCGTCATAGCCGAAACACGCCATTCCTTTGCCAAACACACGCATGAGGCGTTTGGCATCGGCTTCATGTATGCGGGGGCGCAAAAATCGGCGTCCGGGCGCGGGATGGTCGAGGCCGGGGCTGGCAACATCATCACGGTCAATCCGCGCGAAGTGCATGACGGCCACCCGATTGGCAATGCTCCGCGCGGCTGGAACATGCTCTATTTCGACCCGCACCTTATCGCACATGCGGCAAGTGACCTTTCTGAAACCGCCACCGATCACTATGAATTCACCCGGCCCGTAATGGACAGCCCGACCGTCCGGCAATGTTTTGGCGCATTATTTGATGCCATCACCAATGGATCGGAACAAAGTGCGCGGCTCCGGCGGGAAGAAATGCTGCTGATGATGCTCCATCACGCCATGATCGGTTTCGGTGAACCAACCCCGAAATCAAACGCCCGAACGGCTGTTGCCCATGCCCGGATCAAGCGCGCCAAGGTGTTGCTCGATGACAGCCCGACACACAGCCACAGCCTTGATGACCTTGCCGACGCAACGGGCTTAAGCAAGTTTCAGACGCTTCGCGATTTTACCCGTGCGACCGGCCTCACCCCGCATGCCTATCTGATCCAGCGGCGCATTGATCTGGCGCGTGCCATGATCAAATCCGGCGATACCCTTGCCGATATCGCAAGTGCCGCGGGCTTTGCCGATCAAAGCCATCTGAACCGCCACTTTGTTCGCGCCTTTGGCCTGACACCGGGCCGCTATGCCCGCGCCGTTCGCGGAAACTGAGCAATCCTCATATCCTGCAATTCCGTTCAAGAATGCCCTGCTGACCATCCGTAGATTGAGGGCAACAACATTCAACGAACGGATACAAAATGATCAGCCTCGATTTCCTGATAACCTCGCTTATCATCGTTGTCCTGCCCGGCACGGGTGTGATCTATACCCTGGCACTTGGATTGGGTCGCGGCATGAAGGCCAGCATCTGGGCGGCCTTTGGCTGCACGCTGGGTATCGTCCCGCATATGACGGCCAGTATCCTTGGCCTCGCCGCCCTGCTCCATGCCAGCACAGTTGCTTTTGAAATCGTGCGCTATCTTGGTGTCGCGTGGTTGCTGTATATGGCCTGGGGCATGTGGCACGGCACGGGTGCCATGAAAGTCACCGCCAATGAAAGTGCTGCGGGCGTTCTTAAAATCATCCGCGACGGCATATTGCTCAACCTGCTGAACCCCAAACTCTCAGTCTTCTTCCTCGCCTTCCTGCCGCAATTTGTTAGCGCGAACACGCCCGATACAACGCTCGAAATGGCCCTGCTCGGCCTGATCTTCATGGCGATGACATTTGCGGTGTTTGTGATTTATGGCTGCTTTGCTGGCGCATTGCGCAGCCACATCATCGAGCGACCCGCAGTGATGCGATGGCTGGGGCGTGGATTTGCGACGGCGTTTCTTGCCATGGGGGTGAAATTACTAACGGCGGGAAGGTGACGAAGCCCCCACACAATCCAAATACAACTATACAGATCAAACAAATCTACTTATAGGTACATTAGAACTCACACTTACAGGGGTGATTGTGATGGTTTCTGGGTATCGGTTCTCGGCAGTACATATGGTTGTAGGTGCCTTGGTTCTTGTTGGGGCGCAGACAAGCGCGCGTTCAGCCTTTGCCGAAGAAGGTTTTTATGTCGGACTGAATGGCGGCGTGAATTGGCTCAAAGGTGGCGATGGGGATACCGAGACCGCCGGTGGTAACCATAATGGCAGTCTTTATGACATTGAAGGTGATCACGGATCGCTTCTGGGCGGGGTTGCCGGATATAAATTTTCCGATTTGTGGCGTGCCGATATTTCCTATACCCGGTTGAACAATAAATTGGACTGGAAAGGTGTGTTTCCAGGTGGTGGATTACACAGCGCATTTACATCTGACGCTTCGTCCGATGTTGTAATGCTGAACGGCTATTTGCACGCCAAGGGTTTCGATGAAGATACATTCGCGACATTTGATCCGTTTATCGGCGCAGGTATTGGCTTCACCTCTAACCGGCTAACAAATATTGTTGAATCGAACGCGTCCACTGGCTCTTTTGAAGCTGACGTTCACGACGGCAAAAAAATTTACCCAGCGTTTCGCTTGGGCGTAGGCCTGGATGCCAATATTGCTCCGTCCTTGACCCTGACCTCATCGCTTGATGCTTATTGGCTTGGTGGTTTCGAAACTGGGGATGGCAGGGATCGAGCTGCGAGTGGATTTCAAGAAATCGGCGCATGGCAAATCGACGATGTCGTCAGTGTTGGTATCTCTGTCGGCCTGCGATACGCGTTCTAAGACGCAGGCGCCCAAAAACATTTTCAAAGCCATATGAGAACCGAAAAAGGGGCATTCCATTTTTCGGCCGGTTTGTGCAGCCCTTCCCGTTGCGCACAGCATCATCTAACATGCATAGTCGCTCCGGACTCCGTTTCGGCTGACAGAAAGTAAATCCAATCTAATCCGCCCTCTTTTTTCCCAAACTCACTCCGCCGCATCACTCCCCAACCGATTGAGTGCACGTGTCATCAGCGCGCGCAGCTTGGCTGGGCGGAGCGGTTTGTTGAGCAGGGAGTAGCCTTGAGCCGCGATCAGGTCTGCGGTCTCGGACGAGCGGTCGGCGGTGATGATGACGCCCGGCACGTTAACGCCGTGAACATCACGAAGTCTGATCAGGACATCAAGGCCGGTCTGGCCGGAATCAAGGTGGTAGTCGGCAAGGATGATGTCCGGGGAGAACGGCTTTTTGCCGTCAATTTCCTGGGTCAGCAGGTTTTCGGCAGCCGTGCCAGATTGGGCCGTCACCACGACGCAATCCCAGTTTTCGAGCATGGCGCGCATGCCATCAAGGATCGCTGGTTCGTTATCAAGGCACAGCACGCGAAGGCCCCCCAGTTCGCCCGCCATGCGGCGTTTGGGTTTGGGCGTGGCGGCTGTATCGGCAACACCGAGTGGTACTTCGACCGAGAAGACGGTGCCGCGACCGGGGCGCGAACGGACTGAAACCGGATGGCCGAGCGACTTGCCAAGGCGATCCACAATGGCAAGGCCAAGGCCCAGCCCCTTCACATCCGTGGTTTCCGGGCCTTCGAGACGATGGAACTCGCGGAAGATGATTTTCAGTTTGTCTTCGGGGATGCCCGGACCGCTATCCCAGACTTCGAGTTTCAGCGTGTCACCGCGCACGCGACAGCCGACCACCGCCCCGCCGGTGCGGGTATAGCGCATGGCGTTGGAAATGAAGTTTTGCAGGATACGACGCAGCAAGCGGCTGTCACTGCGCACCCACAGATCGCGCTTATGGACCTTGAAGCTTAAGCCCGCATTTTCGGCAATCGGGCCGAATTCGGTTTCAAGTGCGCCCAGCACATCATTGATGGCAAAGTCACGAATGGTCGGTTGCATCGCGCCGGCGTCCAGCTTGCAGATATCAAGAAGCTCATTGAGCAACTCCTCGACACCCTTGAGCGACAGATCCACCTTGCCGACCAGATCAAGTATGTCATCCGCCAGTCCCTGCTTACCGCCCAGTGCGACCGTAAACAGGCGCGCGGCATTAAGCGGCTGAAGCAGGTCGTGGCTGGCAGCGGCAAAGAAGCGGGTTTTGGTATCGTTGGCGGTTTCGGCCTGTTCCTTGGCGTCTGAAAGCTCGGAGTTCAGGACCTCAAGCGCATGCGTTCGTTCGGTCACGCGGGCTTCAAGGCCTTCGTTGGCTTCTTTGAGCGCCTGTTCGGCAGTCTTGCGTTCGGTGATGTCGTGATAGATGCAGAAATAACCCAGCACTTCGCCGGTTTCGTCAAAGTGCGGGATATAGGTGCCTTCGGCATAACGGCCTTCGCGCACGCCAAGGGTGGCGCGTTCGTCATTGCGGTTGCGTGTAATGGCGGGGAATTCGATCTCGAAACTCTGGCGGTAGCCCTGCAAAACAAGATCGATCATCGGGGCGAGATGAACATAGCGTTCCTCGCCCACTGCTTCGCGGACGGACATGCCGTGGGCCTCAACCCGACGCAGGCCAAACATCCGCTCATACGGCCGGTTGGTAAAGCGTAGGCGCTGATTTTTATCGGCATAGGCAATCATCACCGGAATGTTGTCGGTATAGATCCGGATGTTGCGTTCACTATCACGCAGGGCTTCTTCGGTGCGCACACGTGCCGTGATATCGGCGATGGTCGCCACAAACCCGCCATCGGGCATCGGGTTGGTGCGAACTTCGAGCACCATGCCATCGGCACGCTTACGCTCATAAGTATGGGGCAAACGGCGCATCTGGGGTGCGGCATTGCGGCCCAGCAGAATATCAATATCGACCGCCCGGTTGCCGTTATCGCGGCAGATATGGACAAGCTCTGAGAGCGGCAATGTCACCTGAATGTCGCTGGTCGAAATGCCAAGCAAATCAATGAAACGGTGGTTCCATGTCGCAAGCCTAAGATTCTGGTCAAACACCCCGACCCCTTGCGAGATGTTTTCAAGCGTGTTGAGCAAAAGGTCGCGGTTGAACTTGATGGCCTCGGATGCTTCATCGAGCAATTCCATAGCATCGCGGCGTGATACGGCCTTGTCGGGCAGCAACAATGCCATCACCACGCGCGAGGATGCGGCGCCGACGGCACCGGAGAGCAGATGTTCGGTAAAGTTCGCCGCATCAACATCGGCAAGATCGGATCGCTTGGTTTCGCCATCACGCGATTGCAGGTAATTGCGAAAGGCGCGCTGTGCCCAATGCTTACCAAGGAACCTTGCCGCCAGATCTTCAAGATCGCCCAGGGTCACCCGGCCCGGCCAGGTATCGTTGCGCGCCTTGGTATCCTTGCGCCAGACATCGACAAAGACCTGCGCCTGACGGCGCTGGGTGACACCCTGCACCCCAACGGCCGAGCCGACAAACATCAAAACAAAGTTCACACCAAGCGACCACACAACCCCGTGGGTCAGATGATCTTCGATCCCCACACCCAGCAGGGCCTGCGGGTTCAGAATGCCAATGCCAAACGGCCCATCGGTCAGGAGCGAGGATGGCAACAACCCGCCCTGCACAAAGGCGGGCATCAAAAGCGTATAGGCCCAAAGCACAAAGCCCGATGTCAGTCCAAGCCGCACACCCGTCCGGTTGATGTTTTTAAGGTAGATCGCGGCGAGAACCGCCGGGCCGAACTGCGCCATGGCGGCAAAGGACAGCATCCCGATATCGGCCAGCGCATAGTTTTCCGCGAGGAACCGATAGAAACCATAGGCCAGAAACAGGATGGCAATGATGGCTGCCCGGCGGATTTTCAACAGCACCTGACTGACATCGCCAGACATGCGTTTCTGGAGCCGTTCGGAACGCAGCAAAAGCGGCATGACCAGATCGTTACAGACCATGGTCGAAACCGCGACACAGGAAACAATCACCATCCCGGTACTGGCCGATAAACCACCGATAAAGGCAAATACCGCCAGCCAGTTCTGCCCGCCGAGCAACGGCAGGGTCAGAACAAAGGTATCGGGATTGACCGCCGGGTTATGGCCAAACATGAACAGACCGGCAATCGCGATCGGCACGACAAAGATGTTGATCGCAACCAGATAGGCCGGGAACAGCCAGCGCGCGCTGGTCAGGTTGCGGCTGTCATCATTTTCAACAAATGTCACATGGAACTGGCGCGGCAGACAGAAAATGGCAAACCCCGCCAGCATGGTGGCGATAAAGAAGTTTGATGTCAGCCAGGTATCGGGAATGAACATCTGCCGCACGGTCGGATCAGACAGGGCGCGTTGATTGATATCGACAAATCCGTCAAACATCCCGTAAACGACAAAAAAACCGACCATCAGAAGGGCTGCAAGCTTGATCAGGCTTTCAAATGCCACCGCCAGGATCAGGCCGTCATGATGTTCGGATGCGTGGATATAACGCACGCCAAACAGGATCGCGAACACCGCCATCAGGATGGTGACATAAAACGCCGTATCCTTGGAAAAATGGCCTTCGGAATGGCGGACAACCTGTTGGCCGAGGTCGCCGATCAGTACATCAAACGACATCGACACCGCTTTGAGCTGAAGCGAAATATAGGCCAGCACGCCAACCACCGCGATCAGCGCAACAAGGGCAGCCAAGCTTTGGCTTTTGCCATATCGTGAACCCAGGAAATCGGCAATCGAGGTGATGTTTTGCTTGTGACAGACGCGGGCGATCTTGGTCATGATGCCAAAACCGAAAATCATCACCAAAATCGGACCGATATAGATCGGCAGGAACGCCCACCCCCCGGTAGCCGCCGAGCCCACCGAGCCAAAGAAGGTCCAGCTTGTGCAATAGACCGCCATCGACAGGGCATAGATGGTCGGCTTTAATCTGGATGCGCGCCACTTGTCGGCATATTTGTCGCCATAATGGGCAATGGCAAACAACAACCCGATATAGGTCATGGCAACAATAAAGATCAGTCCGCCCTGAAGCATCGACGCAAACGCCCTTGTTATCGCCGCCTGTCCAGGCGGTCACAATTATCTGTTATCGGGGACTATACCACGGCGGGTGAATTGTCTAAAACGGCGCAAATCGTTTTGAGACCAAAGATCAAGGAAAGCGTGGTTCAGATGGCTTCTGATTATGGCTTTTATGCCGGTATCCTGCGGTTCGTCGCAAAAAAGACGGAAACCGATGACGCCGAAATTCGCATCATGATGGGCCATCTGGCCGGGATTGCCGATGCGATTGAACAAAGCGGTCGCTTCATGGTCGAACGCAACAATTGCGAAAGTGCAGCACGCGCCTTTGCCGGCGTCGCCAAGTTCCTTCAGGAACGCATCCTGCCAGAGGCATTGAATGCCGGGAATGAGGGCGCAGTCGAACAGCTTAAATGGGCGATTGAAACATCGCTGGTCCTCGCCGCCGAACTGGTCAAACGCGCGGCAAATGAAGAGCTTAAGGATCAGGACAGGTTCACGTTCGATTTGCCCGCCGCCCCGAACGCACCGACCGTGCACTAAGCCTTTTATGGCAGCGAAGACCTGACAACGAAAAAGGCCGACACCCGAAGGTGTCGGCCTATTTCATTTAAGTTGCCTGATGGCTTAGTACGTGCCGTTGGCAAAAACATTGGCGCGCTGGTTAAGCGCGGTTGCCTCGAATTCCTTGCCGTATGGGGCGGCTTTCTTGGCGAAGTCCATCACGGACGCATAAATGCGACCGGTGAGCTCATTCTTCGCAGCAATTTCTTCAAGCGCTTCTTTGGAGGCCTTGGCAAAAGCATTGATCAGATCGTCATTGAAGTGACGGATCTCGGTGCCTTTTTCAAGGATCGCCTGATAGGACTGAATGTTGTTGAACGCGAAATCCGACAGGGTCTGTTCGGCATTGGCCTGTGCGGCAACGGCAACAATTTCCTGAAGGTCTTCGGGCAGTTCGGCGAACTTGTCCTTGTTGATAAAGACTTCAATGCCCGAACCCGGTTCGGCGAATGCCGGGGTGTAGTAATATTTGGCAACCGATGCGAGGCCAAAGGAATAATCGTTCCAAGGACCAACCCACTCGGCTGCGTCAATCGCACCTGACTGCAAGCTTGGCAGGATGTCGGCAGCCGGCAGAAGCGACGGGGTCGCGCCCAGACGACGCATGGCTTCGCCACCGATACCGGCATAACGGACCTTAAGACCCTTAAGGTCGTCAACCGAGTTGATTTCCTTGTTGAACCAGCCACCGGCCTGAAGGCCTGTGTTACCGGCCAGGAACGGTTTGACGTTGAACTGGGCATAAAGCTCGTCCCACAGCGCCTGACCACCGCCAAAGCGCAGCCAGCCCGAAAGCTCCCAGCCCATCAGACCGAACGGAATGGTGGTGAAGAACGAAACAGCTGGGTCCTTGCCAAACCAGTAATACGGGGTGGAGTGCGCAAGATCGGCAACACCCTGTTCGACCGCATCCATGCATTCCAGTGCCGGGACCAGTTCGCCCGCACCGTAAACGGTGATTTTCAGGCGACCGCCCGACATCTTGTTCACGCGTTCGGCAAACAGTTCGCCGTTCGCGCCAAGACCCGGTGTTCCTTTCGGCCAGGGCATGACCATGCGCCAGTTGATGGTTTCATTTGCTTTGACGATTGATGGTGCAGCGGCAGTAGCGGCAAATGCGCCTGCGGCAACGCCTGCACCGCCCAGAAACGCGCGACGTTTCATTGTGGGGCTCCCAATATTGGTAAAATTTTGCGTAAAAAGTTCACGAAGATAATTTCGTAACCTTGTTTGGGTCCAAAGTTACGGTTTTTGGCGCAGGCAACAATTAACGATTGCGGGATGCAGCATCGCACTGAGCGCATGACATCGACATTTCGTCGATAAATTTTCAACCATAGAGCCAAACAAAAAGGGACTGCCAGAATGGCAGTCCCTGATGGGGGATCGAACCGAAGTTCGATAAAGATTTAAAGGCGGGTCTTAGTAGCCCCAGACCTTTGCACGGTGCATCAAACCGGTTGCCTCGAATTCCTTGCCATACCGTGCAGCTTTCTTAACCAGGTCAAGGTAGCTTGCAGCAATCCGGCCAGCGAGGTCGTTCTGGCCAGCAATTTCATCAACAGCGGCCTTGGAATGTTCGGCCAGCGCCATGATGACTTCATCGGGGAACTGACGCACTTCAACACCCTTGTCGATCAGCGGCTGATAGGACTGGATGTTGTTAAAGGTGAAGTCGGCAAACGTGTTTTCAGCAATCGCCTGTGCGGCAAAGCGAATGATCGCCTGCAGATCCGGTGTCAGCGCGTTAAACTTGTCCTTGCCAACAAAGATCTCAAGGCCCGGGCCAGGTTCGTGGAAGGCCGGGGTATAGTAGTATTTGGCAACCTGATACAGACCAAACGCCATATCGTTCCACGGGCCAACCCATTCGGCCGCGTCAATTGCACCGGACTGCATCGCCGGCAGGATTTCACCCGGCGGGATCATGGTGGCGTTGGCACCGGCACGGCGCATGGCTTCGCCGCCAAGACCGGCATAGCGCATTTTAAGGCCCTGCAGGTCATCAAGCGAATTGATTTCCTTGTTGAACCAGCCACCGGCCTGCATGCCAGAGTTGCCGGCATAGAACGGTACAACATTGAATTCTTCGTAGGCTTCTTCCCAAAGCTTCTGACCATCGCCAAAGCGGATCCAGCTTGAAAGCTCCCACGCGGTCAGACCGAACGGGATGGTCGAGAAGAAGTTAAGGGCCGGGTTTTTGCCCTGCCAGTAATACGGGGTACCGTGCGCCATTTCGGCGACACCCTGCTCGACCGCATCCATGCATTCGAACGGCGGCACCAGTTCACCCGCACCATAGATGGTGATGTTCAGGCGACCACCTGACATCTCCTTGACCATGGCGGCGAACTTTTCGGCGTTGGTGCCAAGTCCCGGGGTTCCTTTTGGCCATGGCATTACCATGCGCCAATTCAGCGTTTCCTGTGCGGATACAACAGCCGGTGCTGCAACCGAGGCAGCAACCGCACCCGCACCCAGTCCGGCCCCTTTTAGAAACTGACGACGTTTCATTTCGATCCCCTTAAATTCTTGTGTTTTGGTGGTTTTTTGCGCAACCACCAACTTGCGGAGGGGAATTTTGTCTAAAACGACTGTCCTTTTCCACTATTTTTGCCGAAATCAGGAAATATTTTTTCTTGCCGCTACGGAATGCTGGCCTTCAGTCCGTCAACAGTGTCTTACGAGCCAAGGTAGCGATTGTAATCGGCGACGAACTGTTCAACCGTGCCCGCCCCAAGCGGCGTGTTGTAATATTGCTTCCAATAGGCTGCCAGCCCGTTGACGTCGTTGGGATCGGTCGGCATCGCGGCTGGTGCCCGGTAGTAGCGAATGCGACAAAGCGCCGTGGCATAGGCCAGATTGGTCGCCAGTTGTGCATCCTTGTCGGGCGTGCCGTCTGCTTGTGCTGGTTGCGGGGCAAGAAACCCGTCCACCTTGGCCTTGAGGTCCGCCCGGTAATCAAGATAGTTTTCATAACAATCATGCAAGGTTGCCGGTTCCATCTGGAAAATTCCCAGCGCCGGACCACCGCCGACCTGTTCAATATAATCGCCCAGATGACTTTCATGGGCCGCCGTCCCCATGATCAGGTTTTCCGCAACGTCTGAGGCAGGCAATCCAAGGGCCGCCAGAACCGGTTTGACGACAAGGGTGCGAAGCTGCGTGGCATTGATTGGCATAGGAGCCTCCATTCGACCAATGGTATAAGGACCCCTATGACGCAGCAGATCGGGAAATGAGAAATCTTTTCTGTTTTTTCTCTTTATCCGCGCAATTCAACACATAGAAGCAGTATTTTAATTCCTTAAAATTGTGCTGAGCTAACCTTTTGGATAGTTAAACTAGACCATCCAGGTCCAACCTAAAGAAACAGCTTCTTTTAAGCGTTCACATTGCTCGTTGTTTCTTGGGGGATCAAAAGTGGTACATCCTGAACTTAAAAGCCGTCTCGACTTTATCGGACTGGACGAACCAAAGATCAAACAGCTCAAACGCGCATGGCCCGTGATTGAAAAAAACCTGCCGGGCATGCTTGATCAGTTTTACCATAAGGTGATGAACAACACGGCTCTGGCAAAAATTGTCGGTGATCCGTCAAACATTGATCGCCTGAAGAATGCCCAGGCCAAACACTGGGCCAAACTTTTTGACGGCGCATTCGATCAATCCTTTTACGACGACGTGCGCCGCATCGGTAAGGCCCACGAACGGATTGGACTGACGCCCGAAGCATATGTTTCGGCCTATAACTTCATGCTTGGCGAAATCACCGCCGTCCTATGCAAAAACTTCAGTCGTGATTCACAACTGCCGTTGATGATCATCGGCTCGACCAATGCGTTGCTGATCGATGTCGAAATGGCGATTACGGTCTATTACGAAGAAACGCAAAAGACCTATGCCGACAAACTTCAGCAAATGTCCGACGAGTTTGAAAAAACCATCGGAACGGTTGTTTCCGCTGTTTCAAGCTCGGCCGAAGATATGTCACAGGCATCTGAAACCCTGTTGGCCAGCATGCAGGAAACCCAGGGCGAAGTTGAAAAGGCCCGTGGCGCTGCTGAACTGTCTGCTGATAATGCCACCACCGTTGCCGGTGCGGCGGAAGAACTTGATAGCTCCATTCGCGAAATCTCAAGCCAGGTTTCGCGGGCCTCGACGATTTCCAACGAAGTTGAAGTGTCTGTACAACAAACATCAGACACGATCGAAACTCTCAATGCGGCTGCCGAGCAAATCGGTACTGTCGTTGACCTGATTGACAAGATCGCAAGCCAAACCAACCTTCTGGCCCTGAACGCCACGATCGAGGCTGCCCGTGCCGGCGAAGCTGGCAAAGGCTTTGCCGTGGTCGCAAGCGAGGTCAAAAACCTTGCCAATCAGACCGCGAAAGCCACCGGTGACATTACCGCCCAGATCAACAATGTGCAGCAAAGCACGGTTGCCGCGGTGAATGCCATTCACGGTGTCGCCGGCCAGATCAGCAACATTGTTGATTCAGTTACCGCGATCTCAGCAGCCGTCGAACAACAGGCCGCCGCCACCACTGAAATCAGTGGCAATATCAACGCGGTGTCTTCGGCCAATCGCGATGTGAACGGTAGCCTGGAAACGGTCAATGGCACCGCACAACGCACCAGCACAGTGGCGCAAAACGTATCGGACGTATCACGCATGCTTAAACAGAATTCCGAAAAACTGCGCTCGGATGTCGATGCATTCATTACGAAGCTGACGTCGTAACACCCATCACTGCCTTCACCCCCGAGGCCGTGCTGCTTAAGCTCGTTGCTAGCGGTCGCGTGCCTCGGACGGCGTGATACCAAACACGCGCTTGAAGGCGGTTGCGAAATTGGCCGGGCTTTTATAGCCCGCCGCCCAGGCGGCCTGCGCAATCGTCAGACCATCCTTTTCCATGGCATCGCGGGCCGCGACAAGACGGCTTTCACGGATGAAATCCTTTACCGTCATACCATAGGCATCCTTGAAGATGCGCTGCATGCTGGTGACACTGATCCCGATGGCGGCTGCAATGGTCGGAAGAGTTTGTTGTTCCGGGTCACTGGCCAGAATGAATTCACGGATTTCCTGTGCACGATGATGGCGATCCAGCGCATCCGGGCCGGAATTTTTGCCAAACGTTGCCGTTTGGTCCGTACCGTTCTGAATGGCGGAGAGTGCTTCGGCAAAAATCTCCAACCCGCGGCTTTCTTCATACAGCTCGCGCATAAGCGGATCCGTTGCATGCGGATAGATCAACTGATCAGCAAGTGCGAGCACGCGGCGTGACGGCCGCCAGCTGCGCACAGAAATACCTGCATTGAAGAAATCGGCGATTTCGCGATAGCGGGCCGGTGACTTGCCAAGCTGACGCAAGACCCAGTCAAACTGTGCCGAAATCATCACCTTGCTGATTTCGCTGCCTTTGTGGATATAACGCCTGACCTTGGAGGGTTGCGGTACTGCCCAGATAAAGCCGACCGGGTGATCCCGCGCATCAAGGTCAACCGGCACACCGTCAAACTCGGCCTGCAGCCGCCCCTTCAGTATAATGGCGACCTTTACCGCCGCGCCGACATGATAGTCGGCGATGGCATCCTTCATCTCCATCGTGTCGGAGGTGTGAATATCAAGAAACGACTGCGTATCGCTAAATGACATGCGCCCGCTCATCAACGCGCCGCGACTTGCCAAGGCGTTCCCGAGCTCGCCTGTTTCCTGAATAAGGGTGCCGCGTTTTTCCAGATGGCTCCTGGTAATAGAGTCACGCCGCGTTATTTGCCGGTGTGCTGTTACCCCCACAAACCTCTCCTGCATCATTTTGAAGTCACAAAGCATCTTTGAACATGCAATCGGCGCCGAACGGCCTTTGCAAAGACATGCTGACGATTTCGCAAACATGTTCGGCGATTTGACAAACATCATTCCTGTTGCATCCCCGCCTGCGAAAATAATATTCACAATCATTCGCATTTGCAATTATATTTCTCAGGGAATGAACATGCCACAGTCACCCTCGCCAGCCTCATCGCCCCGGATCAGCGCCCTTTTGCGCACAACCGTTCTTGCCGGTTTTTCGCTTGCAGTTTTGCCATCAATCACCTTTGCGCAAGAGGCCAACAATGATGAAACCGTGACCAAGCCCCTCGAAGTCACCGCATCGGCCAAATCGGCACAGGGCCTTCCGGGGGGCGTTTCGATTGGCCAGGAAGAACTGGATCGTAAAAATCCGCAGACCATGAAGGATGTCTTTTCATCGGACGCGTCGGTTGAAGTCGGCGGGCCGACCGCCATCGTTCAGAAGGTCTATGTGCAGGGTATCGAGAATACCAAGCTCAACGTTCAGGTTGATGGCGCCCGTCAGGTAGATTCAAGTTTCCACCATATCGGAACAGCGATCATTGATCCGGCGATGCTGAAATCCGTTAATGTTGAATCCGGTGTCGCCCCGGCGGATGCCGGGCCACATGCCTTGGGTGGGTCAATGTCCTACGAAACCCGAGATGCCCGGGACGTCCTTGAGGCCGGTGACACGTTCGGTGGCTGGGGCAAGTTGCAGTATAATTCAAACACCAAGGGCTTTGCCGAATGGCTGACCGTTGCCGGACAGTCAGACGGGTTTGAAGCGCTGGCGTATCTCAAAAACAGCAATCAGGGCAATTACAAAGACGGCGACGGTGATGAGGCGATTGGCACCGCCGATGGCAGCGAAAGCGGACTGGGCAAGTTTGCCTTTACCGGCAATGACGGTGGCCGTTTCGAAGCGTTCGCCAGCCATCTTGAAGATGAAGGTGTCCGCCCGTCCCGCCCGAACTATGCGGTTCTGGCCAACGGCGCAGCGCCCCAATGGCTGTCCTATCGCGATACGTCGGTTGGGGTGAGCTATGTCGATGAAATGCCGTCTGGCCAGTTCGATCCGGAATTCAGTCTGGCCTATAGCCGCACGGTTCTGAACATTCCGGCCCTTCAGGGTGGTGCAAACTTCTATCACGTCAAATCCGATATCCAGTCCATCAACGGCAAGGCTGCCAACAATTTTGAAGTCGATAATGGTGTCATCACCGCCGGGATTGATTTCTATCGCGATGAGGCAACCGGATATCACAATCGATCCCCGCGCAACGGTAGCTATTCGGAAACCTCGACCGATATTGGCGCATTCTCGCAAGCCCGCCTGTCCCTGACCGATCAGTGGCGTGTGTCGTTCGGCGGCCGTGCAGATCAGCAATGGTTCGAAGGCCTGACCGGTGAAGACTTTTCCGAATTCGGACTAAGCGGCAATGCCAACACCGAATATGACCTGACCGAACAGCTGATGGTCTATGGTGGTGCCGGTACGACCTTTGGTGGCCTACCGCTTGGTGAATCGGCAATTTATGAATTCAGTGGCAACTGGAATTATGACGGTTTTGCCCCTTCGCGGTCCTATAACGCAAAGGTCGGTTCGCGCCTTGCGCTTGATGACTGGACGCTGGATGGAAACCTTTTCTACAACCTGATCGATGAATCCCACGATCTGTCGAGTGCAACGCGTAACTCAACCGTCGATCTCGATACCCGTGGTGTCAATCTGTCTGCCATGTATTCCTATGGTCCGGGGTTTGCGCGCCTGACCTATTCCCACACCAACGTCAAAACCGACGGCGGCGTCCCACTGAGCACCGAGGCCTCCTATCAGGGCGTCATCATGGGTGACATGTTCAACTTCGATGCTGGTCATAGCTTTGATAGCTATGGGCTGCGCGTTGGCGGCAATGCGGAATTCGCTCTTTCCGATGACAGTCCGGAAGAACGTGGCAACGAAAAACTCGATAGCTACTTCGTTGCCAACCTCTATGCCGAATGGGTCCCCGGAGTGTTGAACGATGCAGTTACCCTGCGTGTGGATGCGCTGAACATCCTTGATCGCGATTACATCGATCGCGCAACAACCGGTTATGACAGCACGCGCATCAGCGAACCGTTCCACGAACCCGGACGCACTTTCCTGATCTCGGCGAAGGTCGATTTCTAGGACGCGAAGAAACACACATCAAACCGAAATGGGTAGCACATCAGGTGCTGCCCGTTTTGGCGTTTGAAATGCACGAAAAGACAAACCTTCAGGATAACCTGACATGAAAATTCGCAATCTTCTTGCCTTTGCTGCGGCGACACTGATCTGGGGTGCAAACGCGTCCGCTGGTGAAACGGTCACACTGACTGATATTGCCGGACGTGAAGTCACCGTCGAGGTGCCGGTCAAACACATGATCCTTGGCGAAGGGCGTTTCTTGCCGTCCATCGGTATTCTCGATCCGGAAAATCCGGTGCGCTGGATTGCCGGAATGATGGGCGACTTCAAATCGCTTGATCCGGCATCCTTTGCACAATATCGCGAAAAGTTCCCCGAAATTGATGATATCCCGCTCGTTGGTCGTCAGAACGAAGAAACGTTTTCTGTTGAAAAGGCCGTGACAGTCGAACCCGACGTGGCAATTTTTGGCATGTCGGGCGGCCATGGGCCGGGTTCCACCAGCCACGAAGTTCTGTCAGTCATGGGGGCGGCCGACATCCCGGTGGTGATGATCGATTTTCGGGCCAAGCCGTTTGAAAACACACCCAAAAGCATCCGTCTTCTGGGCAAGCTGATGGGCAAGGAAGAACAGGCAGAAGCCTTTGTGAAGTTCTATGAGGAGAA
Organism: Thalassospira tepidiphila MCCC 1A03514; assembly: GCF_001662875.1. GTDB lineage: Bacteria > Pseudomonadota > Alphaproteobacteria > Rhodospirillales > Thalassospiraceae > Thalassospira > Thalassospira tepidiphila. Next base: position 4,091 of record NZ_JPVZ01000016.1, on the reverse strand, counting down.
CCTTCAAAAGGTCACCTCACGCGCCGCAGAGATAAGCGAAAAACCCAGTGTTTTCCTTGAAAGCCGTGTCGGCCTTGCCGAGAACTGCTGCGAAGCGATGGGTAACGAGATGATCGGCAAGTTCGTTACCCTGGCCGGTGGCGAAAACATCTTTGCCGATACCATCCCCGGCGTAATCAGCCAGATATCGGTCGAACAGGTGATCTTCACCGACCCGGACGTCTATATCACCACGGCCATCGGATCGTCCGGGCTGGATGCGGAAACAAATGCACGTCGCATTGTTCTGGGTGCAAAGACAAATGCCGATCAGGCACGTGCGTCTTTGGCACGCAGTATGGAACGGACCGGCCTGCCGCTTCTGAGTGCTGTTAAAAACAGGAAGGTCTATTCCGTCTGGCATCACATTTATAACAACCCGATCAATGTGTTTGCCCTGCAGGCGATGGCAAAGTGGCTGCATCCCGACATCTATGCCGACCTTGATCCAAACGCCGAACTGGCAACGTTCTTTGAGCGCTTTCAGGCGGTTGATCTGAACGGTGTCTACTGGATCGGCCTGAAGGACGCCCCGTCGCAATAGACCGATCCAACCCCGCAACCACAAACAGAGAGATCGCCAGATGTTTACCACAAAGGGATCGGTCAAAACCGATAAGGCCGCCAAGTATCTTGTCCAGCTGTGCAAGCATTTCGCCCACAAGGTCGAAGTCGATCTGGGCGAAACCACCGGTAATGTGGCATTTCCCATGGGGCCGTGCGTCATTACCGCCCATGAGGATCGCCTAACCTTTGACGGGCAGTCACACAAGCCCGAGGGTATCGAGAGCATGAAGGGTGTGATTATCGTCCATCTCGACAAATTCGCCTGGCGCGAGGCACCACTTGATTATCACTGGGAAGATGGCGAGACGCCTGCCCCCTAAACGCCCGGCACAAACAAAAACGCCAGCCTTCATGGGCTGGCGTTTGTCATTCTAATGAAGCTGATAGGCGACCGGCACGGTCCAGACGACTTGTTGTTCGGTCATCTCGTCGGGGAATGGCGGGAATTTCCGCACCCGTTCGATCAGGCGTTCGGTTTCGCGATCAAGGATGCTTGATCCGCTTGAACTGACCATGCTGGCCTCAAGCACCGTGCCATCGCGCGCAATGACAAGACGAATACGGTTTTCGCCCTCGATCCGTCGGCGCATGGCGCGTTCGGGATATTCGCGGTAGCGCGCCAGCGTTTGAAGAACCGATGCCTGATAATCCACCATCTTGGCATGGCTTGCCGCACCACCACCGCTACCAGCCGATGAACTGGCGGCCTGACTTTGGGTGGTTTCACCCGTCGTGCCCTCTGACTTAACCGAGTTGGTCCGCCCAGAGGGCTGTGGCGTTGGCTGGGCGGCTTTTTCGACCGGCTCTGGCGCCTTGGTCGGTTGCGGGGCCTCTGCCTGCTCCACGGGTGGTTTGGGCTTCATGCGCACCGGCAGGACCTCTGCCAGTTGGTGTTCGACAACCGGCTCGGGTTCTGGTTCAGGCTCCGGTTCGGTAACTTGTTCGATGACCGGTTCTGGTTCCGGAATGGGTTCTGGCTGTTGCTCGACAACTTCCGGCTCTGGTTCCGGAAGAACTTCCGGTTCAGGCTCTGGCTCCGTCTCGACCACTTCCTCTGGGATCGGTTCAGGCTGGGCTTCCTGTTCCGGATCCGGTTCGACAATTTCTTCGGGCACTTCGGCGGCCATGCTGTCGACCGCGTCGGCACTTTGGGTGTCTGTCTCGGCCTCGCCGGTTTCGGCCTGCCCGGCACCCAACGAAATGCTGATGCTTTGTACGGCCCCTGCCCCGCCCCAGCCCGATGGCTGCGGGTCGGGCATGGCAAGCACGATCCCGCCAGTCAGGACAAGACCGGTCAGCCCGGTCGCAATCAAAAGATCAACGCGTTTGGACATGCTATTCCTGCCCCGGCTGCATGGCCGTCATCAATTGAACCTTTTCGATGCCAAGTTCCTGAAGGCGCGCCAGAAGGGTCACGACCTTGGCCCCTTCGACTTCGCGGTCGGCCCGGATTTCAACCGGACGGCCGATATAGTCGGCTGGCAGCATTGACGACAGGCGATCAAGCCCACCCGTCAGATCATCAATCCCGATTTCGCCATTGCTGCCAAACCACAGAACAATGGTGTCTTCCGGCTGGCCTTCGGCCGTTTGGCTTGCGGGCGGGTCAACTTCAAAGGGACCGAGTTTTTGCAGGCTTCCGGCGATCATGAAAAAGATCAAAAGCAGGAAGACGATGTTGATCAAAGGCAGCATCGGTTCCTGAACCGGTCCGTCCTCGGCAATCTGGATGCGGCGTTTCATTCGATGAACTCCACATCCGTAACACCGCCGCGGCCCAGCGTATCCATGACTTCGACCAGTCGCTGCAGATTGGCACCGTTGATCGGCCGTAGGCGCACCGGCGATCCGTCATGATCGCGCAAAAGCGTCGGTGCCAGATTGGACAGCGCAATTGCATTGCCATTGATCGACAGGCCACCATTCACATCGACTTCGACCGTGACCGGTCGGGTATCGCTTTGGCTGGTGGCGCGACCATCGGTGATGCTGACCGACATCTCAAAGCCCTTCCAGTCAAGGAAGCTTGAAGCCAGCATGAAGAAGATCAGCAGGATAAAGACAACATCAATCAGCGGGGTCAGACCGATCATCGGTGTAGAACCGCTGTTGCGTTCGCGCAGCTGCATGGGGCGACTTTCGGAAACGGGTTTTATTCGGCGGCGTGGCGCAGTTCGGAAACGTTTGATGCGCGGCTAAGCGTCTTGCGGGCCAGTTCACCGCGATTGACCACCAGCGTACAAACATCTTCCATCGTGGCGGCGGCACGGCCAATCACGCCCTGCATCCACATATGAAACGCGGTTGCCGGGATCGCGACCACAAGGCCGATTGCCGTTGTCAGAAGTGCCAGCCAGATACCGCCAGACAGCACAGAGGGATCAATACGGCTGCCTGCCCCTTCCATACGCTGGAATGCCTCGATCATGCCCATAACGGTGCCCAGAAGGCCCAAGAGCGGGCTTAGCACGGCAATGGCCGACATGATCCGCAGACCACCATTGAGACCATCAATTTCCTTGCGCGCACGCGATGCTATCAGATCCGATGCTGCTTCACGTTCCTCAGACGAACTTACCGGAAGCATCATGCCCGACAGGGCAATACGCGCGGCCGGATGGCGACGACCTGCCAGAATTTCGGCCGCCTGCTGCTCGTCACCCGATGACAGGTGACGTTCGACATCCTTTACAAAGCCGTCGGCAAAAACACCGCGGCGCAGGAAACCGACCAGCTTATAGAAAAACACCATAAGCCCGATCAGGGCCATCGCGGCCAGAACCCAACCGACCACGCCAGCCCGGTCGACCTGTTCAATCACCGGAAGGCCAACAAAGCCATCCAGCATACCGTTCGACTGGGTCGTTGCCGTCGCATCAATGGCAAGCCCGGTATTGGGGTCCACCATGACAGAACCGTCCGCATTAAGATTTCCGGTCGCAGAGTCAGCCCCCACCGGGACGAGTGCGCCATCGGAAGAAAGCGGCGTTTGCGCATCCGAAGATGCGGCTGATGAATTCACAGGGTCAGACATGTAACTTTCCCGATCACAAAATTGATCACCACCAGACGTCCTGCTCTGGTGCGTTTGAAACTGATTTGCATTCTTTACAGGAAATAGAATTGCGATGCAATCGCAACCAACAGGCCAAAATACATTTTCATGCTGATCCCCTGCCCCGGACAGGTCATTCAGGGCGGGACAGGCTTTGCGTTATCGATCGGGAATTGCGATGGGAAATATGATGGCAAAAGCCGGATATGCAAAACCCCCGGAACTTCTGGGTTCCAGGGGTTTTGAATTGGTGAGCCCGACAGGATTCGAACCTGTGGCCAACTGATTAAAAGTCAGTTGCTCTACCAACTGAGCTACGGGCCCTCAACGTTGGTGAGCGGCGTTTTAATGGGCCAGACGGGATCGGTCAACCCCCCTTTTTATGCGAAGATGCACATCAGCCATGAAAAGACGTCAAATGGTGAAAAAT
>NZ_JPVZ01000015.1 GCF_001662875.1 Thalassospira tepidiphila MCCC 1A03514 | reverse complement strand
CAAAGAACTCAAAGGCCGAAGCCCCGAACCGTCCAGTCCGCGTCGCCGCATTCGCTAGCGCCGCACCCCGTCGGTGGAGGCGGGGTATAGGCCCCACTCCCAAAACTGTCAAACACCTTTTTGCAAAAAAATGACAGAAATGTCGTTACGCAAAATTTTTGCGCGAAACCATATATAGGTTTCACTTTTATGACCTGCAAGGGGGCCAAAACCCGAAAATCGGGGCCGGATCAGATTGCCCTGCGCGATAATACCGATAAGATGTTCGCGCAAGTTTCTGCCCACCATAGAATCACCCGCGCCAAAAGCGGCAAATAATCCGGATCAATGCCCATGCCCCACGACAAAACACCCCCGACGTCGCGAAATGATTCGCAAATAGTGCCAGCCTACCCCGGTCCATCGAACCCGATTGAGGTGATCGACATGCATACCGGGGGTGAGCCGCTGCGAATCATCACGTCCGGTTACCCCGATATTCCCGGCGAAGACATTCTGGCCAAGCGCCGCCATGCCAGAGATCACCTTGATCATCTGCGGCGCTTTTTAATGTTCGAGCCGCGCGGCCATTACGACATGTATGGCGCGATCCTGGTCGCACCCAGCCTGCCCGATGCCGATCTTGCGGTTCTGTTCGTTCATAATGAAGGCTATTCGACCATGTGCGGCCATGCGATTCTGGCCCTTGGTCGCTATGCGATTGATTATGGTCTGGTCAAAGCCGTCGCGCCGATCACCACAGTCAATATTGAATGCCCCTGTGGTCTGGTGCGTGCCGAGGTCGAGGTGCATGACGGCAAAACCGGCAAGGTGCGGTTTTCATCGGTGCCGTCCTTCATGTTTGCCACTGATGTTTCCTTACGCCTTGCCGACGGAACAGCGTTTAAAACCGATGTCGGATATGGCGGCGCGTTTTATGCCATTCTGGATGCCGGGCAATTTGATATCGCCATCACGCCGGAAAATGCCCGCCAACTGACGCGTCTGGCAGAGGCGATTTGCCAAGCGGTGAATGACAGCGTCACGCTGTCCCATCCCGATCATGATGATCTGGCCTTTTTATATGGGGCGATCCTGACCGACGGGCGCGATGCGTTTGAGGCATCTGCGACACGTAATATATGTGTGTTTGCCAAGAAACAGGTCGACCGCAGCCCGACGGGATCAGGTGTCAGCGCCCGCCTTGCCATTCAACACGCCAAGGGACTGATTGCACCGGGACAGGTGCGCCTGTTTGAAAGCGTGATCGGATCGCGCTTTGAAGGATCGGTTGAAGCAACAACCAGCTGTGGCCCGCATCAGGCCATCATCGCCTCGGTCTCAGGCAAGGCGCATTACAGTGGCAAGGCCAGTTTCTGGCTTGAAGAAGATGATGTGATCGGGCGGGGTTTTATTGTTGGCTGAGTTCAACAAGACAGAAACAGAAAAGGGATGCCATCAGCATCCCTTTTTACGTTTCGGACTTGGTCGGACTTGGTTCGCCTATTCACGCGCCTTGCGCAGGCAGTCCATCAGGCTGTCGGCAGAACTTTGGATGTGGTTGGCGAGAAGCTCGACAGCCTCTTCGACATTCCCGGCCTTGCAGGCGTCAAATATCTGGTGGTGTTCGCGCTCGGCCCGGTCGGTTGCGCCGGAAAGGGCCAGCTGTGCCTGGGTAAAGCGCACGGTGTTGTTGCCGATCATGCGGACAATCTCGAGCGTCTTGGGACGGTTGGATGCGCGATAAAGCCGGTCGTGGAATTCGCGGTTAAGCTCCCCCCACTTGGAAACGTCGCCGGATCGGAACGCCTCGTCATAGACCATCAGGATATCTTCGACCGATTTCAGGTCGGCCGGGGTCAGGCGCGGGACGGCATGACGCAACAAATCACATTCAAGCAACTTGCGGACTTCAAACAGTTCCTCGATCTCATCAAGCGAGAGCTGCGAGACAATCGCGCCCTTGTGCGGCTGGAACGAGACGAGGCCTTCGGCATCAAGGCGCTGCAGGGCTTCGCGGACCGGAATGCGCGAGACGTTATATTCACCCGCGATGGCATCCTGTCGCAATTGATAGCCGGCAGGGAAATCGCCGGTCAGAATACGTGCACGAAGATCTTCGGTCACCTGATCGGTGATGGTACGGCGGGTAAATCGCGGTGATGCGGTCATTTCAGCTCTTTTATGGTGTTACCCCGACGCGACATGGCATGCTGATCAATCGGGCAAAATTCCATCCGACAGAATCTGTCAGTTTTGCTATTCATAGCGTTGGGTCAAACAAGTCGCAATACAATTGCCTACTGTATTAGCAGCCAAACTTCGCCGATATACGACAAAGGGGGCATGAAGCCCCCTTGGTGTGATCGACAGCACTTTGCCTATTTGACAATGAAGCCATGGGCATAGGGATCGCGGTCATCAATGAAGATGGTGTTGTAGCCATGCTTGCGCGCCCAGCCTTCAATCCCCGGCACGACGGCATCAAATTCACCGACCCTGGTTTTCTCGACCACCGACACCCGGAACTGTGATCCGATGATGCTTTCATGGACCAACTCATGTTCGGGATCCCACTGCCCCTTGGCAACCAGTTGGGCGAGACGGGCCGAAGAGCCGGTCCCGCACGGCGAGCGATCAATACCCTTGTCACCATAAAACACCGCATTGCGATGCGTGCTGTCGGGTTGGGTGGGCTTACCGGTCCACTGGATGTGCGAAAGGCCCTTGATGTCGGGATAGAGCGGATGCACGAATTCGTTCTGTTCGTTCAGGCGACGGCGGAGTTCCGGGCTGATGCGTTGCAGGTCACCGGCCGAAAAATCGGCCATGTCGCGATAGTTTTCCTGCGGCTCGACAATCGCATAGAAATTGCCGCCATAGGCAACATCGACCTTGATCGGACCAATATCGGGGCAATCGACTTCGATATCGGTTTTATAAAGAAACGACGGCACGTTGGTGAGCTTGACCGATTCAACGTAATCGCCAACCTGATTATATTCGGCAATGACGAGGCCCGCCGGTGTTTCAAGGCGCAGACGACCGGGGGTTTTGGGTTTGACCAGGCCTTCCTCGATCGCCATCGTCACGGTGCCAATCGTGCCATGGCCACACATCGGCAGGCAGCCAGATGTTTCGATAAACAGCACGGCGACGTCATAGTCATCCGAGGTCGGGTCATAGAGGATCGAGCCCGACATGACATCATGACCGCGCGGTTCAAACATCAGCCCGGTTCGGATCCAGTCATACTCACGAAGAAAATGCGCACGCTTTTCAAGCATGGTCGCACCGTCAAGCTTGGGCCCGCCGCCGGCAACCAGACGCACAGGGTTGCCACAGGTATGACCGTCGACACAAAAGAAACTGCTTTTCGCCATGGATGGGGACCTAGATGCTATAGAAACGAGAGAAACGATTAATGCGATATGGGGTCATGTCGACCGGCGTTTTGCCCGTTGCCATCAGATCGGCAACCAGACGCCCGGTCGTGGCCCCAAGTGTTAAGCCAAGATGCCCATGCCCGAAGGCAAAATAGGCATTGGCATGATGCGGGCTCTTGGAAATGACCGGGGTTGAATCGGGCATGGAGGGACGGAAGCCCATCCATTCGGTGCCACCCTCGGCATTGAGTTTGGGCAAGACTTCCTTGCCCTTGGCAAACAGGGCCTTGGCACGTTCGTAATTTGGTGCGGCAAGAAGCCCCCCAAGTTCCACCGCCCCACCGACGCGAATGCCCATTTCAAGCGGGCTTAAAACAAAGCTGTCATCGGCACAGACAATCATGCGCGACAGTTTGGCATCGTGATAGGGCACGGTGGTGTTATAGCCGCGTTCGGTATCAAGCGGCACCGGCGAGCCCAACCGCTTGGCCAGCGTCTTTGACCAGGCACCGCAGGCGACAACCACATGATCAAACGTGATCATGTCGCCAGCATCGGTGGTGGCAGCACGCGGTTTGCCGTCGCGGAAGACAAAATTGGTGACATCGGCGGTCTCGAACTTGCCGCCACGATCGAGGAAATGCTTGAAAATGCCGGTGGTGATTTTGAACGGATCAAGGACATGGCCCCAGTCTTCTTCCATCACGCCACAGGCAAAGATCGGCGCCAGATCCGGTTCGATATCGCGCACTTCATCACGGGTCAGATCGCGCAGCTTGATACCGTTACGCCGACGCAGATCAATGGCATATTCGGCCGCCTGGCGGGATGCATTGCTGCGATACACCGCCATGGCACCGTGTTTTTTGAAAACCGCATCCGTAAGGCCAGCTTCCTTAAGCACCGGGTCGTAATCATCCCATGCGCGGTTGAGCAAGGTCGCCATGTTGGTTGCGATCTGTTCGACCCGTTGCTTTTTGCTGGATGCCAGAAACATCAACAACCAGGGCATCATTTTTGGCAAATAGCCCCAGCGCACCGAAAGCGGGCCCAACGGGTCCATCAACCAACCGGGCACGTTTTTAAGCACGCCCGGCATCGCTACCGGCGCGCATTCAGAAACCGCAATGCCGCCGGCATTGCCAAAGGATGCGCCCATGCCCGGTTCGCCGCGATCAAGAATTGTGACGTCATAGCCCTTATCGAGCAGCGCCAAGCCGACATTGGCCCCGACAATACCCGCACCAATCACAACGACCTTTTGACCGGCGGCGGTATCGGACGGCGTGGCGGTTTTGGCTGATGTCATTTTGGGGCCTCTCGAATTTCGACGATGCGTATTTTGGTGCTTCTGCACAGCAAACAGATAGCAGGAAGCTCCCCCGCGAGATAGGCGGAGGAGCTCACTGTTTCATCAAATACCGTCTCAATGCAATCACGGTTTTGCGGGTACGCATCCTGATTGCAAAGGACTGCCGATCAAAGCGACGGGCGGGTATCGATGGCTTTCTGGATGGTGGCCTTGATGGTTTCAAGCTCTTCACCAACCAGCGGCAGACGCGGTGCACGGACGTGCGGTTTGCCAACGCCGGTCATTTCCTGGGCAAGCTTGATGTACTGAACCAGCTTGGCATGGACATCCATGTGCAGAACCGGGGTGAACCAGCGATAGATTTCAAGCGCTTCGGTGTATTTGCCTTCCGACAGCAGCTTCCAGAGCGCAACCGATTCCTTCGGGAAGGCATCGGTGAAACCGGAAATCCAGCCAACAGCACCCAGCACCTGCGTTTCCATGACAAGGTCATCCATGCCGCAGAACAGAACGAAACGATCACCACAGGCATTATAGATGTCGGTAATACGACGCGGATCGCCCGAACTTTCCTTGATCGCGACAAGGTTTTTGACATCGGCAAGCTGGTTGAACTCTTCGGGCTTGATGTCGATGCGATAGGCACCCGGGTTGTTATAGATCATGATCGGCAGCTTGGTCGCCCCGGCCACCGTGCGGAAATGTTCGATATTCTCGCGCGGGTCGGCGGTATAGACCATGCCCGGCAGAAGCATCAGGCCATCAGCACCGAGCTTTTCGCATTCCTGCACATAGCGGATGGCAGCACGGGTCGAATTTTCGGCCACACCCGACAGGACCGGAACGCGGCCCTTGGTGACTTCGACGGCGAGCTTCAGAACGGCGATTTTTTCGTCCGGCTCAAGGGCGGTGTTTTCACCAACCGAACCCAGCATGACGAGGCCATCAACACCGGCCGTGATCAGGTCTTCGATCTGTTTGGCGGTCATATCGAAATCGATCGAACCGTCTTCGTTCATCTGGGTGGCAACGGCGGGGAAAACGCCAGTCCAGTTTACCTGCATGGAAAGAAACCTCCTGATATGGCAGCACGGCAACATACCGGCGCCTTTAAGCATCACAGCCCCGATCAACGGCGACCGCATTCAATTCATGTATATTGTATACAAAACTAAAAATCACGATGCAACGGGATTTTTTTCGAACAGAAAAAGGGTCCGGAAACGGACCCTTTCGATGCGATAAATCTGACACGGACAGTCAAGCGTCTTCACGCTGTCGCAGTGGCCTTTGCTGAATGATTTGCCTCCGTGGCCTCATCACCTGTCACGAAGGCAAGGGTCTGGGCAATGATGACGCTATCGCAAAGGTCGCGCTCTACTAGCTCTCGGGCGGCCTTGCCATACGCCTTCCGCCGAGTGTCGTCTTCCATCAGTTCTTCGATCGCACCGGCGAGTGCTGTGCTGTCACGCAAAGGAACAAGAACTCCGTTCTCGCCATGGCGCACGATCTCTCGACAACCGGGCACATCGGTTGCCACCATGGCAAGTCCGCTTGCAGCCGCCTCAAGCAAGGACTTAGGCAAGCCTTCGCGCCAGGACGGCAATACCGCAAGATCGGACTCACGCAGGAGTTTGCCGATGTCTGATCGTTTGCCCAGCCATTCAACCAGACCTTCCGACTGCCAGCTTTGCAAATCTTGCTTGCTGGCGCTATCGGGATTGGCCGGATCTACGTCACCGACCAAGACAAGGCGGTAATCGCGTTTGCGCGATTTCAGAATGCGCGCAGCCTCAATCAGTTCACCAAGCCCCTTGGACCAGAGCATGCGCGCGACAAAAATCGCTGATTTGGGCTCGGACGTTTTCTCCCCTGCCGGGCTAAAGGCCGAGATATCAACACCGGATCCACGGATCAGTGCCAGACACCTTTCCTTATAGCCAAGCCTCTTCATCAAGGCATAGTCATCCGCATTCTGCACGATCACCCGGATCGATGGGCAAAGCGCGTAAAAGCGCAGCAACAATGAAACGATCTGACGCAAGATCTTTGTTTTTGCCCCATCTGAGACAAACAAGAAGCCAAGACCTGTAACCATGTTAACCGACCGCTTTGCACCGACCAGAATCCCCGCAAATGAAGATAGAACCACGCACTGGATCGCCACATTGACGATAACATCGGGATTTTCACGCCGGATCAAACAAGCCAGCGCTGTAATGGTTTTGAGGGATTTGAGCGGGCTTAGGCCACCGCGCGCAATCGGCACATGGACCAGGCGAAAACCTTCCTTGCGTAAGCCCTCAGTCGCAGCAGCCGTGTTGCAGGCAACGACAACATCATCCCCACGCACCAATGCGGCACGCCCCAAAACGATCCTGTGCGAAACAAAGGACCAGTCTTCAGCACAGACGATCAGGGTTTTACGACGCTTCACGGTGGCGTCCTTAACAAGAAGTCGCTCACGCCTTAGGAAGGCCAACGTAAATGTCAGCATCACCACACCAAACCACCACGAGGTCCAGAATGAGTAATTGAACAACCCGGCAAACCAGTAGGACGCCATCATCATCAACGTCAATCCACCTTTGACAATTCCGTTGTGGCGCACATCCTTAAAACCGGTGAGTCCGATCATTAAAACGAGCGGGACAACCACCGCCAATCCAAGTGCGCCAGCTTCCAACCAGATTTCCATAAACCAGCTATGGGGATGCCCCGGCAAAACAGATTGCGTTGAGCTACCCGCCAATTCATTCGCACCCGGCACCCAAGGTGCCGCGTTAATCCCATAGCCGATAAGCGGATGGTCAAAGACATGGCTAAAGGTAAACTGCCAGATCATTTGTCGATGTACATCAACAAGCCATATTGGCAGATAAGGCTCAAATCCACGCAGGTCGGACATATTACCTGTCACGTCGCCGAGCCAGGAAAGCGCGATCACGACCAATATTCCAATTGCAGCGGCGATAGCCACTTGCACCAGACGCGAACGAATCAGAAATACTGCACAAAAACCAATCGCGCCGCACGCAGCCAGCATTGCGGCAACGTTTGCTCTGCCATGGGAAACCTCGAGAATCGGCACAATCGCGACGGCAATTGCGAGCGAGAAAAACCGGCTTGCATTCTTCCGATCAACCGCATCGAAAACCAAGATCATCGCACCAAAGATCAGGAAACTGCCCACAGGTTTCAAGCGCCGAGTAATGTCAAAATCGAAATCGGGTTCTCGTAGCGCTTTAAGCGACAGGACTTCTGGTTGAACCAAGATCGCAAGCAGGCAATAGCTAACGAGTATCCAGGTGGCATAAATACAAGCATCCCATGCCAGTTTGGCTTTGGGCTCGATCAGACGCATCAAGTACCAGATGCCCGCAACCATCGCGAAACGTCCAAGCCAGGTGCCCAGCGACTTCTCTGGCACGACAGAAAAGCTTGCCGAAATCAGAAACACAATCAGTGCGGCAACAACCAGCCCGCCAATTGGCGTTGCGATATCACGGCGCATTTTGCGCCATGCTTCACCATGATCAGCAGACACAACCGCACAGATCAGTGACAGTCCAAGACCAATCCCGAGAGCCGCCCGACCAAAAAAGAACAAGGGTGCCGAAATGCCAAACAAAATGGCAGCGATGCCGAGCATTGTATCGCGCCAATGCCGGGTCGAGACGGTCTGTTGCATGATGGGCGGTTCCAAATTGAAGTCTGTCACCTTGCTAAACGCGCGGCGCTTTCGCGTCAATCATCATTGCAAGAACGCGTCGACCAGTTGGCACGACATATGGTTTAATCATCATCATAATTTTCAACCAATTAAACTTGAGGGCGATGATGACGGAGATGAAGGCTTTGTTGCGCTCTCCCGGTGAACGCAAACTTGCGCTGGCCAATTGCCCCATCCCGGCACCGGGCAAAAATGCTGTCCTTGTCAAAACGGCCTACTCTGTCATCAGCCCCGGAACGGAATTCACCCAAGCCGACCAGGCGCGCGCATCCTTGTTGCAAAAGGCATGGCAGCGACCGGATTTGGTCGTGCTGACGGTCAATCATCTGAAATCGGAAGGCTTGGGGAGAACGCGTGCGCGCGTTGAAAACCGTCTGGGACGCCCGATGCCGATGGGTTATTGCGCTGTCGGGCGGGTTGAGGCCACGGGCGAGAATGTTACGGACCTCAGAGCCGGTCAGCGTGTTGCGATTGCCGGTATGGGGCAGGCCAATCATGCCGAGTGGAATCAGGTGTCGGTTAACCTTGCCTGCCCGGTTCCGGATGCGGTGCCCGACCGCAAGGCCGTGTTTGCAACATTGTATGCCTTGGCTTTGCACGCGCTTCGGCAGGGAGAGACATCGATTGGTGATCAGATTGCCGTTATCGGCGCGGGTTTGATTGGGCAGCTCGTTGCTGAGACAGCACGAGCTGCCGGTGCGTTGGTGACCGTGATCGAGCCGGACCTTGCGCGCCGCAAGATTGCAACGGGCGAAAGCCGCGCAGCCGGTTTCACCAAGGCAAGCGATGCGCCACAAAGCAGATTTGACAGCGTTTTTATCTGTGCGCCGGGCAAGGGTAATCATCGATTGATCGACGACGCAGCCCGCCTTTGTCGTGACCGGGGGACAATCATATGCGTTGGCGATGTGACGCCGAATGGCCGGCGCAAGGCGCTGTATGAAAAGGAAATCACCATTCGGCAGGTCCGGTCCTATGGGCCGGGGCGTTATGATCCAAATTATGAGGGGCGCGGCGAAGATTATCCGCTTGGTCATGTGCGCTGGACCATCAAGCGCAACATGCAGGCCGCCCTTGATTTGATGGCAGATGGGCGCCTTGATCCAACACCATTGATCACGTCCGAGATTGATTTTGCCGACATCCCAGATCACTTCGCCAAGGGGCCAGACCCGGCACAGTTGGCGACACTGGTGCGATATAGAAATGCAGAAACCGCCCCATTCGAGCCCCTTGCTCCGTCGGTGCGGACATCCGTACTGACACATGACCGTTTGCGGGTCGGACTGATCGGGGCGGGCAACTATCTGGGCGGCGGTTTGTTGCCCCTGTTGCAAAAGCACCCAGACATCAAAATCACGGCCTGCTGCTCTCAAAGCGGGTTGGCGGCGGTTGCGCTCTCAAAGAAGATTGACGGGCTTCGCATGAAAGGCGGGGCGGATGAGCTGCTTGAGGATCAAAGTATCAACAGCGTTATCATCACCACGCGCCATGACAGTCATGCTGAACTGGCCGCCGCGTCCATTCTTGCTGGCAAAAATGTCTGGCTGGAAAAGCCGATTGCGATTGATCGCGCGGGTCTGGATTTGCTGCGAGAAGTCGCTGACCGCATGCCCCGACACATCTTCATGGTTGGGCATAATCGGCGTTATGCACCGATGGCCGCGAAACTGCGCGAAGTGTTGCCAACTGACGTAAAACAATTTCACTACCGGGTTCGCATCACGCCGCTTCCGGGCGATCACTGGCTTCACCATTCGGATCAAGGTGGCCGCACGATTGGAGAGATCAGTCATTTTATTGATCTGATTAAGAGCCTGGTCGATAGCGAACTGGTCGAGCTTAATTGTCACTGGATTGATCGCAGGGCGGGTGACAGCATCTGGCAGCTGCGTTTTGCCGATGGATCGATGGGCGAGGTCAGTTACCTGCACGGCAGTCGGGGCGAACCCAAGGAAGTGCTTGAGGTGACGGCGCCGAATTTCTCGGCCAGCCTGTTTGACTGGAAAAAACTTCGGGTTAATCGCCGGATCGTAACACGCAACTGGTTCGGGCAGGACAAGGGTCAGGCGGCTGCGATTAAGGCCTTTGCGGGTGCAGTTACAAGTGGCAAGCACCCTGCCCTGATGCCAAGCATTGAACACGAGATTGATCTGATGGCGCGTATCCTGACGGCCGCCAACACGACCACCGCCCAACCGCCGAATTAGAGCAATCCGGCATAGAGGATCAGAAGCGGCAAAGTCAGCATACTGATGATGGTGGTCAGCAAGATCGTCGTGGATGAACGGTCGATACAAACATTATAGCTGCCCGCGACAATCGCGACATTGGCACCGCTTGGCAGTGCAGCCACCAGTGTGACGATCATCAGCCAAAGCGGCGGCAGATCGAAAATGAAATGCCCGACCGAGAACACCAGAAGCGGCTGGACAAACATTTTGGCCGTGGTGCAGAGCAAGCTGGCACTGAGGTTCCCGCGCACCGACTGCCCGTAAAGACCAGCCCCGACCAGCAAAAGTGCGATGGTCGGACCGGCTGTACGGAACCGTTCCAGCGTGCCATCGACCATTTCGGGCATGCGGATTTCAAACAGCGATGCCAGAACGCCAAGCACAATCGCCGCAATGATCGGGTTTCTGGCCACACGCACGATGCTGCGAAATACATTGGACAACCAATGACCATCGCCACCGCGACTGCCCTCAACAATCAGAATTGTCATCCCCATCAGGGTGACTGGATGGATCGACAGCACGATTAAAAGCGGCACCAGACCTTCTTCGCCGTAAACCGCCTGTACAAGCGGGATACCGAGAAGAACGATGTTGGAAAAGACGCCGCCCATCGCGGTGACGGCCGCTTCATCGGTTTTGGCGCTCAGCCAAAGTTTGGCGATTATAAACACCAACGCGAAGTTCAACAGCACGCCGGAATAATAACTACCCCAAAGCCGCAGGTCGAAATGCGCGCTGATGTCGGATTGCGACAGGGTCTGAAACAGCATCGCCGGGATAAAGGCATTCATGGCAAGCTTGGCCAAAAACGGGATGCCTTCACGCTTTATGATCTTGATGTGCGTAAGAAGGAAACCGCACAGGATCGTCAAAAAGACCGGTCCAACTTTTCCGACGATCAGATCAAGCATGTTTCCCCCAAAGGCGAGAATAAGCACCAAAGCCCAGAGCAGCGCAACAGATCGGGTAACCCACGTCGATCACGCACAAAGAAAGGACAGCATCATTGACGCTGTCCTTTGATAGTACAAATCATTTCGCGGACTTACCAGCCCCGCACCGCAATTCCATTGGCAAGGCAGCCATGCGTATCAGTCACTTGGGTCAGTCAGATGGGGAAGTCTGCACCCGTTTGACCGCATCTTTCCAGCCATTGAGCAATCCTTGACGGCGGCCCGGCTCGATATCGGGCTCGAAGCTGGCATCGAGGTGCCATTTCTCGGAAATATGATCGAGATCCCGGTAAATACCGGCCTGCAACCCGGCAAGGTAGGCTGCCCCCAGTGCCGTGGTTTCGGTGACTTCGGGGCGTTCGACCGAAATGCCCAACACGTCAGAAAGCATCTGACACATCCAGTCATTGGCAACCATGCCGCCATCAACCCGAACCGCCTTGGGCGACACGCCATCGGCTGCCATGGCTTCGAACAGATCAAATGTCTGGTAGCAAACGCTTTCAAGTGCCGCACGCACGAACTCGCGCGGGCCTGTATCACGTGTCAGTCCGAAAATCGCCCCGCGGGCATCCGGGTCCCAATAAGGTGCGCCAAGTCCGGTAAAGGCCGGGACAAGGTAAACACCATGATTGTCATCAAGGGATTTGGCTAATCCTTCGGTTTCGGCGGCGGACTTGATAATACCGAGCCCGTCGCGCAGCCATTGAACCGCCGCCCCGGCAACAAAGATCGCACCTTCAATGGCGTAGCTTGTTTTGCCATTGATGCGATAGCCAACCGTGGTCAGAAGCCGGTGTTGGGAGGTCACGGCCTCATCGCCGGTATTGAGGATAACAAAGCAGCCGGTGCCATAGGTGCTTTTGATATCGCCGGGCTCAAAGCAGCACTGCCCGAATGCCGCCGCCTGCTGATCGCCCGCCATGCCCATCACCGGGATTTCCGCGCCAAACAGATCGGCATCGGTCACGCCGAAATCAGCGGCACAGTCCTTGACGTCGGGCAGCATGTTGCGCGGAACGCGGAAGATTTTGCAAAGCTCGTCATCCCAGGCGTTTTCGCGAATGTTAAACAGGTTGGTGCGCGCCGCATTGGTCGCATCGGTTGCATGCGACTTGCCACCGGTCAGACGCCACAACAGGAAACTGTCGACCGTCCCAAACGCCAGATCGCCCTGATCGGCACGCGCACGTGCGCCCGAAACATGATCAAGGATCCACGCAACCTTGGTGGCCGAGAAATAAGGATCTATCAACAGGCCGGACTTGGCGTTGACCGCCTCTTCAAGCTTGGGATCACGCTTTTTAAGCTCATGACACAGTGCGGCTGTCCGGCGATCCTGCCAGACAATCGCGTTATAGATCGCCTTGCCGGTCTTGCGATCCCAGACAACGGTGGTTTCACGCTGGTTGGTGATGCCGATTGCGGCGACCTTGGCGATATCAACCCGTGCCAATGCCTCCTTGCAGACGGCAACCACGGTGCTCCACAGGTCTTCCGGGTCATGTTCGACCCAGCCACTATTGGGGAAATGTTGCGGGAATTCCTGCTGGGCGACGGAAACGGAGCGGCCGTTTTCATCAAATACAATGGCCCGTGAGCTTGTCGTTCCCTGATCAATGGCAAGGATATAGCGCGTTTCTGACATGTTTGTTTTCCTCCCGAGCCGGCAGGTTTCCTGCCATCCGACCCTGCATACATTGATGCGTTGCGGCCCATCCACATGACGGTGCCATTGGTTTTATCGCTCTATTTAGAAAAAAATCGCGGCAAAAAACAATTCGTTTTCGAAAATTTTTCTGCGCAATGCGTTCATACCCCTGATTTACAAGGGAATTTTCAAACCGGTCTTGCTGACCAAACAGGCGGGAAAAACGTGCCCGCCCAGCACGGCACAGGGTTTGCAACGAAAACAGAAGAATGAATTTCAACCGGCATCTTTTTCCCCATGGAGGTTTCTGATGGGATTGTATGAAACGTTGGCTGCTGTCACCAACACCGCACAAAGCGCCAAAAGTGCGGCCAGTTTCCGCCAAACCATTTCATCGAACACCGTCCCGCTTCCCGAAAAGAAGAAGGAAGAAAATGCCGAGCTGGCCTATATCCGCGAACATGGTTTCACGACCTATGTGAAGGAAATCGAGGAACGCAAGATCGAAGAATTGCGTGCCAAGATCCTGCAAAGTATGGGCCTTGATGAAGAGAAACTGGCCGAAATGGATGCCGATGATCGCCAGGCCATCGAAAAGGTCATTGCCGATGCCATCGAGCAGCGCCTGAACGGCAACAGTATGGCCGAGGCCGAACTTGGCAAATCAGCCGACGGGGATGAAACCGCCGATGAGCGCCGCGACCGTCTGCAGGCGCGGATCGCCTTTAACCCGAACATGTTTGATGTGTTTACCGAATTGCAGTCCGAACTGCCAAGCGGCTCGTCGCAGTCGATTACCGGCAAGCAGGACGAACAGGATGAAGCCTCTGGCGCGCGCAAGAAAAACATCTTTGATGTCTGAGTGCAGGCCTTATGGGTGCGGGCCTTATGGCCTTCAATACAAAAGGGCGCTGCGAATTGCAGCGCCCTTTTCTTTTCTGACTTCTGGTATGCCTTCTGGGGGATAAGCGTTATTCGTCAACGCCGCCCATGCAGACATATTTGACTTCGAGGTAGTCCTCGACACCGTATTTCGATCCTTCACGACCGACACCGGATTGTTTGACGCCGCCAAACGGTGCCACCTCGGTCGAGATGATGCCGGTATTAACCCCGACAATCCCGCTTTCAAGACCCT
Organism: Thalassospira tepidiphila MCCC 1A03514; assembly: GCF_001662875.1. Taxonomy (GTDB): domain Bacteria; phylum Pseudomonadota; class Alphaproteobacteria; order Rhodospirillales; family Thalassospiraceae; genus Thalassospira; species Thalassospira tepidiphila. The sequence goes on along the minus strand of NZ_JPVZ01000015.1, from coordinate 20,951 downwards.
CGGCCAGTTTCCAGATCCGGTTGATGTCACGCGAATAGAAGTAGGATGCCAGACCGAACTCGGAATCATTGGCCATCTCAAGCACTTCATCATCGGTTTTGAACCGGATCAGCGGTGCCATCGGGCCAAAGGTTTCCTCGCGGAAGACGGTCATTTCGCGGGTGGCATCGGCAATCACGGTCGGCTGGAAGAACGAGCCGCCCTTTTCGTGACGCTTACCGCCCGTCAGGATACGGCCACCCTTGGCAACCGCATCGGCAATCTGGCTTTCGACCTTTTCGACAGCCTTTTCGGTGATCAGCGGGCCGATCACAACGCCTTCGTCCGCACCGTTGCCGACGGTCATTCTGGAGACCTTGGCTGCGTATTTCTCTGCGAATTCGTCATAGATTGCATCATGAACGAACAGACGGTTGGCACAGACACAGGTCTGACCGGCATTACGGTATTTCGACGCAATCGCGCCTTCGACCGCCGCATCGATATCGGCATCTTCACAGACGATAAACGGCGCATTGCCGCCAAGCTCCAGGCTGACCTTTTTGACGGTATCGGAACACTGGCGCATCAGGAGACGCCCAATCGCGGTCGAACCGGTAAAGGTCAGTTTGCGGACCTTGGCATTTTCGGTCATTTCCGCACCGATCACCGGTGCATCACCGGTCACGATGGACAACAGCCCCTTGGGCAGACCAGCACGTTCGGCCAGAATTGCCATGGCAAGGGCGGAATACGGTGTTTCCATCGCCGGTTTGACCACCATCGCACAGCCGACGGCCAATGCCGGGGCGGCTTTGCGGGTGATCATCGCGGTCGGGAAGTTCCACGGCGTGATGGCGGCACAAACACCAATCGGTTCTTTGAGAACCATCACACGGCGGCCTTCGGCAAAGGTCGGGATCACATCGCCATAGACGCGTTTGGCTTCTTCGGCAAACCACTGCAGGAAGGATGAGCCATAGGCGATCTCGCCCTTGGCTTCGGTCAATGGCTTGCCCTGCTCTGCCGTCATCAGGGCGGCCAGGTCGTCCTGATTTTCCATCATCAGGTCGTACCATTTCATCAGGATGCCCGCGCGCTCCTTGGCGGTGCGCTTTTTCCAAAGCTTCTGCGCCTTTTCGGCGACATCAATGGCATGCGCAACTTCATCGCGGCCAAGAAGCGGAACCGTGCCAAGCACTTCACCGGTTGCGGGGTTGGTTACCTCGGCTGTTTTCCCGTCTGGGGCATCGATCCATTCCCCGCCGACATAGGCCTGCTGGGTGAAAAGACTGGGGTCTTTAAGCGAAATCATTTGAGTGCCTCCGGAAAGCATTATTGGGAGCGACATGATCGCATTCTGATCTTTATCTAGTCTGCTCCGTGGTGGATGCCACATTTTTGCGAGATATTTACCCAATAGCAATCGCAAACCGGGGCCGAGGCCTGCTTTGCTAGAAGATTTCACCAAAGGACAACCAATCAGAGCCGATTAGCAGAACCTGCGATATTTGCACAGAAAAGCGGGAACAACAGTGTTGCTCCCGCCATGATCAATCGTCGCGGAATGGTGATATGCGCAAAAACATCCTAGTTCGACAGCGTCCCGAAATAACCCGGCTGATAATCAATCGGCAGAAACCGGTCATGAAGCTGTTTGAAGGTTTTATCGGGATCGATATCTGCGAACAGTTCGGAGTGGAACCATTTGGCCATCTGCTGAATGGCGACGAACTGATAGGGGCTGTTGTAAAACTGATGCCAGACCGCATGGAATGCTTTGGTCTTTTGCGCCTTGATCCCGAGATAAGCCGGGCGGGTCGGATAGAATTTCAGTTTTTCAACAATTTCGTCCGGGTCGGCACCGGGACCGACCGGAACCCATTTGCCCCCCGGCACATAGACATCCCACATCGCGCTGGTGATGATGATGTGGTCCGGATCAGAAACAATGACCTGTTCGGCATTGATCTGCCCGAAGGTGCCAGGGATCAGGTCCTTGGCAATATTGTCGCCACCGGCCATTTCAACCATCGCACCAAAATTGCCATCGCCAAATGAATGGCAACAATCCTCGTAAAACCCGGCGGCACGGTCGATGAATACCTTTGGGCGATCCGGTTTCACACTGGCCAGGCGATTAGTGATTTTTGCGATTTCCTCAGCACGGAACGCGATAAATTCCTCAGCACGATCTTGCTTGCCAAACAGCTTTCCGAACAAACGAATGGAGGGTTCGGTATTCACTTCCGGGCTATTGCGAAAATCGACATAGACCACGGGGATATCAAGGGCTCCAAGCTTTTCGATATAGGCGGCTTCTTCCACCGCGCGCTTGGTTTCAAGATTGAGGAAAACGATATCGGGCTTTTGCGCAATCGTGGTTTCGATATCAATCAGGCTTTGCTCCAGCCCCTCAAAGGCCGGGATATCGGCAAATTCCGGGAACTTCGCAAGATAGGCCTGATAGGTTGCCGGATCGGCTTCGATCAGGTCCTTGCGCCAACCGACAATGCGCGCCGCCGGATTTTCGCGATCAAGGGCGGCAATGATATAAAGCTGGCGACCCTCGCCAAGGATGGCACGTTTTATCGGGACATTGACTGCAACTTCGCGCCCGGCGATATCGGTTACCGTGATGGTTTCGGCCTGTGCTGGCATCGGCCCAATCAGAACCAAAACCATAAACACAAGCATCTGTGAAAGTTTACGCATCCTCGTTTTACTCCCCTGATAGCTCAGTCGGGTTTGTCGTACGACCGACACCTACCCGCGTCACAGCGGTCAGCACCAAACCGACGAAATAGACAAAACCGACGAGAAAATAGATGTTTGAAAGCCCGGAAACCTGCGCGAACCAGCCGCCAATTGCGATCCCGGCCATCGATGAAAACTGGGCTGTGCTTTGCGCCAGTCCAAGTAAATATCCCTGCTGATGATCAGATGCACTGCGTGACACGAGCGCGGTCAAAACCGGCGTGGTTGCGCCCAAAAGCGTCCCCCACAGGAAATACATCGCGGCAAAAACAATGACCGATCCGGTCAGCCCTGCCGTCACGGTCACGACAATGCATCCGGCAATGACCAGACACATTCGCCCCAGAACGTTTTGCGCGGAACGTCCTTCGAAATAGCGCGCCCAAAGCGACGCGGTTGTCACAAAGCCCATCGCCAAAAGGCCGTAACAGAGCCCTACAACCCAGTTGCCGACATCAAAAGTGTGCAGGACATAAATCGGAAACGGCGATTGCGTCACCATTCGGCCAAGCAACAGAACGCCGATGATCGTCAGCAAGGAAATGACCTGTGGCGATCGCACAATGCTCGGCTTAGTATCCGGTCTGTCACTTGTCTTAGGCCGCACCGGAGCGGCGACAGTCGGAAGCAACACCCAAACCGAAATCATGCTGAGTGCACACAGGATGGCCGCCGAAAAGTTGATCCAAAAGAAGCTGGCAAGATCAAGGATCACACCACCAAGCAACGCCCCGCACAGCGAGCCGAGATTGGTCGACACCTGCAAATAGGCAAACAGCTTTGCCCGCCGTGCCGGGCTTTCGATGCTGACCCCGTACGCCTGGGCCGGTGCGATATATCCGGCACAGGCCCCTTGCAAAAACCGTAAGATCAGGATCGAAAAAACGTCACCAGAAAAGGCCAATACAAGCTGGGTCGCGGCCAAGCCAAAAAGGGCCCTAATCATCATCGCCTTGTGGCCGAACCGATCCCCGACCCGTCCCCAAAAGGTGCTGGTCAACATGATGCCCAGCATCGGTCCGACATAAACACCGATGCTGGCGAGTGTGAACAGATCATCTGAACTGGTGAGCGAACGCAGATGAAAGGGCCAGAACGGCCCGCTCATTTCCATTGCGCCCATGGATACCAGTTGCAGGACAAACAGGAGATGGATTTTCCTGTTTGTCCTGATCACGTCGCCGGTCACATCAGAAGTCCGCAGTTACCGACAGGAATGCAGTGCGCGGTGCGCCGAGTGAAAGCAGACTGTAGTCATTTACACCCGACCAGTATTTTTCGTTTGTGACGTTCTGAACCGTTGCACGCACCGTCAAAGGCGTTCCATACAATTCAGTTTTATAACGTGCACCGAGATCGAGTGTGGTCCAATCAGGAATACTCTGCGCATTTTTTGTATCTACGAACTGCTCAGAAGTATGAGTAATCGTACTGCTCAGCGTCAGACCATCAACAAATGGGGTATCCCATTCACCACCAATATTGATCTGCATTTCCGGCGTACCGACCGGGCGTTTACCCTTGTTGGCCGGAATGACGGCCTTGGTGATCTCGGAATCAAGGAACATCACCCCACCCAGCAGGCGGATATCGCTGGTAACCTCACCAAACACATTGAACTCAATCCCGCGGTTCCGTTGTTCATTATCTGCGCGACGCACGTTGGTGTCAGGATCAGTGTCAGAAGAGGGCTTCGTAATCTGGAAGGCCGAAACGGACCCACCGATCGTTCCGAAATCAAGTTTAATGCCAGTTTCAATTTGCTTGGCAACAAACGGCTCAAGCGCCTGACCCTCATTGGCGGTTCCGGATGGTGCAGTCCCCCCAGAGTTTAAGCCCTCGATATAGTTGGCATAAACAGAAACAGTTTCAGTCGGCTTGACAACAATCCCGGCCATCGGGGTGATGACACTGTCTTCATAGCTGGTGGAGAGCACGCCAGTGTTATAATTATCAACCTCGATGGTTTGATGACGAGCCCCAACCGTGAACAAAACCTGCTCGTCCCAGAACGACATTGTGTCGGCCAATGCATATCCAGTGAGTTTCGTATCCGAGAGTTTGGGACGACCATTTGTGTCATTGAAAGCGACGGGTGCTGCGTACTCTATGTTGTATATATTTCCACTCGGCGACGTCGAACCAGTAACAGGGTTTCCGGTTCCTCGACTAACAGAATCTTGATAATGGGAGGCTTCGAAGGTGACGTTGTGCGTTACATCAAGAGTATCGAATTCTCCGCGAACGCCACCACTGGTCGACCAACGGTCTGTTAAAAATCGTCGATAGGTCAAACCGCTTTCGGAATAGTCGCCCGCCGAATTCTGGAGGATCGGCGTCCCGAACACACGATCAAGCTCTGTACGTCCACCACCAAAGGAACCAAACACAGTCAAATGATCAAGTGCATCATATTCCGCCTTGACCATACCGGAGCGATCAACCGCATCGGACCATTCCCATTCCTGGATCGGATTTGTTGATCCGTCAGGCGCATCTGGAACGGCAAAAGTCGCAGTGCTATTTATGAAAAATTCTCGTGCTGGAGCATCCAGATTTTCACGCTGATCAATCAGATCGACAGAAGCCCGGAATTTATCACCTTTGTAGTCCAAGGCCAAAGCAGCCACGGATCTTTCGCGTGTTTGATGATCAAGGAAGGTGTCACCATCATGGTATCCACCATTGAATCGCACGCCGAATTCATCATCCGCGCCAAAGCGACGACTGAAATCAATATTCCCACCAGCTTGTTCGCCACGCCCATAGTCAAGACTAACGCGATTAAGGTCTTCATCGCCGGCGCGTTTGGGCACGATATTGATCGCCCCGCCGACAGCGCCGGTGGGTGACATCCCGTTCAGCAATGCATTCGGGCCTTTGATGACTTCAATACGCTCTGCGAGAGCGGAATCAACACGGAAGGTGGGAGCAACCCCATACGCCCCATTAAATCCGACCTCACCAGCATTAGCGAGGTTCACACCAAACCCTCGGATTTGATAGGTATCCAAGTTTGATGTTTCGGCATTCGGAGCCCGTACCGAAGGATCATATTGCAGAACGTCAGCGATGGTTTCAGCCTGCTGATCGGCGATATGTTCGCTGGTGTAGCTCGTAATACTGACCGGAGCATCCATGATGTCGGTATTGCCGAGCATGCCCAGTCGTCCGCCGGTTGCCACCTGCCCTCCAGCATAGGCCGGGGCAAGATCGGATTGTGCATCTCTGGCCTCGACAATCACCGGATCGGTAACCATTTCGTCGCTGACATTACTCTGCGTGCTTGCGTCGGTAATGATCAGTGAACGGCTGCCGATTGCGCGATAGGATAAATTCGTACCTCGAATAAGCATTTCGATTGCGCCCGGGACAGAAAACTCGCCGCGAATTTCGCGCGGTTCGGTGATTTCCGGCAGATCGATGGTATAGGCGATACTCCAGCCGGAAACATCGCCAATCTGGCTGATACCCTCGGCGATTGACATGACGCTGAAATCAAAGCTGTAAAGTGCTTGCGCGACTTCGACCTGTTTGCCCGGCACGGTTTGAGTGTTGGTTTCAGCCGCCATCAAAGCGGTCGGCAGACCGATTGAGGACGTCATCAACAATGCCGAGATCAGGATATTCTTTTTTGATTTTGCCTGCTTGGAATACAAATTCCCGCTCCATTCTGAGATTGGTTTTTCAGGCAGGTCCCCCTGCACCTAGAAAAACAAACGAGCGGGAAAATAAACTCCTCACATGAGGAAGCACTTTTTTGCGAATTTTTCGCAATCTTAATAAATAATGGTCAACCAAGGTGATGTTTTGATCACCGATCCACCCACCGCAACGGCAAGCGTTTCAAAGGAGCTGGCAACATCATTGGTCGGAAAACTGCCCGAAACGGTTTTGTTTCCAATATTTCCCAAAACCATCAGACGGCCCGGTGCGAAGTTATCAAGACGCGCAACCAGATCATCCAGACGCACGTTCTGAACACTCAGACGCCCATGCATCCAACTTTGTACGGATGCAATATCGACGACTTCCTTGGCCTGCACCCCGCCAGCCCCGACGGCCACCGCATCCCCCGGACCAAGCATAACGCTGCCTGTATCGGCCCCGGTCGACACCCGGACAGCGCCCTCTTCGACGCCGACCGTTGTGTCGTGCGTCAGGTAATCAACATTGAAGCGCGTCCCAACCACTTCGACTGTTGCCATACCGGCCCGAACCCGGAAGCTGTCGCCATCGCGATGCATGACATCAAAAAATGCCTGACCACGCAAAAGTTCGACATCCCGTTTCCCGTCTTCAAAGTCGGTGGCAATCGCGCTGTTGGCGGCAAGAAAAACCGCGGATCCATCCGGCAACCGCATCTCGGTTACCGTCGCGGCATCGGTAACAATATCAGCCTGAAGATTGTCCAGGGCGTCGGGGTTTAGAAAGGCAACCATCGCCAATACCGCCGCCACCGCAGCACATGACGTCACAGTCCGCAGCGGAGAGAACCAGTCAAGCACCCTTTGCCAAACTGGCACCTGCCCGGCGTCGCTGACTGCAATGCGGCGGGCCGGTTCTTCGACCTGTGCCCAAAGAACGCGCATCTGATCATAGGCAAGGCGGTTGCCTGTGTCGGCATTGAGCCAAGCGTCAAATTCCTGTTCCTGCGCGGCCGACAGCGAACCACCTGCACGCTTTACGTGCCAAAGGGCTGCTTCGTCCTTTTGCGCCTCGGTCAGTTTAACGTCGCCTTGCATTGATCTGTTATCGGTCCACACGGTACTGGCTGTTATGCGATTTCTATAACGAATAAACGGCTGAGAACAAAATATCCTCATGCTGTTTGGCTCAAACTTTTCAATCTGTATCCCGATAATCTTCCAGACGTTGCTGGCAATGGCGCATGGTGCGTGCAAGTTGCTTTTCCACTGCGCTGACAGATATTCCGTATTTCTGCGCCAGTTTTGCGTTTGAAACCCCGTCCACTCGATGCAAAACAAACATCTCGCGCGCCTTGGGGGAAAGCTCCAGCAAAGCCCGATCAAGTGCCGAAAGCGCTTGGCGCGACTGGGCATGATCGTGCGGGGAAGATGTTTCTCTCTGCCATAACTGGATGGGCAAGATCCGGCGCATGAGCCCCGTGCGCCCCGCCGTGCTTCGATGATAATCAATCACCGCATTGCGCACCGACGCATAAAGAACCTTGACGTTTACTTCGTCCGTTCCGTGATCCCCCGAAAGCAACAGTCTGGCATAGACGTCCTGAACTATTTCATCCGCAGTCTCACGGTCACCGATACGACGATTGGCCATCGAGACCAGTTGCCGACGGTGGTCCTCAAATAGTTTTGAGAGCGTGTTCTGCCAGGGCTTCATATTTGGATCATCTGCTGTCGCTTGGTCACGCTTTGTCGCGAATTGTCGCGAATTGTCGCGTCGGGCCACAATGCGATTTCCGATCACACGGCAACCCGGAAGCGCAAGCTAACAAAAATGATAATCATTTTCAATCGCAAAAGAGTTTTGATATTCAGACCCGCATATTTGGCGGCTTTCATCACTTATTTTTCAGTTTCAACCGATTCCAAGGGTTTTTCTGCCCTGATTGCAAACGAAAGAAACAAAGATTTGCCTGCTGTCCAACAAGGGAATTGCTCAATCTTCCAATGATTACAATCTGTTACATTTCAGAAATTCAGTTTCGTTAATGAAAATTCCAAACAGCCATAATTTTCGCTTGCAATTATTTTGGGGCGTTCGTAACGTTTGTGAAAGAACAGAATGGCAGTTGAGAACAGCTGTCACAAATAAGAGCAATTGGGGAGGAATCGGTTGCTCACTCCAAAAACATATGACATCGCCATTATTGGTGGTGGGATCAATGGCACAGGCATTGCGCGTGACGCGTCGGGTCGTGGGCTAAGCGTCTATCTGTGTGAAAAGGATGACCTTGCCAGCGCGACCTCGTCGGCCAGCACGAAGCTGATCCATGGTGGCCTGCGGTATCTTGAACATTATGAATTCCGCCTTGTGCGTGAAGCGCTGATTGAACGCGAAGTTCTTTTGCGTGCCGCCCCGCACATCATCTGGCCGCTTCGATTTGTCCTGCCCCACGTCAAGGGCCTGCGCCCGGCATGGATGATCCGGCTTGGCCTGTTTTTGTATGACCATCTTGGCGGTCGCGAAAAACTTCCCGGATCCGAGGGCATCAAGCTTGCCACCCACCCGGCCGGTGCGCCACTGGTCAAGGGCATGGACAAGGCATTTGTCTATTCCGATTGCTGGGTTCAGGATGCGCGCCTTGTGGTATTGAATGCCATGGATGCCCGTGATCGCGGCGCTGACATCGAAACCCGCACCGAATGTGTATCGGCCAAACGCGAAAATGGCCTTTGGACCGTGACACTGCGCAATATCGATGACGGCTCGGAAAAAACCATTCAGGCCAAATCGCTGGTCAATGCCGCAGGTCCCTGGTGTGCGGAACTTCTTGAAAAGCGGGTTGAGGCCAAGAAGAAACAGGGCATTCGCATGGTTCAGGGCAGCCACATCGTGGTGCCAAAACTGTTTGACCATGACTATTGCTATATCTTCCAGAACCCGGACGGGCGGATTGTTTTTGCCATCCCCTATGAGCAGGACTTCACCCTGATCGGCACCACGGATCGCGATTACAAAGGCGATCCGGCCAAGGTCGCGATCAGCGCAGATGAAACCAAATATCTCTGCGAACTTGCCAATACCTATTTCGAAAAGAAAATCACCACCGATGATGTTGTCTGGGCCTATTCCGGTGTCCGCCCGCTTTATGGCGATGGCAGCGAAGACGCATCCCAGGTAACCCGTGATTATGTTCTGGAAATCGACCGGGGCGAAAATGCCGATAATGGTGCGCCGCTTCTAAACATCTATGGCGGCAAGATCACCACCTATCGCAAGCTTGCGGAATCCGCGATGAGCAAGCTTTGCCCGCTACTTGGCAGCAACGACACAAGATGGACCGCGGACAAACCACTTCCGGGTGGTGATATTCCCGATGCGGATTTTGAACGCTATCTTACTGCGATGCACAAGAAGTTTCCCTGGATTGCGCAAGCACAGCTATACCGTTACGTGCAAAACTACGGCACACTCACCAATATGATCATTGGCGATGCCAGCGATCTGAAAGGGCTTGGAAAGCACTTCGGTGACGACGTATACGAGTGCGAATTGCGCTATCTGGTGGATCACGAATGGGCCAGAACGGCCGATGATATTTTGTGGCGCCGCTCCAAACTGGGGCTGCACCTTTCGGATGAGACGCGTAATGCCATTGTCCAATGGTTCAAAACCGAACCGACATCAAAAAACACCGTGAAAGCGGGCGAAGGAAACAGTGGAAAATGACCCTTACGCTTGAAAACATAACCAAGACCGTGGGTGGGGAGACCCATATCGACGATGTGTCGATGACGCTCGAACCGGGATCGTTCAACGTCCTTTTGGGGCGGACACTTGCCGGGAAGACCACCCTGATGCGGATTATGGCAGGCCTCGAGCCGCCGACCAAGGGCCGCATTTTGGTTGATAATGCCGATGTGACCGGTATGGCGGTGCAGAAACGCAACGTCGCCATGGTCTATCAGCAGTTCATCAACTACCCATCGATGAACGTGTTTGACAACATCGCATCCCCCCTGAAATTGCAGGGCGTTGATAAGGCAGAGATCGAAAAGCGTGTGCGTTCGACAGCCGAACTGATGCATATCGAACATCTGCTTGATCGCCTGCCACAGGAACTTTCCGGTGGCCAGCAGCAGCGTACCGCCATGGCGCGCGCCATGGTCAAGGATTGCAAGTTGCTGCTGCTTGACGAACCGCTGGTCAACCTGGACTACAAGCTGCGCGAAGAACTCCGCGAAGAGATCCCCAACCTATTGGCCGAGCGTGACACCATTGTTGTCTATGCCACGACCGAGCCGATGGAAGCATTGTTGCTGGGTGGCAAATGCGCGGTGATGCATGAAGGCCGAATGACCCAGTTTGGCCCGACCACAGAGGTTTATCACAACCCGGCCACGGTCAAGACCGGCCTGATCTTTTCCGATCCGCCGATCAACCTGGTTGAGGCCGAAGTACGCGATGGCGCGATCTTTATGAAAAGCGGCCATCAGGTGCCGCTTAAAGGTCATCTGGCAAATCTTGGTAATGGCGATTACACCCTTGGCATTCGCGCCAACCACCTGTCGGTTGATCCGACGGGTGATGATACGATCGCGATGCAGGGACAGGTCGAACTGGCCGAAATCACCGGTTCGGAGACCTTTGTGCACGTCCATTTCAATGACGTGTCCTGGGTGATCCAGGAAGAAGGCGTTCACAACCCGCGCCTTGGCGAAGCAACCCAGTTCTATGTCGATCCGACACGCCTGTTTGCCTTTGATGCGAACGGCGCGCTCGTGGCCGCCCCGCCGGTCGAAATCAAAAACGGCAAAGCGGCGTGAGGGAAGAGTAAGAAAATGGCACGTATTGATCTTAAAAGCCTTGCGCATTCCTACTTCCCCGATCCGAAAACGGACGAGGATTATGCCCTGCGTCGTATGGAGCATGTCTGGGAAGATGGCGGCGCTTATGCCCTGTTGGGCCCGTCGGGTTGCGGCAAGACGACATTGCTGAACATCATTTCAGGCCTTCTGACCCCGTCACACGGGCAGGTCCTGTTTGATGGCAAGGATGTCACAAGCCTTGCCCCGGAAGAACGTAACATCGCACAGGTTTTCCAGTTCCCGGTGATCTATGACACCATGACGGTCTATGACAACCTGGCCTTCCCGCTGCGCAATCGCGGCATCGATGAAAAACGCGTTGATGCACGTGTGCGTGAAATTGCCGGCATGCTGGATCTGAACGGCAAGCTTAAGCAAAAGGCACGCGGCCTTGGTGCGGATGAAAAACAGACGATCTCGCTGGGGCGTGGTCTGGTGCGCGATGATGTTTCGGCCATTCTGTTTGACGAACCGCTGACCGTGATTGACCCGCATCTGAAATGGGTTCTGCGCCGCAAGCTTAAAGAAATTCACAACAAGCTGCGCCCGACCATGGTGTATGTCACCCATGATCAGGTCGAAGCCCTGACTTTTGCTGACAAGGTTGTTGTCATGTATGGCGGCAAGGTCGTGCAGCTGGGCACCCCGCAGGAACTGTTTGAAAATCCGGCCCATACCTTTGTCGGTTACTTCATCGGAAGCCCCGGCATGAACATCATGGATTGCAAGATTGATGATGGCGCGGCCTGGGTTGATGGCCAGCGGATCGGTCTTTCGAACCGCCACCTTGAAGCCGTTTCCAAACAAACCGGCAAGCTTGAGCTCGGCATTCGTCCCGAATTCCTGACCCTTGAAACCGGCAACGCCGACAAGGGATCAGACGGGATCGAAGTCAACATCACCAAGGTCGAGGACCTTGGTCAGTTCAAGATCGCGACCACCCGGTTCGGCACATCTGAAATCAAGGTCAAGCTCGGCGAAGACGAACAGGTTGTCGGCCAGTCCGGCATTCTGCGCTTTGTGCCGGAATGGACCAAGCTTTACGCCGACAGTCAGTTGGTCGCGTAAGGGGGGATGGGGAAATGAACAAAATTACCAACAACAAGGCCTGGTTCCTCGTCCTGCCAGTGTTCTTTATCGTTGCCATCAGTGCGATCATTCCGCTGATGACGGTTGTGAACTATTCGGTTCAGGACATTTTCGATCCGCAGACGCGCTTCTTTGTCGGCACCGAATGGTTTGAACAGGTTCTGGGCGACAGCCGCCTTCATGACGCGCTGCTGCGTCAGATTTTCTATACGCTTTCGGTTCTGTTCATCGAAATTCCGCTGGGCATCGCGGTTGCACTGACGCTGCCGCGCAAGGGCTGGGGTGTTTCGGCATCGATGGTTCTGCTGGCCTTGCCGCTGCTTATTCCATGGAACGTGGTTGGCACCATCTGGCAGATCTTTGGCCGTGCGGACATTGGTCTGGGTGGCTATGTCATCAATCTGATGGGCATTGACTACAACTACGCCCAGAACCCGATGGATGCCTGGCTGACTGTGCTTGTCATGGATGTCTGGCACTGGACCAGCCTGATTGTGCTGCTGTGCTATGCCGGTTTGCGCTCAATCCCGGATGCCTATTATCAGGCGGCCAAGATTGACGGTGCATCGCGCTGGGCCGTGTTCCGCTTTATTCAGCTGCCGAAAATGCAGTCGGTTCTCGTGATCGGTGTTCTGCTGCGCTTTATGGACAGCTTCATGATCTATACCGAACCGTTCGTCCTCACAGGTGGCGGTCCGGGTAACGCAACCACCTTCCTCAGCCAGTTCCTGACCCGGATGGCAGTCGGTCAGTTTGACCTTGGTCCTGCTGCGGCCTTCTCGCTGGTCTACTTCCTGATCATTCTGTTGGTTTGCTGGGTTTTCTATACCGTCGTGATGAACGCCGGAAAGCAGGGGGAACAATAAAATGCAGTTCCAGAAACGACATATCGGACTTCTTCTTTATATCCTGTTCCTGTTGGTTCCGATCTATTGGCTGTTCAACATGTCAATCAAGACCAATACGGAAATCCTGGGCGCAATGACCCTGTTCCCGGACAATCCGACATTGGCCAACTATGCAACCATCCTGACCGATCCGGCCTGGTACACGGGTTATATCAACTCGATGATCTATGTCGGCATCAACGTGGTGATTTCACTGGTGGTTGCCCTGCCGGCTGCTTATGCGTTTTCGCGGTTCAACTTTACCGGCGACAAGCATCTGTTCTTCTGGCTTCTGACCAACCGTATGGCACCGCCGGCCGTGTTCCTGTTGCCGTTCTTCCAGCTGTATTCAAGTGTCGGCCTGTTTGACACCCATATCGCTGTGGCACTCGCACACTGCCTGTTTAACGTGCCGCTGGCTGTCTGGATCCTTGAAGGGTTTATGTCGGGCATTCCAAAGGAAATCGATGAGACCGCCTATATCGACGGTTACTCGTTCCCGCGGTTCTTTGCCACGATCTTCTTGCCGCTGATCCGGTCCGGCATCGGTGTGACCGCGTTCTTCTGCTTTATGTTTAGCTGGGTTGAACTGCTGCTCGCACGCACGCTGACCTCGGTCGAGGCCAAGCCGATCGCCGCCACCATGACCCGTACCGTTTCGGCATCGGGCCTTGATTGGGGTGTTCTGGCGGCTGCGGGTGTTTTAACCATCGTCCCGGGCGCCTTGGTGATCTGGTTCGTTCGCAACTACATCGCCAAAGGTTTCGCGATGGGTCGCGTGTAATCGGAAAACAGGAGGAATATCAAAATGGCATGGATGGCCTGGACCCCGATTACCGCCGCGTTCTTTGGCTGCATCTTTTTGATGCTGATCGGGATGGGAATTTGGCAGGCGGTTTCACCGACCGTACCGCGGCGTGGCTTTTTGCCACTGACCACCACACGCGGTGATCGCCTGTTTATCAGTTTGCTTGGAGCCGCCTATATCCATCTTGGCTGGCTGGCATTTACCGATGCCGCCCTTTGGATTGGTTCCATCATCGCACTTGTCTGGCTCGTCATTGTGATGCGCTGGGGTTAACAACCAAAACGGTACCGCGTCCTGCAGCGGTACCGTTTTCGATCGAATTCATCACGGTGGGCTGTCCGTCTTCCCCCAGCGTCGATGACCGGGTTTACCGGATGAGCAATAAGGAAGACGACCAGGGAGAAAACGACATGATCGTTAAAGCCAAAGGTGCCAAAAGCGTTGTTAAAGGCAGCGCCGTTGCCGTCGCCCTTGGTCTTGCTGTGCTGGCGAACCCGGCCATGGCAGATCAATATACCGACGCGGCGAAAAAATGGATCGACAGCGAGTTCCAGCCGTCGAGCCTGAGCAAAGACGCCCAGATGGCCGAACTGGAATGGTTCATCAAAGCAGCTGAACCGTTCCGCGGCATGGACATCAACGTGGTGTCTGAAACCATCACCACGCACGAATATGAGTCCAAGGTTCTGGCAAAGGCCTTCTCGGAAATCACCGGGATCAACCTGACCCACGACCTGATCGGCGAAGGCGATGTCATCGAAAAACTGCAGACCCAAATGCAGTCGAACCGCAACATCTATGACGCCTTCATCAATGACTCGGACCTGATCGGCACCCACGCGCGTTATGACGCGGTTGTGCCGCTGACCGACTGGATGGCGGGCGAAGGTGCGGACGTTACCTCTCCGACCCTGGATCTGGACGACTTCATCGGTCTGTCCTTCACCACCGGTCCGGATGGCAAGCTTTATCAGCTTCCTGACCAGCAGTTCGCGAACCTTTACTGGTTCCGTTATGACTGGTTCCAGCGTGAAGACCTGCAAAAGCAGTTCAAGGACAAGTACGGCTATGACCTGGGCGTTCCGGTCAACTGGTCGGCTTATCAGGACATCGCCGAATTCTTCACCAATGACGTTGGTGAAATCGATGGCCAGAAAGTCTATGGCCACATGGATTACGGCAAAAAAGACCCGTCACTGGGTTGGCGCTTCACCGATGCGTGGCTTTCCATGGCTGGCGCTGGCGACAAGGGCATCCCGAACGGCCTTCCGGTCGACGAATGGGGTATCCGTGTTGAAGGTTGCTCCCCTGCTGGCTCAAGCGTGACCCGTGGCGGTGCCGCGAACGGCCCGGCAGCGGTTTATGCCCTGACCAAATATATCGACTGGCTCAAGGCTTATGCCCCGCCAGAAGCAGCCGGCATGACCTTTGGTGAAGCTGGTCCTGTTCCGGCACAGGGCCAGATCGCACAGCAGATCTTCTGGTACACCGCCTTTACCGCCGACATGGCGAAAAAAGGTACTCCGGTTGTGAACGAAGACGGCACGCCGAAATGGCGTATGGCCCCGTCGCCGCATGGCCCGTACTGGGAAGAAGGCATGAAGCTTGGTTATCAGGACGTGGGTTCCTGGACTCTGATGAAGTCCACCCCGGTTGAGCGCCGCAAAGCTGCATGGCTCTATGCACAGTTCACCACCTCGAAAACCGTATCGCTGAAAAAGACCCTCACCGGTCTGACACCGATCCGTCAGTCTGACCTGGATACCCAGGAAATGACCGATATCGCTCCGAACTGGGGTGGTCTGGTCGAGTTCTATCGTTCGCCGGCCCGTGTTCAGTGGTCGCCGACCGGTACCAACGTTCCGGATTATCCGAAACTGGCGCAGCTCTGGTGGCAGAACGTTGCCGAAGCTGTAACCGGCGAACGGACCCCGCAGGAAGCCATGGACAACCTTGCGACCTCCATGGACCGTGTTCTGGAGCGTCTGGAACGTGCTGGCATCGGTGGTGAATGCGCACCGAAGCTGAACGAAGAACGTGATGCCCAGTACTGGTTCGACCAGCCGGGCGCACCGAAACCGAAACTTGCCAACGAAAAACCGCAGGGTGAGACCGTCAAATATGACGATCTGATCGCGGAATGGCGTGCAGCCCAGTAATTCGGGCTACACTACTGGGGGTGTCGGGGGTGATTTTTTCGCCCCCGACCGTCCCACCCGATTTTCCAATAGAATTCATATTTCCGACGCGTATTCCGTTAAGTCATAAAAACCCAAGAAGTCCGTAAAAAGGATGCACATTTCCCAAAAAGGGAATTGTCTGCCCAAAGAAAAAACAAAGGGCCAGACAGGGAGGAAACAGTGAATACCGCCATCAAAAAACGTCGCGCGGGCCTTGGCATTCAAGGTCGGCTTATGGCTTCTTTTGCCTTGATTCTGGTTCTGGCCGGGATTTCATCGGCCGTGTCATGGGTATCTTTTGGCAGCAATCGCGATCTTGTCGCTGATATCACGACCAACAGCCTGCCCTCGATCATCCGTCAGATGGAACTGGCGACGAACGGTGTTGGCCTTGCCGCACAAGCCCCCGTGCTTGCCGCGTCACGGGATGCCGAAGAACTGGCAACAACCGAGGCCCGCCTTGATCAACTTGTTGCCAATGCGCGGGCCAGACTTCAGGAAATCACCGAAGCCAATCCGGATTCCATCATTATTGACCTTGCCGCCCGGAACGCCGGCGCAGGTGAAGGTGAAGGGTCAAACGCACCCGCAGTTGCCGATGGCACGGAGAGCACTGGTGGCTCAGAAGCACAAAGCGCTAATGCGCAAACCACTGCGCCAGAGCCGGAACTTGTCGATGCGATTTCTATTCTAAGAGAGCATCTTGATAACATCGTCACCGGGCGTAAACACCTTCATGAACTGACCACCAGACGCCTTGAGATTGAAAAGCTGCGCGGTGATCTGACCCTTGATATGGTCTTTGCCTATAGCGACCTGTCAGAGTTCCTGAGCCCGTTGGTCGAGGTCGTTGATATTGATGTGGATCGCGGTATATCGCGCGTCGCCAATGGCAATACCGACGCAGCAGAAAAGCTTGGAGAAACCATCGGCTTTTCACAGCTGATTGCCGAAATCCGCGCCAATGTGAACCTTGCCTTTGGCATGCTGACCGCCGCCATCGCCGTGCCCGAGGGCGAGGCCATGGATGAGGTTCGCAGTCAATGGAGCTGGGCGGAGCTGCGCATTACCGATGCGCTTGAAGAACTGCCAGACAATGATGACGGAGAGCGTATCCGTGAACTTGCCAATGCCCTTCTGGCCTTTGGCAAAGGCAGCAACAGCGTCTTTGATCTGCGCGAAGCAGAATGGGACAACCAGTATGAAACTGAACAGACCCTTGATGCCACACTGGCAACTGCCGAGGCCCTGTCACACGCCATCGCGTTGATGGTCGACACCAAGCGCACCGAGGTTGACGCCAACGCCAGCGAAGCCCTTTCAAAGGTCGAATGGGATCAACAGGTCATTGCGATCATCGGAATTTCCGTTCTGCTGATATCGCTTCTGATCATGCTGTTTTATGTGCGCGGCAACCTGATCAAGCGTCTTCTGCGCGTGATTGACGGGATGCGCAAGGTTGCCAACGGCGATCTTTCGACCGAAGTCAAGGATACCGGGCGGGATGAAATTGGCCGAATGGCCGAAATCCTCGGACAGTTCCGTGAAACCAGCCTTGCCGCACAACAGGCCGAAGAAAAAGTTGCCCGCGAACGCGAACAGGCTGAACACGAACGGCGGCGCGCGATGCTTGATCTGGCTGATGCGTTTGAAACGTCAATCTTGCAGGTCGCCCAGGACGTCGCGCACGAGGCAGAAAACATCCAGACCACATCCGATCAGGTCCGCGATCGCGCACAGGTGGCCTCGACCAATGCCACCGGTGTTGCTGGCGCGTCCGAAGAAATATCGATCAATATGGCATCGGTATCGGATGCCACACAGTCGCTTTCGGATCGGGTGCGTGATACCGGGCACCGGGCGCAAAAGTCGGTTGGTGCTGCAACCAGTGCGGTTGAAGCTGCCCAACGGACAAATGCCACCATGCATGAACTTGAAACCGGTGCGCAGGAAATCGGCGAGATCCTGAACCTTATTCAGGACATTGCAGCCCAGACCAATCTGTTGGCCCTGAATGCAACGATTGAGGCCGCCCGCGCCGGTGAAGCTGGCAAAGGGTTTGCGGTTGTCGCACAGGAAGTCAAAAACCTTGCCAACCAGACCGGAACGGCAACCGACCGCATTGCCCAGCGCATCAACGAAATCCAGTCGACCACCGGGGTTGCCGTCAAGGCCATCGCCGAAATTCGAGACAGCATCACTGGCATTCACGAAACCG
Source organism: Thalassospira tepidiphila MCCC 1A03514 (assembly GCF_001662875.1). Classification (GTDB taxonomy): domain Bacteria; phylum Pseudomonadota; class Alphaproteobacteria; order Rhodospirillales; family Thalassospiraceae; genus Thalassospira; species Thalassospira tepidiphila. The sequence goes on along the minus strand of NZ_JPVZ01000015.1, from coordinate 2,517 downwards.
TCGGTGAAATGTCGGACGCTGTATCCGAGCAGCAGGAATTCGTGGCTGAAATCGCCAGCAACGTCGAACAATCCGCAACAGCTGCCAGCGAGATGAATGGCACGATTACGCAGGTCAGCGCCGCAGCAGATGACAACCTTGCCGCGGTTGACGGCCTGCTTGATGCGACAGGTCGCCTTCGCAACCAGTCCGATGATCTGGGCAATCGGGTTCGTGACTTCCTGCGCACCATCCGTTCGGAACAGCCCCAAACGACATCCCGCAATCAACCAGAAGAAGTTGCCTCCCTGCGATGAAAGCAAACTGCCAGGACAGGCCATCAGGTCTGTTCTGGCACATTTTTTTTCGCCCACCTGGCACAGAAATGTTAGACAAGACACCATGAAAAACATCATCGCCCGTTCAGCAAAACCATCCTGTTTGAAAGCCACACGCGTTGGTGCTTTGGCACTTGCCACGATGATTGCCTCGATGATTGCTCTGGGTGCAGCCCCGGCGTTGGCATCGTCGGCACTTGATGACGGCATCAAGGCCTATCGACACGGGGAATTTGAAAAGTCGGCCGGCATTTTTTCATCGCTGGCAGACAACGGCGATGCCACCGCGCAATATCTTCTGTCCTGCCAGACCATCAATGGCGTTGGTGCTACTGCCAACGAAAATGCCGGCTGGACGCTGATGGAACAGGCGTCCGAGAACAACAATCCGAATGCCAGTGTTGTCATGGCTAGGCGTCTTGAAGCGATGGGCGGCGACAAAGACAAAATCCGCGGCCTTTATATTGCCGCCGCCCAAAAGAACAACACCCAGGCAATGCTGTGGCTCGCCCTTGATGCGCTTGATCGCGGCGATGCGGCACAGGCCGAAGCCCATCTGAAACAGGCGTGGGAACTTGGTGATCCACGTGCGGCAACGCTTCTTGCCAACCGCTTTGCCAAAAGCGATGTCGATCGCCTGACATATTTGCGCCGTGCTGCCCAACACGGCGAAATGCGCGCGGCTGCCTACCTTGCCGAAGAAGCCCGCACGGTTGATGACAAGGCCGAAGCCGTTGGCTGGTGCGCGATTGCGACCGGCATGCCCGGCCATAACGAAGATGTCGACTGGAAAACCATTGGTGATGCGGTCGAAAAGAACTGCGGCCAGTTCGACAAGGACCTGTCGCCCAAAGACCGCGCGATTAACCGCGAACGCGTCGATCATTTCCTGTCCGAGTTCTTCCAGAATTACGAACCGTGGCAGCCGTGGCGGGCCTGCGCGGTTGACTAATCCTGCGTAGATACAGCGCTGGCAAGGGCACTGTTGATCAGCTTCAGGTCATCTGGCGTATTAACGTTGGTAAACGGCTCCAACCCCGAAACCTGATTTTCAAACACCACCCGCGGTGCATCCAATGCCTGCAATGGCCCGCGCACCCGTCGATCATCGAACGCCAGCAGATCGGCAATCACCGGGGCGGCATCGCGGTGCCAGATGCTAGAAAGATAATGGTCGCGGTCTGCGTGGCTGGCAAAGGCGGCTTTGGCTTTTCCGGCTTGGGCCGCGGCAAGCAATCGCCCCACCATATCAAGCGGCACAATCGGGCAATCGACGGGAAACGTCACCAGCCAATCGATACCGTCCGGCAAGGCTAACAGACCACCCAGAATACCGCCCAGTGGCCCCTGCCCCGGTTTGGACGCATCACCAACCACCGGCAGGCCGTAATCCATAAACGCCTCAGCCCCGGCATTGGATGAAATCATCACCTGATCGCATTGGGCTTGGGCAACATCAATCACCCGCCCGATCAGGCTTTTGCCCCCAACCTCGCGAAACGCCTTGTTCCCGCCCATACGTCGCGCTTCGCCTCCGGCCAGAACAAGGCCAAGGGTTGGGACATGTCGGAACTGACGCGTGTTCAAGATAAGACCAAACCTTTGAAGGGGGCGAATAATCAGACGCCCTCATCATAATCCAGTGCGCCCATCCATGCATCTGTCGTCTTGGCTCCGAGGCATTTTCTAAGGCCGCGTTCTGATGTTGCACTGCGTCATTTTTACATTGTCGCCCTAAGGGCATTGATTTAGAGTGATTAAAGACTTTGCGACTTCCACCTTGATACCGGACGACCGGTATTCCTGATCCGATCAATGGGGACGGCCCCGCAAGACAGGAGGCCCCCATGGCCTGGACAGCGTTGGTTATTGCCGGATTTCTCGAAATTTGCTGGGCGATTGGCCTGAAATACACCGAAGGCTTCACCAAGCCCATCCCAAGTGCCCTGACCATTGCCGCGATCGCCGCCAGTTTCTGGCTGCTTTCAATCGCCATGCGCACCATCCCGATTGGCACCGCCTACGCCATCTGGACCGGCATCGGGGCGGCGGGTGCGGTGATCTTTGGCATCATCATGGTCGGCGAACCGGCCAATCCCGGACGGTTGGTCGCGATTGCGCTGATCCTTTCGGGGATCGTGATGCTGAAATTGTTCAGCCCGTCGTAAAGTGCTGTTTACAACACGCAATTGCAAAACGG
>NZ_JPVZ01000014.1 GCF_001662875.1 Thalassospira tepidiphila MCCC 1A03514 | reverse complement strand
CCCGACGCAGCCCGATTTCCACTGATTTCCACCAGAACGCAGTTAAAGAGGTCTGAGATGAAAACGCTTAAGGGACCGGCGATCTTTCTGGCGCAATTTGCCGGTGACGAAGCCCCGTTCGACAGTCTTGACGCGATTGGTCGCTGGGCGGCGTCACTCGGCTATAAAGGTGTTCAGATTCCAAGCTGGGACAAGCGCCTGTTTGATGTCGAAAAGGCCGCCGAAAGCAAGGATTATTGCGACGAAGTGATCGGTAAACTGGCCGGGCACGGCGTGCAGGTGACCGAACTTTCAACCCATCTTCAGGGCCAGCTTGTGGCGGTCCATCCCGCCTATGACGAGATGTTTGACGGTTTTGCCGTGCCCGAAGTGCGCGGCAATCCAAAGGCGCGTCAGGAATGGGCGGTCAAACAGGTCAAGGCCGCGATCAAGGCTTCGCAACATATGGGAATCAACGCCCATGCGACATTTTCCGGCGCACTGGCCTGGCCGTTTGTTTATCCCTGGCCGCAACGCCCGGCCGGATTGATCGAAACCGCGTTTGACGAACTTGCCAGGCGCTGGACACCGATCCTCAATGCCGCTGACGAGGCGGGTGTTGATCTTTGCTATGAAATCCATCCGGGCGAGGACCTGTTTGACGGGGCGACGTTCGAGATGTTTTTGGAACGGGTGAAAAATCATCCGCGCGCCAACATCCTGTATGATCCGAGCCACTTCGTGCTTCAGCAGCTTGATTACCTTGATTTCATCGATATTTATGCTGATCGCATCCGGATGTTCCATGTCAAGGATGCCGAGTTCAATCCAACCGGCCGACAGGGTGTCTATTCCGGGTATCAGGGCTGGGTCGATCGGGCGGGCCGGTTCAGGTCGCTTGGCGACGGGCAGGTTGATTTTGGCGCCATCTTCTCGAAACTTGCGGCGATTGATTTTGATGGCTGGGCTGTGCTCGAATGGGAATGCGCGCTCAAACATCCCGAAGACGGTGCCCGCGAAGGGGCCGAATTCATTAAAAACCACATCATTCGTGTGACAGAGAAAGCCTTTGATGACTTTGCCGACGGTGGCACGGACGAGGCGGCCAATCGCCGCATCCTTGGCATCGACTAGCAGCATCACGGGTAATACTCGTCCAATTCGACTTTGGAGGCAGATATGAGCAAACAAACATCGCTTGGCCGTCGGTTGCGCCTGGGCATGGTTGGCGGCGGGCAGGGGGCCTTCATCGGGGCCGTTCATCGCATCGCGGCACGACTGGATGATCGCTATGAACTGGTGGCAGGTGCGCTTTCATCCAAGCCCGATGTCGCGGCGGCCTCGGCGGCAGAACTGTTTATCGATAGTGATCGCAGCTATGCCAGTTTTGAAGACATGGCCAAACAGGAAGCTGCGCGTGAAGACGGCATTGATGTCTGTGCGATTGTCACACCCAACCACCTGCATTTCCCGGCCGCCATGGCGATGCTGGATGCCGGTATTCATGTGATTTGTGACAAGCCGCTTTGCATGACCGTCGATGAGGCCGAGAAGATCGCGGCCAAGGTCAAGGAAACCGGACTTCTGTTTGCCTTGACGCACAACTACACCGCCTATCCGATGGTGCGCGAGGCGCGCCAGATGGTGGCGGATGGCAAGCTTGGCAATATCCGGCTGGTGCAGGTCGAATATCCGCAAGGCTGGATGGCAACCAGGGTCGAGGATACCGATAACAAGCAGGCCAACTGGCGGGCTGATCCGGCCAAGGCCGGCATGGGCGGCGCACTTGGCGATATCGGAACCCATGCGCACAACCTTGCGAACTTTGTTTCTGGCATGACGCCAAGTGAACTTTGTGCCGATGTCGATGCCATCGTCGAGGGCCGCAAGCTTGATGACAATGTGCAGATCCTGATGCGTTATGAAAATGGCGCGCGCGGCATGCTGTGGGCAAGCCAGGTGGCGATTGGCCATGAAAACGGCCTTCGTCTGCGGATCTATGGTGACAAGGGCGGCCTTGAATGGGCGCAGGAACATCCAAACCATATGCATTTCCGCCCGCTTGATGGACGGCCGGAATTGCTGACCCGCGGTGGGGCTGGCATCGGGGCCGAAGGTCTTCATGGTGTGCGCGTGCCGCCCGGGCATCCGGAAGGGTATCTTGAAGGCTTTGCAAACCTTTATACCGATTTCGCCGATCAGTTGGTTGCGCATCTGACCAATGGCAAGGCCGATGCCGCCGCAATGTTGGTGCCCGGCGTCAAGGAAGGCCTTGAGGGCATGAAATTTGTCGAAGCCGTCGTGCGTTCCGGTCGGGACGGGGCCGTTTGGGTCAAAATGTGATCATTTCGCGCAATCGGGAAATCTGGGGATTTCCGTGTGCGCGAATTCACCATTGAAACGTGTTCTTCCCGTCCGGCGCTCTGTCGGCATTGAGCCGCAGCCTTATTGGTTGCGGCTCTTTTTTTCAGCGCTTGACGAATTCCTTGCCGTCAATGGTCAGAACGCGACCATTGAAGGTGCAATTTGCACTGCCATTTGGGATGGATGTGCGTTGAAGAATAGCCCCTGATGCAGCGTCGGAATAGATACCTTCGCCGTAATCAAAGCTGATGCTGTTGGCAGAGGTGTTGAAATAGAAGTCGATGTCGAATTGATACTCGCTGCCATACGTACGCTGGCGGAAATGTCCGCTGCCGCTGCCTGATCCGTTCATCGTGTATTGGGTCAGGTTGCCATCCGCAGAAAAGGTGCCGGTCGCCGTGGTGCAATCATCAGGTTTCCTGGGGGGCGCTGCTTCGCGTGCGGCCTGTTCCGCCGCGGCGATACGGCGTACTTCCGCTTCTTTCGCGGCTTCCTCTACTGCTTTGGCTGCTGCGATCTGCGCGATGCGGCGTTGTTCAGCCTGTCGTTGTTGTTCAAGTTCGGCGAGGTGTTTGTCTTCGGCGATCTTGGCATTCAATTCAGCTTCGGATGCCAGCTTCTCACCCTTGTAGTATGCGCAAGTGGATATCACATCCGGTGATGGGCCGCAGTCACGCAGGCCAACATAGCTATCGCGCGCGGCATAGTCAGAATACTGCACCCAACTGCCATCGGTATTGGTGAAGCGGCCTTCGCCACTGGGATTATCACCATCGACTTCTCCTTCCCAGACCGACCCGCTGAGTTGTGTCAGTTTACCTTCTTTGGGGACGACGGCCTCGAATGTGCCTTCAAAGGTTTTACCGTTCTTCCATTTAATTTTGGTGCCGGCAATCTGTTCGAACTTCTTGCGGTTAAAGCGTCCCTGGTAAACGCCTTCCCCCGTCAGTGTTACCTTGCCGGTAATTTCATCCGGGGTGATATTGGCGTTGCTGATGACAGCGACTTCTGAGCCATCACGAAGAACCGTGATCGTGCCATTGCCTGCGACCTGTCCGTTGACCTGTGGTCCCCGGAATTCGAAAAGCCATTGTCCCTGATGTTCTACGATGACGGGAAGATAGGTATCTTTGGCATAAGACGCCGTGCTTGCCGCCATAAGTGCGAAGTCATTATAGACAGGCTCAGTTGTGGTGCTGACGCTGTTTGAAAATACGCCATATTCTGCTGTCAACCGGACAAGTTTTCCGGCTTCGACCTTGATGATGCTATCTGCCTTGATCTGTGAATTGTGCGTCAGGCGCACGCGATACTCACCGGGCCACAGCTGGACGGCGTGGATCCGGCCCATGGCAATTTTATCTGCATGCGCACCGATAAAGTTCTCGGAACTGCTGGTCGGGAATACAGAAGCGCTCCAGTAATCGTCATAGGTGCCGCCTGCACCGATGACAAACTGAACCAGACCCCAATTCAGCGTACTTTTCTTCATGCCCTTTGGAGGGGCGTTTGAAGGTGTCGCTGTTGATACAGCTGCTGTCGTTTTTGCAGTTGTCGTCTCAGGTTGACTGGCGGTATCGGTTCCTTCTGATTGCGAAGGCGTTATCGCGTTCATGATATTACTGGTTAATTGATCAAAATCAGTTGTCTGGCATCCTGCGAGCAAAAAGCTTGCGGCAAGTAACAGACTTCCAGCGATAAACGATGATTTTGTGAGTTTGGTTTGACCCTGCATTAAAGCCCCCTGATGCAGACCCTGATCAGGGTATTTGGGCAGAAAATTTAAATTCTGAAAAGTGAATTTAGCCAGCGTGCAGGCTTGTGGTTGCGCCTTAAAAAGGCAGTTCATCGCCAAATACTGACCGTTCAGAACGGCTTTTGCGCAACGCTGCGTAAGAGGGAACGCGAATGTATACTTTTGGGTGATGAAAGGCCTGACTGGTGTGCGGGGCAAAATCCAGGCCATAAATTCAATTTTTAATGAATAGAATCAGAAGCTTGTTGAGCCTTTTACGCGCGTGATTGCGGCGTAATGCGCCCCATGGTTTTCCACGAAGTGAAAAAGACTTGCCTCTTGGTTGATCCCCTATTGCTGGATTTTCCGTAAAGGTGTTTCCTAGGATCATAAAAAATAAGACTACTTTCAGGGAAATCACCGGGAGCGTCCGCATGCCCGAGAAGCCAAAGCTTCTGATAACGCGACGATTGCGTGATGCCGTTCAGGCACGCGCCGCGCGGGACTATCAGGTTCTGACCAATGCCGAAGACCGCGTGTTCACGCGTGAGGAGCTCATTGAAAAGTGCCAGCAGGTCGATGCTGTCCTGCCGTGCCATTCCGAGCATTTTTCTGCTGATGTCATTGCCGAACTGCCCAAAAGCCTCAAGATCATTGCCAATCATTCGGTCGGGGTGGATCACGTTGATCTGGCTGCGGCCAAGGATGCCGGGATTGTTGTGACCAACACGCCCGATGTGCTGTCCGATGCCACCGCCGAGATTGCCATGCTGTGCATGCTGGGTGCGGCGCGTCGCGGGGCCGAAGGCGATGCGATGGTGCGGGCCGGTAAGTGGGATTTCTGGTCGCCGGCCTTTATGGTCGGGCGTCAGGTCACCGGCAAGCGGTTTGGTGTTCTGGGCATGGGCCGGGTTGGTCAGGTCGCGGCCGAACGGGCGCGCGGATTTGGCATGGAAGTGCATTACCACAACCGCAAGCCACTGCCCGATCATATGGCCAAGGGCGCCATTTTCCACGAGACGGTCGAAGACCTGTTTGCCCATTCCGACGTGTTGTCACTGCATTGCCCGTCAACGCCAGAAACAAAAGGCATCATCAACAGCAAGACAATTGCGATGCTGCCTGACCGCGCGATCCTTGTGAATACAGCGCGTGGCAACCTGGTGGACGAGGATGCGCTTGTGGCCGCCCTTGAGAGCGGAAAGCTGTTTGCAGCGGGCCTTGATGTGTTTTGCAACGAACCCGGTGGAAATCAACGGATTAGCGCGTTGAATAACGTCTTTCTGTTACCACATATAGGGTCTGCTACAGAAGAAACGCGTGATGCCATGGGGTTTCGCGCACTTGATAACCTTGATGCCTATTTTCAGGGGAAAGAACCCGGCGACCGGGTGGCGTAGAAGGCGGGAAGACCGTCTGCGTCCAGTTTGTTGAAGTCTTTAACAATAACAAAATGCGCGCCGTTTTTGCGGTCCCGGAACGGACCAAGCGCATCAAAAATGGTCTTGGATATCAAGATCAGGGGCTTTTGAAGGCTGACAGTTACCGATTGTTTCCCGCCAATGGTGGACGGCAAACAACGGTATATCTGGGAGGAAAAATGGAAATGAAAACCAAATCTGAAGACGTGAAGTCCAAGGAAGTATCCCGTCGTTCGTTCCTGACCAAAGGGGCGACCGGGGTTGTGGCGGGTGGTGCTGCGGCAACCGGGATGTTTGCGGCACCTGCTGTCCACGCGCAGCCGGCACCGATGGTTCTGAAGATGCAGACTTCCTGGCCGTCATCCGACATCTGGATGACCTTTGCCCAGCAGTATGTTGATCGCGTTGAAGCCATGTCGGGTGGTCGTCTGAAAATCGACCTTCTGCCGGCGGGTGCTGTTGTTGCTGCCTTCCAGGTTCTTGATGGCGTCAATGACGGCGTGATTGATATCGCCCATTCCGTGCCGGTTTACTGGTACGGCAAGAACAAGGCGGCATCGCTGTTTGGTACCGGTCCGGTGTTTGGTGGTTCCGCAACCACCATGCTGAGCTGGTTCTATGCTGGCGGTGGTGAAGAGTTCTATCGCGAACTGACCCAGGATGTGATGGGTCTGGATGTTGTTGGTCTTCTTGGCTTCCCGATGCCAGCGCAGCCGTTCGGCTGGTTCAAGGAGCAGGTCAACACCGTTGCTGATATCGAAGGCTTCAAATACCGCACGGTGGGTCTGGCAGCAGACCTTCTGCAGTCGATGGGCATGTCGGTCGCACAGCTTCCGGGCGGCGAGATTGTGCCGGCGATGGAACGTGGCGTGATTGACGCGTTCGAATTCAACAACCCGTCGTCTGACATGCGCTTTGGCGCACAGGATGTTGCGAAGAACTACTATCTGTCTTCGTACCATCAGGCATCGGAAAGCTTCGAGTTCCTGTTTAACAAATCCCTGATGGAAGACCTTGAGCCGGATCTTCAGGCGATCCTGCGTCACTCTGTCGAGGCGGCGTCGACTTCGAACACGGCGCTTGCGATGGACAACTATTCCTCGGATCTGCAGAAATTGCAGGATGAGGGCGTAGAAGTTCACCGGACCTCGAAAGAGATCCTGGCCGCACAGCTTGAAGCCTGGGACAAACTGATCCCGACACTTGAAGAAGATCCGTTCATGAAACGGGTTCTCGACAGCCAGCGTGCCTGGGTCGAACGTGTGACCTTCTATGAACTGATGAACTCGCCTGATTATCAGCTCGCTTATGAACACTACTTCCCGGGCAAACTGAAACTCTGATCCCTGTTTAGGATTTCAGTGTTTTGATGATCCTGACTGCTCCGTTGGCCTGATCTTTTGGCTGGCGGAGCAGTCAATACGCGAACGGACAGGATTTCATGATTGGATTTATTGAATTCGCGGACAAGCTTTCGGCCTGGTTTGGCAAGGCCTTTGGCTGGTTGATTATCCTCATGACGCTTGGCATGAGCTATGAGGTGGCATCGCGATACCTATTTAATGCGCCAACCACATGGTCGCTTGATGTGTCATTTATCATGTATGGCACACTGTTCATGATGGGTGGGGCCTATACCCTGTCTCGTGGTGGGCATGTCCGCGGCGATTTCCTTTATCGTCTGTGGAAACCCACAACCCAGGCCAAGGTTGATCTGGTTCTTTATATCTTCTTCTTCTTCCCGGGTGTGACCGCCCTGATCCTGTCGGGCTGGAAATATGCCGCCCGTTCGTGGGGCTATGGGGAAGTAAGCGTGAACAGCCCGGCGGGTGTTCCGATCTTTCAATTCAAGGCAGTGATTGTCGCAGCCGGCATTCTTCTGTTCATCCAGGGCATCGCACAGGTGATGCGCTGCATTTTGTGTATCCGTGAAGGATACTGGCGCAATGCAGACGATGATGTTCAGGAAACCGAAGAATTGCTGATGAAGCAAAAAGTGGCCAAGGAAGACTGATCCCATGACGATCAAGATCAACCAGACCGCTGGACCATACGCGATACACGCCCCCGAACGGAGCAGCCAACGTGATTGACGCACATGTCGCCCTGATGATGCTGGGCATCTTTATTATACTGGTATTCCTCGGTTTCCCGGTTGCCTTTACCCTGATGGCGCTTGGCATCGGGTTTGGATATTACGCTTATTTCGATGCAGGCCGCATGTGGCGGGCCTTTAACCGGCTGGCTGAGGACAGCGAAACCCTGACCTCGGTGATAACGTGGTTCGAAGGGGCGTTTAACAACCGAATATTCGATTTGTTCATCAACCAGACATACACGGTGATGTCGAACGAAGTTCTGACCGCCGTGCCGTTGTTCCTGTTCATGGGCTATATCGTTGAACGCGCCAATATCGTGAACCGGTTGTTCTCCACCCTTAACATTGCTGCGCGTAACATTCCCGGATCGCTTGGCGTTGCGGCCCTGATTACCTGTGCGCTGTTTGCAACCGCAACCGGGATTGTCGGCGCGGTGGTGACACTCATGGGGATGCTGGCGCTGCCTGCGATGCTTAAGGCGCGCTATGACAAAAGCTTTGCATCGGGCATCATTTGCGCTGGCGGGACGCTGGGCATTCTGATCCCGCCGTCGATCATGCTGATTGTTTATGCCGCGGCGTCGGGTGTTTCGATCGTGCGGCTTTATGCCGGTGCGCTGTTGCCGGGTCTGACCCTTGTTGGTTTGTATCTTTTGTACGTCATGGGGCGTGCAATGTTGCAGCCAAAGGCAGCCCCCCGTCCGACTACCGAGGAAATTCCGGAAGTGCCGTTGCCGAAAGTCCTTTGGATGCTGGCGACCTCGTTCTTCCCGCTGGCCTTCCTGATTTTGGCGGTTCTGGGATCGATCCTGTTTGGTCTGGCTACCCCGACCGAGGCGGCATCGATTGGTGCGCTTGGCGGGATGTTGCTGGCGGCGGCTTATCGGGCGCTGACCTTTGATCGCCTGCGCGAATCGGTTTATCTGACGGTGCGGACCTCGGCGATGGTGTGCTGGCTGTTTGTTGGTTCTTATACGTTCTCCTCGGTGTTCTCTTATCTTGGTGGGGAACATGTGATTGCCGAGTTTGTCGGTGGTCTGGACCTGACACCGCTTCAGTTCCTGTTGCTTGCACAGTTGATCATCTTCCTGCTGGGCTGGCCGCTGGAATGGTCGGAGATCATCATCATCTTCGTTCCGATCTTCCTGCCGCTTCTGCCGCTGTTTGATATTGATCCGCTGTTCTTTGGTATTCTGGTGGCGCTGAACCTGCAGACCTCGTTCCTGACCCCGCCGATGGCGATGTCGGCCTATTACCTAAAAGGGGTGGCGCCCAGCGGGATATTGTTGACCGATATCTTCAAGGGGATCATGCCGTTCCTGTTCATGGTGATCGTCAGCATGGTTCTGATGTACGCCTTCCCGCAAATCGTGTTCCATTTGCCCGATCTGTTCTATGGCGCACGTTAAGGGAGGGATGAGATGAGCAATATCAACCCGCTACTGACACTTGAAGTTGTCGAGCTGCGCGACCGCCTTGCCAGCGGGGCGGTGCGCGCGGTTGAATATGTCGAAGCCTGCCTGGCGCGTATTGCCGAGATCGAGCCCCAGGTTCAGGCATGGGCGTGGCTTGATAGCGATCATGCGATTGCCCAGGCCCGTGCCCTTGATGCGCGGCGTCAATCCGGTGCACCGATTGGTCCGTTGCACGGGCTTCCTGTCGGTCTGAAAGATGTGATTGATACCGCCAAGATCCCAACTGAAAACGGCACCGTCCTTGATAAGGGGCGCGTGCCGGAAGAAGACGCGGTTCTGGTATCGCGTCTGAAGGCGGCCGGTGCGATCATTATGGGCAAGACGGTTTCGACCGAGCTTGCCTTCATGCATCCGTCCAAAACGCGCAATCCGCATAACCCGGATCATACACCCGGTGGTTCATCGGCCGGGTCGGCAGCCGCGGTGGCGGCCGCCATGGTGCCGCTTGCTGTCGGGACGCAGACCGGTGGTTCGGTTATTCGGCCGGCATCGTTTTGCGGTGTCGTCGGGTTCAAGCCGACCTTTGGCGCGATTGCCCGGACCGGCGTTCTTAGCCAAAGTCCGAGCCTTGATACGATCGGTGTTTTCGCCAATTCGATCACCGGGGCGGCGATGGTGGCCGAAAGCCTGTTTGGATATGACGCAGGGGACCCGGCAACAGAACCGAGCCCGACGCCAAGGTTGGTCGATGTCGCCAAAAGCGATCCCTTGGTGACCCCGATGTTTGCCTTTGTCCGGCCACCGCAATTTGACGAGGTCGCGGACAAGGAAACCATCATGGCATTTCGCGAAATTACCGAAATGCTCGGCGATCAATGTTTCGAGGCGCCGTTGCCCAAGGCATTTGAAGATGCCAATGCCCTGCGGGCCCGGATCAATTTTGCCGAAATGGCCAAGGATTATTACGGTTATGAAAAGCGTGGCCGTGATCACCTGTCGCCGGAAATCCTTGAGGCCATCGACAAGGGCAATGACGTCAAGGCACGGGATTATCTGGCGGCCCTTGACTGGCGCAAGGTCCTGAATGCCGGGCTAGACGAAGTGTTCAATCGCTGTGATGCGATCATCACACCAGCAGCCACCGGCCCGGCACCGGCCAACCATCAGACCACTGGCAACCCGATCTTTAACGGGTTGTGGACGTTCTGCGGAACGCCCGCTGTGACCATTCCGCTATTGTGGTCAGAAGGCGGGATGCCGATGGGCGTGCAGCTTGTTGGTCGAATTGGCGATGATGCGCGTTTGATGCGGACCGCCAACTGGTTGAAATCACATCTCAGCAGTCAGGAGAACGCATAATGGAAAACAGTCTTTTGAACCGTGCCATGGCACTTCTGTCCTTTGCTGTGCTTGTCGGATTTGTCGGCATTCTTGTGGGCTATGTCACCCGCTTTGACCTTGCGTTGATCGTAGCGCTGACGGTTGGGCTTGCCGGGTGGGATATGTGGCATGTCGCCATGGGCCACAAGGAAGACAAACACTGATCTGACGGGGAGAACCCCTGAAGATGCAAGCAAACTTGCGGGACAGGATGATGATGATCCTGTCCCGCTTTTTTGTTTGGCGGTGTTCGCGTGGGCCGGGTCACGCCGTATCAGACAGAGACCGCGTCATAGCCAAAGCGTTTGGCGGCGATATTTGTGATATCGCGGATCAGGGCAATTTCAGCATCATCGAATTTCGGCCGGTAATAGTCCGGCGCATGGATGGTCGGCGCGACGCGATCAATCAGGGGCCCCGCCCCATCCAGTTCGACATGGTCAAACAGGGATGCAAGTTGTTTGGCTGGATCGGCGACCAGATCTTCGTAGCGCACGACCAGTGTTGCCTTTGCCAGATCCTTGTTCACGATCATCCGGTCGGCCAGATAATGATGCAGGTTGGACCAGTAGCGCGCCCAGCCTTCGATTTCATCGCCATTGGTCCAGAGCTTCATGATCGCGAAGGTTTCGTGCAAATCGCCAGTATTGATCGGGCGGCGGTCCAGCCCGAATTCGTAATGGCCGACGCGCTGCATATGGGCGATGGCGCGCGGGTTATCGGCTTCGCCAGCACAGAACAGCTTATGCTGCTTGATCAGGGATGCGATGTGCCAGACCGGATCGCGCACCGGTAAGACAAACCGGGCATCGGGGAAAATCGACAGCAGATATTCCATCCGCGTGACCAGATAATTGGCCTTGGACACATAGCGTTGGCCACCGCGAACATGGATCAGCTTTCGAATGTGATCGCGGTAAAACTGTTCAAAACCCGGGTTGCTGATATGGCCATCAAGAACGTTGCTTTTGCCGATTTCATGCAGATTGTTGAAAAAGGCCATCCAGATCATTTCCTCGAACGCTTCGGGGCTTTCGGGGGTGACATTGATGCCGTCTGCATGGGTGCGTTCGACTGCGACATTTTTCTTGCCAGGCGCCAGATCGACAAAGCGGTTCCACAGCCAGGGCGTGAAAACAGGCGGGTAATCGCGATAGCGATGGGTTGCCGCATCCGCGTGCCCGGCCAGTGTTTCGAGCAAAATGGTGCTGCCCGATCGGGCAAGGCCTGCGACAAAGATCGGCTTTTCGATCTTGATATCTTCAATGGCGTCGGCGGCCAGTCTGGTTTCAAAATTGCCCAGCCGGATCCAGTGTTGCGGGTGGCGTGAAACCAGCCCGCTTAGCCAGTGATCCCAGCCAGATACATGAAACGCAGTATTGTTTGATGCCTGTTTCGCGGTCGCATTGGTCATTCGATCCGAAACCCTTTCTTGATGGCAAGTGACCCCAGCAACAGGCTTACGAAGAATGTCAGCTCCCACCCGCGGGCCCAGTCCGGACCGGCAGAGAGGATTTCCTGACTTTGCAGGGCAAAGCGAAGCTGTGTGACCGGGGTGTCATCGGGCAAATAACCCGCCGGATTGCCGATCAGGCTGTTCCACCAGACTTTGTGATGCATGACCGGGATGGGGGCTGCTGCCTCGACGATATGGCTGTGTCCTTCGATATGTCCGGGGATCTGGACAATCGGGCAGGCGCCGGTGACCGCATCAGGATTGCCGCCGATCTGTTCGATCTCGGTATCCTTGGGTTCTACGTCGATCTGAACCGGTTCGCCGGGCGGCGGGCAGCTATATCCGTATTGCCCGTCCAGCCAGACAATCAGGGCAAGGGCGGGAAGGGATGCCACAACCGCCGGGCCAATGACAAAGCCGACCAGTTTGAAGGATTTGGCAAGCTGCGCCTTGGCAAGCTGCATGCCCTGTCCGAAATCCTCGCCGTCGTCATCGGACATGGCACGCTGGGCCGCCTTGACTTCGGCCTTTACCTGCTTGATGCGGGTTTGCGGCGAGATCAGGCGATATAAAACCATGGAAACGCCAGCACAGATCAACGCCCAGATCAGCACCCGGCCAAATGGACCGATGGCTGTGGCCATCAGGTCATCAAGGGCGGCAAATGCCGGGGCGGGCCAATCAAACAATCCCATGGCAAATAGTCCCATGGCAAAAAGTCCGGTATGAGTTCATCTGCCTGCCCAATCAGGAATTTTGATGTTCTGATGCGTTGGCGGTCGATGGCTTTGCGGCGCGGTTTGCCTTGCGTTTGCGCATCATCTTGCGAAGCGGCCACATCAACACAAAACCGACTGCAACGACGATTGCCGCCAAAACTGCCCACAAGGCGGATAGCAGGCTGAGACCGGCACCCGGCCCGACATAAGCTTGGGCTGGAAAGGCAATCAGCATCATCGCGCCCGCAAGCGTTACAGTGCCAATGGTCAGAAATGTCTGGGATTTGTTGGCTTTAGATGCCGGAATTATCGAGCTGTTCATTTGCGGTTTCATTGTGCTTCTCCTGCGTTGGAGGTGCCTGTGTTTGAGGCGGGGGCGGTAGTGCGAAACAGGTCGGCACGCGCATCGCTGATGCGTTCGGCCTGTGAGACGACGGGGACGAGTTTCTTGCCGGGATTGTCGGGATCATCGCGGCGGATCGGGTTGTGGAATTCCCAAACGATTTCGCCGCTGTCGGTGACTTCCAGCAGACGACCGCCACTTGATTCCGTAATCAGTGTATTGCCATTGGCAAGACGTTGCTGATCAGCGCGAATATTGCTGTCAAATTTCTGATCGGCGTTGCCCTTGTATTGCCAGGTGATGGCATTTGTTTGCGGATCGATTTGCAGAATGCGCGAGAACCCGTCATCGGGATCGGCAAACTGTCCCTGGTTATCGAACAACAGGATTTCGCCATTGGGCAATACATCCGGGTCATGTTGGCCGAGCCACGGCCCACGGGTGGCCCAGGTGATTTTTTCCGCATCCATATCCAGCACGGCAATGATGCCAAGATCGCGGAAGGACAGAACGACATCACCCGCCTTGCCATAGGCAAAGTTGGCAGCCGTTTTGTCGTCGATCAACTGGATCGTGTTGGTATGAAGGATGTCCTCATTGGCGAAATAGGGGGCAAAATCAACCATGTTGGCGTAGTTGGACTTGATCAGCGCATCAAGGATCGAAACGCGTTTGATCTCCTTGCCATCGGGCGACAGGATCACGGCAAAATCATCAAGGCGCGGCGGCCTGAGTTGTTTGCGATTGGGATAGGTGTTGAAGCGGAATTCCTGTGTCAGCGCATAAACACGGCCATCATCGGCGATGGAAAAATCATGGTGCGCGGTGCCAAGATATTTCCAGATCGGTTTTGAATTGCGATCAATCTTGGCCATGCCATAGCCATAGGGCGTGTCACCAGCCGCGGTATACTGGACAATCAGATTGCCATCCGGCGCCATCTTGGCCGTATGCCAATGCATGAATTCATCTTTTTGCGGATTGGGAATCGGGGATGTTTCATCGTGAATGGCGCTGAACGGCATCCGCCATTCATGGACGATGTTGCCATCCATATCGATCAGAACCGCATGCGGCCCATCGCCCGATGAATACAGTGTCAGGCCAGCCTGTGCCTTGTCCTGGTCGTGGATGGTGACACCGACTTCATCGGTGCGGGCCGGTGACCAGAAATCAAGGCGTTCGACATCGGTATATTTGGTCCGTTGTTCCCAAAGTGCTGTTCCGGCACGCCAGGCATTTTTCAGAGACTGGTACGGCGGGACTTCCGCCAGTACCACAAACGCGCCAAGCCCAAAGCTGATCGCGGCAATTCCGATCACAGAAGCTGTGAGAAACAGGCGATCACCGGTATTGGTGGTGTTGGACTCTTCGTATTGACCAGTATCAGGCACGCATAACCTCCGTGTATTTTGACAGAAAGGTTACGCAGACGTGCGGGCAAATTTACGGCGATTTTATCGGTAATTGCGGCGAATTGGTCCGCAATTAGCCGCGAATTCGCCTTAAACGTTAATTGTTAATATGAACAATCATACCGTTTTTTTTTGGGGGGCGCGGATGCAGACGGGGCAGGAAAACAATCCTGCCCACTGGTGCGGTTTTATTTGCGTTCGGGGGGCTCGACCAGATTTTCAATCGGGGTGATTGAGGTGGTTTTGACCTTTTTGGTGACGATATAGGTGAAATAGCGGTCGATCCCGATATTGGACACCAAAAGCCGGTCGATCAGACGTTGATAGGCATCAACGTCATGACACAGCACCTTGAGCATGTAATCGACCCCGCCGCCAAGCGCATAGCATTCGACGATTTCGGGGATGTCCTGTACGGCGCGTTCGAAAATCTGGAAATCATCATGCTGGTGATGACGCAGGGTGACTTCGGTCAGGACCAGTGTCGGTTTGACCAGCTTTTCCAGATTGATATGGGCGTGATACCCCGAAATAACGCCAAGGTCTTCGAGGCGTTTGAGCCGTTCCCAGCACGGGCTTGGCGAAAGGTTGACCGCCTCGGCCAGTTTGACCTTGGTGATGCGCCCTTCGCGTTGCAGGGTTTTGAGGATTTTCAGATCGAGCTCGTCAAGCCGGACCATGGTCAGAGCACCTCGGCAATCACAATCAAACAGTCACCCGTTTTGATCAGGCCCTGGAAATGGCGGCACGAAACGATGCCCGCGCGTGGGGCATAATATTCGCGTGGCGGGGTGCCTGTGCGTTCGACATCATAAATACGCGCGATCAGATCGCCTTCCTTGACCATGTCGCCCAGATCAACGCACGGCTCATACAGGCCGGATGCCTCGGATGCGACAAAGCAACGGTCATCGGGCATATCAAGCATGGTTGTTCCGGTCGGGCTGGGTTCAATTTCACCCTTGAGGATACCGGCATGAATAAGGATGTTGCGCACACCGCGATCGGCAATTGCGACACGTTCGGCCGTGGTTGAACCGCCGCCACCCAGTTCGGTGGTGACAAAGGTTTTGCCAGCTTCTTCGACCACGGTGTCAAACATGCCAACCGCATCAAGTTCGAGCATCATCATCGAATAGGGGGCGCCGAATGCCTTCATGGCCGCAACACAACGTGCTTCCTGTTCCTTGTCGGGCAGGACGTGAACGGCCGCGAACGGAATGAAATCAAGCGTCTTGCCACCGGAATGGATATCAAGAACGATATCGGCCTCGGGCACGAGATAGCGGAAGATATAATCGGCGATCTTTTGGGTGACCGTGCCATCGGGTTTGCCCGGGAAGGACCGGTTCATGTTGCCCGCATCAATCGGGGATGTCCGCGATGCACTGCGAAATGCCGGATAGTTCATGGCGGGCAGAATGATCACACGACCGGTGATTTCACCAGCCGAGAGGGATTCTGCCAGTTTGAACAGGGACACCAGGCCTTCATATTCGTCGCCATGGTTGCCGCCGGTCAGAAGGGCGGTGGGGCCATTGCCATTGCGGACCACGGTGATCGGGATCATCACGGCACCCCACGCGGAATCATCACGCGAATAGGGAAGCTTTAAAAAGCCGTGGTGAATGCCATCCTGATCAAGCGGGATCGTCGGGCTGATGGGCGATGGTTTTGTCATGGTCGTATCCTTAAAAAGCCTGACTTCGCGACCGTCGTCGTCAGGCTGTGGCGTCTGGCACCGGACGTAGCATGTTTGGGATGCGCGTCCGGTGCGGTTTTGGCGGAATTAGTTTTTGACAAACAGCTGTCGTGGATAGCTGGTCAGGGTTTTCGACCCGGTTTCGGTGATCATCATGCTTTCGGTGATCTCGATCCCCCAGTCATCGAACCACAGGCCCGGCATGAAGTGGAAAGTCATGCCCGGTTCAAGAACCGTGCGGTCACCGGGACGCAGGCTCATGGTGCGTTCGCCCCAGTCCGGCGGATAGGAAAGCCCGATCGGATAGCCACAGCGGCTGTCTTTTTCGATGCCGAATTTCTGCAAGACCCCGAAGAAGGCAATGGCGATGTCTTCGCAGACATTGCCCGGTTTGGCGGCTTCAAGCCCGGCCTGAAGGCCTTCGATCAGGGCGCTTTCGGCATCGAGGAATCGCTGATCGGGTTCACCAAGGAAAATCGTGCGCGACAGCGGCGCATGATAGCGGCGGTAACAGCCGGCAATTTCAAAGAAAGTCCCGGCATTGCCCGGAACGGGTTTTTCATCCCAGGTCAGATGCGGTGCACCGGCATCTGCGCCCGATGGCAGAAGCGGTACAATCGCCGGATAGTCGCCACCAATCCCGTCAACACCGGCGATCCCGGTACGGAAGATTTCCGCGACCAGTTCGTTTTTCTTCATGCCCGGTTCGACGATTTCGAAAATGCGTTCATGCATGTTTTCAACAATGCGGGCGGCTTGCCGCATATAGAAAATCTCGGTCTCGGATTTGACCGCGCGCTGCCAGTTCACAAGGGCCGTGGCATCGGAAAACTTTGCATTTGGCAGATGAGTCTGGAGTTGCAGGAAAGCCTTGGCGGAGAAATAGTAGTTGTCCATTTCCACACCAATGCGGCGCGATGCCCAGCCACGATATTCGATCACCTCGGCAAGGTAGTCCATCGGGTGATGGGTGGTCGATTGCACATAGTAATCCGCATAGGGAATGATGCGGTCATGCGGCATATAGACCGTGCGTTTTGCCCCGTTGGCATCCTGCGAACGCCCGAACCAGATCGGGTCGTCTTCGATTGGAACCAGTACGCATTGATGGACATAGAACGACCAGCCGTCATAGCCGGTTAGCCAGGCCATATTCGACGGATCGGTCACGATCAAAAGATCGAGCCCCTTTTCCACCATGGCTTTTTTGGTTTTCTCCAGGCGCTCGGCATATTCCTCACGCGTGAAATTCAATTCTACCTGGCTCATCGCAGGCCTCCAGATAAAGGCGGGGTTTCAGCTACCTGACCCATTTTCCTTTTGTTGTTACGAGATGACCTCGGTTCCGGCAGATGCTGCTTCGCAGCGGCTGCGGGCGAGGGTGGCGATTGCGGTGTCTTGCACACCGGTTCCGGTCAAATCACAGACCGTAGTCTGACCCGCACTTGTCCTGCCGGTCAAGGATTGGGCAATGATTTGGCCGAGTTCGGGGAATGTCGCGTCAGAGGACACCACACCGGCATCAATGGCGTGATGCAGTTCGCCAAGAATGCGTGTCTGTGCCTGACTGTCGCTGACATAAAGGTCGGCCTGCCCGATCAGGGCAGGATCAATTTCGTTTTTGTGTTCGGCATCGGACCCCATCGCGGTCACATGCGTGCCGGGCTTGACCCAATCGGCCATCAGAACCGGTTCGCGCGCGGGCGTTGTGGTGACGATGATATCCGCCGTGCTTGCGGCGTCCTTGCCATCGGTCGTCGCGGTAACCGGAATGCCCAGTTCAAGCGATGCCTTTTTCGCGCACGCCTCGGCCTTGGCGATGTCACGCGCCCAGATCGTCGCCGAGGTGATATCGCGCACCAGTGTCAGTGCCTTAAGCTGCAACTGTGCCTGCACGCCGGCACCAAAGATGGCGGCATTTTTGGCATCTTCGCGGGCCAGATGTTTGGCAGCCACCCCGCCGGCGGCCGCGGTGCGGACATCGGTCAGATAGCCGTTATCGAGCAAGACGGCCTCCAGCAGGCCGGTCTTGGATGAAAACAGGTTCATCAATCCGTTGACCGATGGCAGGCCGAGTTTGGGATTATCAAAGAAGCCTGGGCTGATTTTGATGGCAAAGCTGTCGATGCCCGGCACATAGGCGGTTTTGACATCGACCTCGCCATTAAACTCGTCAATATCCAGACGCAGGATCGGCGGCATGCGGACATCCTGTGTCGCCAGCGCCTTGAACGCGCCTTCGACACAGTTGATGGCATCCATATCGAGATCAATGACCTTGCGCAGGTCTGTTTCGGTCAGAATTCTGATTGTCGGCATGGTTTGTTACTCCGCCATCAGGTCGACGTCTTCGCCGCCAACAATGCGTTTGTGCAGGTCCATGTCGATATTGCACCCCGTCGTCAGCACGACCGTGCGGCCGGGATTGTCGACCAGACCGGCACGCAGGGCGGCAATGCCCACGGCACCGGCACCTTCGACAACTTGTTGGTCATCATGGTAGGCCGCACGGATGCCATCGGCGATCTGGGCTTCGTTGACCAGAACGAAATCGTCGGTCAGATCGCCGCACATATCGAACGTGTACTGGTTGTTTTCACCAATGCCACCGCCGAGGCTGTCGGCCAGTGTCGGCAATTCCTTGACCGACGTCGGTTTGCCTTCCTGAAGGCTTGTGATCATGGCACAGCCACGTTCCATAGTAATGCCAACAACCCGGATCATCGGATTGACCGATTTGGCGACCAGGGCCACACCGGCCAGCAACCCGCCGCCCGACAGGGGAACCAGCAAGGTATCCACGTCGGGAAGGGCTTCGACGATTTCAAGGCCAAGGGTGCCTTGGCCGGCAATGACATCGGCATGGTCAAAGGGCGGCAGCATGATCATGCCATCCTGTTCGACCAGCCGGTCGACTTCGCGCTGGGCTTCGTCCTGTGACTGGCCAATGATGCGGACTTCGGCACCGAGTGCCCGGATGCCATCAACCTTGTTTTGCGGCACCAGTTCGGACATGCAAATGATCGATCGCACCCCGGCATTGCGCGCGGCAAAGGCCAGTGCCCGGCCATAGTTGCCTGTCGATACGCCAACGACACCCTTGGCCTTTTCCTCGTCACGGAGGCGCAGCACCGCATTGGCGGCACCGCGCAGCTTGAAGCTGCCGGTATATTGTTGTTGTTCGCATTTCAGCCAGACGGGGCTTCCGATACGGTCAGACAGGGTGGCCGACGGGCGCAAGGGTGTGTGGATCACATGACCCGCAATGGTTTTGCGGGCAGAAAGAACATCAGCAAATGTGATGGGGTCTTTCATGGGACCTCGACTTGGTTCGTTGGTTGCGGGGCATGATCAAACAGGGTTCCGAACCCTGTGATCGGATTTTTGTACCCAATCAGGTTCAAGGCATGCCAGATCAGGGCCTGATTGCTGGTGATGACCGGCTTTTTGAGACGACGCTCGGCCTCGGCAATGATTTCGGCAGACCGGATCGCGGTGCAGGAAATAAACACCGCATCGGCATCAGGCGTGTCGACCTTAAGCGCACCTTCCAGCAGCGCCTCGGGCGGCAGGGCGGTCATGTCAAAGTCGTTATCAAGACCAAAACCCATCACACGGGTAACATCAAACCCGCGCTGGTGAAAACCGTCGGCAACCGACTGGGTTACGTCAGACAGATACGGGGTCAGGATGGCAATTTTTTGCGCACCGACCGCACGCAGGGCAAGTTCACTGGCCAGAAGCGGATTGGTGACCTTGGTGCCGGGCATGCCTTGATTGATCAGGGCGGCGATCTTGTCCGACCCTGTCACAGCGGTTCCCGATGTGCAGCCGAAAATGGCAACATCGACGCCATATCCCGGCAACAGCGTTTTGGCTGCGCGTGGCAGGTCGGCCGCCATCGATTGCAGGTTTGCGACCGTGACCGGATTGGCGTTTTCAATGCGCGTGGTGAACAGGCGCACGTCGCCTGGCAGGATGGCGCGCAGGTCATCCTCGCTATTGAAATCGGTTGCCAGCGTGATCAGGCCAATCCGTCCTGCCGGTCCGACCGGATCAGGGGAATAGGGCACGTCTGCCGGCTCTGGCGTAACCGCACGGGATACGGAAATCATCCTGAACTCCAGAAGCGGGTCGTCCCGATTTAATCAGGACGACCCAGTTTCAAATTTTCAAATATGCTTCCGGTCGCAGCCGGAATTTACGGGCCAGAACTTGATCAGCGGAAGGCAAGCTCTGGCAGGAACAGGGCAATCTGCGGAACAAAGATCAAGATCACGGCCGCAAGCAGCAGCATGATGATGAAGGGCGGTGTTCCACTGATCACCTCGGCATAGGGTCGCCGGAAGATTGCGATGGCTGTAAAGATGTCACACCCGAACGGGGGCGTGGCAGAGCCAATGGCAACCTGAAGTGTCACCAGCGTACCGACAAGCACCGGATCGAGCCCCGCCGCATTGACAAGCGGCATGAAGATCGGCGTCAGGACCAGAATGACAACAATCGGGTCAACGAACATGCAGCCGATAAAGAAGGCAATGCAGATCGCGGCCAGAATGACATAGGAGTTCGCCCCTTCAAGCCCCAATGCGCCAATCACGTGTTGCGGGATCTGGGCAAAGGAAATCACGAACGAGAATGTCGTGCCTGCACCGACCAGAATGAACACGACAGCCGTGATCAGACCGGTTGAACGCGCAATCGCCAACAGTTCAGACCATTTGACCGACTTGAAGATCAGCACTTCAAGGATGATGGCATAGACCACGGCAACAGCCGCAACCTCGGTCGGGCTGACCCAGCCCAGATAAATGCCACCGACGATCAGAACCGGGAACATGATGGCAGGACCGGCATTGATCACGGCCTTGCCGCGTTCAGCCCAGGTCATGCGCGGGATGGTCGGGATGTCGTTCTTTTTGGCGTAGTACATGCAGTACAGCGAGAACATGATCAGAATGAGAATGCCCGGGCCGATCCCCGCCAGGAACAGTTCACCGATCGAAACCTTGCCAACCACGCCAAACACGATCATGCCAATCGATGGCGGGATCAGAAACGCGATGTCACTGGCATTGATGATCAGCGCCATGGCGAATTTGTCTTCGTAGCCCGCCTTGAGCATCTTGGGACGCAGCGGACCGCCCATCGCCACAACAGTCGCCTGGGTCGAGCCCGATACCGCGCCAAACATGGTGCAACCAAGGGCGGTGGTAACGGCAAGGCCGCCGCGTACATGGCCGACAAAGGTCATGGCAAGGTCAATCAGCCGGTTGGCCGTATGCCCCTTTGTCACGATATCGGCGGCAAAGATAAACATCGGCACCGCGATCAGGGCGACCGGCGAGATGCCCGTGACCATCTGCTGTATGAGGATGCGTTCGGGAATGGGCATGTAAAACATGAAGGCAACCACACTGGCGGTTGCCAGCGGCACCATCATCGGGAAGCCCAGCACCAGAAGCCCCAGCATCACCAGAAGGATTGTTGTTCCTAAATCCATTTTTCCATTCCCCCCTTACAGATGATGCTCGTCGGCGTCGTCAAACGTATCCTCGACCTGGTAGGACAGGTGCGTCCCCGGTTTGAGGATGTTGGTCAACGCTGCCAGAACAAACTGGATGCCGGTTACGCACAGGCCAAAGGGCACGATCAGAACGGTCAGGTAATAGGGGATGCGCAGGGCCGGGGTCAGCCGGTTCGATGTGATCAGTGACGAAACATAATCAATCGAATACCAGGCCAGAAGGAACAGCAAAGAGGCCGTGCCAAGCGTAATGATGATCATCATGACCTTGCTGGCGCGCGGGCCCAGCATATCGGTAAAGGCCGACATGCGGATATGGCGCCCCATGCGGGCGGCCTCGCTGATGCCGACAAAGGTCACAAGAATGATCAGAAACTGATTGAGCTCTTCGGAGAAGAAGATGCTCGAACTGAACCCCAGGCGCATGATTACATTGGCGACGGTGTTCACCGCCATGATGATGATGCTCCATCCGAGGAGCTGTCGTTCGACGACGGACAAGCCGTGGTCGAGTTTTCTTAAAATCCCCAACGCCCCGCCACTCGGAGCGGGGGCCTCCCCGTTTGCACCTGACATAGAACCTCCTTGATGCGTGTGCGAGACATTTTTGTGGAACGCTGTGTGCGGATGTTGGTTCCCTCCCACACGGATTGTCGTTCGCTTCACGCCGGTTCAGTCAGAATAAAAACGCTTTGTGATGGTTCAATCAGATTTTTGTCATGACACAAAATCAATACATCACGTCGAAGGCGTGAACGCCGGGCATTTGATCCATGGTATGGCGAATTTGGATCAGGGCATGCTGAACCGTTGGCGTATCAGGGGCGCCGCCAAGACAGATCCGCATGGCGTTTGGCCGCGGCACCTTGACGGTCATGAACGGGTCGGAAATCGTGACAGCTACGCCGTTTTTGCGCAGTTCGGAGGCAAACCATTCTTCCTGCCAGTGTTCGGGAATGCGCACCCAGGCCGATAGCGATGTCGGGTGATGACGCACAACCGCATCGCCGAGAATATCGGCCACCAGTGCCTGGCGTTCGCGCATCAGCGCGCGTTGGACTGTTACCGCCTGATCGACGGTGCCATCGGCAATCCAGCGTGCGCCGATCTCTGCCATCAATGGAGTCCCCATCCATCCGGTGACGCGCAAAACGCTGCTGGCACGAATCGACAAATGCGCCGGAACAGCCAGAAAGCCGGTTCGAAGGCCCGGCATAACTGCCTTGGTCAGGCTTGAGACATGAAAGCCAAGCTTGGGCAAAAAGCTTGTGATTGGTGGCAGGTTTTCCTCGAGCAGCGGGCGATAGACATCATCCTCGATGACATAGACGCCGTAATGTTCGGCAATTTCGGCGATGCGTTTGCGCCGTTCCAACCCCATCAGGCAGTTGGTCGGATTGGTAAAGATCGGGGTGACGACAAGGGCCCGGATTTGGCGCGTGCGGCATTCTTGCTCAAACGCATCGGGCAGGATGCCTTCGTCATCGGTCGGCAATGCGCCCAGCTTGAAACGCAGGATACTGGCCGAGCCGATCACGCCATGGTCTGTCAGGCTTTCGGTCAGGACGACGTCATCAGGCTGAATGACGGTGGAAAGGGCGGTAAAGACGCCTTGTGCGGCACCATTGGTGATCAGAAGGTTGGGGATTTCAACATCGACCCCCATGCCGGAAAGCCAGTTGCGCCCGATGTCGCGGTGATAATCAAACCCGGCAACCGGCCGGCAGCTTTCCATCCAGCCGTGATGGGGTTCTTCGGCCAGTTTGGCGTGCATCTGGCGCGACAGGTCATTGTGAAAATCGGTATAGGCGGCACGCACGATTGAAAGATCAACCAGATCGGGTTGGCGACTATCGAGGATAAAGGACGACGCCCGGTCGGTCAGGCGGGCCTGCACAAAGGTGCCGCGACGCCGTTCGGACCGCAAATAGCCCTGCCGTTCGACTTCCTTGTAGGCGGCACTGACGGTCTGAACGCTGACTTTCAGGCGATAGGCCAGTTCACGGTGTGTTGGCATACGGACATCGTGGCGCAATCTGCCTGATTCAATATCGGTAATGATTGCTTCGACCAGTGCCTTGTATTTCGGGCCTGTTTCGCCGCTGAGGTCGATGTCAGGTAACCACATGATTGTCTTTCCACCCTGATGTTTTGGCCAGCCTAACATGGCGGACCTGTTCTGTGTAGGTGTTCGGACTAATTTGTCATGAGACAAAACTAACATTGACCTGATGCAGGAACATTTCAAAACTTTGGGCGTTCATCACAGTGATGTTGAAATTAAGCGTTCCGATCCGAGTGCCTTCATAAGCGTTGGCGCCGATCGTTGAGCGCGATAACACGGGAGACTTCGATATGAGTCTGAACAAACTCCTTAAAGCGACCCTATCGGCGGCTGCACTGTTTGCCGTCGCAGGGACCGCTGCCCACGCCGAGGAATGGAAATTCGCCCACGAAGAAAGCCCGGGTGATGTTCAGGACCTTTACGCTCAGGAATTCAAACGCCTGGTCGAAGAAAAGACCGATGGCGACGTAAATGTGACCATTTACACCTATGGCCAGCTTGGCACCGAGAACGACATTACCGAGCTTACCGCAGCCGGTGCTGTTCAGTTCTCGAACGCATCGCCGGGTCACCTGGGGACTTTCGTTCCGGAAATTCAGGTCTTTGGTGTTCCCTACCTGCTGTCGCAGGATAACGAGGTGAACAAGAAGGTCCTGTCTTCGAGCCCGACCATTTACGAAGGTCTGTCCAAGGACTTCGAGTCCAAGGGGCTGAAGCTTTATACCATGTACCCGGAAGGCGAAATGGTCTGGACCACCAAGAAACCGGTCGAAAAGCCGGCTGATTTCGATGGTGTGAAATTCCGTGTCATGACCTCGCCGATCCTGATCGAAACTTATGAATCGTTCGGTGCTGATCCGGTCGCCCTGCCGTGGGGTGAAGTTTATTCCGGTCTTCAGACCAGCGTGATTGATGCACAGGTCAACCCGATCTTCTTCGTTGAAAGTGCCAAATTCTACGAGGTGACCGACCATCTGATCTATGCCGGTCAGCAGCAATACACCACCACCGTGGTTTCAAACGCGGCGTTCTATGACGGCCTGTCGGATGAACGCAAAGAGATGCTGGCGGAAGTAAAGGCCGAACTGGATGACTTCATCTATGAAGCCCAGAAAAAGGCCAATGACGAAGCCCTTGCACGCATCAAGGAAGCCAAGCCGGAGATCGAAGTGATCCGTCTGAACGACGAACAGCGTTCGGTCTTCAAGGAAGCTTCCAAAGGCGTTGGCGCAAGCCTTGTTGAGGAAGTCGGTGGTGACACCGAAGAAGTGCTGAACTCGCTTCGTGAAGAGTTTGGTACCGACATGTAATCGGGACTTCCCGATTTCGTAAGATATCGCAAACCCCCGCAGGCACTGCTTGCGGGGGTTTTTGTTTGTCTTGAATGGTCGGTCGGTGATCCCGGTGATGCTCACAACATCAGCGTTTCTGCGTCTCATACGTGCCCTTTCCGATAAGCGGACTGTGGTGATGAAACTGACGTGAAAGGAACTGGCTGTGAATATGCTCAACCTGCTTCAAACTGTCCGTGATGCGATCTTCCCGGCAATCATGTTTGCCGTAATGGCGCTTGGTACGCTTGTTTCGTCGCCAAAGGCGGAAGTGTACAATCCCAATGGCGTGCCGATCTCATCCAGCGAATGGGCCGAAACATCCCCGGACTCCGCAAAGGTGACGGTAAAGGATGCGCTGAGTAATTCCGGGAATGCCACGGTTGTTGCCGGTGTGACCAATGCGGGTGCGGCACCTTATCTGAACCTGTTTGGTTCTGATGGTGCCGGTTCGATCTGGTGGCCGTCAGCAGATGGCGGCAATGCCGAGATCCAACTTCAAATCATAAATGCATCGGGCAGCGTCACCGCTGCTTGTACGGTGACTTCCAAGAAAGATACTGCCGGGAAGTTTGCGACGACCTGCCAGTAACTATGGGTTTGCGCCCGGTGGCCGTGAGATCGTGGCAGTGAGATCATCGTCGCCTGGAAATAAAACAGGGGCCGGTCATGGGCCCGGCCCCTGTGCACCGCCGCGTCGGGAAGAAGGTTTGACGCGGCGGGTATTTCTGACGTCGCAGTGATATTGATCTGGCTTATTTGCCAGCAGCAACTTCGTCGGCGACCGCATCAACAGCCTGTTTGGCGATGTCGATGACTTTGTCGACCTCTGCCTTGGTGATGCAAAGCGGTGGGGCGAAGCCAAGGATGTCACCGTGCGGCATGGCGCGTGCGATCATGCCACGTTCCAGGCAGGCGGCTGATACGCGCGGACCGATTTTCGCATTCGGATCGAAGCGTTCCTTCTTGGTTTTATCCGCGACAAACTCGAGGGCGGCCATCAGACCAACGCCGCGTGCTTCGCCAACCAGCGGGTGGTTGTCAAAGGTTTCATGCAGGCGTTTCTGGAAGTAGCCGCCCGTGTCGGCCGAGTTACCCGTCAGGTTTTCACCATCAACGATATCAAGGTTGGCATTGGCGGCCGCCGCGCAGACCGGATGGGCGGAATAGGTCCAGCCATGACCGATCGGGCCCATCTGATCGGAACCCTGTTCAAGAACTTTCCAGACGCGTTCACCAATGATCACACCCGACAGCGGCAGGTAACCCGACGACACACCCTTGGCGATCGTGATCAGATCCGGCTTGATGCCATAGTGCAAGGAGCCGAAATAGGAGCCGGTACGGCCAAAGGCGGTCACGACTTCGTCGGCAACCAGAAGGACGTCATACTTGTTCAGAACGGCCTGGATGGCTTCCCAATAGCCTTCTGGCGGGGTGATGATGCCGCCCGTGCCCATGACCGGCTCGCCTATGAAGGCAGCAACGGTTTCCGGACCTTCGCGCAGGATCATTTTTTCCAGATCATTGGCACAGCGTTTGGCAAATTCTGCTTCGGTTTCGCCGGCCTCGGCATTCCAGTAATGGTGCGGGCAGGTGGTGTGCAGAATAGGCGCACGCGGCAGATCAAAGGCGTTGTGGAAGGCAGCAAGGCCGGTCAGGCTACCGGTCATGATGCCCGAGCCGTGATAGCCACGCCAACGCGAGATGATTTTCTTTTTCTGCGGCAGGCCGCGGATGTTGTTGTAGTACCAGATCAGCTTGATGTTGGTTTCGTTCGCATCCGATCCGGACATGCCGTAATAGACGCGCTGCATGCCTTCGGGCGCGCTTTTGATAATACGGTCTGACAGGCGAATGACCGGCTCGTTCCCGTGCCCGACATAGGTGTGGTAATAGGCCAGTTCCTTTGCCTGCGCATAGATCGCATCGGCAATTTCGGTGCGGCCATAACCAACGTTTACACAATACAAACCGGCGAAGGCATCAAGGCTTTCACGGCCTTCGGTGTCGTGGATATAGATGCCCTTACCGCCATTGATGATGCGGTTGGGGGTTTCACCGGCGGCGTGCTGACGCATGTGGGTCGAGGGGTGCATGAAATGCGCCCGATCCATTTCCTGCAGATCAGCAGTGGTGTTTTTGATGACATTCATTTGAATTCTCCCATGTGAATGCGGTTGATGTCTTTTGCGCGCACCAAGGTTAAAACCTAGGCTTTGTAAGCAGCGCAGACGTATTTCAGTTCGGTAAATTCTTCGAGGCCATGGCGCGATCCTTCGCGGCCGAGGCCGGATTGCTTGACGCCGCCAAACGGAACCGGTGCACCGGTGATTTTCACGCAGTTTAGCGCAACCATGCCGTATTCAAGGGCGTTCGAAACACGTGCGGCACGGTCGTTGTCCTTGGTCAGCAGATAGGCGGCAAGGCCGTATTCGCTGTCATTGGCCTTGGCGACGACTTCGTCCTCGGTATCGAACGGCATGACCGGGGCAACCGGGCCGAATGTTTCTTCGGAAAAGATTTTCATCTCGTCGGTGACATCGGCAAGCAGGGTCGGGGCAAAGAACAGCCCGCCCATTTTCTTGCCACCGGTGACAACACGGGCACCTTTGGCGCGTGCATCGGCAACATGTTCTTCGCATTTGGCAACCGCACGGTCATGCATCAGCGGACCGATTTCGACATATTCCTCGATACCGTTGCCAACTCGCAGATCGGCGATGGCCTTGGCATATTTATCAAGGAAGTCGTCATAGATGTCGCGCTGAACAAAGATGCGGTTGGCCGCCAGACAGTCCTGACCACTGGTGGCGAACTTGGCGTTCACCGCGTGGGCAACTGCCTCGTCGAGATCGACATCATCAAAGACGATGAACGGGGCATGACCGCCCAGCTCCATAGACATTTTCTTGATCGTCTGGGCACCTTGCGACAGCAGAAGACGGCCAACCTCGGTCGAGCCGGTAAAGGATAGTGCTCGGACATCGTGATGACCGCACAGCTCGCCCACGACCGGGTTCGGATCACCGGTGACGATGTTAAACACACCGGCCGGGATGCCTGCACGTTCGGCCAGTTCGGCCAGTGCGGTTGCCGAAAACGGTGTTTCGGTGGCCGGGCGTACGATCATGGTGCAACCGGCGGCAAGGGCAGCGGCGGCCTTACGCGTGATCATCGCACACGGGAAGTTCCAAGGTGTTACGGCGGCAGTCACCCCGATCGGTTCGCGTTTGATCGACATGTTGCGGCCGGGCAGGTGGGATGTGATGTTTTCAACATTCACCCGTTTGGCTTCTTCGGCGTAAAATTCGATGAAGCTTGCGGCATAATCAATTTCGCCGCGGGCTTCGTTGATCGGCTTGCCCTGTTCAAGGGTCATCAGAAGAGCCAGGTCTTCCTTGTTTTCAATCAGAAGATCGTGCCAGCGACGCAAAGCGGCACTGCGTTCCTGGGGCAGAAGGGCCGCCCATGCCGGGAAGGCTTCCCGGGCAGCCGCGATGGCCTTTCGGGTTTCGTGAACGCCCATGTTCGGAACGGTGCCGATGAAGCTGCCATCGAACGGGTTGGTGACCTCGATCACCTGAAGGTTGTCAGCCGAGCACCAGCGACCATCAATATAGGCATGTTCGCGCAGCAAACGCAGATCGGAAAGCTGGCTGAGCGATACGCAACGCTGTTCCTTTGATTGTGCCGTCATGGTGGCCTCCTTCCTTAAGCTTGGCGCGGTTTGCGCGAAGCATGTCATTGAACTGGGAGGAAGGTATCAACAGGCGATCAGAGGAGGTGACCGAACTCGACGCCATTTGATGCGTTTTTTTTGGCGCGGAGTGGCAAAAAGCGAATGTTTTTTCTGCTGCGCGGCAAAACGCGCAGAAAATCAGTCTTTTGACTGATCCAGATATTTGCGCATTTCGCGTTTCTGGCGGCGCTTTTCAACGAGGGTTCGGATGATGATGGCCGCAAAAAACAAGATCACGACGCTTGTTGTCATCGGAAAGGCGACCGGGATGCCAATGACAAAGGCCAGTGCGCCGATAACACTGCCGCCGACAAGGGCGATAAAGCCGCCCAGCATGAGGACGCCAAGCAATACGGCAAGAAGGATGGAAGCGATTTTGTTCATAAGGCGCAGTTCATAAGGTCAGGCAAAAGAAGGATGGACGGAGCCCCTTACCGGGGAGCTCCGTCCGTTCGTTTTGTCAGTTCTTGTCGTTGTTGCGGTTGGTCAGCTGTTTGGTGGTTTGATCAAGCCGCTGGGCAAGAACGCGGATCAACTGATTGGAAACGGCCTGGTCCTGTCGGACAAGACCAAGGAATTCGGTCTTGTCGAGTTTCAGAACCGTCATGTCTTCGACGGCACGGATCGTGGCCGAACGCGGTGCATCGACAAGCAGGGCGATTTCGCCAATGACTTCCTTGGCATGAACGTCACGCAGTTTGAGCGTCTGGTGTTCATCGGTGGTCAGCCAGATTTCACCGCGCCCGGAAATGACGATAAAGGCGGCATCACCCGGATCGCCCTGTTTGACGAGAACCTCGCCATGTTTGAAGGTCAGGCGGGGGCTGGTAAAGGCCAGCAGCTTGACGACACTGGGGTCGAGGCCGGCGAACAGCGGGATCGTGCGCAGCAACCGGACTTCCTGATCGATGTCGCCTGCGGCCAGTGCGGCTGCGGCTTCGTCTTCGGTTTCTTCGGTTGTTGTTTCACTGTCATCGGCAACGCTTTTGCGTTTGACCAGCTTTCCGTTCGACATATAGAGCAAGGTATCGAACTTTTCGCCGGCATGGTCATCATCATCGACCCAAACCAGACTGGTATGGTCACTTTCACCCGTAAGGTAATTGATGATGCTTTCGCGGGTTTCGCGGTCCAGGGCCGAAAGACCTTCGTCGACGACCAGAAGATCCGGGTTCTTGATCAGCGCACGGACAAGGGCGATTTTCTGACGCAATGTCTGGGACATGCGGCTGCCGCCAACGCCGACCTGGCTTTCAAGGCCAAGGGACACCAATCCTTCGTAAAGGCCGCCTTCATGGGCGATTTCAAACAGGACCTCGCCGACGCGTTCCTCGGAATTTGCACGGCCATAGGCAAAGCGACCAAACAGCAAGTTATCAAGGATCGGTGCGGCTGATGCGTAGCCATCAGCCTCGAAGAAGTCGATATAGCCTGCCAGATCATCGGGCATGTTTTCGCGGAACTTGGGCCGGGCCTGAAGAACAAGTTCGCGGAAATCATCATCGATCACGCGCAGGCGGTGGCGGGCCGGGGTCAGTTGCATGGCAACGTCAAGAAGACGCAACTGGTCCTCTTTGCGCATGTCATCAACACGCACACCGTCGGTGCGTTTCAGGATGTTCTTGACCTCGGGCATTTCATCGGCCGAGACAAAGCTGTAACGGTCAAAGAATTCATGCCCCGGGGGCAGGCCGGTAAACAGTTCGATCATCAGATCAAGCGTTTCACGCCCCATCTTGATCATCTTTTCATACAGGCCGCTTTCGCGCAGGCTTTTCTGGATATAGGGATGCGACAGGAAGTCCATCCGCTTGAATTCGGTGCGCGATGGTGTGCCGAACAGGATGTTCACGCCGACCGGCGCATTGTCGTTGTATTTGTCGAAATCATAGGGTTCGACAAGGTCGGAAAGCTGACGTTCGGCCAGAATTTCCTTAAGGCGCGGACGGACATCGAGTACCGATTGAACAAGGTTCGGGCGTTCTTCAGGGCTGATGCGGCGCAACAGGCCAATGCGATAAATATCACGATCAAGGCCGACCACCTCAAGCAGGCGCATCAGTTCCTTTTGCATGTCTTCGCGCGATTCAAATCCCGGTCCGACATAATCGATCCACTCGGCAGACGGATCATAGGGGATGTTGCCCGACATCTTGATCTCGTCATACATTTCGCGCGTCAGCTTCCAGGGCAGGTCGGCCGGATCGGCAAGTTCGACGACATCGACAAATTTGGGATCTGGATAGGCTTTGGCGTCGGCATCGCTGTCGGGTGCGGGATTGTCGTTATCCTGCTCCAGAAGGACGGGGCGGTGTTTCAGGCCATAGAACAGGTTATCGGAAATACTGCCATTAAACAGATACGCATCCGCCCCTACATAGGCCAGACGTTGCCCGACCACCGCAGCCGGAAGGGTGGTGGCATCAAAATCGGCAAACTGAATGCGCCCGCCCGTCGGGGTCATGATGTGGGCAATCAGACGGGCAAGTTGCGATTTGCCACTGTCTGATGCGCCGGTCAAAAGGGCCTTGCCCGGCAATCCCATATTAAAGGAAACATTTTCCACCACACGCGTGCCGTCTTCATCCGTCCATGACAGGGCGCTGACATCCAGCGGGCCGGCCAGTTTTGGCGAAACCGGTGCAATCAGTTCGTGTTCCGGTGCAAGGTCAGGCAGCTCGAACTGTTCGTGCAGCTGTTCGTATTTGATGTTGGCGTCAGCCAAGCGCTGATAATAGGCGAGAAGCTCTTTCCACGGTGCCGACATGTCCTTGTAGGCGGCAAGAGCCGCAACCAGCGCACCGAAGCTCAGATCACCGGTAATCACCAGATAGCCACCGATGGAATAGAAGAAGAACGGGGTGATCTGGGCGATAAAGTTGTTCAGGAACTTGATGAAGAACTTACGGAAATAGATTTCCTTGCGGATCTCGAAAATCCGGCCAAGCCGCTGGGTGAAGTGGGTCAGTTCGAACCCTTGCGTTTCGTTTGCGCGGATATCGGTCGCACCACCAACCGTCTCGCCGATATGTTCGGACATGCGGCGCACGTTCTGAACGCGCTGTTTGCCAAGCAGGTTCACGCGGCGTTGCAGTTTCGGGATCAGATAGCCCTGCAACGGATAAAACGCGATCGCTGCCAGCCCCATCAAAGGGTCCTGAATAAAGATAAAGGCCGAAATCGTGATCAGAATGCCGCCCTGATACAGCGGCAGGGCATAGGCCTCGCCAAAGAAGCCGCCCAACGGTTCGGCTTCGGCGGTGATCATGGAAACGATTTCGCCCTGGCTGGTCTTGCGGAAATGCGGCAGCGGAAAACGCAGAACACGGTCAAAAAGCTCGTAGCGCATGCGACGCAGCATGCGTTCTGCCATCACGCCCTGATAGACGTTGATGAAGTATTTGAAGCCGCCATTAACGAAGACGAGGGCCAGAAAAATGCCCGAGAGGGCGAACAGATACTCGATCTGGGTCAGATCGATGCCAAGGATGTCATAGGGCGCACCAGCACCACCGATGGCCTCGTTGACGATCTGCTTGGGCAGATCAAGCGAGTAATAGAGAAACGGGAAAGAGGCCAGCGTGACCAATGTCAGCATGATCTGCTGGAGGCGGCTATGACGCCATATATAGGCAAAAACCGATTTGGGCATTCGCACGTCCCGTTTTGTGGTTGTGGAACATTTTTGTTCCGTTTGCTCGTTTTTATATTTGGGCAGGGTCAGGACCTATAGGTCCTAATCCCAGTGTGCAGGTTATGCGCCGGTTGTCTGATCAACCAAGATCAAAACTTTGTTCCGGTTCAATGAACCCGCAGAAACCGTCCGCCACGGCGTCGGGTTTATCATAAGCCTGATAGTGATAGAGCCACATCTTCGCCTTGATCTCGGCAGGCAGGGTCACAAGTTGGTCGTAATGGGCATGGACCCCGGAATGACGGGGGCCGAGTTCGCAATCCTGAAAGATGATGTCGGCCTTTTTGTAGAACGGCATATGATCTTCGGGATTGAAGATCGCATCTGTTGTCAGGAAGAAGGACTTGTTCTGGCCGTGACCGAACAGGGCATAGGAATACATCGTGCTTTCCGGTGTCACGACATGCGCAACCGGGATGACATCGAAATGCATGCCATGCCAGTCAAAACCGTTCTTGGTGGAAAGTGGGACCACATCGAAATAGGACGACAGTTTGCTGTTGCCGTGATCGCTGATTTCAAGGCCGCCGCGCAATGAGTGTTCCCACAGCGGTTCAAGCAGTTCGTCGACCGCAAACAGTTCCGCCCGGTGGCCTTCGAAGACGAAATAATTGGCAAGCGCCATCCATTCGAGCCCACCGATATGGTCCGAATGCAGATGGCTGACATAGACACCATGAATGTCGTTTGGCATATGACCAATGTTGCGCAGCGAATGGCGCGCGTCTGAACCGCAGTCAATCAGCAGGCGCTGTGGTTGGTCATTGCCCGACGGGGTCGTTTCCAGAACCATGTTGCTCTGAAAATTGTCAGCGGCCATACAAAAGGCCGATCCTGTCCCCGCAAACGTTAGCTTCATTCCCCGATCTCCCGATATTTGTCGAAAGATTAGACGAGGTTCGGGGCGTTTAACCACCCCCTTTTTATGAGTAACCGCTCAATTTTCCCGGTAAGCCTGGTCTGACCGACTGTTCAGGAGGGTGTCGATGTCTTGTTTTGATCGGATGGGACGTCTTGAGGATGGTCGTTCCGGGCGTTGGCAAGTTTGCTCATTTCACTACGCAGAGCGCGCAGTTCGGTCATGATTTCCTGATGATCCAGTTCGATCACATCACGGGTCTGGGTTTCTTCAACATCGACATGTGTCGACATTGCATCAACCACAATCGCGATAAACAGGTTCAGGACGGCAAATGTCGTTACCAGAATGAACGGCACGAAGAAAAGCCACGCCAGCGGGTAAGACTCCATCACCGGACGGACGATGCCCATCGACCAGCTTTCCAGCGTCATGATCTGGAACAGCGAATAAAGGGACGCGCCAATATTGCCAAACCAGTCGGGGAAGCCTTCGCCAAACAGCTTGGTCGCCATCACGGCCGAGACATAAAACACCAGCGATAGAAGTGTCAGGACCGAAATCATGCCGGGGATGGCGCGCATCAGGGCTTCGACTACCTTGCGCATGGACGGTACCGTTGAAATCAGGCGGAAGGCACGCAGGATACGCAACGCACGCAGGACCGATACACCCTGGCCTGCTGGCATCAGGGTGATGGCAACAATCGTGAAATCAAAGACATTCCAGGCGCGCTTGAAGAAGGCCAGCCGATAGAGCGCAAGTTTCATCACCAGTTCGATGACAAAAATCGCCACTGCCACCTGATCGAGCACATGCAGCACCGACCCCGCCGCATTCATCACAGTCGGGGAAGTTTCAAGCCCGAGGATGATGGCGTTAATCGCAATGACGGCGGTGATGAAATTTTGAAAGCGTTTGGATTCAACGATCCGGCGAAGAAAATTCATGGTGCCTCCCGACCAGGCCGGAAAAGGGCGCTTCATTTTGCCGGATATAACCGACGGACAGACTGCGCCGGAAAATGACAACAGGGCGCAGCATCATTGACGATGGTCTGCGCCCTGAATGGAAAATCAGTTCAGGCCCTTGCGGCCCATTTCAAGGAACTTGTCACGACGGCGCGCCTTGAGCACGCCACCTTCGACATCGTCCATGCTTTCAAGTGCCTTGATGATCGCTTTGCCAACCCGTTTGCAGGCTTCCTTGGCATCGCGCTGTGCGCCGCCAAGCGGCTCTGGCACGATTTCGTCGATCACGCCAAGCTGCAACAGATCCTGTGCGGTAAGACGGAGCGCCTCGGCAGCGGTTTTGGCTTCGTCGCCAGAGCGCCACAGAATGGATGCGCAACCTTCTGGCGAGATTACCGAATAAATCGAGTTTTCAAGCATCAGAACGTTGTTGGCAACGGCAAGCGCAATCGCACCACCTGATCCACCTTCGCCGATGATGACAGATACCAGCGGCACCTTGATATCAAGGCAGGCTTCGATCGACCGTGCGATGGCTTCGGACTGGCCGCGCGCCTCGGCATCGGCACCCGGGAAGGCGCCAGCAGTATCAACAAGGGTGACAACCGGAATGTTGAAACGCTCGGCCATACGCATCAGGCGGATCGCCTTGCGATAGCCTTCCGGGCGGGCGGAACCGAAATTGTGTTTCACACGGGTTTCGGTATCGCGGCCTTTTTCATGGCCGATCACCATCACTGTGCGGCCCTGCAAACGACCAAAACCACCGATGATTGCGGCGTCTTCGCCAAACTGGCGGTCACCGGAAAGCGGGGTGAAATCGTCAAACAGGTTGGCGATATAGTCGGTGAAATGCGGACGATCAGGATGGCGTGCCACCTGGGTTTTCTGCCAGGGGGTCAGCTTGCCATAGGTGCCTTGCAAAAGCTTGGTCAGCTTTTCCTGCAGGCGGGAAACCTCGTCTGCGATGTTGACTTCGTCACTGCCCGTCAAATGACGGAGCTCTTCGATCTTGCCTTCAAGTTCGGCGATCGGCTTTTCAAAATCGAGGAAGTTATGCATCAGGGCATCATATCCGACTGGGAAACAATGGGGCGGAACATAGTATATCGACCCGCCACGTCAAGGGCGGAGCTATGAACAGTCCATATTTTCCGTTTACGTAATAATTATGGCGTAGTTTTCATACATTCATTACGCCTGACAGTTTGCACGTGGAACCCCATGACGTCCAGTATCGAGATCACACACATCAATGCCCCGGACGACGTTTCGTTCGAGCGGCTTGTTGAAATTCTTTTGGCAGCCTTTGCCTTTCAGGACGATATTGTCGATCCGCCAAGTTCGGCCAAATCGGTTTCGGTTTCAGAACTGCAATGGCGTTTTGCCCGCGACACACTGTTCGTCGCCCGGGATGTTAGTGGCAACATCATCGGCCAAATCTGGATCGAGGATGTCGGCAAGGACGCCTATCTTTACAAGCTTTCGGTTGACCCGGCGGTCAAGGGGGCTGGTATCGGCAAGGCATTGGTCGAAGCCGCCTGTGCATTTGCGCGTGATCGCGGCAAGCAGCATATGCGGCTTAGTGTCCGGATCGAACTTGAAGACAATATCGCGTTCTTCAAATCACGCGGGTTTGCGATTGCCGGCGAAGGTGTCCATGACGGATATGACAGAACGACATTCTGGAAAATGGCGCGCGATTTGCAGCAAATCTGATCAGGCGGATTCACTTTCGGGCATCGGGCGTTTTGACATCGCATAATATGGAACGTGGGTTTCGCCCCAGTCCTTTAAGGCCAGAATAATGCCGCGCAGCGTTTCACCCTTTTGGGTCAGGCTGTATTCAACGCGCGGCGGGACTTCGGCGTAAACTTCACGATGTACAAGCCCGTCGGTTTCAAGTTCGCGGAGCTGGCGGGTCAGCATGCGCTGGGTGACGCCGGGCATCAGACGGCGCAGCTCGTTAAAGCGTTTCGTGCCATCAAGCAGATGGAACATCACAACGCCCTTCCACTTGCCGCCAATCATATCAAGCGCGCCTTCAACCGGGCAGCCGGGGCTTCTGTTGGGTGGGCAGCTATTCATCATTAACCTCCAGATCAGCAAGACCGGATCAGGGAATGTGCCCGTAATGCCCGGAAATCCACAATAGTATACAAATTGATACTATATGCTGAAATTGTGCGTACTTATTTCAATGAGGATTATGCGTTAAAACTTGGCCATTCACAAATCAAACCTTTGATGGAAGGAAATGCCAAAGATGAAAGCCATTGGTATTTATAAATCTGCCCCGGTCGAAACCGACGGCCTGTTCACCCAGATCGAAACCGATGCCCCGATTGCCGAGGGTCACGATATCCTTGTTAGGGTAAAGGGCGTTGCAGTGAACCCGGTCGATTTCAAAGTCCGCAAGGGCAAGCAGGATGACGGTGCCTTCAAGGTGCTTGGCTGGGATGCGGCCGGTGTGGTCGAGGCTGTTGGCGAAGACGTCACCCTTTTCCGTCCGGGCGATGAAGTCTGGTATGCCGGGGATGTGACCCGTTCGGGGTCCAATGCCCAACTGCAACTTGTTGATGAACGCATTGTCGCGCCCAAGCCGAAGTCACTTGATTTCGCCGCCGCCGCAGCGCTGCCATTGACGACGATTACCGCGTGGGAGGCGATGTTTGATCGCCTTCTGATTGATCGCAAGGCGGTTGACGCCAATGCAAACAAAACGATCCTGATCATTGGCGGGGCCGGTGGTGTTGGATCGATTGCCATTCAGTTGGCCCAGCTTGCCGGTCTGAAAGTCATCACGACCGCATCGCGCCCGGAGACTGTGGCGTGGGTCAAAAAGCTTGGCGCGAATCAGGTGATCAACCATCGCAATCCGCTGGATGAAGAACTGGCGGCGATTGATGTTGCCAATGTTGATTACATTTTCTGCACGTCGGAAACCGATCAGTATTTTGATGTGATGGCGACTGTCATCGCGCCGCAAGGCCGGATCGTGACGATCACCGAGGCACAGGAAAATCACAATGTGGACCTTCTGAAAGCCAAGTCTGCCAGCTTCTCATACGAGTTCATGTTTACCCGTTCGATGTTCCAGACCGCTGACATGATTGAACAGCACAAGCTTCTGGCGACGGTGGCCCAGTTGGTGGATGAGGGCACCATCACCAATACCGCGAATGAAAGCTTTGGCCCGCTTTCACCGGAAAGCCTGCAGAAAGCGCATGCGTTGCTGGAAAGTGGCAAGGCCATTGGCAAGATCATCTTTGACGGCATTGCCGACTGATCTGAGCGCCATAGAATAACAGGCATCTGAATTAAGGGCCGATCCGCGTGAATGTCGCGGGTCGGCCTTTTTTATTTTCGGGGTCTGCCGGTTAATCTCCAGAGGTATTTCCGATCAATGCTGTGATCTGATCCCGGAGCCAGCGATACAGGGGATGGGTGGTGGTGCGGTCATGCCAGATCAACGCCATGTCAAAACCGGTAACAGGCACCGGGGGATCAAACATCTGGATCTGACCGGTGCGACCGTGGGCAACCCGTCTGGGCACAAGGGCGATCATATCGCTGCGTGCAACGATTTCGGGGACAACAAGAAACCCAGGCGCAGACAGGGCAACATTGCGTTTTCGTCCAAGTGCCGCAAGGGCATCATCGGCTGGCCCCTTAAAGCCGCCGCCTTCGGGGGACACAACCACATGGTCAAGCGCACAAAAGCTGTCGAGATCAAGTGGCGCGCTGATTGCCGGATGATCGCATCTGGCGATTGCGACATATTCCTCGCGATAGATTTTACGCATCCGAAGCGTTTCAGGTGCGGTTTCAGGCGTTGAAAGCGCAAGGCTGACATCACCGCGCGCCATCTGGGTATCGAGCATGGAGGTATTAATCGTGCGCCAGGCGACCTTGATCCCCGGCGCATCACGCCGCAAAACGTCGAGAAGCGGCATCAGGATCGCGTATTGCACATAGTCACTGGCGGCAATGGCGATGGTGGCGGTGATTGTTGATGGATCAAACGGACTGTTTTCCGCAACGACCCGGCGCACACCTTCCAGTGCGTTATGCAGCGGTTCTTGCAGTTCAAGTGCGCGTTCGGTCGGGATCATGCCGCGCTGTGCGGGCAGCAATAGCGGATCGCCCAGCAAATCGCGCAGGCGTGTCAACCGTGTTGAAATTGCCGGTTGGCTGAGGTTCAGCCGCCTTGCCGCATGCGTGACATTGCGTTCGGCCAGCAAGGTGTCGAGTGTCACCAACAGGTTCAGGTCAAGCTTGCTGATATCTGTCATATTTATACCAGATCAAAAATTATTGGATTTCAAAGATAGCAGAACATCAGGCCATGATCACGCATCGAACGTGATCCCCTTTGGAAAGGACGGCCCAATGTCGAATGTCTTGATTGTCCATGCCCATCCCGAACCCGCATCCCTGACCAGCGCATTAAAGGATGTTGCCGTTGAAAAACTTCGTGCTGACGGACACGCCGTGCAGGTTTCTGATCTTTATGCCATGGAATGGAAACCGTTGGCTGATGCGCACGATTTCACCGAACGTCGCGATCCTGATCGGCTGATCTATGTGGCAGAGTCCAAAAATGCCTATGCGTCCGGCTTTCAGACGGCAGATATCGCTGCCGAACAGGACAAGCTTTTGTGGGCGGATGCGGTTTTGTTCAGCTTTCCACTGTGGTGGTTTGGCATGCCCGCCATCCTGAAAGGCTGGTTTGATCGGGTGTTCGCCTATGGCTTTGCGTATGGAGTTGGCGAACATAACGAGAAACACTGGGGTGATCGCTATGGCGAGGGCACCCTTGCCGGGCGTCGCGCGATGTTGATTGTGCCGATTGGCGGACATTTGCCGCATTACAGTGACCGTGGCGTTAATGGCAGCATTGATGATGTGTTGTGGCCGATCCAGCACGGTGCGCTTTTCTATCCCGGTATGGACGTCATGCCGCCATTTCCGGTTTATAGCGCCGACCGTATGGATGAGGACGGGTGGACAGAAGTGAAGACCGCGTTCAAGGGGCGCCTTGCGCGTCTGTTTGTCGATGACCCGATCCCGTATCGCGCTCAGAATGGGGGGCACTATGATGGTAAACAGCGCCTGAAGCCGGAACTCGGTGGTGGTTCAGATGGCATCAGCATGCATCTGGTGCGTGAAGGCGATCCCCAAGAAGTCATTCGCGGGCAGGTACGGCAAACAAGGCGGCTTGCGTCCTAGATAATACTGAAAAGGGCCGGCGAAAACGCCGGCCCTTTTTGTGTGATGTCTACAGGGAGCTTTTAGCCCGCGTCGCGCGCGGCGATGGCTTCGGCCTGACGGACCATGACTTCGGCCTGTTTGATCGATGCGATATCAATCAATCGACCATCAAGGGCGACGGCACCGGCCCCTTCGGACTGAGCCTTTGCCATGGCTTCGAGGATGCGCTTGGCCTTGGTGACTTCGGCATCAGAGGGCGAGTAAACCTCGTTGGCGAGGGTGATCTGGCTTGGGTGGATGGCCCATTTGCCCTCACAACCCAGCACCATGGCGCGGGCGGCTTGCGCGCGGTAGCCATCCGGATCAGAGAAATCCCCAAACGGACCATCAATCGGACGCAGGCCGTTGGCGCGGGCCGCGACCACCATGCGGGCAATGGCGTAATGCCACATGTCACCCCAGTGATAATCGCGCGGATTGTCGCCATCCTTGTCGGTCAGAACGCCATAATGCGGGTTCGGGCCGCCAATGCCGGTTGTCATGGCCTTGGTCGATGCGGCGTAATCGGCCACGCCGAAATGCAGGCTTTCATTGCGCGGGGAGCCTGCGGCAATTTCATGGATGTTTTGCATGCCAAGGGCGGTTTCAATGATCAGCTCAAACCCGATGCGTTTCTTGCGGCCCTTGGCCGTTTCGATCTGGGTTGCCATCATATCAAGGGCATAGACGTCGGCAGCGGTTCCGACCTTGGGGATCATGATCAGATCAAGCCGGTCACCGGCCTGTTCGAGGACATCGACGACATCGCGATACATATAATGGGTATCAAGACCGTTGATGCGGACAGACAAAACCTTGTCGCCCCAGTCGATATCGTTGATGGCCTCGATGATGTTTTTGCGTGCCTGTTCCTTGTCACTGGGCGCAACGGCGTCTTCCAGATCAAGGAAAATAGCATCGGCCTTGGATTTCGCGGCCTTTTCAAACAGTTCGATCCGGCTGCCGGGAACGGCAAGTTCGGACCGGTTCAGGCGTGCCGGGGCCGGGGTCGGTGTGGTGAAGCTCATGGTAACGTTTCTCCAGAACCTGTCATGTCAATCAGTGCGTCGCAGGCGATGGATCATCAATCGATCATCGCGCGAAGCATGGGGCGTATTTATGCGTCCCGTTTTCGGGATCGTACCGTGGCCGCCGTGACAGTTATGTGGTCTGCGATCATTGTGCGTCGCAGTAAACCTGTGGGTAATTTAGGGTGCGGATGCGAATGCTGGCAAGTTTTAAAATACTCATGTCTCTAGTGCTTTTGGCGCACGCGGCCCGTTAATCAGAAAAACTCGAGATAAGCCGGATAAAGCA
This sequence comes from Thalassospira tepidiphila MCCC 1A03514, assembly GCF_001662875.1. Lineage (GTDB taxonomy): Bacteria > Pseudomonadota > Alphaproteobacteria > Rhodospirillales > Thalassospiraceae > Thalassospira > Thalassospira tepidiphila. The sequence goes on along the minus strand of NZ_JPVZ01000014.1, from coordinate 41,488 downwards.
ATAGCCCCTTAACCGGACTGCCGTTAGATTACCGGCGGTATCCCGATATCTGTTCCAAAGACCCACCAGCAGGTAGTATCGAACGCCCCATGCGTCGCGCTTATTCCATTGTTGTTTCTGCCGGTTTGGCGCCTGCGCTTATTTTGGGTGCGTGTCTGGTGCTGGCCGTTTCGCCGACGCTGGTGCCAGCCGAACTTTCCGGATTGGTGCGATACGGGCCGTTCTTGCTGGCCGTGCTGGGCGGGGCGATTGGCTGGTGGTTTAACCGCGGGCGCGCGGTTTTTGTCATGTTGCTGTTGCTGGTTTGCTATTGGCTGCTGGTGGGCAACGGGGCCGGCATTTCGGCCGAGGGATTGGCGTTCCTTCGGGTCGCCACGCTTTATCTGATCCCGATCAATCTGCTTTTGCTGGGCTTTACGGCCGAACGCGGTGTTTTGAACCCGCGTGGCATTGCCCGGATGCTGGTTCTGGGATTGCAGATCTTTGTCATGCTGATGCTGGCCGGCCAGCCCGATGTCGGATCGGCGCTGCATCGCGTGCTTGATACGCGCTTTTTTGTCAGCACCGGTATTTTGGGCGCAATGCCCCATCCGGCGATGATCATATCCGTCATCGCGGTGATCTTGCTTTTGATCCGGCACAAGCCGCTTGAAACCAGCTTTGCGGCGGCGATCATTGCGATTGATGTGGCAACGGTGATGGGCACAGGGATTATTCAATATGGATATCTTGCCGCGACCGGTGTGGTTCTGGCGGGACTGGCGCAGGAAGCCTGGCGGATGGCGTTTGTCGATGATCTGACCGGGTTGCCGGGGCGGCGCGCGCTGGGACATGCGATGGCGGAACTTGGCAATCAATATGCGATTGCCATGCTTGATGTTGATCACTTCAAGAAGTTTAACGACACCTATGGCCATGATGTTGGCGATATCGTTTTGAAAAAGGTGGCGCGGGAGCTTGCGCGCGTCGGCGGGGGTGGCAAGGCATACCGTTATGGCGGCGAAGAATTTGCCGTGCTGTTTGCCGGACGGAGTTCCGAGCGGGCCGCAGAGCCACTTGATGCGCTGCGCAAACGGATTGCAGAGAATAAGATCACTCCGCCGGAAAAAAACAAATCCGTTTCCGTCACCATTTCAGTCGGTGTGTGCGAACGTGATGAAGACACCACCGACCCGTGGGCAGTCCTTAAAAGTGCGGACCAGAAGCTTTATCAGGCAAAGCAATCCGGCCGTAATCGCGTGGTGATTTAAAGTTCGTCAAACTTGAAGACAAGCCGCATGGAACCCGCCGTATTGGCAAGTGTTGCCAGGCAATTGGCGGCGCGTTCCGGCGGAATGGCGACGGCAAAGCGCAGGGTGTAAATCCGCGCATCCTTTTCGTCGGTTGCCGATGCCGCCAGACGGACGATGTTGGCATTGTATTCGATAAAGATTTCCGACAGGCGCGCGATCAGGCCCGGCTGGTCGATCCCCGAACATTCGATCAGATGGGTCGCACCCGGTGCCGTGGTCATTTCCGGGGCGGCGGCAATGGCTTCGACCGTGATGTCGGCATTGCCAAGGGAAAGTCCGCGCAGCACAGCTTCGCATTCGGATATCGGGCATTCATCGGGAAGTTCGCAAGTGGTTTCGAACTTCGCAACATCGCCGTCGAGCGAAAATGACGTTGGGCCAAGGTTTGTACCGATATCAAACAGTCGCCCGGTGATATCGGAAATCAAACCGACGCGGTCATCGCAGGAAATGGTGATCCGGGTGTTGGCATTCATTGGTGCGCTCCGTCCTAGGTCCCTTATCGGGCTTTGCCCTTGTGATCACCTGACCATAACACCGCAGCGATACAAGATGCAGTGATTTTGTCGCCCGGATGGCTACGCGCCAAGGGTGTAGTACGTTGTGCAAAGGTGATTGGATGCGCCTTTGTTATCACAATCATATGATTGAACTGATACGCGATGATGGGCCGTATGCCTTCCTGTGACAGCAACAATTCGACGTTGAAATTCCACGTTGGTTAACAGGAGATAGGACCATGTCTGCGATCAAATCGTCTCTCATTGCCGTTGCGACCGCTGCCAGCCTGACCTTTGGTGCGATGTCTGCCAAAGCAGCTGACATCGTTGATACCGCCGTTGCCGCCGGTTCGTTCAACACGCTTGTAGCGGCCGTGCAGGCCGCCGGACTTGTCGATACGCTTAAAGGCGAAGGTCCGTTTACGGTCTTTGCACCGACCGACGAAGCCTTTGCCAAGCTGCCGGCCGGCACCGTTGAAGACCTTCTTAAGCCGGAAAACAAGGACAAGCTTGTTTCCATCCTGACCTATCATGTGGTGCCGGGCAAAGTGATGTCGGGTGACATCGCAGGCAAGGAAATGATGGTGGCCAGTGTCCAGGGTGACAGCATCGATGTGAATGCCATGAACGGTGTCATGGTCGATGAAGCCACTGTGGTCAATGCCGATATCGAAGCTGACAACGGTGTTATTCACGTGATCGACACCGTGATCATGCCGGGCATGTAATCCCGCACACACCGACATAAAGTCCCCGAAATAAGATACGAAGCCCGGTGCAAATATGTGCCGGGCTTTTTTTCTGATCGGGCTTGTTTGCAGATTGTGCGCCGGACCAAGCAAGCGCAAAGCAGGTGGGCGAAACAACAAAGGCCCGACGCAGTAACGTCGGGCCTTTGACTGGCGCGCCCGGAAGGATTCGAACCTCCGGCCTTCTGATTCGTAGTCAGATGCTCTATCCAGCTGAGCTACGGGCGCTTTTACGCTTGTATAAATGGTAAAGGCCCGACGCGGTGACGTCGAGCCTTTCACTGGCGCGCCCGGAAGGATTCGAACCTCCGGCCTTCTGATTCGTAGTCAGATGCTCTATCCAGCTGAGCTACGGGCGCTTGCCTTAATTTCCGGCGGTTTGCAAAGGTCTGCTCCCCGTCGGCGGAGCGGAACTTATGCAAACGAGCATGTCATTGCAAGCAGTAAATTTGAATTTTTCCCATTTTTTCACAGGGCGCGGTTTACCTGACTGCTACGCCCCTGTTTTGCCCGGCTTTGTCCGCTTTGAAGTGAATAAGGACAAGACTCGGCAAAAAAGGGGCAAATGCGTCTTGTTCCATAAGTGGTCGTAGACTAAGATGCTTTCAATCCCGGGGGAGCAGGGGCTTGTTTCACCTAGATAAAAAGGCAGGCCCAGGGAGATTCGCATATTTCTACTTAGGTAATAGATCGAAATGGCCGTTCGTAAAACCTACCTCGCCGTAATCGGCACCGCCCTGATGCTGGGGGGATGTTCTTTTTCTTCTGAGGCCCTGTGGCCGACACTTGCCGGTGAAGAGGAAACGACGCAGCAAAACGTCGTTGCCAATCAGCCGGTTGGTGCCGATGCCGTCACCAGCTATGACGTTGCTGCAAGCACGGAACCGCTGACTGGGGTATCTCAGACCGGAACCTTTGTTGGTTCCAAGGTCGAGAACATGCAGCAGGAGCTGAACCGTCTCAAATCCGCTTTGAGCAATCATAGCAACGAACTGCAGCAGCTGCGTGGACAGACCGTCGCGCACTCGCAGGCCTATCACGGCACGGTTGCCGCGATCAGTGCCCGTCTGCAGGTCGGCACCACGCCGGGTAACCCGGTTCTGGTGCAGCAGTGGAACACCGCACAGTCCGAACTGGATCGTGTGAATGATGACATTGCCGCGCTGAACTCGCTGGCCAACAAGGTTGCTGCCGACAGCACGCTGTCGACCTTCCTGCTTGAGTCGGTTCGTTCGGCCTATCAGGTTTCAGGCGCTGTTGACGAAGACCACCGTCAGCTTGCCCTGCTTGAAGACGAAACCAACCGCACCACGGTGCTGATTGATCGTCTTCTCAACGAAATCAGCGAAAGCCTTGCCCGTCAGACGTCTTATGTCAGCACAGAACGCGCGAACCTCAATGCGCTGGCTCTGGCTGTCAAGAATGGCGAGATCTTCGGGGATTCCCTTTCGAAACGTGTCTTCCAGTCGCAGGCTGCACCGGCATCAAGCGGTCAGCGTATGGCAGCCGCACCAAGCGATCGTCCGCTTGTCGTGATCCGTTTTGATACGGCGAGCGTCAAGTACGAGCAGGCGTTGTATAACGCGGTGAACCGCGTTCTTGAACGTCGCCCGCAGGCAAGCTTTGATGTGGTTGCGGTGACACCGAATCGTGGTACCCCGGCGCAGGTTGCGCTGAATGCCAATAAATCCAAGCGCAACGCGCAGGCAGTTCTTCGGTCGCTGACCGATATGGGCATGCCAAGCTCGCGCGTGCGTGCCTCTGATGCGACCAGCGCATCTGTCTCGGCAAACGAGGTGCACGTCTTCGTGCGCTAAGTCCTGTCGGACACCTACGGATTTTAAGAACGGCTAGCGGGTGCTTCGGGTAATCGAAGCACCCGTTTTTTATTTCGGGTCATGCCGGTCAGGTTATTTCGCCTGATCCGGTCAGCCGGAAAAACAGAAGCCAGAAAACAGAAGGCTGATATGGGCGATCTGGTTAATCTGCGTCAGGCACGCAAACGCAAGCAACGCGACGAAAAGGCACGCAAGGCCGATCAGAACCGCTTGCTGCATGGGCGCACGCGCGTTGAACGTACCCTGACCGAACACGAACGCCAGAATGCCGCCAAACAGCATGACGGGCACAAGCGTGAAAAGCCGACCAGTGGTGAGGAAGACCAAGCCCCCGAGGTCAGCGAAAATAACGTGGTTTCAATCTTCGCATCAGATGACCCGTCCGACAGCGAAGCCAAATAGCGGCCCAATCATTCAAGTGAACAAGAAGATGCCGATCCCATGCGGATAAACCGCGTGGGTCGCTGTGCTGGTCAGTGAGATGTGATCAGGGGGCAGGGACCCGTTGCCCGCGTGTGATGTGCAGTGGCAATGGCATGTTGCCATCGTTGCGGATCAAACGGGCAGGTGTCGGCCGTTGCACAAGGTGGCACGGCATCACCGGCAGTGCCGGGTATTCAAATCGCGGCATCGGAAATTGCATTCCGTTTGCCGGTCGCAAGTTTTTAGACGCAGTGTGAACGGATCATGCCGATCAGTTCAGCAGCGTTTCCGCTTCGCGTTTGGCCTGATCAAGGGCCTCATCCCATCCCATCAACCAGTCTTCATGATCACGGCAATCAGACGGATAGGGGTTTTCGGTCAGGCGATGCGCGTCAATCCCGGCTGAAAAACCGGAACCATAGGCCGAATTCGGCAGGTGGCGTTCCTGAACCACCGGCGCATGGGTTTCATAAAGGCTGTTGCGAAATGCCGGCAACGAACACAGCACACCATCATCGATGCCAAGCGGGTAGGCCATCATCATGGCGGTGCCAAGCGAGGTGATCGACAATTCTTCACCCGCCGTCATGCGGATCAAGCCAGCCAGTTGAAGATTGGCAATGGCATTGTCGATGCGGCGCTGCAAGTCAGGGCCGTCCTGGATGGCAACCTGATTGCCATAATCGTCGGTACAGAAAAGGGACAGGACACGGCGCAGCAACATGCTGCGATCAAGATTTGCCTCGGCGCTGCGCAGTACGGTCAGCATCAAGGTCGGGTCGCCAGGCGCGAAATCCATAGAACTGGACATTCATGGGCCTCCGTTCGGGTCTAAACGAATTCCCTCCCAAGCCGGCAGCGATTATCTCTTGGCCTTGCTCTCTCGGTCTTGCACTCTTGGTCTTGAGCGGAGGCAAAGCCCTGCTGCTTTTTCTTATTATAGTTTGCAGATATGTTGCCAACTTGTGAAGACAAGATTTCGCTTATGCGGAATTTTTTGTTCTTGGCAGTGAACAAAAACACTTTCACGGCGTAACAATCTGAAAACAGGTGGCTATTGTCGTTGCTGCGCTGCGGAAGAGTTTGGTGAAAATTTTTCCTGATTTGGTGTGGCTTGGGCCGGACAAATGCACTTTCGCCTTTGGTGCCTGGGTGCAGATCGCCTCAGGTCGCGTTCTTGCCGGGTTTTGTGGTCGTGGACGCGGTCTTGCCATCCGGGTTGCGCCAGACGCGCACGCGATTGCGACCGCCTTCCTTGGCGGCGTATAGGGCCTTGTCGGCTTTCTCGATGATTTGCTCGGTCGTGCGATTCTTGGTCATCGGGGCGGCACCGATGGAAGCGGTCACCGGCAATATCGTTTCGTCCGAGATGGCAACCGGGGATGCCTCGATCACGCGCCGCAGGCGTTCGAGAACGCGCGCGCATTGCTTCATGTCGGCATTGGGCAGGCAGACGAGGAATTCCTCACCGCCATAGCGATATACTTTATCAAACGGGCGGACATGCGATTGCAGGATGCCAGCGACTGATTGCAAAACCAGATCACCGGCTTGATGGCCATAGGTGTCGTTAACCGATTTGAAGTGATCAAGGTCGACCAGTGCGATCGCGGTCGGGACCCCGGTGCGGATCGCACGTTCGCGTTCGGCATTAAGGTCACCCATCATGGTCTGACGGTTATAGGTGCCGGTGAGAGGATCGACGTCTGATCGCGCGGTTCGGAACGCACGTTCAAGGCGGCGGAGCTGGGCAAAAAACGATTCTGCGCGCAGGGCCATCATGTCGAACTCGGCCGAATCGACTTCGTGATCAACATCATGTGCGCTCAGAAGTCGCTTTGCCGACTCGTGAAGTTGCTGATGGGTGGTTGCCAGGGCGCGCATGGCGGGTTGGTCAATCAGGCGGTTATGGCGATTAAGCGCGTACCACGCCCCGAAATCACAATCATGATCGTCTTCGTCAGTGTCAGATGGCGCCCCCGAATCCGCCAGAACCAGCTTGCGGTTCCAGCGCAGCAAAAGGGCGATATGTTCGCCAAGCGCCTTTTCAAGTTCGGCAAGAATGTCGCGTTCGGCATCGGCCATCCCGCCATCGGCAATGCTTTCGGGCATTTTATGGCCCTTGGATCTGCCTTTGGCTGGCGGGGTGTCTGCCTTGGCCGGTTGCGACTTGTCACTCATTCGGAAGGCCCGGATTGGTTGTAGGGTCAGAACGCATTCACATGCCTGACCCTAGGAAAAGATTTCGCCAAAGGTCTGTTGTAACAGGCGATCAAGTTCCGCCATAGGAATATCGACGCCAAGATCTTTGAGGCTGGTGACACCATGGTCAGAAATGCCACAGGGCACGATTCCACCGAAATGCGTCAGGTCCGGGGCGACATTGATGGCAATGCCGTGGAAGGTCACCCAGCGGCGCACCCGGACGCCAATGGCGGCGATCTTGTCTTCGCGGCCATCATCGCGCACCACCCAGATGCCAACACGGGCATCGCGCCGTTCGCCTTTGACGCCCAGCAGGGCTAGGGTGCGAATCACCCATTCTTCAAGGTTATGAACATAGACACGGACATCCCGACCGCGATTCTTAAGGTCGAGCATCAGATAAACCGTGCGCTGACCCGGCCCGTGATAGGTATATTGCCCGCCGCGGCCCGCGTCATAGACCGGAAAGCGATCCGGATCGACAAGGTCCTCGGCATGGGCACTGGTGCCGGCCGTATAAAGCGGCGGATGTTCTAGAAACCAAACAAGTTCATGGGCTTCGCCAGCATGAATGGCCTCTGCGCGGGCTTCCATTTCTGCAAGGGCTTCGGGGTAGGAAACCAACTCCGGGGTGGTGCGCCACTCGGGGATTTGCGCGGTTGGGGCGTTGCTTTGCATTTTTCCTGTCAAATAAGTGAAATGAGCCCTTGATCAGGGGATACCAATTTGCTATCTCCCTTTCCGCACCAAGGCAAGCCCACTTAATTACCTCAAGGGCTTTGCTGCAAAACATATGCGGTCGTGGCGGAATTGGTAGACGCGCAGCGTTGAGGTCGCTGTGGGCTAACCCCCGTGGAAGTTCGAGTCTTCTCGACCGCACCATTATCTGGCCTCCCGGCCAATCGGGAAGGTCACGAAAAAGAACCCGTCAGCAATGGCGGGTTTTTTCGTTTGTGGACCTTCCCCATATATCCCCTACAATGGTTTGAATACGGCAATGGATCGGTTGGTGTGCGTCATCACGCGGTTGCGGCATAAACAATTGATTTATTGTGCGGTGCCGCGTTGAAAATTACGCAATGCAGCCCCTTGGCGAAGAATGAACTGAGTGCTTCAATCGCGGGCCAAACTCATTTAGTCTACCGGTCCCGCTAGAGTGAATTATCAGGATTTAACCGATTAACGGTTAATTTATGTAAATACCTGAAATCAAAGGTATTATAATGGCAAATAGAAATGACAAGCTGCGCGAAGCAGCTTTGGACTATCACCGGTATCCCACCCCGGGGAAATTGTCCGTAACGGCAACCACCACCCTTGCAAACCAGCGTGACCTTGCCCTGGCCTATTCGCCGGGCGTCGCGTTTGCGTGCGAGGAGATCGTTAAAAACCCCGATACCGCAGCTGATTACACCGCGCGCGGTAACCTGGTCGGGGTGATTTCGAACGGTACGGCTGTGCTTGGCCTTGGCCCGATTGGCCCGTTGGCGTCCAAGCCGGTGATGGAAGGCAAGGCGGTTCTGTTCAAGAAGTTCGCCAATATCGATGTTTTCGATCTTGAAGTGAACGAAACCGATCCGCAGAAATTTATCGATATCGTCGCAGCGCTGGAGCCGACTTTCGGGGGTGTTAACCTCGAAGACATTAAGGCGCCGGAATGCTTCATCATCGAAGAAGCTTTGCGCAAACGCTGCAACATTCCGATTTTCCACGATGACCAGCACGGTACGGCGATCTGTGTTGCCGCCGCGGTCCTTAATGGTCTGCGTGTGACCGGCAAGGATATCAACAAGGTCCGCCTTGTGACATCAGGGGCCGGTGCGGCGGCGCTTGCGTGCTTGAACCTTCTGGTTTCCATGGGTTTGCCCAAGCACAACATCACGGTCACTGACCGGTTTGGTGTGGTCTATAAGGGCCGGGCCGAGGAAATGGATCCGTGGAAGGCCGAATACGCGATTGAAACCAACGCGCGTACGTTAAGCGACGTGATCGAAGGGGCTGATATCTTCCTGGGTCTTTCAGCGCCAAACGTGATGGGCGAGGACGAGCTTCGCAAGATGGGCGAAGGTCCGATCATCATGGCGCTGGCCAACCCGACGCCGGAAGTTTCCCCGGAACTGGTCAAGGAAATCCGCCCGGATGCCGTAATGGCCACCGGTCGTACGGATTATCCGAACCAGGTGAACAACGTTCTTTGTTTCCCGTTCCTGTTCCGTGGCGCGCTTGATGTTGGCGCGACCGAGATCAACGAGGAAATGAAGATCGCCGCGGTCCATGCCATCGCCGATCTGGCAACCGCCGAGGTTTCCGACGTTGTGGCAACCGCCTATGGCGGGGAGGAGCTTAAATTCGGCCCGGAATATCTTATCCCGAAGCCGTTTGACCCGCGCCTGATGCTGGAAATTCCGCCGCGTGTGGCGAAGGCCGCCATGGCGAGCGGTGTTGCCAAACGCCCGATCGAGGATTTCGACGAGTATCGTCAGCAGCTTGAAGGTTTCGTCTTCCGGTCCGGCCTTGTCATGAAGCCGGTGTTTGACGTGGCGCGTTCGCACAAGAAACGCGTTGTCTATCCCGAAGGCGAATCGCGTCGTGTTCTGCAGGCCTGTCAGGTGCTTGTCGATGACGGCATTTGTCATCCGGTGCTGATTGGTCGCCGCGAGGTGATCCTTGAACGGATTACCGAGCTTGGCCTGCGTCTTGTTCCTGATGAGCAGATCGAAATTCACGATCCTGATGACAATCCGCATTTCGAACAGGATTGGCAGGACTTCCACAACATCATGGGCCGTCGCGGCATCAACCCGGAATATGCCCGGGCGATTGTCCGTACCCGTCCGACCGTGATCGCGGCCCTGATGCTGCGTCGCGGGGAAGTCGATGCGATGCTGTGTGGCTGTCAGGGCGGTTTCCTGCGCCATCTGCGCTATGTCCGCAATCTTGTCGGCCTGCGCAAAGGTGTGACTGATTTCTCCACGGTCAACATGATGATCATGAAGCAGGGGACGTTCTTCCTGACCGATACTTATGTGTCGGTCGATCCGACCCCGGAACATGTGGCAGAAACCACCATCATGGCCGCCGATGTCGTCAAGCGTTTCGGCATGACGCCAAAGGCCGCGTTGATTTCGCATTCCAACTTTGGCAGTCACGAAAACAAGTCGGCCTGCAAGATGCGTGATGCGCTTCAGCTGATCAGAACGCAGGCACCGGATCTTGAGGTCGAAGGCGAAATGCATGCAGATGCGGCCATTTCGCAGCCCATCCGTGACCGGATCTTCCCGCACTCGATGCTAAGCGGTTCGGCCAACCTTCTGGTCATGCCAACACTCGATGCAGCCAATATCTCCTACAACATGGTCAAGATGTTGGGCGACGGGCTTCCGGTTGGGCCGATCCTGGTCGGTGCGGCCAAATCAGCCCACGTCGTCAGCCCGTCGATTACCGTGCGCGGTATTGTCAACATGACGGCGATTGCCGTTGTTGATGCCGTCACGCGTACGCAGGAAAGCCAGTAACATACTCCCAGCCCCGTCTTGATCCCAAGCGGGGCTGGGGTGAATTGCTATCGCGCTCTTGACCGGGGCTATGTGATAGCGCAGAAACAGCCGTGCCGGGCGTTGGAACACAATGCCCGACACGGCGTTTAATCTTTTGCAGGAAAAATTGGCGGCTCATTAAACAGGGAGGGGCAGATGACAGGTCAAGTTGAAGAACTCGACCGGCCGGCGGAAAAGTCGTCTGGCGATGAATATGTCGATCTGACTCCCGAATATGCCCGCGAAATCTTTGATGCGCTGGGCGAAGAAGAAGGCAGCAAGGCTGCTGATCTTCTGGGCGAGTTGCACTTTGCCGATATTGCCGATTTGCTGGGTTGGGCAAGCTCCAACCAGCGCGAACTGCTTGTTGATCTGATCCGGCCGGATTTTGATCCGGAATTCCTGACCGAACTTGATGATGAACTTCGTGAAGAAGTCATTGGCCTGCTTGGCACCGATGTGGTGGCCGAGGCCATCACCGAACTTGATTCCGATGACGTCGTCGAGGTCATCGAGGACTTTGACGAGGATGAGCAGCGCGAACTTCTTGGTGCACTGTCGGATATCGAGCGTGCGCGCGTTGAAGAGGCGCTGTCCTATCCGGAATATACCGCCGGTCGTATCATGCAGCGCGAGCTGGTGGCGATCCCGGATTACTGGTCTGTCGGGCAAACCATTGATTTCCTGCGTTCTGCCAAAAGCCTGCCGGAAGATTTCTATGACATCATTGTCGTTGATCCGCGCTATAGCCCGGTCGGAATTGTGCCGCTGTCGCGTGTGATCCGGACAAACCGCCCGGTGCTGATCCGTGACGTGATGGAATCAGATGAAATGCGTACGGTCGTCGTGACCGAGGAACAGGAAAACGTCGCCCATCTGTTCCGTCAACGTGACCTGATTTCCGCCCCGGTTGTCGATGACAGCGGCCGGCTGGTCGGTGTGATCACGGTTGATGACGTCGTTGACGTTATCGACGAGGAATACGAAGAAGACATGATGCGCCTTGCCGGTGTTGGCGAGGAAGACGACCTTTCAAGTGCGATCTTTGCCACCACCCGATCACGTTTTACATGGCTTTTGGTTAATCTTGGCACCGCGATCATGGCATCGGTTGTGATCGGTTTGTTTGAAGGCACGATTGAAAAGCTTGTTGCGCTGGCTGTTCTGATGCCAATCGTCGCATCGATGGGCGGTAATGCCGGCACGCAGACATTGACCGTGGCCGTGCGTGCGATTGCCACGCGTGAGCTGACCAGTACCAACGCATTGCGCGTGATCCGCAAGGAAGTCGCGGTGTGTGGCCTGAACGGCCTGGCCTTTGCCGTTCTTGCCGGGGCGGTGACCTGGTTCTGGTTTGATGACATGCTGCTTGGGGGTGTGATCGGCGTTGCCATGATCATCAACCTGCTGTTTGCCGGCCTGTTCGGGGCGCTGATTCCGCTTGGTCTGGAACGTGCGGGCATTGACCCGGCTGTCTCGTCGGCGGTTTTCCTGACGACGATTACCGATGTTGTTGGCTTTTTCGCCTTTCTGGGATTGGCGGCAGTCTTCCTGCTTTAGTCATCCGGAAACCTGAAAAAAACAAACCCCCGCAGTCGAACTGATTGCGGGGGTTTTCTTTGATCGGAATGACAGGCTCAGGCTATCCCGATTTCGTGTCAGAGGCAGGTCGTGACTTGCCTTTGGCTGCCGATTTGCTCGGTTTCTGCTGTATCAGCAGTTCCATCGTATCGGCCGCATCACGCGGTGGTGACAGAAGGAAGCCTTGAATTTCATCGCATTCGGCCGCCTGAAGGGATGCCATCTGTTCTTCGGTTTCAACGCCAACGGCAACCACCTTGCGGTTCAGGCTTTTGCACAGCCGGATGGCTGGTTGCAGGACGCTGTTTTCGGGCTGTTCATCAAGCGCGACGTTAAACAGCGACTTGGACAGTTTGATGCGCTGGACCGGGAAGCGTTTCAGATACCGCAGCGACGTGTTGCCCGCCGCAAAGTGATCAAGCGTCAGGCCAATGCCCGCCTCCGAGAAACGATAGAACTGACCAAGGGCGCGTTCCGGATCGCGCATGACGATTTCCTCTGACACCTCGATCTCGATCATGGCCGGATCAACTTCATGTTCGGCGGTCAGATCGGTGATGTTCTTGATCAGATCGGCCTGAATGAACTGGCGGCTTGAAACGTTAAGCGCAATTGGTACCGGGACATAGCCCTGACGGCGCCAGTCAGCGACCTGTTTACAGACGGTCTCGATGATCCAGTGACCAAGGGGTGAAAGCAGGCCTGTCCGATCCGCAACCGCGATGAAATCGGGCGGCAGGCGGCGTTTGCCACTGTCATCAATCCAGCGCAGCAGTGCCTCGAACCCGGTAAGCGTGCGGTCCGATGTGCGATAGCGCGGCTGATATTCTAGCACAAAGCGTTTTTCATCGACCGCACGGCGCAACTGAGTTTCCATCGACAGACGGGCATGCATCACGTTGTTCATCGTCTCGACGAAGAAGCAGTAAGATGATTCTGCTGATTTCTGGGCGCGATACATTGCCGCATCGGCATTGGCCATCAATTGCGATGGTGCGCGTGCATCGTTGGGATAAAGTGCGACACCGACACTGACATGCAGGCGGATTTCATCGCCCGTGGTGGTCAGGATCGGTTGCGACATGGCTTCGACCACGCGTTCGGCGACAAGGGCTGCCCCCTCGGCCTCGGAAAGGTCGGTCGCGATGATGGCAAACATATCGCCCGAGAACCGCGCACAGGTATCCTTTTCGCGCACTGTGGCGCGCAGGCGCCCGGAAATGGTGCGCAGCGTTTCATCGCCGACATCCGCCCCGAACCGGTCATTGATCGCCCGGAAATTGTCGATATCGACCACCAGAACCGACAGAAGCTTTTCATAGCGCTTGGCATGGGCAACCGCCTGATTGAGGCGATCCTCAAACAGGGCATGGTTGGGAAGACCGGTCAGCGGATCATGCGTCGCCAGATACCGCAACCGGTTGACCGATGCGTTGGCGGCCGGGTTGTGATGCAAGGTGATGTCGACACAGTCCGGATGGGTTGTGGAGGGGCGCATTGTCAGATCGCAGACGACATGCACGCCCTCGGCACTGCGGACAATCCATTCGCGCCTGAGTTCGTCATCACCACGGTTGATCGCAAGCAGCATCTTTTCCTGCGAACGCCGGGATGCGGTGCCATCCGACTGGAATTCCGGTGCGAGATTATAAAACCGGATAAAGCCGTAATCCTCTTCGCGCAAATCAAAGAATTCGGCGGTTTCCGGCGACATTGATTTCAGATGACCGTCAAGCTTGGTGATCGAAAGCGACAGGTCACTTATGTCATCGCCGGCATGGATGTGATGAACCGTGCGGCGCATTGCCATTTTCTGCCGGTTGCTCAGCAGGAAGACAATCGTCGTGAACAAAATGGTCGTCAGTGCGCCGAATATCAGGATCAGTTCGGGATTGATCGTGCTGTGCGCCAGTTGCGGATCGGCAATGACATCGACCTGCCATTGGCGGCCAACCACATCAAAGGCGACTGTGCGCTGAAGGGTTTCATCATCACCTTCACCGCGAATTTCAAACAGAACAGTGTCACCTTCGCGGACACGGACGGTGTAATCTTCGACCTGTTCGGTATTGATCACCGCCGCCAGCATGGAGCGAATGCGAAACGCCCCGTTGATGATCCCGATAATCTCGCCATCGCGGCCGAGAACCGGGGTGTAGGCCGCAAAACCGCGGCCGCCCTGCATGAGCTCAAGCGTTGGTGTGATCTGGGTGCGGCGTTGATCAAGCGCGATATCAAGAACAGGACCAGCAAGCGGATGACGTTTGAGATCCGCCCCCATGGCCGGAACGTTGCCCTTGATCGGGGCGACATACAAAATGATGTAGTTCGGCGTTATCCAGTTGACTGCCTGGAGTGCCGGGAAGCGGCTTTGAAGCGGGGTGGCAACCGAAAGATAATCTCTTTCGTCCTCTGGCGGGCCGCCTTGCCAATTGTCGGCAAAGCTTTCAAGCACCGCGAGGTTGTTGTTCACAATGGATTTGATCTGCTGGGAAACGGAATTTGCCGTAATCTGGCCTGCCGATTGAAGGATTACGCGGCGATCGCTTTCAACCATTTGCCAAATCAGATAGGTGACAGATGCGAAGAAAGCAGCCGTCAGAAAACCAGCCGCCAAAGCCCGTTTTTTCAGGCGCGACGTTTGTTTGGTTGCGTTTTCCTCAGCGTGCTTTGTTTCTTCTTCCATCTCTCCCCCAAACACAACGACCCTTGCTGATCCTCCCCGATCAGGATGTGTGTGCATACGATTATCACCAGTAAACATCCATGCACCGATGGATAAAGATGCCAGTGTATTTTGCTGGCCGATAACCGGTACTATTTGTTTATGGTGTTATTCTTACACGACTTTAAGGGGTTGGTCGCCTGCATTTACGGATTAATTTTTGACGGTAATTGCCAAAAACTGTTCCGGGACAGGGTTTTGATACAGGTTTGGCGATAATAAATCCGTGTTAGCCCCTGTTCTGAAAACGTGAAGTGTTGTATCTGAGGCGGAAATCCGGCACCCGCAGTCAAGGCCGGTCATTGTGTGACAAAGATCACCCCCAGAGAGAGTCCATGAAACACCATAACCGCAATCCCCGTGCACGGGGAGGACGCAAACGTCAGCCATCCCGGCGTGATCCGCTGATCGGGTTTGAAGCAGACGTCACCATCGAACAGATCGGTGCGCGCGGCGATGGGATTGCCCATGTCGCGACGCCAGATGGTAAATCGGTTTTGATTTATGTGGATTGCGTGTTGCCGGGTGATCAGGTGCGCGTTGCCCTTCGCCAGAAACGCGGCGACGGGTATGGGGCCGAGGTGGTTGCCGAAATCGCACGATCGAGTGGCTATAACACGCCACGCTGTGCGCATTTCAAGGAATGCGGGGGCTGCGCCCTGCAACATATGAATGATGACGACTATCGCACCTGGAAGCGTGACAAGGCCTTGGTCGCCGTTCAGCGTGCGGGTATCGATCCGCAAGATGCCAAAACACTTGTCGGGGATGTCGAAATTTCACCGCCGGCAAGTCGCCGTCGTGCCGGTTTTTCGGTGCATGTCGGGGCAACCGGCGTTTTTGTCGGGTTCCATGGCCGGTTCAGTCACACGGTCCTGAATGTGCCCGACTGTGCGGTATTGCGCCCGGAACTGATGGCCTTTCGCGAGGCATTTGTCATGTTCCTTGAAGCCTGCCCGCCGGAACATGCACGCGACATAAAGGAAGTATTTGTCACCCTGACCGATAGCGGTCTGGATGTGTTGATTCAGGCAAGCAACGATCCCGACCTTGATATGCGACAGGATCTGGCGGAATTCGCAGAAGCGCAAAATATCGCCCGGCTGAGCTGGAAAACCGGGGATCGTCCTGATGAACCGGTTGCTGCGCGTCATTTGCCGGTTGTTCGTTTTGAAGGTGTCGAAGTGGCGATTGCGCCGGGCGGTTTCTTGCAGGCCACCCAGGACGGGGAACAGGCACTGGTTGCGGCCATCAAGTCGGCATTGGCCGATATCGCGCCGAAAAACGTTGCCGATCTTTTTTGTGGTGTGGGCAGTTTTACATTTTCATTGGCCCTTTCGGGCAAACGGCGTTCGGTCACGGCTGTGGAAAGTGATCCGCGGGCCGTGGAGTTGCTGCAATATGCGGTCGGACAATCGGGCAGCCCGGTCAAGGTCGTAAAGCGCGATCTGTTTCGCCAGCCGCTTGTTGGGGACGAACTCAGCAGCTTTGACCTTGTGGTGTTTGATCCGCCGCGTGCCGGGGCCCTTGCCCAGTCAGAGACGCTTGCCGTCGACGGGCCGGAATGGATCATTGCAGTATCATGCAATCCCGCGACGTTCAGCCGGGACATGCGGGTTCTTCGGAATGGCGGCTATGAAATCACCAAAGTCGTGCCGGTCGATCAGTTCCTGTGGTCGTCACATCTTGAATTATTCGCCATTTTGCGCCGCGTTTCTGCCGGTTGACGCCGTTTGCAGAGCGGTGCGCTTTGGGGCTTAATTTTTATTCACTGATATACTATACTATCAGTTGGTATTTCCGCCGGACACCAGGATGGTCAGGTTGGCAAGGGATTGAAAATGTGCAGTCCCTTTGCCCGTGCAGCACGTAGTTGTTTTGCCGGCTTGTTTGAGCGGAAAAACAATGGAACCACTGGCCAGTCAGTTGCCGATCTATACCAGTACTGCGCGTGCAATTGCCCCGCAGAACCGGTTGATTGCGCCTGAAAGCAGCCAGTTCTCCGCTAATAATCAAAACACAAACCGCAATACCGACCCGCTTCGCAGCACAAGTTCTACCAATGCGCAACTAAACCGGTCTTTGGGCAGTGCCGGTGAACTTCTTGGTCAGGCATCAAGCGACCTTTCGCGGATTGGCGATGCGCTTGACGAAATTGACGCGCTTGTCACGGTTGCGGAAGAAAACAGTGATCTGTCCACACAGCAACGCGCACAGTTAAATGCGCAGATCGAAGATTATCTGACCCGGATCGACGATATCGCGGCCAATAGCAATTTTGAGGGCCGCGATCTTCTGGCATCGGATCAGACGATTACGCTGCAGGTTGGCAGCGGCACGTCATCGGACAATCGTATTGATGTGACGTTGTCGGCTTCGAGTTCCGAAGATCTGGCGACCGGCCTTTCGGCGATAAATGTTTCCGACAGCACGGGCGTTTCCAATGCGCGTGCGCTGGTTGACGAGGCGCAGCAAGCCCTTCGGGATCGCGAGATTTCCGTTTCTTCTGATCAGGGGAGCCTTCGAACAGCGCAGGACCAGAACCGCGTTTCGCAGGTTGCGGGTGAAAACATTGTCCAGGCGCAACTGGCGGCATCGGCACCATCTGGCCGCGAGGATGCGCAGGCAAACATTGCGCAAAACCTGCAGGCCTATCTTGGCGATATTTCTGCACAGCTTGCCAACCAGACAGTCGCGGTGGGTGGTATTGCCTTGCCAGAACCGCGCCCTGATCCTGTGCCGGAACAGGAAGAAGATCCGTTCTTCGATCCGACCGCCGAAGACGACGATTCAAACCAATCACAAGACTTCCTTGGCCAAGCTGTTCCAGACAGCGGAACAACGCAGCCTTTGGCGACCACCGGGTTTGGCGGATATGACAGCGGTGGCAATGGAACATCGGGCGGCAGTGGTAGTTCGGACCGTCCGGCCAATCGGATTTCTGTCGAAGCGTGAGCCTGATCGGAGTTTCCGAAATGGTCAGCAGGAAGGCGTTTTATCCTTCGACATTCTCGCCGTCGTAGATACCCCAGAACCCGTGGCGGGGCGCCCAGCCTTCGAAATCTCCAAACCGCAACTGACACCAATCGACCGTCGCCGGGCAGTCTTCGATGCGGCCAATCACACTTGCCGAGACCAGAGCAATCTTGCGGGCATTCTTGTCGGCGGCGGAATACAGCGTGATGTTTTCATCGGTCACGATGACGTGGCGCGACCCGATCAGAAGGCTTTGATGAACCCAGCCTTCGCTGCCCTCCCAGTCACGCACCTTGCGCCAGGTATCGAATTCCGACACCACTTCCATCGGCATATTGCGACGGTGGTAAATCCAGACTTTCGGGTATCGCAGGCCGGGGCCAGAGCGCAAAAATACCTTGTCAGAGCGCAGCGCGACAAATCGCGGGATTGGCAGGCCCGATTCCTGTGCGCTGGCCACGATCGGAGCGGTCAGACTGCCAAGAATCGCCAAGGCCATGAAGCGATACAGAAATTTGCGCAAAACCTGCGGCATCTTGTTGGTATTCCTTCATTTATTCCATTTGCGCTGGTTTTGTAATAATTCGCTGTTGCGAAATAAAATTACAAAAAGTGCGTCAAAATTCTTGCTTTTGTACCTTTCGGCATGGCATCACTGCACTGCGGCAGGGCACAAAAATGCACCATGCCTTATTTTGTCTGAAAAAGAGTTAAAAGACCGCATAGGATCGGCACATGACCAAGAAAAAACCGCTTGTCGTCGTGACCCGGAAACTGCCGGAAGCGATTGAAACCCGCATGATGGAACTGTTTGACGCGCGTCTGAATATCGATGATGCGCCGATGAGCAAGCAGGAACTGATTGATGCGGTCAAGGAAGCCGATGTGCTGGTGCCAACCGTCACCGACAAGATCGATGCGGCAGTTCTGGCCCATGCGGGCCCCAATCTGCGCTTGATTGCCAATTTCGGCACCGGTGTCGATCATGTTGATCTGCAAACAGCCCGTTCCCGTGGCATTACAGTCACCAACACACCCGATGTCCTGACCGAGGATACCGCGGATATGACCATGGCGCTGATCCTGTCGGTATCGCGCCGTCTGGCAGAGGGCGAACGTCTTATTCGCAAGGGCGAATGGGCGGGCTGGGGCCCGACGCTTATGCTGGGTCATCGCATCTGGGGTAAACGCCTTGGCATTGTCGGCATGGGCCGTATCGGCCGTGCACTGGCACGCCGGGCAAAGGGTTTTGGCCTTTCGGTGCATTACCATAACCGCCGTCGTGTACATCCCGATATCGAAGAAGAACTGGATGCGACCTATTGGGAAAGCCTTGATCAGATGCTGGCCCATGTGGACGTCATTTCGGTCAACTGCCCGCATACGCCTGCGACCTATCATTTGTTGTCGGCGCGTCGTCTTAAACTGATGCAGCCGCATGCCATTCTGGTCAACACCGCGCGCGGCGAAATCGTTGATGAACCGGCCCTGACCCGGATGCTGGCCGATGGTGAAATCGCCGGTGCCGGACTGGACGTGTTTGAACACGAACCGGCGGTGAACCCGAAATTGCTTGAACTGCAAAACGCGGTTCTGTTGCCCCATATGGGATCGGCCACCATCGAAGGCCGCGTTGACATGGGCGAAAAGGTCCTGATCAACATCAAGACCTTTGTCGACGGTCACACACCACCAGATCGCGTGATCGAAGGATTGCTCTGATCCGCTTTCCATAATGATTTCAAAGGGGTGATGGCGCGTACATCACCCCTTTTTTCATACACTCCCCATATGTGGATGGTGTGATGTGGCCGTTACCGGCATTTTCCCCGGCATTAAACCAAACCGGTTTCAATTTCGGGATGTATGCAAATGGTAAGACGGCCAAAAACGCTTGTTGCTGATCTGGGTGTCGCGACCCCGGCAAATGATGACGTCGCGGCCGGGCTTGCAACACGCGAAGTCGTCTTGCACGGGCCATGCGTGGTATCAGGCATCCAAAGCCGTCACGCCGAAGAGATTGTCTTTGTGCGTTCCGGAACCGTCCTGGTCAGTGATGGCGACGGGAATGTATATGAAAGCCACTACGGCTGCATTTCGATCCTTCAGGGGCAGCGTTACCATCTTCATGTCAATGCCGGCCAAACCGCCAAGCTTTTGATCCTTGCTGTGCCGTCTGTTCAGGATCCGGAACAGTTTTCTGCCTTGCAGATCGCCAAGGCAAAAGTTCGCGATATGATCCTGCGCGAGAAGCTTAAGTGACCTGTAAGCACCAACCTTAGGGTGCGATGATCCTTTCTCCTGACAATTCCTGACAGCAGATGCGTGCCAATGCGCATTGGGCGTTTCTTTCTGATCCGTGCTTGTTTATGACTGTTGCATATCACGCATAAACAACACGGGGTCATCATGAGTTTGATCTTTGACGCGCCTGCACCGACGACCATTCCGGTTCAGGGCACCGACGACGTTTTCCCGGTAAATCGCATTTTCTGCATCGGCAAAAACTATGCCGAACATGTTCGCGAAATGGGTTCCGATCCTTCGGACACCCCGCCTTGTGTCTTTATGAAGCCGACGGACTGCCTTGTGGTCGGAAATGGTGATTTGCCATACCCATCGGGCACGGAAGACCTGCATTACGAAGGCGAACTGGTGGCTGCGCTTTCCAAGGGGGGCAAGGATCTGGATCGTGCTGCCGTTGAAGATGCGATTTTCGGTTATGCCGCCGGTCTTGATATGACGCGCCGCGATGTTCAGGCCGGTCTCAAGGACCGTCGCCTGCCATGGGATATGGCAAAATCCTTTGATGGCTGTGCCGCCATTTCCGCCATCAAGCCCAAGGCCGATGCGGGCAATCCGCACGCCACCAACCTGAAATTGTCGGTCAATGGCGATGTGCGTCAGAATGACACCACGGCGAAAATGATCTGGCCAGTGGTGGATGCGTTGGTGCACCTTTCAACCCTGATCGAACTGAAACCGGGCGATCTTCTGTTTACCGGAACGCCCGAAGGCGTTGGCCAGGTTGTGCGCGGTGATCGCATGGATCTGGTGATTGCAGATGTCGCGGAACTGTCTGTGACCTTGAAATAGACCCTTCAGGGGATCGTGGGGCAGGGGCCCATCCTCAATCGAGCAAAAACGGAGCCCGTTTTGAAAATCGTAAGCTGGAATATCAATTCCGTCCGACTGCGTATTGAACAGGTCATCAAGTTTCTGAATGATCAGCAGCCCGATGTGCTGTGCTTGCAGGAACTGAAATGCCCCGATGAGCATTTCCCGCATGATGCCTTTGAGGCGGCTGGTTATGTTCATCGCCATAATCACGGCATGAAAAGCTATAACGGGGTTGCGATCATATCGCGCCTGCCGTTTGTCGAAACCGACATCAAGCATTTCTGTGGCAAGGAAGACCGCCGCCACTGCATGGCAAAGTTCGAAAATGGTGTCGAACTTCATAACTTCTATATCCCGGCTGGCGGGGATGAACCCGATCCGGCAATCAATGAAAAGTTTGCCCACAAGCTTTCCTTCATTGATGAAATGACCAACTGGTGGGGGGAGCGTCGCGCAACCGATCCCAACCGCAAGGCAGTTCTGGTTGGTGATTTCAACATTGCGCCGTCGGAAAATGATGTCTGGTCGCACAAGCAGCTTCTGCGCGTGGTCAGTCACACGCCGGTAGAGGTCGAAATTCTTGAGAAATTCCGCCAATCGGGCGATTTCATCGATGCTGTCCGCGAAGTGGTTCCTGAGCCCGAAAAACTGTTTAGCTGGTGGAGCTATCGCGCACGCGACTGGCGGGCAAGCAACAAGGGCCGTCGACTGGACCATGTCTGGATGACGCCAAACATGGCTGGAACGGTGCGCACGGCATCGGTCTATGACATTGCCCGGGATTGGGAAAAACCATCAGACCACGCACCCGTTGTGGTGGAATTCAATCTCTGAACATACAGATTATCGGAGAACTCAAAGCAGCGGATCAGGGAAGCCTAATCCGCTGTTTTGTCATGTGAAATAACTTGATTGTCTGGCCGATCGGCGCAACTCTTCTGGTTGAACGAAACCGGATGCGTAC
Source organism: Thalassospira tepidiphila MCCC 1A03514 (assembly GCF_001662875.1). Lineage (GTDB taxonomy): Bacteria > Pseudomonadota > Alphaproteobacteria > Rhodospirillales > Thalassospiraceae > Thalassospira > Thalassospira tepidiphila. The sequence goes on along the minus strand of NZ_JPVZ01000014.1, from coordinate 19,579 downwards.
CCATTTGCACCCTAAGGGTTGAATTTCGCGTATTTTCGGTGAGGCACTACGCAGGAAACGGGCAATGAAAAAGATACTGATTGGTCTGGCCGTGATCATCGTTTTGGTCGTCGGGGCCCTCGTCTATGTTTACGTCAATCTTGATAACATCGTGAAATCCACCATCGAAGAGGCAGGCACGCGTGTGACCTTGGCCGATGTCGCGGTTGAAGGTGTGTCGATCGAACCGACGCAAAATACTGCGGCGATCGACGGGCTTGTGGTCGGCAATCCCGACGGGTTCAACTCCGATTATGCGTTCTCGCTTGGCAATATCTCGGTCCGCCTTGATGGTTCGACCCTGACCAGCGATACGATCCGTATCATCGAGGTGGTGGTTGACCAGCCAAGTGTCATTTACGAACTGGGCAATGGCAGTTCAAACATCGCAACCATCCAGCGCAACGTCGAAGCCTTTGTTCAACGTGTTTCCGGTCCGACCGGTGCGGGTGGCGCTGATAGTGCCACATCTGGCGACGATGCCGCGGGTGGAACCAAAATCATTATCGACAACGTCTATGTCCGTAACGGCGATGTCGGCGTTTCGGCTGACTTCCTGCAGGGCAAGAAACTGTCGGCCAGCCTGCCGGAAATTCATCTGACCGATGTGGGCAAGGAAGAAGGCGGCGCGACCCCGGCCCAGGTTGCCGGTGAAATCCTGACGGCGATCAACACTGCCGTCTTCAAGGCGGTTTCAAGCTTGAATGTCGATGGCCTGTTGCAGGGCGTTGGTGACCTTGGCAAAGGTGTCGTCGGTGCGGTTGGTGGCGCTGCAAGTGGCGGTGGCACCAAGCTGAAAGAAGGTGCCGATGCGCTTGGTGGCGCGGTCAAGGGGCTGTTTGGTGGTTCCTCGGACTAGGTCATCGTATGATCGTCTTGATCTGATGTGATGTTCGGCCCGATGGATTTGTTTTTGATCCATCGGGCCGCTGTGTTTTTGGTGATTGCGTAATCAAATTAATGAGGCAGGCCGCGAGAGCGGATATCTGTCGATTGTGAATTTTCTCTATCCCACTGCTTTTTTTCATGAATTTGACTTCTATATATCTTGGGTTAGGGATAGTTATATCCACAATCTGTGTTGTCTTGGGGCTTCGACCACGGACGTGAGGTGGATCGAAATTCGGGGTCAGGTCTTCTGATCTGATTATGACAAGAACGGCATGGAACAGGACGGGCCACAAGGCCCGCCATATGGCCTGACAAGACATTGGAAAAAAATGTCAGCAGGGCCGAAAAAAATAGAATGGGATTGGGATCCTGATAGTCGGTCAGATCAAGGAGTAACACCGATGAGAGCCAAACTGCTTGCCGTTGTATCCGCCGCCGCCTTTCTGAGCGCGTGCGCGAACATGAACATTCCCGGAGTGCGCGATATGGCCGACGAAGGATCGGCTTTTGACGCAGCTCTTCACCAGAATTATGCAGATCTTGCCCAGGCAGAATATGACGAGGCTGACTGGGCCGATGCACGTTATTTCACCAACCGTTCAAAGACTGCGGCGATGGGTATGGATTCCGGTCCGCAGGCAATTGCCGAACGTAACCTGCCCGAAGGGTCCGAGGCCGAGGTTGAAGTCGCCCGTTCTGACCTGATGGCGGCCCTTGAGGCCGGTGGTCGTGAAAAGGCTGCCAGTGCTGCCGCACGGGCACAGAGCAGCTTTGATTGCTGGTTGCAGGAACTCGAAGAAAACATCCAGCAGGAAGATATTGATAACTGCCGTTCGGCATTCTATCAGGCCCTGGCCATCGTACAGGCCGAACTTGATACCGGCCCGGCCCCGATGGCAGCGATGCCGATGCCGGTTCCGATGAATGTCTATTTCGGGTTTGACAGTGCCGCCATTGATAGCAAGGCGATGTCTGTTGTGAACGGTATTGTCGAGGCCTATGGCAAATATGATCCGAAAATGATCAGCCTTGTTGCCTATGCTGACCGCGCCGGTGATGCGATGTATAACGATATCCTTGCCAAATCGCGCGTTGATGCGGTGGTCAAGGCATTGCGTGATGCCGGTGTTCCGGCAAGCAAACTTGCAATCAGCATCAGCGGTGAAGCCAATGTACCGGTTTCAACTGCTGACGGCGTGCCCGAACAGGGCAACCGCGTTGTGACGGTTACTTTCGAAGACGGCATGTAAGCACGTCGAACTAAAAAGGGGATTTCATCCATGCGTCTATTGATTGCACTTCTTCTGCCCTGGTTGCTTTTCTTTACCATCGGGCGTCCGATTGCCGGTGTTATCTGCCTGATCTTGCAGATCACGCTGATTGGTTGGGTTCCGGCAGCAATTTGGGCCGTTTATGCGCTCAGCCAGTATAACACCGACAAGAAAATCAGCAGCGCCATGGGTGGCGGTCAGGAATGATTGAAGCCGTTTGCCAAATGGCAAACAGCAACGATCCCGACATAGGAAGGCAGGCTTTCGAGCCTGCCTTTTTCTTTATCTGAATAGGTCCAGCCCCTAGAACGTCGGGCAGATTGCCTAGTGCAGTTTACGGCGCACACCGCCGATAAACCGGCCAATCAGCCGGGAAATGATAAATCGGGTCAGAAAAAACGTCACCGCACTGGCAACAGATGGCCAATACCACGCCTGTATTTCCGGGCGCGTGCTTTGATCAACCAATCCATAGATGACTGCGGCAAGTACGCCGGCGGCGAAAAACGCCGTTCTGCGTCGATAGCGGGCAATAAAAGGACCGAGGAGCCACATCGCCTAGTGCTGTCCGCCACCGATGTCACGTGCAAGACGGGCGGCAAAATCGTCGGTCATCCCTGATACGTAATCGAGAATGACCAGGTAAAGATCATAAAGCGACGCCCCGATGGGCATGGCATCATTGCCGATCAGTTCGCGGACCCGTCCGGTGCGATAGGAAATGTCAGCTTCTGATTGTGCGTGATGCACATCAAGGGCGGTTTTGCAGAATGTCTCGAGCAAGGTTTCAAGATGGGCAAAGGCGCCGACCTCGATCTGGACCTTGCGACGGTTGAGAATGATCTGTTTCTCGGAAAATGACTTGGCCTGCGCGATCAGGTCGTTAAAGGGCCCCTTGGCACATGCCAGCAGATCTCCCTTCCATTCGCCAGCCAGAAGCGCCTCCTCGTTCGCGACAAAGGCATCAACCAGTGCATCAAGAACACCGGCAATGATTTTACCCCGCAGGAAGGAAATCTTGCGGCTGACATTGGGTTCACGGTTGTACTCGGCCGGCAGGTCATCCGTAATGCAGGGCAGCAGCATCTTTTCAAGAATATCGAAATCGACAAGTTCCAGTTCAACGCCGTCCTCGATATCGATCAGGGCATAACAGATATCATCAGCAGCCTCGACCAGATAGACCAGCGGGTGACGGCAAAAGGCCTGATCGCCAGTGCGGATCAACCCGGTGGCATCGGCGACTTCTTCAAGCAGCCCGAATTCCTTTTGAAAGGCGCCGAACTTCTTTTTCTGCGGAAAAGGACTTCCGGCGGCTGACCACGGGTATTTCAAGAAGCTTGCGAGGGTTGCATAGGTCAGGCGCATGCCGCCGTCATACAGACCGGTCCGTTTGTTGGTCAGAAGGCGGAAACCCTGGGCATTGCCCTCATATGTTGTCAGATCGGCAAACTGTGCCTCTGTCAGGCCTTCGGTGAATTTCGGGTTTGCGTCGACAAACCATTGGCGGATGGCATATTCCCCGGCATGGCCAAAGGGCGGGTTGCCGATATCATGGCAAAGTGCTGCTGCCTGCACGATGGCGGCCATATGGTCGGGCTCAATCGCATCGGGCAGGCTCCCCTTTTCATGCAGGCGGTTTCCGACCATCAATCCCAAAGACCGGGCAACACAGGAGACTTCCAGACTGTGGGTCAGGCGGGTGTGGACATTGTCATTTTCCGGCAACGGATGAACTTGCGTTTTGCGCTGCAAGCGGCGAAAGGCCGCCGAAAAAATGATCCGGTCATAATCCTTGTGAAAATCGGACCGGCCAAATGTACCCACACTGGAATGACGCGACCCAAGCCGAGCTGGAGATAGCAATTGCTGCCAGTTCATCATCGCTGTCATCGTATTTCGCACCTTCCGGTCGGACTTCAGTTCTTGGATATCTGGGATGTTTATGCCCGGTTTTAGTAAATAAGCATTTTAAATTCTGTACAGAAGCAAAAGAAAACGGCGCATCTGATGACGCGCCGTTTTGCAAAGGTCGGGCCTGTGGGGCGATTAAGCGCCCAGACCTTTTTCCATTACAAGATCAAGGCGACGGGCAAAGCTGACCGGATCGGGCAGGGCTTCGCCTTCTAGGATACGGGCCTGATCAAGCAACAGCAGGGCAGCGTCATGAAGGATCGGGGCCTTGGCATCCTTGGTGGCAATGTCAGACAGCTTTTTGATCAGGCTGTGCTTCGGATTGATTTCAAGGATACGCGGGCTGATTTCATCGACACGGTTGTGCTGTTTCATCAGGCGTTCCATGCGCAAATCCATGCCCATCTCATCGGCAATCAGACAGCAGGCCGAACTGGTCAGGCGATCTGATTCCCGAACGTCCTTGACCCCGGTGCCAAGGGCAACCTTGATCGCGGCAATCAGGGCACTGACCGATGCCTCATTTGCGGCATCATCTTTTTTCTCGTCCTTGGCGTCATCCTTGTCATCGGACTTGATGTCGTTCAGGTCCGCACCGCCACGGGTGACAGATTTGAAGTCTTTGCCATCAAACTGGCCGACAGACGGCATCCAGAATTCATCAACCGGATCGGTCAGAAGCAGGACTTCGATCCCCTTGGCTGCAAAGCCTTCAAGTTGCGGGCTGCGTTTAAGGGCGTCGATATCCTCGCCACTGATGTAATAGATGGCCTTCTGGCCGTCCTTCATCCGTTCGACATAGTCGGCAAGTGTGGTCCAGCCATCGCCATGGGTCGAGCGGAACCGGGCGAGTTTGAGGATGCGATCACGGTTGGTCTGGTCTTCGTAAAGGCCTTCCTTAACGACCGAGCCAAAGTTTTCCCAGAAGGTTTCATAACCCTCAGTATCTTTCTTGGCCGCAGTTTCAAGTTCGGACAGGACCTTTTTGGTCAGGCCGTTCTTGATCTTGGTTAGAAGCGGATGGTCCTGCAACATCTCGCGCGAGACGTTAAGTGGCAGGTCCTGGCTATCGACCACGCCGGATACGAAACGCAGCCACGGCGGCAGCAATTCGTTGGCACCTTCGGTGATGAACACCTTGCGGACATACAGCTTCAGATGGCCTTTGCGCTGCGGATCATAAAGATCGAACGGGCGCATGGTCGGCAGGTAAAGCAGCCCGGTATATTCAATCGCACCTTCGGCCTGATAGTGGATGGTTTTCCACGGATCATCGAACGCGTGCGAGGTGTGCTTGTAGAATTCCTTGTACTGTTCTTCGGTGATCTCGCTTTTCGGGCGGGTCCAGAGAGCGGAGGCCTCATTGAGCGTTTCATCACCGTCGCCCTTCATCAGGACCACCGGAATGCCGATATGGTCGGAATAGGTTTTGACGATATGACGCAGACGATGTTCGTCTGTGAATTCCTTGTTGTCGTCGGTCAGATGCAGGGTGATCTGGGTGCCGCGGCCTTCCATTTCGGCCTCGGCAATGGTGTATTCGCCCTTGCCGTCAGATGACCATTTCCATGCCTGATCATCGCCGGCCTTGCGGCTGACGACTTCGACCTTGTTGGCGACCATAAAGGCGGAATAGAAACCGACACCAAACTGACCAATCAGGTCGACATCCTTGGCGTTGTCGGATTTCGATACGGCATCCAGGAACTTCGCGGTGCCGGAATTGGCAATGGTGCCCAGGTTTTCGACCAGATCTTCCTTGTTCATCCCGATCCCGTTATCGGCAATCGTCAGAACATTACGGACATTATCTGTCAGAAGGCGCACCTTGAAATCGGCATCACCAGCGAGCAAATCCGGTTTGGCAATCGCTTCATAGCGCAGCTTGTCGCACGCATCCGAGGCGTTGGAGATCAGCTCGCGCAGGAAGATGTCCTTGTTGGAATAAAGCGAGTGGACAACGATATCGAGCAGTCGGCTAACCTCAGCCTCGAACCGCATTTTTTCTTCCGTCATGACCTCTTTTTTCTCCTTTGTTTCAAGCGTCTGTCAGCCTCCTCCGATATTGGCAGAAGGACCGACACCTTAACGGGGTGAACTTTAAACCGAGCTTGATATGCGTCAACGCATCTTGCAGCGCAAGTCTTGTATCCTAAGTATAAATATAGAGGCTTTAATAACAGGGCCGCACGCCACATTCTGGAAGCGTTCCTGAAAGTTCCCGAGCAGCAAAAGTGCTAGGGTAATCGGCAGGGTGCAACGCCCTGTCTTGCGTCCAAGGCTTTACACAGGAGGCCGTACCATGAAGGTTCCCGTTCAAATCACCTACCGTGATGTTGATCAGTCTGATGCGCTGGACGAGCGCATTCGTTTCAAGGTGCAAAAACTGGAAGAAACCTTCGATCGCATGACCAGTTGTCATGTTGTAGTGGAACGCCCGCAGGCATCTCATAACCATGGAAACCGCTTTGCCGTGCATTTTGGCATCAATGTGCCGGGCAAGGAAATCATGGTGAAGCGCGACAGTGCCGATCATGCCCATGAGGATGTCTATATCGCGCTGAAAAACAGTTTCCAGGCCGCCCGTCGGCAGCTCAAGGAATATGCCGACAAGATGCGCAACCACTAAGGTCACTGAATACGATTGAAAAGGAGGCGGGGCGACCGGATGGTCGCCCCGCTTTGTCGTGTGGTGGCACGAGGTGGTTGGGAAATGTATCAGCCCGACACCGCCGGGGTTGGGGGATCTAAACAGTGCCGGACTGATACAGGGTGCTGAACCGACCGCGGGTGGCCGCTTCAATCAGGGGGCGCACGCGCGCCATGTGGTCGGCAAAGCGCTGTGATCCGTTCCAGGCTTCAAGATCAGCATGCGATTGAAACCGCGACATGATGACAAAGGATTGTCCGTCGTCGGCAGCAAACAGCCGCCCGCCGATCAAGCCGTCAATTTCCGGTGCTACGCTGGTCTGGAACTGCGTCTGGATTTCGACAAATCGATCCTTTTGACCGGGTTTTGGCGTCACATGGCTGATGCTGACGACTTCGTCATTTGCATCGCTTGCAATCGTGTTTGTCATGATGCAACCGCCTCAAGGAGGGGGTGTTTGCCTTGCGGGTAACGTGCATCGCGCAACGCGCCAGCCCACCATTTGAAGTCGGTCATCATGTGATGAAGGGCGTTATTCGTGCCTTCGAGGTCTATCGGCCGACCGGTTTCATCGAACTTGTCCCAAGCTTGGGCGAAGCTTATGACATCGCGCAGGGTCACCGCATGCAATTCGGCAAAAACAAGACGCAATTGTTCAACAGCGCGCAGGCCACCTGACATTCCGCCATAGGATACAAACCCGACGGGTTTGCGTTTCCATTGTTGCTTGGCGGCATCGATCAGAAGCTTTAGCTCGCCAGTAAAGCTGTGATTGTATTCCGGGGTAACGACGATGAAACCATCGGCCTCAGTCAGGGCAGTATGAAGGTGCGCGACCGCAGGGTGATCAGCCCCAACATGGGCCGCAGGCAGGTTCAAAACAGCGGGATCAATCGTATCAACAGAAAGTTCGTGATCCGATTTAAGGGTTTCAACGACCCAGGTACCGACCGTATCGCAAAAGCGACCTTCACGCGCACTGCCAAAGATGACGGCGATATTAAATGTCTCTTTCACGGCGTTCTCTCCTTGCCAATTTCGGTTCAATGAGTAAGGTTCTAAAACCTCAACTAATGTTAAGGTCAAGCGCGTTTTGGGAACTTTTTCAAGGCAGGCAAGGGGGAGCAGGGAAAATGGCAGAAAAGGGCGTGTTGCAGCGCTATCTGAGTGTCGGAGAAGTCGCAAGTCGTTGCGGTATTGCCGTATCGGCGGTGCATTTTTATGAACGCAAAGGTTTGATCAGCTCGATCCGGACCGACGGCAACCAGCGCCGTTTTCATCGTGGCGTGTTGCGCAAACTTGCCATTATCAAGGTCGCGCAGAAAACCGGTATTCCGCTGTCGGAAATCGGAGCGGCGCTCGATAAGCTGCCTCCCAATACCGTGCCGACCATCAAAGACTGGGAAAAGCTTTCATCGCAGTGGCGCGATGATTTGAATGAACGCATCGAACAATTGACCCGTTTGCGCGATCAGCTGGGCAAATGCATCGGTTGTGGTTGCCTGTCGATTTCCGCATGCCCGCTATACAACCCCGGAGACGCGCTTGGCAGTGATGGCCCGGGGGCCAGATTGCTTGAACTCACGGAAGAATAGGCGGGTTTGCGCGGCATCAGTGGTTTAGGCCGCGATACGCCAGTTTGACGCGCCTTGCGACGGCAGGCAGAAAGCTTGACATGGTGCTGGTTCGCGTGTTGAAAGGCCCAATGATTGCGATGGCCCGGATCATTGGGCTGTCGATTGGAAAAGTTTGATGCAGATTTCAACCCGAACCGGTCCTCGTATCCTTGCCATATTGGGGCCGACCAACACCGGCAAGACCCATCTCGCCATGGAACGGATGTTGGCACATACGACCGGGATGATCGGGTTCCCGCTCAGACTTCTGGCGCGCGAAAACTATGACCGCGCGGTCGCCAAGGTCGGCAAGGGCGCGGTGGCATTGATCACCGGCGAAGAACGTATTCTTCCCAAAACAGCGCGCTATTTCCTGTGCACGGTCGAAGCCATGCCGGTCGCCAAGCAGGTCGATTTCCTGGCCATTGATGAAATCCAGATGTGTGCGGACCCGGAACGTGGCCACGTCTTTACCGACCGGCTTTTGCATGCGCGCGGACGCCATGAAACCATGTTCATGGGGGCGGAAACCATTCGCCCGGTGATCCGCAAGCTGGTTGATAATGTTGAATTTGACCGCCGTGAACGGTTTTCGACTCTGACCTATAACGGGGCCAAAAAGATCCAGCGTCTGCCGTCCCAGTCGGCCGTGGTGACATTTTCCGCCCAGGAAGTTTACGCCGTTGCCGAACTGGTGCGCCGTCAAAAGGGCGGGGCGGCGGTGGTGCTTGGCGCGCTGAGCCCGCGCACGCGTAATGCTCAGGTCGAGATGTTCCAGAATGGCGAGGTCGAGCATCTGATTGCCACCGATGCAATCGGGATGGGGTTGAACCTTGATCTCAACCACGTGGCCTTTGCCGCGATGAGCAAGTTTGACGGCAAGTTCAATCGTGGCCTGACCGCGGCTGAAACCGCCCAGATTGCCGGCCGTGCCGGACGTCACATGAATGATGGCACGTTCGGGGTAACCGGAAATCTTTCGGGGATTGATCCCGATATTATCGAGCAGATCGAAGAACACGAGTTCGAGCCGCTTGCAAAAGTGTTCTGGCGCAACGCGCGGCTTGATTTTCGCACCGTGGATGCGCTGCAGAAATCGCTGCGCCGGCGGTCGGATGACCCGACCCTTATTTTGGCGCGCGAACCGGTTGATGAGATCATGCTCGATCATCTGGCACGCAACGAGGATGTCGCACGCATCGCAACCGCCCCGGATCGGGTGCAATTATTGTGGGAAATCTGCCAGATTCCCGACTTCAGAAATATCCATACCGATGCCCATCCGAGGCTGCTAACATCTATCTATCGCTATCTTGCGAAACCCGGAAGCAAACTGCCCATTGACTGGTTGGGCGAACAAATCTTGCGTCTGGATCGTTATGATGGTGATATTGACCAGTTGTCATCACGTTTGGCAGGTATTCGCGTCTGGACATATGTATCGCATAAGCATCACTGGCTCGAAGATGCCAATCATTGGCAGGAACGCACGCGGGCCATTGAGGACAAGCTCTCAGATGTGCTACATGAACGCCTGACCCAAAGGTTCGTTGACAGACGGACCTCGGTTTTATTGAAAAGTCTCAAGGACAAGTCTGAACTCATGTCTACCATCACTGCGAATGGTGAAGTACAGGTCGAAGGTGAATTTGTCGGCCGTCTTGACGGATTCCGTTTCATTGCTGATGAAACCGATGCTGCTTTTGAAGGCAAGGCGATTGCCAGTGCCGCACGTCGCGCGTTGACCGGCGAAATCGCCCAACGTGTCAAACAACTTGAAACTGACGAAGACGACAAGTTCGCAGTAAACGGCCAGCTTCAGGTGCTGTGGAACGGTTCGCCGGTTGGTGTGCTGAAAAAAGGGGACACGGTTCTGTCGCCCGAAGTTCAGGTCATCGACAGCGAGTTCTTTGACGGTCCGACCCGCGAACGGGTACGTACCCGTCTGCAGAATTTCATCAATTCCCATATCGAAACGCGCCTTAAAATGCTGACCCGCCTGCGCGACTGTCAGCTGTCCGGGCCGATTCGCGGACTTTTGTTCCAGTTGAACGAAGGTCTGGGCTGTGTGCCGCGTTCGGAACTCGAAAGTCTGGTCAAGGACCTGTCGGACGAAGACCGCAAGGCACTTGCCAAACTTGGCGTGCGTCTGGGTGTTGAAACCGTCCATGTGCTTGATGCGCTCAAACCGGATCCGGTTGAGCTGCGCGGCATTCTTTGGGCGGTGGCACGTGAACTTGATGCCCTTCCGGAACTGCCGCCGGCAGGCCGGACCTCGGTCCCCAATGACCGTGCGAATTCCAAGGGCTTCTATCTGGCTGCCGGTTACATGCCGGTTGGCCCGCTTGCTGCGCGTGTCGACATGCTTGAACGTTTTGCCGCCCTTCTGCGTCAGAAGGCGCGTGAAAACGATGGCAAGGTTCGCCCGGATCCTGATCTGCTGTCGCTTTTGGGCTGCACGGTCGAACAGGCCGAAGGTGTGTTTACCGCACTTGGCTGGCGCGCCGAGGTAACCAAGGTCAAGAAATCCGAACTTGAAGCCAAGGAAGCCGAGAAAAAGGCCGAAGAAGCTGCCAAGGCAGCCAAACCTGAAGCGGGCAAAGCCGAAGCTGAAACCGCAGAGGGTTCCGAGGCGGCTGCAACCGAAGCCAAGGCTGATGCCCCGGCTGAGGAAGCTGCACCGGTTGAGGCAAAGGCAGAACCGGCAGAGGTCGCTGAGGATGCGTCTGCAGAAGCAACTTCGGAAACGCCGGCGGTTGAAACCGACGCCGATGGCGACGAGCTGGTCGAAGTCAAATACTTCGTCCGTGTTGATCGTCGCAAACGCGGTGGCGGACAAAACCGTGGTGGTCAGCGCGGCCCGCGTCAGGAAGCCCGTGGCGGCGGCAAAGGTGGCCCGAAAGGCAAGGGTGGCAATCGTCCGAACCAGGGCGGCAAAGGTGGCCGTGGTGGCAAGCCGGGCGGTGGTCGCAATCAGGCCCCGGAAAAAGCCAACCAGATCAATGAAGATTCGCCGTTTGCCAAGCTTAAGGAAATGCTTGAAGCCAAGGGCTGATCGTTTCAGATATCATGTATCGAGCGGCGACCCTTGTGGGTCGCCGTTCTGCTTTCCAACTGTATAATATCCCGTTGATTTCAGGAAATCGGTGGCCGTGAGGGAACAGGCAGAGAAGCTTCGTATTGATAAATGGCTTTGGCATGCGCGGTTTTACAAAACCAGATCGCTTGCCAGCAAGGCATGCCAAGCCGGGCATATTGTTCTGAATGGTCAGTCGGTTTCCAAGGCCAGCGTCACGGTCGTTGCCGGTGATCGCCTGCAGTTCTTTCAGGGGCCGCACCTGCGCGTTGTCGAGGTTGTCGCCCTTGGTGAGCGACGCGGCCCAGCGCCCGAGGCCCAGGCGCTTTATGCCGATCATTCCCCGCCGCGAACACCCAAAAAGGAAGTTGCGTCGGATATCCGTACCGCCCCCTTGGCCGAACGCGAAGCGGGGGCAGGGCGTCCGACAAAGGCCGAGCGACGGGCGTTGGATCGCTTGCGCGGTGATGGCAGTATTGAATAATATGTCTTGATATTGCTAATATTCGGTCCCTATCTGATCCGTGACCGGCTGTTTCGGGTAAGACAGATCACATCAGGTTGTATTTTCTCCACGATTTTCTTGCTTTGGATGGGGTGATCCGGTATGCATCCTATCTCATTGTATACGTCCCCTACTTTGGGGTGGTAGATTTTGTGGAAATCTGGAGCTCGCCTGCGTGATGAGACGTCGGTCTCGATTGAATATCGGTACATTGTCGCACTTGCGCACCGGCCGTTTCGCACTGTTGATCACAGCGTTGGTGATCAACCTGCTGACGCTTGCGCTGCCGATTACTCTTTTGCAGGTCTATGACCGGGTCCTGCCGCACAGTTCCATCCCGACACTGACCCTTTTGATTTTCGGGGTGCTGGGGGCGCTTGTGCTTGAAGCGATCCTGCGTCTTGGCCGGGCTTATATCTCCTCGCTCTCGGCGGCGAAGTTTGAACATTACAGTTCCCAGCAGGCGGTCGGACATTTGCTGTCGGCAAGCTTGACCGACTATGGCAAAACCGCACCGGGTCTTCATCTGCAGCGCCTTAATAGCCTGAATATGCTGCGCGACTTCTATTCCGGGCAGGCAATTGGTGCGGTGGTCGATCTGCCGTTCATCATCTTGTTCCTGGCCCTGATTGCAGTGATTGGCGGTCAATTGGTGCTTGTGCCGCTGGGCATTCTTGCAGCCTTCCTTTTGACAGCGATGTTTCTGGGCCATCAGTTGCGGGGCGCACTTGATGATCGCAGCCAGTCAGATGAACGGCGCTATAACTTCATCATCGAAACCCTGACGGGCATTCACACCATCAAATCGATGGCGATGGAAAACCTGATGATCCGCCGACATGATCAGCTCCAGACACAATGTTCGGGTGATGATCTGCGTGCCGCACGCTCGGCCCACACAGCGGTCAATGCCAGCGCGACCTTTTCGATGCTGACCATGGTGCTGGTGGCTTCTGTCGGTAGTGTTTTTGTGATTAACGGGACTTTGACCGTCGGTGGGCTTGCTGCCTGCACGATGTTGTCGGGCCGTTCGATCCAGCCGCTTCAGCGTGCCATGACCCTGTGGACGCAATTCCAGAACATTCGCGTTGCGCGTCAGCGCGTCAACGAGCTGTTTGAAATCGAAGAAGAAGACCAGCTTGGCGCCGCGGAAATGCCACTGCTTGATGGCAAGATCGAATTGCGCAATGTCGCGTTTTCCCATGCGGATGGCAAAAAGATCTTCGAAAACCTTGATCTGGTGGTGGAGCCGGGCGATTCCATCGCCATTACCGGCGACAACGGCACAGGCAAAACCACACTTTTGTGGCTTCTGATGGGGGCCTTGCGCCCGGATCGGGGTGAAGTGCTTTTGGATGGCAAGGACCCGGCCGATTACACCGCCGAGTCCACCCGTCGTCAGATCGCCTATTTGCCTCAGCATGGCGTGATGTTCAAAGGTACGATCCTTGAAAACATCACCGGATTTCGCAAGGAAATCGGTGTTGACCGCGTGATTGAGATTTCACGGCGTCTGGGGCTTGATGACATCGTCATGCGCATGCCCGAAGGCTATGACACCGAAGTTGGTGGTCAGGCGTCCGAAACCCTGCCGCGCGGCGTAAAACAGCGCATCGCGGTTGCCCGTGCCCTGATTGATTACCCGCGCATTGTTCTGTTTGACGAAGCCAACAGTTCGCTTGATATGGCGGGTGACAACATCATGACCAGCCTGATGGTGGAGCTTAAAAAGCACTGCACGCTGGTGATGGTGTCTCATCGCCCATCCCTGATTGCCATGGCCAACAAGCAATACCGTCTGATCGACAAGCATCTTGTGCCTGTTTTGCGTCGCACGAATAAAACTGCGGAGACGGCCAAAAATACCGGCACCCGGGCAGCAGCGGGGTCGAAGGCATGATGAAAAAGCTCGAAAACATGGACTATGCGATGAACTATCGGATGGGGCTGGAAAGCACCGATGCGCTGTCCGATTTCGACGCATGTGTCTGGCCGCTGCTTCAGGCCTTGGGATGGCGCGGATTGCCGCGTCAGGTCGCAGAGGCGCTGCCACATATGGATCAGGCGCTTGATCTGACCGATTTCCGCAATGTCATGGCGCATCTGAACTATCAGTCACGCGAAATCGATGCGACGCTTGATCAGATCGACGAACGCCTGATGCCGTGCCTGTTTGTCCCGGACGAGGGAACGGCCCTTGTCGTGATTCGGCCCGAAGAAAATGGTGTGCGCGTCTTTGATGGCGGCACTGATCGGGAAATGGTCATCAAGCTATCGACCCTTCCGGGCAAGATTTATCAGTTCTCGGCGGCGGATCGCCGTGAACGTTATCTGGAAGATGATAAGCGCGGCTGGTTTGGGGGTATTGCCGACCGGTTTTCGGGGCTGCTTCATCAGTTGCTGGCGATGACGTTTGTTTTGAACATCCTGGCGCTGGCAACCCCGATCTTCGTCATGGGCATCTATGACCGTGTGATCGGCACACGGTCGATCCCGATGTTGATCCAGTTTGCCATCGGGATTGGCATCGTCCTGATCCTGAGCTGGGTTTTGCGCTCCTTGCGCAGTCAGATCGTCAGTCACTTCGGTGCGCGCCTCGATACGCTTGTCAGTGGTGCCATTTTTGAACGGCTATTGTCCTTGCCACCGGCCTTCACCGAACGTGCGCCGGTTGGTGTACAGATTTCGCGTATTCGCGACTTTGAAAGCGTGCGTGAATTCTTTACCGGGCCGATGGCACTGGTGATGATGGAAATGCCGTTCGTGCCGCTGTTCCTGATTGTCATGTTCTATCTTGGCGGTTGGCTGGCATTGATCCCGATTGCATTGATCGGTGTGTTCGCACTGATCGGCATCGTTGCATTTCCGATTGTCGCACGCCGTGTTTCCGAACTTGGTCGTCATGGTGCCAACCGTCAGGAATTCCTGGTCGAGACCGTCGGCAAGATGTCGGCGCTGAAATACACCGCATCCGAGCAACGCTGGTTGGCACGCTTTCGCGATATTTCCGCTGATACGGCCTATTCCGGCTATCGGGTGGCGATGGTCAATAACGTCATCAATACATTGGCCCAGGTACTGATGATTACGTCTGGTGCGCTTGTGCTTGCCTTCGGCGCGCAGCGGGTGATGGAAGCCCAAATGAGCGTCGGTGCGCTGGTGGCATCGATGATGCTGGCCTGGCGGGTTCTTGGCCCGATCAATCAGGCGTTTCTCGGCATGCCGCGGCTGGCGCAGTTGCGCGGCAGTGTGCGCCAGATCAACCGCCTGATGACCATTGCGCCCGAAGGGGACCTTGTCCCGCGTTCGGTC
Source organism: Thalassospira tepidiphila MCCC 1A03514 (assembly GCF_001662875.1). Classification (GTDB taxonomy): domain Bacteria; phylum Pseudomonadota; class Alphaproteobacteria; order Rhodospirillales; family Thalassospiraceae; genus Thalassospira; species Thalassospira tepidiphila. The sequence continues at coordinate 4,305 of NZ_JPVZ01000014.1, read as the reverse complement.
GAGCAGCATCGCTTTGACGGTGCTGTGACATTTTCACGGGTCAGTTTCCGTTATAGTGCGGATTCCGATCCGGCCCTGGTCGGGGTCAATTTCGATATCAAACCGGGGCAGGTGGTTGCCGTGGTCGGTGCGAACGGGGCAGGGAAATCATCGCTGATCAAGCTGATTGCCGGCATGTATCAGCCGCAGGCGGGGGCTGTTTTGATTGATGGTGCGGATATCCGTCAGATGGATCCGCAAACCCTGCGTCAGGCCATTTCCTATGTGCCGCAGGATATCGAATTTTTCCGGGGGTCGATTGCGCAAAACCTGCGTTTGGCCAATCCGGTCGCAACCGATGATGATCTGCGCATGGCCTGCATGGCGGCAGGGATCCTTGATGAGGTCGAGGCACTTCCCAACGGGTTCAAGACCCGTGTTGGTGATCAGCACTCATCGCGCTTCTCGGCCAGTTTCCTGCAACGACTTGCGCTGGCGCGTGCGCTTGTGCGCGAAGCGCCGATCATTTTGTTTGATGAACCCACCAATGGTCTCGACCAGCGGGCCGACCGTGCCTTCCAAAGCACGATCAATCGCCTGCGGGGCGGTTCGACCATTTTCCTGATTACCCATCGACCAAGTCATCTGGATTTGGCGGACCGCATTCTTGTGCTTGAAGGCGGCCAGTTGCGCGGCGACGGGCCGCCCGAACGGATCAAGCAGCAAGTGATAGACGGAGGCTACCTATGAGTGAAGCAGCAGTTCAGGATACTGCGATCCAGCGGTTCCGGCGATCCCGGCGCATGGCGCGGTATTTGTCGCACGCGGTCCTGCTTGAAGAAGGCGGGATTTCCGTCTTTGTGCGTTCTGCGATGGTGATGCTGTCGGTTGGCTTCCTTGCCTTGATCGCATGGTCTGCGACCACCGAAATCAAGGAAACCGCGATTACATTCGGGCAGGTCATGCCAACAAGTGCAGTCAACAAGATCCAGCATCTTGAAGGCGGCATCATTGAGCAGATCATGGTGCGCGATGGTGACCTTGTGGAACAAGGACAGGTTCTGATCCGTCTCAAGGCCGACGGGGCGCAGGCGGAACTGTCCCAGACCGAAACACGGCTTGGCAACTTGCAGCTTGAAGCCGAACGCTACCGCGCCTTGGCCGAGGGCCGCGAACCGGATTTCACCACCCTGATGGTGCAATATCCGGAACTTGCGCAAAATCAGGATGAGATTTATCGCATCCAGACCGAGCTTGATGCCAACCAAAGCGAAATTCTTGAGGTCCAGATCAAGGAACGCAATGCCGAACTGGCCCAACTGAGCGAGCAGGAAGCAACCCTTCGCAAATCGGTTGATCTGCTGAGCCAGGAAGTCACCATGCGCCGGTCGCTCTATGAGCAGGGGCTTAATTCCAAGGTGTTGTTCCTCAATATCCAGCGCGAACTGAACGAAGCCCAAGGCAACCTTTCGGGTGTGATTGCAGAAAAGGCGCGGGCGCGCGAAACCATCGCCGAGGCAAATTTGCGCCTGAACGAGCTTGAAAAAACGCAACGCGAAGAGGCCATTACCGAACTTGGCCGTCTGGGTGGCGAAATTGCCCAGGCCCGCGAAGCCCTGCGCAAATTGCGGGATCGCGTTGACCGGCTTGAAATCATTGCGCCCACCCGGGGCTATATCAAGGGCCTTCAGTTCACCACGATTGGCGGGGTGATTGCGCCAGCACAGGTGGTGATGGAGCTGGTGCCGGTTGATGATGTTTTGATCGCTGAAACCCGCATTTCGACCGAGGATATCGGCCATGTTCACCTTGGGCAGCCGGTCACGGTCAAGGTCAGTGCGTTTGATTTCATCCGCTATGGCGGGATCAACGGTGAATTGGTATCGATATCGGCCTCTACTTTTGTTGATGAGGATGGACGTCCGTATTATAAGGGCAAGGTTGCGCTCGAAGCCGATGCAGTCGGCGAAGGTGCGGCAGCTCAGAAGATCATTCCCGGGATGACGGTTCAGGCCGATATCCAGACCGGGGAGCGGACTCTCCTTCAATATCTGTTGAAGCCGGTCTATGTCTCGCTTGATCAAGCGTTTAGCGAACGCTGAGCAATTATCTGGTCCCGCTGGAAATGGTCCCCATTTCTACTGCCTGGCCGTACATTTCGCTGGTTGTTACCAGTGAATCTATACTATGGTATAGAAGTGTGGGATGGGCCTATCCTGTTCCGCACTTTACGGAGAATGGGTTAGATGGCGGACGACGCGCGCGATACTGAAAATTCCCGCTCTGACGATGGTCGGAGTGATCTTGACCACCAGGCCTCGACAGAGGATCTGGAGCGTTCGCTTGGTCAGGATGGCGAAAGTGATGAACTGGTCGAATTGCATGACGACCAGGACAGTTCCGCACGTCCGCAGGAACAGGAACTGGGATCGGTTCATTACGGTACCCAGATCCGAAATCCGCAAGGCGAAGAACAACAAGCTTTCCAGCGCCAGAATGCCGCAGCCCAGCGCCAGGAACGTGCGCAGGCCAGAGAGGCCACCGAACAACAGACCATTTCCCTGAACGAAGCGGCCGAGATTGAAAACAATCTCGATACCGGGGCCGACACATTCCAAAGCAATCTTGGATCAGACGGGGCCGATGACCTGTCCCTCCAATCGGAACCGGGCACGGTTGATTTGCCGGAAATTCCGCTTGCGACCAATGATACCAATGCGCTGCGCGGTGAGCGCGAAGAACCTGGCCCAGGCACGGACGAAGGTCTTCGGCCCGAATTCATTCCCCCCGTTGAACAGGCACCAGCGCCAGAAGCCGCGGTTGCCGAAGACGAGCTTGAAGAAGACGACGAGCTTCTTCTTGAGGATGAACTTGATACCGAGGACGAGCTCGAGGTCGAAGACCCCAAGGTCGCGGATGCGCCGTCTCTGAGTGCGGATGATGTCACGGGTGCTGAAGACAGTGCCATTGCCCTTGATCTGTCGGCATCGCTTAATGACCTTGATGGCGGCAGTGAAACGCTCACCATCACGATTTCCGGTTTGCCCGACGGGGCTGTTCTTTCGGCTGGTACCGACAATGGTGATGGTACCTGGACCCTCACGCCAGGACAGCTGAGCGGTTTGACCCTGACGCCGCCCGATAATTTCAGCGGATCGATTGATCTCGACATCTCGGCAACCAGTCGCGAAGCCAATGGCAGTGTTGCGACAACAAATGCCAGCTTCACCGTTGACGTCACCGGTGTTGCGGACGGCGCAACGCTTGATGTTTCCGATGCCAGTGGTACTGAAGACAGCGCGATCGCGCTTGATATCGATACCGAACTTCTGGATGGCAGTGAAAACCTCGCGATCACCATTGAAGGTGTGCCGGATGGTGCGACGCTGTCGGCCGGGACGGATAATGGGGATGGCACCTGGACGCTGAGTTCGGATCAGCTCGAAGGCCTGAGCATCACACCTGCGGAAAACTTCAGCGGCGAAATCGATCTTTCGGTTCTGGTTTCGACCACCGATGGTGATGATACCGCCGTTGTGATGCAAAATCTCACTGTTGACGTCGAAGGCGTCGCAGATACTCCGACGCTGGATATCAGTGATGCATCCGGCAATGAAGACGCAGCCATTGCGCTTAATATTGATGCGGGTCTGACCGACAGTTCCGAAACACTCACCATCACGATCTCGGGCGTTCCGGATGGTGCTTCGCTGTCTGCCGGTGCCGACAATGGTGACGGCACGTGGACTTTGAGTTCGGATCAACTTGATGGTCTGACCATCACGCCAGCGGATGACTTCAGTGGATCGTTTGACCTAGGTATAACGGCATCGTCTGCGGATGGATCAGATGTTGCAACGACGACTGGTTCGATTACGGTTGATGTGGCTGGCGTTGCAGATGCACCGACGTTGGATGTTTCTGACGCCAGCGGGAATGAAGACAGCGCCATCGCGCTTGATATTGATGCGGGTCTGGCTGATAGCTCCGAGACACTCACAGTTACAATCAGCGGCGTTCCGAACGGCGGGACATTGTCGGCTGGTACCGACAACGGTGATGGGACTTGGACGTTGAGTTCTCAGCAGCTTGCAGGTCTGACCATTACGCCACCAGAAGACTTCAGCGGATCGTTTGACCTTGAGGTGACTGCAACGTCCGTTGACGGCGAAGATGTCGCAACGACGACAAGTTCGATCACTGTTGATGTCGCTGGGGTCGCTGATGCACCGACACTGGATGTGTCTGATGCATCCGGTAACGAAGATAATGCAATTGCACTGGACATCAATGCCGGGCTGACGGATGCCAACGAGACTCTGACAG
>NZ_JPVZ01000013.1 GCF_001662875.1 Thalassospira tepidiphila MCCC 1A03514 | reverse complement strand
CTGCCCGATGGGCAGCCCTTTTTGTTTGTTCAGATGCCCGGTCTTAACGACCAAGGCTCCACCAGCCGCGTTTCTTCGGCTTCGGTTTTTCGTCTTTTGCCGGAGCAGGCGCCGGTTCAGCTTTCTCAGCCTTGGCAGGCTCAGCGGCTTTCGGCTCGGCCGGTTTTTCTACAGGCTTCTCGGCAGGTTTTTCTGCCGTTTTTTCGACCGGGGCTTCTGCCTTTGGCGTTTCTTTCTTCGGTGCCGGTGCGCTGACTTCTGCCGGGGCAGATGCCGGTGCGCTTGCGGCTTCCGGTTTTGCTTCCGCCTGGGTTTCAGGCTTTGCTTCCGGGGCCGGGCCCGACTGGATCGGGATGTTTTTCACATCACCACGATCTTCATCACCGTCAGTGCGATCAGAACGGCTGTTGCGATCACGACGGTTGCGGCGATTGTCATTGCGATCACGACGCGGACGGGCCGGGGCCGGGGCAGTGGTGCTGCGCGTACGACCGGCGCGAACGCCTTCCTGATCAAAGCTGTCGGCATCCTGACCTTCGCTGTCGGCGTCGATCACGGTGTTTTCATCCGCGCCATCCGGTGCTTCATGGTCACGATTGCGGCGTGCCGCCGTCAGGGCCGGATCATCTGCTGGTGAACGGGTGCGGTTGCCGTCAAAGTCCTGACGACGCGAACGACGGCGACCACCACGCTTGCCACGACGGCGGCGCTTGCGATTGCTTTCGTCATCATCGTCATCATTATTGTTGCCATCTGCATTATCAGATGCGCCATCGCTGTCGTCTGATGCTTCCTGCGGTTGATCATTGTTGCGATCATCGCGGTCATCATTGCGGCCACGGCGACGACGACGGCGACGACGGCGTTTACCGCCCTGATCGTCGTCTTCGTTGCGCTCGATTTCGTCTTCTTCTTCTTCGAGATCAACCGGGTTTTCAATCGCGGTCAGCGACACACTGTCGGTATTGAGAACCGCAGAAACCTCTTCGACCTCGTCACCTTTTTTCGCGCGTGTACGCTCGATGCGGTGATCAGGTGAAATCAGGCTGTCATCGCCAAAGATCATGACGCTGAAGCCATAACGGCTTTCGATCTCGCCAAGCGAGTCACGTTTGCGGTTCAGGATATAAAGCGCGACTTCACTGGCAACATGGACGGTCAGCGCACCGGAACGGCGACGCATGCCTTCTTCCTCGATCACGCGCAGCAGGTGAAGGGCTGCACTTTCAATCGAACGAACAAGGCCGACACCACGGCAGTGGGTGCAAACTTCAAACGCGCTTTCGACCAGCGACGGGCGCAGGCGCTGACGCGACATTTCAAGCAGTCCAAACGGGCTGATACGGCCGATCTGAAGACGCGCACGGTCGTTGCGCATTGCTTCCTTAAGCTTGCGCTCGACAGATGCCTGATTGCGGTGGTCTTCCATGTCGATAAAGTCGACAACGATCAGACCGGCAAGGTCACGCAGGCGCAGCTGACGTGCGAGTTCTTCGGCCGCTTCAAGGTTGGTCTTGTAAGCGGTTTCTTCGATGTTGCGTTCACGGGTCGAACGGCCGGAGTTAACGTCAACCGCGACCAGTGCCTCGGTCGGGTTGATAACAAGATAACCGCCGGATTTAAGCTGTACGACCGGGTTGAGCATCGCATCAAGCTGGCTTTCCACCTGGAAACGGTGGAACAGCGGCACGCCCTGATCCTTGTAGGGTTGCACGCGCTTGGCATGCGACGGCATCAGCATCTTCATGAAGTCTTTGGCAACCCGGTAACCATCGTCACCTTCGACCAGAACTTCATCAACATCACGCGCATAAAGGTCACGGATGGAACGCTTGATAAGGTCGGCTTCTTCGTAAATCAGGCACGGTGCCTGGCTCTGAAGGGTGGTTTCGCGGATACGATCCCACAGGCGCATCAGATAATCGAAGTCGCGTTTGATTTCGGCTTTGGTCCGTTCGGAACCAGCGGTACGAACGATAACCGCCATGCCGTCCGGAATCTCAAGCTCGGCCAGAATGGATTTCAGGCGCTTGCGATCCTTGGCATTGGTGATCTTGCGCGAAATGCCGCCACCACGCGGGGTGTTTGGCATCAGAACGCAATAACGGCCGGCCAGCGACAGGAAGGTCGAAAGAGCCGCACCCTTGTTGCCGCGTTCTTCCTTGACGACCTGAACCAGAATGATCTGGCGGCGTTTGATCACTTCCTGAATTTTGTAGCGTTTCTGAAGCTGACGGCTGTGCGATTCAACGAACTCGTCGCCATCGTCATCACCACCCATATCCTCGATGTCTTCTTCAACATCGGCGGTCGCGTCAAGCGCTGTTACTTCGTTGGCCTCGTCATCGACCTCAACTTCAAGCTCGGCGATTTCCGCAGACATGGCGGCATTGCCACCAGTCGGGGTATCGTCACCGTCCGAACCGTTGTCGTCGTTGCCGTCAGAGGATGCTTCTGCGTCGGTGCCAGATGCTTCGACATCATCGCTTTTCTTGCGACGATTGCGCGGGCGACGGCGACGCGGCTTGGCTTCTTCTTCCTCGCCAGAACCTGCATTGTCGGTTGCGGCATCTGACGGGGCAGCGGCCTCGGCCGATACAGCCGCGTCAGTGTTTTCTGCCTCAGGCGTGTCGGATGCTTCGTCCTTGCTCTGGGCGCGCGGTTTGCGGCGCGAGCGGGAACGCGAAGGCTTCTTGTCTTTTTTCGGGCTGTCTTCGGTATCGCCGATATTGTCTTCGACGATTTCGGCGTCCTTGACCTGTGTGTTGCTCTGCTGGGCAAGAGCTTCACGGTCGGCAACCGGAATTTGATAATAGTCGGAATGGATTTCGCTGAACGCAAGGAAACCATGACGGTTTCCGCCATAGTCAACAAAGGCCGCCTGAAGCGACGGTTCTACCCGCGTGACTTTCGCGAGATAGATATTACCCTTGATTTGCTTTTTTGTCGAAGTTTCGACGTCGTATTCTTCTAGGCGATTTCCGTGAATAACAACGACGCGGCTTTCTTCCGCGTGCGTTGCATCGATAAGCATACGTTTGACCATTCGGAACCTGTTCCTGGAGGCCCCGCCAGTTCAATGCTATGGGCGCAATTGCGCTGATATGCAAACAAACCGGCGTGTCCGGAGGCGCCAACCATAAAGGTCGCGATATGTCCTGTATGTATCTGGGTCATCGCGTGTCGGCTGCTCTTCCGGTTGGACCTGGTTTTGGTGTTGAAACAAAAAGAATTAGATTGCGTGTCTTCGAGCGCGCCAAGACAGCCTTTTTAAGGAGGGCTCTATCGGGAGCGGGAATTGCCGCGTCACCGAGACACCGACCGTAAGAACTGCACTCGTCGCGTCCTCAGCCTGGTGGCATTTTGGTTGCTTACCACAAAGCATAGGAATCTCGGGTGCAACATATCCCTTTTATGCGTATGCTACAAACAGTTTTGTTGCGTGATGTGACGACTTTCTGACAGTAACGTGTAAAAACACACGGAAATCCGCGCGATTTTCCTTTGGCTGATTTGGTTCGGGCAAATATATGAAAACACACTGTTTTTACAGTTTTGCTCCATCTCATGCCCATCGCAGAAAGTTGAACGGTCTGTCATGCAAGTTCTGTCGTTGGTCAATTGCCCGTTAACCAACGCATTGCTATAAGCGCTTAACAGATGCTCTTGCAGGGTAACAGGCGCTGAAACGACAGATGACTTCACAGTACGCGACCTCACATTCGATCACGACAAACACCTCGTCAGGGTCGGTCTTTACCAAGATCGCCAAGACGATGATGGTGGTGTTTGCGCTGTTGTGTACATCCCAGATCATCGTATCAGGTGCGTCTGCCCAAACGGCAAAGGTGCTTGGTGCGCGGCTCGGGGTTTATCCCGATTACACGCGCTTTGTGATCGATCTCGATCAGGAAGTCGACTTTACCTATTTCCTGCTGCCCGATCCGTACCGCATCATCATTGATATGCCGGAAATTGACTGGAACGCCCCGCCGGGCAAGGTGACCTCCGGTGGCGGCCTTATTTCCGGTCTGCGGTATGGCCTGTTTAAACCAGGCACGTTCCGTGTGGTGCTTGATGTTGCCCAACCATCGCTGGTTTCAAAGATTTTCTCGTTACCGCCCGGCGGCGGGAAGCCCAACCGTCTGGTGGTCGATCTTAAACCGACACAGCGTGATGCGTTTCTGACCGCATCGCGCCAGAGCATGGAAGCCTATTCTGCGCGCAGCCGTAACGATACCAGTGCGACCGAACAAAGTGTCGATGTCGCGGTGCAATCGGGCCGGGGCGGCGAAGAAAAGCCGCTGATCGCGATTGATGCCGGGCATGGCGGGGTTGACCCCGGCGCGATCGGGGTTGGCAATGTCTATGAAAAGGACCTGACGCTTGCGGCTGCACGCCAGTTGGCCGAAACCCTGACCGCATCGGGGCGCTATCGTGTTTTGTTGACGCGTGACAAGGATGTGTTCCTGAAATTGCGGCAACGTGTGGACATCGCGCGCAAGGCCGGGGCAGATTTGTTTATATCCCTGCATGCAGATTCAATTGGCAATCCCAAGCATCGCGGCGCATCGGTCTATACCCTGTCTGAAAACGCATCGGACAAAGAGGCCGCGGCACTGGCGTCCAAGGAAAACAAGGCCGACGTCATCGCCGGTATTGATCTTTCCGATGAAAACACGCTGGTGCAAAGCATTCTGATCGATCTTGCGCAACGTGAAACCATGAACCTGTCGGCGACCCTTGCGGCCAACATGGTCAGTCAGCTTGCCCAAAGCATAGAACTGCAACGTCGCACCCATCGCTTTGCCGGGTTCGCGGTTCTAAAGGCGCCGGATATCCCTTCGGCCCTGTTTGAGATGGGATATCTTTCCAATGCGACCGACGCCAAGTTGTTGCAAAGTCCGGCTCATCGCAAAAAGATTGCCGATGCGGTCTTGCGGGCAATTGATATCTATTTCGAGAAACACAAATTTTAATACTCGGGCATAATGCCGATGCTTTCGCCTGTGCCCGAAACGGGTGGCGAAATTACTGTTTGCGGTGTCTGCGCGAACAAATGCTGTTTGGCGTGGCGGCTGTCACAACCTTGTCATTTTTTTGCCGCTATAATGCGGGTACATCCGTTTTTTCGGCACAGACAGGCGAAATGTCTGCCGGGACATTGCATTTCCGGTAAGAGTGCATGAATATGCGCCCCTACCGGATCAGGCCAACAAAATGAAAAAGACCTGCTTACATGCGAATTTTACTTAGTATTTTCGGCTTTCTGTTCTTGATGGCGGTTGCGGGCGGCGCCGGTATGCTGGCGATCTTCTGGCACTTTGGCCAAGGACTGCCCGATTACACCCAGCTTGAAAATTACGAGCCCGAGGTCATGACACGTGTTCATGCATCCGACGGTGCGTTGATTGCCGAATATGCGCGTGAAAAGCGTGTTTTTGTGCCGATTTCGGCCATCCCGCCCAAGGTGGTTGATGCTTTTGTCGCGGCCGAGGACAAAAACTTCTTCTCCCACCCGGGGATCGATTTTGCCTCTGTTTTGCGTGCGGCTGTGACCAACGTGGTTAATATGGGCACCGGTAAACGTCCGGTCGGTGCCTCTACCATCACCCAGCAGGTCGCCAAGAACTTCCTTTTGACCAACGAAGTGTCCTATGAGCGCAAGATCAAGGAAGCCATTCTGTCCTTCCGGATCGAGCGCGCCTTTTCCAAGGAACATATCCTCGAACTTTATCTGAACGAGATTTACCTTGGCAGTGGCAGCTATGGTGTGGCCGCCGCAGCCTTGCGTTACTTCGACAAGTCACTTGATGAACTTAATATCGAGGAAGCTGCCTATCTGGCAGCCCTGCCAAAGGCACCCTCGAACTATCACCCGGTCCGTAATCACGACGAAGCCAAGGCGCGTCGTAACTGGGTGATCGGCCGGATGCTGGAAGAAAATTACATCACCGAGGCCGAAGCACAGGCAGCATGGTCAGCCCCGCTTCTTGGCAAAAGCCGTGAATCGGTTGATACCTATCAGGCTGATTTCTTTGCCGAGGAAGTCCGTCGTCAGCTTGTCGATCGTTACGGCGAAGGCATGCTGTATGACGGTGGCCTTTCGGTGCGTTCGACCGTGGTTCCGCGTTTGCAGGATATCGCCGACAAGGCGCTGTTTGACGGCTTGGTCGACTATGACCGCCGCCATGGCTGGCGCGGCCCGATAACCAATATTGACCTGTCGGGTAACTGGCAGCAGGCCCTGCGCGAAGTGGAAACACCTGCCGATATCCCGTGGGATCGTGCGGTTGTCCTTGATACCGATGCCAACGAGGCAAAACTGGGTCTGATGAGTGGCGAACAGGGCCGCATTCCGCTGCGGTTCCTGACATGGGCACGCCCGTGGCAAAAGGGCCAGACATTGGGGGCGGTGGTTAACCGCCCGTCAGATGTCCTGAAGCCCGGCGATGTCATTTACGTCAAACATTTCGCTGAACTTGATGGCGAGACGCTTCCGCCCAATACCTATGGCCTGCGCCAGATCCCGAACGTCAACGGTGGTCTGGTGGCGATGGATCCGCATACCGGCCGCGTATTGGCGATGTCGGGCGGTTTTTCGCATGATCTTTCGAAATTCAACCGTGCGACACAGGCCCGCCGTCAGCCGGGTTCGGCCTTCAAGCCGTTTGTTTATCTGGCCGCGCTGGACAAGGGCTTTACGCCGTCCACACTGGTGCTGGATGCGCCGTTTGTGATTGATCAGGGGCCGGGGCTTGGTAAATGGAAACCGGGCAACTATAGCGGCCAGTTCTATGGTCCTTCGACCATGCGCCTTGGTATCGAAAAATCGCGAAACCTGATGACGGTACGTCTGGCCCAGACCATCGGCATGCCGACGGTTGTCGATTATGCCGAACGGTTTGGCATTGTTGATGAAATGCCAGATGTCCTGTCGATGTCGCTTGGCGCGGCTGAAACCACCGTGATGCGTCTGACCGCGGCCTATGCCGAACTGGTCAATGGTGGCAAGAAAATCACCCCGACCCTGATCGACCGCATTCAGGATCGTCGCGGCAATGTGATTTATCGTCGTGACGACCGCGAATGCAGCCTGTGTCAGGATGTGGAATTCCGCAATCAGATGCCACCTGATCTGCCCGATAACCGTGAACAACTGACCGATCCGGCCAGTGCGTTCCAGATGGTTCACATCATGGAAGGCGTCATTTCGCGCGGTACCGGCCGGACAATTGCCGAACTTGGGTATCCGTTGGCCGGTAAAACCGGCACGACCAATGATTCGCGTGATGCATGGTTTGTCGGCTTCTCGCCGGATTTGGCCGTTGGCGTTTATGTCGGCTTCGATGACAACCGATCCCTTGGCGACAAGGAGCAGGGCGCAAGTGCTGCTGCCCCGATCTGGAAGGAATTCATGCGCGGTGCGCTTGAAGGCACCAAAGCCATTCCATTCCGTACACCGCCGGGCATTCGCATGGTCCGTGTTGAATCGCGTACCGGCCTTCCGGCAGGTCCGGGTGCTCAGGACGTGATCTGGGAGGCCTTCAAACCCGGAACAATCCCGGCATCAAACGACAATGTGATTGATGGCGGTTATAGCGGATCGGGCAATTCGGATAACAGCGCAGGCGCTGTGTCCGGTCCGGGTGGCATTTACTAGGCCGTATTTCGCGGACCTTTGAGTTTGTCCGAAAAAGACATTAACCCGGCACAAATTCTGTGTCGGGTTTTTGCATGGTTGCAGGGGTTTCAAGCGGGACAAAAACTGTTATAAGCCACGCCGACATTGCGACATCTTTGATGTGGCAAAACAGATTTTCAGACGAATAACGGAGACATCAATGCGCGCCGAAGCACAGGCATTGGTCGATGAAATCAAGCAGTCGATGGCACTGCTGAGGAGGCATCTTTGACTGGGATAACGCTCTTAGACGCCTCGACGAACTGAACGCACTCGCCGAAGACCCGACCCTTTGGGACGATGCGGCAAACGCGCAGAAAGTCATGCGTGAACGTACCCAGCTTGATGACGCCATCAATGGTTATAAAAAGCTCGCCCAGGAGCTTGAAGACAGTGTTGGTCTGATCGAACTCGGCGAAGCCGAAGGCGACAACGAAACCGTCGAAGAGGCCGAAGAGGTTCTGCGCTCGATCCGCGACATCGCGGCAAAGCGTGAACTTGAAAGCCTGCTTTCGGGCGAGGCCGATGGCAATGACGCCTATCTTGAAATTCATGCCGGCGCCGGCGGGACCGAGGCCCAGGATTGGGCATCGATGCTGGCGCGCATGTATTATCGTTGGGCGGAGTCCAAGGGCTACAAGCTTGAGATGCTTGAAGAAAGTGATGGCGAGGAAGCCGGTATCAAATCGGTGACCTACAAAATCACGGGCCATAATGCCTATGGCTGGCTCAAGAACGAGGTGGGTGTGCATCGTCTGGTGCGTATTTCGCCCTATGACAGCTCCGCTCGTCGCCATACCAGCTTCTCGTCGGTGTGGGTCTATCCGGTGATTGATGACGATATCGAAATTGAAATCCTTGATAAGGATCTTCGTGTCGATACCTATCGTGCATCGGGTGCTGGTGGTCAGCACGTTAACAGAACCGATTCTGCTGTGCGTATCACCCATATTCCAACCGGCATCGTCGCCCAGTGTCAGAACGACCGTTCGCAGCACAAAAACCGCGATACGGCGATGAAGATGCTGAAAGCCCGCCTGTATGAGGCGGAGCTGCAAAAACGCGAAGCCGAGGCACAGGCCGTCGAAGACAGCAAAACCGATATCGGTTGGGGCCATCAAATCCGCTCTTACGTCCTGCAGCCTTATCAGATGATCAAGGACCTGCGCACGGGCACGGAAACGTCTGATACCCAGGGTGTTTTGAACGGCGATCTTGATGCCTTTATGGCCGCGGCCCTTGCTGCCAAGGTCACTGGATCGGATGGGGAAATCGAAGATATCGATTGATCGGCTGTCCTGAACCACCTGCATTTGAAAACACCCCGTCCGGATCTGGCGGGGTGTTCTTTGTTTTGCGCTGGCCAAACCGGCAGAAAATCGCAATTCGAGCGCAAATATCCCATTTCTGTCACAGAATTGCCGGATAGCTCTGCAACAGTGTGGTCAAGCGCGATCTGTCGCATACAACAAAACACCCGGGTAATACGGGACACGGGCAGGTCGTGCGGAGCAAACATCCATACTCTCACGGGAAGATCCAAATGGCCCATCAGTCCCATGGTCCGGTCGCGGTCGGCGACCAGTTCAAACTCGCTACACCCAACGGTCCGATTTTCGAAGTCATCAAAATCCGCGAAATGGCCCCGGTTGATCATGCGCTGATCACCAAGGTACGGGATCAGAAATCCCCGACGCTGATTGCGATCACCACCCTGCTTGATCGTGATTTCTATATTCCGGTTCCGCCGGAAAGGCGCCAGATGCCCGATAATGATGGCATATTGCGCGGTCTTTGATTGTAAAGCGTATCGATAGGCTGTTTAGCGCCTGTTGATATGAAAAACAGGTTGGCTTGGCGGCCCGGACGCGATGAAATAGCAATACTTAGAATCACCGCCATCCGGGACCGCCAACATGACCGATACCAACGCCGATCAGAATATCCTCGACCGCCTGTTTTCCGTGCTGGAGGACGACATTCTGCCCAAAACCCGTGCCGGCGTATCGGGCGGTAACAAACTGTTTGGCGCGGCGATCCTGCGCAAGGATGACCTTTCTCTGGTCATTGCTGAAACCAACAATGAAACTGAAAATCCGCTTTGGCATGGCGAGGTCCATTGCCTGAAGCGGTTCTATGAAATGCCCTCTGATCAGCGCCCGGCAACGTCGGAGCTGATTTTTCTCTCGACACATGAGCCGTGCTCCATGTGCCTCTCAGCCATCACCTGGGCCGGGTTTGATAATTTCTATTATTTCTTCTCGTATGAAGATTCGCGTGATGCCTTTGCCATTCCCCATGATCTGAAAATCATGAAGGAGGTCTTCACCCTTGAAGACGGCGAATACAACAAGTCCAATGCCTTCTGGGATAGCCATTCCATCATGGGCATGGTTGCAGAGCTGCCGGAAGATGATAAGGCCGCCTATGTGACACGCGCCAAGGCAATTTCAGATGAATATGACCGGCTGTCGGCCCAGTATCAGGATAGCAAATCTGATAACGACATTCCGCTGAACTAGGCCCGATGCAAAGCTTTAAACGCACAAAAAACGCGCCCCACTGTCAAGCGGGGCGCGTTTTAGTATTTTCGGGCAGTTTGATCAGGCGGCACGAACCGTTGCGATGAAACTGTCGACTTCTTTGCCAAGGCGGGCGGCCGATTTTGAAAGCTCTTGCGCGCTTGCAAGGACCTGGGTCGCGGAATGGCTTCCTTCGTTTGCCGCCTTGGTGACATCGCCAATCGCATTGGTCACTTCCTGTGTGCCGTTGGCCGCCAGTGCGATGTTATGGCTAATCTCGTTCGTGGCGGCGTCCTGCTGCTCAACTGCTGCCGAGATCACGGTCGAGCTTTGCTTGTTGTTTTCAATGACATCGCTGATTTCATCAACCGCGGTGACCATTGTGTTGGTAATGCCCTGTACCTTTTCGATCTGGGCGGTGATGTTTTCGGTCGCACGCGCCGTCTGGTTGGCCAGATTTTTGACTTCCTGTGCGACAACGACAAACCCCTTGCCGGCATCCCCTGCACGTGCTGCCTCAATGGTGGCGTTCAGGGCGAGCAGATTGGTTTGCTCGGCAATGTCCTGAATCAGTTCCACCACGCTGGAAATTTCGCGTACAGCACCTGCAAGCCCGTTTGCCGTTTCGCGGGTCGAACTTGCCGTTTCTGTGGCCCGGGTGGTTATGTTCGTTGCGTTCTGGACCTGCGCGCTGATTTCGCGAATGGATGCTGCCATCTCTTCGCAGGCAGATGCCACCGTTTCGACATTTGTACTGGCAAGGCCAGACGCATTTGACACAGATGTTGCCTGTGCATTGGTTTGTTCCATGATCGCGGTAAGGCCTTGGGCAGTTGCCTCAAGTTCGGTTGCCGCAGACGCCACAACTTTGACAATCGTGCCGACATTGTCCTGAAACGCATCGGCCAACTTGTTCATTTGTTCGCGCTTTTCTGCCGCGGCCTGCACCTTGGCTTGCTCGGCTTGGGCCTCAAGTTCCTTGGCCCGGATCATGTTCTTTTTAAAGACTTCGGTTGCCTTGGCGATATCGCCAATCTCATCAGGACGATCGGTACCAAAGACTTCGGTATCAAGCTTGCCATCGGCAAGTGTGCCAAGGTTGCCGACAATTTTTTTGATCGGTTGGGTCACCGAACGGGCAAAGAGGATACTCGCCGCGATGCCAAGTACTGCCAAAAGGCCGACAATCACAGCCGCAATCATCAGGGCGCGATAAACCGGGGCAAATGCCTCGGCAGTGTCAATCTCGCCCAGAACAATCCAGTCGACGCCATTGAACTGGATCGGCATATACGCCGAAATGACCGGGACGCCGCGGTAATCAACAATTTCGTGAATGCCGCTATTGCCTGCCAATGCATCGCGGGTTGCATCCTCGTTCACACGGGTTTTAAGGATTGTGCTTTCTTCGGAAAACCGGGAGTCACTTCGCATCAACCCGTCTTCACCAACGATATAGGTTTCGCCACTTTCGCCCATCCCAACCGATGCATTCATGATGCTGTTGATGCGTGAAATCGGCATCTGGAAGGCAAGTACACCAAGCAATTCGCCTGCTTCAGACCGGACTTGATGGGCGATGAAACTGGCCGGGGCATCGGCACTGGGTGCATAGGGGCTGAAATCGGTAAAGGCGATGTCCTTGGGGGAATTCAGCGCCAGTGTGTCACGAAATACGCGACCCAGATCGGTCTCCGCCCATTCGCCCGTTTTAAGGTTGGTGGCAAAGTCCGCTTCCTTGAAGACGGAATAGACAAGCTCCCCATCGGCGCGGATCAGGAAGATGTCGTAATAGCCTTTGAGTTCAAGAAACTCGCGAAAATGCGGGTGATAGGTCCGATGGGCCTGGCTCCAGTCCGATCCATCCCCGGCATCGGTCAGCAGATGCTTTTCGCCAAGCGGGTGGTTGTTCTCGGTGATGTAAAGGTTTTGCAGGGTGGCCATCGGGTTGCCATCCAGCTGTTCCCAGCTTCGGGAAAAAGCGTTTAGCGCATCGCGGGTAAAGCCACTATCTGCCTCGATGATCAGGTCTTCTTCAATCGATGTCAGGTAGGACTGGATCGACTCTTTGCGCGCATCCGTAAGCGCCAGAAGCTTGTTCTGCACTTCGGTTTTCTGGGTGACCCAAAGTTCAAAGGATAAAATTCCGCCAGCGCTCAGTGCCGTCAGCAGGATCAGGCCTGCAATGATCGTCGGTAGCTTCACCGAAATACGTTTCATGACATTTCCTCTCGCATTGCCGTTGCCCTGTTCCAGAGTTCTGATCGGCTTGCACCCGTGGTTTAAAAGCAACAAAATGTGCCGCGGGTTTCTTTATTCGCTTTTTTGACGACGCGAAAATATCCCCATTTGGGGACAATACTTGCTTCTTGAGTATTTAATCATTAAACGCAAAAGTTGAAGTGTGATTAATTATATTCTCAAAAAGGTTTTAAAACGTCTGAGTCCGAATCTGGCGAGTTTTATCGTGCAGTTCTGCTAAACTGCGCGGTATGGAACAGCTCAATAACGATATTTGCTATCAGGCACTCAAAACCCGGGACCGTCGGTTTGACGGGCGGTTTTATACCGCTGTACGGACGACCGGGATTTTCTGTCGCCCGATTTGCCCGGCGGTCACGCCCAAGCGCGACAATGTCGAATTCTATCCCAGTGCCGAGGCCGCAATTGCCCATGGATTTCGACCATGCCTGCGCTGCCGCCCCGAAGCCGCACCGGGCAGCCCGGCAAGTGCCGGTGTGCATGCGACGGTCGCCCGTGCTGTACGCCTGATTGATCAGGGCGTGCTTGAAGACGGATCAATCGCTGGTCTGGCAGACCGGCTTGGTGTCGGGGACCGGCATTTGCGGCGCATATTCAAGGAACATACAGGTGTCACGCCGCAAGAACACGCCAAGGCACGCCGTCTGTTGCGGGCACGGCAGTTGATTGTCGATAGCAACCTGACCATGACCGAAATCGCCGACATTGCTGGCTTTGGGAGTTTGCGTCGCTTTAACGATGCGATGAAACAGGCCTATGGGCAGGCCCCAACAGCCTTTCGCCGCGGTGTCGAAACTGTGAGCCCGGAAAAACTGGGCTCGGATGATCCGTTTGCTGCGCGCAATGATGATTTGATTTTACGTCTGCGTGCCCGACAACCCTTTGATGCCGAATATCTTCTGAGCTTTTTCCGCGCACGTGCCATTCCGGGCTTGGAAACCGTCCGTGAACGCACCTATGCGCGCGGTTTCAAAATTGATGGCAAGCTCGGCTTGATGATCTGTCATTTCAGCGCCGACCAAGCCGGCGTGGATGTCATCCTCCGTGGTCCGGCCCGGGAGGCGGTGCTTGAAATCGGTGCAAGGGTGCGCAGACTTTTTGATCTTGATGCCGATGTGCCGTCCATCACAGCACAGTTTTCCGACGATGCCTTGCTGGCGCCGTTGGTGCAAAAACGACCCGGTCTGCGCGTGCCTGGATGCTGGGATCGGTTTGAACTCGCCCTTCGGGCCGTTTTGGGCCAACAGGTTTCGGTCGCGGCGGCACGTACCTTGGCCTGGCGACTTGTGGCCCGGTTTGGCGATGTCTTGCCCGATGATCTGATCACTGGGACGGGGATCACGCATGTCTTCCCGTCACCCCAAAGTCTGATCGGGCAGGAACTGATCCCGATTGGTTTGACCACGCGCCGGGCGCAGACCCTTGCCGATGTGATTGATCTGTTTGCCAGACCGGATTGTGATCAGATGTCCGGGGATGAGCTGATTGCCGCCATGACCGCGATCAAGGGCATCGGCCCATGGACATTAAACTATTTTGGCCTGCGTGGCCTTGGGGACCCGGATGCCTTTCCGGCGGCCGATCTTGGCATCCTTAAGGCGTCAAATATGGGCGGTGGTCCGGACAAGGCCAAGGCACTGGAAAGCATTTCGGAAAACTGGCGGCCATGGCGGGCATATGCCGCGCAATATCTTTGGTCCGCATTGGAAGGAGAATGACCATGTCCACCCAAATCAACGTCGTGCGTTATGCCAGCCCGATCGGGAAACTGTCGCTCGCCTCAATTGACGGTAAGCTGGTGCATCTTGATTTCGAAGACAATGATGATCGCCTGAAAACCATTCAAACACGACGGTTCAAGAATCTTGAATGGACGGAGGGCGGCGCGGCACCAGACCCGATCACTGACTGGCTGGATGGTTATTTCGCCGGAACCGTCGGCGTGTTGCCGATTGATGCGGTCAACATGGTCGGGACGGCGTTTCAGAAATCGGTGTGGGATGCCTTGGTCAATATCCCAAGCGGGAAAAGCATTTCATACGCCGGGCTTGCTGATCAGTTAGGCAACCCCAAGGCGGTTCGGGCGGTGGCGCGGGCCAATGCGTTGAACCCGGTATCGATCATTGTGCCGTGCCATCGGGTGATCGGATCGAACGGCACATTGACAGGTTATGCCGGTGGGCTTGATCGCAAGAAATGGCTGCTCGATCATGAAGCCGCCATGCTGGCCAAGGCGGCTTGAGACCAAAAAAAGGCTGCCGGATGGCAGCCTTTTTAACTTTGGCGTGATGTCTCGTTCGATCAGATCGACATGACAATACGGCCATCGATCTTGCCATCGCGCATGCGATCAAAGATCGAGTTGATGTTTTCCATCGGCTCGGTCGTGAAGTGGGAATGCACTTTGCCATCGCCCGCGAAATCAAGCGCTTCCTGAAGGTCGGCACGGGTGCCGACAATCGATCCACGGATGGTCTTGCGTGACAGGACCGTATCGAAAATATCAAGTTCGAACGTTCCCGGGGGCAAGCCGCAAAGCGCCATGGTCCCGCCACGGCCCAGCATGCCTACACCCTGTTTGAAGGCAGCGCGCGACACGGCGGTGACAAGTACGCCATTGGCACCGCCCATCTGTTTTTGCACTTCGGAAACAACGTCGGTCTCCGCCGCATTCAACGTCCAGTCCGCACCAAGGTCTTTGGCGAGCTGAAGTTTCTCGTCGGCAATGTCAACAGCGATAACTTTCATGCCCATCGCCTTGGCGTATTGAACCGCCATATGGCCAAGCCCGCCGACCCCGGAAATCACCACCGTTTCGCCCGGCTTGCATTCGGTTTCCTTCAATCCCTTATAGACCGTGACACCGGCACAAAGCACCGGGGCTGCATTGCCAAATTCAAGCGGATCGGGCAGGTGGCCAACATAGTTCGGATCGGCCAGGACATATTCGGCAAAGCCGCCATTAACTGAATAGCCAGTATTAAGCTGTTCGCCGCAAAGTGTTTCCCAGCCGGTAACGCAGTGATGGCAATGCCCGCAGGCTGAATGCAGCCACGGCACACCAACACGGTCGCCTTCCTTGACGGATGTCACACCTTCGCCCACTTCGGCAACAATGCCGACACCCTCGTGGCCCGGAATGAAGGGCGGGTTCGGTTTGACCGGCCAGTCGCCTTCGGCCGCGTGAAGGTCGGTATGGCAGACACCGGATGCTTCGATCTTGACCAGGATTTTTCCCGGCGTGACCTTGGGCACGGTGACTTCTTCAATCGACAGCGGCTTGCCAAACGCCCTTACGACGGCGGCTTTCATGGTGGAGGGCATGGTGACATCTCCTTGCTGATGATACGGAAAAGAACGTCTTTTCTTCAAATATCGCGAAGGGGAGTGTCGTTGATTTCAGTTTGCACCACCATGAGGTGTATCAATTTTTTGATGAATTCTTATCAGGCGCGCAATGGCCTTATTCGCCATCACCATCAATGTCAGGCAATTCAAGGACATAGTCCTGATAATAGTCCGGCGGCATGCCTGCTTCATAGCGCGCTTCGTCATTAAACGGCGGCTTAAGAGGCCCCCGGAAATGTTTGCGCAGCATATCATGCCACGTGGTGTAGTAGGGCAGGCCACGCTGGTCACAGACATGCTCGTAATATTTCCGGCCCGCGGCGACATGGGCGATTTCATCATGTGCGATGATTTTAAGGATACGGGCACTTTCCGTATCCCCATGCGCCAGAAGCCGTTCAATGGTTGGCGGCGTGGCATCAAGGCCGCGCGCCTCAAATACCATCGGCACGACCGCCAGACGCGGCAGAATGTCATAGGCCGTATCCATCGATGTCTGCCAAAGCCCGTCATGGGCGGGCAGATCGCCATAGACAGCGCCCAGTTCCCCAAGGCGTCTGTTGATCATTTTGAAATGGCGGGCTTCGTCATCGGCGACCTGAACCCAGGCATCGTGAAAATCACGCGGCATGTCTGCCTCGGGAAAGCGCACACACAGATCCCATGCCAGATCGATGGCGTTGAGTTCGATATGGGCCAGCGCATGCAAAAGGCCAATACGGCCCTGAACGCTGCCTTTCTTGCGTTTGGGCATCTTGTTGGGCGGCAGCAATTCCGGCTTTGCCGGGCGACCGGGACGATCGGGCAGATCAGTTGATCCCACTTCAGTGATCTCGCCATTGCGCCACATCGCCGCCATTTCGGCAGTGACGTCGGCCTTCTCTGTGGCGTCTCCGGTCAGAAGGGCACGTTTGGCAGCATCAGCAAGGGTCAGTTTGGTCATGATCGTCCGAGGTGTGGGATTAAGGTTCACGTGCGCTTTGTCTGCCACTTGGCGGCCATCGGGTCAATTGGCAAACAAAAAGGGCGGCCCGCCATCAAGGTTGGGACCACCCTTTGAAATCGTTTGGCGTATGCGCAATCAGGTAATGTTAAAGCGCGCCAGTGCCTCTGCCAGATCCTCGCCAAAGGCATTGCCCTTGCGGATGATCGCGGTCCGGCACGGCAGATCCTGAAGCGACGGATGGTTCGGCGCATCCGAGGTCAGAACCGCGGTCGGAATGCCGCGCGTTTTCGGCATCGCCTGCAGAGCATTGGCCAGATCAACACCGGTCAGTTCATCAATGGTCTTGGCGACAATGATGAAATCCGGGCGGGTGCGCACGGCAAGTTCGATCGCCTCGAACGAGGTTTGGGTGACCGAACTGCGATAACCACAAGCGGCCAGTTCGCGTTCCAGAATGGTTGCCAGGGAGCGTTGCGGAATGACCAGCAAGGCTTCGACATTGGCCTGCTTCAGCCATGCCGGGTCAATATCAGGGGTCCGTTTGGACGGCAGTTCGCGCACGAATTCGGCGGTGTCGGTCCCGCCAGCCGTCATGTCACCATCAAGCAGGGACTGAATTTTATCAACAAAGGCCTGGATATCTTCAATCGCGCCTTCGTTCAGTTCCTTGCAGGTCGTGACGTAATCGGCAAGACGATGGCTCGTCAGGTTGATCAGCGGCGCTGATACTGACTTGCCCTTGTATCGCAGATTGAATATTTCGCGCTGGATGGCGGTCAGATGGGCGGGATCTTTTTTGCCGCGTGCGTTTTGCAGATGAACGTCAATCGAATTGATGATGTCATGTGCTTCGTCGCGAAAATCCGCCAGCATTTGATCGTCGAGATCAACAACATTGTTATTCATTTGATTACCCGCTTTGCCGGCATGCCGGTGAGTTTTCATCGAACAGGTGAGAATTAGACCTCACCCATCACTCCCATATCCGAATTGTTAGCCCGACAAACAAGGGATGGCAACAAAATCAGCAAAACGCAATACGGCCAGCCGTCTGAAAGAAAACGATTTTACCGCCAAAAAAACAAAGGCCCGGCAAGTTTTCGCCGGGCCTTGATACGAGAAAAATCTGAATTCAAAGGGCTTTGACGGCCTCAAGAACCTCGGCAACGTGGCCTTTGACCTTTACCTTACGCCAGGCATTGCGAATGACGCCCTTGCCATCAATGACAAAGGTCGACCGCTCGATACCCATGAACTTTTTGCCATACATGCTTTTTTCTTTCCAAACACCGTAATCTTCGCACGTGGTGCCGTTCTCGTCAGAGGCGAGAATGAAGTTCAGGTCATGCTTGGCCTTGAATTTGTCGTGCCGGTCCGCACTGTCCTTGGAAATGCCGATGATCTGCGCATCGACAGCGCTGAAATCAGGTTCGGCATCGCGGAATTCGCAGGACTCGGTCGTGCAACCCGGCGTCATGTCCTTGGGATAGAAATAGATCACCACCGGTTTGCCTGCCAGATCCGACAGTTTCACCCTGCCATTGCCATCGGTTGGCAGTTCGAAATCCGGGGCCTTGTCACCAACATCAACTGTCATGGTCTATCCTTTAATCTTTTGGGACCGCATAGCGGCATGTTGCAACCGTGAAAATACAAAGCCTTATAAGGATGGCAAGGGGGCTTGGATCATTGCGGCGCATCTGTTGGCGCAATCTTTTCCGCGGGGGCTGCAACCACGCGATCATAGATCTCCTTGATGCGGGTTGCCGTCATTTCCATCTTGTCCTGAAGGCTTGCGAAATCATCACATTTACCGGCGTTTGCCAGCATTTTTTGCAAATCCTCGCTGGCTTTTTCAGGATCAAACGGGCCCTCGGTCGTCAGGCGCAACATCGCCTGCAAGGCCAGCCAGAACGACGCGGAATTGGCCAAAAACTCTGCTTCTTCGCCATCAAGGATACCCACCGTCGCCAGATTTTTGAAAACCTCGCGGGTTGTCGGTGACAGGACCTCCGGGTGGTCATGGGCATGGCGCAGTTGCAGATATTGCGCAATGAATTCCAGATCGACCAAACCGCCACGGCGCATCTTGATCGCCCATGGATGGTTGTCGCCTTTGCCGGCTTCCATCCGGTTGCGCATATCATAGACTTCGCGCACCAGTTTGTCCGGATCGCGTTGCTTGCACAGCACGTCGTTGGTGGTCGCCAATACCTTGTCACACAGTGCCTTTGGGCCATAAACCGCACGCAGGCGCGTCAGCGCCATGTGCTCCCACGTCCAGGCTTCGTTGTTCTGATAGGTCTCGAAACTTTTGAAATGCGTCGCAAGCGGCCCTTTGGATCCGCTGGGACGCAGGCGAAGATCGGTTTCAAACAGAACCCCTTCGGCGGTCGGGGCCGACAGGGCATTGATATAACGCTGGCTTAGCCGGATGAAATAGTGGCCCGGCGACAATGGCTTTTCGCCATCGGACTCTTCGGCATCTTCGGGTACCTCATAGATGAACACCATATCAAGGTCGGACCCGGGTGAAAGTTCCTGCCCGCCATGCTTGCCCAGTGCAAACACCGCAAGCCCGCCATCGGCAAACGAGCCATGTTTGGCGGCAAAATCGTCGGCAATTCGCGGGAACAGTGCGCGAATGGCAACGTCGGCAACATCGGCCAATGCACGGCCTGCTTCATGCGGGGTGTGACGGTTCTGGATGGTTTGCACATCAATCTGGAACTTCTGGTCATTGGCCCATCGCCGCGCGGCATCAAGCCAATCTTCGACCATGTCTTCGCGCGACAGACGGGCATCAAGCTCCGCCAGCATCGCATCCGCATCGGGCAGTTCTTCGTGGAAGCCCGACATCAAAACATAATCAAGCACCGCGGCATTACGCCCGATATATTTCGCCATGCGCGGGGCGGTTCCGGCAATCTGGGCGAGTAGTTCAAGCAATTGTGGATGTGCGGTAAACAGCGAAAACAACTGCACCCCGGCCGGCAGACCTTTAAGGAAGTCGTCAAAGGCACGAAATGCCATGTCCGGGTTGGTTGTTTTACCAAGTGCTGCCAAAAGGGTCGGCATCAGTTCGGTCAGGATTTCACGCGCCCGGCGTGATCGGGTTGCCCGGTAACGGCCGTGATGCCAGCCCCGCACCGTGACCGATACGTTTTCGGCATTTTCAAAGCCCATCTCGCGCAAATTGATCAGGGTTTCCGGATCGTCTTCGGTGCCCGTGAAGACAAGGTTGCCACTGGCACCGGCAAGGGTCGTGTCGTCTTCAAACAGTTCAGCATAATTGTTTTCGACATTGCGCAGATGAAGCAGCAAGTCCGCCTTGAAGGCATCAAGCGTTTCATAGCCAAGGAAGGTCGCCAGTGCCAATAATCCCTGATCGGTATCGGGCAGGGTTTGGGTTTGCTGATCATTGATCATTTGCAGGCGGTGTTCGACCGTGCGCAGAAAATCATACGCGGCCAGCATTTCGTCGCGAACTTCCTCGGATACCTGACCGAACTTGGTCAGGGTGCGCAAGGTGTCGCAGGTTGCCTTGCCGCGCAGCGCAATTTCACGCCCGCCCCAAATCAGTTGTTGGGTCTGGGCAAAAAATTCGATCTCGCGGATGCCGCCACGGCCAAGCTTGATATTGTGGCCGGGGATATTGATCTTGCTGCCGCCCTTGTGCGCATTGATCTGGCGCTTGATCGAATGAATGTCCTGAATGGCAATGAAATCAAGATGCTTGCGCCAGACAAAGGGTCGCAGGATTTCAAGGAATTCATTGCCCGAAACGCGGTCGCCACCGACAATGCGGGCCTTGATCATGGCCGCACGTTCCCAGTTTTGGCCGACGGTTTCATAGTATGTTTCAGCCGCAATCATCGAAAGGATTGGCGGCGTTGACGCCGGGTCCGGACGCAGGCGCAAATCAGTACGGAAAACATACCCATCGCCGGTGCGTTCTTCCATGATCCGGGTGATGTCGCGCACCATCCGCACCAGATCCTGATGAATGCGATCGGGGTCGATATAGGTCACCACATCCTGATCATAGAGGAAGATCAGGTCGATATCGGATGAATAGTTCAGCTCCCCGGCGCCGAGTTTTCCCATGCCAATGGCAAAGATTCCGGATCCCTCAAGCGGATTTTCCGGGTTGGGAAGGTCATATTTGCGCAGGCGCGCCATGGCGGACAGGCAATGCGCCATGGTGAAATCAAGGGTGTATTCCGCTGTTTTGCTGATTGCCGATGTGACCTGATCAAGTTTCCAGGCCTTGCAGATATCGGCAATCGCGATCACCAGTGCCGCGCGGCGTTTGGCGTGACGGACAGTCGCCATGGTGGTCGTCTGATCAAGGTCGCGTGCATTCGCACTGACTTTCACGGGCTCAAGCGCGTTGGCAAATGCCTGATCAAGGCCGCTGTCAAACACGTCACAGACTGTATCGGGATCGCGCAGGCACAGATTGGTCAGATAGGGGCTGTTGCCAAAAAGCGCCTCAAGAACCGCACGTTTTTGGGGATCGGACGCAATCTCGCCAATTTTGTCTGA
The DNA here is from genome assembly GCF_001662875.1 of Thalassospira tepidiphila MCCC 1A03514. Classification (GTDB taxonomy): domain Bacteria; phylum Pseudomonadota; class Alphaproteobacteria; order Rhodospirillales; family Thalassospiraceae; genus Thalassospira; species Thalassospira tepidiphila. The sequence continues at coordinate 72,535 of NZ_JPVZ01000013.1, read as the reverse complement.
CAGGCTTTCAAACGCCGGTCGACCCGCCAGTGTGTTCCAGCGTTCGAGTGCATTGGTGACACGGTCGGCGTCAAAGGCTTTGGGCAGGTCCTGTGAAATCCAGGAAAGAGACACTTTTTGCGTTCCTTGTATTGCGAAATGGTCACAAACCGCGCTATGCAAAGGATTGAGCCTGATTGCATAATCTCTGCAAGGAGTAGGACGTCCTGATCAAGAGGATGACTTATATGTTTCTAGCTTTTCTGTGATCGGACAAAAAGGGGTATAGATCAATAACTGTCTGGTATTTTAGGATCCAATGATCCATCGACAACCATGCCAGACATGAGAAGTTATTGATATCGCTGCATATGACATCGGGAACACAAGGTAAAATGAGTGCGCCACGTTAAGACCTTTGCCGGATGGCTGGCGCTGACTTTATCAGCCATCGTCCTGTTTGTCGGCGTATTTGCAGCAGTCACGATTTGGCGGCTGTCTCAGGAACCTGTGTCCCTGCATCGTCTGACCCCGTATCTGGTTGATCATCTCAACAAATCGATGGGCAATAACCGGCTGGCAATCGGCGACGTCGTTTTGCGCTGGCGGGGCTGGGACGAAAAGTTTGATGTCGGTTTGCGCGACGTCAGCATCTTTGGCCCCGATGATCAGGAAATGCTGCACGTCCCCGAAGCCGATGTCGTGTTTTCCAGCAAAGCGCTGTTTGAAGGTGTGCTTGCCCTGCGCGAGCTTAATCTGATCGGCCCGCGCATTCGCCTTGAACGGCGGGCCGATGGCACGATTGATGTCGGCTATGTCGCCGAAGAAACCGCCGCAGATGTCGCGAACCCTTCGGAAAATACGCGCAGCGATGATGGTGCGGCAACAGGTCAAATTTACGACAAGGGGCGCGGGGCCTCGGTTACGATTGAACTCCCCGATGCGCCGGACTTGAACACCGATCAACTTCCGCCTGAACCTGAAAACGCCGCGGGTGAAACCGAAATTGTCGAACGTTCTGGCAATACGGTCTTGCAGGATGTCTTTGCCATTCTTTCGGGCGAACGTACCGATATTCCGGCGGCGGCCTATTTCGAAAGTTTCGGGGTGGTGAATGCCGATCTTGAAGTGCGCGATGACAAGATCGGCATCGTCTGGGCGGCACCACAGGCTGATATCCTGTTATCTCGCCGGGCCTTCGGGATCGGTGCTGAAGCCTCGCTGCAGGTCAGTGCCGGGGATATATCGACCCAGGTGCGTGTCACCGGTGATTACAGTATCGAAACCGATCAGGTCGATCTTGAGGCCGAAATTGGCGAGGTGCAGCTTGCCGATCTTGTCAGCATCTCGGATCTGTTTGAACAATTGCGCGATGCCTATGTCCCGGTTTCGGGAACGCTGCGCGCAAGCTTTGATGCGAAGGGCGAATTGCTTTCGGCGGCCACGGACCTGTCGGTTGGCAGCGGCGTGATCACCTTTCCCGACGAAATACGGGCGACCTATCGGGTTTCGGATGGACAGATTGTCACAAGCTATGTGCCCGGTCGCTTCAGCATTGATGATGTTGTCCTGAATGTTGGTGACGCATCCGCCAAACTTCAGGGCGTCGTGCTTGATCCGTTCGGGCAGTGGCAGGTCAATCTTGATGCGTCCGCCAAGAACGTCGCAACCAACGATCTGGACCGTCTCTGGCCCGAAGGGGTCGGTGTGGATGCGCGGACATGGGTCGTTACCAACCTGTCCGAGGGGATTGTTCATCAGGCAACCTTGCACACCGAACTGCGCCAGGACGACGCGGGCGAGGTCATTGTTGATGATCTTGGTGGTCAGATGACGATGTCGGGTGTGACCGTGCATTATCTGGGTGAAATGCCGGAAGTGCATAATTCCGCCGGGCGCGCCGAATTTGATGAAACCAGTTTCAGCATCTTTGTAAATACCGGCGAGGCCGATGGCATTCAGGTAACCGATGCCAGCATAATTTTCACCAAACTTGATGAACCGACCCCCTATGCCGATATCGAAATCGTAGCACAGGGCAGTGCGCGCAAGGCACTTGAACTGATTGAGGCAAAACCACTTGGCTTTGCCACGCGGCTTGGCATAGACCCGGCCCAGATCAGTGGTGAACAGGCAACCCGTGTGCGCCTACATTTCCCGTTGCTTCGCGATGTGACGTTTGACGATGTTGATGTCGCAGCCGCCTCGCGGATTGAAAAGGCCGGGATCGTTGGTGCCTTTCGTGGCATGGATGTCACCGCGGGCAGCTTTGAGCTACAGGTGAACACCAAGGGGCTTGAACTTGGCGGCACCGCCACGATTGGAAACGGCAAGACCAACATCAACTGGGTCGAAACCTTTGCGCAAGAGGCTGAGGTCCGAAGCCGCTATAAACTATCGGGCGATCTTGATCTTGCCGTTTTGCCCGATATCGAACTTGATCCCGGCCCCTACCTCAAAGGGATGGCGAAGGGGGAGCTCGATATCCGCGTCGGCTCGGATCAGGTTCGTTTGGTCGGTGACGTTGATTTGACCAATTCGGCGATTTCGGTTCCGCTTGAAAAAGTAGGATATCGCAAGGAGCCCGGTGCAAATGCTGCGGCCAAGTTTGATGTTGCCGTAATGTTTGATGGCGGTGGAGTGCTTGATAGTTTCTCAATGATTGCACCGGCACTTGAGGCAACAGGCAGTGGCAACTGGCGCGGTGATAACGCCATGGCCGACAAATGGTTTGTCGAGCTGCAAGACACCCGTTTTCGCGAAAATATTGATCTTTCCGGCACCATTCGCATGGAAGAAGGCGACCGATTACTGGTCGATCTGCGGGGCGCGCAGTTTGATTTGCGTCCCTTCCTTGAAGATGACGCATCCGGTGAAACACCCGCAGATGGCGAACCGGATGAACAGAGCTATCTTGTGACGCTGGAAGCTGGTGGTTTCCTGCTTAAGGGGGCTGAGCCATTGCTAAATGATGGCAAGATCACCTTGCGTCAGGAAACCGACAAGCGCGAACTGGAAATCTCGGCGCGTCAGTTGATCGCAACCCCTTGGATTGTCGGTGACGAACAAAGCAATGACGACGCAGGCAAAGCCGCGTCGGAAACAAATACCGGTGGCATTGGCGAACGTGCCGAACGAACCGGCGGCACCACCGAAGTGTTCCTGAATATCGAACAGATGGTGATGGCCAACGGTGAACTTCTGGCAGATCTGCGCGGATCGATCCATACGGTCGGGCAGGAATGGGACCGTCTTGTTCTGAACGGGGCATTTGGCGACCGGGCCAACGTGTTTGTGCAAGTCGTCCGCGAAGATTTCCAGACCCGCAAGGTGACAATGACCAGCGAGGATGCCGGGCGTTTCCTGCGTGCGGTCGATATGTATGAAAATCTACTGGGTGGGCGCCTGACCATTGAAGGCACCGTTGATGAACGCGATATCGCCCAGCCGTTCACCGGTCAGGTCACGGTTAATGAATTCCGTGTGGTCAATGCGCCGATTGCGGCCCGCGTGCTCAGTGCCGCGTCGCTGACCGGGCTTGGCGATGTGTTGCAAGGCAATGGTATCGCTTTTACCGAAATGAACGGTGACTTCACCTATGTCAATGATGTGCTGTCACTGTCAAAGGTGGCAGCAAACGGCGCAGCCGTCGGGGTAACCGCCAATGGCTCGATTGATCTGGCCAAATCGGAAATTCGACTGGCCGGATCAATTGTGCCGATTTACGCACTGAATTCCGCACTGGGGGCCATTCCGATCCTTGGCGACATTCTGGTCGGCGAAGAGGGCGGCGGCATATTTGCCCCGACCTACACGGTCGAGGGCGATCTGAACGACCCCAGCATTACGGTCAATCCGCTATCGACCTTTGTGCCTGGCGTGTTCCGCAACCTGATCACCGGTGCCGAGCCCGGCTAAGTCGGCAACAAGTCACAAAAAAGCCCCGCACGATGATCGGCGGGGCTTTTTGATTTTATGCGGGTCTTCTTTGATCAGACAGGCTTGATCAGGACGTGGCGTTTCTTGCCTGCAGATACCTTGATCACACCATCTGCGTTAACCGCATCGACGGTGATATTGGCATTTTCGTCACTGACTTTTTCGTCATTGATCTTGGCTCCGCCACCCTTGATCAGACGACGTGCATCACCGCCCGATTTGGCAAGGTCGGCACGGCGGAAAAGATCAAAGGCCGGGATACCGGCATCAAGATCGGCCTTGGCGATTTCCACGGTCGGAAGATCGTCGGCCAGAACTCCTTCTTCAAACGTCTTGCGCGCCGTTTCAGCCGCCGCAAGGGCTGCTTCTTCACCGCGGCACAGTTTAACCGCTTCGAATGCCAGAACTTTCTTGGCTTCGTTGATCTGCGATCCTTCAAGCTTGGCGTATTCGTCGATCTGATCGAGCGACATCTCGGTGAACAGACGCATGAACTTGATCACGTCTGCATCTTCGGTGTTCCGCCAGAACTGGTAGTAGTCATAAGACGACAGACGTTCTTCGTTCAGCCATACCGCCCCGGCCGCAGTCTTGCCCATCTTGGCGCCCGATGCGGTGGTCATTAGCGGGGTCGTCAGGCCAAACAGCGATTTCTCATCAACGCGGCGACCAAGTTCAACACCATTGACGATGTTACCCCACTGATCCGATCCGCCCATCTGAAGCGTGCAGCCATAGTTGCGGTTTAGTTCGACAAAGTCGTAGGCCTGCAAGATCATGTAGTTGAATTCAAGGAAGCTCAGCGACTGTTCACGTTCCAGACGCAGCTTGACCGAGTCAAAGGCCAGCATGCGGTTGACCGAGAAGTGGCGACCGAAATCACGCAGGAATTCGATGTAGTTCAGCTTGTCCAGCCAGTCGGCATTGTTGACCATGACCGCATCGGTCGGGCCATCGCCAAACGTCAGGAACTGCTGGAACACCTTTTTGATGCCGGCCATGTTGGCTTCGATGATTTCATCGGTCAGAACCGGACGTGCATCATCGCGGCCGGTCGGGTCCCCAACGCGGGTGGTGCCGCCGCCCATCAGGACGATCGGTTTGTGGCCGGTCTTCTGCAGCCAGCGCAACATCATGATCGACACAAGCGATCCGACATGCAGGCTGTCTGCAGTGCAATCATAACCCACATAGCACACCACCGTATTTTCCGATGCATAGGCATCAAGGCCTTCAAGATCAGTACATTGGTGGATGTAACCGCGGTCATTCATGACGCGGAGAAAATCAGACTTCAGTTCAGTCATGGTTTTTGCGCTATGTTGGTTGTGATAGAAAATTTGATCCGCCATTCGGTGCGGAGGCGATGATCTAGCACAGAAAACATCCGCTCGGCAACGCATCGGCGAACAGATCTGCCATACGGGTAACGAATTCGCGATAATTTCCTTTTAGGCTGCTCAAAACCAACAGCGATCGCGCACGGAGCACGACATGAGACATGGCTGGATAACAGCAATCGGCATGATGAGTGGTACCTCTCTTGATGGGGTGGACGCAGCCCTCATTGAAACCGATGGCATCGAAGTGCGCCGCACCGGGCAATCGGTTTTTGTGCCTTATGCGCCGGAATTGCGCGAACGCATGCGGGCCTGCTTTGGCAATCGCAGTGCGACCAACACCGAACATGTCGTTGCCGATGATCTGACACAGGTGCATGTTGGTGCTGTTAACATGCTAATGGATAAATCCGGTATGTCGACCGCCGATATTGGTGTAATCGGCTTTCATGGCCAGACCGTGTTTCATGAACCCGCATCTGGCCTGACGCGCCAGATCGGAACGCCGCATATGCTGGCGGAAAAAACCGGTATCCCGGTGGTGGCCGATTTCAGATTGGCCGATGTCGCCGCTGGCGGCGAAGGAGCACCACTGGCGCCTGTCTATCACGCCGCCTTGATCAAAAGTGCCGGTGTTGAGCTGCCCGTGGCAGTTCTGAATATCGGCGGGGTTTCCAACGTTACCTATATCGACGCGGATGACGGCTTGCTGGCCTTTGATTGCGGGCCGGGCAATGCGCGGATTGATGACTGGATGTTGCGCCATACCGGTAATCCTGTTGATCTGAACGGCGCAACGGCGGCCTCGGGCACTGGTGATCCGATGGTCGAGGTCAAATTCCTTGAAGACCCGTATTTTGACCGCATCCCGCCCAAATCACTGGACCGCGAAGATATGGCGGCCCGCATTGACGGGCTGGTGGTTGAGGCCAAGCTTAATGTTTCCGACGGGGCGGCAACGCTTGCCAATTGTACGGTGGCGGCCATCGTTGCTGGCGTGAACCATCTGCCGGCTGCGCCCAAAGGCTGGTTTGTCTGCGGTGGGGGGCGTCATAACGATTATATCATGGAAACACTCGCCACCCGCCTTGGGGTGCCGGTGCAATCTGTTGACGTGCTGGATTGGGACGGTGATGCGTTGGAGGCCGAATGTTTCGGCTTCCTGGCTGTGCGCCATTTGCACGACTTGCCGCTCAGCTTCCCGGGAACCACGGGCGTGCCCGAACCCTGTTGTGGTGGCAAGCTTTACCCAGCAAAAAAGGCCGCCTGATCAGGCGGCCTTTTATTTGTGTGGTCAGGCTGCGGGCGGTTTAAGCGCCGCGCTTGTCCAGATAGGCAATCGAATGCTTGATCACTTCGTCTTGCTGTTTGGCAAAATAGTGATCGGCACCGTCAATCGCGCACATGTCAACTTCAATGCCTTTCTGGGCATTAAGCTTGTCGGCAAGCTTGTTGACCGAGGCGACCGGAATGTTGGTGTCCTGGGTGCCGTGGATCAGAATGCCGGATGACGGGCAGGGGGCAAGGAAGGTGAAGTCATGTTCACTTGCCGGGGCAGCGACCGAAATAAATCCGTCAATTTCCGGACGGCGCATCAAAAGCTGCATGCCGATCCACGAACCGAACGAATAACCGGCAACCCAGGTTGCGCGTGCGTTGGCGTTATAGGTCTGCATCCAGTCAAGTGCGGATGCCGCATCAGACAGTTCGCCGATCCCCTGATCGAATACGCCCTGCGAGCGGCCGACGCCACGGAAGTTGAACCGCATGACGGAATAGCCGCGATCCTTGAACATGTTGAACATGTTGAAGCACAACTTGTTATTCATTGTGCCACCCTGTTGCGGGTTCGGATGGAGGATAAGTGCGATGGGCGAATCGTCAGCGCCGTTATGGTGGTAGCGACCTTCAAGGCGACCTTCGGGGCCGTTAAAAATGACCTCAGGCATGGATCAGACTGCTCCTGTCCACGAATGGAAAGATGTGTGTAACAAAAATATCCGAGTGTTTTTGTAAGTTTTTTCGTGTTTGCGCATAAATTGCTTTGGGCAAATACTTGACCAAGTTACTCGGTTATCCTATATTCCGGCTAACCCGATGGTGCCTGTCGAACCCGACAATTGCTTATGTGCAAGGACGGGGCTGGGCGTGGCTGCCGGGAATCGAAGGTACTAATTACACAGTGGACCGCCCCATGTTCAAGCTAATTCGTCAGGAAATTGACGCGATGATCGCCCGTGACCCTGCGGCGCGATCCCGTTGGGAAGTCGTGATCAGCTATCCGGCGTTTCATGCGATCATGGGCTATCGCGGGACGCATTGGCTGTGGCAGCGCGGTTTTCGCCTGACGGCACGCTTCCTGTCACAGATTTTGCGCTGGTTGACCGGGATCGAAATTCACCCGGGTGCGACGATTGGCAAGCGCTTCTTTATTGACCATGGCATGGGTGTCGTGATCGGCGAAACCGCCGAGATCGGCGATGATGTCACACTGTATCAAGGCGTTACCCTTGGAGGGACTTCGCCAAGTGTGAATAGCGACGGCCAGCGCGGCCTGAAACGTCACCCGACCCTCGAGGATGGTGTGATTGTCGGGTCCGGCGCGCAAATCCTTGGACCATTTACTGTGCGCAAGAATGCACGTGTTGGCGGCAACGCCGTGGTCCTGGGCGAAGTGCCCGAGGGTGCGACCGTGGTCGGTATCCCGGCCAAGATCGTCCGCCGTGAACAGGATGATCGGTTCTGTGCTTATGGTACGCCGCTTGGCGATCTGCCCGATCCGGTTGCCCGTGCGCTTGAAGAACTTGGTCGTGAGGTCGAAACGTTGCGCAACAAGGTGGTCGCCCTTGAGGGTGAAAAGGCCGCATCTGATGCCACACCGGAAAAGCCGCGTATCGTCGCATCATCGGAATAGAATATGCGCCACCGCGCAACATGAATGAAAAGCCCGCTCGGGGTTAACCCCAAAGCAAGGCAGGAGGACGCACCGTGAAGCTGAGTACCAAAGGCCGCTATGCCGTTATGGCGATGGTCGATCTCGCTGAAAGCAGCAAGGACCGACCGGTCGCGCTTGCAGATATTGCGGACCGCCAGGAAATTTCGCTTTCTTATCTTGAACAGCTGTTTGGCAAATTGCGCAAGGGCGGTCTGGTCCGTTCGGTGCGCGGCCCGGGTGGCGGATATTTGCTTGCACGCAATGCCACTGAAACCCGTGTTGCCGATGTCATTCTGGCGGTTGATGAACCAATCCGTGCAACCCGTTGCAAGTCCGGTTCGCCCAAGGGCTGCAAGACCAACAAGGGCCGTTGTCTGACCCACGAATTGTGGGAAGAACTCGGTAACCAGATTTATCTTTATCTGGCCTCTGTCAGTCTTGCCGATGTGGTGGATCGCAACGTGGCGGGAACACTTCGGACGTTCCCGGGTAAAACGACCCAGATCGAAGAGCCGTCACAGGTTGCGGCACAGTAGTTGGTCCTCTATATCGAGGGCAGATGCGAATAAGGATGATTTTAAACTGATGACCGACCAGGTTTATCTCGACTACAACGCCAGCGCGCCGCTTTGCGAAGATGCAAAGCAGGCCATGATCGCTGCGATGGATGTTGCAGGTAATCCGTCTTCGGTTCATGCCAGTGGCCGTGCGGCCCGCAAGATCGTTGATCATGCCAGACGCACCATTGCCGATCTGTTGGGCGGTGATTCAGAACGGATCATCTTCACCAGTGGCGGTACTGAGGCCAACAATCTGGCACTGAACGGGTTGGAAGATGTCACCGTATTTACCAGTGCGGTCGAACATCCTTCGGTCATCGAAGCAAGACCGGACGCCAAACGCATCCCGGTGGATGAAAATGGCGTGATTGACCTGAATGCCCTTGAGGCGATGCTCAAAGACGCATCTGACGCCGGGCAAAAGGTTCTGGTTTCGGTCATGCTGGCCAATAACGAAACCGGCGTCATTCAGCCGGTTGCCAAGGTTGGTCTGCTGGCGCGTGAATATGGTGCCAAGGTCCATTGCGACGCTGTTCAGGCGCTGGGCCGGTTGCCGGTCGATATGGGTCGTTTGCTGGTCGATATGGTGTCGATCTCGGCCCACAAGATCGGCGGTCCAAAAGGAATTGGCGCGCTGGCGATTGCGCCGGGCGTGATGCTGGTCCCCCAGATCCGGGGTGGCGGGCAGGAAAAATACCGTCGTGGTGGCACGGAAAACGTTGTCGGGATTGCAGGCTTTGATGCCGCAGCCAAACGTGCCGAGGCCAACATGGCAAGGATGGCGGATATCGCGCAGATGCGCGATCGCCTGGAAACGGAATTGGCATCAGAGGCGCCTGAGCTTCTGATCGCCGGCAAGGGAACGGAGCGACTGAGCAATACAAGTTGCCTGATCCTGCCAGGAATGCCCGGGGAAACCCAGGTCATGGCAATGGATCTGGCAGGTGTTGCCATCAGTTCGGGATCAGCCTGTTCATCAGGCAAGGTACGTGAAAGCCACGTGCTTAGGGAAATGGGTGTTACCGAGCCCGGATCGGCCATTCGGGTCAGTCTGGGACTGGATAGCACCAACGAAGACATTGATACATTTATCCGCGTTTGGAGCCGGATGAGGGGTAATGCAGCGCGCAAGAAAGCGCGTCACGCTGCCTGAGAAAGAGTGAGTGAGGAAGCCTTTAAAATGAACGAGCTTAAAGCAAAGCCGATCTATCTGGACTATCAGGCGACGACGCCGACCGACCCGCGGGTTGTCGACGCAATGCTGCCGTACTTCACCGAGAAATTCGGTAACCCGCATTCGCGCAACCACAGCTTTGGCTGGGAAGCCGAAGACGCGGTTGAAGTTGCACGCGGTCAGGTTGCCAAGATCATTGGCGCGTCGGCCAAGGAAATCATCTTTACCTCGGGTGCGACGGAGTCAAACAACCTCGCCCTCAAAGGTGTGATGAAGTTCTATGGCAAGAAAAAGCCGCACCTGATCACGGTTGTCACCGAGCATAAATGCGTGCTCGACAGTGCCCGCCACCTTGAGCAGGAAGGTTACAAAGTGACCTATCTTGGCGTTAAGGAAAACGGCCTGATCGACCTTGAAGAACTGAAGGCTGCCATCACCGATGAAACCGCACTCGTGTCTGTCATGGGTGTGAACAACGAAATCGGTGTTATCCAGCCGCTCAAGGAAATCGGTGAAATCTGCCGCGAACGCAAAGTCTTCTTCCATACCGACTGTGCGCAGGCGGTAGGCAAGATCGACCTTGATGTTGATGACATGAAGATCGACCTGATGTCGATTTCCGGTCACAAGATCTATGGCCCGAAAGGCATCGGTGCGCTGTATGTTCGCCGTCGTCCGCGTGTTCGTGTGATCGCACAGATCACCGGTGGTGGTCAGGAACGCGGTATGCGTTCCGGTACGCTTCCGACCCCGCTGATCGTTGGTCTTGGCAAGGCGTGCGACATTCTTAGCAACGAAATGGCGGAAGAAAACGCACGCATCGAAAAGCTGCGTGACTACACCCTTCAGCGTTTCCGTGACCGTCTCGAAGACATCTATGTCAATGGTGACGAACACGTCCGTGTCAGCGGAAACCTGAACATTTCGTTTGCCTATGTCGAAGGTGAAAGCCTTCTGATGGACATCAAGAACATTGCCGTGTCGTCGGGCTCTGCCTGCACCTCGGCGTCGCTGGAACCGTCTTACGTTCTGCGTGCTCTTGGTGTTGACGAAGAATTGGCCCATACATCCCTTCGTATTGGCATTGGTCGCTACACCACCAAGGAAGAGCTTGATGAAGCCGTTGATGCCATCTGCACCGCAGTTGAGCGTCTGCGCGAAATGAGCCCGCTTTGGGAAATGGCGCAGGAAGGCATCGACATCAAGTCGATCGAATGGGCTGAACACTAAGAACGACAACGACCGAAAACGTACTATCGACACATTCGATATGTATTCTGTCTCGTGAGAGAGACTCAGGATTTTTAGGAGGATTCCTATCATGGCTTATAGTGAAAAGCTGATCGACCATTACGAAAACCCGCGCAATGTCGGCTCCATGGACAAAAACGAAACCTCTGTCGGGACCGGGCTTGTCGGCGCACCGGCATGTGGTGACGTCATGAAGCTGCAGATCAAGGTGACCCCGGAAGGGATCATTGAAGATGCGAAGTTCAAGACCTTTGGCTGTGGTTCGGCGATTGCTTCAAGCTCGCTGATCACCGAATGGGTCAAGGGCAAGTCGCTTGACGAAGCGGGTTCGATCAAAAACTCGCAGATTGCCGAGGAACTTGCACTTCCGCCGGTCAAGATCCACTGCTCGATCCTGGCTGAAGACGCGATCAAAGCCGCAATCAGCGACTACAAAACCAAAAACGGCGCAGCGGAAGTGGACGCTGCTGAATAAGCAGCGCCCACTCCCCATCGTTTTCGGAATCTTGGGAGAATAAAATGGCTCTACCGTCACCAATTTCTGTCACACCGGTCGCTCTTGATCACATCAAGGCGCTGCTTGATAGCCGCGGGAAACCTTCGCACGGCATTCGGCTTGGTGTGCGCAGCAAAGGGTGCTCGGGCCTGTCCTACACGCTGGAATATGCCGATGGTGCCGATGGCTTCGAAGAAGTCGTCGAACTTGACGACGGCGTGAGAATCCTGATCGACCCCAAAGCCATCATGTTCGTGCTTGGCACAGAGATGGATTACGAGGTCAACACGATGGAGGAAGGCTTTGTTTTCCGCAACCCCAACGAAAAAGGTCGTTGTGGTTGCGGGGAATCCTTCCACGTTTGATCAGGCCGGGCTTTCCCTGCTTTCTGAATGGTTATGGCCCTGGCGAGATCGCCGGGGCCATCGCCTGAAAAGGGTGACGTGACCAAGCTATGGTCACGCATCGCCTTTTGAACTGATTTGTTTTTGTCTTTTAATCCTCGGAAGTGCATCGCGTGAGCAACACCGAACAATCTGCGCACAAGGTTTGCTGGTCCTGCAAGGGGCCGGTCGCCGCAAGCGCACTGTTTTGCGAAACCTGCAACGCCATTCAGGCCCCCGGCCAGCTGGATCATTTTACCCGCTTTGGTCTGGAGCGTTCCTTTGACGTTGATGTCGATGCGATGGAAGCGACCTACCTCAAGCAGCAACAAAAGCTCCATCCCGACCGGTTCGCGTCCAAATCCGGCCGTGAACAGGCCCTGTCATCGCAACAGGCCGCCAGCCTGAACGAAGCTTTCGAGACGCTGAAAAACCCGGTCGCGCGCGCACATTATATGCTGCGTCAGGCCGGGCACGAGCCAGAAGGCGGCGAAGGCCATACCGTCAATGATCCGGAACTTCTGATGGAAGCGATGGAAATGCGTGAAGCCCTTGACGATGCCAAGGATAAAATCACCATCGATGCCATCATCAAGGACACCCGCAAACAGGCGCGTGCCTGTGAAAATGATCTGGGCGCCGCCTTTGACAGCCAATCCTTTGACGCGGCCAAGAAACTGGCCACCCGTTTAAGATATCTGATGAAAATGACCGAGGAAGCGCGCGCGAAGAAATCGCGCCTTGCCGCTGCCTGATCATAGAAAAAACTGGACGTAAGAATGGCTCTGCTAAAAATCCACGAACCGGGCGAAACACCCCTCCCGCATGAGGACGAACGCCAGATCGCTGTCGGGATCGATCTTGGAACCACCAACTCGGTGGTTGCAATCTCGAACTCGGAAAAGCCTGAAGTTCTGCGCGACAAATCCGGTGGCAATGCGATTGTGCCCTCTGTCGTCTATTACGGCGATGATACGCCGGTCGTTGGCGAAGCTGCCCGTGATCAGATCAACTCAGACGCCAGCCGTGTGGTTTCATCGGTCAAACGTCTGATGGGCCGTGGTCTGGAAGACGTCAAATCGGTTGCCGGCACGCTGCCTTATCACGTCGAAGTCCCGGAAAAATCCGAAACCGAAAACGGCGAACCGATGATGGTGCGCCTGAATGTCGGTAATCGGGTCCTGACCCCGGTCGAGGTTTCAGCAGATATCCTGCGCGCACTGCGTGCACGCGCGGAAGAAAGTCTTGATAAGCCGGTTGAAAAGGCCGTGATCACGGTCCCGGCCTATTTCGATGATGGCGCACGTACCGCGACCAAGGATGCAGCCAAGCTGGCCGGTCTGGAAGTCCTGCGTCTGGTCAATGAACCGACCGCAGCCGCCCTGGCCTATGGCCTTGATAACGGGGCAGAGGGGCTTTATGCCGTCTATGACCTTGGCGGCGGGACCTTTGATATCTCGCTTCTGAAAATGCAAAAGGGCGTCTTCCAGGTGAAGGCGACCGGTGGTGATGCTGCCCTTGGTGGCGATGATTTCGATCATGCTATTGCCGAACATCTTCTCGCAGAACGCAAGGATGGTGGTGCGACCGATGATCTTGACGCATCGGACGCCAAACGCCTTCTGAAGGCCGCCCGGACGGTCAAGGAGAGCCTGACCGATCAGGATAGCGTCGAAGTCACCGTGGCCCTTAATGGCACAGACACCAAACACACCGTAACGCGTGATCAGTTTGATGCAATGATCGCCAAGCTGGTTGCCCGCACGGCCGCCATCACCGAACAGGTCCTTGATGACGCCGATGTCTTGCCCGAAGACGTCAAGGGTGTCGTTCTGGTCGGGGGTTCTACCCGTGTGCCTGCGGTGCGCAAGGCGGTGGCCGATCTGTTTGAACAGGAACCGCTGTCTGACATCGATCCGGACGAGGTTGTTGCCCTTGGTGCTGCCCTACAGGCAGAGGCTTTGACGGGCGGCTCGGACAACCTTCTTCTGGATGTGACGCCGCTGTCGCTTGGTCTTGAAACCATGGGCGGGATTGTTGAAAAGGTCATTGACCGTAACACGCCGATCCCGGTGACCAAGGCACAGGAATTCACCACCTATCAGGATGGCCAGTCGGCCATGATGATCCATGTGGTGCAGGGCGAACGTGAAATGGTTGACCAATGCCGCTCCCTCGCGCGCTTTGCGCTGACCGGTATTCCCTCGATGGCAGCTGGCGCTGCGCGCATCCGTGTACAGTTCAATGTCGATGCCGATGGCCTGCTGACCGTCTCGGCCCGCGAAGAAACCACCGGGACTGAACAGGAAGTTGCGGTCAAGCCGACCTATGGCATCAATGAGTCTGATATGGCGACCATGCTGCGCGATAGCATGGTGCATGCCCGCGAAGACATGGAAATGCGTGTCCTGACCGAGGCCCGGGTCGAAGCACGTCGCAATATTCTGGCGGTCAATGCCGCAATGAATGCTGACCGTGCGCTTCTGACCAAGGAAGACGAGGCCAACATCAAACAGGCCATTGCCAATCTTGAAACGGCCGCCGCGGGCGATAACCGCGATGCGATCAATGACGCCGCCGAGGCGCTTGAAAATGCATCCCGCCCGTTTGCAGAGGCCCGTATGGATAGCCGGATCCGCCAGGCACTTGCCGGGCAAAATGTCGATGAAGTTCACTAGGAAGTGAATTAATCGACACCGGTGGAATTGACAAACCGGCGAACTGCGGCGATTGTCCCCGACAACCGCCAAGGTCAGGCCGGATAAGCGACCCGTATCGCGGGGCGCATAAACAGAGATCGAACGAAAAGTATTACCGAGGAGAAAGGCACAAATGCCTAAGATCGTTTTTGTCGAGCCGGATGGCACCGAAAAGGAATTCGAAGTCGCCGACGGCCTGTCTGTTCTGGAAGCTGCCCACAAGAACGGCATTGACCTTGAAGGTGCTTGCGAAGGTTCGCTGGCATGTTCGACCTGCCACGTCATTCTTGAAGATGACTGGTTTGACAAGCTTGATGAACCGTCCGAAGACGAAGAAGACATGCTTGACCTTGCCTTTGGCCTGACCGAGACCTCGCGTCTTGGCTGCCAGATCATCATGAGCGACGAGCTCGACGGTCTGCGTGTCAAACTGCCGTCCGCGACCCGCAACATGATGGTCGACAAGTAAGTTTCACCTTCTGCTGACCGGGCGCATTGCCGCCCGGTGTCAAAGGAGACGGATATGCGTTGGACAGACATTCAGGACATCGCGATCGAGCTTGAGGAAGCCCATCCGGACAAGGATAACCTCAACCTTCGCTTTACCGACCTGCATAAATGGGTCACCGAGCTTGAAGGTTTTGAAGACGATCCTTCGAAGTCGAACGAGAAGATTCTTGAAGCCATCCAGATGGCCTGGATCGACGAGCGCGACGACTGATTTCGATGAGTGTGATGTGCGCCAAACGGCCTGCACCCTGATCACGAAAATGCGGACCAGCCTGCAACACGCGGGCTGGTCCGTTCTTGTTTGAGCCACCATGAGTAAACAGGGAAGGGACCAGAATGAGCAAACCCGCCACCTTCACCGACATCATCCCCGTCGACAGTCTGTTTGGCAAATTGCGCACCTGCGCACCCGAAGCCTGGCAAAGCTATGTCTGTCATGACTTCGTCAAGCAACTTGGCAACGGCACCTTGCCCGAGGCCGCGTTCAAGCATTACCTCATTCAGGATTACCTGTTCCTGATCCAGTTTGCGCGCGCCTATGCGCTGGCGGCCTATAAGGCCGAAGACCTGCATGCCATGCGCCAGTTTTCCGGCACAGTGCATGCCATCCTTGATATGGAAATGAGCCTGCATCTGGACTTCTGCAAAGGCTGGGGGCTGTCGGAGGCCGATATCATCGCAGAGTCCGAGGCACGGGCGTGCATCACCTATACCCGCTATGTGCTTGATCGTGGTCATCAGGGCGATGTAGTGGACCTGCAGGTGGCCCTGATGCCCTGTATGGTGGGCTATGCCGAAATCGCAAACCGCTTGATGGCAAGTTCTGATACTGTGCTTGACGGCAATCCCTACCGGGCATGGATTGAAATGTATGCGTCCGATGAATTCCAGGACGTGGCAAAGGCCGAGATCGAATTGCTTGAACACACAGTTGCCACGCGCGGCGGGCATCGCCGCCTCGAAGGGCTGGTGGAAACCTTTACCATGGCAAGCCGCCTTGAAGCCGATTTTTGGCAGATGGGACTTGATCTGGCAAAATAGGCCAAGATCGCCTATATAAGCCCGAACGATATTTTGCGGGTGGCGTGTGCGCCGCCCGTTGCCATTTTGGATTAACCTCTTGTCGCCGTGGCCTTGACCCACGGATGGGTGAGAAACATGAACTCTCTTGGCTTTGATAAAGCCCCGCAAGATACCCGCGTGGTTGTTGCCATGTCGGGCGGGGTTGATAGCTCTGCCGTTGCAGCCCTTCTGAAATCAGAAGGCTATGACGTGGTAGGCATCACGCTTCAGCTTTATGATATGGGGGCCAATGCGCCCACCCGTGCGAAGTCCTGCTGTGCCGGGCGCGATATTTATGATGCGCGCAAAGTGGCCGAGGATATCGACATTCCCTATTACGTGCTCGATTACGAATCACGCTTCCGCGAAGAAGTGATCGATGATTTCGCCGACAGCTACATGCGCGGCGAAACCCCGATCCCGTGTGTGAAATGCAATCAGACCGTCAAGTTCCGCGATCTGCTTGAAACGTCTTATGACCTGGGTGCCGATTGCATGGCGACCGGCCATTATGTGCAGCGGAAACTGGGTGCCAATGGCCGGGCCGAACTGCACCGTGCCGCCGATCCCAACCGCGATCAAAGCTACTTCCTGTTCACCACGACCCAGGAACAGCTTGATTTCCTGCGCTTCCCGTTGGGCCATTTGATGAGCAAGGCGGAAACCCGTGCGCTTGCCGCCAAGTTTGGCCTTGAAGTCGCTGACAAGCCCGACAGTCAGGACATCTGCTTTGTCCCGGATGGCAAATATGCCCGTCTGGTCGAAAAGCTGCGTCCCGAGGCAGGCGAACCCGGCGAGATCGTTGATCTTGATGGCAATGTGCTCGGCGATCATCGCGGCCTGATCCATTACACGGTCGGGCAGCGGCGTGGCCTTAATATCGGGGGTACGGCAGAACCACTTTATGTCGTCAAACTCTCGCCTGAAAAGCGTCAGGTCATTGTCGGGCCGAAGGCGGCCCTAGCCAAGAAACTGGTCTATGTCCGCGAACTTAACTGGCTTGATGGCGATCAGATCGATGAAAACGGGGTTGAGGTCGAAGTCAAACTGCGCTCGGCCATGCAGCCGACCACGGCAACCGTCTACCCCGAAGCATCCGGCGAGGCCCGCATTGAACTGCACGATGCCCAGTTCGGCATCGCACCGGGGCAGGCCGGTGTGTTTTATCAGGGCGAACGCGTGCTTGGCGGTGGCTGGATCACCCGCGAAGAGCTGATCGGCAACACGGCAAGTGCCGCCTGATCGGGATTGCCCGATTAACGAATAGGACGGGCGAGGGCGCATGTTCCTCGCCCGCCAGTTTCACCAGGGGTTTTACTAAGATGTTTTTTGACAAAATCGTCAAAAAGGCGCTTGACGGGGACGGCTCCCTGACTTAAAAACCGCCTCGTTCCAAGCGCACCGGAACACCACAAAATTCCTTGTGGCCGAGTAGCTCAGCTGGTTAGAGCAGCGGAATCATAATCCGCGTGTCGGGGGTTCAAGTCCCTCCTCGGCTACCAATTAAACAAGCCCTGCATCCCTTGGTGTGGGGCTTGTTTCGTTTCGGGGCTGCCCGGACAAGCGTTAGGTAGGTTTGTTATGAACCTGGATCAGCGACAACCGAAATGGGTTACTTGGTTACACTGGCTCGGCCGAGAACTTCATTGTTGATGCAAGAGGCATAGATCCAATCAGAGTCCGTTACGCCCAGCTTGTTGCACAGCGCCTGCGAGGAGGGGTTATCAAGGCGAACGCCGGTCATGAAACCTCGTGCGGCTTCTTTTTCCCACATATGAATGATTGCCTTGGCACCAAGAATTAAGCCGATCTTTTCGCCCCGTCTGTCCTCACGCGTGGCAAGCATGCCCCAAAATACATCGTTTGGCCGTGCTCCGGACGCATGATGCATCACGAACGAAGATGCACTCGCAACCGGTACGCCAGCCGCGTCAATGGCAACCAAGTTTATGCCGCGCCTGCTTTGACCCCGCATGACGGCGCCCGGCACAGGCATGACGTCACAGGATTGGCAAAGTGCTGCAACATCAGCGACCAGCTCATTCGGCGACATTTTGTCGAGTGCTACAATCGACAGGTCGCTTGGCAGGTCATATTTATCAAGGACTTGACGGCTGGCCTCGTAGGCGGCTTCACCACCCCAATAATGTTCATGGCGGTCGCACGAAAATCCGCGCGCCTTCAGTTCTGCGAACAGTTTATCTGCCTTGAATTTGGGGAAATAATAGGCAACCGATGCGCCAAGCAAAGAGGCGACAGATGCAAGTATGTCGGCGGTGTCGGTCTGTATATCGGACAGGGCGACCGTCCGACCGTAATATGCAAATCTCGGATCGTCCTTTATCAGTGACCAAAGAGCCGCACTCCTCTTCATCAGAGCAATGCTGCTTTCTGTTCCGAAAAACTCTTGATGAATATCCAACTTTGCCCCTTTTCTTATTAAATGATCTCAAGAAGTTACCTGAAATCGTGCAGTCGGCTAAAGGTTGCTCGGAATATTGCGGCATTTGTTTAAATGGTGTTTTTTGCGCTCAGATGAAGTGTATTTGATCATTCAAGTGCCAGAAAATAGCGACTGCCAGTGATGTTGAGCGCTGTACGATCCGTCCTGATCTTTTCAGTAAGGTGCGACGCATATTTCTCCCACCAACAAAATTCTGCGATGCGGGGCTCGTTTGGTCTCAGTGCTTTGTGCTTTGGGTGTTCAAGTCATTTTGACGTCTTGCCGGGGCAAGACTTCCTTGCAATAGCTTCTTGGTGCGCAACCCATCACGCGCTTAAACGCTGTGCTAAAGGCACTCTCGGACTCATATCCCAGACTGAGCGAGATTTGGGATATCGGTTCGCGCGATGTGGTCAGTCTTTCGCCGGCCAGCATCATCCGCCAACGGATCAAATAGCCCATCGGGCTTTCGCCAACGCGTTCCTTGAACTTGGCGGCGAAGGCGGACCGGGACATGCCTGAGCATTTTGCAAGGCTTTCCACAGTCCAGTTTTGGGCCGGATCGGCATGAATGGCTGATATGGCCTTGCTGATTTGCGGGTCGGCAAGGGCGAAGAACCAGCCAACCCCCTTGGCGTCGTCATTCATGTACATGCGCAACACCTGGATCAGCATCATGTGCGCGAGATGTTGCAACACCAGTTTGCTGCCTGGATCGTTTTTGCGCATCTCAGTCATGGTGCGTTCAATGCAATGGCGAAGTGCTTCGCTTTCATCGCGATTACGAATGACCACAAGTGGCGGCAACATCGCCAGCAACAAGTCGGCCTGTGGCCCGTGAAGGCCAAACCGGCTGCTGGCCACCACGCAATCCCCGCCACCATTCAGTGTGCGAATGACACCATAGCCGCTTGGCTTGAACGTTGTTCCGGCCAGCATCGGCGATACATCAAGGTCGCTTCCCATCAAGAACGCTTTGCCGTGCGGCAACAAGACGCAGTCGCCTGTTTGCAGATGCACGGGGTCCGGTACCCCATCCACCGAGATCCAGCAGTCACCCTCAACCACGGCGGCGGTTTTGATGTTTTGCCCCTGATCGGGGAACTGGATCGCCCAGGGTGCGGCAATGTCAAATCCGGCCGACAGGTAATTGTCGGGGCGGAGCAGGGACAGGATATCGGAAAGCGGATCCATATAGCGGCCTGTTTCTGGACGAATGAAAATATATCATGGACTGATACGTATAGTTCGTCCAGAAGGCAAGCGATATTGTGGCCGCAACGGGCCGCGATGCGGGCACGTAGTTTTTGCAGATATTGGGATGGAGTAACTATGCGTGTTTTTGTAAAGGGTGCGACGGGCTTTGTCGGATCAGCTGTGGTGAAGGAGCTTCTTGATCATTAGCGTTCGGTGGTAGGGCTGGTCACAGGGGCTGATCCAGAGTCAACGTCGACTGGTAGTGATGGTATGGTAAGCGTTGCTAAAAACGTGAACTCGGGAACTTGGGAGCCAAAGCGGGAAAGGATCAGAAACCTGTTCTATTTGGCGACGTACAAGTCTAAGTCTACACCGGTCAGAAAAGTAACATATAATCTTGCAGATGATCAGTCCGAATAATTCTTGCTCGTAAAAGTCTGTTTTGATCATGCTGATCAATAAGGTAATAGGTGAGAAGCAACAAGCCATCTCCGCTTTGCCTTAGTTTAGCACAGGAAATGGCGTCGATATGTCCTACGAAAGGACTGCAATCTCTTATAGTTTAAACTTCGCCTTGGACAAAACGAGCGGTTTGATTGCTTCAACATATTGCTTAGACATTCACCAAATTTCAGACGGTCTGTATTCGCCAATCCTCTTTCTGTTACACTAACGCCAATTACCACCAGCCATGTTGCATCCGACGCTAACTCATCTGGATTCACTAGACACGCCGCCTTTTTGGCCTTGGTCACTGGAATCTAAGCGGATGGATTTGCTATTTAAAGGTGTGTCAGGGTAAGCTACATAATTCACATCACTAACGAGAAAATGAACCTTGCGCCAATTCATTTTGACTTGTTTCTGGCTGCTTTTCCTTTCTGGTTGCGAGCCTGCCATCCGAGAAATTGACAAAAGCGGAATTTATGGCAGTGGCAGCTATATTTTGACGTCAGATATTAATGTCGCGTCTGGTGACGGACTCATTTTCACGGAATCTGCGCATCTTGATTTGAATGGGCATGCGATACGCTCTTCAAACAAGGGGAACGAATGGGACTACGGCGTCAAGCTTATGGGGGCTGGCTCCCGCTTATATGACACTAAGAAGACAGGCAAGATATCCGGGTTCAGGGTCGGGGCAAAGCTGGAAGGATCTGGGTCGGTATCCGATGGCGTTAACTACATCAGAAATCGATATATGGGCGTTTGGGCCTCAGCCAACGATATTACGATAAAAGGCGGCGTAATATCAGGTACTTCTGGCGTGTCAGATGAACGCTATGCTTTTGGTGTTCAGATCAATGGGGACGACTGCAAAGTCTCGTCCGTTCTCATAACTGAAATTTATGAACAGTCAGATTTTCCAGACGGAGCAGTAGGTGAGGGCGTTGGTATCAACATTGCCACGCCATCAGAAAGAGGGCGGATCACTGAGACAGTAATCGCCAACTCACATCCAGAGCCAGGCACATACGGGATATTCGGAGGCATGGGTGGTGGACACTACATCAAAGCAGTCTCCGTATTGAACTATTGGCGTGGTATCTCTGTGTCAAAGCGGAAAGAATCGCGAATAAGCATGGGGATTTCTATTACATCAGAAGATTTCGACGGCGGGTACGGCATATCACTGGACGGCATACCCGTTCCGGGTTCGCTCGCCTATGGGTACAGGACCCCAATTCACTTAAAATAATCGGAGATATTCCATGCGGAAGTTAATCGGGATCGCCATCGTGGCGGTCTTTTTTTGTGTTCGATTTAATTCCCCGCATCAGCAGGTTCGGATGGCTGCGGTCAGCAGAAGGTGATCGCTAGCCTGCCGGCGAAGTTTTTCAAGGAACCGCTTGCACCTGGGCTGACCCAGTGCTGTGGATCTGTCTTCCCAAGAACCGGCGGCACTGCCACGCAAACATAGCGCTCGATCTGGTCGTTCCGCGGAATTCCCAAGTTTCACCACATGTTAGCAGCGATCAAGCGGCGCCTTGCGGCTGAGGAGGCTATAACAGCCTTGGGGCAGGTCTACGTGTGAGTGGAGCGGATCCATATAGCGGCCTGTTTCTGGACGAATGAAAATATATCATGGACTGATGCGTATAGTTCGTCCAGATGGCAAGCGATATTGTGGCCGTAACAGGACGCGATGCGGTCCGGTTGTTTTGCAGATATTGGGATGGAGTGACTATGCGTGTTTTTGTAACGGGTGCGACGGGCTTTGTCGGATCAGCTGTGGTGAAGGAGCTTCTTGATCATGGGCATTCGGTGCTCGGCCTGACGCGCAGCGATACCGGGGCCGAAAAACTGGCTGCCGTCGGCGCGACCGTCTTTCGCGGTGATCTGGATGACCTTGGCAGTCTTCAAGGCGGGGCGGCATCCTGTGATGCGGTGATCCATACCGGCTTTAATCATGATTTCACCCGCTTTGTCGAAAGTTGTGAAAAGGACCGCCATGTCATCGAGGCGATGGGATCGGTTCTGGCCGGATCAAACCGCCCGATGATTGTCACATCTGGCATTGGGCTGTTGCGTGCGGACCGCCCGGTGGTCGAAAGCGATACGGTAACCGCCGATATCCCGCGCAAGGCCACCGAAGAAGCCGTGGCAAACATTGTCGCCAAGGGTGTCAATGCATCGGTGATGCGCTTGCCGCCGTCGGTCCACGGGGCGGGTGATCATGGTTTTGTGCCGCTTCTGATCAATCTGGCGCGCGAAAAGGGCTTTGTTGCCTGTATCGAGGATGGCGATAACCTGTGGCCTGCGGTGCATCGTTTGGATGCAGCACGTGCCTATCGTCTTGCCATCGAAGACCACGCCAGCCAACCGGCCTATCATGCCGTGGGGGAGGAAGGCGTTGCCTTCGCCGACATCGCCCATACGATCAGTGTCGGTCTTGGTCTGCCGTTCAAGTCCTTATCGCGTGAACATGCAAAGGACTATTTTGGCTGGTTCAGCCATTTTGCCGAGCTTGATTGCTGTGCCTCCAGCGGTCGCACGCAGCAGGTGCTTGGTTGGCTGCCGCGTGAGATTGGCCTGATCAAGGATATGCAGACTGCCGAATATTTTGATCACTGATGCATAAAGAAAGGCCGGAAAATTCCGGCCTTTCTTATTTGGTTGGCGTGACGGGCTGAGCTGGCTTGGGGCGAGATAAAATCCGCCCGTCAATAACAAGCAAACCAAACCCGATAACTGCCATTCCGATCATGTGCTGCGCCAAAAGGACCTCGCCAAGGAACCCAACCCCCAGCAAAATCGCACTGACCGGGATTAGGAAGGTAACCAGCAGAAGGTTACTTGCCCCGGCACGTTTGAGGATGGCGAAATAGAGGATATAGGCCAGCGCCGTGCTGAGTGTGGCAAAGCCCAGCACGGCAAGGATGGTGCTGGTGGTGGGAACGGGCAGGTGCCAGGGCAGATCAATGATGACTGACAACGGCAGGAGCATGAGGCTCGACGCGCTGGTCATGCCGGCCGCGGTCAGGATTGGCGGGGTGGAGGCAAAACGTCTGCCAAATACCCCGGCGCAGCCGTAAGTGAAGGCGGCAAGCAAAACGGCACCCGGCGCAAGCAGGCCCATCGTGTTGCCAGATGTCGGCAGACCAAAAATCACGATCACGCCGCCAAACCCGATCAGGACACCGATGGTTTTGCGCAGTGTCAGCTTTTCTGTGTCTGTCGTGATATGGGCGATCAAAAGGTTGAAAAGCGGGGTGGTGGCATTCAGGATTGCGGCAAGGCTGCTGGTGATTTGTGTCTGACTCCAGACAATCAGGCAAAACGGTATCAGGTTGTTAAGCCCGCCCATGACGGCAACGCCCGCCCAGAATTTCGGATCACGCGGGATGGCAATATCGCGCAACAACACCACCCACCACAGAACCATGGTCGCAATCGACACCCGGCACAGCACAAGCGTCAGGGGCGGCAGATCGACAAGCGCGATTTCGGTAAAGAAAAACGATCCGCCCCACAGGACCGATAGCGAGACCAGCATCAACCAGCTGACGCGGTCCATCGGCTGGGTGGGCAGTTGTTTGGGATGTAAGCCACCTGCGGCAGAGAGGTTTCTTGGGCCATCAATGCCGCGATGTTTCGGGCGGGAAGACAGTTCCATATCAAGCGATATCAAACGTGTGGTGTTTTCATGGGGCAACATGGGGGGCTCCGTCGATCTGTTGGTGACCAACGAAGATTAGGCGGATTGTTTTTTGGCTGCTCGCCAGTTTCGGACCTGAAGGTGGGATCAAAAAACGGGGCCCAAGCGGCCCCGTTTTAATCATCAGACAACCAGGTGTCCTATTCCGCCGCGAGGGTTTTATTCCTCATACCAATGAATTTCGGAAGCCGCGCAAAGATCGTGATGTTACCAAGCAACACCATCGCAAGGCCGGTCGCGCCAATCGGGGTCCAGACGTAACCTTCGAGGAAGGTTGAGACCGTCAATGCGACAACCGGGAACAGCACGGTGACATAGGCTGCACGTCCGGCACCGACACGGTTAACCAGTGCGAGATAGGCGATAAACGCTACGACCGATCCGGGAATGGCGAGATACAGCAAACCACCGATATAAACTGGATCGGTCGGCATGACCGGCGTCTGGCCCTTGAATAGGGCAAAGATGAACAGCAACACCGTGCCATAAATCATGCCACGCGCGACCGCATCACGGTTGGGAATGCCCATGCGGTTGAGTTTAACCGACACCATATTGCCACAGCTAAACACCGCCGTGCCGCCAAGCGCAAGCAGCATGCCGGTGATGGCATTGGCGTTGTGCGACAGGGCATAGATCTGGTTGGCAAACAGACAGGCGATGCCAGCAAGCCCGAATGCCGCACCAAAGACAAAGCGCAGGCCCGGGCGATTGCCGTAAAAGGCCCAGTTGCCCAGCGCATTGAAAATGGTCGAGGTGGTGAAAATCACCGCGACAATGCCGCTGGCGATATAGCCGGTCGCCGAATACATCAGGATAAAGTTGATGCCAAACAGCCCGCAGCCCAAAAGCACGATCCATGGATGCGCGTGCCATGGCACAGGGCGCCATTTGCGCGTTATCAACAGGAAGCCGCACAAAACGACCGCGGCCAGCGCAAAGCGATAAAAGATCGAGATTTCAACCGGGATTGGTCCGATCTGAAGTTTGATCGCATACCAGGTAAATCCCCAGCAGGCGGTGACGATCACGAATAAGAGGGCTGTCATCATCGGGGCTTTCAAAACAGCACGTGCGCGAGGGGCGGTGGCACGAAGGGTGACGGGTGATGCAGAACTGGTCACGCAGGTTGGCAGCGCGCGGGGACCAATCAGGGCTTTTGCGAATATATGGGGCATATCCGCAAACCAATAATAGGCCACAGTCAGCCTCGCGTGGCTTTCACGTTCTTGCGGTATTTTCGGATTTTTGCGGAGGGTTCGCCGCATAAAAAAACGGGGCGGATACTGCATTGTATCCGCCCCGCTTTTGAATGTTTGGTCAGGAAGACCGCGTCATTGCTGTTGATCGGTTGGTGGCCTCGGGGATCAGTCCCTTTGGCGCAAACCGCATAACGATCAAAAGGATCGCCCCCATCATCAGATAGCGCATATAGGCCGCACCGGCGACCAGGTGCTGGGCAAGCTCCGATCCTTCGCCAAGCGGGGCGGTGATCGTTGACATGAACCAGTTGCCAAACGGCTCTGCCTCGACCCAAAGGAACCAGATGATAAAGCCACCCAGGATCGAGCCCCAGTTGTTGCCAGACCCACCGAGGATCACCATCACCCAGATCAGGAAGGTGTAGCGCAGCGGAATGTAACTGGTTGGCGTTAACTGACCATCAAGCGTAGTTAGCATCGCACCGGCAATCCCGCACACCGCACAGCCCAGAACAAAGGTCTGAAGGTGACGACGTTTGACATCCTTGCCCATCGCGGCTGCCGCATCGCGGTTGTCACGAATGGCACGCATCATGCGGCCCCACGGCGACTTCAATGCGCGTTCGGCAAACCACATTATGATCGCAAGCACGATGACAAACAGCACCGCATAGCACAGTTTGACAAACAGGCTGGCGGCATCGGAAATCTCGGTTGCACCAAAGAAGTTGGCCAGGCTGATGAACCATTCGCTTTCGATCAGGTCGACTTCATAGGGCACCGGGCGTGGAATGCCGGTGACGTTCTTGACCCCGCGCGACAGCCATTCTTCGTACTTGATGATCGCAATGATGATCTCGGAAATGCCTAGGGTGGCAATCGCCAGATAATCGGCCCGCAGGCCAAGCGCGATCCGCCCGATCAGCCAACCGCCACCAGCGGCCACCAAACCGGCAAGCGGCCAGGCGACAAGAACGGGTAAGCCCGCACCACCAAGATAACCGCTGAGCGCCGGGTCGATGCTTTCAATCGCATCGGTCGCCGGACCAAAGAACACCCCGATCAGGAAGTAGCCCGCCAGCAAAAGAACAAGCGTGACCGGAAGCTTCAATGCCGGGTGAACAAAGCGGCGGGCGTAAATGACTGCAACAATGGTCGCAGCAAGGCTCAGCAAGGAAAGGGCAATATCCCCGCCAGCAGCAGCCCAGGCTTCGCCCACAGGAGGCATCGAGACCAGAACGGCGGTCAAGCCACCAAGGGCTGTAAAGCCCATCACACCGACATTAAACAGGCCGGCATAGCCCCACTGCATATTGACGCCGAGCGCCATCACCGCAGAAATCACACAAAGATTGAAGATGCCAAAGGCGACATTCCAGCTTTGAAGAAAGCCGATCGCGATCAACACCAGGCACATCAGGCCATATAGGAGCGCAACTCTCTTCGTCATATCACTTTCCCACGAATAATACCGGTTGGCCGGATCAGAAGAACCGCGACCAGAATGATGAAGGAGACTGCAAACTTGTAGTCCGTCGACAGAAGTTGCACGAGCCCGTCCGGCGCCCAATCCGTCGGGCCAAGATAGGTCAGGAACTTCTTGAAGGCATAGGTCACCGTCACCTCGGAGAAGGCAACAATGAACGCGCCCAAAATCGCGCCGACCGGTTGCCCGATGCCGCCCAGAATGGTGGCTGCAAAGATCGGAAGCAGAATTTGCAAGAAGATGAACGGCTTGTAGGTCTTATCAAGGCCATACAGCGTGCCGGCAATGGCCGCCAGTGCCGCGGCAATAATCCAGCAGATCATCACCACACGTTCCGGGTTGATCCCCGACAGCAGCGCCAGATCCTCGTCATCGGAATAGGCGCGCATGGCCTTGCCCGACCGGGTTTTCTGCAAGAACCAGAACAGCCAGGCAACGACAATGGCCGTGACAACAACCGTGATCAACTGGCTTTGCTTGATCGCAATACCTTCATCAAGGCCAAGTGCACGGCGTGAATCAATCGCGCCAATGATAAAACGCTCCCCGTCGGCAAAGCTTTGATCGGCCGGGCCGATGACGATACGGATAATGCCGGCAATCAGGAACATCACGCCGACCGAAACAATGGCAAAGACAATCGGGTTTGAGCGCTGCTTGCGATAAAAGCGAAACACCATCCGATCCATGACAAGCGCCATGCTGATGGCGGCGAGTACCCCGATCGGCAACGCCAGAAGGGCGGTCGGGAAGGGGTCGATAGAAACGCCCATATTTTGCAGGAACCAAGTGACCAAAATCGTGATCATGGTGCCAAATGACATCAACTCGCCATGCGCAAAGTTCGCAAAGCGCAGGATGCCGAAAATAAGTGTGACGCCAAGCGCCCCAAGGGCGAGCTGTGCACCATAGGCAGTCGCCGGAACGACCACAAAATTGGTAAACAGCGCGAGTGCGTTAAGAATTTCCATTCAAGTCCCCACTTAGCCGCCCAGGAAGGAGCGGCGAACTTCTTCGTTGGCGAGAAGGGCTTCGCCCGTATCGGTGAACCGGTTGCGTCCCTGCACCAGGACAAACCCGTGATCGGCGATCTCAAGCGCCTGACGGGCATTTTGTTCAACCATCAGAATGGCGACGCCGGTTCTGGCGACTTCCACGATCTTGTCGAACAATTCATCCATCACGATGGGCGAAACACCCGCGGTCGGCTCATCGAGCATAAGCAGCTTTGGCTGGGTCATAAGTGCCCGGCCAACCGCCACTTGCTGGCGTTGACCACCGGAAAGCTCGCCTGCGGGCTGATTGCGTTTTTCGCCAAGGATCGGGAACAGATCGAAAATCTGTTGTTTGGTTTCCTCGATCTTGTCGTCCTTGCGGATGAAGGCCCCCATATCGAGGTTTTCCTCGACCGTCATCGAAACGAAGACGTTGCGGTTCTGGGGCACAAAGCCCATGCCCTCGGGCACGCGTTCCTGCGGGGCGAGGTTGGTAATATCCTTGCCATCCAGAACCACCGACCCTTCACGCAGGTTCAGCATGCCGAACACTGCCTTCATCGCGGTTGATTTACCGGCACCATTGGGGCCGACAACAACGGCGATCTCGCCCTTTTCAACGGTAATCGTGCAGTCATGAAGGATATCACTGCCGCCATAGCCGCCGGTCATGCCGGTTGCGCTTAAGAAACTCATGACGGCACCTTCCGTTCATGCTTGCGACCTGTGCCGAGATAGGCCTCGATGACCTCCTCGTTATTCTTGACCTCTTCGATCGTACCCTGGGTCAGGACCTTGCCCTCGGCCATGACGATCACGGGATCACACAGGCTGGCAATGAAATCCATGTCATGTTCGATCAGGCAGAAGGTATAGTCGCGCTCTTCATTGAGGCGCTTTATCGAGGTCGCAATGGTATTAAGCAGCGTACGGTTCACGCCGGCACCAACTTCATCAAGAAAGACGATCTTGGGTTCGACCATCATGGTGCGGCCCAGTTCCAGCAGTTTTTTCTGCCCGCCGGAAAGATTGCCCGCCAACTCATGCTTGATATGGTCAATCTCAAGGAAATCGATCACCTCAAGCGCGCGCTCGTAGTTTTGGGCTTCGATTTCTTTGACGCGGGAATAGTTAAACCAGCTATGGCGCAATTGTTCGCCCGGCTGGTTGCCCGGAACCACCATCAGATTGTCCAGCACACTCAGTGTCGAGAATTCGTGCGCAATCTGGAAGGTTCGCAAAAGGCCCTTGTGGAAAAGTTCGTGCGGTTCAAGGTGGGTTACGTCTTCGTCATCAAGGAATATTTTCCCCGAAGACGGCGGAAAGACGCCCGCAATAATATTGAACAATGTTGTTTTACCGGCACCATTCGGCCCGATCAGGCCGGTGATGGAGCCTTTTTCAATGGATAGCGATACGCCATCGACTGCCTGAATGCCGCCGAAATTCTTGGCGATGTTTTCGACCCGTATCATTGGGAGTTTTTGACCCTTGTCATGCGTTCTGTACCGGGGAGATCAACCAAATATTGCAGTGACAGCCCGGTAATAGAGGAACTGCCAGAAACCGAAGTCTCTGACAGTTCCAGCGTCGTTAGCGATCAAAGGATGATCGGCTTAGTGGTACATCTCCGTTTCCCACTTGCCGCCCTTGATTTCCGTTTCACGGAAGCTACCAGCGGACTCGCCCGGCTCGATCAGTTCGAGCGCGGTACCACCGACATAGTCGATGTCACCACCATCGGCGAGGATCTGAAGCGCCTTGGCCAGTTCACCCGGATAGATTTTCTCACCCGGTGCATTGGCAACTTTCAGGATATGGTCTTTGTAGACAGCACTATCCGTCGAACCAGCCGACTGCATGGCCAGCAGAAGCAGGGCAGATGCATCATATGCTTCGGGGACATAAGGGTCATCACCCTTGAAGCCCTTGCCTGATGCCAGTTCGGCCAGCATGGACGCGCCCGGGCTGTCAGTACCCGGGTTGGTGCCGATCGAGCCATCAAGCATATCACCGAAGTTATCGGTCAGCGCTTCACCAACCATGCCGTCCGGCAGGACGAACTTGTCGAACGCACCGGTATCAAGCGATGCCTGGATGATGCCTTTGCCGCCTTGGTCAAGGTAACCGGCAACAATCAGAACTTCACCACCGGCAGATGCCAGTGTGCCGATTTCAGCAGAATAGTCGGCCTTGCCATC
The DNA here is from genome assembly GCF_001662875.1 of Thalassospira tepidiphila MCCC 1A03514. Classification (GTDB taxonomy): domain Bacteria; phylum Pseudomonadota; class Alphaproteobacteria; order Rhodospirillales; family Thalassospiraceae; genus Thalassospira; species Thalassospira tepidiphila. The sequence goes on along the minus strand of NZ_JPVZ01000013.1, from coordinate 42,524 downwards.
TTCATGGGCTGCAACGGCGGTGATTTTGCCGCCTTTTGCTTCGTATGCCGCCTGAATGGCGTCAGCAAGACCCTTGCCATAGTCGTTGTTGGTATAGGTCAGCGCAGCCGATTTGATGCCGCGACGATCAAGGATTTCAGCAATGATCTGGCCCTGACGTGCGTCCGACGGTGCGGTACGGAAGAAGTAACCGTCATCTTCGATTTCGCTCAGCGCCGGCGAGGTTGCCGACGGCGAAATCATCACGATGCCGTTTGCGCGGACAACGTTGTTCAGGATGGCCGTGGTCGCGCCAGAGCAGGTCGCACCGTTAATGCCGTGAACGCCATCAGACGTCACAAGACGATCAGCCGCCGCGGTGGCTGCTGCTGCGTCGATACAGGTACTGTCACCGCGTACCGAAACAACTTCACGCCCGCCAAGCAGCAGGCCGCTGTCGGAAACTTCCTTAATGGCCAATTCGCCGCCAAGTGCCATCGGCTTGACGAGTGATTCCGTCGGGCCGGTGAAGCCTTGCAGCATGCCGATCTTTACCTGTTCCTGTGCAGATGCGCCTGCGACGACAGCCGTCGAAAGGGCTGCCGAGAAGAGGAGGGTAGAGAGTTTTCCCATAGTGTAGCCTTCCCTGTTTTATTGGGCCTTTATATTCGTGGGGCAGTATACAGAAAACACAACGCGTTTCCAGTTTCTTAACTTTAAGTTACAAAATCGCTCTTGCATATGGGGCGGGTGGCGGCAGGTTTTGCGACCATATGGGCGAACACAGGTGTGGCTGAGTTCACACCTGTGATTGCGTGAGTTTCGTGATGTCACGGCGGGCAATGACTGCCCTATATGGGGCACAACAGGGGGCTTTGATGCCTAGGTGATCAGGCAAACACCCGCATGCCGCGTTCGGAAATCTTGCGGAACCCGGCAATTACATGTTCGGCCAATGCCTCCTCGACCGCGCCATGACCATCACGCTTGGCCAGGGTCATGCGATATTCGCCGATTTCCGGCAGGCCGTGCGACGGGCCAAGATGCACAAGATCATCTGAAATGACACTGATCGGAAGCGGCGCAATCGCCAGATCGGCGCGCACGGCGGCAATCTGTGCCTGGCAAAACTCGCTAGTATAGGCGATGCGGTAATTTACCCCGGCATCATCAAGCGCCTTCAGTGCCATGGTCCGCCAGTAACAACCGGGTTCGGCCATCGATACCGGCAGGGGGCGTTTGTCAATCGCACTGCCATGACGCGCCCCCAGCCAGACCAGCGGTTCAGCATGGATGGGCGGTTGGCGATCAAGCTCCGCATCAAAACTGAAGACTGCGATATCCAGATCGCCTTTATGGATGGCCTGACGCAGGGTGCGGGTCGGACCCAGATTGACGTCGATATCAACATGCGGATGGGTTTGCGCAAACCGTTTGAGGATTTCGGGAATGGCAACGATGCCGGTGTCATTGGGCACACCCAGCCGCACGGTGCCGGCAAATTCCGGGGCATGGAAATGCGACATCGCCTCGTCATTAAGTTTAAGCAAACGCCGTGCATAACCCAGCAAAACCTCGCCATCCTCGGTCATGGTGACCTTGCGGGTTTCGCGTTTGAACAATTCCCGCCCGACCATGGTTTCAAGCTTTTTGACCTGAAGGCTGATCGCCGACGCACTGCGATGAACCTTTTCGGCTGCGCGTGAAAAATTGCCAGTCTCGCAGATCGCGACAAACGTCCGGGCAAGATCGAGATCAAGATTGTGAACAACGCTTGTCGGAGAATTCATGATCGGCCTCTTGGTAAAAGGAACGCGATGGGTGCGTTTCGCAGTAATAGCGCGAAACTTATGTTGTGAGATTTTCTAATAGATGAGATTAGATCTTCTCGTTTGATTAATCAATGAGGAATCCTCAATCTTGGATAAACACAGATTGGAGATTCTCATCATGAAAGCGATCACATCTTTCGAACATGCCCCGCTGGGCCTTGTCGGTCACCTGCGTGCCGCCATTGAAGCCTGGCAAAATGAACGCGCGATCCAGAAGGCCATCGTCGCCAAATCTTCGCGTGCTGTCCCCACCGCACCCAACAAATCTCATTTAAGTGCGGCGGAACTGCATGAAAGCCGACGCAATCATGGCACCTACATCACCGAACCGGGGGATGTCCTGTCGGGACTGGTTTTGAATTGGCCATCCCCGTCGCGCAAGGATCACTGATCTTGGAAAACCCATTATTCAGACCATTGGAGCTGCCAAGTGGTGTCATCCTCAAGAACCGGATTGCGAAATCGGCAATGTCGGACTCGCTTGGCGATGGCACCGGCCACCCGACCAAAGCCCAGAACCGGCTTTACCGCCGCTGGGCCGAGGGTGGGGTGGGGGTGTCGATCATCGGTGAAGTACAGGCGCAACCGGGATATGCCGAGAAGCCCGGTAATCTTGTGCTCGATGACAATGCCGACCTTAATCGGTTCCGTGCGCTTGCCCGGCAGGGTGCGGCAAAGGGCAGTAACCTTTGGCTACAACTGGGGCATGCCGGGGCACTTGCCTTTGCCCCGACCAGCACGCCAAAGGGGCCGAGTGCGCTTGATCTTCCGGGGCTGAAATGTGCTGCACTGACCGATGATGAAATCCGTAAAATCCCGGCCCGGTTTGCAAGAACCGCCAAGCTTGCTGAGCAGGCCGGGTTTGGCGGGGTGCAAATTCACGCGGCCCATGGCTTCTTGCTTAACCAGTTCCTTTCACCGCTGTTTAACAGGCGACGCGACGACTATGGCGGGTCGATTGCCAATCGCATGCGGTTGCTTCTTGAAACCATTGGTGCCGTGCGCGCAGCCGTCGGGCACGGTTTCGTCGTGGCGGTCAAACTGAATGCCACCGATCAGTTGGAAGGTGGCCTAAGCGAAGATGATGCACTGGCCGTCGTTACCGCGCTTGATCAAACCAAAATCGATCTGATCGATATCAGTGGCGTTACTTATTTTCCGGGGGCAAAGGCGGCCTCTGACGGTGCTGGCGGCGGGCCTTATTTCATGAATTTTGCCAAGCGGGCCCGCAAGGTTACCACCAAGCCCCTGATGTTGACCGGTGGCTTCAAGACCCGTGCACAGGCAGAGCAGGCGCTGAATAGCGGCGTCATTGATATCGTCGGACTGGCGCGTGCCTTGGTAATTGAGCCCGCACTGCCACATATCTGGCAACGCGATGATTACCATGATCCGGTCTTTCCCCGTTTTGATCATGCGCCGGCTGGCGGCATTACGGCATGGTACACCATGCGACTGACGGCGCTGGCAGGGCGGATGAAAATGCCGGAATTTGATGATCTGGATCAGGTCCTTGCCGCCTACGAAGCGCGGGATGCGGACCGGGCGCGGATTTGGTTGCGGCATTTCGACATTTGATCGTTACGCGGAAGGGCGGCGTTTTCACATTCTTGCGCAAAACAGGTCAGGGTTGCATGCGCATTGCTTTGCAAATCCAAAACACAATGCGATGATGTGGTCTTCATGTCAGGAACAGAAAATGGCAGAGACCGCATCAGCCTTTCAGCCCAACGGGCGCTATCAGAAGTTTGAAGTCTTCAATCAATTGATTGGGGATGCGAACCTGTTGCGCGCGGGTGATTTCGGCGAAAGCATCTCGGCGGCCCACTGGCGGCGCAAGGCAGATGTCCTGACCCGCTATACCGATCCTGATCACCACACCATCAGCCTCTATGTCAATGGCGGTACGGGCATTCAGCGCAAGATCGGCGCAGACCCGATGAGTGGCGGTGGCCCCGGTCGGTGTTGTTTGATGCCGGCCTATCTGACATCGGACTGGCTGGTGCATGGCGAGGTGGAGCTGTTTCACGTTTATATTCCGCATGCCGCCTGGGAACGCGCCGTGGTCGAGGCCTTTGACATTGAACCCAATGCGGTCGAAGTCCCGGAAAAGACGTTTTTCCTTGATCCGCTGATCGAACAGACTGTGCGGCAAGCAATGCTGCCGCTTGATTGGGATGTGCCCGCCGATCGGATGGCGATGTCGAATGCCGGACAGCTTTTGATGGGCCATATGCTGCGCAGTTACTCAACGCGCCGTGATCTTGGTTTCAAGGTCCGCGGCGGGTTGTCGCCGGTGATCAAACGTCGGGTATTTGATTTTGTCGATGCCAACCTTGACCAGCCGCTAACCATTGAAGAACTGGCAGAGGTTGCTGATTTGTCGGCCTATCACTTTGCCCGCATGTTCCGCAAAACCGTGGGTGAAGCGCCACATCAATTCGTTCTGCGCCGCCGGATCGAACGCGCAATGCATATGCTGCGTGATGGCAGCGCGCCGGTTGCCGAAATCGCACTTGAGACCGGCTTTTCCAGTCAGGCCCATCTGACCACGCGGTTTAGCCGCTTTACCGGGCTGACACCTGCGAAATATCGCAGCATTTCCCAATAAAATAACATCCCCCGTCTTTCTATTGGCCGTCTGATCAAACCATCTGATCAGGCGGCTTTTTGCTGTCGCGTCCTCTGAACGCGCCCGCTGAGCAGGGTGTCTAATTGGCGTGCATTCAGGCGCGTTTGTCTGCGGCCATCATTGTCCGATCACTGACAAGTTGCCCGATGGCAAGGGGGTGATTTTCAATCAAGTTATTGAAAATAAACAAAGTTACAGGCTTGAGAAATTCGTTGACAAGATAGAGGCGAGATACCTAGAATTTCAAAGCAACTAAAATATCAATTTTGGTAAAAGCCAATCCATCGGGAGGATGTCTCTAATGAAACTCACTATGAAATCACTCGGACTGTGTGCAGTCGTCGCAGGCGCACTGGCCGCCGTCATGCCGGCAAACGCGGCAACAACCCTTCGGATCGGGACCGTTCTGGCCCCGAATGATCCGATGGGACAGGGACTTGAAAAGTTTAAAACGGATGTGGAAAAGGCAACCAACGGCGATGTGGAGATCGAGATTTTCCACAACTCGCAGCTTGGTGACACCACTGAAATGATCGATCAGGCCCGTGCGGGCGCTGCTGTCGGCACCGTGACCGATGTCGCCCGCTTGTCGAGCTTCGTGCCGTCGCTTGCGATCATGTCGGCACCGTTCCTGTTTGATACCTATGAACAGGCCGACAAATTCGCCCTTTCGGATGAATACATTTCCTGGGGTGAAGAACTGCGCGAAAAATCCGGCCTCGTGATGATTGCCTCGAACTGGTATCAGGGCGCGCGCCATGCCCTGACGCAAAAGCCGATTTCAAGCCCGGCCGACCTTTCGGGTGTTCGTATGCGTACCATCGGTGCACCGGTCTGGATTGAAACCATCCGTGCGATGGGTGCAGAACCGACCCCGATTGCCTGGGGCGAAGTCTACAGTGCCCTTCAGCTTGGCACGATTGACGCCGCCGAAGCACAGCCGACCGCGATCTGGAACGCCAAGCTTTATGAAGTGATCAAGAACGTCACCAAAACCGGCCATATCCAGCTTGTCACCGCCCTGGTTGTCGGTGCCGAAGCCTGGGACGAAATTTCACCGGAAAACCAGAAAATCGTTCGTGACCTGGCCGTGGAAAATGGTCGCTATGCCTCGGCCCTGACCATTGAACTCGGCGAAAAGGCGCTTGAAGACGTTGCTGCAAGTGGCGTTGAGGTCAGCGAAGTTGATCTGGCACCGTTCAAGGAAGCCGTCAAACCGGTTTACCAGATGCTCGAGCTTGAAGCAGAAGCCGCTGTTGTTAACAAGGTTCTTGGTCGCTAAGACCACAAGTCTTCTGGTAGCCTAGCGAAAGTGCGTTGCTTTTACACCGGGCAACGCACTTCAAACTTCACAATGGAAATTGAATTGATGCTCAAGCGGATTGAGTTTGCCTGTGGCGGCATATTGCTTGTCGCTGTGGTCATTCTTGTGGCGGTGGCCTCTGTGGCGCGCGCCATGGGATCGCCGATCATCTGGTCAGTCGAGATGGCGCAACTGATCTTTGCCTGGCTTTGCATGTTGGCTGCCGACATTGCCATGCAGGAAGACCGGCATTTCGGTCTTCAGATATTGCGTGAAATCCTGTCCAAACGGGCAAGCGCATGGGTGGAAATCATCAATATTCTGGTGATTATCGGATTTCTTGCGTTCCTTTTGAACTATGCGTGGACAAACATGATTTTGATGCACCCGCGCCTGGTCGGGGCCGCGCAGATTAATGCTTCTTATATTCATGCTTCGATGGTTGTCGGCATTCTGTTGATGATCCGAACCATGGTTGCCCAACTTATTCGACGCATTCGCAACAGGGAGATCAACTGATGCTGTTGTTGATTGCAGGTTTATTCACAGTCTTCCTCGTCTGCGGGATGCCGGTTGCCTTTGCACTTGGCCTTGCCTCCATTCCGGTCTTTGTCATGACGGGTGCGATGCCGCCGACGGTTGTGATCCAGAAAATGGTCACTGCAACACAAAGCTTCCCGCTTCTGGCCGTGCCGTTCTTTATTCTGGCAGGCAATTTGATGAACGTGACGGGGATCACCCATCGCCTTGTTAAGTTTGCAAGTCTTCTGACCGGCTGGATGGCAGGTGGTCTGGCACAGGTTTCAATTGTGCTGAGTTTCATGATGGGTGGTATTTCGGGATCAGCCGTTGCCGATGCCTCGATGGAGGCCCGCCTCCTTGGGCCCAGCATGATCAAGAAAGGCTATTCCAAGGCGAACACGGCGGCGGTTCTGGCCTTTGGTTCTATCATTACCGCAACCATCCCGCCCAGCATCGGCTTGATCCTGTTTGGCTTTGTCAACGAAGTTTCCATCGGGCGGCTGTTCCTGGCCGGTGTGTTGCCGGGCATTTTCCTGACCATCGTTTTGATGATCACATCCTGGCTTGTTGCGCGCAAAAACGGCTATACGCCGGATCTGCCGGAACTTCCCAAGGCCAAGGAACTGACGGCCAGCTTCTTTGAAAGCATCTGGGCACTGGCCTTTCCGGTTATCCTGATCGTCGGGTTCCGCTTTGGTATCTTTACCGCGACAGAGGCCGGGGCGTTTCTGGTGTTCTATGCGCTGGCCGTCGGGTTGTTTGTCTATCGCGAGCTGAACTTTGCCCGGCTCAAGGAAGCCATCTTTGGCTCGATCTCTGATCTTGGCATGGTGATGTTGCTGATCATCATGGCAGCAGTGCTTGGCTATGCCATGACGATTGAACGCGCGCCGCAACAGATCACCGAATTTGTCACCACATTGACCGAAAACAGAACCGCGATCCTGATCCTTGTTGTCGGGGTGCTGGTGGTCAGTGGCATGTTCCTTGAAGGTGCGGCCAACATCCTTCTGGTCACCCCGATCGTCATGCCGGTTCTGGTCAGTGCCGGTTATGATCCGGTGCATATGGGTATTCTGATTGTCACCCTGATCAACTTTGGCGGTTTGACGCCGCCAGTCGGCGTGATCATGTTTACGGTCTGCGGCATTTTGGGGGTTAAGACCGGGGAATACACACGTGCATCCATTCCGTTCTTTGTTGCCATGGCGCTGTTCTTCGTTCTGCTGGCAGCAATACCCGCTTTGACATTGCTGTTGCCCAATACATTGATGTAATGACAATTTCAGTCCAACAGGGGCATGTAGGCAAATGCCAGGGAGACACAAAAACATGAACACATCGACGGGCGGACTGATTTCGATGCATGACGGATCGGTGAAGACCAGCATGCATGTTCCGGCATCTGCGCTGGTCTATGAAGAAGTCCGTAACCAGATTGTTTCTCTGTCCCTGCTACCGGAAACTACCCTTGTCCGGGCGGAACTGGCTGAAAGCTTTAATGTCAGCCAATCCCCCGTACGAGAAGCCATTTTGCGCCTTGAACAAGATGGGCTGGTGGTGTCCTATCCGCAGTCGCGTACTGTGGTGACCAAGATCGATGTTGCCCGCATCCGCGAGGAACATTTCCTCAGGGTTGCTGCGGAGTGCGAGGTCGTCCGCCAATTGGCCGAGGCGAAGGACTCCCCAGCTGTCGTCAAGGCCAAGGGCATTGTCAAAATGCAGGAAGCACTGGTTGGCGATATCGAACAGATCGACCTGTTCAAACAGCTTGATGAAACCTTCCACGCGGCTTTGTTTAACGGGGTAAACCAGTCAAACCTGCATTTGCAGATCACCGCACGCAGTGGTCATTTGGCGCGTGTGCGAACCCTTGATCTGCCACGTGCGGGCAAAATGGTCTCGGTGCTTGAAGGTCACAAGGCGATTATTGACGCCGTCCAGTCCGGTGATGGCGCGTTGGCGAGCCTGGAGATGCGCAAGCACCTTTCAGGCACCATGGAACGTCTGCCCCAGATCATTGAAGAAAACAAAACACTGTTTTCCTGATCTTTGCTTGGCGGCAGATGTAGCCGTCCGGCAAGCAGGCATTAAATAAACCAAACGGCGCGCTACATGATTGCTGCGCGCCGTTTGCGTTGTATCAGGCGCGTTTGGCAACATCCCAGATACCGGTTTTCGCGGTTTCTTCGACGAAGTTGCGCAGGCTGTTGGGCTGACGGCCGAGAATTTCATATACATCGCTGGTCGGTTGGCTGTTGCGGCCATCAAGAACTTCGGAAAACAGATAGCGGATCAGGCCACGGACTTCGTCGGGCATACCGTCTGCTTCAAGTCCGGCATCCAATTCATCAACGGTGATGGCCACGAAACTGACCGGGTGGTTGGCAACACTGGAAATCATTTTAGTCACATCGGCAAAGGTGACAGCACTCGGCCCGGAAAGCTCATAGGTCTTGCCGATATGGCCTTTATCAAGCAGGCAGGCAACCGCGCATTCGGCAATGTCATTGGCATCAACAAACGGTTCGGGCGTGTCACCCGCAGGCAGGGCGAGGGTACCTTGCTGGATATAAGGCAGGAACAGGTCTTCGTTGAAATTCTGGAAGAACCAGTTGGCACGCAGCACCGTCGCATCCGCCCCGGAATGGCGCATGGCGTCTTCGGCACGGTGGGCGGCTTCTTCACCGCGGCCAGATAACATCACAATGCGTTTTGCGCCATGCATCAGCGCGCGCTTGGCAAAGCTTGCGATAATCTCATCTGATCCTGGAACGGCAAGATCGGGCTGGAACGTCACATAGACCGCATCGCGATCACGCAGGGCATCATCCCATGTCGTTGGATCGGTCCAGTCAAAGGCGGGTGTCGTGCTGCGTGAAACAGCGCGCACATCATGACCAAGGGCAATGAGCTTTTCGGTAACGCGGCGGCCGGTTTTCGCCGTCGCGCCCAGAACAAGAAAGCGGGGATTGGTTGGCATCAAATTGGCTCCTGAATGGGTTTTTCGAAATGTGAGGAATCCTCACATTTGCCAAATGTGATAAATCCTCATATTTTGATCGTCAAGAGCTTTGGCCCATCACAAGCCTGTGAAACCCGGGTCTCGATGCCGGGATATTTCGAGGATAAAGGATCTAACGCGTTGTCTGATAACGTGAAAAAAATGCGCCGCGCACCGACCCAAAAAAGAAGCCGTGAACGGGTCGACACCATCCTGAAAGTCGCCTGCGAGCTGATTTCAGCCCAAGGCAGTGATGCCATCAAGATGGGGGAGGTCGCGGAAAAGGCGGGAATTTCCATCGGCTCGCTCTATCAGTATTTCCCCGATAAGGCATCGATCGTTCATGCGCTTGCTGATCGCTATAATGCCGAATCCCTGCATTGCATCGAAGAGGCACTGGCAGAGATAAACTCGCCAGATGCCTTACTCGCCGCCTTTGATCGGTTGATTGACACCTATTACGAGCTGTTCTTGGCCGAACCGGTGATTTGCGATATCTGGACCGGAACGCAAGCCGACAAGACGCTGCGCGACATGGAAATGGAAGTGAGCCGGACAAATGCAGACCTTCTGGCCAAGGCAATCCTGCGGGTGCGCGACAATGATGGTGATTTCAAAACAATCGCCGCACGGTGTTTGCTGATCATGTATTCCGGCGAAGCCACCATGCGCCTTGCCATTGCCGTTCCCCGCGGTGAGGGCAAAGAGATCGTGGCAAGTTACAAGCGGATGGTCGGCCGTGAACTGGCTGATATGGCCCGGGTTTAGGCGTTTCGGGCGTGGTTAGCCTGCCTTGGCAGCAAACGGTGTTGGGGCAGGGCGGCCAAGAAGGAAGCCCTGCACATAGTCAACATCGTGATCACGCAGGAAATCGAGTTCTTCCTCACGCTCGATGCCTTCGGCGATGACTTCGATATCAAGCTGCTTGGCCAGCGCGATCAGCTTGCTGACAATCGCCTGTTTGAATTTGTCATGATCGACGTGATCCACCAGTTCGCGGTCGATCTTGATGATGTCGGGACGCAGTTCCGGCAACATGTTCAGCGTCGAATAGCCTGATCCAACATCATCAAGCGCAACCCGGAAACCCGAATCACGATAGGACTGAAGGATGGCGCTCAGATGTGCCGTGCTGCGGACCTTTTCGGTTTCAATCACCTCGAACACAACATTGCTGCGATCAAGATTGCACTCCTCGACGACTTCGATGGTCGAACGCAGGCAAGAATCCGGATCATAGATCGAGCTCGGCGTGAAATTGATAAACAGGTTGCCTTTCACGCCAGCCTTGTGGGCATTGCGGACATTGGCCGCACGTGCTGCGCGATCAAGCTGAAACAGCAGGGTCGCGGACTGGGCCGCATCAAAAAGCTGGCCCGGATTGATTACATCGCCGGTCGCACTTTCGCCGCGCACAAGGCATTCATGGGCATAGGGTTTGCCAAGGTCATTGATGTCAAAAATCGGCTGAAATACCGAATTCAACCGGTTGTCGCGCAACAGATCGCCCAGCCATTCTGCGCCGATTGCCGCCCGGATCGCGCCAAGGCTTGTAATCTGGGCGATGTCATCGATTTCGGGGCGCTGAACGCCGGGCATGATCAATGCCTTGGTGTCAGACAGTTCTTCGGGAAGGAGATTGCCTGATATGGCATCAATCAGCGCTCGCAGACCCGGACGGGTGTAATGGATGGATAGGGTTGCGACAGACGGTGTTTTTTCGACCTCTATGCCGATTGATTTCGCACCGGCCAGGATTTTGCCCGTGGTATGGGCAACTGGCGGCCAGAGAAAGAGTGTCCCGTTTGCAGGTGCGATTTCAGGAACCGCATCACATTTTTCACAATAGGTCACCTCAATCTCCCCGTCTGGTCCTTAGTAGCGCCGTTGGCTTTTCCTGATCGGCAATTCTTCTGATTAACATACTGTAACATATGGTGCGCAGTGACAATAAATCCTGCGTCGATCAATACATTTGTACGGCACTTTATCCTGTACGGCGATGTTTGCCGCAGGCGATCAATCAAGACGCTGCGCGAAGGGATTTATCATTGCGAAAAGCGCTGATATTGTTTGCCCGTCAATCTGCGAGACCGAGGATCCGATGCAGTACAGCATGCGGCAATACCGCCCCGAAGCACAAAGCCATAGCCACGGCGATTTCCACCAGATCATCATTTCCGAGCTCGGCAAGCTTGAGATGGAGGTTGAAGGGCGTGGGGGTGAAGTGTGCGGTCGCCAACTGGCCTTTGTCGAGGCGGGCAAAACTCATGCCTACCGTGCCGAGGGACTTAACCGGTTCCTTGTGCTTGATGTCGATGCCGATCTGGCCCATCGCACCGGTCTTGAGGCGCTTTGGCATCGCCATGGAAGTGCTGCGACGTATCTTGAAGTGGGGCTGGGGCATCAGAGGGGGCTGGTCGCGCTGTTGCAGGCAATCGCACCGCTACACGATCAAGAATCCCAAACTGATATGCTCGATTGCCTGAAAGCGCTTTTATTGCGTAGCCGTCAGAGCTGTGGCGGGAATACCTTTGGCATGGCGGCACTGCCATCAAGGCTCCTCCGCACCATGGCATGGGCGGAGGCCCGGTTGGGCGAAGACATCACGATTAGCGACATGGCGACCATTGCCGCCCAATCGGAGAGCAGCCTGTTTAGTGCCTTTCAGAAATATATCGGGACAAGCCCGATGCGCTGGCTGACCGAGCAACGCCTGCAAATGGCCATGGCGCTTTTGCGTGATCCCGAAATTCGCCTTTCGATGTCCGATCTGGCAAATGCGGTCGGATTTGCCGATCAAAGCGCCTTTTCGCGTGCGTTTTCCCGCCGGTTTGGCTGCGCGCCCAGATCGATCCGCCGCGATCCGACGGCCTTTTAGGGCCCATACTTCCCACCAAGTACTTGTCGCGAACTTCCGGAGTTTGGGCAAAGACCTTGGTGTCAAACAGGTGCATGTTCCGGTTTGTAAAATCAGCAAACCGGGATGGGCGCGATGGATGAAAAACGTAAGGCAACCTTGATCGGTTCGGTTGCCGTAATTCTTTGGGCCATGCTTGCCCTGTTCACGACCGAAGTGGCCGACATCCCGCCGTTTCAATTGGTCAGTTTGTGCTTTGGTATTGCCAGCATTTTCAGTGCGCTCTGGATCACGTTCCGTGGGGGTGATGTGGTTCGCGCCTTGCGTCAACCACTTGGTGCCTGGGCGCTTGGTGTGGCGGGGCTTTTTGGCTATCACTTTTTCTATTTTGTCGCGCTGGCAAACGCCCCGGCGGTTGAGGCCAGTCTGATTGCCTATCTCTGGCCGCTGCTGATTGTTTTGTTTTCTACACTTTTGCCCGGTGAACGCTTGAAATGGCAGCATATCGGGGGTGCTGTTCTGGGGTTGTTTGGTGCCGTTCTTCTGGTGGGTAAAGGGCAAGCCCTGACCTTTGATCCGGCATTTGCGCTGGGATATGGCGCGGCAATTGTCTGTTCCCTGCTGTGGTCAGGCTACTCGGTCGTGAACCGGCGCTATCGAAATGTTCCGGTGGGGGCAGTCTGCGGGTTTTGCGCAGGTGCGGCCATTCTCGGCCTTGTTACGCATGGCATGATCGAAGACTGGGTAACGCCGAACGCCAGACAATGGCTTGCTATTCTCGGGCTCGGACTGGGCCCGGTCGGGGCCGCATTCTTCGTCTGGGACCATGGCACCAAACACGGTGATATTCAGATCCTCGGTGTTCTGGCCTACGGTGCGCCGCTGCTCAGCACCTGCTTGTTGATTGCGTTCGGCAAGGCGATTGCAACGCCGGCTATTATCGCCGGCTGCATCTTGATCGTTGGCGGCGCCATTCTGGCTTCGGCAAGCTTGAAGTCGCCTAAGGACAAGCACCAACTTCCCGTTGAGTGAGTCGATAGCCAAATCCTGTGTCACATATTGGTCACGTTTACGTGATTTTACGTAAATTCATCAATGTTTGTGCTGTGCACTATCCTGTAAATGACCTATAGTCGCTCTGTACTTGGGGAGGGGGCGTAGAACAACAATTACGCATCCAAGGACAGATGAATGACGCAGTCAAATAAAGACATTGCGCACGAAATGAAGCAGGCAATGTCAGTCGGCCAATTTGACAGGGCGGCCAAAATCGGTGCGCGGCTGTTGCGTTTGCATCCGAAAAGAACTGATATCGAAATCATGACAGCAGTCAGCGAGTTGCACGGTACTTATCTTGCGAACGCTGGTAGACGATTGAAGAAACTGTTTAATTCTCTCTCGCTGGATGATCGGTACTGGGGCCCCGTGGCCCAAAATTTTCTTCGATATGCATATCAGACAAATGACTTTGGCTCATTGGAAGCCGCAGTCAGAAAGCGTATTCATGCTGCGCCGCAGAACGATTTGTTGCCCTATGTGTTGGCCGACGTATTATTCCAAGCAGAGGTTTACAAGAGTCCAGGGCTAAGCGTAGCGCCAAGCTTGTCGGAAGCGATTGAAATTTTGCGTGCTATCACCCCCGAAAACCCCAAGTTTGAAGATAGTCAGTCTTTGCTCGCACGCATTTATCTGCATCAGGAACAGCATGCACAGGCATTTGATTTGCTTGAAGAGTATGTCGCACGCAACGCCGAAAACATGTCAGTTCGAATGTTGTTGGCATCTTCATATGCCTTGGCGGGTGAGGCTGAAAAGGCTGTTGCGGCCTGCCATCGAATCATTGAACTGGATCCTTCCTTCAGTGCTCAGCCATACCTGATCATTTCCTTTATGCGCCCGCAATCCATGCCCGAAGGTGCCTGCGGTGTTCTTGATGCAATGCTTGATAAGGCGGATATAGCAAAAGGTGAGCGTTACAAGGCGGCCTTTGCGCGGGCAAAGATCGAGGAAATGAAAGGCAACATGAAAGAGGCCTTTGATTTATATCGGTTGGGGCATAGTGCAAACCGGTCGGAGCGGCCGTTTGATATGCCGCGCGAACTCATGGAACTTGCGCGTTTGCGTGATATGGCGGGATCGGTGCCGGTTTTGGAAGATGTCAGCTCAGAAAACGAAGATGGCCCGCGCCCGATCTTCATCGTCGGGATGCCGCGATCCGGAACAACCCTGACCGAGCGTATTCTTGGCGCCCATCCTGATGTGCATGCCGCCGGCGAAATCGGCGACTTTGCCAAGGCGGTGATTGATGTGGTCGGACGTGGCCAGATTTCTGATCAATTGGCGCGCATCGATGCCAAGGCAGCGAAGAAAATTCGCAAACAGTATCTTGCGGCACTCAAGGCCTATGCGCCCGAAAAACGGTTTGTCACCAACAAGACACCAGCCAATTTCCTGCGTGTTGAGATGATCCGGCGCGTCTTTCCCGATGCACCGATCATTCACACCCATCGCCATCCACTTGCGACCTGTCTATCGATCTACACGACACCGTTCTCGATACCGATGCGGTATTCCGATGATCTCGGCGAATTGGCAGATTACTACCGCGGTTATGTCGGACTGATGAATGCCAGTTTTGAAGCGGATCACAATGGCCAGTTGTACGATCTTTCGTACGAAGACCTGGTTTCTGATCCGGAAGCTGTTGCACAGGATTATCTGGCCCATTGCGGACTGGATTGGCATCCGGGATGTCTTGAATTTTATCGTGCCGGCAAAGTTGCTGCGACGGCCAGCATGATCCAGGTTCGTCGCCCGATCAATCAGGACTCCGTCGAGAAATGGCAACGGTTTGAGCCGTTTATCGGGCCGTTGGCATCCTTGGCCGATGATCCGTATGTTCAGCAATGGAGTGCTGCGCGCAAATCATCGCGCCGTGCGGTTGCTGCGTGACCAAACGGGTTGGTTTGGGTTAGAAGGTATCGGTAAAGATGATGCCGACAAACCGGGAGCACCGCGATGTACACGACCATTCCAAAGGCAGAACTGCACCTGCATCTTGAAGGGGCGATGACGCCATCGCTTGTCCGCAGCTTTGCCAAGCGCAATGGTCTGACATTGCCCGATCATATCTATGATGCGCAGGACCGTTATATCTGGCGTGATTTTCCCGAGTTCCTCAACAGTTTTGACAAGGCGAGTGCCGCCATCCGCACCAAGCAGGATTATTCCGATCTGACCTGTTCCTATCTGGTAGAGCAGGCAAAGGTCGGCACGCTTTATGTCGAGATTTTCTGTTCGCCGACCCATGCGGCCAGTTGTGGATTGTCATTTGACGCGCATCTTGAGGCAGTCGTTGATGGTATTGACCGTGCCGAAAAGGAAACCGGGATCATTGGCCGGATTATCATGACCTGTGTGCGCCACGTTGGGCCGGGTGTGGCGGTCAAGGTCGCGCGTGAAACGGTTGATTGTCGTCACCCGTACATTGTCGGTTTTGGCATGGGCGGCAATGAAAGCATGTTCACGCAGGAAGATTTCTATCCGGCGTTCAAGATCGCCCGCGATGCCGGTCTTGGCTGTACCACCCATGCCGGTGAGGTCGAAGGACCGCAAAGTGTCTGGGATGCGATTGAAAAACTTCCTGTGACACGGATCGGCCACGGGGTGCGGTCAATCGAAGATCCCAAACTGGTCGAAACACTGGTCAAACGCGATATCGTTCTGGAAGTGTGTCCGGGATCGAATATCGCCCTGTCGGTGTTCCCGGATTACACATCCCACCCCTTGCGCAAATTCTACGACGCGGGGGTCAAGGTGACCCTTGGCTCGGACGATCCGCCGTTTTTCTTTACCTCGCTTGCGGCCGAATATCAGCGTGCCGAGGAGGTGTTCGGTTTTAGCCCCGAAGAGCTCAGCGGTTTGACCCGTACCGCGATTGAAGCGGCCTTTGTTGATGAGGCGACCAAGGCGAAACTTCTGGCAAAGCTCTAAGGTTAAAACTCATTCAAATCACCGCCCAGGTCTCCCGGATTCACTTTTTTGCGTGCGCGCGATGTGCGCATCAAAAATTTGCCAGAACCTGTTTCGATAAATGTCACGTTCCTGAAGAATTTCGTGGCGGGCTTCGGGGATCTCCGCAATGGTGATCGACGGTACGTTGCCAAACAGATCTTCCGTCGTCTGGTTGGAAACAACCTGATCGTTCCCGGCCAGAACAATGGTGATGGGGGGCAGGGACCATATGCCGGACTTCATCTGTTCAATCCGGGTGGTCAGGGATGCTTGCGCCTTGAAACAGGCATCAAGCCAGCCAGCAGAAACGCCACCGACCACAAGGTTCGGGCTGCTTTGCAAGATAGCAACATTTCGCGCATGGCGGACCGGATCGGAAGTCAGAATGTTTTCAGCCTCAAACCCGGCAAGCGGGCTTAGTTTGCGTTGACCAGGCAGGTACTGTTTGTCAAATCCATACCGACACATACTGTCGGCGACAAATTGCGCCGCCAATGACAACCAGTCAGGGCCGCCCAGTCCAAAAAATGGCGCGACCATCACCACGCTTTCCCACAGATCCGGTTGATCGAGCATCATCGTCATCGCAACCAGCCCACCGGTCGAGTGCGTTATCAGAAGCGGGCAGGCAATTCCGTGGGCGTTTTTGACATGGTCAATAACATGGCGTGTATCGGCGATATATTGCGCAACATCATGGACATACCCCAACACCGGATCATTCGTTTCGCGGGACGACCCACCGTGGCCGCGAAAATCAAAGGTCACACAGCCAAAACCACGTTCGGCAAGCTCGTCCGCCGTTTCCTGGTAACGTTCAATATATTCCCCGCGCCCCTGCAGGATCAGGACATGCTGGCGCGCGTTTTTGGGCGTCTGAACACCAAAGCGCAGATTTATCCCGTCCCGTGTTTCGAAAATGTCGGTCGCAAAAGTCATGGGGCGGCTTCAGTTCCTAATCCTGCGCGGTGATTGCCTTTGCGATGAAGGCGGCCATTTTATCCATCATACCGGGGAAATCGGGATTGAATGTGCCACGACGCATTGTGCCGGGGGGCGCGTCGTCAAAAAGATTGCGTTCGCCATACAGGACATCCGTGCCGGACTGGCAGTTTGATCGGGCAGTCTCGTCGTCATAATGTCCGCAATCGGGGACCGCGCCATCAAGGCCATAAATGGGATCCTTGGGGCTCATGGTAATTGCGGTGTGGGCATGGTTGAGTGTCCGCATTTCGTCGTCTTCCGAGCGGACAATTTCAATGCCGTCGCAGGTTGCGCTCCCACTTGGCGGGTTGATTTTGCCCTGATACCAGATCAGGTGTTTTTGCGGGCTGGTGACCTTGTTGCAGAAGAAGTCACGCATCAGGTCGGGATTGATGGTCTGATCGTCCGAACTGACAACGCCGAAAACCGGGACATTGAAATCGGCCAGCTTTCCTTGGCCAAAGGGCTTGGTCAGCAGATAAAACTCCGCTGCCGCGTTCATCGCCATCGAACCATATTTGCCGGGATCGTTATTCTCACCCTCACCGACCCAGTCTTTGACATATCGGACATAGGGGGTAAGCCAGGCCTGTTCGCTTTTGGCGGCAAGACCGGGCGACAGCATAACCAGTGCTTTGATCAGATCGCTCTTGGCCTGTTGTTCGCTATAGACCCGCCCAATCAGGGCGGCCCCGGTCGAAAATCCCATCGGGACGATGTGATCGATTTCATCCCCAAAGCTGTTCATGCCGAAACGAACGGTTTCAAGCCAGTCTTCATATTCGACATCAAGCAGATCGCCCGGCACGGTGCCATGCCCCGGAAGAAGAACACCGTGAAACGTCGCACAGGGAAGGCGTTGGCGAAGATCATCACGGATGTCACTTAACCAGTAAGGGCTGTCGGTCAGGCCATGTACCATCAAAAAGCCAACACCATTTCCCTGCGCAGGGTCGGTTTCGTCGGTAGTGCAGGTGTTGCTCACCGGTCCAAGCGCATAAGGCGCACGCATATCGACAACCTGATCAAGGGTATGGATGCCAAACGGTTTTTCTGCATGCGCAAATCGTGTCGCGGTAAGGACGTCGCGGAGTTGCTGGCGTGTGGAGCGGACATAATCTTCAAACGGCAATCCTTCGGCGGGCGGAGCAATCGCGGCACCGGATGGCGAAAGCGGGTCGGTTGACTTTGCGCAGGCACCTGTCGTCAAAAGTCCCAGCAGGGCAAGGGATGCCAAACCAGTCTGAAATATGCGGGACGTACCCATGATGATTGCTCCGTTCGGTTCCCGGGATTGGACGTGGTTTTTCTATTGTTGTCAGAAGATGTTAACGCGGGAAGTCACATGGTGCGAGAAACAAAAAAGCGATCTGTTAACAGATCGCTTTTTCATCAGTATCACCGCTATGAGTAACCGGATTATTCCACCAGTTCCCAGCTGTGCGTGACCTCTGCGGCCTTTGAAAGCATGATGGATGCCGAGCAGTATTTTTCTGCCGAAAGCTCGACAGCGCGACCGACCTTGGTTTCATTAAGGTTTTCACCCTTTACCTTGAAGTGCAGGTGGATTTTGGTGAAGACCTTCGGGTCGGTTTCTGCACGCTCGGCCTTAACGTCGGTTTCGACATCAAGAACGTTTTCCCGACCCTTCTTAAGGATATGAACAACGTCAATCGACGAACAGCCACCGATACCAAGCAGAAGCATCTCCATTGGGCTCGGGCCAAATCCGTTATCCCTGTCGCCATCCATGACGACACCATGTCCGGTGCCACTCATTCCGGTGAAGGTCAGGTTTTCAAGCCACTTTACACGCGCTTCCATCTTCGCATTCCCATATGTGAACAATTATTGTCTTAACCTCTAGCCCGCCTTGCGCCCACCTGCAAGGTGAGATCATGGAAAGTCGGCCGGGCTGTGGTCACAAATGCGACCATGAGTGGTAAGTTGTTATAGGAGTTTTTACTTTCCGGATGGATACTGGTGTAATTATTCAGATCCCTATGGTGCAGGAGTATCAGTCATGACAGAGGATCCGACGCGCAGCAAAAGCCGTTTCATGATGGGCATGGAGCATGTCCTGCGTGAGATCAATCACGAAATCATCAGCCCGGCCATTCCGGACATGTCGGTTGAAAATGCTGTGCCGCTGATGATCACCGTTGCACGGCTTCGGGCGGATTATCTGAAATTTGCCTTTCATCTTTGCGATGATCGCGCGGAGGAGCACCCGACGGTGGACGAGCTGGCAAAGCTCAAGCATCTGAGAGAAAGCTTTCAGGAAATGCTGGCCGTGGCCAAGGAACTCGAACACTGCATTGATCGCGGTTACATCGATCTTCCGGCGAAAAAATAACGATATTCTCACCTGCACCCGTGTTTGATGTCCTGCTATTCAAAAAAATAATGACTTATTCTCCAGTATATGCAATGGGTTGCGCATATAAATACACAAGGCCGTCTTAAAAGGTCTGATCTGGGACATCACATAAAACACGAATAAAGGGAGAGCGCTGCTTTGCAGCGCGCCGGGTGTCTTGTCAGTCAGTGCG
Source organism: Thalassospira tepidiphila MCCC 1A03514 (assembly GCF_001662875.1). GTDB lineage: Bacteria > Pseudomonadota > Alphaproteobacteria > Rhodospirillales > Thalassospiraceae > Thalassospira > Thalassospira tepidiphila. The sequence continues at coordinate 22,842 of NZ_JPVZ01000013.1, read as the reverse complement.
GATGTTGTGGCAACTGCGGCGTTGTCACGCGACAGTCTTATTTTTCTTGATCCGGATGGCCTTACCGTCGTCTATGTCAACGCGGCTGCGGAAAAGCAGCTTGGCGATGCAAAATCTGTTTTGCGCAAAGGCACAGAGGTCAAACAGCTTCTGGCCTATCTTGCCAAAAATGGTGAATTTACCGATGGCGACGCGGTGGCCGCAGTTCGTAACGCCCTTGCATCGATTTCTTCGGGCAAACATGCCGAACTTCCGGCCTTTCGTCTGGGCAAAACGCCGTTTAACTGGCATTGCGATGTCGGACCGTCCGGAACATTCGCGCTGGTACTGCGTGATGCCGGACGGGCCCAGGAACTTGCCAAGGCACTGTCAGAACACAAGACGTTCATTCAGCACCTGATCGATGTTTTGCCAACCCCGGTTTATCTCAAAAACCGCGAAGGGGTTCTGACCCGCTGCAACGGTGCCTTTGCCGAACTGTTTGGTACGGATGTCGAAACGGCGATTGGCAAGAGAATGGCGGATTTTGCCCCCAAATCACTTGCCAAAACCGTCGGTGAACTTGAGGCACCGTTACGCGATGCCGAGGGGCAGGTACGTGACGAGATTACCTTTGCGATTGATGACAAGGAATGCACGGCCCTGTTTGCCGCCGCCACCCTCAGGGGCCCAAGTGGCGCGATTGCGGGCACCATCGGATCATTGATTGACGTGACCAGCCTTAAAAAGGCGCAGGCCGAGGTCGCCGAGGCATCCCAGCGTCTGACAGGTTTGCTTGAAAGTGCACCGATCGGGGTCGGGATTTCCAACCGCGAAAGCGGCGTTTTCAAATTCTTCAACAGCACATTTTCCAAAATGCTCGGAATTGAAGACGAAAGCAAAGCAACGGATTCCATACTTCTTTCCGAACGTTATCGCGAGAAATCGCTCGAGGATATGGATGCGCTGGGCGAACTTCAGGATGTCGAGATCCGGCTGCGCCGATCTGATATGCCCGAGGCGCGCTGGCTTAAAACATCCATCGAACCGCTTTCGTTCCAGGGCGAGGAAAGCGTGCTTTGGTGGACCAGCGACATCACCAAGCAAAAGCACGCCGCGCGCGAATTGCAGAACAAGGCCAATAATGATGAACTGACCGGGTTGGCCAACCGTGCGCGCTTCATGCAGAAACTTGACCAGTGTGAAACCGTGTTGCGCGGAACCGATACGCCCGCCGCGATCTTTATCCTTGATCTTGATGGTTTCAAACGGCTGAACGACACACAAGGTCACGCTGCGGGGGACTGGGTGCTGGTTGAAACCGGCAAGCGCCTGAAACGTGCCGCCCGCCGTGCAGAAGAGGTTGCGCGGCTGGGCGGGGACGAGTTTACCTTGCTGTTCTTAAACAAGGGCGCAGAAAAGGAAATGGCGGAGGCAGCAGAAGCCATTCTTGCCGAAATGAGCCGTCCATTTGTCTGGGAAGGACATGATTGCGATATTTCTGCCTCGATCGGCTTGGCTGTGTTTGATGGCGGAAATTGCGATATGAGCGAGCAACTCCGCCGTGCTGACAAGGCGATGTATGAAGCCAAGGCAGCAGGCAAGGCGCAATATCGCCTCTATGCTCCGGATATGGAACCCGATCTGCATACTGACGACTGAGCCGGCAGGAATTGTTCTCCACGAAGTGTCAGCGTGCTTGGCTCAATCGGGTTTGATGCCCAGGGCTTTCAACAGCTGTTTGATATAGGGTGCATAGGGTTTCCAGCGTTCAACACTGGTCTGATAAAGGCCCTGTCGGACCTGTGCCGCACTCGCAGTCCGGACCGAGCGCTCCGTCTTGTGGAAATCCAGCATCGCGTCATCCCAGGGCAGGCCAAGAAAGTCGATCAGCCTGCGGGCTTCGGGCTCGATATTGGTGACCAGATCTTCGTAATTGATCTCGATAAACCGATCCTTTGGCAGCACGGCGCGCCAATGCGCCATCAGGTCCTCATAGGCGCGATAAAACTCGCCCAGTTCTGTCTGGTTGCAGGTATAGACCTGCAGATTGGCAAAACGCTTGGAATAGCAAGACAGACAGGTGTCGACCGGATTGCGGCGACAATGAATGATCTTGGCACCGGGCACGGAAAGCAGGATCAACCCAACCCACGAAAAATTCCCCAGCATCTTGTCGATGATCAGCTTTGTCGCCGGGGTGGGCGGATACATCGCGTTGACTTCTTCGCGATAGGACTTCGCGAGTTCCGCAAGCAGCGCAGAATTGCGGATTTTGTCATGGTCTTCCGGCTGATTGGGGAAAAGTGTGCCAAACAGGCGATCCTTGAATTTCGGGAATGTCCGCAACTCACCCGTTGCCAATGTTTCTGGATGGCTGCCTAGTATTTGCTCGATCAGCGTGCTGCCACAGCGTGGCATGCCAACGATAAAGGCATGAGCTGGGCCGTTGTCGTCTTGTTGCGGCAGGTCTTTGAACAGCTCCGCCGGAAAGTAATCGGCAATCGCGCGCACCCGCCCGCAAGCGATCTTTGAATCATAGGCCTTTTGCGTCGGCGTGTTTTCAGCGAAGTCCTGACGGCGCAAGGCATTGGCGGCATCAAGATGGTGGATGGCCTGCTTTGGGTCTTTGCTGTCGATATAGGCCTTGCCAAGTGCAAAGCCGATCATCTCCCGATCAACCTTTTGCAGCACGAAGTCAGCATCGTTGAGGATATCGACCATCATCTTGATTTCGGGACTGTCGGGCTCGAACTTCATGACGTCGGCCAGATCATGCCAAGCACGCCCTGATTTAGGGTTTTGGGCGATGACTTTCCGGAAGCATTCCTGCGCACCTTCCAGATCGCCCATGTGACGTTTTGCTTCGCCGAGTTGTAGCAGATTGCTTGTTCGGCGTTCCGGATCATCCGGGCCGATCTCTTCCGCCCGGGCAAGGTATTCCAGTGCTTCTTTTTCGCGCCCGACCTTGAGAAGGGCTGAGCCAAGGTTGTTCAGGGCACGCCAGTTATCGGGGCTAAAGCTGACAGCCTTTTCAAGGATGGTGATGCCTTGGGTGATGTGTTCTGCCTGAATAAGGTAAACGCCAAGGTCGCTATAGGTCTGTCCATGGGTCGGGAATTTCCGGATCGCGGCAAACAGGATTTGCTGAACGAGATCATACCGGCCTGCACTGGCAAAAATGCCGGCAAGTTCACGGAAATAGTCAATTTTACTGTCAGGCAGATTGCAGGCGGATTGCAGCAGCTGTGCGGCTTTGTTCAGATTGCCCGTTGCGCGATGGACCTGAGCCATCATCATCAAGGCGGGACCGTAGCCTGGCGCGGTTGACAGCGCCTGCTGTGCGCGTGCCTTCGCATCTGCGGCGTTGCCTGATGCAAGGGCGCTTTGCGCCGCCTGGATCAGTTTGTCAGCCTTTTGACGGTTGCGCTTTTCGGCGAAACTCGATGGTGGTGCTGCCTTGGTCATGAAGCTGATTTAATCCCGATGCGAAAGGTGAGGTCAAGCTTAGCGGCAAAGGGGTAAGCAAACTGTTAGGGCGGGGACGGTGAAACGAAAAACGCCCGGCCAATCGGCCGGGCGTTTCGCGTAAGCATTGTCTTCCGGATGGAAGATTAGCCGCTGTAGTACATGTCGAATTCGACCGGGTGCGGAGCCTGTTCGAAACGAACGACTTCTTCCATCTTCAGGGCGATGTATGCGTCGATCAGGTCGTCGGTCATCACATCGCCTTTTTTCAGGAATTCGCGATCTGCGTCGAGGCTGTCGAGAGCTTCGTGCAGCGAACGGCAAACGGTCGGAACTTCTTTGAGCTCTTCCGGCGGAAGGTCATAGAGGTTTTTGTCCATTGCTTCGCCCGGGTGGATCTTGTTCTCGATGCCGTCAAGGCCAGCCATCAGCATTGCAGAGAATGCGAGATACGGGTTGGCAAGGGCATCCGGGAAGCGGATCTCAACGCGTTTGCCTTTCGGAGACGCGGTGTACGGGATACGGCAGGAAGCAGAACGGTTACGGGCAGAATATGCCAGCAGAACCGGTGCTTCGAAGCCCGGGACCAGACGCTTGTAGGAGTTGGTCGTCGGGTTGGTGAAGGCGTTCAGTGCTTTGGCGTGCTTGATGATACCGCCGATGTAGTACAGAGCGGTTTCAGAAAGGTCAGCATAGCCATTGCCAGCAAACAGCGGCTTGCCTTCGTGCCAGATCGACTGGTGGGTGTGCATGCCCGAGCCGTTGTCACCGAAGATTGGTTTCGGCATGAAGGTTGCGGTTTTGCCATACTGGTGAGCAACCATGTGGATGCAGTATTTGTAAACCTGAACCGCGTCAGCATGTTCGATCAGGGTGCCGAAAGCGATACCCAATTCGTGCTGCGACGGTGCAACTTCGTGGTGGTGCTTTTCGCAACGCACGCCCATTTCGTTGATGTAGTTGACCATTTCGGCACGGATGTCGTTTGCCGAGTCAACCGGCGGTACCGGGAAGTAACCACCCTTCGGACCCGGACGGTGGCCGCGGTTGCCGCCTTCGAATTCGGTGCCGGTGTTGTACGGACCTTCTTCGGAGTCAAGTGCGTAAGCCATGCTCTCCTGCGAGGTGCTCCAGCGAACGTCGTCGAACATGAAGAATTCCGGCTCTGCGCCGAAATATGCGGTGTCGCCGATACCAGCGGACTTCATGTATGCCAGTGCGCGTTTCGCGGTCGAACGCGGGCAACGCTCGTAACCCTGGCCGGTGGCCGGTTCGATAACGTCACAAACAAGGATCAGGGTCGGCTGCGCGGTGAACGGATCAACAACGGCGGTCGACGGATCCGGCATCAGGATCATGTCGGATTCGTTGATTTCTTTCCAACCGGAAATCGACGAACCGTCGAACATGATGCCGTCAACAAAGACGTCTTCGTCGATGGTGCAGATATCCTGTGCGGTGTGCTGCCATTTACCTTTGGTATCGGTAAAGCGCAGATCGACAAACTGGATGCCTTTTTCTTTGATCAGATTAAGTACAGAAGCAGCGTCAGACATGATGCAACCCTTTAAAACTCATAAACAGTTACCGTATGGTGTTCAACGAAAGGCGTGACCGATCAGATCGCGTCGTTACCCCGTTCACCAGTACGAATACGGATCGCGTCCTCAAGTGAGGAAACGAAAATTTTACCGTCGCCGATACGCCCGGTATGAGCGGCTTGCTGGATTGCCTCAATCGCACGCTCTACCAGCGTGTCCTCGACGACGATTTCCAGCTTTACCTTCGGCAGAAAGTCCACAACGTACTCGGCGCCGCGATACAGCTCCGTATGACCTTTCTGACGTCCGAAACCTTTGGCTTCGGTGACGGTAATCCCTTTGAGACCAATCTCTTGAAGGGCCTCTTTTACCTCGTCAAGCTTGAACGGCTTGATGATGGCTTCAATTTTTTTCATTAGCGCCCTCTGCTTTTTGGCGAGAGTTGCGTTGAACTCTGTAAAGCGTAATGCTTCGCCCGCTGACTATTGCACGGACCATGCCAGTTTTCACCGGCAACGGCATTCTAAGGATTCTCTGTGCGAAAACCCAGCAAAACCCATGAAATTTTTAAGATTTTCTGGTTTGCTGGTGACTGTGTTTTAGGCAAGATGTTCAAAAAATATGCAAACACCCTGTTTGAAGGGCAGGCAGGCCCGTTCAAACCTCTCCGGGCTTGCCATTCCGGGGCCATCATGCGACAGGATTTGCTATGCAAGGGTGTTGTCGGGCACAAAAAATATGCCTGATGACCGGGACTCGACTGACCATGATACGACCGGGGGCCACCATCCGGTGAACGACCATAATATAAAGGACGCCTCATGACCGAATTCGTCGGCAATCCGCTTTTCGCTTCGGGCGGGATCACGATCTTCGAAGTGATGAACGAACTGGCCCAGAAACATAAGGCCATCAATCTGGGGCAGGGTGCGCCGGATGAAGATGGCCCGGCTGATATTCGCGAAGCCGCCGCCAGGGCATTGATGGAACTGTCCAACCAGTATCCGCCGCTGGCCGGTGTGCCCGAACTGCTTCAGGCCGTTGCCGATCACAATAAACGGTTTTATGGCATCGAGGTTGATCCGAAAAAAGAAGTGCTGGTTTCCGTCGGTGCGACCGAGGGGTTGGCTGACGTGATCCTTGGTCTGGTCGCACCAGGTGATGAAGTCATCCTGATCGAGCCGCTTTATGACAGCTACCTTCCGATGGTGAAGCTGGCGGGCGGTATTCCCAAGCTGGTGCGCGTCACCCCGCCGCACTGGGAGCTGCCACGTGAAGAACTGGCGGCGGCCTTTTCGGAAAAAACCAAGCTGATCCTGCTGAATTCACCGCAGAACCCGTGCTCGAAGGTTTATGGCGATGATGAGCTGCAATTCATTGCCGATCTGTGCATCAAGCATGATGTGATTGCGCTGTGTGACGAGGTTTATGAGCATCTGGTCTTTGACGGGCGCAAGCACAAACCGTTGATGACGTTCCCGGGCATGCATGAACGCACCGTGCGCATCGGATCGGCGGGCAAGACCTTCTCGCTGACCGGCTGGAAGATTGGCTATATCACGGCTTGTGCAAAGCTGATGGAGCCGATCAAGAAGGCGCATCAGTTCCTTGTCTTTACCGTCGCACCCGATCTGCAACATGGTGTGGCCTATGGGCTTAACAAGGATGATGCCTATTTCGAAAACTTCACCGCCGAAATGCAGGCCAAGCGTGATTACCTGATGAAGGGGCTTAAGGAAGTCGGGTTTGACGTGCTTGATTCGCAAGGCACCTATTTCATCACCTGCGATTTCCGCCCGCTTGGCTATGATTGCGATGATGTCGAGTTCTGCCAGATCATGATCAAGGAAGCCGGCGTGGTCGCCATTCCGGTATCGGCCTTCTATCAGGGTGAAGATGGCGGTGTGCGCAACTTTGTGCGGTTCTGCTTCTGCAAGGACGAAGCCAAAATGGCCGAGGCGATTGCGCGCATGAAAAAGGCGTTTGCCAAGTAAGCCGTGGGCGCAAAACAAGGCATTTGAAAGAACATCGGGCCGACATGGAAATGTCGGCCCGTTTTGGTTGCGCGAGGGCGATAGTGTCAGGCTGTTTGTTCAAGTGTGCCCTGTCCCTGAAGCGGCAGGCCCGCCTCGCGCCAGCCATTCTTGCCTTCGTGATAATCGCGCACATTGCTGTAGCCAAGCTTGGTCAGCGCCATCTGGGCAATGCCGGAATTCTTGCACGGGCCGCTGGCGCAATAGACAACAATCGGTGCATCCAGATCGGGCAGGATCTGTTTGATGCCCTCATCAATCGCATCATGTGGAATGTTGATCGCACCGGGCAGGTGGGCATCAACATAATACCGCGCCGGAAGTGCTTCGATCAGGGTCGGGGCAGTGGCGGTGCCAAGGGCGGCCTTAAGCTCGTCACGGGTAATAGTTCTGGTCATTTTCCAATCTCCATCAGGAATATCGTTGGTTGATGGGATCAGTATTGATGTGTGTATGTGCGAAGTAAATTTGCGAAAATCCAAATAGTATGTGCAATAATGCGAATGAGCAGAAGGCGCGTTCGGAGGATTGCACATGCTGGAATGGGATGATTTGAAACTGGTGCTGGCGGTGGGGTGGGCGCGCAGCATCACGCAGGCGGCCAGACAGACCGGCATTCACCATTCCACGCTGTTTCGCCGCATGGCTGATATTGAAAGTCGCATCGGTACCAAGCTGTTTGAGCGGCAACAGGGTGACTATCAACCAACGCCAGCGGGATTGGCGGCCATCGAAACCGCGGAAAAGCTTGAAGCCGAAATGGCCATACTTGCCCGAACCCTGGCCGGACAGGATATCCGGCCAACCGGCACGCTACGCCTGACCACAACCGATACGTTGCTTCATGCCGTGCTGGCAGATGATCTTGCGGCGTTTGCGCAGGCCTATCCAGAAATCACCGTGCAGGTCGTGACCGACAACCGGTTTTATGATCTTAACCGCCATGATGCCGATATCGCCATCCGGCCCAGCAATGCACCCAATGAAAATCTGGTCGGGCGGCAAATTGCCCCGATCCGGTCGGTGGTTTGTGCGGCAAAGGGCATGGGTGATCCCAAAAATGGCGGCGGACCATGGATCACCTGTGATGAAAGCCTTGCCCATATCAAGGCCGCCCAGTGGCGCGACAAACATTTTCACGATCAGCATGTCGCGATGCGCAGCAATTCACTTTTGAATGTGGCGCGGCTGGTCAATGCCGGGGCGGGTTATGCGGTGCTGCCGATGTTTCTTGCCGAGGCATTTGACAATATCGCGGTCCTTGGTGATGCGATTGAGGGGCTTGATAATGATCTTTGGATGCTGATGCACCGCGATCTCCGGGCGGTTCCGCGCGTTCGGGCCTTCAATGATTTTATGTTTCCGAGGCTTAAGGCCAAATCCGCCATGTTTGCCGGCGCTTGAGTGCGCAAAGAAAAAGCCGGGTTTCCCCGGCTTTTGTGCAGTTGAATATCGGTAAGAAGAATGATCAGGATTTGACCATTTCCCAGCTGCCGGTTTTGGCAGAGCGGGCAAACGCATCCAAAATCTGCATATTGGCAATTGCGTCTTCAATCGGATAATCGACCGGGCTTTCGCCGGCAAATATCGCGGTGGCTGCCTCACCCTGCAGGGTGTAGTGGTTACAAATCGGAAATTTGATTTCGCGTGCTTCGTCAAAGCCTGGTTGTTTCTGGCCCGCGACGCGAATCAGGGCTTCGTTTTCCGGCACAGGATTGAACGGCATCAGGATTTCAATCCGGCCCTCGGTGCCCAGAATATGCACACGCTGTACGGCGGCCGACTGGGTGCCGCAAACAAAGCTTGCCTGCAGGCCGGATCCGAAATCAAGCATGCCAGATACCAAACGGTCGGTTCCGAATTTCGGGTCCTTGTCCATCAGCGACACCACGCGGACGGGTTCCTTGCCGGTGATAAAGCGCGGTCCGACAATGCAATAGCACCCGATATCAAGCAATCCGCCGCCGCCAATGTCCTTTTTATTGCGGACATTGTTCGGATCGGCATTGAAATAGGTAAAGATGCTTTGCACCGTGGTGAGCGTGCCGATCTGACCACTTTCAACGATCTTGCGCGCTTCAAGCCATTGCGGATGATGGCGGACCATAAAGGCCTCAAGCACCTGCTTGCCGCTTTTGTCGCGGGCGCTAATCAGGCGTTTGGCATCTTCGGTATCAAGGCCGATCGGCTTTTCACACAGCACATGCTTTCCGGCCTCAAGCGCCTTGATCGTCCATTCGACATGCAAATGGTTGGGCAGGGGATTATAGATCGCCTCGATTGACGGATCAGCCAGCAGTTCTTCATACGAACCATAGGCGCGCGGAATGCGCATGTTTTCTGCGACCTCACGGGTCTTTTCAAGATCACGACCGGCAATCGCCAGGATTTCAAGCTGATCGCTTTCCTGCATGGCCGGGATGACCTTTTCCGTGCCGATCTTGGCGGTGCTAAGGATGCCCCACTTCATTCCGATACTCCGTCTGTTTTTCTATTATTTGGCCGTTTCCATGCCAAGACAGGCAAGCAACCCTTTATATATGGTGTCTTGGTAACCTGCATTTGCGGCAATAGCCTGTTATTGAACTGAACTAATTAAGTCATTTGTCTTCACATGCAAGTTGCTCTGACGGGTAGGAGGCGGGATTTGTGTTATCAATGCTGCGTGTTTGATCGTCACAGAATGCTCAAGCCCGCAAAAATCGGTGCTTTGAACAACTTGGCGGAAATCGGGCTAAAAAATTGAAAATATGCGCTTGACGTTGGGGGCCTCGGGCCATATAAACCGCGCCACACGATGGCGGGTGTAGCTCAGGTGGTTAGAGCACCAGTTTGTGGCACTGGGGGCCGTGGGTTCAAGTCCCATCACTCGCCCCATTTGTGAAAAGGTCAGGCAGAAATGCCTGGCCTTTTGTCTTTTGCGCGCCTTTTTGCCGCTGCCCCGGTTGCCTTTGGCGGGTGATCGACTAGACTGCCCGAAAATATCAATGTTCGGGGCGATATGGGGCGCCATGGCGAAGCTCAAAGTTGATCAGGCAATGAAGCGCGCAAAGGCGCATATGCGCAAAGGCGAAATGGCCGAGGCGCGCGCACTGTACGAAGCCATCCTTGCCGATTATCCCAAAAACGAGCGGGTCAAAACGGCCCTTGCCGAACTCAGCGGTCCGGTCAAGGTTGCGGCGCCTGTAAAGGGGGCTGCGTCCGGTGCGACCGAACCACCGGCGGAGGTTTTTGCCAAACTTTCGCAAGCTTATCAGGCCGGTCGTTTGCAAGATGTGCACGCCATGACAGGCCAGCTTCTGGGCCAGTATGGCAATTCCGGCAAGCTTTGGAACTTCCGCGCCGCAGTCAGCAGCAATCTGAACCTGCTTTCCGATGCCGAGCAGGCCTTGCGAAACGTTGTCCGCCTACAGCCCGATATGGTGGCGGCCAAAAGCAACCTTGGGGTCATTCTGGAACGTCTGGGCAAACTGGATGAGGCAGAGGAATGCTATCGCGCGGTGATCGCGCGCACCCCCGATTTCGCCGAGGCGCATAACAATCTTGGCAATATCCTTAAGAGTGCCGGCAAGCTTGCAGAGGCGCAAGCCTGTTACCTGAATGCGATTGCGCGCAAACCCGACTATGTCGACGCGCACTATAACCTTGCCAATACGCTGCGCGAACGTGACCTGCTTGAGGACGCGAAGCAGCAATATTTCAAGACGCTTAAGCTTCAACCGAAATTGGCCGAGGCCTGGTACGGGCTTGGTCAAACCATGGCCGCCCTTAAATCCCTGCCAGAGGCGGTCGAGGCCTATCAACGCGCACTTGCGGTCAAGCCGGGCTACGTCCCGGCCATGGTCGAACAACTGCGCGACCAAAGCCACCTGTGCGACTGGCGGGCCTGTGATCTGTTTGCGCAACATGCCACTCAGCTTGGCATCACGGGCGATGCGGCCCTGCCATTTCCGCTTTTGCCGTTTGAAGATAATCCGGCGCATCAGCTTGCCCGGTCGCGCAACTTTGCCAAAAGCCTGTTGCCGCCAGCAGCCCCGGTTTCAACGATCAAGCCAACGTCGCCAGAGGGCCGCAGAATCCGGCTTGGCTATTTCTCGGCCGATTTTCATGATCATGCGACCATGTTTCTGATGGCAGGCATTTTGCGCCATCATGACAGATCAAAGTTCGAAATCTTCGTGTTCAGCTATGGCAAGAACAAGGATGGTGCGCAGCGTGATCAGGTGCTTGATAACGTTGATCAGTTCTTTGATGTGCGCGATATGTCCGACAGTGATCTGATCACGCTTGCGCGGGCGCAAAACCTTGATATCGCCATTGATCTAAAGGGCTATACCCGCGACAGCCGGCTGGAGCCGTTTGCCGCCCGTCTGGCACCACTGCAAATCAGTTATCTTGGCTATCCCGGCACGCTTGGATGCGATTTCATCGACTATATCGTTGCCGACCCGGTGGTCATTCCGCCCGAACAGCGCGGCGGTTATCACGAGAAGATCATCTATCTTCCCGACTGTTATCAGCCCAATGACAATACCCGCGAAATTTCGACAAAGGCGATGACACGGGCCGAGCTTGGCCTGCCCGAAGATGGCATTGTGTTTTGTTGTCTCAACAACAATTACAAAATCATGCCAACCGAATTTGCCATCTGGATGCGGGTGATGGCGAAGGTGGAGGGCAGCGTGCTCTGGCTTTGGTGCAATAATGATGTCGCCAAGGCGAACCTGAGTGCGGCGGCGGAAAAGCAGGGTATCTCGGGTGACCGTCTGATCTTTGCCGGCTATATGCCGCAATCCAAACATCTGGCGCGCTTGCGTCATGCCGATCTGTTTATCGATACCTTCAATGTCAACGCCCATACGACCGCCAGCGACGCGCTTTGGGCCGGATTGCCGGTGGTGACACTGGCCGGCAAACAGTTCGCCGCCCGTGTTGCGGCCAGCCTGCTGTCGGCTGTCGGCCTGCCGGAACTGATCACGGATACACCCGCGGCCTATGAGGAACTCATCCTCAAGCTCGCGCAAAATCCCGACATGCTGTCCGATATCCGCACCAAACTTGCCGCCAATCGCCAGACCAAAGCGCTATTTGATACCGAAGGCTACACGCGCGGGTTTGAGCAGGGGCTGGAGCGTGCTTTTGCGCAAAGACTTGCTGGTGAAGCATTTTCGGATATTGCCGTAAGTGTCTAGCACCTGACCCTGGCTCCTGACCGGGGGCTTTCCCGATTGTGATCCGATGTCACATTCCTGACGAATTAATTCCAGATAACAGATGCGTCTTCTGGCTTGCTTGGCTGGAAGGTTGAGTGTGCATGTGATCCCGACCGCCAAGGACAGATAGATATGACGAGCGAAAGACCCCTTCCGATGCTGACCCGCCGTGCCTTCTCAGTGACCCTTCTGGGTGCTGCAGCCGTTCCTTTTGCGGGCAGGGCCTTCGCGCAAACGCCCTCAGACATCCGGTCGCGAATTGCGAATATGTCCCAGCTTCATGCAATCATGGTTCAGCGCGGTGACGATATCATTGTTGCCGAAGCACCGCGCGGGCCGGGCCTGGATCGGGTTGCGAACATCAAGTCCTGCTCGAAAAGCATCATCGGCCTGCTGACGGGCAACGCGATCGCGGAAGGCGCAATTCCCTCAGTCAACGCCACCATCGGTGAAATCGCGCCGTCTATCATTCCAAGCGATGCCACCCCCGGTGTGGAAGATCTGACCATCGAAGATCTGGTGACGCTCCGGGCGGGGCTTGAGGGCACATCAGGGCGTAACTACGGCGCTTGGGTCAATTCCGATAACTGGGTGTCCTTTGCGCTGCGCCGGCCGATGGTCGCTAGCCCGGGAGGGCGGATGATCTATTCCACCGGTACGACGCATATCCTTGGTGCCGTGCTGACGGTTGCGACAAGAAAAAGCCTGCTGGAACAAGCGCGCGATGTCCTTGGTCGGCCGCTCGGCATTGAAATTCCATCTTGGACACAGGACCCGCAAGGCTATTATTTCGGCGGGAACCAGATGGCAATGACCCCGCGCGGGATGTTGCGCATTGCGACCCTGATGCGGGATCAAGGCCGGTTCGATGGCGACCAGATCATTCCGGCCGACTGGATAGACCAATCAACCCAAGCCCACACGCGATCACCTTATTCGGGGCTCGCGTATGGCTATGGCTGGTTCCTGAGCCGCAGCGGCTTCGTCATCGCACGCGGCTATGGCGGCCAGATCATCGCGGCACATCCGGAAAAGGACCTTGCGGTGGCCATCACCTCTGATCCGACGTCGCCCGCACGATCTGGCGGATATTTTGGGCAACTGATGGATCTGCTTGAGGGGCCGGTGCTTTCGCTGGCCTGATGACTGCGGCACAGAGCATCTAAAAATGACAGGCAGAAATGCCTAGCCCTTTTGCTTCTTCTAAGTGTCTGAAATGCAGTTTGGCTCGCGTAAGCAACCTAATCGCTCTAATCGCTGCTATCTTGCGGTTCAATCGCTGCGTTGAATGTGTCGCGGTCAAAGAAATTATTCTTGTTGTCCTTATTGTAGTAATACTCGTCGTCGTCTGTTTGGCGGGTAATGTTCCCGCCATTTGCTAGATCGAGTTTTTCGCCTTCGTCTAGGTTCGGAATGGCTTCGACTTCGTCGTCAGTAAGCGAGATGACGATTTTCAGGTTGTCGGTGTTTGTAATTGTATAATAGGCCACAGTCGGTTCTCCTGCTTTATTAAATGTGGACGTACCGCTGACGTGCTAGCGTCTTTGCTGTGAAACATTTGATCAGGGCACAGCGTGGTGCGGAGTTTGACATTTCCAACCGGTGGTCAATCTGCTAGGTAACGCTCCATATTTCCCAAACGGGTTCATTGCTTGCCAGGAGATCGCCGCATGTCGACCAATCGCATTACCCTTCGCCGTCCTGATGACTGGCATTTGCATTTGCGTGATGGCGAGATGTTGAAAGGTGTGATTGGCGAGACGTCGGAGCATTTTGCCCGTGCGATCATCATGCCCAATCTGGTGCCGCCGGTGGTCAAGACCGCCGATGCCGTGGCCTATCGCGACCGGATTACGGCCGCCATCCCGTCGGGTCATGATTTTACGCCGCTGATGACGTTGTATCTGACCGAGGGTAGCAATCCAGATGATATCGAGGAAGGTTACAAGGCCGGGGTGATCACGGCACTGAAGCTTTATCCGGCCGGGGCGACGACCAACTCGGACAGTGGTGTGCGCAATTTCGATAATGCCATGCCAGCACTGGAGCGGATGGCCGAGCTTGGTATTCCGCTGTGTGTACACGGCGAAGTCACCGATCCGGAAATCGATATCTTTGACCGTGAAGCGGTGTTTATCGACCGGGTTCTCGATCCGCTGCGCAAGCGGTTGCCGGAACTGCGTGTGGTGATGGAGCACATCACCACCGAAGACGGTGTCGAGTATGTCAAAGCCAATGACAAGAATTTGGGCGCGACGATCACGACGCACCACTTGATCATTAACCGCAACGCCATTCTGGTCGGCGGCATTCATCCACATATGTATTGCCTGCCGGTGGCCAAGCGTGAAAAGCACCGCCTGGCGCTGCGGGCGGCGGCCACATCGGGTGATGTGCGCTTCTTCCTGGGCACAGACTCAGCACCACATACCGACGAGCGCAAGGAAAGCCCGTGTGGCTGTGCCGGGATATTTACCGCCAATAACACTGTGCAGCTTTTGGCGCATGTGTTTGAGGAAGAAGGGGCGCTCGACAAGCTTGAAGGCTTTGCGTCGATACATGGGCCGCAATATTACGGCCTGCCGATCAATGGCGATCAGATCACGCTGGAAAAACGGGCGGAACCGGCCAAGTTCGCCGAGAAGATCGAAACCGGCGAAGGTCCGGTAACGGTGTTTAGTCCGGGCTTTGATGTGTTCTGGCATTACGCCTAAGCGTAACCGCACGACACAATAAAAGCGGCTCCATTGGGGCCGCTTTTTTCATGGATGTTGGTCATTCCGGACGGCGCAGAGCGTCGGGCTGGAATCTCTATGTCATGGCTGATAATGGATTCCCGTACCCGCCTTCGCGGGTACAGGCTCTGCGCAGGAATGACGGAGCGGGATCTGCCTAGCCGCTGAGATCGACTTTGCCCGGCGCAGCATTAAGGCCAAGGGCCATGCGATAGCTTTCTGCCGCGGCACTGGCTTGTGAGGCGATCATTGCCGAGATGTTCTTTGATGCGCCTTTGGCGACATTGAAATCAGCCGCCGAACTTCCGGGCACCGATGCCGCACGCGATATGGCAGCCTGATTGGCGATGGCGGCCACACCATCAAGCCCCTGAATGGGGCGGATGCTGACTTTGCCGCCGGTGGCATAAAGCCGCCCGTCGGGGCCTGCGGTATAGCTATAGCTGATCATGCCGGCATTGGCCCCGGCAAGTGTTTGGTGGCTTTCTTCCTCTGTCCGGACAATCGCATCACGGGCACTGAGTTCGCGCACAATCTCGCGCTCCGACGCGGTCAGGAGGGCCGGGTTTGAGGTGGGTTGACGTGCATTTTCCGGGGTGGCTTCGCGTTCTTCCTGCTGGCGCTGTGTCGGGCTTTGGGTGTTCGCATCGTCTGGCGCGGCACCATTGATATCGCGCGGATCAAGCTGTTGGATGATCGTAACCACCGAGGCCGCACTGTTGACCGGTGCGGATTGCGCAGGCGCCGGTGATGGTGGCGGTGCCGGTTGGCGGTCGCCTGTGCTGGAGGATTGCGACGGGTTTGCTTGTTCGGTCCGTGCCGAAGGCCCGGTTGCCGGAGCTTGTGTGGCGGCGATGGTGCTCGAAAGCGGGACAAGTGCCACGGCGGCCGGCAGTGTTTGCGGCGCAGACGCAACTGTTCCGCCCGACCCGTTGGTCGGCGGTTGGCTCCCGGAGCCGAGCAGGGCGCGTGTGGCAATAATCTGACCAAGTTGCCCGCCACTGCCGGGGATAACCTGTATTGCACCTGCCTGTATCATAACGCGCAGTATAACCCAACTTGGGGTTAGATGTATATAAGCCGATCAAGGGGATGATAGGGCGATATGATAGTGATCACGCTGGTTTGATGCGCCAGTTTCGCCCGCAGCGGGTAAGGTGGGATCAAATCTGTTGAAATCTGGTTTGGTGATCATGCGTGCGTTAAGTGTTGCCCTGTCTTTTTTGCTGATTGCTGTCGCGGTTGTTGTACCGGTGCGCCCCGTGCACGCTGCGCCGGATGCCGATTTATGGCTGGATTGGCAGGCCCATGACCCACAAAGTTCGGTCGAGATTGACCATGGCGATTGGCAGTCGGTGCTGGATCGCTATGTCACCCATCATGAGCCGGGGGTGACCAGCTTTGATTATGCAGCGGCCAGTCGTGATGGCGGGGCAGGGATGGTCGCGGGTTATGTTGATGCCATGACCAAGGTCAACGTCGATGCGCTTAACCGCGATCAACAATTTGCCTATTGGGTGAACCTGTATAATGCGCTGACCGTTAAGGTGGTTCTGGACCATTATCCGGTCGAAAGCATCCGCGATATCGATATCTCGCCGGGGCTGTTTTCATCGTTGCTGTCTTCTGGCCCATGGGGCAAGAAGCTGATCACGGTCGAGGGCAGGACGCTTAGCCTCAATGATATCGAACACCGCATCCTGCGCCCGATCTGGCGCGATGCACGCATTCATTATGTCGTCAATTGTGCCTCCATCGGTTGCCCGGCATTGGCACCGGATGTCTTTGATGCGGACAAACTGGAAGCGCAGCTTGATCAGGCGGCGCGTGATTTCATCAATCATCCGCGTGCGGTGCGCATCAATGCCGATGGCGGCCTTGTGCTTTCAAGCTTGTATGACTGGTATCGGGATGATTTCGGGAAAAGCGATGCGGAATTCATCGCGCATCTGAGGAAATTCGCCGGGCCGGAGCTGACGAAAGCTCTGGGCGATATCACGGAATTTGATATCGCCGACTATGAATATGACTGGGCGTTGAACACCCGATAGCACCGGCCAAGGTGGGCAGGTGCGTTACGCCGCCGTGTTGTGTAGCCCTGGTTTAACCGGATTGGTCGTTGCCCATGCGTCGGCATGTGCGTCCTCAACCGGATTTTCTGGCCGATTCTGATTTACCTGCTCGATCGTGTGACGAACATCACTGGCAGAGACGCCGTCATAGCGCATTAATGTCTGAACGATCGGGTCGGCAAGCATGTCTTCGACCGTCAATTCCTGATCAACATAACTCATCATCTCATATCCCGATTTTTTTGTTATGCGTAATGTAATGCAATTGCAATTCATTCGCAACAAATATTCTATAGTCGATGGTGACTTTTTTTCATTTTTATCTCTGAAACGCTTTGATCTGCCTTAAGGCAGGGCATCTATGCGAGAATTTCGCAAACTGCATTCAGCGGCCTGCAGCGTGCTGTTATTGGGGCAAAATCTGTGAAAAGGTATTTCCTTGATTAAAAAGCGTATGGGTCTTAACGCTTGATCTGGTCTGTTCGTGATCGCGATAAGGCCCAATAAGTATGGCAAAAATGGGCTGATAAAATGAAACGTCCGGGAATTCGTGAATACGGCTTGCTGTTGCTGCTGGCTTTGATGTGGGGAAGTTCGTTCACCTTCATCAAAATCGGCGTGCATGCCTATTCGCCGCTGGTGGTGGCCTGTGGCCGTCTGTCCTTTGCCGCCCTTGTCCTGTGGTGTTTCGCAGCTATTCGTAAATCCGAACTGCCCAAGGGGCGGGGTGCCTGGATTTCGACCTTTATGGTGGCGCTGATTGGCAATGCCATTCCGTTCTTTTTGATCAGTTTTGGCGAAACACAGGTCGATGCCGGATTGGCTGCGATCCTGATGTCGACCGTGCCACTAACCACGGTGGTGCTGGCGCATTTCTTTACCCATGATGAAAAGCTTTCGACCGGCAAGGTCGTCGGGGTGATTTTGGGAACGATTGGCGTGATTGTTCTGGTCGGGCCGGAAACACTTTCCGGGCTGGGGGGAGAATTCCTGTTTCAGTTGGCCATTCTGGTTGCAGCAATCGGTTATGCGATCTCATCGCTTGTCGCGCGCAATCTGCGTGATCAGCCACGCATCGGATCGACGGCCGTGATCCTGACATTTGCCGCCTTGATGCTGATGCCCTTTACCCTGATTGTCGATCAGCCCTGGACAATGGATTGGGACCCTGAAGGGGCACTTGCCATCATGTATCTCGGCATGTTTCCGACTGGCATTGCCATGTTCCTGATTTTGCAACTGATTGCGGTGGCCGGGGCCAGCTTCCTTGTGTTTAACAATTATCTGGTGCCAGCCGTTGGTGTGGTCATCAGTTTTATTGTGCTGGGCGAAGTGCCCCAGCCCAACGCATTGATTGCCCTGGCGGTCATTCTGGGCGGGATTGCCGCATCACAGATGCGTTTTGGCCGCAAACCGAAGGATGTTGATGGGCCGGTTTTGAAGTCTGATCCGATGACACCGGTGATGGAAGTTCCCAAAGGCGACAAATCGGGCGGAAAGTGACGGTTTTATAAGTTGGAAAAACCGCGAATTTTCGCGAAATTTTGAACTTTATTGCCCAACCTTGCGCGATAGGATTTGTCAATATTGTTTGTGCGGGACAAACCTGATACTTTCCGCCTTTCTGGTCCGGCATGTGCCTTCAAATAGGTGTATGTCACGCCGATTGAATCATTTCTGATCAAGCGTTTAAGAGGTCACGGCCTTTGTCCACCAAAGAGACCAATCCCGAGAACCGCGATATCTTCCCGGTTTCCATCGAACAAGAAATGCGCCGCAGCTACCTCGATTACGCGATGAGCGTGATCGTCAGCCGCGCACTGCCTGACGTCCGAGACGGTTTGAAGCCGGTACATCGTCGTATTCTGTACGCCATGCACGAGAACGGGTTTGAATATAACAAGCCGTTCCGCAAATCGGCCCGTGTGGTCGGGGACGTGATGGGTAAATATCACCCGCACGGCGACAGCGCGATTTACGATGCCATGGTCCGTATGGCGCAGAATTTCTCTATGCGCCTGCAACTGATTGACGGGCAGGGCAACTTCGGGTCCATGGATGGCGACAAGGCCGCCGCCATGCGTTACACCGAGGCCCGCATGGCCAAGGCCGCGCACTTCCTTCTGGATGATATCGACAAGGATACGATTGATTTCCGCGATAACTATGACGAAACCACCAAGGAACCGTCCGTTATCCCGGCCCGTTTCCCCAACATGCTGGTCAACGGTGCCGGTGGTATTGCGGTTGGTATGGCAACCAACATTCCGCCGCACAACCTTGGCGAAGTCATTGATGGCTGCATGGCCTATGTCGATGATCCCAATATTTCCGTCGAAGGTCTGATGGAATTTGTCCACGGTCCGGATTTCCCGACCGGTGGCCTTATCCTTGGCCGTTCGGGCATCCATTCGGCATTCAAGACCGGTCGTGGTTCTGTCGTCATGCGGGCACGTACCCATGTCGAGGAAATCCGTGCCAACCGCGAAGCCATCATCGTGACCGAAGTTCCCTATCAGGTGAACAAGGCCACCCTGATGGAAAAGATCGCCGAACTGGTCCGTGACAAGAAGCTTGAAGGCATTTCCGATCTGCGTGACGAGTCTGACCGTTCGGGCGTGCGCATGGTGATCGAGCTTAAGCGTGATGCCAATGCCGACGTCGTCCTGAACCAGCTGTTCCGCTTTACTGCGCTTCAGACCTCGTTCGGTGTCAACATGCTGGCGCTGAACCGTGGCAAGCCGGAACTGATGAACCTGAAGGAAATCATTCAGGCCTTCGTCGAATTCCGCGAAGAAGTCATTACCCGTCGTA
This sequence comes from Thalassospira tepidiphila MCCC 1A03514, assembly GCF_001662875.1. Taxonomy (GTDB): domain Bacteria; phylum Pseudomonadota; class Alphaproteobacteria; order Rhodospirillales; family Thalassospiraceae; genus Thalassospira; species Thalassospira tepidiphila. The sequence continues at coordinate 2,987 of NZ_JPVZ01000013.1, read as the reverse complement.
CCATCCACCTTCTGAAAAAGGCGCGTGATCGTGCCCATGTCGTGGTGGGTCTGGGTATTGCGGTATCGAATATCGACGAAGTTATCAAACTGATCCGTAATGCAGCCGATCCGACTGTTGCGCGTGAACAGCTGATGGAACGTGATTGGGCAGCGGGCGATATCGTTCCGCTGATCGAACTGATTGCCGATCCGAACCAGGTTGGTTCAACTGATGGCATGTATCGCCTGTCCGAAGCACAGGCACGTGCAATCCTTGAACTGCGTCTGCATCGCCTGACCGGTCTCGAACGCGACAAGATCGCGGGCGAATTGACCGAGTTGGGTGAGAAGATCAAGGACTTCCTTGATATCCTTGCCTCGCGTGAGCGCAAGCTGACGATCCTCAAGGATGAACTGACCGAAATGCGCAATGAATTCGCCGACCCGCGTCGCAGCGAAATTCAGGAAGCAGAATTCGAACATGACATCGAAGACCTGATTGCCCGTGAAGACATGGTCGTGACCGTGTCGCACAGCGGCTATATCCAGCGTGTTCCGCTGTCGACCTATCGCGCACAGCGTCGCGGTGGTAAAGGCCGTTCGGGCATGGCAACCCGCGAGGAAGATTTCGTATCCAAGCTGTTTGTTGCCAATACCCACACCCCGGTTCTGTTCTTCAGCTCCGAGGGGATGGTCTACAAGATGAAGGTCTGGCGCCTGCCGATGGGGACGCCGCAATCGCGCGGCAAGGCGCTTGTGAACCTGTTGCCGCTGTCAGAAGGCGAATATATCACCACGGTCTTGCCGCTTCCCGATGAGGAAGAATGGCCGAACCTGCATGTGATGTTTGCCACCTCGACCGGTAACGTCCGCCGTAACAGCCTTGCCGATTTCGTGAATGTGAAATCAAACGGCAAGATCGCCATGAAGCTTGAAGAAGAACGTGGTGACAAGCTGATCGCGGTTCAGACCTGTACCGATGATGACGACATCCTTCTGACAACCCGTCAGGGCAAGTGCATTCGTTTCCGTGTCGGTGACGTACGCGTCTTTACCGGCCGTAATTCGGTTGGTGTGCGTGGCATCCGTCTGGCCGATCAGGACGAAGTCATCGCGATGTCGGTTCTGTTTGGCAACCATGTTTCGATGGAAGAGCGCGGTGAATACCTTTCTATCACCGGCAAGTTGCGTCGCGAGGAAATCACGGCTGATAACCTTCCGCTCGAACTGCTGTCCGAAGAACGCTATCAGGAAATTCTCGCTGGCGATCAGATGATCCTGTCGGTCACGGAAAACGGTTATGGCAAACGGACGTCTGCCTATGAATATCGTGTGACCGGCCGTGGTGGTCAGGGCTTTGCCAATATCGAGATGTCGGAACGTAACGGTAACGTCGCTGCGTCCTTCGTGATCGAAGAAGGCGACGAGCTGATGATGGTCACCAATGGTGGCAAGGTCATCCGTATGCCGACCCATGACATCCGTATTGCCGGGCGTAAGACCCAGGGTGTGACGCTGTTCCGTACTGCCGAAGACGAACAGGTCGTCGCAGTCGAACGTCTGTCAAACCTTGGTGATGAAGATGATGAGATCATCGATGGCGAGGAAGGTGTGATCGAGGGTGCCGAAGGTGCCGTTGAAACCGCCGACCAGGCCCCGGAGGCATCTGATGAAGATGCGGCTGAGGCACCGGCATCTGATGAAGCGGACCGCGACGAATAACGGGAAGTTCGATGACTGAAACGTCTTCTACCGTATCGCGTATCGGGATTTATCCGGGCACCTTTGATCCGGTAACCCAGGGGCATATGGATATCATTCGTCGTGCGACCCGGATCGTCGATCAACTGATTGTCGGCGTTGCGATCAACGCCGGCAAAGGTCCGATGTTCGGGGTCGATGAACGCTGTGCACTGGTTGAAGGTGCACTCAAGGCTGCGGGCGGTGAAGTTGCCGCCCGTACCTCAGTTAAGCCATTTTCATCGCTTCTGATGCAGTTTGCCCAGGAAAACGGATCCAGCACGATTATCCGTGGTCTTCGGGCGGTATCGGACTTTGAGTATGAATTCCAGATGGCCGGGATGAACGCCCGGCTGTCGCCGGAAGTTGAAACCGTCTTTTTGATGGCATCGGACAAACAACAGTTTGTCTCTTCGCGTTTTGTGAAGGAAATCGCCCGTCTGGGCGGGAATGTCACTGAATTTGTGCCGGCAAACGTGCTGAAACGGCTGCACGAAAAGCTGGCAGAAGAAAAGGAATAACGCAGGCCATGCGTCTTTTTCGTCTATTTTCAATTATCGCTCTCGTACTAGGATTTATCACCATGTCCAATGGAAACGACGCTGTCGCTCAGGATCTGGAAAACACGCTTTATCTTGACCTGAAAGATGGCCGCGTTGTGATCCAGCTTCGCCCGGATCTGGCACCGAAACATGTTGCCCGGATCAAGGAACTCACCCGTGAAGGCTTTTACGATGGGCTGAAATTCCATCGTGTGATCGAAGGTTTCATGGCGCAGACCGGTGATCCCAAAGGCAACGGAACCGGTGGTTCCGGCCAGAAACTTGATGCCGAGTTCTCAAATGAACGTCACGTTCGCGGCACCGTTTCCATGGCGCGTTCGGCCAATCCGAACAGTGCGGATTCCCAGTTCTTCATCGTCTTTGCCGATGCACCGCACCTTGATGGCCAGTACACCATCTGGGGCGAAGTGACTGAGGGCATGGAATATGTCGACATGATCAAAAAGGGTGCGCCCTGGGCCAATGGCAGCGTTGCCGACCCGGATCAGATCGTCAAAATGCAGGTTGCTGCCGACGCGCAATAATCGCGATATTTGAAGTATCGCAACCGAAAGCCGTCCCTTCATGGGGCGGCTTTCGCGTTTTTGGGGCTGAATGCGCAAAAAGAGCCAAAATATGGAAAACAGGTGTTGACCGATGCCGCCTGTGCCATTAAAACGCGCTTCACCAACCTTGAGGGCCCGTAGCTCAGTTGGTAGAGCAA
>NZ_JPVZ01000012.1 GCF_001662875.1 Thalassospira tepidiphila MCCC 1A03514 | reverse complement strand
GGCGGCCGCCGCTGAGCCGGAGCCGGAAGCACCGGCAAAACCGGCTGCTCCGCCCGCCGCTGCGAAATCCCAGGAAGTTGCGCCGGCCAAAAAGGCTGCCGAAAATCCAAAGGCAGAGGCACCGCGCGCAGAAGCCAAGGAAAGCTCGGTTGCAGCCCAGACCATTCGTGTGAATGTCGAGCTGCTTGAAAACCTGATGACGCTGGTTTCCGAACTTGTCCTGACCCGTAACCAGCTTTTGCAGATGGTTCGCGGCAAGGATGACAGTGAATTCACCGTGCCGTTGCAGCGCCTGTCGCACATCACGACCGACCTTCAGGAAGGCGTGATGAAGACCCGTATGCAGCCGATCGGCAACGCATGGGCAAAACTGCCGCGTATCGTTCGCGACCTTGCCCTTGAGATGAACAAGAAAATCGATCTGCAAATGATCGGTGCCGACACCGAACTGGACCGTCAGGTTCTTGAGCTGATCAAGGACCCGCTGACCCACATGGTGCGTAACTCTGCCGACCATGGTCTGGAAGATATTCCGGGCCGTCGCGATGCAGGCAAGCCTGAAACCGGTACGGTCACGCTGAATGCGTATCACGAGGGTGGTCACATCATCATCGAGATTTCCGATGATGGTCGTGGTCTGAACCTTGAGCGCATCAAGGCGAAGGCGATTGCCAACGGTCTTGCGACCGAAAGCGAGCTTGAAGGCATGGGTGAACAGCAGATCCAGCAGTTCATCTTCAAAGCCGGTTTCTCGACCGCGGAAAAGGTTACTTCGGTTTCCGGTCGTGGTGTGGGTATGGACGTTGTGCGTACCAACATCGAAAAGATCGGTGGTACGGTCGAGCTGAAATCGGTCGAAGGCCGTGGGTCGACCTTCATCATCAAGATTCCGCTGACGCTGGCAATCGTGTCAGCCCTGATCGTGGAAAGTGGCGGCGAACGCTTTGCCATTCCGCAGATCAGCGTTCTGGAACTTGTTCGTGCATCGAACAATTCCGAACATTCCATCGAACGCATTCACGATACGCCGGTCCTGCGCCTGCGTAACCGTCTGCTGCCGCTGGTCACGCTCAAGAAAATTCTTGGTCTTGATACCACTCAGGAAAGCGACGATGCGGTCGATGAAGAAGCATTCATCGTGGTTGCACAGGTCGGTACCTATTCGTTCGGTATCATCGTTGACCGCGTGTTCGACACCGAGGAAATCGTTGTTAAACCGGTGGCCCCGATCCTGCGCGATCTGTCGCTGTTCTCGGGTAACACCATCCTTGGCGACGGTAGCGTGATCATGATCCTTGATCCGAACGGCATTGCCACCCGCACCGGCGAAATCACCGTTGGTGGTTCGCAGGGTGTCGAAGGCAAGGCCAAGGCCGATGCATCGGATCGCGAAACCACATCCATGCTGGTCTTCCGGGCCGGTGGCAGCGAAGTGCGTGCGGTTCCGCTGGCGCTTGTTGCCCGCCTTGAAGAAATCGATGTCGAGAATATCGAACATTCGAATGGCCGTCCGCTGGTCCAGTACCGCGGCAAGCTTATGCCTCTTGTCTTTATCGACGGTAGCTACCAGATGAAGGCAGAAGGCCGTCAGCCGACCCTTGTGTTCCAGGATCGTGAACGCACCATGGGTCTGGTTGTCGACGAGATCGTCGATATTGTTGATGACGTGCTGAATGTTGAACTGACCGCGGATCAGGATGGTCTGGTTGGTTCGGCCGTGATTGACGGCAAGGCGACCGACCTTATTGATGCCGGTTACTACCTTGAGCTGGCCTTCAGCGACTGGTTCGGCACCGAGGATAACGGCGGCGAGAAGAAGCGTGTTCTTCTGATCGATGACAGCCCGTTCTTCCGTAACCTGCTGACGCCGATGCTGTCGGTTGCCGGTTTCAATGTGACTGCGGTCGAAAATGCAGAACAGGCCATGGACCTTAAAAACCGTGGTGTTCTGTTTGACGCGATCATCAGTGACATCGAAATGCCGGGCATGAACGGCTTTGAATTTGCCGAAGCGCTTCAGGATGATGCAGAATGGGGTGAAATTCCGATTATTGCCCTGTCTTCGCACACCAAAGAGGAAGACTTCGAACGCGGTCGTCAGGTCGGTTTCAGCGACTATGTGGCCAAATTTGATCGCGATGCGCTTGTCTCGACCCTGATCCAGACACTGAGCAGCATGTAAGCGGGAGAACAGTCCTATGAGCGATAAAAACGCACTCGTCCCGAGCCAGGAAAAAGGCGGCGCCCTTGAACTTGGTGGTGACAGCCAGGATTTCGTGACCGCGAATATTGGCAAGCAGCTTTTCGGTATCCCTGTCCTGACCGTTCAGGATGTCCTGGGGCCGCAACGCATTACCCGTATCCCGCTTTCACCGCCGGAAGTGGCCGGATCGTTGAACCTTCGTGGTCGTATCGTGACCGCGATTGATGTCCGCAAACGTCTTGGTCTGCGTGACCGCGAAGACGATGAGCCGGGCATGAGCATCGTTGTTGATGAAGGTGGTGAGCTTTACAGCCTGATGGTCGATCAGGTTGGTGAGGTTCTGAGCGTTCCGAAAAAGGCGTTCGAACAGAACCCGGCAACGCTCGATCCGCGCTGGCGCGAATTCTCGGACGGCATTTTCCGTCTCGACAAGAAGCTTCTGGTGATTCTCGACGTGACCCGTCTGCTTGATTTCACGTCTTCGATCAAGCAGGCCGGTTAACCTGATTTCCCATGCCGGGCACGCAATGTGCCCGGTTCCTGCCATTGTGGCTTAACGACCTAAGTAAGCGAGAAGGAAGTCGATGAAGAGTTGTCTCGTCGTCGATGATTCGAAAGTCATCCGGATGGTAGCAAGACGCATTCTCGAGGAAATCGGGTTTGCGGTTGTGGAGGCAGTGGACGGTCAGGAGGCGCTCGACAAGTGCCTTGAGTCCATGCCCGATGCGGTTCTGCTTGATTGGAACATGCCCGTCAAAAGCGGGATCGAGTTCCTGCGTGAACTGCGTGCAACGCCTGGTGGCGATGATCCTGTTGTTGTGTTCTGTACAACTGAAAACGACCTTGAACACATTCAGGAAGCCATCACCGCTGGCGCGAACGAATACATCATGAAGCCGTTCGATAGCGAGATCATCCAGGCCAAGTTCGAGCAGGTCGGCCTGATCTAGGCCGGGGTGCTCACGAACCTGTAAGCCTTCAAGATCCGATCTCCATCATCAAGCGGGGACGCTACCACGTGGAAGAAACGCCCATCCATTCGCCATACAAAGTCCTGATCGTGGATGATTCCGCCATCGTGCGCGGACTTGTTACACGTATGATGACCGAAGACGCCGAGATCGAAGTCGTCGGATCGGTCAGCAATGGCGAAGAAGCACTGGCAGTCATGGAAAAAGGCGGCATCGAAGCCGTTGTTCTTGATATCGAAATGCCGGTGATGGATGGTTTGACGGCCTTGCCGAAACTGTTGGAAATTGATCCGACAGTCCGCGTGATCATGGCGTCCACACTCACCAAGCGAAATGCCGATATCAGTTTCCAGGCGATGACGCTGGGGGCTGTGGATTACATCCCCAAGCCAAGCTCGTCAAAAGACCTGAATGTCGGCGAGGGGTTCCGCGAAGAACTTCTCGACAAGGTGAAAGCCTGGGCTGAACAGCGTCGCAAGATGCTCGAGGTCGAAGAAGCTGCCGCGGCAGAAGTCGTTGCCGCCCAGGCCGCCCCCGAACCGGAACCAGAAGAAAAATCAACTGCGCCCGATGCCGAGGCATCCGAGCCGGATGACGCAGCTTCTGGCGGCAAGGCGGCTGCTTTCCGAGCGGAAATGTCGGTCGAACATCAGCAGCTTCACAAACAAGGTCGGATCCAGCGCAAACGATTTACCGCCGAATTGCGCCCCCGCCCGATGCAGCAACACCGTCCGCAACCAACCCAGATGCGCCAGACGCCGATGCCGCAGCAACCGGCACCTAAGCCGCAGCCGGCCACACCGGCATCGTCGGAGACTGCAACGCAGGCCGCAAAACCGGCTGCCAACCCGGCTGGTGGTGCGGCGCGTTCGACGACGCCGTCACGCGATCCGGGCAGACTTATTCGCGATGCGGCCATTGCCGCAGGCGGGCAGGGCAAAACCGTGCCCAAAATGCCGGAACGCCCCGCCACAGCAGCACCCAGCGCAAGAACGGCACCCCCGGCCAAACGGCCAACCGCACCCGCGCCGCAAAAAAGTGCACGCGCCCAACAGGCCCGTTCGGCAAGCGCACCCGCCCCGGCAAAACGCCAGTCCGCGCGCGGTGGTGTTACGCTGTTGCCGGAAAAACGCATCAATGTCGAAGCGATCGCGATTGGCAGCTCCACCGGTGGGCCGCAGGCCTTGTTTGAAGTGTTGCGTGGCCTGAATGGCGTGCGCCAGCCGATCTTCATTACCCAGCATATGCCCGCGACCTTTACCACCATTCTGGCCGAGCACATCACCCGTCTGACCGGGCTTAAATGTCAGGAAGCACAAAACAATATGCCAATTGTTGGTGGACAGGTTTATCTTGCCCCCGGTGATTACCACATGACTGTAGAGGGGCGCGGTGCCAGCCGGCATCTGAAGTTAAATCAGAACCCGCCCGAGAATTTCTGTCGTCCGTCGGTCGATCCGATGTTGCGCAGTCTGGTCGCGAGTTACGGAGGAAACATTCTGACTGCAATACTTACCGGAATGGGGCAGGATGGTATGCTTGGTGGACGTGACGTGGTCAATGCGGGGGGCATGGTCGTGGCACAGGACGAGCAGAGTAGCGTTGTATGGGGGATGCCGGGCGCTGCGGCGCATGCCGGTATCTGTTCTGCGGTTTTGCCGGTGGGTGGGATTGCGGCCTATATCAAAAAATTCGCGGGGGGTCGTTAACCCACAATGATGAAGCCGGATGACTTCGAGTTTGTAAGCAGATTGATCAAGTCAAAGTCCGGGCTCGTTCTGAGCCAGGACAAGACTTATCTGCTCGAAAGCCGGTTGATGCCGATTGCACGCAAACGGGGTCTTAAGGACCTGACGGAGCTGATCGGTACGCTGCGCGGTGGCGACCGCAATCTGGTCGAAGAAGTCGTTGATGCGATGACGACCAATGAAAGTTTCTTCTTCCGCGATACCAAACCGTTTGACCAGTTCCGCCATGTTGTCCTGCCGCACATGATCAAGACACGTGCGTCGAAGAAACATCTGCGCATCTGGTGTGCGGCCGCCTCTTCCGGGCAGGAACCCTATTCGCTGGCGATGATCCTGGATGAATTCAAGTCGCAGCTCGCTGGCTGGCGGATCGATATCGTCGGGACTGATATCTCGCGCGAAATCCTGACCAAGGCGCGCGCAGGCCTGTATTCGCAGTTCGAAGTCCAAAGGGGCCTTCCGATCGGCCTTCTGGTCAAGTACTTCCAAAAGAAGGAAGACCAGTGGCAAATCTCGGCCGATATTCGGTCCAAGGTGCAGTACAAGGAATTCAACCTTCTGGAAGATTTCCGGCCGCTTGGGCAGTTTGATGTCGTCTATTGCCGTAACGTGCTGATCTATTTCGATCAGCCGACCAAAAGTGACGTCCTTTCGCGTGTTTCCGCCTTGATGCCAGATGACGGTTTCCTGTTCCTTGGCGGGGCAGAGACGGTTCTGGGCATTTCCGACAAGTTCAAACCGCTTGCGCGTCAACGTGGCATCTATCAGCTGAACCGTCCGGGGGCACCGGAAGTCGATCTGACCGCGCTTGAAAAGGCGCAGGCGGGGGCCGCCAGTGCGGCCGGTGCTGCTGCACCCGGCGGCTTGGCCTTCCAGAAGCCAAAACATATGCAAACCGGTGCCGCAACCACGACCGGAACAACGGCTCGCCCGGCAGTCGGGACAACAGGAACAACCGGAACAGCAGGGACGGCAACAACCCGCCCCGCAGGTTCAGGTTTTGGCACGACGTCGACCCAGCGCCCGCTTGGCACCACCCCGTCAACCACCCGTCCGGGAACCACCGGAACCGGCAGCACGGGATCGGGCACAACTGGCAGCGCGTTCAGCAGACCGTCAGGTTCGACTGGTACAGGTTCAACCACACGTCCGGGAACAACGGATACCACGGGTTCGACCTATCGCCGCCCGCTTGGCACCGGAACCGGTGCAGGTGCCGGTGGTACGACACAACGGCCGGGGACAGGCAGCAGCAATACAAGCGGTTCCAGCGGAACCACGCGCCCGTCCACGACCTTTGATCGGTCCCGCTTTGGCAAACCGGACGACAAAAAGTAGCTGACAGTTGGTTTCTTGCCGACTGTTCTGTTGAACTGAAAGTCGGGAAGGCCAGTGACCTCAAATCCATCAGACACGATCGCCTCACCGCGTCAGGACCTTCGCCGTGTCCAGCGCCGTCGCAAGCTTGCCATTGCAGGTATTGCGCTGTTGGTGCTGTGTGCGCTGCCGCTTATGCAGTCGCTGGCACAGGTGGAGATGTTTACCCATGAAACGGTCGAGACCGGCGGGATTGTCCTGATCCTGATGGCCATTTTCGGGCGGGCCTGGTGCACGCTCTATATCGGCGGGCGCAAGGCGCGCGATCTGACCGATACCGGCCCCTATTCCATCAGTCGCAATCCGCTTTATATGTTCAGCTTCATCGGCGCAGTCGGCATTGGCGCGCAAACCGGAAGCCTTTTGATTGCCCTGTTGTTCGGGGTGGGGGCGTTTGGTGTGTTCTTGCCGGTGATCCTGCGCGAAGAAAGGGCGCTTGAGATACTTTTTGGCGCATCCTTTGAAGATTACAAGACGCGCGTGCCGCGCTTTGGCCCCCGGTTTGGTGCCTGGCGCGATGCCGAGATCCTTGAAGTTCGCCCGCATCTTTTGTGGCGCACATTGCGCGACGGGCTGGTCTTTCTGATGGTGATCCCGATTTTCGAACTGATTGATCGGTTGCAGATCAGCGGTCTTGTTGATCCGCTTATCTATTTGCCGTGATGTGAAACGAAAAACGCCCCGGTTCATCTCCGGGGCGTTTTTCGTATAGCGGCAACTGTTGGGGCGGTATCAGGCATGCCTGATACCAAGTTCCCGAAAATCAGGCCGCAGCGCTGTTGGTGTCGGGATCGCGCAGGACATAGCCCCGGCCCCAAACCGTATGGATGTAATTGTCGCCCTTGGTCGCAGACTGGATTTTCTTGCGCAGTTTGCAGACAAAGACGTCAATGATCTTGAGTTCCGGCTCGTCCATACCGCCATAAAGGTGGTTGAGGAACATTTCCTTGGTCAGTGTCGTGCCCTTGCGCAGCGACAGCAGTTCCAGAATGCCATATTCCTTGCCGGTCAGATGCAGCGGTTTGCCATCGACATCGACGGTGCGTGCATCCAGGTTGACGTTGAGCTTACCGGTCGAAATCATCGACTGGGCATGGCCGCGTGAACGGCGAACAATTGCCTGCACACGTGCCAGAAGTTCGGTCTTCTCGAAAGGCTTGGTCAGATAATCATCTGCGCCAAAGCCAAGGCCTTTGACCTTGTCTTCGGTTTCGGTCAGACCCGACAGGATCAGGACCGGTGTTTCGACGCGTGCGTCGCGCAAACGTCTCAGGACCTCGTAGCCGTCAATATCTGGCAGCATAAGGTCCAGAAGAATAATGTCATAATCGTAAAGCTTGCCGATCTCGAGACCATCTTCCCCAAGGTCGGTAGTGTCAATCACCATGCCCTCAGACTTAAGCATCAATTCGATGCTGTCAGCATAGGTGTTGTCATCCTCAACAAGCAGCACCCGCATGTCTCTGCTCCGTTACCGTGTTCCGCAATAAGTCCGTGTTGATCCGGTAGATCGACAAGCGCCCCAACGATTGCCGGCCTTTGGGAAATTTTCCCCATTCGGTTAACGATACGTTGCTTTGCGACTCGTGGCAAGCAGGCGAGTCGCAACTTGTTAACTTTTTTTCGTTCAAAGAAGCGACTCGGGGACGGAACGCAAGTTTTCCCAACGGTTTGCGGTGTTAATTCCAAAAGCCTTATGCAACGAAAAAAAATCGATTTAATCGTCTACACGGCTTTTTAATACCGATTATGACTATATATTTGGTACGACGCGGTACGATTTGCCACCCCTGTTACCGTTCGGAGGGGCAAATTTCCGTGTTACAAGAGTTGTTTGTACCATTTTCGCTGAAAAGAACCGCCCGTGTTTCAGATTGGCCGCAATATCGTCGCAGAACTCCGCCGTATTCCTGACTATCGCGTGGTTGGCCGGGTGACAGCCGTTTTGGGCCTTCTGGTCGAGATTGGCGGTGTCGAGGGTGCGTTGTCGGTTGGCGACCGGTGCAAGGTCAAACGCCGCGATGGTAAAACCGTGATTTGCGAGGTTGTCGGTTTTCGCAACGAACGCGCCCTTTTGATGCCGTTTGGCATTCTGGACGGTATCGGGATCGGCTGCGAAGTCGAACTTGGCGATACCCAACCGCAAGTCTATCCCGATGAAAGTTGGTTGGGCCGTGTGGTCAATGCCTTTGGCGAGCCGGTTGATGGCAAAGGCCCGCTGTCTGAGGGCAACCGCCCGTATCCGATCCGCAACATGCCACCATCGGCCCATTCGCGCCAGCGCGTTGCGGGCAAGATCGACCTTGGTGTGCGGGCGATGAACACGTTTCTGACCTGCTGTCGCGGACAACGTATGGGCATCTTTGCCGGGTCGGGTGTTGGTAAATCAAGTTTGCTATCGATGATGACGCGCCATACGACATCGGATGTGTCGGTGGTGGGGCTGATTGGCGAACGTGGCCGTGAAGCGCGCGAATTCATCGAAGATGATCTGGGCGAGGAAGGCCTGCGTCGTTCGGTCGTCGTCGTGGCGACATCGGATGAACCACCGCTGATGCGCCGCCAGGCGGCCTATATGACCATGGCGCTTTCGGAATATTTCCGCGATGTCGGGCGCGATGTCTTGTGCATGATGGATTCCGTGACCCGCTTTGCCATGGCGCAACGTGAAATCAGCCTGTCCGTTGGCGAGCCGCCGGCATCAAAGGGCTATACGCCGACTGTGTTTGCCGAATTGCCGCGTCTTTTGGAACGTGCCGGTCCCGGCGGGCCGGGGCAGGGATCGATCACCGGGCTGTTTACAGTTCTGGTTGATGGCGATGATCATAACGAACCGATTTCGGACGCGGTGCGCGGTATTCTGGATGGCCACGTGGTGCTGGACCGTGCGATTGCGGAGCAGGGCCGTTATCCGGCAATCAATATCCTGCGCAGTGTGTCGCGTACCATGCCGGGCTGTAATAACGAGGAAGAAAACCAGATCGTTGCCCGCGCGCGCCAGCTTCTGGCGACCTACGATGACATGGCGGAGCTGATCCGTCTTGGCGCCTATCGCAAGGGCACCGATCCCAAGGTCGACGAAGCCATTCATTACTTCCCGCTGATCGAGGAATTCCTTAAACAGCGCAAGACGGAATGCACGCGCCTCAATGAGGGATATCTGGAATTGGCCCGGCGTCTCGATATGCTGGCCGAGCAACCCGAACAGCCTGCCCCTGCCCAAGGACAACCGGGTGGACAGGCGCGGCAAGCGGGAAGCGCCAATCCGCAACAGCCCGCAGGAGGGCCGGAAATGCCGGCACCCCGCCCGGCACCGCCGCCGTCAATCGGGCCCAAGATCAATCGTGGGCCAAAGGTGAGTAGTCGGTCACAACGTGACGGGCAGGACCTGAACGCGGCCAAGCGTGCGCTGAGCGAAGGCGGCAACGACGGATCGGGGAATGGATCGTAATGATCGTGGACCCTAGAGGGTAACCCATGGCCAAGGATTTCAAAACACTGGTGCGCATGCGCAAATGGGCGCTTGATGAAAAGCAGCGCCAATTGGGCGAAATGCTTGGCGTGTTGGGTAATCTTGAGGCGGAAAAAGAAGCCCTCGAACAGGCTGTGCTGGCCGAACAAAAGATCGCGGCCGAAAATCCGGAACTTGCCGGGTTTGCCTATGGCGGGTTTGCCACCGCGGTGATCGCCGAGCGTGAGGCAATCGAAAAAATGATTGCCGAACAGGAAGAAAAGATCGACGTCTTTCGCGATGAAGTTGCTGACGCCTTCAAGGAATTTAAAACTGCCGAAATTGCCGAACGTAATCGGCTTGAGGCCGAACGCGCCGAAGAAGACAAGAAAGAACAAGACGAACTTGACGAAATCGGCATGCGTTCGGCCACGCGCGATGACGGGCTTATTTAAGCGCTACGTTCTCGCCTGACATTTCAGGCGAAACGGCGATGACGCGTTCAATGAAGGCGGCGATATTGTTCTTTGCAGACCCTTCGTTTGCCAGTCGCAGACGCTGGATCGCAAACGGAGAATCGCCAAAGGTCGCGGTATGGGTTGCGGGAATTTCTTCACTGAAAACAGTTTTATCGCTGTCCTTTTCGATGATTTCGTAACGCACACGGGTTTTGACCGTCAGGTCCAGGCCAAACAGGGGCTGGTCAACCTCAAGCAACGTGACACGCAAACGATATGGCGCGTTGTCATCAAGCTTTGCCAACAGCTGCGCGTTTTCGAGTGATGCGATCAAAGCCTTTTCAAAAGCCTGACTGCTGATTTCAGACGTCCACATCGGATTGGTTTCTTCGCCGCCATCGACCGATTTCACGACAATGCTGTCTTTGAAAGCCGAATTTTGCGTCGCGGCAGTGTCGATGCCTTCGGTCACCACCATGTTCTGGAACTCGGCCGGTGATGCGCAGGCGCTCAAAAGTGCCAAGCCCAGAATTGCTGCAGCTTTTTGAATGGCGGTCTTCATCTGTTTGATACTCCAGTAGAAATCAGAAACTCGGTCCGATTCAGGAATATCTTTTAAGATTGTTTTTGTGAATAGAAAACAATCTGAAATAGAGAAGATTTAAACTGCGTTGGCGTTTTCAGACAGCAATATTAACGCCGGTTTCGATGCCCGTTACGCGCTTGAGGTCGCTTGTTTTAAGCTCAAACACTGTTTTCGGCGTCCCGGCGGCAAGCCAGATAGATTTCTTTGCCAGAAGCTTTTTATCGATCAGCGTTTCCACGGGCTTGGCGTGGCCAAAGGGTGGAACGCCGCCAATGGCGTAGCCTGTATGTTCGCGGACTTCGGCTGCATCGGCCTTGCGGACGGATAAACGCAGCAGGGCGGCGACCTTGTCGAGATCGACCTGATCGGCACCATTTATGATGATCAGGACCGGGCGGGATGCCTCGGTCATGAAGACCAGTGATTTTCCGATGTCGCTGATATCGCAACCAATGGCGTTTGCGGCGTCGGCGGCTGTGCGTGTGCCTTCGGGAAACTCAAATACGTCGACGTTTTCAAGTTCGCGTTCCATGAAGGCGTTTGCCAGACATAGCGGCGGATCAACTTTTTTCATCAGCCATTCTCTTGCGCACGACGTTTGAGTTTACGTTTGTGGTTCAGAAGATTGAGCGTCTCGACCGACAGGCTAAAGGCCATTGCAAAATAGATGTAGCCTTTCGGCACGTGTATTTCGACCCCGTCAAGCAGCAACACAAACCCTACCAGAATAAGGAATGATAGCGCTAACATTTTGACAGAGGGATTTTGTTCGACAAAGTCGCCAATGGTCTTGGCCGCCATCAGCATCACCAGAACCGATGCGATGACCGCGATCACCATGATCGAAATATGATCGACCAGACCAACCGCTGTGATGACGCTATCGAGCGAGAAAATCATATCAAGCAACATGATCTGCACGATGGTCATGGCAAAGCTCGACATGATTTTGCCCGGGCCGTGTTCTTCAGGCTCGTCAATGGTGTGATGAATTTCCTTGGACGCCTTGGCAATCAGGAACAGACCACCAAAAATAAGGATCATGTCGCGGCCGCTGATTTCCTGACCGAAGGCTGAGAAAAGTGGCGAAGTCAATTGCATGACCCACGCGATACCCGCCAAAAGCCCAAGCCGCATGCCCATTGCCGCCAAAAGACCAATGCGGCGTGCCGATGCCTGTTGGTTTTGCGGAAGTTTCGAGACAATCACCGACAGGAAAACGATGTTGTCGATGCCCAGCACAATTTCCAGCGCGGTCAGGGTGGCAAGGCCCATCCACATGTTGGGATCACTCATCCATTCAAACATCGAAAACTTCCTAAACAGGGGCGCAAAAAGCGAACAACTTGTTGCAGACAAAGTGTGTTTGATAGGCCCCTAACGCAAGCGTGAATTGATTTTATGTGCCGTCTGTTGAAAAACTGACAGGAACAAAACCAATCAACCAGTCACACCCGGCATGCGGGAAGGGCTTTGGGTCATCAGGTAAAAGGATTGTCCGAGATGCGATCAAAAATGCGCACTTTCGTTTCTGCTTTGGCGCTGGCAGTTGGGCTTGCGACGGCGACGTTGTCGACGCCTGCCTTTGCAGACCCGGCGCCGGATGTCGGAAACTGGCAATCGGTCCTTGATCAGGCCCGTGGCCAGACCGTTTATTGGCATGCATGGGGCGGGGAGCCGCGCATTAATGATTACATCGCCTGGGCCGGTGAACAGGTGCGCGAACGCTATGGCGTTGAGGTCGTTCAGGTCAAACTGACCGATACTGCCGATGCCGTTACCCGTGTTCTGTCGGAAAAGACCGCCGGTGTTGATGATGGTGGTGCCGTCGACATGATCTGGATTAACGGCGAAAACTTTGCCGCGATGAAGCGCAATGATCTTTTGTTCGGGCCATGGGCAGAACAGACGCCAAACTTTGCCTATGTCGATGTCGAAGGCAAACCAACCGTGATCAATGATTTCACGGTTCCCACCGACGGGCTTGAAGCCCCATGGGGCATGGCGCAGGTCAGTTTCTATTACGATACCGCCAAGCTTGATAGCGTCCCGAAATCCGCCCAGCAATTGCTGGAATGGCTGGTGAAACATCCGGGCCGCTTTACCTATCCGCAGCCGCCAAACTATATGGGCTCGACCTTCCTTAAACAGATCCTGACTGAACTGGTCGAAGACCCAAAAGTTTTGCAACAGCCCGCCGATGAAGCCGATGCCGAGGCAACCCTAGCACCGCTTTGGGGGTATCTTGAGGACTTGCAGCCGCTTCTGTGGCGCGATGGTCAGGCCTATCCGCAGAACGGGGCATCGATGCGCACCCTTTTGGCCGATAACGAGGTCGATATCGCCTTTTCGTTCAGTTCTGGCGAAGTGTCATCCGCGATCGAGGCGTTCGAGCTTCCCGATACCGTGCGGTCCTATGTGTTTGAGAACGGCACCCTTGGCAATACCAACTTCGTCGCCATCCCCTATAACGCATCGGCCAAGGCAGGCGCGGTTGTACTGGCCGATTTCCTGATGTCGCCCGAAGCGCAATTGCGCAAGCAGGACCCGAAATATTGGGGCGCGGATACGGTTCTGGCGATGGATAAACTTCCCCAAGACATGCAGGAAGCGTTTGCCAATCTTGATCTTGGCATCGCATCGCTTGCACCCTCTGAGCGCGGCACCGTCTTGCCGGAACCGCATCCAAGCTGGATGTCGCTTGTCGAAACAGAATGGCAGAAGCGTTACGGCGTTGTGCAATAATCGCGCATGCTGCGATTTATCCCGATCCTGACGATTGTTCTGATGATTGGCCCGGTTTCTGCCGGGCTGATCGGGACGATCTTGCCTGCGTTCGGGATATTACCCGCCCTTGGGGGCACGACGCCCAGCCTTGAACCGTGGCAGGCTTTGGTGGCGCAGCCGGGCTTGGGCGCCTCGATCCGGCTTTCATTGGTTAATGGATTGATCGCAACCTTTGTCTCGGTTGCGATTGTCATGCTGTTTTGTGCCGCGTGGCAGGGCACACGCACATTTCACGCCCTGCAACGGATACTCTCGCCGATCCTGTCGGTACCGCATGCGACAGCGGCGTTTGGTTTGGCATTTTTGATTGCGCCATCGGGCTGGTTTGTTCGGGTGGTGGCGCAATTTACCGGATGGGATCGGCCCCCCGATGTTGCGATCATCCATGACCCTTGGGGCATCGCCCTGATTGCCGGACTGGTTGCCAAGGAAATCCCGTTTCTTTTTCTGATGACGCTTTCAGCCTTGCCACAGGCGGATACGGCTCGCACGGCACAGGTCACGGCAAGTCTTGGCTATGGCAGGATTGCCGGATGGTTCAAGGCAACATTGCCACGCATCTATCCGCAAATCCGTTTGCCGGTTCTGGCGGTTCTGGCCTATTCGACGTCGGTTGTTGATGTGGCCATCATTCTGGCCCCGACAACGCCGGCACCGCTTGCGGTACGCATTCTGGGATGGTTGTCCGATCCCGATCTTGCCTTGCGGTTCATGGCATCAAGTGCAGCCGTGCTGCAATTGCTGATCGTGATCGCGGCCATGGCAATCTGGATCGCGGGTGAGCGGCTTGTTGCTGTGATTGGTGCGCGTTGGGCTGTTGATGGCAACCGGTTCAAGCAAGATGGCGCTGTGCGTGGGGTGTCGGCGGTGATGGCACTGGTGGCGGCTGGGACGGTGGTTCTTGGGCTTGTGGTCTTGCTGGTCTGGAGTGTTGCCGGGTTCTGGGCGTTTCCCGATCTTTTGCCGCGTGGCTTTTCATTGCGTCTCTGGGCGCGGGAACTTGATGCGATTGGCAATAGCCTGACCACCACCCTTCTGATCGGTATTCCGGCGGTTGTGATTGCCGTAACACTGGTTCTGGCCTGTCTTGAGAACGAAGTGCGCACCGGCAAGCCGGCCGGGCGGCGGGCGATGTTTTTGATTTACTTGCCGCTTCTGGTGCCGCAAATCAGTTTCATGTTTGGTTTGCAGGTATTCTTTAGCCTGCTTGGGCTGGAACGCACCTTGGTCTCGGTCGTTCTCGGGCATCTGGTGTTTGTTGCGCCCTATGTGTTTCTGTCCCTGTCGGAACCGTTTCGTGCCCTTGATCCGCGCTATGGGCAAACGGCCCTTTGTCTTGGCGCGTCGCCCGCGCGGGTGTTTTGGCTGGTGCGTTTGCCGCTATTGACCCGTGCGGTTTTAACCGCCGCCGCCGTCGGGCTTGCCGTCACGGTCGGGCAATATTTGCCAACACTTCTGATCGGGGCAGGGCGCTTTGCCACCGTCACGACCGAGGCGGTTGCCTTGGCATCGGGCGGGGATCGTCGGATGATCGGGATTTATGGCCTGTTTCAGATGGTTTTACCGTTTGCCGGGTTTGCCCTGGCCTTGCTGATCCCGGCGGTTTTATTCCGTCACCGGCGCGGCATGGGTGCGCAGAACAAAGGATGATAAGGATGATACATGCCTGAAGCAGCCAAAAACGGTCTGGAATTGCGTGATGTGCGGGTGTGCCTTGACGGGCGCGAACTGGTTGCGGTCGATCTGACCATTGCGCCGGGCGAGATCGTGACCCTGATGGGGCCCAGCGGATCGGGGAAATCGAGTTTGCTTGGGCATATCTGTGGCACCTTGCCCGATGCGTTCGAGGTGACCGGTCAGGTGGTTCTTGATGGCAGGGTGCTTGATGGGCTGGCACCACAAGACCGCCATGTCGGCATTCTGTTTCAGGATGACTTGCTGTTTCCCCATCTTTCGGTGGGCGGCAATCTGGCCTTTGCCCTGCCCGCGCATATCAAGGGGCGTGCGGCCCGGCGTGCGCGGGTTGAGGCAGCCCTTGGCAGCGCCGAGATGGACGGGTTCTATGATCGTGATCCGGCAACGCTATCAGGCGGGCAGCGCGCGCGGGTGGCCCTGATGCGGGTTCTGTTGTCAGAACCTTGTGCCTTGTTGCTTGATGAGCCATTTTCAAAACTCGATAGTGGCCTTCGGTCCCAGATCAGGTCCTTTGTATTTGATTTGTGCCGCAAGAACAGTCTGCCGACCCTGATGGTAACCCATGACCCTGAAGACGGTGCAGCCGCCGGTGGGCGGGTGATTGAACTGCGTGGCTAGATACACGAACATGGATCGATGACATGTTTTGAATTTTCTGGTATCGCGCGATGATTGGTCTTAAGAGCATCTTGTCGCAAAGAATAATCTTGGGCCCCAGACGTTAAATCAAAAGGCCCGTGCGGCCTGGAGAGTGTCGTAAATGTTCCCTGAAGAAATGTTTGCAATTGTCCCGGATGCGCTTGATCCGGCGACCTGTGACCGCCTGATCAATGGATTTGCCCACGAGATGGATGAGGGTGGCCTCGTACAGGGGCAGGCAGCGACCCATATTCGCCGATCCAAAATCACCTGGTTTAACGAAGAACAGGAACCGGTTGTTTGTCGGCGCATTGTCGATCTGGTTGCCGATGTCAATCGCAACGTCTTTGACTTTTCCCTGACAGAGTTTGCCGAGGATGCCCAGATTGCCTGCTATGCCGGGGATTTGCGCGGCCATTATGACTGGCATAGTGATGTAGGCGCATCAGACGTTGCGCGCCGTCGAAAACTGACCATGGTGATCCAGCTTTCCGAACCCGATCAGTATGAAGGCGGACAATTGCAGCTTAACCCGGCCGGGCATTTTATCGATGCACCGATGGCGCGGGGATCCGCGATCTTCTTTCCGAGCTTTGTTTTGCACCGCGTTGCACCGACCACGGCGGGTCTTCGCTATTCCCTGACCCAGTGGGTGCACGGGAACCCGTTCCGTTGAATTCAGGCTTTTCCTCTAGCAGGGATTGCATTTTCTAGTTCTTCAAGCGCTTTAGCCCTGTCATTATCATTCTCGATATTTACTACTGCCTTAACTAAGAAAAGTTCCAGTATTTCGAGTAAGAGGCGTATTTGATTATCGGAGGGAGACCAGCCCCGGTGGGCTGCCGCATTTCCTGCTTGTACTAGAATATTTATTTCTTTGACAGCCGCGTCCGCGATAGCTCCACTCTCACCAAGAATTTTAATTTTTTGAGCAAAGCTTAGGTTTTGATCAATTCCCAAAATGTCAGAAGCTATATCAAAGCAGGTCCGGATTCCGATAGTTACTAGAATAAGCGAATTCGTATTTAAACAGTTGTACACTTCGCGAAGTACTGTTCGTAAGTCTATATGTTTATCAGTATCTAGCAGGTCGTTTACCCACTCAGGAGGTTCCCACTTTTGAGGTTTGGGAAAATAATCTTTAGTTTCGTTGTGGATGTAGTCTTCTTGTCCGTCGGGTAGGGGGACAACGTAGAAGTCATCCTCTTGGCTATAGCAGGTTTCCACAAAAGCTCTCTCACAGACTAAACATGTGAGAGTTCTCCAATCAGTTCGCCAAGCTAAAATCTCATCGCCACCAATTTCTGGATGCTCACATTCAATCCGACACGGATGTACTGCTTTGCAATGAGGGCAAGTTGCTTTGTATATCTCGTTCAAAGTTTATCTTACTCTCTAGTAACGTTCCAGACGATCCAAAAGGCGCGGGTTGCCCCATTTGGGCTGACGGTCTTCAAGGGCGGTTTCGTGGTGGAAGACCTGATCGTTATCAGCTGTCTGTTTGCCCAGGCGCAGGCTGATCCAGCGCGGCACCAGTTCGTTGTTGAAATCATCCATCAACAGAACGGCGGCGGCTTCGAAATTCTCAAACTCGATACTGGCGATCTCCGCATAATATTCCGCGAGATTGCTGGTTTTAAGGATCAGGCGGTCCGGCACATAACGCAGCGTCAGGCGGGCTGGAAAGACATCCTTGGCACCGGTCAGATTGCTTTGCAGGGTAACGACATAATCAATCCTTGTGCCCGGGTTCGGCTCTGTCTGGATCAGATTACGGCGCTGATAAATCTCAAGCATGGCTTCCAACCGTTGTCATAAGAGGTAAATTCAAGGATACGTCCGCGCCCAAGGCAGGAAAAGCATTCATTTCAGAATGATGATGCTTATGCTTCGATCCCGTGATGGGAATGCGGGTCCTTGCCATCGGGAACCGGGGCAATTTCGACAAAACGCGACCCATCCTGAAACAGGATATGGCCGGTGTAACCGGCAATTTGAAGAGCCTCGCGGAAGATGCCGCGAATGTCATCGCGGTTATGGGATTGTAGCGCGTTTTCGGTGCGGACAATCAGATCAAACTTGCTATCCTCGCCCTTCACAAGGCCATCCAGCTGGGTGTGGCCTACCACACTGAAAGACAGATCCAGCAAGAAACGCGTGCCCTGATCATCGGGTTTGTCGGGATCATTTTCACGATCACCATGCCGCCAGCCCAATTGAAGCTGTTCGATCTTGTCGCCCATATTGAACGGCATCGCCATCACGCGCCAGCCATCCGGACGTTCTTCGGTTGCCATCGCGCGCAGCTGGGCAAAATCACCTTCAAGCCGTTTAAGCCCGCCACCGTCTGTATCGGATAGTGTGGCCAGGCTGGTCGCGGCGCGATCGCCGAGCCAGCCACGCAAACTGCCGCCTTGGCCTGTCATGGCGGCAAAGAAGAACATCATGGTGGTGGTCAGTTTGGGGCCCGCTTGGGGAATGTTGTTTAGCATGCTGAGTGCTGCACCGGGATCATGTTGCTGAAGGGCGCTAACCGCCCTGTGCAGACTGTCCCAGTCATGGGTAAGGGCGGCGGCCTGACCGCGCGCGATCAATTGTGCCTCGGTCATCGGGGCGGATGTCGATACCTTGGCACCGCCCGATGGATCAACGTTAAATGACAGGGTTGCGCCCGTGGGCGCGGGAACCGGCAATTTGATGCCGACAATCCCGGCAGAGGTGCGAAGGGCTGTGAAACCCTGCGGCAGCAGGCGGGCCTCAGCACTGTCAGGGGGCAAGACTGTCCCGGTCAGCATCAAGGTACCAGCTGGGGCCTGCCCAGCGGCTGTTTGTGCGGCAATGGTTGGTCCCATTCCGGCAGCCATACCACCCGTGCCGGCGCCACCTGCCATACCCGCCGAACCAGCAGAACCGGCTTGGGCCGCGGATGCCATGGCATTGGCGGCCTGCTGTGCGGTTACCGTGCCCTGACCCAGGAATATGACCTGTGTCTGGCTTCCGGCGGGCAACTGGGTGCCATTGGGCATGGTCAGGATGGATGTCGTCACCGCGCCAAATGTCTGGCCGGGTGTCAGGCTGCTGCCAGCGATACTTCCGTTGGCAAGGGCACCGGTCACCCCGGATCCCCCCGGTGAAAGGGTTTGCGGCAAAAGTTGCAGGCGCATGCCATCGGCAGGGGTGCCGCCCGTTGCGGATTGGCCGGTGCCGGGATTGGTTGTCGGAATGCGGGCCCACAGAAGATCGCCGAGATTGCTTGGAAGCGGGGTGGGGATCCTGACCGTGACCGAACCAAGGGCGGTGGCAAGGGTCAGTTGATTGCCCGATTGTGATTGAACCGATGCCTGCAACAACGTTTCGACCGGGAGCTTTGCCAGTGCGGCAGCGACCTGTTGCGGGGTGGCGGTTGTGACGGTTGCATTGATTTGTGCCGGAACCGAACCCTGATTGGCCTGCCCGGCAGTACCACCCGCCGAAGCATGTCCACCGACGGCAGGGCCGGGCGATATTGCTTGTGGCGGGAGCGTCATGACAACCTACTCCTCAAGAAGGGTTTGGGCGATTGCCTCTATATCCTGGGCGGCATCGCAGTTCGGATGACGGGTCAAAAGTGGCGTCTGGTTGCGAATGCATTCCGATACCTTGGAATCCGCACGAATAACGCCAAGCAAAGGCGGCGAAATCTTCAAGAAGCCCTCGCACGCCTTGAGAAGCTTGTTATAGATCGCCTGACCTTCTTTCTTGTCCTTGGCCATATTGACCACCACCCGGATATCGGTTTTCGGGCGGGCCATATGGGTGATCTTGATAAAGGCATAGGCGTCGGTCAAAGAGGTCGGGTCGCCGTTGGTAATCACAATCACCGTATTGGCAAGGCCGGTCATCTGACGCACGCCCTGATCAACACCGGCACCAAGATCGATCAATACCTTATCATATTCCTTGCCGGTCTGGAGCAATTCGTCCGACAGCGCCTGAAGCCGGGTGGCCGGCAGGTTGGCAAGGCTGCCCGATCCGCTGCGCCCGGCAATGATATCAAAATCACCATCGGGGAAGTGGGTGACTGCATCTTTCAGGCTGATCCGCCCGGCAATCACGCCGCCCAGATCATATTTCGGCATCAGGCCAAGCTGAATGTCGATGTTGGCGAGGCCAAGGTCACCGTCAAACAAAAGGGTCTTGTGGCCTTCGAGAACCATCGCATGGGTCAGGGTAATGGAAAACCAGGTCTTGCCAACGCCGCCTTTGCCAGATGCAACTGCAAGGACATTGCGGCCTTTGGCCCGCGGGGCAGATTTGGGTGATGCATCAGACTTGGTAGTCATTTCACGACCTCGGAGAAGCTCGGTTTCGCGGTATCAGCGCGATGGGACGGTATCAGAAGTTTTGCCAAGGCAAGGGGACTAAGGGCGGTGAGGCCGTCCGCAACCTGGGCTGTCATACTGACATTACAAAGGGAAAGATTTCCTGAATCGGCTCCATATAGCGCACCGCCAAGTCGGGCGGCAACATCAAGTCGCGAGATCACGACACGTGTTGCGCCACCATCGGCAAAGGCATTGGCAATGTCAGCCGCCTCGTAGGCATCAATCCCCGCAGGGTTCACCAGCACCGGTTCACTCGGCACCGCTTTCATGAATTCACGAAGCGTGCCAATTTCGGTTTCAAGATAGGGGTTGCAGCTTGCCGTATCGATCAGGATGACATCGGCTTCGCGGATTTCGCCAAAGCGCGCCTTGAGATCGTCCGGTGATTTCGCCGCAAGCAGATCAATCTTGAGAATTCGCGTAAAGGCCTCAAGCTGTGCCATGCCACCGGCACGTTTGTAATCGGTTGAAAGAACAGCAACTTTGCGTTTTTTCATCACTGCACGTGCCGCGGTTTTGGCAACCGCCAGTGTTTTACCTGATCCGGGCGGGCCAACGAAGGCCAGCGCGCGCGGCGTATTCTTTTCCGGCAGGGGCGAGAAATCAAAGATTTCATCAAGCGCACCGGCCAGCAATTGTTGCTCGGATGCAGCAGCCGTTTCGCGCCCCATCAGATCGCACAGGCGAATACGAAGCCGTTCCGGCAAATTATGCCGCGTCAGGGCGGCTTCAACCGCATCAAGCTGTTCCTGAAGGGCAGGGGCCGGACCGTCGTCATCGCCATAGTCGGGATCACGATCAAGGGCGGCCGTCAGGCGCACGCCACTGCCGGGGATATCCTGTGTGGATACGATGATGGCATCAGTGCCCATGTGCTCTTTAACGAGCCCCATCGCCTCGGTCATGGTGGGGGCGGTGAAGGTCTTAAGACGCATTCAGTTCCCCCCGGTTTGTCATGTCCGCAAGCAGGGCGGTTTGGTTGATCATGCGCATCAGACCTGCCCCAGCGTTTTCAGCTGTGCCTTGGGGTGGATTTCGTTTTGCGACATCACCACGGTGCTCGGGCGGAAACGCTCAACGATGGATCGAACATATGGCCGGATGCCCGGGCTGGTCAGAAGGACCGGGCTTTCGCCCATCATGCCAAGGCGCTCGAACGTGGTTCTGACCTTGTTGATGAATTCCTGAAGCTGGCTTGGCGGAATGGAAAGCTGCTTTTCCTCGCCCTGACCAACAAGGCTTTCGGCAAAGATCTGTTCCCACTGCGGCGACATGGTGACCAGCGGAATGACGCCGTCCTGATTGGTATTCACATCCGACAACTGACGCGCCAGTCGTGACCGGACATGTTCGGTCATGAAGGTCGGGTTGCGGGTAAAGGCAGTTGATTCGGCAATGCCTTCAAGGATGGTCGGCAGGTCGCGGATGGAAACGCGTTCGGTCAAAAGGTTCTGCAATACGCGCTGAACACCGCCGACGGAAACCTGACCGGGAACGATGTCCTCGACCAGTTTTTTCTGATCTTCATCAAGTTCATCAAGCAGCTTTTGCGTTTCGGCATAAGACAGCAGTTCGGGCATGTGATCCTTGATCACTTCGGTGATGTGCGTCGTGATCACGGTTTGCGGATCAACCACCGTATAGCCACGGAACATTGCCTCTTCCTTCATGCCCTGTTCGATCCACATGGCCGGCAGGTTGAAGGTTGGCTCCATCGTCTTTTCGCCCGACAGGGTAATTTCCTCGCCGCGCGGATCCATCACCAGCAACATGTTCGGGCGCAGATCACCACGGCCTGCCTCGATCTCCTTGACGCGGAGCACATAGGTGTTGGCGGGCAGTTGCATGTTGTCCTGAATGCGCACCGACGGCATGACAAAGCCCATGTCACCGGCAAGCTGGCGACGCAGTGCCTTGATCTGATCGGTCAGTTTCTGGCCACGTTCGGTACTGATCAGCGACAGCAAGCCATAGCCAAGTTCAAGACGCACATAGTCCATGCGCAACGCATTGGCGATGGGTTCTTCTGGCGGTGGGCCAGCGGCATCGGCCGCGGCCTGGGTTTCTTTCATCTGTTCCTGAACGACGGCTTCTTTCTGGCGCTTGCCCATGTAGTACGCGAGATACCCCAACCCGATCGCCAATCCAAGGAACCAGATCATCGGAATGCCCGGCAGAAGGGACATGCCCGCCATCAGGGCGGCAGCAACGCCAAGGGCCGCCGGATAATTACTGACCTGCCCGAAAACGGCCTTTTCGGTTGCGCCATCAAGACCACCCTTGGTGACCAGAAGGCCTGCTGCGGTCGAAACGATCAGGGCCGGGATCTGGGACACCAGACCATCGCCGACGGTCAGGATCGTGTAAGTCTCGGTGGCCTCGGCAAGGGAAAGGCCCATCTGGGCGGTGCCGATGATGATGCCGCCGATCACGTTGATAAACGTAATCAGAATACCGGCAACCGCGTCGCCACGGACAAACTTCGATGCACCATCCATCGACCCGAAGAAGGAACTTTCATCTTCCAGTTCCTTACGGCGGGCCTTTGCCTGTTCTTCATTGATCAGACCTGATGACAGGTCGGCGTCAATCGCCATCTGTTTGCCGGGCATCGCATCAAGGGTAAAGCGTGCCGCGACCTCGGCAATACGGCCGGAACCCTTGGTGATGACGACAAAGTTGATGATGACAAGGATGGCAAAGACGATAATCCCGATGACGAAATTGCCCGAAATCAGGAAGCTGCCAAAGGCCTCGATCACGGCACCGGCGGCATGAGTACCTTCGTGACCATAGCCAAGGATCAGTCGGGTTGTCGCAATGTTCAGCGCAAGTCTGAGCGACGTCGCCACCAGCAGGATTGTCGGGAAAGAGTTGAATTCAAGCGGCTTCTGGATGAACAGCGATGTCATCAGGATCAGCACAGAGAAGCTGATCGAAAGCGCCAGCATGAAATCAAGCAGCCAGGGCGGCATCGGGAACATCATGACCACAAGGATCATGATAAAGCCGAGCGCCATGGCGATATCGCCACGTTTCATGGCCGAAGCGACACGCGACTGAATGGCGCCGAGATTTAACCCGCCCGGCGCACCGCCGCCGGGGCCGTCAGAGCCGCCGGAACCAGTCGGTGTGATGTCTTGACCTTCGGCCATTGTCTTTGCTTGTTATCCTGTTGCTTGCTCGATGTTCGTTGCGCCTTTACCTGCCTTGAAGATGGGGACAGCGCGCCGAAATTTCATGTTCAGTCGTGACCGTCGCCCGGGGCCGGGACAGCAAGTCCTTCGTCGGTATACTGGCGCAGTTTGTTGCGCAGGGTCCGAATGGAAATGCCCAGAATGTTGGCCGCATGGGTGCGGTTGCCAAAGCAATGCTTGAGCGTATCAATGATCAGATCACGTTCGACATCAGCAACAGTACGCCCGACAAGTGCCGAGGTCACAGAACCGTTTCCAGCAGTACTGTCATCGGACGCGCCGTCATCGCCGCTGTCTGCGTCATCATCCCCAGAAGGGGCCTCATGCGCCGGTGCGGATGGGGTAGATGGTGCAGGAGCCGGTGCGCTGGGTTGATAGGCCGATGATGCCGCGCCATAGGCGGCATTTGCACTGGCATAGGCCGAGCTGGCGCGTGCTGTCGTAGACGGGGCCGGTGCAGACGCAGATGGTGCAGGGGCCTGCGATACTGGGGCTGCGGCTGCCGGGGCGGGTGCGCTGCTTTCGCCAGACAGCATGATGGCTTCTGGCCCGATTTCATCGGGACCGGCGATCAGAACCGCACGGTGCATGGTATTTTCAAGTTCGCGGACATTGCCCCGCCAATGGTGAGACAGCAGGCGCTGGATCGCAAGCGGGCTGATCGGGCGGACCGGAACGTCATTGGCATCAGAGTATTTTTTGACAAAGAACTCGGCCAGAACCGGGATGTCATCGGGACGTTCGCGCAGTGACGGGATGTCGAGATTGACGACGTTCAGGCGGAAATACAAATCCTCGCGGAAGTTGCCGGCGTTGACTTCGGCCTCAAGATTGCGGTTCGAGGTCGCAAGAATTCGGACATCGACCTTGACCGGGCTTTTGCCGCCAAGCCGGTCAATTTCCTTTTCCTGAATGGCACGCAGAAGCTTGGCCTGAAGGCGCACATCCATTTCACTGATTTCATCAAGCAAAAGGGTACCGCCATTGGCTTCTTCGAACTTGCCGATACGTCTTGCCTGGGCACCGGTAAAGGCACCCTTTTCATGGCCAAACAGTTCGGATTCCAGAAGGTTGTCGGGGATGGCTGCACAGTTGACCGCAACGAACGGCTTGTCCGAACGGTTGGACTTGCGGTGCACATAGCGCGAAATGATTTCCTTACCGGTGCCGCTTTCGCCGGTGATCAGGATGGATGCCGAACTGTTGGCCACCTGACTTGCCAGTCGGAGTGTCTCGGCCATGCGCGCATCGCGATGAATCAGCGCGTGGCTTTCTTCGGTGACGGCTTCGAAAATTGCGGCAATCAGATCGGCTTCTGGGGGCAGGGGGATGAATTCCTGGGCACCTGCCTTAATCGCATTGACCGCACCATTGACGTCATTGCCGATGCCACACGCGACCACCGGGGTCGTGATGCGCTCAGCAACCATGCCCTCAATCAGGGCGGCGACATCAAGGGTGATATCCGCCATAACCAGATCAATCCGGTTGCCCGCCCGCAGGATGTTAAGCGCAGTCGTGACACTTTCGGCCAACTGGACCGATGCGCCGCGCGCCATTGCGATCTTGCTGGCTGCGCCTATCTGTCCGCCCAGTCCACCAACGATCAGTACCTGCATCGTATCATCTCTTTCCGATCAGTTTCGGGGACCCGGCGCATCACAAGAGCGTTGATGCGCCAGAACCACCATATTCACATTCACGATCAATCGAAGTAGCTGACGCGTTTTGACGGCGGCAGGATCGAGTTGATCAGCATTTCCAGACGACGGGGGTTTTCCTGTCGACCGATGGAAACAGCACCAACCATATAGACCGAATTCAAGAGTTCCTCGTCGCTGGAGTTGCGTTCAAGCTTCCCGGCAAGCGGCATGAACACCATGTTGGCCAGAACCGCGCCATAGAAGGTCGTCAAAAGCGCAACAGCCATCGACGGACCAATCGATGACGGATCATCAAGGTTGCCCAGCATCTGCACCAGACCGATCAGCGTCCCGATCAGGCCCATTGCCGGTGCCACATCACCGGCCTTTTTCATGATGTTCGCACCTTTCTGGTGGCGGCCGATGGTGGCATTCATGTCCTTGCGCATGATGGCTTCGACTTCCTCGGGCGGGGTGCCGTCAACGACAAGCGACAAGCCTTTCCAGAGATATTCTTCGCTTTGCAGGCTATCAAGATGCCCCTGAAGGGACAGAACACCGCCTTTGCGGGCGATTTCGGCAAGCTGAAGAATTTGAAGTGCCGCATCCGCCGGATTGCGCGATTTGTGGAAAATCGTGCGCATTAGCACTTTGCCAGAGCCGAGAAACTCGCCCAGCGCAAAGCTGACAGCCGTGATGGCTGCTGTACCGCCGATAACAATCAGGACAGAGGGGATATCGATAAACGCACCCGGCGATCCACCAAAGATGATTGCAGCAATCACCAACGCAAAGCCAATGGCCAGTCCCCCGACTGTCGCAATGTCAAACGACGTTTTAGTCCCCCCTTCGGCCATAGTCGGATATCCTCTCTTACGTTAGCTTTTCTCGGATTTGATGATTTCCGTCATGGTCACACCAAGCCGGTCTTCCACGACCACCACCTCGCCGCGCGCGACGAGACGGTTGTTCACATAGATATCAATAGCTTCACCAACTTTACGGTCAAGCTCTACCACTGCACCACGATCAAGTTTCAGCAATTGGCTGACTTGCATGGTTGCTTTGCCAAGAACTGCCGAAACCTGAACGGGAATATCGTACACGGCTTCGAGATCCTTGGAAGTCTTCATCTGCTCGCTGCCGGCTTCGGCCGCAGCAAGAAGTTCGGTCCCTTCGCCCTCGAGTTCGATGTTATCGTCGTCGAGCTCCGAGAGTTCCAGATCGTCATCATCAGCCATTTTCGTCTCCTGCGTCTTTGGTCGGTTGCTTCACAGCAGCCGTTTTATCGGCTGTGGTCGTCGGGTCTTCCTGCGCAGCCGTCTGTTCGGTTTCCGGGCCGGAATTACCAGGCTGTGCAGGGCCTTGCGCTGTCGCCGTTGTCTGGTCTTTTTGTGGTTCAGGCTTGTTTTCCGCCTGATCTGTAATGTCTGGTTCCGGTGTCGGCTGTGGCGGCGGTGTCGTGTCCGTTTCCGGTCCGTGTATCGCGCCATCGGTGGTTGCCGATTCAGCCTTCGTATCTTCTTGCAATGTTTGCATATTCCGCGCCGCGGTGCCATCGCCTTCTTGCGTATCAGAGCCGGGCTCAGCAGGTTCTGCGGAGGATGGCATCTCGGGTGTGATCTGATTTACGGTTTCGACCTGATCCGGTGCCGGTCCGCTTGGCTGAACCGGTGCAGAAGGCTGTGCCGGGGCTTTCGCCTCGGGGGCGAGGCGGCTTTCCTGAATTTCGGGATCGCCCATATCGCTTTCGGGCAGATCATGGTCGTTGGCATGCAGGGTCAGAGCATTGTCGATGATGGCGTTGATTTCCGACCATATCCGGGTACTGTCGCGAACCGCCGTGCCATCGCCCCAGGATACCTGACAATCACCCATTGCGACGTCGGGTTCGCCAACCACAACAACCTTGCCGGAAAAGCCACGAGAGTCTGCAATGCGCTGGGCTGCTGCACCGACTTCTGTTTCAAGGTCGGGATTGACCTTGATCATGACTTTCGGGGCTTCAAACAGGTTGGCAAGACATTGGCGCACGATGTCTTCGATTTCGGTCATCTGGTATTGTTTCGACCAGGCCGGGGCCAGCTTGCGAATGACACCAAGAGCAACATGAATAGCGTCTTCGTTGATTTTGGCGTTGGCGCGCTTCTGCTGCTCGTCAATCTGGGCGAGCTTTTCGGCGATTTCGGATTCCACATCGCCAACCGCCTTTTCAAGCGACGCCATGATTTGCTGATGGGCTTCGTCAAAGCCCTGTTTGTGACCTTCGGCAAAACCCTGTTCGTGGCCGCGCTTTTCGGCATCGGCGACCATTTGTGCACCCTGTTCCTCTGTATAGACAGGCGGCGGGGGCGGCGGGGCTTCCTCTTCTTTCTTTTTCTTCTTTTTCGTGCCCAGTTCGTAGTGCTCATCCTCTTTGCCTGCCGAACGGATTACGTTGTCGGCATCGTCGAAGCTGAGTGAGAATGTGAACTTTTCAATGGCCGTCATATCGAACTGCTAAAACGCCTTGAGCAACAAAAGGAAGGCAGCCCTGCGGCTGCCAGTGAGCCGATAACTGTCAGGAGAATTAGCTCTCCTGATACAGCCAGTTGCGAATGATCGAGAGAGCTTCTTCCGGGTGTTTCTCCACGATCTCGCCAATCTTCTTGACCGAGGATGCTTTCACGCGACCTTCAACCTGCGACAGGTTGATCAGTTCTTCGCCGTCATCCATGCCAGGTGCCATCGGAACGGGTGCCGGACCTTCAAGGGCCGGCGTGCCATCGGCGGTCATATCATCGGCGAGAAGCTGACGCTGTGCCATATCCGCCGCACTCGGCAGAGTTTCGAACGCACGGGTCAGAAGCGGGCGTACCACCAGCAGGATGACGAGGATGGCAACAATCGCCAGCACCAGCATCTCGGCGATGCGGAAGATCTCAGCCTTGTCGAGGCCAAGGAAGGTCTCGATCTCTTCATCCGGGAACAGGTCGGCAGTATCAGCGAACTGCATGTTGATGACTTCGACCTGATCGCTGCGCTGCGGGTCATAGCCGATGGCACTGCGCACGAGTGCTGCGATCTTTTCAAGGTCTTCCGGGGAGCGTTCCTGATACAGGCGCTCGCCATTTTCATCAGTGGTATAGGTGCCATCAACAAGGACGGCTACCGTCACACGTGAAATCTCGCCGATTTCCTTGATCTGTGTGGTGGTTGTTTTGGAAATCTCGTAATTGACCGTTTCTTCGGTGCGGCTTTCCTGACTTTGGGTTCCTGCACCGTTGGCGGCATCAAAATTGGCATCCGGCAGATTGTTCTGCAGTGTTACCGGATCTGTGCCCTCGGTCTCGGAATTGGTCGCGTTTTCTTCAATCGTCTGGCTGGAACGAATGACGCGCTCGTCCGGATTAAACCGCTCATTGGCGGTCGTGATCTTGTTGAAGTCCATTTCGACCGAGACTTCGGCGCGGACTTCGCCGTAACCAAGGGAGCGCGACAGAAGATCTTCGATGGTATTGCGCAGGCGGCTTTCGGTGCGAATGCGCATTTCATCGGCGGTCTGGGTCAGGAATGTCGACGACTGTTGTTCGCCATCACCACGCGCAAGCAACCGGCCGCGTTCATCAATGATCGATACCTTGCCTGGATCAAGCTGGGGCACCGCAGCAGCCACAAGATGCTGGATGGCAACAACCTGTTCGGGTTTCAGTTCGCCACCGGCCATCTTGACCGCGATAGAGGCACTGGCTTCCTGGGTTTCACGTGAGAACATCTGACGTTTTGGCAGAACCAGATGAACACGTGCCTGCTGGATCGCCTGAATGGATGCGATCGTGCGGGCCAGCTCGCCTTCAAGGGCACGAACATGGTTGATGTTCTGTTCGAAACTGGTGGCGCCAAAGCCGTCGGAATTGTCAAATACTTCGTACCCGACAGAGCCGCCGGTCGGCAGGCCGCTTTCGGCCATGGTCAGACGCATGCGGTTGACCTGATCGGCCGGCACAAGAATTTCGGTACCGTTGTTCAGCAACTGGTACTGAACCTGCTGGTCTTCGAGGCGATTTACGATCTGGCTGGCGTCTGCCGGATCCAGATCGCGATAGAGCAGTTCCATGTTCGGGGCTGAAACACGCATGATCAGGAATGCAAAGAAGACAAGCAACAACACGCCCACGCCACTGATAGCCATCAGCCGCGTTGGTCCCAGACCCTTGAGTGTTTGTAACAAGCCGCCCACGTTCGACTGCTCCGAAACGAAAATTTACCACTGTCCCCATGCGGATCGATCCGTGCGGAATACGACCAGCATTAACAACGAATAGTTCTCCATGCTGAAGAACAGGTTAACAACCGGCAATTTTTGCCCAGTCATCGGATTCAAATTTATCAGTGATTTGAATCGCTTGGATATTTAATGACCGAATTGTTCTGTCCTTAATGTAGTGAGTCAATCGGGCAAAAAGAAGCCCGGCAATTGTGCCGGGCGAGTCTCTATTGGTGCAATATGTTTCAGGGCGGGCTAACGCCCTGAAACAGATGTCAATTACCGTTTGATACGGATCAGCTCGTCGAGCATTTCATCGGTCGTGGTGATCGTCTTGGTGTTCGCGGAGTAGGCGCGCTGGGTAACGATCATGTTGGTGAATTCCTCACCAAGATCGACGTTGGACCCTTCCAGTGCCGATGCCACAACGTTACCGGCACCGTTCAGACCTGGTTCACGCAGCAGGTAATCACCCGACTCACGTGTCTGGCGATAAACGTTACCAGTGTGGTTTTCCATTTCATCAGGGGCCTCGAACGTTGCGATTGCCAGCTTATAGACCGGGCGTTTCACACCGTTTGCGAATTCCACCTGCAGGAAGCCTTCCTCGGTGAAGGCATAGTTCACCATGGTCCCCGCCTGCGCACCGTTCTGGTTGATGAAGTGGGTGGTGTATTCGACAAGGTTACCGTTCGCATCCGAACCGGCGGCGAACTGGGTAATGCCGTTGCCAAGGCCGATGGTACCGAAATCAAGGGTGAATTCGCTGGTGTCGGAACCATTGGTCCATTCAGCCGAGATATCAGTGTCGACCAGACTGCCGTTTACACCGACGGTTGTGGCACCGATGGTCGCCTGAACACCCGTAAAGCTCTGAAGGTTACCAGAACCGTCGAATGTGATCGTGCCAGCCTGGATCAAACCGTTCGGATGGTCAGTGGTATCAAGTTCACCGGAGGTGGTGTTACCGATAAGTTCGAAGCCCCAACGGTTCTGACCCAGTTTGACAACTTGAAGGTTCACAGTGTGTGCCGAACCAAGGGAGTCGTAGATGGTAACCGGCATCGAGTTGTCTTCGGCAACTGTTCCGGTTGCAAGGTTACCTGCGGTATAGGTCGGCGCGAGGGTGCCTGGAACACCAGGAACCGTAATGCCCGTTGCACTAAATGGTGTGCCGGTGACGTTGGCAAAGGTCACTCCTTGATCTGCAAAAGCAGCTGTGAGTGTCAATGTGTCGTTCGTGCCAGTTGTGGTGGTGCTGGCATTGATACCAGTCACCGCACTGATGGCAGTTGCCAGATCTTCGAGCGTATCACCCGTATTGATGGTGATGGTCGTCGTTGTGCCGTTGTGTGTGATGCTGAACTGGTCGCCGTTGTTGATGCCGGCAAGCGTCGTCAGATCGGTCGTATCATAATCGAGGCCCGTGGTGGTCGAGGTTGCCGTGCCACCGGTAACAGCCGTTTCGTCCGAGTTCAGGTTGGCACCGAATTCGATGTTGGTGGTCGATGCAGCTGCCGTCAGGATCGAGTTGATATCAAGGACCTGAAGATCGGTGACAGCCGAACTGTTTGAAGTAGTTGCGTTACCGTTCGCATCAAGAAGGCCACCTTCACGGTCAGTCGCCCAACCCTGAACATAGTAGCCTGCGGTGTTGCGCAGATAGCCGTCATCATCCGGCTTGAAGTCGCCAGCACGAGTGAAGAACAGTTCGTCATTGGTACCCGGCGATGCAGTACCGCGAACGATGAAGAAGCCATCGCCAGAAATGGCTGCTGCCGTGGTTGACGAGGTGGCCTGCAAAAGACCCTGCTTGCTAATCAGTGCGGTCGGATGGAACCGAACGCCACCAGGCGTGTAGCGGGTATCTGTGGCAGATTCAGTTACAAGGGTCGAGAAACGACCGATGGTTCCCTTGTAACCGATCGTGTTTAGGTTCGAGATGTTGTCCGAGATGACGCCCAGGTTCTGAGACTGGGCATTCAGGCCGGAAACACCGGAAATCATTGCACCAAAAAGGCTCATTTTTCTTCTCCTGTTTCACAGGGTGTTGATCAAATCCGGATGAATGCCCTAGGCGGCTTCTTCCTGCTGTTCAGATCCGGAGTTATCCCCGGTATTATCAGTATTATCGGTATTGTCAGTGCCAGTATCGGTGCTGTTCGCGCCCAACTTGACGTTGGTGAGCGTCGAGAACGGCACAGAGACATCGCCAAGACGGAGATAGATGTCTGTATCGTCGATATCGACACTGTCGACAGTACCGATGATCCCAATCGCGACAGAGGCGGGTCTGCCCTTGTCATCCTTGAAGGTGTCACCGTTTGCGGCGATCGGTTGAACAACCAGCGTGTAGGCACCTGCGTCCTGTTCAACACCGTTGTTGTTTTTGCCATCCCAGGTAAAGGTCTGGAGGCCAGAAACATCGGTGAGTTCTTCGGAGTAGATCGTTTTGCCGCTCTGATCCTGAATTTGCAGTTTCATACGGGGAACTTCCGGCGCGACATTGTATTTGTAGGTGAGCTCTTCGCCTTCGTCGCGCCAGTTGGTGTCACCAACTGCCTCGATCTGCGCACCGACATAAGACAGCGCAGAGAGCTGACGCTGCTGCCCCTGCATTGCGAGCAGGTCTTCGAGGTTCTTGTTACTCTGAATGCCTTGCTCAACCTGGGCGAACTGGCTCAACTGGTCGGTGAATTTGTCACTTTCCATCGGCGAGGTCGGATCCTGATTCTTGAGCTGCGTGGTCAGCAGGGTCAGAAACGTATCGAAGTTTTGCGCTAGCTGACTGGCAGAGCTGCTTGAACCGGCATTGGTGTTGGTCTGAGAGAGGCCAACGTTTGTCAGGGATGAAACGGTCATAGGATGTGCCCTCTACCTTTTCTATATCCGGATATCGACAAGGCCGTTGGGATTAATCCCGTAGCCAATGGCGACATGTTCGGCGAGTTCGGTTCCACTCATGACGTCACCTTCATCCGGGCTGCTGCCCTGATCGGCGGTCATGCGGGATTGGCCGTTGCCTTCCTGACTCTGGCCACCTTCATTCCTGTGTTCGAAGGTGAAGCTTTGACTGTCTGCATTCAGACCGGCGTCTTTCAGCGCTTGCTGCAAGGCTCGTGAGTCCTGACGCAACATGTCGAGTGTTTCGCGTGTGTCAGCCTGAATGACACCCTGAATTCGGCCATCCTGACCGATTTCCATTTTGACATCGACGCGTCCAAGATGTTCCGGTCGAAGCTGAACAGAAATCTTGTCAACGCCTTCGCTGGCTGCATTGCGGATCGAAACAGCGACTTGCTGCTGAACCTGTTGCGACGGGGCCTGACGTGCGGTGTGCGCGGTCTGACCACCCGTGTTGGTCTGATGCAGGGTGTTGGTGCTTCCCGGTTGGCCGTTGGCTGTTGCTGTGGCCTCAGTGCCGCCAGTTGCGGTAACCGCACTGTTGGTTGACACATTCTGCGCGGCGGTCGGGTTGTTTTGTGCGTTCGGTCCGGCTGCTGCTGCCATTGCCTGCTGCGCTGCCTGGGCAGTTTGTGCCGGGTTGGCTGCGGAAGCCTGCTGGGTGCTGTTATTGGTCTGGCCGGTGGTTGCTGCGTTCGTGGTGCCGGTGGCATCGGTTCTACCTTTGCCGTCACCGGTCATTGAATCGACAACCCGCGAAAGGAATTTGTCAGAGGACATTTCATCACCAGTCCCCGCATCCGCACCATTCAGAGCCATCTTGGCAGAGGACGCTGCAGCAGGCTGCGACAGGGCAGTTGAATTCATCAAGCCGTCTGTCGTGCTATCCGCAGTGGCGTTACCATTGGCGGCACCGGTTGCTGCCTGACCATTTGCCAGGGCTGCATTCTGAGCATTTGCTGCACCATTAGCACCAGCAGCCTTCATTTTGGCGGCTTCTGCCTTGGCCAGTTCAATGGCTTCGGGGGATCCGGGAAGCGGAACGGCTTGTGTCGGCTGGTTGGGGTCGACCACGCGAGCGTCGGCCGTCAGGGGGCTGTCGCCGTCTGACTTGGTATCATCTGATTCTGCTGATGTGGTTTCGTCGGTTGCGGAAGCAGTGTTTTCCACGTCCTGGGGTGCAGCTTCGTTATCGTTTGAACGATCACCACCATCGGCAGTTTTCATGTCCTCGCCAGCGCGATCATCTTCCGAGTTGGCTTCCACGTCGCGCGGTTCATCGGATTTTGGGTCATCGATTTTGGCATGATCATCATGATCTTCGTAGTCATCATGTGATGCGCGGACAGGGTCTTCTTCGCGGCGATCTTCGGAACGCGCCTCATTGATGCTGCGTTCGTCGCGTGCGGATCTTTCGGCATCCATATCTGAGCGCCGATCATCGAAATTCTTCTGGGCAGATTTTGCCGCGTCGTATTTGACCTGATGACTTTGCTCAGACCAGTTGTCTGTGATTGATGCCATGACATCCCCAAAGCCCGATCCCTTGCGTTCGCTAGGGTTTGTGCCGGGAATGGAGACAGTTGGCATCACGCTGTTTGTAATCGCAGAGCTGTTCATGACCTTGGTCCTTATGGAAGCAGTGTCAGAACATGTGCAAGTGGCGGGCCAGTTTTGATTGTTAACGTTTTCTACATAGTTTCAGCAGGTTAGCTGTGCCTTGGCAGAAAGGGCAGATTTTGCCTTCCGCGGGGTTTGGCCGATGCCGGGCAAAAATGAACCTGTGATTTAGCGGCCCGGTCAAAAGCAGGCCAAAAACAAAAAAGACCTCCGAAATTTTCGGAGGTCTTTAATCCGGTGCGAGATACCTGGTGTTTGGGATCAGGCAGAAATTGACAGGCCGGTTTTCGCCGGTGCCTGTGGTTCTGTTTCTTCGCTTGCAGTTGCCGTTTCGTTCGTAAGCGCAGGGCGTGCTTGTTGCGCGGTCAAAACTGCCTGACGCAGTTCACCTTCGCTTTTCTCAGAAAGCTCGGCCCATGAATCCCGAAGTGGTGTCAGAAGCTTGATCACTTCTGCTGCGGCGTTGGGATCATTTTTCCGATCCACATCCATCAGACGGAGCATGCAGTGGGTATAGAGCCGTTCCAGATTTGCGGCGATTTCGCCCCCCTGTTCCATATCCAAAGTGTTCGAAAGATGGGCAATCAGTTCCTGTGCACTGCAGTTCGCATTGCAACGGCCCTGAATGTCATTCCGCTCAATCGCGTGTTGCGCCTCCTGCAAGCGCGACAAGGTCTTTTCAAACAGCATGAACACCATCTTTGCCGGTGTGGCTGTATTGACCTGTTGTTGCTTGTATGTATGGGCGGCGTGTTCGTTCATGCGACACTCCTTGGTATGCTAAGCGTGAGTTCAGTGTGCATGTATGGCAGACAAAAGTTAACCACTATCTTTTCCGGCGGCCATCAATTCGTCGAGAGAACTCTGAATGTTCTTCATGCGTGCAAGGGCCGATTCCATTGCAATGAACTGATCCATAAGGACTTCTCGCTGCCGAGTAAGACGTTCGTCAATACGGTCAACTTTTTCTTCGTAAGAAGTGGTCTGGACTTCCAGATCGGAGATGGCCTGGGTCAAACTACCGTCTTCTTCGTCCAGAATAGAATCCAGTTCGAAGTAGAATTGCGCACCGATCCCGATGCTGGTGGTTACAGTCGCTGTATCGGATGCATTTGCATCCCCACCGTAAAACAGGCGCAAACCATCGGCCGTGCGGATGCTGTTGCCCGATACAACGGCGTTCTTGCCGGTCGTTGTCACGCCATTTACGGTGATATCGTAGGTGACGCTGTTGATCGTACCGCCGGATGCATCAATGTTGAACTCATAGGTTGCAGCATTGGTTTTGCCATCAAAACCGGTCATGGTGACATCAGAATTGTCAGACTTCCCGCGGAACAGGAACAGTTCCATCACTTCTTGCGGTTCGTTGAGCAACGCCTCGTTCAGGGCTGCCTCGTCAAGATCGATGGTTTTGCTGAGCATCGGGTCTTCGTTCGCGCCGTAGGCAACGAAATCCAGACCAATTTCTGCCAGGACCGAATAATCGTCCTTGTCGGGCCTATCGGTTACACCGTTCGCAAAGGAGCCCGCAATCTGTTGCAGGGCAGATTCAATACCTTTAACAGACGTATTGCCGAGCAACACCGCATCTTCCGAGGACTCGCCAGTGGTCGGATCAACGAAAGTCTTTTCATTGATGAATGTCTGAACAGCATTATAGGCTTCGACAAAATTGAGGATTGCCGTTTTCGCCTGATTAAGGTCCTGTTCAATTTCAATCGTGATCTCGGTGCCCGGTTCAGCGTCATAGAGGCTGATGCTCAGGCCATCAATAAGATCAGAGAATTCGTTAGATCCGCGCGTAACAGTGATGCCGTCAAGCGTAATGCTGGCATTGTTACCATCATCAATAACGTTAGCAGCATTGATTGTCGTCGCGTCTGTCAGAACACCGAGGTTTTGCAAAACACTGCCGGTGTCGTCACTGAACGACATGCGATTGGCTTCGCCTTCCTCGACCGACGTCAGGATCAGTGTACTTTCGGTTTCGGACACTTTAACGACCGAAGCCTGAATGCCGGTCGTATCCTTGACGTTGTTGATCTTGTCACGGATGTCCTGAAGCGTATCACCCGCTGCGACGGTGACAGACGAACTGCCAGAGCCACCGGTTATCGTAAATGTTCCCGTGCCCGTGAGCCCTGTGACGTCAGCGCTTGCCGCGACAGTCTGGGTATTACTCGAAAGCTTGTGTCTGCTTGCGACCTGGTTGATTTCGAACTTGTAGCTTCCGGTCTCGGCGGCGTTTGAGGCGACAACACCCATCAACGAGCCGGCTTCAGTGCCATCCGACGAAGCAAAAATCTGTTTGGCTTCAAAGATATTTCGCGAGTTGTCAAAGCTGGTCGCACCATAGAGGTTCGCCATGGAGTCCTTAAGGGTACCAACAAGCGTCTGCAGCTCTTTCAGCGCAGCAATTTTCTCGTCGTTTGCTTCAATCCGTTTTTCAAGATTGTCAGCAGGAATACGACGGGCAGCAATCATCTTGTCGACAGTGTCGACGAAATCGATGTTGGAGGAGCCGCCAGACAACTGGACGCGACCGTTATCGCCAACATAGATATTATTTAAATTCAGACTGCTCATTGTTGTAGCTCCTTGGGTGCTCCCGGCTGATTTTGCCTGCTAGCGGTATGTTTTGTCAAACCGAGCTGCAAGAACCGTGCCTATGTGCGCCCACTCGCTGTGTTAAATTTCTTCGTCGACAAAGCTGCCGAGATACTCGCGCATTTGCGAGAACAGTTGCTGTAGTTCCTTGGACGGCAGTTCGCGCAGGACTTCACCGCTGGTGCGGTCGGTAACTTTTGCCACGACGCGGCCGGTGTCCTGGTTGAAGTTCAGCTCAACCCGTGCCGTGCCATCGGCAAGGTCGGGCAGATCCATACTTGCAAGTGCATCCTGCATTTTCTGCGGAACTGCAGAAGGTTTGTTTTCCGGTTTTGCCACCGGTGAAGAAACCGCACTGGCTTTGGCTGGTGCGACTTCCGGTACGCTCGCAGCAGCATGGGGGATGCCCCCAGAGCCACTCGACGCACTATAGTTTTTTACGACTTCCATTTTTCAGCTCCTTAAAGCCGCCATCCTGTAACAGCAGGATGAAACTTGAAAAAGACGATTGCCGGCGATCAGTGCCGGGGGACGAGAGTTAGGTTACTGTAACAGACGCAGCAAGTTTTGCGGCATCTGGTTTGCCTGTGCCAACATTGCGACACCCGACTGAACCAGGATCTGCTTGGATGTGAAGGCAGTCATTTCGGCTGCAACATCAAGATCAAGCAGGGTCGAGCGTGCAGACTCTGTGTTTTCCTGCGTGGTCGCCAAGTTTTGTCCGGCGAAGTCCAAGCGGTTTTGATAGGTGCCGATATTGGCACGGGCACGCTGCAGGTCGTCAATTGCGCGACCTACAACTTCTACAGCCTCCTGTGCACCGGCAGCCGTATCAATCGCGTTTGCCCCAAGGTCAGCGATAGAAACTTCTGTGCCAAGGGCACCGGCACCCAAGGTATCGGAGTCTACTGACGAAAATTCAATCGACATTCGATCATTTGCGGTATTTCCTGCCCCGACTTGGAAGTCAACAGTCTGCTGAAGAGCTTGACCGTTGTCAGCAGCCATGTTGATCACGTTCGCCGAAGAGTCGTTACCGGCAACGCCATTGAAGGTGGTGTCAGAGCCAAAGTTCGACGCACCAGTGTTGTCTGCGGCAATCGACGATACAGATGCCGAGAAGTTGGTGTTCACCGTGAAGCTCAGACCTAGTTCATCGAAGTTCAGGGTCGCATTTTCACCAGCCCCAATTGCGGTGGTGCCGCCCGAAGCATAGTCCGTTACGTCGATTGACTGCGAACGGTTGTCGCCGTCAACAGTGGCGTTCACCGTCATGATGACCTGACCACCGGCGGCGTAATCGATATCAACTTCAAAGTTGTTATCGGTGATGTCGCTATCGGTATCGGTCGCCCAGTAGTTGTTATCGGTGATGGCAAAGTTGTCGAAGCCGTTGACCGGGGTCAGGGCCGCGCCACTGCCACCGGTTGCGAGATCGTCGAAGTTGATCGCGACGTCGCCACCGTCACCCAACAGCTGAATGCCGTTGAAGTTGGTCGATGAAGCAATGCGGTCGATTTCTTCACGCAGCTGAACGAATTCGTCATTCAGGAATCCGCGTTCGGTGTCGGACAGGTTGCCCGAGGATGCCTGAACGGCGAGTGTCTTCATCCGGACCAGGATGTTATCGATGGTTGCCATGCCGCCATCGGCGATCTGGAGCATCGAGTTGGCCTGGTTGACGTTAACCGTTGCGGTCTTGAGGGATTCGGTTGTTGCGTTCAGACGTGCACCGATGGCCATGGAAGCGGCATCGTCACGTGCAGAAACAACACGGGTACCCGAGGAAAGTTTTGCAAGCGAGCGCGTCGCCATCGTGTCCGAAGCAGTCAGGTTTCGATGGGCTACGTTCGCTGCATAGTTGGAAATAATATTAAGAGCCATTTTATTCCTCCTACACGGATAAGATAGAATGGCTCAGGCCATTCAATCTTTCGGCGACATTGCCTTGGGGGACATCAAAGCAATGCGCGTGCCAATATGCTAGGCAAAAATTACAGGTCATGCTGCACAGAGTATTTTTCATTGGGCAAAATATGCTGCCAGGCGACCTGGCGCGCAGTGTCGACAAGAATGGGCGCACGCAGATTGGTCGACATCGTAATGCCCTGACCACTTGGCGCGCTCCGGATGGTGACAACCATCAGAATGGCCATGTCAGCACTTTCGATCGCGAGACTTTTCTGCGCAGTCATCAGGTCTTTGTCTGCGTAAACACCGCTTTCCATATTGTACGGTGCGACGATAAAGGACAGGCTTGCATCCGTCAGGCTTTGATAAAGCTTGAACTGATCAAGTGATGTGTTGGGGATGTTAGCCAGTCCGAAAACATGGTGTTCAGGAAAGCCAAGGAGACCGACCGGCATATAGATGCCTTTGTCCCAACTGAACTCGATGTCGCCGAAGCGTGTTTCCACGACAACGGATTCAGGTGTTTCATTCTCGGCGACGTTTTCGGTTTCCATTCCCGCAATTCTCCGACGGTCGAAAGGTTATGCCGCGCATGCTACCCTTGGTATCATGCGGACAAAACAGTTAAAGACGCAATACGATTTATATCACAATCAACGCAAATAGTTAGCCAAAGATAAATCTGCGGCGCGTGAGATGGAAATAAAGCTGGCCTGAAGGGCC
Source organism: Thalassospira tepidiphila MCCC 1A03514 (assembly GCF_001662875.1). Lineage (GTDB taxonomy): Bacteria > Pseudomonadota > Alphaproteobacteria > Rhodospirillales > Thalassospiraceae > Thalassospira > Thalassospira tepidiphila. The sequence goes on along the minus strand of NZ_JPVZ01000012.1, from coordinate 79,317 downwards.
GTCGTATACTGACTGACTTCCGCAAGGGTCAGGGGAACGTCAACAGTTTCGATGTCGGTGATGGCCTGGGCGGCAAAAACTTTGAAATCCTGATGGCGTTCTTCGAACCGTTCGACATTGGCAATATCGAGACCGATTTGCCCCTGAACGTTTGGAAGTTCGTTGATTGCATCGTTGATAAAGCCGAGTGCGACAGTCAGCGCATCCTGGTTTTCAGTGCTTGCGGCAATGCCAAGGCCCTGGATCAATTTCTGGAATGCCGGGTTGTCACCCAGAATGCCATAGGAGACGTCATACTTGTCGTCGACCCGCAGATCCATGATCTGGTGATCGCCCATGTAATAATCGGCATCCGGGCGCGGATTGCCCATTTTCTCCATACCAAGTTTTGAGAGAAAATCACCGCCACCCGTTTCGGTAATAGTGATTGAGCCGTTTCCGACATTTTCAATATTCAAAAGCGTTGTGCCTTCACCGCCCAACCCCCGCAGCGACGCAATGGCGCGGTTGGTTGTGACGTTATTGATGGCATCCAAGATGTCATCGATATCGTCGGTGGCGGCGTTGTAGTTGACGGTAGAGGTCGAGCTGTTGCCATCGACATCTGTGCTGACGATCTGGAGCGTGCCGTTAGTTGTTACGCCAAGTGAGGAAAGAAGTGCGCCGCTTGTCACTGACGTATTAAGTTTGCTGATGTAGTTATCAGGCGCTCCGATTTTCTCGATATCCACTGCCGGTTCTTCGGAACGTCCACCGGCAAAAAGGAAGCGTCCGTCAAGGTTGGTATTGAGCAAGTTGGCAATCTGTTGCAGTGCCTGGTCTGCTTCGTTACGGATATTGACGTCATCAGCCTGTTGAGCAGAGCTTGCCTGGATCAGCAAGCTCTTCATTTCGGTCGCGATGGTCAGCATGCTGTCAACGGCGGTTTCCATACTTTGCAGACGCAATTTACCTTGCGTTGTATTGCGCAGGTACTGTTCCGTGCGGCTATATTCGGTCTCAAGATTGAGCAGGCGTTGTGTGCTGTCGGCGATACCTGCGTAATTGCGCGATTTGTACCCGCTGGACGCCTGATTCTGAAGGTCTGTTACACGCGCAGCATTGCGGAGTGCCAAGTCCGAGAGCAATGTGTGGTTTGTATATGTCGCGACACGAGTTACCATGACAGCCTCATTTCATAATCATGCAGTTTAAACTGCATTGAGCAGTGCATCAAACATTTCCTCAACCGTGGTAATCACTTGGGCAGAGGCGGTGTAGGCACGCTGAAAAATCACCAGATCCGACATCTCTTCATCAAGGTTGACGCCGGCTTCGTTCTGAATGCGGGTGCTAAGGTCAACCACCAGATTGTCCTGAAAATCATAGGAACTTTCGGCAATGCTGGCTTTTGTCGCTGCGGTTGCCACGATCCCTGCTGCATAATCGGTTAGCGATGTGCGTTCGCCCGACAGACCATCGGTCGCGCCGAATTGGATATCGGTGCGTTCAAAGGCATTACTGATCGAGTTTGCGGCACTGTTGTCGCCTTCATGAACGCCGAAAGTGATGCCAAGCCCCAGAACGGTCGTGAGTGCATCTGCGTTGGGCAGGCCATCGTCGCTGAAATAGAACGGATCGCCATCCGCATCTATGACATGGAGTTTATAACCACCCAACTGGCTGTCGAATTTGACCTCAGCAGTGATATTGTTGTCCGTCAGCGTCGCACTGTTGTTGATGGCATCAGCGATGTCTTGTAGCGAAGTGTTGGTATCATAATCGATATCAACATCTGTAAAATTGCCACTGACAGTCAGTGTATAGTTGACCGGCGGCGGTACAAGCGGGCCCAAGTTAGGAATGGCCGCGTCCGGATCGATGATTGCGGTCGAGGTATTGTAAGTGTCCGCATTCATCTGTCCGCGCACAATCCGCGAGGGATCATTCTTGATTGCCGCGGCGACATCCATGTTGCCAGACAGGGACGGACGATCTTCGGTGAAGCCGATCTTTGAGGACAACGTACCCGAGTCATCGATCGTCAGGTTGGCATTATATTCAATGACCAGACGGTAACGGTTACCATCTTCGACAATGAACGCAGCTTCTTCGGCCGCAGCGGCGGTGAAGCCTGCACCCTGAAGTGCTGTGCGGATGTTGTCGCGGATATCTTCAAGCGAGTCTGTTGCAGTGTAGTTGACTGTAATACCCGCTCCGGCAAGCGCACCCGTGCCTGCACTGATTGTAAATGAACTTGCCGTCACACCCAGCGCACTGGTCGAACTTTGTTGCGCGGCAGAGGTCATGACATCGGATCTTTTGGTGGTCGTGACAAAGTCGTTCAAACCAAAATAGTGCGACATGCCCTGCTCACGACCATCGCTCAGCGTGATCTCACTGTCTAGTTCGTTAATGGCAACGCGGTTACCATCCTGGCCTTCGATAACCAGCCGATTGTCCACCAGTGATGCCGTCAGATACGATCCAGCATCCGAGGCATTGATCGCATCAACGATGCCCTGAACCGTTGCCGGTGTTGTTGGCAGGGCAATGTCAGCCCAGCTGTCAGTGGCAACAAGGTCACCATTTTGATCGAGTGCGGCAACGCGAAATGCACCGGTCGCTGTTAACGGATCGCTGCCATCAACCGTGCGTGTGCCCGAAAGGTTTGCTGGCGGCGGGAACGAAGTGCCTTTGTTATGTTCTTCATTGATGGCATCGCGCAGTTGAGTGGCCAGTTCGTTGATCTGGTCATTCAACGCCGGAATTTCGGAATCGCGCATCTCGAACAGACCCTTCAGGGTCCCTGTGCGCAGCGTATCCGTAATGTCTTCTCCATCAAGCGAAACACCCGAGCCACCCGTACCCGGTTCGAAACCGGCAGTCTGTGTAAAGGAGAGTTTGTTGGGGGTACGATCAAGAAGTGTGTTTGCACCAGCCGCGGAATACACGACGATCGAACCATCACTGCGGCTGAAGGTCGTGATATCGATGATTTTTGACAGCTCATTAAGCTTCTGATCGCGCTGATCTTCAAGCTCTGTCGTTGGCTGATCAAGGTTGTTCAGGCGAATGATGCCGGTATTGAGCTCGGAAATCTGCGTCAACAGGGTGTTGGCACTATTCACTTCATCGGTGATCTGGTCATCAATGTCATCGCGCAGATCCTGAAGTTGGCTTGAGAGCCGCTCAAACGATTCCATGACCTGAATAGCGCTTTCGATGGCTTCGACGCGCGGGGAATTCTGGTCCGGGGTGACGCCAAGCTGTTCAAACGCGTCGGCCAGATCGTTGATGCGCTGGCTGATCGCAGCATCAGACTGGGTGGTACCAAACAGGGTCTGAACGCGCATGAAAAACTCATAACGGGCTTCTTCGCGACCGGCTTTGCCCAGTTCGCCGCGCATTTCACGTACCAGGCCCTCGTTGACGTTACGATAAATGTCAGCGACCTGGGAGCCGGCACCGACACCGTCAAGTGACAGGGTCTCCTGACCGGCGATCTTTCTGGAATAGCCCTCGGTGTTCACGTTCGAAATGTTCGAAGACGTGATCGCAATACGGGCTTGCGCCGTGTTAAGGCCAGAGATCGCAGTATTGAGTGCCTGAGTAAGTGACATGATCTTTGCCTTTACCCTTAGAGCGTTTCGTTGACGCTGTAGGCGCCACCGGACTTATTGATCGTGCGACCATAACCGCCGAGCGACGCCTTGCTGGTGGTGGCAGAGCGGGTATAGGTCGTGCATTCTTCTTTGGATTTATCATTGACCGCACGGACGATGGCCTGAACCACGCGTTCGTTGGTGGCCTTGGCCGCCTGTAACGTGTTCATATTGCGCCGTGCAGCTTGCTGGAACTCGGCCTGAAGCTCGCGCAGTTCTTCACGGTCCTCTTCGGACATGGCGCGGAGTTCGTCACCACAGCTGCGCAGTTTTACAACCAGCTGCTCGTACTGCATTGCCAGGGCAGATTTTTCCGACAGGAATTGCTCATATTCGGCAGATGTCAGGCTGCGCAGTTCACTGGATTCACGTTCCAGCAGGGACATAAGGTCATAGGTGACGCTTTTAAGTTCGGTAACCAGCTCTTGGGTGGTCATTTTCATCCCTCCTGGACTTTGAGGATTTCGCGTGTAACGGCATCTGCAATTCCGATGCCACCTGCGCGGGACATTTCTTTGGCGTATTCATCAACAAGCATGGAACGCATCATCGTCTCGCCATGCCCGCCGCCAAACATTTCGTTGGTTTCAATGCCGGCAAACATGTGGCTGAGCATCTGCCCAAGGAACATCGATTCAAATTCCTCGCCAGCCTTGCGTGCCTGTGCTTCGGTCTTGATGTGCCCGTCTGTGAGTGTATCCATGCGGGCCGCGATATTATTTTGCTTGCCGTATTGTGCGCTGGCCTGTGCCTGCGCCATCAGTGCGGCGGTGCTGTCGGTCATCATCACATCACCTCGATTTCAGCCTGAAGCGCGCCAGACGTCTTGATGGCTTGAAGGATGGTGATCATGTCGCGCGGACCAACGCCAAGGCTGTTGAGGCCATTGACCAGTTCCTGAAGGCTGACACCGCCATTCATGATGCCCAACTGATTGTCTTCGCCTTCATCGACCTCGATATTGGTGCGGTCGACAACCTCGGTTGTGCCGGTCTGGGAGAAGGGCGAGGGTTGGGAAACCTGCGGCGTTTCGGTCACACGGATTGTCAGGTTGCCCTGCGCAATCGCGACACGGTTGATCCGGACGTTTTCGCCCATCACGATGGTGCCGGTGTTTTCGTCAATCACCACACGCGCGATCTGATCGGGTTCAACACGAAGCTGTTCGATATCGGTCAAAAGGGCGACAATATTCTGGTTATAGCGTTCCGGAATGTTCAGCCGCACAGTGCCCGGGTCGCTGGCGCGTGCTGCAACTTCGCCCAGATAGGCATTAATTGCTTCGGAGACACGGCGTGCAGTGGTGAAGTCCGGGTTGCGCAGGACAACTGACATGTCCTGCATGGAATTCAGGTTAAAGTCGATTTCGCGTTCAACGATGCCGCCATTGGCAATACGTGCCGAGGTCGGAACGCCTTTGACGATGGTTTCAGCATTGCCACCGGCGGAAAAGCCGCCAACCGCGAGATTACCCTGGGCAACGGCATAAACTTCGCCGTCAGCACCGACCATCGGGGTCACAAGCAGCGTGCCGCCCTGGAGGCTTTCGGCGGTGCCAATCGCGCTGATATTGACATCAATGCGCGACCCTTGACGCGAAAACGGCGGCAGGGTTGCGGTGGCCATCACGGCCGCGATGTTATCAGACTCAAGGTCCTCGATCTGATCACGGACGTTGATGCCAAGGCGTTCAAGCATCGCAACCATGCTTTGACGGGTAAATTCTGCATCGCCCAGATCATCGCCAGTACCATTCAAGCCAACCACAAGGCCATAACCCACCAGCATGTTGTCACGTACGCCTTCGAAATCGGCGATATCCTTGATGCGTGATTGTGCATGTGCAGGGGTAAGCTGCGTCAGGGCAAGCATTCCCAGCGTGAGCATTGCGAGTGCATTGCGTGCTATTTTGCCAAGACCTGTGATCATACTCTTAATTCCGCTTTTACATGGGATGCAGCGCATCCGGCAAATGAGGCGATTGATCGGGTAAACCGCGTTTGCAAAGCTATTTGCGAAAACCATGCCAACTGAGGCTTTCTGCCGATGGCGACCTTTGTAACGCCAAAATGCTCTGAAAACGACGCGTTTAAGGTGATTTTGCCTCTGTCTCGTCGCGGCGGATGTACCAACCCGGCATTTTTTTCCCGTTGCGCGTCTGGCGCGATTGAGGGAGACTCATTTCTGCAAGTTTGGTGTTTGCCCTTTCTCTGGCTGCTTGGGCTGAATGAATGCATCCGACCATGCACTGCATATGTTCATTGAACAGATCGACAACAACTGAGCGGACACGGATCATGAAAGTTAGCGGTTCCAAGGCTGCTGGTGCGGGGGCAACCTCGCGCAAGAAATCGTCCGGCACATCTGGCGGAAGTGGTTTTGCTGACGCCATGCGTTCGCTCGACTCTTCCGGGGATGCTGGCGGTGCCGCTGGTGTTCGAAGTGCGGGTGCTGTTAGTGCCCTTGATGCCTTGCTTGCGCTCCAGCAAAGCGGGGATGCACTGGATTCGCCTAAAAAGGCCGCGATGTTGCGCGCAAAAAGCATGCTCGAGCAGCTTGAAGCTGTGCGAGACGGCTTGCTAAGTGGCCAATTATCTCCCGCACGCCTGCAGCAACTGGTCGGTTTGCTCGACCAGCAGCGCGAAATGATTGATGATCCAGAACTATCTTCTGTTCTCGATGAGATTGATCTTCGCGCCCGGGTTGAGCTGGCGAAACTTGAAGTTTCCGGCCTGATCTGATTGTTTAATCAAAGGTATTTTCCATAGAAATATCGCAGAATTCTGCGCCTTTGAGGGGTGATTGGCATTTATTTGTTCAATCGGCTTGCACCGTTGGCGCGTGGCCTCTATATTGCCGCGCGATCGATGAGTCCTGTATAGAGGGCATACATGACTATCACTTTACCACCTGACTATCGTCCTGCTGAGGACGAAGAGTTCATGAACCCGCGTCAGCGGGAATATTTCCGCCAGAAACTTTTGACTTGGCGGGCAGAACTTCTGCATGAATCTTCAGAAACATTAGCGAACCTGCAAGATGGCGGACTTCAGGAACCGGATCTTACCGACCGCGCGTCGGCGGAGACTGACCGGGCACTTGAACTTCGTACTCGTGACAGGGCGCGCAAGCTTATTTCAAAAATTGATGCTGCATTGCGTCGAATTGAAGACGGATCTTATGGTTACTGCGAAGAAACCGACGAGCCGATCAGCTTGAAAAGACTTGAAGCTCGTCCGATTGCGACCCTGAGCATCGAAGCCCAGGAACGCCACGAACGGATGGAGCGCACACGTCGCGACGATTGATCGCGCCGGGTGGAAAAAATACTTGGGATTTGGTTTGGCCGATCCCCGTCATGCAACGACATGACATGGTGGGAGATTACTGGTTAGGGATAACCAAAATCACAAAAGCCCGGCCTTCTGGCCGGGCTTTTCGTTTTTGTGTCGCTCTGACGCGAAAAAGGCCACCCGAAGGTGACCTTTGAACGCTTCGCCATGTGATCAACCGGAACCCGGGAAACGGGATTGAGCCACAAGACTTTTCAAATCTTAGAACGGCAGAATGATGTCGAGAACTTCACTGCCATAGCGTGGCTGCTGAACATCGGAAATCGTCCCGCGACCACCGTATGAGATACGGGCTTCGGCAATCTTGTCGTAATTGACTTCGTTTGCGGAGCTGATGTCAGCGGCTCGAATAACACCGGCAATCTGAACTTCGCGAATTTCACTGTTCACACGAATTTCCTGACGGCCATGAATGACATAGTTGCCGTTCGGCAGAACCTGAATAACGATGGCCGCAACGCGCAAATCAATGGCTTCGTTACGATCAAGAGTTCCAGCACCCCGGTTTGAGGTGTTGCTGTCGAAATCCAGCATCGAGGTCGGATCGATGGTTTCGGGCAGCACCTTGGTCATTTCTGCCTCAAGCCCGAACAGGTTCGGAACGGCGAGATCCTCGGAATTGGTGCGCGAGCGCACTGTCGTGTTGGCAAGGGCCGCGCGGTCTTCCATTTCAACAACCACGGTCAGGATGTCGCCAACCTGGTTTGCGCGTTGATCCTTGAAGAAGGACCGTGCGCCGGCACGCCATAGTGAGTTCGGGTTGCGTTCAGCAACCTGCGGGGCCGGCATCGGCAAACTTACCGGGCGATAGGCCTCTGACTGTGTCGGGTTATCAATGGACGACAGTTTCGGCGGTTCGCCAACTTCGGAAAGCCGTTTCATCGCGTTGCAGCCTGACAGCAATGCTGTGGCCCCGATGAGCGAACTGACAAGCGCAATGCGCCGCCATGATATCTGGGTGATTTTAGTAGGCATGAATTCCTCCTAGGTTCCTGCATTTCTTGACGCAAGTACCGTGCCAATTATCGGCTGATATAAGAGGAAAAGCTTGCCGGGTTGTGTGGCGTTTTGCTGCGTGGATTACTGAGACAAAGCGGGAAGGGCGCGAACTTCGTTCTCGGCAACGACTTCGACCTGAATGGTCTTGTTGCTCGATTGGTTGACCACGCGAATGACATCACCAAGTGATCCGTCTTCCATTGCCTTGCCGCGTGCGGTCAGGGACATGTTGGCGGTGACCAGGCGAATAATCACAAGCGATCCGCGACGGACCAGAATGGGGTTGCTCAAATCCCGGAACATCAAGGGTTCATTGGGATTGCTGGGCCGCATGACTTCCTTGCCAATCACATCATTGATGTCGCGAATGGCCCCGTTTGGAACGCGTTCGGAACGGAAATCGCGGTATTCGACCTGATCGGCACGGATGACAGAGCCGCGCGATACTGGCTCGACCAACACCGGAACGCTTGTTAGCGGGTAATATTTGCCACTGATCCGATATGTCCGTTGTTGGGCCGTCTGGGCGCCGGTTGTCACGCTGGCAACAAAGCGCTGGGTGCGTGAATTGACCTCGATGGCACTGACATCAACACTGTTTCGGGCGTCAACGGGCAGATGAATTTGGAAATTGTCACTCGAGAGATCGACCGTGAAGGGACGCTGAATACCATAGTCAACTAGGGAAATTTCGACCGCTTCACGGATCTCATCCATGGTAATCACTTGGCTGGCGCGTGTGATCAGGACCTGATCGGCTGTTGTGCGCGGACGCCATTCGACATTGTGGCGCTGGGCAATTCCGTATAGCCAGCGATAATCAAGAACGGTTTGTTTGCCCGGCTGTGGTGCATGGGCAACGGCAATATCTTGCTGTTGGGGATCTAGCCCGGAAAACAGATCACCCAAGGTCACATACTGACCTTCGACCAGGGCATCGGGTTTGAGAAAGACAGAAGAACTGCTCGGCTGATTGTTGCGAAGGTTGCTGCCTTGCGATGATTGCGCCAAAGCGCTCTCTGTCAAAGGGGGCAGAGATGCAATTGCGGACAACAGTGCGAGCGCGAGGATTATGTTCTTTATCTTCATCCGCCTACTGTACCACGGAACGGTATAAATCGCGTAAATACAGTTTGCGCAAGTTCGCAGATCATGTGACCGCGACTTGCGCAAACGAAATGCTTTCAGAACTGGAAATTATCGCAGGTTGCTGACGGCGCTCATCATCTCGTCCGTGGTCGAGATCGATTTGGAGTTCATTTCATAAGCGCGCTGCGCCTTGATCAGGTTGGTGATTTCCTGAACCACGTTGACGTTCGAGGATTCAAGATATCCCTGTTGAACCGTGCCATAGCCGACATCCCCCGGGGCGCCGACATTGGCCTGACCGGATGCTTCGGTTTCAAGGAAGAGGTTGTCGCCAAGGGCATTAAGGCCCGGCGGGTTGATAAAGGTCGCCAGCTGAAGCTGGCCAAGATTCTGCGGGGCAACCTGGCCATCGATCTCGGCAAAAACTTCACCGTTGGAGTTGATGGTTACCGAGCGCGCATTGGCCGGAACCGTGATGCCCGGCTGAACCGCAAAGCCGTCCTTGGTCACAAGCGCACCGTTGGCATCAAGTTTAAGCGTACCATCACGGCTATAAGCCGTTTCCCCGCTGGGCAGGTCGATCTGAAGATACCCGCGGCCCTGAATGGCAATGTCAAGCTCGTTCTCGGTCATGGTCAGCGAACCCTGACCCATGTAGCGGCCGATTGCGGCGGTCTTCACACCAAGGCCAACCTGAACACCGGTTGGCACGATCGTGCCGGTGTCGGAGGACGGCGAACCTGCACGGCGCAAATCCTGATACAGCAGATCCTGGAATTCTGCACGCTGGCGCTTGTAGCCGGTGGTGGTCATGTTGGCGATGTTGTGCGAGGTCACATCCACGTTGGTGGACTGAGCCTGCATGCCCAAAGCGCCGATATCAAGTGACCGCATCTGTCTTCTCCTTCGATTGCGCAGATTTTGCGCTATAATTCGATGTTATCTATCGGGTGCCACTGCCGGTTCAGGCGCGGACATCCCCGAGTTTGTTGATCATGTTGCGCATACGCTCGTTCTCGCTTTCAAGAGAACGGCTGACCGATTGATACGTGCGAAGAACGTCAATCATTTGCGTCATGGCGCTGATCGGATTGACGTTGGATTTTTCCAGCGCGCCCTGAACAATGCCGGGATTTTCGACAAGCTCGACGGCATCTGCGTTGTTTTCATCTTCCGGCGCACGATAAAGGGTGTTCCCGGTGACGATCATTTCTTGCACGTTATCGACAGTAACGACCTGAAGTTTGCCGATCTGGCCGATATCGGTCGAGATGGATCCGTCACCCTTGATCTCGATCTGGCCATCTGCCTCGTTAAAGAACAGAGGCTGACCGGCATCACTCAGCACGGGAAAACCGTCATTGGTGATCAGCTGGCCGCCCGGATCGAGGGAAAAGTTGCCCGAACGGGTATACTGGACACCGGTTGGCGTTTCGACGGCAAAGAACATGTCCGGCTGGCTAAGCGCCACATCAAGCGGACGATCTGTATGTTCAATGTTGCCGACAGTGGTATTTCTGTATTGCGAGATATCCTGAACCAGCGAGATTTCGCGTTCGCCACGGAACGGCGCGTCCTTGTTCTTTGCGATCCAGTCAGTGAACATCATGCGCTGCTCTTTGTAACCGGTCGTGTTCATGTTTGCCATGTTCTGCGACAGGTTGTTCATCATGCTGCGCAGCGTCTTCTGACGAGACAGTGCAATGTATGAAACGTTTTCCATGGTCGAATTTCCCTTTCAGGACTGTAACTTGACCATCAGGAATGCGATCTGCGTGCCAGTTTTACTAAGTAATTGATTTAAAATAATAAATTTTAAGTTCGGCATTTGTTGCCGGTCGTTTTTTTCGGCAGTTTGACTGAAAGTGCCGTTGACGACTGCCTTTATGGGCAAAGGATTGCCGGGGGGGGGCGGGGAGGTCGGCAAAACATGTCCGGTTTGCAGGGTGGTAAAGGACCATCTGACAATTGCGCCACAAGCCGGATGGGCCGATCCGGCAATTTATTCCGGGATGGCCACGACAGGCTATTGCTTTGCGTGCCCGGGCTGAACATATGGCGCTGAGATGGGAATATTTGCCGCTGTGACAAATCACCAATAGACCGAAACGCAACATATTTTTAACGTGATAGCGTTATGGCTTTTAATCCGGCACAGTGTTTGCTGGATCAGGAAGATAGAACTTCAAACGCAGGAATTTGCGAAGCGATGGGTGACGACGTCGACGAAATCGAAATGGACGAGGGTGGCGGTGGCCGAAGCAAGAAGATGCTGGTCGTGGTCATTCTGCTTGTGCTGCTTTTGCTGGGCGGTGCTGCGGCGGCGTATTTCACCGGTATGCTTCAGCCGGTGATAGACATGCTGACCGGTGGCGGTGGCGAGCAGACCGAGGAAGTCATCACAGAAGATTCGATTGAAAATGACCCGGGCGTTCCGGAAAATGTCGGCTTTGTCGACTTGCCGGAAATTCTGGTCAATCTGAATACGGGTGGCGGAAAGCAGAGTTACCTTAAAATTCGTGTCAGCCTGGAAGTCGCCGATCAGGGCATGCTGCCGCAGGTCGAACAGATGATGCCGCGCATTGTTGACAACTTTCAGGTCTATCTTCGCGAACTGCGTCCAGAGGATCTTTCCGGCTCCGAAGGGATGTTCAGATTGCGCGAAGAACTTTTGATCCGGGTGAGTGCCGCAGCCAAGCCTGCGAAAATAAACGACGTTTTGTTCAAGGAAATGCTGGTACAATAATCTTGTAGCAGCCCGAGTGCCAAATTCAGGAAGCAATCGCTGATGGCTGATGAAGACGAAGATGATGATGCTCTCGCCGCTGAATGGGAAGCCATGGCAGGCGGCGATGACGAGGGTGGAGACGACGGCGGCGAGGACATGGCCGCCGAATGGGAATCCATGCTCGGCGATGATGACGGCGACGATGATGGTGGCGGCGACGATATGGCCGAAGCCATGGGCGGCGGTACATCTGCGCGCGTTCTGAACCAGGACGAAATTGACAGTCTTCTCGGCTTTGATGACGGTTCGGGTGCAGGCGATCAGTCGGGTATTCAGGCGATCATCAACTCGTCGATGGTGGCCTATGAACGACTTCCGATGCTTGAAGTCGTGTTTGACCGCCTTGTGCGTATGATGTCGACATCCTTGCGTAACTTCACATCCGATAACGTCGAAGTCTCGCTTGATAACATCCTGTCGCTGCGTTTCGGTGATTACCTGAACTCGATCCCGTTGCCGGCCATGCTTGGTGTTTTCAAGGCAGAGGAGTGGGATAACTACGGGCTGCTGACAGTCGATTCAGCGCTGATTTATTCCATCGTGGACGTTTTGTTGGGTGGTCGTCGCGGTACGGCGGCCATGCGTATTGAAGGTCGTCCCTACACCACGATTGAACGTAACCTTGTGGAACGTATGATCCACGTGGTTCTTGGTGATCTTTCAGCTGCGTTTGACCCGCTAAGCCCGGTGACGTTCCGCTTTGAACGCCTTGAAACCAACCCGCGTTTTGCCACCATTGCCCGTCATGCCAACGCCGCCATCGTGGCGAAGCTTCGCATCGACATGGAAGACCGTGGTGGTCGACTTGAACTTCTGATCCCTTATGCGACGCTGGAACCGGTTCGTGAACTTCTGCTTCAGATGTTCATGGGGGAAAAGTTCGGTCGTGACTCCATTTGGGAAAACCACCTCGCAAATGAGCTGTGGCAGACCCATGTTAATCTATTGGCTGTTCTCGATGAACAGATCATGGCCCTTGGCGATGTCCTCAACCTTGAAGTTGGGAACAGACTGGTTCTTAATACTGGTCCGACCTCGCCTGTCGAGGTCCGCTGCGGGGATGTGCCGTTGTTCAAGGGGTTGATGGGGCGCAAGGGTGACAGGATTGCCATTCAGGTTCGTGATCGTGCGCGCATAAACGAGGAAGACTAGCTGATGGACTTCGCGTTCTATCTGGATCTTGTGATGATCGTGCTGTTGGGGGCTACGATTGTCTATGCGATTATTCTGAACCGCAAGCTGGCAGCTTTTCGGCGTAGCCGCGAAGACATGCAGAACTTCCTGACCGCGTTCAATGCCGCCAATGAGCGTGCAGAAACGTCGATCACCGCTCTTAAGGAAATGGCGGAGCAGTCTGGTGAACGGCTGCGTGAGGATATTGAAAAGGCCAGTGCGCTGAACGAAGACCTGAGCTTTATGGTCGATCGCGGTGAAAGCATCGCCAACCGTCTGGAAAAGGCTGCGCGCGACGTTAATTCCGTGCGCCGTACCGCTGGAAATGCGGCCGATGGCATCGCTGCTGGCGGTGATGGTGGAAAATCGGCCGGGGCCGGTAATGCCGGTCTTGGTCGGATGAAGGCTGCCAAAGACCGCAATGATGTCATTGACGACCGTGATCGCGTCGGTGTTGAAACCCGTGCTGAAGAACTTGCCGCCAGAATGGTCGGCGAGATCGAGCGTGGCGGAAATGGTCCGGTCGATGATGGTTATGACCGTGAAGAGCCCGCGCGTTCGGGGGGATCATATGGCAGTCGGGCGGATGTATCCGATCCCTATGATCAGGATGAAGATGCGGGACGTTCCGAGGCAGAACGTGAATTGCTGGCGGCCTTGCGGTCGGTTCGATAGGAAGTTTCAAACAACGAATTTGCGTTGTTGTCGGTCTTGAGATTACGAGTTTTCTATATATCTAATGGGTAGGATCCCGTTCCGCTGGAACGGACAGAAATCAATCGGGAAGGAGCATGGGCACTTTGTGCCGACATGCTTGGGTGTGTGAATGTCAGGTGTGCGTATTCTGCCGTTGGTCGTTCTGGTTGGCGTGATGGTGCTTTCGATGCGGGTGGTCAACCTGTTTTCGTATGACTCCGCCAAGCCGGAAACGGCAGAGAATAAAGGTGTCAGCGTGGTGCAGATGGCCCAGGCGCAGGCACCGGCACCCGATCCTGCTGCCGAACAGGCCGCGACGCCGGAAAATGGCGATCCGGGTCTGGATAACCCGGAAGGGCTTACCATGGAAGGTGAGCCGATTGACGGTGTCACGGGTAACCCCGACGTGCCGCCGATGCTGGGCGGTGACCCGACCCTTTTCACCCAGGAAGAAATTGACCTGTTGCAGAACCTGTCGGTCCGCCGTGTCGAGCTGGACCGCAAGGAGCAGCGCCTTGACGAACGTGAAAGCCTTATTGCCGCCGCCGAAGCGCGCATCAATGCCAAGATCGAGGAAATGAAATCCCTTAAATCGGCCATCGAAGGTCTGGTCGAAACGAAGGAAGCGCAGGAAGATGATCGCATCAAAAAGCTGATCAGCGTTTATGAAAAAATGAAGCCGAAAGATGCGGCTCGCATCTGGAACGATCTTGATATGGATATTCTTTTGCAGGTCGCACTGGGCATGCGCGAAGCCAACACGGCAGCGGTTCTGTCAGAAATGACGCCGGACCGTGCGCGTGCGCTGACGTCCGAGCTGGCCTACAAGCAGGATATCAACATGTTACCGCTTCAATAGCGGAATGCTGCAAAGGATTGACCGCACGGCCCGAATGGGAAAGAGTGGCCGTTGGGGGAGAATTTTTGAGCGAAGACAACGTGGTGGCGAATTTAATCGTGGGTTAAACATCTTGATTAACCAATATTAAATAGGTACATCACGATTATTAGGGGCCTTGTTACTATGCGGAAGTATGGTAGGCAAGGGTGGGAGATCAGATAGCTGATGGAGTTGTGAATGGCCGTCGATCCGAATATGCCGATCCTGATTGTGGATGATTACAAAACCATGTTGCGTATCATCCGTAACCTTCTGCGGCAGCTCAACTTTACGAATATTGAAGAAGCGACCGATGGTAGCATGGCGCTTCGCAAACTGCGTGAGGCTCCGTTCAGCCTCGTGATTTCCGACTGGAACATGGAGCCGATGACCGGTCTTCAGCTTTTGAAGGAAGTCCGCGCAGACGCAAAACTGAAGGATATGCCCTTCATCATGATCACCGCTGAAGCCAAGACCGAGAACGTGGTCATGGCGAAAAAGGCAGGCGTCTCCAACTATATCGTCAAGCCGTTCAACGCAGAGACGTTGAAAGGCAAGATGAAGACTGTCATTGGTGATTTCTGATCAGGAGCGCGGGGCAGGTGTCCCGCGATACCGCTATGTCTAAGGCGACCAAAGACGAACTACGTCAGTTGTTGAATGATCTTCAGGCTCGCCTTGACGGTGATGACCTGAAGGTCGAACAATTGTCCGATCTGATGGATCAGTTGTCGCGCTTTATGGGCGATAAACCGACCGATGATCAGAAACGTTTGTTTGGCGAGCTCGATGAGCTTTCCGGCATCATTCGCAAGATGAAATCGGAAATCGCCTCGCTTCGTCCGGACGACATCAAGGCCGAGTATATCCCCAACGCAACCGACGAGCTTGATGCCATCGTCGATGCGACCGCCGGGGCAACACACGAAATCCTTGATGCCATGGACACGCTTGAAGAATTCGCAAGCACTCTGCCGCCAGAACAGGCCGAAATCGTGACCAGTGCAACGATGCGCGTCTACGAAGCCTGCAACTTCCAGGATATCACCGGCCAGCGCACCACCAAGGTGATCAAGGCCCTGAAATCCATCGAAGAACGGGTTGAAGGGCTTGTGACGGCATTTGGTGATGAAATCGCCAAATATGCTGCCGCCAACCCGCGGAAGAAAAAAGAACCGGAAGGCGAAGAGGCTTTGCTGAACGGTCCGCAGCTTGAAGGAAAAGGCGTAACGCAGGCCGACATCGACGCGATGTTTAACTAAGTGGCGTTATCATGGCGGAGATAGAGGACGATGGACCGACACCACCTTCCCCCCCTACAAACGGGGCAGTGGCGTTGTTTCTGGCGCTCTATCTCCTTCTGCTAGCCTTTTTCATTCTGCTCAATACCATTTCGACCTTTGAAGAGGTCAAAACCCGCGAAGTGCAGGAAAGCCTTTCCTCGGCATTTGCGGCCATTCTCCCGCCGACAACCAGTTTGCAGACCGTAACCTCCATCGAGGGGCCAACGGTATCAGCACAGGAAACCCAGGACAAGCTGGGGCATCTTTTCGAGACCGCCATCAAAGTGGTCCGGGTTGAAGTCATTCAGCCGGGCAAGTTGATGGAAGTCATCATGCATGTCGATCAGCTGTTTGATACCAATTCCATCCTGGTCCGAGAAAGACAGGCCGATTTCATGCGCCAGCTTGCCGAAGTGCTGGCTGATGACGATGGGTATGCCTCCTACGAGATGGAAATGGTCATGGGCAGCCAGATCGAAGACAAAGGCACGATCCAGATTGAAAACAATCTTCAGATCGCCCAGGCCGGATCATTTGCCCGCGAGCTGACCGATGTCGGCGCACCCGAAGACCGTTTCTTTGTCGGGATTGACCCGGGTGCCGACCCGTTCATCGTGACATTTCGCTTTTTCTGGAATTTCGGTCCCAAGGAAGCGCCGGAACCGATCAATCGTAACGGCAATGGCAACGGAAATGAAACACCTGCCGCAACGCCGACCTCCACGACGCCGGATTCTGGCGCAAATGGCGTTGGTTCGGGCGGGCAGACGGGTGCTGTCGCGCCACAACAATTCATGATCCCGCCGGCAAATGGTGGCGCGCAGCCATCCATTTCCCAGCCGATCCCGCTTGGGCCACAAGCATCGGGAGGTGGCGGATGAGCGAAGACGCACCACGCAAGCCAGAGGTCAAGGGCCCACCGCCCTGGATGCTTAGTCTGGCGGATCTGATTTCGCTGCTGCTGACATTCTTTGTCATGCTGTTTGCCATGTCCAAGGTCAAGATCGATCGCTGGGACGAGGTCGTTGATGCCTTGTCGCAATCTATCAAACCGTCGCCGGTCGAAGATACCGACGAGCCGATGGCGAACATGAACATTCCGCGTGTGTATCGCAAACCGGCAATGAACCTTGATTATCTCAGTGCCGTGATTGACGACGCGATTGATGACAACCCGGTGCTGGGGGATGCGCGCATGTCGCGCGAAGCCGACAAACTGGTGATTTCCCTGCCGGGTGATATTCTGTTTGTTGCCGGCAGTTCGGATATGACACCCAAGGCGCAACAGGCCTTGTTTGTGCTTGGCGGGGTGTTGCGCAATATCGGTAACCGTATCGGTGTTCAGGGGCATACCGATCCGCGACCGCTTAGCGGGCGTGGGCAATATGCATCGAACTGGGAACTTTCGCTGGCCCGTGCCGGGGCTGTTGCCAACGAGTTAAAGCAATCCGGTTACACAGATTACATAAATATTTACGGATTTGCGGCATCAAGATACGACCAGCTTCCCAAACTCTTGGATGAGGAGGCGCGATTTGCAATGGCGCGCCGGGTCGACATTGTAATCGAGCCTCACGGGGGAAGCGGGATCGGAGGCACGTAAGTATGGCGAAACTTGCCGTGCGCATCCTGCTGGCGGTTGCAATTGCGACCACCACGGCAATGGTTTTGCCTTATAGCGGAATGCGCCCTGCAATAGCCCAGGTGGCGGACCCTGTTATCATCCGCTCCGGGCTTCATAACGGGTATGGCCGAATTGTTCTGCAATGGAACGAGCCGGTCAATTACACCGCCGAGATCATCGGCGACCAGTTGGTCGTGCGGTTCGATCAGCCATTGGTGGCTTCGTTGCGCGGTGTTCTGACGCCGGTTTCGCGCTATATTTCTGATGCTTTCTTTGATCCCGATGGTCGCACAATCGCCTTTGTGCTGAGTGATGATTACGAAGTGCGCGCGTTTAACGTCGGCAGCAACGTCGTCCTGGATATCCTTGATAAACCCCAGGCACCGGCACCCGCAGTACCGACACCCCCGGCGCGTCCCGCACAGGATGACCAAACCCCCGAAATAACCCCGGCGCCGACAACGCCTGTTGAAACCGTTGCCGATAACCCGGCAGAACTGGCGGAGCTTGACGTGCGGGTTGGACGCCATCCCACCTTCTATCGGCTGGTGTTTGACTGGCCAAACCGCACCGATTACGTCCTTGAAGGGGCGCAAGGCGCGCAGACCATCGCGTTTGATGCGCCGGCCCGGATCAATGCCAACGATATTTCACGACGCCTGCCCGAAGGTGTGCGTGTGCGCCAGGGCGACACCAATCCGCTGGATGTCGTTGTCGAAACGACCCCGGCACGACAACTGCGCCATTTCCGGTCTGGCAACAAGGTCGTGGTTGATATCATGGGCGTGCAGCGTGCCCCGGCAACCACCACCGCACAAACCCGGACGACAGACACACCAGAGGCCGGGGTGACAACCCCAGCGCCGCCTGCGCCTGCAACCCCGTCTGCAACTGCGCAGAACGAAGATGCGGCACCAGATATGGCCGATGCAGCCGCACCAACGCCCGAAGAGGGCGCGCTTGACCCCAACTCACCCGAAGCCCTTGCACAGGCCGCGCAGAATGCGGGTAATACTGTTCGAACCAACGGGCAGGCACCGATCGAACGGCAAAGCATCGGCGATCTTGTTGTCACTGTTGACCAGACCGCGACCGAACTGACGCTTGGTTTCCCGTTCGGTCAGCCGGGCGGGGCGGCGGTATGGTCGCGCGCCGGGTTCTTGTGGTTGGCGTTTGATGTACGTGCCAATCTCAATCTTGATAACGTGCGCCAACAGGCCGCCCAGATCATCGGCGTTGTCGAACAGATCGAAAGCCCTTACGCAACGATTGTCCGCATGACAATCCCCGATGGCATCGGCCTTTACACCGGCCGGAGTGAAACGGGTGATTGGCGCATCACCATGCAGCAAGGCATCATGCAGCCGGTTGAAAAGCTGGGTCCGTCGATTGAATTGGACGAACAGACCCGTGCGCGCCTGATCGTACCACTTGAGGATGTCGGGCCGATTATCCCGATTGATGATCCCGAAGTCGGTGACACTTTGCGTGTAACCACGACAACCCAGAACGGCTATGGCATCGAGGTTGCGCTGCGCTATCCGGAATTTGAAGTTCTGCCATCCGTTCAGGGCGTGGTCGTTGCCCCGATGAATGACAGCGTGCAGGTCGCCGGGCGCGATGATGGGCAGGCCGTGATTGTTACCGCCGAAGATGGTCTTAACATTTCACCGGAAGGTGCGCGCTTGCTGGCCTCGGCAACCGGCGTGCGTGCGCAAACAGGCGATGGCCGCGAAGGTCTTATTTTCGAGTTGGATGATTGGCGGCGCGGTGGTCTGGATCAATACAATAAAACCATCCGTGGGCTGCGCCGGAAAATTGCAGAATCCGGTGACGAGCATCGCAACAAGGCGCGTCTTGATCTGGCGCAGTATTATCTGGCCAACGGATTGGGACCCGAAGCCGATGCGGTGATTTCCGCAATGGAACACGATGATCCGCTGATTGCCCAGCGGTTGCAGTTCCGTGCGCTTAAGGCAGCGGTCAAGTTCCTGAACCGGGAATATGAAGAAGCCGAACGCCTGCTTGAAGATGAACGCCTGCGCAAGATCCCCGAGATGCAGCTTTGGCGGGCGGTGACCCTGGCTGCGCGCGGGCGTCCGAACGAAGGTGCGCGCGACCTTCTAGAAAGTGTTCATATCCTTGACTACTACCCGCCTGAATTGCTGTCGCGTCTGGTGCCGATTGCAACCGAACAGGCCTTGATCGTCGGCAACCCCGAAGCGGGCATGGACATGATCGAAAAGATGCTGGTGACCCCGGGTCTTTCCGAAAGCAAGATCATGGATATCCAGTACCTCAAGGGTATTTTCGAAGAAGAAGCCGGCGAGCTTGAACAGGCCGTTGCGACCTGGGATCAGGTGGCAGAGGGCGAAAACCGCAAGGCGCGTGCGCACGCGATCTTTGATCGCACCGAACTTCTGATGCGGCTTGAACGCCTGACGGTCGAAGATGCGATCGAACAGCTTCAGAAACTGCGTTTTGCATGGCGTGGTGATGCGTTCGAGATGGCGTTGCTCAAACGGATCGGTGAACTGCAGATCGAGAACAAGGATTTCCGCGAAGGGCTTAATACCCTGCGTCAGGTCGCGATCTTCTTCCCGAATATGCCGGTGGCGACCGAGGCGACCGACATGATGCACAAGACTTTCGAAAACCTGTATCTCGGCGAGGAAATCAATAATATCTCGGCGATCAAAGCGGTTGCGCTGTATGACGAGTTCCGAGAACTGACGCCGGCGGGTGACAAGGGCGACGAACTTATTCGCCGTCTTGCCGACCGCATGGTTGATGTCGAACTGTTTGAACGCGCCGAGGAACTCCTTGAACATCAGGTCGACTTCCGTCTGACCGGGGTGGAAAAAGCCCGGGTCGGGGCGCGACTGGCCTTGGTTTATCTTCTTGATAGCAAGCCCGAGGAAACCATCCGCATCATCGACGAGACCGAAGTTCCGGGCGTTTCCGATGAACTTGCCACCCAGCGTCGACACCTTCGGGCGCGTGCCCTGCTTGATACGGATCGCGGTGTCGAGGCGATTGCGTCGCTTGAAGGCGACTATTCGCGCAATGCCGAATTGCTGCGGATCGACCATTATCGCAATACCCGCGACTATATGTCCGCCGCCGAGACGTTCCAGCGTCTGGTCGGTGAAGAACCATTCGATGAAAACGGTATCTCTGATGAGCGTGGCCGATACATGCTCAATTGGGCGGTCAATCTGGCGATGGCCGGGCAGGAACGCACCCTTAACATGCTCAAGCGCCGCTATGGCGAAGTCATGGCCCAAAGCCCCTATGCCGAGGCGTTCAGCCTGATCACGTCTTCGCCGACCCAAGGCCTGATCGATTACCGGACGCTTGCCGATCGCGTCGACGAAGTAGAAGAGTTCCAAGGTTTCCTTGCAACCTATCGAGACCAGTTGGAAAAGTCGCAGCTTAGTGCTATAAATTAACGTTCAATAACTATATGGTGGCGCCTTTTTCGCCCAAAGTGGGTGTAAGCGCTATGATTCTGTTGGATTTTTTTGAGCGGTGAAGAGTGTAGTGCTGTGATGGATCGTGCACTTAAAATGGTCTATTACGATGAGGCGAATGTCGAAAAGGACATTTTCGCCCAGCTTTCGCTTGCCCAAAAGCATTATCTGGGCGACGGCATGCCGCGTGATGAGTCCGCGACCCGCCGCATCCTTGACCAAATTCACAGACAGAGCCGTGCTTTTGCGGCTGTTTGCTATGGCTATATGCGCAGCAAGGGACTCGGCGTTGCCGAGGATCTTGGCGAAGGCCAGCAATGGTACCGCGAAGCAGCCTACTGGTTTAACGAAGAAGCTGCCGCTGGTGGTCCGGTATCGGCAAACAACCTTGGTTATCTCTATGCCAAGGGGCTTGGCGTTCAGGAAAATGCCGAAACGGCTGCGCACTGGTTTGAAGAGGCGATCGAGTTCGGCTCTGTCGCAGCACTTTACAACCTTGGTGTTTGCTACCTGAACGGTTGGGGCGTGCCGCAGGACGACGAAAAGGCTGTCTCCTATTTCGAACGCGCAAGCGAACTGAATGACCCGTCTGCTGCCAGCGTTCTGGCATACCTTTATCTTGAAGGCCGCGGGGTTCGTCGCGATCCGTCGAAATCGTTCGAGTTTAACATGCGTGCGGCCCGTGCCGGCAGTGTCGAGGCCGCATCGGCCCTTGGTTATGCCCTTGGTGTCGGGCTTGGCGCGGAACGCAATATCGCCGAAAGCATCAGCTGGTTCGAACTCGCCGCGAGCGAAGGCGATGCCTATGCCCAGGCCAACCTTGCGATGTATTTCTGCCATTCATCGGATCTGAAGCTGTTTGACCGCGGATGGAAAATGTTGAGCCATGCAGTTAATCAGGGGGATGCATCTGCGAAATATCAGATGACCCAGATCCAGATTTTCGGTGTGCCGCATCGCGAACCCGATTACGCCAATGCGCTGGACCTTGCCATGGATCTGGCCGAGCTTGGCCATCCGGGCGGCTATCACCTGATCGGTGTGATGTACGAACATGGCCTTGGCGTGCCGGTTGATATGGTGCGCGCGGCGACCTGGTATGAACGTGCCGCCCGCAAGGGATCGGCAAATGGTCAGGCAGCACTTGGACGCCTTTATGCGATTGGTAGCGGCGTCGAACAGGACAATATTCTGGCCTATTACTGGCTGAAAATGTCGGCACCGTCCGAAGGCAGTCAGGCGCAGCGCGAAATGGGGGCAATCCACGCCCGTATGAGCGAGGACGAACGCAAGGTGGCCGAAAAATACGTGGCGGAAAATCCAGGCCCGCGTCGCGGCAGCTTTGGCCTCAAGCCGCTTGAACAGGATGTTTTCAAATCCGGCCGCCGCCAAGGTTAGGACCGGATATCCGTTGGGCGCCAAAGCCCAAGTCTAGGGAAGACCAAAAGCCGTCCTGCGCTGCAGGCGGCTTTTTTATTTGCCGGTCGGGTTCGAGGGAAGGTGTTGTTACCAACGGCGCCCGATACATCAGAACTAATCCATTGATGCCATCTGGATTTGAGTTATGGTTTTAAAATCAGCTCGTTAACCCCATTAATTTCCGAGTTCCGCCGCAACACCCGGTGACCGAGGTCCACATGCAAGATGATCTGACGTCGGTCTGGGAAGCGACCGCGAATAACGCCCCCGAAACGCAAAAGCCCGAAGGTGAATACGCCTGCGATGTCTTGGTTATCGGTGGCGGCTTCACCGGGATGTCCTGCGCGCTTCAGCTTGCCAAGGGCGGTGCGTCGGTGATTGTGGTGGATACCATCCGGCCGGGTTTTGGTGCGTCCGGGCGCAATGGCGGGCAGGTGATCCCGGGGCTTAAACACGACCCGGACAAGATAGACCGGCTTTATGGCGAATTCTCAACCGCGTTTGCCGGTAAAACCGCCGAGACAACATTCAACCTGATCAAGGAACATGACATCGACTGCGATGCCACACCAAGCGGATGGATACAGGGTTCGGTCAAGCGCGATCACCTTGGCTGGTTGGAAAACCGCATGCGCGAATGGCAGACGCGCGGGGCGGATGTCAAAATGCTCGATACCGCGGAAATTCAGGCCCTTTCGGGAAGCCAGCGCCTTGTCGGTGGCTGGCTCGATAACCGGGCAGGCCAGCTTCATCCGTTGAAATACATTCGCGGCCTGACGCGTGCAGCGCAGGCGGCAGGGTGTCAGGTATTTGCACCGGCACCGGTTCAGCGCGTTAAAAGCATTTCCCGGAAATGGCATGCCGAGATTGGTGATGGCACGGCATCCATCACAAGCGACCATCTGGTGGTTGCGACAAACGCCTATTCCGGCGACCTGTTTCCGAAATTGCGCAAAAGCCTGATCCCGGTAAACAGCTTTCAGGTGGCAACAGCGCCACTCAGTGAAGAGCAGCTTGCGACAGTGCTGCCAACCAAAACCCCCGTTTCCGATAGCCGCCGGATTGGCAATTATTTCCGCATCGGTCCGGGCGGACGCCTGATGATCGGGGGGCGGGGATCCTTTGCTGATCCCGTCAGTCGCGCGGCATTCAATGGGATCGTCTCGGAACTTCATGCCTATTATCCTTGGACGAAGTCGGTTCCGATTGAGTTTTGCTGGTCGGGCCGTCTTGCCATGACCTATGACCATTTGCCGCATATTCATCGTCCGGTGGACAATATGACGATGGCGGTTGGCTATAACGGGCGCGGGGTGGCTTTGTCGACGTCACTGGGCAAGGCTATCGCCGATAACCTGTTGGCACCCGATACGCCGTTGCCCCTGCGGTTCAGTGACATCAGCCCGTTGATTGCCCATGACATGCATCGTGCCTATGCGACGATTGCGATCTGGTATTATCGCCTGCGCGATTATCTCGAAAGCTGAGATAAGCTGTTTTTCTGTTGTCTGGGATGCGACGTTTTTGGCCCGTCGGCCTAACCGCCGAAACTCTCGACCAGTGATCCGGCAATCAGGTACCAGCCATCAACCATCACAAAGAAGATCAGTTTGAACGGCAGGGAAATGATGACCGGCGGCAGCATCATCATACCCATCGACATCAGGATACTGGCGACAACCATGTCGATGATCAGAAACGGAATAAACAGCAAAAAGCCGATTTCGAACGCACGGCGCAATTCACTGATCATGAAGGCCGGGATCAGCGAGCGCAGCGGGATGTCATCAGGGGATGTGATTTCCTCGATCCCCGCCAGATTGACGAACAGCTGAAGATCACGCTCGCGGACCTGGGTCATCATGAAATCATGAACCGGTTTGACGGACCGTTCGAACCCTTCGAATTCATCAATGTTGCCATTGATCATCGGCTCCAGCCCCTCTTCCCAGACCCGTTCCAATGTCGGCATCATGATAAACAGGGTCAGGAACATCGCCAGACTGATCAGAACCTGGTTTGGCGGCGATTGCTGAATGCCAAGGGCGGTTCGAAGCAGGCTGAGAACCACGATAATACGGGTAAAGGACGTCACCATCATCAGGATGGCCGGCGCGATGGACAGAACCGTGATCAGGCCGATCAACTGGATCAGACGTCCCGATGATGTCACCCCGGGGCCGTCGCCAAGATCAAAGTTGAATGATTGTGCCTGAACGGTATCGCCGCCTGCCATGATGGCGATCAGCGGGATCAGCGACCAGATTGCGCAAAGCGTTAACCAGCGCGGCGCGCGCCAACCAGTTTTGGCCGGTTTCACATCCTGGGTGCGTGCCGATGGTGATGGGATGTCACGGTTCATGCAGGCGCATTCCTGTCAGTCTGATCGGTGTCTTTTGGGCTGTCGGCCGTGATCGAGCTATCCGAAGATGCGGGGATTTCATCGGCAAGGCTCTGATTGCCAAGGATTTCACTGAATTGTGTGCCGATATTACGTTCGATCACTGTGTCGCCATTCGGGCCAAGCATGACAAGATGTTCAGTGTCATCACGTTTGAGCAGAACCAGACGGCGTTTGGTATCGACCGGGACGACTTCAACAACGGACAGGCGTCTTTTCACACCACGGCGGTTGATGTTGCGCGCACCGGGTACGAACCGTCGTGCCAGAAGGGCAAACACGCCAATAATCCCCAGCACAAAAAGCAGGGCGGCCACAAACCGGAAATAGGCGCTTAGTTCCATCAGGCAGTTTTCCCCGTCGACAACCTGTGACGCTCAGTTGGCAGGTTGATCTTGAAACGATCACCTGTCTTCGTGTTTCTGTTTACCGTGCCGTGCAAGGTCAGGCAAGGCAGCATCCACATGCGCTGCCCCCAAAGGTCAGTTTCAAGGGCCGGTTTTAAATCAGCACCTTAGTGGGCAGAGCCTATTTCGTGCGTGCGGCCTGCGCATAGGCATTTGTTGCCTGTGCGGTGTTGCTGATGCCGCGCAGCTGCCGCTGGATGTCGCTATATTCCTGCTGCATGCGGGTTTCGAACTCTGCCAGTTCCTCGCTCAAAGCGGCAAGCAACGGGGCAACATCCTGACGCTGATCCGGGGCCATGGTACGGGCCTTCTCGCACAAATCGGCAATGCGGCTTTCAAGCGCTGCCAGTTCAACCACCTTGCCGTCTTCAAGGTATCGCTGTCCGGTGCGGATCAATGACAGGACGCGCTTCAGGTCGTTTTTGAACTGATCGGGCTTGTACTGTTCTGGGCTCATGATGGGCCTTCCCCGTTTACGTCATTATTTGGTGTGGCCATGATCTGATCTTCGGGATCGGACTGGCTGCGCGACGGACCGCCATAGATGCGATTGATCCGGTATATATAGTTCAAAATCTCGGCGACGGCTGCAAAGGCTTCGAGCGGGATTTCGCTTTCAACATCGACAGCCATCAGAATTTCGGTCAGGTCACTGTCCTTGCGGACCTTGATGCCGTTGGCAAACGCGACTTGCAATATCTGTTCCGCAACGCTGCCTTCACCCTTGGCACTTAATGTCGGGGCATTATCCTTCCCATGCCGATACCGCAGCGCGACCGCCTTTTGGTCATGCGCACCCGGTGCGGCAAGATTTTCCGTCCTGCTTGCCGGGGTGTCGGTAATGTCATAGGTGGGCTTTTTCCCGCTCATTCGGTTCTTCAACTCAGGACGGTTTGCCGTGCCAGCTTGCGGCGATCAACCTCAATAGCGTCGACCATAGACCCAAGATGGTCAACAAATCGTTGTCGCCGACAACTGCGAGTGTTGTCGGGCAAACGACTGTCAGATGACACAGTCGATAATCATCGGGCTGAGACGTTCTGTATGTGGGATGTCAGTAGGGGAGGGATTTAAGCGATGAACGGGGCCGCGGCATAGTGCCTAATCGTCGCTGGAATCGCTCTTTTTCTCGGACGCGGTCTTGTCGGATGATCCGACAGTGCCGAGGTGGCGAATAAGATCTTCGCTGACTGCTGCCGAACGGTTTTCTTCCTGAATGCGATCATAAAGTTCGCGACGCAGGACTTGAACATCTTCGGGGAAGGTGAAGCCGAGCTTTACGGTCTTGCCGCGCACCTCAACGACAGTGACTTCAATATTGTCATCAATGACAACGGAGTCGCCAACTTTTCGTGTGAGATAGAGCATGCAATGTCCCGGTTTCGATAGATAGATGACAAATATAATTCGTCAGATGCGCTCAATATGCCCGGTTTCATACTCGGGGTCTAGTACCCGCAGTGATTAGAACGAAATGCGGGCAAATTCAACGCTGTTTTTATGTTTGGCACGCTACGTGCATTTGTATTGGCAGGATTTATCGGGGCGGCAAAAACGGCCCTTCGAACGATCCGGGTCCGATCAGGGCGTGATGTTAACTTCGGCTTTACCCGCGCACTCAATACTGCAAGACGCGCAGACAAGGAGCAGGAAATGGATATCGGCAAACTTGGCATGTTCGCCAACCTCAAAGAGAAGATGGACTGGCTGACACAGCGTCAGGAAGTCATCGCGCAGAATATTGCCAACTCCGATACGCCAAACTACCGCGCCAACGATCTTAAGGAATTCGACCCGAAGAATATCGGCCGCGACCGTCAGTTCATCCTTGCGATGCAGGCGACCACGCCGGGCCATAGTCAGGGTCTTAACAAACCGCAGAACTTCAAGGACGAGGAAGTGCGCAAGAACTATGAAGTCGCACCGGGCAAAAACGCCGTCATCCTTGAAGAACAGATGGTCAAGATGAACGAAAACCAGGTCGATTATCAGACCATGACCCGTCTGTATGCCAAACAGAAATCAATGTTCATTTCGGCCCTTGGCCGCATTTAACCTGTCGTTAGAGAGTAAGAACCATGGAACTTTACAAGGCTTTTAAAATCTCGGCTGCCGGTATGCGCGCACAGGGTACCCGTCTTCGTGTTGCGGCTGAAAACGTTGCCAACGCAGACAGCCTTGCAACGGCACCCGGGCAGGAGCCGTATCGCCGCAAGCTTCTGACGTTTAAAAACGTCATGGACCGCGAAGTCGGTGTCGAGATGGTCAAGGTCAATAAGGTGATGCCGGATCGCTCTGATTTTGGTATGAGATATGAACCAAGCCATCCGGCCGCCAACGATCAGGGCTATGTTCAGACACCGAACGTTGAAACGCTGGTCGAAATGATGGATATGCGCGAAGCACAGCGTTCATACGAGGCGAACCTCAATGTGATCCAGTCATCGCGCAGTATGTTGCTCAAGACCCTTGATATCCTGCAGTAGGCAGTCGATATAACGGGACAAGAACACGCTTAAGGATTGATACCGATGGTCGCAAGCTTCAACGATGCTATTTCTGCCTACCGCAATGCGGCCGCTGGCAAGACCAACACCGTTACGGAAACCGTAACCGGTACGGGCCAGTCCGTGAATCCGGGGGAAAGTTTTGCCGACATGGTCAAGGGGGCGGCATATGATGCCCGCGATACCATGAAAGTCAGCGAACAGATGACCCAAAAGGCCATTACCGGTGATGCCGAACTGCACGAAGTGGTGACTGCAGTGTCCGCCGCAGAAGTTACCCTGCGTACCGTTGTCTCGGTTCGTGACAAGGCCGTCGAAGCCTATCAGAGCATTCTCAACATGCCGGTTTGATCGGCATTTTCAGACGCCCGTGATAAAACCGCGCGATCATTCGTGCGGTTTTTGTGTTTTTGGGGAAATCCGCAAGGAAGCGTTTGATAAGTCAGGAAATCATGGCAAAACCCGTGATAAATCCTGTATGAAGGATAAAGGCCCGAAGCGGCCCGCATGACAAGACGGCGAAACAGGAAGACCCGATGGATCAAGCTGAAATCATGGACGTGGCCTATGACGCGGTGTGGACACTGCTGAAAGTCACCACGCCGTTGATGCTGATTGCACTTGGGGTTGGCCTGATCATCGCCCTGTTTCAGGCCCTGACACAAATTCAGGAAATGACACTGACCTTCGTGCCCAAAATTCTGGTGATCTTCATCGCCCTTCTGGTTTTGCTGCCGTGGATGATGACCGAGATGGTTGAATTTATGGGCCGAATGGTTGACCACTTTATCGGGCTACCGAATTAGCGATAAACCCGCCGCCCGCCAGCGTGGATGAGTAAGGCAGTCGAAGACGACATGGATCTTCAAGAACTTCTTACGCTGAATGTTTACGTCGTCCTGATGACTTTCGCCAGGGTGGGGGCGGCCTTTGCCTTTATGCCGGGTATCGGGGCGCGTTCAGTCCCGGCACGCGCGCGCCTGTTGTTTGCCTTTTGGGTGGCGGTTGTCATTTCACCGTTGGCCGGGCCGCTTTTCCCCCCCCAGCCGGCTGATGCGCCGTCGCTTCTGGTTGGCATCGGATATGAAGTCACGGTCGGATTGTTCTTTGCCCTGTTTGCCCAGGTCATGATGGCCGGAATCCAGACTGCCGGGTCGATTATTGCCTATCTGTCATCGATGGCGAACGCCTTTACCGCCGATCCGTTGTCCGGGGCACAAAGTGCTGTGACGGGTAATTTCCTGATGCAGGTCGGGTTGGTGTTGCTGTTTGCCACCGGTATGGATCATTTGATGATCCAGGCGGTGTTTGAAAGCTATACGCTGTTTCCGCCGGGCGGTATCTTGCCGGTGGGCGATATGAGCGAGTTTTTTGCAAGGGCGCTGAATGACAGTTTCGCGATTGCAATGCAGATGTCGGCACCGTTTCTGGTGGTCGCAATCTGTTTGCAGATTTCTTTGGGGCTGCTCAACAAGTTGATGCCACAGTTGCCGGTGTTCTTTGTCGCAATGCCCATACAGATCGCGATCGCACTGCTTTTGTTGACCTTGGCCCTGCCATCCATGATGATGGTTTATCTTGCATATTTCGAGAACGGGCTTGAGGCGTTTCTGAGTCCGTAAGGCGCTGACAGGGCGAATTTGATCCTGCATCGCCGCGTATGGGTTTACCAATGTCAGAAGAAGACGACAGCCAAAAGACAGAAGACCCCACAAGTAAAAAGCTTGAGGACGCGCGAAAGAAAGGTCAGGTGCCGGTTTCCAAGGAAGTCGGCAACTTCATGATCCTGTTCGGCGGTGGTCTGGTCATGACCATGCTCGGGCCGAGCATGGCCGCAAGCGTGCGCGATCTTGCTGTCGGTTTCCTTGAACATCCCCATCGATTTGACGTCACCCAGGCGGGCATTCCCGGTCTGTTTGAAGACGTGATTCTGGGCATGCTTTGGGTGCTGGGCATTCCGTTTGTGCTGTTGATGTTTTTTGCCGCAGCCGGGCACATTGTTCAGAACGGTATCGTCGTTGCGATGGAACGGATTGAACCCAAGCCTGACAAACTGAACCCGCTGACCGGGCTCAAGAACCTGTTTTCGATGAAAAGCATGGTCGAGTTTGTCAAAAACGTAAGCAAGATCATCCTTGTTGGCGTTGTGCTTGGCCTCGTGATCGTGCCTGAACTGATGGACGTTGAACTGTATCCGCAACTGTCACTCGGCCTGACGCTGGAACGCCTTTACGACATGATCGTGATCCTGCTGATTGCGACGATCTCGCTCACTGCGGTGATTGCCGGGCTCGACTTTGCCTATCAGAAGTACGAGTTCAATCAGAAAATGAAAATGTCCAAGCAGGAGATCAAGGACGAATACAAACAGACCGAGGGTAGCCCCGAGATCAAGGCAAAGGTCCGCCAGATCAGGATGGAACGCGCCCAGCAGCGCATGATGTCAAACGTGCCCAAGGCCGACGTGGTCATCACCAACCCGACGCACTTTGCCGTCGCCCTGCAATATGACATCGATACCATGGGGGCGCCGGTATGTATCGCCAAGGGGCAGGACAATGTCGCGCTTAAAATTCGTGAAGTTGCCGAGGAGCACAACATCACGATCATGGAAAACCCGCCGGTTGCGCGCGCCCTGTTTGCCACCGTCGAAATCGATCAGGAAATTCCGCCAGAACATTACAAGGCCGTTGCCGAGATCATCTCCTTCGTCTTCCGCCAGCGCGGCAAGAAACTCGGATAATTATTGCGTGTCATGCGATCACAAAAATGACGCGTTCAGGGGACAATATTGTTTGAAAGGCAGGGCCGGATTTGGTTCCTGCCTTTGGCATATCTTGTGTGAACTGTGTTCGGTTTGTCGTGATTGCCGGGCAGTCTTATCGAGGATAAACTTGCCGGTAGCCAGTCGGGCGATAAGCAGCTAAAAGTATAGACTATTTTGTTAAGTTATTGTCGTTAAAGGCGGTCGCGTGCTGTTTCGGGGGCTTATCCTTGCTGTAAGTGTCGCATTCGTTGCGTTTGTCTTCGTCCTGATGGACGTCTTGGCAAAGGCGGGGCTTGACGCGCGTCTGATGTGGATCATCGGTGCGATGGTCACCGGTGTTGCGGTGGTCGCCGTTGCGTCATTGTCGCTGTCTGCAAAGCTTCGTAATGGCGGGCATGACGGGCTTGGCCCGCTGATTTCGGGCTTCGCGAAATCCGATATTGGTGTTGCACTGATTGATGCCTATGGCCGCACGCTTTACGCCAACCCGGCCTTTTCATCCAAGCTCGGCATAGAAGCCGGATCGGACATGCTGTCCGCCCTTGAGGCGCGCCTGTCCTTCCTTGGCATTGGCAGCGACGAACTGGCCGAATTGCGCACCCGTGCGATGCGCGGTGAAGGCGGGCAGATGTTTGTCGATCTGTCGCGTTCTGAAAAGTATCAGGCCGATCTCGCCACTTCGGATGCGGATGACGAAACCCCCGAAGAAGCCACAGACGGCGAAGAGGCTGACAAAGAAGCCGACGGCACGCCTGATACGAACAACGCCGCCAATGGTGCCTGTCTTCGCATTTCTGTCACCGCCGCCGATGCGCGTGCGGGCAAGATGCTTTGGACTGTTGACGGTGTCGACAGCGCTGTGATGGCCGATGGCGGATCTTCGTTGCTGTTACCGGCCGAAGAGACCGAGAAACGATTTGCCCTGTCGGGGCCGCAGGCCAGCGAAATGGTCGCAAACCTTCCGGTTGCTGAGGCGCAAGGTGGGTTCGAACATGCCGATCAGATGATTGAACGTCTGCCGGTCGGGGTGTGTGGCCTGGATGAAGAAGGCCGCATTCTCTACCTCAACCGCCGTCTGGCAAGCTGGCTGGGCGGGGAGCCCGAAGACTTCAACAACGGGTCGGTCGAACTTGCCGATCTGATTGTTGGTGACGGCGTTAATGGCGAGGTCAAATTCAAGGTTGCCGGTGGCGAACCCATTCGTTGTTTCGTGACTCATTCGATCAATGCGCCGGGTACCGGGCCAGTGCGCAGTCAGGCTGTGATCTTCCCCGATCCGATGCCGGCCCACGAATGGGAACATGCATTGGCAGAAACCGAACGTCGGGTGCGCTGGTTCTTTGATGAAAGCCCGCTTTCGATCGTTCTTGCCGATATGTCTGGCACAGTCACGGATGCCAACCGCGCCTTTATCGATACGGCCGGTCAGATGCATCACAAGGTTGTTGGTCGTTCGATCCTGGAACTGATCGTGCCCGAAGACCGTGACGAAGTGGCGCGTTACCTGTCCAAGGCCGTGATGGGCATGGGCAAGGGGGGGCAGATTGAAGCCCGCCTTTCGGGATCACGCGGAGTTGCCGCCCAGATTTATCTGCAACGTGTGGCGGGCCGTTCGGGCGAAGCCGGTGCGTTGCTGTTGAACTTCCTTGATACGACCGAACAGAAGAACCTTGAGGAACAATTTGCCCAGTCCCAGAAAATGCAGGCTGTCGGTCAGCTTGCCGGCGGGGTGGCGCATGACTTCAATAACCTTCTGACCGCGATGATCGGCTTCTGTGATCTGTTGCTGTCGCGTCACGGGCCGGGTGATCCCAGCTTTGCCGACATCATGCAGATCAAACAGAATGCCAACCGTGCGGCCAATCTTGTCCGGCAGCTGTTGGCGTTCTCGCGTCGTCAGACGTTGCAGCCGAAAATCATCAACATCACCGATGCGCTGGCGGAAATGTCCAACCTTCTGCGTCGCCTGATCGGCGAGAAGATCGATCTTAAGGTCAGCCACGGTCGCGACATCGGGTTGGTCAAGGTCGACCCGGGGCAGCTTGATCAGGTGATTATCAATCTTGTCGTCAATGCGCGTGATGCCATGGCGGGCGAGGGCGGGACGCTTACGGTTCAGACCAGCACCGAAATTATCGACGAGCCGACCGCAACCGGCACCGAGGTCATCCCGCCGGGCGATTATATCGGCATCAAGGTGACCGATACCGGCATCGGCATTCCCAAGGATAACCTGACCCGCATTTTCGAGCCCTTCTTCTCGACCAAGCAACGCGGCGAGGGGACGGGTCTTGGTCTTTCGACCGTCTATGGCATCGTCAAACAGACCGGCGGCTTTATCGCGGTCAATAGCGAAGAGGGCAAAGGCACGACCTTTACCATCTATCTGCCGCGCTATGAGGCATCCGAGGCCGAACTTGCCGAAACGCAGGCCGTTGTTGAAGAAACCCCGTCACGCGATTTGACCGGCACCGGCGCAATCTTGCTGGTCGAGGATGAGGACGCGGTGCGGACCTTTGGCGCGCGCGCCCTTCGCAGCAAGGGCTATGACGTGCTTGAAGCCAATAACGGCGACAACGCGCTTGAGGTGCTAAACAACACCGACAAGGTCATAGATCTGGTGATTTCGGACGTTGTTATGCCCGGCATTGATGGCCCGACCCTGATCCGCATGCTGCGAGAGAAAAAGCCGGAACTGAAGGTCATCTTCATCTCTGGCTATGCCGAGGATACCTATCGCGATGAGCTGGACGAAGAAAACGGTGTGCACTTCCTGCCCAAGCCGTTTTCGCTCAAAGATCTTGCGACCAAGGTCAAGGAAGTGCTTTGAGGCGTTTACGCCACAGGCCAGCCCGCCAGATAGAATCTAGCCCGCCAGATAGAATATTGATCCACCATAAAGTGCCAGCATCGCAAAGCTTTCCCAGCCGATATTGCCAATGCCACGGCGTTCGCGGTTCAGCATGCCTAACAGCAATACTCCGCTCATCAGGATGACCAGCGCAATGGTGAAAATGTGCTGATCGGTAAAGGCGGCGTAGATCGACCCTTCGCGATAGGCAAAGTCGGATGCGGCCAAAAACAGCACATCAAATGCATTGCCGCCGATGATGTCGCCAACTGCCAGATTGACCGCCCCCATGCGCACCGCGGCAATGGCCGAAACAAACTCCGGGAAGGACGTTGAAATCGCGGTCAGGAAGGTGCCAACGGCGGTTTCACTGATCCCGGTCACTGCAACGATTGCAAGGCCAGCCTGCCCGATGACGTGGCCGGCAATGGCGGTCAAAAGCGCGAAGGCAAGAAACTCAACCCAAAGCCGAACGGAGCTTTCCGGGTGGGTGTCGGCTTCGTCATGTTTGGCGTCTTCTTCGGTCAGGTCGGTTTTCTTGGGATGCCACATCGGTTCATCACGGATTTCCGACAAAAGGTTCAGACCAAACGCGTAGATGATGAACAAAAGGATCGATGCCGGGTGAATATGAAAAATCATCCATTCCGGCCCGGCATAGGCCAGAAGCGGCACGGACAGCATGCTTAAAAGAAGGGTGGTTTGCGCAAGGCCGGTAGCACTTGCCGCGGCATGTTCGAGATTGCCCTTGCGATAAACCAGATCGGCAATCGCCAGAAAGGTTGTCTGGGCGGCGATCCCGCCAAGTGCGTTGCCAATCGCAAGGTCTGTATGGCCCTGCCATGCGGTAGTGACCGACAGGACACTGCCCGGAAGGCTGGTCGACATGCCGACAAACAGTGCGCCTGCGATGATTTGCCCCATGCCGGTACGCTCGGCCAGTTTGACGGCAATCCCTGCAAGTCGGGTCCCGGCAAAACCGATAATCAATGTGCAGACCGCAAAGGTCATCACAATTATGCCGAGCGACTGCTGGCCAAGGTCAAAGGGCATGCGCTGCTTTCCGTGATCAGAGAGGACTATCTAGTCTAACTTCTCACAGGCCTGCTTGTTCCTTGGCAGATGTGGTGCGCGTGGCTTACGGGGTTTCAGGGACGCTCGGACGCGGACGCATCCACGCAGGCACAAGGTTCAGCACCAACGCGCAGCCCAGCATGATTGTGATCCCGCCAATGAACTGCATGGCAGAAAGTTTTTCACCCAGAACGGTCGCCCCGATAAAGACGGCAATCACGGTGACCAGAAATTCAACACTGATCGCGCGCGTCGGCCCGATGGAGGCGACCAGTCGGAAATAGGCGATATAGGTGCACACACTCATCAAAACTGCGGCAATGATCAGATACAGGTAATCCATGGCAACCGGTATGCGTTCCAGCGGCACGGCAAAGATCAGTGGCAAGGTCATCAATCCACCAAACAGAAACGCCCCGATGGTGGTTTCCCAGTTGCCACTGTTGCGCAGATGGCGGCTGGCATAGTTGCTGCCAAAAGCCGCACACAGGGCGGCAAGGATTGATGCCACACAGCCGAGGGCAAATTCGAACGTGACCGGGACGGCGGGGAACCCGACCAGCAACACAATGCCACTGATGCCAAGTACCAAGCCGGCAAAGCCCTGTCTTGTGGTGCGTTCAAGGCCCCAGAGCTGGCTGATGATCATGGAAAACAATGGAATGGCTGCGACAAAAATGGCGGCCATCGCAGTCCCGATCCGCGGTGCAGCATAGGAAAGGCCGATCAGTTGCCCGGCAACCGTGGTGGCGCCGACAATGGCAAAGGGACGCCAACCAGCAGAAAAATCAAGTTTGCGGCGAAACAACCGGGCAAGAAGGTAAAGCGATCCGGCAGCAATCAGGGCGCGGAAGGTGACGGCACCGACCCAGCCAAAGGCCTCGACAATTTTAACAACAACGAGGAATGAAAGTCCCCACACGATGGCAAGGAACAGGTAGCGGGCGATATCCCCTGGTTTCATCGAGGGTGTCCGGAAGATGGGGCGTCGTGCATCCATTCGGGATGCAGGGCGGCACGGTTGAAAACTTTGGTGGCTTGGTGGCGCTGCTTTCCCGATTTCCGGGCCAGCCGCGCGCAGATGGTGCGCGCCATTTTTTCATCGGTCAAGCGCGGAATACTTGTAATTCCAAAACATCGGGGGTTGCAGCATGTCGCACTCGGGACAAGATGTATTGATGCGATGAAGGATATGCGCATTCGGCGCTGGTCACATCATACAATAAGACGTATCGTTTGGTCTGTTGCGGTGCAAACGCCAGAACAAACAAGTTCCAGAGCATTCCGAAATTGCGGAACCTCGGCGAACAAAAAAGAAAATAGACCAACGCCTCTTGGGAGTATTTATGGCCTGCTATTCAAGCCACAGGTTTGCCCGAAACTGTGTTTTTGCAGTGATATGTTTCATTGCCCTATTGCTTTCTTTCCGGCTTTTGCCCGCTGCCAGTGCAGATGAGAAATGTATTCGTATTGCGATGCCGGAAATCTACGTGGATCAGCAAAAAATCGAGCTCTATCGCAAGGCGATGGCAGACGTTGGCCTGTGCGTTCATCCCGAAGCCATGCCGCAAACACGTGCTGTGGCAGCACTGAATTCCGGGCAACTTGAAGGGGTTTTTGCATCGCGTGAAGATCTGCCGGAACTTGTTACTGTGCCATTGATTTCCGGTGATGTGCTGCTTGGTCGATTGGCTGGATATCTTGTTGTGCGCGACGGTCCCGTCAATGGTATTGCAGATCTCACTACGGAGGTCCTTGGCGTGCCGCTTGGCGCGACCTGGTGCACCAAGCTTGTTGAGCAATACGCAAACGTGATCAGGGTACCGCGCGGTACGGCGATGTTAAAGGAAATGCTGGCCGAAGGGCGCATTGATGCCATGTTGGCTGATGCCTATTCGCTTGGTCTTGCGGGCGGTGTACCCGAAGGATACAAGGCGGTCGAGGTTGACCATTTTGATGTGCATAGCTGGCTAAAAGCCGAGTTTGCCGATATCAAACCGCAGTTTGACCGCGCCACGCGCGCCTTTCTGGCAAAACTTGGTATTACGATATCCTGTTGCGACAAAGCGGATCCTCCGAATTGAAACCGCTTAAGGCTGATAACTCGCCGCTAGGCAATCAGCGGGTTTGAATATATCTTTTCAATCAACGGATTAAAAAATCTGGAACGACAGAACTTGCCAACCAGGTGCAAGCTGAACTTCCCGGGATTCGGTTACTCAACAAACAGTTGGTGCCGTGGGAGACTGAAAATGGCGAGCTTTCAATTGCACACGTTCTTGCGGAACTGTGCCCTGACACTGTTCTGTTTGGCGGCGCTTTTGGTTTCCTTTGCCATGCTGCCCGGCGCAAAGGCAAAGCAACCATGCCTGCGCATTGCCATCCCCGAAGCCACAATTGGCGATACCGGACACGATATTTATCAGGCGGCAATGAATGATGCCGGTCTTTGTGTCGAACCTGTTTTGATGCCCCATGCGCGAACGTTCATGGCAATGCGCCATAAACAGATTGATGGCGTCTTTGCCATGCTTGAAACATATGGGAAGACGACTGAAACGCCTGTGATCCGCGGCAGTGTCATTTTGGGAAAACCCGATGGCATGTTTGTCGTTAAAAAGGATGGGCCCAAAACCCTGTCAGAGCTTACGTCCGAGCAGATCGGTGTCTGGTTGGGAACAGGCTGGTCAGAAAAGCTTCTTGAACACTATGAACATGTTGTGCCCATCGCCGGTGGACCGGAGTTAATGATGGAGATGCTTGTGAAAGGGCGTCTGGATGGCATTTTGCTCAATGACTATTCATTGCGCAGCCAGGGTGGTGCGCCCGAAGGGTTTGTTGCGATCCCTGTTGCCAATCTCGCCGTCTATAGCTTCCTTCGGGCCGAACATGCCGAACAGATGGCGAAATTTGATAATGGCACCGTCCGCTTCCGGGAAAAGATAGCGGCCTTCCGCAAGGATCCCTCCTGAGCCGCATCACACTTTGGGCCAAAGGCATTCCCGCCTTTGCGGCTGAGTGCTGCTGAGTGCTGCACTGCGCGGTCAAATTGGCTTTGGCGCCCAACCAGCTTGGCTTTGATTCTGGCGCATAATGTTGCACTGCGACCTATACGTTTGCGTTAGACGGTTGGCGAACAGGTGCTTGCACGCGCTTTTGGATTACACTTATAGTTTTCCCTAACGGCAAAAGCCGAAACCAAAGAACAATGAAAATGACCCGACCGCAAACAATGACGGCGGGCAGATCAGGTAGGCTCGCAACATTTCCCGCTATCACCGGGAAGATGTTGCCTTGGGGGTGATACTATGGCGCTTCGCAAGCCCAATGCGATCGTTCGGTCGTGTATGTTAGCTGTCATTTTTCTGGCAGCACTTTTCCTGTCATTTGAATTGCTGCCCTCGGCAAAGGCAGACGAAGAAGTCTGTCTCAAGATTGCCTTGCCGGAAATGGCCGATCATGTTCGCTCTGCCGAGCGGTACCGTGCCGCGATGGCAGAGGCCGGGTTATGTGTGCAGCCCGTCTGGTTGCCAAACAAACGCACCGCTGTTTCGCTTAAACGCGGCGAAATCGATGGTGTCTTTGCCAGCGGCGAAACTATTCGACAATCGGCAGGTGTGCCGCTTGTTTCTGGGGCGGTGGTTGTTGGACGTCCCAAAAGCCTTTTGATCACGGCTGACGACACCGTGAAATCACTCAGTGATCTTAAAAACAAGGAAATCGGCGTTTGGCTGGGCGATGACCACGGCAAACAGGAACTGGTCGGTCTTGCCGATATCGTCACCGTACCCGGGGGTGCCGGGATGATGTTGCGCATGCTCCGTCATGGGCGGCTGGATGGTCTGCTTATTGACGACTTCTCGCTTAATCAGACCGAAGGCGTGCCGGAAGGCTATCGCACCATCGAACTGGAAACGCTTACGACCTATAGCTGGCTGCGCAAGGAATACGAGGCCCTGTTGCCGCAATTCGATCGGGGAACATACCTTTTTCGGGCGGCACTTGAGCCGGAAATGGAAACCGAAACAAAATCGTGAATCTCGTGAGCTGAACTGATAGGTTGAAGTTATATAATCTTTTCTAATGTAACCAGATCAGGCTTGGAGTCCGCTGTATGCGGTTGTTCGGTACTGCCAGTGTATTGATTGCTCTTATGATAGTCATGTGGCAGCCAATTTCAGTAAGAGCACAACCGTGTTTGCAACTGGCTGGTCTTGAAGACGCCATCGGCAGAGAAGTCGGTGAAAAGCTCGAACACATCTTTGCCGGTCATAACCCCTGCCTTTCAGTGCAATATATGCCTGCAAGTCGTTCAGAGGCGCTGCTTCTGAGTGATGAGATTGATGGTGATTTTCCAAGGTTGCCGGAGTTCGCGCCTTATGTTGGCGCCAAGGCAGTGATGGTTCCGGTCCCGCTTATCTCTGGTAAGGGGGTGTTGGTAACCTCTGACCCTGCGATTCAATCCGTTGATGATCTTGGTGCCGTGACATTGGGCCTTCGGCGTGGCACCAAATGGTCCTCGGAGGCTGCTGGCGGGCATATCAACCGGATATTTTTGCCATCATACGACATTGTCGTTGATATGTTTTTAAGGCGTCGTCTTGATGCGTTTCTGATCGAAAGTAACAATCTGAAACAGTATGAAGCGCAATTGGCGTCTGCGACGAAAACGGTGGTCAGGCAGGGGCACGCCTATCTTTGGCTTTCGAAGAAGAACGAAAAATATCTGCCAGAGATCACCCGTGTGCTGACTCAATCTGATTTTCAGACTCTTAATGCCTACGATCAATGAAGATCAAATGTGTCCCGCCTGCGTTGTGTTCTTGAGACAATAATCTGATCTGTCCGTCTGCCATTTTGTGGACGGAAAACGTGCGTGCTTAAGGGCGCTTGTGTCTTTGTAAGGTAATAAAAGCCATTGCAAATGACGTAAAACTCCGCTGTATGACGGAGGCAGGTATGCGCTACCAAGGCCCGCACTCAATAACTGGTGTTGAAGCCAGACAGACAAACCCTTTCGGAAACGCGCCCCATGATTTCCCTTTTTGGCGAAGCTGCTGCCTTTACTGCTGCGCTCTGTTGGGCGAGTTCCAGCATGATCTTTTCCAATATCGGCGGAAAGGCAGGGGCGCAGACGGTTAATCGCGGGCGTCTGGCCTGTTCGATTTTTTGTCTGACCATTTTGCATTGGATCCTTCAAGGCCAGCCATGGCCGAATGCCATCACGTGGGAACAGCTTGGCTGGTTGTCACTTTCATCGGTATTGGGGCTGGTGATTGGTGATGCCATGCTGTTTCAGGCTTTTGTTCTGATCGGTGCGCGGCTTTCGATGTTGTTGATGTCGACTGTTCCGATCATGGGCGCGGTTCTGGCCTGGGTCCTGTTTGATGAAACGCTGCGTCCGATTGAAATCACCGGGATCGCCTGTGGGGTGGGCGGGGTTTTGATTGTCATTCTTGGCAAAAAGGGCCGCCCGATCGGGCTTGAGGGCCGCAATTACGCCATCGGCATTCTGTTTGGTTTTGGCGGCGCGGTCGGTCAGGTCGCCAATCTGATCACGGCGAAATATGCCCTTATTGATGGCTATTCAGCACTTTCCGCCACCTGGATCAGAACGCTGGTTGCGGTGATTGCCATGTGGGGATTGGCGATCATTCTTGGCCGGGTACGGCGGACTATTACGGCCTGTATCGCGCCGGATGTTGGCAAATGGCTGTTGCTGGGCGCGCTTATCGGCCCCGCAATCGGTGTGTGGCTGTCAATGCTGGCGGTTCAAAACGCTAATGTCGGGATTGCCTCAACCCTGATGGCGCTGCCGCCGGTTATTCTG
Source organism: Thalassospira tepidiphila MCCC 1A03514 (assembly GCF_001662875.1). Taxonomy (GTDB): domain Bacteria; phylum Pseudomonadota; class Alphaproteobacteria; order Rhodospirillales; family Thalassospiraceae; genus Thalassospira; species Thalassospira tepidiphila. The sequence continues at coordinate 39,059 of NZ_JPVZ01000012.1, read as the reverse complement.
ATCGTTTATGAAGGCCTGATCCTGCGCAAGCCGGTTGGCATTCAGGCGGTAATCGGAACCTGCCTTGCCTTTGGCGGGGTGACCTTGCTGTTCATGCCCTGATCAGTTCGACTGTTTCCGAGCCATCTGGCGACGCTGCCAAAGCATAAGCCCGCCAAACAGGTTTGCGAGGATGCTGCAGCCAAACAGGATGCTCGCCCAAATCGGCAAATCAAACAGCGCGGGGGTGCCTTGTATGGCCGTTGCCGATGACGCAGCAGCTGTCTGTTCGCCCCCCGGTGTGACTGTGGCGTTGGCGGTGTCCGTCGGCTGATAGGTCAATTGCACAACATGCCCCATGCCATCGGCCACCTTGATGTGGAGTTCACTTGGCGCATCTTGTGGCGATGTGCCGCCAAGCCCAAGCGAAAACTGACCGATCCGGTCCGTGCGCGCCTTTTGCCAGACCTTGCCGTCCTTGGTTGTGACAACAACCTCGGCAAAGGCCATCGGGGATCCGTCGGTATATCGGAAACCATAGGTCTTTGTATCGGCACTGTCTTCGATCTGCCAGCCAGCGCCATGGGCATGGGCGGGGGCAGGGACGGCCAATGGCCCCGCAATCAGCAGGGCCATCAGAACCAAAAGGCGATAAAAGCCGGTCCGTGCCATCATCATTTATCTACGGCGAATGATAGCGTCGCGCGGATGTTGTGGTTGCCAACGCCTTCCTCGGCATCGGGCATATCGGCCGCGACACGCACAATCCACAAACCGGGGGCCGAAACCCGGATCTTGGCAATGCCACTGCCGGCCTCGGTGCTCAGTGTCTCGGTCGCATAGGCCCAGGAGGACGGCGTTTCGGTAAATCCGGCATAGGTTGCCAGAACCGAGGTCGTCAACGGGTGGCCGTTCAAAAGGATCTGGAATTCGGCATCCTCGCCGACCTTGGTGTCACGCGGATCGCTGAGCGGCACGATTTCAAGCGCATCACCAAGCGGTTTGGTAACAAAATCGGCAGCACCTTCGGTACCCACCAGAAGCTTGGCAAACTTTTCATAGCGGGTCGATGCGATGGCATCGGGATGCTCGTCGGCACCGCCAGCCTGCCAGCCATCGGGGGTCTGGGACCAGACAACACCCAGACGATGGCCGGAAATCCAGGCCGCGGTATCGGGCACTTCAAACGTACCGATAAGGTTGGGCGCGTCATCATTTTGGGAAATCGCAATGTCGTTCGTGCCACCAGCGGTGATCAGTGCGGCGCGCACATCATTTACGCCTTCTGCTTCTTCCGGAAGGCCAAACTGATGGGTCGAATCAAGGATAAGTGTCGCATTCTCGCCCGGCTTCGCCGTTGCAGGCGATTGGCTTGCGATGAATTCATGGGCGTTTGCCGACAGGCCGATCAAAAGCGTTGCGGCACCAATCACCATGCTTGCTGCGAACTTTGGTTGAAACATTTGCGTTCCTTTGGGAAATTGTTTTTATGGAAGAACCATGTGCGGGTGTGAACTTTTCAAAAAAGATCATACTCGTCAAGCCGTTGATTGTGAGAGGTAGTCAAAATGACCCGCGTGACCGTATCGATTGAAGACGATCTGATGGAGGCGTTTGACGCGTTTCTTGATCACCGCGGCTATACCAACCGGTCCGAGGGTTTTCGCGATCTGATCCGTGAAAAGCTTCAGAATACCAAGCTTGAAGACAATGCCGACGGGGTCGGGATTGCGGTTCTGAACTATGTCTATGATCACGAAGAACGCATGCTGGCATCACGCCTGATGAGTACCCAGCACGAACATCACAATCTGACGGTTTCCACGGTTCACTTCCATATCGATCATGATACCTGCCTTGAAAGCGTGACATTGCGCGGGCGGCTTTCGGAAATCCGTGCCTTTGCCGACAAGGTGCTGGCTCAGCCGGGCGTGCGCCACGGGCAGCTTTATACCGTGCCGGGCGAATTGCATGTCGAAAGCCATCATCATGGCGATGATCATCACGGACATGCGCACAAGCACGAACATCTTAAAATCACCACCTGATCGCATTGCCAAACCGTCACTGACCGCACGTCCCGCTGTTGTCGGGCGGGCGATTGATGGGTCTGTTCTCTGAAAGTTCTGCTCGACGCAATGAGAACAAACTTGCAACATCTGAATTTTTGTGAGAATGTTCGCATTATGTTCTCAGTTGTTTTGTCGATAAGAACGCAGTGGCAGGCTGCGGCTACAGGCAAAACAGTCTAGCGGTGGCGTTCCGCATTATAGGTCCGGGGAACCGCCTGCGTTGCATCCAACCCGGCCCTGTGGAATAAGAGAGTTCGAGCAATGATTCAGACCGCGCTGCATTTGGTGGATAAGGATACTATGGATAAGCAGAAGGCACTCGAAGCCGCCCTTGGGCAGATCGAACGGGCATTTGGCAAAGGTTCGATTATGAAGCTGGGTCAGCGGGAAAGCGCCGTTGATATCTCAGCCATTTCAACCGGTTCGCTCGGTCTTGATATCGGACTGGGCATTGGCGGTCTGCCGCGTGGCCGTATCGTCGAAATCTATGGTCCGGAAAGTTCGGGTAAAACCACGCTGGCGTTGCACACGGTTGCCGAAGCCCAGAAGCTTGGCGGGACCTGTGCGTTTGTCGATGCCGAACACGCGCTTGACCCGGGATATGCCCGCAAGCTGGGTGTGAATACCGACGAACTCCTGATTTCCCAGCCTGATGCCGGTGAACAGGCTCTTGAAATCGCCGACACGCTGGTGCGTTCTGGCGCGATTGATGTTCTGGTCGTCGATTCGGTTGCTGCCCTTGTCCCGCGCGCCGAACTTGAAGGTGAGATGGGCGATACGCACGTTGGTCTGCAGGCCCGCCTGATGAGCCAGGCACTGCGTAAACTGACCAGTTCGGTCTCGCGTTCGAACTGCATGGTCATCTTCATCAACCAGATCCGTATGAAGATCGGCGTGATGTTTGGCAGCCCGGAAACCACCACCGGTGGTAACGCGCTTAAATTCTATGCCTCTGTCCGCCTTGATATCCGCCGTATCGGTCAGATCAAGGACCGTGATGAAGTCGTTGGTAACCAGACGCGTGTCAAGGTCGTCAAAAACAAGATGGCCCCGCCGTTCAAGCAGGTCGAATTCGACATCATGTATGGTGAAGGCATTTCCAAGATGGGTGAAATCCTTGATCTTGGCGTCAAGGCCGGCATCGTCGAGAAATCTGGTTCCTGGTTCTCCTATAACTCGACCCGTATCGGTCAGGGCCGCGAGAACGCCAAGAGCTTCCTGCGTGAAAATCCGGAAATGACCAAGGAGATCGAAAACAGCATTCGCGAGAGTGCCGGTCTGATCGCCGAAGCCATGACCAATATGAGCGAAGACGAACCGGTCAACGACGATTGATCTGATCAATCTGGCGACATAATTTCAAAGGGTGGGGTACAAATGTATCCCGCCCTTTTTGCTGCAATACCCTATGGCGGAGATAAAGCCGTGGTTACTTGTTATGTGAAATACATCCTCGACAGCTACAAGGTCCCTGAATTCGAGACCTATGCCAAACGCTGGATCCCCATCGTCACTCGCATGGGCGGAACCCATCATGGCTATTTCTTGCCTCATGAAGGGGCCAGCAATGTTGCTTATGCGCTGTTTAGCTTTCCAAGCCTTGCCGACTATGAGGATTACCGCAAACGCATGGCCGATGATCCCGAATGTCAGGAAGTGTTTGAAATGGAAGTACGTAATCGTAGCATCATTTCCTATGAGCGCAGCTTCATGCGCCCGGTTTTGGAATGATCCGGGCATGATGCTTGGGGCGAATGCGTTGTCAAATTTCGCGTGAAATAATGGTTTTCTGCTGCCATTGGCTTGGCGTCTTGCCTGTAATCCGCAGGAATTCACGATTGAAGTTGGACTTGGTGTTAAAGCCGCTTTCAAGCATCGTGTTGGTCACATTTTCCCCCGCGTCAAGCATGCGGCAGGCATGGTCAATCCGGTATTTATTGATATAGCGCGACACGTTTTCACCGGTCGTGGTGTTGATCGCCATTGAAATCTGTTTTAGGGGGCGTCCCATGCGTCGGGAAATTCGGGCAAGGGTCAGATCCGGATCAAGATACAACCGTTCCTGTGTCTGTAACGCGTTGAGTTCGTTCATGATGGCCTGACATTGCTCAGAACTCAATACGGCCTGGCTATCATCGACCGGGTCCTTCAATGCGACATCAATCGCAATGTCTGGCGACAGGCTGAGAAAGCCAATTGTCAGTAGCGCGATTGACGAGGTGACGCTGAGAACCACACCGGCAATCTCGTCGTTCCCGTCAATCTTGGCCAGCAATATCAGAAGGTCGCTGATGGCTGATATGATCAGTGCAATGGCGATAAAGCGCCAGACCAGTGTGGGGATCTGTCCCGATGTCAGACGCATATGTGCAAAATCACCCCGTTGGCGACGAAGCATCACCAAAATTGCCGATCCATATCCGACAAACAGGCTGCACAAGACAGCATCAATCACGACAGGCAAAAAGAAGACACAGAACGCGACAAGTGCGGGCATCGAAAAATGCAGCAGATCCCCGCGTTGTAAACGGGCGCGAAGGCTTGCTTCGACAAATGCCATCCACGCCATGACCGGAATGGCAGAAGCCGTGATCGGCTGAAGCCATCTCAGCCCGTCGATGCCGTAATATTGAACAAGCCCGACCAAAAAACTTTGCGCGGCAGCCGCCAGCAGAAGCGCCATCAGCATCTTGGGCGTTTTCTGGCCGACAAGGGCGCGGACAAACAAGAACCCTAAAACCAGCGCCACAATCATCGGAACAGGTAGAACAAGCATCTGATCGCAATTTTCCGCCTAAGGGGTATCAAAACCGGTTTTGAGACGTCCACAAACCCGTTCGAGGACGCAAGGCCATCCTGTTTTGGGCAGAACTTCTTCTGTACTCCAACTTAGGACAAGGATCCTTGTGATGAAACCGATATATCTCGCCTTTGCCCTGTGTCTGTTCGCAGGCCTGAAAACATCGCCTGTGCTGGCGGAACAGCAAACCGATTATGCCGGGTATGATCGTTTTGATGTGCGTGCTGCCCATCGTTCCATGCCAATCGCGGCCTCAGTCTGGTATCCCGCAGATACCGTGATTTACAAGGCACCTGTCGGCAACAATATCATCTGGAAGGGAACAATCGCCTATATCGGTGCGGCAATTGCACCGGGTAAGCACCCGCTTGTTCTTCTGTCGCATGGTTCGGGCGGTAATATGGATGGACTTGGCTGGTTGTCTTCGCAACTGGCCCTGCGCGGGGCAATTGTTGTTGCGCTAAACCATCCCGGCACGACATCAGGGGATTCTTCACCCCGCCGGACACCATTTATTGGCGAGCGGGCGGCAGATATTCGGGCGACCCTTGATCAGGTTCTGTCAAATCCGTCCTTTGCTCCTTACATTGATCGCCAAAATATCTCTGCGATTGGCTTCTCTTTGGGCGGAACGACGATCCTAAACCTTATCGGGGTAAGGTTTGATCAAACGCTTTTTGCGCAATATTGCGACCGATTTGGCGATGCCGCACAGGATTGCGACTTTTTGCGCAAAGGAGGCGTCGATCTTGATCATATGCCCAATGATTTCGACGTTCCCAGCCGGGATGACCGGATTGTGCGTAGTATTGCGATTGAACCGGGCATGGGGTTCGCAGCGACGGAGCAAAGCCTTGCAGCGGTAACTTCTCCTGTGCTTTTCATTGGCCTTGGCGAAGAAGAAAAATGGGCGGCTGCCGATTTTGGTCCGACTGGCAGCAATCTTGTTGCACGGATCAAAAATGCATCTTCGGCGAATTTTGCGCCTGCACATCACCTGACATTTCTTGACGAATGTCAGCCAAACGTCGCCGAAATCCTGAAAGAAGAAGGTAGCGATCCGATCTGCACCGATCCCCCTGGTACGGACCGCGCCCTGATCCATCGCCAGATCATTGATGAAATCAGTGAATATCTGGCGCTTGATGCAAAGGCATCCTGATTTCGCAGGTATTGATGTGAAGGAGGTCCACCGTGATCTCCTTCACTTGACGTGCCCCAAAATGATCACGATTGAGGAAAGTTCATTTAAAATCAACGGATTGTCGCACTGTTTATGACGGAAAATTTGACCGGGAAGAACAATGCTGGGAACAATTATGAGTTGTCGCCGTTTGATTTCCTGTGAGCTTTGACACGATCAACCAGGAGAATGAACATGTCGAATACAATGAAAAAGTTTCTCGCGATTCTGATGATTTCGGGTATGGGCCTTGGCCTTGCTGCCTGTGAAACTGCCGAAGGCTTTGGCGAAGACGTCGAAGATGCCGGTGAAGCAATCCAGGACGGCGCTTCCTGATCTGTAACGGATCGTTATTCATTATCTTAAAGCAACAATAGTGGGAGAATCCCATGCTAGGTTGGGCAATATTCTGTTTGGTTCTGGCACTGATCGCCGCCGTTCTTGGCTTTGGCGGCCTTGCAGGGACATTCGTCGGGATCGCAAAGATCTTGTTCTTTGTTTTCCTCGTGCTGTTTGTCGTATCGCTTGTCGTTAACGCGTTGCGTGGCCGTCGCCCGCCGGTCTGATGACCAGACAGTTGCAAAACTGCACGAAGCATACATGCCTATAGAAAGGACGCCATTTTGGCGTCCTTTTCTGCGTTTAGTGCGGCAAACGGCCCTTGTGCGCGATAACGGTTGCAAGCCGGATGCCCCGAGGCCAAAATATCGCGATAAACAACAAGACAGGCGACATGCCTGTTATCCGGACTTGAATGGAGCATCCTGCAAAGATGGAAACGATGACAAAACGTCTTCTGGCCGTCCTGATGGTTATTGGCTTTGGTCTTGCCCTTGGTGCCTGCGAAACCGCCGAAGGATTTGGTCGCGATATGGAAAAACTCGGCAAGTCGATCCAGGACAGTGCAAACGACTAGTCCACGAACGGCCCATCTTCAGACAAACCTTCTTCACACAGACCGCCTCGACCTTTCGGCGGCCAGATTGGCCGATATCCCCGACCTTTATGCGTTCCTTGGTGATCGTGACGCGATGCGGTTCACCCAGTGTGATGAAAGCTTTGCGGCGTGCCGCAAGCGCGTACTGGTCCATGAATGGTTCCGGCGTCGTGATGGATTTGCACCATGGGTCGTAAGGCTGCGCACGTCTGGCGACATCATTGGATGGGGCGGGTTATATACCGATCCGTTTGATCCCGGTTGGGGACCTGAGCTTGGCTATTATCTGGCCCCGAACGCCTGGGGGCAGGGGCTAGGCCGGGAACTGGCGGCTGCGGCGCTTGACTATGGACGCGGCCGGACATCGATTTCGTGTCTGACCGCCTTTGCCCATCCGCAAAACTCGGCATCGCGCAAATTGTTGCTGGGCCTTGGATTTGAGGCCGCCGGGTTTGTCGAGGAAATGAACCGGGATCGATTCACATTATTGCTGAAAACCGGCTGAATTTTGGCTGCCTTTGGCCAGACGGAGCGGCCCGAAATCGCCGAATTGGGCAAAACTTGCGGCAAATCCCCCGGACTCCTTTCGCCTGACTGGACAGGGCAGGGCCGAGCCGCTAAATAGGGCAGTCCGTTCGCCAGTATGGCGCGCGCAGTTGTTCCGCGTTTTCCGGGTTGGAGAGATATGCAGACCGTCAACGATATCCGCACCACGTTTCTGGAGTTCTTCCGCAAGAACGGCCACGAAGTCGTTTCGTCCAGCCCGCTGGTGCCGCGCAATGACCCTACCCTGATGTTCACCAACGCCGGGATGGTTCAGTTCAAGAACGTTTTCACCGGCCAGGAACACCGCGATTATTCGCGTGCCGCGACCTCGCAGAAATGCGTGCGCGCCGGGGGCAAGCATAACGACCTTGAAAATGTCGGTCATACCGCACGCCATCACACCTTCTTTGAAATGCTCGGTAACTTTTCGTTCGGCGACTATTTCAAGGAAAACGCGATTGAATTCGCCTGGAACCTGATCACCAAGGAATATGGCCTTCCGAAAGACAAGCTGCTGGTCACGGTTTATCACACCGATGACGAGGCGCATGGTCTTTGGAAAAAGATCGCCGGTCTGACCGAAGATCGCATCATCCGTATCCCGACCTCGGATAACTTCTGGTCGATGGGCGATACCGGCCCGTGTGGTCCGTGCTCGGAAATCTTCTTTGACCATGGCGATCATATCTGGGGTGGTCCTCCGGGCAGTGCGGAAGAAGACGGCGACCGTTTCATTGAAATCTGGAACCTCGTCTTTATGCAGTACGAACAGATGGCAAATGGTGATCGTGTTGATCTGCCAAAACCGTCGATCGATACCGGCATGGGGCTTGAACGTATTGCCGCTGTGCTTCAGGGCAAGCACGACAACTATGACATCGATTTGATGCGTGCGCTGGTCGAAGCATCGGCCGATGCCACCAACACCGATCCGGATGGTTCGCATAATGTGTCGCACCGTGTGGTTGCCGACCATCTGCGTTCAACCAGCTTCCTGATTGCCGATGGTGTTCTGCCGTCCAATGCCGGTCGTGGCAACGTTCTGCGCCGTATCATGCGCCGCGCGATGCGCCACCTGCATATGGTCGGAACCCAGGATCCGACGATGTATAAGCTGGTCCCCGCCCTGGTAAGCAAGATGGGCGGTGCCTTCCCGGAACTGGTCCGTGCACAGGCATTGATCGAAGAAACCCTTAAGCTGGAAGAGCAGGGCTTTAAAACCATGCTTGATCGCGGTCTCAAGATGCTTGATGACGCGACCGATGGCATGGATGCGGGCGCGACCCTTTCGGGCGATGTCGCGTTCAAGCTTTATGACACCTATGGCTTCCCGCTTGATCTGACGGCCGATGCGCTTAAAGAACGCAAAATCGGCATCGATGAAGCCGGCTTTACCACCGCCATGGAAGAACAGAAAGCCAAGGCACGTTCGGCTTGGTCCGGTTCGGGCGAAGCGGCGACCGAGGAAGTCTGGTTTGACATCAATGACCGTGACGGTGCGACCGAGTTCCTGGGCTATGAAACCGAAACGGCTGAGGGTGTGGTTACCGCGCTGATCAAGGACGGTGCCGAAGTCAAATCGGCATCGAAGGGCGACGAAGTTGCCGTTCTTGCCAACCAGACCACTTTCTTTGGTGAGTCCGGTGGTCAGCAGGGCGATGCTGGTGTGATCAAAACCGAACATGGTGCGATCATTGAAATCACCGACACCCAGAAAAAGCTGGGAAGCTTGCATGTGCATCTCGGCAAAGTGACCGAAGGCGACGTCAAGGTTGGCGACGCTGCGGAATTCCGCGTCGATCATACCCGCCGTTCAAGCTTGCGTGCTAACCACTCGGCCACCCACCTTTTGCATGCGGTTCTGCGCAAGCATCTTGGTGACCACGTAACCCAGAAGGGATCCCTGGTCGCGGCTGACCGTCTGCGTTTCGACATCTCGCATCCCAAGGCCGTCACGGCCGAGGAAGCCGCGGTAATCGAAGCCGACGTCAACAGCCTGATCCGCGAAAACAGCGAAGTCACCACCCGTCTGATGACCCCGGACGAGGCGATTGAGCTGGGTGCCATGGCGCTGTTTGGCGAAAAATACGGCGATGAAGTCCGCGTTGTGTCGATGGGCCTGCCGGTCGCCAATGAACATGCCTATTCGCTTGAACTTTGCGGCGGTACGCATGTGAAGCGTACCGGCGATATCGGCATGTTCAAGATCGTGTCAGAGGGCGCTGTTTCAAGCGGTGTCCGCCGTATCGAGGCCCTGACCGGCGCCGATGCCGCCAAATACATGTCGGCCCGTGAAAACGTTCTGACCACGGTTGCAGCAGACCTTAAGGCCGTTCCTGAAGATGTCCCGGCCCGCGTCAAGGCGCTGCAGGAAGAACGTCGTCGTCTGGAACGCGAAGTTTCCGACCTGCGCAAAAAGCTGGCAACGGCTGGCTCTGGTGCGGCTTCCGGCGCTGATGCGTTTAAGGAAGTTAATGGCGTCAAAATGGCGCTGCGGTCGCTTGACGGCATCCCGGCCAAGGAACTCAAAGGCATGGTCGACGAGCTCCGCGATCAGATGGGCTCAGGCATCGTTGCCCTTGTTTCGGGCGACGGTGGCAAGGCCTCCATCGTTGTCGGCCTGACCGCGGACCTGACGGATAAATACAGCGCAGTTGATCTTGTGCGCATCGGTGTTGAAAAGCTCGGTGGCAAGGGCGGCGGTGGCCGTCCGGATATGGCACAGGGCGGCGGTTCTGATCCGGCGCAGGCGGATGCCGCACTGGCCGCGATTGAGGCACATATCGCCGGCTAAGCGATCACCTGCCAAAAGTCTGATGAATTAAAAGGGCCCCAATCGGGGCCCTTTTCTTTTGTCTGATGATTTCGGTTGCTTTTGTTATGCGTCTTCTTCGGACGCAGAATTTTTGACCGGCTTCTGATGATGCAGGACACGGGTGGCGGCGCGAACGACGGTTTTACGGTCGTTTTCTTCGGGGATGTCACGCTCGGCGGCATTGGCGATCATGCGGGCGTGGGTGCGCAGCACTTCGCGTTGATGATCGGTCTCGGCCAGTCGCATCAGGCTTTCAAGGATTTCAGCCATCGGCAACAACACATCCGGCTTTGCCGTCGCAGACTGGCGGATCTGGTCATAGGCTGCCCCCAGCATGCCGCCAAAATCGGACATCAGGGCATGCAGGCGGACTTCATCGTCATCATCGCGCCAGATGCCGACCGGATAGCGAAACTGCATGGCATGTGGAAGTGCGTCCCCCAGACGATAGATTGCGGCAATGGCCGTGAACGGATCGTTGATGCCCGGTGACAGGGCGCGCAGAGCAACTTCGACCAGCTGGCGCAGGGCAAATTCGACATCGAGCATGGCCGTGCGGTGCGATCCGATCATGATCGCCTCAAGAATATCGGCGTGGCATTGTTCGATATTGTCTTGTGCCTGTTTGGAGACGTCATCCTTCAAGGGTGTGATGCGCCCGACAATATCACCGATCAGCACATGCTGCCCGGCGCGGATCACAAGCGAGATACGCGTATCCGTCTGTTTGGCGATTTCACAGATTTTTTCATAGTCGACGCCCTGCACATATCCCGAAGACGCGACGCAAATGGCCTGATCGCGGGGGATGTCCTGTGGGTCGGGCAGGGTTGTCTGGGCGCTTTCGGCCGCCTTGATTGGGTCAGTCAGGGTGTTGCTGGCCGATTGAATGGTTTCTTCAAGGTTTTTGCCAACACGCTGTATGACCTCATCGGCAACGATGGACCGGCCAAGGTGATGGACAAACAGGATCAGGACAAAAACGCTGATGACAAACAGCGCGATACCGACCGTCACGGCCAGATGCGGCACCGGTGCAGAATCCGGTTTTTCACCCATCAACATAAGCGAGGTGATCAAAAACAGAATGCTGCCAACAAAAGTGCCCAGCGCATTCTGGGTTTTGTTATCGCCCATGAAGTTGCGGATCATACGCGGTCCAAGTGATCCGGCGGCAAGGGTCAGGACCACCATCGTGATCGACAGGGCAAAGGTTGTAAGGGTGACGAGCGTGGCCAACAGCGTTTCAAGCAACCCGCGCACTGCCTGGATTTCATTAAACCCGGGCAGCAGGCTGGGAAACATGTCGCGCAAGATATCCTGGGGGGCTGCCATAATGCCGACCGCAAGGGCCGCACCGCCCAGTGCAAAAAGCAAAGGCGATACCCACAGGCTATAGGTCAGAAATTCCCAGACGCGGATCAGGCGTTGAACCATGATGCAAAAACCCCTTTCGGGTCAAAGAGTGTCGCGTGACCCGGATCGGGGGAAAACGCATGGACATCATATGATTAAACGCCGATCAGTGCATGCAGTTCCCGCCTGATCTGTTTTGCCGTCGGCAAAGGGGATTTCAAAATGCGCAAGCAATGAGGAAACGTGCGCAGAAAGGCAGGGCAAACGTCTCAGATATCGACTTGTTCGATGGCTGCTTTGCCAATCAGCGCCTGTGCCTCTGGTGTGCCCTTGCGCGCAGTGTCGGGCAGCTTTGCCAGTTGATCGGCGGTTGCCCGGATGTCGTCAAGGTCATCGATCTCGTCACAGACTTCCATCACCCGGTTCCAGATCGCGTCATGATCCATCCCGCCCATAACGGTCAGGGAGATGGCGCGATTAAGCGTTGCCTGCGGATGGTTGGCATCCTGGGACAGGATTTGTTCAAACGCCTCAAAGGCTGCTATCAGATGGCCTTCGCGCAGATTGATCACACCCAAATCGTTTGATGCAGCAAGCGAGGACGGATTGATCCGAAGCAGCTGTTCAACCGCACGCCGTTCGCCTTCAAAATCCTCGTTGGTGCGGTGGCATGTGGCGATCAGCCGGTGGATGCCCTCTGATCCCGGATTGTGGTGGGCGGCAGTTTGCAGGGCCGAAAGGGCTGCGTCATAGCGTTCCAGCGCGATCAATGCCTGCCCGCGCAAGGTCAGCATTTCCGGATCAGTCGGTTTGGCGCGCAGCACGATATCAATGTGGTTGAGTGCGCTACGTGCGTCACCGTTTTCAAGCAATGCGCGTGCAATGTGATGCAGGCAGTCTTCATGACCCCCATCAGATTGCAGCACCGTGCGATACTCACCGATTGCTTCGATGATCGAACCTTTTTCATGAAGCGCACGCGCCAGCCCGAAACGGGCATCAAGGTTATCCATATCTTCGCCAAGTGCCTGGCGCAGCATGTTGATTGCGGCGTCATACTGTCGCTGCTTCAAGGCGGCAAGCCCCATATCAGAAAAGGACATTGCATTCATAGGAGGTCTCCCAATCCAATCGCAATCCGTTGACCGGACTGCTGAATTTATCGATTAACGATGGGATTATAATGCCCAAACCGATCATTACCAGCCCTATGTCATAACGAATTCATGACGCCAGACCTGTTGCCGTTGTGAGCCCCAAAAAGAAAAGGCCCCGGAACCAGCCGGGGCCTGTGTCAGGACCGATTTGTGATCCCTGAGCACTTAGTTCAAGAAGGTGTCAGCAATCGGTTCTTCATGTTCCTTGGTCCAAGCAATGATGGTTTCAAGGTTGGTTTTCCAGAGTTCCGTACCAAACGGGCGATCATAAGAAAACTTTTCTTCCGGGATGTAACCTGGGATTACCTCGTCGGTGGGTTGGCGGTAATTAAAGCCGTACTGCACGGTTAGCAGCTTGTTGCGGCGGGAAAAGCGATAGTTGGAAAACACCATAGTTTCGGGTTTCTTTATGTTGTTTCCACGGAAATAGGCCTCAGCCTGTTTGACGCGTTCATTTGCGTTCGCCCCGACATGCAGCGACCAATCTTCAATAATAAAGCACTTTTGATTTCCGCCTTCCTGATTGGCCGACTGCTCGTAATAGAGTGTGCTCTGATCAGGATCACAATAGTCGGTCGCATAGAAATAATACCGCATCGACGTCTCAAGTGCGGTGGCAAACATTACGAGGCCATCCAGATTTTTGTCAGCATCAATTTTGGCCAAAACAACCTCACCAAATGGCTGACCTGAGTTGTTTTTTGATATTGATTTTCCGACAACCTTCCAATCGCCTGGTGGCAAAAGAACTTGGCCTTGCGGGACGCTCACTTTCCCTGAATAGATCGTGCCAATTTTGTTTTGCTCGTTAAATGCACTGGTAGCCGTTACACATCCTGCAAGCAGGGCAGCAGTCGCAAGAATGACGAATTTTTTGATCATTTGTGTCCCTTTCCTCAACGTCCCGACAATTCTTACGTGTCTGAATGGAAAGGGTAAACTATCCAAATTCATGGGGACGCGCCCATTCGGATAGTGTCGTTCGCAGGAGGTATTTGAAGCATTTCCGATGGAAGCAGGGCCGGGCGCCATCAGCCAGTCAGCGCCCGGCAAAGAGGTAGGCGATTTTAAAGCTTATGGATCATCTTGATTTCCATGAAGTCTTCAAGGCCAAACAGACCGCCTTCGCGGCCGTTGCCTGATTGCTTGTAACCGCCAAACGGACTGCCCGCCATTGGGGCGGAGCCATTCAGCAACACCATACCGGCACGCAGTTGGCGGGCGACGCGGTCGGCCTTTTTGGCATCCGGGGTCTGGATATAGGCGGCCAAACCGTATGGCGTGTCATTGGCGATTTCAATCGCTTCTTCTTCGGTGTCAAACGGGATCATCGAGACCACCGGGCCAAAGATTTCCTCGCGTGCGATGCGCATATTGTTGTTCACATCGGCAAAGATGGTCGGTTTGACGAAGTATCCCTCGTTGGTGTCGTCAGGCTTGCCCGCACCACCAACGAGAAGGGTCGCACCTTCGTCAATGCCGGCCTGAATAAGGGTCTGAACCCGGTCAAACTGGATGTGGCTGACCAGCGGGCCGATATGGCTGCCTTCCTTGGTCGGATCGCCGACGGATGCCTGTTCGCCAACGCGTTTGGCAACCGTGACCGCGTCATCATAGATCGAGCGTTGCACCAGCATGCGGGTCGGCGCATCACAGGTCTGGCCGGAGTTGTTGAAAACGGCATTCACACTCCAGGCGATGCGGTCTTCGATATCGACATCGTCGAACACGATGTTGGGGGACTTTCCGCCGAGTTCGAGCGTCACGCGTTTGATGTTTTCCGACGCATCCTTGGTGATTGCCTTGCCCGCACGGGTCGATCCGGTAAAGGACATCATGGTGATATCGGGATGACGCGACAGGGTTGCACCGGCAACCGGACCCGCACCCTGAACCATGTTAAAGGCGCCTGCCGGGAAGCCTGCCTCGTGGATCATTTCGGCATAAAGCATGGCATTAAGCGGGGTGAATTCGGATGGCTTCAACACACAGGTGCAGCCGGTGGCAAGGGCCGGGATGACCTTAAGCACGATCTGGTTGATCGGCCAGTTCCACGGCGTGATCAGGCCGCAAACCCCGATGGGTTCGCGCAACAGAAGTTCGCCATTATAAAGGATTTCCTCAGTCTTGAGCTTCTTCAGCGCAACAATGAAATCTTCGAGATGTGCCGTGCCGGCTGCGGCCTGCTGTTCGTGCGACATGGTGGTTGGCGCGCCGAGTTCCATGGTGATGGTATCTGCAACTTCGCCGTAGCGGCGCTTATAGATAGCAAGCAGGTTCTCAAGCCAGCCAAGACGCTGTTCGAGCGTGGTCTGGCTATAGCTTTCAAAGGCGCGCTTGGCTGCGGCGACGGCAAGGTCGACATCTTCTTCGCTGGCCAGGGTGATTTGGGTGATGACTTCTTCGGTGGCCGGATTGATCACGTCCATCTTTTCCGAGGAAATCGGATCAACCCATTTGCCGTTGATGTAAAATTTGCCTGCGTTATCCATAGGAAGCCTTCCTGATCATGTATGTGGTTCGGGCCAGCGCATTATCCCTCGCACTGGTGACGCTGTTGGCGCGGTTTCAGGTTCGTTCCCTCAGCCAGTTTTTTATTATTTCCCGGTGGCGTTCGGCCCCGTAACTGGCGAAATGTCCGCCATGCACGACCCGGACCGGCAAATCATAAAGCCGTTCCATCGATCGGACATAGTCAGCTGCATTTGCATGATAAGTGTCTTCGATCAAAGGTCCATCATAAACAATGTCACCGGAAAACAGGATGCCGGTGGCCTTTTCCCAAAGCGCAATGCCGCCCGGTGAATGGCCCGGTGTGTGGATGACCTCGAAATGGCGGTCGCCAAGGTCAATCACATCGCCGTCCTCGACAATGCGGGTCGCCGGTGCGGCCTTGACCGCGTAGGTGGTCGAGGCATAGGGAAGCGGCGGGAGTTTTGTGAAAATCTCGTCGGTCACATAGGGATCGGCAAGCGTGTTTTTACGCGTTGGCGCGGCCAGAAGATCGGCTTCGCAACGATGGCATACCCGGTTTTCAAATTCATGGTGGCAACCGATATGATCAAAATGGGTGTGGCTGGCAACCGCCTGAACGCTGCGTTCGGTGACAAGTGGTACCCATTCGGTCAGCGATACAACACCCATGCCACTATCGACCAGCATGTCGCCATCGCGGCCGCGCACATGCCAGATGTTGCAACGGTAAAATTCCTCGATAAACGGTTCGCCGATATACGTGACGTCATCGCCGACGGTTTTCAGGCTATACCAGTCTTCGGGTTTGGCGCGGTCAATCGTCATAGGGCAGCACTTTCTGGCGTGGGGCGGGGCGGATGGCCATGCAACACCACAACCGAGGTCGGATCAAGGGTCAGTTCAACCCATGCCCCCGGTTCGATGATGGCCGATTGCGGCATGTGGGCGGTGATCGTCATGTTGGGGTAATCAAGCGGGCTTAGATGGGCGCGATGATGGGTGCCAAAGAACGATCCGTCTTCGACCTTGGCCTTGCCCAGCGTGATGCGCGGGCCAGTCCCGGTGCTGGCACGGAAATGTTCCGGGCGAATGGCAAGGGTGACCGATGCGCCGGGGGTGAAGCCCCTGCATTCGAATTCAGGCAGTTCAACAGTACCAAGCGATGTCTTGACGGAAATGGTGCTGTCGGTTGCGCTTTCAAATGTGCCGGGGATGAAATTGACCTCCCCCATGAAGCTTGCGGTGAAAATCGTCTTGGGCTGCATATAGATATTTTCGGGGCTGCCGACATCTTCGATCCGGCCGGCATTCATCACCACGATCCGATCAGCAATCGCCATGGCTTCTTCCTGATCGTGGGTGACGTGGACAAAGGTGGTGCCAACCCGTTTCTGAATGGCTTTAAGCTCATCCTGCATCTGACGACGCAGCTTGAGGTCAAGCGCACCCAGCGGTTCATCAAGCAACAACACATCGGGCTCGACCGCAAGTGCACGGGCAAGGGCAACGCGTTGACGCTGCCCGCCCGAAAGTTCATGCGGTTTCTTGTTGGCGGACGTTTTTAGCCCGACCATATCAAGCAGTTCTTCGGCCTTGGCGTGACGTTCGGATTTGCCGACCTTGCGCATTTTAAGGCCAAAGGCGACATTGTCGCGCAGGCTCATATGCGGGAACAGGGCATAGTCCTGAAACATCGTGGTGGTCGGGCGTTTGGCCGGTGCGACATCGCCCATATCCTTGCCATTGATTTCAATCGTGCCACTGGATGGCGACAGGAACCCGCCCAGAAGGGATAACAAGGTGGTCTTGCCACAACCCGATGGGCCCAGCAGGACGATATATTCCCCCGCCGCGATTTCGAGGCTGATATCGTCAAGGGCGGTAAAGTCGCCAAAAATCTTGGTGGCGTTGCGAATGGAGACAGGGGCGGTCATTTCTTTGCCGTCCTTCTAAAGACAATCAATTCAAGAATAAGCAGAAGCGCAACTGATACCAGGAAGACAATGCTTCCAACCGCGTTGGTTTTCGGGTTCAGGCCCGAACGAAGCATGCTCCAGATTTCAACTGGCAGGGTGACGTCAAAGCGCGACAGCAAGAATGCGATGATGAATTCATCCCAGCTAAACGTCACCGACAGGAAAAAGGCCGCAAGGATCGATGGCATCAACATCGGGGCAGATACCTGCGTCATCACCTGCCATTCGGCGGCACCCAGATCGCGGGCGGCCCGTTCGATATTTTTCTGATGATCGCCCATGGATGCATAAATAATCGCAAAGCACAGCGGCAGATTGATCACCACATGCCCGATGCCGACAGTCCAAAGCGACAGCGAAACACCCAGCCAGTTAAAGGTGGTGAGCAAGCCCAACGCAATGATCAGGTAACTGACCGTCATCGGTGCAATCAAAAGGCCACGTTGCAAGCGCGATGCGGGCAAAACAAAGCGCGCCAGCCCATAGGCCGCACAGAAACCAAGCACGCAGGCAACCGTGGCCGAGCCGATGGCAACCATCAAGGAATTGGTCAGGGCCGACATCAGACGATTGTCCGAAAAGACCTCGCCATACCATTTAAGGGTCGCGCCGTTAAAAGGCGGAACCGGCAGGCGGCCATCCTGAAACGAAAACAGGACAAGGACCGCCACGGGCAAAAAGATGAAGCCATAAAGTGCCGCCAGATAAGACCAGGACAGCAGTTTGGAAAAGCGTGAAGAGATCATTTTATGTTCTCTCCATCTTAAGCCAGCGCGCACAGGCAATATAGGCCAGTGTCACCACCACCATCAGAATGATCGAAAGCGTGGCTGCCATCGGGAAATCAGCCCGGCGGCCCAGTTGGAGCATGATGACTTGCGGCAGGGCGAGTTCGTTATTCCCGCCCAGGATCTGCGGGGTGATGTAATCGCCAATACACAGCACAAAGGTCAGGAACGCACCGACCATAATGCCCGGCAATGTGAGCGGTAACACAACATGCCAGAATACCTGAAACCCGTTTGCACCAAGATCGGCCGCAGCCCTGCGATAGTTCGGCGGCATCTGCACCAGATTGGCATAGATCGTGAGCGTCAACAGCATGACAAAGAAATGCACAAACCCGATGACGGTGGCCGTCCGTGTGCTGGCCAGTTCAAGCGGTTCGGAAATCACCCCCAAATAGACCAGAGTGTTATTTATCACGCCGTTTTGCGCCAGCACCAGAAGCCATGAATAGGATCGCACCACATAGCTCGTCCAGAATGGAAGTATCGCCATGATTAGTGCCATACGCTGCCATTTCTGCGGGACGCGTTCGGCAATGATCCAGGCCAGCGGATAGGCAAGGATCACGGAAATGATCGTGACTGTGAAGGTGATTTCAAGCGAGACAAAAAGCCCTTTAAGCAGATGGGCCTTTTCAAAGAATTCGATGTAATTATCGAAATTCCACGCCATGACGATTTCGCGTCCCTTGCGGGTCGCAAGGCTGATCGCGGCCATGACGATAAAGGGAATAACGAAAAACGCGACGGTCCACAGCAGGGCCGGGGTCACAAAGCCCCATGCGCGGCGATTTTCGCGTGTTTCAAGGCTGGCAGTGGCCATAACGGTATCCTTTTCGCAAACCAGCCCGCCTGGGTGGGGGGATGGTTGCTTATAACTCGCTTGGGATGGTGGGCGCCGTTGGGGTCAGCTTACCGCAAGTTTGGCACCGATGCCCCGCAAAAAGCGGGACATCGGCTGGTGGCAGTAGACAAGGGATTGCTTACTGCTGGAGCATCTCGACCCAGGCATCCTGCATCTCGGCATCGAGATCGGCATCCGGGATCGGGTAAAGCTGCGAGTTTTTGAGGTATCCGTCCTGATCATCCCAGCGAAGGGCCGCTTTCTGGGCATCGGTCAGGTTTTCGCCTGCCTTGGCGTTGGCTGGCATACCCCAATAACAAGACGAGGTCGCAAGGCGCGCCTGGCCTTCGGGGCTCATGATGTATTGAACGAATTTAAGCGCAAGATCAGGCTTTTCAGAATCCTTCATCACCCCGATCGACTGGGCCCAGCGAAGGCCGCCCTGTTTGGGGATGATCCAGTCAAGGTTCGGTTTTTCTTCGGACAGAACCGCCGTGATCCATTCACCACCACCAACAAGGATATCGACTTCCCCGGTGGCAAGGGCGGTCTGGGAAGAAACAACTTCACCAACCTGTTTGGAGACCTTTTTCATCGCAAACAGCTTTTCCTTGATCGCGGGCATGTCGTCCGCGCCAAGATCAGCCGTATCGATGCCAAGACCCAAGCCAACAAGGCCGATCACCGGCAGGTAATAATCATAAACCGCGATGCGGCCGGCATATTTGTCCGACCAGATCACCGACATGTCTTCCATGTCCTTGGGATCGACCTTGGTCTTGTCGAACGAAATGGTGTTGTAGCCGAACTTCTCGGTGACAGCATAGGTTTTGCCATCCACCACGTTGTTTTCGGCCATCACGACTTCGGGGAAGATATCGGATGTCGGCAGGGCATCGGCCGGGATTTCGGCCAGAACGCCCATTTCGACCGCGCGATGGACATCAACCCCGTCGATCACAAACACATCCCAGTCGCCCGGACGGGATTGTTCAATGATCGAAAGACCGGCACCGGTGCCTTCGTACTCCTTGAGATTGACTTTGACGTCGTATTCTTTCTCAAACGGCTCGATCAAGGCCGGATCGGTATGGTCGCACCAGACCAAAGCATTCAATTCTTCGGTTGCTTGTGCGGTTTGCGCCATGGCAACAGCGCCCAGAATAAAGGTCGCAGTGCTACTCAGAAACTTGTTGCGGGTCTTCCCCGTAGAGACGTGACGAGACATAGGCTCTCCCTGATTTCATAGTTGAGGCCTCCCTTGAATTGGGTTTTTCGGCGCTTATCCGGCGCCGTTGAAAAAATATTGAACGCGTTCATTTTTTGAGTCAATGTTAATTTTGAACCCGTTCAGTTTTTCCGGAGTGACGATGTCAGGACTGCGCGCCCAAAAGAAAGCCGATAAAAACCGCCGTATTCTGGAGGCGGCGACGACGCTGTTTCGCAAAGTCGGATATGACAGTGCGCGCATCGAAGACATTGCCGAAATGGCCGGTGTGTCTGTCGGCACGTTCTATAACTACTTCAAAAACAAGGGCGATATGCTGATGGCCACGGTCTCGATGGAGGTCGAGGAAGTGCTGGCAGCGGGAGATGCTATTATCGCGCGCGAACATGAAGATGTCGCCACGGCCTTGTCCGAACTGATCGGGAAATATTACGACCACTCCCTGACATATCTGTCCAAGGAGATGTGGCGCACGGCGATGTCACTGTCGATTGCGCAGCCCGAAACGCCGTTTTCCCAGCGCTACACAGCGCTTGATCATCGGCTGTCCAAACAGGTCTGCGATCTGATTCGCGCCTTGCAGAATCGCGGTGTCGTGCGCAAGGGTGTCGACTGCGATGCCACAGGTGAGCTGATCTTTAACAACGTCAACATGATGTTCATCGAGTTCGTCAAAGACGAGGAGATGGATGTCGATGGCCTGAAGGCCAGCGTGGCACGGCAGAATGCCCCGCTGGCATTGCTGATGTCTGGTGACGCGGCCTGAAGCTTACCAGTCTGGCTCAGAAAACAACGTCGTGATCACCCGATCATTCGTCTAACAAGACGCTTTTAGACCCATGTTGAGTTCGACTTGAGGTGCGCACTGTCACAGACAACCCGTTGATTCCATGATATCAAAGACAAAATGCTGTTGATTGCGTCGGCGGGTGATCGCATCGACAGTCAGTTAAAAATAGTGGAACGGGCAGAGTATGCAGGAGACCGGTCAGAGCGCGGATGACGCGTTTGGCATGTTTTCGGATCAGGACAGAGCAGGCGGTATCGGCGAGCTCAGGCTTGCCGATGGTGACCTGTTTGAATTGCCCGGTGTGACCGGGCGTCTGGAACGGATCGATTTCGGTAACGGCATCTGTTTGCACCGTGCGGAATTGAATGTCCGTGAGGATTCCAGATTTGACGTTCAAAACGCTTTGCCGCCGGGCTGGCTTGCCGGATCTGTCAATATTCTCGGCGACCTTGATTTTGATTGCCCGGATGGCGGCAAACATACCATGTCGCCCGAGATTGGTTTGATAATGCGCGTCGACCGGCCCGGGACGCGCTATTTCCTGCCCGGTGGACAAGTGATCCGCCATGCCGGGGTTACCATTGAACTTGATGCGCTGCGTGCCAAGTTTGGCGATGATCTGCCAGCAGCACTTGATCCCTATCTGTCCGATGATCAAAGCGTGATTGAAGTCAGGGCGCTTGGGCTTAACAACAAGATCAGAAGCATCGTCAGTGCGATGTTCTCCGCCCAAGCGACCGGTGTTGGGCGCAAGTTCAAGCTTGAAGGTTTATCAACCCTGTTTCTGGCCGAGATGATTGATGCCTATTGCCTGCTGCATCACGATGGCGAAAAGACGCCGGAACCAAGCGTTCTTGAAAAGACGGTGATCGAAGACACGATTGCCAAAATCACTCGCGATCTGGCGGGCTCGGTTTCGGTTGCGCAGTTGGCGGATGCGGGCGGTATGACGGAAAGCCGCCTTAACAGCCTGTTCAAGCACGAGACGGGCAAAAGCTGTGCGGACTTTATCCGCTCCAGGCGGATGGAGTGGGCCCGGGAATTGCTGGCATCGCGTGATTTCACCGTCAAGCAGGTCGCAGCAGCGGTTGGCTTTAACCATGTCAGCAACTTTTCGCGGTCCTATCGCGACTGGTATGGCGAAAGTCCGGCTCAGGCACTCAAGCGCAACAACGCATAAGCTGTGCGGTGTTTGTGCCCTTGCTCAAATCAGTTGGACGCCCTAGGTTAACGCAAACGTCAACTTGTGTTGCAGGGCAAAAATGAAGTTTCAGGGTACGGAAAATTACGTCGCGACCGAAGATCTGATGGTGGCGGTCAATGCCGCGATCACGTTGCAGCGACCGCTTCTGGTCAAGGGCGAACCGGGCACGGGCAAGACGGTGCTGGCCGAGGAAATTGCCAAATCGCTCGGCAAAAAACTGATTACCTGGTCGATCAAATCTACAACGCGCGCCCAACAGGGCCTTTATGAATATGACGCGGTATCGCGCCTGCGTGATAGTCAGCTGGGCGACGAGCGTGTCCATGACATCGGCAATTACATCGTCAAGGGAAAGCTGTGGGAGGCGTTTGAAGCCGACGGCGAAGCGCCCGTCCTCCTGATTGACGAGATCGACAAGGCCGATATCGAGTTCCCCAATGACCTGCTTCAGGAACTCGACCGCATGGAGTTCTTCGTTTACGAGACCCAGCAGATGGTCAAAGCCACCAAACGCCCGATCGTGATCATCACCTCAAACAATGAAAAGGAACTGCCAGACGCGTTCCTGCGGCGTTGTTTCTTTCATTACATCCGTTTCCCGGATGCAGACACCATGGCTGAAATCATCGAGGTGCATTACCCCGGTATCCAGAAACGATTGGTCGCAGAGGCATTGAACCTTTTCTATGACATGCGCGAGGTTTCAGGCTTGAAGAAAAAGCCCTCAACCTCTGAACTTCTTGATTGGTTGAAGCTTTTGATGGCCGAAGACCTTCCGCCCGAGGCGCTTCGCGCCAAGGACGCCAAAACCGCCGTGCCCCCGATGCATGGGGCGCTTTTGAAAAACGAGCAGGACGTGCATCTGTTCGAGCGGCTTGCCTTCATGGCACGGCGCGAAGGGCGTTAATCCCGATGTTCACCGGCTTTTTCTATAAGCTGAAAGATGCGCGCGTGCCGGTCAGTTTGCGCGAATATTTGACATTGCTTGAGGCGGTGGAAAAGGGACTGGCGGGCTATTCGGTTGAGGATTTCTATTATCTGGCGCGATCCGCGCTGGTGAAGGATGAACGCCATCTTGATAAGTTCGACCGCGTCTTTTCCGAGCATTTCAAAGGCGTGATCGACCTTGCCGAGGGAATGGACGAGGTCGATAAGACTGAAATCCCTGAAGAGTGGCTGCGCAAGCTTGCCGAGAAATTCCTGACCGATGAAGAAAAAGCCGAGATCGAGGCGCTTGGCGGTTGGGAAAAACTGATGGAGACGCTGAAACAGCGTCTGGAAGAGCAAAAGGGCCGACATCAGGGCGGCAATAAATGGATTGGCACGGCCGGGACATCGCCGTTTGGCGCTTATGGCTATAACCCCGAAGGGGTGCGGATCGGGCAGGATAAATCCCGTCATCGCCGGGCGGTCAAGGTCTGGGACAAGCGCGAATTCAAGAACCTTGATGACAGTGTCGAAATCGGCACGCGCAACATCAAGGTTGCCCTGCGACGTTTGCGCAAATGGGCGCGGACCGGGGCGGCGGATGAGCTTGATCTGCCGGGCACGATTACATCAACTGCCCGCCAAGGCTGGCTTGATGTTCAGATGCGCCCGGAACGCCACAACGCGGTCAAGGTATTGATGCTGTTTGATGTTGGTGGATCAATGGATGATCACATCAAGGTCTGTGAAGAACTGTTTTCGGCGGTGAAAACCGAATTCAAGCATCTTGAATATTACTACTTCCACAATTGCCCCTATGAAGGGCTTTGGAAAGATAACGCGCGGCGCTGGAACGAACAGGTATCGACCTGGGATGTGATCAATACCTATGGCGCGGATTACAAGCTGGTGATTGTCGGCGATGCCACTATGAGCCCCTATGAAATTACCTATCCTGGCGGGGCGGTGGAATACTGGAATGCCGAGGCAGGGGCTGTCTGGATGCAGCGATTGCTCGATCATTTCGAACATGCCGCCTGGATCAATCCGCAACCGGAAAACTGGTGGCGTCACCATCAATCGATCCAGATCATGCACAAGCTGATGGAAGGCCGGATGTTTCCGCTGACCCTTGACGGGCTTGATCGCATGACCGGGGAACTTAACCGCTAGGCCCGCGTTCTTTGCTGTAACAGTTTCATGAAGATTGCACCCAAGACGCGGTGACGCGTTTTTGTGCTGCCAATCCGCGCCTATAGTCCTTGATCACAAAAGGACACTGGATAAGGAAACCCGGGATGCTGATACGCAAAATGATCAAGTCGACCTTACTGGCGATTGGCGGGCTTGCCGCAGCCACATTGATGCCTGTTACAGGTGCGATGAATTCGGCCGATGCGCAGGCACTTGATCAGGAAATGGTGGTGATTGCCCATCGCGGGGCGTCGGGCTATTTGCCCGAACATACCCTGCCGGCCAAGGCATTGGCCTATGGCATGGGGGCGGATTTCATCGAACAGGATGTTGTTCTGTCGAAGGACGGCGTTCCGGTCGTGCTCCACGATATCCACATTGATACCACCACCGACGTTGCGGAAAAATTCCCGGATCGCAAACGTGAAGACGGGCGGTACTACGCGATTGATTTCACCCTTGCCGAACTTAAAACACTTAATGTCACCGAACGGTTCAAGGCCGATACCGGCAAACAGGTCTATGCGGATCGCTTTCCGGCTGAGTTTGCCATCTTCAAGATCCCGACCCTTGAAGAAGAGATTAAACTGATCCGTGGATTGAACCACTCTACCGGGCGCAATGTTGGAATCTATCCGGAAATCAAGGACCCTGCGTTTCATCGTGCGGAAGGCCAGGACATCGCCAAAACCGTGATCGCGGTGATGGAGAAGTGGGGGTATAATAACCCGGACTCAAATGCCTTTGTGCAATGCTTTGACTGGTCTGAAACCAAGCGTATCCGTCAAGAGCTTAACTATCAGGGCAAGCTGGTGCAGCTTATCGGTGAAAACCGCTGGGGCGCGCCAGAGGGAACCGATTACGATTATCTGAAATCTGACGACGGCATCACCGACATGGCCAGTGTTGTTGATGGTATCGGGCCGTGGTTGCCGCAAGTTATTGAAGGCCTCAGCGAAAATGGCACGGCGATCATGACACCTACCCTGATTGCCGCCCAGCGCGCGCAATTGAAGGTTCATCCCTATACCCTGCGTGCGGATCAGTTGCCGAAATGGGCGGGGGATATGCAGATCGCGCTCAAGGCCATTTTTGATGATGCCGGGATTGATGGCATTTTCACCGATTTCCCCGATCAGGTCGTGCAGTATCTGGCCCGGAATCCCGATGCTTAATCCCGATGCTTAATCCTGATGCCTGATCGGGTTCGCATCCGATAACGAACAGACTGTTTCCAAGCTGGCCGTTATCAGGGGTGCATTCTTAGGTCACTATGCAAGCCGACGAAATTCAACCAAGGAGGATGACGTGGCGAAAGTACTGGTACTTTATTATTCGATGTATGGTCATATCGAAACCATGGCCAACGCCGTTGCCGAAGGCGCACGCGGTGTTTCCGGAACGCATGTTGATGTCAAACGTGTTCCTGAAACCATGCCTGAAGATGTCGCAAAGGGCGCAGGTGCCAAGCTTGATCAGGCTGCCCCGGTTGCCGAGGTTTCCGATCTTCCGGAATATGACGCGATCATCTTTGGTGTGCCGACCCGCTTTGGCAACATGCCAGGCCAGATGCGCACCTTCCTTGACCAGACCGGTGGTCTTTGGGCCGAAGGCAAATTGATCGGCAAGATCGGTTCTGTCTTCACCTCGACCGGCACCCAGCATGGTGGTCATGAAACCACCATCACCTCGACCCATACCACCTTGCTCCATCAGGGGATGGTGATCGTCGGTGTGCCTTACAGCTGTGCTGGCCTGACCAATATGGACGAAATCACCGGTGGTTCGCCTTATGGTGCCGGTACGCTTGCGGGTGCCGATGGTTCGCGTACACCCTCCCAGAACGAGCTTGATATCGCCAAATTCCAGGGCAAGCACGTGGCAGAACTTGCCGCCAAACTTGCAGGCTGATTTTCAAGTCGTCTGATCTGATCAAGGCAGTGCAGGGTTCCTGCGCTGCCTTTTTTGTTGCGATTTGATAAACAATCAGGTGCCTGATTGGGCCTTGTTTGGCGACAGTTTTGTGCGACCATGCGGGGTATGAAATGTTGTCTGGCAAGAATGCCGACAGGCAGAGGAGTTTTGAAATGTCTGAGTCTGTGAAAAATGCACGCGGTGTTGAACGTGTCTTGCGCGCGATGGATACATCCGATGGTGCGGGCGTGTCGCTGCGACGGTCCATTGGGACGCCGCAGCTTGATATGCTTGACCCGTTCCTGATGCTTGATTCACTTTCGACCGATAACCCGGACGAATATATCGCAGGCTTCCCGGAACATCCCCATCGCGGCTTTGAAACCGTGACCTATATGGTCGAAGGGGCGATGCGCCATCAGGACAGCATGGGCAACGAGGGCATTTTGCGTTCAGGCGGTGGTCAGTGGATGACCGCCGGTAGCGGCATCGTGCATTCCGAAACGCCTGAACAGGAAAACGGCCTTTTGCAGGGTTTCCAGCTTTGGATCAATCTGCCGGCAAAGGACAAGATGATCGATCCGCGCTACCAGAATATGGAGCCCGATGAACTGCCGGAAATCTCCCCGGTCGAGGGCGCGCAGTTGCGCCTTCTGGCAGGGTCGATGCATGGGGCAACCGGCCCGATCAACGGTATTTCGACCGACCCGGTCTTTGTTGATGCCAAACTTGATGCCGGTGCGGAAATCACCGTCCCGCTGCCCGAAGGGCACACAGCAGTGGTATATGTCTTTATCGGCGATGCAATTGTTGGCGGCAAAGATGTCCCGACCCATCATCTGGCGATCTTGAAAGACGGTGATGGTGTGACCCTTAAAGGCGGTGCCGAGGGTGGCCGCATGCTGGTGATTGCCGCACGTCCGATCCACGAACAGGTCGTGCGCTATGGCCCGTTTGTCATGAGCAGCAAACAGGAACTGATGCAGGCCTTTGACGATTACCAGCGTGGCAATTTTGTCCGCAAGGCCGCGTCCTGACGCCAGAGACCTGATAAAATACGATCTGGACGATCTGGCAAAACGCCCTGAGCCAACTGAATGGTCAGGGCGTTTTTCATTTCATTTCGTGATGAATGCGAAGCGAATGAAACCTAATCCTTGGCGCGTTTGACGTCGGTACCGGAACTGGTATTCGTGATCCAGGGACGGCCATCTGACAACACATCGACCATGTTGGCAGTTACGTTGTTAACCTTGTCAAACGAACCGTTTGTCGCATTCCATTTTTTCAAAGCGTATGCACTGTTTTCGAATACGGTGACATAGACACTGCCATCCGTCCCGGCACCAATATCTTCGACAGTTACACTTTGACCCAACGGGCGGTTTTCAAACCTTGTGCCGGTGTACTGCTGAACAATGTTATTTTCGTCCGCGATCCACAAATCACCTGCACGGCCAATAGCCACCTTGCGCACGTCGTCATTGCTGAATTTGGCAAAGGCATTGGTTCCGGGTTTAAGGTGATAAAGCTTGCCGCTGATGACGACATAAACCGTGCCATCCGGACCAATCGATATATTTTGAATGTTGCCCGATGTTACCGAATAGGTCCGCTGGATAGTGCCCGTTGATGACAGCTTATAGATCGAGTTCGAACTGTTTCCGTTTGTCCAGATGCTGCCATCAGTCGCAACATCAAACTTCTCGACATTCTGGTTAAAGGACAGGGTGACTTGTTCGAGCTTCTTGGTCTTGGTGTTGAACTTCTGGAACTGGTTTGCTCCCTGATTTAAGGGTGTGCCATACAGGTAGAAACCATCATCTTGTCCGACGGCGATTTCATCAATCGTATTGAGGTCCGCGGTGAATGTTTCAAAAGTTATGTTTTTTGAAAACGTAAAGGCGCTTGGGGATGTAACATCCACAACAGCCGCGGTATCGCCACTGCCGGTGGTATCCCCGACGGTTGAGGCCGCAACAAGACGATCATTCTGTTCGTCACGTTCAAAGAACTTTGATGCAAGCACAACAGTATCAGTTGTAACAACCCAGGGATAACCATTGGGGCCGACCGCGACACTTTCCGCGGTGTGGCCCGGTGTTTGAACGACTTCAAAGGTTTTGCCATCCGCAGCCAACCGCATCAGGAATTGATTGGCGGAAACGATATAAACGCTGCCATCCGGACCGATCGAGATGCTTTTGGCCTTTTGCGATAACACCTCGCACGGTGATTGTTCGCATCGTTGGACAAGGTTGTCAGAACGAATTGTCCAAGGCGTTCCGTCCGGGTCGACTGCAACCAAAATGCCCTGACCGGGAATGCGATCAAACCGCGTCATGGCGTCATTTAGTTTGGATAGGCTTCCGCTGGCATCGGCAATGACAACCGATCCATCCCCGCCAATCGCAATGTCTGAACCGGTTGCACCGGGAATTTGCCTCCACAGTTTTCCGGTATGACGGAATACCCGGCCCAAGGTGGAAATGCCCCAAGGGTCGCCATTTGTATCAACGGCCAAACGCACCAGTGTTCCCGGAAAATCTTCAAGCCGTTTGCGGCTGTTGGACCAGCGGAAAACACTTCCGGCCGCGTTCAGAGCAAACACACTTCCATCCCGACCGATTGCCAAAGCCGTGGCGTTCTCGCGGGTGTTGGTAAAGGGAATGTCTTCGGTCGTTGTTACCGTCGTCGGATCAAGACCGGGGTCGTCCCCGGTTGACGGGGCCACGGTTCGGCTGGGGCCTTGCGCAGTTGCATCTGTACTTGGTGTGACAGGTGACGCGGTTGCGCCAGTTGCCACCGCGACTGGTGCCGTTGATGGTGCTGCTTGTGCTGCGGGTGGTGCAACAGCTGCTGCTGGTGGCAGGGGCGGGGCTGTGACATCCGGGGCAATTGCCGCGGGCGCACTATCAACAGGGGCGACGGCATCGGGCGCGCGAATTTCCGGTGCACGGCCTTCTTCGGTTTTGATTTTTTCCGGTGCAACCAGCAATGTCGTTGCCATGATGGCACCACCGGCGACAACCGCCCACGGTCCACCATCGGGTGTGGCGGCGGTGGCTGTCGCACCACTGATACCGCCGACAATACGCCAACTGCGTTGTGTTGCATTCCAGATCCTGATCTGACCTTCGGCATCGACAATTACAACCCTATCGTTACCGGCAATCGCAATGTCGAGGGCACGACCCGGCATAGTGGTCCAGGTCTTTCCATCATAGGACCGAATGCCGCCATCGCGCGCCACCGCCCATGGATTTCCCGTCCTGTCGAGTGCAATGCGATACGCACTGCCGTCGATCGGCCGCCATTCACTGCGCAACGGATACCATTTTTTGATTTCGCCACTGACTTTGGCAATAAAGACATTGCCAAGCGTATCGGCCGCAACATCGGCAACGTCGGTGTCCTTGTTTTCCCACCACAACCCGTTATAGCGATAAACCACGCCGTCGGCGCTGATTGCCCAGGGGCGGTTTCCCTCGGCTGCGGAAATGCGCACAAAATTGCCCGACATTTTGCGCCAACGCTGTTCTATCGCGTCCCAGCGCCACGGCGTGCCATCCGGGGCAACGGCATAGGCCTGCCCGTCACTGTTGATCGAGATGTCAACAGCCGTGCCGGGCAAACGGGTCCAGTTTGATGATGGGGCGCTGTCTTGCGCGTGTGCGCCGGTGATCGGATGAACTGTCGTAAAGGCAACACAGTACAAAACCAGACAGAACCGCATGATGAGCGGTGTCATTGGACGACTTCGCATCGCAGTCTCCGAATACAAAAAGCTATAGACCAAGCAACCGGTCACGCACCATCGCGATATGTTGCTGGCCATTTTCGTCGTTCTGCCAAGACTGAATTTTCACATCTCCATTCCTGAACTCTTCGAAGAATTCGCGCCCCTGAAGCTTTTCAATGACTTCGCTGAAGGTTGCGCGCGGCGTAAACCAATCCTTGTGACGGTTTTCCAGACGTTCAATGTCGCGTTCAAGATCCGACATTTCTTCGATCATGACGTCACGGTCTTCCTGAGCCCGACGGGCATAAAGCGGACGGCGTGGCGTCATCAGGATCAATACAGATCGTTCGAACTGGCGTTCAATGCGCTGTGAGAACAACAAATTGACAATCGGTATATCCATCAGGCCCGGTACACCATCGGCTGATTTGGATGTTTCGCGTTCGCTGAGGCCACCCAAAACAAGCGTCTCGCCAAACTTCATGGTGACGGTCGAATTGACATTGGTTTTGGTGGTGTCGAGGCGGAATTCAAACACAACCGAATTCGACGGATCAGTCAGGAAGGTACGTTCTGCAACCACGTGCAAGCGGATCATGTCGTCTGGTAGTATTTCCGGCGTGACAGCCAGTTTGACGCCAACCTCCTTTTGCACCGAAACACTGTCGCCATTGCCGCCGGAAACGGCAGCAGCCAGAATTTCAGTCCCCGAGAAGAATTCCGACGTTTGTCCGGTCTGGGCCACCAAACTTGGTTTGGCCAGGACCTGATTGTCAGCATCGGCGGAGTTGGCAATATTGAGCGAATACGTTACCGCAGGAATACTGATGGCCCGGGTGATTGTTTGCGTACTTTGTTCCAGCCCGGTGTTGAGATAATCCTTGGTCCGTGTGGACTCATAGCCAAATCCGGACGTTCCGCTGAGCGGGTCGCCGAACTGCAACTGCAACCCGTTCAACAGGTTGATGCCACGCGAATTACGGACATCTTCCTGTGTGCCGATCAGGACCACATCCACGACCACCATGCCGGTATCTGCAAAGCCCTGTTGTGCAGGGTTTGCCGCACCATATGGATCCTGCTGCTGAGCGGCATAGGGATCCGGGGCTGCTGCTGCGCCGTAAGGATTGCTGGAACCGTAAGGATCTTGGGCGCCGTATGGATTTGCCGAGCCATAAGGATCACTGCTGCCATAGGGATCATTTCCATACTGCGCCAGCATGACTTTGGCATCACTGTCATAAAACGACTGCCATCCTTGGACGCGGCGTTCGAGATATTCGATGTTTTCCGGTCCCAGAACTGCCTTGCGATAGGCTGCCAAAAATGCCGACGCGCCTGTACGGTCGTCCATTGCCGCCAAAGACAATGCCGCAGCTTTGAGCACTTCGGGCTGTTGTTTGGCCTCGGGTGCCACATCCATCAGACGTTTTAACGCGGCTTCCGCGGTTAGGGGATCACGCGCGTAGTATGACGCCGAAGCCAGACTATACAGTACCGCGGGGTCGTCACCGCGATGAAGGGCGACCGCGGCAAAATAGGCCTGCGCAAGGCCATAGCGCCGTTGGTCCATATACAAAAGGCCCAACTGGTAACTGGCCGACAGGTTACCCGGATCGAATTTAAGCGCCTGTTTGTAGCCTTGCTCTGCCAGATCAAACTTGCTGGCGTCGCCCTGCACCCCCATCAGGTGGTAGGTCAAGCCATTGAGAAACTGCAAATCCGGATTGGTAACATCAAGCTTCAAGGCCAGATTGATCAAGCGTGATGCTTCATCCATTTTCCGGGCTTCCAGGGCCAGATTACTTGCGTTCACCAGTTCCGAAACAGCATCCGCCTCGACCCCGGAATTAACAACAAACTGATTGTCCGGCTTTGTCTGTGCGTTGTTTAAACCCACCGTCTGGCAACCGGCCAAAGTCACCAAGGCATAAACCGCAACCGTGCTGCGAAGAGACGTCATAAACAACCGCATCAAATACCTATTCCTGATGTTTCTTGTGCACGCTAGGTGCATAAATTCGGCGTGCGGGCGGGTTGGGGCCCCGATGAGCCCCAACCCGTGACCGGCTACTGCATTTGATAGATTTTATTGTTTTTGGTCAGCCGCCATACCTGACCATCGCCAGCACCAATCGCACTAGAGTCCGGCTCGTTTACAATCGGATCCCAGTCTTGCTTGGCGCCATTAAACAGGTAGGTTTTGCCGTCCGTGCCAATGATCAACGCCGCACCCGGGATATCGACCGCGATATCAACGGCCGCGCCCGGAAGCTTTTGCCACTTCTTGTTGTTGTCATGGACAAAGATATCGCCATTTTTGTTTACGACCCACGGTCGACCATTCTGATCAATGTCGATCCGTGTTGCCGTTCCCGGAAGTTTTTGCCAGCGGTTCCCATTCCGGACATGGATGGTGTTGTCAACGGCGGTAATCCAAACCCCGTTGGCACTGGCGCCAATATCTTGTGCCGCCGGGCCGGGGATTTGCCGCCATTTTGTTCCTGATTGGGCGAATATCAGGCCCGCATCGTTGACGACCCATGCGTCTTTATCTGAAACAGCGATACGGACTGCAGCACCGGCCATTTTGATCCATCTTTTTGCCGTCTTGGCGCGCTTGAAGATTTCATAGCCACCGCCAGCTTTGCTTACACCGATGACATAGGTGGTTCCATCCGTGCCGATCGCAACATCGGTGGCGTCCCCCGGGATCAAGTCCCAATTCGTTGCACGACCAGCAGCGCCGACTGTACCGGTCGATTCAATCTGGCTTAACGTGATCGTGTCATTTCTAGTGTTATTTTGGCCGCCATCAATGACAGTATCGATTTCGAAGTTGCCGACAACAACATTGCCGTTGTCCAACGTCACGCTGTGATCGCCGGCACCCGTTGCCTTCTCAGCCGGCATCAATTGTGCCCAGGTCTGTGTGTTCGGCTTGATGGTCTCCTGGGTCATGAGCCCCCAGTTCATCAACACCTCGGTCCGCCCGTTATCAGTCAGTAGAAGGCGGGATAAGTTTACGGGCTTTTTTGAGTTCGCGAGGGCGTCAGTGATGATGGACTCTTGTTTGATCTGATCCAGAGCGATATCGGTTCCGATGCTGGCGACAATCGAGCTTGCGGACAAAATAATCATTGTCGGCGCCATAAAGGCCATAGAGGTGGTGCCAATACTAGTCGTCGTTACCGTTATTCTCATTGTTTCTTTCATCCCCTGCACCAAGTGGGGAAAAATTGCTTGGCCAACCGTTCCCACCGCTTTGGCGACGGACGTTGATACAAGCGTTGCGCTCCCAAGCCCTACATATGCGACGACAACCGCAGCGCCCGGCGCAAGCAACATGATATCGCCTACCTGGTCTTCCATTTGTGGCGGACGAACACCAATATCATTGGGATTCAAGCCGGTTGACCTGCCCGGACGCGCTACCTTCAAGCCGCGTTCCCAGCTTTGCCAGACGCCTTGCATTTCTTTCGCGACCAAAAGCCGGGACTGCTGAACGTATACAGCCAAATAATTCAATAAATCGCGTTCAGCTTTGGTCTTTGCCCCTCTTTTGATCACGTTGAAAACATGCATATAAACGGCCGCCTTTAGGATCGCCGATTCCTCGGGTTCCGTCAGGATCAGGTTCCAAGCTTCGGTTTTTAGCTCGTCTGCTTTGGCTTTATTGAGTCCGGCAGCTGCGATGTAATTGCTGATGCTTTCATCGATCAGCGTACGGTCCTTAATTACCTCGGCAACGATCTCATGGGCGCCAGGCAGACCGAACAACCCATTGGGTGTACGTCTTGCGGGTTCCCAACGCATGGTAAGGTATTCACAAGCCTGACTGGTCTTAACGCCATAAACCGACCGGACCGAATTCACCGGGCATGACCAGCATGTCCCGCCGTCGATGAAGTCGAAATATTCGCCAGCTTTACAGGTCAGCGCAGTTATTTTTTCTGCAGCCACGAGACTTTCATTGCGGAAACAGGCATTGTGCGCGCTGACCGCAGCCGCCGTACGGCGATATCCGTCAGGGCAGGTATAACAACTGCCATTCAGATCCGGGAACGAACCTTCTGGGCAAACCCGATCAATGAATTCTGCCCGACGTGCTGGTTCAAAGATTTTACCGCAAGCATCCCATTCATTCACGGCTGACAAGGTACGGTCAAATCCGGCTGGGCAAGACCAACATTCACCGCCATTACGAAGATCTTTGAACGAGCCAGACGGGCAGGATTTGTGTGCGCCGACGCGGGTTGCGCGTTTATATTCTGCTGAAATCTGCTTTGAACATGCCTTCGGAGTGTCCACCGCAAAACCGGTTCGATTGTAACCACTTGGACATGAGAAACAGGACCAGGTGCCGATGTCGAAGAAGGACCCCCGTGGGCATTCACCAACAGCCTTGCCTGTTTTGGTTGCCGATGCAAAGCCGCAAGCCCCCAAAAGGGTGTTTGTGCGCAAATCCATTGCGCCACAAATGGCATGGCCACCTTCTGTGAAGGCAGCTTGCGTCTGCTGCGCCTTTACCTCTGAAATGCTTGCCAGAATACTGACGAACCCTGCAATCAGGACGATCAACGCCCGCCAGAGTATGTAGCCAGACTTAATACGGCTTCCCATCGATCTTTCCTCAACCAAACAACGCTTGTTATGTAAATTTCCCGCCCGCCGGCCATTCAGCAGGCAGGTTCAAGGCGCACATCACACGAGGTGTGCCGCGTGGACTGCGTTGGGGATGAGAAGAAGTATAAAAATCGTAACCGCTTACCTTGCAGCCGATCAATCAGCGACACACCAAGTCTCTTTGGAGCAAGGCCAACGCTTTGATTGTCGTTGGGTGGACAGTCCTGACCAATTTCAGGACTGTCCTTTGATCAGAGTGTTCCCCCACTCTCCGTCATGTCTGAAAACAAAGGCATGACGGCCCATTCCCCGCACGGAGAATTGAGCAGCGACGCCGATAAGGATACATGTAATTGGATGGTGTGGTACGTTTGCTGCGCTTCTCGGATACTGAGGGCGCTTTTCGGATACCGGAGGCGAATATCAGCCGTGTTTGCGGATTGTCTCAGATGGAAGTTCGCCGAATTCCCGATGATAGTCCTGCGCAAATCGGCCCATATGGGTGAAGCCCCATTGCCTTGCGATTTCAGAGACCGTTTTTCCGTACGGCTCCGCCATCAAAATGGCCCGGACGCGTTTCAAACGCACAACACGTAAATAAGCCATCGGCGTGATGCCAAAGGCGTCCATGAAACCTTTTTGCAGCCCGCGATAGCCGCATCCGGCCGCAGCCGAAATATCGGCAAGTCCCAGTTTCTTGTCGGCATGGGCGTGAATGTAATCACGTGCACGTTTAATGTAATAGGGCACAACTTCGGTGACGGTGCGGCCATTCACAATGTCCTGATAACTGTTGGGCAACAGGCTCAGACATTGTGCGACCAGGATGTCTTTCATCTGGGTCGTGACGATCGGGTTATGCAATTCACGCAAAGGCCCGTCGAGCGCCTCGGCGACATAGTGGACTGTATTGCAGAAAACGTTCCAGCCTGGTGTGGTGGGATCAATCACAGGGTCGAACCGCAATCCATTTAATTCAACATCTTCGCCAACCACCGAACGTGTGTAGTTTTTGAGTTTGTCTTTCGATAAACGAAGGACAAAGGCGCTAAAGTTATCTTCTGTGGCGCTGACCGGTGCGGCCAAATCGCGCATGAACCCGGCATTGGGGAAGAATTCCAGTTCTTGCCCGCAATGCTGCGCAACACCCGCACCAGACGTGACAATATATAACAGCAGGCCATCGTCATCCTCTTCGGAGGATTCGACCGTCAGTCTAGAATTTCCGAATGCGACATGCATCAGACTGATGTCATCACACTCCACGGCGGCGACGCGGGCGTTAAACTCTGCGTTGTGCCCTTTGACATCCAGATCGTGCCGTGACGCAAGGTTTTTGATCGACTCCCGGACCTCATCAAGGTCGCCCGAAGATAGTATCGTGTGATTTTGAAGATAGGTCATTGCCGTCCCCCCGACGTGCATACCCGGAAAATTGTCCATTCGGCGGATCATGGAGCCCTGTGGGCGACTGTTTCCGGCAAATTAAGACAAACAGATGATACGCGCTCGTCGTGGGATAATCTATTGCTGATTGAGATATCTGGCGGGCAGTGGGTCCTGGTGATCGTTCGGGAAAAAAATCAGCAAGTAAAAAAAATCCCCCGCCAAAATATGGGCGGGGGAATTCCGGGTTCGCAGTTTTGACTTTTATCCAGCCAGCCTGTTCAGGTTATTGCGTGGTCAGATCCGGCACATCATCTTCAAGTACCCAGCCATCATCCGTGCGACAGGCCGATTTGATTTGGCTGCTGGTACGGTTGCGTGCGGTGAGTTCCTGACGATAGGTTCGGCACCAGACGCCTTTGTCCGTCTGAACGGTTTTGAGTGGGGTCACCGCGATATCAAGCGCACCGATGGATGCTGTTTTCGCATCGCCGGAATTATTGGTTTCAAGCGATTGCTGAACAGTTTTTGCCAAAAGGTCCTGTGCGGATTTCGCAATTTTTGCCGGGGCAGGGCCATATGTCACCAGTTCTTCGCTGTGGTCTTCGCCGGAATTCCATGAACGGTCACGTTTGACATAAAAGCCGATTTCCGGCGCGTACCACCATTTGGTTGTCTGCATCCACCACTGTTTGTAATAGCGTGAACACTCGATAACGTAGGTGTCAAACGTGCCTGCCGGCACCTCGACCGTTTCGGTTGCAGGTACCGTGCAGGTCAGCCATTGGTCATATTCGTTTACTTCACCGGTGACGGGATCGGTATTGGATGACCGGGTTGAAATACGAACGTGGTCGCCATATTCCAACGGCCAGATATTTTCCGAGCCAGCCTTGAGCGTCGTAGAACCCGATCGTTTCTGATCCTCTTCATCGGTGTAGGACCAGTCAAGGATCGGGCCGGTGAAATCGCGGGTCATTTCGAAAAGATAGTCACCGCCACCATTCCAGACGATCCGGTCCCCCTTGATATCGGCAACATAAATGGCGCGTCCGCCATCATAGACAAAGGCATCGCCAATGCCGAATTCAGGCAAGGAAGCGGGCCGAAGGGCCGGGCCGGTATTCTCGGTCTTTTCGGCATATTCGCCCAGACCGTCATTGAGACTGTTTAAAGAATCTTCGAAACTTTCAAGCGTTTGGCACGCTCCGAGCAATGAAAGGCTTAAAACGCAAGAAAGCGCCAAAAACGGGCGCTGGTAGTTCGGCAAATTCATTGTTCTGATCCTGCTTATTCATTTTGTCAGGTCGTTAACGTCCTGGTTCTTATCGCTTGGTTGTTGCGGTTAAAAAAAACACCGACAGCGACGAGGAGCCCCTCATCGCTGTCGATTTAGTCAAAGCTTTTGTTTGGGCAGTGTTTCATCAGAGCTGCCAAGGCCCGGCAGATCGACGCCCGGGATCAGCCGGTAAACTGTTTCCCACTGGCCATCCTCTGTGCGGCAAGCCCGACCAAAGAACCCGTCCGGGCCACTTTCAAGGCGGTCTGTCGGGAACGTGACATGATATTCCCGGCAGAAACGCGTCCCCTGACGGAAGGTTCTGAGCGGTTCAATCTTGATGGTGCCGCCACTGTTTTCGGCAAGCCCCAGCGAGACTTGGCGAATATCGCCGCTCAGCGTTTCTTCCAGCGTCATGCTGATTTGTTCATCAAGCAATGGGTTGTTGACGGGCGAATAGGAAAACATTTGTGCATCGTTTGATGCCAGGGTGCCAACAGCCGCATCACGGACGTTTTCGTTAAACCAGTTGCCGCCAACAAACGCCAGCAGCACAGCCGCCGCCGCACCAATTCCAGTCCAGATCGGCGTATTGTTATTTGCAACGGTGCGCGGGCGTGCATCGACGTCGCTTTTGGTAACGAAGTGTTTTGTCGGTGTCTTTTTCTGATCAAGGATATCTTCGATGTCCTGAGACAGCTGAGGATAAACCCGATCGGCCAGAAGGCGCTCAGACTGATTGCGCAAAACGACCGATTGTCCCGCCATGATGTTGAACTGACGGGTCATGGCTGGGCATTTGGCAATTCTGTCTTCCAGCTCGCGACATTCCGTCGGGGCCAGTTCGCCATCAATATAGGCAGACAGCAAAACGTAGTCGCGATCTTCAAGTTGTTTGCTCATGACGAACCTCTGTAAATGCTGTCCTTGTTTATTGTCTCGCCGTCATCATCGTGCAGAGCGGCAAGTGTTCTTCTGGCTCTGGCGACGCGGCTCATGACCGTGCCGTCAGGGATGCCCAAAATGTCGCCGGCTTCGCGATAGCTGTATCCTTCGATCAGGACCAGTGTCAGGGCGGCCCGCTGTTCCTCGGCAAGGGACGCAAGTGCTGCCTGCAAAAACATCCTGTCGGTGCCGCCGTGATTTATGCCCGGAACCGCACTGTCACGTGCATCTTCAAACGAAACCACATTTCCCTGGCGCTGATCGCGGCGTTTTTCGTCAATCCAGCTTGTCTGGATGATCCTATAAAGCCAGCTATCAAGCCGTGTGCCTTGCTCGAACTGTTCGATCCGTTCAACCGCCTTCGCATATGCCGTTTGCACCAGATCCTCTGCCGCGACAGCATCGCGCGTCAGCGATCGCGCAAACCGCAATGCGCGCGGCAGAAGATCTGCAAGCTCTTGTCTTAAAGCAGTGTCCAAACCAGACGTCCCATTCATGATCGCAGGCGCAATTTTTCGGTCTTGTTGAACATATAACGACGGGGCCTTCGTGTTTCTTCCCTCGGCCACGAAAAAAATATTGTGAAAAATAATTTCGACAGCCGGGAAGAAAATTCGAACCCCGTGCGTTGTCCTGTCAAATGAACGCGAAATTCACTGCTAAGGAAGTGGAGCTGACAATGTTGACCATTAAGAAGAAAAGTCTGCGCAGCAGGATTACGACAGCGGGCATTCTCGGGTTTGGTGCCTTTGCGTTGGTGGTAACCCCCCTCTCGCTTGACCTTTCCCAGTTTGACGTCGCAGGCAAAAGTGCCTTTGCGCAAGGTCAAGGTAATGGCGGCGGCAACGGCGGCGGTAATGGCAACGGCGGCGGTAATGGCGGCGGCAACGGCGGTG
>NZ_JPVZ01000011.1 GCF_001662875.1 Thalassospira tepidiphila MCCC 1A03514 | reverse complement strand
CGTAGGTCTACCGTTAACCTATTCCCCAACAAAACTTGGTACACCGTGCGCGACGTGCGGCGCGGTGTGGGCCGCTATGTATAAAACCCGCCCGGTTTTGGCAACCCCTTTTTTGTTTCCATCTGGTCAACCATGCGATTACCGCATACGGGATTTGCCTTGCCGGGGATTGTCGTTACACTCATATAGTTGATTCGCGAGATCGTCACATAAATATCATGATGATCAGCGATATAGAAATTATGCGTGTAACAGAAGGCAGGTTTTCGAACGGTGAAGCACCAATCCCCCCATAGCAACTCGCACAGGGGCAGCAGCCCGGCAGGCGGCGCTGCGATGGGCGGGCATGCCGTGCTTGATGGCCCCGATAAACCGGGCATGCCGCAACCGGGAACCGCCGTTCAAGTCCCCGACGGTGGCACAAAGTCATCGCGCATCGTTGATTGCATTACAGCCCCGCTTTATGCGGCGATTGATTTGGGCAGTTCAAACTGCCGGCTTCTGGTCGCGCGCCCGTGCAATGATGGCTTCAAGGTGATTGATGCCTTTTCACGTGTCGTGCGCCTTGGCGAAGGTGTGCGTGAAAAGGGCTATCTGTGTGAGGCGGCGATGGACCGGGCGATTGATGCGCTTCGGGTCTGCGCCAAAAAACTGCGCCGCCATCCGGGCGCAAAGCTTCGTGCCGTTGCAACCGAGGCCTGCCGCACTGCCAATAACCGTGATGAATTTGTTCGTCGCGTTTTCGATGAAACCGGTATCTCGCTTGATATCATCAATCCGGATGAGGAAAGCCGTCTGGCGCTTCAGGCCTGCTCGGCCCTTCTCGATGAACGGCCCTATGCGGTGGTGTTTGATATTGGCGGTGGCAGTACGGAGATCTGCTGGATCAAGGTCGACAAGACCGGCAAGACCCAGTGCATTGAAACCCTGTCCATGCCATGCGGTGTTCTGTGCCTGACCGAACGTTATGCCACGGTCGAGGAACGCCGCGAACGGTTTGAAGCCATGCGCACCGAAATCCGCCAGCGTCTTGAAGAATTTGCCAAGCGTAATTGCTGCTCGGACATGCTCGATGATGACAAGGTCCAGATGGTTGGCACCTCGGGGACCGTCACCACATTCTGTGGCATTGCCCTTGGTCTTGAACGGTATGAACGTCACAAGGTCGATGGGTCTGATCTGCGGTTTGATGATGCGGAACGTGTGACCGAGCTTTTGCTGCGTATGGGATCGGACAAACGCAAGGGCCATCCGTGCATTGGCAATCAGCGCGCCGAATTGATGGATGCCGGGGCGGCGATCTTTGCAGCGATTCGTGATATCTGGCCGTTAGCGACGCTTAAGGTCGCCGACCGTGGACTTCGCGAAGGCATTCTGGTCGATTTGATGCGCGCAGATGGCCACGCTATTGACCCATGCGACGCACGCCGTCATACAGTGTCGCATATTCCGGCTTCCTCCTGATCGGTTGACATCCATGTCCCGGCAGGTCTGGCCAAAACAGAATTCAGTTCAGGATAAATCATGAGCGACAATCGCAGCGGAAAAGGCGGGCAGCGCCGCCGCAAGGGTTCGGCCATTGCAGCCATCGACACCGGCGCACGCCGTGGCCTGCGTACGCGTGTAAAAAGTGCCAAGGGGCGCAAGATTTCCTCGACCCGCTGGCTTGATCGCCAACTCAATGACCCGTATGTGCAAGAAGCCAAGCGTCTTGGCTATCGTTCGCGTGCGGCCTTCAAGCTGATTGAAATCAACAACCAGTTTGATCTGCTGCAACCGGGCATGCGCATTGTTGACCTTGGTGCGGCCCCTGGCGGCTGGACGCAGGTGGCGGTGGAGATGGTCGGCTCCAAACATGGCAAGGGCCAGGTTGTCGGCCTTGATATCCTTGAATGGGAAGGCATTTCGGGGGCGACCTGTTTGCAGGCCGACTTCCTTGATCCCAAGGCGCCGGACATGATCAAGCACGAATTGCAGGGCGCGGTTGATGCCGTAATTTCCGATATGTCACCGGAAACCACCGGCCACCGTCAGACCGACCACATTCGTATTATTGATCTGGTCGAACATGCGTTGCTGTTTGCCGAGGAAGTTCTGGCACCGGGCGGTATTTTCATTGCCAAGGTGTTCAAGGGCGGTACCGAGAACGAGCTTCTTGACCGTGTCAAAAAGAACTTCCGCGTGACCAAACACGCCAAACCACCAGCATCCCGCCCCGAAAGTCCCGAGGCCTATCTGATCGCGACCGGTTTCCGCGGCCAGAATAACGCCGAGGACGACATCAGGAATGCCGAAATCCGCGAAGACGACAACTGGTCGCCGATCGAATAGGCATCAATAAATTATTCCAATATCCACAATGGGATAGACTGGAATAGTTATAATTCTTCAGGCATTGTTGCGTTACATCAAACCCTGATCGCGTCCAAGGCGTTAATGATCAAGGTGGCAAGAAGTTAATCTTGCATTCCGGGTGGAACGGGCCATGTGGGGTGGCCATTGCTTGTGGGGTTTATCTGATGAAACAGGACAATCTTAGCCTGACAGGGGTGGAACGTCATTTTGACGAGCATGAGATCATCGTCTCAAAGACCGATCTCAAGGGCAGGATTACATATGCCAATGACACGTTCCTGCGTGTTGCCGGATACCGTGAACGCGATATCCTTGGTCAGCCACACAGCATCATCCGCCATCCCGATATGCCAAGGTCGGTCTTTGCCCTGCTGTGGCAAACCATTGAGGCCGGGCGCGAGATTTTCGCCTATGTGATCAATCGCAGTGCCAATGGCGACCATTACTGGGTCTTGGCCAATGTCACGCCAAGCTTCGGTCCGGATGGCAAGATCATCGGATATCATTCCAACCGGCGGGTGCCGCGTCGTGATGCGGTCGAAAAGGTCATCCCGCTTTATAAGGCGCTGTGTGAAGAAGAGGCCAAGGAGGCCAACCGCAAGGAAGGCATGGCGCGCGGGATCAAGATGGTCACTGACCTGCTGAATGACGCTGGCATGGATTACGACCAGTTTGTCTTTAGCCTTTAGGTCTGCGTTCCTAGGGCTCGCATTTGCGGAAATGAAAAAGGGGCTCGCCTGACGGCAGCCCCATCGACCAGTTTCTAACGGAATGCGCAAAATAAAGCATCAATAAAATCACAGGGCTGTTATGGGCGCACAAAACTTGGCATTTGGGGCATAACGTGTATAAATTCCGCGCCAACTCAGATTAACGAGGTGGCCAGATGACCCGCATTGCCGAAGCCCTGACGTTTGACGACGTATTGATCAAACCCGCAGCATCAGAAGTGCTGCCTGCTCAGGTGCAGACCAACACCCGCATTACCAAGAATATTGAACTCAGAATCCCGCTGCTTTCCTCGGCAATGGATACCGTTACCGAAAGTGCAATGGCGATTGTCATGGCACAGCATGGCGGCATGGGGGTCATTCACAAGAACCTCGATATCGCACAGCAGGCCGAAGAAGTTCGCCGCGTGAAAAAGTTCGAATCGGGTATGGTCGTCAACCCGATCACCATTCATCCTGATCAAACGCTTGCCGATGCGCTGGACCTGATGGATGCCAACCACATTTCCGGTATTCCGGTTGTCGAACGTGGTTCGAACAAGCTGGTCGGCATTCTGACCAACCGCGATGTTCGTTTTGCGTCCAACCGTTCGCAGCCGGTTTCCGAACTGATGACCCACGAGGGTCTGGTCACGGTGACCGAGAATGTCGATACCACCGAAGCCAAGAAACTCCTTCACCAGCACCGCATCGAAAAGCTGCTTGTGGTGGATGAAGCCTATCGTTGCACCGGCCTGATCACGGTCAAGGACATCGAAAAAGCCAAACTCCACCCGAACGCCTGCAAGGATGAAAGCGGTCGCCTGCGCGTTGCCGCGGCAACTGGCGTGGGCGAGGCCGGCTTTGAACGTGCCGCAGCCCTGATTGAGGCAGGTGTTGACGTTCTGGTCATTGATACCGCACACGGCCATTCGGCCGGCGTGATCAAGGCGGTCGAACAGATCAAGGCCCAGGTTGGCGATACCCAGATTATTGCCGGTAACGTCGCCACCGCAGACGCCGTCAAGGCGCTGGCAGAGGCCGGTGCAGATGCGGTCAAGGTCGGTATCGGCCCGGGCTCGATCTGTACAACCCGTATCGTTGCCGGTGTTGGCGTGCCGCAGCTGACCGCTGTTCTTGAATGTGGTGAAATGGCGCACAAGCTTGATATTCCGATCATCGCTGATGGCGGCATCAAGTTTTCTGGCGACATTGCCAAGGCGATGGCAGCCGGTGCCAGCACCTGCATGGTTGGATCGCTTCTGGCCGGTACTGACGAAGCCCCGGGTGAAGTCATCCTGTATCAGGGCCGTTCTTACAAATCCTATCGCGGGATGGGCTCTGTCGGTGCGATGGCACGCGGCTCGGCCGACCGTTATTTCCAGCAGGATGTTCAGGATAACCTCAAACTGGTTCCCGAAGGCATCGAAGGCCGCGTTCCTTACAAAGGCCCGGCTGGTCAGATCATCCATCAGCTGGTCGGCGGCCTTAAGGCATCCATGGGCTATACCGGTTCGGCAACGCTTGCGGACTTCCGCGAACGTGCAGAATTTGTTCGCATCACCAATGCGGGCCTGCGTGAAAGCCACGCGCACGATGTGACCATCACCCGCGAAGCACCGAACTATCGTCCGGGCGGCTGATGGACTTGCGCCTGCTGATTGGCTGACCAGCCTTGCGTTTGACGCTGTTGGCGAATGGTCCTTGCCATGATATGAGGCGCATTCAAATTTCGATGACGGCAGGCCTTCCTGCCGTCATCAGCTTTTTTATCGTAGAGTGATTGTTTGCTTCCCATATGCGAAGCAGTCTTTCACTCGCAAACAGGTTGGATTTTACGCTTTGAAACCCGGTGCCCGCATAGCAGCCGTTAT
The DNA here is from genome assembly GCF_001662875.1 of Thalassospira tepidiphila MCCC 1A03514. Taxonomy (GTDB): domain Bacteria; phylum Pseudomonadota; class Alphaproteobacteria; order Rhodospirillales; family Thalassospiraceae; genus Thalassospira; species Thalassospira tepidiphila. Next base: position 114,524 of record NZ_JPVZ01000011.1, on the reverse strand, counting down.
CGAACTTTACGATGGCTGGACCCATAACCGAGATGACGCCGACCGCGTTGTGTCAGGCTATTTCGGATCACGCCGGTATATTGGCGGCGGGGATCGTCGTGAAATCAGCGAACGTTTCTATAACCTGATCCGTCATCAGGCCCGTCTGGGCTGGTGGCTGGCGGAATGCGATTATCAGTTCCAGGACGGTCGTGCACGCATGATCGCCGATCTGGTGTTGCATGACGGTTTGACAACCAGCGACATCGAAGACCGTTTCTGTGGCGAACAATTCTGCCCGGATATTTTGCGTCCCAATGAAAAGCATCTGATCAACAAGCTTTCGGGCAAAACACTTGATCATGATGCGCAGCCCGGTGCGGTAAAGGCCGAATTGCCGAAATGGCTTTATACCGAACTGATGAAGCTGCATCACGAAAACCTTGCGGCCGAAATGGCGGCGTATAACCAGCCTGCCAAACTTGATCTGCGTGTGAACCGCCTGCGCGGCACTGTAGAAGATGCAATCAAGTCGCTGAAGGCGGATGGTATCAAGGATATCGAACGCACCCCCTATGCCCCGAATGGCCTTCGTTTGCCGCTTGGTTTGAACATGCTGGTCACGGCGGCCTATAAAGACGGCCTGATCGAAATCCAGGATGAAGCATCGCAGATTTGCGTGCATCTGGTCGACGCCAAGCCGGGCATGACGATTTTGGATATGTGTGCAGGCGGTGGCGGCAAGACGCTTGGTCTTGCTGCGGATATGCGCGGCAAGGGCCGTATTCTTGCCTGTGACACCCATGGCGGTCGTTTGGACAATGCGCGCAAACGTGCACGTCGTGCCGGGGCAGGCGATTGCATCCAACAACGCATCATTGCCGATGAACGTGACAGCTGGCTGCGTAACAAGTCGGGCTTCTTTGATCGGGTGTTGCTTGATGTGCCGTGCTCGGGCCTTGGGACGCTGCGTCGTAACCCGGCACTGCGCTGGCGGATTGGGCAGCGTGACCTGCGCGGCCTGATGGCTGAACAAAGCAAAATCCTTAAGGCCGGTGCCGCCAAGGTCACCAAGGGTGGGCGCCTGATTTATGCGACCTGCTCAATCATGCCCGAGGAAAACGAACGTCTGATCGAAACCTTCATGCGCGATCGCAAGGATTTCAAACCGGTGCCGGTTAATGAAATCTGGCCGGATGCGCCAAAATCAGTGCCAGTACCGGGTGGCAAGGACAAGCCGTGGCTGCGTTTGTCGCCGAATGTGCATGGCACGGATGGTTTCTTTGTAGCGGTGTTCGAACGCACCGCAAAAGGCAAGGTAAAGTAATGACACTGGCGGTAATGGCATATGGAACCCAGTCCCAGCCTCACACCGCCCTTGTTCTGCCTGCAAATCAAAAGGCCCTGCGAGTGATGCTCGCAGGGCCGATTTTGTTTAACCGTCAACGCGCTTATGCGTTACTCGGTGGTCTGTACCGGCTCGTCAAAGATGGTGCCGGTGCCAGTTGCGCTACCGTCGCTTCCTTTGGACGCGTCGCCGTTCTCAAGGTTTTTCATGCCCGGAACGATTTCTTCGGCGCTATCAGGGATCAGGTCTTTGCCGTTTTGCGCAGGTGCGGTTTCCTCGGTGCCAATGATCGGCAGGCTGGTGCCACCGTCTTTCTGGGTCATGGCGATGGCGGTCGCCGTGCCGGCAATCAGAATAAGGCCCGCGACGGCCATAGCGATTTTGCTACCGGTGGAAGTGCTCATGATGATGTGTCCCTTGCGTTGATCAATCGTTTGATGCTCGTGCTTGGACGCGGTGTTTCCCGCGCTCCGTTAGCTCAGATACTGCGCGCCCATTGCGCGGAAAAAAGGGACCAATTGTGGGGTTTTCGGGGTGCTCTGCGCGCAAATCCGCCGCAATTGCACCGCGACACCCGTAACAACAAGACAAGTTTTTTGAATGCATCGTTTGGGAACCATCTGCGCCGGGTTGCCCATCACGATGGTTTGGCGTATGTACGGCGCAACCCAATCTTCGACGGAGATACGGCCCGATGACTGATCGCGTGCTGATTATTGATTTCGGATCCCAGGTCACCCAGCTTATTGCACGTCGCGTGCGCGAAAGCGGTGTCTATAGCGAGATCCATCCTTTTAACAACATCTCGGACGCGTTCCTGGATGAATATGCTCCCAAGGCCGTGATCCTTTCGGGTGGCCCGGCGTCTGTCCATTGGGACAAGGCCCCCTCGGCACCGGCAAAGGTGTTTGAGCTCGGCGTGCCGGTTCTGGGCATTTGCTATGGTCAGCAGACCATGGTCAATCAGTTGGGCGGCAAGGTGGCGACCTCTGATCATCGTGAATTCGGTCGTGCCTTTGTCGACGTGATTGAAGATTGCGATCTTTTCAAAGGTGTCTGGGCCGAGGGTGCCCGCGAACAGGTCTGGATGAGCCACGGCGACCGCGTTGATGCGCTGCCCGATGGTTTCCGCGTTGTTGGTAAATCCGAAGGCGCGCCGTTTGCCGCCATCGCCAATGACGACAAGAAATTCTATGCCGTGCAGTTCCACCCGGAAGTGGTGCACACTCCGCATGGTGCGCAGCTTCTCAAGAACTTCACCCATGGTGTTGCCGGGTGCTCTGGCGACTGGACCATGAATGCCTATAAAGACGATGCGATCGACAAGATCCGCAAACAGGTCGGCGATGGCAAGGTCATCTGTGGTCTGTCGGGTGGTGTTGACAGTTCCGTCACCGCGGTTCTGATCCACGAAGCGATTGGCGATCAGCTGACCTGCGTGTTTGTAGATCACGGCTTCATGCGTTCGGGCGAGGCCGATCAGGTCGTCACCCTGTTCCGCGATCACTACAACATTCCGCTTGTGCATGTTGATGCGTCCGACACCTTCATCGGTGCCATCGAAGGCGAAACCGACCCGGAAGTAAAACGCAAAACCATTGGCCGTCTGTTCATCGAAGTGTTCGAACAAGAAGCCAAGAAAATCGGTGGTGCAGACTTCCTGGCACAGGGAACGCTTTATCCCGACGTGATCGAAAGTGTGTCTTTTACCGGCGGTCCGTCGGTCACCATCAAGTCGCACCACAACGTTGGCGGTCTTCCGGAACGCATGAACATGAAGCTGGTCGAACCGCTTCGTGAACTGTTCAAGGACGAAGTCCGTGATTTGGGCCGCGAACTGGGCCTGCCTGACAGCTTTGTTGGCCGTCACCCGTTTCCCGGACCGGGCCTTGCCATCCGTATCCCGGGTCAGCCGATCACGCGTGAAAAGCTTGATGTGCTGCGCAAGGCGGACGCGATCTATCTCGAAGAAATCCGCAATGCCGGTTTGTATGATGCCATTTGGCAGGCATTCGCTGTGCTGCTACCGGTTCGTACCGTTGGCGTCATGGGCGATGGTCGTACTTACGATTATGCATGCGCCTTGCGTGCCGTGACCTCAACCGACGGCATGACCGCCGACTTCTTCCCGTTCCCGCCGGAACTGCTTGGCCGTATCGCCAACCGGATCATAAATGAAGTCAACGGCATTAACCGTGTGACCTATGACTTCACCTCGAAGCCACCCGGAACGATTGAATGGGAATAGGTTTTCCGATACCGGAACCAACAAACGGCGCGTCCACTGGGCGCGCCGTTTTGCATTTGAGCTAGTTCGAGCCCGGCCCCTCCGACCCGCAATCGCCTGAGGAGTTACACGCATTTGACAAAGCCTGCTGCACGCTGCGCTGCCAGTTAAATGTCAGGCATGACGACAGGGCCAATATGGCGGTCAATGCGATGATCAGGCGAAGCGGGCGCATGGGATCATTACCTTTACTCTCTGCGAAGGGCGGGTAGGCCAACGCCGGTTGTTTCGAACCCGCCATCGGCGGCAACGATCTGGCCGGTAACAAAGCTTGCCTTGTCGGAGCACAGGAAATGGATGACTTCGGCAATTTCGTTTTCTGTGCCATAGCGGCCCAGGGGCATCGCGTCGAGATAGGCCGAGATAATTTCTGGCGAATGCACGGCCATGGCGAGTTTGGTTTTGACCGGGCCGGGGCAGACGCAATTGGCGCGGATGCCATATTCCCCCAGTTCGGCGGCCTGTTGTTTGGTCATGTGAATGACCGCAGCTTTTGATGTGCCATAGGCGACACGAAGCGTTGATGCGCGAAGGCCGGAGATCGAGCCGATATTGACAATCGCGCCTCTGGTTTCCTTGAGTGCTGCTATGGTCGCCTGTGAGACAAGAAAGACACCATCAAGGTTGGTTTCCATGATGCGGCGCCAGGTCGCGAAGCTTGTTTCCTCGACCGGCAGGAAGTCGGCAACACCGGCATTGTTGACGACAGCATCTAAGCGACCAAAGGCCGAAAGCACGGCATCGACCATCTGGTCAACCTGTGCGGGGTCGGAGACGTCATATTCAAAGGCAGAAGCGACATCCGAAACGGTTTTTGACGCAGCGCTTAGTTCTGGTCCGTCGCGATCAATCATGGCGACTTTCCAGCCCTGATCGATAAATAGTTTGGTGGTAGCAAGTCCGATCCCGCGTGCGGCCCCGGTGACCAGTGCGACTTTCTGCGTCATGTAAAACGTCCTTTCCTGAACCATTCCCTGTTGCCGCTGCTTTGTGCGCGGCATTATTGGCGTTCATTAAGGCAAAACTCGCAGTGCCCGGCAAGCACACGATCAATCAAGGATGTAAATCATCGCTTAGACCTAGGCCAAAAACAGTTGGGACGCGTAAACCAGCATCGAAAACAGGCTGACGAAATAGGCAAGCGAGCGCACGCCATTGATCCCCGGAACGCGCGTGATGCCCGCAAGATAAAGCCCGCCATGTGCAATGCGCGCCGCGAGAAAAATGGTCGCACAGGCAACGGTCACACTATTGGACACACCGATGACATGTGCAGTCAGTACGATAATCGCAAAGGGAACAAGGTTTTCGAGATGGTTCTGATGGGCGCGTACCCCGCGTGCGGCCATGCCGGTCCGTTCGGGCAGGGCGTCGCGGTTGCCCATGAGGCGTTTGCCCCCAACACCGGGCTGCTTGGCGTAGGCATAATTATAGGCCCATGGGAAAGCCAGGCAGAGCAGCGCGTTGAGAACCAGAATGGTTAATTCGTAAGTCATTGGGAAACCGGATGTCTGATGGGACTATATGATCTACGTTCTATGGGCAGGCAATAGATCATTCATGGTGACCTTTAAGCCCTGAGTGGTAAACGATTTCGTGGTGCCAGATCGTATGATTTTATGGAGCCAAAGTACCTTTTGGCTCCATCTCCCCTTGTCGCCGTCAAGCTTGTTGTCTAGCGTCAGCACAACAATATGAGCATCCAGTTGTTGTAAGCAGGTATGCCACCATATCAGGAGACCGTCCCGGGAAGTTCAGTGCATTTCGAATAAGGGGCTATGGCGTTGGCAAACATTCAGGACAAGGCCCGTGTAGTCATTATCGGCGGTGGCGTGATTGGCTGTTCGGTCGCCTATCATCTGACCAAATTGGGCTGGAAAGATGTTGTCTTGCTCGAACGCAAGGAACTGACATCCGGCACGACATGGCATGCGGCGGGTCTGATTGCCCAGTTGCGCGCAACCGCCAACATGACCCGTCTTGCCAAGTACTCCCAGGAACTATACGGCACGCTTGAAGATGAAACCGGGGTCGCCACAGGTTTCAAGCGCGTTGGTGCCATCACCGTCGCCCTGACGGAGGATCGGAAGGAAGAATTGTTCCGCCAATCCGCGATGGCACGTGCCTTCGGGGTGGAGATCGAAGAAATCTCACCTGCCGAGATCGGGGAACGCTATCCGCATGTCAATCTGGATGGCGTGACAGCAGGCGTGTATTTGCCCAAGGATGGGCAGGGTGATCCGGGGAATATCGCGCTTTCGCTGGCGCGCGGTGCAACCAAACGTGGTGCGAAAATCCATAGCCGCACCAAAGTCACCGGTATGCGCAAACAGGGATCGCGTATTACAGCCGTTTCCTGGCAATCCGAGGATGGTGATCAAGGCGAAATTGCCTGCGATATGGTGGTCAACTGTGCGGGCATGTGGGCGCGCGATGTTGGCAAGATGGCCGGTGTGAATGTGCCGTTACATGCTTGTGAGCATTATTATATCGTCACCGATAGTGTGCCACAGCTGGGTGATTTGCCGGTTCTGCGCGTGCCTGATGAGTGCGCCTATTACAAGGAAGATGCCGGTAAGATCCTATTGGGAATGTTCGAGCCCAAGGCCAAGCCATGGGGCATGGAGGGCATTCCCGACAGCTTCGAGTTTGATGAGCTGCCACCCGATTTCGAGCATTTCGAACCGATCCTTGAAATGGCGATCAATCGCCTGCCACTTTTGGGCCAAACCGGTATTCATACCTTTTTCAATGGCCCGGAAAGCTTTACGCCCGATGACGCCTATCACCTTGGTCTGGCGCCTGGTATGGATAATGTTTGGGTCGCGGCCGGGTTCAATTCCATCGGTATTCAATCGGCCGGTGGGGCCGGGATGGCGTTGGCGCAATGGATGGAAGACGGCGAAAAGCCGTTCGATCTTGGCGATGTCGATATCGCACGCATGCAGCCATTTCAGGGCAACAAGACCTATCTGACGGAACGTGTTTCAGAAACATTGGGCTTGCTGTATGCCGATCATTATCCGTTCCGGCAAAAAGCAACATCACGCGGCATTCGTCGCTCGCCCCTGCATGAACATCTGGCGAGGAACGGCGCCGTGTTCGGTGAGCTCGCAGGCTGGGAGCGTGCAAACTGGTTCGCCAATGACGGTCAGAAACCGGAATATGAATATAGCTGGAAACGCCCCAACTGGTTTGACAATGCCAAGGCAGAGCATCTGGCAATCCGAACCGGTGTGGGCCTTTATGACATGTCGTCCTTTGGCAAAATCCGGGTTGAAGGCCCGGATGCGACGGCCTTCCTGAACCATGTCAGCGGTGGGGAGATGGACGTGCCGGTTGGCAAGATCGTCTATACCCAGTTCCTCAATGCGCGGGGCGGGATCGAGGCGGACGTAACCATTACACGCCTTTCGGAGCTTGCTTATCTGGTGGTGACACCGGCGGCAACGCGGCTGGCCGATGAGACATGGATGCGTCGCCATGTTGACGATCATATGGTTGTCATCACTGATGTCACGGCGGGTGAGGCGGTTCTGGCCGTTATGGGGCCGAAGTCGCGTGATCTGTTGGCTTCCGTATCGCCCAACGATTTCTCAAACGCGGCCAATCCGTTTGGCACGGCACAGGAAATCGAAATCGGCATGGGGATCGCGCGTGCCCATCGTGTTTCCTATGTCGGGGAACTGGGCTGGGAAATCTATGTCAGTACCGACATGGCTGCCCATGTGTTTGAAACGCTGCTAGCGGCTGGCGAAGGCCATGGCCTGAAATTATGTGGCTTGCATATGATGGATGGGTGCCGGATCGAAAAGGGCTTTCGTCACTTTGGTCATGACATCACCTGTGAGGATCATGTGCTTGAGGCCGGGCTTGGTTTTGCTGTTAAAACCGACAAGTCGGATTTCTTTGGCCGGGATGCCGTGCTTGCCAAGCGTGAAAGTGGTTTGACGCGTCGGATAGTGCAATTCCGCCTGAATGATCCGGAACCACTCTTGTTCCATAACGAACCGATCCTGCGCGATGGCAAGATCGTCGGTCATCTGACATCGGGGGCCTATGGCCATCATCTTGGTGCTGCTGTCGGGATGGGCTATATCGGATGCGCGGGTGAGACGTCCGGCGACATTCTGGCATCAAGTTACAGCATTGATGTCGCTGGAACAGTGGTTGGTGCTCAGGCGTCTCTACACCCGTTCTGCGACCCGTCCGGGGATCGGATGAAGTCGTAAAAGCGGGCGAAATGCCATGGTTCTCGTGCTCTGCTCGCTTGCATTGGCCGGTCACTAATCGGGTTGAAATTCCAAAAGGTCGCCGGGTTGACAATCAAGCTCCTTGCAAATGGCCGATAGCGTTTCAAACCGCACGCCTCGCACTTTGCCGGACTTCAAAAGCGACAGGTTCTGTTCGCTGATCCCGATCCGGGCGGCGAGATCCTTGGATTTCATCTTGCGCGTGGCCAGCATGACGTCCAGCCGAACGATAATGGCCATCAGACGAAGCTCCGGTTTTCGTCATCAATGCGGGCGGCTTCGCCCAGTACCCAGGCAATGACAATGATCAGCCCGCCCAGAAACAACGTGCTGGCCTCGGCATTGCTCAGCCCGATCGACAGAACCCGTTCACCCGCCGGACGATGAAAGGTCGCAAGGACCGAGGTGGCAGCACCGGTCAGCGGTTTGATCAGGGTTTGCGCCAGAAGGGCAATACCAAATGCCTTGAGATGCCTGATGGGTTCAGGCTGGAAAATGGCATTGTGTGCGAAGGCACCAAACATCTTGCGCAAGCGATACAGGCCATAGGCCAAAACAAGTGACGGGATCATCATCACCGCCATGGTGACGTATTTCTGCCAACCCGAGAGCGCGTGCAGATCGGCAAGGCTGACGGTCATTTGACTGGTGCTGGCTTCGACCCAGCCCGGCGCATACCAGACCAGTGGCACGACCAGGATCTGAAAAATGATGGCAATCGCACAGACCCAGTAAAGAAGAGTGCTGATGGTGCGCACATTCTTAAGCGTATCAGTGTGTTGGGTGGAGGACATCTGTGGGGCTCCTGAATAGGGGAATTCGGAATCAAGTTATAAAATTCATGTAAAACATGAATAATTTATCGAAATGAGTCAATCCGGTTTGTTTCTGGCCTGCCGAGAGCGACGGCGATTTAGGCGAATTTTTATGTGTCGCTTGCCTTGTGCGGGCAGGCGTGGAAAATAGTCCCCATGTCAGAAAGCAAAACCAAACCCCGCACGCCCGTTCCCGCAACTGATCCTGATGATTGCCAGGAATGTGATGCAGCTGCCCGACTTGGTCTGAGCACGGAACAGGGCGAGGCCGTCACACGCGACGCATCGCGGGCCGTTGGCGCGGATTTGGCTTTGCCTGATGTCGAGGCGGCAGCGAAAATCTTTTCCCTATTGGGGGATGCCGGGCGGCTTCAGCTTGTCCTGCGCTGCATGGAAAAGCCCCAGACTGTTTCGGAGTTGGCTGCGGCAACGAATATGTCGCAATCGCTTTGCAGTCATCATTTGCGACATTTGCGCGACCAACGTATTCTCGCGTCCGAGCGTAGAGGGCGACATATCCTTTATCAGATTGATGATGATCATATTTCGCGGGTAGTACGCGATACCTTTGCCCATGTCACACATGATTGAGGATGCTATGACTCTTGTCTCGCGCCACCTCAAAACAAGCATGCAGGAAAATTATGAGCCAAAGTCAATTGACGTTGCCTGTTTTCGTTGGTGGTAGCGGTAGAAGTGGTACCTCGCTCATGGGGGATTTAGTCGGGTCGCATCCCGCATTTAATCTGCCTGTCCACGAGAACAAGCTCATTGTCGAACGTGCGGGATTGCGCGATCTTATACGTGACCTGTCTGGCATACCCGATTTGATGAGGCGTCATTTCGCAATCCTGCATTTTTACGCGCGGGCCCAAAAGCTTCGTAATCTGGCTTTTCGCGACGTAGCGTTAAACCAGCAGGTGCAAAACCGTATGAACGAGCATGGTGCATCATTTCATCAGGCGTTTGAGTATGTGCAACGACAAAATCCTCAGGCAAGTGGGTCCGTCCATGCGATAGCGCAGGGCTTTGGGATTAACAACTATGACAAGTGCGTGAACGAGCTCGTCAAAAAACTGGCTGTGCATATCGATCAGAACGGGATTGTTGATACAGATGGACTACTGAAACCGTTTTTTGTGACGAAGCAGTTTGAGCGAGCAGAATTGTTGGATATTGCACGGGGCTTCCTGTGCGATCTTTACGGCACTATATCGCAACTGCGCTGGGTCGATGATACGCCATCGAACTCTCTGGCGGTAGATTTCCTTGCCGAACTGTTCCCGGAAATGCGGTTTGTCAACATGATCCGGTCACCGGCCGATACGATCAGCTCCTATGTAAAGCAAGTCTGGTTCCCAAATGATGTCAAATTAGCTGAGCAGTATATCTGTTCCAACTTGCTGGCAGCTGAAAAGCTGATGGAGGCTTTGCCTGAGCATTTGACCTTGACGGTGCGGATGGAGGATTTGGTGGAGCAACCAGAAAAAACTCTGGAAACGCTTGCCGAATTTCTCAATGTTTCCAATGAATTCAATTCGCAGCTTGTCAAGAGTGATGCCGCGCATATCGGGCGCTCTGAGAGTGATCGTGATATACAGGCCGCAATATCCGAAGACCTGAAGGCATGGATGGCACGCCACGACTATGCCTGACGACCTCAATATATGATGTTTGGAAACAAGAACATTCAAATTCCTGTTTGAATGTTCTTGACAGAGACAACCCTGCAAAATACGTTTACCTTAACATATGAATAGAAATTTGATTGTTTGGGATTGTGGATGTCTTTCATCGCGAAATGGGCGGATATGCCGACGGTAGGTTCCTGTGCTCAATGCCGGGAAGCGTTAGTCAATGCTCTTGCTAAGGCAATACCACATCAAAGTTTTTCCGATGACGGTCAAGGCATTTCTACCCCGATGCCACTCGAAGGAGATGATGCCTCCATCTTTCAGGAAATCCTCAAGAACCATGAAACGGACATTGTTCATTACCAATGGCATGTCACTGGCATGGATTGTGGGTCATGTGTTGCCAAGATCGAAACCGCCCTTGGCAAGTTTGAGGGGGTTTCATGCATCGATGTATCGATGATGCGCGAAACCGTGACGCTTGGCATTGATGCTGCCCACGATGAAACCCGTTCAGACATCACCAAAACCCTAAATAAGCTCGGATATCCGGCGCAGGAAAAGAACGCCCCGGGGGCTGCAAAGGCAAGCGGATCGTCTTGCTGTGCTGGCAACAGTTGCGGCTCGAGTACCGCCAATGACGGGGCATCGAATTCCGCAGATGACGCGCAAAATGCATCCAAACAGAGCCTTCTGCGTCGTTTCGCGCCATGGTCCTCGGAAAATGATGAAATCGCCTTTGCCGCCATTTGCCTTGCACTCGGCGGGCTGATTGGTGCGATCTTGCCGGTGACGTTGCCTTATGCCATGTCGGTGGCATCGCTGTTGGCAGCGCTGCCCGTGATGAAAAAGGCGGCGCGGTTGGCGCAAAGCGGTGCGATCTTTTCGATCGAGCTTCTGATGTCGGTTGCCGTCATCGGGGCGGTCGCGATTGGTGAAAGCCTTGAGGCCGGGATGGTGGTCTTGCTGTTTGCGATTGGCGAGCGACTTGAAGGTGTGGCTGCCGGACGGGCCAGAAGCGGGGTAAAGGCGCTGATGAAGCTTGCCCCGGAACAGGCACGGCGTGTTGCCGGTGTGGGTTTTGAGACCGTGACGCCGCGTGATCTGGTTATTGACGACATCATCGAAGTCCGCCCGGGCGAACGAGTTCCATCCGATGGCGTGATCGAAAGTGGTGTGGCCGAGATTGACAATAGCCACCTGACGGGTGAGTCGGTCCCGGTCTATAGCGACGCCGGCACAGATGTTTTTGCCGGTGCGATTGTTACCGACAGTCCGGTCCGCATTCGTGTGACCCGTGCGGCGGGCCAAACCATGCTGGACCGCGTGATTGAGCTGGTCGAGCAAAGCGAAAAGCACAAGGCACCTGTCGAACGCTTTGTTGCCAAGTTTGCCCGCATCTATACCCCGATCATCATGGGCCTCGCACTCGCCACGGTCGTGATCCCGCCGCTGTTGTTTGGGCAGGCATGGGAAGAATGGATTTATCGCGGTCTGGCCCTGCTTCTGATTGGCTGCCCTTGTGCGCTGGTGATCTCCACCCCGGCGGCGGTCACCTCGGCGCTGGCACGCGCGACCAGGATCGGTCTTCTGGTCAAGGGTGGGGCTGCGCTGGAGCTGATCGGCGCTGTGCGCACCATGGCGTTTGACAAGACCGGCACGCTGACCGAAGGCAAGCCGAAACTAAGCGCAATCAAAACAGCCGATGGCTATGGCGAGAATGGTATTCTGACGATTGCCGCAGCCCTTGAGGCCGTCACATCGCACCCGCTTGCGCGTGCTGTCGTCACGGCTGCTGAAAACCGCAATCTTGATCTGCCTGTGGTTGAACAGGCCAGAACCATCGCAGGTGCCGGTGTCCAAGGACGCATTGACGGGGCGCTGTATCAGGTGGGTGCGGCCAAACGTCTGAACGGTATGCCGGATGGCGAGATGGGCGATTGGCTGACCGCGCAAGAGGATGAAGGCAGTACTGCCGTCGTGATCCTGAAAGACGGGCAGGTGATCGGTGCCCTGGCCCTGCGCGATGTGGCGCGCAGTGACGCGAAGAACGCGCTTGGCGAACTTAACAGGCTTAACATCACGCCTGTGATGTTAACAGGCGATGCGGATCGGGTCGCCAAACGCATGGCCGCAGAGCTTGGCATGGAGTATCGCGCCGAACTGATGCCCGAAGACAAATTGAATGCCTTGGCAGAATTGCGGGATGATCCGAAACGGTCAGGTCCGGTGGCGATGGTCGGTGACGGCGTCAACGATGCCCCGGCACTGAAATCCGCCGACGTTGGTATCGCGATTGGCGGGGGCACGGATATCGCCCTTGAGGCCGCCGATGCGGTGGCGGTCAAGGACCGGCTGGGTGATGTGGTTAATCTGGTGAAGCTGTCGCGTGCGGCACGCCGGGTGATCCGTGAAAACATCACGATTGCATTGGGGCTTAAGGCGGTCTTTCTGGTGACATCCATCACCGGGCTAACTGGCCTCTGGCTTGCCGTACTGGCCGACACCGGGGCGACGGTTCTGGTGACAATTAATTCGCTGAGATTGTTGATCGCCTTGCGCAAGGCATAGAACAGGGTGAACATCGGCCATAATGAACAAAGCCCGGCGTAATGCCGGGCTTTGTGCTGTGATAGTGGTTTAGTCCGGCACTTAAAGGTCTGTCATCACCTCGGCTGGAATGATTGCTCCGCGATGGGTGATGACCTTGCTGGCAAGCTTGTGTCCGGCAAGTGTTGCTGTCACGCCGTCCTGTCCCTTGAGCAAGCCTGCCATGAAGCCTGCGTTAAAGCTGTCACCGGCGGCCGTCGTATCAATCGGGGTGACCGGTTCCGGGATCGGAATATGATGAGTTTCCCCACCTTCATAAAGCAGGCAACCTTGCTCCCCCTGTTTGACGACAATCAGGGCAGGGCTCAGCTTGGCAATCCGGCTTACGGTGTCTTGCGCCGTTTTATCACCCCAAAGAAGCTGTTCGTCATCGAATGTCGGCATCATAACATCGGCAAGGGCGGTGATGCGGGCGTATGTCTCGCGCGCCTGTTCTTCCTTGCCAGACCAAAGCTTGGGCCGGAAATTGCCATCAAAGGCGATCTTGCCACCCTGGTCTTTGTGTGCCTGAAGTGTCTGGAACAGAAGCGTGGTGTCGTCTTCCAGCACGTGCAAGCTGATCCCGGAAAGATACAGCCACGGCGCATCTTCAAGCGCCTTTAGGTAGGCCGGGCTTGCCAGCGAAATCGTTTGGCGTGCGGCCGACTGATTGCGCCAGTAGTGGAAAAATCGTTCGCCGTCCGCCCGGTTGGTGATGGAATAAAGTCCGGTATTTGCCTGATCCGTGCTGATCAGGAACGCATCACTGACGTGGTTGTCTTTCAGCACAGACCGGATCTGCTCACCAAACGGGTCTTCGCCGACCGCAGAGGCAAAGGCGCACTTGATCCCAAGGCGACCAAGATAGACCGCAGTATTAAACGTATCACCGCCAACCTTGACGCTGGCGTTTCCTGTCGGGTCGAACGAAATCTCGCCCATGGCCTCGCCAATGCAAATGACATCAACAGACATCACAAAACTCCCTGATGCGGATTAGCGCAGCATGCCGCGTGCGGCGACCGGCATTTCCATCATTTCGCCGTTCTGATCCTTGATCCAGACGGTTGGAAACAGGTTGGTCACGACGCAGATGTGATTGGGGATAATCGAAATCACGTCACCAACTGCCGGATCCCAATCGCTATCACCAAGTTCAATGATGCCGTGTTCTTCGGACAGGCCGACAATTGACGCATCCGGTGCCTCTCGAACCATCCCAAAGCCCTCCAGGCCCAGCAGGTCGGAACTCAGCGCCTTTGATCCGGCATCGATGATGGCGCGGGTTTTCGTCGGGCGGGAAACTACGGTGGTCTTAACAACTGCGGCACAGTTTTCAACGCCACATGCACCGCGCGCAATCAGGGAGCGGTCATTGTAAATGTAGGTCCCGGCGCGGTGTTCAGTTGCGTGATTGAATGCGGGCAGGGCGTCCAGATTTGGCGTGCCGCCGGTCGAAACAACCGGGCAGGGGAGCCCTGCGTCCTCGAGACGTTGTTTGGCATCACTCAGCCATTTGTCGACGTTTTCTGCATGATCCATTGGCGGATAGGTCATCAGGCCGCCAAATCGAAGTCCGGGCAACTCATTGATCCTTGATGCCAATTCGGCAGCATCAGTCGGGCTTTGCACGCCACACCGTCCTGCACCGGTGTCGCATTCCACAAGCACGGTCAACTCGTTTTCTTCATCCGCAAAGCGCGCCGATAAACCCTTTGCGACGGTCAGATTGTCACAGGTGACCGACAGCGTGCATTTGCGCGCCAGTGCCGCCAGTCGATCAAGTTTGGCATCCCCGATGACGTTGTAGGTCAGCAATATGTCGCGGAGTCCGCCCTCAACCATAACCTCGGCCTCGCCAATCTTCTGGCAGGTGATGCCGATTGCCCCGGCCTCAATCTGTCGTTTGGCAAAAAACGGCAGTTTGTGCGTCTTGATATGCGGGCGTGTCTTCAGACCCGCCGTATCGGCAAGATTTTGGAAACGCGCAATGTTTTCGTCAACGACGGGGAGGTCAATCACAAGGCAGGGGGTGTCGAGCATGCTGGTTCCTGATTGGTTTGAGGTTGGCGCTCTCAGCTTTTTGCAAAACGAAATTGACATATCTTGAACGCCGCTGCTAGGGTAAATCCGAAGTAACGGGATATGTTCCGTTATAACGGAAAAACAAAAAACGATCCAAGAATGTGTGGCTCATTTGAAACTGGAGACAAAAATGGCATTTCTTAAAACTCTGGCGGTCGCAACTGTCATGACCGCCACGGCGGCTTCGGCACTCGGCACTGCATCCGCTCAGGAAACAAGCAAACTTCAGCAGGTCCTTGATCGCGGCTATCTGGTCCTTGGAACCGGATCGACCAACCCGCCGTGGCACTTTGTTGATTCAGACAACAAGCTCAAAGGTTTTGACGTTGATATGGGCCGCCTTGTGGCCAAGGCCCTGTTTGGCGACCCGGACAAGATCGAGTATGTCCAGCAGTCGGGCGACGCACGTATTCCGAACCTCGTCACCGACAAGGTCGATATGGCCTGCCAGTTCATGACGGTCACGGCCGAGCGTGCCCAGCAGATCGAATTCACCATTCCCTACTATCGCGAAGGTGTTGGTCTGTTGCTGATGGCAAACGGCGACTACGCCGATTATGACGCGCTGAAAGAAGGTGGTGATGATGTCACCGTCGCTGTTCTGCAGAACGTCTATGCCGAAGAAATGGTACACGCTGCCCTGCCGGAAGCCGAAGTTGATCAGTATGACAGCGTTGATCTGATGTATCAGGCGCTTAATTCCGGTCGTGCTGAAGCCGCCGCAACCGATCAGTCTGCGCTTCGCTGGTTCATGGTTCAGAACCCGGATCGTTATACGGATGCTGGCTATGCCTGGAATCCGCAAAGCTATTCGTGCGGTGTAAAGCCGGGCGATCAGCGTTGGTTGAACTTCGTCAATACCGTCCTGCATGAAGGCATGACCGGTGTTGAATTCCCGTTCTACGCTGAAAGCTTCAAAACCTGGTTTGGTGAAGAGCTCGAAACGCCGAAAATCGGCTTCCCTGTCGAGTACAAGTAATCAACGCAAGCATTCGGGAATTCCGCTTTGAATTACGATTTCAACTTTGACGTCATCTGGCGTAACTGGGATCTCCTCGCAGAGGGGCTTGGGCTGGGTCTGTTTCTGGCCATCGTCTCGATTGCGATTGGATGCGGGATCGGCCTTCTGGCGGCGTTCGGGATGCTTTCGCGCCACAGAACCTTGCGCTGGATCGCGGTGGCTTATGTCTCCGCGATCCGCAATACCCCGATCCTTGTTCTTATTCTGTTTTGCTATTTCGCGCTTCCGCAACTGGGTATCGCGTTGGACAAAATATCGTCCTTTGTCTTTACGCTTTCGATCTATGCCGGGGCCTATTTGGCCGAAGTATTCCGGTCCGGTCTGGTTGCGTTGCCCAAGGGACTGCGCGAAGCTGGCCTTGCGATTGGTCTGACGGAATTCAAGATCAAGACCAACATCATCATTCCGGTGATGTTTCGAAATGTCCTGCCGTCACTTTCAAACAACTTCATTTCGCTGTTCAAGGACACTTCCCTTGCCGCCGCCATTGCGGTGCCGGAGCTGACCTTTTATGCGCGCAAGATCAATGTCGAGAGCTTCCGTGTGATTGAAACATGGATGGTCGCGTCAATGATCTATGTGGTTGCCTGTTATGTGATTGCGGCTCTGCTGCGCCGTCTTGAACTGCGCCTTGCAGTTCCACGCTAAAGGGGTATCAGATGAATTTCTCTCTTTTCCTGACAGAATTGTGGAACGCGCGGCTAAGCCTGCTTTCGGGACTGGGTGACACAATCCTGATTTCGGTTGCCTCGGTTATACTGGGATCAGTCCTTGGTGTGTTCGTTGGTTTGGCGATGACATATGGCGCGAAGTGGCTTCGCTTTGTTGTCCGGCTGTATATCGACTTTCTGCGCGGAACGCCGGTCTTTGTTCTGATTTTGGCCTGCTTCTACATCCTTTCGGTTGTCGGTCTTGACCTGACGGCGTTTCAGGCCGGTGTTTTGGCACTGACGCTGTTTTGTTCATCCCATGTTGGTGAAATCGTCCGCGGGGCTTTGTCCGCTATTCCGCAAGGCCAGACCGAAGCTGCCAAATCGGTCGGTCTTACATTTGGGCAAACCTTTGTTTATGTGCTGCTGCCCCAGGCTTTGCGCCAGATCCTGCCAACCTGGGTCAATACCGCGACCGAGATCGTCAAGGCATCGACGCTACTTTCGATCATTGGCGTGGTGGAGCTTCTGCTTGCGACACAGCAGGTCATCTCGCGCACCTATCTCAGCCTTGAGTTCTATCTCTTTGCGGGCTTTGTCTATTTCCTTTTGAACTTCGTGATCGAGCAGGCTGGTCGTGCCGTCGAACGCCGCATTTCGATCCCATAAAGAGGCAATCATGTCCCCAATTTTGACTATTTCCGGCCTTCATAAAAGCTTTGGCAAGGTCGAAGTGCTTAAGGGCATCGACCTGACCATGCAGCAGGGCGATGTGGTTTCGCTGATCGGATCGTCCGGTTCGGGCAAGACCACGCTTCTGCGCTGTGTGAACCTTCTGGAAGATTTTGAGCAGGGCTCAATTGAACTGGCAGGTCAGTCTATCGGCTATAAACAGGAGGGCGGACAGCGTCGCCGGCTGTCGGAACGTGAAATTGCCCGTCAACGTGCCATGACCGGCATGGCTTTTCAGCAGTTCAATCTTTTCCCGCATATGACGGCTATTCGCAACGTCATGCTTGGTTTGATCAAGACCAAGAAAATGCCCAAGGACGAAGCACGGGCGATTGCCGAAAAATGGCTTGAGCGCGTCGGTATGGGCCAGCGTCGTGATCACTATCCCGGCCAGCTTTCCGGTGGCCAGCAACAGCGCGTAGCTATCGCGCGTGCCATCGCGATGAACCCGCAAATCATGCTGTTTGACGAAGTGACTTCCGCACTTGATCCGGAACTGGTGGCCGAGGTGCTGGCAGTTGTTCGTGATCTGGCGAATGAGGGCATGACCATGTTGCTGGTGACGCACGAGATGCGGTTTGCGCGCGATGTTTCAAGCAAGGTCGTGTTCATGCATCAGGGGCGTATCCACGAAGAAGGCGCCCCCGAACAAATTTTCGGTGCGCCGAAAACTGAACGTTTGCAGGGTTTCCTTGCAAATTCTGAATTTTAAGAACCAGGAGATATTTTTTATGAGCATTAAAAGACACGGTGTGGGCGAAGGTAAGGGCAACGGTCAGAAGGCATTGCCATTCGCCAAGGCCACCGAAGCCGATGGCTGGCTTTATGTGTCCGGTCAGACCCCGATGCGTGATGGTGAAGTTGTCGGTAACGGCATTGTCGAACAGTCCCGGATCGCGATTGAGAATATGCTCAAAATCGTTGAAGATGCCGGTTACACTGCGGCTGACATCATGCGTATTGGTGTCTGGCTTGATGACGCGCGTGATTTCTGGTCGTTCAATGGCGTGTTCGAGGAATATTTCAGCGAAAATCCCCCGGCACGTGCCTGCGTGCAGTCCTCGATGGTTGTTGACTGCAAAGTAGAGGTCGACTGCATCGCCTTTCGTAAGGCATAACAGTCTGCAATTATTGCGCTAAGACGTTAAATGAGGGGTTTATGACGGAACAGCAGATACGAAAGCGCGCGCGCGGCATTGATCGTGCGTTCGATATTCTGGACCATCTGCGCGATGTCAGAACCTCTCAGCGTCCTGCCGAAATCGCCCAGGCTTTGGGCGCGCCAACCTCGACGGTTTACGATCTGATTGGCACGCTGATCGATCATGGCATGCTCGAAGTCACCGATGCCAATGGCTCGGTCTTTCTGGGTCGGCGGGTTTATTTCCTGGGTCTTGCTTATCGTGATTATTTCGATCTGACTCGGCAGGCGGCCGGCGTGCTTGATGAAATCACCGCAAGCACCAAGGAAACTTCCCAGTTTTGTATGCTTGATGGCAACAAATACACCGTCGCCCTGCAACGCGAAGGCAGCCGCCCGTTTCGCATTTCTGCTGATGTTGGGGAACGGACTGCCATTCCGTGGACGGCGTCTGGCCGGCTTTTGCTGGGGCACCTGAGTGATCAGGAAATCCGCGATCTGATCCCGGCTGAGGACTTTATCCTGCCCGACGGGCGTCAAATGGATATTGATGCCTATATCGCCGAAATCCGCCGTGCGCATGACGAACGCTTTTTCTCGTTCGACAGCATTGTGGATACCTTCACCCATTGCTTTGCCGCACCGGTTTATAATCAAAGCGGTATCTGTTCGGCGACACTGTGTATCGTCGCCCCCAAGGACGACGCACGTAAGAACTATGATCTCTATAAAAACGTGCTTCAGACAGCGGGCGACAAGCTTTCCAAAACCGTCTGATCCAATAGGGCACCGGTCAATAAACACATCACCCGGATCAATCGTCCGGGTGTTTTTGTTTTTGCGTCTTGGTGTTGTCGCGGAACTTTGCCCGAAAAGAGAAAGCGGCGGCTATCGTTTCCCGCATCGATAACCACCGCTTTTCCACCTTGAGAGGCCTATGGGGAGAGAGGACCCATAGGTCTGAGAGACAAGCCGCTTGGGGACAAGTGCGAATGGGTTTCATTCGCGGGCTGTGTCGAGACCCGTTATAGGTAAGAAAAAACACCGACGCAAGTGAAAATCGTTCTCATTTGAGAAAAACTTTTGGCTGATGCCTTTCTGATATAAATATCCCGACAAAAACAGTTGGTTAAGCGGGGTGTTTATGCTCGGATTTCCGCGATATTCAGATGTTGGAAATAGAAAAACCCGCAGTGTTTGTGCGGGTTTTGAATGGTTTTATCGTCGGGTTGGTTCAGGCAATAATCCGGCGTAAATGATTGTCCCAGTGCTGCGATTTCAAGGAATCGTCGGGCAGTTCGACCCGTTTGCGACGAATCGCATCCATTCGCCAGCCATTGCCAAGGCCACTAGTGCCAACAAACTCACCGGCCCGATCCGTTGCGGCAAGTCCGCAGCCATCCGGGGCGGCGATATGGGTCAGGAAGTCATTGGTTTGCGCATCCCAGAAGGTCACAAGCCCGCCACGCGGACAGGAAATGCCAAACACCTGGCCCGACGCATCAAATCGCACTGACCCGCAATATTGCCGCATGCGGTACTGAACCGTATCCGGGGCCTCAATCGGGCGGATGTCTGATCCCGGTTGCCAGATCCCGACAAGGGGCACCTGATTGGTCAGATCGCCCTGATACTGAAAGCCTGCGGCAATCGTGCCGTTGGCGGACACATCAAGATGGCGGATCGAAAGTTTGTGCCAGTCATGCTTCAGCGCTGCCTGGTGAACAAGCTTGCCAGTGCGCCGATCAATGATCGACAGGTTGGGTTGCATCGAGCTGATATTAAGCGGTGTGCGCCCGTCCCGATCGGGATGGGTGTGCAATCCGCCATTGGCAATCACCAGATGTTCGCCATCCGGCATCAGATGCAATTCATGCGGACCGGTACCAAAGCTGTCAAACTCCGCCACCCGGCGATATCCATCCTCGGCATCCCACACGGAAACAACCCCGCGGGCATGATCAAAGTCGTTTTCGGTGATGTAAAGATAACGGCCATCATTGGAATAGATCGCATGGCCATAAAACCGACGGTCTTCCGGGCAATGCAGTTTGGCGCGCACATCCCCGGTATGGCGATCCAGGATCAGGCCATAAAGCCCCGGACGGCGTTCGACGGCTGCGACATCAACATGGTCGGGACGCAGGCCGATATCATGGCCACGGCCGGGCAGGGGCTGCTCAAACAGGATTTTGCCCGAAGCATTAAACGCGCTGACATAATAATCGCCATCATCCCCGGCGCTGGCCGAGATATAAACCGCGCGGTCTTCGGGGTTGGGCGTGGTTGCCGCACGGGCAAGGCCCACTGGTAACAGGGTGAAAGCCCCGCCAACACCCATGAGTTTCAGGAAGCTGCGACGTTGATATGCCATCTTTGATCTCCTGCCGTCTGGGCCCTAGTCACCATCGAGCGCGTTAAAGCCGCCACCAAGCTGGGTATTGCCGCCGACATCGTTTTCAACAAGCGTGGTAAGGAAATCAATCTGCCCCTTAAGGTCTGTCAGTGCGGCATAACCATCGGGCTGTTCCAGCACCTCGGCAACAGAGGGCGGCAGCTCTGCCACTGTGTCGCCAACAGTCTGCCAGTTAAGCTTGAACGACCGATCCAGCAGGCTGTTATCAATCAGGGCGGCAAGGCCTTTGCCTTCTTCGTCGACATCCCCCCATGTGCCGTCATAGATGGCAAACAGACCAATCAGGTTATGTTCGATATTACGAAGCGATCGTTCCGAGATCGGGCTTTCCGCGCGGCCTGCACTGGCGTCCTCCTCGCCATCGCCAAGCGGACGGGCAAGCTTCTGGCTTGAGATGATCAAAAGCCCTTCATGCAGGGCACGATACAGATCGGTCGCAGCAAACTTGGCAGTGGGATAATCCATGCTGTCCGGTCCGGCATTTTCCATTGCCGTGGCAAATTCCGGCCATTCGGCCTGCAATTCGCCCGAAAGCGTACCAAGGTTGGTGGCAATTGCCGTGCCGTACTGGCACAGGAACACGCCATCTTCATTGGCAGCAATCATCTGATCGCCATGATCATCGGCAAACAGGACTTCTTCCAACGCCGGGAAACCCTGAAGCGCTGCACTGGCGCCAGAAAGTTTTTCGGGATCGGTATAGGCGGCCGGTTTATCAAACATCAGCTTGCGGAACTGACGCGCCGCCGTACCATGTTTGTCTGGCCAGTATTCGATATGCTGATCACGCCCATTGGCAACCAGCGGCCCCATGCGCCAGGGCTGAATTTCCTGCCAGATATCCATCGCCGCGTGAAAGGCCGCTTGGGTGCCTTCAAGTCCGCTCTTATCCGGATCTGAGCAGAAATCCTTGAACTCGCTGGTCAGATTTTCCGTTGCCGCGTGGAAGTCATCAAGCTTGGGTGGCATCACGGTGCCCAGCAAGTGCGCCAGAACCGGTTGATAGTTTTCATCGGGAATATCGGCACGGGCACCGGGGCTGATCACACCAACAGCAAGAACGGTGGTGGTCGAAAGCAACAAGGTGCGCCAGCTCGGTTTGCAGAACATATGACTTATCCCGATATTCACGTGATTTGGTATCTGGTTTGGTATTCGGTCTTGCGACATATACCGCGTCACAATGACTTTAGAAATGCCAACAATTGACTGCGCTCCGATGGTGGCAGCTTTGTGACTGCATCGCGGGCGTTTTCGGCCTCGCCCCCATGCCACAGGATCGCTTCAAGAATGGTTCTCGCCCGGCCGTCATGCAGGAAGCGGGCACGTGGATCAATCTCTTGCGCGCGGCCAATCCCCCAAAGCGGGGGCGTGCGCCATTCACTGCCCGATGCTTGCGCCTCTGGCCGATGATCTGCAAGGCCGTCGCCCATGTCATGAAGCAACAAGTCCGTATAGGGCCAGATGATCTGCCCGGACTGTTCGGGCATGTCGGCACGTTCGGGTAACGCGTAACGCGGCGTGTGGCAGGATGCACAGCCGATTGCGTCAAAGATCTTTTCGCCCGCCAAAACGTCCGCATCATTGGCATTCGGGCGGGCTGGCGGGGCGATGTTGCGCGCGTAATACAGCACCAGATCGGTCATCACCGAATGGACTTCCAGCCCCTCGAATTCTTCGTCATTGCCATCGGGCGCATTGATGCAATCTGTTTGCGCAGCCGTGCAATCGCCGCTGGCATTTGGATAAAGCGGGGTGGAAAGGCCGATATCAAACTGGAACGCATTCTGGTTTTGCTGATCAAGGGTCGGCATCCCGGCCTTCCAGCCAAACCGGCCAATCGCCATTTCTGATTTGGCAATGTCCCAGACCTGATTAAGCCGCCCGGATATGCCGTCGCCGTCTTCATCCTGCGGATCGCTGGCCGCGATCAAGGTGCTGTCAGGAATGGCTTCCAGCAGCCCAAGCCCGATCATCGGCGGGGCAAGGCGCGGGGACACCATGATATCGGGATGCAGCGGCCCATAGGCCAGATCGGTCATTTCATACGTTGGGTTGCGCAAGGTAACCGTCTCACCCCCGGCCAAGAGAACGTCGGTTGTTGTATAGGTCACCTTGACCCGTCCTTCGGCCTGAATGCCGGGGATCGAGAAATCCTGAAACTGGCCGCCGTAAACCGGGTCGGGAAGGGTGGCCAGCTTGCCATCCAGATGTTCGCGGAGTTGCGCGGCGGTTTTCGGCGGGATGGACAGGCGCAGCAACATCGACGTTGCCCCGGCCTCGTTATCATTTTCATCAACCGGATGACCGCGCCCATTGCGGATATGGCATCCGCTGCAGGCGCGTGAATTAAACAGTGGACCCAATCCGTCTGCCGCCTTGGTGCGGGTCGGGGCGGTGACCCATAATCTTTGAAAAAGGGCTTCCCCCAGCTTGAAATCAAGCCGCTTTTCAAAGCTCATGTTGGCTGACTGGTGCATGAAGGCATTGCGCCCCTTTGCCCCGGTCGAGCTTGTGTCACCGCCTGGCAGGGCTGGGTTGCCGGACGCTTCTGCATGAAGCGCGACAGGTGTCATGGCAAAGCCAATTGCGGCCATCCAGAACAGGCGTGAAAACATAGAAGTACGTGCGGGACGGTTCATGGAAGTCTTCTAGTTCGGGGTCAAAGCAAAACGGCGGGAGAATTCATCCCCCGCCGTTCACAGTCAGGCAGGTGCCTGATGATCAGGATTAGTTGACAGCAGCCGGGTTGTCGAGGCTGTCGGAACCTTCGAACTCGATACCATCAATGCCGACCGCGGCAATGATCTGTTCGATCGATTTGGTCTGATCGACAAGCGCATCAACAAAGGCCTGAACGACGGCATTGCCATCTTCGTTGCCCATGGCAATCAGCTGATCAAAGGCTTCGCCGCCCTGTGCGCGGGTGACCATGACTTTACCGGCAACAACCGATGCCGCCAGCTTGGCGCGCAGTTCGGTATCCAGTGCCGCGTCATTGGCCGCAACCAGATCAGACAGCGACGAACCTTCAACGACCGAACCATCAACACGGGTGTAACGGCCAAGGTAAACGTTCTGGATGCCCAGCGCGTCATAGAAGTGGCTGTTGTGGGTGTTATCCGAGAAGCAGTCATGCTCTTCTTCCGGATCATGCAGCAGCAGGCCAAGCTTGGTACGCTCGCCGCCCAGTTCGCCATAAGACAGCGAACCCATGCCGGTCACAATCGCGGTCAGGCCCGGAACGCCATCACCTTCAAGAACGGTTTCGCGTGCTTCGCCGCCTTCGGCCCACTGCGCGGTCATCCATTCAAGATCGGAAACCATCAGATCAACTGCCGCCTGAAGGTATTCACCACGACGGTCGCAATTGCCATTGGTGCAGGCATCACCCGATGCATAGTCGGTCCATTTACGTTCACCGGCACCGGCATCGGTCCCATTGAGGTCCTGCCCCCAAAGAAGGAACTCAATCGCGTGGTAGCCGGTGGCAACGTTTGCTTCGACGTCGTCAATTTCATGCAGGCTTTCAAGCAAAGCAGCATCAATGGTCGAGGCATCAATGGTTTCGCCCGAGATGGTCAGGGTCGGGTTGGCAATAACATTGGCGGTATAAGCCGGGTTTTCTTCGCTTTCTTCGCCGTAAAGGCCGGTTTCTACATAGTCGATCAGACCTTCATCAAGCGGCCAGGCATTAACCTTGCCTTCCCAGTCATCAACAATCGCGTTGCCGAAACGGTAAACTTCGGTCTGCTGATAGGGTGCGCGCGACGCCAGCCATGCGGATTTCGCGGCATCAAAGGTCGAGGCCGACGGATTTGCAACCAGCTCATCAATCGCCGCCTGCAGTTCCTTGGCGGTGATCAGTGAATCTTCGTAACCGGCATGCGCGATATCGGCATAAGTGGTCAGCACGTCTTTGGCAGCCGGTGCGGCATATGCCTGCGCGCCAAGGGTAGTGACCAGTGCGGCCGTACCCAGAATCTTTGCGATCTTCATAGGAGTTCCCATCTATCCCTGAATGGTGAGCCAAGGGCAAAAGCCCCGTCGATCAAGGTGAAAATCCGTCACGCCCAAAGAATGGACGCGCACAGGAACTGTGACCCTGATCACTTTGCTTTCGCCAATTGATACTGCTTGTGAGAATGATTTTCAATTAAAGAATTGGCAATTCGCAAAGTTTTAGGTTTCGGTAATGTGGCAACCATTGGTTGACGCGCGGTTCACGGAAAAATCGTACGGTATGGAAAATTGATCTGTCTTTAAGTTTCTTGACGGAAACTGCTGTGCGATATTTTTCGCAATTGAATAACCCCTGTTCGTGCAAAGAGAGAGACCCGATGAGCACCCCGTCCGCAGACGAAAAGAAAGTCAAACTTTGGGATTTCCCGGTTCGCCTGTTTCATTGGGCTCTTGTCGTTGCCATTGTCACGGCCTGGTGGAGCAATCGTCAGGTGATGATTGATATCCATGCCATCGCCGGTTACAGCGTGCTTGCGCTTGTGATCTTTCGCATCATCTGGGGCTTTGTTGGCAGCTCAAATGCCCGCTTTGCTGATTTCCTGACCGGTCCACGCCATGTGATCGGTTATCTCGGAAAATTGCCCAAGGGTTCGACCTCTGAACTGACATATACCGGGCATAACCCGGCCGGGGGCTGGATGGTTTTGGTCATGATCTTGCTGGTCGGGGTGCAAGCGGTATCTGGCCTGTTTGCCAGCGAGGATACCTTCCTGTTCTTTGACGGGCCGCTGGTGGCTTATGTCAGTTCCGATTTTGCCAGCACCATGAACTGGATCCATCACACCAATATCAACCTGATCTATGGGGCCGTCGGGCTACATGTCTTTGCCGCGCTGTTTTATCTGGTCGTAAAGCGTGAAAACCTGATCCGGGCGATTGTGATTGGCACCCGCCGCGTGCCGGTCGAACTGGCGGGGCGCTTTGCAAATATCCGGTTTGCCTCACCCGTGCTGGGAATTGTGATCCTGATTATCTGTGCGCTTGTGGTGTGGGGCGGTGTGACGCTGGCGCGCTGTTAGTTCAGGGCCGCGGATAATAATGACAAAGGCCAACGTTCGCTTGATGGAGCGTTGGCCTTTTTGATTTCCCAGAAAACCCCATGATCGGGTGGGGCCGCAAGATCAAATTTTACTTGGTGCGGAACTCGTCGTGGCAACCTTTGCAGGATTTGCCAAGATTGCCCATCGCAGCGCCCATCGCACCCTTGTCGCCAACGGCATCGGCCAGCGCAAGCGCAGCCTGCTTCATTTCCGGGAAGCGACCAGAGAAATCATCCCAGTTGGTCCAGATATCGGCACTTGCCGTGGTCTTGACGGATGCATCCGGGGTTTGCGGTTCAAACGCTGCCGGGGCGGCACCCGCCGAAAACGCAATGCCCTTGGCCAAGTTGGCCAGAACCGGATCGGGCAGGGTGCATTCGCCCTTCATATAGCAGCCAAGTGTGCCCATCGCGCCGCCG
Source organism: Thalassospira tepidiphila MCCC 1A03514 (assembly GCF_001662875.1). GTDB lineage: Bacteria > Pseudomonadota > Alphaproteobacteria > Rhodospirillales > Thalassospiraceae > Thalassospira > Thalassospira tepidiphila. The sequence continues at coordinate 88,092 of NZ_JPVZ01000011.1, read as the reverse complement.
ATGCCATCCATCAGCATCTTGCGGTTTTCAACCGCGGCGTTGTCGGATGCTTCATCGGCCTGTGCCATCATCGGGAATGCGGCACCTGCAGTTATGATCGTGCCGAGGAGACCGGCAAAAAGGAGCTTCTTCATCTTGGGTTCTCTCTCCAAAACGCGTTAAAGTGTCTCTCTGAGTGCAGCGTTCAGTTTAGTTTTTTATATTGAGATGTAAGCACGTTATTGCCATTAGCCCGCCGCAAGGCTTAGTGTCCCAGCAGTGCCCCCGAAACTGTAATCACAAGCGCGTGATCACCAAAATTTTTGTTGTTGCGTGCCAAGGAAGTCCCGCCCATGTCCGCTGCCACCCGGAATAATTCACCCTCCGCATCATCCGCCCCGGATCCGCAGGCCAATGAGACCCTTATTCGCGAGGGACGCGCGCGTGCGCGCGCCCTTATCCGCGACTGGAACCTTAAACATGCCTATATCAACGGGGAATGGCGGGCGGCCGACAGTCGTGAAACGCTGGACGTAATCGACCCGGCAAAGGGTGACGTGATTGGCACAGTGCCGTTTATGCGCACATCCGAGGCCCGGCAGGCAATTGATGCGGCCCACGCGGCCTTTCCGGCATGGTCGCGCATGCTGGCACGCGAACGGGCAGATATCTTGCGCCGCTGGCGTGACTTGCTTGAAACCCATCAAGAAGACCTCGCTGCCCTGATCACCCTTGAACAGGGAAAACCGCTTGATCAGGCGCTGCGCGAAGTGGTCGGTGCGATTGCCTATGCCGAATGGTATGGCGAAGAAGCCAAGCGTGCATATGGTCAAACCATGCCCGCAACCCAGCGCGATCGTCGCGTTGTTGTGCAAAAACACCCAGTAGGTGTGGTCGCGGCGATCACGCCCTGGAATTTTCCGCTGACCATGGTGGTGCGCAAATGTGCGCCGGCATTGGCGGCAGGCTGTACCGTGATTGTCAAACCGGCCGAGGATACCCCGCTTTCGGCATTGGCAGCCGCCAAACTTGCCGAACAGGCCGGTTTTCCGCCCGGTGTGTTTAACGTCGTGACCGGTTTGCCCCACCCGATAGGCGAGGCCCTGACAGGCGATCAGCGCGTTCGGATGTTGTCCTTCACCGGTTCAACCTCGGTGGGCAAACGGTTGATGGAACAGTGCGCGCCGACGATGAAAAAACTGTCGCTGGAACTTGGCGGTAATGCGCCCTTTATCGTCATGGACGATGCCGATCTTGATGCGGCCGTTGCAGGCGCGATGATTTCAAAGTTCCGCAACAGTGGCCAGACCTGCGTTTGTGCCAACCGCATTTTCGTCCAGGACGGTGTCTATGATGCCTTTGTCGAAAAGTTCGTTGCCGCCAGCAAGGCACAGACCATCGGCAATGGATTTGTGCCTGGCACGGAATTGGGGCCACTGATCAACCGTCAGGCGGTGGCGAAGGTCGAACGCCTTGTTGCCGATGCCCAAAAACGCGGTGCAAACCTGATCTATGGTGCGGCCTTGCCCGAGGAAGGCTTTTTCACGCGGCCACTTGTAATGACCGATGTGCCCGATGATGCAGATTGCTTTGACGAGGAACTGTTTGCCCCGGTGGCGCCGATCTATCGGTTTGGCACCGAAGATGATGTGATCACACTTGCCAATCGGGTGCGCACCGGACTGTCTTCTTATATCTACAGTCGCGATATCGGGCGTATCCAACGGCTTGCCGATCGTCTGGAAGTCGGTGTGGTCGGCATCAATGATGGCACCACCAGCCACGAAGGTGCGCCGTTTGGCGGGGTCAAGGAAAGTGGTCAGGGCCGCGAAGGCGGTCATTGGGGGCTTGAGGAATATCTTGAGCCCAAATACCTCAATTACGCCCTTAAGTCGGGCATCTGACAGCGTGTAAAGAGCCCCCATATAGGCGGATCGTAAAACGGCAATATCCTGATCGGGTATTGCCGTTTTCTGCTTTTTGATGAGCTATGCAAAATTGTGTGGTGTGACTCTGGCGAAAATATCCGCAATTTTGACCGCATTTGGCGAAAAATCGATCTGCACCAAGTATTTTTCGATGATTTTTCTTCTGCGCAGGACTTGAAATACCGTCGGGCAGAGAATCTTCATATTAGGATCTTCATAGGTTTGGCTAGATGTTGAGGGTTTCCAAACATGAAAATGTGAGCAAAACGAACGCCTTATTTGTCATGATACAAATATGTGAAATGTGCATGACGAAATTATCTCATTGCCAGTCATAGGTATGCGTTGAGTGCATGTTTGGGGTGATAAAACTCTTCTCGTCGGTATGATCAAACAGGCGTACACCGGGTTTAACGAAACACACAGCGAAACCCCGGCGGGAACAACGCCGGATGCTTTTAAGAGGAAACGGACATGAAAATGTATCGTGATTATGACCTGGTTGCCCTGCAGCGCGAAGCTGAACATCTCCGTGCACAGGCTATGCGTCAGATGCTTGTTGCACTGGTACGCAAAGTTGGTGCCCTGTTTGGCGCACACAACAAACCCCACGGTGGTGTTGCTGCTGGCGCGTAAGTGCGCTGCCAACCACACCCTGCGACCGTTCAACCGGTACGCTTAAAAACGCCTCCGCATCTCGTTGTTGCGGAGGTGTTTTTGTTTGGGCACTTCACCTTCGCAGTTTGCACCGCTATTAAGGGGGATCGAACCCGTTCGAATTGTGCAGAAGTTGGCCTTTATGAAACTAGCCCATTACGCCTTTGGCGAAGAAAACCGTGACAACGGCACCATCGTGATTGTCCATGGCCTGTTTGGTCAGGCCCGCAACTGGACGGCCATCGCACGGCGGCTGGCGGAAAAGTATCACGTTGTCACTGCTGATTTGCGAAATCACGGACGCTCCGACTGGGACGCGGAAATGACCTATCCGGCCATGGCGGCCGATCTGGCCGAACTGATCGGCGAGGTATCTGATAAACCGGTGCATCTGGTCGGGCATTCGATGGGCGGCAAAGCATCGATGGTGCTTGCCCTTTCGGCCGATGCCGGTTTGGTTGCCGATCTGGTCGTGGTCGATATTGCGCCGGTTTCCTATGACCATGATTATAGCGGCTATATCAGCGCCATGCGCGATGTCGACTTTTCCACCATTTCGCGCCGCTCCGAGGTCGAAGACGCCCTGTCTTCCGGGGTGTCGGAAAAAGGCGTGCGTCAATTCCTTGCCCAGAATGTCGCGACCGACAAGGAAACGGGTGCTATGTCATGGCAGGTCAATATTGATGCCATGGCCAATCATCTTGACGATATCATCGACTGGCCAACGGACGGGCTTGCCGATCAGTATGATGGTGATGTGCTGTTTATTTCGGGCGCAAATTCGCACTATGTCGATCCCAAGGACCGCGATCACATCAAGTCGCTTTTCCCCAAGGCGGCCTTTACCAGCATCAAGGGCGCTGGCCACTGGGTGCATGCCGAGAAACCCGATGCCGTGCTTTTGACCCTGTCTGCCTTCCTGAAACGCTAGTCCGGTGACGCCATCATGTTCGATCTGCCCAAAGGCTGGTCTCTTCCCGATCAGGATCACATCCGTGTCAGTGATATCGAATGTCTGTCGGATAACTGGTATCGGCTTTATCGCGTCAGCTTTGATCTGAAGCGATCAGATGGATCATGGCAAAGTCAGACGCGCGAAGCTTATGAACGCGGCAATGGCGCGGGCATCCTGCTTTATAACCGCCAAGATCGCACAGTGATCCTGACCCGTCAGTTTCGCCTGCCAAGCTTTGTCAATGGCAACGAAGACGGCATGTTGATCGAAGTGCCAGCGGGTGTGCTTGATGATCGTGATCCGGCCTCAGCCGTCATTGCCGAGGTCGAAGAAGAAACCGGCTATAAGATCGGAAAGCCCCGCCAGGTCTTTGACCTGTTCATGAGCCCGGGATCCGTCACCGAACGTCTGCATTTGTTCATTGCCGAAGTCACCCGCGATCACCGCGAAGGCGATGGTGGCGGCCTGCATGAAGAGGGCGAGGATATCCATGTGCTTGAGATCGGCTTTGACGACATCGTTCCGATGATGGCCGATGGTCGTATCCGCGATGCCAAGACCGTGATCCTGTTACAGCATGCCCTTCTGACCAAGCTGTTTGATTAAGCCCGCCTCACCAAGGCAGCTCTGTACCATCATAGGCAAAGAACCCGCCTGATTTCTGGGCACCAAGCTGATCAATGACGTTCAGCATATTGGCCGTCGCCTCGTCCGGACTTTGTACTTTCAGCCCTGATTTGGCAAACGGGCCGGAAAGGCCGGTATCGACCGTGCCGGGATGAAGGGCCACGCAAACGCAATCACGCTTGTTCCGCCCGATTTCAATCGCGGTGCATTTGACCAACTGATTAAGCGCTGCCTTCGCCGCACGGTACCCATACCAGCCCCCCATGCGATTATCCCCGATACTGCCAACCTTGGCCGACAGGGTGGCAAACACCGATTTGCCTGAACGCGGCAACAGCGGGCAGAAATGCTTCATCAAAAGCGCCGGGCCAATCGCGTTAATCTGAAACTGCTTGGCCATGTAGTCGGCATCAATCTGACGCAGGGATTTTTCCGGCTGGAAGGTTTCATCGTGCAAATAGCCGGTGGCATCAATGATCAGGCGCACTTCGCCACCAACCGTTTTGACATAATCCGCACATTCGGCGACGGTTTCCGGGCGATCAAAATCAAGGGCAGGACTGCTGGATCGCGAAAGCGCGATCACCCCGGAAAACCGCCCGCTGGCCTGCAAATGATCGACAAAGGCCTTTCCGATGCCGCCTGTTGCGCCGCAGACGACGGCAAGGCTGTCTTGGGGAAAGCTGTCAAATGTCGTCAAGCTGGTCATGATGGTGGGCTCAGTCGTTGTTTCGCTGTTTAAAACTTTACGCGTTGCCGCGAAGGGCGGTTCACCTGTGCCTTTTTGTTGTTGGCAGTACTGCGATCAAACCAAAAAAAAGCCGCCTGTTTTTATGCAGGCGGCTTTTGATATGGGGTTGCGGTTAGGTGTTATTCGGCCGCGTTGATATGCGTGACATTGGGGGCGCTGCGCGCACCTTTGCCTTCGTGATCGTGGCGGCGGATGAATTCCTTGATCCGCGGGCTGATCTGTTCGCGCCAGCGACGCCCGTTAAAGACACCGTAATGGCCGACACCCTGCTGAAGATGATGCATGCGCATATTGTCAGGCAGATTGGTGGTCAGCTTGTGGGCCGCGCGGGTCTGTCCCATGCCGGTAATGTCATCACGTTCACCTTCAACGGTCAGAAGGGCCGTTTTGGTGATGGCGGATGGATCAACCGGAACACCCTGCCAGCGCATCGTACCTTCGGGCAGGCTGTGTTCGTGGAATACGACCTTCAGCGTCTGCAGATAAAACTCGGCCGTCATATCCATGACCGCCAGGTATTCCTGATAGAAATGACGCTTGGCATCGGCACTTTCGCCGTCACCTTCGACAAGGTGATTGAACATGTCGTGATGGGCGGAAACGTGGCGATCCCAGTTCATGCTCATGAAGCCGGCAAGCTGCATAAAGCCCGGATAAACCCGGCGCATCACACCTGCATGCGGCAGGGGCACGTGGGAAATTACATGCTGCTCAAACCAGTCAAGGGTATGCTGCTTGGCGAACTTGTTGACCTCGGTCGGGTTTTCGCGGGTATCAATCGGGCCCCCCATCAGGGTCATTGATGCGGGCTGGCAGGCTTCGTTGCCTGCTGCCATCAGGGATGCTGCGGCAACCACCGGCACAGATGGCTGGCAAACGGCCATCATATGCGTGTTCGGGCCAAGCTTGCGCAGGAAGCGCATCAGATAATCGATATAGCTATCAAGATCGAAATGGCCAAGGTGGACGGGCACCAGACGGGCATCAATCCAGTCGGTGATATAGACATCATGATCGGGCAGAAGTGCTTCGACCGTGCCGCGCAGAAGCGTTGAAAAGTGTCCGGACAACGGTGCCACAATCAACAGGCGCGGGTCATCGGGCTGCGTTTTCAGATGGTCGGTTTCGCGCTTGAAATGCAACAGGTTGCAAAAAGCTTCGCTGTGGACGATTTCTTCGGTGACCGGCACGGTTTCACCGTTGATCACCGTCGTGTCCAGACCGAATTCCGGTTTGCCGTAACGATGGGTAATATGCGTGAACACGTCACACGCCGCGGCCGCTGCCCGACCCTGATGGGTATAGGACATTGGATTGGCCGGATTGCGCAGCCACTTCTTGCTGGCATCTGCGGCCATGCGAAGCGGGCTTATTGTGGCGTGCTGCAATTCATAAAGGTGATACAGCATTTATTCTCACTCCCGGGTGACCGACAAAGGTTTAAGTGGTCACCGACCTGGTTTACGGCATTTCACCCTGTTTTATCCGCGCACAGCTTACCTGCGCACGTAATTTGGCTTGTTTCAGAATTCCGGTCGGGACGAATAATTTCCGTTGGCCGATCTGACGCCCGTTGCTCAATATCTGGGAATCAGCGTTCTGAAATCCAATTGTTGCTTCAAAGCCTACTTGAGTTCCGCAGACAAGCAATAGCCATAAAGTATGAGGAAATGACGAATTATCTTTTTTCAGCCTGATTCAAACGAAATTTTGCCGGTTTGTCGAGTGAAATTTTGCAATGCAGCTTAAACTGTTGCGATGCAATAAAAAGTTTTTGGCATGTAGCGTTGGATCTTGGCAGGCGATTGATGAGGTGAATGTGAGGAAGGCTCATGTTTTTTGTTGGGGTAAATCTGGTGCCGGGTACGTGCAAATCAAAAAAAGCGCCGCTATTGGGGAAATAGCGGCGCCAGTAGGCGGAGTATGCGGAAAGCATTATTGCGGTCCATGAAGCCCATAGGGAAGACCGGGCGTAGGGAAGGTCTGACCGACAGGCGGGACAGGGTTTGGGTGCGGGGTTGCCTGCCGGTCAGACGCCCGTGATGGACAAAAGCTGGGTGGCTTATGGTCCGGGCCTCAGAAACACAAATAACGTGTGTTGGGAATTCCTAGACAAGACCGCGAAGGGTCTGGGCCATACCAAGTCCGATCACAAACAGGAAAAATCCTGTGCTGCCGACAACAGCGACTGTGCTGCAAAGCTCGTTCAAGCGGGTCGGGTTCTCGATCAGTTTCAGCATGGTGTGTCCTCCTCAATCTGTCTGAGGAAACCATACTGTTCTGATTTTGTTCTCGCAAGAACAAAATTGGAACAAAGAAGGATAATGTATGTTAAGTATATGATATATATAAATTAAATTTCGTTCACAAATGTTCTCATTCTTGTGGTGAGAACAGGAACGAGAACGGGTTTTCTTGGATCAATGAGATCGAAAAGGCGCAGAAAGCAGCGATTCCGCGCGAGTCTTGTTTCAATGTTCTTTTGTGTTCTCGCTGGTTGATGGGAATTAAACGCCGATTGAACCGGCCCAAGAGATCGTTTTTTGGAACAAACCGTGCGCCAAATGCAAATCGTCCGAACTGTTTAAATAGTGCGGGCGGGGGAGTTGGCAGAATCAAATTGTTGCACGATGTTTCAACTGTCCTAAAATGTAGGAAATCCGGCTGTAATTGCAGTGGTTTTGCAACAAACTGTTACGGTTAAACCGGATTTCGGTAAAACGTCTTCTATCGCGCGTGATCGCAGTGGTCTTGCCCCCATGGATCGTGTAACAGTGCGCGTAAGGATCGTGGCGAATTAGCCTTGCTGATCAGGACACAGCAGGGCCGGACGTCAGGCTCCGGTCGTCAGGTGTTTGGCGACAGACCATCGGTCATCAAGACGGGTGTCATATTCCTGTCAGGTGACAAATAACAGGCGGGATCGGAAAATCCGGTTCTGCATCACGGCATCGGCCGTGCCCCGATTGTCTGCCAGGATCGCAAGATCCAGGGTCCCACCTTGGCGACGGGAAGGAAACGTTGGAAGGCTAAGGGCATAATGAAACAAAGGCAAAGGCTTAAGCATCGTATCGCGGATATCGTGATTTTCGGTGGGACCGGAGATCTGGCGTTACGTAAACTTTTTCCCGCACTGTATGAAATGGAACGCACAGGGCGTTTCGATGATGAGACCCGCATCTTTGGCGCATCGCGCAGCGAACATAGCGACGAAGATTTTCGGGCCAAGCTGGAAGAAGCCGGGAAGAAATTCATTCCCAAAGGCGAATTCGAACCCGAGACGTGGGCGAAGTTCGCCAGCCGCATCGCCTATGTGCAGGTTTCTGCCGGCGATGAAAGCGGGTTCAAGGTCCTGTATGAAAAGCTGTCCGATCAGCCTGATCGTGATCGCGTCTTTTATTTCTCGACCAGTCCGTCGCTGTTTGCCGACATGGCCTTTAATCTGAAAAAGGCCGGTCTGGTGACGCCGAATTCCCGTGTCGTGCTTGAAAAGCCGCTGGGCCATGATCTTGACAGTTGCCGCGAAATCAACGGCCAGATCGGTGAAGTGTTCGAGGAAAACCAGATTTTCCGTATCGACCACTATCTTGGCAAGGAAACGGTGCAGAACCTGATGATCCTGCGCTTTGCCAATGCGATGTTCGAGCCGTTGTGGAACAGCGCGCATATCGATCACGTCCAGATCACGGTCGGCGAGGAAGTCGGGGTCGAGGGCCGCTGGTCCTATTATGACGATGCCGGTGCCATGCGCGATATGGTGCAGAACCATATGTTGCAGCTTTTGTGCCTTGTCGCGATGGAGCCGCCCTATGTCCTTGATCAGGACGCGGTCCGCGATGAAAAGGTCAAGGTGCTCAAAGCCCTTCAGCCGATCAACGATAGCAACATCGACAGTTCCACCGTGCGCGGCCAGTACCGCAAGGGCGCTGTGGGCGGCAAGGAAGTGCCGGGTTACCTCGAAGAGGAAGGTGCCAATACCGACAGCACCACCGAAACTTTTGTCGCGATCCGGGCAGAGCTTGATAACTGGCGCTGGTCTGGCGTTCCGTTCTATCTGCGTACGGGCAAACGGTTGCCCAAACGTCATTCGGAAATCGTCATTCAGTTCCGTGACGTTCCGCACCAGATTTTCCCGCTGGCAAAATCCATGACCAACTATCAGGCCAACAAGCTGGTCCTGCGCCTGCAACCGGATGACGGTATCCATCTTGTGCTCAATAACAAGAACCCGGGGCCGGGGCTTGTCCGTCTGCGCCCAACCGCACTCAACCTGTCCTTTGCCGAGGCCTTTGGCGGCCGCAGCCCGGATGCCTATGAGCGTCTTTTGCTGGATGCGATTGATGGCAACAACACCTTGTTTGTGCGCCGCGATGAACAGGATATTGCCTGGCAGTGGGTCGACGCCATTCAGGATGCGTGGCAGAACAATCATGTCACGCCCAAGGGATATACCGCCGGAACGTGGGGCCCGTCTGCTGCCATCGCCCTGATCGAACGCGATGGCCGGACCTGGAACGAAGAGGCCGGGTTCTAGCATTGTGCACCCCGGTACTTGTGTGCCGGGGCCTTGCGCAAACTCGCCATGACCCCAACTTCGGGAAGAAGACATGACAAACGAACGCACATTCAAAAGCGGCGATGAAATGCTTGCGGCAATGGTCAAGGAAACCGTTGATCGTCTGGAATTTGCCATCGCAACCCGCGGACACGCCAGCATTGCTGTTGCCGGTGGACGCTTTCCAAAGCCGCTGTTTCAAACCCTTTCACAGGCGCGCCTTGACTGGTCAAAGGTGATTGTCACCCTTGGCGATGATCGCTGGGTCGGGCTTGATGATGATCAGTCCAATGAGAAGCTGGTGCGCGATAACCTGTTTATCAACGAAGCGCAGAACGCCCGCTTTGTGTCGCTGAAAACAGCCGATAACAGTCCGGAAGACGCGGTCGAAACCGTCAGCGCGCGTTTGCGAACGGAAATGCACTGGCCGCTTGATATCGTATTTTTGGGGATGGGGGATGATGGTCATACCGCATCGCTTTTCCCGTCCTCAACCCCCGAAGCCCTGGGTAATGGGCTTTATCCCAAGCATGGCGAACTGGTCGCCGCTGCCCGCCCGACCGTATCCCCGGTCCCGCGTATCAGCATGACTTTGCCAGCCATCCTGAATTCCCGGTACATTGCCATCCATATTACCGGACAATCCAAATGGTCGACCTATGAAACCGCGAAAAACGGCACGGAAATCGAAGAGATGCCGGTTCGCGCAATCTTGCAACAGAACGATGTCCCCGTCGATCTGTGGTGGAGCGCCGAGAACCCGAAAGGCTGAACCCCATGAAACGTGAAATAGAACAGATTACAAAACGCATTATCGAGCGTTCCAAACCAACCCGCGAAGCCTACCTTGCCAAGATCGAGGCAGCGGCCTCTGATCGCCCGCATCGCTCCGCCTTGTCATGTGGCAACCTTGCTCATGCTTCGGCCGGTTGCGGGGCTGCGGAAAAGCAGCGCATTAACGGCGAAGACGGTGCAAACCTTGGCATCGTTACGTCCTATAACGATATGCTGTCGGCCCATCAGCCATTGGGTGTTTACCCGGACCGTATCAAAAAGGCCGTGTTTGAGGCCGGTGGCACCGCACAGGTTGCCGGTGGTGTTCCGGCGATGTGCGATGGCGTGACGCAGGGCCGTCCGGGTATGGAGCTGTCGCTTTTCTCACGCGATGTTATTGCCATGTCGACGGCTGTGTCACTGTCGCATGATGTGTTTGATGCGGCCCTTTACCTTGGTGTTTGCGATAAAATCGTTCCGGGTCTTGTTATGGGCGCGCTTTCCTATGGCCATATCCCGGCGGTGTTTGTCCCGGCCGGGCCGATGCCATCAGGTCTTCCGAATAATGAAAAGGCCCGCATCCGTCAGCTTTATGCCCAAGGCAAAGTCGGCCGCAAGGAACTGCTTGAGGCAGAAACCGCGTCCTATCACAGCCCGGGCACCTGCACGTTCTATGGGACGGCGAACTCCAACCAGATGCTGATGGAAGTCATGGGCCTGCATCTGCCGGGGGCGGCGTTCGTTAATCCGAACACCGATCTGCGCGATGCACTGACCGAGGAAGCCGCACGTCGTGCGCTTGCCATCACCAAGCTTGGCAATGACTATCGCCCGATTGGCAAAATCCTTGATGAAAAGGCGTTTGTGAACGGGATTGTTGGCTTGCTCGCAACCGGTGGGTCGACCAACCATACCCTGCATCTGCCAGCCATGGCGCGTGCGGCGGGGATCGAGCTTCGCTGGGATGATTTTGATGAACTGTCGCGCATTGTGCCGTTGCTTTGCCGCGTTTATCCGAACGGGCAGGCCGATGTGAACCACTTCCATGCGGCAGGTGGCATGGGCTTTGTGATTTCTGATCTGCTTAAGAACGGTATTTTGCACCCGGATCTTGAAACGATTCACACCGGTGGCATGGCGGCCTATGGCACCGAGCCGTATCTGGATAATGGCAAGCTTTCATGGCGTGATGCGCCGGAAACCAGCCATGACGAAGAAATCCTGCGTCCGACCGAAAAGGCATTCAGTGCCGATGGCGGCCTTCGTATGCTTTCGGGCAACCTTGGCCGTTCCGTGATCAAGGTTTCGGCCGTTAAGCCGGAAAACCGTGTGATCGAAGCGCCGGCGGCGGTGTTTACGTCGCAGGAAGAAATGATGGATGCCTTCAAGGAAGGCAAACTGCATCGCGACGTCGTCTGTGTTGTCCGCTTCCAGGGCCCAAAAGCCAACGGCATGCCGGAACTGCACAAACTGACCCCGCCACTAGGTGTGCTGCAAGACCTTGGGTACAAGGTTGCCCTTGTCACCGATGGTCGTATGTCGGGTGCATCGGGCAAGGTCCCGGCCGCCATTCACGTCACGCCGGAAGGCATGATGAACGGCCCGATCGCCAAGGTTCAGGATGGCGATATCATCCGTCTTGATGCCGAAACCGGCGAATTGTTGCTCAATGTCACCGATGCCGAACTGGCCAAGCGTGACTTTGCGACCTTTGATCATAAGGCCGAACATCAGGATGGCTTTGGCCGCGAGATGTTTGGTGTCTTCCGCGAACATGTTGGTCTGGCTGAACTTGGTGCCTCTGCGGCCTTCCCGGGGGAGGCTGAAGTCGCATAATGCAGCTGGTTGGTGATATTGGCGGGACCAATGCCCGCTTTGCCTGGCTGGACGAGGCCGGCGATCCCCACACACCCATGACATTGCCGGTGCGTGACTATGCCACCATCGGCGATGCCATGCGGGACTTCATGGCGAAAACCGATTGCACGGATTTGCGTGAATTTGCTGTGGCGGTGGCATGCCCCGCCATGGCCGATACGGTCAAATTTACCAACAATCCGTGGGTGTTCTCGAAAGAAGCACTCAAGGCCGAATTCAATCTCGATCGGCTTGTGGTGGTCAATGACTTTACCGGTCTTGCCATGTCTGTGCCCTATCTGGGCGACGAAGACCTGATCACGCTGTTTGATGGTCCGGGCCGTCCGGGGCTTCCGCTTGCGGTGGTAGGGGCAGGGACCGGTCTTGGCGTATCGGGGCTGCTGCCACACGAAGGCAAATGGTTGCCCATACAAGGTGAAGGCGGGCATGTTTCGCTGCCCGCGATTGACGATCTTGATTACGAGATTGTCAAATTCCTGGGCCGCGAACTTGATCGTGTATCTGCCGAACGCGTGTTGTCGGGCATGGGGCTTGAAAACCTTTATCGGGCGCTTGCCGCGATTGATGGGCTTGATGTCGAACCCAAAACGGCAGCCGAGATTGTCGATGGTGCCCTTAAGGACGGGGATGCCCTGTGCCTCAAGGTGCTGGACCGGTTTTGCATGTTCCTTGGCGGTGTCGCCGGGGATCTTGTTTTGACCCTTGGCGCCTTTGACGGGGTGTTTATCGGTGGCGGCATTGGCCCGCGCATTACCGATTACATGAAGAAAAGCGCGCTCAAGGAGCGCATGATCGCCAAGGGGCGGTTCCGTGATTTGATGAATGATGTGCCGGTGCGCCTGATGACGGCGAAATACCCGGCCCTGATCGGTTGCGCCAAGATTTTAACGGCGTAATCGAAACCTGGAGGAAAGTTAATGAGCCTTTCATCGCGTGAAATTCTGTCCATGGCACCGGTCGTTCCGGTTCTGGTGATCGAAGACGCTAACGATGCCGTGCCGCTGGCCAAGGCGCTTGTCGCCGGTGGTCTGCCGGTACTTGAAATCACCCTGCGCTCGTCCGCGGCCGAAGAAAGCATCAAGCGCATCATCGCCGAGGTGCCCGATGCGATTACCGGTGCCGGTACTGTGATCAATGCCAAACAGATGGAACGCATGGCCGAAATCGGTTGTGCCTTTGCCGTGTCACCCGGCCATACCGAAGGTTTGCTGAAAGCGGCCAAAGATACCGGGTGTCCGTTGCTTCCGGGTGCCGGGACGCCGTCGGAAATCATGAACCTGATTGATCATGGCTATGACACGCTGAAATTCTTCCCGGCAGAACAGCAGGGCGGTGTTTCGATGCTCAAAGCCATTTCCGGCCCGATCCCGCAGGTATCATTCTGCCCGACTGGTGGCGTATCGCTGTCCAACCTTGCTGATTATCTGGCCCTGCCAAACATCATCACCGTCGGTGGTTCGTGGATTGCGCCCAAGGATGCGGTCAAGGCAGGCGACTGGGGCAAGATCACCAAACTTGCGCAGGAAGCCACCGATAAGGTCAAGGCGCTGCGCGGCTGAGATTTTTGGGCTCAGTAGCCAAAGCCGAAATGCGAAAAAGGGACCCGGTTGGGTCCCTTTTTCTATCAGGGTCGTCCATGCGACGATATCGGTGCCGCGCCCGATCACGCCTTAGCGCGAAATGCGGTCAACATACCAGGTCGAACCGTTGAATTTGCGCTGCAGACCAAGGTCGGCAAGTTCAGCATGGCTCAGTGAATCCCAACCGTAGCTCGCGGCTTTGGGTGCACGTGCCTTACCGATCTTGTTGGCGATCTTGCTCAGAAGCGATCCGAACGGCATGCGTTTCGCGAACGGGTCGGTAGCAGCATTGAATTGCGGTGCAGCGGAAACCGTGTGTGCCATGATGGCCTCCTATGATCTACGGTTGATTTGCGTTTCGATGGGCGGAAAATGTCATATGCGAAATAAAACGGGAACTACTTTGTTTTGCATAGCTACTGTGCAAAAATGCACGACGATTTTGACAGATTCCAAGGGACCAAATAACGCCTATGAATTGGAATGATTTACGCTACTTCCTTGTTCTTGCGGAAGAAAATAGCTTGTCCGGTGCAGCGCGACGTTTGCGCAAAGAACATACCACCGTTGCGAGACGGATCGAGGCGCTCGAAAGTGATCTTGGCACAAAACTTTTTGACCGGTTACCACGTGGCTGGCAGCTGACATCAGCGGGTCGAAACCTTGTTCCTGTGGCCGAACGAGTCGAAGAAGAAGCCCTGACATTCGAGCGACAGGCAAAGGGCGATGAAGCCGCCCACGGGGTTGTGCGCATTTCCGTGCCCCCGGTTGCAGGGCGCGTTTTGTTCGCGCCGCGCCTTGCCCGATTGCTCAAGGCGCATAAGGGACTCGAATTCGAAATCATTGGCGCGGCGAACATCGTCAATCTGGCGCGGCGTGAAGCCGATGTCGCCGTACGCATGATCACGCCGCGTGAACCCGGCCTGATTACCCGCAAACTGGTTGAACTGGGCGTGGGGCTCTATGGCGGGGTTGGCTATAAGGACCGCGTGCCGGAAATGGATTGGGAATTCTGCGGTTATGAGGACACCACATATGGCGCATCCAAACGGGAATGGGTGCGCACGGTGCTTGATCGTGAATTGCCCTGTCGGTTCCGTGCTGATGACACCGAAACCGTCCGTCAGTTCATTGCCGCCGGGCATGGTGTCGGCGTTTTGCCGCGCTATTTTGGTGATCGGGATGACGAACTCGAACTGATCCACGCAGATGTCGAAGGCCGCAGCCGTGAAAGTGTGTGGATGGTGGTGCACCCGGATATGCGTCGATCGCCAGGCGTGCGTCTTGTGATGGATGCCCTGATCAAGGCGGCCAACAACATCGCCGAGGAATATCAGGTCTGAGCGGCAAACCTGACATGCCGGCAGGCAGCCCTACGCGTTGTTTTCTTTGAAATAAAATTGATCAGGTTGCTGTCTGGCTGCGTAATGACTTATGGCTCGGGATCATGCGCGATCCCGTATTTGTTTCTTTCATACAGCCGCACTTGTGGCGGGGTGTATGCATGTGGCGGTGGGTATGACATCGACCCGGGATTTGGAAAACCTGCTGAGGCAGTCGATCGAAGGCAATACGGATGCCTTCGAACAGCTTTATAATGCAACATCAGCGAAACTTTTCGGCATCGTCCTGCGTATCTTGAGAAATCGCGCCGAGAGCGAGGACGCCCTTCAGGACATTTATGTGCGTATCTGGCAAAAGGCGAGTGATTTCGAGCCCGGTCGTGCCTCGATCATCACATGGATGGCAACCATTGCCCGCAACCGGGCGATTGATATCGTCCGGCGGCAACGCCCGGAAGCCGATGTCGAGGATGCAGATATTGAAACGCTGATATCGTCGGACTCTGCATTTGACCAGATGGCGGTTGCAGACGAGATGCGGCAACTTGACCGTTGCCTGAACGATCTCGAAGACGACCGCCAGCAGATTGTAAAGCTGGCCTATCTCGAAGGCTGGTCACGTGCCGAACTGGCAGAACGCTTTGCCCAACCGGTCGGAACGATCAAGACATGGCTGCATCGCAGTCTGAGACAATTAAAGGAATGCCTGGGAACATGACGGACCGGGATGATATTGACATGTTGGCGGCGGAATATGTGTTGGGGACTCTTGAGCCCGCGCAACGCCAATCCATTGAGACACGTCGCAGCCAGGAACCCGAACTTGATCGCGCGATTTCCGACTGGGAAGCGCGCCTGTCGCCGCTAAATGCCCATTATGATGCGGTTGCCCCGTCGAGCGATCTGTTTGCCGGTATTCGTGCCCGGATCGAAGGTGCCGCACAGGCCACGCGCCAAGCCACCAGCCAACACGTGCCGGGTGTGGTGGAATTCGCCAAACTCAAACGTCGACTGGCCGTTTGGCGTGCCGGTGCGCTGGGGGCGGCGGCGATTGCGGCCAGTCTGATTGTGGTTGTGCTTTCAAGTGATCTGAATTCCCCGGTCCAGAACGGGCAGTTTGTTGCCGTCTTCCACCGGGATGACACCCAACCGGCCTTTGTCATGAGTGTTGATCTTGAAACCCGCGAAGTCACCATTCGACCGGTCGAGGCGACCGTACCCGAAGGCAAGACCTATCAGCTCTGGATTGTGACCGAGGAAACCGGGCCGAAACCGAAATCGCTTGGCCTGCTTGAAAACATCGCCAATCCGACAACCAAGCAGCTTGGCGGGTTTGATCCGGCCATGTTGCGCAATGCAACGTTTGGCATCAGCCTTGAGCCCGAAGGCGGTTCACCAACTGGTCAGCCAACCGGTCCTGCGATCCATGGGCGCCTTATTTCCGTTGCTCAGTAAAAAAAATCACCTTTGCTGAAACCCGATTGATTTGGCTGCGTAGCTTCTGTGTGTGCGATGAAACGCACGACATGAGCGAGCGCAGAAAACAGCGCGTTCCAGATCAAAAGCAAAGGAGACTTCACATGACCTTCAAAGCCAAAGCAACCGCAAAAGCAACCGGCGTAATCACGGCAATGATGCTGAGTGCCGGCTTTGTATTCGGTGGTGCGGGTGCGGCAAACGCAATGGGTCCGATGGTCGAAGCCATGGATCAGGATGTTTCGGCTGGTGTGGTAACCGCATCGAAAATCATGGCTGGCGAAAACGGCTGGCTGGTTGTCCATCGCACCAACAGCGATATGAAGCCGGGACCGGTCGTTGGCTATGCACCGCTTAAAAAGGGTGAAAACACGGATGTATCCGCCATCCTGCAGGAACCGGTAAAGTCCGGCGAAATGTTGATGCTGATGGTGCATTCCGAAGCCGGTGGCATGAAAACGGGCGTCTTCGAATACACCCTGGGCGCCAAGGAAGACGGCCCGATCAAGCCGGACGGAAAACTGGTGATGAAAGTTGTATCTGCTCAGTAGGGCAGAGACGACCATCTTGCCCAAATAGACGAGATCGTTTTCAGCCCGCAAGTGTCCCCTTGCGGGCTGTTTTCATGTCCGGCGTCCTATTGGCAGAAACAGCTAATACCGTTATCGACAAACTCAAGTCCGAGCAATTTCGAACTATGAACAAAAGGCCCCCGCATTGCAGGGGCCTTTGTCTGCCTTGAGGGAGGCATTGACCAACTTGGCAATAGTCGTATTCCCAAGTTAGCAGCATCAAAGCGTGTCGATTGCCAACGGTTCTGTTTGGAGCCGGGGCCGCTTTGATGTTCGGGGGGCGGTATTGAAGAAAATCAATACCAGTCGCGTGTTGCGTATCCGTCACGTGTGCGTTCAAGACCGATGTCACGCAGTTGATCATCGCTGAGCTTATTTAGCGCATTCCGACCCTGATAGTGCTTGTATGCGGTAATCAGTGTATCGAGGATCGTCGGGATGATCGCATGCAAACCCTCTGTGGTGTGGCGGCGCGAGGCAGGGAAACTGGGGTTTTGAGCGCGTATCTCCGACGATGACGTGTTCGACAGGGGACCAACGACGGGATGACATTTGATATGGTTTAAGACAGCCATTTTGATGCTCCTTGATCGTGTGGGCTTTGTGATGTCGACAAGGTTGCCATGCGCAAAAACACAAATGAATTCCGATAAAATGCGCTACAGTTGTGCAGATTTGCGCAATGGCGAAGCATCGTTTTCGGCGTTACGCAGGCTATCTATTTCTAAAAGCCGTGCCGGGATGGAGCCAATGAACTGGAATGATTTGCGTTTCTTTGTTGCGGTGGCAAAGGAAGGAACCTTGTCCGGTGCGGCAAGGTGTCTTGGCAAGGACCACACAACGGTTTCGCGAAGGATCGAGGCCCTTGAAGCAGATCTTGGTGCACATCTTTTTGATCGGCTGGCAACAGGCTGGAAACTGACCGAGGCTGGCGAAAATCTTATGCCTGCCGCGTTGCGGATCGAAGACGATGTTTTGGTGTTCGAACGTCAGGCGCACGGCGATGAAACCGCTCATGGTGTTGTCAAGATCGCGGTCCCGCCAAGTGCCGGACGATTGCTGTTTGCCCCGCGCTTGGCAGAACTGCTGCGCGATCAGAAAAATCTTGAATATGAAATCCTGGGATCAAGCGTCGTTGCCAATCTGGCCCGGCGTGAAGCGGACGTTGCTGTGCGCATGGTACGTCCTGATCAAAGTGGCCTGATTGTCAGAAAGCTGGTCGAGTTACGTTATGCGGTTTACGCGGCAAAGGGCTATACAGAGCGTGTCCCCAAGGAAAAATGGGAATTTTGTGCTGATGGTCGCAACACATTCGGTGATTATCAGCAAGGCTGGGTTTGGGATACGCTGGATAAAGAATTGCCAGTACGCATAAAGGCCGATGATACCGCAACGGTGCAGGCCTTTGTTGCCGCCGGTCACGGACTGGGTTTGTTGCCGAGATATATGGCAGATGAAGATGACCGACTGGAAGTGGTGGCGGATGACAGCCTGGCCGAACTCAGCAAGCCGGTCTGGTTGGTGGTGCATCCTGATATGCGGCGTTCGCCCGGTGTCCGCATGGTGATGGATGCCCTGATCAAGGCGTCAGACAGCATCCCGGCGGCCTATAAATCCTGATTACAACCAGCCCAGTTGGCGGGCCGACGCCAGCAACAGCATCACACCAAACAGGGTAATGATTGCAGCCCCGGTAAAGCCGACCGTGCGGCGAATGATACCCGACGATGTTTCCGAAACGCTGAACAGATACTGAGTGCCTGTGCGAATGCCGATGGCGGCCAGTCCGATCAGGCTGATGGTAATCGCAACCCCAAGCGCCATGGCAAAGGCAGCCCCGATACCAATCAGAAACATGCCATTGGCCAAGGTAAACAGCAGAACAAGGATCGATCCGGTACAGGGGCGCAATCCTGCGACAACACCGGTTGAGATCATCTGCCAGTTGGATTGAACAGCCGGGGCATCGTGATGGGTGAGGTGGTGGCTGTGGTCATGGTCGTGACTATGATAATGTACATGATGGTGATGATGCTCGCCCGGTCCGTGGTGATCGCAACAATCATCACGGCCTTGCAGGATACGAAGCGCCATCACTGCGCCCAACGCGGCAATCAGGGCGTATGAAACTGCCTCCATGATCAGGCCGTTCTTGGTGACCGCTGCCGGGCCGAGGTTAAGGATCAGGGTCAGTCCCCCGACCATGACGATGGCCGAAACTGCCTGAACGGCGGCAATCAGGCTACCCATCGCCACACCCTGTTTCCATCCCGCATCGCGCGACAGGAAATAGGTGGTGGTGATCATCTTGCCATGACCGGGGCCCGCCGCGTGAAAGACGCCATAGCCAAACGACAGGGCAATAATGACAAGGCCCGGCCAGAAGCTGTCACCGTCCTTGGCTTCGCGCAGCGTCGCGGTGATTTCACGATTGAGTTTGGTCTGAATGATCACCGTTTGGCCAATAAGGTCTGAAAGCCAGTCGGGCAGGGCAATCAGGCTGTCTTCGACGTTGTCGGCATCGGGATTGGGAGCAGGACTGCTTTGGGGGTTATCAGCTGCCCCGCGACCCAGAAGGTTTGATGATTGTGCGGCTGCCGGATTATTCGACGAGAACGAAATCGCCAGGAGCAAGGCCGCCAGAACTGCTGCCATCTGCCACCTTGGCCGCGCAAACAACATCGGCACGGATTGGCGCGACCAGGTCAAAATAGATGCGGTTCTTTTCATCTTCGCTCATCTCGAAATGGCAGGACAGGTTTTTGGCCCCTGCAAACAGGACGGGATCGACCTGTGTGTAGGCGACATCGATATAGTATTCGGCATCATAGACCGACAGGCTGATGGCATCCTTGATCGGATCAAGTGGTGTTTCGAGCATCAGCTTGAAGTCATAGCTGACCCGGCGGTCATCGGTGATATCGGCAACAAAATCAGTCGCACCGGCAAAGGATACCAGTTCTTCGTCCTTGCGCAGATGGGTCAGCCAGGAAAACTCGGAAAGGGCTGCAAAGGCATTGTCATGCACAGCGGTGTTTTCTTCGTCAAAGAACCGGGTGTCGTGGTTTTTGTCGAACTCGTCGATCATGGTCATGCTAAACAGATCGTCAAACAGCCAGCGCACGCGAATGGCGGTAATCTTGTCGTTCTCAAAAACGAATTCGGCATTCGCGTCGATCCAGACATGTGGATGCGCAAATGCCGAAGGGGCGGTTGCCAGCATCGTCATGCCGGCAACCAAAATCATTGCGGTGCGCTTACGAAGCGTCGCCAAGGCAATCGACAAGTGCGTCGACATTTTGTGCGAGAATTTCCTGATAGGCAGTCGGTCCCGCAGCAATGTCAAAGCCAAGCGGGTCAAGCGTGCCGGTCCGGATGCCAGTGTCAGACACGACGGCCTGAACGATTGCCGGGCGGAATTGCGGTTCGGCAAATATGCAGACAGCGCCGGTATCATGGATTTTGTCTTCGATTTCATGAAGGCGTTTGGCTCCGGGCTTTTGATCTGGCGAAACTGTAATCGATCCGACCGCGTTCAGGCCAAGGCCGGCTTCGAGATACTGATAGGCATCATGGAATACCACATAGGGCTTGTCCTGGACCGGTGCAACTTTTGCCCGAAGATCATTACCAAGGTTGGTCAGGCTTGCAAGTAGTGTCTGCAGGTTTGCGCGATAGTCGTCGGCATGTTCGGGGTCGATTTCGGCCAGTTCATCGGCGATGGCAATCGCGATGGTCGCGCCATTGGCCGGATCCATCCAGATATGCGTGTCGATACCGTCATGTTCGTGGTGTTCGGTGACGTCATGATGGTCGTCATCATCATGTTTTTCATGTTCGGCCACATGGTCGTGATCATGATCATCATGGGCCGCCTGATCATGTTCGGCTTCGTGGTCGTGATCATGGTCATCATCGTGGGCATGGTCGGTGTGATCGTCATGCTCCTCATGATCATCATGCGCGTCGCCCTCATGCGCGTGCATGTGACCTTCCCACGTGCCGCCTTCGCGCATGTTGCGCAGTGACAGTTGCGACAGGGAAACCAGTTCAAGCTGATGGCTATGGCCAGACAGGCTTTCAAGCGGCTTTTCAAGGAAGCCTTCCAGCGCATGCGAAACATAGATCACCAGATCGGCATCGTTTAGCGCACGCGCCTCACTCGGCCGCAAAGAATAGGTATGCGGTGAAGACGCGCCATCGATCAGCAAAACCGGCTCCCCGATATCTTTCATGATAGCACTGGTGATGCCGTGGATCGGCTTGATGGAGGTCACGACTTTTGGGGCATCGTCGCCATGGGCGGCCGCGGTCAGCGGGGCGGCAACAACGATCGGGGCGGCAAAAAGAACATGACGGAGGGCTCGGCGCAAGGAAGGCATGTGGTTGATCCGGTTTGCAGTGGGTTTGATATTCAATATGTGTTGTTATGATATAACATAACAAATCGTCAAGCGGAAACGACCGGGGCCGAAAAAATGAACGCTGCTGATCAGTGGTTTCTATGAAACTCAATTCTGATTCAGCTGTTTTCATACCAGAAGGGGTGTTTCCAGACGCAACAATCCCCACCTGAAACAACAAAGGTAAGCTTCTGATACTTCGGGGAATAGTTGCAGGCGGAATGGTTTCATTTTTCAGGTGTTTGTGCGGGTTGGTTGTCCTTCCCCTGATGCTGGTTCGGCCCGTTGCTGCCGAAACACTTACACTGCCCTTGCCGGCTGGTCGCGAAACACATTTTGCCTTTGAGACCGGTTTGCTTGAACTGGCACTGCAATACGCGCCCGGTGATCACAGCCTTGAAGTTATTTCCCTGGAAGGTCTGTCGCAAAAGCGGATGTTCAACATGCTTGATGATGGTCAGGTCAATGTTCTCCTTGCCGGTTATAGCCGTGAAGCTGAGGCTGATTTGCTGCAAATCGATTATCCCCTGACCAAAGGGTTGCAGGGTTATCGGCTATTCATCACCCGTGAGGACACATTTGAAGCACTTGATGATGTGGCAAACCAGGATGATTTGAAAAGTGTTTGCATCGGGTCCGGGAACTCCTGGATTGATACGCTCATTCTCGAACATGCTGGTCTGTGTGTGGTTGGTGGGCCGGGGCACAATCTTTATACTATGCTTGAAAACGGGCGGTTCGATGTCATGCACCTGGCACTTCATGAGCTCAGAACACAGAGCGTCATGAACTTGCTCAGTCAGCATGGCCTGATGGTCTATCAGAACCTGTTGGTGCGCTATCCGTATGATTTCTATTTTTATGTTCGCCGCGACAGCAAGCCCCTTCATGACCTGATCGAACAAGGGTTTCAGGCGGCGACAAAAAACGGCGCGATCGACAAATATTTTCAGGCACATCCCGGAATTGCCTATGCAACCCGGTTCCTGCAAGACCATCCAGATTTGCGGATAATTGATCTTAGTAACCCGGAAATGACAGAGCATAACAGCGCCGACATTCACCGATACTGGCTGGAAAATTAAACCAATTAAGGATCATTGCCTGATCCAAATAAGATTATTCCGCTTTGAGAACGAAAAATCTGCATATGCAGTAAATCCGATATCGTGTTGATAAATATCGGATTTACATCTGATCCCGGGGGTCATAGCCAAAGTCATCATCATATTTGCGGCGCACGATATTTTCCCAAAGTGCGGGGTCGATGTCGCGTGACTTTTGGCTCATATCCGGATTTTCAATCTGGATAATCTGGGTGTCAGGATCCTTCAGTGTTTCGAGCGCCTGGCGAATATGCGGGTTCGACAAGAAGTGTCGCATGAAGTCGCCGGTGCTATAGGCCCGCGAAAGTCCCTGCGTCAAAATCGCATGCAGTCGTTCATTATTGCGGTTCACGTAAATGAACAGATCAAACGGATACGCCAGAACCGGTGACGGGCTGAGAACGACATTGGGATATTCCCGGCTGATAACATCAATTTCGCGATAGCCCTCGTGCACCGCACGGCTGAGAAGATCAAATCTTTTATTGGCGACCATCGGCCAAAGCTGATCACGCGGTGCGCGATCAACGCAAAAGCCGCTTTTTTCCATGATGCTGGCATCCGGCCAATCTGACCCGGTGCCAATGCAGAATTTTTTCAATTCTTCCAGAGAAGCTGCCTGACTAAGAGCCGGGATGTTTTCCTTATGCGTGATGAAAGCCCGATATCCCAGCAAGCCTCGTGTCATCGGAACGTCAACTTGCAAGAACATTGTTTCTCGCTCGAGGCTGTAACCGGTGAACATCACATCCACCTTTTCCTCTTGCATCATTGAGCTGATGCGCGCCTGCGTCATGCCCTCGAATTCTTCGATCACAAGCCGAAAGTCGCCGTCGGCGTGGTCAAGGGCAAGCTCGATAACGCCGAACTCGTACTTGAAAAACTCAACCGCACCGATCGGGAAGGCCATGCGCACGATTTCTTCGCCCCGTGCGGGCGGGGCGGTAAATGAAAACATGACGGCAGATATCAGCAATACCCAAAAGCGGTTTTGCAATCTGTTGCTCCTAGAGCCCGCGAAGAAATAAGCATGGCAACCATCAATTGATATTGTGTCTTGCCGATGCCTTTGAAAGGGTCATGGTCGCCAGATCGCGAACAAAGCTAGGTTTGGTTTCAATTAGGAAGTCTTGTAATGGCTTAGTTCCCCGCAGGCACGCCAAAGGCGCGCGCCAATTACGATGACTGTTGTCCTCCTGAGTCAGGCGGCAGAAGTTTTTTGTGTTTTCGGTGCAAGCCATCGCCACGCCATAAGTGTGGTGGCCAGCAACACAGCACTTACCTGTACGACAAAAACCATCTGATAGGCGGCTGTGACGCCAAGCCCCGCCAGTTTTGAAATCTGGAACGTGATTTCAAGGATCTCGATCCCGACTTCTGTACCAAACATGATGACGAAGGCCGGGGCCAGCGTGATCAGCTTGTTACCATTGGCCGACGCGATCACAGCACTGACCACAATTGTCGTGGCAATCCCGATCCCGATGCTTGAAAGCATCTTGGTCCAATAGAACAGGGCCGCATCCGTTGCGGGGTAGGGGTAGAAGATCGTCGCAACCGATGAAACGATCAGACATGGAATGGCAAGCAGCCAAAGACGTTCGCGCCAGACCGGGTTACGTGCAATCAGGGCCCCGGCGGCAAACACCATGATCACCTGACTGGCCGCACCAAGGGTCGCGCGATCATCAATCAATTCTGACGAGCACAAATGCCGCACAAGATATGCGGTGTCGTAAACACCGGTGGTCGGAATTTCGAGGATGAATAACACCACCAACAGGAAAATCGCATCAGACGGCAATTTGGTGTCGTGCGGCATTGCCGATTTCACACTGAAATACAAAATAGCCGACAGAACAAGGAAAGCCGACATCAGGCCAAGCCCTGTCAGGCTTTCAACACCAAGGAAGCTGTTGGCGGTTGTCCATGCTTCGAAAATGATAACGACCGAAAGAAACAGACCGATCAGTTTCCAGTTGGGCGCCTGTTTTGCGCCGGTATTGCCGGTGTTTGTTGGCATGGCAGCCCCATCGGCGGTGCCCATCACCATCGGCATGATCAACAAGAACAGGATCGGCATCACGGCCAGAATCAGGAAGTAATTCCCGGTGCCGACATCAAAGGCGACATATTTAACCAGCTGTGGCGCAATCAGAAACGCCATCGGCTGGGCGGCGGTCCACACCGTTGTCAGCATCGATTTTTCGCGATCCGTCTTGGCCTGGCTGATCGCAAGCTGTGCCAGCGGGGCAAAGAACGAAATCGCAAAGCCACCCATGCAGAAACTGGCCAGAACAATGATTTCACGTACGGAAAGGGCCGGGTCCCAGTGCATGGTCAGCCCGACAGCGGCATAGCTGGCACTGGCAAGGACAGCGGTGGCAAGGCAGACCTTGCGCGCCGTGTGACTGTTTATCACAAAGGGCGCGATGGCGAGTGCCATAACAGCACCGCCAATCAGGACTTCAATCAGGATATCGGTGCGTTCGACCGAGATATTCAGGAAGCTTGCAAACTCACCCTGGGAGACGGAAACGGTCATGGTTGCGACAGATCGCATTCCGTTGCCCAGAAGAACGAACAGGGCAAGAAGCCCTGTTTCGATTAGGATCAGTTGTTTGAGTGGTGTATTCATTTGGTCAATGCATCGGCCATATGATCAGCCGCACGGATCGCCAGTGCGGCAATGGTCAAGGACGGGGCATTGACCGGTGTTGTTACATGCGAACTTGATCCCAGAATATAAAGATTGCTGTGATCATGCGCGACAAGATCCGCGTTCACGACCGATGTTTTCGGGTCCGAGCCCATGATCGTGGTTCCACCAATAATCGCATTCGACAGATACGGTTTATCGGTCTGCATATCGGCCACACCAAGGGTGGCAAAGATCTTGCGGTTGACCTCAAGCGCATTTGCCAAGCCCTTTTTGGTGTAGTCATCAAGGGTAAAAGTCACTTTCGGACGCGGAATGCCCGAACTGTCCTTTTCATCGGCAAGCTCGACCCGGTTGTTCCAGTTCGCCAAAACCTCGGCCGAGCTGTTTAACCGCAGATGTCGGGAAATCTGATCATTGATGGCATTGGCCAGTTCCTGACCAACCATGCCCTTTTTAATCAGATCCTTCGCCAGATTGGTGGCATCGGAATTGCCCGACCAGCCATCATTCATGAAGCTGGTGCCAACCGCGGCATAATCGGATCGGAAGTCACCATCACGCAATTCTACCAGACCACCGGTCTGCTGTGGACCGCGATAGGGGAATATTTGCTCATCAAGCATGCCCCAGCTGTCCTGGTTGGCTTGCGTCAAAAGATTACGTCCGACTGCATCGGAACTGTTGGCGACACCCTTGGGGGCATTGTCCTGTGCCGAGTTCAAAAGAAGGCGCGGGTTTTCAATTGCATGGCAACAAACGGCAAAGTATTTCCCCGTTACCCAGAATTCCGACCCGTCAGGTTTGCGGACCTTCACACGGCTGATCTTTTGATCATCACCGACCTCGACAAAGGTGACCAGTGCTTCGGTCTCAACCCGGACGCCAAGGTCTTCGGCCTTTTGGGCGTGAACCGATGCGTCATATTTCGCGCCAATCGGGCAGATCGGCACACAGGTATTGTTGCCGCAACAAACCGGGCGCTTGTCGTAAATCTCGGAATTGCGGGCATGGGAAAACGGGGCTGAATGCAGACCCAGTTTATCCAGTGCCTCGGTGACCTTCTGATCCATATAGCTCATCGGGATCGGTGGCATCTGATAAGGGGCGCCATCGCGCGGCGCGCCCCACGGATAATTCGGATCACCCGCAACACCCCAGCGTTTTTCAGCTTCGATGTAATAGGGCACCAGAAGGTCATAATTGATCGGCCAATCGCGTGAAACGCCATAGGTCGACTTCATGGTGAAGTCATGTGGGCGCAACCGGTCGGCAAAGCCGGTCCAGTGCCAGGTCGTGCCGCCAAACAAACGCAGATACGCACCGATAAATTGATCGGGGCCGCCCTGAACATAGAAGTCGTTATACTTCCCGTCTTCGGGGTGCGGCGCATAGGGCTCTGACGGATAAGGCGACTGTGGTCCCTTGACCGGGTTTTCATAGAAGGTTTTCAGGTTCTCGGCGCGCGTGCGTTTCGGCCCTGCTTCGAGCATGATGACATCGATGCCCTTTTGCACAAGGCTATAGGCCAGATGCGACCCGGCCATGCCCGATCCGATGATGACAACGGTTGCTTCCATCACATATCCCCCGTGACCGGATGGTGGGCCCAATGACCAAAGGCCGGGCCGCCACAGGTGCCGGGTGCGGTGGCAAATGTCAGGGATTTCCAACCAAGGCACCAGGGATAATAGATCGCCTTATAGGCGCCATCACGCATCACTTCGCCGGTATAAAGCAGACGGGCAACGAAGGCGGCCTGTTCCTGAATTTCCGGGCTGGCTTGTTTGATGCGTTCGGCAATCGCACCGGTACGCAGCGCATAAACGAATTCACGCTGGGCCGCCGCACCGTAAGTCGTAAGGAACTCGTCATTGGCGGCATCCAGAAGATGATCCGAAATATCGGGAATGCCGCCAATCTGACGCACAATGTCATAGAACACCGCATTGCTGCCCAGTGCCTGTGCACGGGTGGCAGCGGGGGCCAGTGGCAATAACGAGATTGACCCTAAAAGGGCGCGTCGTGAAATCTTCATTTGCTTACCACGACAAGGCCGCGTGCCTTGTTCGATCCGCTATCAATCGTTGCCATCGCGGTGCGCAGGTCTTCGATGGTCATCCAGACCGGCGGGTATTTGTATTTGGCAACATCAAGAACGAGTACGCGGTCGGTATCCTCGTCATAGGCGGCGATCGGCGAAACATGCCCGTCACCGACCTGACCGATCGGTTTGCGTGAATAGTTTGCCACCAGTCGCTTGTCCGGGTCGGCAAGTGCGGCCTTGATGGTGTCGCGCAGCCAAGCTTCATCAAAGTTGTTGGCGTGATGGTATTTTGCCTTCACACCCAGATTTTCAAAGAAGGTGGCAATCTGGCTCAGGATCAGGCCATCATGCTCCACCATGGCATAGGATTTGACCTTCTGGTTTTCCGGGGTGAACACCGTTTCCTGGGTAAACAGGCCCCACGGATACAGGCGATAGGGCTGTGGGCGTTCGACACCCAGACTGTTCATGGTCGCGGCAATACTGGCCGGGCCACAGAACGTCAGGATGTGTTCGCTTTCAAGGTAGCTCGCCAGTTCGAAATAGGGGCCGGTAAATTCGGCATCCATGAAAATCTCGGTGCCCTTGTCATCGGTCAGATAAATCAACTCATCTGCCGATGCGTGCATCATCGGGGCGGCCATCATCAGACCGGCAAGTGCAGGAAGCATAAGACGTTTCATTATTGTGTTCCTCCGAACCAGGTGGCGATGGCTTTGATGTCCGCATCGCTCAGGTCTTTGACGATTTCATGCATGACAAGCGCCTGACCGCCGGTGCGGCGACCTTCCTGATAGGCGCGAATGGCGTTTTCAAGATAAAGCGGCTGTTGACCCAACAAGATCGGAACATCCTTAAGGGCCGGGTTGCCGTTGGTGCCGTGACACGAAAGGCATTGCGAAGCCGCGGTTGGCATCGCATCGGGTTTGGCATCATCGGCCTTGGCATCTGTCACGGAAAAGGCGGACCATGCGATCATGATGGCCGCGGTGAAGCTGGCGGTGTGTGCAAAGGATCGCATCATCATACCTCGATATTGACGTTGATCATCATGCCGGTGTCTTCATGCGGCAGGATGTGGCAATGCATAACGTAGCGGCCGGTAAAATCGACAAAGCGGGTGCGGAATGTCACGGTTCCCGCTGCCGGAACGGCAATGGTGTCCATCCAGGGTTTGCGTTCATCCGGTTCACCATTGATCGAGACGACCTGAAATGGGTTCACGTGGATATGCAATGGATGGGGGAAGGGTGTGGTGTTGATCAGCGTCCATTCCTCGACCGCGCCCAGTTTGGCGACAACGTCATCACGCCTTGGATCAAACCCCTGACCGTTGATGGTAAATTCGGTGTCGTCAAAGAAACCCGACACATCCTTCACACCCAGAACGAACTTACGCCTGTTGGTGACTTCATCATCGGTGATGTCGGTCAGAATCTCGTTCTTGGGCAAATCCCCCGTCGGAATTGATTTGCCGAATTTGATGCCATTGCCAACGCGCGGATCATCGGCCGCAATCACGATGATATCGGCAAGATGTTCTTCGGGCAGGCTGGCCTTGCCCTGCATGAAGGCCGGACGGCGCAGCGCATAGGTGCCGGTTTTAACACCCTTGATCAAAAGGTTCGCGCGGTTGCCCGGTGCCAACAGGAATTCTTCGGTTTCTTCGGCCTTGGGCAACGGGTTGCCATCCAGACCAATCAGATGCATTTCCATGCCATCTGCGCGCAACGGGATGAACTGCGCATCGCCCGCGTTCAGCAATCTCCAATGCTGAACTTCGCCTTCGCGGATATAGATTTTCGGGCGGTACTGACCATTCACAAGGAAGTCGCGTTCGGCATCCAGTGGCCAAATCGGCTTTTCACTTTCAAGCAATCCGTCAATGCCCGGGATCGGTGCCTGAAGCACAAGAACGCGTTCAAGGGCAGCAGCGATTTCAGGGACTTCGTCAAGCGTGCCACCAATGATCGCCATGCCCGCCGCACCCGATGCAACCTGTGCCGAAACCGATCCGTGGCGATGGGGGTGATACCAGTAATTGCCCGCCGGGTGATCAACGGGCAACTTCACGACATAGTTAAAACTCTGCCCCGGTTCGATCTGCAAATAGACGTTATCGCTGTTGCCGCGCGGGCTGACATGGAAGCCGTGATAATGGACGTTGGTAGTGTTAAACCGGTTGGGCACATTCGTGACCACGTCCTCGCCGGCATCCTTGTTGGGCGGCATGCGGTTTTCAAATGCCAGTTCCAATGTGTCGCCGGGTTTCATGCGAATGGTCGGGCCGGGAATGGATGCGTTGAAAATGCGAAGCTTGGCAGGCCCGCTTGGCAGCGAATAGTCGCTGGCATCCATAAAGAAATCGGCTTTCAGGCGCCCATCAACCGAATGGATTTCCATCGGGTTGGGCAGATCGTCTGTAATGCCGATGGGGGATTGGCTTGCGATTGTTTCCATCGCATTCGATGGCGAAACAAGCCATGGCATTGGCGCAATGCCTGCAGCAACGGTCGCTGCAGCCGACCCTTTCAAGAGTCCGCGACGCGTGATCATAATGTGGTCTCCCTCAACGTGCCGGAATGCGGTCCCCCGGCGCGGCAGATGCTCAGTATTATTCTTGTACCCCATTAGGGTGGGGCTGATTACATCGGAAAGATAAAAGCTTGGCCGCCAAAGCGATGTGCCAACCGTCACAGACGCCTGATTTGGAACGATTATTCTTTCAAACTCCCGTGATGCTATTGTACCGCAATTGACCGATCTATCAATTCGGAGTTGCTCGATAATGCATGACGGTTCAATGAAGACGGAAGTCCGGGCGGAGGGAATAACAGGCAACCTAATGAAATCACTATCCATCGCCTGATCGGTTCCGCTGTTTCCAAACCCGAAATTAAAAATCCGCACCCATTTGGGGCGCGGATTTCAAAGGTCTGTTTTTTTGCCCGAAGGTTGTGGTTAGTTGCCGACCAGATCATCCGGTGTGTAATTCACCTCATGCAGGATTTCGCCGCTTTCATAATCGACCGCCTGCAAGGTAACGCCATAGCCCCACAACTGCCCGATATAGCCCAGCGTCATTTCCGCTTCCGACTTTTCAAGGCGGATGCCTTCATGTTCGGTATGCTGGATGTAAAGCTGGCGGTTGCCGCGGATATCGACATCGACCACCTGCATGTCGGGCTCGCGCACTGAAATGTCATGCATGCGGGCCAAGGACCGGCGCACCTTGCGATACCCATTATCATCATGGATGGCCGCGACTTCGAGGTGCGGTGATGAACTGAGATCATCAATCATGAACATCCGCATGTCGCGCATGACCTTGGGCGACAGGAATTGCAGGATAAAGCTTTCATCCCGGTAATGCGCCCACGCTTCTTTCAGGGTCTCGACTGGCTCATTGTTGCCGGCGATATCGGGGAACCATTTATGGTCTTCCTCGGTCGGATCAACACAGATGCGGTGGATGTCCTGCATCATCGCAAAGCCAAGCGCATAGGGGTTGAAACCCGAATAGCGTTGATCATCATATTCGGCCTGAAACACGACGCGCGAATGGTAATCGATGAACTCCATCATAGCACCCTCGGAAATCAGACCCTTGTCATACAGACTGTTCATGATGGCGTAATGCACATAGCACGCACAGCCTTCATTCATCATCTTGGTCTGTTTCTGCGGATAGAAATACTGCCCGATATTGCGCACGATGCGCAAAATCTCACGCTCCCACGCTTGCAAGGTCGGGGCATTCTTTTCGAGGAAATAAAGCAGGTTTTCTTCCGGCAAGCCGAACTGCGCACGGCGTTCCTCGACCCGCATCTTGCGCTTAAGCTCGTCCATATCCTGATCACCCGGATTAGGCTGGGGCAGGGTGCGCCACAGATCGTTGTATGTCTCGTCTTCATACTTGGCGCGTTCACGTTCACGCTTTAGCTCGGCCGCCAAGTTGGGTTTTTCCGGCCGGGAATAGCGGTTCACCCCCTGATCCATCAGGGCGTGTGCGGCATCCAGAATCCGTTCCACCGCGTCAAAGCCGTATCGGTCCTCGCACTTGGCGATATAGCTTTTGGCAAATTGCAGATAATCCAGAATGCCGTCGGCATCCGTCCATTGCTTGAACAGATAGTTGTTCTTGAAGAAATGGTTATGGCCAAACGCCGCATGCGCGATCACCAGCGCCTGCATCACGATGGTGTTTTCTTCCATCACATAGGAAATGCAAGGGTTGGAATTGATCACGATCTCATAGGCCAGCCCCTGATATCCCTTGCGATACATCACATCATCGCGCACGAAGCGTTTGCCAAACGACCAGTGGTGATACATCAAGGGCATGCCGATTGATGAATAGGCATCCAGCATCTGCTCGGACGTGATCACCTCGACCTGATTGGGATAGACATCAAGCTTAAGCTCATTCAGCGCGATATCCTCAATCGCGTCATAGGTGGCCTTTAACGTCTCGAAGTCCCAGTCGGCACTGGTGAAAAGCAATTTGTCTGCGGATTTGGTCTTGGAGCTCATCGGCCTGCCTCCGCACGGTTTTTGGCAAACAGTTCCCTAAATACCGGGAAGATGTCGGCTGCCTTGGTTACCCGTTTAAGCGCAAAGCGCGGATTGTCTCTGGCAAGCGGGGCATAGGATTTCCAAAGGGCGGTTTCGCCTTCGGCGGCGGCAAAAATCTCGGCCTCGCGCTCGTCAGTGATTTCGATATAGGCGTAATACTGGCACTTGGGCAAAAGGTCCTGGGCCAGAAGGGCTGTGCATTTCGCCCCGTCATTGGAATAGTTATCGCCATCGGATGCCTGCGCGGCATAGATGTTCCACTGATCGGTGGGATAACGATCCACCAACACCTTTTTCATTTCCTCGAGTGCTGTGGAAACAATCGTGCCACCGGTTTCGCGCGAATAGAAAAAGGTTTCCTCGTCCACCTCGGCTGCGCGCGATGTATGGCGGATAAACACCACCTCGACATGTTCGTATTTGCGATGCAGGAACAGGTGAAGCAACATGAAGAACCGTTTCGCCAGTTCCTTCATCTGTTCGGACATCGATCCCGACACATCCATCAAACAGAACATCACTGCCTGCGTGTTGGGATCGGGGATCTGTTGGAACTGGTTGAACCGCGTATCAATCGGATCAATGAACGGGATTGCCTTCATCCGTCGTTTGGCCTCTTCAAGATCAGCCAGCAGGGTATGAAGCGTATCCTCGTCAGTTTTGGTCAGCTTGCCATTCGGGCGTTTTTCCGCCTTGGCCTGAAGGGCTGAGATCTTTTCTTCAAGTTCGCGCACCTCGGCCGTTTTGGGGCGACGCAGTCCGATGCGCCGGGCCAGCGAATTGCGCATGGTGCGCACAAGGCTAAGGTTTGATGGTGTGCCTTCGACCGAAAAGCCCGCACGCGCATTTCGAAACGCGGTGGTCTGCTTCAGGCTCTTTTTCAAAAGGTCCGGCAGTTCAAGATCTTCAAAGAAGATATCAAGGAACTCGTCGCGGGTCAGGGTGAACTGGAATTCATCTTCACCCTCGCCATCGGGGCTTGCTTGCGATCCGCCAGACCCACTATCGCCACCTTGCGGGCGGGCAATGCGGTCACCCTGAACGAACTTCTTGTTGCCGGGCAGGACATAATTGCGGTTGCCCCCGCGTCCCATGTGGTGAAAGCCCGGCTCCTTCAGTGTTTTGCCGGGAATGGTGATCTGGTCGCCGCTGGAGATGTCGGTAATGCCACGCGACCGGATGGTGCTTTCAACCGCCTTTTTGATCTGGGCCTTTGCGCGACGCATGAAACGTTGCCGGTTGCCAAGGCTTTTGCCGGTCGGGTTCTTGCGGCGGTCAACGATATAAAGCATGGGCAGTCACATCCTTGCACGGTTCAAAAGCGCGTTGTGCAGGTCGCTTGCGCCTTGAAGTTCCGCAGGATGTGACCCGGATAAAACGGGCCGTGGTCGCATCCTGCGGCGAAGAGGTAACCGGGCGGACAAGGGACGAAGCCGCCCGGTTGGGCCGGGAAAGACAGGGGGGAGCTTAACCGGCCTTATTGACGCGCATGTACCATTCGACCAGACGACGCGTCTGGCGTTCGGTATATTTGCGATCGATCATGCGTTTGACGAACTCGTTGTGTTTCTTCTCGGTCTCGCTGTCTTTCTTCGAGCCGAACGAAATCACCGGCAGCAGGTCCTCGACCTGACTGAACATGCGTTTCTCGATCACATCGCGCAGTTTTTCATAGGACGTCCAGGACGGGTTCTTGCCCTTGTTGTTGGCACGGGCACGCAGGGCGAACTTGACGACCTCGTTACGGAAATCCTTGGGATTGGCGATGCCCGCCGGTTTTTCGATTTTCGACAGTTCCTGATCAATGATCTTGCGATCAAGAAGCTGACCGGTATCGGGATCCTTGAAGTCCTGATCCTCGATCCAGGCATCGGCATAGGCAACGTAGCGATCAAACAGGTTCTGACCGTAATCGGAATAGCTTTCCAGATACGCCTTCTGGATTTCCGCTCCGATAAACTCGGCGTAGCGCGGGGCCAGTTCGGATTTGATGAAGTCCATATAGGCCTTCTCGCGTTCTTCCGGGTACTGTTCGCGCCGGATCGCCTGTTCAAGGACATACATCAGATGCACCGGATCTGCCGCGACCTCGTGGGTGTCGTGGTTAAACGTTTCTGAAAGCACCTTGAAGGCAAAGCGGGTTGAAATGCCATCCATGCCTTCGTCAACACCGGCAGTATCGCGATATTCCTGCATGGATTTTGCCTTGGGATCGACATCCTTCAAGGTTTCGCCGTCATAGACCCGCATCTTGGAATACAGGTTGGAGTTTTCATGTTCCTGCAGACGCGAAAGGACAGAAAACTGTGCCAGCATTTTAAGCGTGCCCGGCGCGCAGGACCCGTGTTCAAGCTCGGACCCTTGCAACAGCTTGTCGTAAATCATCGTTTCTTCGGTGACGCGCAGGCAATAGGGCACCTTGATCACTGAAATACGGTCAATGAAGGCTTCGTTGTTTTTGTTGGCCTTGAATGTCTGCCACTCTGCCTCGTTCGAGTGGGCCAGGATCAACCCCTGGAACGGAATGGCACCAAGGTTTTCCGTGCCGATATAGTTGCTTTCCTGTGTGGCGGTCAGCAACGGGTGCAGCATCTTGATCGGCGCCTTAAACATCTCGACAAATTCAAGAATGCCCTGGTTGGCGCGGTTCAGGCCGCCCGAATAGCTATAGGCATCCGGGTCGTTCTGGCTGAAATATTCAAGCTTGCGGATATCGACCTTACCAACAAGCGACGAGATATCCTGGTTGTTCTCATCACCCGGTTCGGTCTTGGCAATCGCGATCTGGCGCAGACGTGACGGGATCAGTTTAACGACCGAGAATTTGGTCAGGTCCCCGCCAAACTCATCAAGGCGCTTGACCGCCCATGGCGACATAAGTCCCGTGAGGCGACGTTTGGGAATGCCGTATTTGTCTTCGATCGCATCACCCATCTTGGCCGGATTAAACAGGCCAAGCGGGCTTTCGAAAACCGGGCTGATTTCATCGCCGGCCTTCAGAACATAAATCGGTTCACGCTCCATCAGCTCTTTCAGCCGCTCGGCAAGGGAACTTTTCCCCCCGCCAACCGGGCCGAGCAGATAAAGAACCTGTTTGCGTTCTTCCAAACCCTGGGCGGCATATTTAAAGAAACCGACAATGCGCTCGATGGTTTCTTCCATGCCAAAGAAATCTTCAAAGGCGGGATAACGTTTGATGGTTCGGTTCAGGAAAATGCGGCCAAGTCGGGAATCTGTCGAGGTGTCGATCAGTTCCGGCTCGCCAATCGCTTTGATCATGCGTTCAGCGGCAGAGGCATAGGCACTTGGGTCTTCGCGACACAAATTGAGGTAATCGCGGATGGTCAGTTCAGTTTCCTGCTTTCCGTCATAGCCTTCCGCATACAGCTCGAAGATATCCTTCTCAGCCATGGCGCGGTCTCCTTTCAAACGTTATCGCACTGTCAAACTTACGTTTCCTGTCTCAATCCTGTTTTTGCGCAATTTTTGCGTTTTGCTTTTGCACGGATGGGGCGAACCCGATCCTGATCTGGTGGCGTCGGCAGGTCCCCTGTGAAGGGACTCCGCCAGACGGTCATGAATTAACAAATGGCGTTCGCGGTTAATCTCTGGCGGATCATGCCAAACGTGTGAAAATTCGATTGTGCAGTTGCGGCGTCAGCGCCGTAGTGCAGTCTTGATCAGACTCTTTTTGGGTCCCGTTGCGGCGACCAACAAACCGACCATCAATGTGTCGGGGCAGGCTTCTGTCGAATGAATTTCAAAGTGACCTTTGAGCCTGCCGAGGCAATTTGCCCTGTTATTCAGACGTGGGAATAACGAACTGATTTCGCAAGACGATACTTCTGTCGAACATCGTAAAATCGTGTGTTCATGTTCACATGTAAGTGACCGCTCGTCCAGCTTTGATGCCGCTTTCATTCCCACATCATCGCACAAAAATATTTTGCATTTGCAAAATCCGCAAGCCGACAGCTATCACAGGTGGGCAGGATCAGGCCGCAAAAGCCACCAAAGGACTTCATAATGAGCGACGAAACCGTACAGTTTATCGAACCGCATGAACTTGATCGACTGATTGGCGAAGAAGCCGTCACCATTATTGATGTCCGCGAAGCCGAGGAATTTGCAACCGGCCATATTGAAACCGCGATCAATATTCCGACCTCGAACTTCGATATCCCGGCCTTGGTCGACCTGACCGATGAAAGCGACACGGATCTGGTTTTTGTCTGTGCTGTTGGTCAGCGTTCCTTTGGGGCGGCCAACGCTGTTCTGCCCCATGTGGATTGCTCTGTCAGTAACCTTAAAGGCGGCATTCAAAGCTGGACCCGTGCGGGCTTTGACCTTGAAAATGGCAAATAATCCCGACCTTCTTTGACGGGGCAGGGGCCGGAGTGTGATCGGGCGCTCTACTACGCGCGGTGGTCGAATTCACGCCACTATCATTTGGCATTGGGCGTTACCAATACGCCAGCCGCAAGGCATTCAAATGCGGCAATTGCCTTGCCAAGGGTATCTTTCGGATCATCGCTGGCCGCGACCCAAAGGGCGGCATTCAACGCGACCCCGTTTAGCAACCTAGCCAGTGCTTCGATATCGACCGGTTTGATCGCACCCTGATCGGCCAGTTCCGTCAGGGTTGCGATTGTCGCCTGCAAGCAGCGGTTTTGGCTCGGCCACTGTGATGGATCGCCCAGAAAGGCCGGGCCATCGCGCAAAACGATCCGCTGTATTTCGGGATCAAGGGCCAGTTCGATATATGTCCTGCCCTCGGCCATCAAGCCGTTCCAACCGCCGCCTGCGGCATCCCCCGCATCCTTGGCCTGTTGTGCCATGGCAGAGTCTATTTCATCGACCACAGCGGCCAGCAGTCCGCGCTTGTCACCGAAATTGTGATACAGCGCCCCGCGCGTTAGCCCAGCACTTGCGGTCAGTTCGTCCATTGACGCTTCCGCATATCCCTTTTCGGCAAAGGCCTTGCGTCCCGCTTTGATCAGCTTGATGCGGGTTTCTTCCATTTTTTCAGCGCGCGTTTTGGCAGCCATCGGGCACTCCAATTTAACATACGTGGCGTATACGAATTGACATACGCTGCGTATGTGAATATATCTGCTTCACATACGCAGCGTATCTGAACTCAATTCGAAATACCACAGATACTAACTTTACCCGAACAAGGAGGTCTTCATGGCCCTCGCAAACCAAGCCGTCTTTCCGCCAAACCGCCATGCGCTTTATGACGCGCATGGCTATTCCCCGGCCATCAAATCCGGCGATCTTCTCTTTGTTTCTGGTCAGGTGGGCAGTCGCGAAGACGGATCCCCCGAACCTGAATTCAAAAAGCAGGTCGAACGCGCATTCGATAACCTTAAGGCGATCCTTGAGGCCGCCGGATGCAATTTTGATGACATCATTGACGTGACGACCTTCCACACCGATCCGGAAAACCAGTTTGAAGACATCATGGAAGTTAAGGACGCGATCTTTGATCAGGCGCCTTACCCGAACTGGACAGCAGTCGGGGTTACCTGGCTTTCCGGTTTTGATTTCGAAATCAAGGTGATTGCACGCATCCCGGCGACCAACGCCTGATCCATCTATCTGTGGCGGCAATGCCATGAAGTGACATGAACCGGTCCTGCCAAGAAAGCGGGGTCGGTTTTTTCATCTTGACGATTTCTCATTAATGGAAAAATATCTCAAATAAGAGATTAAAGGATGTCGCCATGGATGAAATCGAAACACGACTGGCCCAACGGTTGGCCGCTTTGCGCGCCGAACGCGGGTGGTCGCTTGATGAGCTTGCACAAAAAAGTGCGGTCAGTCGTGCCAGCCTGTCGCGGATCGAAAAGGGCGAGGTCAGCCCGACCGCCAATGTGCTGGGAAAGCTGTGCGTTGCTTTTGGCGTCACCCTGTCACGCCTGATGCAAATGGTCGAAGACGACTTTGCACCACTTGTCGCGCGTGCCGATCAGGAAGTTTGGACTGATCCCGATACCGGCTATCAAAGACGGCTGGTTTCCCCGACATCCAAACAATTGTCGGGCGAGGTGATCGAAGTCGAAATCGGCCCGAACCAGCGCATT
Source organism: Thalassospira tepidiphila MCCC 1A03514 (assembly GCF_001662875.1). Taxonomy (GTDB): domain Bacteria; phylum Pseudomonadota; class Alphaproteobacteria; order Rhodospirillales; family Thalassospiraceae; genus Thalassospira; species Thalassospira tepidiphila. The sequence continues at coordinate 50,138 of NZ_JPVZ01000011.1, read as the reverse complement.
GAATATGATGGATCCCCGCGTGACGGGCTTGAACATCATCTGGTTATGTTGTCTGGCGCGCTTTCGATGGAAGTCGATGGCCAAACCCATCACCTAAAGGCGGGTGATTGCCTGCGCTATCAGTTGCGTGGGGGCAATGTGTTTCAAACGCCCCGCGATCAGGGCGCGAAATATCACCTGTTTATCATCGACTAAGCGAAAGAACCGTTATGCCATCGGCTACGCACACCGCCCCCGATCTCGACATCGTCACCCTTGATACTGATGCGGTTACAGAACGCCTCGATCAGTTCGCCGACATGCTGCACGCCTGTGTCCATGACGGGGCCAGCATCGGCTTCATCGAACCCTTCCCGATGCACGAGGCCGAAGCTTTCTGGCGCGATAAAACCATCCCGGCACTCAAAGGCGGAAAGCGCATCCTGTTTGCTGCCCTTGATCAGGATCGCTTGGTCGGCACCGTCCAGCTTGATTATGACACCATGCCCAATCAGGCCCATCGCGGCGATATCAGCAAACTGATGGTGCGCCCCGATTGTCGCAGGCGCGGCATTGCCCGGCTGTTGATGCAGGCGGCCGAAAACCGGGCGCGTGATCTTGGGCGGACCTTGCTGACCCTTGATACCCGAACTGGCGACAGTGCCGAGATTCTTTATACCTCGCTCGGGTTTGAGACCACCGGCGTTATTCCGGATTTTGCCCGTGATCCGGACTCTGAAAAACTCAGCGGCACCACTGTGATGTATAAGCGCATTATCAGATAGTGTTTTGAAACGGCTTGCGATTCCCGGTTTTGTATCCAGAACGATCATTCTGGCATGCCAGACCAGACGCATGGACATTTCCATTGCAAATTATTTCAATACCGCAGTGCCGTTATCAAAGCTGTGCTTCTCGTCTGTATGTCCTCACCTCGCTGAGTTTTGGTGCTGTGTGCGCCGCACTGTGAGCCGCCTGGTCAGGGTTTCGCCGTAGTCAAAACATGTTGAACACCGCCGAAAAATGGGCGCATCCTTGCCGTCCTGAATAAAGAAACAGAATAAAAGTTCTCGGAGGACGTCCATCATGAAAAAATTTGCCCTTGCTGCCGCACTGATGGCAGCCGTCGGATTTTCCGGCACGGTTCAGGCCGCAGACCTGACACTGCGTATTTCCCTGCAATTGCCGATGAAAAGCCACCTTGGTCAGAACCTTTTGATGTTCAAGAACGAGGTCGAGGAAAAATCAAACGGCGATATCGAAGTCCAGATCTACGATTCCGCCCAGCTTTACAAGGACAAGGAAGTTCCTGCGGCGGTGGGATCAGGTGCGATTGAAATGGGTGTCGCGTCATTGACCCGTTATGTCGGTGATGTCCCGGCGGTTGATATCTTCTATCAGCCGTTCCTGCTCGATACCGAAGAAAAGGTCCGCAAGGCCGTTTCACCGGATTCCCCGGTACGTGCGCCGCTGGATGAGGCCATTGCTGAAACCGGTTCGACGGTTCTGTGGTGGCAGGCTTATGGTGGGTCGATCATGCTGTCGAACGGTGGCCCCATCAAAGGCCCGGATGGTCTGAAAGGCCAGAAAGTCCGCGTGTTCTCGAAAACCCAGGGTGATTTCATCTCCGCTGCCGGTGGTGCACCGACCCTGATTTCAGGCTCCGAGCAGTATATCGCCTATCAGCGTGGCACGGTTGATGTTGGCATGACCGGCATGTCGGGTGTGAAATCCCGTCAGCTTTGGGAAGTCATGGACACCGTCACCACCACCAACGATGCCGATATCGAATTCATCGTGGTTGTGAATACCGACTTCTGGAACGGTCTGACCGATGCGCAGCGTGACATCATTTCAACCGCGGCCATCAATGCCGAGAACGATGTGCGTGATCGCATGTCGACGATCGAGGCAGAAGCGTTTGACGAAGCCAAAGCCAACGGCATGACCATTTACACCCCGACGGCCGAAGAAATGGCTGCATGGCGCGAAGCTGCCAAACCGGTTTACGAGGCATTCCTTGCCAATACCGGTGATCTTGGCAAACAGGTCTTCGAGGCCGCCCAGAAGTTCTAAGCATTTGACGTCACCGGTCGGGTGCCATGTGCCATGCGCTGCATGATTGCCCATGGACGCCGACCGGGGCGTAATTTGATTTGTTGTCATCACCGCGCATGTTTGGGCCAATGCCCATACTGTGTGGTGATGACGCCCCGTTTTCCAACATGCACTGTTTAAATCATGTTTGATCGATTGACGCTTATTCTTGCGTGGGTCGCGGCCATCTTGTTTGTGCTTGCCGGCTGCATGCTGACCTACGAAGTGCTGGCACGGTATTTCTTCGTGCGTCCGACCATCTGGGCGGCCGAGCTTTCCCAACTTTGTCTGATCTGGGGATCGCTTTTGGGGATGCCCTGGGCACTGGCCGCACGCCGCCATATTTCGGTGGATGCCATCACCCGTCTTCTCGCCCCCAAGGTCCAGCGGCTTGTCGAAATCATTGCCATGGCCTGCATTTTGGCCTTTTCGGTGATGGTGACGATCAAGGGCTGGGAAATCTTTTATGAAAGTTTCGAGCGCGGCCGCACCAGCGGCACCATGCTCGATCTTCCGGCATGGGTTGCCGAACTGCCGGTCGCCATCGGCTTTGCGCTGCTTGCCATTCAGGCGGTGATCGAGATTATCGGGCTTGCACGCGGCAAGGACATTCCGAAAGGGGCGCACGAATGACCATCGTCCTGACCCTTGCTGCGATGTTCGCATTGCTTTTGATGCGTGTGCCGGTTGCCTTTGCGCTCGGCGGGCTTGGCCTTGCCATGCTGATCCTTGGGGGCTTTTCGCCGTTGATGGCGCCACAGGCGGTTTTGTCCACGCTTGATGGCTTTATCCTGCTGGCCGTGCCGCTGTTCCTTTTGATGTCAAACATCCTGTTGCGTGCGGGGGTTGGCAATGATCTGTTTGCCGCTGTCAGTGCATGGGTCGGCCATTGGCCGGGCGGGCTTGCGGTGGCGACCATTCTGTCTTGTGGTGTGTTTGCCGCCATTTCCGGGTCCTCGGTTGCGACGGCGGCCACCATCGGCACGGTTGCCATCCCGGAAATGATCAATCGTGGCTACAACAAGCGGTTTGTTTATGGATTGCTGGCCGCGGGCGGCACTCTTGGCATTCTGATCCCGCCATCGATCCCGATGATCATTTATGGTTTTGTCACCGAAGAATCGGTGATCTCGCTGTTTCTGGCCGGTATCGGTCCGGGTATTGCGCTTTTGGTGTTCTTTATCATCTTCTCGATGATTTATGCCCGCATGGGCGGGCAGGAACTTGAACCGAAAAAAGACTGGGCCGAACGCAAACGTGCCACCATCCGCGCACTTCCCTCGGTTGTTCTGGCCGTGCTGATCATATCGGGCATCTATTCCGGGGCCTTCACCCCGACCGAGGCCGCGGCCATCGGCTTTGCCGCCGCCCTCGTCATCACCGGCCCGATCATGCGGGTCCTAACATGGGATGCGCTGAAAAAGGCGGTGTTCGATTCCATGGCAACCACGGTTGCGATCATTCTGATCATTGCCGGGGCCAAGGTCTTTGGCAAGGCGATCACGCTTTATCGCATCCCGCAGGACATCTCGGTAATGATCACCCAAGGGGTCGATACCGAACTTGGCTTCATCCTGATTGTCACAGCGGTTCTGCTGGTGATGGGTTTGGTGTTCGAAGCGCTTTCGATGGTGCTGATCATGACACCAGTGCTGTTGCCCGCCGCCCTTGCCCTCGGATTCGATCCGATCTGGTTTGGTGTTTATATGGTGATCATGGTCGAATGTGCCCTGATTACACCGCCCGTCGGCCTTAACCTTTATGTGATCCAGTCGGTGGCAAAGGCCAGACTGGGCGAGGTTGCCCGCGGTGTTGCACCGTTCCTGCTGCTGATGTTTGCTTGTGCCGCCCTTTTGTATGTGTGGCACGATCTCGCCCTTTATATTCCCTTCAAGCTGTAAAGACCGATGAGTAACGTAAAATCACCTGCCGATACCCTGCGCGCGCTGCTTGCCACCGGTGATCTGATCACGATGCCCTGCTGCTTTGATGCGCTTTCTGCCAAACTGATCGAACAGGAAGGATTCGGTCTGACCTTCATGTCGGGCTTTGCGAGCTCTGCCGCACGGATTGGCGAACCTGATCTGGGCCTGATGTCCTATGGCGAAGTGCTTGATCAGGCGCGCAACATCACCGATGCGGTATCAATCCCTGTGATCGGGGACGGCGATACCGGCTATGGCAATGCGATGAATGTCAGGCGGACCGTCACCGGTTTTGCCAAGGCAGGCTGTGCGGCGGTCATGATCGAAGATCAGCTGGCCCCCAAACGCTGCGGCCATACCAAGGGCAAGGAAGTCGTCGGCCGGGATGAGGCGTTTGATCGCATCAAGGCCGCCGTCGATGCCCGCGAAGCCGGGGCGGACATCCTGATCCTGGCGCGCACCGATGCCCGTCATCAGCATGGCCTGACCGAGGCAATTGACCGTGCCGCAAAGTTCAAGGAACTCGGTGCCGACATCCTGTTTGTCGAGGCCCCGAAATCCGTCGACGAAATGCGCACCCTTTGTGCCGAACTTCCTGGTCCCAAGATGGCCAATATTGTTGAAGGCGGCGAAACCCCGGATCTGTCGCCCGAAGAACTCAAACAGATCGGCTATCAGATCGCGGCCTATCCACTATCGCTGATGGCAGCCGCCATGAAGGCCATGGTCGAATGCCTGCAAACCATGAAGGTCGGCCAACCGCGGGATGACAAACTGATGAGCTGGGCGGACCTGCGCCAACGCATCGGCTTTGATGAGTATTACAACGTTTCGGAACGCTACGCGTCATCGAGACGCGACGGCTAGGGCAGGGGAGATGGTCATGGCTGATAAACATCACGGCGGCTGCCTGTGTGGGGCTGTGCGCTACGAAGTCACGGGTGATTTTGATGCATTCTTCCTGTGCCACTGCAAACATTGCCAAAAGGACACCGGCTCGGCTCATGCGGCCAATCTGTTCTCAACCAAGGCAACGCTGTCTTGGATCGACGGCCATGATCACATCCAGTCCTACACCGTTCCCGGAACGCGCCATCAAAAGGCGTTTTGCAAAACATGCGGCGCGGCTGTTCCCTACACGCAGATGGACGGCAAGCTGTTGGTCGTACCGGCAGGCAGCCTTGAAACGCCTATCTCAATACGCCCGAACGCCCACATCATGATGGCCAGCAAGGCGAGCTGGGATGACGGGCTTGATGAAATCGTGCGCCTTGAAGGCATGCCCAAATAGCATTTCGGTGTGATGCCAAAAGAAAACCCCGCAGCCGATGGCTTGCGGGGTTTTCTTTAATGGTGCCGGCAGAGAGAAACGCACTGCCTATACAAATCAATTACTTAGTTGGGCAGTTCGTAATTAATTCGCTCCGGTATAGCAAAAACTTCTTTCCGGGCCTTTTGTATTTGAACTCTCCGGCGTGGCATTTCCGGCGCAAAGTGTCCTTGTGCATGCCCAGCATCTTGGCTGCTTCCTCAAGCGGGATCAACGGGTTTTCGTTGTCGGACTGCTGCCTGAGCATCATTTCGAGATTTGCGAGTCTCTCATAGAGCGGAGCGGTCACTTCGGCCATGGCCTGTTTGATTTCTTCTTGAAGTGCGCTCATCGCTCCATACCCTCCTGATATGCCGTGTTCAGTTCAGCCATTGTTTCGGGGCTTCCCCCTCTGTCCGGATGGTGCTTCTTGGCAAGGCGACGAAAGGCCTCTCGCACCTTGTCTGGCGTTGCGTCGGGATCGACACCAAGAACGTCCCACCAGTTGCGGTGCTGGGCAGCTTCATCGACCGGTACGCCACCACCTGGCGGGGGCAGTGTCTTGAACCCTGCGAAGGCCATTTCAAGATCGCCAACGCCCCAGCGATCCATGCCGCGCAGTGCTTCGATGTGCTTGGCAACCGCGGCGAGGTTGTCTGCAACCGTGTCCCATCTGTCACAGGGCAGGCAGTGCGCCTTGCCGCAGAACTGGAAATATATCGCCACACCGGGATCATCTGGTTTGCGTCGACCGGATCTCGGCAGACCGTCGTTGCGCAGCTCAACGTTTGACGAGATCACGTAGTTGATCGCGCCCATCATTTCGAGTTGTTCGATCAGCCGTTGCAGGCCATCGGCGACAGTGAGGCGGCGCTTATATCCGTTGTGCCTGTCAGCCTTTCCGAACGGTGCCATGCGGCGACGTGACGACTCAGTGCGTTTGAAGCCTTGCGGCCATGAAAGCGGGTATGCCTCAACCATCACCAAAGATCCTCGCTGAATAGTTCGTTCTGAGGGCTTGTTGCTTTCGGCATCTCGATCTGGCCTTCTATGATAGCTATTAGGCAGGCGCGGAACCGGTCGACAAAACCTTCTTTGCTGTCGATAAAACCTTGCGTGCCGTGATGATGCTCCGGCATCGGCCAACGTCCGATAATGTCATGGTGCCGTGCCGGTGCGGGCAGAGCTTTGACTTCACCATCGATCATCATTGCTGCTGCTACGATCATGACTTCACCTCCGGCCATTCGTTGTGTTCGACGCCATCGAGTGAGCGTCCGGCGCGTTTCTTGCCGACCTTGTTCATTGATTGCTTGCCTGATGGGTATTCTTCGACGGGAGCCCATGCGCCCCACTGCTTAAAGAAGAACGGCACCCCAGCGGCCTTGCACTGATCGCGCAGGGAGCGCGCCCAGTCCGGGTGCATTGGGCGGGCGTTATGTCCGCTTTCACCGCCGACGATGACCCAATCAAGTGAAGTGGTTTCTTTAGACAGGTGGGCTCGGCAGCTATATTCGGGGCTGACGTATCCGCGCAGATAATCGGCGTGGTCTGTGGTGCCGCACATGCCAGGTGCATTGTGATTAGCTAGATCAACTGGGCCCAGCAACGGCTCCACACTCAAGAAGCGAACCGCTGCCGGGGTATCAAGCAATACCGGAATGCGTTCGTCTGCTGCTTTCTGGTCCTCGACACTGACGCCAAGCCAGACGTTGGGAAGGGGCCAGACCCTACTTGGTAACGGCTTTCCACGCGGATTTTTGGTCAGATGTCTGAGGTTTAACAAGTCAGCGCAGTTGAAAGCAGTGTTGGTTTGTTCTGAGTGCCTGCTTGAGAGGTCTGAAAGGTTGCCGAAATAGGCATTCATTCGGTCATGGCGCTTGGTAAGGATGATAAAGGTGTGCTGCGGACACAGGGCCATGACGGCAAACACCTGATCGATCCATTCGCTTTTGTAGTGGTGCAAGAACAGGTCGGTCTGGCTGCAAACGAATATGGTTGCAGGCTTCTTCCAACCGATCGGTTGAACCAGTGTCTTCTGATCAAGGAATACTTCGACCTGATCAGCATCCTGTGCCGCGTACCTGACAGGGTTCTTGAAGCGCTTCTGGAACGTTTCGGCATAGCAGTTCTTGCATCCCGGCGAGACTTTCTCGCAGAAATGCCCGACGCCACCGGTTTTCTTGTTCCGAGCGCGAAGCGGGTTCCACGTCTTGCCCTTGGTTCCCTCGCGCTGGGTCCATTCAATCTTGGTCATGCCGCAGCCCTTTCCTCAATGAACCGGTCGACGTTGATCAGGTGAGGAACAAAGGTCACCGCCCAAAGCCAAGGATTGGATTTCCAGATGTCGGGTCCGTGGATTGACTTGAAAAGGCTGACAAACGAGCCTTTCGCGGTGAGCTCATGCTGTGTCCAGCTAGGGGTATATTTCCGCCAATAGCCGGGTCGCATTAGCTCGACACCTTCCGCAATGGCATCTTCCTCGCTGATGCTTTGCAAGCGTTCAACCCGCACATCAGTCACTTCGAGCGTGATCCGACTTGCCCAGCGGGGCATGTGGATACCGGGCCGTGGCTTTTCCCAATCTCCCCATTTCGGGCCGCCATCAGCCCAGAACCAAAGCTCGTCCTTGAAAACAGGTCCGTCTTCGGTGTTGATGTGGCCACGTTCAGATGGCTTGATATCTTTGAAGATGTGGTGGCCGCTCCACGTTTCGCGCACATACAGCAGATCGCCGGGCTTGCCGTAAGGGCAAAGGTCATTGCCCGGATCAACCAAAAAATCAGGAGAGAATTTGGCTTCGTCCAGCCAGTTAAGCGCAGTGCCTTTCACGGCCCGCCGCGTCTGTGTCTTCCCCGTGCCGGGGTTCTCGATCTCTCGCAGCAGCGCCTTGATCATCGGTGCGCTGAACAGGATTGGTTTTGCTGTGATGGTCACTCCACACCCCCACGCGCCGGGGTATCGACGCTGATTGCAGTCATAACAGGACGGACCCAGATCGGGGTTGAGCCCAAGGCGAAGGTCTGGCCGGATCGCGCCAGAAGGATCGCATGTCCCATGGCAGACCCGATTGCAGTTGCGGTTGCCGGTGGTACGGCATTGCCGATCCATTCGCGCCAAGCGGTGTGCGACTTGCCGACCAGTTCGAAGCAGATGCCTTCTTCCGGATCGAACAGGTTCTGCAGGGCCGCCAGTTCATATGTCGAGAACGGGCGGTTCCAAGTGTTCCATTCGGACTGGATCACGCATTGGAGATTTTCGGTAGGTTCCGGCAGGCGCCAGTCGGCAACGGAATTGAAGCCGTTGTCATATTTGCCGGCCGCAGTTACGGCCTTGGCGCTGTCTTCTGGATCAATGACGCCATAATGACCGCCACCATTGAAGACCTCGCGCTGATCGGTGCCAAACGCACGGGGATCGGCAATCGAGATATGACCACCCTGAACACCTTTGCCGCCACCGATCACGGTTGGGGCGGTTTGCTCTGTGCTGCACAGCTTCATGTTGCCGCCGTGGCGATCACTCCAGTTCGGGCGGGGATCTGCGACGGATGCCGCGCCACTCGCAGGCTGGGAACACCCGATCACGGTATTCGAATGCGAGTTGATGGCCACAACTTTGTATTTGTTTCGGCTTGCTGCCGTATGCCAAGACAGGCGCGGATCAGCAACCGAGAACGGGCCTTGGCCGGGGCTTCTGTGACCGGTGACGGTTGCCGATGTTTCATCCATCTTCTTCACACCGTACTGGCGATATTCAAGCGCACCAACAGGACGCGGATCCGCAACGCTATGCGCGCCGTTGGTCGGGCCGCTTCGCCCAGGAACGCAGCCGGTTGCCTGATCGAAGGACCGAACGCCAAGCACATCGCTTTGATAGGCCTGCTGCGGGATAATCCCGAAGTCGGTAAGGAATCCGTCTTCGACATTCAGCCGGTTCAGGCTGCGCCAGTCTTTGCCCGGTTCGATCAGGGCCAGACGCAGCCAAGTTTTCCACGCCAGCGAGGGCAGGGTATGCATTGCCCCGGCCCGTTCATCGCCTGGCATCGGCAGCTTGTTCAGGATATCGCCCACGGTTAGCAAAGACCGTTTCGGCGGTTCGTAGAGGAACGGCGGAACCTTAGCCTTGTGACGGGCCACCAGAAGGAATCGGCGACGTTTCTGGGCCAGACCACCCAATTCACCGCAACAATGCGTGGTGCGCGCCACGGCATAGCCATAAGCCTCAAGCAGCTTTTCGATCTGATCAAGGAAGTGAGTGCCCCGCGTCATGATGCGCGGGACGTTTTCAAGCAGATAGAAGCTGGCGGGATCATCCTTGAATGCCTCAAGCGCAAGCCATATCCCGCGCAGGGTCAGCGCGTTCAGCGCCTGATACTTCGCGGTACCCGCACGGTTCGACCCAAGCAGGCCGCTGAAACCCTTGCAAGGCGGTGAGGTAAAGACGATATCGGGACATTCCCCACCAGCCGCACGGCGGATGTCGTCAGGCATGGCCGGTTTCCAATCAGATCCCGGTTCCTTGCCATGCCAGGCGGTGTATTGCTCTGCGTCAAACAGATCAAGAACCGTTCCGTCAACACCGACCAGTTTATCGAAGTTATCGATACAGCCGGGATCAACATCGATCCCGCCGACATTGCGGAATTGGGCGCGATAGGTCGCGACCTTGTTGGTCACTTCCGCACGGCTGCGGTTCATGCCGGCCAGACCTGCACCGATACCGCAGAACAGACCAAAGGTTTTGATTTCTTCGTTGATGATCTGCTTCACGACACACCTCCCTGACGCGCGACATAAAAGTCGTGGGTGTTGGCGACGTGGAGATAGATCCCCTGTTTGAGCGGGTCTGGCAGGGCGTTGAAGCGCTGCATCAGGCGCAGGGCCTTGGTGCCGATTTCTGCCGGTGCCTCGGTGCCATCATCGAGCGTGGCATAGAACCATTCGACCGGAACGGCGAGAACCTTGGCGACTTCGTAAAGTCGTCCCGCGCCGATCCTGTTAGAGCCCTTTTCGTATTTCTGGACCTGTTGAAACGAGAGCCCGAGCTTTTCGGCCAGTGCTTCCTGTGACATGCCGAGTTGTGTCCGGCGTTCGCGGATGCGCGCCCCGACAACGGCGTCAACACCGTTCGCCTTGCCGCGTGTTTTCTTGTTATGCTCCATAACGTCGATTCCTTCTGCATTACGAGTGCGGGGATTGATGGGCGCTGGCGAGGTTGCAGCCTTGTCAGCGCCGTTTTGTTATGCTGCTTCTTGGGAAAGCTGTTCTTTTCGTTTGTCTTTGGCGGCGATCAGGCCATTGATCCGGCTGTCATCGCCAAGCGCGTTAATTCCCTGCTGCAAGCCCTTCCAGACGTGCGCGAGGTCAGAGACGTTCTGGCAGGTGTTAATCGTTTCCTGCGCCTCAATGAGCCATGCGCCGGGCTGTTCCGGATCGAATGCCGGTGCTTCGATATCGTGCCCATCGTTGGCCGGCTGTTCTTCCTGCGGCTGCTCATCGCTGTGGTCCTCAATCGCGGCGGCGTCGTCGCCATCGTCAAGGAACGAGGTTGAGGCCGGTTCATGCTGTACCGGGATATCCTGCACTTCCTCGGCAATGCCAAGGCCGCACAGAACGTCTGCGAAACCGTCACGTAGGGCAAGCGCACGCGCGCGCATCTGCAACATGCGTTCGGGGTAAGCCATCCATGGTCCGGGCTTGGATGCCAGCTTGGCGCGCTTGGCCTGTTCGAAACTGAACGTGCGGCGATATGGTTCTTCCTGACCGACGCGCTTGATCTCGCAAACAGCGGTCCAGTTATCTGTGCCGCCTTTGCCTTCGATGGTTTCTTTCATCCATTCGATCTTTCCGCTGCGCTGAACCAGAGCAATTGCGCCATCGCCATAGATCGCCGGGATGTTGTTGATGATGTAGATCGATTGCAGCGCCATCATCGGCGGCATGCCGATCTCAAGGCCCTTGGTGATGCACATGCACAGCTTGGCATGCACTTCTTGCGCGCTGCCCTTGTTGTAGCTGTTTGGCACCATACCCGCCGCGATCAGATCGGCGGAAAACTCGCTGATCTGCTGGCGGTTCTGCGGAATAACCGCATTAACCTTGGTCGCGGCTTTTGCCGTGGCCTTGGCCTGTTCAATCGTTGCAACTGCGTTCGTCATGATAGTCCTCCTATTCAAACGCCCAGATCGGGATTTCGTCGTCTTCGACATTCACCGGCTGCATGGCTTCGATATCGATCCAAGGTTCCCCCTGGTCGCCGAAACGGTCATAAAATTCACGGAACTGGCGCATGCCGATCTTCATGGCGGAACGGCCGCTTTCGATCAGCATCCGGTCACGCGGGATAATCCGGGCCCGCACCAGCGGGGCCTTGGTCGATTTCTGGAACACGAACATGAATTGATGTTCCGGCGTGGCGCAGCAATGCTTGAGCCAGTCCTGATCAACATCACCGATCACCTTGCCCGCCTTGACCAGTTCCTTCGCCTGATCCAGTGCTTCGCAATACACAGCGGCCTGAATGAAATAGCGGTAATTGGCAATCTCGCCGGTGATGGCGCGCTCGATGTTCTTCATCGACTTGTTGGCAAACGATTTCAGATCGATGATGGCCCGTGGTTTCAGGTAATCAATGCGCGACTTCATGCGAACGCCGGTTTCGCGATCGGTCCAAAGGATCGTGACTTCCGGATGTCCGCCCCGAAATGCCTTGCCCAAGGTCGGGTGTTTTTCGATAAACGCTGCGGCGTATTCGATGCGCTGCAGCTGATCAGCATGCAGAAACATCTTGCCTGCATGTTTCTTGGCATATTCCGAAACAACATCGTCCCAGATAACAGCATCCGGATCTGCGGCCTTGAGCCGTTCAATCAGATCAGGCTTGTTGCCTCCGACCTTTAGGCCAAGACAGGCAAGCCGTACCTTCAAGTCTGAAACCGTTTCGAGCGCGCCCGGGTAATCACCCTTGTTGAGGAACGGCGCAAATTGCCGGTCCAGTGCTTCACGGCCTTCCAGAATGCGTGCGTGATAGGCATTGCCCAGCGTCAAGCTGTCTTTTTCCTCGCGATCCGGCAGCGGGTTCATCCAACTGTCGTGCCAGAAGTCCTCGATGCTGGCCTGTGTCGCCTTGATACCGGATGCTGAAAGGCGTGGCTGAGCGTGATACACATCCTCGGCAAGACCGAAATACACACCGTCGCCATAGGCGTTGTCGGGCAAGGGGATTGGCTCCGCCTCCGGCATCTCGAACGGATCAAAGTCCGGCAGCGTGTTGTGCAGGGAGTCGTATTCCATCCCCGGTTCGGTGATTTGGGTCATTGCGCCTTCCTCATGCTGATCGCCAGTTCCAATTTGGCGCGTACATCCAGATGGCCTGCTTTCTGATTGCAGGCTTCGTGGGCCAGCATCATGTTGCTGAGTTTGTTGGGCCCGCCTTGCGTGATCGGAACAAAGTGTTCAATGGTCGCCGTTTCGACCGTCAGGCCACCCCCGCAAAAGGCGCATGTTTCGCCGTCACGTTCGATCAGCGACATGATTAATCCGTGCCGTTTTCGGTTGCCGCGTGATGGCTTTGTTTGCGCACGCCATTCCGAACCGTCGAGAAAGGCGCTCAGGGCCTGAGCGGCGCCATTGCTGGCGCTCGAAACCCAGTCCTTTTTGTTGCGATAAATCACACCCATGCCGCGAAACGTTGTGAACCTGATCAGTTCATAATCGTTGGTGGTGGCATGGATCTGACTACCGCGCGCCTCAAGCCATGCGACGAACCGGTCGCGCAGGGATTCAAAGTCTTTGACGGTGGTCGGATAGGCGCGCTTTCCCATCACTCAGCCCCTTTGGCTTTGGTGATGGCGGCTTGAATGATGCTCATCAACTCATCTTTGATCGGATAATCGAAAGACGGCTCTCCGGTATGGATGTTATCAACACTGGTACGCCCAAGAACGTTTTCCGGCAGGTGCTCAATTGACTTTTTCGCATCCTCCAACGCCCCAACCAGTTCAGTGATGAGGGTGTCACGCTTCTCGATCTCGACCGCGCATGTATGCAAAAGCGCCCAAGGTTCGTTGTGGGCTATTCGATGTTTGAGCGCCTTATGGACGCGCTGCAAAATGCTACTCATCACTGAAACATCCTTCTGTGACTTATCCATTTCCTGAATGGTCGGGTGAGTTTGTGGAATAGGGCGGTCATAGCTGGCCATCCATGCGGGCACGGGTTTCTTCGACGTGCCTTTCGTATGCCGGTTTCCATCTGAAATACGGTGCGCCAAGATATTCACGAACGTTTGATTTCATCACCTGAACGGTTCCGACCCGACGGCCGTCAGACATCCAAGCGCATGTCGCCACCGGCAGATGATCCGGCCACATGAAGCCTTCGATAAGGTCTTTGCGTGTTGCGATAACTGTAACCATCACACACCCCACTGTTTGAGAAATCTCTCGGCCAAGCGTTTCCGTTGCAGCGTGGCCGTTACATCGCAGAGGATCGCGTGGGCCTCTCGGCGGCGCGCCTCTATTACGGATTGAGGGATCATGACAGCCAGCCCGAAACAATCGAGACGATCTCGCGGCCTGCGTACAGGAATGCCGTGATGCCGATAAGCAGCGGCCCGACCAAGGAGAAGAACTTCACCCATTCATGACGCGGAGACAGTTCTGGCTCCCATTCGCGGTCATGTACTTCCGGCGTGTTGCGGATCGTGTTTTCGTTGATGTGGGTCATAACTGGCCCTCGGCTTTGGCGATCAACTCTTCAACGCTTTCAAGCGTGAATGACTTGAGGCGCGCACCTTCGTCATCGCCAGCAACACGATCAGCTTTGATCAGGTATTCAATTGTGTCGCGGAACAGTTTGACGGAAGACAGCAACTCATCTCGCTGTTCAAGCAACTGCTTGGGTGTGAGGCCGGTTTGGTTGGCGACGATAAAGCAGCCCCGAATAAACTCAGCGTTCTGGTAGCCTTGATCGACACCAGACGGATCACTTGGCGTTGACAAAGTGTACGCCCGTTCACCATCGTCAGGCGAAACAATGGCTATCACGTAATCGCCATCATCAACTCCTGCGTGCTTGACTTTGGCAGCGGTAATTTCACCCTTACTAATCTGTAGACCGCTCATAACCTGCTCCTTGCTGAAACTCATGACAACGCACCCGCAGATGCGCTGCGGTGAATGTCATTTTTTGGGTTCAAGTGTTTTGTTGATCGCTTCGAGAACGCGGGCCTTTTCTTCTTCGATGAACTTTTCATGGCTTGCGCGGACAGCAGTCTTGATTTCGCCAATAACCATCGAAGTCGCAGTTTTGATCTCTTTCTCAAAAACCTTCTCAAGGCACTGCTGGGCTATAAATGCGGCGCGCGGCATTCTGTTCGTCGAGTACACGTCTCTTGATGGTTTGCCACTCCGGTCAACCCATTCAGTCAGGTATTCGCGTCCGCACAGCCCGATGAATTCTCGCATTGTCACAGGCTCCTTGCTGCCAAATGACGGCATGATTGGCTGATCTATGATTTCAGCTGTGACCTTGCTTAGCGCTTCGTCGGCGTGCTTGCGCGTTAGCTCAACGCACCGATCCTGAATATCCTTCGCCAATTTTGTGTTGTTATGAGCGCCAAGAAGCTGCCGCGCTGCGGCCCCGATAATCAGGTCTTCCATGTCGGCAAGCGTGTACCCACGCATCTGAACGTGGAATTCCATTTTGTCGCCGGTCGCTTGTTCCGTGGCAGCGATGTCGCTGACCTCTTGCTCTTCATCGCCCCATTCGCCGTCCGCTTCAATTTCTGCGAGTTCGTCGGTGTCAATAATCTTGTCTGCCATTTCTATCTCCATTGGTTAAACCTCAAGAAAACCGGGCCGTGACCCGGCTTCGATCAGGTTAAATCGCTGCTTTAAGACTGACGTGTTGCGCGGTCATGTGACGTACCTCGGCGCGGTAATCTTCGCGGGCGTCTTCCTCGCGAATTTCATCGATGCGCGCCTGCAGATCAGAAATGATGTTGTCGCCAGTCAGGCCGATCATGTCGCTTTCGAAGTCGGTAAGGATTTCGCGCAGTTTGTCGGCAGCGACCGGGTCAATGGCGGAAGGCATAAGTTCGTATTTCAGGTTGAACATCGCCCGGACGAACTTGTTTTGCTCTTCCTTGATCAGCGCGATCTGCTTTTCGCAATCAACTTCATCAAGGTCGTAATAACTGTTGCTCATCACGCTCTCCTGTGTGCGCCGGTTGATTGATCTTGGCGCGGTTCTCGCTGTGATGAGGCGACCTTACAAATTTTTCTGTAATGCTGTCAACAAATAAATTTGTAATTGCAAATATGCGTTTTCAAATTTCTGCAAATTTCCGCAGAAACCTATACGAATGTTCCTATTTGTAAGAAGAAAAACTACCCAGAAGAGAGCTTGCTGGTGGGAAATGCGCGTGATTGTATGGAATCTGGCTTTTCCCGCGCAGCGGGAGAGGTCGTCACCTATGCCAGATGGTCCCTGGCACCGCTCGTATACGAACGCTCCCGCCTGACCGCGGTCAGGGAGCGTTGTAACGAAATATTAAAATAGCGGCATCCTTAAATGGGGAGGGACGTATGTCTGGCGGGCATCAGAAAACAATAAAGGTTCGCGTTCGCGCCGGGGAAGACGGCGGGGATCGGTTTCCTGTTGGTGAAAACATTATACTGCGCAAGGGTATAGCTCGTGGCTATACGTGGGGCCTTGTCGTCACAGATAAAGGTAAAAGAGCGATCCGCCCGATCAGGGAAATCACAGCGATGCTGTCTTGGCGGGACGTTTATACAATCATTGGAAGAGATCACATATCCCAAGAACCGGCGACCGTGTGCACATGTCGCACATCGTCGCGTGACAGGTGCGACTCCACGTCAGGGGTCAAGGTTCGTACGACAATATCTGCGCTGGAGAACGACACGAGCTGACGCACAATGGCAGTTCCGTCATTCATTTCTATCAGAACATTGCGGCGGGGCTTGAGTGGCAGGCCCGGAACGATCCACAGGACTTCACCCGGAAGATAGCGCGGTGCCATAGCCTCGCCATTTGCGTAAACCGCAAAGGCATGCCGGTTGCCAAGCAGCGGGCGCGGGCGGAACGTATAACCCTGTATGTCGTCACGGCCCTGATGCTTTGTCAGCTTCACGCCATCACTCATTCCGTCGACGCTTCCACGGATCGGCAGATCCTCTTTCATGACCGGCTCGGGCCAGGTCATTGGCTCGTCTTCCATGGCAAATGCATCATGATTTGTTGCGGGCTCGCCAGATCCGCGTAACAGCCAATCAAGGGAAACGCCAAGCGCTTCGGCAATTTCAGGCATCGATCGCGACCGCTGCGTGATGCCGCGCGTGATCGAATTGATGGTCTGCGGTTTCAAACCAACCTTGCGGGCAAGTTCGGACTCATTAAGTCCGGCCCGTTGCATTGCTTGGGTCAATCTAACAGCAAGAGTTTCCATTCCGTTTGTATCGCATATGGAACTTTGTCGCGCTCTACAAATTTTTTTGTTGACTTGCAAATCTGAAATTTGTAATTTGCAATTATCAACAAGGAGATTTGTAGATGGACCAGACGCCTCCCCATCAGACGGCACTGCAAAAGGCAATTGACCTGTGCGGAACGCAGGTGGAGCTGTCTCGCCGTTCTCAGGTCGGACAGCAGAAGATTTCATATCACCTGAATTCATCGAAAAGCATCCCGTATCACATTGCCCGTCAGATCAGCGAGGCGGTCGACGGCCAAGTGCCAATCGACGACTTCTTCAAAGAAATCACTGCGGAGAATAACGCCGCCTAACGAATTCCCGGCGCTGATTATCCCGCCGGGCATCCGCCGCCAGTCGGTTATCTGGCAACACGTCTCCCAGACGTGCCTCCCTGATTAACTAGGCCGGGACTGTTTCACTTCCCAAAACGTCGCAGTCCCGGCCCTTTTCGCGGAGCAGGTCCGGGGAGCAAACCGGACAAGACAGAGATTAACCAAGGGCCGTGTCGCGGTCCTGTGAAATCGAAGACAGGAATTCTCACAGATGACCAAGCAACGCAAAGCAGCCACGGAACACAAGGCCATCCATCTTGCCATCGGGCATTTGTCAGATGCCGATATTTTTGATGCCACGGGCAAAAGCACGTCGCTGTATCGCCAGTGTTCCGACCCGGACCTTTCAAGCCACAACATCAGTTTTTCCGATGCGGCGAAGCTGGCGGCCAAGCTGATTGAAACCGGCAATGCCGAGCATTTCAGCGAGGCCTTTGGCGCCATGGTGCGCGCCGGTTCCGGCACCGCAGCACCCGCCATTGATGACGTGGACACAATCGTCAGCACCTTGAACGGCTGTCAGATGCTTGCCGAGACCATCCGCGCCAGCAGGTGCCCGAAAGGTCCGTCTGGACATATCCGCACCCCGGCGGAGTGCGAAGCGATTATTTCCGCCGGTGCCGAGCTGATCGCCGAAGTTCAACGGGTCATTCATGCCCTTGAAGGCGAACGGTCCTGTAACGTTCACAGTCTCAACAAGAAGGAAGCAAGCTGATGTTTAACCGTCCCATTTTTGGACCGTCGATTGCCGAGGTGGCGATGCGTTTAGTGGAAGCTACGTCGATCGATCTTCCTTTTCATTTAACCGCCACAGAACCGGCTGCGCGTGACTTCCGCCGCCAAGCATTGAAGCCTTCGAAGTGGCGCGAATACCGGGCGCGTGAGCGTGAAAAGAACCGCGCAAGCATGAAGGCAATGGGCCTCGGTTCGAATGTCTTCGGGTGGCCGGGAACCCAACAGCCTGAATGGGCAAAAGCAAAGCTCGACCGCAAGCACATCGTCGCAATCTAACCACCAACAGGAGGCAGCAATGCACGGTTCTGACCCTCCGAAAGACGCAACCCGCCTTCACCGCTGGCCCATGGTGCCGGTCTGGTGAAACGGCAGAAACCCATCAAGCCGGTACCCGATTTGAAGATTGGGTCCGGCCTTTGGGGTGCCGACGTAGCGGCGAGACCATCTTCCTGCTGGCGCGACACAGCGGCCCGTCGCGGGGATAGCCCAACAGTGGCGAAAATAGATGGTCTCACCGGTGCGGCGGCATCAGGACCGATTGCGTTGCGAAACCTGAATAGCGGCGCATAGGCGGGCAATCCACAAAGTCCCGTTGGATGAAGTTGCGAAAGCTCTTTCCGCCAAGGCCGCACCACAACCGCCGAGTTTGGCGGGAAAACGAGCAAAGAACTTTCATTGAGGAGCAAAGAGAATGTCTGAAACACATGAAGAAGTGCCGGAGAACGAAGTCGGCGCCGTCGTTGAAACCCTGAAAGGTGATTACAGCCGGGCCGTCTGTGACTGGTTTCGCAATGCGCCCAAGACCTGGCAGGAAATGAGCGAAGACGAGCAGAAAGAATTCATCGCCCGTCTGTCGGAACATACCGAAAACCTGATCGGGCAGGCCATTCGCGCCATCGCCCGTCAGGGCCGCACCGTGATCGAAGCAAAACTCGATCAGGTGACGATTAAAGACGGCATCAAAGGTGTTGTGACCATGTCCCAGCACGCCGAGGACCGACACGCGCTTTATGACGCGCAAGGCCTTCCCGTTCTGATCGTGGTTGCCGGCTCAAAGAACCAGTACACCGGCGGCGATATGCCGCAGCCCGAACCGGACCAGCCGGACATGATCGGCGATGGCCAGCCTGATCTTGGCGACGAGCAGCCAGAGTTTCCTGAAGAAAACGAGGCGGCCTGATCATGACAAACGAGGTCCGGCTGGTTGTCTATGGCGAACCGGCATCAAAAGCCAACAGCCGCAAGATTGTCAAATTCGGCAATCGGCCGGCCTCGATCAAATCCGACAAGGCGCGAGCCTTTGAGGCATCCGTCAAGCAGCAGGTTCACCAGTTGCCCCGGCTGATGACTGAGAAGCTCGTGGCGTTCATTCGCATCTATTACGCCAGCGAACGCCCTGACCTTGATGAAAGCATCATTCTGGATGCCCTGCAGGGCCTGATTTACCGGAATGATCGGCAAGTGCGCGAGAAGCACGTCTATCACGACATCGACCGAAACAACCCCCGTTTTGAAATCGTGCTGCGCCCTTTGGTGAAAGGACTGGTTTGATGACCTTGGAACCCTTCGAAGAAATTGAACTTGAGCGCGCCTTGCAAGGTGAATGGGTGCGTCAGGCAGAAATCAGCGGTGACACGCAAAAGATCGCCGATGAACGGGCAAAGATGCGCAACATCACCTTGGCAGCGCTGAAATGCGAAGTTGCAGCGGGCCGCGTCGGCAAGGCCGATCCCGATTACGTCAATTCGAAGCGGGGTGGGTGATGGTTGTTCTATCGGCTCACAAAAACAGCAGATGTATTAACCCGGCGGTGATGGAGAAGATGACGGCGTTTGCCAAGACGCTTCTCGACAATGGCGGGTCGCGTGACAGCGTCCGCAAGGAATGCGCCGCGAAGTTCAACCTCACTGAACGTCAGGTCTCGGTGCGTCTCAAGAAATACGACATTGATGTAACTGTTGTTCCGAACGGGGCAAAGGGCGCGCTGTTTCTGTCGCAGGAAAAGCGTGACGCGATGGCCAGCGATGCCAAGGAAATGATGGCCGCCAGCGTTTCGCCGCTGAAAATCCGTGAAACGCTGGGCAAGCGCTACGGCCTGCTCGGGTCGTCTGTGGTGCGATATCTCAATTCCCGCCGGATCCATATCGATGATTCCGGATCGGAGAAATCGGTAAGCCAGACGCAGTGTGACATGCAGGTCGAACACAACCTGTTCGCCAAGGCCGCAGAGCTTGTGCCAGGGGCGCGCTACGACATCCATTCCGGCGAGTGCTTCATCGGGCGCACTCCGGTCAGCGGCCTTTATCTCATGAAGGAAGCGAAGCTGGAGCATCCGCAATGAACCAGATCAGCACAGGACAACGCGACTGGTCTGTCAGGCCGGATACGCCGCGTAACGCATCGCTTCGTAAAGCGCCAAGCTTGCTTAATCCACGTCGCGGCACGCCGTCCGGGGCCGTGCTTCCGATGGAGGCGGAGCTTAAAAAGGCAGCGCAACGGAAGTTTCCGACGACACGGATTATTTTCCCGAAGGGCTGTGACAGCGCCGTTCTGGCCGCCAGAGACGGTGCCGTTGCGCTGAGACAAACAGAGTTGCGCCTGTTTGTCGTGCTGGCCAATCACCCGAATGCCGGCATCCGCTCAGATATCGAAATCGCGGAAGTGCTTTGGCCGGATCCGGATGACATGCCGGATCATTGGGCAAGCGTTCTTCAAGTCACCGTTTCAGCGCTTCGCAAGAAGTTGCGTCAGGTAGGGTCAGAGATTGATATCTGCACAATCTGGCGGCGCGGCTATTACCTGCAACGCTCAGGAATGGAGTTGCCGCAGTGATGCAGTTCCCATCCCTCAAATACGGCGTGATTTATGCCGATCCGCCTTGGCAGTTCAAAACCTATTCCGACAAGGGATTGGAAAAGTCACCCCAGGCGCATTACGGCTGCGAGAGCCTTGATGAGATCAAGCGCATCCCGGTCGAATTTGCGGCGGACAATGACTCGGTTTGCTTTATGTGGGCGACATTCCCCATGTTGCCAGAAGCGATCGATCTTATGAAGGCGTGGGGCTTTACCTACAAGTCCGGCGGTGCGTGGCACAAGAAAACCAAGCACGGCAAAACCGCGTTTGGCACCGGATATGTGTTCCGTAGCGCTACCGAGCTTTTTCTTGTCGGCACACGCGGCAAGCCATCTATCAACAACCGATCCACACGCAACCTCATCGAGGCGCAGGTACGTGAACACAGTCGCAAGCCTGACTGCACCTATGACCTGATCGAAGGTCTGTTTGACGGCCCGTATCTGGAGCTTTTCGCGCGCCAGACAAGACCGGGCTGGGATGCGTGGGGCAACGAGGTCGGCAAGTTCGACGCGGAGGCGGCGGAATGAGCACACTTGATTTCATCCAGTCGAACTTTCCCAATTCCGCGATCCTGCCTTTTCTGAAAAAGAAAACATGGACGCCCCATGACGTGGCGGAAGTACTGCGGATCATGGCGTCGGAAGCATCCACCATCGATACCAGACTGGCACATGAACTTGTCGCGCTTTCGCGTGTCGCGGATACCAAGATTGAGGGGGATATCAATGCCCCTGTCTGAGTTCGCCAGAGCAGCCATAAACACAACAGCAGCACAAGATGGCTGGCTGATCGGCGAGGGTGTCGATCCCGCGTGGCTGTATGGCCGCATGGCACGGTACGGCACCACAAAGGCCAAGCTACATGACAACGGAACATGGGAACCGGACCCGAACGGCGTCGGCGTGATTGTCGTGCCTGAAATCCCTGTTTTGGGCAGTGGAGGAATCCTGTCGTTTGAGCGGGGTAATTTGATCGCCTGCGGCCCACGGCAACCGGGTCGCATGTTTCGCCGCGACGACACGCCGTGCTCAATGATCAATCCGGATGCGCCGGACTATGCCCGGCACTTTGACATTCCGCTGCACGTCTTTTCCGATCCGATCCGGTATCTGGTCGGAAAGCAGATGGGATGCGTGATCGTGGATTGGGACGAAATCAGCGCGTTTGCCCTGACAGGCCCGTCGCAGATCATTTGCGACACATTGGAAATAGCCGAGCAGATCGACCGGCTGTTTAAGGCGGCCCGCGCACCGGAAATCCACATACAACAAAACGAAGTTCAGGGGGCGGCATGAGCGACAAGACGGTATCCCTTGAAGAAGCAAGGCGGCAACAGCGTACAGAACACGCCAACGATGGGCCGCGCATGTCGCAGGGCCGTGTCGCCCAGAGCGTTGAGGCACGGGCGCGCACCGACGGCATGTTTTATGCCAGCTCATTACAGGGCACCAAACCAAAGCCGCGTGACTGGATTGTTCATAACCTGATACCGGACAAGGCCGTGACGCTGTTCTCTGGCAATGGCGGTATTGGTAAATCGACGGTGATGTTTCAGCTCGCTGCTGCGGTCGCTTCTGGTCGCAAATGGCTTGGTCGGGACGTGATGTTGCGTCGGGCGGCATATCTCAGCGCCGAGGATGACCGCGACGAGCTGCACCGCCGCCTTGACGTGATTAACATGCGCCACGACGCACAGCACGGTGATTATGAAGATCAGCTTATTCTCTGGGACAAGACCGGATCAGCAACGCCGTTCCTGTTTCGCGATAATGAAGGATGGCAGGAAAGCCCGTTTTTCTGCCTGCTGGCGAATGCCGTTGTTGATCTTGGTATCGGCCTGCTTGTCATTGACAGCATGTACAACTTTTTCGGTGGCAACGAACTGAGCCGGACAGACGCAACGGCCTTTATGGACTGTCTGCAAAAACTGGCACTGGAAGCCGAATGCGCAATCGTTGTGCTTTGGCATCCGTCGGCATCCGGCCTTGAAAGCGGCACGGGTACATCAGGATCAACCGCGTTTCGCAACCGCGCTCGCCAGATGCTTTACATGACCGGGCTCAAGGACGAGGAAGCCGAGGAAGACCCGGACGGCCGCCTTTTGCGCGTCGTGAAGTCCAACTACGGACCCAGCGGCTACGACGTGCGTCTGCGCTACGAGGACGGGTATGTCGTTGCCGAGGAAGAGCGCCAGGGCGGCTTGCTTGACCAGATCAGCGAGGATGCCAAAACCACATTCCGCCGCGAAGCATTCCTACACTGCCTCGATGTCGCGCTCCATCAGGGACGCCCGCCAAGCGATGCAAAAAACAGCCCCAGATACGCCCCGAAAATGTTTGCCGGCATGCCGGAAGGCAGAGGCGTTTCACGTCGTAATTTCGAGAAGACAATGGAAGAACTTTTCAGCCATCAGGAGATCATTGTCGGGTCGCTTGTCGGTCCAGATCGGCACCCGATCAAGGCGATTGTCCGGAGGGAAAAATGATCAATTTCGGCGCAAAAATATCTGCGGGAAGTGTGCGGGAAGTGATTTCTGAAATGTGCGGACATCCCGCAAGCAAATTGTTGATTTTGTTGCGGAAAGTGAAGGTGCGGGAAGTCTTTGCGGGATGTCTGCGGGAAGTGCGGGAAGTTGGGTCGCAAGTCATTGATATTGCTGCGGGCAGTCTGCGGGCGGGAAGTCCCTATAGATATTCTATCTATACCCGGTGGCTCTTCGGGAGCCGCCACCGGTTTGAAAGTGGAGTTGGGATCGATCCTCAGACACACAGCAAGACACCATCGAAACCCCGTCTTTTGCCTCATGGCCACGCACCGCAATCGGACACAGAAAGGAAATTGGGATGACTGACACGACGAAACATGACGACAAGCTGATCGAAGATGTGGCCCGTGCGATTTGGGATTGCAGCGAAGACGAGATGACATTTGATGACGCCAAAGCCTTCAGGGATGGCTTCGGGGATTCAGCTTACCACTTCACTATCGAACAGGCGCAAGCGGCGCTGGCTGTGATCGGGGAACCGAAAATTGAAGATTGGATGATGAGCAACCCAGATGTCCGCGCTTCGAGCGAACGAATGATCAAGATCGGGAAACGGACCACTCCGATTGAAGGCGTGCCAGATTTGCCAGAGCTTCAACATCTGGTTTCCGATGTCAAAACGATGTTCCTGGCATTCGAGGCGGAGCTTGAAGACCACTCGAAACACAATTCCGCCTGCGCCGATGAGAACGACACACTGCGCGAAGAGGTTTCGATGCTGGAAAACGCGGCGAAAACCCAATCCGCCGAGATCGAACAGCTGCGGGTGGCGCTACGTGATCAAGTGATCGGATGGACCGAACTGCTCAAGCTTGAGGCGTTGCCAGAACGCGAACGTTGGGGCGCGCAGGAAACTTTGCGTTCCGCGAAAAGAGCCCTGAAAGGCGGTGCAGCGTGAGCATGGAACAGTGGCAGATTGATGCCTTCGCAGCGGCTATCAGGCAAAGCGCAGAGCCGGGATTTGAACTTTCCGGCTTCGCGCCATACACGCCGGTCACGGTGTCGTCGAAGACTATTCCTCTGCGTGAAGTTCCTCAAAAACCCTCTCGGCTATCACGCCTCATAAATTTCCTCAAACGCGCCACACGGGCAAATAAACCAACCTGACGTAGATTTAAATGCAGGAGCAGACATGGCGGAGCAAGCCACCGATACAAAGCAGAAGTTTCGACCGGTCCTGATCGATGATGAACAGGACACCGTTGCCGATATCGTCAAGATCAGTGAGGGGCGTACCAAGCAGGGCGTGACACGTCGCAAGCAGGACAGGCGGTTGTTTGACGCGATGGAACGCAGCGCACTGCCATGTGAGCGGGCGTTTGAGCGCATCGCAAAGGGCTATCTCGTGATCACGGGGCAGGTCAGGGTCAAGGTTGCGCGCCTTGGCGTGGACATGGATCTGATCGTGGGCAAGGGCGATGAGGAATCATACCAGGAACACATCAGTACCCTGAAACGCGATTATCTCGAATGGGCAGAGCGTGTCATGGGTGCCGTTGATCATCCCGACCGGTTCATTCGTCACGCCGCAGCCATCGAGATCATCGGGGAAGGCAGGTCTGCATCCTACGTTGACGAAACCCGCAGAAAGCGCAAAGGTTGGGCGATCAACAACCTTGTCGAGGTGTTGGAAGAGTTTTGCCGGTTGAAGAGGTGGGGATGATGGCTGAAAGTCTTTATAATCGTTTCTGTGACGCGTTGAACTCAGGTGAGTACGCGGATAATTTCATTATGAGCCTTCCGTCTCACGTTAGGGACGAGCTTTTCCCGGATTTTAAGCCCAAACCAAGAACCCAAGTCGAACACCCTGAGAACAAAACTTGACCTCGGGGGCAATTTGTGCCATGAAATCTGTAGAGTTTAGGAATTGCGTCCGCTGGTCGGGCGCTTTTTGATTCGTGCGGCAAGTGTGGCGCTTTAACCGAAGTGAGAGAGCCCGGTCGTTTAGATTGCGCACATGCCCGGAGCCGCTCAGGGTCCGCACGAAAACCCAACATCTGAATGCGGCCATAGTCGTGTAGTAGGATGTTTCCGGCTGGTGGCATCCTTCGCCCGCGACGGTGGGATGATGAATTGTCGCCAGCCCTTTATTCAACGACCAGAAGGTTTCCACTTTGCCGCGTTGCATTGTGACAACTCTGGCCGATAACCCGCTTGGAGCAATCCGGGCGGGTTTTGTAATTCTGCGGGATCGTTTCCCTTGTTTCGACAAGAAAACCCTGCGGGCACAAGAGGGCGGGTGGCTTAGGCTGCGCTGCCCTGTTTCTTTTGGAGCGAAAAATGCCTGAGAAGAAATGGCCGAACTGGCGAGATATTAAGTTTCGCCCATACT
Source organism: Thalassospira tepidiphila MCCC 1A03514 (assembly GCF_001662875.1). Taxonomy (GTDB): domain Bacteria; phylum Pseudomonadota; class Alphaproteobacteria; order Rhodospirillales; family Thalassospiraceae; genus Thalassospira; species Thalassospira tepidiphila. The sequence continues at coordinate 24,523 of NZ_JPVZ01000011.1, read as the reverse complement.
TCTATCGCAATGTTGAGCGTGCAAACTGGCAGTGTGCGATGGGCATTCACATCCAGATCGGCGGGACGATCTTTGGCATTTCCGATATGAATTGGAAAAACCGCATTGACGGCAGCCCTCGGAAGAATCCACGTCTTCTAGTTCGATTGTTTGACCCGGCACTTCGCACCGCTTGATGTTCTCCATCTGTTCCGCTATCTGAAAGCAGGGACAGGGCCAAGAGGTCCGACATGGAAGAACTCGACAACACCGCGATAGGGACCATCTGGAACCATCGCGAATATGCCGCGATAGGCTGCGAATGCCGGTGCGGACGCAAACGAACCGTCAACCTGTGGCGCGACCTCTGCAAGCACAACCACGGAATTAAAACCCTTAAACAAATCAAGGAAAGGCTCCGCTGTTCAAGCTGCGGCGACAAACCGGCTGTTGTCCGGTTGCTGCGCTATGAGGAATTGGCGGGGTGGAAGTGATGGCGATTGCGGATCGTATTTTGAGCGGAGCAAAAGAAGTCGAGGCTTGGCCGAAATGGAAGCGCGAAGCGTTCGCTAAGGCCGGACGACACAACGAGGTCTGCCTTAATGAGCAATATGATCGGGGTTATGTGCAGGGAACCGGAGACGACATCGTGCGCTTCATCTCCTGCCCGTGCCCGAAATGTTCGGTGAGTAACTGAGATGGAACCAGCCTTCACCATGCGCGACGAGATCGCGGATATGCTGTCTTCGCTGGCAGATGAAGGCACGGAAATCGACACCGGACGGACCGGGAACGAAGGAACGATCTGGATCACGGTCGATGGTGAACAGTTCTGCATCAATGTTGAGCATCAGGCGGTGAAGTGATGGCCGATGTTATCCAGTTTAACGCAGCCGAAATCGGAGACGGCATTACCGTACCGGTTGACGGCGTGCTTGAAGGCGCAAAGTCCGCTGATCTTGTTGCTGTGACAGTGATCGGATGGACCAAGGACGGCGAGCAGTACATCGCCAGCACACACGGCACCAGAGACATCATCGCCGATATCGAGATGGCGAAGGCTCAGGCCATCGGTGCAGAGCTGGTCAAGATTTACGGCGAGGACGAATGACATGAAATTCGCAGCCGTCTTCATCATCCTGGCATGTCTCGCAATCATTGGCGCCGCGATTGGCGCTATTCGTTTTTTCGGCAGATATGATCCGTGGCAGTAAGGGCGCGGTGATGTGGCAAAACCATTCAAGGAACGCATTCCAAAACCGGACGACTTTGTTCCGGAAACCCATTTCCCCGATGACTGGAAGCGCAAGGCGTATCGCGGCAAGCCACGGTGCCCGGCATGGAGCAAGCAAAGCGGGGCGCAGTGCCAGCAAGTCGCGGGGCATCGTGTAAAGGACAAGCACGGTGACAGCCGGGGCGGTGAAGTCGGGTTGTGTTGTGCCATTCACGGCGGCGGGTCGAAGGGATCGCCAAAGGGAAGGCCAAACAACGTGCAACCTGATTTGAGAAACAGCAAGTTTATCCGGGTCGAAGACCTGCCGATGCTTGAGAGTTTCGCGGCGATGACGCCCAAGGACAGGGCGGACCTTCTGGCAAACATTATGATGTTGCGCGCGGCCAAGACGCTTGAGGCCGAAAAGAAGGAGTCCGAGGAAAACGAAAGCACGGCCACTGAGAAGCAGCCGATCTATGACGCACGCCTGATCGAACTGGCACGAGCGGCCGACCGTTCCCTGCGCACCGTGGCGTCGTTCCTGCAAATGGAACAGGGCAAGCCGCCGGGCGGAGATGGTGACGATGACAGTGGGACTAACGAGAGCCGAACTGAAACGGCGTTTGAGTTGTTTGAGCAGCTCGCAGAAGATGGAGATGGCGAGGAAGATAGCTAACCGTCTCTGGATGCCGCATTCCGTGCCACAGCTTATGGCAATGATGACGCCGGCGGCACAGATCGGATATGGCGGGGCTGCTGGCGGCGGCAAGACAGACACCATGTTGGGCCTGTCGTTCCTTGAGCATCAAAGATCGCTGATCCTGCGCCGTGAAGCGACACAGCTCAACGGCCTTGTCGAGCGGTCGGTCGAGATTATCAGGTCCGACAAATTCTTCAACGGATCGAAGAACATCTGGAAGCTGCCAGATGGCAAGCGTATCCGGTTTGGTGGTCTGCCAAAGGCCGATGACTGGATGAAATACCAGGGGCAGCCGAACGATCTTCTGGCCTTTGACGAGGCCGCGAACTTTCTTGAAAGTCAGGTTCGCAATCTGATGGCGTGGAACCGGTCTGCATCCGGACACCATTGTCGGTTGTTTCTTGGCTTTAACCCGCCGACCACGGCAGAGGGGCAATGGATTGTGGCCTTCTTTGCGCCTTGGCTGGATGACGGGCACCGCAAACCTGCTGAACCGGGGGAAATCAGGTTCTTTGCCATGATCGACGGCAAGGAACAGGAATTTGAGACAGACGAGCCTATCGAGGTTAAACGCGGCGAACATATCCGGGTCATTCGGCCAAGGTCGCGCACATTCATTCCGGCCCGTGTCGAGGATAACAGCTTTTTGATGGATACCGGGTACGCAGACACGCTGGAGGCCTTGCCGGAACCGCTGCGTTCCATGATGCGTGACGGCGCGTTTGGTGCTGGCCTTGACGATGACGTTTGGCAGGTTATCCCGACGGAATGGATCAAACAGGCCCAGGCGCGCTGGACGGAGCAGAAGCCGAGTGACGCGCCGATGACGACGCTTGGCGTTGACCCGAGCCGAGGCGGGCGCGATGAAACGGTGATGTCACCGAAATATGGTGTTCGCTATTTCGGGGAGCAGGTCGTTATTCCGGGCACCGGTGCACCAGACGGCCAAACCGTTGCAGGACTTTGCATTGCGAATGCACAAAAAGGAACGCGGATCGGCGTTGATGTGATCGGCATCGGGGCGAGTGTTTACGACCACTTGAAAGACCTTGTCGGTGATCGCGTCGAAGAACTGAACGGGGCTTCGACCCGTCGCAGCGAAGGCAAAACAGACAAGTCCGGTCGGCTTGAGTTCAAGAATGACCGGGCATACGACCACTGGATGTTGCGCGAGGCGCTTGATCCGAAATCGGGCATGGAACTCGCCATTCCGCCAGATCGGGCCTTGGCCGCAGATTTGGCAGCGCCGCGTTGGAAACTTAGCGGCGGGAAGATACAGATCGAGGAAAAGGCAGACATCAAGAAGCGCATCGGTCGCAGCCCTGACAGGGGTGACGCACTGATTGATGCGCATGCGACGACGCCTGTTTCAGTCAAGCCGCGCTCCAACACGGAACGCGCCGAAATGAGTTACGAGCCGGAGTATTAATCATGTCGATCAGTGGTGGCGGCGCTTGGGGCGGTAGTGATGCGCTCAATAACGGACCGCAGGGGGATCGTGGCAGTGATAGAGCTGGTCAGGGCCCTAAACGCAACGATGTTAACCTGAGCGGAGGCAGCCGTCGTGACACTAACGCTCCGCAGGGGGATCGTGGCGGAGAGGGCGTAACCTCGCGTCAAGGAAGCCTGTCGATGCGCGCTTCTTTGGCCGAACTGAACCGCCGTGATCGCGCCGCTGTTGCTGCACTTGGTCCAGACGGCCGTAATGTGAATGTAGCGTCGGACGTGTTCAACGATGACGAGGAAGGCATTAATTCAATCAGCGAGGCCATTGGCCGGTTCGGGTCATGGGTACAGGACCGGTTCGGGGCTGGTGCGCCGGGTGGGTTTGCGAAGTCTGATGCCGCGAATGGACTGGCGACGGCGGCAGGTTTCGCTTTTGGTGGCCCGGTTGGTGGTGGGCTAGCCGGTGGCGCTCACGGCATGTATTCGGCAGCGCCGGGCAGGCCGAACACTATCGGGAATGTTGCGCGCATGGCGTCTGGCGTGCCGGGCCCGGTTGGTGGCATCGCAACGATTGCAGGCCTAATTGACAGTGCGGTTGATCTGGATGAAGGTATCGCTCTTGATGACCTTCCCGCCGGTTCGCCAGCAACAGCAGCCGCGCAATCATTGAATAGCGTCGGCCTTGATGATTTTCCCGGCGGGCGACAGAATGATGATCCGCGCATCATTACTGGAACATCACAGCCAGCCAAGGCAAGAACATCAGCGAAAAGCGCTGTCGCATCGAATGTGGCGCGGAACAAACGCCGCACGTTCAGCCCTCTGAATCTGCGTTTCGCAGCCCTTCGCGGCGTCCCGACCGTTGAAGAATTGCTGTAGAAAACGGGTGCATGAATTGGAATAGACGCCCTTTGGTTGAAATGGCATGATCTTCGGATCAAGGAGTAAAGCAATGATCCGTAATCTGATTGCCATTATCGCCGTTTCGCTTGTCGCGGCTTGTTCCGCCGTCAGGGCACCGTCGGACGATGGGCCGCTTACGTTCAGTCAGTCCGATCTGGATGTTGTGACCAACGCGGTCAACAAGGTTTGCATCGATAACATGAATGACGCGCTTGCTATGACCAGAGCCGTTCGTGACCTTGGTGGCTATGACGCGCAACGTGAGATGGTTCGCCTTGATGGCAAGGTGGTGCCGCTCAAGCATTACCGGATCGATAATGATGGCCGGTATTTGACCGCTATTTCGTTCTATGGCGATGGTGGGGCGTGCGGCGCAAGCTATGCCGCAGGATCGCTGCCGAACGAATTGATCTATCGCGACCTCAATATCGTGATGTTTGACGGTACGTTTAAACGCACCAAGGCAGGCTATGTCGACGCGCCGCGATACGGAGTCAGCCATCTTGAAGTGGTTCAGGGGCGTTCGAACTTCGATATGATCATGGTCATGAATGCCGATATGTGGCGTTCGCACCAGAACGCGACTGGCGCACCGGACGTGGCCGGGATCGAAAAATGAAAGCCGTCATCTGGATTGTCGCAGTCGCGATAGTTGCCTCGACGCTTTGGGGGATGTTTGGCGCGCCGCGCAAGGGCGGCAGTTACGATAACTGCGTAGGTTCGGGATATACCAAGACCTGCGACTGACGAAGACACAGAGATACACTGACACAAGGCCGTTCCTTTTGGGGCGGCCTTTTTCTTTGGGAAAACGCAATGGCCGATTCACTGGCAAATGACATCATCGGTGCGGAAAACCATCTGCGATCCGAGCGCAGCGACTTTGAGGCGATGTGGCGCGAAGTAGCGGCGCAGAACGATCCGCTGTCGCCGTTCAACGGCACCGGTGACACCAGTGTTGCGAACCGTGGCAGACTGGCAAAGCAGTTCAATTCGCGGCCCAGTCTGACATTGCAGCGTGCCGCATCGGCGGCAACGTCGCTTTTGGTACCGCCCGGCAGCAAATGGCACGGCCTGAAACCGGTTGATGAAGAGCTGGTCGATAATCAGGAGGCGACCAATTATTGCGAGAGCATGCGCCGGTTGCTGTTTTCGTGGCGTTATGACCCGAAGGCGAACTTTCAGGGCGCATTTGGTCCGGCCTATCGCGAGCTGATGAACTATGGCACGCCGTGTGTCCATATCGAGGAACGCTTTGGCGGCGATGCGCCGTTCCTGTATCGCTTTGTTCCGCTGTCGCAGGTCGTTTTCTCGGTCGATGAAACGGGCGTTGAGGACACGGTTTATCGCAAGTTCGCCATGACCGCGAAGCAGATGGCGCAGAAGTTCGGCGAAAGTAAACTGAGCCAAGCCGCCAAGCGTGCCCTTGATGATCCGAAGCTGCGCGGCGAAAAGCACTTTGACGCCATTCATGCGGTCTATCCCAAAACCAGCGACAAATCGCGGTTTGCCTATGACAGCGTCTATATCGATGTTGATGGCAAGAAGGTCATGCAGGAAGGCGGCACCTATGAAATGCCGTACCTGATGAGCAGCTTTGGTCGGGTCGATGATCATCTGCCTTACGGCTATGCGCCTGGTCTTTTGGCGCTGGCCGCGATCAAGGGCGCACATCATGCCAAACGCCTGTTCCTGCGTGCCGCGGAAAAGGCCGTTGATCCGGTCATGGGCGTGTCAGACGAGCACGAAGGCACGATTAACATCAATGCCGGGTCGCTGGTGCGCGGCGCGTTCAACCGGCAGGGTCGCCAGCTTATCGGGCCTATCGCCATGGGCGGAAACCCGAACCTTGGCAATGACACGTTTGAAATGTTCTCGGCCGATATCGACGCCTGCTATGGAATGGATCTGTTCGCCGCGGTGATGAATAAGCCGGACATGACCGCGACCGAAGTTCTGTCGATCATGGAAGAGCGCAACAACTTCCTGTCACCAACCTTTGAAAATCAGGAAGCAATGCTGGGCCGTTGCATCGCGCGCGAGATCAGCATCGTCAACCGCAAGGCCGAAAACGGCGAGATCGATTTGCCACCGATGCCGGACGTTCTGCGTGACGGCGAAGGTATCGATCTTGAATTCACCTCGCCACTGGCGCAGTTGCGCAAGGCCAAACAGGCACAGGCCAACATGCAGGCCGGGCGCGCCGTGGGTGAGCTGGCCCAGTTTAACCCGGCTGTCAGCGATACGGTTGATTGGGACGAGCTGGCCTATCAGGCCGGTGATGCGTTTGGCGCAAGCCCGACAATCTGGGCCGACAAGAAGGTCGTGGCAGCGACCCGCGAAGCACGCGCCCAAGACGCGCAACGTCAGCAGCAGCTTGAGCAGCAATCGCAACAGGCAGAGCAGGTCGCAAAGATCGCTCCTGCCATGAAGATGATGGAAGAGGGCGCGTAACATGAACCTGTTCCCGTTTGTCTTCTGGCCGCACATCAAAAACCCGATCAAGGCCATGGGCCTGATGCGCAAATATCGCCGTGTCTTTGGCGGCGAAGATGGCAAGGCCGTGTTGAAAGACATCCTTTTGCAGGCCGGTTATGGCGGTGTCACACCGCATGGCGGCCCTGTCGAGCGCAACGAGGGAAAGCGTGAGCTGGCCGCGCATATCCTTCTCGTTCTTGGCCTGACCGAGGACGAAATGGCGGCCTATCAGAAGGAAGCCAACCGACTTCAAACCGAGTTCAACCAAGCACAGATGGAATTAACCGATGACCGATCAGGCTATTGACGCCGGTGCGGGGCAGGAAGCCGCCCCGGCACCCGAAACCACGGACACCGAAAACAATACCGCCGCTTCTGATGATCAGGGCGGCGGTATTTCGTTGAAGCTGCCAGATGATGGCGGTGATGCACCGAACCCGGAAGCTGGAGACGGAAAGCCAGCCGAAGGTGGCGAGGGCGGCGAAGAAGCCCCGGCGATCCCGGAAGGCTATTTCAAGCTGCCGGGCGACGACGCGACCGACGAAGAACGTGCCGCGTTCCGTGCCGCGATTGGCGTTCCGGAAACCGCAGACGGTTACGGCGATGCTGCCGAAATGATCAAAGGCATTGAAGGCCTGCCCGAAGGGTACGAGCCGACGCCGTGGCTCAAGGAACTGGCGCACAGCCAAGACCTGCCGCAGTCCGCCTATGAGGCGCTTGTGAAGCGAGAGGCCGAAGGCGTTGCCCAATTCATGGCAGAAACCACCAAGGCCGCAGAAGCCGAGCGCAAAGAAGCCGCGAAAGGCCTCAAGGCCAAGTATGGCGACAAGACCGCCGAGAAAATGACGCTTGGCCAACGCGCTCTGAACGAGCTTGGCAAGGACTTCGAAGGCTTTGGCGAGTTCATGGCCAAGAACGGTCTTGATCAGCATCCGAAATTTATCGAATTCGCCATCCGGCTCGGTGAGCAGTTTGGCGAAAGCGCCTTTGTCGACGGCAAGGGCGCAGATCCGAAGGCCGGCCAGTCTGCCGCCCAACGAAAATACCCGTACATGAACCCCTGATTTGAAAAGGAGCTTTAGCTATGGCTGAGGGCGTTCGCACACTGGCTGAGTGGGGCCAGTTTCTTGATCCCGACAAGAAGACTATCGGGACCATCATTGAACTGCTTGCGCAGACCAATGAAATTATGAACGACATTCCGTGGATGGAAGGCAACGAGATGGCGGGTCATACCTCCATCATCCGAACCGACCTTCCGGAAGTAACCCTTCGCGGCCTATATCAGGGCGTGAAGAAAACCAAATCCGGTATCTCCAAGGTCACGGACCCAACGGCAATGATTGCCGCGCGTGGCGAAATCGATATCGATCTTGTTAACCTGAACGGCAACTCTGCGTCTTATCGCATGCAGGAAAACCAGTCGTTCATCGAAAGCATGACCCAAAAAGTTGCAGAACTGCTGGGTTACGGCAACAACACCCTAAACAAAAAAGAATTCCACGGATTTGCTCCGCGGTATCCATACAAGGACAGCCCGAACGTTGTCGATGCCGGTGGCAGCGGAAGCAATTGCGCTTCCATGTATGCTGTTGTGTGGGGCGTTGACGCCGCTTGCGGCATCTTCCCGAAAGGAACCAAGGCTGGGATCGAAGAGAAAGACCTGGGCGAATATGACGCCTATGACGAGAACGGTGATCCGTACCGTGTTGTCGGGGATGAATACAAGTGGTTCCCGGGCCTGACCGTCAAGGACTGGCGTTGCGTGTCCCGCGTCTGCAACATCGATGTGACCAAGCTTGACCTGTCGCCGGGTGATAGCGGCTACATCGATCTGCGCAAGGCCACGATCAAAGCCAAAAACAAGATCCCTGGCACCAAACGCAGCCGCATGATCTGGTATTGCCCGGAGCCGGTCATGTCGATGCTTGAAATGCAGGCAGGCGATCCGAAAAACGTCCACCTGCGTTACGGGGAATGGCAGGACAGTAAGAACGTCCTGTTCCTGCATGGCCGTCCGGTGCGTCAGGTCGACGCACTTCTGACAACCGAAACTGCACTGACCGCAGCACCTTAATTGGTGCTGCGTCGTCCTTTTAACTCCAAGGAGTAAGAACCATGATTGATGCAAAGGGCATCTTCTCGGACGAGCAGGCGGTAACGGCGTCTGCAAAGTCCACCAACTCCCTTGATATCGGGGATTATCGCGGCCACGGCAACGAGATGTATCTCGTAATTGCTGTGACCGAAGATTTCGCCACCCTTACCAGCCTGACGGTGACACTGGAAGATTCCGCCGATGACAGTTCGTTCGCGACGGTTCTTTCGACGGCAGCAATTCCGGTTGCGACCCTTAAGGCGGGTTATCGGTTCGCAATTGAGCGCATCCCGTTCAATTGCCGCCGCTATCTGCAGGTCGGCTTCACGGTGGCTGGCACCAACGCAACCACTGGCAAGATCGACGCGTATGTCAGCCCGGTCATCCCGGAATGGTATCGCGATAGCCAGAAGGTCGGTTACGTCTGATCGTGACCTGATCGACGTGTAACAACGAAGGACAGGAACGATGACGCACACCTGTGAAACCAAGTGCCAGTATCGCGGGAAGCTTTGGCATCCCGGCGACAAACTGGTCGCTGACAAGAATGAAAAGGTGCCGGAACATTTCAAACCCGACACCAAACCCGCCAACAAGGCCGCTGATAAACCACCGGCCAAACCGGCACCGAAACCCGACACCAAACCCGCCTGACACGGCGGGCTTTCTTTTTCCTCGTGAACTCAGGGCTGCCCGGTCGGGTGGCCCTTTTCTTTTGATCCTTTAATGAGGGCGCGCAATGCCGAGTGAAACCAGTATTGCCAATGTCGCGATGCGTCATTTGGGTGAAGACCCGATTTCATCGATTGATGAAAACAGCGAAAACGCGCGCCTTTGCAAAAAGTATTTCAATGACGCCAAGGCAACAGCCCTTGAAGAATATGACTGGAAGTGGGCCAAGGAGCGTCACCAGCTTGCCGCTGACGCGACAGCACCGGCGTTTGGCTATGACTATCGGTATTTGCTGCCGGCCGATTGCGTTTCGGTCTTCTGGGTCGGCAAGAACGGGGTCGAACTAAAGTCATCACAGCCGTGGGATGTTGAAGGCGAGTACATCCTTGCCAACGTCGAAGCCCCCATTCAGATCGTGATGACGTGCAACAAGTCGAGCTATGCCCGGATGCCGCAATACGTGGCCGAGGTCATTGGCGCGCAACTAGCCGTTTGCATCGCGCAGGTCCGTAAGGGCAGCGATACCAGCCTTGAGCGCATGGAAGGCAAATACGACAAAGCCGTTGCCATGGGCAAGATGAAGGACCGCCGCAAGCAGAACCAGGTCGAAGAACAGGGCGCGACCCAGTTCGAAGAAGCCATGGGGGTTTGATCGATGGCGGTTCGCACCCTTGGACAATCCAGCTTTGACCGTGGCGAGATCAGCCCGAAATATGCCGGTAACGTTGATCTTGAGAGCTTTCAGCGCAGTCTAGCCGTTTGCGAGAACTTCATCGTTCTGCCGCAGGGCATGTTGACACGTCGCCCCGGAACGCATTTCGTTTGCGAGGTTAAAGACAGCAGCAAGGCCGTGCGCCTTTTGCCGTTCGAGTACAGTGCGCTCGACACCTACATTCAGGAATGGGGCGAGAACTATATCCGGTTCTATCGCAATTTGGATGATGACACGTTCGGCCAGATTCTTGACGGCAGCAGCCATATCTATGAGGTCACGACGACCTATAGCGAAGCGCAAATTCCAGAAGTTGATTACATTCAGGTCAGCGACACGATGTATCTGGCCCACGGCGAAAAGAGCCCGGCCACGCTGTTGCGAACCGATCATGACGATTGGACCCTGAACGCAAGCCCGACCATCACAGCGAAGCCAACGGAATGGGCGAGCGCCAACTGGCCATCAAAGGTGACGCAGCACCAGCAACGCCTTTGCTTTGCGTCGACACCAGCCAAGCCGCGGAAGATGTGGCTGAGCCGAACGCCAAACACATCTGGACCACGCCTACTTGATTTCACGACGGGCACTGACGCCGATAACGCTCTGGTGTTTGACATTGTTGGTACTGGCGAAATGCAGTGGCTTTCGTCTGGTCGCGCTCTTTACCTAGGCACCACCGACGAAACGCGAACCGTTTCCGGATCAGGCGGTTTCTATGAGCCGATTACACCCACTTCAATCCTGAACCGCGATCATGCCAACGAGCGATCAGCCGCGATCAAACCTGTTCGTCTCAACAACTCGCTGTTCTTTGTGTCGCTTTCCAAGACGCGGGTCCACGAGTTCAGCTATGCCTTTGAGGATGACGCGTTCAACGCGCCTGACGTGACCAAATGGTCGGATCATATCGCAGGTCCGGGCAGTAATGGCGGAATTGTCGAAATCGCAATCACGCGCGATCCGGTGCCGATTATCTGGGGCTGCCGCAATGATGGTCAGTTGATCGGCATGACCTATGACCGAGAAAGCGGCGTTTATGCCTGGCACCGTCACAAGATCGGCGGTTCCTTTGGCGGCAACAATTGGGGAAAGGTCGAAAGCATCGCTTCGGTCTTTATGGGTGGACGTGACGTGCTTTGGATGGTTGTGGCGCGCGAGATCAACGGGCAGACCAAGCGATATATCGAATACATGGAACCGTTCCATGACCCGGTGGACGAGAACGACATCGCATCGGCGCGCTATCTCGACAGTTGTATCAGCTATACCGAGGAAACAGCGACTGGCACGTTTACCGGCGGGGGGCACCTCCAAGGCGAAGAGGTTCAGGTCTTTGCCGATGGCAGTCGTCTGCCGGCACAAACCATGCCGGGCAGTGGCGAAATCGTGTTGCCCAACGAACGCACCGCGAATGAAGTTCTGATCGGGCTCAACGCGCCGTCGCTGGCCACGACACTGCCATTTGATCCGGGTTCGGTTCAGGGCACTGGCCGGGCCAAGGAAAAACGACCGCTCAAGGCCTATGTCGATTTGCTTAACTCCGCCGAACTCAAGATCGGTGGCGATAAAGACACGCTCAACAACACCACTTTTATGACCAGCCAGACACCGATTGGCACGGTGCCGGAGCTTTATACCGGCATCAAGGACCTGCCGATCAATTCATCGAGCGGCAAAAACGCAATCTTCTCCTTCGGGGCAGACGGCCCGTTGCCGTGCAACGTCCGCGCCTTTGTTCTCCAGATTGAAACGGGCCAGTAATGTTTGAAAGCATTTTGAAATGGGCCAATGCGGCGGCACCAGCCCTTGGCGCAGCAGCATCGGCGTATTCGGCCTATGAGGCCATCCAATCCTCGAAACGCCAATCTTCCCTTATCAATGAACAAGCCAACCGACAGGCTGCGGCAACACGACGTGACGCGCAGCGTCTCAAAGCCAATCAACGCGCCCGTTTTTCGGCGGCGGGCGTCACGCTTGAAGGCACGGCAAAAGATATTCTGGACGAAACAGACGCCTTGGCGGAACAGGACGTTGCCGACATCCTTTATTACGGCAACCAGTCCGCCAATCAGGCCCGTAAAAGCGGTCGCGCCACAGCGATCGGCAACAGCCTTTCCGGGGCAGGGTCGCTTCTGGGCGGGTACAAGACGTGGCGCGAACTGGGGTTCTTTAACTGATGGCAAACAACATTCCGCAGTTTTACAGCTCTAACCCGAATATCGCACCGTCACGCATCGGGGCAGGCTACGACGATACGCAAACCATCCTGCGCGGTGCCGGTGATCTGATGGCTGGCGCACAGCGTGCCTATCAGCCGTTTGTTGAAAAGCAGCAGAAGCAGCAGGAACTTACCCAGAAAACCAACCTGATCAAGCTCCAGCGCAGCGTCGAAGACGAGGCGTTGCGGGCCTATGATGAAATTCAGGGTCAGGAAGGCTTTGCGCAGCTTTCGACCGAGGAAGCCGTGAACCTGTGGCAAGAACGGGTCAACACCACGCTTGACGCGCAACTTGATGCCTATGGTTTTCAGGGCGCTGAACGGGATTATTATCGCGAACAGGCCCTTGGCACCAAACGGGTTGCAACGGCGCGGGTCGGGATCGGTTCGGCCAACTCGAAGGCCAAGATTGATGACGTGAACACCACGCTGACCGGCGAGGTCAACATCATCAGCAACCGGCTGCTTGACGCGCCAGACACCCTGAAAACAAGCCTTGAAGACCTCCGCGATAAATACGGCACCTATGTCGATGTGCTGGGCGAAGACCGAGTCCGCAAGTCTGCCATGGCGCAGGCCCCGGTTCTGATCGAAACGTCGGTTCAGGGCTATGTCAATCAGGGCCGGTTCTCCGAGGCGCGCGCGCTTCTGAACGATAAGGGCGAAATCAAGGTCACGTCGGCCCTGACCGCAGATCAGCGCAACGGCATGCTGGAAGGCGTTGATCGTGCCGAGGCTGCATTGATCAAGGCACAACAGGCCGCAGCCGATGAACAGCGGAAAATCACGGACGCCGCGGCCCTTGTCGGTGCGGCCTATGGCGGGGCGGTTATTCTGGATGACCGCAACAAGGAGCATCGCGACGCGGTAAACCTGTTCTTTGATCAGATGACGCCGCAACTTGCCGAAATGAGCCCGAATGATCGTACCGAAACGCTGGCGGAATTTGTTGGCGGGGTGAAGGTGGTGCCAGACGCCATCAAAACCATGATCAGAACATCCAAGTTCGCGCCTGCGGAACAGCAGGCCGAGACGGCAGCCTTTATCGGCAAGGTCGAAGAACTTGCGCCTGGTCTCCTGCAATCCACTTCCGGTCTGACCGATGTGGATATGGCACGCAGCGAGCTGATCAATTCAATGGTCGCGTCTGGTCAGTCGGTAACTGATGCTGTGGAACGCACCAGCCAGATTGTTGATCCGAACAACTCAGCCATGATGAAGGCGCGCAAGGAAGCGTTTGGCGATATCGATCCTATTACGGCGGATGCTGTAGCTGATTCATTTGACACTGTTCTGAACTGGCAGGCCGATGTTCCCGATCATCTGGTGGCTGAGCTTGAGCGCGACGTGAATGGCGTATTCCTGCGTCAGTATCAGTTGACCGGCGACGAGGACGTTGCGCGCGACTATGCCCTGAAACAGGCCGCCAAAATCTGGGGGCAGACCGAAGCTGATGGCGGCAAGCGCCTGATCAAGTACCCGCCAGAGGCGTTTTATGCATTCAACGATGACAATGGCTGGATGCAGCAGCAGTTGGTTGCGGATGTGGCCGATTTCACCGGATCAGCGGCAGACGATCTTGACGGCCGGGTGTTTATCCATAGCGACAACATGACAGCCCGTCAGGCCAGCGTGCAGGCCCCGACCTATCAAGTGTTGCTGCAGGACGATAACGGCGCGCTGGTGCCGCTTGACGTGCGCTGGGCACCAGATAGCGCCAAGGCCGCCGAGGAATGGCGCAAGGCCAGAATTGAGGAAGGCCGCGAGAAACGCGACCGTGACGCTGTTGTCGATGTGCCGATCAAGATCAATGGCGAGGATGCCGGATCGCTGATCACCATCGGCAAGTTCGACTGGGGCAATGCCTTTAGCGATAGCACATGGCGGCCGCGCGACCCTGAAACGGGTGAGGCCATCGAACCGGCACCCTTCTTTGGCGAAGGACCGGACAGCAATATTGCGCCGGATTTGAACGAGTAAGTCATGACCCTGTTTGAAACCAGAAACACTGCGGCGGGCCAGATCGGGACAATCCCAGAAGCGGTTGCGCCCGATACCCCGGATTTCTTCCGTGAAACGGTCCCGGCGGCGTTTCGCCTCGAAAACACCATCGGCGCATCTGTTCAGGACCGTTTCAAGCCGCAGCGCGACGAACGGCACCGCCTGGTCATTGATGAAGCATTCGACCCGTTCGGCGACATCGCCGGATATGAGGACTTTTCCGAAAGCTTTGCCTTTGCCAACAGCGCCGAGGAAGTGGCCCGGGTAAAGCGCATCATTGATCGCGAACGCAAGGACCGTGAAACCGTGGCTGCCGCCGGACTTCCGGGGATGGCGGCAAGTTTTGGTGCAGGTATCTTTGACCCGATCAACCTTGTCCCGGTCGGCGGGCAGGCCTATCGCGCCTATTCTATGGGTGGATCGATCCTCAAAGGCGGACTTTCCACGGCGCGTGCCGGTTTTCTTGGCTCGACCGCGGCGGAAACCATTCTTTATAACGCCCAAGAAACGCGCAGCATTGGCGAGGCGGCATCAAACATCGCGGTTGCGACGTTCCTGTCAGGCATTCTTGGCGGTGCAGCCGGTTCGTTTCGTCGCAGCGTTGATAATGTCGTACCAGATGCAGCGCCGACCCGAACTGCGGCCCGCGACACAGCCGATATCGAAGCGGCGGCAAGGCTTGAAACGGTTCTGTCGCGCGAAGGTGATGGCGTTGTTGCCCGCCAGATCGATGAGCAGATCACAGCACCGCGCGGCGAGATTGATATCGCGACCGATGGCGGTCCGGTTTTGGTGCGCTGGACCAATGACGAGGCAAGGATTGTTTCGGATGACGTGACTGGTGCGCCAGCCGCCATGCGCGACTATGCGCCGCAACGTGCCGATAACGGCGATCTGACTTGGACAGTGGAACGCGCCGCGCCAGATACCGGTGAAGTCCGTGCCGTGCGGTACGCCTTGTCACAAAGCGACGATGGGTCGCAGGTCCTTGAGGTTTCTATCGGTGACGGCGATCTTTCCCCGACGCGGGCCGAAGCGGCAGAGGTACAAACGGCGCGACGTGATCTTGTAACGGGAACCGCAGCGACGGCGGCGGAATTTGCGGCGAAGTCTGCCGACATTTCGCGCGCCATTGATAGCGATCTGACCGTGCCAGGCTATGCCGATGTTGACCCGATCCGCCCGCATACCGTCGAAATCAAGGCCGATGAACTGGCCGCTGATGCCGGTGAAACGGTTCTGACCAGCGACGACTTGCCAGACGTGCAGCGACCAGCGACCGGGCAGGGCGGCTCAGTCGGTGCCGCCGCGTCGAGCCGCAACAATGCCGAGGAAAAGCTGAAATCTGCCC
The DNA here is from genome assembly GCF_001662875.1 of Thalassospira tepidiphila MCCC 1A03514. GTDB lineage: Bacteria > Pseudomonadota > Alphaproteobacteria > Rhodospirillales > Thalassospiraceae > Thalassospira > Thalassospira tepidiphila. The sequence continues at coordinate 8,749 of NZ_JPVZ01000011.1, read as the reverse complement.
TTGGCATGGAGCGTGCCGTGCGGTTCCAGGACCCGATGTTGCGCGCCGCCACGTCGCAAAGCATCACGACCCGCCGCGTTGTTCAGGAATTGGCCGAAACACCGCTGACCTATGAAAAGAACGCACTCGGTACTGCAACGCCATTGGCGGCCGAGACAGAAATCAAGATGTCGCAGGCCGGGCTTTATAACGCGGTGCGTGAAACCGATGACCTGTTTGTCAAATATCGCCGTGGCCGCAACCGTCGCCCCGGTGATCTGACCCGGATCGGTGCGTCTGATCTTGTCGGGCGCAGCGACGGAATGCTGGATCGTGTCCGGTTTAACGAGGAAATCGGGCGCGCCATGCGTCGCGGTGATCGTCACGATATTCCGGAAGTACAGCAGGCCGCGAAGGTATGGCGCGACAAGGTCTTTGACCCGCTGAAAAAGGACGCGATTGATCTTGGCCTTTTGCCCGATGGCGTTGATGTCGAAACCGCAGCCGGGTATTTGAACCGCGTCTATAACAGCGAAAAGATTTCGGCCCGTCGCGGCGAATTTACCACCATCGTTGCCCGTTGGCTTAAGGCCCAGCAAAGCAAGGAAGGTTGGGAAGACGCAGAAATCTTTGATCTGGCCGACGAGATTGTTGACCGCGTGCTTGGCACGCCTGATGGCCGGTTGCCCTATGACGCCTATCTTTCGCGTGACAGCAACCCGATCCCTCAAAGCCGGGCAAAGCGGGAGGTCCGCGGGCCGCTCAAGGGTCGTGTCTTCATGATCCCAGATGAAATGATCGAGGAATTTCTCGAAAGTGACATCAACGTCGTGGGCCGGATCTATACCCGCACCATGTCCGCCGACGTTGCATTGACCAGAAGGTTTGAAAGCGCGGAAATGGAAGCCCCGCTGGGTGAGATCCGCCGCGACTATGCCAACAAGATTGCAACGGCCAAGACCGACGCGGAACGTACCAAACTGTCAAAGGCCCGTGACGCTGATATCCGTGACATTGCCGCAATCCGTGACCGGTTGCGGGGCACCTTTGCCCTGCCGCGTGACCCGAACAGTGTTCTGGTGCGTGTCGGTCGCGTGGTGCGGTCGCTGAATTACCTCCGCCTGTTGGGCGGCATGACACTTTCCGCCATCCCGGATATTGCCCGCCCTGTCATGGTGCATGGCTTGGGCCGTGTCATGGGGGACGGTCTTGGCCCGATGGTAAAGAACTTCAAGGCGTTTCGCCTGGCCGGTGATGAAGTCCGCCAGGCAGGCACGGCACTTGACATGGTGCTTGATAGCCGGTCGATGGCGATTGCCGATGTTGCTGATGATTTTGGCCGGCATAGCAAGTTCGAACGCGGGATTCGCTATGCCGCTGACCGGTTCGGGGTGGTGTCGCTGATGGCACCATGGAACGCGGCGGTGAAGCAGTTCGCCGGGGTTGTCACCATGTCGCGCGCCCTTGATGGTGTGGACAAATGGACCAAGGGCATCGCCGATACCGCCACCGTCGAAAATCTGGCCCGCGCCGGGATTGATGAAGACATGGCACGCCGGATCGCGTCAGAGTTTGCGGCGCATGGCGATAACGTCGATGGCGTCAAGCTTGCCAATACCGCGAACTGGACCGACCGAAAAGCGGTTCAGGCCTTCCGGGCCATGATCGTCAAGGACGTGGATCGCACCATTGTAACACCGGGGCAGGACAAGCCACTTTGGATGTCGACCGAACTTGGCGCTGTCATCGGGCAGTTCAAGTCGTTCTCGATTGCCTCGACGCAACGTGTGTTTCTTGCTGGCCTGCAACAGCGTGACGCGGCGTTTCTGTCTGGTATGTCGATGATGGTGGGGCTTGGCATGCTGAGCTATTACCTCAAGGCCAAGGCCGCGGGATATGAGCCGACCGATAACCCCGGAACATGGATTGCCGAAGGTGTTGATCGATCCGGTTCGCTTGGCTGGTTCTTTGAGGTCAACAACCTTGCCGAAAAACTGACCCGTGGCCGGGTCGGGGTGTCGGCACTGACCGGCGGGCCTATCATGTCACGCTATGCCAGCCGGAACGTAATCGGGGCTCTGATCGGCCCGACCAGTGGCGCGATCAGTGATGCGGCACAAGCCATTGGCGCAATGAGTGCCGGGGATTGGCGCGAAAGCGATACCTCGGCGATGCGTCGCCTTCTTCCCTATCAAAACCTGTTTTACATGCGATGGCTTCTTGATGAGGCCGAACGCGGCATCAACAACCAACTGGGTGTCGCCCGGTAATTCAACCATCACCTGACAACTTCACCCGCCACATGGCGGGTTTTTTATTGGGATAATGCCATGACGGTAGAAAACCAGCTTCCGCCGACCACGACCGCAGGGGATGGTTCGACGGTTACGTTTCCGTACAACTTCAAAATTCAGGACGTGGCAGACCTTGATGTCACGCAAACAATCGTTGCGACGGGTGAGGACACCACGCTTGAAATCGTCAGCTCGACCGGCATTGGCGATCCGGCGGGTGGCACAGTAACATTCGCGTCGGCTCCGCCTGCCGGTTCTGTTGTCAGTGTCGATAACAAGGCCCCGATTTCCCAGCCGCAAGAATTTGATGGCAACGATATTTATCCGAAATCAGTTGAGGATGGCCTTGATCGCAAGACGATTGAGAACCAGCGCCAGCAGAGCGAGATCAACCGCACGCTGCGCCTGCATGTGACGGACAGCGAGGCGGTCACCCTGCCGCATAAAAGCATCCGTGCAGATGCATTGGTTGGGTTCGATGCAACTGGTGAAAATATCACGATGGTTAAGGGTGCCGCAGCATCCCAATCGTATGTCGATCAGGCCGAGGCTCAGGCCGACCGTGCCGTTGCAGCCGCAACTTATCCCTACACCAGCGGGGAACAGAAAACCGGCGCGTTCATGCCAGGCACTGGCGAAAGCCTGACGCTGTTCACTTACAACAATGCGTCTGATGCCGCAGTGACGCTGCCCGCGCTTTCCGGTTTGGCAGCGGGGTACAATATCGGCATTTGCCGCACAGCAGGCAGTGGTGATCTGACGATTTCAGCGGCGGATTCCGCTCTTATCAACGGTGCATCCAGCATCGTACTTGCCAGCGATTACCTGTGCCTTGATTTCACGGTCAACGACGCCGGTGATGAGTGGGTTACAACCGACAAGGCGCTGATCGGGTTGCCTGTCGGGACATCGGCAAACAACATCGTTGCGCTGGACCAAAACGCAATGTTGCCAGAACTCGACGCAACAAACCTGATCAACGTACGCGACAACACAGCAAGAGACACTGCGCTAATCTCATACATCAAATCGGATATCGCAATCAGTGATCCAGGTGGAGTGTATGGCGGCATCATCAGCGACAACTTCATCTCAGATACCCTTTCTGTTTCTACCAACGCGACTTATGACGCTACAGGAGACTATTATTCTAATGCAGCAGAGACCGTAATCGCATCCGCAGCAGCATCAACAAACAGCTCTGGAAACACGGGTAGAACAGTTCGGCAGCGCATCGCTGCTGCTGCAATTTCGTCGGGCGGTCAGTCAGTTTCGGTAACTTTCAAGGCGAGCAGCTCAGCTGGCCTGACAATTGGCTCAGCATATATCGGCATTGCGGCAGCATCAGGAGACGCATTCGACTTTGCTTCGACACCTGTGCAGCTTCTTTTTAGCGAATCTGGAAGCGCTGTCATTAGTGCTGGCGCGACGGCTACTTCTGACTTTTCTTCGCTAGATTTCGAAGGCACTGATGATCTGATCGTAGCTTTTTATATTTCTGCTGGTGATATCCAGTTTGGGTCACCGTCAGCGAACTGGAACGCTTATTATAAAACTGGTGACGAAGCCTCAACTGTCGATGCCACCGGATATACCGCAGATACAGGCAAGACCTATGGCGTTACAGGAGTAAGCGTCCAGTCTGTTAGCGATATGACGCTGCAATCCGCAGCGGCAACACTGGAAACCGCTAACCCATCCGATATCACAGCCATGTTCCGCGTCGAGGACATTGACCCGGTGACCAACGGAACAGACCGCGTAATCTCTTTTAGCATCGATAACGGCGTGACTTTTTCAGCGGCAACTATCTCGGTTTTGGGGGCTTATGGAGATGACGACACGCTGATCAAGGCGACGGCGAATGTCGAAGCCCAGACAGGTGACCAGTTCGTAATGAAGTGTGTAACAGCCAACACAAAATCTCAGCGTATCAAGCAGTACGTTGCGGTTCCCGGATACTGAGGAATAACCATGACAATGAGCGTAAAAAAGCAGCGTCGTCTTGCCTACCCGCCAAATGGTGAGCAGCTCGACGCGATCTGGAAGTTCATCAACCAGCAGCGCCTTAACGGCGTGGACTTGCCTGCCGATACCGACCGCGTCCTGAACAAGGTTCTGGCAGTCAAGCGCGACATCCCCAAACCAAAGAAAGAGTGACGCCATGAAAACGATTGTCCGTTGGTACGGGATCGCTGTTGCCGCGGTCCTTTTTTTATTGCCTTGGCCCCTCACATCTGGGGCCGAGGCATCACCGGTCTGCGGGGATCGCCAGAAGGTGATCGACAGTCTCCGGGCCAAATACAGCGAAGAACCTGTTGCGGTCGGTGTCACATCAAACGGCGGTGTGATCGAGGTTCTTAAAGCCCCAGACGGGCAGACATGGACGATCCTGTTTACGTATCCATCCGGACCAAGCTGCCTCGTCGCTTCTGGCGAGGCATGGGAATATCTCGAAGACAAACTCAAAGGACCGGCCGCATAGAGCGGCTTTTTTTATGCGAGCAGCAATGGGGAGCAGCATGATCGACAAAATCAAAGCGGCCGCGCCAGCGGTCGGGGGTGCCGGTGGTTTCTTCGCGCAATTCACGAACTGGGAACCTGCGATGAAGCTGGTCATCGGTGCGCTTACGATCATGTGGCTCCTGATGCAGATGTACTACAAATGGCGGAACAATCGCCGCCAAGACAAAGGAGCGGCGCAATGATTAACTGGAACGACTACCCGAATTTCACCAAGACCGAGTTTGACTGCAAGGAAACCGGCAAGAACCACATGCAGAAGCGGTTCGTTGATGTCCTGCAGGCGATCCGCACCGAGTTTGGCAAGCCGATGACGATCAGTTCCGGTTATCGCGACCCGACTCATTCAGCCGAGCGCGGCAAATCTAACCCCGGCGCGCATACCTATGGCTGTGCCGCTGATATCGCGGTCAGCGGCGGCGATGCCATGCGTATTATTTTCCTTGCCTACAAACACGGTATCCGCCGTATCGGAGTGTCGCAGAAAGGCAGCGGTCGCTTCCTTCATCTCGACATGGCCGAGCAGCACGGTTTCCCGTCACCGGCACTGTGGAGTTATTGATATGGTCTTCCCATTGCTTGCCATGCTGCCCGGTATCTTTACCGCCATCTCTGGCGCCACAGAACTGTTTGATGCCGGGAAGCAGGTCTATAACGAAGTCACGGGCAATGCCGCCCCGGACACCCCGGCAGCACTGCAAAGCGCTGTTGAAAGCCTGCCTCCGGAACAGCAGGAGGCATTCGCCGAGCGGATGACAAAAGAAATCGAGATGTATCGCGCCCAGAACGAACGCCTCGAAATCCAAGGCGGACGGGTCGATGCTGAAACACTTGCCGTTCTGACGCCGGAAGCAGCAACAGAGGTTGCTATAATGCGGATGACAACGCGGCCTTGGGTGGTGCGCCAGTTGACCCGCGCCATGGTCTGGCCGGTGATGTCAGTCTTTGCCGTCGATATCGCCCTTGCCGTGATCAACACCTTCATTGCCGGTATCTGGGCGGTCTTCGGCGAAGCGGCCGCGCCGGTTCAATTCGAACTGGTCGCGGGCAAGTTCTTTGGCGATGGCGGCAGTGTTTATGTCCAGATGTATTCCCAGATCGTGGAATACAGTGCCTATATCGTGATCACCTACATGACCTTGCGCGAAGCAGGCAAGGCAGGCGGGCCGAAGCAAGTTGTTTCAGGTGCGATCAACAAGGTGATGACAGGCATCAAGTCCGTGTTTTCCGGTTCACGCAAATAAACATAACCGCTAATCAAGCCGCTTCGCCAAATCCTCTGCCGTCTCATTGTAATATGTCATCAATTGTTTGATGTCGTTATGCCCAACCATTCGGGCCAGCGACAGGACATCGAGTTTCTTGGCAAGTCTGGTGATTGCTTCATGCCGGGTGTCATGAAACACCAGATCCTGAATGCCGGACTTGTTCCGGATAATGCGATAATTCGAATCCAGTTGTCGCGATGTAAGCCGGAAGATTGGCCCATTAGTCGGGGGCAAGCTGTTCAGGGCTTCGAGAATTTCCATTGCACGACTGGATAGCGGAACCTTGCGTGAAGTACCGTTCTTGGTTTCGCGCAGCGTGGCGACACGGGTTTTTGTGTTGATGTCGCCTTGATGGAGCCCGCAGATCTCTCCGGCACGCATAGCGGTTTCGATGGCAAACAGAAACGCCAGCCCAACCCGCCCAGGTATTTTGGTGTAATCTTCGCCGGCAAGCGATGTGATGATCTCGATTTCCTGTTCACTGATCAGGCGATCACGGCCCTGAGTGCCGCCCGGTTTTCTGATATCAGATATCGGGTTCTCTTTGATCCACTTCCATTCCCGCCGTGCCGTGGTCAGTGCCGCAGACATCAGGTTCAATTCTCGGATAACAGTACCGGGCTTGACCTCACGCAAGCGTTTGTCGCGCCATCGGCCCATTTCTTCCGGTGTCAGATCATCAAGCAGCGTGTTGGCGATAGGGTCGCGGCAGAACTTCTCGATCCTGATCATTTCCCATCGGCCGCCACGCTTCGACGGCGAAACCTCACGGGCATATCTTTTCAGGATATCTGCAAAGGAGCGCTCTGACGCCTCTACACCCCTGCCTTCGATGATATTGCGTTCCTCAATCGTTGCCCAATCCTTGGCGTCGACCTTTCTATCAAACGTCTTTGACCGGCGCACCCCTTGGCGCGCGACTTGGGCCTGCCACTTCCCGTTGGCAAGCTTTCGGATGGTCGCCATACCCCGACTCCCTCTCTGCGAATTCGTAATTCGTTCGTAAAAGGGAATCAATTTCAAGCGAATTTTGGCGGATTTTTACGAATGCCAGAAAAACAAAACCCGCCAGAAGTGCAGAATATCTGCGCATTGGCGGGTGTTTGCGGATTATTTCTGGTGCCGGCAGAGAGACTCGAACTCCCAACCTTCTGATTACAAATCAGCTGCTCTACCAATTATAGCTATGCCGGCGTGAGCGGCGCGAACATAATCCGGGCCGCTGATGATTGCAAGAGTTTGAAGCACGGAAATTTACATCCCGTGAAAACCCCTCAAACGCACGTGTTCGTGGGCTGTTGCCTACTTGCGATACAGCTCGTAAAGCGCGACGGCGGCTGCGTTTGAAACATTAAGGCTTTCGATGCGATCCGACATCGGAAGCTTGACCAGGAAGTCGCAGCTTTCACGCGTCAGACGGCGCAGGCCTTCACCCTCTGATCCCATGACAATCCCGACACGGCCATGCAGTTTGGCTTCGGCCAGTGTCTGTTCTGCATAGCCATCCATACCTGCCAGCCAGAAATGCGCGCCCTTAAGCTTATCAAGCGTCTGGTTCAGGTTGCCGGCATGGATATAGGGAACGGTTTCAAGCGCACCGCTGGCCGATTTGGCAAGCACGCCGGTTTCGGGCGGTGCATGTCGGTCGGGCACGATAACGGCAGATGCGCCAAAGGCCGCCGCACTGCGCAGGATCGCGCCAACGTTATGCGGGTCTGTCACCTGATCAAGGATCAGAACCGTGCATTGTTCAGAATCGCGGTGATCGGCAATCAGTTCTTCGACGGAAAGCTGGGGCAGGGGGGCGCAATGCATGGCCATGCCCTGATGCACGGTGCCCGGCGGCAGCATTTCATCAAGGTCGGTGCGTCCGGCCGAATCTACCGCGATGTCATCGCGCTCGGCATCGGCAAGGGCGGCCATGACTTCATCACGGGTGTTTTCGGTGGCCCAGATTTTGTGAATCGTGCGCTGCGGATTGGCAATTGCCATCATTACCGGGTGACGCCCAAATAGAATCAGGCGCGAATTGCCACCCGATCCACCACCGTCACGGCCGCGTTTTCGTCCGCGGCGCGAATTGCCTTCACGGTTTTCATCGCCTTGCGGGAGGGCATCGGGTGCCCCGTCACCTTGATGACGATTTCCTGAACGGGATTTATTGCGACGCGACATATGGCGGAAACCTCCGGGCCGTAGGGGACTGAATGCAGTTTGCTTCGTTTGATCGGCGAAACTTGGCGAACATATAGGAAAGGAAATACGATTTCGTGCTTTTTTTGCTGTTGACAGGGTAGGTGCCTTCGCCGTATTCCCTCCCTCGCCGCAACGAGGCCGGGGTCAAACCCGGATGGCGTTACGACCCTGATGGAGGGGTGGCAGAGCGGTCAAATGCAGCGGACTGTAAATCCGCCGACTTAGTCTACGCAGGTTCGAATCCTGCCCCCTCCACCACTCTCTCGCCCTCGCGAGAGCTCGCAGCATAAATATGCGGGTGTAGCTCAATGGTAGAGCAGAAGCCTTCCAAGCTTACGACGAGGGTTCGATTCCCTTCACCCGCTCCAATATTCTTATGATGCAACCCGTCGGCTCGTGCGGTGGGTTACTACGTGTTTTTTTGGTTCGGATAATAGGATCTGAGGGCAATGGCCAAGGAAAAGTTTGAGCGTACAAAACCGCACGTTA
>NZ_JPVZ01000010.1 GCF_001662875.1 Thalassospira tepidiphila MCCC 1A03514 | reverse complement strand
ACCGTTGATGTTGCGGGCGTTGCCGATGCACGGACGCTGGATTTGTCTGATGCTTCCGGAAACGAAGACAATGCCATCGCACTTGATATCGATGCTGGCCTTACAGATTCCAGTGAAACCCTGACAATTACGATCTCCGGCGTTCCGGATGGAGCTACCTTGTCGGCCGGAGCCGACAATGGTGACGGCACCTGGACGCTGAGCTCTGAGCAACTTGAAGGGCTGACGATCACGCCAGCGGAAGACTTTAGTGGTTCTTTCGATCTCGGCGTGACCGCAACCTCTGCCGATGGATCAGATGTTGCTACGACAACTGGTAGCATCAAGGTGGATGTTGACGGTGTTGCGGATGCACCGGCTCTGGATGTCTCAAACGCAAGCGGGAATGAAGACAGCGCCATCGCGCTTAAAATTGATGCGGGCCTGACTGACAGCTCCGAGACACTCACAGTTACAATTAGTGGCGTTCCGAACGGCGGGACCTTGTCGGCTGGTACCGACAACGGGGATGGCACCTGGACGCTGAATTCTGGCCAGCTTGACGGTCTGACAATCACACCGCCGGATGACTTCAGCGGCTCGTTTGATCTTGGCGTTACGGCAACGTCTGCGGATGGTTCGAATGTTGCGACGACGACCGGTTCTATTACGGTTGACGTGACTGGTGTTGCGGATGCGCCGACGCTGGATGTTTCCGACGCCAGCGGCAATGAAGACAATGCCATTGCACTGATTATCGACGCAGGTCTGACGGACAGTTCCGAGACCGTGACGGTCACCATCTCTGGCGTTCCGGAAGGTGCATCTCTGTCTGTCGGGACCGACAACGGTGATGGCTCCTGGACGCTAAGCTCCGAGCAGCTTGCAGGTTTGACGATCACCCCGCCTGAGGATTTCAGTGGATCATTTGACCTTGGTGTGACGGCGACGTCTGCTGATGGCTCTGATGTTGCCACGACCACTGGCAGTATCACGGTTGATGTTGCTGGTGTCGCGGATGTCCCAACGCTGGATATTTCTGATGCGGCGGGCAACGAAGATAATGACATTGCACTGGACATCGATGCTGGGCTGACGGATGCCAACGAGACTCTGACAGTTACCATCTCCGGAGTTCCGGACGGCGCGACCTTGTCGGCTGGTGCCGACAACGGTGACGGGACTTGGACGTTGAATTCGGATCAGCTGGCAGGTCTCACAATCACCCCGCCCGAGGACTTCAGTGGTTCGTTCGATCTTGGCGTAACCGCAACTTCAGAAGATGGTTCCGATGTCGCGACGACGACCGGCAGCATCACCGTTGATGTTGCGGGCGTTGCCGATGCGCCGACATTGGATGTGTCGGATGCATCGGGTTACGAAGACCGGCCCATTGCGCTTGATATCGATGCAGGCCTTGCGGACTCGAGTGAAATTCTGTCTGTGACAATCTCTGGCGTTCCAGACGGAGCAACCCTGACCGCTGGTACGAATAACGGTTATGGCTCCTGGACGCTAAACCCGGATCAACTTGATGGCCTGAGAGTTCGGGCACCACAAAACTATAGCGGCTCGTTTGATCTTGAGGTAACGGCGCAATCTGCCGACGGATCTGATATCGCCACCAGCAGTGAGACCATTACTGTTGATGTCGAAGGTGTTGCAGACCGACCGACGCTTGACGTTTCTGATGCGCAAGGCCTTGAGGATACTGCAATTGCCCTTGATATTGATGCCGCGATGACGGATCCCAGTGAGGTGCTGAGTGTCATCGTCAGTGGTGTGCCCGATGGTGCGGAATTGTCTGCTGGCACAGACAATGGTGATGGTACCTGGACACTTGATGCCGATGACCTGTCCGGATTGACGATCACACCACCGGAAAACTACAGCGGTTCGTTTGATCTTAAGGTGGTTGCGCAATCAAGAGACGGAGATTCTGTCGCCTCTACCGCCGATCCGATCCGTCTGACGCGTGGTTCCAGTGGTGGCAATAGCACAATTACCGTAGAGGTTACCGGTGTCGCAGATGCGCCGACACTGGATGTGTCGGATGCATCTGGAAACGAAGACAATGCCATAGCACTGAATATCGACGCAGGTTTGACGGACAGTTCCGAAGCCCTGACGGTCACCATCTCTGGTGTTCCGGATGGCGCCACACTGTCGGCTGGTGCGAATAATGGCGATGGCACATGGTCGCTGAGCTCAGAGCAACTTGAAGGCCTGACGATCACGCCGCCTGAGGACTTCAGCGGATCATTTGATCTTGGCGTGACGGCGACATCGGCAGATGGATCTGACGTTGCGACTACGACCGATAGCATCACGGTTGATGTGGCTGGCGTTGCGGATGCGCCGACGCTCGACGTCAGCGATGCAAGCGGATCTGAAGACTCCGCCATTGCACTTAATATCGATGCCGGGCTTGCCGATAGCTCAGAAACGCTCACGGTAACGATCTCCGGCGTCCCGGATGGTGCTGCCTTGTCGGCTGGCACGGATAATGGTGACGGCAGCTGGACGCTAAGCTCTGAGCAGCTTGCAGGTTTGACCATTATCCCACCTGAGAACTTTAGTGGGTCGTTTGATCTTGGGGTGACGGCAACTTCTGCGGATGGCGAAGACGTTGCGACCACGACCGGTTCGATCACGGTGGATGTGGCCAGTGTCGCGGATGCACCGACGCTGGATCTGTCTGATGCTTCCGGCAACGAAGACAATTCAATTGCACTGGACATCGATGCCGGGCTTGGCGATAGCTCAGAAACTCTCACGGTCACGATCTCAGGCGTTCCGGGCGGTGCAGCCTTGTCGGCTGGCACTGATAATGGCGACGGTACATGGACGTTGAGTTCTGAGCAGCTTTCAGGTCTGACCATTACGCCACCAGAAGACTTCAGCGGCTCGTTCTATCTTGGTGTGACGGCGACTGCGGCAGATGGATCGGATGTTGCAACAACGACCGGCAGCATCACCGTTGATGTTGCGGGCGTTGCCGATGCACCGACACTGAATTTGTCTGATGCTTCCGGAAACGAAGACAATGCCATCACACTTGATATCGATGCTGGCCTTACAGATTCCAGCGAAACCCTGACAATTATGATCTCCGGCGTTCCGGATGGCGCAACATTGTCGGCAGGTGTCGATAATGGTGACGGCACTTGGACGCTGAGCTCTGAGCAGCTTGCAGATCTGACCATCACGCCGCCTGAGGATTTCAGCGGATCATTTGATCTTGGCGTGACGGCAACGTCGGCTGACGGCGAAGACGTAGCGACCACGACCGGTTCGATCACGGTTGACGTCACTGGTGTTGCAGATGATCCGACGTTGGATGTTTCTGACGCCAGCGGCAATGAAGACAGCGCCATTGTCTTGAACATTGACGCTGGTTTAGCGGATTCGAGTGAAACGCTGACCATAACGATTAGCGGTGTGCCAGAAGGCGCGACGCTGTCGGCAGGAACAGACAATGGTGACGGCACCTGGACTCTGAGCGGTGATCAACTCGAAGGTCTCAGCGTTACGCCACCGTCCGATTTCAGTGGCAGTTTCGATCTTGAAATTACCGCCAGCACGCAGGACGGAATTGATATCGCATCGGTTACCGACACCGTCATGGTTGACGTTGCCGGTGTTGCCGATGCGCCGACGCTTGATGTCGCAAATGCAAGCGGCTCTGAAGATAGTGCGATCACCCTCGATATCGATGCTGGCCTTGCGGATTCAAGTGAATCACTGACCGTGACCATCAGTGGCGTTCCAGAAGGTTCCGCCTTGTCGGCTGGCACGGATAATGGTGACGGCACCTGGTCGTTGAACGCTAACCAGCTTGCAGGTTTGACGATCACGCCGCCTGAGGACTTTAGCGGATCGTTTGAACTTGGCGTGACGGCAACCTCTGCCGATGGCGAAGACGTCGCAACCACGACTGGTTCGATCACGGTGGATGTGAGCGGTATTGCGGATGCGCCGACGCTGGATGTCTCGGATGCTTCGGGCAACGAAGATAATGCTATTACGCTGGATATTGATGCTGGTCGCGACTCAAGTGAATCACTAACTGTCACCATCTCCGGCGTTCCGGAAGGTGCAAGCTTGTCGGCGGGCAAGGATAATGGTGACGGCAGCTGGACGTTAAGCTCAGAGCAGCTTGATGGTTTGACGATCACCCCGCCTGAAAACTTCAGCGGTTCTTTCGACCTCGGCGTGACGGCAACTTCTGCGGATGGCGAAGACGTCGCGACCACGACCGGTTCGATCACGGTTGACGTGACTGGTGTTGCCGATGCACCGACGCTGGACGTCAGCAATGCTGCTGGCAGCGAAGATTCTGCGATTGCGCTTGATGTCGAAGTGGGTCTTGCCGATTCCAGTGAAACACTGACGGTTACGATCTCCGGCGTTCCGGATGGTGCGGCCTTGTCTGCTGGTACTGATAATGGTGACGGCACGTGGACGCTAAGCTCTGAGCAGTTTGCAGGTTTGACGATCACCCCACCGGAGAACTTCAGTGGGTCGTTTGATCTTGGGGTGAGGGCGACCTCTGCGGATGGCGAAGACGTTGCGACTACGACCGGTTCTATTACGGTTGACGTGGCTGGCGTTGCAGATGCGCCGACGCTGGATGTCAGCAATGCTGCGGGGAATGAAGATTCGGCGATCGCGCTCAATCTTGATGTGGGTCTTGCGGACAGTTCTGAAACGCTTACGGTGACGATCTCTGGCGTTCCGGGCGGTGCAACCTTGTCGGCTGGTACGGATAACGGTGATGGCTCCTGGACGTTGAACCCTGAGCAGCTTGATGGTTTGACCGTTACTCCGGCTGAGGATTTCAGCGGGTCGTTCGATTTGCGTGTTACGGCGACCTCTGCCGACGGCGAGGATATTGCCAGTGCGAGTGATACGATCACGGTGGATGTTGCCGGGGTTGCGGATACGCCGACGCTGGATGTGTCGGATGCATCGGGTTTGGAAGACAGTGATATTGCACTTGATATCGAGGCCGGGCTTTCCGATGCATCGGAAGTGCTGTCAGTGACAATTTCGGGTGTGCCTGAAGGTGCGCGCCTGTCTGCGGGTACCGATCACGGTGATGGGACCTGGAGTTTGGCAGCGGCAGACCTTGCAGGGCTGACACTGACACCGGCAGAGGATTATTCCGGCGCGTTCGATCTGGATGTCACTGTGACCTCGACCGATGGCACAGATACCTCGACGATTAGCGATACCATTACAGTGGATGTTGGCGGTGTGGCGGATACGCCAAGCCTTGATGTGTCCGATATCTCTGGCAACGAAGACACGGACATCGCGCTTGCCATCGATGCCGGGCTGAGTGACAGCTCCGAAACCATGACGATTACGGTGTCCGGTGTGCCAGACGGGGCGAGCCTTTCGGCAGGCACCAACAATGGCGATGGCACCTGGACGCTGAGTGCTGGCGACCTTGAAGGCCTGACAATCACCCCGCCAGATGACTATTCCGGCGCGTTTGACCTTGAGGTCACCGTGACCTCGTCCGATGGCGGCGATACCAGCAGTGTCAGTGATACGATCACGGTGAATGTTGCCGGCGTGGCGGATACGCCGACCCTTGAAGTCGAAGATGCAAGTGGCGATGAAGGAACCGCCGTTGCGCTTGATATTGACGCAGCGGTCACGGATGCGAGCGAGACTTTAACGGTTACCATCAGTGGCGTGCCAGAGGGTGCGACCTTGTCGGCTGGTACCAACAATGGCGACGGCACCTGGACGCTGACATCGGCACAACTGTCGGGCCTGAGTATTTCGGCGGCCAGCGATTACGCCGGCACGTTTGAACTGACCGTTTCGGTCCAGTCACGCGATGGCGAGGATACCGCAACCACCACAGCCATTCTTGAAGTCACATTTGATCCCGTGCAGGACGATGATGAAGTCATCTGGGACCCGAACGACGATGGCGTGATTGAAACCGGATCCGGGAACGACACGGTTGGCGGCAATGATGGGGATGACACCATCAGCACCAATGCCGGGAACGACACGATCTGGGCCGGCAACGGTGATGACGTGATCTATGCCGGGGATGGCGATGACAGTGTTACCGGTGATGGTGGTAACGATACGATCTATGGCGGTGGTGGCAACGATACCCTGCACGGTGGCGAAGGCCGCAACACCATCGATGGCGGCACCGGTAATGACTATATTACAGGTGGCAGCGACCGTGACACGATCAGGTCCAGTGCCGGTGACAACATTGTTTATGCCAGCGAAGGCCACAACTATATCGAAACCGGTGCCGGTAATGACAGCCTCTATGCCGGAAGTGGTGATGACACCATTCTGGGAGGCGATGGCGATAACTATGTCAGTGCAGGCGAAGGTCGGAACGATATCACGACCGGATCGGGGGATGACAGCATCCTCGCCGGGAGTGGCAACGACACCATCAGTGCCGGGGATGGCGACAACTATATAAATGTCGGCGAAGGCAAAAACACCATCGCATCCGGGATCGGCGATGACACCATCATGACCGGATCGGGCGATGATGTGATTGATGCCGGTGATGGCAATAATACCATTACCGCCGGCGAAGGCCGCAATACCATCGATACCGGCAGCGGTGATGACAGCATCACCACCGGAAGCGACAAGGACACCATTTCGGCTGGTGACGGTAACGACAGCATTGATGCCGGAAGCGGCCACAACACCGTCTGGGGCGGTGGTGGCGATGACTCGATCCATGGTGCCTGGGGGGATGACACCTTCTATGGTGGCGATGGCAACGATATCCTTAATGCTGATGGCGGTGACAACGTGTTTGACGGCGGTGCGGGGGACGACACCCTGACGGCCGGTTGGGGCAAAGACACGTTCACTGGCGGTGCTGGTAACGATACGCTTGATGGCGGCGGTGGTGACGACAGCCTTGATGGTGGTGACGGCAATGACCGCCTTCTGGGTGGTGCAGGCAGTGACATGCTGCTTGGTGGGGCTGGTAACGACATCCTGCTGGGCGGTGAGGGGGATGACACCCTGATCGGCGGAATTGGCGATGACAGCCTCTATGGCGGGGGTGGGTCGGACCTGTTCATCTTCAACATGGGCGATGGCAATGATCATGTGGATGGCGGTACCAACGGATGGACCACCGATACCATCGAATTGCACGGGGCCGGTGGAAGCAATATCGACTCGAGCGACTGGACCCTTGTCCTTGATGAGGGTGAGATTACCAAAAGCAAGGGACACTCCCTTGAACTCAGCACCGATTCGTCGGGAACAATCGTGTTTTCTGACGGTTCCGAGTTGACATTCTCCAATGTCGAACGTATCGAGTGGTGACGAATTCGCATTTCGGATGCCGTCGGGACGAAATCCCGGCGGCATTGCCGGTTTTCTGGGGGTAAATGCCCTGTCACGAGTTGACAGCTCTGGTGTGAAGCCCTATACAGCGGACCTCGAATTTTATCGGATTACCTTATTTAGAACGGAGTAAGTGCAGTGAAGCGCACCTACCAGCCAAGCAAACTCGTACGGAAACGCCGCCACGGCTTCCGTTCCCGCAGCGCGACCGTCGGTGGCCGCCGTGTGCTGACCGCACGCCGCGCCAAGGGCCGCAAGCGTCTGTCGGCCTAATGTCGTGACCGTTTCGGTGGAACGCCTTAAAAAGCGGGCGGAGTTTCTCCGTGTTGCGGGCACCCGCCGGAAATGGGTTACACAGGGATTGATCCTGCAGGGCGCACCGCGGCCGGGGATCAAACCGGACACAGAATACGCCGGTGAAGACCGACTCGTACGAGTCGGGTTTACCGTCACCAAAAAGGTGGGAAAGGCCGTCGTCCGCAATCGCGTTCGGCGGCGTTTGCGTGCTGTGGCAGAGCAATTGATGAGCGAACACGCATTACCCGGTTGGGATTATGTTGTGATCGGTCGTGCGCAGACCATTGATCGGCCGTTTGACAAGCTGATTGATGATATGCGTTTTGCCCTGCGTCGGGTTCCTGATGCCAAGCCGTCTGCGCCTGATGCGCGTCGTCCGAAAAAAGGACGCGCCAACAGCAAGTCAGCCGGTTCGACGAAGGCAGGAGGCCCGGGAAAATGACATTCATGCGTGCTCCCGGTTTTTTTGCCCGTCTTCTTCAAGTCGCAGTTCGCGGCTATCAGCTGTTTTTGTCGCCATATATCGGGTGGTCGTGCCGTTATCAGCCGACCTGTTCGGCTTTTATGCTCGAAGCATTGGCCCGTCATGGTGCATTAAAAGGCGGCTGGATGGGATTTAAACGGATAATGCGTTGCCATCCATGGGGTGGTCATGGTTATGATCCCGTGCCCGGATGTGGCTGTGAACAGAACAAAGCGTCGTCGGATGGTGAAAACCGGTCCCCGGCGCTTTCGTCATGTAAATAGAATATGCGGTCGGCACCTGCTGGCTGAAAAAAGCGGAAAGAGGCGATGAACGAACAACGTAACCTGTGGGTAGCAATTGCATCAGCAGTTGTGATTCTTATCGGGTGGCAATTCTTCTTTGCGCCCGAGCCTGGTCCTCAGGTTCGTGAAGCGCAGGTTCGCGAACAGCTTAATGCGGACGGAACCAACGCGCCGCAGGTATCCGGTCCGGCCGTGCCGGGTGGTCAACCTACTGTTCCGGCTGTTAAGCGCGAAGACGCGCTGGCCAAATCGCCACGAATCAAGATTGATACCCCGCGCGTCGAAGGTTCGATTCGTCTTGTCGGTGGTGTGATCGACGACATTCAGCTTCAGGATTACCGCGAGACCGAAGAACCTGACAGCCCGCTGATCCACGTTCTGAACCCGACCGGCAGCAATGATGCCTATTTTGCAGAGTTCGGCTGGGTCGGTGCGAAAAGCGGTATGGCGCTGCCAAGCAGCGACACCCAGTGGACCGCTGATAAAGAATTGCTGACACCAGACAGCCCGGTCACCCTGACTTGGGATAACGGTGAAGGCTTGACCTTCAAACGTGAAATCGCGATTGACAAGAACTATCTGTTCACCGTCAACCAGTCGGTGGTCAACAATACCGGCGGCGATGTCGTTCTGTATCCCTATGGCCTGATTTCGCGCAAGAACAAGCCGCAGACTGCCGGGTTCTATATCCTGCACGAAGGTCCGCTTGGCGTGATCGACGGTACGTTGACCGAGATCGACTATGACGATCTGGCGGATGACGGTGCAATCGAACAGAAAACCACCGGTGGCTGGCTCGGCATTACCGACAAATATTGGCTGGTTGCGCTGGCACCTTCCTCGGACGAGGAAATGACCACGCGCTTTAGCCACCATGTTGCCGAAAACGCCGACAAGTATCAGACCGATTACCTTGGTGCCCCGCGCACGATTGCGGCCGGTAGCGAAGGTGCTGCCGAGACGCGCCTGTTTGCCGGTGCCAAGGAAGTGACCCTGCTTGATACCTATGCCGAGGATTACGGGATCACCAACTTCGATCTCGCGATTGACTTTGGCTGGTTCTACTTCCTGACCAAGCCGTTCTTCCTGTTCCTGCAGTATCTCTATCATCTGGTTGGCAACTTTGGCGTCTCGATCCTGATCATCACGGTCATCATCAAGGCGATCATGTTCCCGCTGGCCAACAAGTCGTACAAATCGATGAGTGCGATGAAAAAGCTGCAGCCGCAAATCACCGAGATGCGCGAGAAGTTCAAGGACGACCGTCAGCGTCAGCAGCAGGAAATGATGGCGCTTTACAAGCGTGAGAAGATCAACCCGGCTTCGGGCTGTCTGCCGATTGTTGTGCAGATCCCGGTCTTCTTTGCGCTGTATAAAGTTCTGTTTGTCAGCATTGAGATGCGCCATGCGCCGTTCTTTGGCTGGATTCAGGATTTGTCGGCACCCGATCCGACCTCGCTGTTCAACCTGTTCGGTTTGATCCCGTGGGATCCGCCGCAGATGCTGATGATCGGTGTCTGGCCGTTGATCATGGGCATCACTATGTTCCTTCAGCAGAAGCTGAACCCGGCACCGGCTGATCCGACCCAGGCGAAGATCATGATGTTCCTGCCGTTCATCTTTACCTTCATGCTGGCAAGCTTCCCGGCAGGTCTGGTGATCTACTGGGCATGGAACAACACGCTGTCGATCATCCAGCAGCGCTACATCATGTACAAGATGGGGATTTAATCCCCATCTACCCTTCACGGGTTGACCTTCCCTTCGGGGAGCATCCCCGACAGATCGGGGAAGGAAAGACGATGACACAAGAAAACCTGCCGTCGGCAACTGCAATACCGACGCATGAAGACTCAGTGATCGAAGCCGGGCGGAAGCTTTTTAGCCGCCCGGTTAACTTCGTTCTTGGCGTCGCACAGCTTGAACAACTGCCGCCGGAAGACAAAACAGAAATCTGTTTTGCCGGGCGTTCAAACGTTGGCAAGTCCAGCCTGATCAACGCGATCACCGGCCGTAAGGACATTGCGCGCACGTCAAACACGCCGGGCCGGACCCAGCAGTTGAACTATTTCGATCTTGATGGTGCGTGCTATATCGTGGATTTGCCGGGCTATGGCTTTGCCCAGGCACCCAAGGATATCGTTGATACCTGGCATGCTTTGATCAAACAATATCTACGCGGGCGTGTAACGCTGCGCCGTGTGTTTGTTTTGATTGATTCCAGACATGGCTTCAAGAAGGCTGATCTGGATATGATGAAGCTGCTTGATGAGGCTGCTGTGCCTTATCAGGTTGTGCTGACCAAGGCAGACAAGTTAAAAAAGGGACAGCTTGAAAAACGCATCAAGGAAGTGGTCGACGGGTTGATCAAACACCCGGCAGCCCTGCCGCAGATTTTTGCGACTTCAAGCGAGAAGAATACCGGCCTTGCCGAATTGCGGGCAGAAATATCCACCCTGCTTTGATCCCGGCAGGCACATAAAGCGACAATATGGGGAAGTGACATGAACGACCAAACCCGTTCTGAAGAAGACCAGTCGGAAGCCAGCGCCTATCGCATGTTGGCACGTGCCCAGGTGCTTTCCGAGGCTCTTCCCTTTATGCGCCGCTTTAACGGGCAGAAAATAGTCGTCAAATATGGCGGCCATGCCATGGGTGATCCGGAACTGGCGCGTTTGTTTGCACAGGACATGGTGTTGCTCAAACAGGTCGGCATGAACCCGATTGTTGTGCATGGTGGCGGACCGCAGATCGGTCAGATGCTCAAGCAGCTTAATATCCAGTCGGAATTCGTTGATGGCTTGCGTGTCACCGATCAGCAGACCATCGATGTTGTCGAAATGGTTCTGGCCGGCAAGATCAACAAGGAAATCGTATCAAACATCAATGCCGCAGGCGGCGTTGGTGTTGGTCTGTGCGGCAAGGATGCCAACCTGATTACCGCGCGTAAACTGACGCGGACCAAACGTGATCCGGAAAGCAATATCGAGAAGGTCCTTGATCTTGGCTTTGTCGGCGAACCGGTGAAGGTTGATCCGCACGTTCTTGATTGCTTTATCGACACCGACATTATTCCGGTCATTTCACCGATCGGCGTTGGTGAAGACGGTCAGACCTATAATATCAACGCCGATACGGCTGCCGGTGCGATTGCAAAGGCCGTTGGTGCCAGCCGTCTTTACATGCTGACCGACGTAAAAGGGATCCTTGATCAGAACAAGAACCTTGTACGGGACGCCGACACCGCCCACATCAATGCAATGATTGCGGATGGCACCATTCAGGGCGGAATGATTCCCAAAACCGAAACCTGCATGGATGCCGTTGAAAACGGGGTCGAAGCCGCCGTGATCGTTGATGGTCGCGCACCACATGCAGTTTTGCTGGAACTGTTCACCGAACGCGGTGCAGGCACAATGATCAGAGGTAACTAAAGGTCGATAACAAGCCACCACTTTAGGGTAGTTTATTTCGACCTATATCTGGCTCCGAAGGGCAATTTGGAGTATGTTGAGGCAAATCGGTATGCACTAAACGCATAACGCATTGTCTTTGCGAATGAAAACAAGCCCGGAGCACCCGTTGTGACCACAGCGGAAAAACAGATTTCCCGTCATTGGGATTTTGCGGATGCGACCCTTAAGGCGTTGCGTGAGCGCGGCCTGCGCCCGACACCCGAACTGTATCATGTTTGGTTTGTCTATTTTGCCGAGGAAAACCCAGAAATCCTGCGCGTCATCGATGCTGTGCAGGCCAGCGGGGAACCCTTGGCCGAGGACACGCTTCTTCAGTTGTATTACCGCTATATCTTTGACCGTCAGGCCGCAGACTTCCTGCAGCGCGGGATGGAAGATTTTTCCGAGCTTGTTGAAAACAGCGATGAATGTCTGACAACCGCGCGAAGCGGTTTTCAGGATTATGGTGCGCTCCTGACGCGATCTCTTGAGACACTTAAGGATCATCAACAGGTCAGCCCGGTTCTAAGCGAGATCATCGAAAAGACCGACGAGATGCAACACACGGTCGAGGGCCTGCATCAGCGCCTTGATCAGTATCTTGGCAACGTCGAACGCCTGCAACGCGAACTCGAAGAAACCCGCCAACGATCCTATACCGACGGCCTGACGCGCGTTTCCAACCGGATGTATTTTGAAGAACAGCTCAACCTGCTTGTTGCAGAGCACGACTCGTCAAAACATCCGGAGCCATTCTGTGTGATGATTGTCGACCTTGACCAGTTCAAGGCGATCAATGACCGCTTTGGTCACCGCATTGGCGACGAAATCCTTGTCCTGATTGCGTCCATGTTGAAGGCCAATATCAAGGGGCGCGATATTGTCGCGCGCTATGGCGGTGACGAATTTGCCATTCTGCTGCCGCAGACGCCGCTGGTCGATGCCATGTCACTGGCAAATGATATGAGCAAACGCATTGCCGAACGTGAAATCAAGGCAAAGCAATCGGGCGTCTCGTTTGGTCAGATGACCATATCGATTGGTGTTGCGGAATATGTCGCCAAGGAAGGCGGCGCAAAACTGATTGACCGGGCCGACGGCGCGCTTTACCGGGCCAAGAAAGAAGGCCGCAACCGCAATTTCGCGGCATAAGCGGCCTTTTCCAACCTTTGATATCAGTGACCGACGATGATTTGCGCGCCCGATGCATGCGTGCCATGAGGGCCGCGGACTTGCATTGAAGCGTTCAAAAGCGTATGTAACCAGCGCCCGGCAAGGATCAATGTCCTTGCCGGGCGTTCCGCACTTGCAGCATCCTTTTTGAATTGCGCTGGCGGAATAATTCCCAAAACCGAACTTTGGATCGCAGAAGTCCGAGCATGAAAGAGCCGCGCGTCGTCACATTTGGTTGTCGCCTTAACACCTATGAATCCGAGGTGATGCGCGACCATGCCAAAAATGCCGGACTTGATGATGCCATCATCATCAACACCTGTGCCGTCACGACCGAGGCCGAACGCCAGGCACGTCAAAGCATCCGCCGTCTGCGCCGCGAAAACCCGGACGCCAAGATTTTTGTTACCGGCTGCGCTGTTCAGGTCAATCCCGACAAGTTCGCCAATATGGGCGAGATCGACCGCATCTTTGGCAACGACGCCAAGATGAAGGCTGAAACCTTCATGATGCCCGAACATGAACGCGTCGTGGTCAACGACATCATGTCGGTCGAAGAAACCGCAAGCCATCTTGTATCGGGCTTTGAGGGACGCGCGCGCGCCTTTGTGCAGGTCCAGAACGGCTGTGACCATCGCTGCACGTTCTGCATCATTCCTTATGGCCGCGGTAATTCACGCAGTGTGCCGATGGGGGAAATCGTCACCCAGGTCCGTGAACTGGTGGCCAATGGTTATGGCGAAGTGGTTCTGACCGGGGTTGATATCACATCCTATGGCCATGATTTGCCCGGCAAGCCGACACTGGGGCAGATGTCGCGCCGGTTGCTGGCACAGGTGCCGGAACTGCCGCGCCTGCGCATTTCATCGATTGACCCGGTCGAGGTGGACGAAGACCTGTTTCGTCTGATCGAAACCGAGCCCCGCCTGATGCCGCATATGCATATCAGTTTGCAGGCAGGGGACGACATGGTGCTTAAGCGCATGAAGCGCCGCCATCTCCGTCAGGACGTTGTCGATTTCTGTAATAAGGTCCGCGATCTGCGCCCGGATGTGACGTTCGGTGCTGATATCATTGCCGGTTTCCCGACCGAAACCGATGAAATGGCCGAAAATACCCTGCGTCTGGTTGATGAATGCGGCCTGATTTATCTGCATGTCTTCCCGTATTCCTCGCGCCCGGGAACGCCGGCGGCCAAGATGCCGCAAGTGCCCAAGGACCTGCGCAAGGAACGGGCAAGTGCCCTTCGCGAAGCGGGCGAGATACAGCTTAACAAGTTCCTGCAATCACGCATCGGCATGACCGAGAATGTGTTGGTTGAAAAGGAAAATACCGGCCATACGGAGCATTTTGCTCCCGTTCTGCTGGATCGCGTGATAGAAGCGGGCACGATAGCAAAGGCCAAAGTCACCGGCCTTGAAGATGGAAAACTGATAGCGGAGCTTGCGGGATGAGTGAAGAGGGGAAAAAAAGCTGGTTTAGCCGCCTGAAAGACGGGCTGAAACGGTCCTCCTCAAAACTGACCACCGGCATTTCCGATATCTTCACCAAGCGCCGTCTTGATGATGACGCGCTCGAAGAATTCGAAGACCTTCTGATCACATCCGACCTTGGCGTGACGACCGCCGCGAAACTGAGCGCGGAACTGTCCAAGACCCGGTTTGACAAGGAAGTCGATTCCGCCGAAATCCAGGAATTCATCGCCGAAGAAGTTGCCAAGATCCTTGAGCCGGTCGCACAGCCGCTGGTGATTGATGCCAACAAGAAACCGCATGTGGTGCTGGTGGTTGGTGTGAACGGATCGGGCAAAACCACAACCATCGGCAAGCTTGCCAAGACCTATAAGGATCAGGGCCTCAAGGTCATGATGGCCGCCGGCGATACGTTCCGTGCGGCTGCGGTCGAGCAGCTTAAAGTCTGGGGTGAACGCACCGATTGCCCGGTGATTGCACGTGACACGGGTGCCGATGCCGCAGGCCTTGCCTTTGACGCGATCGAACAGGCCCAGCGCGAAGGTTATGACCTGTTGCTGATTGATACCGCCGGTCGCCTGCAAAACAAGGCCCATCTGATGGACGAGCTTAAAAAGATCGTCCGCGTGATTAAAAAGCGCGATGAAACGGCACCGCATGACACGCTTCTTGTGCTGGATGCCACCACCGGTCAGAACGCGCATTCACAGGTCGAAACTTTTGGTCAGGCAACCAATGTGTCGGGTCTTATCGTCACCAAGCTTGATGGCACAGCCAAGGGCGGCGTCGTTGTCGCGCTGGCCGAGAAGTTCGGCAAGCCGGTTCATGCGATTGGTGTGGGTGAGTCCGCCGAAGATCTGCGACCGTTCGAGGCCAAATCCTTTGCCAGAAGTCTTGCCGGTCTGGAAGACTAACCAAGAGATACAAAATAAAGCCCGAAAAAAGACCGCCATTTGGCGGTCTTTTTGTATCTCAGAGATCCTTGGCGATACGATCCAGCGTTTTGGAAAAATCGACCATTTCCGTTGCCAGCCCGTCGAGGGCCCTTGAGACCTCAGTCGGTTGGTTGTCCAACGTGATGGCGTGTATTTCCGTTGTCAGGGTGTCCGCACGTGCTTTCAGGCCATTGGCGAGGCGTGTATCCGCATTGCCCAGCAACCAGCCCATGACCTTGTCGCGGAGTTCCTCAAGGTTCTGAAGATCCGGGTCAGGGGAGGCGGCATTGATCCCGAAGGGACGCACGCCCAGTTCAAGCTGGCGGGCATGGCTGCGCAAATGGCCTGCCGCGTCATGGCAAAGCGATTTGAGCGCGCTGTTCTGTGCGACAGGGTAAATCGCCTCCAGACGTACGGCGAAATCAATGGTGTCGCGCATGACGTCATTAATCTCGTTCTGCTGCGGCAAGGTTGTGGTCTTTGCCTCGCCGTCATTGATGACCTCGTCGACGAAACTGTTGGGGGCAAAGACCGGCAGAACCGCCGCACGGATGGCAAATTTGGCCGGAAGTTTGCCGATGATTTCGCCGTCGGCCAGAATGGGCGCACCGTCTTCGCCATCGACCTTGATCGTGTCGCACTGAATTGACGTCGCATAGCTGCTGTCATCGACCGAGCCAAACAACAGCTCGGCTGCGATATCAAGGCCGCTGAGCGTGTCGACACTGTCGCGAATGGCAAACATGTGCAAAAGACCGTCTTCCGGGCTTTTGGTTTCGCTCGGGCGCAATCCACCGCCAAAATATCGGCCATTGGTGATCGTGACCTGACGCAGCTTCATGGCTTGTGGGTCGTCTTCGCCGCACGTGATGGTCAGATCAAGAGGATCCATTTCATGCCAGCTTTGCCAGTTGGCAACCGCATAGCTGATGGCCCCCAATGTCCGCTTAAGGTCGGGATTGATGCGTTTGCGCGCATCGGCCGGGACGCCAATGCTGGCCGCATTGACAAAGCTTTTGTCATTCACGCTGCCGATATCAAGCATTCTGATCTGACCGTGGATGGATGCGCGCGCCGCATCAATCAGATCGTCAGGCAATGTCAGGGTGCGGGCAAAATCGTTTGCCGTGCCAAGCGGCACCGGGATGAGAACGACCTTTTGCGAAATCACGGTATCAAGGACCGCATTAATGGTGCCATCACCACCGCCGACCGCGACGATATCGCCCGGTGCACAGCTGGTGCTGATCTGTTCCTTGATGACGTCAGGATTATCGCACAGCGTCAGCTCGGTCTTGTAACCGGCATCTTCAAACACATTGCGCAGCGGCTGTGCGCCGTTATCACGCCACTCGTCGGGGAGTTTCGACTTCGTCAGCAGCAAGTGGACCTTGCCGGTCAGATCAGAGCTTTTCATCATGCTGTACCGTTGTTTTGGGGGCACAAAAAAGAACCGGCACCCGAAGGCGCCGGTTCATCATATCATATTGGCATGATTACGAGATCGTTGCACGCAGCATCCATGCTGCTTCTTCGTGAACACCGATCCGCTCGGTCAGCATGTCGGCGGTTTTCACATCATCAACTTCCTCGGCGG
Source organism: Thalassospira tepidiphila MCCC 1A03514 (assembly GCF_001662875.1). Classification (GTDB taxonomy): domain Bacteria; phylum Pseudomonadota; class Alphaproteobacteria; order Rhodospirillales; family Thalassospiraceae; genus Thalassospira; species Thalassospira tepidiphila. Next base: position 125,651 of record NZ_JPVZ01000010.1, on the reverse strand, counting down.
CAGCCACCCCGTCACGGAGCAGGCGGGCCATTTTTTCATGATCCTCGACCAGTTCCTTGACCATGTCTTCGGTCGAAAGAAGTTTGGTCTGATCCTTGATGGACGAGTTTTCCATCATCTCGCTGAGACCCGTTGGCGCCGTAAAGCCGATGGCGCGGATGCGTTCCGCCATATCGTCAATCGCGGTATTGAGGTCCTCGTAATGCTCCTCGGTCATGTTGTGGAGCGAATAGAAAGCCGGACCCACCACATTCCAGTGAACACCACGAACTTTGGCATACAGTACATGCGACGAGCCAACGATCTTGGTCAGCATTTTAGCCAGTTCGCGACGATCCTTGCGGTCCACGCCAGTCTCGACGGGAACTTCCTTCGCAACGGTCTGCATACTGCTATGTGCCATAACTAAAACTCCTTTTGTTTACAGCGTGCCCGTGAAATCGGATTGCGCATTCTTTATTGCGCTGTACCCCGTTTCGTATTGTGGGCGCTTGCAGATGAAACGTGCATTCCGCCAGAAGGTTCCAGAAAATAAAATCAACACAATTGGAACATTCTTTCGCACCATCCGTTGTGAATGGTAAGCAGCGTGCAAGTAATTGTGCTGTGTTTGTTTAATAAGGAGGTTGTGATGTTGAACAAGAATATGCTGATGATCGGTACTGTACTTATGTCTGTTTCTGTAATGGCGCCGGCTTATGCCGGGTCTGACAGCTCGGACACCATGGCGACCGACGATGCAGTGAAGTCCGACGTCAATGAGCTGGGCAACGAAATTGCAGCCCAGTATGAAGAAGCCAAAGACTTTACGTTCGAGCAGAAAGAAGACTTCCTTGCCTGGGTTGATGCCAAATCCAAACAGCTTGGCGAACAATACGACGAGGTTTCTGCCGAAGTTAAAGATGACAGCGAAGATGCTGTCGAAGAAATGGCTGAGGCCTGGGACAGCGCAAGCGATGAGCTGAGCGATGCCCTGGAAAATGCCAAGGATGCATCTGCGGATACCTGGGAAGATGTAAAGGCCAATACAGTAAATGCGCTTGAAGATGCGCAGAAGGCCATCTCGGATACTCAGACCGCCGAATAAGACGTCACAACCTGAACTCGGCGGATGACGTCCGAGGTTAGCAGCCCGCCCGGTTTCGGGCGGGCTGCTTTTATTTTGGGGCAGGACCGCCAACAAGGATCAGAATATGTCGGGCGACAATCAAAAAACAGGAATGCGCATAAAAAACGGGTTGGCATATGCCAAGTCCCGCCTCGCCAAACTTGCAGAGGGACGCAAGGGACTTGGGGGGATATCGGTCGCGTCGTTTCTTGAAACCACAATCATCCCGATTCCGATCGAAGTCATCGTTGCCCCGATCATGGCGGCTTCACGGACGCGCGGGTTTATTGTGGCATCCGTAACACTGGCAGGCAGTGTGTTGGGTGCCGTGGCCTTATATCTTTTGGCGTGGGTTTTGTTTGATGACCTTGCCCAGCCGCTTATTGACCTGGTCGGCGGGCAGCAGGAATTCGAAGATCTGGAAGGCCGATTTGCCGAAGGCGGATTCTGGGTGGTCTTTGCAATCAGTATTACACCGGTCCCGATGCAGCTTGCAGCCCTGGCCGCAGGGGCGACATCCTATCCGATCTGGTTGTTTCTGATTGCGATAACGGCATCGCGCGCGATCCGATATTATGGATTGTGGTTGCTGGTTCTGGGATTTGGTGCAGGAATCGCCCGCATATTTGAGGGGCGCAAACCCGATTTACCGCAAGATGCGACCTGAAATTGGTCCGAAAACACGCCCAAATAAAAAAGGCCCGGCCGTTCGCCGGGTCTTTTTTTTGGAAAAATCGAATTTTTTATTCCGTCTCGATGCGGAAATCTGTGGTGCTTTTGCCCTCGGTTTCGGGGTCATCGACGTCTTCTGCGACGAGGCCACGACGAATGAGCTCGCGGATTGCGGCAGCTCGGGTCGGCATCCGATGGTCAAACCGCCAGTCATCGATGAATTTCAGTTCTTCATCATCGAGCATGATCTGGAGCTTTTCTGTTCTCTTCGACGTAGGCACGTGGGGTTTCCTGTAAATTTCAGAGGTTCTTAAAACCGTCCGAAGCCGTTGAAAATCAAAGCGTTCCAAAATTTTGGAGTAAGTTACGTTACCGCTGTTTTCTCCGTAACACAACCATCTTGCTGAATCGACGTAACTGAGGACATGGGCGTAAGTAACGTAAAGTAATTATAATGAGTTCCTAAGGTATATTGAGGATGTTGATTAATGAGAGTGAAGTAAGTCTGTTGGTGTATCTATGTATATTGGGTGAGATACCTGTATTGCCTAAGTGAAACATACGATTTTACTTTAAATTTTATTTTCGTTTGTTAGGGTCAGGACATCCGAACAAGGAGGTTGTGATGTCTGAACAAGTGATGAACGAAATCGAAAACCATGTGCCTGCACTGCGCCGTCATGCATATCGTCTGACCGGCAGCAACGACATGGCTCAGGATCTGGTCCAGGACACGCTGTTGAAAGCCATCAGCAAAAAGGACCAGTTCGAAGAAGGCACCAGCCTCAAGGCTTGGTTGCACCGTATTCTGTTCAACACGTTCATTTCCGGAAAACGTCGTGAAAAAACGCGTGGCCCGCAGGTCGACTGGGATGATCTTGGCGACGTCTATGGCCATGGCAGCAATCAGATGGCGCGTTTGCAGCTTCGTGATGCTGACCGTGTGCTTGAAGATCTGCCAGCCCAGGAACGCGAAGCGATCATGCTGACCGCTGTTGACGATGTGTCCTATCAGGATGCTGCCGATCAAATGTGTGTCGAGATTGGCACGGTCAAATCCCGTGTTGGCCGTGCACGCCGCAAGCTGCGCGCATCGGTTGGTCGAATCGAAGCCCGTGAACACGCATCACGTTATGTCTCGGAGGCCGCATGATATGAGCCTGGTTCTTGCGATATATGGCAAAGATCACATTCTTGGCTATGTACGCGGGACGCTTGAAGACGACGAAGAAAAACAGGACATCGAAAGTCTGGTCGAGAGTGACCCGCGCGCTGCCAAGATTGTTAACAAGCTTGAAGTCACCGAAGTTGGTGATCGATGGGCAACCGACAATTCTGCGCGAAGACGACTCGAAAAGTTACAGCGCATCGCCGAGGAGGCAGATGTCCTGGCATAGCGCGGAACCGCAAAATGCCACCTGTGAACAAATAGAATTGACATAAATGACCATTGGTCATATAAATACAGTACATCAGGGTTGATCGTCTTTTCCCTCAACGTCTAAGGCCCTTCCCTGAAATTGCCGAAACCGTCCCCCGGTTTCGGCATTTTTTTTGCCCTGTTTTCAAATTACCAGCCGTTTCACGCCGCCCGCTTTGTGTGCAGACCTTGCGGGTTATGACGGTCTCCTCAAAACTGTCATTTGGAATTTTTGAAAATAGACCCGACATATATTTCATAAGTTTCTGAAAATGCCGGGAAAGGTGCGAATTATAAACTTTCCGATATCCACAAATCAGCCGTTTTGACGTCTGGATTGAAAGTGATGGCAAAGTTTTCGGTTGTCAGAAGCCGGGCGAGCGGTGATAAATCTCTCGCTCCAAGGGGTTTTGTCATTGATCCGTCGCTGTTTTATGCTTCGTGATCTGGCAAAAGACCCAAACAACAATAACAAAAAGGAGCAACCAATATGGTTTCAGAAGTCCATGGATCGGTACGCGATCTGTTTGAATTCACGGACGCCGACCGGGCACTTGCGCGCATCAAGGATATTTATGCGACCGGTGCCAATGCCGTCCAAGAGGCCTTTAACCGTTTCGGTCAAGGCCAACAATCTTCTCCGATACGTGCGTATTATCCGTATCTCGGCATCGAAGTGCCGCCGGAAAAGCTGCATGTCGAAAGCACCCTGTCATTTGGCGCACCGCGCGATCCGGGTGTTTATGGAACGACCTTGACCCGGCCCGACCTGTTTGAAGAATATTACCGCGAGCAGATCGAACTTCTGCTCAAAAACCATGACGTTCCGGTCGTGGTGGGGGTGTCGGACCGTCCGATCCCGTTGCCGTTTCTGGTTGAAACGGCGACGGACAGTATCGGTCCGAATGATATCCGCCCGATGCAGCTGATTTTTGATATGCCCGATCTGGCGCGGACCGATGATGATATCGCCAATGGCGTTCATTACGGCGCGAACGCGACCCCGGGGCCAAAGCCATTGTCGCTGTTTTCCGGTGAACGTGTGGATTATTCTCTGGCACGCCTGCGTCACTACACGGCAACAGCCCCCGAACATTTCCAGAAGTTCGTTCTGTTCACCAACTATCAGCGCTATGTCGATGAATTCATCGAATTCGCCAAGGCACAGCTTGATGACCCGAAAAGCCCCTATGTCGCATTTGTCGAGCCGGGGCCGAAAGTCAGCGTGCGCAAAAACGCGCCCAAGGGCTGGGTTGAAAGCGGTGAGGCGGTCAAACAACTGCCGCAGATGCCATCCTATCATCTGATCCGCGAAGATGGTCTTGGTGTCACGCTGGTCAATATCGGTGTGGGGCCGTCGAACGCCAAAACGGCAACCGACCATATCGCCGTTCTGAGGCCGCATTGTTGGTTGATGTTGGGGCACTGTGCCGGATTGCGACGTAGCCAGCTGCTTGGCGATTATGTTCTGGCACATGGCTATGTCCGTGACGATCACGTGCTTGATTCGGACCTGCCGCTGTGGATTCCGGTGCCGCCAATTGCCGAGGTGCAGGTCGCCCTGGCAGATTCGGTCACAAAAATCACCGGCCTTAAGGGCCGTGAAATGAAGGCGCGCATGCGGACCGGCACGGTGGCAACCACCGATAACCGGAACTGGGAACTGCGGTATAGCGAACTGTTTGTTCGCCTCAACCAGTCACGTGCCATCGCAGTCGATATGGAAAGTGCGACCATTGCTGCCAACGGTTTCCGGTTCCGGGTACCGTATGGCACGCTTTTGTGTGTGTCGGACAAACCAGTCCACGGCGAATTGAAGCTGCCCGGTATGGCGAACAATTTCTATCGCCAGCGTATAGGTCAGCATTTGCAGGTGGGTCTGGATACGATTGATACGCTCCGTCAGGACGTCAATCAGCTCCATTCGCGCAAATTGCGTTCCCTGGACGAACCAGCCTTCCGCTAAGGCGTGAATGATCACACCAAAACCCCGCCTGCGGCAGATCGCCACAGGCGGGGTTTTGTTATGGAATTGTGACGAATGGCTGTGGTCCCGATTTTGGCTTTGCCGCCTTTGTGCGATTGCGTATGGTCAGGCAAAATCAGGGGTAGGGCAGGACAATCACATGCCAAACGCAACGCCACACAACAAAACCACAAAAAATTCCACAGATAACAAGGCTCCTTCATTGCCGATTGGCGGTGTTGGTCTTTGGCAAATCTTCCTGATCTTTCTGCGTCTTGGCTTGACCAGTTTTGGCGGGCCGGTTGCGCATATCGGCTATTTCCGTGAAGAGTTTGTCGCGCGCCGCAAATGGCTGAGTGATGTGCGCTATGCCGATCTGGTGGCACTTTGCCAGTTCGTGCCGGGACCTGCCAGTTCGCAGGTTGGTATGGGCATTGGCATGGCGCTTGGTGGTTTGCGCGGATCACTGGTTGCCTGGCTTGGATTTACCATGCCATCCGCGATTGTGCTGGCCGCCCTTGGCATGGCGTTTGTCGGATTTGATCTTGGCGCGGTCGAGGGGATCATTCGCGGCCTTAAACTGGTTGCGGTCGGGGTTGTCCTGCATGCGCTGCTTGGCATGGCGCGCAGCCTGTGTCCGGATGTTCCGCGTGCCCTTCTTGCCGTGTTGGCCGCGGCTATCATGATTGCCAGTGAAACGGTGATGGCGCAGTTTGGCGTCATCCTTGGCGGGATGCTGGCGGGCTTTTTGATGCTTCGGGACAAGGTGGGCGCGGATGCCGATCCCGGCCCTGTGCGACGTTCGGCCAAGGGGGCTGTTGCGGCCCTTTGCGCATTTTTTACTCTGCTTGTTCTGTTGCCCATTTTGGCAAAGCTTGATTCCACCGGGCTTTTTGCCGTGATTGATGGCTTTTATCGCAGTGGTGCTCTGGTGTTTGGTGGCGGGCATGTGGTTTTGCCCCTGTTGCAAAATGCCGTGGTGACACCGGGCTGGGTTGATGCCGAGACTTTCCTTGCGGGATATGGCGCAACCCAGGCCGTGCCCGGTCCGATCTTTACCTTTGCCGCCTATTTGGGGGCAGCCCTTCATACCGGGTCTGGTGGTACGGGACTTTTGGTCAGTGCCACCACATCCCTTGTGACATTGATCGCGATTTTCCTGCCTGCATGGTTATTGGTGGTGGGGCTTTTGCCGTTCTGGGATCGTATGCGGCATATCCCGTCAATGCGGGCCGGATTGATGGGGGTCAATGCCGCCGTGGTCGGCCTTTTGGCGGCGGTGTTGTATGACCCGATCTGGACCGGTGCAAATCTTGATATCTTTGATATCGGGTGCGTGATTTTGGTTTTCGCAATCCTGCAATGGCGGATTGCCCCGGTCTGGGCCGTGGTTGGTGCTGGTGCTCTGGTTGGGTATCTGACAGGTCTTTTGTGATTACACCAACTGGCGCAATCAGCCGTCATTTGCCCCGGTCGTTGTGGCGTCCGATCCGATCGGCGCATCCGCCGGGGCATCTGAAGTCGCCGGGAAAATGGTACTCAGATCGGCAATGAACTGACGCAGCTTGAACGCATCGGAATTGCGGGTGACCCCGAAACGCGCCACCACGAGGTTTCTGGATGGAATGACGGTAAGCGACTGGCCATCATGACCAAGCGCGAAATAGGCGTCCTCGGGGATCTGCGGCACGTCATTACGGGGGGTGCCATCCTCGTTTCGGCTGCCCGGCAGATCAATCCACCAATGTGCGCCATAAAGGCCATAAGGGTCTTCTGCGGCGGGGCTGGTGGAATATCCGACCCATCCCTCGGGCAGCAGGCGCTCCCCCTCCCAAACGCCATCTTGCAGGAACAGCTGACCAATCTTGGCCCAGTCGCGTGCGGATGCATGCATGAAGCTTGAGGCGATAAAATAGCCTTCCGGGTCGGTTTCGATCACCGCACTGCTCATGCCAAGCGGACGGAACAGAAGTTCTGTCGGTCGGCTGAGATAGGTCGAACGTGACCCGCTCAGATTACGAATGGCCGCTGACAGGATGTTGCTTGCCCCGGAATTATAGGCGAAATCACTGCCCGGCGTGTTTTCCAGCGGCATGGATACCGCATAGCCCGCCGCCGCAGGTTCGATAAACAGCATCTGCACCACGTCTGATAGCGGATTGGCGTAGCTTTCGTCGAACTCAAGGCCGCTTCGCATGCGAAGCAGATCATCGTAATTGATGGTTGCACGCGGGTCGTTTGGCTCTGCCTGCCATTCGTTGATCAGGACCGGGTCCTGGATGTCGGGCATCATGCCTTCGAACTGCATGCGACCGAGGATGACGTTGAAAACGCTTTTGGTCATCGACCAGCCGGGCAGCGGCGTGTCGGCTGTTATGCCCGCGGCATAGCGTTCCGCGACCACCTTGCCATCATGCAAGATCACCACCGCACGTGTCCGCCGTTCCGGATGCAGGCCCGGCTCATCCATGACGTCAAACAGGATGTTGTTAAGAGCGCGGCGGTCAACATTGGCGGGTGGCGGTGTCGTCAGAAGCGGGCGCGGTGTGACCGGTCGCATCACCGGGGTCGAATTGCGCAACTGGGCGACATGATCCAGATCGTCGGCCAGCGTGCAGCCAAGGTTGGGGCGATAAACGGCAAACCGTTTGCGGAACCCGAAGGCATGCGCACTGACAGTCTGGTTGCGCAGATCCACATTGGTGGTGATCAGGGATAAAAGGGCATTGTTGTCGGCCAGAACATCAACATCGCGCGCCCGTGTGGAGGTCAGGCCATCGACAAAAATGGCGGAGCACATGATCTTGGCGCTATAGGCAGCCCCCACCGGGGCCAGCCAGATGAAGAAGACAGCAAGAACGGAAATGCCGATCAATACCAGTCCGATAAAGATGGCTTTGATCAAATGCATTCCACTTCCCTGAATCTTTTTGATTTGTGTGGGAGGGAAGGGTCGCCTGCTTCGCCGGACAGGTCAAGCCATCGTATCGTATAGTTCTAAGATGAATTTTGTCTAATGGGGGCTGCCATGCCCGGTTTTCTTAGGGTAATCAGGAAGCCTGCAAAGTAAAAACCACCCAGAACCACAGCCGCCCCGGCCCAGCCATTTTGATCGATCATCGCCCCGGCAAACGGGGGAACAAGCACGACAAAAATCTCGGCGAACTGGGCTAGCATGCCCTGCAGGGCGGGCATGGAAAGGCCGTCCTTTGCGATCCTTGGCAAAAGTGCAAAGCACGTTCCGGCGACCATGCCCTGACAGACGTTAAATATAATCAGCGCGGTGACGCTAAGCGGTAGAGAGGTGCTGACATAGAGGGTCGAAATGGCAGTCGCCATCATCGGCAAAAATATAATCAGAATGGTCCGGCCAGCAACATCACGGCCCAGAACAGTCCCGGCGGCGACACTGCCGACAATATTTCCGGCAATTGCGGTTGTGCCGATGATCCCGGCCGACAGCGTAATGCCAATATCAAGGTTGTCTGCCAGCATGGCCGGCATGAACGCCAAAGCGGCCGACGTTGCACCCGCAAACGCACCAAAGGTCAGCGCCACCTGAAGGGCGGAACGGGATTTCAAAACACCGACCATCCCGACAACAAGTGATCGCCGCGCCGTTGCGATTTCGGGTTTTTCCATCAGGGCAAGAAGCGGCAGCAAAAACAGAACCGGCAGGGTGCAAACCCCAACAGCGATCCGCCAGTCCATCCATGTCACCGCAGCCGCACTGACCCAGTTGCCCAACGCAATGCCAACCGGGATAAAGGTGCCCCAGATGCTCATGGCCATGGCGACAAGCTTGGGATTTTTGAACCCGGCCATCCAGCTTGGCGCGCCGACAACAATCAGAAGATAGCCAACACTGGTGACAATCCGCCCGACATATAAAAGGCTGCTCACGCTTGCGGTGGCAAAGATCAGCGCGCCCGCAACCATCATCATGCAGCCAAGGACGAGTGACCTCCGCAGCCCGGCCCGTGCCGCCCATGCCCCGGCGGGTATGGCACAAAGTGCGCCTGCTGCGGTGATCAGGGACGCCACCAGTCCGAACTCCGCCTGACTAAGCCCGAAGCTTGCGCGCAAGTCAGGTGCAATCGGGCCAATCAGACCGACCTGCATCGAGGCGGTCAATCCAAGTCCATAAAGAATGATAACGGCGGTGATGGGGGGCATGGATCAGTTCCGTGGGGCAGGATCGGTGCACTTGAAGGGACTGATTACCGATATTTTGGGAAGAATGCCACGTATGAAATATGCGCCGGTAAAATATGAGCGCATGATCCGTATCAGATGTGAACCGGCTTGTGATCAAACCCGGTGGTCAGGCGCACTGCCGTGCCATCAGACAGGAAAAACCGTTCCCAAAGGATATAGGTATCGACAATCCGCAGCGGTGCGCCCTCCCGGCGGGAGTTTTCAAAGGTCAGGTGATCGGTCTGATCCTCGTGCCAGCCAAGGTCATGCAGGCTTTTTTCCGCCGATGCGATTTCCGGGGTCGCAAAGCACCACAGCGAGGTGCCAAGCAGCGGCGTGCTGTCACGTTGCCATTCGTTTTCACGCGGGCGCGATAAACAAAGAAGACGGTGTGATCTGTCTTCGATCAGGTGGACACGCTGGGATGACTGCATCACCAGTCGTTTGATCGCCTGATCAAGGCGGAAATTGCGTTTGCGCGTCATCATTTGTTGGATCAGGCCATATTGCAGCGGGGCCGGGCTTTGCGCGCCACTTTCCCAGCGTGAAACGGTTGCCTGTGTTACGCCCAGAATATCGGCCAGACGCGATTGTTTGATATCGCTTGTGCGCCGCCACTGGCGCAAAAGGCGACCAAATTCCTTGTCTGGTGAACTATTGGACAGGCGTTTCATGACGATCAACCGGTAGTGCAGATATCCAAATCTATCACAGAATGCGGTGACGGGCAGCTTTGCTGCAATCAGGCGATAAAACGCCCGATATCAATCTGGCAGCGGCCATATTTGCGACTGTCGCACAGATAAAAATCTTCAAGTGCGATTTCCGGATCGCGCGGATCGCGTTCGGCAACGATCAGGGTGTTATCATCAATCCACCCGGCCTGGGCCAGGGCCGAGATGCTGGGTTCGATCAGGTCTTTGCCATAGGGCGGATCGAGAAACACCATGCTGGCCGGTGTGCTGGTACGTGGGGGCTTGGTGGCATCGGCACGTCGTGCACTTGCCTGATCGGCAATGCGAAGGGTGTCGATGTTTTGTTCGATGATCGCAATCGCCTTGCGGTCATTGTCAAAGAATACTGCGCGTTCCGCCCCGCGTGAAATGGCTTCAAGGCCAAGCGCACCCGATCCGGCAAAGGCGTCAAGGATCACGCCATCATAAAGCGGGTTGAAGTCATCCTCATACCAGCGCGATGCGTGTGACAGGATGCTAAACAGGGCTTCGCGCACCCGATCAAGGGTCGGGCGCGTATCGCGTCCTTCCGGTGCGGCCAAAAGCCTGCCACGATGGGTGCCACCGACAATCCGCATTCAACTTAGTCCTTCTTGCCGCGCGGACGGTTGCCGGACGGCTTGCGACCGGGCGCACTATGTGTGGTATCGCCGGAACGACCAGCAGGTTTTCCCGATGGTTTGCCGGTTGGCTTTCCACGACCGCGTCCTTCGATGAAGCCCGGCTTGCCTTCGCGGCCACCAGTGCCCCGTCCGCCATCACGACCGCCATCACGCCCACCAGAAGCTTTGCCTTCGGCACTGTAACGGCCACGGCCCTTGTAGGTCGGGCGCGATGATCCGCGTTCTTCGCGCATATCGCGTTCCTGGCGATCCCCGCCAGAAGCCGGTTTGCCACGGCCACCGGCACGCGGGGCAGCCCCGATGCGCGGGCCTTTCCGTGCCGCACCACTCGCCGGACGTTCGCGGGTTTCACGCTGTTGGTCGGCCTCGGCATTCTGGGCTGCGGCGTTCGCGCCACCTTGCGGGCGTTTGCGCTGGGCTGGTTGGCCGAATACGGTGCGCGGGGCTTTCGGGCGCGACGTGCCGCCACGGGCAACCGATTTCTTTTCGGAAACCTTGGAATAGTCGCCCTTGAAGAACGCAGCGAGCTGTTCTTTCATCACCTTGCCGGTGATTTCTTCGCACTCGCCCGGCGCCAGATTGCCCAACTGGAACGGGCCATAGGAAACACGCATCAGGCGCGTCACCGGCCAGCCAAGATGTTCCATCACACGGCGAATTTCACGGTTCTTGCCTTCACGCAGCGTCACCGTCATCCAGGCATTGGTACCTTTCTGAACGTCAACCTCGGCCTGGATAGAGCCATAATTAATGCCGTCGACCGTGACACCGTCTTCAAGCTGCTTGAGCTTGGCCGGGTCAATTTGCCCATGCACGCGCACGCGGTACCGCCGCGCCCAGCCGGTTGCAGGCAGTTCAAGATAGCGGGCAAGCTCGCCATCGTTGGTCAGCAACAGCAACCCTTCGGAGTTCAAATCCAGTCGACCGACTGAAATCACGCGCGGGACGTAACTTGGCAGATGTTCAAACACCGTGTCGCGGCCCTGTTCATCGCGGTGGCTGGTGACCAGACCACGCTTTTTAAACAGGCGCCAAAGACGCGGCTTTTCCTTTTCCGGAAGCGGCTTGCCATCGACGATGATTTCATCTTCGTCGGTCACGGTGACGGCCGGGGTATCAAGCTTCTTGCCATTGAGGCGTACAAGCCCCTCGGCGATCATGCGTTCGGCATCACGTCGGGAGCAAACACCAGATCGTGCAATGCGCTTGGCAATGCGTTCGGGCTTGTTGTCATCCGGGGTGGTGTTCTTGTCGCTCATTTGCGGGCCTCGGAAATCAGGGCGTCGAAAATCTTCGCATCGCCCGAACTGATATGGAATTCGGGATGCCACTGGACCCCGAGACAATAACGATATTTCGGATGCTCAATCCCCTCGATCACGCCATCAGGCGCATAGGAATTAATGATCACATCCGGGCCAACCCCCGCCACCGCCTGATGGTGGGCGGAATTGACCGAAAGACTTTTCACATCGCCAACGATCTTCGCCAGAAGCGTATCGGGTTCGACCGTGACATTATGGCCGGGCTCGTTGCGCGGGTTCGGCTGTTCGTGGGGCAGGCAGTTTTCAACCGTGTCCGGGATATGCTGGATCAGCGACCCGCCCAGAATAACGTTCAAAAGCTGCTGACCACCGCAAATGCCAAGAACCGGCATGTCGCGCTCAAGCGCGCCTTCGGCCATCGCCCATTCAAATTTGGTGCGCCGATCCTTGGTGACAACCGTGTCGTGCTTTTCCGTCGCACCAAACAGGCTCGGATCCACGTCAAACGCGCCACCGGTCACGACCAGCCCGTCAATCAGATCAAGCAGATCGGGAACCAGTTCCACTTCGTGGGGCAAAGGCATCGGAATGCCGCCTGCCTCGGTCACCGCACCGGCATAGTTTTCACGCAGCGCATACCACGGGAATTTGGAATAGCCCCCCGGTTCTTCGGAATCGAGTGTGATACCAATGATCGGCTTGCGCGTGGTCATGATCGAAATAGCCTTGATGCTGGTGACAGGTTCGCGAATAAAGTCACGCGGAAACTACCTGTGTAACCCTTTAAGGGCAACGGCAATTCACGCGGATGGTCCATGCGTTTCTGCGGGCCCTCGCCAGTAAAGCTTCACCAGCAACCCGCCAGATCATCGCTTGACCGATTATCTGCATGGTAGCACTCTGGATCCTAACGCCCTAAAATGAAGTAAAAACAAGATCAGCCATGACAAACGACCTGATTTGTCAGATGGCCCAAGTGGGATGGAAAGATCATGAGTGCAGACAGCTACATGGATATGGCACTTGAAGAAGCCCGTGCTGCCGCGCGCCGGGGCGAAGTGCCCGTCGGTGCCGTTCTTGTCGATGCTGATAGCGGCGAGGTTTTGGCACGCGCCGGAAACCTGACCGAGGAAATGAACGACCCAACAGCACACGCCGAAATCCTCGTCATCCGGGCCGCTGCCGGGGCCAAGGGCGAACCAAGACTTCCCAATTGCGATCTTTACGTCACGCTTGAACCTTGCCCGATGTGCGCGACCGCCATTTCATTTGCCCGTCTGCGCCGGGTTTATTTCGGGGCTTATGATCCGAAGGGTGGTGGCGTTGATCACGGCCCGCGCGTGTTTGAAAGCACAAGCTGCCATCACCGTCCGGAAGTCTATGGTGGCATTGGCGAGGTCGAGGCTACTAAGCTTCTGAAGGATTTCTTTGGCAGCTTGCGCTAGGGATTTGATTGTTCGGTTGGGTGGCGTCGGAACTTAGTTTTCCGGCACTTCACGGAACATCACCATGCCACCGTGATACAGGACATCATTTTCGAAATAGCCATCGGCAGTAAAACCGGTGTCATCCTGATAGGTGATGTAGTTCCCCGAAACCTGATAGTCGCCCTGATAGGCCGACTGACGTGTGCCACGGGCCTCGTCATAGCGGCCATCGGCACGCAGTTCCTGGCGGATATGACCATCCTTGGTCACCCACATGCCGACATACGGGTGCGGGGCGATTTCAGCACTTTTGTTCATACCGGCCTCCTGCTGGGCCCATGCTGGTGATGCGAACACCACCAGCATGGAAAGAAAACACAAGGATTGCAGAATGATCTTCATCAGAACGCCGATGCCGTCGGACGGACGATGACTTCGTTGATGTCGACATCTGCGGGCTGATCAAGGGCATAAAGCACAGCGCGCGCAATGGCATCCGGGGTAAGGGATACCTGACGGAACTGGGTCAGAAGCTCCTTGCTGTTCGGATCGGAAATATCGTGGCCAAGTTCGGTCTCGACCACGCCCGGTGAAATGGTGGTGACACGGACATTGGTGCTTTCCTGACGCAGGCCTTCGGAAATCGCCCAGACCGCGTATTTGGTTCCGCAATAGACAGCAGCACTTGAATAAACGTTGTGTGCTGCAATGGACGCGGTGTTGATGACATGGCCGCCGCCCTGTTGTTCAAACAGCGGCAGAACAGCTGCAATACCGTTCAGAACACCGCGAATATTGACGTTGATCATGTTGTCCCATTCGTCGGTTTTCAGTGCCGACATCGGGGCAAGCGGCATCACGCCGGCATTGTTGAAAATCGCATCCACACGGCCATAAAGGTTGTTTGCGTTGTAAACCAGTGCCTCGACGCTATCGGCATTGGTGACATCCACCGAACGGGCCATGGCACGGCCGCCGGCAGCTTCGATTTCGGTGGCAATCTCATCAAGGCGTTCTGTGCGGCGTGCGCCAAGAACCACATTCGCCCCGCGGGATGCAAGAAGGCGGGCGGTGGCTTCGCCAATGCCGCTGCTGGCCCCGGTGATGATAACGGTCTTGTTTTCGACATGGTTGATTGGGTTCGACATGACATGCTCCTTGGGTTGGTGTGTCGGTGTTTGTTCGTGGCGCTTACTCTGTCGATAAATCCCCGATTGATGAATACACAGAACTCGAATTGGATTGCCTAATCCTCCAAATCGAAGATTGAGTGCTTTGTCCGTGTGAAGGCGGGTGTATAGTGGGCCTATGGAAAACAAAGGGTTTTACGATGGATAGCTATCAGAAGCTGTGTGACCTGATTGACAAATACTGCGAGGCGGATGGCGCTGTGCGCACGGCTGTTGAGCCGGTCTGGATGTTCCGATCAACCGGCCCGACCCTTAAGGTACCGACGATCTACAAGCCTTGCCTGTGTCTGATTATCTCAGGCGCGAAGGAAGTCACGCTGGGGGACGAGCTTTATCGCTATGAGCCCGGCCAACTGCTGGCCGCATCGGTCGATTTGCCACTTGTTGGCCATGTGACGCTGGCGGCCAAGGATGCGCCGTATCGCAGCCTGTCACTTGATCTGGATGCGAAGATCCTCGGCGAACTTGTTGCCAACATGGACATCAAGATGGGTGCAGATGGCGAAAGCACACGCGGGCTTTTTGTCGAAAAGACAACCGAAAGCCTGACCGATGCTGTCTTGCGCGTGGTTGAGCTGCTTGATCGTCCCGATGATGTGCCGGTGATGTTGCCGCTTTTGATGCGCGAAGTGCATTACCGCTTGTTATGTACCGCCAAGGGGGCGGCGATTGCGGGGCTTGCTATCGGCGGCAGCAACATGCAGCGGATCTCGGCCGCCCTTCAATTGATCAAGGATAACTTCGACAAGCCGCTGAAGGTGGAAGACCTGGCAAATCGCGCCAATATGAGCCCGTCTTCCTTCCATCACCACTTCAAGCAGGTGACAGCCATGAGCCCGCTTCAATACCAAAAGCGGCTCCGCCTGACGACGGCGCGTCAGATCATGCTGGCCGAAATGAAGGATGCTGCATCTGCGGCCTACGCGGTCGGATATGAAAGCGCGTCACAGTTCAGTCGCGAATATGCCCGCATGTTTGGCGCACCGCCAATCCGCGATGTCATGGCGATCCTTGGGCAGGGCGGGGCCAGCCAGTCTGCTGACATGGCCCCGCATTAACCCTAACCCTGTTGCTGGTTGCCAACGGCCGGCAGGTGCTGGAACATCCAGGTTTCACTGAGCGGTTCGTCACCGCGTTTCAGATACATGCGCAGGTCAACCGGATCATTGCCCGCGGCCTTCAGGTCAAAGGCCGCCCGCCAGATGCGGGTATCCATGATCGGTTCGATCTTGGTGCGGACAATCTCCCCGCGCGAGGATGTCACAACCACTTCGGGGAATTCGCCGTAGGCAAGGGTTCCCAGAACCTCGCCTTCGAACTCGACGGAAAACTTGATTTCGTCCTTGGGCCGGTTGGTGCCGGGCTCCCCGCCACGGCCCATGCGGGTTGCGGTTGCGGTTGCCAGTTCCTTGACCGGGAACGGGTTATGGGCCTGCCAGTACAGACGGTATTTGAACTGATAGCTGTTGCCCGCCTTGGCGGGGCCATTCGGGACCCAGAAGGCGGCAATGTTATCGTGGATTTCATCGTCGGTCGGGATTTCGATCAACTGAACCGCACCGTCATTCCAATCGCCCTGCGGTTCGACCCACAGGCTGGGGCGGCGGTGATAACGCACACCATCCAGATAGTTTTCCACATCGCGATCGCGCTGCATCAGACCAAAACCACGCGGGTTATTGTCACCAAACGCAGATGCGCGGATGGTTTCCGGGTTGTTCAGCTGTCGCCATATGCGTTCGCCGCCGCCGGTCCAAAGCTCCAGCCCGTCGCTGTCATGCACTTCCGGACGCCAGTCAAAGCGGAACGATTTGTTCTGTTCGGAATACCAGAACATGCTGGTCAGCGGTGCGATGCCAAGCCGTTCGATGTCACGGCGCAAAAACAGATGTTTTTCGACATCCATCGTGACCCCTTCGCCGCGATAAAGCAGGAATTTATAAGCCCCCGTGATGCTGGGGCCATCCAGCAGGGCATAGACCGTCACCGGGTCTTCGGGATTTTTGGCCGGTTCGATAAAGAACTGACGGAAATCTGGGAATTCTTCGGGCACCGAGGTCGCCGTATTGACCGCAATGCCTCGCGCCGACAGGCCATATTGGCCTTGATCCCCAATCGCGCGGAAGTACGATGCGCCAAGAAACGCTGCCCAGTCCTGGGTCTTCCAGTCATCGCGCGCCTGATTTTCATGCAGGCGGAAACCGGCAAAGCCGCTATTGGCGGGCAACTGTCGGGCAATGCTGTCTTCGGGCATGTCAAAGTATTCGGGCTTGTAGATCACTTCGCGCGCCTGCCCGTTTTCCAGAAGGTACATATGCACCGGTTTGGCGAAATACATACCCAGATGGAAGAAGGTCAGCGGATAGGTGCCCGACCCATCGGAAAACGGCGAATGGTCGCGTTTGTAATGCAGCTTGCCATGGGTGTCGTAATCGATTTTGCCGACAATGTCCGGGTTTGGCGCAACGGGTGCTTCATATGCCGATGCGGCCATGGATTTGGCGCGTGCAATCAAATCGGCAAAATCAAACGGCTGTGCCGAACCCAGATCAAGGCCGTCGACATCTGCCAAAGCATGCTGATAGATCGACATTCCCGGCAGGATAAGACCGGCTGCCGCGATGGATTTCAAAAAGCGTCTGCGTTCAACAGAAGTCGTCATGTTCATCACATTCCTGTGGTTTGAGGTGTCGGGAAAGCATACCCGGCAGTGTGGAGGTAATCGGGATGAAACATGGCAAATTCAAGGTCGTATCAATTGCTTTTTATGCATGGAGGCGCAGCGTTAATGCCGCTGGTGGTCTGCCAATTTCCTTGACCGTGTTTTTGGTTTAATCTAACCGTGACGTGTCGGTATCCGAATATCGGATAAAGGGAATTCGAGATGGGCCGAATATTGGCTCATTAACCGAAGCTGCCCCCGCAACTGTAGGCGGCGAGCATTTTTCTGACCAATGCCACTGGGATCAACCCGGGAAGGCCAGGGAAAATGCGTTGACCCGTAAGCCAGGAGACCTGCCGACACGAAGACGACGGACCGGGCGGGGTGCCCCGGAGAATGTCGGTACGTGTCTTGGCCCAACAGTTTAGCCCAGGTTTTCTAAGCTTTAAGGCCGACATCTTCCGTCATCTCCTGACACTTTTGCCAGTCCATTGACAGCAGCAAAACTGATGTTATGGTATAACATAACATTTGACGATGTGTTGAAACTGGATCATCCAAAACGGTCCCGGATCAGCCCATCAGCAAGAGGGAACTAAAAGTGATCAATCACGATAAACGTGTACTGGCGGTCGGGGTGTTTGCCGCTGGTCTTATTTCATCTGTTTCATTTGCGTCCGCAACCGAATATCCGGTCAGTATCGAGAACTGCGGCACTGTGTTGCAATTTGATGCGGCCCCGGAACGCGTGGTGTCGCTGGGCCAAAGCACGACCGAAATTCTTTATTCGTTGGGCCTGGCCGATAAGGTCAAGGGTACGGGTGTCTGGTTTGGCCCGGTGATGGATGAATTCAAGGACGTCAACGCATCTGTGCCGCGTCTGGCCGACAATGATCCGGGGTTCGAAACCGTTGTCGCGCAAAAGCCGCAACTGGTTGCCACCCAGTATCAGTGGCATGTCGGGCCCAAGGGCACCGTTGGCACCACCGAACAGTTCAACGAACTGTCCATTCCGGTCTACACCGCACCCGCTGATTGTGTGGGCAAGGACAATGCCGGTGGCGGTGACGGGGTGCGTCACGAAGGCTTCACTATGGATCTGATTTATCGCGAGATTTCCGATCTTGCGCAAATCTTTGATGTCGAAGATCGCGGCGACGCACTGATTGCCAGCTTGAAGGAACGTCAGGAAAGCTCATTGGCGCGTGTGACGGCAAGCGGCCATGACAACGTATCCGCTGTCTTCTGGTTTTCCAGTCCCGAAATCAACAGTGATCCCTATGTGGCCGGCAAAAACGGTGCAGCGGGCTATATCGCCGGTAAACTTGGTGTTCGCAACATCATCGACAGCAATGAAGAATGGCCGACCGTTGGCTGGGAAACCATCGCGCGCGCCAATCCTGATATCATTGTGATTGGCAAAATGGGCCGTCGGCGTTTTCCGGCCGATGACTGGCAGGTCAAGATGGACTTCCTGAAAACCGATCCGGTCGCAAGTCAGATGAAGGCGGTGCGCAATGGCAATATCGTGGTGATGGACGCCCAGTCGATGGATCCGACCATCCGCCTGATCAATGGTATTGAAACACTTGCCGAAGCCGTCGAAAGACTGAGCGCTTCGAACTGACCTGCACTGCCAAAGGCGCATGATATGCCCGGAGAATTCAATGTTTGAAACAACGCCAGTGCAGCAGCCGGTTCAGCCACCTCGGCAATCGCTGGCGGGTCGGGCATATCTTGCGCGGGCTGGTGTCAGTCTTGGTGCTTTGGTTTTGCTTGTTGGCGTCATCGCAATGGCCGCGGCCAAGGGGGAAACACACATTCCCCTTGGTACCGTCTTTCAGACCATTGCCAATCATCTTTGGCAGGCGGGCTATGACGTTGATCCGATTGATGCCGGGATCATCTGGAATTACCGGATATCGCGCGCCATGGTGGCGGCGGCCTGCGGGGCGTCCCTTGCGCTGTCCGGCGCAGTGTTGCAGGCACTTTTGCGCAATAGCCTTGCTGATCCTTATTTGCTGGGGATTTCGGCCGGGGCATCGACCGGTGCAGTCAGCGTTGCCATTCTGGGGTTTGGCGCGGGCATGGTTTCCCTGTCACTTGGCGCCTTTGTCGGCGCGCTGGTGGCATTCGGGTTTGTTGCCCTTTTGGCCATTCCGGCCGGGCGCGGGGCCGGTGCGATCATTCTTGCCGGGGTAGCCGGATCACAACTGTTTAACGCGTTAACGTCCTTCATCGTGACCAAGGCCGCCACGGCGGACGAGGCACGCGGGGTAATGTTCTGGCTGCTTGGTAATCTAAGTGGCGTGCGATGGCCTGATGTCTATCTTGCGCTGCCGGTTGCCGTTATCGGCTTGCTGGTTTGCCTTTGGTATTCCCGTGCGCTTGATGCCTTTACCTTTGGTGTGGAGTCGGCAGCATCCCTTGGTGTGCCGGTGCGCCGGGTTTATGTGGTGTTGATTGCCATTGCTGCCTCGATGACCGCAGTGATGGTCAGTATCGTCGGGTCCATCGGCTTTGTCGGGTTGGTCATTCCCCATGCCGCGCGGTTCTTTGTTGGAACACGGCACGGATTTCTGTTGCCGGCATCGGCTCTGATCGGGGCGGTGTTTCTTGTGGCGGCCGATATTGTATCGCGCATCATCCTTGATGGTCAGGTCCTGCCCATCGGGGTTATCACGGCGCTGATCGGTGCACCGGCCTTTGCGATCATCCTGTGTCATGGGCGGGTGTTGCGATGAGCCTTGAATTACGCAATGTCGGCTGGAATGCCGGATTTAAAAAGATCATCAGCGACGTGTCGCTTCACGTGACACGGGGCGAGTTCCTGGGTGTGATTGGGCCAAACGGATCAGGCAAAACCAGCATGATGTCGGTTCTGGGCGGCATTCGTGCGCCGTCGACCGGGCAGGCATTGCTGGGGGACCAACCGATGAAGAAAATCGGTCGGCGCAACCTTGCCCGTCATATCGGCTTTGTCGAACAACAGGCCGATACCATCGACCGCATTACCGTGCGCGATGCCGTCGCCCTTGGCAGAACGCCTTATCTCAGTTTGCTGACACCATGGTCAGGGCACGACGACGCCATCGTGTGCGAAGCCCTTGCCAGTGTTGAAATGGGGCCGTTTGCGGACCGGATGTGGCATACGCTTTCGGGGGGTGAAAAGCAGCGCGTTCACATCGCCCGTGCCTTGGCGCAGCAGCCTGACTTCCTGTTGCTTGATGAACCGACCAACCATCTTGATATCCATCATCAACTGGGCCTGCTGGAACTGGTGCGTGCGCTGCCTGTCACCGTGGTGGCAGCACTCCATGACCTGAACCATGCGGCGATGTTTTGTGACCGGATTGCGATGATGAATGGTGGCAAGCTGATTGCGCTTGGCACACCCGAACAGATTTTGACATCGCAAAACCTGCACGATGTTTTTGGCGTTGCCGCCGATATCGAGATTGATGATCAGGGCCGCTGCCATATCCGTTATCACGCCGGAAACCAGAAATCTTCGGCCATAAAAAAGACCGGGTTGCGTAACCCGGTCTTTTGATTTCGGTAGCTTGGTCTGCTTGCGGCTTAGCCCTGTTCGCGGGCAACCGCGCGCCAGCCGATATCGCGGCGGCAGAAACCACCATCCCAATCAATTGCATCAACCGCCTCATAGGCGCGTTTCTGCGTTTCGGTCACCGTCGCACCGCGCGCGGTCACACCAAGAACGCGGCCACCGGTCGCAACCAGTTTGTCGCCATCCATCTTGGTACCGGCATGGAGGACCTTGACCTTGTCCATGGCGTCCGCCGCCGGAACGTTTTTGATCTCGGTCCCTTTTTCGTAGGATCCCGGATACCCCTTGGCGGCCATAACAACGACCATCGCGGTTTCATCGTGCCATTCCGGTTTGACTTGATCGAGGTTGCCGGTGGCTGCCCCATCAAGGATATCAAGCACATCTGATTTCAGACGCGTCATCAGCACCTGACATTCCGGATCGCCAAAACGAATGTTGTATTCGATCAGTTTCGGATTGCCCGCATCATCAATCATCAAGCCAGCAAACAAAACACCCTTGAACGGGTGGCCTTCGTTGGCCATGCCCTTGACGGTCGGGATGATGATCTGATCCATGACCTTGGCTTCGACTGCATCGGTAAAGACCGGGGCCGGGGAATAAGCGCCCATGCCGCCCGTGTTCGGGCCGGTATCGCCTTCGCCAACCGCCTTGTGATCCTGGGCTGCGACCAGCGGAATGACGTTTTCGCCATCACAAACAGCAAAAAATGAGGCTTCCTCACCTTTGAGGAATTCCTCGATCACGATTTCTGCGCCAGCATCGCCAAACTTGCCGCCGACCATGCATTCTTCAATGGCAGCAAAGGCTTCGTCATTTGTCATACAAATGGTCACACCCTTGCCCGCGGCCAGACCATCGGTCTTGACCACAATCGGTGCGCCCTGTTTTTCGACAAACGCCTTGGCGTCTTTGGGATCGGTGAAGCGGCCATAGGCAGCAGTCGGCACACCGAACTTTGCCACCATGTCCTTCATGAAGCCCTTGGAGCCTTCAAGCTGGGCGGCTGCCTTGGAACAACCGAACGATTTGATGCCCTCGGCATCCAGTGCATCGACAAGGCCTGCTACCAGCGGGGCTTCGGGGCCGACAACGACCAGATCAACCGCGTTGTCCGAGGCAAAATTTACCAGACCATCAATGTCGCTATCGGAAATCGCAACGCATTCGGCGCTGTCTGCAATCCCGGCATTGCCCGGTGCACACCACAGTTTGGAGATGCGCGGGCTGCGCGCAATTGCCCAGCACAATGCGTGTTCACGTCCGCCGCCGCCAACGACCAGAACCTTCATGACTTTATCCTTCGACTTGTCCGATTGCTTGATGGTCCATGCGCGATGAACTAGGCTAGACCTAATTGCCACCCCGCAAAATTATTAGGCGGGCTTTTAGCATAAAGTACCCTTGATGACGCAAGATTTGTTCGACCCTTATGCCCCGGTTCCCGAAACGCCCGTAAAATCGGGAAATGCACCCGAGTTTTCGGTTTCCGACCTGTCAAACGCGCTGAAGCGGACCGTGGAGGATGCGTTTTCGTTCGTGCGGGTGCGCGGCGAAATTTCCGGGTTCAAGCGCGCCAGCAGCGGGCATATGTACCTTGCGCTTAAAGACGACAAGGCGGTGATTGATGGCGTGTGCTGGCGCGGGCAGGCGGCCAAGCTTGGCCTTGTGCCCGAAGACGGCATGGAAGTCATCGTTACCGGGCGCCTGACGACATTTCCAGGCCGATCAAAATACCAGATCGTGATCGAGACGATGGAAGTTGCGGGCGAAGGCGCGCTTTTAAAGCTTCTGGAAGAACGCAAAAAGAAACTCGCCGCCGAAGGGCTTTTTGATCCGGACCGCAAAAAGCCGATCCCGTTCCTGCCCGATGTCATTGGCATTGTGACATCGCCCACGGGTGCCGTGATCCGCGATATCATGCATCGCCTGCGCGATCGTTTCCCGCGCCGGGTTTTGCTTTGGCCGGTACTCGTGCAGGGGCAGGGGGCGGCCGAACAGGTGGCCGAGGCCGTGCGGGGGTTTAACGATCTTTTGCCGTATGGCCAGATCCCGCGCCCGGATGTTCTGATTGTTGCGCGCGGTGGTGGATCGCTTGAAGATCTGTGGTCGTTTAACGAGGAAGTCGTTGCCCGTGCGGTGGCCGAGTCTGATATTCCGGTGATTTCGGCGGTCGGCCATGAAACCGATACCACCCTGATCGATTTTGTTTCGGACCTGCGTGCGCCGACGCCCACCGGGGCGGCGGAAAAGGCCGTGCCGGTCCGCGTCGAGCTGATTGGTCAGGTCGAGGAAGATGGTCTTCGTCTGGCGCAAGCCGTCCGGCGTTTGGGCGTTGAGAAGAAAACGGCGCTTGAAAGTCTTGCCCGTGGGCTCGGAGATCCCAAACGCATGCTCGAGGAACGCAGCCAGACCCTTGATAACTGGGCTGATCGTTTGCCGCGCGCAGCCGTCAATGTCACGCAACAAGCCCGCGCCCGGTTGAACGAGGCCAGCGCCCGACTGGTCAGCCCGCGTGAACAGCTTTCGGAAAAGCGCGGCCGTCTGGAAAACGCGGCATTGCGTCTGGATGGTGCGATGAAATCCGCCCTTCAGATGCAGCAATCTCGCCTTGATCGTGCCGCGGCGGGCCTTCGGCCCAGTGACGCCAAACGCGACATTGCCCGTGCCGACAAACAGATCATTGATCTTGGTACGCGTTTGCAGGGGGCGGTTCGCAATACGCTGACCCGCGAGGCAGAAGGACTTGCCCGCTATGACCGGCTTTTGGAAAGTTATTCCTATCGCAATGTGCTGAAACGCGGGTTTGCGGTGGTCCGCGACGGGGAGGGCAAACTTATTGGTAAGTCGTCCGATCTTGTCACAGGTCAGACCTATGATCTTGAGATGGGCGATGGCATTACGCCTGTCACGGCGGGCGAGGGGGTGGCGACATCAAAGCCCGTGCCGGGCAGGGATAATAGCGCTACCATCGCAGATCAAAACGCCGCCATATCTGCGCCGGAAAAATCCGCCAAACCCAAACCGGCGAAGAAGAAAAATCCAAGCCCCAAAGACGATGACAGACAAGGGAGCCTTCTGTAATGCGTATGACCATTTCCGGCATGCTGGCCGCAGCGGGCCTTTTGGCGGTTAGTCTTTCCGCACAGGCGGCCGAGCCGACCTATCAGGGGCAGTTTGTTCAGGGCGGGATTGTGTTCGGGCAGACAGATGCCGGGTCCCAAGTGCTGCTGGATGACGAGGCGATTGATACCATAGCACCCGATGGCCGGTTTGTTCTGGGGTTCCCGCGCGATTACGAAGGCCCGGCACGGGTCAGCATCCGGCATGCCGATGGCAGTGTTGAAGCGTTCAGTTACGAGATCGGTGATCGCGAATTTAATGTTCAACGGATTGACGGGTTGGCACCCAAAATGGTGACGCCCGATCCGGGCGTCATCAGCCGCATTCAGGATGATTCACGCCAGGCCCGCGAAGCACGCACCGAACGGTTTACCGAGAACTTCCTGGAAAACGGTTTTATCTGGCCCGCCGTTGGTCCGATCAGCGGGGTTTATGGATCGCAGCGTATCTTGAATGGGGAGCCGCGTGCACCGCATTGGGGCGTTGATATTGCCCTTCCGACCGGAAGCCCGGTTGTGGCCCCGGCGGATGGCATTGTGACGCTGGCCCATCCCGATATGTATTTTTCCGGTGCGACATTGTTTATCGATCATGGGCTTGGCGTGGTGTCGGCATTTTTGCATCTGTCAGAAATTGATGTGCAGGTCGGCGACGTCGTTAAACAGGGCGATTTGATCGGCAAAATCGGTGAATCAGGTCGTGCGACCGGGCCGCATCTGGATTGGCGGGTCAATGTCGGGGCAGCACGGGTTGATGCCCAGTTGCTGGTGCCACCGATGGAAGAAGCACAAAAGACCGCAAACGCCAGTCAGTAACGGGAAACATAAGCCATGAAAACCCACGGGGCCGTTGCCGCAGGACATGCCGTTACCGCAGATGCGGCGGCCCGTGTGCTTGACGAAGGTGGCAATGCCTTTGACGCGGTGATTGCCGCGATGTGGGCGGCCTGTGTGGCGGAGCCGGTTCTGGCATCCTTGGGGGGCGGTGGTTTTGTGATGGCGCGGCCTTCCGGGCAGACGCCACGGCTTTATGATTTCTTTGTTGAAACCCCGCTTGAAAAACGATCGCGTGAAAATCTTGAGTTTGAAAGCCGCCTTGCGACCTTTGCCGGTGGCGTAACCCAGGAATTCCATGGTGGCTATGGTTCGGTGGCAACACCGGGCGTGGTGGCGGGGCTTTTTGCCGTCCATGACGATCTTGCCAAACTCCCGATGGCGAAACTGGCGGAGCCAGCAATCCGTGCCGCGCGCGATGGCGTGGAACTTGATGCCTTTCAACGCTATGTCATGGGGATTGTCGAGCCGCTTTTGGGCTTCTGCGCCGAAAGCCGCAAGGTGTTTGGCAAGGCTGGCAAAACCGGAGCCGATGAGTTCGAGCTGCTTGATGCCGGTGTGCTTCATCGGCAACCCGATCTGGCATGCAGCATCAACTATCTGGTCGAGAACGGGGCAGAGGGTTTTTACCAAGGTGACCTTGGTGCCGCCCTTGTGCGCGGATGTACCGAGCATGGTGGATATCTCACAGCACAGGATCTGGCAGGCTATCGAGTTTTGGTGCGTGATCCGTTGCTGGTGTCCGGACGCAAGGGGCGGTTTGTCCTGAACCCGCCACCGGCATCGGGCGGGGTTCTGGTTGGTTTTGGCCTTAAGCTTACGCGGGAAATGGCATTGGGGGCGTTTGGCTCTGAACGTCATCTTGAAGCGGTGTCGCGGATCATTCATGCCACGGGTTTGGCGCGTGGGGAATATGGTGCGCGCCCGGCGATCCTGGCGGACGAGCTGTGCGAACGTTATCGTCTGATGATTGGCGAACGCCCGCTTAGTCAGAATGGCACCACCCATATTTCGGTGGTTGATCAACATGGCAATCTTGCCGCGGCGACGATTTCAAACGGCTCCACATCGGGGCGGGTCGTGCCGGGCACCGGGATCATGATGAACAACATGCTGGGGGAGGCCGATCTGTCACCGGATGGTTTCCATAACTGGCCGTGTGGTGTTCGCATGACATCGATGATGACCCCGTCGCTTTATCTCGGGCAGGACGGGGCGTCAGTTGCGCTGGGTTCTGGCGGGTCAAACCGGATCCGGTCAACCATGCTGCAGGTGTTGCTTAATATCGATGCGTTTGACATGACCCTGCACGGGGCGATCTCGGCCCCGCGCATGCATGTCGAAGATGAATTGTTATCGGTCGAGCCGGGATTTGATGATGCTTTGCTTGATGGGCTCAGCCTTGGCAATCAACAGCGCTGGGATTGCGAGGATATGTTCTTTGGCGGGGTGCATGCGGCCAAGGTAAATCAGTCGGGCGACATGCTTTCGGCGACCGGGGATGGGCGACGCAGTGGTCATCAGATCATTGTTTGATCGGCCGATAGTTCTGAGGGGCTTATCTGAACCGCTGAATAACGGCGAAAATCAGTGAAAAGATCGCAATCAGAATGATGGCAACCGTTGCGATCAGAAGCGCCTGTTTGGTGCGTAGTTCATAGGCCTGCTTGCGTTCGACAAAGACAATCACATCACGGCGCAACTGGTCCATTTCCGGTGCAACATCAAGACTGTTGAGGTAAAGCCTTGCACCTGCGCGAGCCAGAAGATCATTGGTTTTGTTCATCTCGCGGGTGAACAGGGCAAACCGTTCTTCGGTGTCGGCCAGATCATCAAGAAGGTTTTTATCATCCTTCCCGGCAGAGGCGATTGTGATGGTTGTTCGCGTCAGATCGCGCGCATCTTCTTCGATACATTGCGACAATGATTTTCGGGGTTGATCAGAGGTGCATTCAACTTGCCGATTGCCGAATTCTTCAAGGGCACGCTTCAGATGTTCCTTGAGCTGCTGATCAAGTTCGGAAATTCGCAACCGGATGTCGCGTGCCGTTTCACGAATGGTCGTGTCGTCCTGATCAAGCGCCATTGTAGGCCAGACGACAAAGATCGAGCCGGCCAGAATAAGACAGAAAATGATCAGCAAGCGGCGCAAAAAGGCGGGCTCCGAAGACGCGTTCGACAGCGGACGAAATGCCAGTCTGCGCCAACAGGGTTCCTATTCGGTTAATGCCCGATCGAAACGCCAGTCGGATTTACTTCGGCCAACGGCGATGCAGCCAAAGCCATTGTTCGGGGCGTTCGCGGATCCACTTTTCCATGACAGCGTTGACCTCGGTCATGGTAGCCAGAATATCGGCGTGCCGGTCGCCTGTTTTGGGAACTTCCAGTGGTGGATAGAACGTCACACGGAAATGCGCACCATTCAGGCGTTCTGAACGAATGGGAATGATTGGCGCATCGTATTTAAGGGCAAACTGTGCCAGTGCCGGGGCTGTCATCGCATCCCGGCCAAAAAACGGCACGGCGATACCATCTGTCATTTTTTGATCGACCAGCATGCAGGCATGACCGCCATCTTTTAGATAGCGTGTGAGCTTGCGTGCACCTTCCGGTCCTTTTTTGACCAGTTTCCCCTTAAAGGTTTTGCGGGCCCGCATGAACAGGCCTTCTACCCACGGATTATCCGGTGCGCGATAGACACTCATCATGTCCATATCAAGCACCTCGGCGATGCACATGGTCGCTTCCCAGTTGCCGATGTGACCGGAAAAGAACAGGCCGGGTTTGTCATCGGTCTTGGTGGCAAGGCCATTTTCAATGCCAACGATTTCAATGCGGGGTCCACCCGGGCGCATTTTATGCAGATGGGGAATTTCGGCTGCCGAACGGCCAAGGTTGTCCCACATGCCAACAATGATCTTGTCGATCTCTTCGGGGGACTTTTCCGGGAACGCCGCAACCAGATTGTTGCGTGCCTTTTTCGTCTGACCGACTTTGGGGCCCAGGGTACGCATAAGCCAACCGCCAACCGCCGATGCCATGTCCGCGGGCATCAGCGCAAACATCCAGTAGACCAGATACGCCCCGAAACCCTGAAGCGGGTGGGAGATGTATTTCTGGCGCATTTTGTAAAGTTGGCTGTTCTTATCCATCGGCAAGTACTGATGTCACAATCTTTGCGAGCTGATCTGGTGCCTTGAACACCAGACGAATGTCGAGACTGCTTATGCCGTCCCGGTCCTGTAATGGCAAGCGCATCAGATCTTTTTGGGTCGTGACCAGTCTGGCATCAAGCCGTGCCGCCTCGGCACGCAGATCGCCAAGTTCTTGCGCCGTAAAGGGGTGGTGATCTGAAAAATCACGTGTCTGGATGATTTGCGCGCCAGCCTTCCGGAGGCTGTCATAGAACTTCGACGGTTGGCCAATCCCGGCAAAGGCCAGAACACGGGATTGATTGAAATCACCCGCGTTGATCGCCTCAATCGTTGCGCGCAACACCGGAACGGAAGCCGGAAGGCGCGTGATAAAGTCGGGCGTCTTGTCGCCGATCAGAATGATGGCCCGCACCTTTTCAAGACCGCTGATCAGCGGTTCGCGCATGGGGCCTGCGGGCATGACGCGGCCATTGCCAATGCCATAGTTGCTGTCGATCACAGCAAAACTGCAATCCTTGATCAGGGTTGGATTTTGCAATCCGTCATCAAGAATGATCGCATTTGCACCGCCATCAACCGCCATTTCGGCGCCAAGGGCACGGTTGCGTGAAATCCACGCAGGGCCATGCTGGGCGAGCAAAAGTGGTTCATCGCCGACTTTGTCAGCCGTATCAACGCCCGGATTGACCCGGTGCGGGCCTTCAAGCGATCCGCCATAGCCGCGGCTGACAAAATGCGGCGTCCGGCCAAGGCTTGTCAGAAGATTGTAAAGTGCGACCGCAGTCGGGGTTTTGCCGGCACCACCCACAGTGAAATTGCCGACGCAGAAAACCGGGCAGCCGGGATGGCGCGGTGTGGTTGTCAGTTTGCGAAAGCAGGTGCCCGCCCGCCAGGCTGCGGACAGCGGGCTTAGAAGTTTGGGAATGACGCCGTCATGCTGCCAGAATTCCGGATCACGCATCACTGGCCTCCTTGATGCCCTTTTGCGCCAACAACGGGCGCAGGGCATCAAGCGTTCGATCGAGCACTTCGGCCTTGGAGTTTGCGTAATCAAGTGCGGCTTTGGCGATTTTCCCTGTGGAGTCAGGATCGCGAAGCAGGGCGGCAACCTGTCGTGCAAGATCATCCGCATCGGTCACCGGGCGGCAGGCACCGTTTGCCAGCATTTCGGCGCTGATGGCGGCAAAGTTGCTCATATCCGGGCCGTGCAAGATGGCGCAGTTCAATCGTGCCGGTTCCAGCGGGTTCTGACCGCCACCCGCAGACAGGGTTTTGCCCATAAAGACGATTGGCGCGATGCGGTAAAACAGGCCAAGTTCACCCATGGTATCGGCAAGGTAAACATCAGTACCCGGTGTGATGTCGTGACCAAGGCTTCGGCGCGAAACCTGCAGGCCCTGTGCGACCAGATCGGCCTCAATATCATCGGCGCGATCCGGATGACGCGGCACGATGATGGTCAGCACGCCGCTATGGTCGCTGGCGAGTTTTTTGTGCACGTCGCCGGCAATATGTTCTTCGCCCTTAAATGTGCTTGAGGCCAGCCAGACCGGACGATGACCAATCTGTTCCTGAAGCTTTGCCAGATCAGCCTCATTGGCAGGCAGGGGAGGAGCGGCAAATTTAAGATTGCCAACAGCCCGGACCGATGTCGCACCGAGGCTTTCAAATCGCGTGGTTTCGTCACCGCTTTGGGTCAGGATCAAATCAAACGCAGAAATAACCGGCCGGATAAAGGACGGATAGCGTGAGTATCCCTTAAAGCTTTTTTCCGAAATGCGCCCATTGAGCAATGCAAGACTGACACCGGCTTTCTTTGCCTTGGTCAGCAGATTTGGCCAGAAGTCACTTTCAAGCCAAAGCGCGACATCAGGTTTCCAGTGATGCAGGAAACGCGCGACACAGACCTGACGGTCAATCGGGACGAACTGGTGAATAACGCCCCTGGGCAGGCGGGCATGCATCATGGTCGCCGATGTAACCGTGCCGGTCGTCACCAGAATGGATGCCGACGGATAAAGACGACGGATTTCATCAATTACCGGCAAGGCCGACAGGGATTCCCCCACACTGGCCCCGTGAATCCAGACCAGATGGCCCTTGGGGCGGGCCGCACCCGGATGACCAAACCGTTCCCCAATGCGCCCTGCGTCTTCCTTGCCGCGGCTTTTGCGACGGTTCAGATAAAGGTTTAGCGCCGGACCAAGCAGGCGGGTTGCCGCGCGATAGGCGTAAAACAGGCTCATGATCCGGTTTCCCCCGCCGCGATGGCAGATCGCTTTTGCTTGGGCAGTTCATCGGGGGCAGCAGGCGGGATCACCGCAAGACCAAGTTCACGATCAGTTTCCTGGGTGAGCCTGGTCAGGGCGTTTTCAAGCTCGATCCGTTTGGCTTCCATGCCTTCGTCATCAAGCTTGCGGTCGACAAAAATCGGATCGCCCCAGTGAAAAACACCGCGTGAAAAGGGCAGCGGTAAAATGAACCGATCCCAGCTTTGAATGACCTTGCGGTTGGAAGCCGAATAGGTCAGCGGGAAAATCGGAACACCGGCCATACGGGCCGCCTGAATGATCCCGTCGGATGCCCGCATGCGCGGGCCGCGCGGCCCATCTGGCGTCATGCCGACAACTTCGCCGGCTTTCAGTGCCTTGAGAATCTGGCGAAGCGCCGCAGCACCGCCTTTGCCCTTGCCGGTCGATCCGGCGATGGTCTTGATATCAAAGCGCGCAATCGTCCGAGAAATGATTTCCCCGTCACGATGCGATGAAATCAACATGTTAAACGGGCGGTCCCCGCCAACAGATCGCCAGGTATAGGGCATCATCAAAAGACGTTGATGCCAGAAGGCAACGATAAACGGTTTGCCTTCCGTCAGGTAGTGGGCCGGATGGTCACCACCTTTGGTGCGCCAGCGTCCTGTGGCACGCATCAGGCGCACATAAAACGCCGCCAGCCAGCACAGTGTGCTGCGCATTGTATCGCTTTTTATGATCCGTTTATGCCACTGCACGCCCGATATTCCCGAAGTTGTCCGGATCAGTTTCCGTTTTCTTCCGAGAATTGCAAGTTATAGAGGTGCGCATAAGCCCCTCCCAGTGCTAGCAATTCTTCGTGTTTGCCCTGTTCGGTCACGCGACCATTGCTGACAACGCAAATCTTGTCGGCATCAATGATGGTCGACAGACGGTGCGCAATCACAAGGGTCGTTCGGCCTTTCATCAGTTCGGCCAAAGCCCCCTGAATATGGCGTTCGGATTCCGTATCAAGGGCCGAGGTTGCTTCATCAAGCAACAGGATCGGCGCGTTTTTCAGCATGGCGCGCGCAATCGCAATACGCTGACGCTGCCCACCCGACAGCTTTACACCATGTTCGCCGACAATCGTGTCATAGCCATGTTGAAGCTGTCCGATAAAGTCGTGGGCGGCGGCCTGACGTGCGGCCTGTTCGATCTCGGCATCCGAGGCGCCGGCGCGACCATAGGCGATGTTGGCACGCACCGTATCGTCAAACAGGGTGATTTCCTGACTGACAAGCGCGGTCGCCTTGCGCAGGCTTTCAAGCGTTACATTGCGGATATCCTGACCATCAATGGTGATGGCACCCTGATCGATGTCATAGAAACGCGGGATCAGGTTGAGGATGGTCGATTTACCCGCACCCGACGGGCCAACAAGGGCCACGGTTTCGCCCGCCTTGATATCAAGATCAATCTCGCGCAGTGCTGTGATTTCAGGGGTATAGGCAAAGGCAACGTTTTTGAAGTTGATGTTGCCACCTGAAACCGCGAGCTCCTTGGCATCCGGTGCGTCCTTGATTTCAGGTTCAATATCTAGAACCGTGAAGACGCGCTGGGATGCAGCAAGGCCTTGCTGCAAGGTGATGTTGATATTGGCCAGACGTTTGACCGGCTCATAGGCCAGCAGCAAGGCCGTGATAAAGGCAAAGAAGCTTCCGGGGTCACTTGCCCCGTCGATCACGCGGTTGCCGCCATAAATGATGATCGCGGTGATTGCTGCACCACCAAGTGTTTCCATGATGGGGGAAGAACGCGCGCTAACCGTCGATGCCTTGAAGCTCAGTTTGAAGACGGTTTCAACCAGCTTGCCCATGCGCGAACATTCATAGGGCTCCATGCCATATGCCTTCACGTGGCGAATGCCCTGGAAGGTTTGTTCAAGCAAGGTGGCGAATTCGCCAATCTGTTGCTGGGTGTTGGCAGAGACCTTGCGCATGCGTTTACCCAGTCGCGCAATCGGATAGATCGCAGCGGGAAATACGGTAAAGGCGATGATCGCAAGCAACCAGTCCTTGTAGAACATCACGCCGACAAGGACGGCAGCAGTCAGAAGGTCTTTGCCAAAACCGGTCAGCGAGTTTGAAACTGCTGCGCGCATCGCGGTGATGTCGTTGGTAAAGCGCGTGATCAGCTTGCCGGTATTCGTGCTGTGGAAAAAGCCGATATCAAGGCGAATGACATGCTCATACAGGCTGTTTTGCAGATCGGCCAGAATACGCCCGCCGACATAGCTCATCAAAACCGTCTGGCCATAGTTGGCAAAGCCTTTGAGGGCGAAGGATCCAAGAACTGCCGCCCCGACGGGTACCAGCATGTTTTCCTTCTTGTTGATGAAAACATCATTGATGATCGGATCCATCAAAAGCGCGTAAAGGCCGGTCGCCCCGGCCATCAGCGCCATGCAGAGAAGGGCAAGCAGTATTTTGCCAAGATAGGGGGCAACCGCATCTCGCACGATACGCTTGACCAGCGGCCAGGTACCCCAGTGTTCTGCAGTATGATCCAACGAATTCTTTGGCAATGATTTGATCCCGGCCTTCTTCGCCATTTCCAGATTGTATCGAATTGATACTATCGTTATGGATACGGCATCATAAAAGTAAAATACTCGCGCTGTTGCTAGCACGCTCGGACAAGGGCGGCAAGCTGCTGAGACGCTTTAACGGACACAAAAATGGTCTGCATAACAGCAGATTGCCAACTGCGACATATAAGACAAATAAATGAACGAGCAACTCCACGCACTTGTCGAACGCACCGTGGCCCAGGGTGTCGGGGCACGGGTTTTCCCGCTGCGCTGGGATAACCGGCGCATTTGGGTCAAACAGGCAGTTCCGGCCAAACATAAAGTCTGGCACAGCGTTCAGCGCTTTGCGGCCAACATTACCGGTATTCCATTGTTGCGCCCGACCGTATCGCCCGGCGGGCAAAAGGGCCTTGAAAGCGAGGCCGCGACCTTGCGCAAGCTTGCCGCCCTTGGTGTGTTGGTCCCGGATCTGATTGACGTCGGTGAAAACTGGATTGCGATTGGCGATAATGGCCGCATCCTTAAAACCTGCATCGAAGATGATGTCGACAAGGGCAATGATGATGCCATCCGTCGCCATGTTGTTGACGCCGGTGCGGCCTTGGCAAGATTGCACAGCGAAGGGGTTGCTCATGGTGCGCCACTGCTTCGCAACATGACACTGCGCGACGATCATCAGATCGGCTTTATCGATTTCGAAGAAGATCCAAACGCCCGCATGCCGGTGATTGATGCCCAGGCGCGCGACATCTTGCTGTTTGTGTTTTCCATCCAGCGTGAATTTAAAAAACGCCCGGAATTGCTGCGTGCCGGATGGCAGGCCTATGTCGAGGCTGCTGGCGCAACTGCACCGCAATTAGTACCGCTGCGTAAGGTGATCAGGCTTTTGCGCCCGGTCTATCTGATGCTGCGCCCGTTCCGTCGCTGGTTGGGCACGGATGCGCTCAACGGTCTTTGGGCATATCGCACCTTGCGCAAAAGCCTTTATCGCTGATCAGGCGTGCGACCTATTGGGCTGGTTGCCCAACAGGTGCTTTGCCTGCCACGGTTTCAGGCGCGTGATCCGGTTCTGCGACCGCTGACTTTGCTGCGCTGGTATTTGCCGCGTCATCCAGTGAAATGCGGGTTGCCTCAACACCATCAAACCCACCGGAAAACGGTGCCAGATTGTGCAGGAACTGGTTGGCGGAATTGCGCCAGCTATATTGTTCGGCCAATGCGCGGGCATCGTCACTTTTAAGCTCCAACGCGGCCAAGGCGGCTTCGCGCAGGTCGGCATCGATGGCGCCGGCCTTGGTCCCACGCACGATATCGGCTGGTCCCTGAACCGGGAAGACGGCAACCGGGGTGCCCGATGCCAGGGCTTCAAGGATCACAAGGCCGAAAGTATCCGTCTTACTGGGGAAGACAAAGACGTCGGCCGCGGCAAAGGCCGTTGCCAGTTCTTCACCAATTTTTTTGCCGAGAAACTGCGCGTTGGGATACTTGCCCTTGAGCTCATTTAGTTGCGGGCCATCGCCGACAACGAATTTCGTACCCGGCAGGTCAAGATCCAGGAAATGGCCGATATTCTTTTCCACCGCAACCCGGCCGACAAACAGCCAGTGCGGTTTTGGGAAATCGCCAAAACTGGCGTCCGGGCGGGGGCGGAACAGGTCCAGATCGACACCGCGTGACCAGATTTGCAGGTTGTTAAAGCCCCAGTCGGACAGTTCCTGACGCAGGGTTTCGGTCGCGACCATGACGGATTGCGATTTGCCGTGGAAATGCTTCATGCCGCGATAAAGGATCGAAAGCGGCAGGCGCCAGCGGGCATGAATATATTCCGGGAAACGCGTGTGATAGGCGGTCGAAAACGGAATGCCACGCTTAAGGCAATAGGCCCGTGCGGCCTGACCCAGCGGGCCTTCGGTGGAAATGTGGATGGCGACGGGATGAAGGGCCTCGATCATCTTGGCCATTTTGCGTTTGGCAAAAAGCGCCAGCCGGATTTCCGGATAAGTCGGGCAGGGGATGGTTTTAAACTGATCGGGCGAGATGACATGAACGTCATGTCCCATCTCGCCCAACTCGCCCCGTACGGTTTCAAGGGTACGGACAACACCGTTGACCTGCGGATACCAGGCATCGGTTACGATCAGTATTTTCATGCAGTCTTTCCAATCGGTGCATCACTGCCCTTTTTCGAAGAGCCCGATGCAGAGTTGCCCGCTTCATGGGCGATACGAAACATGGAAATCAATTTGCCGAGGCCAAGTGACGGGGCGCTTGCCGCATCGTGACCGGGGCTTGAATGGCTCATCGCCATCTGGCGCATTTCGGCCCAGTGCAGCAGTTCCAGCTTGCCTTCCTTGTCTTCGACAAGGGCCGTACAGCTTTCAACCCAGTCACCATCATTGCAATACAGCACATCGCCGATCTTGCGTTTTTCGGCGTGATGGATGTGTCCGCAAACAACGCCATCCACCTTGCGTTTGGCGGCTTCGTGGGCGACGGCATTTTCAAAGTTGCAGATGAACTGAACCGCGTTCTTCACCCGGTTCTTAAGATAGGCCGAAAGCGACCAGTATCCGTAACCAAGGCGGCGTCGAACGCCGTTGAAATAGCGGTTGAGTGTAATGGCAAGGTTGTAGGCGGTGTCACCCAGATAGGCCAGCCACTTGGCATATTTGACGACCCCGTCAAATTCATCGCCATGGATGACCAAAAGGCGCTTGCCATCGGCGGTGACGTGGATATCGTTCATTTTAACGTCGACATGGCCAAAAGTCATATCGACAAACTCGCGGGCGAATTCATCATGGTTCCCGGGGACGAAGATGACTTTGGCGCCATTCTTTGCCTTTTCCATGATTGTCGTGATCACGGCATGATGACTTTCCGGCCAGTACCAGCTTTTCTTGAGGCGCCAGCCGTCAATAATGTCACCCACCAGATAATAGGTGTCTGCCGTCACTTCATTGAGGAAATCCAATAGAAGGTCTGCCTGACATCCACGTGTCCCCAGATGGACGTCTGAAATCCAGACCGTGCGGTAATGCGGTTGCAGCGTCATCGCTGTCATTGCCGCTCCTCCGTATCCTGCCAAAAGGATGGCTGGAAATCGACAGTTTGTCTTGCCGAATACTGTTCCAAACCAGTATCGGTTTAAAACAAATCGTTCGATTATATAACCCGTTCACAGAAATTTCGCAGTTCTGTAAAGCAACTGTTACATGTTTTATTTCATATGGTAGGTGCTGTGAAAAATTTATTTCATTTTTATTTCGGAAGTGGGTCCAAATGGCCGATGCGGATGTGACTGTCATCTTCAATCCACGTGCCGGTGGCAATAAACAGCGGTTTTTATCCCAGATATTGCAACATGCCGGCATCAAGGTGGAGTTGCTGCAAACCACCCATCCCGGTCACGCCCGCGAACTGGCCCGCAAGGTCCGTGCCCATCAACGTTTGTTTGTTGCCGGTGGCGACGGGTCGCTTAACGAGGCATTAAACGGATTGCTTGATGCCCAGATCGACGGGCACGAGGTTCCGCCACTTGGCATCATCCCGCTTGGAACGGCCAATGTGCTGGCGGTCGAGGTCGGGCTTGAAATCCGGGCACGCGCGATTGCCGACTATATCAACAATCCCGGCATGGTCTGGGTTCGTCCCGGACTGGTCAATGGCCGGGCGTTCTTTTTGATGGTCGGCATGGGGGCCGATGCCGATACGGTCGCCAATGTTTCGCTGCGCCTCAAACGCCTGATTGGCAAGGGGGCCTATGTCCTGGAAGGTCTTCGTAACATCTTTTTCCCGCGTCATCGTGATTTTGAAGTCAGTATTGGCCGGGAAAACTACCGGGTGTCGGGCGTGGTTGTGACCCATGCGCAACATTATGGCGGGGCATTTGTCATATCGCCCGATGCCAGCCTGACGGCCAACAGCCTTGATGTGGTGCTGATGCCGGGCAACGGTATCGGGGCCTTGTCGCGTTATGGTCTGGCACTGACACTTAATCGGTTGCATGCCCAAAGCGACGTTTCGGTGGTCCGGGCAGAGCGCATCACGATCACCAGTCATTGCGGCCCGGCCCCGCTTCAGATTGACGGGGAAAGTGCAGGAAAACTGCCATGCGAGATCAGCTTGTCCCCCTATCCTGTGCGATTGATGGTGCCGCCGGCCTATGCCGAATTGTCATCCAAAACCGATACAACGTCGCCTGAGTTGCTTCGGATTGCGGCAGACTAAGAAAATATAGGCTGAAACTATCCTTCAAGACTTGCCCGCCAGATCCTGCACAACACGCAGATTTGAAGGGTTTATTATATGCTCAGTGCAAAAAATGCATGGATCCTTGAAGTTGAACTTCTTTTTGCCAATTTAATTACAAGGGGATAAGTGCGTGCCCCCTCCCCATTTGAGGATATTCGGCACGTGGAAAATTCCGCTAGATCGCATCGGTGAGCGTAGATGGATGTCTTCGCCTTGCAAGGAGTTTGACGATGGTTTCGGGGTCCTCTGCTTTGGTTCTCAACTCAGGTGTGTTGGCTAACATGCGAATAAAATCAAAAATTCTGGCTGGTTTTGCCGTGGTGCTGGCAATTCTGATTGCCGCACTTGGTTTCGCTTATTTCACCTTCGTTGCGGTGTCACATGATGTGGATGAGTACGCCCATTATGTCGAAGAGGCATCATTGATCGGCGAGATCGAGACGCAGTTTCTGCGCTTTAACAATCATGCGCGTGAATTTGCCAATACGGCTGATCCGGAAGACGCCGACGCCGTCTTTACCTATGCCAAGCAGCTTGAACTGATGCTTCAAGACGCGCAGTCGCAATTCATGGTCGAAGAACATCGTAATCGCATCGAACAGATTGCGCATGAGCTTGATGTTTACCTTGAAAGTTTCACCGCGGCCAAAAGCCTGAGCGACGAATACCATTCCCTGATCCTGGATCGCCTTGAGCCGGACGGGATCAAAATCGTTGCCGATCTCGACAAGCTTGTCGCCCATGCGCAGAACACCGGTGATCTTGAGCTCCTCAAACGCTCAGTCGCGGCACGTGAACATGCACTTCTGGCAAGGTTGTATGCCAATATCCTGATTGGCCGTCAGGATGACAGCTTTGGGGCCAAATCCGCCGATGAGTTTACAAAGCTTGAAGCCGCATTGGGGCAAATCGGCAATCAGCCGCTTACGGGTGACCTGAAAGCTGTGCTGGATGATGCCAACAACCTGTTTGCTGATTACCGCGAAGTGTTTGACAAGATCCGTGCCGACGAACTGGAAATTGTCGCCACGGTCCACGGGACCATGCGCGAAGCATCGGAGGGTATCATTGCCGACGCCGAGGCCCTGAAACAGGAACTGGCGGTGGCAGAGCACAACATCTTTGAAAAGGTCGTCGCCGAAATCATTCTGGCGGAAAAGGAAATCCTGATCGCATCGATTGGCGGTGCCGTTCTTGGGATGGTTTTGGCCTGGGTCATGGGGGATCGTTTGTCGCGTCCGATCACTGCGATTACGACCATCATGCGCAGGCTGGCCGATCACGATCTGGGTGTTGAAATTCCCGGACAGACCCGCAAGGACGAAATCGGCCAGATGGCGCAGGCGGTTCAGGTGTTTAAAACCAACGCCATCCGCAACGACGAACTCGAAGCTGAAGCCCGTGCGCAGGAAGAACGGACCAAGGAAGAACAGCGGCGGTTCATGAACCAGACGGCAGACAGCTTTACCAACAGTGTGGGCAGCATCATCGAAGCCGTTGCCGCCGCCGCGGTTGAACTTCAGGCAACTGCAACCGGTATGTCGCGTATTGCCACTGCCGCGTCCGAACAGACAACGGCGGTTGCATCCGCCAGTGAACAGGCCAGTGGCAATGTCGATTCTGTTGCCTCTGCGACCGAGGAGCTCAACAGCTCAATCGAAGAGATTAACCGACAGGTGATCTTCTCGACCGAGGTTGCCAAAAGAGCAGTTGATCAGGCCCGGGAAACCATGCGCGGTATTCAGGAACTGGTCGAGGCATCGAACAATATCGATCATGTTCTCAAACTGATTGCCGATATTTCCGATCAGACCAACATGCTTGCGCTCAATGCGACGATTGAAGCATCGCGGGCAGGGGATGCGGGCAAGGGATTTGCAGTTGTCGCCAACGAAGTCAAAACCCTGTCGGCCCAGACAGCCAAGGCCACTGAGGAAATCCGAGAACAGGTCAACAATGTTCAAAGTCGAACCGGCTTTGCCGCCAGCCAGATTGATCTGATCAGTAGAACCATCAGCGAAATGGAAGGCATTGTTGCCTCGATTTCCTCAGCCGTTGAGCAACAGTCGGCGGCAACCCGCGAGATCGCCTTTAACATCGAACAGGCCGCAACCGGTGCAACGGTTGTGAGCTCCAATATCGTTACGGTTTCTCAGGCCGTAACCGAGGCTGGCTCTGCGTCCAGTGACGTCTTGTCAGCTGTTAGCACCTTGTCTGAGAACTTCACTACCCTGAAAGGTGCTACTGACAGTTTTGTCAGTACCATTCGGGCTGCCTGAGCACCCGGATACCCGAAGTACCCAAACTTAAAACGCCCGGTCAAATCGACCGGGCGTTCTTTTTTGATCGGTTGGCAATCAAATGACGATGGGATTACTGCCCGGCCAGCGTCATGCCGTCAATGCGAAGGGTCGGGGCATTGGTGCCGTATTTGAATGTCAGGTCATTGGCCGGGACAACGGTCTTGAACATGTCTTTAAGGTTGCCCGCCACCGTGATTTCCGACACCGGATAGGCCAGTTCGCCATTTTCAATCCAGTAACCCGACGCACCGCGCGAATAATCGCCCGTCACACCATTTACGCTGCTGCCGATCATCTCGGTGATGTAAAGGCCCGACTTGATATCCTTGATCATGTCTTCGGGCGAAATGGTGCCCGGGTCCATGTACAGGTTGGTGGTTGACGGCCCCGGCAGGCTTCCGGCCCCGCGTGACGCGTTACCGGTCGATTTCAGGCCAAGCTGACGGGCCGAACGCAGATCCATGATCCAGGTTTTCAGGACACCGTTTTCGATTAGATGGCGTTTCTGGTTTGCCACCCCTTCGGCGTCAAACGGTTTGGAACGCAGGCCACGTTTGCGATGCGGATCATCAATGATGTTGATATGCGGCGCGAAGATTTCGCTGCCCATCGCATCCAGAAGGAAGCTGGTGCCACGTGCAATGCCGGAACCATTAATCGCCGATGACAGGTGCCCGACGATCGATGCCGAAACGCGCGGATCATAGATCACCGGGACCTGCGCGCTTTTGACCTTGCGCGGGTTCAAACGACGCAGGGTCTTTTCAGCGGCCTTTTTGCCGATATCGACCGGATCGCGCAGATCGGTCGAAAACACTGCACTGTCATAATCGTAATCGCGTTCCATGCCTGTGCCGGTCCCCGCCAATACGGAAACCGAGATATGGCTGCCCGACCCGGCATAGGAATTGGCAAAGCCGTTGGTGGCGGCAAGTGTAATCTGATGGCGGCCCCAACCAGCTTCGGATCCTTCTGAGTTGGTGATGCCGTCGACGGAGCGCGCGGCCTCTTCGCAGGCGCTGGCCCATTCGATCAGTTTGTCCTGATCAACTTCGCCCGGCTCGCACAGTTCAAGTGCTTCGACATTGAAACTTTCGGCAAGTTCACTTGGGTCGGCAATACCGCAATAGGGATCTTCGGGGGCATTTTTGGCCATCGCAACCGCACGTTCGACCAATTCGGCAAGGGCGGCGTCGCTGGTATCAGATGACGATACAACTGCCTGTTTCTTGCCAATCAGAACCCGCAGGCCAAGATCGGCCCCCTCGGAACGTTCAAGCTTTTCCATCTTGCCCAGACGCTGGGCAACCGAAAGCGATGTGCCTTCGACATAAACGGCATCGGCATCGTCTGCACCGGCCTTTTTTGCCTGTGCCAGAAGGTCATTGATGCGATCAAGTGTCATGTCGGTCTTGGGCATGGAGGCTCCCTTGTATCGGAATGTGTTTCTTACGTTATAGGGGGCACGAACGTTTTCGCATAGACCCGAAACAAAAAGCTGGTTTTGGCCTAAAATTCCTGCCTTGTTTCAGAGGTGGCAGGACGAGGGCCGAATGGCAAGGCCCGGACAATGACAGATTTCAAACGGCTTTCTGTTATAGTCAGACAAACAAGTGCTACTGGCGCCAGATAAACGGGAACGCGATGAACAAGCAGAAAATTCTTTCCGGGCTTAGTGTGGCTTGCCTGATCGGATTGGTCAGCCCTGCATTCGCAGATGACAGCAAGACTGTGATGAAAGGCTGGGATGAAAATGGTGTATGGGAGCTGAATGCGAATGGCGAAACCGATCCGGTTTCAAGCGCACAGTTTTATTACGAAATGCGCTGGCAGGGCGGGCAATACGCCCGAAACTATCGCCATCAGATGCTGACCGGTGATTTTACCTGTGATGGCGTGCTTGATCGCATCGCCGGTTGGGTTGACCTTGATAACCCTGATGGCCCGTTTTTCGCATTGTTGTTTGTGACCAACCATGGTGCCAAAGATCACAGTGAAATCCGTTATATCCCGTTCAAGCAGTCCGAGCAGTTTGCGCTTTGTGTCTTTGATGAAACGGCACCACCGGTGCTGAGCTGGCAGGAAAACAGTACTGAATACATGGCCGAAGTTATGGGCGATGCGGATATGTGCAATTTCGCCATCCGGGTTGATGATTTCATGTGTGATGCGCCGCAGTTTTTCTATTCCGAAAAGCCGGATGAAAATGGCGACCACTGGATGTTTTTCAGAAATTGAGCTTGGTGTGGTTTCCTGATAATGTATGCGCATAAATATGCACATG
The DNA here is from genome assembly GCF_001662875.1 of Thalassospira tepidiphila MCCC 1A03514. Classification (GTDB taxonomy): domain Bacteria; phylum Pseudomonadota; class Alphaproteobacteria; order Rhodospirillales; family Thalassospiraceae; genus Thalassospira; species Thalassospira tepidiphila. Next base: position 84,040 of record NZ_JPVZ01000010.1, on the reverse strand, counting down.
GAGCTTGCGTAAATGACCGCAGATGTCAAAGCCAAGCAGCGCAAGCCGACAAATGTCAGTCTTGATGCTGAATTGTTGCAAGAGGCCAAAAAACTCGGGATCAATATTTCGCGCTCAGCCGAGTCAGGTTTGCGTGATGCGATTTCGATGAAACGGGCTGAACTTTGGAAAGAGCAAAACAAGGCAGCCCTTGAGGCGAGTAACAGCTATGTCGCGAAAAACGGCATACCTTTGGCCAAACATCGGAAGTTCTGATGGCCAAGGGGGATATTTGCCGTTTCGAGGATGGCTATGTCGTCGATGTGCAGTCGGATCTGCTTTCTGATTTGCAGACACGGGTTGTCGTGCCCCTGAAACCAATTGCCCAATATGCCTTGCCAGCCGAGCGGCTAAATCCTGTAGTTCGTATAAGCGGCGATAACTGGGTTTTGCTGCCGCAGTTTATCGCGACGGTTGGTCTGGCGGAAATTGGTGAGAAAGTTGGTGAGTTCGAAGATAGTTTCGCCCTCACCAACGCACTCGATATGGTCTTTCACGGCTTTTAGCGATCAGTCCCGCCAAATCTTCTTGCCCGTTCCGGGCAGGCCATAGCGTTCCCATTTCTGATCGACTCGGTCGATGATGTCATCATCCATATAGATCTTTTCGCCCCATTCGCGGTTGGTTTCACCGGGCAACTTGTTGGTGGCATCAAGGCCAAGCTTGCCGCCAAGGCCCGAAACCGGGGATGCGAAATCAAGATAGTCAATCGGGGTGTCGGTGACGGTGGTGATATCGCGTACTGGGTCCATCCGCGTCGAGATCGCCCACATGACATCCTTCCAGTCACGGACATCAATATCGTCATCCACGACAATGACGAATTTGGTGTACATGAACTGACGCAAGAACGACCAGACGCCCATCATCACGCGCTTGGCGTGACCGGCATAGGCCTTCTTCATCGAAACAACCGCAATGCGATAGCTGCATCCTTCTGGCGGCAGCCAGAAATCAACGATTTCCGGGAACTGTTGCTGCAAAAGCGGCACAAACACGTCATTCAATGCTTCACCCAGAACCGACGGTTCATCTGGCGGACGGCCGGTGAAGGTCGACAGATAGATCGGCTTTTTGCGCATGGTGATGGCGGTCACGGTAAAGACCGGGAAATCTTCGACCGAGTTATAATAACCGGTGTGATCGCCATACGGCCCCTCGGGCGCGTATTCATCAAGCGATACGTAACCTTCAAGAATGATCTCGGCCCTGGCCGGGACCTTGAGCGGCACGGTTTTGCAATCGACCAGTTCGACTTTCTCGCCGCGCAAAAGCCCGGCAAACTGATATTCCGACAGGGTATCAGGGACCGGGGTGACCGCGGCAAGGATCGTGCCCGGATCTGCGCCCAGAACGATGGCAGCGGGCAGCGGTTCACGCTTTTCCTGTTTCCAGCGGGCATGATGCTGTGCGCCGCCGCGATGTTTCAGCCAGCGCATGATGGTTTTGTTTTTGCCCAACACCTGCATGCGATAGATGCCAAGGTTAAACACATCGCGCTTGTCACCACCCTTGGTGCCGGCACTTGGTCCCTGGGTCACCACCAGCGGCCAAGTGATCAGCGGGCCGGGTTCACCGGGCCAGCAGGATTGAACCGGAATTTTCGAAAGATCGATGTCATCGCCCTGAAGGACCACTTCCTGACACGGCGCCTTGGAAACCGTTTTGGGTTTCATCGCCATCACGGTTTTGGCAAGCGGCAGCATCGAAAAAGCTTCGCGGATGCTGGCCGGTGGTTCTGGCTGTTTGAGGAATGCCAGCGTTTCGCCGACTTCGCGCAGTTCTTCGGGCTTGCGGTTCATGCCCGCCGCCACGCGGTCCACGGTGCCAAACAGGTTGACCAGAACCGGCATGTCATATTTTTTGCCGTCATCACCGACAACATTTTCAAACAGAACCGCCGGGCCACCTTCGGCGAGAAGGCGGGTCTGGATTTCCGTCATTTCAAGATTGGGGGAGACCGGTTCAGTGACACGGACAAGACGGCCGGTTTTTTCCAGCGCATCCATGAAGTCACGAAGGGATTGATAGGGCATGGCACCTGTCATCTGCAAAGCTTTGAAACCTGATTGTCTTCATACGCCGCGGAGCGAAACGGGACAACCTTGCTGTTGTCAAATACGTTATTTGTAACCGGTTCGATCCATCCCTACATGATCTGACAATGCTGCGTTGCAGGGCGATGCATAATTTTGCGGTTTTGGTCAGCGCATCATTTGGTTATACATGGGCAAGGAAAAGAGTCGCGTGACCCACAGCACGCGACCTGGCAACTCACCAAAAGCATGAAGGACGCACAGATGGCCAAGTACTGGGTTATCGGGGGCACCTATCAGGATACCGGTTTCGACAAGCCGATTGGCGAAGAAACCAAAGTTGGTCCGTTTGGCAGCTTCGAAGACGCCGAAAAGGAATGGTCGAAAATGGCCTGGCAGTCGGTTGATGACGCGAATTCGCGTTATCGGATCGAACGCCTTGAAGAATACTGGGTTGTCGGTGGCGAATATGAAAGCACCGATTTCGAAACCCCGGTTGGCGGTGAAGAAGAACGTCATGGCCCGTTTGCCACGTTTGGCGATGCAGAAAAGGCATGGTCGAAACTGGCATGGCAGCATGTTGACGACTGCAACTATCGCTATCGCGTTGTCGAAGGCTAAGCCCGACGACCAGCATGTTTTCGATATCTGATGCGCATATGATCACGGATCCCGTGTTGCGCGACCAGATCGAACAGCATCCACGCGCGCAGGATCTCCTGCGCGCGTTTTTGTATCCCTATCCTGCGCCGGATCACGATTTCCTGTTTCGTGGTGGTGACGCGATTGCGATAGAGCCATCAGACGTCGCGACTGCGACAAGGGGCAGGACACCGGTTCTGGCCGTCGGGTCCAATCGTGCACCGATACAACTTGCCCGAAAATTCACCCATCAGAACCTGTCAGATGAAATTCCGGTGACCCATGGTTGGCTGTCGCATCATGATATTGTCTATTCAACGCACATAACCGGATACGGCGCGGTTCCGGCAACGCTGGCGCCATCACCGGGCACGCGCGTGCGTGTTTCGGTGACCTGGCTCACCCCGACACAACTTGCCCATATGCATGTCACGGAATCGGTGCCAGCCCATTACAGCTACGTTCACTTTCCGGGGCGCGATCTTGATCTCGATTGCGGGGTTACGACCGATCACATCGGCATGTACCAATCTGCGCGCGGGCATGTTTTTGATCAGGGCGCGGTGTTTGCCTTGTCTGCGATTGAGGCCAGAGATCGCCGGTTCACATACCTTGATCAATGGGAAATGACGGCACTTTTCGCCAAGCGTGCCGGGCAGGTCTTTAGCCCCGCATTCGTCCTGCGTGTCATTGATGATCCGGCATTTCGCCGTCTTGTTGTTGAACAGGATTAATCACGGTCCGGCAAAAGCTGCCAGATGCGGGTGAACTTGGTGTCGGTATCTTCGACCGCGACATCGACAGGTACGTCATAGGTTTCAAGCTCGTCGATATTGTGCGTCGGCGCATAGGTCCGGCCGGGGTCGGCCAGGATGACCTTGGTGCCAAGGCGCGCTTCGGCCATCAGCCACTGCAAAACGGCATTTGCCATATCCTGCTGATAACAGACGTCGCCGGCAAAAATCACATCCCAGCGCTTTTGCGGGGCCGATGTGCCAACCAGATTTTCGGTCGTCGTCGGGACTTCAGCACCATTGTGTTTGGCATTCAGCCTTGTAGCGGTAATCGCCACCGGGTCGATGTCATTGGCAAGGATTTCTGCGGCATCAGAACGGACGCAGGCAATCGCCTGCATGCCGCCACCACAGGCGAAATCAAGCACCCGCTTGCCGCGTACCAGTTCCGGGTGATCAAGGATATAGCGCGTGATTGCCTGCCCACCCGGCCAGGCAAAGGCCCAATAGGGTGGTGGGATATCAAGCACACCCAGAATATCCTCGGTCGCCTGCCAAAGCGGGGTGATGTGGGTCGCCAGATACATCTCGATTTCCGGCGCCAGTGGCACGCGGGCCGGTACGGTGAATGTTTCGATCAGATCGGCAAATTGCGGATCATCGACATCGGGCACCAGTGCATCGGCGAAGACATTCTCGCTCATTGGCGGTTTACCTTGAAAAGGGGGTATCGGGTTATGCGTTCGCAATCAGGTGCGAAAGCACGATGGCAGCAAGTACCAGTAATCCGTAATCGCGGTTGGATTTAAACCGCTTCAGGCAATTGGCCGCATTATCAAGCTTGACGGTGGCAACCTGCCAGCCAAGGTGAATGCCCGCCAACCCCAGCAAGACAAAATAGGACCAGTGCAAACCGGCCAGCATGCCCGAAACGCCCAGCAAAAGCGTGGTCATGGTATAGAACCCCTTGGCCCATTTCGGCGTCGCATCGCCCAGACGGAGGGCGAGGGATTTCAGGCCGATCTTGGCATCATCATCCTTGTCCTGATGGGCATAGATGGTGTCATAGCCAAGCGTCCAGAAAAAGCCGGCCGCATACATGGCAATGGCGGCCGGTTCGACCGTGCCGGTCACAGCCGCCCAACCGACCAGCGCGCCCCAGTTAAATGCAAGGCCAAGGCAGGCCTGCGGCCAATAGGTGATCCGCTTCATGAACGGATAGGTGATGATGATCGGGATCGAACAGATGCCGACGATGATCGCCTCGATGCGGAATTGCACCAGAATGCCAAGTCCCAGCAACATCATGAAGCCGAGGAACAGCAAAGCCTGCCATACCTTGACCTGACCACTGGGGAGCGGGCGGGTGGTGGTGCGTTCGACCTTGCCGTCAAAATTGCGGTCGGCCAGATCATTGATCACGCAACCGGCCCCGCGCATGATCACGGCGCCCACCCCGAACAGGGCCATCATGATGACGATCTGTTTGGTGGTGACGGCATCGGTTAACCCGCCTGCCATGGCGGTGGACCACCAGCAGGGCAAAAGCAAAAGCCAGGTGCCAATCGGACGATCAAGGCGCAGCAGTTTCAGATAGGGCCGGACAGCTTCGGGCATGAAACGATCGATCCAGCCATCCTGTGGCATATCGTTCTTGCTGGTCTGTATTGGCTGGTTGACCTGTGTCATAATTGGCCTATCTGATAAAAAACCATTTCAAGATGCCGTAAAACGGCTTTGGGGACCTTTATGACTGCTGATGCCACGCGCGCCCGCCAACGCCTTTTCGTTCGGGATCCTATCACGGCTGATAGTGAAATCGAACTTGCTCCCGAACAGTCTCATTACCTCGAACATGTCATGCGCCTCAAGCCCGGAACACCGGTAAAAATTTTTAATGGCCTTGACGGGGAGTGGCTGGGCACGATCAGCGAACTTCGCAAAAAGAAGGGCAGCGTCACCGCGGAACGCCAATTGCGCACGCAGGGCAATGAAGTTGGTCCGACTCTTGTTTTTGCACCGATCAAAAAGCAACGACTTGATTTCCTGATTGAAAAGGCGGTTGAGTTGGGCGTTCAAAGTTTGCAACCGGTCATCACCCAACATGGCATCACCGACAAGGTCCGCCTTGATCGTTTGCAGGCACAGGTTGTTGAGGCGGCCGAACAGTGTGAACGCCTGACTGTGCCTGAGGTTTGCGAACCTGTGCGTCTTTTGGACTGGGTCGCAAATCTGCCGGAAAATAACCATCTGCTGTTTTGTGATGAAACAGGATCGGGGTCACCAATTGGTGAAGTGCTAAGTCAGCTATTGGCAAAGGGCGCTGGCTCGTTTATCGACAATACCAATGTTGTTAACCATGCAATCGTGATTGGACCCGAGGGCGGCTTTAGCGCCGACGAACTTGAACGTATCCGCAAACAGCCTTTTGCAACGCCTGTAAGCCTCGGTCCGCGTATTCTGCGTGCCGAAACGGCCGCAATTGCAGCTTTGACCGTATTTCAGGATCGTATCGGCGATTGGTCGCACCGACCCGTTGCGAGAGATTAGGGGAAGCCCTTATGACTGTCAGCGCCTCCACTGGTGACAGCCCGGTAATTGAAAGCCGGCGCCAGCTTGTCGAATGGTTCGAGTCCGGCTGTACGCCAAAAAAAGACTGGGCCATCGGCACTGAACACGAAAAATTCGCCTTCACCCGCGATGATCTTCGTCCCATCCCTTATGAAGGGGAACGCGGGGTCAAAATGCTGCTCAATGCCCTGGCCGAACATTATGACTGGGAGCCGATCATTGAGAACGGCAATGTCATTGCACTGACCAAGGACAAATGTTCCGTCTCGCTCGAGCCGGGTGGTCAGATCGAACTTTCAGGTGCGCCGCTTAAGAACATTCACCAGACCTGTGGTGAAGTGCATACGCATCTTCATGAAGTTCGCGAGATTTGCGACGGGCTTGGCATTGATATGCTGGGTGTCGGCCATAATCCGAAATGGAAACGTGAAGACATCCCGTGGATGCCCAAGGGCCGCTACGAGATCATGAAAAATTACATGCCCAAGGTCGGAAACCTCGGTCTGGACATGATGCTCAGGACCTCGACCATTCAGGTCAATCTGGATTTCAGTTCCGAAGCCGACATGGTCAAGAAATTCCGGACCTCTTTGGCGCTTCAGCCGGTGGCAACCGCCCTGTTTGCGGCGTCGCCGTTTGTTGATGGCAAGCCAAGCGGCTTCTTGTCGGCACGATCAAACGTCTGGACCGATACCGACCCGGATCGTTGTGGCATGTTGCCGTTCGTGTTCGAGGACGGTTTTGGCTTTGAACGCTATGTCGACTACATGCTCGATGTGCCGATGTATTTCGTTTATCGCGACGGTAAATACATTGATGCAGCAGGCAAGTCGTTCCGTGATTTCATGGATGGCAAACTTGATGTTTTGCCGGGTGAACGCCCGACCATGAATGACTGGTCTGATCACATGACCACGGCGTTCCCGGAAGTGCGTCTTAAGAAGTTCCTTGAAATGCGCGGTGCTGATGGTGGCCCGTGGAAACGCATCTGTGCGCTGCCGGCCCTTTGGGTTGGTTTGCTGTATGATGACGCCGCCCTTGATGCTGCATGGGATCTGGTCAAGGACCTGTCGGTTGCTGAGCGCGAAGCGCTTCGCAACGATGTTCCACGCACCGCCCTTGCCACGCCTTTCAAAAACGGCACGGTTCAGGATCTGTCAAAAGACGTTCTGGCGATTTCCCGTCAGGGTCTTAAGAACCGTGGCCGCATGGACAGCTACGGCGACGATGAAGGCCATTTCCTTGATAGCCTTGATGATGTGGCACAAAGCGGCCGCACTCTGGCTGAGGAATTCCTTGATAAGTACGAAACCGAATGGAACGGCTCGGTCGATCCGTTGTTCAAGGAATACGCCTATTAAGGCCAACGAATACGCAATAAAAAAGGGCAGTGATTTCACTGCCCTTTTTTGATGTTTGCAGGTTGCTCGTTTTGAAGGTTACTGCGCAGCCCGATCAAGCCGGGTTTGGGCGGCAAACCATTTTTCGATGGCATCGACCTGATCAGGCTGCATCCCGAGGCCAAGCTTTGTCCGGCGCCACAGAACATCTTCTGCGCGACACGCCCATTCATTGGCCATCAGGTACTTGAGTTCAGCTTCGTAAAGGTTCGGCGCGACTTCTGTGCCCAGATCACCAAGTGACGTCGCCGTGCCAATGATCTTGCTGATCGCCGTGCCGTAGCTTCGCACCAGCCGATACAGCAATGCGCGTGGCAACCAGTCATAGGTTGCCTTGGCCTTGGCAAGGAATGCATCAAAATCGCCGTCTGGCATGTCGCCACCGGGAAGGATGGCATTTGCCGTCCAGTCCTTGGCATCGTTGCTCAGAACCGGAGCCAGTTTCTGCATCGCATGTTCGGCAAGCTTGCGATAAGTGGTGATCTTACCGCCATAGATCGACAGGATCGGGGCCGAACTTCCGCTATCGCCGGTATCAAGATCGAACACGTAGTCGCGGGTTACCGCCGACGCATTGTCGTTCTTGTCATCATAAAGCGGTCGCACGCCGGAATAATCCCAAACCACGTCCTTGCGGTTGAGTGGTTTGTCCAGATAGCCATTCACCAGATCCAGCAGATAGTCGACTTCCTGATCGCTGATTTTGACCTGTGCCGGATCGCCGTTATAGGTAACGTCGGTGGTGCCGATCAGGGTGTAGTCCTGCTGATAGGGGATGGCAAAGGCAATGCGCCCATCGCCATTCTGGAAGATATAGCAATGATCATGGTCATGAATGCGCGCAACCACAATGTGGCTGCCCTTGACCAGTCGAAGACCGGCGGCCTTCTTGCCAAGTCCGGCATTTTCAACCATTTCGGTAACCCACGGGCCTGCGGCGTTGACCACGGACTTGGCGCTGACCGATTGGGGGGTACCATCAGGCCCGATCAGTTCGGCATTCCAGTGATCGTGATGACGCACCAGTGACGCACATCTGGTGCGGGTTCGGATATCAGCCCCACGGGCCTGTGCATCCTGTGCGTTCAGGACCACAAGCCTGGCATCATCGACCCAGCAATCGGAATAGGAAAAACCGCCCGCGTAATCAGATTTCAACGGTTGGCCTTCCGGCGTGCCATTAAACGAGACGGCACGTGATCCAGGCAGACGTTTGCGTTTTGCCAGATGGTCATAAAGAAACAATCCGGCACGCAGCATCCATTTCGGACGCAGGCCCCGGTGATGGGGCAGAACGAATGTCAAAGGCCAGATGATATGTGGGGCAGCAGCCAACAGAACTTCGCGTTCCTGAAGTGCTTCGCGCACCAGACGGAACTCGTAATGTTCAAGATATCGAAGACCGCCATGGATGAGTTTGGTCGAGGAAGAAGAGGTGGCCGAGGCAAGGTCGCGCTGTTCGACCAAAAGAACAGAAAGCCCGCGACCGGCGGCATCACGGGCAATACCAGCCCCGTTGATGCCGCCGCCAACGACCAGAAGGTCGTAAGTTTCGGTCACGTTAGATCACCTTTTTACGCAGGTAAGCTGAAATGGCTTCGCCAATAATGACCAGACCAATGATTGCCAGAAGGATCGTGGCAACCGTTTGCCATGCAAAGGTATCAATCGCCCCCTGAAGGATGATGCCGATCCCGCCAGCCCCGACCAGACCCAGAACCGTACTTTCACGCAGGTTGATGTCCCAGCGGAGAATGGACACGGCAAAGAAGGTCGGCATGACTTGCGGAATGACGCCATAGACCAGAATCTTGAAACGCGATGCGCCCACAGATTCCAGTGCCTCGATCGGGGCACGGTCGATTTCCTCGATCGCTTCGCCCAGCAGTTTGCCAAGGAAGCCAAGCGACCGGAAAATGATCGCCAGAATACCGGCCAAAACACCCGGTCCGAACACAGCCACAAACAGCAGCGCCCAGATGATGGTGTTGACCGAACGCGACGACACCAGAATGAACCGGCCAAGCCAGAGCGTGAAACGGTTCGGCGTGGTGTTCTGGGCTGCGATCAGTGCAATCGGCAGGGACAGGAACACGGCAAAGAAGGTCGCAATGGTTGCGATATTGACGGTTTCCAAAAGCGTCCAGCCGATTTCCTGCCAGCCTTCAAGCGATGGCGGGAACATGCGGGCAAACAGATCGCCCATCTGTTCCGGCGCATCCCAAAGCCACGGCCAGATGATGTTGATCGTCGATAAGGACCAGACGACAGCCAGCGCGACCAGTGCGGTCAGGCCATAACGCCGCCAGCGTTCCTTGGTGGTGTAGCGGGACCATTCGCGGTTGGCGATTGCTTCCGGTCCGGTAGGTTGGGTGGTGGCTACCATAGGTTCCTCCTGATCCGGCCGCTGATGGCCTCGCTGACAAGGATCACACCGATGATGCAAAGGGTAATCGCCAGCGCAAAGTCATAGTCGTAACGCCCAAAGGCATTAAGAAGGGTCGATCCGATACCGCCCGCACCAACGATGCCAACAATGGCAGATGCGCGCAGGTTGCTATCAAGCTGATAGATCGAAAGACCGATCTGACGGGGCATGATTTGCGGGATCACGGCATACAGAAGAGTGACAAATGTCGCCCCGCCAGCAGCACGGATCGCCTCGACCTGACCCCAGTCGATTTCCTCAATCCGTTCGGCCAGCATTTTGGCAACGAAACCGATGGAATAGACCGTCAGCGTCAGAATACCTGCCAGCGGGCCAAAGCCGACCGCTTTGACAAACAGGATGGCGACAATGACCGGGTGGAAAGAACGGGCAACAATGATCACGCCACGCCCGATGGTATAAAGCCATTTCGGGGCGATGTTTGACGCCGATGCAAAGGCAATCGGAACGCTGAGTGCCAGACCGAGCAGGGTCGAGACAATGGCGATCTTGATGCTTTCCATGAAGCCGTCAAACAGCAACTCGCCACGGATGAAGCTTGGCGGGAAGGCGCCCTTGAAGATGCGGATCGCACGCGGGACACCGTCCTGGATGCGCTCCCAGTCGAATGGCAGGGTTGTGATGGCCCACCAGACATAGGCAACAACAGCAATCAGAAGTCCCCAGCGCAACATCGGGTTGGCAATAAAGGGGGGCTTCTTCCATGTGCGGCCCGTTTTTTGAACGGTGCTGCTCATCGTGCGGCGACCTCGCGCAGGTGGGTGCTGCTTTCGGCATCGCCGCGTTCTTCGGCGGGCACACCGGCATAGATATCGTCCATGGCGTCATTGGTCAGGTCGACCGGCTCGCCATCGAAAATGATGCGGCCAAAGCGCATGCCAACGATCCGCTGGGTATATTCCTTGGCTTCGTTGACGTTATGGATGTTGATCAGAACCGGCAGGTGCAGCTCGGATGCGAGCGCGCGCAGCAGTTCCATGATCTGACGCGATGTTTTCGGATCAAGCGATGCGGTCGGTTCATCGGCCAGCAGGATTTCAGGTTCCTGCATCAGGGCGCGGACCACACCGACACGCTGGCGTTCGCCGCCGGAAAGTTCGTCGGCACGTTTGTCGGCATAATGGGCGATCCCGACGCGTTCCATCAAATGAAAGGCGCGATCAATGTCTTCCTGCGGATATTTGCGCGTGACCGCGCGCCATGCCGGAAGATAGCCAAGGCGCCCGGATTGCACGTTTTCCATCACTGTCAAACGGTCGATCAGGTTGAAGCCCTGAAACACCATGCCGATTCGACGGCGTGCCAGACGCAGCGCCTTGCCTTCAAGCTTGGTCAGTTCCGTGCCATTGAGTTCGATTGAGCCCGAAGACGGTTCGACAAGGCGGTTGATACAACGCAGCAGGGTACTTTTGCCCGCACCTGATGCGCCGATGATGGAAACAACACTTTCGCCCGGCACTTCAAGGTTCAGGTTCTTCAACACTGCCTTTTCTTCGCCATAGCGTTTTACAAGTTCTTTGATACGCAGCATTGCGTTACCCCGAATGAAATGGGTGGCACAGGGCCTGCCAAGGCAGGCCCTGCAAAGTTCGGATCGATTGGAAAATCAGGAATTACTTCAGGTTGTCCGGGGTGTATTTCACGCCGTTGGCAGCCTGAATTTCGCGGATAACCGCCCAGTCTTCCTGATAGGTGATCGGCAGGAACTTCGACACACCCTTGAATTCTTCACCAAGGGCGGTGCCCTTCATGTCAAAGGTAAAGAAGGCTTCCTTGATCTTTTCGACCAGTTCCGGCTTCAGGTTGTAGGCGTAGTTGAACGAAGTGGTCGGGAAAGGCTTGCTTTCATAGATGATTTTGACTTCGTTCGGATCATAGAGATCGCGCTGGGCCATACGTTCGACAACTTCGGACGCGACCGGGGCTGCGTCATAGTCACCGGCGACAACGCCCAGGATCGACTGATCGTGCGAACCGGAATAGACAACTTCGTAATCCTGTTCCGGAACGATGCCCTGACCCGGAAGCAGTGCACGCGGTGCAAGGTTGCCCGAGTTCGAGGTCGGCGAGGTATGAGCAACGCGTTTGCCCTTAAGGTCGGCCGGGGTATCGATGCCGCTGTCTACACGGGTGTAGAGCTGAAGCGTGTAACCAAAGCGGCCATCATCCGCACCCATCAGCGCAAACGGAACTGCACCGGCAAGGTTGACGGCAAACGGTGTCGGACCGGTCGAGAAGCCGGCAACGTGCAGGCGGCCTGAACGCATGGCTTCGACTTCTGCCGAGTTCGACTGAACGGCAAAGAAGTGAACGTCCTTGCCGGTGACTTCTTCAAGATGCTGCAGGAACGGGTCCCAGATGTCGGCATAAACCGCCGGGTCTTCGACCGGGGTATATGCAAAGACAAGGGTGTCCGGATCGACCTGCTGGTCTGCGGGCGGGGCATCGGCAACAAGGTCGCCGTCCATGTCGCAATACATCGGGTCAAGATCGCCGCGTGCGATGCAGTCATCTGCCGCTGCGGCCGGGGTGGATGCCATGCCGACCATGCCGATTGCGGCAAGGAGGGTGGTGAGCTTTAAACTGTCGGTTTTTTTCGGAATTGAAAACACTGTTTTCGAACCTTTCTTCCCTGTGAATGACGGCTTTCCGCCGTTTTTGAATGTGGTTTTGTTGTTTTTATTGTTGCTTTAATCAACAATATGAATTTGAAAAAGTTGGAAAATCAACACAAAACTGTAACAAAAGGTTTCACTCAGGATTGCTAAGATGCCTGCTATTGGCACAAAACCGGCCATAATTGAGGGGGATGTGGCTTTGCGTTTGGGAAAAAAAGAGCGGCAGCGTCGTATTTTACAAGAGTTACAGGTTCACCCTCATGTGAGAGTTGCCACACTTGCAGAGCGATTCGATGTTGCAACCGAAACCATCCGTCGTGATCTTGACGCGCTGAGCCGTGATGGATTGATCAAACGCGAGTTCGGTGGCGCATCGGCCCGTCCCATGGGTCATCAGCCCGATCTGGCAGAACGACAGCTATCAGCCGTGGCGGGGTTTGAACGGATTGGCATGCTGGCGGCTGACATGGTGCGGTCCGGCGATGTGGCCATGATAGATGCCGGATCGACCGTCGCCCAGATCGCACCGTTTCTGGCAGCCCGCACGACAAAACTGCCACGTACGTTTCTGACCAATTGCTATGCTGTGGTGCATGGCATGGCCGAGCTTGCCGATCATGATGATGTTTTGATGTGCCCGGGCCAGTTTGATCGTCGTGAAAACGCTGTCTATGGCAACGATACCGTTGAATATCTGCGCCGTTTCCATGCCAATATTGCCTTTATCGGGGCATCGGGGATTTCGCGGCAGGGCTTTAGTGACGTCAACCGCCGGGCGGTGGCCGTTAAACGGGCAATGATGGAACGATCAGACGAAACCTGGCTGATGGTTGATCATACGAAGTTTGACCAACGCTATCTGGAAAATGTCGCCCCGCTTGAGGCCCTTACCGGCATCATCACGGATCGCAGACCCGAACCGGAATTCGCATCCCAGCTTGAACGGGCGGGAATACGGCTTTTGGCGTGGTGCGATGAAAAACATGGTCTGGCATGAACCGACTGGCCTAAACCGATAAATAGATCGGTCAAACCGCAATTTGGTCGCAGTTGAGTTTGCGTTCGTCCTGATTCCAAACCATATTTCCCGGCACAGCGCGTTATTGTGTTGAATGCCGGGTTCCCGCCCCGGTCAGTTTGTTTCTGACACGGAGGATTATGATCGTGACCAATCCAGTGACCACCCGTACCGAACAAGACACCATGGGCGAAATTGATGTGCCTTCTGATCGGTATTGGGGGGCGCAAACCCAGCGATCCAGACAGAATTTCCGCATTGGCGGCGAACGTATGCCTGATGCACTGATCAAGGCGTTCGGGGTTCAAAAACTGGCCGCTGCGCGCGCCAATGCCGCCCTTGATAATCTCGATCCGGAACTGGCCAAGGCGATTGAGGCCGCCGCATCCGAAGTGGCCGAAGGCAAGCTTTTGGATCACTTCCCGCTTGTTGTCTGGCAAACCGGATCGGGTACCCAGACCAATATGAACACCAACGAAGTCATCGCCAACCGTGCGTGCGAGATTTTGGGCAAGCCGATGGGCAAACGCGAACCGGTCCATCCCAATGACCATGTCAATCGCGGCCAGTCATCGAATGACAGTTTCCCGGCCGCCATGCATATCGCCGCCGTGGTCGAGATCGAGGAAAAGCTGAAACCCGCCCTTAAGCACCTGCGCACGACCCTTGACGCCAAGGTCGAAGCATTTGGCGATATCGTCAAAATCGGCCGCACCCATATGCAGGATGCGGTTCCCCTGACCCTGGGGCAGGAATTTTCCGGTTATGCCGCGCAAATCGCGCTGGGGCTGGATCGGATCGACGATGCGCTTAAACGCCTGCGCAAACTGGCACAGGGTGGCACCGCCCTTGGTACCGGGCTGAATGCGCCGGATGGCTTTGACGTTGAATTTGCCAAACAGGTGTCAAAAATCACGGGGCTTGAGTTTGAAACGGCGGAAAACAAGTTCGAAGCACTGGCCGCCCATGACGCCTGTGTCGAGATGTCGGGTGTCATGAATGTGCTGGCGACGTCGCTGATGAAAATCGGCAATGATATCCGTCTGCTTGGGTCCGGGCCGCGTTGTGGTCTGGGTGAACTTGTCCTGCCCGCCAACGAGCCGGGATCATCGATCATGCCGGGCAAGGTCAATCCGACCCAGGCAGAAGCATTGACCATGGTCTGCGCGCAGGTGATGGGCAATCATGTTGCGGTCACGGTGGGTGGTTCGAACGGTCATCTGGACCTTAACGTGTTCAAACCGGTGATTATTTATAACCTTCTGCAATCCATCCGCCTGATTGCCGATGCATCGGTAAGCTTTGCCGATAACTGCATTGCCGGGCTTGAGGCCGATCAGGAAAAGATCGCGCACTATGTCGAACAAAGCCTGATGCTGGTGACCGCCCTGGCCCCGCATATTGGCTATGACAATGCGGCGGCCGTGGCCAAGAAGGCGCACAAGGAACGCAGCAGCCTGAAGGAAGCCTGCATCGCCCTTGGTTTCCTCGATGGGGATCGCTTTGATGAGCTGGTTCAGGCCCGCGATATGATCTGATGTGATGTTTTAAAGCATCGAATAACAAGGCCGGGTATCGTACCCGGCCTTATGTTTCCGCATCATGAAAAGTATGAAGACGTCTGGACGAAACAGCCCCCGTGGAATGATCAATGTCATTGCAGGTGTGGTTTAAATCGGGCATATCCAACCCATGATCACGTGCAAACGCCATAACCGCCGTTCGTGCGGAATTTCCCTGCGCCGTGTCGTTCAGACATGGCTGGTGGCGTTTGTTGTCCTGTTTGCCGGCGTGACCCAGTCCGGCCTTGTCCCGGCATTGCTCAGCGGGCAGGCAACCGGTATCGCGACCGCATCCGCGGCGGAAATTGCGCCGGGTGGTGATTACGTTCTGATTTGCACCCCGGCTGGCATCAAGCTTGTATCTGCTGATACGCTTGAAGGTGTCGTGGCATCAAATGCGTCCGGTCAGGCTGACGAAATGCCAGCCCATGCGTTTTGCCCGCTTTGTGCAAACCATCACGGGGCGATGGCGGCGATTGATTTGCCCTATGTCGCGCCGGTGCCGGTCATTCATGATGTCAGCTATGCCAAGGCGATTGCCTTTGTCGCGGTCAATGACATCCCGCGCGGTCGCCATTCCCGGGCACCTCCGGTTTCCATCTGATTTCAAAGACTGATCAAAACACGATTACTGAAATCGCAGACCTGCGGATGCAGGCTGCTTATTGGATGGAATATCATGAAAAAGCTTTTTGCAGTTGTTGCGACCGTCGCGTCGCTGTTTATCGTTACCAACGCCTTTGCCGCCGATATCGAAGTCAAGGATGCCTGGGCGAAGGCATCCAAGGGCATGGTGCGCAATGGTGCGGCCTTCTTTGATGTTGTGAATACCGGTGCCGCAGACCGCATTGTCAGCGTACGCAGTGACCTTGCAGAACGCACCGAACTTCACACCCACATCATGGAGAACAATGTCATGAAGATGCGTGAAGTTCAGGGTGGTGTTGAAGTGCCGATGCATGGCTCTGTGCAGTTCAAACCGGGCAGCTATCACGTCATGTTCATTGGCCTGAACAAGCCGCTTGAAGAAGGCGAGAAAATCGACATCACGCTGGAATTCGAGAAGGCCGGTGATGTGCCTGTGACCATTGATGTTCTCAACACCATGGCGATGGGGCCGAACGGTGGTGCCGGCATGGGGCATGGTCATGGCAAGATGAAAATGAACAGTAACTAGGGTTGCGCGGCAGCCGAATATTCAAAGGGGGAAGGTTTGCGCCGACCCCCTTTTTTCGTCATGATGGGGCAACCAAAACGCTCGGTTACAGGGAGCCCATCATGTCTGACGACATCACTATTGACGATCTGATCGCCAAGCTTGGCCTGCAACCCCATCCCGAGGGTGGCTATTACGCCGAGACCTTCAGGGCGTTTGAAACCTGCAATCCCGGTAATCGGTATCTGGGGGTGCGCAGCACGGGAACGGCGATCTATTACCTTCTGACGCCCGACACTTTTTCAGGCATGCATATCCTGACCAGTGACGAGATTTTCCACCACTATATCGGGGATGCCGTCGAACAGCTTCAGCTGTTTGAAGACGGCACGCACAAGCGGGTCGAGATCGGCAAGGATTTGCTGGCCGGGCAGAAACCGCAAATGGTGGTGCCGAAAAATGTCTGGCAGGGGGCGCGGCTTAAGCCCGGTGGCAAGTTTGCGCTTTTGGGCTGCACCGTTGCGCCGGGCTTTGATTTTGCAGATTTCTCCATGGGCAAACGCGCGGCACTGACGGCGAAATGGCCCGCCGCGTCGGAGCTGATTGCGGCATTGACGCGCGACTGAATTTCAGGCGAAAGTACGTCGTCACCAACTTGGGGTTGTTTGGCGTGGCCGCCAACCCCGGAATACAGGAATAGCCCCATGCAGCTCGACACCTGGCTTCTTTTTGCCGGGGCGGCGATCGCGTTGGCGATGGCCCCCGGTCCCAATAATCTTCTCGCGATGTTTAATGGCGCGCGGTACGGCGTATCGTCTGCTGCCGTGGGCGGGATTGGCCGTATTGTTGCCTTTGCCCTGATGATTGTGGTGACTGCAGCCGGGCTTGGTGTGGTGCTGGCCGCCAGTGAAACGGCCTTCCTTGTGATCAAATGGGGTGGCGCGGTTTATCTGGTCTGGCTTGGTCTTAAAAGCTGGTTTGCCAAGGTCAATGACAGTGATGAAACGACCGGTCCGGCCGAGCTTATGGTCAATCCGGGGCCATTTAATCTGGCCAAGACCGAGTTCCTGACCGCGATTGGCAATCCCAAGGCGATCCTGATCTTTACGGCCTTCTTCCCGCAATTCCTTGATCCGGCGGTGGCATACGGGCCGCAATTCACCGTCATGGGGGTGACATTCATTGCCATGGAGACCAGCGTTTTGCTGGCCTATGGATTGCTGGGCGGGCAGGTTAAGGGCCTGATCAAGTCAGCCCGACATATGCGGATGCTTAACCGTGTTTCGGGCACGCTTCTGGTCGGGGCGGGTGTTTTGCTTGCACTCACCGACCGGTCACGTACGACGGCCTAATTCAGGCAACATATCCTCAGAAATGCGCAGGGGCGCAGCTTTGTTAAAAGCGCGCCCCCTTGCTCCCTTGTCTACCTGGATAGCTGTTAGGCTTTCCGGGCGATCGCCTGTTGTCAGGCGATTTCTTCGACCCGATGACACGCCACTTCGCGGCCCTCGAAATTGCGCAGTTCCGGGCGAACTTTCGCGCATTCCTCGGTCGCAAACGGGCAACGTTTATGGAACGCACAGCCCGATGGCGGGTTGATCGGTGATGGCAGCTCGCCGGTCAGCGGTTCTGCCTTCACACGTTGTGTCGGGTCGATCTTTGGTGCCGACGCCAAAAGCGCCCGTGTATAGGGGTGCAGCGGCTTGGCAAAGATCTCGTCAGTCGGTCCCTTTTCAGCGACGCGACCGAGATACATCACCATGACGTCATCTGCAATATGTCTGACGACAGAAAGATCATGCGAGATGAAAACATAGGCGACATTCATCTCTTCCTGCAGGTCCATCATCAGGTTCAGGACCTGTGCTTGCACCGATACATCAAGGGCCGATACCGGCTCGTCCGCGACGATGACTTTCGGCTCAAGGATCAGGGCACGGGCAATCGCGATACGCTGACGCTGACCACCGGAAAACATATGCGGATAACGCTGATAAAATTCCGGGCGCAGTCCAACCTTTGCCATGGTGGCATGGACGCGTTCTTCACGTTCCTTGCGGCCAAGATTGTCCATGTTCAAAAGAACCGGCTCGGCCAAAATCTGGCCAACCTTTTTGCGCGGGTTCAGCGACCCATACGGGTTCTGGAAGATCATCTGAACAGTGCGGCGGAACTGCTTGGCTTCCTTGTCAGACAGGTTGCCAACGGCATTGCCATTCAGTTTCAGCGCGCCCGAGGTCGGCTTTTCGATCAGGGTTAGCTGACGGCCAAGGGTCGATTTGCCACAGCCCGACTCACCGACAACCGCAAGGGTCTTTTGCGATTCAAGAGTAAAGGAAACCCCATCAAGCGCCTTGACCATGGCACTGGGTTTGCCAAAGCCACGATTGACCTCGTAGTGACGGACAAGATCATCGGATTCCAGAAGCGGAACACCGGGTTTGGTATCCAGAAAACTCATTACACAGTCTCCCCGGTGGTCGTATCAGCGGTCAGGCCGGTCGGCTGGCCCTGATCATTTAGCGGATAGAAGCAGCGCACATCGCGGCCATTGAAGTCGGTGACCTCCGGGCGCGATTTCACGCAGTGTTCATTGGCATAACGGCAACGCGGTGCCAGAAGGCATCCCTGCGGGCGGTCATACTGACCGGGAACCACGCCGGGGATGGTGCGAAGACGGTCATGGCCTTCGGACCGTTCCGGCAGCGCTTCGAGCAGCGCCTGCGTATAGGGATGGCGGGGTGCGGCAAAGATGCTGTCAGCCGGGCCACTTTCAAACAGCTGACCGGCATACATCACCTGAATGCGGTTGGCGGCCTCCGACACCAGTGCCAGATCGTGGGTGATCAGGATCAGGCCCATGTCGCTGTCTTCTTGCAGTTTCAGCAACAGATCGATGATCTGGGCCTGAATGGTCACATCAAGGGCCGTGGTCGGCTCGTCGGCAATCAGAAGGCGCGGGTTGCACGCAATCGCCATGGCAATAACAATACGCTGGCTCATGCCGCCCGACAGCTGATGCGGATAGGCGGTCATGCGCGACTTCGGATCGGGAATGCCGACCTGGTTTAAAAGATCAAGCGTGCGTTCACGGCGTTGCTTCTTGTTGCCGCCTTCATGGACCTTAAGGGCCTCCATGATCTGGGCTTCGACCGTGAAGCACGGATTAAGCGCCGACATCGGATCCTGAAAGATCATGGCAATGTCTTTGCCGGTGATCTCGCGGCGGCGTTTTGCCGGCATGGTGATCAGGTCCTGACCATCGAAGGTCAGGGCATCCGCCGAAACGCGGCCGGGAAAATCAATCAGACCCATCACGGCAAGCGATGAAACCGATTTACCCGAACCGGATTCACCGACGATGCCAAGGACTTCGCCACGATCAACAGAATAGCTTACGGAATCAACAGCACGAAACGGCTTGTCTTCGGAGCCGAACTCGACTGTCAGGTTTTTTACTTCGAGAAGAGCCATGACTTACCGTTTCATCTTGGGATCAAGGGCATCGCGCAGGCCATCACCCATCAGGTTGAAGGCAAGCACGGTGACAAGGATGCAAAGGCCGGGGAAGGTGATCACCCACCATGCCGAGCCCACAAATTCACGGGCCTCGGACAGCATGGTGCCCCATTCCGGCAGCGGCGGCTGCGCGCCAAGGCCAAGGAAGCCAAGGGCAGCAGCGTCAAGGATCGCACTTGAAATACCAAGCGTGCCCTGCACGATCAGCGGTGCCATGCAGTTCGGCAGAATATTGACGAACATCTGGCGGACATGACCGGCACCGGCAATCTGCGATGCGATGACATATTCCTTGTTAAGTTCGGATACGACCGATGCACGGGTCAGGCGCACATAGTGCGGCAACTGGACGATGGCGATGGCCAGCATCGCGTTTTCAAGCCCCGGGCCGAGGATGGCAACAATCGCAAGTGCCATGATCAGGCTGGGCAGGGCCAGCATGATGTCCATCAGGCGCATGACGCCGACTTCGATCCAGCCGCGGAAGTAACCGGCAACCATACCAAGCACGATACCGGCAATCATCGACAGGATCACGACGACGACACCGATCGAAACTGACAACTGAGCGCCGTGGATCAGGCGCGACAGGATGTCACGGCCAACCGCATCAGTGCCAAGGATGTAACGGGGATCGGCACCTTCCATCCAGATCGGCGGTTTCAGAAACGCGGTACGGTCCTGTGCGACCGGGTCGAACGGTGCGATCCATTGTGCGGTCACGGCCAGAAACAGAATGATCGCAATGACGATCAGACCGGCAAAGGCACCACGGTTCTTTTTGAAATAGTCCCAAGTTTCGCGCATCGGGCTCGGCGGTGCGCCGACGGGCTCAACGGCTGCTTCGGCAACGTTTGAGGCCTGTGCTGCGGACGGGGTGGTGTTCTCGCTCATCTCACAGCTCTCCTTAGCGCTTGTAACGGATACGGGGGTTAATAATCCCGTACAGAACGTCAACGATCAGGTTCACGGCCATCACAAGGAAGGCAATCATCAGAATGCCACCCTGAATGGTCGGATAGTCGCGACGGTTCATGGCTTCGATGATCCATTTGCCGATACCCGGCCAAGAGAAAATCGTCTCCGTCAGGATTGCACCAGCCAGCAGCACGCCGACCTGAAGGCCGATCACCGTGATCACCGGGATCAAGGCATTACGCAGCGCATGAACCATGATTACCCGCATCGGTGCCAGACCTTTGGCGCGTGCAACGCGGATATATTCTTCGCCCAGGACTTCCAGCATCGAGGAGCGCGTCATGCGCGCAATCACCGCCATCGGAATAGTGCCGAGCGCAACGGTAGGCAGGATCATATGGCTGAGTGCACTGGTGAAAGCACCTTTCTCACCGCTCAGGAGGCTGTCGATCAGCATGAAACCGGTCACCGGCTCAAAGAAATACATGACCGATATTCGACCCGAGACCGGCGTCCAGCCCAAGGTGGTCGAGAAGAACATGATCAGAAGCAGCGCCCACCAGAAAATCGGCATCGAATAGCCTGTAAGGGATACAGACATTGTCAGGTGGTCGAGCCACTTCCCGCGATTAATGGCGGCAAGCACTCCCAGCGGAATGCCAAGGATCACAGCAAACAGGATACCCATGACTGCAAGTTCGACCGTCGCCGGGAACAGGGTCAGGAATTCGTCCAGAACAGGTTTCTTGGTGACAAAGGATTTGCCAAGATCCCCTTGGAATACGCCCATCAGATAATCGAAATACTGAACGATCAGTGGCTGGTCGAAACCATACTGAGCCTGAAGCTCTGCATATCGCTCAGCATCGACACCACGTTCACCAGCCATCATCAGGATGGGATCACTGGGAATGAGGCGGATCAGGAAGAATACCAAAAGGGTGACACCGAAGAAGGTCGGGATGATGTCCCCCAAACGGCGAAACAGGAATCCTAGCATGCCATCGGGCCTTTATTGTGTCCGCACACATAAGGATGCAGGCGGACGTCTCTCTCTTTTGCGAAATTGCAAAGAGGCCCGGAAAACCGGGCCTCTCTGATCAGGTTTTGATACGCTTATTCAGCGAGATCTACACCATAGAAGATGTGACCACCGAACGGATCGATTTTGTAGTCAACAACTTCGCTGCGGATCGGTTCGAACACGATCGAGTGTGCGATGGTTGCCCACGGTGCTTCGCGTTTGAAGACCAGCTGAGCTTCTTCGTACAGACGGGTGCGCTCGAGAACGTCCGAGGTGGTTTTTGCCTGCTGAATCAGGTTATCGAACTCTTCGTTGCACCACTGTGCACGGTTCGCACTGCCAACTGCGTCACAGCCAAGAAGAACTGCGAGGAAGTTGTCGGGGTCACCGTTATCACCGGTCCAACCGAGCATGAAGGTACCCTGTTCACCTTTTTTGGTGCGATCAAGGTATTCACCCCATTCGTAGGATACGATCTCGGCGTTCACACCAATAGCAGCCCAGTCAGCCTGAACGAGTTCAGCCATACGGCGTGCGTTCGGGTTGTAAGGACGCTGAACCGGCATCGCCCAGATGTCGGTGGTGAAGCCGTCCGGATAACCAGCTTCTGCCAGCATGGCTTTGGCTGCTTCCGGATCATACGGGTCATCAACGGTGTCGTTGTTGTAAGACCAGATGGTCGGCGGCAGCGGGTTTTTCGCAGCCGAACCGGCACCCTGATAAACACCTTCGATGATGGCGTCTTTGTTGATCGCCATGTTCAGTGCTTTACGAACTTTCGGGTCGGTGAACGGTTCTTTCTGGGTGTTGTAGCCCAGATAACCAACGTTCAGACCTTCCTGGCTCATCAGGTTGATGTCGGCATCTGCTTCCATCTCTTCCAGATCAGCCGGGTTCGGGAACGGCATGACATGGCATTCGCCAGCTTTCAGCTTCTGGTAGCGAACGGTGCTGTCCGGGGTGATTGCGAAGATCAGGTTATCGATTGCTGCTTTGCCTTCCCAGTATTCCGGGAATGCTTTGTAACGGATAACCGCATCTTTCTGATAGGCAACGAGCTGGAACGGACCGGTACCGACCGGGTTCAGGTCAACATTTTCCGGGGTGCCTGCTTCCATCATCTTGTCAGCATATTCAGCCGACAGAACAGATGCGAAGTCCATGGCCATGTTGGCGATGAACGGTGCTTCCGGACGGTTCAGCACGAATTTGACGGTTTGATCGTCAACCTTGACGATGTCCTTGACCAAGTCGCCCATCGACATCGAGTTGAAGTACTCGTAACCGCCGCCCGAAACACCATGATACGGGTGCTCGGTGTCAAACTGACGCATGAAGGTGAAGATCACGTCATCAGCATTGAAATCACGGGTCGGGGTGAAGTCTTCGGTGGTGTGGAATTTCACGCCTTCACGCAGGTTGAAGGTATATTCCAGACCATCAGCCGAAACGTCCCAGCTGGTCGCAAGACCCGGAACGATGGTGGTGGTACCGCGCTTGAACTGTACGAGGCGGTTGAAGACCTGACGCGAAGACGCATCGAAGGTCGTACCTGCAGTGTAAAGCTGCGGGTTGAAGCCTTCCGGGCTACCTTCCGAGCAATATACCAGGGTTTTTGCCGAAGCGGCAGTCGGAGCAGCAAGTGCGGTGGCTGCAAGCAGGCCTGCACCAAGTGCCACTTTGACGAAATTCGCTTTCATTAAATGCCTCCCTCAAGGCTGGTCCGAGCAAATCAATGCTGTCCGCGTGACATTTGATCCGGTCACGTTTGACAGCATATTTTGCAACGGACGAGGTTTACCCGATCCAACAGGTATGAATGTTGGCAATCGACGAGGGAAAGTAATCAGGGTTTCTGCGTATCGTCAACGGTTCCTGCGGGATTTTACGTAGTGCGACCGCAGGTCCGAATGATGAATTTAAGTCAAGTATTTGTTATTTTTATGAAATTCACTGTCCGGTTTCATCATTGCAGCAGTGCATTTTTTTCAAGGCTCGGCCGGTGAAATCGCTAAATCACGTGTTTAAAATGTGCTTTTAAACGATTCATATCTTATTGAATCATAATGATTCGTTTGATTTCACCCGTCCTTTTTGCCTCAATTTCTACCCTAGAGTGGTATTGAGTTTCGTGATTTGCACGATATCCGCGTTCCACGCCGCAACAAATCGATAAACATCGGCACCAAGCGATGGCCAGCCGTGGAACATAAGACCGGCATCACGCAATTTTGCAGCAAGATCCGGGGACATTTTGATAAACAGCTCATTGCCCTCTGCCGCATGCGTAAGTGACGCGCCCTGTTTGATCAGGACGTCGGCAAGGGCCTGCGCTGCTGCGTTGGCGTGGGCGGCATTTTTCAGCCAGACATCATCCCTGATATAGGCCAGAAGCTGGGTCGCCAGATAGCGGTGCTTGGAATGCAGGTGGCCACTGCGTTTGCGCGCCTGCTCGATCCGGGGTTTCAAGCTGGTGTCAAAAAGAACAATGGCATCAACCGCCATCGCACCATTTTTGGTCGCGCCAAAGCTGAGGGCATCGACGCCGGCCTTCCAGGTGACGTCGGCCGGATGGCATTTGAGATGTGCCATCGCGTTGGCAAAACGCGCCCCGTCCATAAACAGGCGCAGATCATGCTTGCGGCAGACCTCGCCAATCGCCTTGACCTCTTCAACCGTGTACACCGCACCAAGTTCTGTAGCCTGTGTGATCGCCACACATTCAGGCGACACCGAATGCACACCGCGATCAACCAGACCGCTGACAAAGCCATCAAGGCCATCTGCTTCAAGCTTTGCTGCCGGGCCATCCATCGGCAAAAGCTTCGCGCCGCCCGTGAAGAAGGCAACGCCGGTGCTTTCATCCTCGTTGATATGCGCTTCGTGGTGGCAAACCACCCCGCCATAGGGCGAAACAAGCGCAGACAAGCTGATACAGTTTGCCGCAGTGCCGGTTGCAACCGGGATGACGGCAACTTCCTTGTCAAACAGTTCGGAAAAGGCTGCATCGAGTTGCTGGCTGAGATCGTCACCGCCATAGGCCGGCGCATTGACAGACGCGTCCTTTGTCAGGGCTTCCAGAATTTCCGGGCAAAAGGGCGATACGTTGTCCGAGGCAAAATTCATCTTAAATCTCGTCGTTTTTTGGTGGCATTGGGGCGGTGATATCACATGCAGCCGGGCGGCATGGCAAGGCTGCGCTATTGACCAACGGTTTCCGGCAAGGCTTCGATCAACTCAATCGGACTGTTCCAGGCACAGACAAACCGATAGGCATCCGGACCAAGTGACGGCCAGGGGCGGAATACAATACCTGCATCGCGGAGCTTCTCGGCCAAGGCATTGGTCATGTGAATAAACAGCTCGTTGCCCTGGGGAACAAAGGCTGGCTTTGCGCCCATGGTTGAAAGGGATTTGGCAAGTGCCTGTGCGGCTGTGTTGGCATGACGGGCATTGCGCAGCCATAGGTCATCTTCAAGATAAGCCAGAAGCTGTGCGGCAAGATAGCGGTGCTTGGAAAACAGATGGCCGCCGCGCTTGCGGTTCTGTTCCGTTTTGCGCCGGAGTTCCGGATCAAACAAAATAATCGCATCAACAGCCAAGGCGCCGTTCTTGGTGGCGCCAAAGCTCAGGACGTCAACACCGGCTTTCCATGTGATTTCAGATGGGTGGCAATCAAGGGCGGCAACCGCATTGGCAAAACGTGCCCCATCCATGAAAAGCCGCATATTGTGTTTTTGGCAAACCGATCCAATCGCCTGAATTTCATCAACGCTGTAAACGGTTCCGAACTCGGTACTTTGCGTGATCGCAACACATTCCGGATCAACTGAATGCATGCCGTTTGAAACATGGTTGGTCAAATAGGCATCCAGTGCGTCGGCTTCGATCTTTGCCGACGGCCCGTCAATCCCCAGCAACTTTGCCCCGCCGCCGTAAAAGGCAACACCTGTGGATTCCGTGACATTGATATGGGCGTGGTGATGACAGACCACGCCGCCAAATGGCGACACCAGCCCAGAAAGCCCAATGACGTTGGCCGCCGTTCCGGTTGCAACCGGCACGACGGATACATCACGCCCGAACAATTCTGAAAAAGCAGCATCAAGCTTTTGGCTTTTGTCATCCGCGCCATAGGGCAGGGCGCTGGCATCACTTTCGGCGGCGATAGCCGCAAGGATTTCCGGACAGATCGGGGTGACATTGTCAGATGAAAAGTTCATTGGGGCCTCAAAGGGATGACGTAAAAAGGCGCGCAGTTTGGCAAGGCAATGCTGTTTGGTGGTTGGCCAAGATTGTTTGGATTTTGCGTGCTTGGCAAGTAAGCTATTTGCTGGTGGCGATGAATACGCCATCCCAATCGGCTGGTGGGGGCGTTTCTTTGAACAAAGCGATGCGGCTGGCGTAAAGATCATAAAGGTCGCCAAGCTTCGCAAAATCGCTTGATGCCTGCTGGCATTCTGCGATCAAATTTTCGGCCTCATCCCAGTTTCGGGCGCGATAGGCCGAAAGCATGGCCGCGTGCAAATCGGCGAAGTTTTTGAACTGCGCTGATGCCGCCATGTCCTTATCGCCCAGCAGGGCAAAAATATGCAGTGCCTCGCTTTTGCCCTTAACGGTGATCAAATCGAGTTCGATCAGTGCGAAATCATCACCAACCCGTGTGGCAACATCCTCGCCCAGAACGACATCGACGCCATAGTTCTTTGATTGTCCCTCAAGCCGGGAAGCGAGGTTGACCGCATCGCCCAGCACCGAATAATCAAAGCGCTGATCCGATCCCATATTGCCGACAAGACAATCACCGCAATTGATCCCGATGCCGACATTGAGCGGCAGGAAGGGCTCATTGGCTTGTTCTGCTTCCTGTTTGCGTTCGTCATTGAGCTTTCTAAGCGCATGTCGCATCGCAAGCGCGCTGTCACAGGCATTGTGGGCATGGTTTTCAACATCAAGTGGCGCATTCCAGAACGCCATGATGCAGTCGCCCATGTATTTATCAATCGTGCCCTCACGGTTCAGGATGCATTCGCTCAGTGGTGTCAGAAGTCGGTTGATCAGGCGTGTCAGGCCTTGCGGATTGGATTTGAAACCTTCGGATATGGCGGTAAATCCGCGGACATCACAGAACATCAGGGTCATGTCACGGGTTTCCCCGCCCAGTTTCAGACGTTCGGGATGTTCGGCCAGTTGCGCCACCAATGCCGGTGACAGATAGTTGGCAAAGGCTGCGCGCACCTGACGGCGTTCGCCCTCGGTCCGCATGAAACCAAGCGAACTGGTTGCAAGATAGACGGCTGCCAAACCGACAATCGGATAGAGCGGATCGATGAGTACGAGTTTATCTGAGTAGGCCCACCAGGAAATGCCGATCGCGCTGGTCGCAACCGCCAGACCAATCACCGCCGGCCAGACCGCACCAAGCCGTGGAACTGCCAGAATGAAGAACATGCCGATGATCAGAAGGACCAGCATTTCGACCTCCGCCGCCCAATAGGGACGGGTCATGAAATGTTCAAGCAGCATCTGTTCAAGCATCTCGGCATGGACTTCGACCCCCGGGATCACGCGATCAAGCGGGGTGGAGCGCAAGTCAAGCAACCCGGCTGCACTCGTTCCCAGTAGCACCATTTTATTTTGCAGAATGTCGGTTCCGACCGTTCCGTTGAGGATATCTGTCGCCGAAAGATACCGGTCTTTCTGATGGCCGGTAAAATGCACCCACATATACCCGGCGCGATCCGTCGGGATGGTCAGGGCACCAACGCGAACGGACGCAATGCCTTCCGAGTTGGTCCAGCGCGTACTGCCGCTCGCCCCTGACATCCGCACCAGCATGGTCTTGGGGGCATTCTGTAAAACGCGCAACATCTCAAGGCTGAGTGTCGGGTAAACTGGCTTGCCAATGCCTGGCTGATCATGGTCGATGGCAGCCATCAACGGCACACGGCGTACAATCCCGTCCTGACCCGGCGAGACGTTGACCAGCGCATTGCCGGTCGCAGCCGCTTCAATAATATCAAGGTTTCTGGCTGCACTTGGCAAGACCGGAACGAAATCTGAAAGCGTGCGACCTGCTTCGCCAGCTGCACTGAAATTCCCGACCTGGCGGGGAAGGGCATCAAACTCGCCATTGCGGAGCTGAACCGCGGTGACCACGTTGCCAGTACCCTTGATGAATTGGGCAAATAACTGATCGTGATCGGGCAAGGCCTTTGCCATTTCCGCGATACGATCACGTTCCGTGCTTTGCGGCCAATCGTCGATCACACGTGATGGGGATGTACGATCAGGTTCGGCAAAAACCATATCAAAGCCAACGACAAGCGCCCCATTGGCGCGCAGGCGATAAAGCAATTCCGAAAGCTTGGTACGCGGCCACGGCCATTGGCCCTCGCTGGCCAAACTGCGCTCATCAATATCGACAATCCGAACCCCGACATCTTCATAAGCGCGCGGTGCAATTTGTTGATAAAGATCGAAAACCGTTAAACGCAGCTGATCAATCACCGGCACATTCTGCCAGCGCAAAACGATGCAGGTGAAGAGTATGGCCAGCGGAACGATATATTGCAGCCCGGTCATAAGACCGAATTTTCTCAGACCCATGATTGTGCCTTTGATCGAAGGATCAAGAGGATCAATTCAATGTCCCGGATGATGCATTTCCATTCGGAACGTTCGTGGTCTTCACATTGAAATCGACATGTGTCGCATCCGTAAATGTCGCAGACGGATTACAGTTCATCGTATTGCAGGCGGCGTTGTAGCTAAAAGCACTGTTGTCAAAGGCGACATTCCCGGAGCTTGCTGAGTAGTCGAAACCGGAAAAGGACGCCGATCCACCTGTCCCTACGCCATCATTGATGCTGGTAAATGAAACATCGATCTTTCTGTTTGCGTAATCGACCGTTGTCGAGAAACTGTATGAAATTCCGCCGCCACTGACATTCAAGGTGCCTGTTGTGGCGCTACCACTCATTACCTGACGAAGTCCGTCATAGTTAAATGGGTCAGATGAGCCGCCTGAACTGCTTGTATTGTTGACCAGATTATTATTCAGGATCGACGTGGTTTCAGCGACATTTTGGGCGCTGTTGACTGTTCCGATTTGCGCCATGGCGACGTCAACGGCTTGTGCGCTGGTTGCGCCGGTCTGGTTTTGCGCCTGTCCGGTTTGCTGGCTCGTGACAACAGGCTGTTGAGTGGCTGATGAGGTCGAGTTTGCACCTGCCCCGGAATCCGAGCCACCACCAAGTGATGCGGTGCGCACAACATTCGCCGAAAAATCAAACGTCGCGGCACTGGTCGGGAAACGTGTGGGCGTGGTGACGTTGCGGTCTGAGACAAAGACGCCAAAGTTTTCGCCGGTCACGCTTTGCGAGCCGCCATTCTGGTTAAAGGCGGCAAAGGCGCCGGGCCGTGATGTTGTGTCATTACGCGAAAGGCCGGGCCCCTGATTGACCGCCATGAAAACCAGCTGGTTTGCGGTGTTTGCGTCGGTGGTATCAAAACTGCCCGGCACGATTTCGTTTGCCTGTTCGGCCGTCATGGATCGGATCAGGCCAATGGTGCCGCGAATACCAATCGAGCCGACCGGCAGGTTCACATCCATACTCGATGGATTGTTGAGCGGAATTTTACCGGTGACAAAGCGCATCACGCCCTTGGCCATATCGGCGACAATTTGTCCGTCGCCGGTGGCCGGGTCATAGACGAACTCGTCAATCGCAACGTCGCTGTTCGGGCCGATGGTAAACACCGTTTCATCAAGCAACAGGACCTGCATGCCCGAGTTGGCCGATGTAACGATCCGATCCCCCAGATAGACCGGCATGCCGCTTTCAACCAGAATGCCGACTTCGCCGGTGACTTTGGAAAGTGTGATTTCGCCGGTTACAGCGGCCGAGATGCCCGCCATTTCGGCTTCAAGTTCTGCACTGGCGGGTTTTGGCGCCATAAAGACTGTTGCGGCAATCAAAGGTGCGCAAAGCAACGTTGCGCCAGCAAACCGACGAATTGTCGCAGTCGATTTCAGGGGCGAATATTTGGCCATTTGCATCACTAGAACTCCCAGCGGCGTGTCAGAAATACCTGTGCACGTGCGTTATGGTATTCGTAGTTGGGAATGTTTGATTTTGTGTTCAGATACTCACCGGTGACCGACCAGTTGATCGGTGCCAGAAAGCCAAGTATCTGATTTGCCGTTTCGCTATCCCCAAACAAGTCGGTCGGCAATATCGTCGAAAGCGGTGCACCGTATGTCAGGCGGGTCCGAGTACTGCGATCCGTGCGATGTTGCGGCGAATTGCCGGTCGTCAAAAAATCCGGATCCCGGTACTGGTCCATGCCATAGCGGATGCTTCCGCTGATGTAACTTCCCCCGCCAAACAGATAAGCATGGATCAGCTCGCCGCTCAAGCTATTGTAACTGTAATAGTTTCTGGCGGCTTCCTTCATCCCGGCCGCAAAATTCACCGTCGTACGATGATTTGGCGACCAATTGTAGTTGCCGCCGATCCGTGCGCCATAGCGCTGACCCGAATGCAGGCGAAGCGCACTGGATTCAGATGTGTTCTGGTATCGCTCGTCAGAATAGCTGACATCGCCGTTCAGGTTAAAGAACGGGCGCACGTTCCAGTCCAGCCGCAGGCGGCCGGTCCTGGCGGTCAGGTACTTCTCGCGCGAAAGCGACTGTGCGGTCTGGCTGAGTGTCGGGGTCAGCATCCAGTATCCGCCGCGAATACGCGTGCCGATTTCTGCCGAAAAGGATCCAAGGTCCAGCGCGTCAAGCTGAACCTGGTCACTGCCATAACCGGTTAAACTTGCAAAAACCTCGTGGCCTTCCTGATAGCCAAGATCATAGCTGACGTCATAGCGAAGCGCCCCGATATAGGCGATGTCATTATTGGGTTTGTCGCCGCTTGCGGTGATGGTCGTCGGCGTGCCGGTCAGAAGTTGGACCTTGTCGTTCGGGGCCGCATTGCGGTTGCTGTCGATCTGGCTTCCCAGTGTCAAAGTCAGGCTTTGTGACAGGCGCTTGCGGCGGCGTTCGATGGCACTGACATACTGACGGATATTGGTTTCGACATCTGGCGAGATATCCATTTGCAACAGGCGATCAAACTGGCTGCGGGCCTCGTCCAGGCTATCAAGGCGATAAAGAACAATCGCGTAATACAGGCGTACCGGCGCCAGATCCGGGTCCAGAACAAGAATGCGTTCAAGGGTTGCCGATGCCCCGCGGACGTCACCACGCGCCAGCTGCGCCTTGGCCCAGCGGAAGTTGAGGACGATGTCATCGGGATTTGCAAGGATATCGGCATAGGTGATGTCGCCGCCATCATCAGTGCTCAGCAGAAAGTTCGCCCGTGCGGTTACGTCGGTGAGTCGCTCGAAATCTTCGGAAAACTGGCGTGCTTCGTCTGTACGCACATCAATGCTTTGCTGTGCGCTTACTTCGGTTGTTCCGATTGCAAGCGACGTTAGACCCGCTGCAATCAGCGCGGTAGCGTACTGCCATCTGCCTGTCGTCAAACTGCTTTCCTACCATTGGCAGGTCAGGACCGTCATCGGGTGCACGTAATGTCAGCAGAAAGTTTGGCGACGAAACCCGAATGGCGACCATAACCTGTTTGGAAACGATCAAATCAGATTATGGTCTTTGAAAAGACAGGGATAGCCATTCGGCAGGTTGGTGTTGCCATGTGTGGGTGGATAGTATTTCGCACCTTGCGTATAGTGAATTTACCGAAAGGTGGTTTTGCTCCTATCCATAGGTCACCCAGGGTTATACTGCAGTCCCGCCGACGGTCAGACCATCAATGCGGAGCGTCGGTTGCCCGACACCAACAGGAACACCTTGCCCGTCCTTGCCACAGGTACCGATACCATCATCAAGCGCCATGTCATTGCCGATCATGGAAACCTTGGTCAGGCTGTCTGGCCCGTTGCCGATCAGGGTCGCGCCCTTGACCGGTGCGCCAAGCTTGCCATCCTCGATCAGATAGGCTTCGGAGGCCGAGAACACGAATTTGCCAGATGTAATATCGACCTGACCACCGCCAAAGTTGACGGCATAGATGCCCTTTTTGACCGAGGCCAGAATTTCTTCCGGCTCCTTGTCGCCACCGAGCATATAAGTGTTGGTCATGCGTGGCATCGGGGCGTGGGCGTATGATTGGCGACGTCCGTTACCGGTGGATTTGACACCGGTCAGGCGCGCGTTCAGGCGATCCTGCATAAAGCCCTTGAGGATGCCATCCTCGATCAGGACGGTTTTCTGGGTTGGCGTGCCTTCATCATCAATGGACAGCGACCCGCGACGGTCATGGATGGTGCCATCATCAACCACCGTCACACCCGGCGATGCTATCCGCTGGCCCAGAAGCCCGGCAAAGGCAGAGGTGCCCTTGCGATTGAAATCACCTTCAAGGCCGTGACCGATGGCTTCGTGCAGCAAAATGCCCGGCCAACCCGGGCCAAGCACCACGGTCATTTCACCCGCCGGTGCGGCGACTGAATCAAGGTTCACAACCGCCTGACGGAGCGACTCATCAACCGCCTTTTTCCAGGTTTTCTCATCAAAGAACCCGTCATAACCAATCCGGCCACCTTCGCCGTGTGATCCGGTTTCCATGCGATCGCCCTGTTTGACAACGACCGAGACGTTAAAACGCACAAGCGGGCGAATATCGCCAATACGCTGTCCGCCGGAACGCCAGATTTGCACGGCCTGCCAGTTGCCTGAGATTGAGGCGGAAACCTGTACCACACGCGGGTCACGCGAACGCGCATAGGCATCAATCTGGGCCAAAAGGTCGACCTTGGCCTCAAATGTGGCCTCACCCAGCGGGTTCACGTCGGAATAAAGCGATACGTTCGTACCGATTGATCCCAGATCAACCTTGCCCGAGCGGCCCGAGCCAACCGCCTTGACGGTTTCGGCGGCACGCGCAACCGCGTCATTGGAGAGTTCGTTGGAATGCGAAAAGGCGGTCGCCTCGTCGGCAACAGCGCGCAGGCCAAAGCCCTGTGCGGTATCAAAGTTCGCACTGCGCAGGCGGCCATCATCCCAGACAAGGCTTTCGGATTGGCGATATTCAAGGAACAGTTCCCCGTCTTCGGCAGCGCTGAGTGCATCATTGACCTGTGTTTCAAGCCGGTCGCGATCAAGATCACCCTTGGCGAAAAACAGATTGTCGGTGGTGCGAAGATCGGTCATGGAACCTCCTTGGGGCCGCGATAACACGGCCAGAGAAAATGTCTTTCCCTGTACGATAATTCAGTTGAGGCAGTATTATCCCTTACTCAATTTAGGGTTTCTGATGCCTTCGACTTTCATCTATACAGGTACTTGTTCGGGCAGAGGACAAAGCAATGGCCCGAGTGGTTTATATAGACTGCAATAACCAATTATGAAAGCCCGTGGCAATGTTTGTCGAACATCCCCAGCGCGTCGCCCTTCATAATGAAATCCATGCCCGACCGTTTGGTGGTGTGACCAGCCCGGCGCGGTGTTCCTGCCTTGCCTTTCAAACGGGCGAAGACCTTGATGACGCGGTGCGCGACCACTTCACCGCCTTTTGCCATCGCTATAGCCTGACGCCACCAGCTGCAGATCAAAAATATTTCGAAGCCGCCTGTGATGGATTTTCCGTCATCTGGGAACGGCACGCGGAATTCACGGTCTATGTCTTCAAACGCACCGAGCCATTCGATAACCCGTTCGAAGACCCGGTGATCAATCTTGTGCCGCGCGACTGGCTTGATGAAACACCGGGACAATTGCTGGTGGGGTTGCATATCGTCGTCGACAAGGCTGAGCGGAGTGAGGATGAGCTTTCCCGGCTGTTTGATCACAATGGCCTGACCGGCAGCCGCATATTGGGGGGCACGGCACAGGTCTGGACGGATTTTCGCCTGCATGGCGATGGATTTGGGCGCATCCTGATCAAGGATTGCGGCCTCGAACACCTTCAGGCCGGGCGTCTGGTGCAGCGGCTTAAGGAAATTGAGGTCTATCGCATGATGGCGCTGCTGGCCTTTCCGTTGGCACATACGGCGACACCCAAGGTATCGGAAATCGATACCCGCCTGTCGGAAATCACCGCTGAAATGGCGAGTAAAACCCAGACCAATGACGAAGAAACACTCGCCAAACTGACCGACCTTGCCGCCCAGACCGAGGAAATGGCAGCCTCGCTCAATTACCGGTTCAGTGCAGCGCGGGCCTATTACCGCATCGTACAGGCGCGCCTTGGCGAACTGCGCGAAGAACGCATCGAAGGCATGCAAACCATTGCCGAATTCCTTGAACGCCGCTTGGCGCCAGCAATGCGGACCTGCCGGAATATCGGCGATCGGCTGGAAGTTCTGTCAAAGCGTGTCGCGCGAGCCAACAACCTGCTGCGCACCCGTGTTGATATCCTGCTTGAGGCGCAAAACCGCGACCTTCTGGCCAGCATGGACCGGCGTGTGAAACTGCAACTGCGCCTGCAACAAACCGTCGAAGGTTTGTCGGTGGCCGCCATCACCTATTATGCGGTCGGGCTTCTGGGTTACCTGTTCAAGGCGATCAAGGATACCGGCGTTCCGATCAACGACCGGGTTGCCACCGGTGTTGCCGTGCCACTGGTGCTGGGCGCGATCTGGTTTTCGATGCACCGCATCCGCAAGGCGCTGCATCGTGCCGATGACTAACTAACGATACGTCCGCGACTTAGGCCGTATCGCGCAGTTTGTAGGCGGCATAGGTTGTAGTCCCAACCAGAACAACCGCACCGGCCTGATGGGCGACACCCAGCGGTAGCCACACGACGCTCAGAAGCGTTGTGATGCCAAGCGTGACCTGCAGGCAGGCCGCAAGCAGAACCAGATGGGTGGCAAAGCGTTGGTTGGGGTTAAGGTCCCATTTGCCAGCACGCCACCAGAACACCAGCACCATCACGAATGTCAGTTTCGCCAGCCAGCGATGATCCCACTGCACTGTCATGTGGTCCTCAAATGGCGCGAGCCAGGCCGGATCAAACACGAACAGGCCATCGGGGATCAGTTGCCCGTCCATCAGCGGGAAGGTGTTGTATATGTGCCCGGCATTAAGACCGGCGACAAAGCCGCCGGACAGGGCGGTAAGCACAATCAGACACAGCAACTGCAAGGCGCGCGTTGACGCGGCTGTGGTTGTCACACGCGGGCTCAACTGTTGCAGGGCAACCCACAGCAGGGCGATGAAAATAACCAGTGCCAGACCGAAGTGCGCGGTCAGGCGATACTGGCTGACATCGGGGCGATCAACCAGACCGCTCATCACCATGTACCAGCCCATCAGGCCCTGCAGACCACCAAGGATGAACAGCCCCCAGAGCTTCCACTTGGTTGCGCGATCAATCGATTTCTTGGCCAGGAACCAGACAAACGGGATGAAGAACACGATCCCGATCAACCGTCCCCACAGGCGGTGGATGAATTCCAGCCAGAAGATCGATTTGAAATCCTCCACCGACATCCATGCGTTGATCTTCTGGAACTCGGGATACTGGCTGTATTTTTGATAAAGCGTTTGCCAGTCGGCCTCATTCATCGGCGGAATGATGCCGGTAAAGGGCCGCCATTCCACAATCGAAAGCCCGGATTCAGTCAGGCGCGTCAAGCCGCCGATCACCACCATGATGAACACCATCGCCGCACATGAAAACAGCCAGATGGCGACGTTTTTGTTGGCTTGTGGGTGCGCAAGGCTGACTTCGGACAGGGCAGGGGAGGCACTGCTGGACATCTGGACGCTCTCTTGACGATATCTTCTGGCGGACGGGTTTTGAAATTTGGCCCAATATAGGGCGATTTTGCAAGAATTGCAGGAAAAGCTTTACGGAAAAATCGGGTCTGATGGATCAGTCAGTTCGCAACTATTAAATACCAATATTTAGTGTTATTTATATATAAAACACATAAAAAATGTATTGAATAATTTGCTATCCACACTCATAGTCATGGGCAATAGAGAGAAACCCGCATTAGAGGATCGACGATGTTTCCCATCAATCTGGACCTGACGCGACTTTCGGTCGCTTTGGTCGGCAACGGTCAGTCCACCCTGAACCGTTTGCGCCAGTTTGACGGTGATGGGGCAAAATACGTTACCGTCTATTCTGAAGACCCGATACCCGAACTGGCCGAACAGGCCGGTGACCGGTTGCAGCGCTATTTGCCAAACTCGGCGGATGTCAACGCGGCTTCCATCATGTTTATCATCGACCTTGATCTTAAAAAGGCAGCCGAGCTGGCCTCCATTGCCAAGGCCGTTGGCACGATTGCGAATGTCGAGGACGTCAAACAATATTGTGATTTTTCATCGCCCGCGCGCATTCAGCGCGGTGATCTGATGATCACGGTTTCGACCAATGGGAAGAGTCCAAGACTTGCAGGACGCATTCGTCGTGCTATAGAGAACTGGCTTGATCCGAAATGGTCCGAACGTCTATCCATTCTTGCCGACCAGCGAGAGAAGTGGAAGGCCGACGGTGCTGATATGAAGCAGTTACTTGAGAAAACCGACGATTTTATTGATCGTCGTGGATGGTTGCCATGAATGTATTGCGCGAAGAAGATATTGTGACCGGCGGTTCGATGTCTACCGAAGAGGCAACAGACCGTGCTGCGGCTTTGCTAAGCCGTTATGGAGATCTGCAAGGTGTCGCTCTAATTGAACCGATGGTGCATGAAGAATTCAACGGCCGCATCACCATGACCTCATCCTTCGGGACAGAGGCCGCCGCCCTTCTGGCGCTGGTGGCCGAGGTCGACCGTGATTTGCCGGTGATCTTCCTTGATACCCGCAAGCTGTTTGGCGAAACGCATACTTATCGCGAAAAGCTGGTCGATCATTTGGGCCTGACCAATATCAAGATCATGCGCCCGGACGAGGAAAAGCTGAAGGCCGAGGACCCTAACGGCATGCTGTTTGCCTCGGACTTGGCGAAATGCTGCTACCTGCGCAAGGTGGAGCCGCTTCAGCGTGCGCTGGAAGGCTATGACGCCTGGTTGACCGGTCGCAAACGCTTCCACGGTGGCGAACGTGATGCGCTTCCGGTGATTGAACCGGCGGGTTCACGGATCAAGATCAATCCGCTGGCGGGGTACAAGCGCGAAGATATCGAAGACATCTTTGAACATCGCGCGTTGCCGCGTCATCCGCTTGAGGCTGAAGGCTTCCTGTCGATTGGCTGCATGCCCTGCACCGAACGTGTTGACCCCAACACAACCGATGTCCGTGCCGGACGCTGGGCCGGGCAGGACAAGACCGAGTGCGGCATTCACTACATCATCTAGGCCTGATCAGGCTTTCATGAAAAACCCGGCCAGATGGCCGGGTTTTTTGTTAAATGGTAATGCCCTGAAGCTTCCTGAACAGTGTCACCGCATAACGATCCGTCATGCCGGAAATGTAATCCATCACCCGCATCAGGCGGCTATAGAGGTCGGGTGCTGCCATTAGCTTGCCCGACAGAAGCTTGTCGATGCGGTCTGCCTGCGGTGGCAGGCGTTTGCCGTGGTTTTTATGCTCATCAATGTCGATGGCGGCCCGCACAAAGCTGTCCAGCAGACCATTGATGACCTCAAACCCGGCCATTTCAATCGGCAGGACATGCGGCGCGTTATAAATCCTTTGCACCGCCAGTTTCTTGCAGGCCTTGGCATAGGGGCCAAGCGGAGTGTTGGCCAAAAGATCACCTTCGATGGTGCCGGCAAGCAATGCGTCTTCATGTTCGATGAAGGCATCAACGGCCGCCTTGACCAGATTGCCAATCGCCTTGCCGCGCAGGAACCCGATCCGGTCGTCTTCGGATTTTTCGGCATACCAGCCTTCCGAACGCAGGTCTTTCCAGCGCTGTTCGGCATCGCCATCATATTTTTCCGGATGGCGGGCAATCGGGGCAAGGGCTCGTTCGACTTCCTCGAAACTGACACAGCCCAGTTCCCAGCCATCTTCAAGATCGACCACGGAATAACAAATGTCATCGGCCGCCTCGACCAGATAGACCAGCGGATGACGCCGCCATGCGCCATCAAACCCTTCAAGCGGGGACAGGCCACAAACCCTGGCAATCGCCTGCGCAATGTCGCGTTCGGCCTGATAATATCCGGGCTTTTTAAGGCCGGTATATTCCTTGCGGCGGGCGTCAGGAACCGATGTGCTGCGCGGATATTTGATGAAACTGCCCAGCGTGCCGTATGTCAGGTTAAGCCCACCGTCAAAGCGCTTCATTTCAAGCTGGCTGATGATGCGTAACCCCTGGGCGTTGCCTTCGAAATGACGCAGGTCTTCAAGTTCCGGCCCCGAAAGGCGTGATGTCAGCTCATCCTTGGCAAGGCGCGATGTGGTGAACCATTCATTGATGGCGTCCTCGCCAGAATGCCCGAATGGCGGGTTGCCGATATCGTGGGCAAGGCACGCGGCCTGCACCATATAGCCGATATCGGCCACGGTGGTTTCCGATCCCTTGGGCAGGTTTTTGACGATATGCGCGCCTGCCATCAGCCCCAATGACTGCCCGACCGAGCCGACCTCGATCGTGTGGGTCAGGCGGGTATGGACATGATCGTTTTCGGATAAGGGGTGAACCTGCGTCTTGTTTTGCAGACGACGGAACGAGGATGAGAAGATTACCCGATCAACATCGATCTGAAACGGGCTTCGGCCATCGGGTGTCGGATAGGGGGCACCTTCGGGCAGGCGAATTTTGCCATCCTTGAATTCAAGCCGATGAGAAGAAAGAAGATCTTCCCAGCGCATTTTATCGCCGGAACCCTGTACAGACGACGCCACTTTTTACCCCTGTCCAAATCAAATGTTATTTTCGGGCAACTTTAACGGGCCGGGGAGTCCGGTGCAATCGGACAAACAGTCTTTGACCCGATTGCACCGCGTTTATGGGCGATCAGCCAAAGAACCAGCTTTGCGGGTTATCAACCGGGCGGCCATTCAGCGCACGCAGAAGGCCGATCACATTACGCCCGATAAACCAGGCGGTGGTGTAAAGCGCCATCAACCCGACAACAGCCCAACCCAGAAGCGGGATCCAGCCAATCACGAAGGTGAAGAAGCCAAGAATGATAGCATAAAGGATGCTGATCCAGAATGTCCGGATGACAAACGTGTAGTGGCTGTTGGTCCAGTGATTGTCGTCTTCGCGCGCGACATAGGACACAATCAGCGCAATCAAACCGGTGGCAAAGGCCGTAAACAGGGTTGCGATCATCAGCCCGTAACAGACAGCGGCCGTATTCCCGCCGCGCTCGTCAGTATAGCGCGGTGCATTGTCAAAAGACGCATCCTGACCGTGGATATGGTCGTTCATGGATAAAATCCTATCAAGTTGTCGCAATCCCCATCGCGTCTTTGCCATCATATAGCGCGAAAGTTTATAAAAGCTATCCCATAGCGGCATCTTGCGCCTTTGCGGGCACATTGGGGCCCTTTCACGCGGATTTTACGCCCGGTTTACCGTGTTTTGCCTCGACTCTTGGCAAATTCGCCCTACATTTGGCGCCATGTTGTCAATTGACCAAAAACAGGAATTTCCGCATGTCGGACTATGATTTTGATTTGTTTGTTGTTGGTGCCGGTTCGGGTGGTGTGCGTGCCGCGCGCGTGGCATCGGGATATGGTGCCAAGGTTGCCATCGCCGAAGAAAGCCAGGTCGGTGGTACCTGCGTGATCCGTGGCTGTGTACCGAAAAAACTGCTGGTCTACGGCGCACACTTTGCCGAGGATTTCGAAGATGCCTCCGCCTATGGCTGGACCCTTCCGGGTGAGCCGAGCTTTAGCTGGAAGACCCTGATCGAAAACAAGGATACCGAGATCAATCGTCTCAATGGCATCTATAAAAGCCTTCTGAAGGGATCGAATGTCGAGCTGTTTGAAAGCCGTGCGGTCCTGAAAGATGCCCATACCCTTGAGGTCGGCGACAAAACGGTGACCGCCGAACGCATTCTGATTGCAGTTGGTGGGACGCCGGTGATGCCTGATATCCCGGGCATCGAACATGCCATTTCATCCAATCAGGCCTTCCACCTCGAAGACCTGCCAGAACGCATCGCGGTTGTTGGCGGCGGTTACATTGCCGTTGAATTTGCCGGTATCTTTGCCGGTCTTGGCGCAAATGTGACCCAGTTCTATCGCGGCGATCAAATCCTGCGCGGTTTTGATAACGATATCCGTAACCATCTGGCCGCTGAAATCGTCAAAAAGGGCATTGATCTGCGTCTGGAGACCAATGTCACGGCGATTGAAAAGAACGACGACGGCTCGCTCAGCCTGACACTGACCGGTGGTGGTCATCAGGAAGTTGATGCCATCATGTTTGCCACGGGGCGTGAACCCAAAACCCACGGTCTGGGTCTTGAACAGGCCGGGGTGGAATTGAACGACCGCGGGGCGATCAAAACCAATGCCGGTTTGCAGACCAGCGTGCCAAACATCTATGCCGTTGGCGATGTCCGCGATCACGTGCAACTGACGCCGGTCGCGATCAAGGAAGGCATGTCATTTGCCGACACAGTCTATGGCGGCAAGCCTTGGTCGATGTCCTATCAGGCCATCCCGACCGCTGTCTTCAGCCAGCCACCGGTTGGCACCGTCGGGCTTTCCGAGGAAGAAGCGCGCGACAAGGGCAAGGATATCGAAATCTATAAATCGACCTTCAAACCGATGCGCCACACCCTGTCGGGCCGTGATGAAAAAACGCTAATGAAACTTGTGGTCGACAAAACCACCGATGTGGTGCTTGGCGCGCATATGGTCGGCCCGGATGCGGCTGAAATCATTCAGGGCATCGGCATTGCTGTCCGCATGGGCGCAACCAAGGCCCAGTTCGATCAGACTGTTGCTGTTCATCCGTCAGCGGCGGAAGAATTCGTCACCATGCGCTTCCCGGTCGCGAACTAATTCTCTTATTGACTGATTTTGGTGGAAGAAAGGCGGCGACAAATCGCCGCCTTTCTTGTTGAGGATTTTCTCGTATAAGTCTTGGGCGCTGACACCTAAATTCCGGATTTCCCAAAAATCACGTTTATACTGCTAAGTGTTTGAATTTTATCGCCAAAAATACTTTCGTATTCCAGTGAAACTGCGATGCCTTTCATTGACAAGCTATAGGGACACAGCTCGAATGGAGCGGAGCTGCATAGTTTTTGCCTAGCTTCGTTATCGGATGGAAAGTTTGTTCCCCTAGTTTGTCCAATATACTTCCAGCCATTAGTTTTCGGAATCAAAACTTCGGCTAGTTCGGAGATGGAGATAATAGGAAATTCATAAGAATTTCCTGACCTGATTATTAAATCACTTCTATGAAAAGTTTTGTGTACATTGGTTTTATCCAGAAGTTCTGATTTTGGTGTGAAAAATCGGGCCTTAACGTTTTTTGCAGATACGGTCGCCAAATTTTCAACTCTAACTGTGAGATAAGTTTTGTCGGAACCGACGTAGTTTTTTAGATCTGCACCGACAATCGTTAACTTGGTGGGGTTCTGATCTTTTACTAGTAGTTCACTGGGTGATAATTGTGGATCTACTGTAGTTAGAGATGGGATCA
Organism: Thalassospira tepidiphila MCCC 1A03514; assembly: GCF_001662875.1. Lineage (GTDB taxonomy): Bacteria > Pseudomonadota > Alphaproteobacteria > Rhodospirillales > Thalassospiraceae > Thalassospira > Thalassospira tepidiphila. Next base: position 42,759 of record NZ_JPVZ01000010.1, on the reverse strand, counting down.
ATTTTGCTTGTAGGTCGGTCCATACTGCTCTCGTGCATTCTTGGGAAGCCAAGACGATTGCCGACAGATCTTCTTGTAAGACACCTTGGTATGTTCCGCGGCTAAATTCAGCAGCGCCTGAAATGTTCAAGTCAACCAATTTCCTAAAAAGCATGTTCAGTTCTAATGTAGCTTCGCCGTCTAGAGTTACGGTAGTGGTTTCGCCATCTGTGGGTATGTTGTTACAAAGCGCCGAAGCTGTTTTCTGGATCAGATCGATCGCTTGTTTCTGCTGGTCGAGCTCGATGGCTCCTACAGAGTAGCTAGAAAGTAAAGAAATGGCGGCAAAGATTGGGGCAATGCGGTACATAGAAAGCCTTTCGTGTCAAATTCAACGTGGGTTTGCTTCATTCTTTCGTGGCCTAATTAGTACTTTAGATAAACTCACGAACAGCATGTTGTAGTTTTTTGAAGTTTCGATAGTCTTGTGTTCAAAATGGTAGTGGCGCGTTATCGACCACTTCCTTCATGACAAAGAAAGTGCGGGTTTGGCGCACACCGGGCAGGGCGATCAGTTGATCACCGTGCAGGCGATTGAAGTCGGCCATATCGCGCACCCGGATTTTCAGGAAATAGTCGAAATCGCCCGCTACTAGGTGACAATCGAGAATGAAGGGCATGGTGCGACAGTTTGCCTCGAACTCGGCGAAGCTTTCGGGTGTTGAGCGATCAAGCACCACGCCGACAATCACCAGGGCACTGCGGTCGACTTTTTCCGGCGCGATCTGGGCACGGATGTTTTTGACGTAGCCTTCCTCAAACAGCTTTTGTGTCCGACGGTGGCAGGTGGCAGCACTTACATTGACCTGTTTGGCAATTTCGGCATTGCCCATGCGGCCATCTTGCTGCAACAGGCGCAAAATCTTGAAGTCGATCTTGTCAGGCTCGAAATGCATGAAAGAACCTTCCCTAAATTTACCAATTAATGGAACAAATGGTGATTTGATCAAAGTGTGATGGTCTGAGCCGGGAAAATCAATCCGAACTACGAGAGCACCTTTCAAACGTGTCGCGCTAGCCTGAAGACGGTTTCAATCAGTTTTCAGGAGTGTCCGATGAATTTGCACAAGTTCGAAAAATATCCGCTGACCTTTGGCCCAACCCCGATTGAGTCTTTGCCGCGCCTGTCCGCCCATCTTGGTGGTGATGTTGAACTTTACGCCAAGCGCGAAGACTGCAATTCCGGTTTGGCTTTCGGCGGGAACAAGGTCCGCAAGATGGAATATATCATTCCCGATGCGATCAAATCCGGGGCGGATACGCTGGTGACCATCGGTGGCGTGCAATCCAACCATACCCGGCAGGTCGCTGCAATCGCTGCCAAGATCGGGATGAAATGCCGGTTGGTGCAGGAAAGCTGGGTGCCATTCAATGATGCGGTCTATGACCGTGTAGGCAACATCCTGATGAGCCGGGTGATGGGCGCGCAGATCGAACTGGTCGATGAAGGATTTGACATCGGTATTCGCGAAAGCTGGGAAGCAGCCCTTGAGGATGTAAAGGCCAAGGGCGGTGTGCCCTATGCCATTCCTGCCGGGGCATCGGTTCATAAATATGGTGGCCTTGGTTTCGTTGGCTTTGCCGAGGAAGTTCGTGCGCAGGAAGCCGAACTTGGCTTCAAGTTTGATTATGTCGTCGTCTGTACCGTGACAGGCTCAACCCATGCCGGGATGGCAGTCGGCTTTGCCGCAGATGGTCGAGCTGACAAGGTGGTCGGTATTGATGCGTCGGCAACACCGGATCAGACCCGTGCACAGGTGCTTGCGATTGCACAGAAAACCGCCGATCTGGTGGAGCTGGAAGGTGGCATTTTGGACCGGGATATCACCCTGATCGAAGATTACGCCTATCCACTCTATGGTGTGCCGTCTGAGGAAACCAACGAAGCCATCCGTCTTTGTGGACGCCTTGAAGGCATGATGACTGATCCGGTTTATGAGGGGAAATCGATGCAGGGAATGATTGATCTGGTGCGCAAGGGATACTTCCCCAAGGGATCGAAAGTCCTTTATGCTCATCTTGGTGGCGTGCCTGCGATCAATGCATACAGCTATATCTATCGCAACGGCTAACCGGCGCGGGAAATGAAAAAGGGCGGAGCCAAATGGCTCCACCCTTCGTTTTTAGCCCCCGGCAAGGCCCGGGAAGATGATCAGAAGTGCCACGGCCAAAATCTGCAGGCAGATAAACGGCAGAAGCGACTTGAAGATATCGCCAAGCGATATGTCGGGTGGCGCGACCGATTTCAGGTAAAAGGCCGCAGGCCCGAATGGCGGCGACAGGAAGCTGACCTGCATGTTCATGGCAAACAGCACGCCAAACCAGACCGGGTCGTAGCCAAGCTCTTTTACGATCGGCACAAAGATCGGCATGGTCAGAAGCGCGATACCGACCCAGTCAAGGAACATGCCCAGCACGAACAGGATCAGCATCATGAACAGGATGATGATGGTTGGATCATCGGAAATGCCGGTGATCAGGGTTGAGACAAACTTGATCCCGCCCATCAGGTTGAATACGCCGACAAGGGCAGATGCGCCGATGCCGATCCAGACAATCATGCCGCAGGTCGAAAGCGTTTGAAGTGCTGCCGCCTTAAGCATCGGAAGCGAAAATTCACGCCGCAGAACAGTTGAGGCGATCACACCGGCCACACCGACGGCCGATGCCTCGGTCACGGATGCGATGCCACCATAGATCGACCCCAGAACGCAGAACACGACCAGAATGGGCAGGAAAAGGCCCTTGAGCAGGCGGATCTTTTCTTCGCGCGGGATTTTTTCGGTCTGCGGCGGCGGGGCGATGTTGTTGCCGGTGTAAGAACGGAACAGCACATAGGCGACATAGAAGCCCGCCAGCATGAAGCCCGGCAAAAAGGCCGAGGTGAACAGATCGCCAATCGATACGTTCGCGGTCAGGCCATAAATGATCAAAACAATCGAAGGCGGCACCATGGTGCCCAGCGACCCGCCAGCACAGACAACGCCGATAGCAAGGTTCTTGTCATAGCCCTGACGCAGCATCTGCGGCAGGGCGATCAGGCCGAGTAGAACAATTTCGCCGCCGATGATACCGCTCATGGCAGCCAGGATCACGGCAACAAAGATCGTTTGAACCGCAACGCCGCCTTTAAGGCGTCCGCCAAACAGGCGCATGGCATCAAACAAATCGCGTGCAATACCGGATCGGTCAAGGATGGCCGCCATCAGGACGAACATCGGCACCGAGACGAAAACAAAGGATGAAACGAATGAATAGACCCGGCTTGTGATCAGCGGTACTGCCATCGGGCCGAACCAGCCAAGGGTAAAGATCAAGGCAATCAACAGCGTGACAAATGCCAACGGCATGCCGGTCACAAGGAAACCAAGCAACATGACAAACATGGCAAGTGTGCCGAATTCGATGCCAAGAGACTGTAAATCAAACATTTAAATGTATCCTGTTGCGCTGCTTGGCATGGCCGTGCAAAGACGCATCAATTGATTGGGCACGAGGCGCTGATTATTCGGTCGAAGTGTGGGATGCCGGCATGATCGGTGCCTTGCGGGCATAGTTGAAGGCCTGAACCAGGAACTGAACCATCAATACAATCAGGACCACCAACAAAAATACCTTGAGGATGCCCGGATAAGGCGCATTGAACGCACTGCCGGTTGTTTCAAGGTGGATGTCACCAGTGGGCGTAAAGACGGCACGTTCAACCATCAGCCAGGCGGCCCAGGCAAAGAAGCCCGATGCGATCATGCAGACCAGAGAAATACAGATATCAAGCGTCTTGCGCATTTTCGGTCCGGCAATGTCATAAAGCAGGACAACACGAATATGCTTGTCGCGCGCGGCACAATAAAGGCCGCCAAACACAAAGCCGACAGCGCAGATAAAGGTCGTGGTTTCATGCGCCCACAAGGTAGGGCTGCCAAAAACGTGACGTGCCACGATCTCATAAATCAACGTCGCCATGGAAAGCAGAAATCCAATGGCGAACACGCTGGAAACCTTTGTAATCATCTGGCCCAGAAGACCGGACACCTCAGTTGCCTGATCGGTGCTTTCTTCAAGTTCGGGAAGTTCGGGCAACGGTGAGTGTTGCGGGGTGTCAGACATTTCTGCGTTCCTTGCATCAACAGGAAATACAATCCGGCAAGGAGGGAGGCCTTCAGTCCCGATACGTCTCGGATCACGGAACCAGCCGGATTGTATCCCAGCAGTTTGCCGGCAGCAACACGGTGCGTTGCTGCCGGCGAAAAAGCTGTTCTGTCTTAGATCATACCCTGTGACTTAAGGTAGTCTACAAGGGTGTCGTATACACGCTGTGCATCTTCGGAACGTGCCGCGACTTTTTCCCACTGGCTGGTGGCAATCTGACGGAATTTCGCACGCTCTTCAGCCGACCAGTTGTGGATGGTGACGCCACCTTCCGAACGGGCCTTGGCAACAGCTTCCATGTCTTTCATCGCCAGACGTGCATCCATGTCATGGGCCAGATCACGGACCGACATTTCAAGGATCGCCTGGATATCAGCCGGCATGGAATCCCACTTGGTCTTGTTGATCGATACTTCAAGCATCGGCATGGAGTGGAAGCCCGGATAGACCGGATGTTTTGCAACATCATGCAGACCCATGGCCTGGTTGGTCGAGAACACGGTCGCATCCGCAGCATCGATCACTTTTTTATCAAGCGAGGTGAATACTTCGGACTGCGGGATGTTCACCGGCGATGCGCCGGCTGCTGCGAAGACCTGCTGAACCATGCCTTCCGGGGCACGCATTTTCAGGCCTTTAAGATCGGCAACGCCATCAAGCGGGACAGAGGAAACAAATGCTTCCAGGCCCGGGGTAACGGCACCGACGAACTGCAAACCACGCGGGTTCAGAAGGCTGTTCATCAGTTCCTTGCCGCCGCCATATTCAACAAAGCGCAGCATTTCGGACGGTGCCGACCACGCGCCAACCGGGTTGGCGATCAGGCCGAATGCCGGATCTTTACCGGTGAAATAGCTGGTGTCGGTGATGTGACCGTCAAGAATGCCAGCCGCAATTGCGTCCTGGGTTTCGGCATGTTCGACAATCGAGTTAACCGGCAGCATTTCCACGGAAACGCGGCCACCGGTCATGACGCCGACACGTTCGGCCCATTCCTGTTCCAGCTCAAAGTTAGGCACGCCAGCAGCATCGCTCGACTGCATCTTGAGGGTAAATTCCTGTGCATTGGCGGCAAACGGCGCCGTTGCAATCAGGGTTGCGATAAAGCCTGCACCTGCAAGCGATTTAAGAGTCTTGGTCATTCGTCTTCTCCCTAAAATGCCTTATTTTCCGGCAGTATTCTCTTTGATAAAGGAAAAACTGCCGTCTTCACGCTCCGCCAGTCGGTCAAGGACCGTGGCAACAACAGTTTCAAGCGGGGCATCGATAAAGACAGTCACGCAATTCTCGTCCGGCCCCGGCGGCTCGAGAGCTGTAAACTGGCTGTCTAAAAGTGCGGATGGCATGAAATGACCGACACGGCGTTCAAGCCGGGACAGGATTACTTCACGTGTGCCATCCAGAAAAACAAAGGTGATCGGGTCGAGGTGCGTGCGCAACACATCGCGATAGCGACGTTTAAGCGCAGAACAGGCGATGAAAATGGCCTGACCGGACTTTGCGCTTCCCTCTGAACTGGCAACCGAACCAGCCTGCGTGCGGGCCGCTGCTGCGACCGCATCAAGCCAGGGCCAACGCATGTCGTCATTGAGCGGAAGACCACGGCGCATGTGTTCGACATTCGTGCTTGGATGGTGATCGTCGGCGTCAAGATACATGGTATCTGTCATGCTTGCCAGACGACGCGCGACCTCGGTTTTGCCCGATCCGCTCACACCCATGACAACGACATACTGCGTTTGCCGGTTCATTGAATTCGATGCACTCACTGATTTTCAGGGCGGGTTTTACTCTTGGACTGCCCTGTTGTGTTATAATGTTAGCGCTAACATAATGTTAGCGCTAACATTGAGTCAACAGCCGAATTTCCGGTGTTTGCTTTACCGTCACAAGGTGCTTGTCGGTTTGGAAAAGACGTAATAAATGTAAGGTTATGAGGAAGCGCAAAGGGGCCGGACGGCCAACAATATCCGATGTTGCCGAACGGGCTGGCGTCAGCACCATTACGGTCTCACGCGCGTTGCGCGATCCGTCAAAGGTGTCTGATCACCTGCGACGAAAAATCAACGATGCGGTGCGCAAGCTTAATTATGTGCCCCATTCGCATGCCAGTGCGCTGGCCTCGACCCGATCAAATGTCATCGGTGTGATCGTTCCCTCGCTGACCAACAACGTGTTCGCCGATACGCTGCGTGCCATTTATGACGAGCTCTATCAGGGGCCGTTTCAGGTGCAGCTCGGCAACTCGCGCTATGTTGCCAAGGACGAGGAACGCCTTGTGCGCACCTTCCTTGGCCAGGGCCCTTCAGCCATGATTGTCGCCGGGGTTGATCAGACCGACGCAACCCGCGAACTTCTTGAAAATGCCGAATGTCCGGTGGTTCAGGTCATGGATATCAGTGATGACCCGATCGACATGATGGTCGGTTTTTCGCATTTTGAAGGCGGGCGGGCCGCCGGGGTGCATCTGGTGCAAAAGGGCTACAAACGCATCGGTTTTCTTGGCGCGCGCATGGATCCGCGCTCCCACCGCCGTATGGAAGGCTTCAAGGAAGCCTTGCGCTCAGGCGGGCGATACGACCCGGACCTGATGATGACAACCACCGATTCCTCAAGTGTTTCGCTTGGCGGGCATTTGATCGAACAGTTGCGCAAATGTCGCCCGGACCTTGATGCCGTATTCTGCAACAATGATGACATGGCGCTTGGCGCGCTGTTTGGCTGTCAGAAGGCGGGTATCTCGGTCCCCGACGAAATGGGGATCATCGGTTTTAATGATCTTGAAATGATGGCGGCAAGCTACCCGTCACTGACGTCCATCCGAACCGACCGTTATCAGATCGGCAAACGGGCTGTGCAAATGATCAAAGCGGTGCTGGACGGCGAAACCCCCGAACAAAAAATCATCGATCTTGGTTTCGAACTTCAATGCCGTGAAAGCACCATGCGCCCGAAGTCAAAAGCGCGCTAGTAACTCTCACTCAGGCATTGGAAACTGAACGCTAAGCTCTGCCAGGCGTTCACGTGGTCCGGTGATTTTGATGCGCGTTCCGTCGGTATCAAACTGACGATCCAGGATGGTGATGCCGCCCTCTGCACAGGCTTGTTCCAGCGTTCCGGCATCGGAAAATCCGGCAAACAGTTCTGCCTCGCCCTGCGGAATGTATTCGATGATCTCGGCAATATCGCAAACCGCATTGGCCGCCCCGCTATAGGCGCGCACCAACCCGCCAGTTCCCAGTTTTGTTCCACCGAAATAGCGGGTCACAATTACCGCAACATTGATCAGATCACGTCCCTGAAGGACCTTAAGGCACGGAATGCCTGATGTGCCGGATGGTTCCCCGTCATCCTTGCCGTGTTCAATCAGCTGGCCTTCGTCATTAAGATAGCGATAGGCGTTCACATGATGATTGGCCTTGGGATGAAGGCTGCGCAATTCATCAATCCGCTTGGCCAGATCGTCATGAAAAACGAGTTCGGCCAGAAAGCGGGACTTCTTTTCTTCGGTTTCGGCAAAGGCAGGGCGGGCGATGGTTTTCATGGCGAAGTGCTATCAGAAATGGCCGGGTTGTGCCAGATGACATCTCCGACCCGCGCTGGCGTTCGACCGTCAAGACGCAAACAGTTTGCCAACCAGAATGACGCCAAAAATGATCAGCATGATCAAAACAACCTTGCGGAAGGTTTCCGCATTCATTCGATCCCGCACACGCGTGCCCAGCTTGGTGCCCAAATAAACCGGTACCAACCCGGCCAGCGATATCCACAGCGTTTCAATCGTCATCAGCCCCAATCGCGCAAGGCCGAGTGCCATGACGATGCTTGAAAGACTGAACGAGATATTGATGGCCGTCAGGAAGCGTTTGGGCTCAAGCCGCATGGAAAGCAGGAAGGGCAACACCGGCATGACCTGTGATCCTGTGATGCCGTTGATAAGGCCGGTGGCAAAACCTGATATCGGGGCCAGTCGCCGTGCAAGCTTGTCAGATAGCGGCTTGCCATGACGAAACAGCGTAATCGCCCCATAATTCATCAACACCAACCCCAAAACCGCCCCGGCCAGAATGCTGTCGACCATTTCAAGCACAGCAAGCCCGATCAGAATGCCCGGAATGGTCGCGAGAAACATCGGCCAGAACCGGTTGATCGTTTCACGAAAGTGACCCGCCTGCGCCATGATGATGGAATTGCTGACAAGCGATGGAATGATCACAAGCGGCATACCCGCCTTAAGCCCCAGCCCAAGAGCCAGGATCGGGAGGGCTGAGGTCGAAAAGCCAAGCCCGGTTGCCCCTTTGACAAAGGCGGCAACGAAATAGGCGCAGGCAATTATCGCAAGTGTTTCAAGGGGCATTGGGGATCCGGCTGATCGGTGGCGCTGGTGGTGGTAGGCGCTCGCAGTGTGCCCGCAAATCATGAACTGTGCAATTGGTCTGATGATTGGGCAGTGCCGGATTCGCACTACCTTGTTTGGTATGACGAATTGGCATTCGCCGGTGTCACATGCATGAATTCACGGTTATGAGTGGAATTTTGCGTGGTTTTTGGGCCCGTTGGCAAAAAATTGCGAGATTTTATTGTCCATACGTCGAGAAGGGGTGGAAATGCGTTTGCAAAACCCGTATCAAGTTTGGCCCGGTTGCATGACCGGATGCCAAGGCGGAAGACCGCCGGACAACTGGATTTGTGTTATAATGGCGGCATGATGATGAACATGCCGGATTGAGAGGAAGCAAATGAGCAAGAGCTGGAGCATTGAAAGCTGGCGTAACCTGCCGATCAAGCAGGTGCCGACTTATCCTGATGCACAGGCCGTAAAGGCCGTAGAGCAAGAGCTCGGCAGCTATCCTCCTTTGGTGTTTGCTGGCGAGGCGCGCGCGCTTAAAGAAAAGCTTGGTGACGTTGCAGAAGGCAATGCCTTCCTGCTGCAGGGCGGCGACTGTGCCGAGAGCTTTAAGGAATTTCACCCCAACAACATTCGCGACACTTTCAAGGTGATGTTGCAGATGGCGGTGGTTCTGACCTATGGCGCGGCATGCCCGGTGGTCAAGGTTGGCCGTATGGCTGGCCAGTTTGCCAAGCCGCGCTCATCTGACACCGAAACCATCAATGGCGTCGAACTGCCAAGCTATCGCGGTGACGTGGTCAACGGGATCGAGTTCACCGAAGAAGCCCGTATTCCCGACCCGCAGCGCCAGATTCGCGCCTATAACCAGTCTGCAGCGACGCTGAACTTGCTGCGTGCCTTTGCGCAGGGCGGTTTTGCCGATCTGACCAAGATCCATCGCTGGAACCTGTCTTTTGTCGATGGCAGCCCGGCCGGTGAGCGTTACAGCAAGATGACCACCCAGATCGATGAGGCGGTTGCCTTCATGGAAGCATGCGGCATCACGGCTGAAAGCGCGCCGCAGCTGCGTGAAACCGATTTCTATACCTCGCACGAGGCGCTTTTGCTGGGTTATGAGCAGGCCTTGACCCGCCAGGATAGTCTTACCGGCGAATGGTATGATTGTTCGGCACACATGCTGTGGATTGGCGACCGCACCCGTCAGGCCGATCATGCTCATGTTGAATTCCTGCGTGGGGTGAAAAACCCGATTGGTATGAAATGCGGACCGACGATGGATGAGGATGATCTGATCCGTCTGATCGATATCCTTAACCCGCAGAACGAAGCCGGTCGTCTGACCCTGATCGCACGTATGGGGGCGGACAATGTGTTTGATAACCTGCCGCGTCTGGTCAAACGTGTTAAGGCCGAAGGCCGCAAGGTCGTGTGGTCCTGCGATCCGATGCATGGCAACACGATCAAGGCATCAAGCGGATATAAAACCCGTCCGTTTGACGCGATCCTGTCGGAAGTCAAAAACTTCTTTGACGTGCACAAGGCCGAAGGCACCCATGCCGGTGGCGTTCATTTCGAAATGACCGGTACGGATGTGACCGAATGCATCGGGGGTGCCCGCGAAGTGACCGAAGATGCGCTTTCGGATCGTTACCACACTCATTGCGACCCGCGCCTCAATGGCGGACAGGCCCTTGAGCTTGCCTTCCTGATGGCGGAAATGATCAAAAAAGAACGTGACAGTGTACGCGCAGAACAGATGGCTGCTTCTGCTTGATTTGATTGGTCGGGTTGATATTGTCACGGGCGTCCGATTGCCGGGCGCCCGTTTTCTATTGTATTTTTTAGGTGATTACTGCTGTGAAACGCTCAGCCTTTCCAGATTTTCGAGCGTCAACCTTTGACGACAGAAAACTGTACCTTTCCGTCATTTTTATGATCCTACTGTTCAAGATCGCTGTATTGCTCATTTGGGGGCCAGGAGTTGCACCGGATACCGGTGGATATACACGCTTTGCCGAGTTGATATTGGAAAGTTCGGATTGGTTGACCGACGCCGGTCTCGAGGACAGTGCAATGCCGACAACTGTCTTCAGAATAGCCGGATATCCTATGTTCATTGCGCTAACGCAATTGATCTCCTCAGAGAACTGGCAGTGGATTGTTGTTCTTTCACAGTTCTTGCTGTCCGCGGTATCGCTTTACAGCCTTTCGCGCCTTATCTCCGCGTTGGGTATGAAGCCTTTTTGGGGTGCGTTCTGTTTGCTGGCAACGGGGCTGTCATTCTCGTTGCTGTTGGACTCCATGATCTTGACCGACAGTTTTGCCACGAGCCTATTTGTGATTGTGCTTAGCGAAAACGCGGCAGCGACCTTGCGCGGACGCCCCTTTGGGTTTGTTCAAGCGCTGCTCTTTGGCATGCTGATCACCCTTGGCTTTCTCGTTCGAGAAGGAGTGGCGATACTGTCAATCCTGTTTGTCATACCGTTTTTAGTTCGAGCTTTTGTCGCGGAAAAGCAGCGGTGGAAATCATGCGCTGCAATCGCTGTTTTCTTTATTCCACTAATCGTGGCTACGCAATTGTATAAGACGTGGAATGAGGACCGGACTGGATATAGTTTTATCACATCAGGATCGCAAACCATCTACATGGTTGGGCTTGTCGACGCAGCAGAAAAAGATCAGAGAATATTCTCCGGCAATGAACCGGTAGACATAACCGCACGTGAAAAACTAAGCAATTACTCCTTCTCGGAGGTTCTCGCCGTTCAGTGGAGTTTGTTCGAGCAAGGGTGCGTTGCTCCAGAGTTGGCAAATATTTCGAAGCAGAAGTATTTCGAAAGCTGGGTTAACTATCCGGGTTCAATGCTGCGCATGACAATCGGGCACATACGTGAGAACTACGCGACGCTCACTTTCCGCCCGTTCGGCGCGATTAGGGAAACAGGTTTCTGGATTCACGGAGAAAAACCTTGGCCCGATTATCGGGAACTTCGCGAAAGTATGTTTGATGATGCGGCGGCATTCGCACTGTTCTCTGGCGAAATGGTCGAGCGCGTAATTGCTATCATCATTACTGTTGCTTTCGTGATTCTACCGATTGTCTGGCTTGTACGTCTTTATCTCGGCAAGAATGTGTGCAAGAGAGAAGTACTTGTCTGCGCGGCTTTGTGGGCAGTTTATTTTGGTGTGTTATTTGCACACGCTTTGGTCCACTTGGAAACGCGTTATCTTGCACCGGTGGTACCATTCTCAACACTGATTGGTTGTTTTTATCTTCAGCGTATTTTCGATCGGAAGAAGGTACTGGACGCTAGCTCCTGACGTCGTCGACAGGGTTATGTAACCATTTTTTTCCTGCGAGGAATTGTAAAGGGGCAGCGATTGCGACAACAACGAGCGGCGCGATGATATGTGGTACTGAAATTTGTAATGTAATCCACATAAGTGATGCGAATAAAAGAGAATAACCAGAATAAATCAGAAGTGATTTTCCTGCGTTTGCGAGCGTGAGCTTGGCGTTGAAAACAAAAGGTGCCATCATTGCGATCTGAATGACAAACGCTACTGCCAATGCACACCAGTAGGCAGTCATAGGTCCGAAAAACTGTAATGCTATCAGATAGGTCGAATAAGTCGCCGCGGTCGTAATTGCACCTAGTCCAATGAATTTAGCTATTGCTCTCATTTGGTCACTTGTCTCTGGTCGTTAGTGGCAAACGCCAACGGGGTATAGATCTGTTAAAACCGCCCAGTCGGACTGTTTTGCAGCGCCAACCAGTTCCATAGGAAAAAGCGGTTGTCGCTCTTGCCGCTGTGATGCTCAGTCCACTGGGATGCAGCGTAGTACATATCCACCCCTGGGACTGGCCGTGGCGATTGTACCTCAGGCGTTTTACGCATCCAGTCTGCCAACGGGATGCCAAAGCCTTTCTTCTTACGATTTATCGTTTGGCTGGGCAGCAGCGGTTCTAGAGCTTTCTTGAGTAGGTACTTTCTTTGACCGTTCCGGATTTTGAAGTGCGATGGCAGCTTGATGCAGAAATCAACAATGTCGTTGTCGAGGAAGATAGCGCGCGTCTCTAGCGACGACATCATGGATGCACGATCGACCTTGGTCAGGATGTCATTTTGCAGATAGAGATTGGTGAAAAATGTTAGTAGTCGGTCAGTTCTGTCCACAGCAGAATTGCTATCCCAGATTTCCATGGCTTCGGAGTAAAGATCTTCAAGAGGAAGGGGCTCTTCGAAGAACTCTTTCATTTGGTCAGGAAATAGTGGCGCCATCCAGACAGGTGCCCAAACAGATTCCTGATACGACAATCCAGCAAGTGTCCGCCGAAGCTTGAAATCGAAACTCATGTTGCGACCGGATTTCGGTAGTGCGTTTGCAAGTCCGGTAAACAACTTGTGCGCGAGATCTGGCACGTATTTCTTGTAGGCCTGTGCCGGCTTCAGAGCCAAAAAAGGGTCATACCCAGCAAAAAGTTCGTCGGCCCCATCGCCCGAAAGTGCAACTGTAACATTTTCCCTTGTGAATTTACTTAGAAGGTAAGTCGGAAGCACAGAGGCGTCACCAATTGGCTCGTCCAGTTGCCCCAGGACCTCCGGAATGAGTTCTTGTGCGTTGGCAAGGTTTAGCATTCTAAGATGATGAATGGACCCCGCGTGCTCGGCAACCAACTGAGCGTAACCCGACTCATCATAGGATGCTTGCTCGAAGCCAATGGTAAAGGATGATACCTTCCTATCTTTGGCATTCTTGGCTGCTGCACACAAAATTGCGCTTGAGTCGACGCCGCCGCTCAGGAAAACTCCGAGAGGGACGTCACTTACAAGGCGGCGAGAAACTGATTGCAAAATAAGTTCCTGAAGATGTTCTGCAAGTTCGTCATCTTTGGCTGCGGTGAGGTTGTCATCCGGGGTGATCAAAAATTCCCAATACTTGCTGATCTTCGTGTCAAGTGTATCCAGTTCGACAGTCATTTGCTGGCCAGCTGGTAACTTAAAGACATTCTCAAGCAAACTGTTCGGGGCAGGAATGTAGCCGTAAGCAAACAGTTTCTGCAGGCCAAAGTTGGATATATTGCCGTCGATCCCAGAATGTTTTTCAAGCGATTTCAGTTCGCTTGAAAAGGCAAACAGATCACTTTTAGCTGTATAAAATAGTGGCTTTTCACCAAAGCGATCACGGGCGAGGTAAAGTCTGCCTCGTATCTTGTCGATAATAGCAAAGGCAAACATGCCGTTCAGGCGTCGAGCCAGATCGGTGCCCCAGTGGCGATAGCCATGAATGAGAACTTCGGTATCAGAGTGCGATGTCTGAAAGACGGCACCTAATGCTTCAAGTTCTGCTCGTAACTCGGGGAAGTTATAAATTTCGCCGTTAAAGACGATCCCCGTTTCGTTTGACGCATCCCACATCGGTTGGGCACCGCCTTCAATGTCTCTAACAGACAGACGACGATGTCCTAAGTAGATATGTTTTTCTTCGTCGAAGTAAAACCCTTCCCCGTCGGGACCGCGATGTGCCAGTGCATCAGTCATGGCATGGATATCTGAGCGACTACCCCGTCCCATAAAGCCGGCAATGCCGCACATCGCTATTCTTGCTCCATATTGACCGTCTCTTTGACGAGGTAAGGGCTGCGCCCTTGTGATTCAAAGTATGTTCGGACAATCATCTCCGCCAGAAGACCGAGTAGGATACACATTACGCCGACCAGGAAAGTCATCGTAACGACAAGCGGTAGTGGGGTCTGGATCATTGAAGTATTTTCAAAGAACTTCAGCCAAAGCATCCAGATTGTACTCAGAAAAGAAGCGAAGAAAGACACAAGACCAATTCCGCCGAACACATAGATCGGTTTGACCATGTGACGGTCGAGGAATTTCACGACCATAAGGTCCAGAAGCACTTTCGCTATCCGCTCCAAACCGTACTTTGACTGCCCAAATTGACGGGCATGGTGCTGAACCGGAATTTCACAGACCTTTGCGCCCATCCATGTGGCGTAAATGGGAATAAACCGATGCATTTCGCCATAAAGCCGAATGCCTTTAACAACATCTTTCTTATAGGCTTTGAGCGTGCAGCCGTAGTCGTGAAGGTGAACACCAGAAATCTTTGAAATCAGTCTGTTAGCCAAACGGCTGACAAAGTTCCGGCGTATGGCCGCGTCTTGACGGTCTTTGCGCCATCCAGATACGACATCATAGCCTTCTGCCAGTTTGCCGAGCAGTTTGGGGATGTCGGCAGGATCATTCTGCAAGTCGGCATCAATTGGAATGATGACTTCGCCTGACGCATGATCAATGCCAGCCATCGTGGCTGCGGTTTGGCCGTAATTTCGGCGGAAGTTGACGATTTTCAGTTCAATTCGCTCTTTTGCCGCATCTTGCAACAGCGAGAAAGAGTTGTCTGAGCTTCCGTCATTAACGAAGATTACCTCGAATGGTTTTCCCATTTCATCGAGGACAGAGAGCAAGCGTTCGCAGAGCGGCTTTATGCTTTCTTCTTCGTTATATATCGGAACGATGACCGACAGTTCGGTTAGGTTGACAGTTTGAGAAACAGCTTGCGCCACCTGAATGCCCTGTTATCTGATGCTTTAAAGGAGTAGCGCAATGGTTAGCATGATAACATTGGAAACGTCCAGATTTTGCCGCGTCTACCTTGTTACATTTGGCAAAGTTTCAAGTCTCTTTGTTGCTAGTTGACGACTCAAAATATCAATTTGTTGCGCAATCGGCATGAATTCATAAAAAACATCTACCAATGGGCTGTAAATATTCTTAAGTATGGGTAAT
The DNA here is from genome assembly GCF_001662875.1 of Thalassospira tepidiphila MCCC 1A03514. Taxonomy (GTDB): domain Bacteria; phylum Pseudomonadota; class Alphaproteobacteria; order Rhodospirillales; family Thalassospiraceae; genus Thalassospira; species Thalassospira tepidiphila. Next base: position 27,413 of record NZ_JPVZ01000010.1, on the reverse strand, counting down.
TGCAGGGTGTTCCTGACAGACGATTAAGGGCGAGGGATCGCAACGGGTATGATGGACGACGCTGCATTCAGCGCATGGCAAGAGAAGGTGGAGGGAACCAACATTTCCTCGACCACGCTTTTGGCGACCGACTATCTGAACCATTTCAACGAGATCGTCATGCTGCTCGAAATGGTGCCCGACATGCCTGACATGATCGAGGACTGCAAGGAATGGGCGCCGAAAAGCTATCAGGAGCATTTCCGCGATAGTGCCTTTTCCGACAAGGAACTGGCGATTGAGGCCTATGAACACGTCCCGCCAAAATTCCGTCGTCCGTTTGAGGAAACCATCGAGCACCTCAATACGATCGTGGCACACGCGGTTTCGCAGCTTGAAACCATCATCGAGACGGGTGATGAAGACCTGCTGCGCGTGACGGCCAGTGCAGTGACGACGTCGCTTCAGAAATTCATGGATGTCGCCAGTGGCATTATCCATGGTTCGGCCAAAACCATGAGCCAGGACGAGATCGACGCAGCCCTCGCACTTTGATTGTTGGCGACGTTTTCATGTATGCGGACACAAAAAACCGGGACTGCAAACAGCCCCGGTTTTGTTTTTGTCTGGTCGAGATGTTAATCCCGATCAATCCGTCATTTTGGCGAGTTCACCATCAAGACGCTCAATTTCGGACTGCAGCAGCGGCAAGACATCGGCACGTGCGGTGGCGACAATTTCCTGCATGTTTTCAAGAGCATGTTTTGCCATGCCGTTGGCATTTTGCTGCATGAACATGATCGTCATCTGCGCTTCGATATCGGAATAAAATCGACGTACACCGGTGATAATTGCCGGATCGACTTCAAAGGTACGCTGGGAATAGCGCATGGTTTCCCAAACCATATCGTCAAGCTTGTGACGTTCGCGCGGGGCGAGGTTTGCCGCATGCCAGGTCATCGGCCCTTCGGGATAGTCGGCAATCCAGGTTTCGACCTTTTCGATGTTATCGACAAACTCCGCCTCAAGCGATCGTTCGAGGTTATAAACATCAGACGTGCTTTGATAACGGTCGAAATCGACAGCAATTTCAAAACCGGCAAAGCTTGCCAGATACACACCCAGAACGGTTGATGCCAGAATGATGCACTGGGTAAGCCAGAACTCGGTATTGGGCTGGCCACTGACGCTTAGAAAGCGAAACGGGGCGAAAAGTCCGCGCATGGGCTAGTGTCCTGTATTGGTAAGATTGAATTGGTGGCGGTCTTCAAGCGCGCTTGCCGGGATTTCACCCGTGCGTACAAGGAAATTCTCAAAGGCGATTTGAAGATCAACCGGTTCTCTGATCGGAAGACCCTGTTCGCGCGCCATATCCTCAAGCCGTTCCACCCGGTCACGTGGATGGGGATGGGTTGAAAGATAATCCAGCAAACTGCGGTCGCCTTGAAGCTGCCCCAATTTTGCAAAGGTGGTGGATGCTTCTGCGACATGGCCGTATTTGGCCATCAGGATGCGCAGGCTCCAGTCATCGGCATCGAGTTCCTGACTTCGGGAATAGTCCCGATCAGCCAGAAGTTTCGGCCAGCTTGCCGCCCAGGTGGTCAAAACCGCATCGGTCTGAAACATCATGGCCGAAAGTGCGACACCAACGACTTCACGGCCAATGCCTTCAAGGTGATCGCGTCCGTTGTAATGACCGATTTCATGGCCAAGGATCGACAGCAGCTCGTTCTCGGTATCGACCAGTTCAAGCATTCCGGTATGAACAAGCATCAGGCCACCGGGCAGTGCCGCGGCATTGGGACTGTCATCGGGGATGATCAGAACGTCAAAATCATAATCCTTTGCCGGGCCAATGGCCTCCTTAGGGATGGAATTGACCAGATCAAGAAGATAGCGTTCCGGCAGGCTGCGTTCATAATCTTCGCGATGTTCTGCGATCAGTCCGGGTTCAAGCTCCGACCAGATGGCAACTTCTTCCTGAACCGAAATACTGTTTGCCGCCCATTCAACCGCGAGGCCGCTTGCCGTATAAATCCCCCAGCAAATCAGCAGGAACGCAATACTGCCCGACGCAAATTCGGCCAAAAGATTGCGATGCGAAATATTCACCCCGTCATCGGGAAGGGCAGATGGCCGCCCGCCCGCCGGGCGATGATCGGTATAAAGGGCGGTGCCGGAAACAATCACCTCGATCATGCCGCGCCCGAGTTCGGCAGAATCAAAGCGTAAACCGATAATGTGACTTGCACCCTTGGCGTTGGTGCGAAGCCGCAAGATCGCCTCGCGCTTGGCCCTGGTGACGGTGGCTTCGTGCGCGGCCAGTCGACCGCCGACGAAAATGCGCAGGCGGGCCAGAAGATTGCGAAAACGGTCTTCGGCAATGACGACCTTTCCGGTCACCAGTTTGCTGTCATGCAACGTGATGTCATCGGGAACTGCATCCCCGGAATCAAGATATTGATGGGGCAACAATGCTTCGTCGCGTCTGAGCGCGCGTTCATGTGCCCCATCGGCCAAACGGCCGGTTATATAAGCGATTCCGACCAGGATGGTCAGGGCAATTCCCGGAAGAAACAGATCTTCCATGGTGTTGTGCCTGCCCTGTTATTTCAGTCGTACGGCTGTGCCGTATGCGAAAATCTCAGCCGCCTTGTAGGCCACCTGTGACGTTGCGAAATGAACATCCACAACTGCGTCGGCATCCAATTTTTGGGCTTGGGCAATCAGGCGGCTGGTGGCTTCCTGCTGGGCGTCTTCCAGAAGCCGGGTGTAGGAACGTACTTCACCCCCGAACAGGTTTTTCAGCATCGCAAAAATATCGAAAAGGAAGTTGCGGCTGCGCACGGAACTGCCAAAGACAATGCCAAGGTTTTCACTGATTTCGCGGCCTGGAATATAGGAAATGGTTACCGCCGCCATTTCGGCGGCCGCATTGGGGCTGTGGGTCATGTTGTTTGCTCGTATTTTAATTTGTGTTTATTGCCGTGTTTTCACGGTCGCGTGCAATAGATCGGGAAGAAGCCGATTTTGCAAGTCATTATCAACACGCTAAGTCGTTGATAAGAATAAAATCACGCTGAAAGACAGCGTACTTGCAGGTTTCAAAGCTTTGCATTTCTGCCATGCAAGAATGGCGATCTTGTCTGAAACATGGGATATTGCGCATTCCGCAATTGACAGCGCGCAGGGGCGATCCTATTCCAACATCATGACAAAGAAGCTTGCCATTGCGATTGCCCAACTCAACCCGATTGTCGGTGATGTCACCGGGAACCGGGACAAGGTTGTGGCTGCCTGGGAAACTGCGGCTGATCAGGCTGCGGACGTGGTTCTATATTCTGAACTGGTCCTGTCGGGCTATCCGCCCGAGGACCTTGTGATGAAGCCGGCCTTCATGCGCCATCTGCATGACGCGGTCGAATTTATCTGTGAACACACGGCCAAACGCAACGATGGTCCGGCCTTGCTGTTGACCACGCCATGGGAAGTCGATGGCACACGTCATAATGCGGTGTTGCTGATTGATCAGGGCAAGATCGTTGATGTGCGCGCCAAGAATGATTTGCCGAATTATGGCGTGTTTGATGAAAAGCGCGTCTTTGCCGCGGGCCCGATGCCGACCCCGATATCCTTCAAGGGTGTCAAGCTGGGTGTGCCGATCTGTGAAGATGTCTGGACGCCGAACGTCGTTGCCCATCTGGCCGATGCGGGGGCAGAAATCTTCCTTGTGCCGAACGGGTCACCGTTTGAAGCCGACAAGGATGATTTGCGCCGTAAGCTGATCGAGGATCGGGTGCGCGAAAGCGGCAAGCCGATGATTTACTGCAACGAAGTCGGCGGTCAGGATGAACTGGTGTTTGACGGCGGATCATTCGGCCTGAACGGCGATGGATCGCTTGCGGTTGCCCTGCCGGCCTTTGCCGAGGATGTGGTGCTGACCACCTGGCAACAGGATGAAAACGGTCAATGGCGTTGCGCAGATGACGCGCCGAAGGTTGGCTATCCCACCGGACTTGATGCGATCTATCAGGCGCTGGTTCTGGGCCTGCGCGACTATGTGAATAAAAACGGTTTCCCCGGAGTTGTGATCGGCATGTCGGGCGGGATCGACAGTGCGCTGTCGGCCGCGGTTGCCGTGGATGCGCTGGGTTCTGATCGCGTGCGTCTGGTGATGATGCCATCGCCTTATACCTCGGCCGAGAGCCTGGAGGATGCGGAGCTTTGCGCAGGCATGCTCAAGACCGGGATCGAGAGCATCAATATTGGTCCGGCCATGGCCGCGTTCGAGCAGATGCTGGCCCCCGCCTTTGAAGGCCGGGATGCCGACATTACCGAAGAAAACATTCAGGCCCGCTCGCGCGGGATTATCCTGATGGGGCTTTCAAACAAGTTTGGCCACATGGTCCTGACCACCGGCAATAAATCCGAAATGTCGGTTGGCTATGCCACGCTTTATGGCGATATGTGTGGTGGCTATTCGGTTCTGAAAGACCTTTATAAAACGACCGTGTTTAATCTGTGCCACTGGCGCAATGAACACAAACCGGTCGGGGCTGTTGGCCCGGATGGCATGGTGATCCCCGAACGGATTATCACCAAGCCGCCATCGGCCGAGCTTCGCCCGGATCAGAAAGACGAAGATAGTCTGCCGCCTTATGATGTTTTGGATGATATCCTCCATCAGATGATTGAAGGTGAGCGGTCTGTTCGCGATATCGTGGATAGCGGTCACGATGAGGCAACAGTGCGCCGGGTCTGGCGGTTGCTGGATCGGGCGGAATATAAACGCCGTCAGGCACCCCCGGGGGTCAAGATTACCCCGCGTGCCTTTGGCCGTGACCGTCGCTATCCGATTACCAATGGTTTCACGAACCTTGTTACGTGATTGAAAAGTTTGAAATGACAAAACCTGTTCTGCGATTTGCCCCCAGCCCGACCGGGCTTCTTCACGTCGGTAACGCCCGTGTGGCGCTGATGAACTGGCTTTATGCCCGTAAATCAGGTGGGAAATTCATCCTGCGCTTTGACGATACCGACCCGGTGCGCTCCAAAGACGAATATGTCGATGCGATCCGTGAAGACCTCTCCTGGCTTGGCATCGACTGGGATCAGGAAGAACGTCAAAGCCTGCGTCAGGACAAATATGACGCGGCGATTGATGACCTGAAAAAGCGTGAATTGCTTTATCCGTGCTACGAGACCGAAGGCGAGCTCAACTGGAAACGCAAGGCTGCCCGCCAGCGTCACCAGCCGTTCATTTATGACCGCAAGGCATTGACGCTGTCTGATGAAGAAATTGCCGCCCTTGAGGCCGAAGGCCGCAAGCCGCATTGGCGTTTCCTTCTGACCGACGGCATGGTCGAATGGGATGACCTGACGCGCGGGATTTGCTCGTTTGATACCGAACATGTGTCTGACCCGGTCCTGATCCGTGAAGATGGATCGTTGCTTTATATGCTGGGCTCGGTGGTGGATGACCTTGAAATGGGTGTTACCCACATCATTCGCGGCGAAGACCACGTGACCAATACCGTGTCGCAGATCCTGTTGTATCTGGCGCTTGGCGGGAAGCCGGGTGCGCTTGAATTTGCCCATATGCCGCTTTTGGCGGGGCCGGGTGGCTCGCAGCTTTCAAAGCGCCTTGGCAGTCTTTCACTGCGTGAATTGCGCAATGACGGGTTTGAGGTCGAGGCGCTTGTTGGCCTTCTGACGGGCCTTGGTGCATCCGACAAGATTGAGCCGGCAAACCTTTCCCAGGTGCTTGAGAAATTCGATCTTGATCATTATGGCCGTTCCACGCCGAAATTTGATCCGGCCGAACTGGCAAGCCTTAATGAAAAAGTCATTCACGAAATGTCTTTTGAGGCCGCCAAGCCAAAGCTTGAAGCAGCTGGCATGGCAGATGCCGACGAGATGTTCTGGAATGCGGTGCGCGGCAATTGCTGGCGCGTGGCCGAGGCACTGGAATGGTGGGATGTGATCCACAAAAACGTCATTCCGGAAATTGATGCCGAGGATGCCGAGTTTCTCAAACAGGCCGCCGAAATGCTGCCGGAAGGCGAGCTTGATGGCACCAGCTGGAAAACCTGGACCACGGCGCTTAAGGAAGAAACCGGACGCAAGGGCAAGCAGCTTTTCATGCCGCTGCGCAAGGCGCTGACGGCGCGCGAACATGGTCCGGAAATGTCGACGATGCTGGTTTTGATCGGGTCTGAAAAGGCGCGTGACCGGTTGTGTGGGAAGGCGGTCTAAGCATCTGCTTTGATCGCCGGAAAATGTACGCATTTGACCCGATAACACAGCCAAACGGACGTTTGAAATGACCAAAACACTTCGCATCTTTGATACGCTCACCCGCGAAAAGCAGGTGTTCGCGCCGATTGATCCCGATCACGTGCGGCTTTATGTCTGCGGCCCGACGGTCTATGACTATGCCCATGTCGGTAATGCCCGCCCGGTGGTGGTGTTTGATACGCTGGTGCGCGTGCTGCGCCATATCTATCCCAAGGTAACCTATGTGCGGAATGTCACGGACGTTGATGACAAGATCAACGCGCGTGCCAAGGAAAGCGGTGAACCGATTTCCGAAATCACCAAACGCACCCATCAGGCCTATCTGGATGACATGGGCGCGCTTAATGCCGCCAAACCCGATATCGAACCGCGCGCGACCGAACATATCGCTGAAATGATCGCCATGTGCGAAAGCCTGATCGAACAGGGCTTTGCCTATGCCGCCGAGGGCCATGTGCTGTTCTCGGTCGAGGCGTTTGATGATTATGGCAAGCTGTCGCGTCGTGATCGCAAGGAAATGATCGCCGGTGCCCGTGTTGAAGTCGCCCCTTATAAAAAAGACCCGGCGGACTTCGTTTTGTGGAAACCGTCGAGTGACGATATTCCGGGATGGGATAGCCCGTGGGGCCGTGGTCGTCCGGGCTGGCATATTGAATGCTCTGCCATGTCGACGCGTTATCTCGGTGAAAACTTTGACATCCATGGCGGTGGTTCGGATCTGGTGTTCCCGCACCACGAAAACGAACTGGCGCAAAGCTGCTGCGCCAATAAGGGGTCAAGCTACGCCAAATACTGGATGCATAACGGCCATCTGATGGTCGAAGGCGAAAAGATGTCCAAGTCATTGGGCAACTTCGTCACCGTGCATGAGCTGCTTGAAAAATGGCCGGGTGAGGCGATCCGGCTGGCGATGATGGGAACCCATTATCATCAGCCGATCAACTGGACCGAAGAAAACCTGCGTCAGGCCAAAGAGGCGCTTGATCGGTTCTATACTGCGCTTCGTCAGAGTTCTGACGTGACCCCGGAAAATATGCCGGTGCCGCGTGCGGTGCTTGATGCGCTGTGTGATGATCTCAACACGCCGCTTGCGATTTCGGAATTCCATAACCTTGTGACCAAGTTCAACAAGGCGGAAAAGAAGTTCGAACGTGCTGAAGCCAAGGGTGAAATCCTTGCCGCGGCCAAGCTTTTGGGCATTCTTGAAGCGGATCCCGAAGCCTGGTTTACCGGATCAGCCGATGAAGACGAAGCAGCCGAGATCGACGGACTGATCGCCCAGCGTGCGGATGCCAAGAAGAACAAGGATTTCGCAACGGCGGACAAAATCCGTGATGACCTTCTGGCACGCGGCATCATCCTTGAAGACTTCAAGGATGGGACAAGCTGGAAGCGCGTTTAACGCAGATTGACAGTTTTTGACCAAAGGGCTGCAAACATCAGGTTTGCAGCCCTTTTTTTGTTTCGGGTGATATAGGTCTCTTGTCAGTTTACCAAAAGTTGCGTTCGGGCAGAATTCTGCCCAAATCTTGATGGATCATGTTTGAAGATTGGTCCGAAGCAACGAAAAGGTGCTCTAAGCCATGTCTGAATTTGACCGTCGCGGGTTTCTGAAGGCTTCTGCCTCACTAGGCGCGCTTGGCCTGTTGGCGTCGGGGGTGCCTGCGTGGGCGCAGGGAAGCTCCGATGCGCGCGCATCGGAAGTATTGCAAAAGAAAATCCCCTCAACCGGTGAAGAAATCCCCGCTGTCGGGCTTGGAAGCTGGATCACGTTCAATGTCGGCCAAGACATTGAATTGCGCAATCAGTGCGCGGATGTGATGTCGGCGTTTTTCGATGCCGGTGGGCGCATGATTGACAGTTCGCCGATGTACGGTTCTGCCCAGGATGTGATTGGCTACGGGCTCGATAAGCTTGGTGCGCGCGATCGTGTGTTTTCGACCGACAAGGTCTGGACCGCAGGCGATGGTGCCGAACAGATCGCCGAGACATCAGATCGATGGAAGATCGAGCAGTTTGACCTTTTGCAGGTCCATAATCTGTTGGGCATCAATGAAAACCTGCCGCTTCTGTTTCGCATGAAGGACGAACGGCAGTTGCGCCATGTCGGTGTGACGACCTCGCACGGGCGACGTACCGAAGACCTGATCGCGGTGATGAAGAACGAACGGCTTGATTTCGTGCAGGTGACCTATAACCCGATTGACCGCAAGGTTGAGGATTATCTTTTGCCATTGGCATATGATCGCGGCATTGCGGTGATTGTGAACCGGCCGTTTCGCGGCGGCAGCCTGACCGAGCGTCTGGAAGGCCAGCCCATGCCGGAATTTGCCGCCGAACTTGAAGCCAAAAGTTGGGCGCAGTTGATTTTGAAATATCTGATCGCCCATCCGGCTGTGACCTGTCCGATCCCGGCCACCACCAAACCGGCCCATGCGGCGGAAAACATGGCGGCCGCAACCGGGCCATTGCCCGATGATAAAATGCGCGAACAGATCGCCGCTGTCATTGGCGTTCTGGTGTGATCAAGGCAATCGGGGGCAGACAGCATGACTGAATGGTGGGATTACGGACTGGCAGACCTGTTGCTGTTTTCGCCGCGTGTCTATTACCGGCTGTTTGAAACCATGAACACCACCTGGTGGCTGGTGGTTGCCAGCGCGCTGATTGCCGGGTTGATCGCATCGGGCCTTGCCCTGCGTCACGGTTTTCGCGGCAACCGGGTTATTCTGGTATTGTTGGCACTGGTCTGGGCCTGGTCGGGCTTTGGCTTCCTTTGGCAATATTATCAGCCGATCAATTGGGCGGTGCCTTATCTGCTGCCGGCCTTTGCCCTGCAGGTGGTTTTGTTTGCCATCTTTGCTGCGCGTCCGTTGCCGCTTCGTTTTGGCTGGCGCGGGGATTTGTCCTGTTATGTCGGGGCGTCTCTGGTTGCCTTTGCGCTGCTTGTCTATCCGTTTATTGGCCTGATTGAAGGGCGCGACTTGGTACAGGCCGAAATTTTTGGCAGTGCAGCCGATCCAACCGCCCTTGGCACGTTGGGCTTTGTTTTGCTGTCACGCGGCACCTGGCGGTGGTTATTGTTGCCGGTTCCCCTGGCGTGGTGTGTTATATCCGCAGGCACGCTTTGGGTGATGGATCAGTATGTCGCGTATTTGATGCTGGCCGCCGTCTGGGTGACTGTTTTTTGCGGCTGGCTTGATCTCAAAAACGGGGTCACCACCAAACGCCTGACCGAGGCAGAGATCAGAGACCCGGCTGCTTAGGTCAAAAAATCCCCTTCATACCGAAAAAAGTCTGGAAACTGAATGTGATCAGTGGTTTCGTACTTTTCGCTGAGACTTGTCATTTGTCTGAACCAACACGACATCAGACCAAGGCGCGCTGAGCTCACAGACAGTCCGGTAATCCCCAAAGTGCGAAAGGGCGATTCATGATCCAGGTTTTAACCAGTGTCTGGGCACTTCTTATTGGAGTTGTCCTGATCATGCTGGGCAATGGCATGCATTTCACCCTGATCGGTTTGCGCGGCGGGATTGAGGGTTTTTCCTCGGCCGAACTGGCGATTGTCACATCGGGTTACTTTGCCGGTTTCCTGTCTGGCGCACGCATCACACCGCGCATGATCAAGCGGGTTGGCCATGTGCGCGTCTTTGCCGCACTCGGAAGCTTTACCTCCGCCGGGCTGATTGCCTTTCCACTGATTGCCGAGCCATGGGCATGGACGGCGTTGCGCGTGATTTTGGGCTTTTGCATGTCGGGGATCTATGTGACGGCGGAAAGCTGGCTTAATGATGCCTCGACCAACGAAACCCGGGGCAAGGTTCTGTCGGCTTATATGATTGCCCAGACGCTTGGTATTATCGGGGCGCAGGGGCTTTTGACGCTTGGCGATGCCGCGAACTCGGCCCTGTTTATTGTTGCGTCCATTCTGGTCTCGATTTCCTTTGCGCCGATCCTGCTGTCGGCCTCGTCCGTGCCAGTGACCGAGGCCGCCCGCCCGATGGGGCTTAAGGAACTGTTTGCCGGATCGCCGCTCAGTACAGTGGGAATCTTCCTGTTGGGGTGTGTTTATGCCACCCAGACCGGTATGGCGGCGGTTTATGGCACCCAGATCGAAATGACGACCGTGCAGATCGCGACCTTTGTGGCGATGCTGTTTGCCGGTGCGTTGGTGTTCCAATATCCGATTGGCTGGTTGTCGGACCGCATGGATCGCCGCAAGCTGATTTTTGGTGCGGCGGCAGTTGCCATGTCAGCCTGTATGCTTGGCTGGCTTTCGGGTAACCAGTTGGTCTTTATGATGTGTGCAGCCTTTGTCGCAGGCGGCATGACCACACCGCTTTACGCGCTGTTTCTGGCCTACACCAACGATTTCCTGTCACTCGAAGAAATGCCGGCCGCATCAGGTGGTCTTGTTCTGACCTTCGGGGTGGGGGCAATTCTTGGCCCGTTGATTGCCGGTTGGTCGATGGAACATCTTGGCCCGCAGTCGTTCTGGCTGGTGCTTGCCGGGACCTTTGCGGTGATCGCGGTTTATGCGCTTTATCGCATGACGCGCCGTGAAGCCCTGCCGGTTGAAGAAACCGAAAGCTATGTCAGCGTTCTGCCGACGGCATCCCCCATGGCGGTTGAAACCGCCGGGGTTTGGGCGGCCGAGCAGGCCGAGGCCGCCGCAGAAGAAGCCGCGGCTGAGGAGGCTGCTGCCGAGGAGGCCGAAGCCAAGGCTGAAGCTGAAGCAGAAAAGGCCGAGGCAGTTGAAGGCAAGGCCCCCAAGGCATAGCTTTTCGCTGACAGCTTAGCGGTTGAACAACAACCGCAGCCCGACGGCGGCAAAGAACACACCAAGCAACCCGTTGATCCATCCGGCTGCGCGGCGATAAATCGAAATCGCCGGGGCGGTGGAGAAGGCGGTGGCATAAAGCAAATGAATGCTGGTTGAAATCAGACCACAACCAATCACAATCGCCGCACCAACCCAAAGCGGGGCGCCTTCGTGAAAGCCGATTGAAATGATGGCGATCCAGGTCAGGATGGCCTTGGGATTGGTCAGGTGAAGTCCCAATCCGCGAAAATAATAACCGCGTCCCGATATCTTTCGGGTATCAACGGCGTCGGCAATATCTGATGTGGTGGGTGGTTTGCGAAATGCCGTGCGAAACGCCCGATAGGACATCCACAGCAAATAAAGTCCGCCAAAAATCCGGATGGCCGTCATCGCATCGGCATAGGTGGCAAGAACAGCCGACAGCCCCGTCAGGGTCAGAAGTCCGATCGAAAACGATCCGGTTCCGATGCCAAGGGCAAAATGTTGACCAGCGCGACGGCCCTGATCAAGCGACACCCCCATCAAGCCCAAAAGGGCAGGGCCGGGGCTAATAAGGCCGACAAGCAGGGCTGCATAAGACAGCAATATTCCGGGCAGATATTGCCCAAACTCGGCAAGGCTGATCATGGGGCGTTTCCTTGTGTGGTGGCAAGATCAGCCTAGATCGGTATTTGAGTTCTGTCGAGGGCCACGAAGAAGCCCGATCCAATGGACCGGGCTTTGTTCATCTGTCTGCACTTAGGCCTAATCAGGCGTCGTTTTGGGCTTCGGCAAGGATTTCATCACCCTGACGCGCGATTTCCGAAAGGGCCTGTTCGAACACTTCTGGCGGGTGGCCGCCGGAAATGGCGAATTTGCCATTGACCACATAGGTCGGTACCGAACTGATGCCGGCATCGCCAAATTCGTCTTCCTCGGCGCGGACTTCCTTGGCGAATTCGTCGCTGGCAAGGATTTCGGCGGCACGTTCCGGTGAAAGGCCAACTTCCTCGACCGCGCGTTTCAAAACACCATGGTCGGCGGTGTTATCACCGCCCTGGAAGTAGGCGGCAAACAGGTTGAGCTTAAGCGCTGTCTGCTGGCCGTACTCGCCTTCTTTGCCCGCCCAGTACAGTAAACGGTGGGCGTCAAAGGTGTTATAGATGCGGGCATCGGAGCCAAAATGGATCGGGAAGCCGACATTTTCGCCCATCATGGTGATGCGGGCGCGGTTATCGGCACTTTGATCGGCGGTCAGGCCGTATTTTTCGCTGATATGTTCCGAGAGGTCCTGGCCCTCGGGCGGCATATCGCGGTTCAGTTCGAACGGGTGCCAGCGCAGGGTGACGTCAATTTCGCCGTCCAGACGGCTGATGGCATCTTCAAGGTTCTTGTAACCGATGATGCACCACGGACAGACAACGTCCGAAACAATGTCGATCTGCATGGGAATGGCTTTGGTCATTGGATTAGGCTTGCCTTGGATTATGTAACGTTGCGCTACCCCAACACATAATCGACATGGCGTCAAACGCAAGGAAAAGCCGGGGCGGACGCGTATTTGAGGGACGATTTATTAGTTGTATCTGATTTTGCGGGCGTGGTTACCCGCCGATAATCAGGATGATTGCCGTCGGGCGTTGTCGACCATGTATTCGGCAAATGTTTCAAGGATCGGGCAAGACCAATCCGCACGGGTCAGTTCCCCGTCCCGTTCCCAGTCGCCATACCAACGTTCATCGATGTCACGGAATATGATGTAGCGGGCAAAACGGTCTGATGCAGTCCAGCAATTGCGACCGGTACGTTCCCACGTCAGGCCGGCAAGCATCATGATATCAACGCTGGTGGGGGCGTCATTTGCCATTTTTATTGTCCTTGGACGTCGCGCGATCATTAGCTTTGTTCTACATGTGCAGGGTTTTGATCAAGCGTACTACAACCTAGGATAAAGGTAATCATCGCATAGTGGTGGTTGCAACCATTCAAGGGGACAGGTCAGCTATCCTAAAGATGGGTAATTTGTTGAAATAGAGCAGAAATTGTCGTCGGGATGGCAATTTGAGTAATGCTGTTGCGCTGCTGTCTGTTTTGCGGCAATTTGCCAGACCCGCAAAGGACATGAAATCATGAGCCTTGCGAACAGAATAGCGGCGGCCAAAAAACGGCCGCGGCACCCGAGACGATCGATCAGTTGGAATGAAAATGTCAGACAAGCGCGTCTATCTCTATGACAGTACCTTGCGCGATGGGCAACAGACCCAGGGCGTGGATTTTTCGGCCGCGGACAAGACCGCGATTGCCAAGGCACTGGACGAACTGTCGATTGACTATATTGAAGGCGGCTGGCCGGGGGCAAACCCGACCGATGATGCATTCTTTGCCAATCCGCCCAAACTCAAGAATTCCAAACTGACCGCCTTTGGCATGACCCGACGCGCAGGTCGTTCGGCGTCGAACGATCCGGGGCTGACCAGCCTGGCGCAGAATGCACCGATTGTTTGCATGGTCGGCAAAAGCTGGGATTTTCAGGTGACCGAGGCACTCGGGATCGAGCTTGATGAAAATCTTGCGATGATTTCAGATTCAATTGCCCATCTGAAAACCAAGGTTTCCGAAGTCATGTTCGATGCCGAGCATTTCTTTGATGGTTACAAGGCAAACCGGGACTATGCCCTTGCCGCGATCAAGTCGGCCTATGAGGCCGGGGCGCGCTGGGTTGTTTTGTGTGACACCAATGGCGGCACGCTGCCTGACGAGATTTTTGACATTGTCACCGATGTCTGCCGCCAGATCCCCGGCAGCCATGTCGGTATTCATTGCCACAATGATACGGAAAATGCGGTTGCGAACTCTTTGGCCGCCGTACGTGCCGGTGCGCGGCAAGTGCAGGGGACGCTGAATGGTTTGGGTGAGCGGTGCGGCAATGCTAACCTGATTTCGATCATTCCGACGCTGATGCTGAAAATGGGTTATGACGTTGGCATTTCCCATGACCAGCTGACCCATCTGCGGCGCATTTCGCACATCCTTGATGAGCGGCTGAACCGTGAACCGCTGCGGCAGGCGGCCTATGTCGGCGACAGTGCCTTTGCCCACAAGGGCGGCTTGCATGTTTCAGCGGTTGAAAAGAACCCGACCTGCTACGAACATATCGAACCGCATCTGGTTGGCAACCAGCGCCATATCCTTGTTTCGGATCAGGCGGGGCGGTCGAACATTCTTGCCCGTTTCCGCGAGATCGGCGTTGAGGTTGATCCCAAATCCGAGGCCGTCGGCAAACTGGTTGAAACCGTCAAGCGCCGTGAGTTCGACGGTTATGCCTATGACGGGGCCGAGGCCAGCTTTGAACTGCTGGCGCGCAAGGCCATGGGCGAGCTTGATCGTTATTTCCGGGTTACGTCTTTCCGTGTGATTGACGAACGCCGCTGGGTTGATGAGCAGGACGAACAGGTCATCACCATGAGTGAGGCCACCGTCAAGGTCGTGGTCGGTGATGATCAGTTCATGTCGGTGGCCGAAGGCAACGGCCCGGTTAACGCCCTTGATGCGGCCCTTCGTAAGGTCCTTTTGACCGTGCCGGAATACCGCGATGCGGTCGAACAGATCGAACTTATCGACTATAAGGTCCGCATCATAACCCGCGGCGATGGGACGCGCGCAGTGACCCGCGTCATGATCGAAAGCCGCGACGCCGAAGGCAATAACTGGGCAACGGTGGGCGTTTCGACCAACATTATCGAGGCGTCCTATAACGCGCTTCGCGATTCCATCACCTATAAACTGTTCAAGTCGGGCGTGCGCAGCCAGCACGCCTGATGATGTGATCGGATATCCGTCAAATACATGCAGCCGGGCCATGTCAAGGTCCGGCTGTTTTCGTGACGGATAAGGAGACTTAAATCTGGAGGCTGGCGCGAACGGTTGGCTTTTGCTAAGTAAGCGCCAATATGGACGGGGACGCCCGAAAAACAGCTTCTATGCCTTCCTTTGACGACCGGAGAATACCGCGATGAGCGAGCCCATCGGCAGTGCCAAGCCTGAAACAGGCGGGATTGCCAATCCGCCCGTAATCATTCTGATTGAGCCGCAGCTTGGCGATAATATCGGCAAGGCCGCGCGCGCGATGCTCAATTGTGGTCTGGTGGATTTGCGTTTGGTGCGGCCGCGTGATGGTTGGCCAAATGAACGGGCAACCGCCAATGCATCGGGTGCCGATATCGTCATCGACAACACCAAGGTGTTTGAGCGCGAAGAAGATGCGCTGGCAGATCTGAACCGGGTTTACGTCACCACCGCCCGCACCCGTGATGCCATCAAGCCGGTCTTTACCCCCAAGGGTCTGGCACCGGAAATGCGCGCTGTGATCGGGCGTGGTGAAAAGGTCGGCGTGATGTTTGGCCCGGAACGCACCGGCGTTCGCAACGAACATATTGCCATGGGCGATGCGGTGGTGACCGTGCCGCTTAATCCCGGTTTTACGTCGCTTAACCTGGCCCAGGCGGTTCTTTTGATCGGCTATGAATGGTGGCAGGCGGGCGTTGATGTGCCTGACTATCAATTGATGATGGCCGACACCTTCCCGGCGACCAAGGATGATATGGAACGTCTTTTCCTTCATCTTGAAAGCGAACTTGATGAGTCGGGGTTCTTTCGGGTGGCGGAAAAACGCCCCGGCATGGCGCGCAATATTCGCAACATCTTTAACCGCGCCAATCTGACCCATCAGGAAGTCCAGACGCTGCGCGGGATGATCGTTGCCATGCGCGGAGGAAAGTTCAAAGCCAAGGACTAATATGGCTCAGTCTGAAAGCCAGAAAACCATTTCTCGTACTGTGCCTTGTCGGGGAATTGGTAGCTCTCAGAAATAGCACTTGCGTCGTAGGTAGTTAATTTGGGTGTGTCGTCCTTCCCAAATTTCTTCTCGTAGGCTTTTATCAAGTTGCTTAGATGTTGATGTGCTTCCTCACACAGCACATAGGAAAAATACACGCAATCATCGGTGTATAGTTCAATATTTCTTTGGAGGTCTGAAAATCTTGAGTCTTTCGGGCTGCCCGGCATCTCGATGCTGAAATAGTTCATAGGTGTCGGTCTTTCTAAATTTTCCGACCACTTATCAAAGAACTTGTTTATTTTTGAGTTTGTATCGTTAAATGCAGCTTCCGACTGTCGTGTGGCTACTGCTGAAGCCACTAGAAGGGGCGTGGCGTTAATGTTTTGAGAGATATTCGCCAGAATAGCCTCGCTCTCCAAGTTAATTCCTTGAATTGAATCCATGCTTACTTGGAAAACAGCGGGCTTAATTCCAGCGGCGACTTCGCATTGAAATCTTTGTTTTGCAAGGTAGTATCGACTTAGGGTAGGTGCGATGTTTTGTCTCTTGACGGACCAAGATTTGTTTAGGGCGTTGAAGGCGAATGACATCAGTATTTGAGTGGTTCGTATTTCGCTAAGTAGCTCTTTTTTTAGCGTGTGTCTCTCAGTCGTATCTCTTTGAAGCTTTGCGCCGAAATATGCTCCAGAAAGGCCTGATAGAAGAGTAAATATCCCAGTCAAAAATATGTCGCTTGTCAGAAGGTCTCTGAGCCAAATTGAAAATGCAGAAGATTCATTTATAGATGAGTTTAGAGCGAGCGCCAGTTTCATGAGCGCAGCTTCTACATCTGTCATTAAGTCATCCTTACCGTAGCACAAACCTCAGTACATATTAGTACAAGTTCATTAGAGTGCCAATTTCAGGGTGTTGTCTTTTGCGGGCATCCGGGTTGGGACGCAATCAGCCCGGTAAAAGAACGGTATCTACCACGTGGATCACGCCGTTGGACTGCATGACATTGGCGATGGTGATCTGTGACCACTGGCCTTTGTCATCGACGACATAAAGATCGTCACCTTTCATTTCAGCGGTGATGGTGCCACCCGATGCGGTGGTCATTTCATACATGCCACCCATCGCCTTGGTTTTTTCCACCCGATTGCCAAGTGCGGTGCAGGTGGGGTGCCATTCAAGCGGAACTCGGCAGAAATGCAGGGCTTCCATGCGGGATGGCGGGCGCGATTAATGTTTGACTCTTGATCAATCATCTCTATATTGCGCCTCACTTCCGAGAAAGTGGGTCGAAACATGTGGTTTCGTCCCCGTTCCGCATGCTCAGGTTTGGGCCGCTGGAAACTATCGGGACAATAAGTGATCTTTAAAAAAAGAGAGTTACAAAATGTCGAAACGTATTGCTGCAAAGCATAAGATTGACCGCCGCCTTGGTGTGAACCTTTGGGGCCGTGCAAAATCGCCGCTGAACAAGCGCGAATATGCACCGGGCATGCACGGCGCAACCCGCCGTAAGAAGCCGACCGACTATGGTACCCAGCTGTTTGCGAAACAGCAGCTCAAAGGCTACTACGGCTCGATCTCTGAAAAACAGTTCCTGCGCTACTACAAAGAAGCATCCCGTCGTCCGGGTGATACCTCCGAAACCCTCGTTGGTATTCTTGAGCAGCGCCTCGATGCGGTTATCTACCGCATGAAATTCGTTCCGACCGTGTTTGCTGCACGTCAGTTCGTGAACCACGGCCACATTCTTGTTAATGGCAAGAAAGTAACCATCCCGTCCTACCTGGTACAGGAAGGTGACGTTGTCGAAGTGAAACCTGCTTCGCGCGAAATCCCGATGGTTATGGAAGCTGCCAACCTGAACGAACGTGACGTTCCGGAATATCTCGACGTTGACGCGAAGGCCTTCAAAGGTACCTTCGTTCGCGTTCCGAAATTCGCAGAAATTCCGTACCCGGTTCAGATGCAGCCGAACCTGGTCATCGAATTCTACTCGCGTTAATCCTTACGGATTTCGCGACGAACCGATACGAAGACGCCCGCTGGAAACAGCGGGCGTTTTTGTTTGTCTGCGTTTTGGATAACACCCTCAGGCGGGCGGTTTGTTCAGTTGCTCGGACGCCTGTTGGGCGGCGGCGGCAACCGCTTCCTGTTTTTGTTCAGGTGTGGCATCTGGCGGCACATCGACCTTGACGTTGCGCGAGGCCATCTGGATGCCATTTTCCTTGAACATCGCCAGAACCCGCTGATAAACGGTTTTGCGGATGGTGAATTGTTCGCCGGGTTTTGAGGTGTATTTCAGCCCAATCACCATGTTGAATTCTTCCATCCGGCGCACGCCCTGGGATTTCAGCGGTTCGATGAAGCTGTCGCCAATCAGCGGATCTTCCAGAAGTTCTGCCGCCAGTTTCTTGACCAGTTTCTTGATCTTGTTGACGTCGGTTTCAAACGGCACACGGAATTCCAGTTTGACGATCACCCAATCGCGGCTGTGGTTGACGATGGATTTGATCTCGCCAAACGGGACGGTCTGAAGCGGGCCACGGTGATGGCGCAGTTGCATGGACCGGATCGAGATGTTTTCAACCCGGCCACGCAGATTGTCGACTTCGATATATTCGCCAAGCCGAAATGCATCATCAAGCAGGAAGAACACACCCGCCACCACATCGCGCACCAGCGCCTGACTGCCAAAACCAAGGGCAAGGCCGACAACACCGGCACCGGCAATCAGTGGCCCGATATCAACGCCCAATGAGGACAGGGTCACCATGGCGACCATGATGACAATCACGGTCAGCGCAAAGTTTTTCAAAAGCGGCAAAAGGGTTTCGACCCGCGAAAGCCCGGTGCCACCGCCTTCATCGCCGGCATTGCCCGTTGCTGACGCGCTCATGCGTTCATCAAGGAACGTCTTGATCAGCGACCAGATCAGATCAGCGATCAGAAGAATCATGATGATTTCGGTCGAGCTATCAATGATCCGGGCAATGATCCCGGCATCATCGGCCTGTGCTAACCGGTCAAAGCCCCAGATGCGCCAGATACTTGCCAGCACAAACACCAGTGCCAGAAGCCGCACACCGCGTTTAAGCACCTTGGTAAAAACAGGGGCCTTGGGCTTTACCGGTTCAAACACTTCGTCATGTTCATGGGCCGCCGCCTCTGCCCTGGCATTGTGTTCGGCGGCTTCCTGTTCGGCCACTTGCAGTTTCTTGCGATGCTGGCTTTCGATGATGTTGCGAAACACAACGTCAAACAAACAGGCAAGCCCGATGGCAAGCAGTGCCTTAAGGATGCGTTCGGCGCCAATGATTGCCACCCCGCCCACCAGAATGAACCAGCCACAGACAATCATCGGCCACAAACGGGCAATCGATGTTGGCAGGGCCATTTTCTCGACCTCGGCACTTGCCGCGTGGCTGGCAAAGAACCGGCCAATTGAAAGCGTGACCGCGCAGAAGGCGACAACTGAAATCACCACAGCCGCATCAAACAGGATGATATCCCCCGCAACCATGGTCGGCGCGGCACCAAACACATTGGCCAAGGCAAAGGCAAACAATGATATCCCGGCCGCCCAGGTCAGGCGTTTGGTCAGCACGGTGGCGGCCTGTGGATCGACATTGATCATGCGAAGGCCTTCGGCCTTGGGCGCAAACAGGAATTGCAGCACGATGATCAGGACACGCAGGGCAAAGAACGCCATCAGAAGTGACATCACAGCCGATTTCATGATGGGCGGCCAGTCAAACATCATAAACGCGCCAAGCGATCCGATGGCAAAGACAAGTAGCGAAAACAGCGAAAGCACACAAAGCCCGACCATGTGTTTAAGGCGTTCCGAAAACTTCCGGGGGCTTTGCGATTCAAGATAGGCACATGCCGGTGCCGAAAGACGGCGATAGATCACCTCGGCCAGGATACCGACACCAACGAAAATGACGGTAAACAGCAAAATGCGCATCAGGCCGGTCTGGCCAAAATCGGTCGACAGCAAGGCGCGTGTGGCATCGAGTTCTGCCGGAAAGGCATCAAGGCCGGACATGGTTTCGGCGATGCGGGCCTGGGTGCGGGTGACACCTTCTTCAAGGAAGCCATAATAGCTGAAGGTTTCGGCAATCACGCCGTCTTCGGGAAGTTCTGTGGCGGGTTCTGATCCGTCTTCTGATCCGCCCTCTGAGCCACTTAGGGCGGTAACGGCCGCCATCTGTGCTGCTGTGGGCGGGATGGGCAAGGCAAACCAGATTGCAAACAGCCAGATCGCAAAACATGCCATTGTTTTGATTGCCGGTTTCATGCCTGTGACTTCCCCTGTGGCGCAAATTTCAGCATGCCCTAAAGATGGGGAATAGCGATCAAACCATCAAGAAATAGTTTTATCCAGAACGGGATATGATCGCATTTGGCGAGTTTGGCGATGGTCCGGGCACAAAAAACGCGCTGGCAGAAAACCTGCGCAGCGCGTTTTTGAATGGGGTCAGGTCTTTTGCCTTGTTGACTTGTTGCCTTAGGCGGCAACGGCAACGCCCTTGTCTTTAAGGTGCTGGGACAGCTCGCCGCTGGCGGCCATTTCACGCACGATGTCGCAACCACCAAGGAACTCGCCCTTGACGTAAAGCTGCGGAATGGTCGGCCAGTTGGAGAAGTCCTTGATGCCCTGACGGATCGCCGGGTCGACCAGAACGTTGATATCCTTGAACTGAACGCCAAGCTCGGCCAGGACCTGAACAACAGCGGCAGAGAAGCCGCACTGCGGGAACATTGCGGTACCCTTCATGAACAGGACGACGTCATTGTCATTGACGTCTTTCTGGATGCGTTCGAATACCGGATTGTCGGTCATGATGATTGTCCTTGGCTTGGGGGCCCTGTTCGGGCCGCGAATTCAGGTTAAACTTTTATGGGCGAAGATATGGCTGGAACCTGCGGTTCTGTCAACTCTTGGCGCGATTTTGCCGCGCGGTACGCAGGTTATCCCAGGTGAAAATACCCAGACCGAACCACACCAGCGCATAGGTGATCATGTGGGCCTCGGTAAATATCTCGCCGAAAATCAGAACCGCGACAAAGAACTGGATGGTCGGATTGAGATATTGCATCAATCCAAGGGCCGAGAATTTCATGTTGCGCGCCGCAAAGGCAAACAACACAAGCGGCGCTGTCGTGCAAACGCCAAGCCCGATCAAAAGCGCATCTTCGACCCGCCCGATATGCCCAAAGGTCATATCACCCTGATAGGTAAGCCAGCCAAGATACCCCAAGGCAAACGGGGTCAGAAGAATACATTCAACAAAAAGACCGGCGATCGGGTCGGCCGGGACGAATTTGCGAATCACACCGTAAAAGCCAAACAAGGTCGAAAGCCCGACGGCAACCCAGGGCATATTGCCATAAAAAACCAGAAGGTTCAGAACCCCGGCCGCACAGATCAAAACGGAAATGATCTGAATGCGGTTGAGTTTTTCGGCAAAGAAAATGCGGCCGAGGATCAGCATGATCAGCGGCATGATGTAATAGCCAAGGCTTGCTTCCAGGGCATGGGCATTATTGACAGCCCAGATGTAAAGCAACCAGTTCCCCGCGACCAGAAGGCTTGAAAGAAACAAAAGCCCGACGGTGCGTGCTGACGAAATCAGCTCAAGCAGTTTTTTGCGCCGCCCCAGAACAAACACCAGCAGAAGGGTGAGAAGTGCTGACCACACAATGCGGTGCGACAGGATTTCAAGCGGAGTGGCAAAGGCGACCTGTTTGAAATACAGGCCGAAAAACCCCCAGAAGATGAAGGCGCCAAGCCCGGCGAGGGGGCCGGGGCCGATCAGTGCCGGTTTTTCTTGAGAAGACATAATTTCAAGCCGTGGTCAGTGAATGGGGCTGTGACCGGCCGCTTAAGTCTTCGGACCAGCTCAGTTCGATCTGAAAGGCAACAGGGGCCGAAGGCAAACGGCCCCTGAGTTTGGTCTGGCGAAGCGGGTCGTGGTGGCGAGGTGCTTTGCCAAAGCTTTATCTTGGGTGATCTTATTCCGGCGCAGAAGTCTGCAGGGCCAGCGCATGAAGATCGCCGCCCATTTTGCCCTTAAGGGCGGAATAGACCATCTGGTGCTGAACCACGCGGGTTTTGCCGCGGAACTGTTCGGAGACGACAATCGCTGCATAATGATCGCCATCGCCGCGCAAATCCTCGATGCGGACCTGTGCATCGGGAAGGGCTTCCTTGATCATGCTTTCGATTTCATAGGCTTCCATGGCCATGGCGCATATTCCTTATGGTTGATCGGCGCATATTCGGGACCGCCGATATGACGTGTTTTCACTGGTATATGTTGTTGTCACGGGGGCTGTCAATTTTTGAGAAAGGCGCGCCATCCGCCGATGTCAGGCGATAACCGCGCAATGTCAGGCAATGCGAAAACCTTGTTTTTGGGCCGAGATTGGGCTAACACGCTTTCTACGGGGTGCGCACCCCTGCCGTCCGCAAGGTTTATGCCTTTGGTAAAGTGCGTGGAATGAAATTTTCGGACCCGTTTCCCGATCAGGATACGGCCCGGCAATGCGGACCCCCGGCCTCCTGCGTGGAGACGATTTATGACTTCCAATACGCTCAATATCAGCCGTGCCGACATTGAAACGGACGCGACCGAGCAATTCAAGGCACAGGCAAAACGCCTGCGCAAAGCCTTGGCCGCGCGTGATGTCTCGATCTCGCATACCGGTTCGCTGGAACTGCTGGCGCAAAGCCACGGTTTTCGCGACTGGAACACCGCCGTTGCCATGGCACGGCGCAATATCCCGACCAGTGTGTCCGATCTTGGTATCGGCAAACGGTTTGCCGGCTCCTACCTTGGTCATGCCGTCACCGGCCTGATCCGAAGCGTCACGGCGACCCCGACACCGGGTGTGTTCCGGGTCGAAGTGCATCTTGATGAACCGGTCGATGTGGTGGAATCAAAACGCTTTAGCGGCTTTCGCCAACGCATCGCGTCGCGGATCAACGAACATTGCGAACCGGTGCTGACCAACGGCATGGCTGGCCCCGGTCTTTCGATTGATCTGTTGCTGCGAGAGTCCCCGGACGCGTGAGCACGTTTTTCCCAGAGATAAATGACCAAACCCTCCGGCAGCTTCCCAAAGTTGCCGGAGCTTACGTTCTGGTGATCGAACTCACCGCTGACCTGACGCTTCAAAACAAACGGTTTGCCGGGATCACCCTTGCCAAAGGAACCTACCTTTATTGCGGTTCCGCCAACGGCCCCGGCGGCATTGCTGCAAGGGTCAAACGCCACTGCAAGGCGACCAAGAAACCCCATTGGCATGTCGATGAACTGACCTCAAACGGCGCCGGGCGGGTTGTTTCGGTGCTGGTGGTGCCAGGTGGGAATGAGTGTGAATTGCTTGCTGGGTTACTGGACCAAAGCACACCCGTTCCAGTGCCGGGATTTGGCAGCAGCGATTGCACCAAATGCGCGTCACATCTGATCAGTACAGGCGTTGGGAATTGTTTGATGCTTCTGCGAAGTCTTGCCGGGGCTGCTTAGCCGCCAGTCATGCTCATATGTCGACCGACAGCCGGTTTCTGGCCTTTGCGATCAATCACAAAATCATGGCCCTTGGGTTTGAGGTCCATGGCGGCATCGAGCATCTGATCCAGCGCACGTGGGTCGCCGGTGCGAAGGGCCGCGCGCAGATCAACGTGATCTTCCTGACCAAGGCACATGTAAAGCGTGCCGGTGCAGGTGACACGCACGCGGTTGCAGCCTTCGCAGAAATTATGGGTCAGCGGTGTGATAAAGCCGAGACGTCCGCCGGTTTCAGCCACCGTGGTATAGCGGGCCGGGCCGGGGGTGACATATTCGGACGGGATCAGGGTGTATTCCTGCTCCAGCCGTTCACGCACCGCAGTCAGCGGCAGGTATTGGTCGGTGCGATCACCATCAATGTCGCCGAGCGGCATGGTTTCGATCAGGCAAAGATCAAAGCCCTCCTTACCGCACCAGGCGACAAGGCGTGACATTTCGTCTTCGTTGAAATTGCGAAGCGCCACCGTGTTGATCTTGATCGAAATGCCAGCCTGTTTGGCGGCTTCAAGCCCGGCCAGGACCTGTTCCAGGCGGCCGCGACGGGTGATTTCGGTGAATTTCTGAGAATCCAGACTATCAAGCGAGATGTTAAGGCGCTTCACACCCAGGCGCGCCAGATCATCGGCATAGGTGGCAAGCTGGCTGCCATTGGTGGTCATGGTCAACTCGTCCAGCGCGCCGGTTTTAAGATGGCGCGACAGATTGGCGATCAGATCCATGATGCCCCGGCGGACCAGCGGTTCGCCGCCGGTCAGGCGCAGTTTGCGCACACCGCGCGTGATGAAAGCCGTGCAAAGCTGATCGAGTTCTTCAAGCGAAAGAACATCGGATTTGGGCAGGAAGGTCATGTTTTCCGCCATGCAATAGGTGCAGCGGAAATCGCAGCGATCGGTTACCGAAACGCGCAGGTAAGAGACATGTCTGCCATATTTGTCGATCAGCGGTTTGGTCATGGTGGCGTTTCAACGGTGTTTTTGAGTTTGCGGGCTTTTTGCAATCGTTGTGAGGCGACTGTGGCACAGCAGACGGGGTTTTGACCAGTCTGTTTCGATCTGTGGTGTTCACCTTTCCGTCAGGTGAAAACGATATGAGCCACGATCCGATAATGATCGCAGCTCATATATTCGTTCGTTAAAGGGTAACCGTCAGGTAACGGGTGCCCGCAGGTCGGCTATCACTTTGATAATTTGGCGACGTCGGCATCAATGCATTTGACCACTTCGCGCAGGGTGGCGACGTTTTCGCGGCCCATCCGCGCGACCAGTTCGGCGGAATGTTCCGGCACGGCGAGCGTCTTGCGCACATCGGCAAACAGCGCATCAAGCAGTCGGATGCAGTGGGTTTCGGTGAACTCCCAACGTTCTTCGCCATGGACCATGTTGTCATTGACGAGCTGGATCAGCCATTTCTTGCGGTGTTCATAGTTGCTGAAATGCAGCGCCATGCGGGCAAACACCAGATTGATCCGTGATCGGACTTCCGGGGTTTTGGCCAGATGATCCCAGTATTCGGAAGGATTGCGCAACTCGTCATCATCATTGGCGTGGGCTTCGATGATTTCGTGAATTTCACGATCGATTTCCTGAAGCATGTCCATGCCGACCATCATGCGGATGACCTTGAAGAAAGGCTGCAGGATGGTGCGTGACAGAGCACCATGTTCGATGTCGCCGGCAGCATTGCCTTCAAGCAGATGATCAAAGCGCGAGACCAGCAGACGCCCGAACGGATCGTGGCGCAGGGCTGCATGTTCGCGGGTCTTGATCGCTTCGAGGTCACTTTCAAGGATCGCCCATGCATTGTCGAACAAATCTTCGTTGTCGCGCAGGCTGTTGAGCGATTTAAGGATCTGTTCTTCGGTAACGGAACCGCCATGGTTGCGGGCAACATGCACAAGACCCTGGGCAAATTGTTCCAGCACGGTAAAGGCCGCTACGTGGTGGCGCTGTTTAAAGCTGTCACGTGGTGGTTTATTGGCTGCGATCATGGGCTTCGAAACCTTCTTAAGACTGTTGTGCTCGTGTCAGGTTCATCTATCGAGTGTATGATAGAGTCCATCTTTTATGGTGAATTGATTAACAATTCGATCCGAGCAATCCATGTGCCAAGCGTCGCCTTCAAGGACCGGTTGCAGGAAGGGCGCTTATTCGTAGCCCGCCGCGGCTTCGACAATTTCCAGAACGACATAGCGCTGGCGGATGATCTGGCGACCGGCCTCTTCGAAATTGACAGCGATTCGATCTCCGTCAACGGCCTGAATGCGGCCCAGTCCCCAGTCCGGTTGATTGGGATGACGCACGATGGCGCCTGGCGTCAGCAAGAAATCCATTGGGTGCTCTGTATCCTGTGTTGCTGGTTTCAATATAGGTCGTTTGCCGAGGTCGCGCAATTTGCGGCTGCGTGTTGCGGACCCGATATCGGGGCCGATATCGCAAAGCGGCAAAATTTGCCGGGTCGGAAAAGCCTGATTTTCGAGCGTGCTAAATAAGCTCTTAATATATCGGCGGCAATCTTGTGGCTTCTGCGAGTGACCTGTTCGGTCAGAACGGACCATTCGGGAAGCGCATCGTGTCTTGGGGCATGATGTTGTGACGATACGCAAAGACCTTGGAGAGCCCGCGCTATGGAAGAGGATGCCACCCTTGAACTGACCTTGATCGAACTGATCAGTTCGCGGATCTGTCATGATCTTGTCGGTCCGGTCGGGGCGGTCAATGCCGGGGCAGAACTGATGGGGGAAGACGGGGTTAGCGACGATGAGGCGCTGGCACTCATGCGCAAAAGCGGTCTTGAGGCCGCGCGCCGTTTGCAACTGTTCCGGTTGGCCTTCGGGCGTGCGGGCAGCAGTGCCGATACCGCCGCGATGCGTGAAGCGGCAAAACAGACTTATGCGGCCGAAGGAAAGGTCACACTTGATTGGCCGGATCTTCCGATTGATCCATCTCACGGGCGAATCGTATTGAACATGGTTATGCTTGCCCGTGAAGCTTTGCCGTTCGGTGGAACGCTTTCGGTTATGCGCGACTCCGGTAAAGTAACGGTTCTGGGCGAAGGCAAACGCGCTGCCTTGCGCCCTGAAATCATGAATGTATTGGAAAAAGAAGTTTCTACTGATGCACTCGATCCGCGCAATGTTCAGGCGTTTTTCTTGCGGAAACTGGCTAAACTCGGGGGTGGAGTGCTTTCGGTCTTGCAACAGGACGGAAATATTGCATTGATCTATGGATAAAAATTTGACCGGCAGGTCTGGTAATGGCGTGCAATAGCTTCTACCTAAGATACCGAAGTATAGTACGTTTGCGCCATTTGGCGCTTTAATGGGAGTTCCAGTTCCGACAAGCTATTGATTGTTGGAGATTTGGAGGGGGTATATGGACGATCTTTTAAGTGAATTTCTGACCGAGACTTCTGAAAGCCTGTCGACGCTTGACGTCGAACTGGTGAAGCTGGAACAGAACCCGAATGATCCGGACATCTTGTCCAATATTTTCCGCTTGGTTCACACCATTAAAGGCACATGCGGCTTCCTTGGCCTGCCGCGCCTTGAGGCTGTAGCCCACGCTGGCGAGAACGTGCTCGGTAAAATCCGTGACGGCGAACTGGTGGTGACACCTGATGCCGTGACGCTTGTTCTTGAGTCGATTGATACCATTAAGTATCTGCTGGGCGAGCTCGAACAGAACGAAGCCGAGCCGGACGGAAATGATGCTGACCTGATTGGTCGTCTGAACCACTTTGCCGATACCGGTCAAATTCCGGGTGGTGCGCCGGCTGCTGCAGCAGCCCCGGCAGCAGAGGAAGCCGACGAAGAAGTTCCGATGACGGATGACGAAAAACTGCAGGCTGCTTTTGACGCCGCAGAATACGATCCCGATTTTGAAGTTCCTGACGAACCGGCGGCCGCCGCTGAGCCGGAGCC
>NZ_JPVZ01000001.1 GCF_001662875.1 Thalassospira tepidiphila MCCC 1A03514 | reverse complement strand
CGGTGGTCGTGATGGCGGCCGCGATGGTGCCCGTGGTGACAATCGTGACGGTGGTCGCGGTCGTGGTTTCGGTGGCCGTGATGGTGCCCGCGCCGAAGGTGATCGCGCAGCACGCGGTTTCGGTGGTCGTGATGAGGCACGCGATGGTGGCCGTGATGGCGCACGTCGTGACTTCTATGATCGTCCGCGTCGTGATGGCGGTGATTTCCGCAATGACCGCAAGCCGCGCTTTGACAACGATGACCGTGCACCGCGCGGCGATCGTGAAGAGCGCAGTGGCGGCCGCGGTGGCAACTTCCGCCCCCGTGGTGAGGGTCGCGGCGAAGGCGGCAACCGTGACGAACGTCGCTTTGCCGACAAGCCGCGTGGTGATCGTGGTGGTAACTTCCGCGGTCGCGATGGTGGCCGAGATGGTGCTGGTGCGCGCGACGGTGCACGTCGTGACTTCAACGACCGTCCGCGTCGTGCCGAAGGTGGTCGCAGCGAAGGTCGCGGTGGCAACCAGGGCATGAAACGCCGTTCGGCATAATTCTGCCCCGCTGTATTGCGGGTACTGTATGGGGGCTGCGCCGGGGAACGGCATAGACGTTTACGTCATGCCGGTGCGCAGCACTTCACAGGGACATTGTTAAAGGGGGACCGGCTGGAAACAGCTGGTCCCTCGCTATTTTGGCCTGTGTTTCCCGCACGGGTTTGTAACGTATAACTGTTTAGACCTATTCTGAAGTGTGTAATTGGTCTAAATTTACTACACCTAAGCGTAAGGTATCTGTTCTGTGTGCCTCCGGGCTCGGAAATGCAGGCAGAGGAAGAGTGGTAATGATGAGCATCAGAATTGCATTTCTGGCCGTGCTTTTGGCGACCGTTGTTGGCTCGGGATCTGTGCGTGCACAGTCGGGCAAAAGCGGATCTGTTTCCGATGCCGACGGGCAGCGCGATTGTTCGCGTCTGGTTGCGTCGGGCAATCCGGATTACCCGCCCTATCTCTGGGTGGCCAAGGATGGCCAGACCCTGCAAGGTGCTGCTGCCGACTTTATCAAACGGGCCGGTGAACTGGCCGGTATTGAAGTCAACGTCGTTTATTCGGGCAACTGGGGCCGGGTGCAGCAACATATGCGCGACGGAACGATCGATCTGATCGCCGGTGCGTTCCTGACCCTGCCGCGTCTCGAATATATGGATTACTTCTATCCGGCCTTTCAGGGCACGCGCACCGTGATCTGGACGCATGACAATCTTGATCTGCGCTACAGCCAGTGGTCCGATCTTGTCGGGATTGATGGCCTGACCGTGATCAATAACAGTTTCGGGCAGGCGTTTGACACCTATGCCCGCCACAATCTGACCATCAGCGAAGTACCAAG
Source organism: Thalassospira tepidiphila MCCC 1A03514 (assembly GCF_001662875.1). Classification (GTDB taxonomy): domain Bacteria; phylum Pseudomonadota; class Alphaproteobacteria; order Rhodospirillales; family Thalassospiraceae; genus Thalassospira; species Thalassospira tepidiphila. Next base: position 905,167 of record NZ_JPVZ01000001.1, on the reverse strand, counting down.
CCTCGAACAGGGCTTGCAGATGCTCTCGCTTGGTCGGGCGGAATACCTGATTTACGAAGAATTCCCCGGCAAGGCCGTGGCCGCCCACGAAAACATCACCAATATCCGCAGTTACGACACCCCGGTCAGCACCGAAAACCTCTATCTGACCATGTCGCACAAATCCGAATGCAACACCGGCGAACTGCGCGGCCGCCTCTCGCGTGCCGTCTTCGATCTCGTCTCCCGCAATGTGATGACCGAAATGCTCGAAGCCAGCATCCGGGAATGGGGCGACCAGACCAACTGAGCCCAGACCAACTAAGGTCAGACAAGCTAGAGCCAGACCAACTGGGCCAGACTAACTGAGGCCAGACAAGCTAGGTGTCAGGCCAACTGGGGCCAGACCAACCAGGGTCAAACCAACTCGGGTCAGGCAAACTGGGGTCAGACAAACTAGGGTCAGACCAGCCGGAGCTTGTCGCCGCGCCACACGCGGGATGCCTCTGTCGCACCGTGAACAAACTGTCCCGATAATTGCGACACTAAAAATGTGAGGATTGCTCATATTTAATCTATGCCGCTGAAATCATGGGGCTTTTCCACGTCCAGCGCGCGAACTGCAATCCGAACCCGTCGAATATCCGCAGCTCCACGGCGATTTGGTCGCGATGCTGCCCGGCGCATCAAAAAACCGGTATAGCTATGCGGATTTAATTTGACGTTAACGTTAACGTCAACTACAACAGAGTCGCGTTATATCCCGGTGTGTTTGATCCTCATCGCGCCGGTTTCATCACAGGATCGCGACATGGCCTCGTTTGAACCGCAAAATCCCGATTACGTCGCCGAAGTGCGCCGGCGTTTCGCCCAGCAGCCCTACAATCTGTCGATCGGGGCCGAGGTTTCTGATGTCAAGCCGGGCCGGGTCGAGGTGATTGTGCCAACACGCCCTGATTTGTTGCAGCATAACGGCTATTTTCATGGCGGTCTGATCGCCGGGCTCGCCGATATCGCCGGGGGTTTTGCCGGTTGGAGTTTGGTCGAGGCCGATCAGGGCATGCTGACGATTGAATACAAACTTAACATCGTTGCACCGGGCATGGGCGATCAGTTGCGTGCGGTTGGCGAGGTGGTTTCACGCGGTCGGTCGATCATTGTCACCCGTATCGATGTCTTTGGTATGAGGAATACTGAAACGGTCCTCTGTGCGACCTCGCTTCAGACGCTCAAGGTGATGAAGCTTCCGCCGGAATTACTCACCAGCGCCGCATAATCGGGCTGATTATTCACTTTTATCAAATAACCAAATTGCGCAGGGCAGGAATAGTAACATGGCATTTTTCGACTTCCCCGGACTGAAATTCGATCTTGGCGAAACCGCGGAGGCAATCCGCGAAACCGTCTCGTCTTTTGCCGAGGCCGAAATCGCCCCGCGCGCGGCCGAGATTGATGCCAGCAACCAGTTCCCCAACGATCTGTGGCGCAAATTCGGTGATCTTGGCCTGCTGGGCATGACCGTGTCCGAAGAAGACGGCGGCACCGGCCTGGGCTATCTTGAGCACGTGATCGCCATGGAAGAAATCAGCCGTGCTTCGGCCTCGGTCGCGCTGTCCTATGGCGCGCATTCCAACCTGTGCGTCAACCAGATCAAACGCAACGCCACGCCCGAGCAAAAGGCCAAATACCTGCCCAAACTGATGAGCGGCGAACATATCGGGGCGCTGGCGATGAGCGAGCCGGGCGCAGGATCGGACGTTGTGTCGATGAAGCTTAAGGCCGAGAAAAAGGGCGATCGCTTTATCCTTAATGGCAACAAGATGTGGATCACCAACGGCCCTGATGCCCATACTCTGGTCGTCTATGCCAAAACCGATCCCGATGCCGGGCCCAAGGGCATTACCGCCTTTATCATTGAAAAGACGTTCAAGGGTTTCTCGACGGCACAAAAGCTCGACAAGCTGGGGATGCGGGGTTCCAACACCTGCGAACTCGTATTCCAGGATTGCGAAGTGCCCGAGGAAAACATTCTGGGCCAGCTTAATGGCGGTGTGCGGGTTTTGATGAGCGGCCTTGATTACGAACGCGCGGTTCTGGCTGCTGGTCCCACCGGGATCATGCGCGCCTGCATGGATGTGGTCGTGCCCTATATTCATGAACGCAAACAGTTCGGTAAGGCGATTGGCGAGTTCCAGCTGATGCAGGGCAAGATCGCCGATATGTACACCACGATGAATGCGTGTCGTGCCTATGTTTACGAAGTCGCCAAGGCGTGCGATCGCGGGGAAACATCGCGCAAGGATGCGGCGGGTGTGATCCTCTATGCTGCCGAAAAGGCAACCTGGATGGCGCTTGAAGCCATTCAGACGCTGGGCGGCAATGGCTATATCAATGAATATCCGACCGGCCGTTTGCTGCGCGATGCCAAGCTTTATGAAATCGGTGCGGGGACCAGTGAAATCCGCCGCATGCTGATTGGCCGCGAACTGTTTGGCGAAACCGCCTGAGTTCTGAGCTGAAACCCGAAACTTCGTCCCACGAACAAACGGACCCATACCATGAGCACTTCTGATCCGATCGTCATTGTTTCCTGTGCCCGCACCGCAATGGGCGGCCTGCAGGGGGATTTTGCCAGCGTGACCGCCGCCGAGCTGGGCGGTGTTGCCATCAAGGCAGCGCTTGAGCGCGGCGGTATGAGCGCCGATGATATTGATGAAGTCATCATGGGCAATGTACTGCCCGCCGGTCAGGGGCAGGCACCCGCGCGTCAGGCTGCCTGGCATGCAGGCATCCCGCGTGCGGCGGGGGCGACCACAATCAACAAGATGTGCGGATCGGGCATGAAGGCCGTGATGTTTGCCCATGATACGCTGGTCGCCGGTGGCGCCAATGTCATGGTGGTCGGTGGCATGGAAAGTATGACCAATGCGCCGTTCCTGCTTCCGAAAATGCGGTCGGGCCACAAATATGGTCATGACATGGTTTATGACCATATGGCGCTCGATGGCCTGGAAGATGCCTATGACAAGGGCCGTTCGATGGGCACCTTTGCCGAGGCGACAGCCGAAAAATACGGCTTTACCCGCAAAGAGCAGGATGACTATGCCATTACCTCGCTGACGCGGGCGCAGAATGCCGCCACGTCCGGCCATTTTGCCGATGAAATTACCCCGGTGACCTTTAACACCCGCAAGGGCGAAGTCACGATTGACGCCGATGAACAGCCACCCAAGGCGAGGCCTGAAAAAATCCCGACCCTGCGTCCGGCCTTTGCCAAGGATGGCACGGTCACGGCTGCACATTCGGCATCGATTTCTGATGGCGCTGCGGCCCTTGTGATGATGCGCGCGTCGGAAGCCGAAAAGCGCGGGCTTAAGCCGCTTGCCAAAATCGTTGGTCAGTCGACCCACGCCCAGGAACCCTGCTGGTTCACGACGGCCCCGATTGACGCGATCAAAAAGGTGCTGGCGAAAGCCAACTGGTCCAAGGACGATGTCGATCTTTGGGAAATCAACGAAGCCTTTGCCGTGGTCGCCATGGCCGCCATCCGTGACTTGGAACTTGATCACGGCAAGGTCAATGTCCATGGCGGTGCCTGTGCACTCGGCCATCCGATAGGTGCCACCGGTGCGCGGTTACTCGTAACCCTGATCCATGCGCTTAAAACTCATGGCGGGACCAAGGGTGTGGCGTCGCTTTGCATTGGTGGCGGTGAGGCCACGGCGGTTGCCATCGAGCTGCTTTAAGTTTTTGGTAAATTATGTGAACGAAGTTACGCCCCTGTGATCAGACCGTTCGGCTTTCTGATGACAGAAAACCGTGATCCTGCTATCGGAATTGCGGTTTTGGCGCAGGGGCGCGGCTGCTTGCGCGACACCAACACCGGGGTATCATAGTCAAGGGACAGCCATGCAAGATGTGTTGAGCCTGGCGGCGCAAAATCTTCTGTCGCCCATCGTTCTTTTCTTTGTTCTGGGGGTGGGGGCTGCCCTTGCGCGATCGGATCTGACGATCCCGGAAGCCGTCGCCAAAGGCATTTCGCTTTATCTTCTGTTTGCCATTGGCTTCAAGGGAGGGGTGGCGGTCTCAAATAACGGGATAGACCTGACACTTGGCATGACCCTGATGGCGGGCGTGATCCTGTCCTTTGTCTTGCCCTTCATTGCCTTTGCGCTTTTGCGCTGGATCTCGCAACTTAGCAGAACAGATGCCGCTGCGGTCGCAGGGCATTATGGCTCGATCTCGATCGTGACCTTTGTCGCGGCAACCTCGGTCCTGCAAAGTTCGGGCATCGTTGCAGAGGGTTACATGGTTGCGGTGGCTGCCGCGATGGAGGCACCTGCCATCTTCTCGGCCCTGCTGCTGGTGTCATCGGGTGGCAAGGGCCGGATGGATGGCGCGTTGATCCGTGAAATCCTGCTCAATGGTTCCATCGTCCTGCTGGTCGGCAGTTTCTTTATCGGCTGGATCACCGGTGCCGAAGGCATGGCCAAGATCGAAGCCCTGATTGTTTCGCCCTTCCAGGGGGTCCTGTGCCTGTTCCTGCTGGATATGGGGCTGGTTGCCGGGCGTGGCCTTAAGCAGGGGCGTGCGGTGCTGCGTCCGGGACCGCTTGTTTTCGGGATGTTGATGCCGGTGATTGGTTCGTGCCTTGGACTGGCGTTTGCGCTGATTATCGGCCTGTCGCTTGGTGGGGCAGTGTTGTTGATGGTTCTGGCCGCCTCGGCAAGTTATATCGCGGTGCCTGCGGCCATGCGTGTCGCCCTGCCAGAGGCCAATCCGTCGGTCTATCTTACGCTGTCGCTTGGCGTGACGTTCCCCTTCAACCTGACGCTTGGCATTCCGCTTTATCTTGCGATGGCCAGCGCCGTTCACGGAGGTTAATCCCATGGAAAAGCATGATGCCAAACGCGTGGCGATCATTATCGAAGCCATTATGGAAAGCCGCCTGCGTCAGGCGCTTGAGGGGGCGGGGGTTACCGGCTTTTCCGTGCTGCCAGTACTTGGCGGATCGGGTCGGTCAGGCAGCTGGAGCCGCGATGATACCGTGTCGCGGGGCGGCGGCATGGTTCAGGTGATCTGCATCATCCGTCCTGAGAAGCTTGACCGGATGCTTGAGGCCGCGTTCGAGGTGGTGGATCGTCATATCGGCGTTGTCACAATCAGTGACTGTCAGGTGCTGCGCGCGGATCGTTTCTAGGAACGTCAGGGTTTGGTTGTCTGCGAAACAAAGGAGATCGCACGTTTAGAACGGTTCAAAAGGTTGGAATGGGGGCTATCAACTTGGGCAATTTGGTCCTATTTTGTCGACAGCGTTATGACAGAATAGGGGACTTCGCGAGATGTCAAAGCCAACCGTTGATCGGATGCTTGCCGGGTTCAAGAGCTTTAAGGCGATGTATTATGATCAGCGCCCGGAACGCGTCGAGGACCTGGTCAATATGGGCCAGCGACCGGAAGTTCTTCTGATTGCCTGTTCTGATTCCCGCGTTGATCCCGCCATCCTGACCAATGCCGAACCGGGCGAAATGTTTGTCATCCGTAACGTGGCAAACCTTGTCCCGCCCTATGAGCCCGATGAGAATTACCACGGGACGTCGTCGGCGATCGAATTTGCGGTGCGTGATCTGAAGGTCAGGGACATCGTCATTCTGGGCCATTCGGCGTGCGGTGGCATGGAGGCTCTGGTCGAGCACGGCGAAGCGGGCAAGGTGCCGGACCGCGACTTTATCGGCGAGTGGGTCAGCATTTCGAAATGTTGTCTCGAACATGGCCCGGATGTCGACAAGGTATCGCGTCATTCGATCCGTAACTCGCTGCAAAACCTGATGTCGTTCCCGTTCATCAAGGAACGGGTCGAGGCCGGTGACCTCAAGCTGCATGGCTGGTGGTACGGCATGAAAGAAGGGATCCTGTGGCGCTTTGATGCCGCGCAGGACAAATTTGTTCAGGGCGAAGAGTAAGCCCGGTCTGATGAAAACGATCTTCTGATCGCAGGACCGGACATCGCCCATGAAACGTAAAGTGGGAGGGTGGCCGTCATGCGGTTGGAAGAACATCAGATCATGGTGCGCGATACCGCGCGCGAGTTCGCCGAAAACGAACTCAAACCCAATGCCGCAAAATGGGACATCCACCATACCTTCCCGGCGGAAGCCATCGCAGGGCTCGGCGAGCTTGGCTTTTTGGGCATGCTGGTGCCCGATGAATATGGCGGGGCGGGCATGGATCATGTCGCCTATGCGCTGGCACTTGAAGAAATTGCCGCTGGTGACGGGGCGACCTCGACCATCATGTCGGTGCATAACTCTGTTGGCTGCATGCCGATCCTGAAATTCGGCACCGAGGCGCAAAAGCAGGAATTTCTGATCCCGATGGCGCGCGGTGAAAAGATCGGGGCGTTCTGCCTGACCGAACCGCAAGCGGGATCAGATGCCAGTGCGCTGCGCACCCGGGCGGTTCGCGATGGCGATCACTGGGTTCTGAATGGCGCCAAGCAATTCATCACATCGGGGTCCGAGGGCGATGTCGCCATCGTCTTTGCCGTCACCGATCCGGATGCGGGCAAGCGTGGCATTTCCGCCTTTATCGTACCGACCGACACGCCGGGATATGTTGTTTCCCGGGTTGAGGAAAAGCTTGGTCAGAATGCCTCTGACACCTGCCAGATCACGTTTGTTGAATGTCGGGTGCCAGCCGAGAACATGCTGGGCGAGGAAGGGCAGGGCTACAAGATTGCACTCGCCAACCTTGAAGGCGGGCGGATCGGCATTGCTGCCCAGTCGGTTGGCATGGCGCGTGCGGCGTTCGAGGCCGCCAAGGATTATGCCAACGAACGCGAAACCTTCGGCAAGAAAATCATTGAACATCAGGCAGTGGCGTTTCGTCTGGCCGATATGGCCACCAAGATCGATGCTGCCCGGTTGCTTGTCCATCGCGCCGCTGCCTTGCGCGATGATCACAAGCCGTGTCTGACCGAGGCCTGTATGGCCAAGATGTTTGCCTCCGAAATCGCCGAGGAAGTCTGCTCGGCCGCGATCCAGATCCATGGCGGATACGGCTACCTCAAGGACTTCCCGGTCGAGCGCATCTATCGCGATGTGCGGGTGTGCCAGATCTATGAAGGCACGTCTGATATCCAGCGGATGGTGATTGCGCGCGCATTGGCCGATTGACGAGGGTGCGCGTCGGCTGATTGTTAGATCGGTGGCGGGGCAAAGCGTTCAAGGAAGCGTTCCGCGCGTGGCAGGGCGTCATGCAGGAACTGTTTGGGTTCGCGAAGCCATAATCCATCGATCTGGCGCGACTTGGGTTCGGAAATCAAAACGTCGTGCGGGATTTCTTTGATTTCGACGTCCCAGTCCGGCCAACGCTGTCTGGCCCGGCGGATGCAATGGCTGATGAATGCTGTACGCTTGCTGTAGCCATGATAATCAAACACCCAGTCATCGTGGGCGACGACAATGTGATTGCCCGGATGGTTGTTTTTTCGGGTGAAGCCAAAGTGCCGTAAAATCGCCAATCGCGCTGTATCGCTTGATAAAGGCGTGGGCGAGTATGTGGCAGGCACCACAGGCAAAGAACACCCGGTCCAGCAGGTTCCATCGCATCACCGGATCGCTTTTGCGATAGTTCGGTGTTCTTGGCTGATACATCGGCCTTAATCCTGACGCCCGGGCAGAAGTCCGTGCTTTTCCAGTAACCTGCGAAACTGGTGATAGTTCAGATCAAGCGCCTTGGCGGCCTCGGTCTGGTTGTTGGCGTTTTGGCGCAGGGCCTGTTCAAGCAGTTTGATTTCGAAATTGGCGACCTGTGTTTTGAAGTCGATATTTGTGTCTGGTTCCGGCGTGGCGGCTTCTGGCACAGGTGTCGGCGTGTCGCGGTCGGTCTCGGACCAGATATCCTCGAACGGATCGATGGTGATGTGGGCCAGCGGGGTTTCGGCGTCCTCGGACAGGTAGATGCTGCGTTCAACCGCGTTGCGCAGCTCGCGGATGTTGCCGGGCCAAGGGTAGCGAAGCAATTGTTCGGCGGCATTGCGCGAGAAGCCCGGAAAGACGCTGCGTCCAAGGCGTTTTGTCATCTCAAGAGCGAACTGTTCGGCGAGTAACAGGATATCATCAGACCTTTGCCGAAGCGGCGGGACAGCGATCACGTCAAAGGCGAGGCGATCAAGCAGGTCGGCGCGGAACCTGTTGGTTTTGGCCAGTTCGCGCAGATTTTCATTTGTCACACCAATGACGCGGGTGTCGACTTCGATGACTTCCGAGCCGCCGACACGCTCGATCTCACCATACTCCACCACACGCAGAAGCTTTTCCTGCACCACCGGACTGGCGGTGGCGATTTCGTCCAGGATGATGGTGCCGCCGTGCGCACGTTCGAACCGCCCGATATGGCGTTTGGTCGCCCCGGTAAACGCCCCGGCTTCGTGTCCGAAAAGTTCGGTATCAAGCAGGGTTTCAGACAGGGCGGCGCAGTTGACCTTGATTAGTGGTCCACCCCAGCGGCGCGACAGGTAATGCAGGCGGGCGGCAATCAGTTCCTTGCCCGAGCCGCGTTCGCCAATCACCAGACACGGTCGCTCAATCGGCGCCAGACGTGAAACATGTTCAAGGGCGGCTAGAAAAACGGGGTCTTCACCCAATATCGGTTGCAAGCTATCCATTTCGCGAAAAACGTTATCGAAAAACGACAATATTGTCGCGATAAAAGTTAAACAAAAAGTCTGATGATTGATTAAATCATTGATTTTAGGGGATTTCAAAACTGGCACGGCATTTGAAATACAGAGTGCAGAATTTGTAGCGTCCCCCGATTAATTAAGGAGATCAGACAATGGGCGTGTTTTCGCGTTTGTCCGATATCGTAAATGCCAACATCAACTCGCTTCTGGATCGTGCCGAAGATCCGGAGAAAATGGTGCGGTTGATGATCCAGGAAATGGAAGACACCTTGGTTGAGGTGCGTTCCGCCGCCGTCAAGGCGATTGCGGATAAGAAGGAAGTCGAGCGCAAGCTCAAGAAACTTCATGACGGTCAGGTCGAATGGGACACCAAGGCAGAGTTTGCCGTTTCCAAGGGCCGTGATGATCTGGCCAAGGGCGCACTGATGGCGCGCCGTCGTCTGGCCGATCAGAGCCTTGTGCTTGAGCGGGAGCTGGAAGTGATCGAGGAAACCCTTGGCAAGTATGACGAGGACCTCAATAAGCTTCAGAACAAGCTGAACGAAGCCAAGGCGAAACAGCGTACGGTTGAAATCCGCATGCAGACGGCTGAAAAGCGTGTCAAAATGAAAGAAAAGCTGCATTCCGGTCAGATCGACGAAGCACTTCTGCGCTATGAGCAGATGGAGCGCCGGATTGACGAACTTGAAGCGAGTGCGGACTCTTGGGACCTTGGTCGCGGACAGAGCCTTGAGGAACAGTTCGAAGACCTTGAGGCCGAGCTCGGGATCGAGGATGATCTTAAGGAACTGAAAGCACGCGTGAAAAGCGACGCGAAAAAAGACAAATAAGTAACGGGTTTTCGTGTTTCGACGTGTGAACCTGCTTGAAAGAACGAGATGTCGAATATGTGGGCGATTGCCGTACCTCTTATCGTTTTGATCGCCGTTGTTGGCCCGGTTTGGGTGGTGTTTCATTACATCACGGTTTGGAAACGCATGAAGGCCGAGCAACGCCCGCAAAGCCCGGAACAGACAGCCCGCGAAAAGGAAGCGGTGGCCGGTCTGAAACAACGGGCAAAGCGACTCGAAACGCGTGTCGAAACACTTGAACGCCTGTTAGATGCCGAGGTTGCCGAATGGAGGAACAGGATATGACTGCTCAGCAAGCTACTGCCGGAGACGGTTTTGGGCGCAGTCACAAAAGACGCTCGCGCTGTGGGTGTGGCTCACGGCACAACCCGGACGGTTCCAGGCGTCATGGTGTGATCGGCCGGACCACGCGCGGCATTTCAGAAGCCTTTGGCATTCCGCGCAAAGGGGTGCTGATCGCCTTCATTCTGGTTCTGATCTTCAGCTTCCCGGTCGGCGTGATGTTGTTTGGTCTGGCATGGGCCTATGTGCATCATCCGCAGTGGTTTGATGCTCTGCGCGGTAAAGTACGCGGTGCCGGTCAAAGCACATCGGCCGGACGTGCCGCCCGCCAGAACAACAGCACGGCCGATGCCGCAAACGAGCGGCCGACAGTTGGTGTTGATTATGAAGAAAGCTGGATGGAAGACCTGCGCGAGCAGTTTGACGATCTGGAACGGCGCACCGGTTCGATGGAAGGCTTTGTCGCATCTGGCGATTACCACATGGCATCCGAATTCAAAAAGATGAAAGAGGATGACGAAGCCGGTAAGGCCGATGAAGACAGCAAGCCGGACGATACCAAAACGGATGGGCCGAAGGCCTAAGCACGAGCCGAGCATTTTGACGAGATTGACGGCGGTTTTAACAGCTACCCCGAATCCCCCCTCGCGTTAGCACGGGTCTTGACCCGAAGAACCGTCGTCAAACATCAAACCGGACTTCTCAGGAGGTCCGGTTTTTCTTTTGTTTGCAGTTCCTTGCGGCAAAACCCCCAAATAGCGTTTATCACTATACCTAATTTAAAGGTTTTTCCGGCAAAGTCGGAAAAATTGCCCATATAGTGCGCTATAGGGCAGGCAGCTTTTGGGGAGCACCATATGACGACCATGATCGAGCATCCCGGCGAACAGGATTTTCTGCATCGTTTGATGCTTGATAACCCGTGGTGGGATGGCGTTACCGATGATCAGGTGCAAGGCCTGCCGCAGCGGGCGTTTTTCAAGCGATTTTGGGCGGCGATCGAAAAGAATGACGGCCAGAAGGCGGTTGTTCTGACGGGCCCGCGCGGGGTCGGCAAGACCGTGATGATGCGCCAGGCCGTTGCAGAGCTTTTGAATGCCGACACGCCCAGACGCCATGTTTGCTATATCTCGCTTGAACATCCGCTGTTTCTTGAAGTTGATCTGCCGCGTTTGCCGAAGTTGCTGCGCTCCATGCGCGGTATTTCGGCCGATCATCCGCTTTGGCTGTTTATTGACGAGGTGTCCTATCAGCGCGACTGGGAGGCCAGCCTGATCAAGTTGCTCGCCGCCGACCCGATGTTGCGCGTGGTAGCGGTTAGTGCGCTCGCACCTGCGGGCGATAATGCGGAATATATCCAAAGCCTGTTTTTACCGCCTTTCAGCTTTGCCGAATATCTTGAGCAAAAAGGCATCGCACCCAGTGATGTCTTGCCCGAAACGCCCAATGTAGGGCGCTATACCGCCGATGTGCCGGACGGGTTGATTGAACTGAATGATCTGTTTGAGGACTATATCAACGAAGGCGGTTTTCATGCCGCCAATGGCGAGGCCGGGGCGATCCACCGGTCGCTTCATTCCGATTTGCCGGGCCTGCATGGCATTTCAAGCCCGTCGGATTTGCATCGGTTGTTTGCGCTTCTGGCCTATAACACCGGTTCGGAATTTTCGATCGAGGGGCTGGCGCGCGAGCTTGATATCGCCAAGAACACGCTTCGGCGGTATCTTGAATATCTTGAAAGTGCCTGGCTGGTGCGCCGTCTGGAACGTGTGGATCAGGACGCCAAACCGTTTCAGCGCGCAGTGGCGTTCAAGGTGCACCTTATTCATCCGGGCTTGCGCACCGGTTTGATTGGCGTTCGGGCATCTGATAGTGCCACCATCACACGACTGGCGGAAACCGCGATCCAGACCCAGTTCCTGACGTCAAGTGTCGGGATGGAAAGCCTGTATTACGCGCGCTGGGGGCAATATGAGGTGCCGTTTGTCTTCCTTGATCGTCGCTCCGGTACGCCACTTTTTGCCTATCACTGCCTGTGGCGCGATGAAGCAATCCGCAAGCCCAAGGAAATCCGCGCCCTGGTCAATTTCCGGGGCAGTCATGCCCTGCCACTTGGGGCGTTTGTCCTGACCAAGGCGCAGTGGCATGGCGGGAAGCTTGGCGGGGTGCCGATGCGCTTTGAGCCGGCCAGTGTGCTGGCCCTTCGGATCGGGCTTGAATTTTCGCAGCTTTGATTTGGTGTGCTGGGAAGGAGGTCTTTGATGACTGGGCTTTTACGGTTTTGCCTCTGCTTTTTTGTCGGGATGGTGTTGCCGGCGATTGCGTTCGCGCAGGCACAGGTTGCCTGCCCTGCCGAGCCGCACTGGAGTAACACCACACCGCCGATCAATATCGAGCATGTCTTTTGCGGTGAGGTCGATGGCAATCGGGCCAAGGGTTTTCATTCTCGCCCGGATGGCATCAATCCGGCCAGCGTTGCCGACGTAAAAATAACCCAGGCGCCAAATGCCAGCGGTGTTTACGGCGCGACCATCACACTGGTGAACCCCTCTGGACCCAACCCATCAAAATTTTCGACCATGTACCCCGACACATGCAGTCAGGCCGAGGTCGAGAAATCGATTATTTATGCCTATGACCATCAGGTTGCCTGCCCGACCGGCGCGCCGCATTGGGCATCTTGCGGGTTTAACCGACCCGAAGGCGGATCGGTGGCGGGGGCGGGATACTGCGTTGGCCCGTCGGAAGACGTTCGGTTTTACATCGCCTTTGCCACACTCAGTCACGGGGCGAATGCGGGCAATATCAACACGGCCTTTCCGCTGTATTGAGCAAGGGGAGCAAGCAGCAGGTGATGAAAGTTTTTTATAATGACCGCCGGTGATTTTCCGCTGCCCGACTGGCCGGGCAAGGTGACTGATGATCCGGGGCATGACCGGATTGCGGCTTGTCTTGTGATGGATATCGGGCGCGCGGACCAATGGGCGAGTGAGGTGCTTTTGCGGGTTGGTCGGGTGCGCCAAGGCCTTGAACCCTCTTGGGAAATGGCGATGAATGCCTACATCATAAATGTCGGGCCGGACACGACCGAGATCGCGCCGGTTTATGACGAAGCGGGTGAAAGCCCGGTAACGGTCCGCACCAATGATCTTGAGGCGTCGCTGAGGGCATGGATATCAAAGCTCTCGGAAAGTCCGGATTAACCGGGCGGAAAGCAATTTGCCCGAAGCTGGGCGTGGTTGGACAGGATGAGTAAAGCGATTTGAACCCGGCATTCTGGCGTATTCCCGCATGTGCGATGGCGATATTGGCGGTGGCATTTGTCATGTCCGCGAGCCATCCCGCATGGGCGCAAAGCGCAAGCACCAAGGACGCGCCATCTGACCCGCTGGAAAAATTCCTGCATCAATATGTCGAGCATGCTGGTCTTCCCGGCGCGGTGGTGGCGATTGGCTATGGCGAAGGCAATGTGCGCTATGCTGCGACCGGTTATGCCAGTGTCCGGCCCGAAACCGGCATGACGCGGGATCGGCAGTTTTATATCGGATCGCTGACCAAGATGATGACAGCGGTTGTGACCCTGCAACTGGCATCCGAGAAGCGAATTGATCTGGCCGATCCGATTGGTAAATACCTGCCCGAGGCCTTCCGCGACCGCATTGCCAATGCCGATCGTGCGACCATTCGTGATTTGCTGCGCAACAGTTCGGGCATTCCCGATTACCTTGATGGCGAGTTCTTTTTCGAGCTGGTCGGACGCGACCCGCAGCATGGCTGGCGCAATGTCGAGTTGTTGCCGTTGATTGCCGATCGGGAAGCCTATTTCGCGCCGGGCACAAATTATGCTGCCTCGAACAGCAACTTCATCCTGCTTGGCGTGATGATCGAGGCGGTCGAGGGTGACCATATCGAGGCAGTGTTTAACCGCCGGATTTTTGAACCGGCCGAGATGATCAATACATCCTTTGGCCGGTATCCGCGGCCCGCATCACTGGCCCGGGGCTTTGATGATGCCAATGGCGACGGTCAGCTTGAAGACGTCACCGATTACGATGTCGGCGATCAACTGGCCGATGGCGGGGTGATTTCCACGACCGAGGACTTGGTCAAATTTGCCCGTGCGCTTTTTGTTGAGGGTGTGCTGTTGGGGCCGAACGCGATCGAGCGGGCAACGACCGATACCGTTTTTGCCGGTGATGGGTCTTATGGCTATGGGCTTATGATCGGCTCAAGCGACTGGGGCTCGGTCTGGGGCCATGACGGGATCTATTTTGGCTATTCCGCGGAGTTCTCCTGGTTCCCGGAGCAGGACACGGTGGTGGTGTTTCTCGCCAATGGCCGGGCGCTCAATGAAGTGCCATCAGTCACCAGCATGCTGATGACCGGTTTGTTCGGCAAGCCGGAATAGGGACACCTTGCTGCGTTGCTAATGATTCCCTGCCTGCGGCGGGCTCACTATGCCGCACCGCAAAAAGTGGCTTGCAGTGAAAAGCGAGTTTGGGTAATTTTCGTAAAAATAAATATCAAATATTGTACGAATATTATCAAACGGGAGATTCCTGATGGCTGCTGCCCCACGTCCGCGCCGCTCTGTTTTGTATATGCCGGGATCGAACGCCCGTGCCCTTGAAAAGGGCAGAAGCCTTCCGGCCGACGGGCTTATTCTGGATCTTGAGGATGCGGTGGCACCCGATGCCAAGGATAGCGCGCGGGGTCAGATTGTAAGCGCGCTGGCCGAAGGCGGCTATGGCAAACGCGAAATCCAGATCAGGACCAATGGCCTGAACACGCCGTGGGGCTATGCCGACATTGTTGCGGCATCCAAAACATCGGCGGATGCCATTCTGCTGCCGAAGGTCGAAAGTGCCGATACGGTGCGCCAGGTTGCCAATATCATGGAGGCCGAAGGCGCGCACGCAGGCATGACCATCTGGTGCATGATGGAAACCCCGCTTGCGATGCTTAATGCCAAGGAAATTGCCGGGGCGCACCCGCGTCTGGGCGGGTTTGTCATGGGAACGTCGGATCTTGCCAAGGATCTGAACTGTGCGCATACCCCGGACCGGCTGCCGATGGTGACCAGCCTTGGTCTGTGCCTGTTGGCGGCGCGGGCCTATGGGCTTGCGATCCTTGATGGTGTGCATCTTGATCTGTCCGACGATGCCGGGTTTGCTGCATCCTGCAAGCAGGGGCGCGCGTTTGGCTTTGACGGCAAGACGCTTATTCATCCCAAAACCATTGCAGCGGCCAATGAAGCCTTTGCCCCGGCAGAGGCCGAGATCGAATGGGCGCGTAAAATCATTGCTGCCCATGAAGAAGCCAGTGCCGCAGGCAAGGGTGTTGTCGTGGTCGATGGCAAGCTGATTGAAAATCTGCATGTGGTGTCGGCCAAGAAGCTGGTCGCGATGGCCGATTTGATTGCGGAAATGGACGCCGCCTGAGGGCCGCAACAGCATCAGACAAAACAGGTCGCGCCAAGTAACGAAAATGGCTGCATTCAAGACAGCCAAACTGGCGCGCACCGGTATTTTACAGAAAATCCGGCCTTTCAGGGAGGCAATCGAATGTCAAAGACCAACCCGGGCAATTATTTTGAGGATTTCCAGATCGGACAGGAAATCCGCCATGCCACCCCGCGCACAATCACAAGCGGGGATGTGGCGCTTTATACCGGGCTGTATGGCCCGCGCTTTGCCGTGCAGTCGTCTGACGAGTTTGCCCAAAGCATCGGCTATAAGGCCGCGCCCGTCGATGACTTGCTGGCCTTTCACATGGTGTTTGGCAAGACGGTGCCCGATGTGTCGCTGAATGCGGTGGCCAATCTGGGCTATGCCGGGGGCGTGTTTGGTGTTCCGGTCTATCCCGGCGATACGGTCAGTTCGGTTTCGACCGTGACCGGGATCAAGGAAAATTCCAACGGCAAGACCGGTGTGGTGTATGTCAATTCCGTCGGCCGCAATCAGCGCGGCGAGATGGTGCTTAATTACAATCGCTGGGTCATGGTGCGCAAACGCGATGAGAGTGCCCCGGCCCCGGAAACGGTCCTGCCGGAATTGCCCGGCGTGGTCGCGCCCGAGGCATTTCAGATCCCGGTTGGACTTGATGTATCGGGCTATTCGACCGAGCTTTCCGGATCACCGCATCGTTGGGATGACTATTATGTCGGCGAAAAGATCGATCATGTCGATGGCATGACCCTTGAAGAGGCCGAACATCAGATCGCAACAAGGCTTTATCAAAACACCGCCAAGGTCCATTTCGATCAGGTCGCGGCCAATGGCGGTCGGTTTGGCAAACGTCTGATTTATGGCGGGCATATCATTTCGCTGTGCCGTGCCCTTTCATTCAACGGGCTTGGCAATGCGTTCCGGATTGCCGCGATCAATGCCGGTGCGCACGCCAATCCGGCCTTTGCCGGGGATACGATTTTTGCCTGGTCGGAAGTTCTGGGCAAGTTTGAGCTGCCCGGTCGCCGTGATCTGGGCGCGCTTCGCCTGCGTCTGGTGGCGGTGCGCGATCGTCAGGCGAGTGACTTCCCGCTGAAAGACGCGGATGGCAAGTATCAGTCTGATGTGTTGCTTGATTTTGACTACACGGTGCTGATCCCGCGCTGACCCGGCGGATCACATTAAGGTTGTTTTGCAAACTGTCACTTTAATTCAAGGTTGAATAAGGTAAGCTTTCTTATTCACCTTGAACGATCAGGCAGATTTGCGATGACCAATGTTAAGCCCATCCAGGATATCGAACCCGCTGTGCATCGACGCTTTGTGGCCGAAGCGTTGCTGCGTCTTAAGGCGCGCCTGAAATCGGAAATTATCGAGGGTGCAGAGGCCGAAACACAGAGCCTGCGTTTTGCGACCTGGAACTTGATGCATTTTGGCAATGGCGGGGCCTATACCCGTGAGACCGAGTCGATGATGTATATCGCTGAAATCATCGATCATTTCGATCTGGTCGCCATTCAAGAGGTGAATGACAACCTTGATGCGCTAGACGCGCTGATGCGCGATCACCTTGGTGGTGCGTGGGATTATATTGTGACGGATACCACCGAAGGCGGGCCGGGGAATAGCGAGCGACTGGCGTTCGCTTATCGCAAATCAAAAGTCTGGTTCCGCCGTGAGGCTGGTGAAATTGTACTGCCCAAAGGCCAGGAGATCGCCATTCCCGGAAGTTCCGAGACGCAAAAGGATCACGTGCAATTTGCCCGCACGCCGTTTGCGGTGGCGTTTCAGTCAGGATGGTTTCGGTTCAAGCTTTGCACTGTGCATATCTTTTACGGCAATGCATCCGACACCAGCGCGGAGATGGCCCAGCGACGCGATGAAATTCGCGAAATTGCGTCATTCCTCAAAGCACGGCAGGTGCGCGAACAGGAAGCCCATGGCAAGGCTGCCAATTATATCCTGCTTGGTGATTTCAACATCGTCTCGCCAGAGCATAAAACGATGGAGGCACTGGAGAGTGCCGGATTTATCGTTCCTGCCCCCATCAAGGAGTTGCCATCGAACCTGACAGGCAACAAGCATTATGACCAGATTGCTTTTCGGCTGGCGGATGATCGGTTCCGGCTGTTGCGATCTGGCGTGTTTGACATGTTTGATGTCGTCTATCGTGACGCGGATGCAGAACATTATCTTGATGATGTCTGGGGGACGCAATTTGACCGCAACAGTGACGGTGATCTGCGGGACCGCGATCAGAAGATCAATTATTTCAAACGGTACTATCGCAAACACCAAATGTCGGACCACAAATTGCTGTGGTGCGAAGTGCGGACGGATTTTTCACCAGATTACCTTCAGGCCGTTCTGGATTGACCAGCCCGAAAACGATCAGATGGTTGTAAACATGCTGGTCCAGAGTTGATCGCGGGGGAAATAATCCTCATGTCTCTTTGAGTTGGACCTGATCGCAAGTCTGTTTCCTTGCGTAAGAAGGTCTAATTGTGCGATTGCTAAAAGCACGTTACGCCGTGTGTGAAGGGCCCGTGTCCTTCGCAGCGCCCTTCCCGCAGGGTGTTTACGGTGTCTGAGAGGTCAACCTACGTAGTTTAACGGAGGCAGTTGAGGCGTTTTGTCACTGATTTCTTTGGTTTACAAAGGGGTTCAGATTGACTCAAACCCGCTGCATGGGTAAATAAACCCTGCTTTCCCGCCAGCTACTTTGAGAAGAGGCAATTCCGCTATGAGCAAAGCCAATCGGCCGCTGTCTCCGCACTTGCAGGTGTACCGGCTTCCGATGACGGCAAAGATGTCCATCTCCTTCCGCGTGATGGGTGTCGGCCTTGCCATTGGTTTCGTATTTTTGGCGTCCTGGCTGATTGGTGCCGGCGCTGGTCGTGAAGCCTTTAACGGCTATCACGGATTTTTCACCTCGTGGTTTGGTCTGCTGCTGCTGTTCGGTTGGACGGCGGCGTTTTATTACCACGCCTGCAACGGGATCCGTCACCTTGTCTGGGATACCGGTCGCGGCCTGACGAATGAGGGTGCTGCCAAAGGCAACCCGATCGTCCTTGGCGCGGCAGTCGTGCTGACCATTCTCACCTGGATCATCGGTCTGGCCTAAGGCCGGGCAAGAGGGGACAACTTGTCATGAAGATGCAATCCGATCTGGGCCGTGTCCGCGGTCTCGGTTCTGCCAAAAGTGGCTCTTCGCACTGGTGGACCCAGCGCGTTACGGCTGCTGCAAACCTTCCGCTCGGCATCTGGTTCATTGTTTCTATACTTGCCGGGCACACGGCGAATTACGATGCCGTTCACGCTTGGTTGAGCTCGTATTTCCATTCAACCATGATGATCCTGATGATCGTCAGCGTTGCCGTGCATTTCACGCACGGCCTGCAGGTTGTGATCGAAGATTATGTGCATAACCGTAAAGCAGAAGTGATCTCGCTGATGCTGATCAAGGCGGTCGCAGCGTTCTTGTCTGTGGCGGCCATCGTATCAGTCCTGCGTATCGTTTTTGCCGGAGCCTGAGCCAATGAGTGAATCTTATAAAATTATCGACCATAACTACGACGTCGTTGTTATGGGTGCGGGTGGCGCGGGTTTGCGCGCGACACTGGGTACGGTTGAAGCCGGCCTTAAAACCGCATGTATCACCAAGGTCTTCCCGACCCGTTCGCACACCGTTGCTGCCCAGGGCGGTATCGGTGCATCGCTTGGCAACATGTCCGAGGATCACTGGCAGTGGCATATGTATGACACCGTCAAGGGTTCGGACTGGCTCGGTGACCAGGACGCGATCGAATATATGTGCCGTAACGCCGTTCCGGCGGTTCATGAACTTGAACATTACGGCATGCCGTTCTCGCGGACCGAAGATGGCAAAATCTATCAGCGTCCGTTCGGTGGCCACACCCGTGACCACGGTAAGGCGCCGGTTGAACGTGCATGTGCCGCAGCTGACCGTACCGGTCACGCCATGCTGCACACGCTCTATCAGCAGTGCCTGAAGCACAAAGCGGAATTCTTTGTCGAATATATCGCCCTTGATCTGATCATGGACAAAGACGGTTCGTGCAAAGGTCTGGTGGCCTGGGATCTCGATACCGGTGAGCTGCATCGCTTTAACGCCAAGATGGTCATTCTGGCATCTGGCGGTTATGGCCGTGCGTTCTTTAGCTGCACCTCGGCCCATACTTGCACCGGTGACGGTCATGGCATGGTGGCCCGTGCGGGCCTTGGCCTTCAGGATATGGAATTCGTTCAGTTCCACCCGACCGGCATTTACGGTTCAGGCTGCCTGATTACCGAGGGTGCCCGTGGTGAAGGTGGTTATCTGACCAACTCCGAAGGCGAGCGTTTCATGGAACGTTATGCGCCGACCGTTAAGGACCTTGCATCGCGTGACGTTGTGTCGCGTGGTATGGCACAGGAAATCCGTGACGGTCGTGGTGTTGGCGAACACGGCGAATACATCCACCTGCACCTTGAACATCTTGGTTCGGAAGTGCTGTGGGAACGTCTGCCGGGTATTACCGAAACCGCGAAAATCTTTGCCGGTGTTGATGCGACCAAGGAACCGATCCCGGTCCTGCCGACGGTCCATTACAACATGGGCGGTATCCCGACCAACTATAAGGGCGAGGTTCTGCGCCCGACCGCCAAAGACCCGAACGCGATTGTTCCGGGCCTGATGGCCGCTGGTGAAGCAGCCTGCGTTTCGGTTCACGGTGCAAACCGTCTGGGTACGAACTCGCTGCTTGATCTTGTTGTGTTTGGCCGTGCCTGCGGCATGCATGCCGCTGAAGTGGTCGATTCCAAGGCATCCTTCAAGGAGCTTAAAACCACCGATGGCGACGAGGCGATTGCACGCTTTGACCGTCTGCGTTGGGCAAAAGGTTCGCGTCCGACGGCTGATATCCGTCTGGAAATGCAGCGCGTTATGCAGGGTAACTGCGGCGTGTTCCGGACCTCGGAAATCCTTAAAGAAGGCAAGGACAAGCTCTCTGAAACCGCCAAGACGCTTCCCGACGTCGGTGTTTCGGATCGCTCCCTCATCTGGAACTCGGACCTGGTCGAGACTCTCGAGCTTGAGAACCTGATGACCTGTGCCGCTGCAACCATGAATTCGGCAGAAGCGCGTCATGAATCGCGTGGTGCACATGCCCACGAAGATTTCCCGAAACGTGATGACGAAGTCTGGATGAAGCACACGATTGCGACGGTCGACACCGAGAAGGGCTATGGCGTTGATCTGACCTATCGTCCGGTCAACAACTTCACCCTTACCGATGAAGTGTCGTATATCGAGCCGAAAGAGCGCGTCTATTAAGGCGCGGCAAGAGAGGATTTGAGAGATGGTAGAATTCAATCTTCCCGCCAATTCGGTCGTCAAAGAGGGCAAAACGTTCTCTGCGCCGGCTGACGCGAAGAATGTCCGTGCGTTCAAGATTTACCGTTTTGACCCGGACAGTGGCGACAACCCGCGTACCGACACCTATGACATCGACCTCGACAAGTGCGGGCCGATGGTTCTCGACGCGCTGATCAAGATCAAGAACGAGATCGACGCGACGCTTACTTTCCGCCGTTCTTGCCGTGAAGGCATTTGCGGTTCGTGCGCGATGAACATCGATGGCCGTAACACGCTTGCGTGTCTCAAGCCGATCGAAGACATCAAGGGCGAAGTCAAGATCTATCCGCTGCCGCATATGCCGGTGGTCAAGGATCTGGTGCCGGATCTGTCCCAGCCTTATGCGCAGCTCGCCTCGATCGAGCCGTGGCTTAAGGCCGACAGCCCGACCCCGCCGGATGGCGAACGTCTGCAGTCGCGTGAAGAACGTGCGAAGCTTGATGGTCTTTGGGAATGCATTCTGTGCTTCTCCTGCTCGACTGCGTGCCCGTCTTATTGGTGGAACTCCGACCGTTACCTCGGCCCGGCTGTTCTGTTGCAGGCATATCGCTGGTTGGCAGATTCGCGTGACGAATATACCGGTGAACGTCTCGACGCACTCGAAGATCCGTTCCGCCTGTATCGTTGCCACACGATCATGAACTGCACCAACACCTGCCCGAAAGGCCTGAACCCGGCGCTTGCGATCACCGAAATCAAAAAGATGATCGCAGAACGCCGCGCGTAAAGCCGCAGGCTTGTTGCCCTGATATTGGCGTTTGACGCCAGCTTGTTAAAGCCGCCGAGGATTGATGATCCCGGCGGCTTTTTCTTTTGAAATCTGACTATTGTAACAGTCTGGCAAGCATATGGCGTACGTGATCCTGACCGCCAAAGAAGATGGCGAGGATGCGGACTGTTTGTGCGTCCTCAGGCACGTCAAACCAGACAATGGCGCGGCCGAGTGTTACGTGACGAAGTCCGGGTAATATTGCGTCATGCAAGGTGCCGCAAAAAGGGGTGTTGCCGAGTTTTTCGATGTCGCTATGAATATCGAGAAGGCGCTGCTGAGCGTGGGAAACGGCACTGTCGGGGTTTTCACCAAAGCCGACATAGCTTTCAAACAGAAAGTCGAAAATCAGGTCAAAGTCACGTTCGGCATCTGCCGAATAGATGACCTCATAGGTCATGCGATGCACGTTTCTTGGTCGCGATTGCTGAAATCTGGTTTTTCATCTCTGTGTTCGAGACGAACTTACCTTCGCGCCGCGCTGTAATGATCTGTCTAAGCGCCTCGGTCTCAAGAGAATCGGTTTCGGATTTATGGCGCAGTAACTCAAGGCCCTGCTGCAGCACGGCGCTAACACTGGGATATTTTCCCTGTGCGACCAGTTCGCGGGCAAAGGCGTTTTGGCTATCTGTCAGAGAAATAGACGACTTCACGGTCATTGATGTTCTCCTTTGTTGGATAGATGGTGCTACCCAGTAGTATTCATGTCAAGTTCCGGCTGTGAATTTGTCGTGCTTTGTTAATATCTGTCTTACGCAAAACCGCTAAGGTTCTGGTCTGGTTTTCATCAAGCAGGGAACGTTCGCCTTGTCCCATCGCGTTATTTCATCTGTTCGTGCTTTTGCGCCTTTTCTTGGTTTGGGTTTGCTTTTGGGTCTTGCCGCCTGTGGGGAAACTGCGCCGAAGTGGGAGGCGCAGGATATGTTTGCTGCGCCCACCGAGCAAAAGGTTGATGACCGTTATCGGGCGATGATTGATTTCAAGGCCATGGCGCGCGATGCGGCGGGCAAGGAATATGCCGCCGGGCCGAATGCCACGGTGATTGGCGCAGTCGAGGAAGCGGTTGCCATGTGCCAGCAGGCCAATGCACAAGGGTGCAAGGCGGTGCGGGTCGGGCTGACCTGGGTGGATGGGCTTGATCAAAGTGCGATTGAAAGCGTGATCACATCTTACCGCGATACCATGACGGCCG
Organism: Thalassospira tepidiphila MCCC 1A03514; assembly: GCF_001662875.1. Lineage (GTDB taxonomy): Bacteria > Pseudomonadota > Alphaproteobacteria > Rhodospirillales > Thalassospiraceae > Thalassospira > Thalassospira tepidiphila. The sequence continues at coordinate 882,545 of NZ_JPVZ01000001.1, read as the reverse complement.
AGGCCTATCAGGCGGCAGGGCAGGGCAATATGGGGGCGGCGAACTGGCTGGCCTATCATTATGCGGTGCGGGGCGAAAACCTGCAGGAAGCCGAACGCCTGTCAAAGCAAGCCTTGCAGGTGGCCCCGGATGATGCCGGTGCGCTCGATACCTATGGCCTGATCCTGTATCGACAAGGCCGTTATCAGGAAGCCGAAGAAGTCTTTATCCGTGCCAACAAGGCAATGCCAACAGCCGAGCATATCGCGCATTTCGCCGATAATGCGCTGGCGATGGGCAAGACTGAAATGGCCCGCGCGGCCTACCAGCGCGCATTGGAGGCGGGGGCTGGCCCGGTTCTGTCGCAGACCATTCAGAAGCGCTTGTTGGCATTGGACCTGAATGGCGGGGCGGCGGCCCCGGCGCAGTAGGTTTGCATGATCCAGCACATCATCTTTGATTGTGACGGTGTTCTGATCGATAGCGAGATTTTGTCTTTTGCTGTCGACGAAAAGCTGTTGCCAGATTATGGCGTTAAGATCACGGCAAGCGAATTGGCGCGTGATTTTGGCGGCGTGACCTATGGCGAGATGATTGCCGCGCTCAATACCCGGTTTTCTGCCGATATTGATGCAGTTTCCTATCAGGAACGGTGCGAAGCGGAGCTGGCCCGAACCTTTGAGACCCATCTCCGGGCGATTGCCGGTATTCCGGACCTTTTGACCAAGCTGTCAGTGCCGATTGCCTTGGCGTCGGGCAGTGATCTGGCGCGGCTCGATAAATGTTTGCGTCTTACAAGTCTTGAAGGCTTCTTCGAAGATCGGGTGTTTTCCGCAGAGCAAGTGGCGCGCGGCAAACCGGCACCGGACGTTTTCCTGCTGGCGGCCAGTTCGTGCGGCTGGATGCCAGGACATTGTCTGGTGATCGAAGACAGCCCATCCGGCATCGTGGCAGCCAAGGCAGCAGGCATGCAGTCTGTCGGGTTTTTGGGCGGGGCGCATCGCAGCGATGCGGATGCCGACATTCTGCGCGATGCCGGGGCAGGGTATGTTGCAGGTAACAGCGCCGATTTGCACAGCTACCTGCAAGGTCTTTGTCTGATTTCTGCTTAAGGCGGGTTATGCCCAATCAAGGGTGATGACCTCGCCATCGACCAGCGGCAGGTCGACTTCATTGAGGTTGTTGCCGGGACCGCTGCGATCCACGATCAGAAAATCGCTGTCTTCTTCAAGCACGAGCAACGGGTGATGCCAGACGTTTTTGGCGTAGGTAACACCTTGTGTGCCATCAGAAAGAAACGCGCGCAGGTCTTCGGGTTTTGGCGTTTCAGTGCCCGACGCGACGACAATCAGGAACTTCTGACCCGCAAGCGGGATGAAGGCCTGCGAGCCCAGCGGGTGGCGTTCCATCATCTTGATTTCAATAGGCTTTGGACGCGGCGTGCCGCGAAAGATGCTGATGATCGGGGCGCCGCCCTCATCCCCGACATCAACGCGCGAGATATCATGAAACCGGGTCGTTGTGCCCTGATTGATCTTGTAGGTATCGCGTGCGGTGGTGGTCGAGATCACCTCGCCAAACGGGGCGAAGGCATCAGGGGTCAGATATTCGATGGGAAGCTGCATGACCCTGCCCCGTTACTTGGTCGGTTTTCCGAGAATGCGCAAACGGCTGATGCCGCCATCGGGGATCGAGTTGACACGAAGGTGGGTCACCGGACCATTGACGGTAAGTGCGGATGTATCGAATTCGTGGATATGGTCTGCCTGCATTTTGCTTTCAGGCAGGATGGTCGACCAGAACATCGAACGTGCACGCAGCGACTTGTCCTTTTCGCCGTCGACAAACGCACCCTGAATGGAAACGCGGTCGGGATAGTTGCCCTTGAAGTGGCAGGTGTCGACGATGATTTTTTCGATTTCGCCCGGGTGGCCCAGTTCGACAATCAGCCATTCATTGCCCGGTTCGCGACGACGACGGGTTTCCCAGCCATCGCCCATATTAACCCCGCGACCCGGGGCCAGAATGGCATTCGGGTTGCCGTAATGGGCATCCGACCAGCCAACAACCACACCGCCATTGATCATGGCGGCCAGATCGACCTGTTCGCCCTTGGCAGCCATTTCCGTCCAGTCGCGGTTCGGACGACCATAAACGCGCAGACGTGCGACACCCCCATCGGGATAGATATGCAGGCGCACATGGGTATAGATCGCCTCCGACGTGACGTCGGCATAGTGATGCGCACTGGCACCAAGGCCCATGGGAGCAACGATTTCATGCCATTTGGTGTCGCCGGTCGGATCGCCACTTGGGCAATAGCAGCCTTCAAGCGATGCGGCCGGCGGGAAGTTGCCGGTGAAGTGGCTGGTATCGATATCGACACCGTAAATGCGGCCCGATGTTGCCAGACGGACCACGCAATAATCATGGCCTTCGACCCGTTTGCGGCGGCTTTCCCAGCCATCCATCCATTTGCCGTGATCGTCATAGCGGTCAGGATAAAACACCGCGTCGGCGGTTTGCAGCATGCGCTGCTTGTCGGCGAAGAAGTCGTCGGTCGCAAAGATTGCTTCTGCGCCCAGACGTTCGTCGGCCAGATTGACAAAGCGCCGTGCAAATTCCGGTGCGTCGGTGTTTTCCTGATGGCTCATGGTCTTTTTATCCTGAAATGGTCGTTTATTATCTGGCGGTCACAGGTGTTTGCTGCTCGTGGTGCTGTGGTTAACCCTACAGCGCTTCGAGCCGCAATTTGGCAATGCGGTGAACCTGTGCGATCGCCTCATTGAATTCGGTTTCCGGGTCGTTTTTCACGCGCCGCTCGAACGCTTCGAGAATATCGGTGCGATGGAAACCCTTGACGGCAAAGATGAACGGAAAGCCGAACTTCTGTTTATAGAGATCATTAAGTTCGGTAAAGCGGGCAAGTTCACCTTGTGTGCATTGATCAAGCCCGGCACCCTTTTGTTCGCTTTGTGATGACTCGGTCAAATCGGCCAGCGCAAGCTTGCCCGCAAGATCGGGGTGGGCGCGCAGAAGCGAGAGTTTGTCGTCATCAACCGCGCCATTGACGATGGCCGCCATGGCATCGGCAAGGGCCGCAGGGTCATCGAGGTTTTTGGCGATGCCGCGTTCATAAAGCTGATGGGCGACCCACGGAGAATGTTCGTAAACCCAGCCATAAAGCGACACGAACGCGCTCTCGGCGAGTGTGCTGGGCGGGCGGGTTTCAAACAGGGATTGGGTGGTTTCTGTCATTGGGACCTTGTGTTTATTTATTCGCCGCCAAACGGGTGATGTTCGCGCCAGTGACGGGCGATATCAATCCGGCGGGCAAACCAGACATTATCGTGGCTCTGGACATAATCGACAAAGCGCTTGAGCGCTGCGAAACGGCCCGGACGCCCGACCAGACGGCAATGCAGGCCGATCGACATCATGCGCGGGGTTTCGGTTCCTTCTTCATAAAGGGTGTCGAAGCTGTCCTTGAGATATTGGAAATACTGTTCGCCGGAATTGAAGCCCTGCATGGCGGCAAAGCGCATGTCGTTGGCATCAAGGGTGTAGGGCACGATCAGGTGCGGGGTTTCTGTCTGGGTGCTCCAGAACGGGAGTTCGTCACTGTAATCATCGGCGTCATAGAGGAAGCCACCTTCCTCAGCCACCAGACGGCGGGTGTTGGGGCTGGTGCGGCCGGTATACCAACCCAGCGGACGTTCGCCGGTGACGTTTTTGATGATCTCGATCGCCTTGTGAAGGTGTTCGCGTTCCTGATCTTCTGGTATGTATTGATAATCAATCCAGCGATAGCCGTGCGAGCAGATCTCGTGACCGTCCTTCATGGCGACTTCGCCGACCCTGGGATGGCGGGCCAGCGCCATGGCAACGGCAAAGATGGTAATCGGGATCTGACGTTCGCGAAACAGGTTCAGAATGCGCCAGACGCCAACGCGCGAGCCATATTCATAGATCGACTCCATGCTCATATGGCGGACACCTTCGCGCATGTCAGCACCGATGATTTCCGACAGGAAGGCTTCGGACGCGCGATCGCCATGCAGGATGCAGTTTTCGCCGCCTTCTTCGTAATTCAGCACGAACTGAACAGCAACGCGCGCCTTGTTCGGCCAGTTGGCCTTGGGCGGGTTTTCACCATAACCAATCAAATCACGCGCATATGTCTGGTCGTTCATGCGAACCTTCTCCTGAATTCTGTGGGATTGATCCCGTACGCCCGGCTTTGTTGTCGGGCCTGTTTGGTGTAGCATTAACCATCGGCCGCAGCGCAGCAAGAAAGAAACCTGCGGATGCTGGGCCAACGACGTGCCGCACTATCAAGGCTGTTTTGATAATGTTCCTGGACGGGATCAGATCGGGGCCACGTTTTTCGCGGTCTTTCACGGCGTTTTTCCTGTGTTTCCGTTCATAATGCCTGAAACTGTTGTCTTCGTTTTTCAAAGATTTGTTGATATAGTTTCACGTTATCCCCTCTTTCCCGAGGGTGGGTCCTAATGCGACCCTTTTTAAATCGCTTAAAAAATGGTTCGGCACAAAAACACAAACAGAATGCCGACCACGGGGAGAAGCGAGAGACCACCGAAAATGAATAGAGATCGTACATTCAGAGAGGAGGCCCGGCATGGGACGACTGACCACCCATGTACTGGATACGGCAAAAGGCTGCCCGGCCGCCGGAATCCGCATTGAGCTGCATCGCTTTGGCAACGGCCATGATGACATGGTTGCCGAAGCCGTGACCAATGCCGATGGCCGCACCGAAGGCCCGATGCTTGAGGGGGCCTCTTTCAAACCCGGCCAGTATCAGCTTGTTTTCCATGCCGGTGATTACTTTGATGCCAGCGGTACGGAGCTTCCCGATCCGAAATTCCTCGATCAGGTCGTGATCCGGTTCGGCATTTCTGATGGGCAGGCGCATTACCATGTGCCGCTGTTGCTGTCGCCGTTCGGCTATTCCACCTATCGCGGTAGCTGAGGACAGACATGGCAAGTGCGACCGGATCCTTCCGTTCTGATATCCGTTTTTTGCTCGGCGACGAGGAACGCAGGCTGCGCGATATTGATCCGCAGATGACGGTTCTTGAATATCTGCGCCTGGCCGAGCGCAAGTCCGGAACCAAGGAAGGCTGTGCCGAGGGTGATTGCGGGGCCTGCACGGTTGTGCTGGGCGAACCGGATGGCAAGGGCGGCATGGCGTATCGCACGGTCAATGCCTGCATCCAGTTCGTGCCAACCCTTGATGGCAAGCAGCTTTTGACGGTGGAGCATCTTAAATCGACGGACGGTACCCTGCATCCGGTGCAGCAGGCGATGGTCGATACCCACGGATCGCAATGCGGTTTCTGCACGCCGGGCTTTGTCATGAGCCTGTATCAGCTGTGGCTGGATGGTGGCGAGGATGACCGTGGTACGATCAATGATGCGCTTGCCGGGAACCTGTGTCGTTGCACCGGCTATGGCCCGATTATCGAGGCCGCGCGCAAGGCCGGTGGTGTCGCTGCCAATGATAGCGTGGAGCAAAAACGCCGGGCGGATATTGCCGCCAAATTGACTGCGATGGTCGAAGGCGAAGGCACGCTGGCGCTTGAACATCCCGCCGGGCGTTATTTCGCACCGCGCACGTCTGATGAATTGGCCGCCCTTTTGGTGGCGCACCCGGATGCCACGGTTCTGGCCGGGGGGACGGATGTTGGTCTTTGGGTGACCAAGATGCTCAAGCGTCTGGATCCGATCATTTACATTGGCGACGTTGCCGATATCCAATCGGTTTATGAAACCGAAGATGCGCTGATTATCGGGGCCGGTGTGACCTATAGCCGGGCGCACGCGGCGCTGGGTCGGGTGGCCGCCGATGTTGGTGAATTGGTGCGCCGGATTGGCTCAAGACAAATCCGCAATGCCGGGACCGTGGGTGGCAATATTGCCAACGGATCGCCGATTGGCGATACGCCGCCAGCCTTGATTGCCCTGGGGGCCAAGATCGTGCTGCGCATGGGCGATGTGCGTCGTGAAGTGCCGCTCGAAGAATTCTTTATCACCTATGGCAAACAGGACCGGGTAGCGGGCGAGTTTGTTGAAAGCGTGATTGTGCCCAAACCGCACAGCGGATTGGTGTTCAAGGCTTATAAAATCTCCAAACGGTTTGATCAGGATATCACCGCCGTTCTCGGGGCCTTTGCGATCAAGATTGATGATGGCAAGGTTTCGGAATTCCGTGCAGCCTTTGGCGGCATGGCAGGCACACCGATGCGTGCGAAAAAGTGCGAAGCGGCCCTGGTCGGCAAGGATTGGAATGAAGCCAACCTTAATGCGGCCCAAATGGCATTGGCCAGCGAGTTTGAACCGATGACCGATATGCGGGCATCGAAGGAATATCGCATGCTGGTGGCGCAGAACCTTTTAACCAAGCTGTTTATCGAAACCAATGCGCCGGACGTTGCCACCCGCCTTGTTGGCAAGGAGGCGGCCCATGTCTGATCAAGCTTTGAAAGCCGATATGGACGAGGTGATTGCACCGACCGCGGGACTGAGCGGTGGTGTGCGATCCAGTCCCAAACATGACAGCGGCCCGAAACATGTGGCGGGTGAGGCGGTTTATATTGATGACATCAACGAGCCGTTTGGAACGCTTCATCTTGCACCGGGCGCATCAAGCATCGCACATGGCAAGATCACCAAAATGGATCTGTCCAAGGTCCGCTCTGCCCCCGGTGTGGTGTGTGTTCTGACCGCCGATGATATCCCCGGCGTCAATGACGTTTCGCCAGCGCATACCCATGATGAACCGGTTCTGCCCGATGGCATCGTGCAGTTTTATGGCCAGCCGGTCTTTTGCGTGGCGGCGGAAACCCGGGCACAGGCGCGCGCGGCCGCCAAGTTGGCCGAGATTGAATATGAAGAACTGCCAGCGGTTCTGGATGTTGCCGTGGCGCTGGAAAAGCAGCTTTTCGTCGCACCGCCGCATGTGATGAAGCAGGGCGATGCCAAATCGGCATTGGCACGCGCCAAACATCGCCATGCCGGGCGGATGGAGATTGGCGGGCAGGACCATTTTTACCTTGAAGGCCATATCAGCTTTGCCATTCCGGGTGAGGATGGTGATGTGTTGCTGCATTGCTCCACCCAGCATCCATCGGAAGTGCAGCATAATATTGCCAATGTGCTGGGCCGTCCGGCCAACGCGGTCACGGTCGAGGTGCGCCGCATGGGCGGGGGCTTTGGCGGCAAGGAAACGCAGGCGATGCAATGGGCGGCACTGGCCGCCATCGTTGCAACCAAAACCGGACGTCCAGCCAAGTTCCGTCTGGATCGTGATGACGACATGGTCATGACCGGCAAGCGCCATGATTTCATTGTCGATTACGATGTCGGCTTTGATGATGACGGGCGGATTTGCGGCCTTGATCTTCAATACGCGGCCAACTGCGGCTTTTCGGCTGATTTGTCAGCCGCGATTGCCGATCGGGCGATGTTCCATACCGACAATGCCTATTACCTTGGCGACGTCGAAATCCGGTCGTACCGCTGCAAAACCAATCTTGTGTCCAATACGGCGTTTCGTGGTTTTGGCGGGCCGCAGGGCATGGTCGCGATTGAACGCATCATTGATGAGATCGCCATGACTGTCGGGCGTGATCCGTTGGATGTGCGCATTGCCAACTATTACGACACCAAGGATCGCAACACGACGCCATACCACATGGTGGTCGAAGACAATGTCCTTTCGGAGCTGACCGACGATATCCTGAAAGCCAGCGACTATCGCAAGCGCCGCAACGAGATTACGGCGTTCAATGCCGAAAGCCCGGTTTTGAAAAAGGGGCTCTCGCTGACGCCGGTGAAATTCGGGATTTCCTTTACCACCACCTTCCTGAACCAGGCGGGTGCGCTGATCCATGTTTATCAGGATGGGTCGGTGCATCTGAACCATGGCGGGACCGAGATGGGGCAGGGCCTGTTTATCAAGGTCGCCCAGGTCGTGGCCGAGGAATTCCAGATCGATCTCGATCAGATCAAGATCACGCCCACCAACACCGGCAAGGTCCCCAACACATCTGCAACCGCGGCCTCCAGCGGGGCGGATATGAACGGCATGGCGTCACGTGATGCGGCGATGACGATCAAGAACCGGCTGATTGCCTTTGCCGCCGAGAAATATGGTGTGGCGGAAAGTGCGGTGCGCTTTGTGCCGGGCAAGATCATTGTCGGCGACAAGGAAGAGCTGGCCTTTGCCGATCTGATCAAGCAGGCCTATCTGGCGCGCGTGTCGCTGTCGGCCACGGGCTATTACGCCACACCGAAAATTCATTATGACCGCGAAAGCGCATCGGGACGGCCGTTTTATTACTTTGCCTATGGCATGGCGTGTTCCGAAGTTTTGATTGATACCCTGACCGGCGAATACAAGGTCACGCGCGTTGATATCATTCATGATGTCGGACGGTCGCTGAACCCGGCGATTGATCTTGGCCAGATTGAGGGTGGCTTCATTCAGGGGATGGGCTGGCTGACCTCCGAGGAACTTTGGTGGGACGACAAGGGCAGTCTGCGCACCCATGCGCCGTCGACCTATAAAATCCCTGCATGTTCGGATCGACCGGAAGATTTCCGCATGGAGCTGTGGTCGTCCGGACGAAACGTTGAAAAAACCATTCACCGGTCCAAGGCGGTTGGTGAGCCACCCTTGATGCTGGCGATTTCCGTGCATCGGGCGATTGCCGATGCGGTGGCATCGGTTGCCAATCACAAGGTTGTCCCGGCCCTTGATTCCCCGGCAACGCCCGAGGCGGTTTTGCATGCCGTGGCCGATTGCGCCAAGCGCATGATCGAGAACGCGCATTCGGCCGATGCAGCCCATTCAATGGCGGGGGAATAGGTCATGACCCTGTCGCGGCGCGATCATATCAGGCTGTTGTCCGAACCAGGTCCGGTGATGCTGGTCAGTGTTGCGGCCATTCGCGGATCGACACCGCGGGAAGTCGGCGCCTTTATGCTGATTACGCCGGATGCGATTTCGGGCACGATTGGTGGAGGCAACCTTGAACATCAGGTCACACGCCGGGTGCGCGAAGGTTTTGACGCGGGTGCTGACAAGATGGCCGTTGCCGAGATCGCCCGGTTTCCGCTTGGTCCCGGTCTTGGACAATGTTGTGGTGGCTCGGTCGAGGTTGGTTTTCATCTGTTGCGCGGTGTGGAGAAAGAAACGCTGCGCACGGTTTTGCAAGAAATCGAAACCGCACCAATCCGTGCCGATGGCCATTGGGTGACCGTACCGACCGATTGCAGCGACATCGGGCGCGTAAGTGGCGCGCATGCCAAGATGTTATCAGGCAGTTTTGGGAGCGCGCGTGGCGGGATTGTTACGTTAAACGGGGTGGAAACGCTTTGTTTGCGCCTTGATGACGCGCGCACGCCAATGTGGATTTTTGGTGCCGGGCATGTTGGCAAGGCGGTTGTGCAGGCCTTGGCGCCGCTTCCGTTTGATATTCACCTGATCGATTCGCGTGATGAGTTTCTGGCAGGTGTTGAAGGCGAAAACGTTCAGGTTTGTCAAAGTGATAAGCCCGAGACTGAGGTCGCTGATATCCCGGCCGGGGCGCATGTTTTGATCTTAACGCACAACCATGCGCTTGATTTCGAGATCTGCCGGGCGGCTTTGGTGCGCGATGATCTTGGTTTTGTTGGCATGATCGGTAGCCAAACCAAGCGTGCACGCTTTATCCGACGTCTTTCTGATCGGGGGTTGAGCCCGGTTGAAATCGGTCGTTTGACCACTCCGATTGGAATTCAAGGCATTACCGGCAAACAGCCGGTGGTGATCGCGGCATCGGTTGCCGCACAGGTGTTATCGGTGCGCGAAGCACAGATGGCGCAGACGCAAACGCCAAAATCCGCATCAGACGGGTTAGGTTGAGTGAAACACCTTCATTGAAGGTGGCATTAATGATAAAGGGCCGCGCAATGACGGCCTGTCAGGCGGTTCGGGCAACCGGACCAGAGGTTTCGTAGAGGAGAGATTGGCTGTGTGTGACGCCAAGGGCCATATGCGCCATGCCGTGGATTTGTCGCGGCAAAAGATGGATGAGGGATGCGGTGGTCCGTTCGGGGCAATCATTGTTCGTAATGGCGAAGTGATTGCAGAAGGATGGAACAATGTGACATCCCAGAACGACCCGACGGCGCATGCCGAGGTCAGCGCCATTCGCGCGGCCTGTGCCAAGCTTGGCACGTTCAATCTGTCGGGCTGTGAAATCTATACCAGTTGCGAACCTTGCCCGATGTGCCTGTCTGCGATCTATTGGGCCCGCCTTGACAAGATCTATTATGCCAATGGCCGCCAAGATGCTGCTGCCATCGGATTTGATGATCAGTTTCTGTATGATGAGGTGGCAAAGCCGATCGAAGATCGTTCATTGCCAATTGTGCATGTCGATTTGCCCGAAGCGCGCGAAGTTTTTGCCGCCTGGGATGCCAAAGCCGACAAGATCGAATATTGAGACCGTTTGACTGCAATGCGTTATGCGGTAAAACCGCGTGCTGGATGCAAGACATATCGCTAAATGGGGGTGGCAACAGTGACGTCAACGACCGGTGAAGCCGGGGCAAATACCGTGAAGGGGGCTGGTGGGCCTGCGCAATTGGAAGTGCGCGGCGTGACCAAGGCCTTTCCGGGCTGTCTGGCCAATGACGATATCAGTTTCCGTATCGAGCCTGGTGAAATCCATGCGCTGTTGGGGGAAAACGGTGCTGGCAAAAGTACGCTTGTCAAAATCATCTATGGCGTGCTGCAGGCCGATGAGGGTGAGCTGATCTGGGAAGGCAAGCCGGTCACGATCGCAAGCCCGCATGATGCGCGCGAAATGGGGATCGGTCTGGTGTTCCAGCATTTCTCGCTGTTTGAAACCATGACGGTTCTTGAAAACATTGCGCTGGCGATGAATGACGTGCGCGATATGGATGCGCTGCGCAAGCAGGTGCTTGAGGTCGAAAAAACCTATGGCCTGCCGCTTGATCCGGATCGTCATGTTTACACGCTGTCGGTTGGGGAGCGTCAGCGCATCGAGATTGTGCGTTGTCTGTTGCAGAACCCGAAACTTCTGATCCTGGACGAGCCGACCTCGGTCCTGACACCGCAAGAAGTCGAAAAGCTGTTTGAGACGCTGCGTCGTTTGGCCGATGAAGGCTGTGCGATCCTTTATATCAGCCACAAACTGCATGAAGTGAAGGCCCTGTGCCAGAAGGCGACTGTGCTGCGCGGTGGCAAGGTTGTTGGCGGTTGTGACCCGCGCGAAGAAACCGCAAAATCGATGGCCGAAATGATGATCGGCCAGAAACTGACCGCGCCGGATCGGGGTAAATCCCGCGAATTTGGCGATGTGCGGCTTGCGGTTTCCAATCTGTCGCTTGAAAGCGATGAACAGTTTGGCACCGACCTTAAGGGCATTAATCTTGAGGTCCGCGGTGGTGAAATCATGGGCGTTGCCGGGGTTGCCGGGAACGGTCAGAACGAACTGTTCCGTGCCCTTGCCGGTGAAACCGAACAGCAAGCGGCCCCGGACAGTATCAAGATCGATGGCAAGTCGGTTGCGCATTTCGGCCCGCGCCGCCGCCGTCGTCTGGGCGCGACGTTTGTTCCCGAAGAACGCAACGGACATGGTGCTGTACCGGACATGAGCCTGTCGGAAAACGGGTTTTTGACCGCATTCCGGCGGATGGCGCTTTCGGCCCGTGGGTTGATCCGCGAAGTCCCGACCAAGTCGTTTGCCGATAACATCATCAAGACTTTTGATGTGCGTACCACCGGTTCGGGGGCAGAGGCCGGATCGCTTTCGGGCGGTAACCTTCAGAAATTTATCGTCGGGCGCGAGATTTTGCAGGACCCGGGTGTTCTGGTGATTTCCCAGCCGACCTGGGGCGTTGATGCCGGGGCGGCCAGTGCCATTCATCAGGCATTGCTGGATCTGGCGGCCAAGGGCACGGCCGTTCTGGTGATTTCGCAGGACCTGGACGAGATTTATGCCATCTGTGACTCGGTGGTTGTGATGGCGGAGGGCAAAATGTCCAAACCGCGTCCGATGGCCGATGTCAGCATCGAGGAAATTGGTCTGTTGATGGGGGGGCTTCATGATCTTGAAGGCAACGCGACCCCGGCGAACAACACGCAAGTAGAGGGAGGTCGCGTTGGTCAGGCTTGAACCCCGTCGCCAGCATTCACAGGCGATGGTTTATCTGTCGCCGGTTCTGGCAATCCTTATGACGCTTGTCGTCGGCGGGATCATCTTTGCCTTTATGGGCAAGAACCCGTTTGACGCGCTTTATACGTTCTTCATTCTGCCGATCAATAACAGCTATGGCATCTCCGAGCTGTTTGTGAAGGCGACCCCGCTTGTCATCATTGCGGTCGGTCTTGCCATGGGGTTCCGGGCCAATGTCTGGAACATCGGGGCTGAAGGCCAGTTGACCATGGGGGCGATTTTCGGCGGGGGGCTGGCACTTTATTTCCATGACAGCGAAAGCGTGCTTTTGCTGCCGGCCATGTTTGTGCTGGGCGCGCTGGGCGGTGCGTTTTGGGGGGCGATCCCGGCATTGCTGCGCACGCGCTTTAACGCCAATGAAATTCTGACCAGCCTGATGCTGACCTATGTTGCAACGCTGTTTCTAAGCTTCCTGGTGCATGGTCCTTGGCGTAACCCGGAAGGCTTCAACTTCCCGGAATCCCGTCCGTTCCCGGATGCCGGTTTGCTTCCGATCATTTTTGAAGGATCGCGTGTGCATCTTGGTACGGCCGTTGCCGTGTTCGTCGTGATTGCCGGTTGGTTGTTGCTGTCAAAATCGGTGATCGGGTTCCAGCTACGTGTTGTCGGCAAGGCCCCGCAGGCCGCCCGCCATGTCGGGTTCCGTCAAAAACGCATGGTCTGGTTTACCCTTCTTCTGGGCGGTGCGCTGGCCGGTCTGGCCGGTTTGTTTGAGGTGTCAGGCCCCATCGGGCAGCTTCAGCCATCGATCTCGCCGGGCTATGGCTTTACCGCGATTATCGTGGCCTTCCTTGGGCGTTTGCATCCGGTTGGCATTCTGTTTGGCGGTTTGATCATGGCCCTGACCTATCTTGGTGGCGAACTGGCGCAAATTACACTCGGCCTGCCCAATGCTGTGACCGGGCTTTTCCAGGGGATCTTGTTGTTCTTCCTGCTGGCCAGTGATGTTTTGACCAAATACCGCATTCGTTTCGGCTCCATCGCGGCAAAAGGGAGAACCGCATAATGGAATGGATTGTTCCCTTTATCTTGACCGTGATCACCGCCTCCACGCCGCTTTTGCTGGCGGCATCGGGTGAACTGATTACCGAGAAATCCGGTGTGCTTAACCTTGGTGTTGAAGGCATGATGCTGGTTGGGGCGATTGCCGGTTTTGCGGTGACGGCATCAAGCGGATCGGCTTCTCTTGGTATTCTGGCTGCGGTTGCGGCGGGCACATTGATGTCGCTGATCTTTGCATTTTTGACCCTGACGCTGATGGCCAATCAGGTGGCGACGGGTCTTGCGCTTACGATCTTCGGGGTTGGTTTTTCAGCACTTGTCGGATCTGGATTTGTCGGCTTTGCGATTGATCCGCTGCCAGCCCTTTCGATCCCGGGCATCAGTGCCATTCCGATCATCGGCCCGATCCTGTTTGGGCAGGATTTTCTGGTTTATCTGTCAATCGCGGCTGTGATTGGCATCGCGTGGTTCCTGTCTAAATCGCGTGCGGGTCTCATTCTTAAGGCTGTTGGGGATTCCCATCATTCGGCGCATGCGATTGGCTATTCGGTGATCAAGATTCGCTATCTTGCCACCATGTTTGGCGGCGCGATGGCGGGCCTTGGTGGCGCGTATCTGTCGCTTTCATACACGCCGATGTGGGCGGAAAACATGACAGCCGGTCGTGGCTGGATCGCGCTGGCGCTGGTGGTGTTTGCCACCTGGCGTCCGGGGCGTCTGGTTGCCGGGGCCTATATGTTTGGCCTGATTTCTGTAATGCAGTTGCATGCGCAGGGGGCTGGCATTCATGTGCCAAGCCAGTTCATGTCGATGTTGCCGTATCTGGCGACTGTGATCGTGCTGGTGATTATTTCAAGCGACCGTGCGAAAATCAGACTGAATGCGCCGGCCTGTATCGGTCAGGCGTTCAGGGCCGCCCAATAGGGTTTTGGTGGCCTTAACTGCGGGACCGGAACACGTTAAATGATGTTTCGGCCCGACGACGGGAGGAAGACTGTACTTGCCAAACCTCACACAAGCCGGGCAGGGCTTGGCCGGTTTGTCTGAGATTTGGTTTGTGCAGGAACGCGTCATTGATTGCGATCAGGAATTACGTATAAATCCTGATTGAGTGTCTAACAGGGAGACTGAAACTATGAATGCAAGCCTCGTGAAGCGCACACTTGCCGCCGTTGCGGCTGTTGGTGCCCTCGCAACCGGCATGGGTGCAGCCCAGGCCGAAGACGTTAAGGCCGGTTTTATCTATGTCGGCCCGATTGGTGACCATGGCTGGTCTTACCGTCACGACATTGGCCGTCAGGCCATCGAAGCTGAACTCGGCGATGCCGCATCGACCAGCTATGTCGAAAGCGTGCCGGAAGGTGCCGATGCTGAACGCGTGATCCGTCAGATGGCCCAGACCGGCCACAACCTGATCTTCACCACCTCGTTCGGTTTCATGAACCCGACCGAAAAAGTTGCCAAGCAGTTCCCGAATGTCAAATTCGAACATGCAACCGGTTACAAGCGTGCTGACAACCTGTCCACCTATGCCGCACGTTTCTATGAAGGCCGTTATGTTGCTGGTGTGATCGCCGGTAAAATGACCAAGTCGAACATCGTTGGTTATGTCGGCTCCTTCCCGATCCCGGAAGTTGTCCGTGGCATCAACTCCTTTATGCTTGGTGCGTGGTCGGTCAACCCGGACGTTCAGGTCAAGGTTGTTTGGGCCAACACCTGGTATGATCCGGGCAAGGAAGGCGATGCTGCCAAGGCCCTGATTGACCAGGGTGCAGACATTATGGTTCAGCACACCGACAGCCCGGCACCGCTTCAGGTTGCTGAAAACCGTGGCGTGCTTGGTTTCGGTCAGGCGTCTGACATGATCAAGTTCGCTCCGAAGGCACAGCTGACCGCGATTGTTGATAACTGGGACAAATACTATGTATCGCGTGCCAAAGCAGTTATGGACGGTACTTGGGAATCCCAGGACACCTGGGGTGGTATCGACAGCGGCATGGTTGAGTTGGCACCCTACACCAACATGCCTGACGACGTGAAAGCACTGGCCGAAGAAACCGAAGCCAAAATTGCTTCGGGTGAAATCCATCCGTTTGCCGGTCCGATCTATGATCAGGCGGGCGAACTGCGCATTAAAGAAGGCGAAGATGCAACCGACGAAATGCTTCTTGGCATGGACTGGTACATCAAAGGCATTGATGCCGAACTGCCGAAATAAGTCGGATTTCCGATCCATCCGGATCGGTTAAATGACGAAGCCCCGTGCATTAGCTTGCGCGGGGCTTTTCTTATGACGGTTTGTCAGGATGGCTTCTTGGGATTGGGCCGACTTGGTTCGTCTGACTTTTCATAAGCGATCATCTCGGTTTTTGGATGCCGCAGGGCATAGAGTGCTGCGCGCCAGCCATGCAGCTTGACCTTGTGTTCGCGGGTTTTACCGGCCCACTTGTCGCGGAAGCGTTCCATATCTTCGCGGCGATTGAAATAGATCACCATATCGACAATCGGGGCATTCTGGTCGCCGCGCGGGAGTTCGATATTCCGAATGCCCATCGTCCAGTTCTTGCTCATGACATTGATGTCGAGCCAGTCCAGCACAGCTTGGGCGGAATGTTTCTCGTGAATAACGACACGATATGGAAAATTCCGAAGATCTTTCGACATCGGTGTGTCCCTGACGGTTCCCGTTTGCAACGATGATACATGAAATACCTGCAAAGGTGATTAATTCATGTCCGGCGCAACCTTTGTGATCGCAATTCTTTGCACAAGGCTTCTGCAACTCATCGGTTTACAAAAGGTCGGTCTGCGCAATTTGGATGATAACAAGCAGAGGTTGAATATTCATCATCCTGATAATACTTTATCCAATAATAATTCCAGATTAGTCTGTTAGCTACTGAGAAAGAAGCGTGCGGAAACCCAATATTTGGCTTCGCACGATCATTTTTACATGATAATCGATTAATGCATCCTGCCTGCAGCTTACAATTGCAGGTGCGTATGGAAATAAAAACAAAATATCGGGGTTTAAAAGGTGAGCGACAAGCCTTCAGGCATTCAGCCGTCCGGGCGGGAACGTCATTTCAAACCGGACGAGTTGATCGTCAGCAAGACGGATCTCAAAGGGCATATTACCTACGCCAATGAGGTGTTTTTGCGCCTTTCTGATTATTCGGAAGGTGAGGTTTTGGGGAAGCCGCATGCGCTGATCCGACATCCGGATATGCCGCGCAGCGTTTTCAAGCTTATGTGGGACCGGATTTCATCCGGTCACGAGATTTTTGCCTATGTCGTGAATATGGCCAGAAACGGGGATCATTATTGGGTCTATGCCCACGTGACGCCGTCCTTTGACGCCAATCACAAGGTGGTTGGATATCATTCCAATCGCCGGGTGCCCGATCCAAAGGTTTTGAGCGAAACGATCATTCCTCTCTATGCGGAACTTCGCAAAATCGAGGAAAGCCTGCCCAACCGCAAGGATGGCATGAAAGCCGCATCCGAGGCCTTGTCACAGAAGCTTTCTGATATGGGCATGTCGTACGACGAGTTTATTCAAAGTCTCTAGAGGATCGCAAAGCGGTTCCCGGAAACACAAGGTTTGAGGTTCTAATGTCGCTGTTTGGTAGTTCAAAATCAGGTATCAAAAAGGCACTGGACGTGGTCCTGGCCGCAGCCGATGGTGATTACGAAGCCCGTATTACCAATGTCGACAGTCATCCTGACATGCGCGAACTGTTTATTGCGATCAACCGGCTGATTGACCGCAACGATGCGTTCCTGCGCGAAAGTGCGGCATCCATGGGGGCGGTTTCCGAAAACCGTTATTACCGGCGCATCGTCGAAACCGGGCTGGTCGGGGATTACCTGTCTTCGGCCAAGCGGATTAATGCCGCAAGTGCCTCGATTGAACAGAAACTTTCCGGGTTTGCCGACATTCTTGGTGAATTCAAAAGCGGTTCCTTTGCCGCGGTTGATGACATTGCCAATGCCGCATCCGCCCTTTCCGAGGCATCCGGCGACGCCAATTCCATCGCCCATGAAACCAGTTCACGTTCAACCAACGTTGCCGCGGCAGCCCGCCAGACGGCGGCCAATGTCAGCGAACTTTCGGCCGCATCCGAAGAGCTGAACGAGGCAATCCGCAATGTGTCCGAACAGGCACGTGAATCGGTTGAGATCGCCAATCGTGCCAACGGCCTTGCCCAGGAAACCGATGGTCGTATCGGACAGCTGGAAGCGGCTGCTGGCGAGATCGTTGAAGTGGTCAGCTTTATCCGCGACATCGCGGCTCAGACCAACTTGCTTGCGCTAAATGCGACGATCGAGGCTGCGCGCGCCGGTGAAGCCGGCAAGGGCTTTGCCGTGGTTGCCAACGAGGTCAAGGGACTTGCCAACCAGACCAGCAAGGCAACCGAAAGCATCGAGGAAAAGGTTCAGGACATTCAGACCGCGATTGAACAATCGGTCGGCTCGATCCGCGAAATTGCAGGTGTGATCGATGATCTTGCGGCACGTTCGGACACGATTTCGGGCAATGTCGAAACTCAGGCGAACTTGTCGACCAACATCACGCGCAATGTCGAACAGGCATCAAGCGGCGCACAGGAAGTCACCGACAATATCACCGTGGTTTCCGATATGGCCGGGCGTACCGGGGAGGCTGCCGATACCACACGCGACATGGCCAGTCGTCTTGCCGATCAGTCGGAAAGCCTGCGCAATCAGTTGGGTGTGTTCCTCGATACCATCGAAAAGCTGCTTTATACCGCCAAGAAATAGCCGCTTTCTGCGTGCAACAGGATGCGTCGGGCGTCATGATGGTACCCGGTCAGGATTTTCAGTCAGGAGAGCGGTGCCATGCGGGTTTTCTTCAATTCGCGCCACGATGCCCATGACGGGGCAGGCGAAATGCATCACGGACGCATGGTGCCATGTTTCGAGAATGCCCGGCGTATTCCGATCATTCGTGATGCCGTAGCGCACGCGATCAAGGCGCAGCTGGTCGATCCGACCGATCACGGCATCGGCCCGATCCGCGCGATCCATGAGCCGGACTATATTGATTTTCTGGAAAACGCCTGGAGCGAATGGACCAAGGCAGGGAAAAGCGGTGACGCCTTCCCCTATGTCTGGCCGACGGGCGGTTTTTCAGGCGGCAGGCCCGAACATATCAGTGCGCGTCTGGGGCAGTATGCCATTTCATCTGATACACCGATCACCCAAGGCACCTGGAAGGCGGCCTATTGGGGGGCGCAAACCGTCATATCGGCAGCCGAGGCAACCTGGAGCGAAGGCGAAGCTTCCTTTGCCCTGACCCGTCCGCCGGGGCATCATGCCCATGCCAACCGTTATGGTGGATATTGCTTCTTGAACAATGCCGCCATCGCAGCCCAGCACATGATTTCCAAGGGGGCGAAAAAGGTCGCCATCCTTGATATCGACTACCACCACGGCAACGGTGCGCAGGACATTTTCTATGAGCGTGGCGATGTTCTGACGATTTCAATCCATGCCGATCCAACCCATCAGTTCCCGTTCTTCATGGGCTATGCCAATGAAACCGGGCGCAATGACGGGCAGGGTGCCAACCTGAATATTCCGCTGCCGGCGGGTACGGATTTCGCGGGTTGGGGGGCTGGCTTTGCCAAGGCGATGCAGAAACTTCTGACCTGGCAGGCCGATGCGCTGGTGGTGGCTCTTGGTGTTGATGCGCACGAAGCCGAACCGATTTGCGACTTCAAACTCCAGACCGATGATTTCAACCGGATCGGGCAGATGATCGGGCGTATGGGGCTTAAAACCATGTTCACCATGGAAGGTGGTTATGCCCATGATGTGATTGGGCAAAACGTTGCTGCGGTTCTGAGCGGGTATCTGGCGCTTGCCAAAAATTAGACCGGTCTAAATCGAACACAAAAAACGCTCCGAGCAGATGCCGGGGCGTTTTTTGTTTAACGTTCCCAGGGCGGTGTTCCGCCAAATTCCGAGACGAGAAAATCGACAAAGGCGCGGACCCGCGTCGGCAGATAACGGTTTTCCGGATAGAGCGTATAGACCGCATGTGACGGTGGCTGGTAATCGGGCAGGACGCGTTGAAGGCGTCCGTCGCGCAGATATTCGTCGACTTCCCAATTGGATTTCAGCGAAATGCCATGCCCGTCAAGGCACCAGCGGGTCAACACTTCGCTGTTATCGGAATCCATCGAACCAGCGACGGCCAGGGTTACCGGTGGTTCATCATTTGGTCCTTGCAGGGTCCATTGATATTGCTGTGATCCCGGGAAGCGCAGCAGCAGGCAATTGTGGTTCAAAAGGTCTGCCGGAACTTTGGGTGCGCCGTTCTTTTTGAGATAATCCGGGCTTGCGACCAGCATGCGTTTGTTGGTGGCCAGCTTGCGGACAATCAGCGAGCTTTCCTTAAGCTCGGCAATGCGGATGGCAAGATCGACCTTGTCTTGCAACAGATCCAGCAACCGATCAGACAGATGCAGGCGGATTTGCACATCCGGGTTCTGTTCAACGAATTTCGGAATGATCGGGGCGACAAACTTGTTGCCGAATGCCACCGGGCAGGTCAGCGTGACCGGGCCGCGGGTGGTGTTTTTCTGATTGGCGATGGCGTTTTCGGCTTCCTGCATTTCCGAAAGAATGCGCAGGCAGTGCCGGTAATAAACATCCCCCTCGGTCGTCAGGTTGACCCGGCGCGTTGTGCGGTTTAGCAAACGCACCCCAAGCCGTTCTTCAAGGCGGGCAATCCGGTTTGACACCACAGCCGCCGAATGGCGCAATTCGCGCCCGGCAGCAGAAAGGTTGCCAAGTTCGGCAACACGGACAAAAATCTGGATGTCCTCAAAGTCGGACATGGCGCGGGAAGCTCCTGATGTCTGAGGGCTGTTTCTTGATTTCTGGTGGGCGTTTTAAGTCATTATATGTGCAGATTAGCGGCCACACTCTGCCATTTTAAAGATTATTTTGAAAGTCATTTCGATTATGCTCAACCCCTAAATAATAGAGGCGGTCGGGGGACTGTGTTACAGATCGACTGAATTAAACCCGGGCAAAATGCTGCCATCAGAGCCATTCATGCGTCCCGGGGCATCATCAAGGCAGGGCTGCCAGCGCGCCGGAAACCGCGCACAGGCGAGACGGAGGTTTCAAGCACCGTGGATATTCTGTTTCAGGACTGGATCAATCTGATCCTGCGCTGGGCGCATTTGATTACGGGCATCGCCTGGATCGGGTCTTCGTTCTATTTCGTCTGGCTTGACCTGAGTTTGCGCAAGCGCCCGGACATGGATGAAGGTGTCTATGGCGAAGCCTGGATGGTTCATGGTGGCGGGTTCTATCATGTGAACAAATGGATGGTAGCACCCAGTTCCATGCCGCCCGAACTGCACTGGTTCAAATACGAGGCCTATTTCACCTGGATTACCGGCTTTGCGCTTTTGGTCACCATGTATTACTGGAGTGCCGAAAGCTATCTGATCGACCCAAGCGTTCTGGCGCTGACCAAGATGGATGCGATCCTGATTGGGCTTGGCAGCCTGTTTGCCGGTTGGGTGATCTATGACATCATCTGCAAAAGCGCGATTGGCAAACGCACCGATACGCTGGCGGTCGCGCTGTTCATCCTGATCATGGCGGCGAGCTATCTGTTTACCCATGTGTTCAGCGGGCGCGGTGCGTTTATCCATGTCGGTGCGATGATTGGTACGATCATGGCCGCCAATGTGTTTCGCATCATCATTCCCAACCAGAAAAAGGTCGTCGCCAGCCTGATGGCCGGGGAAAAGCCCGATCCGAAACTGGGTCTCCAGGCCAAGCAGCGTTCAACGCATAACAACTACCTGACGCTTCCGGTGTTGCTGATGATGATCAGCAATCACTATTCGATGCTGTTTTCCCATGATCAGTCCTGGCTGATTGTCGGTCTGATCCTGATCATCGGCGGGTTGGTGCGCCACTTCTTTAACACGCGCAATGCTGGCGGCACCGGCAAGGCGATTGCATGGCAGCTTCCGTCGGCTGCGGTCGGTATGGCGATCCTTGCGATGTTTGCATCTTATGATCCGAACGCGGTCAAGCGTGCCGATGAAGACGTGATTACCGCCAACCATGCCTTGGCCATCGTTCAGACCCGTTGTTCGACCTGCCATTCGGCCAACCCGAGTGACGAGGGCTTTGACGAAGCCCCGGCAGGCGTGATGTTTGATGATCTGGCCCAGATCGAAGCCAATGCGCAGCGTGTTCTGGCACAGGCGGTTATTGGTCGGGCCATGCCGCTTGGCAATATGACGGAAATGACCGACGAAGAGCGTGCGCAGCTTGGTCAGTGGATCCGGGCCGGCATGCCGGAATAAGCAGACAGGGACAAGATCCAAAGGAAAGAGCGGTCGTACACCACGACCGCTCTTTTGCGTTGACGGATTGCTTTAAGGTCGGCGGGGATGGGGGATCAATTCCAACCTAAACGTCAGCGCGATAGTTCATCGGCACCCAGTCATACATCGTGGCATCTTCGCGCACATGACCAAATCCCGGGAAGGCGACGTGGCAACCGGCAACCAGGTACTTTTCCTGTACTGCTTCGGCAAAGGCCGCTTCGCGTGATTTGATTGCCATGTCGGTGTCGCCGTCAAAGGCGATGGCAATTTTCGGATCATCAAACTGCACGACGTCGCCATGGGTAATGTCGCCCCAATAAACAAACTTCTCGCCTTTGCTTTCGATCCAAAGCGCGCTGTGGCCCGGCGTGTGGCCGGGGCGGAAAGTGGTGTTGACCATGCCTTCGATCGCCGGGGCATCGGGTGCGTATTTGGCAAGCTTGCCGCTATCGATATAGGGGGTCAGGGCCGCGACCGCCTGATCAAAGAACGCCTTGGCGTCTTCAGGCGCGGTCGCCTTGTTTTCGGCACTCAGCCAGAACGCGGCATCCGCCTCGGGAACATGCACCGTGGCATTGGCAAAGACCTTGTTGCCAGCCAGTGTCAGGCCACCGGTATGGTCGGGATGAATGTGGGTAATCACGACATCATCGACCTGATCAGGGTGATAGCCCGAGGCAATCATGTTGGCCGGAAGTTTGCCAAGTGCCGGTCCCATCAGATCGCTGGTGCCCGCATCGAGCAACACAAGACGATCCCCGAAATTCAGCAAATAGGCATTAACCGAAAGATAGGTTGGGGTTCCCTGAAACGCATTGGCAAGGGCCAGGCGTGCCTGTTCGGGCGTGGTGTTCACGTAAAGATCGGCGATCGGGAACTGGGCCGCGCCATCAGAAAGGGCGGTGACTTCGACATCGCCGACCATGACACGGTAATAGCCCGGTGCCTGAGTGCCGACCAGCGGTGCCTTTGCCTTTGCGGCCAGTGGCACAAAGACGGTGCTGCCAATCGCGCCAACGGCACCGGCGGCAAGCGTGCTTTTGAGCAAATCACGACGTGATAGCATTTTTCTTTTCCCTCAAATCATGCCGGTGTGCACCGGCGGGTTGTAAGCTGATGGGGAAAGGCTATAGTGCGATCAGTCAGTAATCAAATCGATACCAGTCATGGATAATATTGATCATTTCAATTTACGGTCATTTGACCTCAACCTGATGATTGCGTTTGACGCCATGATGCAGGAAATGAGCGTGACCAAGGCGGCCGAGAAACTGCGCATCGGGCAGTCGGCAATGAGCCACAATCTCAATACCTTGCGCATGTTGCTGGCCGATGATCTGTTTGTGCGTGTCGGTCAGAAAATGCAGCCGACAGCAAAAGCCCGTGCGTTGGCCGGGCCGGTGCGCACCGCCCTTTCGCAGGCACAAAACGCCCTTCATGCGACGGATTCTTTTGATCCGCAATCCGCCCAACGTGTTTTCCGGTTGGGCGTGACCGGTGAAATGGACATGATTTTGTTGCCGGTTCTGATGCAGCATTTGCAGCAGCAGGCACCGGGTATCAAGATTTTGAGCCGTACCATTACATCTGAAACGGTTGATGGAATGATCAATGGCGGCGAGATCGATCTTGCGATTGGCTGCAAAAGCCAACTCAACACAGGCCATTTCGGCGAGGTTCTGTTCAACTCGGAAGTCGCCTGTTGTTTTAATCCAGATATTCTGGATTTGCCGCTGCCGATGTCGCGTGCGCAATATCTGGCATCGCGGCATGCGGTTCTGTCCCAGACCGAGAATGTCGCCGGGTGTGTTGGCGTCGCGCTTCAGGGGATGGGCATCGAACTTGATGTTGTTCTGGCGGCACCTGATTTCATGCCGCTTCTGGCAGCGGCCCGAAACAGTGCCGTGATTGCCACTGTGCCGTGTCGCATTGCCAACCAGTATGCGCCGTTATTCGGGTTGTCTTATTGCCCGATGCCGATTGATGTGGCGTTCCCGCCGGTGACGATGAACTGGGCTGTTTGGACAGACAAGGATGTTGGTCTGATCTGGTTGCGTGATCAAATTCGCGCAGCAATTAACGCGATCGCGCCGGACCGCGAATTGCAGGCGGCCGAGTAATCCCGGACAAATACAGCCAGAAATCAAAACGCCCCGCCGGTCTCCCGACGGGGCGGGAAGCTGGCCGACACAGGGCAGATTGTGGTGCAATAAGCTCAGCGCAGGCGAAACTTCCGCGCTCCAGATAGGCTGTGAAAACCCTGACGTCAACATGATCAAAAATTAATCAAAATGTAATCAATGATTGAAAAATAGTCATTCAAAACACGGCTTACGCAAATATTTTCCCCGAAATAGCTGTAAAATGGTTTCTTATTGCGTGAGAATCCCTCGATTCGCGATTTTATTCGATATGGCCTCTGAGTCTGGCACGGTTTTAGCAAGTGCAACGGCGGTGCAATAAAAACTCAGTGGAGGCTATAAATGAATAAGAAGCTTCAGGCGCTCATTGGCGCCGGGGCCATGGCAGTGTCTGCAATGGCAATGTCAGCCGCACAAGCAGCAGAAACCATCAAAGTTGGTGTGCTGCACTCTCTTTCCGGGACGATGGCGATTTCCGAAACCACGCTGAAGGACACTGTTCTGATGCTGGTTGATGACCTGAACAAGAACGGTGGTCTGCTTGGCAAACAAGTCGAAGCCGTTGTTGTTGACCCGGCTTCTGACTGGCCGCTGTTTGCTGAAAAAGCACGCGAACTGATCGAACAGGAACAGGTTGCTGTTGTGTTCGGTTGCTGGACGTCGGTTTCGCGTAAATCGGTTCTGCCGGTCTTCGAAGAACTCAACAGCATGCTGTTCTATCCGGTTCAGTACGAAGGTGAGGAAAGCTCGCGCAACGTGTTCTATACCGGTGCAGCTCCGAACCAGCAGGCCATTCCGGCTGTTGATTACCTGATGAGCGAAGATGGTGGCTCTGCCGAGCGTATCGTTCTTCTGGGTACCGACTATGTTTATCCGCGTACCACCAACAAGATCCTGCGTTCTTACCTGAACGGCAAGGGTATCTCCGATGAAGACATCATGGAGAACTACACCCCGTTCGGTCATTCTGACTGGCAGTCGATCGTTGCTGACGTGAAAGCATTCGCATCTGCTGGCAAGAAAACCGCCGTGGTTTCGACCATTAACGGTGACGCGAACGTTCCGTTCTACAAGGAACTGGCAAACCAGGGCATCAAAGCCGAAGACATTCCGGTTGTTGCCTTCTCGGTTGGTGAAGAAGAACTGGCTGGTATCGATACAGCGCCGCTGGTTGGTCACCTTGCTGCCTGGAACTACTTCCAGTCGGTTGAGTCTGATGCCAACACGGCCTTCATCGAAAAATGGCACGCCTTCATCGGTGATGAGTCGCGCGTAACCAACGACCCGATGGAAGCAACCTATATCGGCTTTAACATGTGGAAACAGGCTGTTGAGCAGGCTGGCACCACCGATGTTGATGCGGTTCGTCAGGCAATGTATGGCCAGGAAGTTGCAAACCTGACCGGCGGTACCGCTGTGATGAACACCAACCACCACCTGTCCAAGCCGGTTCTGATCGGCGAAGTGCAGGATGATGGCCAGTTTGACATCGTTTGGGAAACCGAAGGCACCGTCGTTGGCGATGCATGGTCGGACTTCCTGCCGGAAAGCGCAAAGCTGACCGCCGACTGGACCTATCCGTGGGTCTGCGGCAACTGTGAAAAACCGATGTACTAATTGGTTTCGGATGGGCCGGTCGTGGCAACGCGACCGGCCTGTTCATTTTCAACGCAATCAGCACCTGCCTGCTGTCCGCGTTTTCTTTATCCAATTTTCCATATTGAATTCAAAGGTTTGGTGATCATGCGCAATGACATGTTTTCAGTGCTGCGCCGTTCTCCGTTCTCATTGGCCAAAACGCGTGACGTCGCCCTTCGACTGGGTGCCATGATCGCGTGTCTGGCCCTGCTTGTGATCGCAACACCCAATAGCGCACAGGCATTTAGCGACGAAGAACTGCGAAACATCGCCGAACAGTTAAATGATAAAAGTGCAACCAAGAAGGTCGCGGTGATCGAAGAAATGGCAGCGGACGGTGATCCGCGTGTCGCCCCGATCCTCAAAGCCATGCTTGATGGTGACCTTTATGTTCGCGACAGCGACGAGCATGTCGTCATCGCCACCAAAAAGGGCAAGGTCTTTACACATATCGACATCGTCAGCGGCGAAGAAGTTGGTGAAAGTTCATCCAAGGAACTCTCCAAGATCAAGATCAACAACCGTTTGCGGGGTGCGCTGCGCGATGCGTTGGCGACGCTGAACCTGTTTAGCCCGGATCTCAATATCCGAAGTGCTGCGGTCGAGCAGATCATGGATGCCCGCGATCCGGCGATGCTGCCGTTGCTTCTGCGCGCGATTGATCGCGAAGAGGATGAAACGCTTCTGGCACGCATGGAACTGGCGCAGGCCACCATGGCGCTGGCGGCCGGTGACACCACCGAAGAACGCCTAAGCGCGATTGATGTTCTGGCCAGCGAAACCACGCCGCAAATCCGTGCGGTGCTGTCGCAATTTGTCGCCAGTGCCGAGGCAGAAGGTTACGAGCCAGAAGTTGTTGCGGCCGCAGAGGATGCGCTTGCATCCGTCGAAGGTCGTCTGTCGACCTGGCAGACGATCGGGGATGTCTATCGCGGTATCAGTCTGGGGTCGGTTTTGCTTCTTGCGGCGGTCGGTCTTGCCATCACCTTTGGTGTGATGGGCGTGATCAACATGGCGCATGGCGAAATGATCATGATCGGTGCCTATACCACCTTTATGGTGCAGCAGGCGCTTGGGTCCATTCTGCCATCCGGGTCGGCATGGTCATTGGTGATTTCAGTGCCAGCCGCCTTTTTGGTCGCCGGTGCGGTCGGGGTTGTGATCGAACGATCCGTGATCCGTTTCCTCTATGGTCGGCCACTTGAAACGCTGCTTGCGACATGGGGTGTCAGCCTTGTCTTGCAGCAGGCAATTCGAACGATTTTCGGTGCAACCAACCAGCAGGTCACCGCACCTGATTTCATGAGTGGCGCGATTGAATTTTCGACCGGTCTGGTGCTGACCTATAACCGGCTGTGGATCATCTTGTTTAGCATCATCGTGGTCGCGGGTATTGCAGCCGTGCTGCGTTATACCGCGTTTGGTTTGCAGATGCGCGCCGTTACCCAGAACCGGCGGATGGCCGGATCGGTTGGTATTCGCACCGGCTATGTCGATGCGCTTACCTTTGGTCTGGGATCGGGGATTGCAGGCATTGCCGGTGTGGCGCTCAGCCAGATTTCAAATGTCAGCCCGAACCTTGGTCAGACTTACATTATCGACAGTTTCATGGTTGTCGTGTTTGGCGGGGTCGGGAACCTTTGGGGCACGGTGCTGGGCGCATTCAGCCTTGGTATCGTCAACAAGTTCCTTGAGCCGATGGCAGGTGCGGTTCTGGCCAAGATCTTTGTCCTGATTGCGCTGATCCTGTTTATCCAGAAACGACCCAAGGGGCTGTTTGCCCTTAAAGGTCGCGCGGTGGAGGCCTGATCCATGACCGATTATCGTCAAAAGTATCAAATGACACCGGTTATTGGCTGGCTGTTGAAAGACCGCGGCGGGATGATCCTTTTGGGTATCCTGATTGCGGCCGCCATTCTGGTGCCGGCAAGTAACCTTTTGTTGCCCGAAAGCTCCGCCTTCCATGTGCCGACCTGGATGGTCAGCCTGCTGGGCAAGTATCTTTGCTATGCGCTGCTGGCACTCAGTGTCGATCTGATCTGGGGTTTCTGCGGGATTTTGTCGCTTGGCCACGGGGCGTTCTTTGCGCTCGGCGGGTATGCCATGGGCATGTATCTGATGCGTCAGATCGGCGATCGCGGTGTTTATGGTGATCCGATCCTGCCGGACTTCATGGTCTTCCTGAACTGGCAGGAATTGCCATGGTACTGGTATGGCTTTGACATGTTCTGGTTTGCCATCGTTATGGCGATGTTTGTGCCGGGGCTTCTGGCCTTTGTGTTTGGTTTCCTTGCCTTCCGGTCGCGGGTGACGGGAGTGTATCTTTCGATCATCACGCAGGCCATGACCTATGCGTTGTTGCTGGCCTTCTTCCGCAACGATATGGGCTTTGGTGGCAATAACGGTCTGACCGATTTCAAGGATTTGCTCGGCTACTCGTTGCAATCGGATGGCACGCGGGCTGGTTTATTTGTCGCGTCCTGTGTGTTTCTTGGCATCTGCTATACGGTGGCGCGTGGCATTACCCAGTCGCGTCTGGGCAAGGTTCTGATTGCCATTCGCGATGCCGAAAGTCGCGTGCGTTTTACAGGCTACCGGGTTGAATATTACAAGCTGTTTGTCTTTACCGTTTCGGCGGTGATGGCGGGCATCGCTGGCGCACTTTATGTGCCGCAAGTCGGGATCATCAACCCGGGCGAATTCGCCCCGGCCCTTTCAATTGAAATCGTCATCTGGGTTGCGGTTGGCGGGCGTGGCACGCTTTATGGGGCGGTGCTTGGCGCGTTTATCGTCAACTATGCCAAGACCTTCTTTACCGGGGCGATGCCGGACTTCTGGCTGTTCTTCCTGGGTGGGCTGTTCATTGCGGTGACCTTGTTCCTGCCAAAAGGTGTGATCGGTGCCATCCCGGCATTCGGATCGACAGATCGGCAATCATTGTTCACGACCTGGCGTAAACGCCGCGCAAATGAGGGAGGCAAGGCATGAGCGAAGCAGCCGCCATTCAAAAGAATGCCTCGGACGAGGAACAGGTCAAATCCGCGCGGTCGGAAACCATTCTTTATGTCGATGGTGTGTCGGTGACCTTTGACGGGTTCCGCGCACTCAACAACCTGTCATTTTATGTCGAGCCGGGCGAACTTCGCGCCATCATCGGCCCGAACGGGGCGGGCAAGACAACCATGATGGATATCATCACCGGCAAAACCCGACCTGATACCGGTGATGTCCTGTTTAAAAGCGAGATCGACCTGACCAAGCTGGACGAGGCCGAGATTGCCAATCTGGGCATTGGCCGCAAGTTCCAGAAGCCGACAGTGTTTGAAAGCCATACGGTGTTCGACAACCTGCTTTTGGCGTGTTCGGGCGGGCGAGGGGTGTTTCAGGCCCTGTTCCATCGCCTTTCTGATGCGGAAAAGATCAAGATCGAAAAGACGCTGGTCACCATAATGCTGGAAGACAAGCGTGATGAGATGGCCGCCAATCTTTCGCACGGGCAGAAACAGTGGCTGGAAATCGGCATGCTGTTGATGCAGGAACCCGAACTTCTTCTGGTCGATGAGCCGGTTGCCGGGATGACCGATTCCGAGACTGAGGAAACGGCGAAACTTTTACGGTCGATTTCCAAGGAATATTCGGTCGTGGTGGTTGAACATGACATGGAATTCGTCCGTGACCTCGATTGTAAGGTGACCGTGCTTCACGAAGGATCGGTTCTGGCCGAAGGGCGCCTTGATCACGTGCAGAAAGACCCGCGGGTCATTGAAGTCTATCTGGGCCGCTAGGGGAGTTGAACATGCTTGATGTCAGCAATATTGATCTGTTCTATGGCGCGTCCCATGCGTTGCGCAAGGTGTCGCTGAGTGCTGAAACCGGCAAGGTGACCGCGGTTCTGGGCCGTAACGGGGTTGGCAAAACATCGCTGATGCGGGCCGTGGTTGGTCAGCACCCGATAACGGAAGGCAACATCAAATGGGAAGGCAAGGATATCTCGCGCGATCCGTCTTATCGTCGCTCGGCCAATGGGATCGCGATTGTCCCGCAGGGGCGCGAGATTTTCCCGCTTCTGACGGTGAAGGAAAATCTTGAGACCGGCTTTGCCGCCTTGCCACGTGCCCTGCGCCATATCCCGGACGAGATTTTCGAACTGTTCCCGGTGCTGCGTGACATGCTGGGCCGTCGTGGTGGCGACCTTTCGGGTGGGCAGCAACAGCAGCTTGCAATTGGGCGGGCGCTTGTCACCCGTCCACGGTTGCTGGTGCTGGATGAACCGACCGAAGGCATTCAGCCATCCATCATCAAGGACATTCAGCGCGTTATCAAACAGCTGGCCGACCGCGGTGATATGGCAATCCTGCTGGTGGAGCAGTACTTTGAATTCGCCCATGAACTGGCCGACGAGATTGTCGTGCTTGAACGTGGCGAGGTTGTTTTGTCGGGCGCGAAGGAAACGCTCGATCGTGAAAAAGTCCGTGCCTATCTGACTGTTTGATCGGCATTTGCCAAAATTTTGCGCAAACTTGATGCTGTCAATCGGGCCAAATACCGCCAAACTCACTGTATCGGCAGGGGGGTGGCGGTTGGCCCGCATCTTGCTGTTAGGACCCTTGGTATTAAGGTCCTGTCAGTGGGCCGCATTAATCAGGTGACTTTGTGCAGCTTCGCAAACTTGAACCGACAACATCCGCAATTCCGAATGCGGAGATGGAAACGCCAGTAACGCCCGCCCGCATCATCACCGATGGCCGGGCCGAGGTGAAGTTTCGTCAGGGCACGGGTGCAGCGCATCAGGGCGGGCATGCAGCCCTTGATCATCTTTATTACCGTGACCCGATGAAAATCCTGTTCCCGCGCCCGGTTGCGGGGGATCTGGCGACGGCTGTTCTGGTCACCACATCGGGTGGCATGGTTGGCGGTGATAAGCTTGCCTTTGCCGGCAAGGTCGAAGAAGGCGCATCGGCGCTGTTTACCGCGCAGGCGGCAGAAAAGATTTACCGGTCGGTCGGACCGGATTGCGAAATGTCGGTTGATCTGGATGTCGCCGATGGTGGCTGGCTTGAATGGTTGCCCCATGAAAGCATCCTGTTTGATCAGGCCCGGCTGAAACGCAAAACCACCGTGCGTGCATCTGGCAGCGGCATGGTGATGGCCGGCGAGATGATGGTGTTTGGCCGCCTTGCGCGCGGCGAGGTGTTTACCACGGGCCTGGCACGTGATGCGTGGGATGTTTCGATTGAGGGTCGCCCGATCTGGCGCGATGCGCTGCATCTGGAAGGTGATGTGTTGCGCATGCTTGATCACGAAGCGGCCTTTGATGGCGCGCGTGCCAATGCGACCGCCATTCTGGTCGGGCAGGGCGCGGAAGATCATTTGGAGGCTGCGCGGGATTGTCTGGCGCAGGCATCTGAGGGGCTTGAGGCGCGCGATGTGTTGTGTGCCGCGACCGCGATGAAGGGAATTGTGATTGCCCGTTTCATGGCGCGCGATCCGATGAAACTGCGCCGGGTGTATGGCGCGTGGTGGAAAACATTCCGCCATCAAACAAGGGGGCTTCCCGCACGCTTGCCGCGTTTGTGGGAAATTTAAAAAAATGAAGCCAAGGAGTAGGCAGGCATGAATCTGACGCCACGCGAAAAGGACAAACTGCTGGTCTCGGTCGCCGCCATGGTGGCGCGCAATCGCCTTGCACGGGGGGTGAAGCTTAATTACCCCGAAGCGATCGCGATCATCACCGACTATGTCGTTGAAGGCGCGCGCGATGGCAAATCTGTTGCCGATCTGATGCGCGACGGGGCGACCGTGATCACGCGCGATCAGGTAATGGATGGCATTGCCGAAATGATCCACGAAATTCAGGTAGAAGCGACCTTCCCCGACGGGACGAAGCTTGTGACCGTTCATGAACCAATTCGCTAAGGGGGCTACTGATATGATTCCAGGTGAAATCATTACCAAGGAAGGCAGCCTCATCCTGAACGAGGGGCGTGAAACCAAAACCATCACCGTTGCCAATACCGGGGACCGCCCGGTGCAGGTGGGGTCGCACTATCATTTCTACGAAACCAATCCGGGCCTTGATTTTGATCGTGAAGCCGCCCGTGGCTTTCGCCTTGATATCCCGGCGGGTACCGCAGTTCGTTTCGAGCCGGGCCAGTCGCGCGAAGTCAATCTGGTGAAATATGCCGGTACCGGCACGGTCTATGGCTTTAACGCCAAAATCAACGGCAAGCTTTAAGCGGGGGGATGGAATAAATGGCTTATGAAATTGATCGTCCGTCCTATGCGGCAATGTTTGGCCCGACTGTTGGCGACAAGGTGCGACTGGCCGACACCGACCTGATCATCGAGGTTGAAAAAGACTTCACAACCCTTGGCGAGGAAGTCAAATTCGGTGGCGGCAAGGTGATCCGTGATGGCATGGGCCAGTCACAGGCAACGCGTGCTGATGGTGCCGTTGATACCGTGATCACCAATGCGCTGATCCTTGATTATACCGGCATCATCAAGGCCGATATTGGCATCCGCGATGGCCGCATTGCGGGGATCGGCAAGGCCGGAAACCCGGATGTGCAACCCGGTGTTGATATCATCATCGGTCCGGGCACCGAGATTATTGCCGGTGAAGGCAACATCATCACCGCCGGCGGGATTGATGCCCACATTCACTGGATCTGCCCGCAGCAGGTTGAAGACGCGCTTTATTCCGGCGTGACCAGCATGCTGGGCGGTGGTACCGGCCCGGCGGCGGGCACGAACGCCACAACCTGTACGCCAGGTCCGTGGCATATTGCCCGGATGCTGCAGGCAGCTGATGGCATTCCGATGAATATCGGTTTCTTTGGCAAGGGCAATGCGACCCTGCCCGGATCGCTGATTGAGCAGGTCAAGGCAGGTGCGTGCGGCCTGAAGCTTCATGAAGACTGGGGCACGACCCCGGCGGCGATTGATACCTGCCTGTCAGTTGCCGATGACCTTGATGTACAGGTCATGATCCATACCGATACATTGAATGAAAGCGGCTTTGTCGAGCACACCCGTGCATCGTTCAAGGGCCGGACCATTCACACCTTCCACACCGAAGGTGCCGGTGGTGGCCACGCACCAGACATCATCAAGCTGTGCGGCGAAGCCAACGTATTGCCAAGCTCGACCAACCCGACCCGACCGTTCACGGTCAATACGATTGACGAGCATCTGGACATGTTGATGGTTTGCCATCACCTTGATCCGAAGATCCCCGAAGATGTCGCATTTGCCGAAAGCCGTATTCGCCGCGAAACCATCGCGGCCGAGGATATCCTGCATGATCTTGGCGCATTTTCGATAATTTCATCAGACAGTCAGGCGATGGGCCGTGTTGGTGAAGTCATCACCCGCACATGGCAGACCGCCGACAAGATGAAAAAGCAGCGCGGTGCGTTGCCCGAGGATTCTGGCAAGGGTAACGATAACTTCCGCGCCAAGCGTTATGTTGCGAAATACACCATCAACCCGGCGATTGCGCAGGGGATTGGGGCGCATGTCGGCTCCATCGAAGTGGGCAAGATTGCCGACCTTGTGGTTTGGAAACCGATGTTCTTTGGCACCAAGCCCGACATGGTGATCAAGGCCGGCATGATTGCCGCCGCCGCCATGGGCGATCCGAACGCATCGATCCCGACGCCGCAGCCGGTCCATTACCGTCCGATGTTTGGTGCCTATGGCAATGCGCTTGCGAAATCGAGCTTCTCGTTTGTATCGCAAGCGGGCATTGATGCGGGTATTGCCGCCGAATTCGGCCTGTCGAAGGAACTTCTGGCCGTGTCGAACACGCGTAATATCGGCAAGAAGGACATGAAGCTGAACGATGCGTTGCCGGTGATGGAAGTTGATCCGGAAACCTATCAGGTGACGGCGGATGGTGAACTTCTGACCTGTCAGCCGGTTGATGTTGTGCCGATGGCGCAGCGTTACTTCCTGTTCTGATCGGTGGTAGCGAACTCCATGCGTCACGCCATTGAACATATCCCGGTTGATCGCGCCGACACGTCAGAAGTGCGCGGCACGGTGACCCTGGCCTTTTCTGACCGGCATCGCCGCCGCATTCGTCTGCATGATGATGCGGGCGAGCCATTCTTGCTTGATCTGCCGCATGCGGTGCGTTTGGCGGATGGCGATCGGTTGCGCCTTGTCGATGGCGGGGTGATTGTCGTCCGCGCAGCCGAGGAGCCGGTTCTGACCATTACGGCGGCCGGTCCGATTGCGACCGCCAAACTGGCCTGGCATATCGGCAACCGGCACACCCCGGTTCAGGTTTTGAATGACGGGCGTCTGCGCATCATTGATGACCATGTGATGCGCGACATGATCACGGGCCTTGGCGGTGTGGTGGAAAACGAAATCGCACCGTTTGATCCGCTGAATGGCGCCTATCACGGGCTTGGCGGCGCGCATGGTCACAGCCATGGCAACGATCATTTCGACCATGACGATCATGAACATGATCACGGGCATGATCACAAGCACAGCCATCACCACGGGCATTCCCATGACCACGGATGACCTGACCCTTAACCCCGCAGGCCTGATGCGGTTGATGACGTGGCTAAGTCCGTCATTCCCGGTGGGTGCCTATACCTATTCGCATGGCGTGGAATATGCCGTCGAAGACGGCCGGGTGACATCGGCCGATAGCCTGATCAACTGGGTTGAAGGGGTTCTGGAATTCGGAGCCGGGCGGATTGATGCGGTGCTGTTTTGTGCCGCATGGCGTGCTGCCCGCGCTGGTGATGAAGCGGCCCTGTTTGACATCGGGGTCGAGGCCGATTGCTGGCGTGGTACGTCCGAGATGGCGTTGGAGGCAACTGCACAGGGACGCGCCTTTGTTTCGACCATGCAAAAGGTCTGGGGTGATGGGATGATAACCCGCTGGGCCAGTGCCATGCGCGAAGATGATCGTTTGCCATCCTATCCGGTGGCGGTGGGCATTGCCGCAGCCCAGTTTGATGTACCGCTGCGTGATGCGCTGACCGCGTATTTGCATGCGATGGCGGCAAATCTTGTGTCCAGTGCAGTGCGTCTGGTGCCGCTGGGGCAGACCGATGGTGTCAGATCCCTGTCGTCGCTTGATGGTGCAGTATCGGTTGCTGTTGATCACGCCATGCAGGCTGAACTTTCCGATCTTGGTGCCGCGGCACCGATGGTCGACTGGACGTCGATGAAACACGAAACCCAATATACGAGGCTATTTAGATCATGAGCTCTCCCCTTCGTATCGGAATTGGTGGCCCGGTTGGTTCGGGCAAGACCGCCCTTTTGGAACGGCTGTGCAAGGCGATGCGCGATGAGTTCAACATCGCCGCCATCACAAACGATATCTACACCCGCGAAGACGCCGAATTCATGACCCGTTCGGGCGCACTGGCCGCAGACCGCATTGCCGGTGTTGAAACCGGTGGTTGCCCGCACACGGCCATTCGCGAAGATGCCTCGATCAATCTGGCGGCTGTCGAAGATATGGCCGCCAAGCATGCCGGGCTTGAGGCAATCTTTATTGAATCGGGCGGCGACAACCTGTCAGCCACCTTTTCACCAGAACTCGCCGACATCACGATTTACGTCATCGACGTTTCGGCAGGCGACAAAATCCCGCGTAAGGGTGGCCCGGGCATCACCCGATCTGATTTGCTGGTGATCAACAAGACCGATCTGGCACCGCTGGTGGGGGCTGATCTGGGCGTGATGGACCGCGATGCCAAGAAAATGCGCGGTGATCGTCCGTTCCTGTTCACCAATCTCAAGGCGATGGACGGCCTTGAAGACGTGAAAAACTTCATCATCGAGACAGGGGGGCTCCGCCAATCCGCAGCATCCTGATATGGGGATACAAGGATAGCTGCACGGGCTTTGCCAGTTACATTAACGCGGCACTGACCCAAGGATGACGGGAGCACGCACCGCCCGGCTGGTAACAGCCGGGCGTTTGTGTTTGTTGGGTTCAAATCAAATACGCAACTTTTTAGTTGCATAATCGGAAATCTTCTGGCAGGTTAAATGCAACCAGGAGGTTGCGTTATGTCAAATACCATTGAGAAGTCGATTGAAATCAAAGCATCCCGTTCCCGCGTGTGGAAGGCCCTGACCGATTCAAAGGAATTCGGCACTTGGTTCGGGATCAATATCGAAGACCCGTTTGCGGTGGGCGAAGTTTCCAAGGGCATGTTCACCATTGACGGTTTCACCCATGTGCCGTGGAATTCAACGATCAAGGCGATGGAGGAACCAGCCTATTTCGCCTACACATGGCACCCCTATGCGGTTGACCCCGAAGTCGATTACAGTGGGGAACCCGAAACCCTTGTCGAATTCTGGCTTGAAGAAACGTCCGGCACGACATCGGTAAAGGTGCGCGAAACCGGATTTGATAATCTACCACCCCATCGCATTGCTGATGCGTTGCGGGCCAATACAAACGGCTGGGGCTTCCAGCTTGAAAACATCAAGAAACATGTCGAAAGCTGAAAATAATTTGGACAATGGCAAATCTGACAAGGATTTTTCCGTCATGTTTGCCGCTTTGGGTGATCCCACACGGTTGGCGATCTTTGATCGTCTGGCCGATGGCAAGCCGCGCTCGATCTCGGTGTTGTCTGATGATGCCGATATGACCAGGCAGGCCGTGACCAAGCATCTGCGCGTGCTTGAGGCGGCAGGGCTTGTGCAGAACCATCGGGTCGGGCGCGAAAGCCAATATGCCTTTTGCCCGGAACAACTGGCCGAAGCGCGCGCCTATCTTGATCAGGTGGCGGGACGTTGGGAATCTGCCCTGATGCGGCTTAAGTCCTTTGTCGAAGATGGCGAGGCCTAAGGTTTTGAAAAATATCGGATATTGCGTTTCTCTTAAATGAGCTACGCAGTATCCGGTGTCATTTTGCTTGGCGTCGATGATATTTGCGGTTATCCCATATCGCGTTGAGCCGGTCGGGCGGACCGGTTAACGGAGGCCATTCTGCGCAAGGGGTTGATTGCAGAACGGCCTTATAACGGGAATGGGAAACCGTTACATGAAGACCAAAGATATTGTCTATGTCGCCCTGTTTGCAGCCCTGACCGCCGTTCTTGGGCTATTTCCGCCAATCACCCTTCCAGTCACCGGTGTGCCGGTCACAGCACAGTCACTTGGTCCGATGTTGGCCGGGGCCATTCTGGGTGCCCGTCGTGGCGGGCTTTCGATTGTTCTGTTCCTTGTTCTGGTTGCTGTTGGCTTGCCGCTTTTGTCCGGTGGGCGCGGTGGCTTTGGCGTGATGATCGGGGTGACCGGCGGTTTCATGTTTGGCTGGGCCATTTCGGCCTTTGTCATCGGGCTTCTGATCGAGAAGTTCTGGAACCGCCTGAATGTTTTCAATGCCGCGCTGTCCATTGCCTTTGGCGGGATCGTCGTCCTGTACGCCATTGGCAATGCCTGGGTCGCAGTCGTGGCCGAGATCAGCTATTGGCAGGCAACTGTCGGGGCGGCTCCGTTCCTGATCGGGGATGCCATCAAGGTTGCGATTGCGACCGCGGCATGCCTTGCGGTCCGGCGCGCCTATCCCTTGATTTCCAAGGCGGGCTAACGTCTTATGGGCGCAAGTGATGTGCTTGCGCCCGTTTTAAGCCTATTCCAATTATCCCTGATAACGCCGGACGTCCTTCCATGATCCGAATTGAAAATGTCTCTGTGCAGTTTGAACAGCGACGTGCGCTTTCTGATATTGACCTGACGCTTGGTGAAAAGCGGATCGGGATTGTCGGCGCGAACGGGTCGGGCAAAAGCACCTTTGTCAGGTTACTCAATGGCCTGCAAACCGCAACGTCGGGGCGGGTTCTGGTCGATGATTTTGATGCGGCGAAGGATGGCCGCAAGCTGCGTCGTCATGTCGGGTTTGTGTTTCAGAACCCGGACAATCAGATCGTCTTTCCGGTGGTCGAGGAAGACATTGCCTTTGGCCTTAAGCCTTTGAAACTTTCCAAGGAAGAGGTCAATCGCCGGATCGATGACGTGCTGGCGCGCTATGATCTTCAGGATTTCAAAACCCATCCCAGTCATTTGCTGAGTGGCGGGCAAAAGCAGTTGCTTGCCATCTCGGGCGTGCTGGTGATGGAGCCGCGCTATATCGTGTTGGACGAACCGACCACGCTTTTGGACCTGCGCAATCGCAACCGGGTGCAGCGCGCCATAGCCGAGCTGGATCAGACGGTGATTACGGTTTCGCACGATCTTGACCTGATTGCCGATTACGACCGGGTGCTGGCGTTTGAGGATGGCCGTGTGGTGCTTGATGGCACCCCGGCAGACGTCCTTCCGAAATATCGGGAGATGATGGCGTGATCGCGGGGCTTTATATCCATGGGCAATCTGCCCTGCACCGGGCCGCGGCCGGGGCCAAGATCCTTGCCATGGTCGCCCTTGGCACGGGCGTGTTCCTGATCCCCGATTGGCCAGTGGTGGCGTTTGTTCTGGCGACTGTCTTGTTGCTTTATCCTGTATCTGGCTTTGGCCCGCGCATTATGTGGGCGCAGATCAAGCCGATCCTGTGGCTGCTGGTAATCTTTTTTGCCGTTCAGCTTTGGCTGAATGACTGGCAGGCGGGGTTGCTGGTCATCACCCGGATTGCGGCAATTGTGATGTTTGCATCGCTTGTGACCCTGACCACCAAAACATCGGATCTTCTGGCATCGCTGGAACGCGCCATGCAGCCCTTGCGCCCGATTGGCGTAAACCCGGAAAAGGTCAGTCTGGCGATATCGATGGTGCTGCGTTTTATTCCGGTGATCTCCACCGTGGCATCCGAAATTCGTGATGCCCAACGCGCACGCGGCCTTGATCGATCCATCATTGCGATGGTGGTGCCGCTGATTATCCGTACGCTCAAAATGGCCGATGATGTCGCCGATGCGATAGATGCACGCAGCTTTGACTAGGCACCATCGCCAGGTTTTCAGATTTCCCCTAAAAGAAAAGCCCCGACACGCCAGAGGGGGGAAGTCAGTGGGCGGCGTGCCGGGGAAGTCGAAGATCGTTGGTGCAATCAGCTCAGTCCAAGATGCTTGGCGTGGAAGCGGATATGATCTTCGATAAAGGTCGAGATGAAATAGTAGCTGTGGTCATAGCCATCCTGAATGCGGATGGTGACCGGGTAGTTTGATGTCTTGGCTGCAGCTTCAAGCACTTCGGGTTTAAGCTGCTCTGCCAAAAAGCCATCCGCACCGCCCTGATCGACAAGGGCCGGGGTCTGCACATCGGGCGCACTTGCGGCCTTCATCAGTTCCGAGCTGTCCCAGTCTTTCCAGGCTGATTTGTCATCACCGAGATAATTGCCAAGCGCCTTCTGGCCCCACGGGCAATTGATCGGATTGGAAATCGGTGCAAAGGCGGTGACGGACTTGAACGTGCCTGGATTGCGCAGCGCAATCATCAGCGCCCCATGACCGCCCATGGAATGACCGGAAATCACCGCATCATCATTGACCGGGAAGTGATCCTTGATGAGGGCTGGCAGTTCCTTGGTCACGTAATCATACATGCGATAATTGCGCGCCCACGGCTCCTGCGTGGCGTTGACGTAAAAGCCTGCCCCCTTGCCGAAATCATAGGCCTCGTTCTCATCATCGGGGACATGATCGCCGCGCGGGCTGGTGTCCGGGGCGACGATGGCGATGCCCAGCTCGGCGGCAATGCGAAATGCACCAGCCTT
The DNA here is from genome assembly GCF_001662875.1 of Thalassospira tepidiphila MCCC 1A03514. Taxonomy (GTDB): domain Bacteria; phylum Pseudomonadota; class Alphaproteobacteria; order Rhodospirillales; family Thalassospiraceae; genus Thalassospira; species Thalassospira tepidiphila. The sequence goes on along the minus strand of NZ_JPVZ01000001.1, from coordinate 843,411 downwards.
CTGCATGAAGTTTTCATCCGTGCAGGTCAAGCCCGACAGCCAGTACATGACCGGGACCTTGGTGCCATTGCTGGCCTGTGGTGGCAGAAAGATCGCAAAGCGCATGTCGCAGCCAAGGGTGGTTGACGGGTGGGTATATTGCTTTTGCCAGCCACCAAAGACCTTGTTGCTTGAAGAATTCTCGATACCCATATCGGGCCTCCTTCTGATCGGCCACTGCCGGATGGTTTCCGGCAGTGGCCGATCATTCAAACGTTTATATTTTGATCAGTAATGGATAACCGAACGGATGCTTTCGCCTTCATGCATCAGGTCGAACGCTTCGTTGATGTCTTCAAGCTTCATGGTATGGGTGATGAAGTCCGAAAGCTTGAACTCACCGGCAAGGTAGCGTTCAACATAATCGGGCAGCTGCGAGCGGCCTTTGACGCCACCAAATGCCGTACCGCGCCAGACGCGACCGGTGACCAGCTGGAACGGACGGGTGGAGATTTCCTGACCGGCACCGGCAACGCCGATGATGACCGACTCACCCCAGCCCTTGTGGCAGCACTCAAGGGCTGAGCGCATGACATTGACATTGCCGATGCACTCGAACGACCAGTCAACACCACCATCGGTCAGCTCGACAATGACTTCCTGGATCGGCTTGTCATAGTCTTTCGGGTTGATGCAATCGGTCGCGCCCAGTTTCTTGGCGAGATCGAATTTCTTTTCGTTCAGATCAATGGCAACGATGCGACCGGCACCGGCCATCTGCGCGCCGATGATCGCCGAAAGACCGATGCCGCCAAGGCCAAAGACGGCCACAGAGTCACCCTTTTGCACCTTGGCCGCGTTAACCGTGGCCCCCATGCCCGTGGTGACCCCGCAACCAAGCAGGCAAACTTCTTCAAGCGGGGCAGATTTGTTGATCTTCGCAAGCGAGATTTCCGGAAGCACAGTGTATTCCGAGAAGGTCGAGCACCCCATGTAATGATAGATCGGCTTGCCATTTTGCGAGAAACGCGTGGTGCCGTCTGGCATCAGGCCCTTGCCCTGGGTTTCGCGGATTTTCTGGCACAGGTTGGTTTTGCCCGATTTGCAGAATTTGCACTCGCCGCATTCCGGGGTGTAAAGCGGGATCACATGATCGCCAACCGAAACGCTGGTCACACCTTCGCCGATGGATTCAACAATGCCGCCGCCCTCATGGCCAAGGATCGCCGGGAAGATGCCCTCCGGATCGTCGCCCGACAGGGTGAAGGCATCGGTGTGGCAAACGCCGGTCGCAACGATCTTGACGCGCACTTCGCCGGCTTTCGGCGGGGCGACCTGAACTTCTTCGATCGACAGCGGTTTGCCTGCTTCCCAGGCGATGGCGGCTTTACAGGTAATGGTCTCGGCGCTCATGACGCTACTCCGATGGTTTGATGTGGATGCCAGCAGTCTATTTATTTCCCTTGATGTGATAATCCGCTATTTTGGTAAATCACTTTTACGTATGTGTAACAATCGAGGCGGGGTCGCGGCATGAATGCGTGGGACGGGATCAGCGAATTTATCGCCGTGGCCGAGCGGCAGAATTTTACCCATGCCGCCAAGCAGCTCGGCATTTCCGTCGCCCAAGTTAGCCGACAGGTCACAGCGCTTGAAGAAAAGCTCGGCACGCAACTGTTTTACCGCACCACGCGCAAGGTCAGTGTGACCGAGGCCGGGCAGATTTACTATCAGCATTGCCGGCAATTGCTCGACGGGCTGGACGAGGCAGAGCGCGCGATTGGCAACCTGACGGAAGTGCCGCGCGGGAAGCTGAAACTCACCGCGCCGACGACATACGGCGAAACCGTGATCGCGCCGCTGGTCAACGATTTCGTCACCCGCTATCCCGATCTGGAAGTGCAATGCCGCTTCACCAACCAGAAGCTTGATCTGGTGCTGGAAGGCTACGATATGGCGATCCGTCTGGGCCGCTTGGAAGGCACAACCGGCAGCCTGATGACCCAGCAGCTTTCAACGCGCCGCCTTTATGCCTGTGCCGCACCCAGCTACATCGCCAAACGCGGCGAGCCCTATTCCCTGTCCGAACTGCACCACCATAATTGTCTGGTCGGCACGCTCGATTACTGGCGCTTTGAAGAAGATGGCCGCGAACGCACCGTGCGCATTCATGGCTCCATCCACGCCAATAGCGGTCAGGCGCTTCTGGATGCCGCACGCAAAGGCATCGGCATCGTGCAATTGCCCGACTATTACGTCGATCCGTGGATTGCCAGCGGCGACCTTGTCCCGGTTCTGACCAAATACCAGCCGTCCGATGAAGGCATCTGGGCAATCTACCCGACGAACCGGCATCTGAGTCCGAAGATCCGGATGCTGGTGGAGCATTTGGGAAGGTATCTGGGATCCGCATCCTGATGATCTGTCACAACTGGGGTTCTCCAGCGTCAAACCGTGCAAAGCATTTCGGTTTGAAGGAGAAAACGGATGTCACAATGCACAGGGTCGAACGGCGATCTTTGGGAAGTTTATGAGGCAAAGGACGGCTGGCGTTGGCGGCGTACGGCCAAGAATGGCGAGATTGTTGGTGCGTCGACGCAAGGCTATTCGAAGAAGTCTGATTGCATCGCCAATGCCAAACGTCCGGCGTGTGATTGTGATCTGAGCTAGGTCGAGGTCATCCGGCGCAAACAAAAAGCCCCGCAGTCTTGTGCCAGCGGGGCTTTGATGTTCTGGGATGCGTTTGCGCTATTGCGCTATTGCGCCGTCCAGCCGCCGTCAACGGAAAGATGCGTGCCGGTCATTTGCGAGGCTGCGTCCGAGCACAGGAACAGGGCGGTCTGGCCTATCTGTTCGGGGCTGACGAACTGTTTGGACGGGTGTTTGTCCGAGACAAGTCGGGTTGCGGATTCTTCGACCGAGATGTTGTTTTCCTTGGCACGTGCCTCGATCTGGCGTTCGACCAGTTCGGTGCGCACCCAGCCCGGGCAGATCGCATTTGCCGTGATGCCGGTTTCGGCGGTTTCAAGCGCGGTGACTTTGGTCAATCCGATCACGCCATGCTTGGCGGCAACATAGGCAGCCTTCTGGACCGACGCGACAAGGCCGTGGGCAGACGCCGTGTTGATGATGCGGCCCCAGTTTTTCTTGCGCATATAGGGCACGGCAAGGCGGGTGGTGTGGAAGACAGATGACAGGTTGATCGCAATCACCGCATCCCACTTTTCGGGCGGGAAATCTTCGACATTGGCGGTGTATTGGATGCCGGCATTGTTGATCAGGATGTCGACGCCACCAAATTTGGCTTCGGCGTCTTTCATCATTGCTTCGATCTGATCGGGTTTGGACAGGTCGGCACCGTTATAGTGCGCGGTGACGCCATGTTCGGTTTCAAGAGCTTTGCGGGTCGCCTCGATTTCATCGGCGTCGCCAAAGCCATTGAGCATCACATCAGCACCGGCCCCCGCAAGGGCCTTGGCCATGGCAAGGCCGATCCCGCTGGTCGAGCCGGTGACGAGTGCGCGTTTACCTGTCAGCATTTTGTCTTCTCCCTGTGAAATGGGCTTTCTGCCCTTTGATTTAGGAAGATCATGCCGCAGTGCAATGTAAGTGGCAAGAAATGCTGTGGTCGGGAGGGTGGCTTTTAGGTGCCGATACCGTATTTGCGCAGCTTGTTGGCGATCGAGGTATGCGAAACACCAAGCCGTTTGGCGAGCTTGCGCGAGCTTGGATAATCCGGATAGAGGCGGGCCAGCATTTCCCGTTCAAGCAATTCCATGCCGCTATTGAAATCACTCTGTGCCAAGGCGTTTGCGATCAGATCGGGATGTTCGCTCTCGCCCGCGGGGGAAGCCTCGCCGCTGTCCGGCGCGCCGTGAGCCTGTTGGCTGTCTCGTTCTGGTGTGATGGCCGTGCCGGTGGCAGCATCGGCAAGATCACGTGCGCCAAGGACATCGCCATCAAGGAGTGCGACGGCGCGAAACAGGGTGTTTTCAAGTTCACGCACATTGCCCGGCCAGTCGTGGCGGCACAGCCAGTCAAGCCCGTCTCGGGCGAGGTGCGGTGGTGTTCGCTCGGTCTGCTGGGCGGTGCGGTCGATAAAAACAGCAGCCAGATCGGCAATGTCTTCGACCCGATCGCGCAAGGGTGGCAGGGTGATGCCAAGAACATTGAGGCGGAAATAAAGATCTTCGCGAAACGTGCCGTCATGCGACATGGCTTCAAGATCGCGGTTGGTGGCACTAATGATGCGGACATCAACGGTGATTTCCTCCGTCCCGCCGACGCGCCGGAACCGGCCATCCTGCAGTACGCGCAAAAGCTTTGCCTGCAAATAAGGCGTCAGTTCGCCAATTTCATCAAGAAACAAGGTGCCGCCATCGGCCAGTTCCAGAAGCCCCGGCTTGCCGCCACGCCGTGCACTGGTAAAGGCGCCGGCCGCATACCCAAACAGTTCGCTTTCGGCTAGGCCTTCGGGCATGGCGGCACAGTTAAGGGCCAGAAACGGTTGATCAGCGCGCGCACTTGCGCGGTGGCAGGCGCGGGCAAACAGTTCCTTGCCGGTGCCGGTTTCACCAAGAATCAGAATCGGGGCATCGATGGCGGCAAGCCGTTCAGCCTGTGATTTGACGCGCAGCATGGCCCGGCTGGTGCCGATAATGTCGTCAAAGCCAGTGTGGCTGCGATCCTGAAGGGCGGTTATCACGCGGCCCAATCGTGCCGGAAGGTGAAATACCATCACCCCGCCCCAGGGCGCATCATCGCTGGCGTCCGATCCATCATCAACATGACCGATCGGTTCGACCTGCAAAAGATAGGTCTGACCACCCAAAACCACTTCGCGTTCCGGCAGGCGAAAACCGCCTTGGCGCAAATCTTCAATAGATGGTTCGCCAAGTATGCTGGATATATCCTGATCACGCAGAGGTTTTTCAGGGGTCGCCGAAATTGCCTGTGCCGCCGGGTTGGCCTGCGCAATCAGGCCATTGGCATCAACCGCGATCACCGGATCGCCAAGGGCGGCAAGCGTTGCATGCAGCTGTGCGCGACGGCGTTCGGTTGGCAGGCGGTCAATTTCGGTGATGTCGAAAATGCCGGGGATTTTCTTCAATGCGCTCGCAAGTGCCGGGAAGCGTTCCGGGCGAATGGCCGGGATATCGGCATAGATATGATGGGTGGTGACTTCGAATGTGCGGATGTCCAGGCCCTGATCGGTCAGGACATTGATGACGTCGCGCGTAATGCCGAGCCTGTTTTCACCGCGAATTTCGAACCGCATATCCGTACCGATAAGTTTACATTGTATCGATAAATGTACAGTCTTAAGCGACTGGAATCCAGCGTCTTTGCGCTTTCAGATGATGATGATCGTCGGTGTGTAAACTAATATTTACATACAAAATAGCGACGATTTCCGCAAGTCTTTGAAAACAAGCGATTTTTAAATCTGGCATGGTGATTGCGACTGTCAGGGCAGAATAAACGCATTTCAAGGAGCCTTCCGATGTCTGCCCATGACAAACACAACAGCGCCAAAACCGGTTTTGCCACCCGTGCGATCCATCACGGTTATGATCCGCAAAGCCACAATGGCGCGCTGAACCAGCCGGTTTACATGTCTTCGACCTTTGCGTTCGAAACAGCCGAGCAGGGCGGGCGGTTCTTTGCTGGCGACGAGCAGGGCTTTATCTATTCCCGTATTGCCAACCCGACGCTGGATCTTCTCGAAAAACGGCTTGCGGTGCTGGAAGGCGGTGAAGCCGCCGTTGCAACCGCATCGGGCATGGGCGCGATTACATCTGTTTTCTGGACCTTTATTGCGCCGGGCGACGAGATCATTGTTGATCGCACGCTTTATGGCTGCACATTTGCCTATTTCCGCCACGGTCTGGAAAAATTCGGCATCAACCATACCCATGTCGATCTGACCGATCCGGCAGAGCTGGAAAAGGCGATTTCGGACAAGACCAAGATTGTCTATTTCGAAACGCCGGCCAACCCGAACATGCGTCTGGTCGATATCGAAGCCATTTCCGACATCGCGCACAAGCATGGTGCCAAGGTCGTTGTCGACAACACCTATTGCACGCCCTATCTGCAGCGCCCGATTGAACTCGGTGCTGATATCGTCGTGCATTCTGCGACCAAATATCTGGGTGGCCATGGCGATCTGATGGCTGGCGCAGTGATCGGAACGCTTGAAGACATGACGCAGGTCCGTCTGATCGGGCTTAAGGATATGACCGGTGCGGTGCTTTCCGCGCAGGATGCCAACCTTGTGATGCGCGGTCTTAAAACGCTTGAGCTTCGCATGGAACGCCATTGCGACAATGCCGAAAAAATCGCCGATTTCCTGGAGAAGCACCCGAAGGTCGAGAAGGTCTTCTATCCGGGACTTGAAAGCGACCCGCATCATAAACTGGCGAAAAAACAGATGGACCGGTTTGGCGGCATGATCGCGTTCGAACTTAAGGGCGGGATCGAGGAAGGCCGCAAACTGATGAACGGCCTTAACATGATTACGCGCGCGGTCAGTCTGGGCGATGCCGAAACCCTTATCCAGCATCCGGCATCCATGACCCATTCGACCTACACCGCCGAAGAACGCGCCGAATATCAGATCACCGATGGTCTGATCCGCCTGTCGGCCGGGCTTGAAAGCATCGATGATATTCTGGCTGATCTGTCGAACGCGCTAGATGGCGATCAGATGGCGATTGCCGCCGAGTAACGGCAAATCAAATGCGGATCGGGGTGGCCTGGCGTCATCCCGGTCTGTTGTTTTTATCCGGGGCTAGTCAAACAGACTGTATTGCGCCATTGCTTTGCGTGATCGGTCTGACAGGTGTTTATTCTCGATCCGCATGACTTTCAGGTTGTGCAGATCAATCTGTGAGAATGACGGTGCGGTATCGCGGTGGGTTTTCAAAAGATCCAGCATCATGCCGTTTGAAAAGGCGCGCTTAAGTCCGGTTTCGATGATGTCGCGCAGATCCGGATTTTGCGGGCTGACAAAGAAATAGATCGGCTGCGGGTAATAAAGTGCTGTTTTCTTGGCAATTTCGATACCGGGTGCTTCCCACTTCATCCAGTTCCATTCGCCGGCAATCTGCCAGTAGGCACGCGGATAAAGATCAAATCGCCTTGCGTCGAGCATACGATGAAGCGTTCTGTAACGTCCGCTAACGACGTCAAAGCCGTTATCGATCAAAATCTCATTGTCTGGCCATCCAAGTCCCTGACCCATCGAGAGTTTCCTGAGGTCGTCAATCGTCTCAATCTGACTGAACGGTTCTTTGAGGTCTTTATGCAGCATAAAAAGCCGCAAACCGGTGGTGCCAAGATAGATCGGGATATAGACCGCAAGCAGCCTTTCTTCGCGCTCTGCATTGGTACCAAAGAAAACCGTGTCGAACTGGTCGGCAGCTTCGAGCATCGGGATGCGCCGGTCTTCGGTCGGGTAATCCATGCATACCGGCACAAGGGTGGCGTTGTGCCCGCTCAGTCTCAGGGCCAGTCGCAACAGATCAATGTGATATTCCCGGTGTGCTTCCCAGGTGATCTCGCCGCGGCAAAATTCCGATGGTGTATCCATCGGGATGCGCACGACGCGTGGATCATTGGTGGATGCCGACTGCGCATGGGCGGGGATGCTACCAAACAGGTACGCAGTGAAGATCATCAGGCAAAGAACTTGTCGGGCAACATCTTTGATGGCTGTGAACCAGTTGGCCACAGAGGATAATACGCCTCGAATTGCTCCGATCCGGACTGTCATCGGAATAGAATAACTTTGGTCAGGGAAAAAGATCTTAACGAGAGGAAGTTTGGCAATTTCGACGTCACCGGAAGCGAACTTTAGGAGAGGCGGTATCTATATATCAGTATAAGATATTTCAGTGCAAAGAGTTTGAGCCGGGGTTGCACCCAGGCCGCAATCTTCCACCCGGCGCTGGTCGAATTTGGCGGTCTTCCGAGTTTGATCGACTCGCACGGGAATAGGGGCGCGGCAGTGATTTTCCGGAGTTTTTGCTGGAACGGAAATTCGAGAGTTTCCCTGTGATCGTCGCAGCTGATTCCAACATTTCAGTGAAATTGCCGAATCTTGTGTGAATTGCCGGACCGCCATCTTGATTTCCGCGACGTGCCCCTAAAAATCGGCATTGTGGTGCCGAATTATTGAGACGCCAGACGACATCGCATGAAACCCGCAATATCGGATAAAAAAGAAAGCAATCAGGAAATGTCAGTACAGGAAAGCGCACCGGAAATCGGTGAAATCATCGAAGCAAGCAGCACGGCCGATATCAATGCCAAGGACCTTGAGATGCTGGGTCTGCTTGAAAAGAAAGTGCGCTGGCTGTCAAGTTGGACAATCCATAATGCCAACCATCTGCGCCCCAAGCGCGACGGCATCAAGGTTGGCGGCCATCAGGCCAGCTGTGCGTCGATGACGACCCTGATGACAGCCCTTTATTTCAATGTTCTGCGTCCGCAGGACCGGGTTGCGGTCAAGCCGCATGCAAGCCCGGTATTTCATGCGATCAACTATCTGTTTGGCCGTCAGACCAAGGAAAAGCTCGAAGCATTCCGCTCGTTCGGTGGTGCGCAATCCTATCCGTCCCGCACCAAGGATGGCGATCAGGTCGATTTCTCGACCGGCTCCGTCGGCCTTGGTGCAGCGGTAACTAACTTTGCCGCCCTGACGCAAGATTACCTGCGCTACAAGGACATGCTGCCCAAGGATGAAACACCCGGTCGCATGGTTGCCCTTGTTGGCGATGCCGAACTTGATGAAGGCAATATCTATGAGGCGCTGCTTGATACCTGGAAGCATGACATTCGCAATGTCTGGTGGGTGATCGATTATAACCGCCAAAGCCTTGATGGCATGATTGATGCCCATCTGTTCCGCGTGATTGGCCGTTTCTTCCGCGCGGTTGGCTGGAACGTCATTACCATCAAATATGGTCGCAAGCTGCATGACGCCTTTGCCAAGCCGGGCGGGAAATCGCTTAAGAAGTGGCTGAATGACGTGCCCAACGACATCTATTCCGCGCTGACCTTCCAGGGCGGGGCGGCATGGCGCAAGCAGATTACATCGGACATGGAAGGCGACAATGCACTGGCAAGCCTGCTGGGCGACTATGACGATGACCAGCTTCATGATCTGATGACCAATCTGGGTGGCCATTGCATGGAAGCCGTACTCAGCGCCTTTGACGCCGTTCCCAATGATAAGCCGACCGTGTTTATTGCCTATACCGTCAAGGGCTATGGTACCCCGCTTCAGGGGCACAAGGACAACCATGCGGGCCTGATGAACGTGCCGCAGATGGATGCCTTCAAGCTTCAGAACAAGATCGCCGATGGGCAGGAATGGGATGTCGCAGCCGGCCTTGATATCAGTGCCGATGCGCTTCGCGACTATATCGCCAAGGCACCGTTTAACGATGACGCCCCGCGCAACAAGTCGGCCAAGCACATCACCATCCCCGAAATGCCCTATGCACGTGCCGAAACGTCCAGCACGCAGGAAGTCTTTGGCAAGATCCTGAATGAACTGGCCAAGATGAAAAACAGCGACCTGTCGGACCGGATCGTGACCACCTCGCCCGATGTGACGGTTTCAACCAACCTTGGCGGGTTTGTGAACCAGCGCGGTCTGTTTGGCCGCGAAGAACTGGCCGATGAGTTCAAGGAACGCAAGGTTCCCTCAGCCCAGAAATGGATCAGATCGCCGAGCGGACAGCATGTTGAGCTTGGCATTGCCGAAAACAACCTGTTCCTCAACCTTGCCGCCCTTGGCCTGTCGCACAGCCTGTTTGGGCAGCGCCTGTTCCCGATTGGCACCCTGTATGATCCGTTCATTGCGCGCGGCCTCGATGCGCTGAATTACGCCTGCTATCAGGATGCGCGTTTTATGGTCGTGGCAACACCAAGCGGCATCACGTTGGCCCCAGAAGGCGGGGCGCACCAGTCGATCAGCACGCCAATGATCGGTATGGGGCAGCCCGGCCTGACCAGTTTTGAGCCAAGCTTTGGCGACGAACTGGCTGCCATCATGGGCTGGTCGTTTGAGCATATGCAGGACCCGGACGGTGGATCGATTTACCTGCGTTTGTCGACCAAACCGCTCTCGCAGCCGGAACGTGACCTGTCAGAGTCTGAAAAGACCGAAATTATTTCGGGTGGCTATTGGCTGCGTCAGCCGGGTAAGGATTGCAAGATGGCGATTGCCTATTGCGGGGCCATGGCACCCGAAGCAATTGCTGCGTGGGAAAAGCTGTCTGAAGATCATCCGGGCTTGGGCCTGTTGGCTGTCACCTCGACCGATCGCCTTTATAACGAATGGCAGGATCTTGAGCGCGCCCGCCTTGAAGGCAAGGCCGATGGTAAAATGGCGCATGTTGAAAACCTGCTGAAACCGCTGGCATCCGATGCCCGCCTTGTCACGGTGATTGATGGTCATCCGGCTGCCCTTGCATGGCTTGGCGGTGTGCGTGGTCACGCGGTTGCGCCGCTTGGAGTGAATGCCTTTGGCCAGTGCGGCGACAGCATCGCGCTTTATGATCACTATCAGATCGGTACGGATGCGATCCTGCGTGCGGCTAAACGCTGGGACTGAGTAAGCTGATCCAGTGAAATTTATAAAGGGGGCGACGTTGTTGATGTCGTCCCTTTTTTATTTTGAAATGGTGAACGAGTTCGCTTGCAAGTGATCGGTCGGCAGAACAACTCTGCGCAAAGCATCTTGAAGATGTGCGTTGTTATGTTTCCTGGTCTGAAAGGACGTTGGTCATGGAATATCTGATGTTGCTCGGCGGTTTGGCCGGGCTTTTCTTTGGGGGGGAATCTCTGGTGCGCGGTAGCGTCGGGATCGCCCGCAAACTTTCCATGTCATCGCTTCTGATCGGTTTGACCGTGGTCGGTTTCGGGACATCAACCCCGGAACTTCTTGTCTCCATGGATGCGGCATTGCGGGGTGTGCCGGATATCGCGCTTGGCAACGTCATCGGGTCGAACATTGCCAACATCTTGTTGATCGTTGGTGTCTCTGCCGTGGTGTGGCCAATTGCGGTATCTGGCGGCACGCTTGGTCGCGATACCGCTGTGATGCTTGGTGCTGCTGTCGTGCTGGTGCCGTTCTTTGCGCTTGGTGACCTTGGCCGTGTGGCTGGCGGGTTTATGTTTGCGGCATTGATTGGTTATCTGGTGTTTGCCTATCGCCAGTCGCGTTCGGAACCCGCGTCATCGACGGATCTGCCCGAAGCAGTTTCAAATGTTTGGCTGTCAATTGTCTGGGTTGTCGCGGGGCTGGCCATGCTGATGGTTGGCGCCCATTACCTTGTCGAAGGGGCGGTGACCATCGCACGCACCTTTGGGGTGTCCGAAGCCTTTATCGGGCTTACGATTGTTGCGGTTGGTACGTCCCTGCCAGAGCTCGCAACGTCGCTGATTGCCGCATTGAAGAAGCAATCTGAAATCGCGATTGGCAATATTATCGGGTCGAACATTTTCAACATCCTGGGGATTCTCGGCCTGACGGCGGTTGTATCCCCGATTCCGGTGGCAGACCGGTTCCTGATGTTTGACCTTCCGGTGATGATTGCGGTTTCGATTGGCCTGACACTGATGCTTCGCCGTCCGCAGATCGGCCGGATACCGGGCATCATCATGCTGGTGCTGTATGCCGGTTACGTCTGGGCAGCCCAGTAAGGATTGTCGGCGCAGGGCAGGCTTCTTTTCTGGGGTTCCTAGAAAAACGCCTGCTTTATGCCGTCAATAATGAACTGAACCGCAAGGGCCGCCAGGATCATGCCCAGCAGGCGCGATACCACGGTGGCAACGGTCGGGCTGAGGCGTTTGGCAACCACGTTTGCCAGCAGGAAGAAGACAAAGGCGATCACCATCACGACGGCGACCACGCCTATGACGCTGGCCTGCATGGCGATATTGTCTTCGAACTTGCCCATCAGAAGCATCACGGATGCGATGGCGCCGGGGCCGGACAGGAACGGGATCGACATCGGGAAGATCGAGACATCATCGGCCTCGTCATCCGGGATGGTCGGCCCGTCCGCCGTTTTGGTGGCTGCGGCCTTGGTTTTGGCTTTGGCGGTCTTTCCGGCCTTGTCGGTGTCGTGATCTTCTTCGAGTTCCTGATGGACCTGTTCGGCGCGCTGGTTACGTTTCTGGCTGCGCTTTTCAAACAGCATTTCAAGCGCGATCAAAAACAGCAACGTGCCCCCGGCAATCCGGAAGGCGGGCATGTGAATGCCAAATACGCCCAGCAATCCCTCGCCGATCAGGGCAAAGGCCGCAAGAATGAAGAAGCTGGTCAAGCAGGCACGGATCGCCATGCGCCGACGGTGCGCAGCACTTGTGCCTTGCGTCAGGACGATGAAGACCGGCACCAGACCCAACGGGTCGATGATCACAAACAGCGTGACAAAGACCGGGATCAATTCGTTGAGCATATCAAGGCTTGGCATCGGTTCTTCCTGCTTTCGGCGATTGCGCGATGGATGCGTATATTGTGCCCATCTTCGCAGGTAAATGGTTAAATGGGCAGTTCTTTTGGGTGGGTTGGCAATGCAGGGCCTTATCGCCGTTTGCCGCGATTGCGTCCGTAACGCCCGGCACTTTCCGGCCAGTCGACATAATCAACCGGTTTCTTGCGCACCCATTTGACGAACTTGATGATGTCAGGATGGGCAAGCAGCTTGTCGGGGCTGTTATAGTCGCGTGCAAGGGTGGCTTCATCAAACAGGCGATGGATCATGCGATGGCAAACGCGATGGAGCCATTCGGTTTCAGTCCCGCCCTGTGATTTCGGGTGCCAGTGATGGCGATCAACACTGGGGCCTGCGATCATCGCCCGACCACAGATCGCACATTGTCCAAGATCAGAACGATCAGAATTTCCCGGTATTGCCATGGCCGATTATTGCGGCGGCATCCGCCGGTTTTCAAAGAATTTCTGCCATGTGCCGGGTTTGAGGGCGCGGAGCGCCTTGATCCGCGCCCCAACCGATGGATGAGTATCCAGCAGGCTTGGCGGCTGGGTGCTGCGATATGGCACAAGGCCAAGACGTTTGCGATTGATCTGATCGATATGCAAAAGCGCATCAATCATGTCTTCCGGCCCATTGAGCAAATCACTTGCCCCATGGTCGGCGGCAAATTCACGGTCGCGAATGACCGCGCGCTGGAACAGAAAGCTGATAGTTGGCACCGCACCAAACAGGATAATCATCCAGGTGGGTGGATTGAAATCGCCAAAGATAAAGATCGCCAGCCCAAACAGCGCGATGGTCCATGTTGCGCGATAAAGCACATCGGTAATCAGCAAAATACGGGTATCGCCATGCCATGCATGCGCCACTTCATGGGCCAAAATGGCGCGCATTTGACGTGGTGACAGGCCATGAACCGCATCGCTTGAAATCGCGATTGTGGTGTTGTCGTCCGTTCCGGTCGTGATGGCATTGACCCCCTTGCCCGGCAGCAGGAACAATTTTGGTTTGTGACCAAGTTCCGCGCGTTCGGAAAGCAGGCGGCTCATTTCATGAATTGCGGGATAATCTTCCCCCGAAAGCGGACTGGCGCGCAGCATTTTCATCAGGATTTCTGGCGAGATCATCGGTGAAAGTACGAGCATCAGGGCAACCGCAATACCGGCCGAAATCATCATCGATATCCCGCCCAGCATCCATGCACAGGCGGCAAGCACGCCGATCATGCATGCCATCAGCCCGCCCGCATGGGAGACTCCACCGGGCTGAATGGCGAGAAACCGTTGAATGAAGTCGGGAAGCTGCGGCGTGTTGTCAGCCATTCGCGTTTTGCCTGTCAGGGTTCGGGTTGGGGGACGTATCCAAAGATAGGGATGATCACTGCAGATACGCAAATGCAACCTTTGGGATGGTCGGAAAAATTTATGTCAAACAATCGGTTGTTTGCATTGATCCAGCACAGGTTTCTGCCACCAAGACGCGGTTGGGTTTCGAGGCCGGAATTTGGGAAGAATTGCGCGATGTGATGACGCGGTAAGGCAATGAAATAAAGGGCTTTGAGGCGAAATCTTAACACATCCTTATATATTCGACTAGAATAGTGGGAGTATGCCATTGGCTAGGATACCCGTTGTGGCTTTGCCGCGCGGGTGGTTTGTCATGCGCAATTGCCAAATGGTCAACGGCAACAGATATAAGAGATCTGCCCTTGTTTCATGGGCGGTGGTAGTGGAAGGACTTGATGAGCCTGTTGGATAGAATCCGACCAACCCGCAAATCGGATGCGGGACGCGAAGGGGATCGTACCCCGCTGGAACGGTTGTTCTGGCGGTCGATTGCGCTTGTCGGCGGATTCTCGATGGTGATCAACCTGCTGAACATGGTGATCCCGATATATTCCATGCAGGTGTTTGACCGGGTTCTTTCCAGCCGGTCGGTGGATACGCTGGCCCTCCTTACCCTGGGCATTGGTCTTGTTCTGGTTTTCATCGCCTCAATGGAACAGCTGCGATCACGGGTTTTGATCCGGGTCGGGACGGCACTTGATCTGCGTTTGGGCGGGGAGCTGTTTGCCCACGTTGTGCAGCAATCGGCACGCGGCAGCCAGATGCGCCAGCGACCTTTGCGCGATCTATATGGTTTGCGCGGGTTCCTGACCGGTAGTGGGCCGTTTGCCCTGATCGATTTCATGTGGGCCCCGGTCTATATCGGGGTTGTGTTCATCTTTGATACCCGGCTTGGCATGGTGGCATGTGGTGGGGCGTTGCTTTTGATCGTGATTGCGATTGCCAACGAAGCCGCGGCCAAGATTTCCGTCGACCGGTCCGAAGAAAGCCAGAACCGCGGTATTGCGCAGGAAGAAACCTATGTCCGCAATGCCGAGGCGATGGAAGCGATGGGCATGACCCAGTCTGCCCGTCAGCGTTGGCAGGCGGACCAGTCAGACTCGCTTTATTGGGAAGGTCAGGCCAGCCGCCGTGTTGGCACATCGACCACGTTATCGCATTTTGTCCGCCTTGCCATGCAGGTCTGCTTTATCGGGGTTGGCGCCTATCTGGTTCTGTCCGAAAGCATTACGATCGGCATCATGGTGGCGTCCATGATCCTTGGCATGCGCGGTTTGGCGCCATTTGATGGCGCAGTGACCGCATGGCGCAGCTGGAATGCGGCCCGCAGTTCGTTCGAGCGTCTTAATAATATCCTGCTTGAAAAACGTCAGACGGTCCCGGCACCCATGCCGCGCGGACGCGGCATGTCGGTCAGTGTCGATCGTCTTGTCTTTGCGCCGCCCAACAGCCGCAATGTGCTTTTCAAGGGATTCTCGTTCAAGGCCGGACCGGGGCAGATCATTGCAATCGCCGGGTTCAACGGGGTCGGCAAGACCGCGCTTTTGAAGCTGATCATGGGCATCTGGTTGCCGGGTTCGGGGTCGGTCAAGCTTGACGACGTTGAAGCATCCCGCGCAGATCGCACCGAAATGGGCGCGCAGATAGGGTATCTGGCGCAAAACCCGTTCCTGTTCCCAGGCACAATTGCCGAAAACATTGCCCGTCTTGGCAATGCGGAAATGCGCGACATCATTCAGGCTGCTGAATTGGCAGGCGCGCATCAGTTCATTCTGGATTTGCCAGATGGCTATGACACGCGGGTTGATCGTGGCGGTCGCAATCTTTCGGGCGGGCAGCGACAATTGATCGCACTCGCTGCCGCCCTGTTTTCGCGTCCGCGTTTGTTGTTGCTTGATGAACCGACAACAGCCCTTGATGACAATGGCGTTACCCATATCAGCGAACTGATCGATGTTTTGCGCCGAAACGGCATCACGACCTTTATCGTCAGTCACGAACGCGAAATTCTGGCACGCGCCGATGCCATTCTGGCACTGGCCGACGGGCAAATTCAGGTTGTGCCGGTTAAGGGTGGCGCGAAATCAGCAGTATCAAAACCGGTTCCGGAAAGTGATCAAATTGCGCGTGGCCTGCCACCAATGTCCCGCCCGGCCGAGCCAATGGCCGACGCGTTGCCATCTGATGGTCAAATGCGCATCACCCCCAAACAGATTGCCGTGCCCAATCCCGACGCACCGCGCCCGATTGTCGAGAAAAACACGGTCCCCAATACCCATCCGGCAGCAGCCATGAGCGCGCCGGAACCTGAGGTCGGGATCGAGGAAACACCTGAGATCGCGGATTTCGGTGCCACCGGTGAAGCAGGTTCTGGTCGCGCACAAGCTGCGAAGCAGGCGGCAGGTATCGCCAAAACAGAAATGAAACCACAGCCGACCCCGGGTGGCACGATGATGACCATGCGCCCGGTCAGCAAGAAACAAGCCGCGACAAATGACGCAGCCCGCAAGGACCCACCGGCCCGCGCATCGCGTGAAGCCCGTCCGGCAAGTGCCGCCGACCTTGCGCCCAAGCGCGCCCCGACCAAGCCAAAGGCCCAGCCGGAACGCGCAGCGCAAGCGGCCCGCAAGCCTGCGCCACAGCGCAAAATGAGCGAAGCTGAAGCCATCGCCAAGGCCCGCGAAGAAGCCGCGATGCGCATGCGCAAAGTGCGCGAAGATGCCGAACGCGCCGCTGCTGCGCGTGCACCGCGCCGCAAACCGGCCGAGGCAGAAGACCGCCCGATGGATCGCGCACAACCAAGTGCACAAAATACCCGTCGCGGACGTCCGCAATTGCGTGTGGTTGAAGGATCGGCTGAACGTCGACAGGGTGGTGCCTGATGTCTGGTGGTGTGCAACTTCCAACCGCGCGCGAGCTTAGTACCGATGTTAAGCCGTTGGTGCGGATCGGCTTTTTGATCCTGTTTTTGGGCTTTGGTTCGGTCCTGCTGTGGGCCGGTACGGCCGAGGTTAATTCGGCGGCCACGGCCAGTGGTGTGGTAGCACCATTTTCGGGCCGGCAAAGCGTTCAGCATCTTGAAGGCGGCATCATTCGCGACATTCTTGTGCGCAATGGTACGCGGGTCCAGGCGGGTGATGTCCTGATCAGGCTTGATGATACCCGTTCACGGGCAAGTTTTGATCTGCTCAATAACCGTTACCTCAATGCGCTGGCGACCCAGACGCGGCTGATTGCCGAACGGGCGCAGGATGATTACTTGTCATTCCCGCCGCCGCTTGAAGATCCGCGCTATTTTTCCATCACCGATGCACAACGCACCCTGTTTGACAGTCGTCGCAGTGCTTTTGCCGGTGAACTTGCGCTCTATGACGAGCGCATCAAGGAATTGCGTCGCGAGATTATTGGCACACGCGAACAAAAGACCGCTGCCGAACAGCAGGTCGGGATCGTCAAGGAAGAGCTCGCCATGGTCAAGCCGATGGTCGATCTTGGCTATGCACGGCGGACCCGGTTGCTGCAACTCGAAAGCCGGTTGGTCGAAACCCTTGGCAATATCGGGCGGTTTTCCGCCGACATTGCCCGGATCGAACAGCAAATCCAGCAGGTCAAGGCCAGCCAGTCACAGCTGATGCGCGACCACCTGCAATCGATCAACACAGAATTGCGCGATATCCAAAGCGAGATTTCCGATCTGAACGAACGCCTGCGCTCGGCCGAGGATATTCTGGTGCGTTCCGACATCAAGGCGCCACGCAACGGCACAGTCACCAACATGCAGTTCACCACGGTCGGCGGGGTCATCCCGCCCGGTGCACAGGTGCTTGAAATCGTGCCGGCGGATGATCGGCTTGTGATCGAGGCCCGCGTTTCCCCGAACGATATTGACGTCGTTTCGGCCGGTCTCCCGGTCAATATCCGGGTGACATCGTTCAGTCAGCGCTGGTTTGCGCCGGTCAAGGGCACGGTAACTGATGTCTCGCCGGACCGGCTGACGGACTCCGAAGGCCGATCCTATTTCCAGGCCATGGTCGAGATTGATGCCGAAAGCCTGGCAGAGCATGAAGGGATGATTTTGTCGCCCGGCATGCCCGCCCAGTTGGAGATCGTAACGGGTGCCAGAACGATTCTCGCTTACCTGTTTTCACCGATCACCACCAGCTTTGATCGCGCATTCCGCGAACAATGATCCGGTAAATAACGTATAGGTCATGGCAGGTGAATTTATACAACCTGACAGATTCTGACAGGCCGGGCTTTTTCCTTCCAAAACGCCGGAAAATATGAGAAAAAACGCATCAACCGTACCCGGGCGAGTCATTTTCTATTGATGATTCGCATAAATCTAATTTATACTACGGTATAAGTCGATTCTGGGGCCGATTGTTCGCCGCAGTACTGGTAAAAATAATTCCCATGTAGGGAGTATGTGTTTTGGTCTCGCCCGCCAACCAAGACGATGGTGTTGGAATTACCGACACCGATATTGATCAGGTTCTTGATGACCGCGCAGAAGGGGATTCTGCTGCGGTCAAAAATGATTCTGGGGCAGGCTCTTCGGGCGAAGGCAACTCTCAATCCGCTGCAACGCAGGTTTTCACCAACATCCAGAACGTGATTGGCACTGCCTATGACGATGTTCTGGTGGGCGATGGTGGTGACAACACCCTGATTGGTGGCGAAGGCGACGACATTCTCGAATCGGGCGAGGGTGAGGATGTTGTTACCGGCGGCGAAGGGCGCGATACCTTCGTGCTCCAAAGTGGTTTCGAGCAAACCACAATCACCGACTTCAACATTGACGAAGATGAGTTGGCACTCAGCGACCTTGGCGTCGACAGTGTCAGCGAACTCATGGCGCTGGCCAGTGAAGATGCATCCGGCAATGCCTTCATCGTGTTTGCCACCGGCGACAAGGTGATTTTCGAGGGCGTGTCGAAGGCAGATCTTGCCAATGTGACGCTGGTGGATGTCCCGCAGATCAACGAAGTTTATGTCGCGACCGAGGGCGGGGATGCTGCCTCCACCGATGGCGAAGCCAATGTGATTCAAGGTGGGACAGGCGACGACATCATCATCGGTTCGGATGGTGATGATGTTATTTTGCCGGGCGCTGGTGTTGACAGCATTGATGGCGGTGCTGGCGAAGATACCCTGTCATTTGACGGGGCTTCTGACAGTGTACGCGCCGATCTTTCGCAAGGTTCCTCAACCGATGCCACCGGTGCCAATCGGACGTCATTTGAAAATATTGAAAATCTCCGTGGCTCATCGGGTGATGATGTTCTGACGGGTGATTCCGGCAATAACAGCATGTCGGGTGGTGATGGTGACGACACCTTTGCCGCAAGCGACGGTGCGGACGTTGTTGACGGTGGCGCGGGCGAAAATACCCTTGATTACAGCCAGTCTGATAAGGGTGTTGAAGTCAATCTGGAGTCCGGCGCTGGTCGCACAAATGACGCGCAAGATACGCCGTCGCAAAGCGATACCGGTAGCTCAGCCGATGGTGCCGCAAGCGGTGATGCGACAGGCGATAGTGGCACAGGCGGTACGGAAGCCGGTGGTACGGAAACTGGTTCCGGCAGCACCGGGGAAGCGGGTTCGACAGATTCTGGTGAAACCTCTGGCGGGGCTTCTAATGAGGCTTCCGGTGATGGCGCGACCGGTGCATCCGGTAGTGAAGAAACCACCCAGAGTGATGGCGGGGCCACTAGTGATTCCAGCAGTTCCGGTGAAACCACGACTGGCGATGCGGTAACGGAAACCGGTTCAACGGGCAGTTCTGAAACACAGGAAGATACCACCTCGGGCGAGGCCACATCTGGCGGTTCAGAAAGCACAGACGAAACGGGCAGCACCGGCGATAGCGCGTCGGAAACACCAACCGATGGCGGTTCAGGTGCTGCATCCGGTTCCGAAGCGACCGGTAACGAAACCGGTGCGTCTTCGGGCGAAACTTCCGGATCGACGGACGGTGGAAGCACGACAGGCGAAACCGCATCAGGTGAGACGGAGCCCGTTACGGGTGGTTCCGATTCTGATGACGCAACCGGCGGAGAAGAAGCTTCAGGCTCTGACAGCGCTGAAGTCGTTGACGGTTCTGATACGGGTTCTGGCGCAGGTTCAGAAGCTGGTACGGGCACCGAGACCTCTGGTGAAGCCACATCTGGCGGCGAAACCAGCGGAGAGACTGGTTCTGAAAGTGCTTCTGCTGGCAGCGGTGAAGATACGCTGGGTTCCGGCGATACCGAAGGTGGTGCAACCGATACTGGCAGTACGGATTCCGGTGATGCTGCGGGCGAAGGTACTGAGCAGCCGGTAGACGAAGCAACTGGCGAGACATCCGGCGATGAAACCGCTGGCGCGGGTGCTTCCTCTGGCGAAGCAGAGACCAGTGAAGAAACCGCGGGTGACGAAGCCGGTGCCGACAGCCCGGCTGGCGAAACCAGCCCGAAGACAGAAGACAATACAGGCACCGGTGCCCAGGCGGGTGCCGAAGCTGGTTCGGAAACCGGCGGTGAGACAACTGAGGCACAGGCTGGTTCTCAAACCACTGGCGAAGGCAGCGACGAAACACCGTCAGAAGGCTCCGGCGAGACAGGATCAGGCGACGGTGCCGCTGATGGCGATCAGGCGTCTGACGCGGGTTCAACTTCCGATGAGACCGCAAGCCAAGAAACCACCGGTGAAGAAACCGCATCGGACGATACCACCGAAGGCGGCGAAGCTGGCGCAGCACCCGAAGGTGACGCCGGACAAGAAACCTCTGGCGATGCAGCCTCGGGCGAGGACGCAACGGGTGGTGAAACAACCGGCAGTGCTGAGGGTGAAGCGGATGGCGACGTAACCGATGCCGATGACGGCGATGCCAACGCCTTTGACAATAATCCTTCGGGTGCGGCCGATGTCGTTCAGGGCGACGGCGAGACAGATACTCTGGGTGGGGCTGGCGGAAATGACACCCTTCAGGGCAATGACGGCGATGACACGCTTGAAGGCGGTGCTGGCAATGACCTTTTGCAGGGTGGTGGCGGCAATGATGTCCTGCGCGGTGAAAGCGGCAACGACATCCTGCAGGGCGGTGATGGTAGCGACAGCCTGTTTGGTGGCGATGACGACGACGTGCTGCAGGGCGGGGCTGGCAACGACCTTCTGGTGGGTGGTTCCGGCAATGATGTCATGGCGGGTGGATCGGGTGACGACTTCCTGCGTGGGGGCCAGGGCGATGATCACATCCAGGGTGGCAGTGGTGTCGATACTGTAAGCTATAGCGATGCTGAAAGTGCCGTCACGGTTGACCTCGCCAATGAAACCGCGACGGGCGGAGCAGGCAATGACGTCGTTCAGATGGTGGAAAACGTCGTCGGTTCCGACTTTGACGATCACATTGCGGGTGATGATGCCGACAACGTCCTTGAAGGCGGTGCGGGCATCGATACGCTGACCGGTGGTGCGGGTAATGACACCCTGACCGGTGGTTCGGGTGCCGATGACTTTGAGCTGACCGAGAATTTCGGCAATGACACGATCACTGATTTTGCCGGTTCGGAAGACATTATAGATCTTTCCAAACTCGGCATTCAGGACTTTGCAAACCTGCAAACCATGATGTCCGATGATGGTAATGGCAACACCGTTATCGATTTCGGGGATCAGGGCACGCTCACCCTTGAAGGTGTCAGCAGCGACAGCCTGACCGCGGATGATTTCCGCGGTTTTGGTCGCATTTTCGAAACCGAAGACAATGACGTCGGTGCCGGGACAGACGGCAATGATGCGCTTTATGGGTATGGCGGTGACGATACGCTCAGCGGTGGGGGTGGCGATGACGTCATTTCTGGCGGCTATGGCGATGATACGGTTTCGGGCGGGGCAGGTAACGATACCCTGCGTGGTCAGGAAGGTATTGATACCGTCGACTATTCCGGTGCGAATGGCGGTGTTCAGGTTGACCTTGGCGCAGGGACTGCGAAGGGTGCCGATGGCAACGATGTTCTTGATCGTATCGAGAATGCGACTGGTTCCGCCTATGATGACGAACTTTACGGCGATAACGGTGTCAACGTTTTGCGCGGCGGTGCGGGCAATGACACGCTTGTTGGTCGTGGTGGCAATGACACCCTTGATGGCGGCGAAGGCAACGACCTGTTTGTTGGCGAAGAAGGCAACGATACCCTCATCGGCGGTGAAGGCAGTGACACACTTGATCTGAGTGCGCGCGAAAGCGGTCAGGAAGTTAATCTCGAGGATGGATCCGCGCGTGACGGCCAAACCGGCGAAACTGATACACTGATTAGTGTTGAGAACGTAATTACTGGTGCTGGCGATGACACTGTCATTGCGTCCAGTGACGCCAATGTCATTTCGACCGGCGCAGGGGATGACGTCATTCGCGGCGTTGGCGGTAGCGACACCGTCGACGGTGGTGATGGCAATGATACGGTTTCCTTTGGCAATGAGTCGGGGCTGAATGTCGATCTTGCGAACGGTACCGCCACGATGGGTTCCGGCACGACGCAACTGTCCAACATCGAAAATATTACCGGGTCTGCAAACAACGATGTCATCTCCGGTGACGACGGTGTGAATACGCTTTCGGGCATGGCTGGTGATGACACCATTTCCGGTGGCGGCGGTGACGACGTCCTTTCTGGCGGTGCTGGGAACGATACAGTTGATTACACCGACGTTGATGGCGGTGTGACGGTTGACCTCTCGACCGGCGCGGCAACCGGTGACGGCAATGACACCCTTTCGGGCTTTGAAAACGTTGTTTCCGGTTCCGGTGACGATACGGTTTATGGCAACGCGTCCGACAACATCATTGATACCGGTGCTGGCGACGATACGGTCTTTGGAAGTGCCGGTGATGACACCCTGATTGGTGGCGAGGGCAACGATACCCTAAGCTATAACGCTGGTGTGACAGGTCCTGGGTCGGCCGTGACGGTTGACCTCGAGGCAGGAACGGTTTCCGGAAACGACTCTACCGACGTTATCTCCGGTTTCGAGAAGATCGAGGGTTCATCGGCCAGCGACACCATGCTGGGCAGCGGCGGTGACGATATCTTCTTCGCCGGTGCGGGCAGCGATACCATTGATGGTCGCGGCGGTGACGATACGCTGACCGGTGGATCGGGTGCCGATACCTTCGTTGTTCGGGCTGGCAGCGGTAATGATCTCGTAACCGATTTCGATCCTGTGAACGACGTCATTGATATTCAGGGTATTGACGGTCTTGAGCTGTTCTCTGATGTCGCCGACTTTATCGGCGAAGATGCGGCGGGCAATGCGACAATTACGGTCGGCGATGCCGTCATTACCCTTGAAGGTGTTAATCCCGATAGCCTGACCTATGCCAATTTCAAGGGCATCCGTTCGCTGGAAGGTACCGAGGACAGGGACGTCCTGATTGGTACTAACCGAAGTGATGTGATTAGTGCCAAAGACGGCAACGATATGGTTTCCGGCGGTGCCGGAAACGATACGATTGATGGTGGTGCTGGCAATGATTTCATAACCGGTGGAACCGGCACTGACACTATTACCGGCGGTACGGGTGACGATGCGATCAATGGCGGTGCCGGCAATGATGATCTTGATGGTGGCGATGGTAACGATACCCTAAGCTATCAGGGTGCTGACGGTGGTGTTGTTGTCGACCTTGCGACCGGACAGGCAACTGCGTCTGACGGCACAGATACAATTGCCAATTTTGAAAATGTCACGGGCTCGTCCTTTAACGACACTCTGGCCGGCGATGACATTGCGAACGTGCTTGATGGCGGCGCAGGTAACGATGTTCTTGATGGTCGTGCTGGCGATGATGTGCTCAATGGCGGTGCCGGTAACGATACAATGGCGGGTGGCGCCGGCAATGACCGGATTTCTGGTGGTCTTGGCTCCGATACCGTTACCTATGCCGATGCATCCGGTGGCGTAAATGTCGATCTTGCTGTGGGCACGGCATCGGGTGCGGATGGCAACGACACGCTAAGCTCTGTCGAAAATATTGTCGGCTCGGATTTCGATGATGTGCTGACTGGCGATCAGTTTAGTAACGTCATCGAAGGTGGCGCTGGTGATGACACCATCACTGCAGGTGGCGGCAACGATGTTGTTTCCGGCGGTGAAGGTGCTGATACCTTTGTCTTTGGTACCGAGACTGGCCGGACCGTCATCACAGATTTCAATCCGGCAGAAGACAAGATTGATCTTGCTGGCTTCAATGTTCCGAACTTTGAAGCACTCAAGAAAATGCTCGGTACGGACAATGCGGGCAATGCAGTCATCACTATAAATGACAGCACTATCGTCCTGAATGGTGTTTCACCCGAAAACCTGACCGCGGACAACTTTATTGACATTGAAACCCTGGGTGCGACCGAGGGTAATGATGTTTTGCAGGGATCCTTGGCGGCCGAGGTGATTGATGGCCTTGCGGGCAATGATACGATTGCTGGCGGTGCAGGTGATGACACAATTTTCGGTAACAGCGGTGATGACACCATTTCCGGCGGCTTGGGTCGGGATGTCATCGACGGTGGTGACGGCGAAGATACGGTTGACTATTCGGCCGACAATGGCGTTTCAGTCAATCTCGAAGCTGGCATCGGCGGTGTCGGGAACGAAGACACACTGATTGATATCGAAAATGTTCTTGGTTCAAACCAGAACGACACGATCATCGGAAATGATGGTGCCAACACATTGTCCGGCGGTGCTGGTAATGACACCATTTCCGGCGGTGCCGGTGATGACGCATTGCTTGGTGGGACAGGCAATGACAGGCTTTCAGGCGGTGAAGGCAATGACACCGTATTGGGTGGTTCGGGCAACGACTTACTCGCCGGCGGCCTTGGCAATGACACCCTTGTCGGCGGTAATGGTACAGATACAGCTGACTACAGCGATGCCGACGGCTCTGTAACCGTTGATCTTTCCGAGGGGACTGCAAGCGGTGCCGCTGGCAACGATGCCCTTGAAAGCATTGAGAGTGTCCTGGGTTCAGATCACGACGACACCCTGATTGGTGACGATGCCAACAACACCCTTTCC
Organism: Thalassospira tepidiphila MCCC 1A03514; assembly: GCF_001662875.1. Taxonomy (GTDB): domain Bacteria; phylum Pseudomonadota; class Alphaproteobacteria; order Rhodospirillales; family Thalassospiraceae; genus Thalassospira; species Thalassospira tepidiphila. Next base: position 818,507 of record NZ_JPVZ01000001.1, on the reverse strand, counting down.
GGTGGTTCGGGTGACGACATCCTTGATGGTGGTGCCGGCGACGACCTTCTGATCGGTGGCGCAGGCAGTGACACCATAGAAGGTGGCGACGGCGACGACACTGTAACCTATGCGAATGGCGGCGCGGTTAACGTTGACCTGTCGGCAGGAACGGCGAGCAATGCCGGCGGTACTGACAGCATTAGTGGCGTTGAAAATGTCATCGGTTCTGGCCAGGCCGATATCATCACCGGCGATGACGGTAACAACGTTATCAATGCCGGGGCCGGTGCTGATACCATCACCGGTGGTGCGGGTGATGACACCCTGACCGGTGGGACGGGGTCGGATGTTTACGTTGTTGGTCCGGATGCCGGAACCGATACCATCACCGACTTTGCCGTTGGCGAGGACCAGATTGATATTCGTGCTCTGGGTGTTGATACCTACGGCGCGCTTTACGAGATGATGTCCGAAAACGAAAACGGTGACCTTGTCATCGATTTCGGCGAAGGCACATCGATGGTGCTTGAAGGTGTCAGCCTTGAAGATATCACCGCAGACAACTTCATCGGGGTGCGTGACATTGTCGGAACGTCTGGTGATGACACCATGTCGGGGACCGATGGTCGGGACACGATGTCGGGTCTTGATGGCAACGACATCATTGATGGTGTTCAAGGCGATGACAGCATCTTTGGCGGTGCTGGCGACGACACCCTGATTGGCGGTCAAGGTGATGATATCCTGGATGGTGGCACAGGCGTCGATACAGTTGATTATTCCGACGAAACTGCTGGTATCAATGTCAATCTCAACGCCGGGACGGCCGCGGCACAAAGTGGCAATGATCAGATTCGGAATGTCGAAAACATCGTTGCCGGTGCGGGCAATGATGTCCTGATTGGTTCTGATGTCGATAACATCCTCGCAGGCGGCGAAGGTGACGACCTTCTTGAAGGACTGGGCGGGGATGACACCCTGTCGGGCGGTGCGGGCAAAGATACCGCAAGTTACACCAATGCCGAGGGCGGGGTTACTGTTGACCTTGCTGCACAAACGGCAAGTGGTGCGGCGGGTGAAGATACGCTTGAAAGCATCGAAAACGTCACCGGTTCGGCCCACGACGATATTCTGATTGGCGATGCTGGTGCCAACACGATTGATGCTGGCGCAGGCAATGACTCCCTGATCGCAAGTGGCGGCGATGATGTGCTGCGCGGTGGTACCGGGGTTGATGGCGTTGATTACGGTAATGCGACTGGCGGTATTACGGCTGATCTGGGCGCGGGCACTGTAACCGGGCTTGGCAATGATACGCTTTCGGGTATCGAAAATCTCAGCGGCTCTGATTTTGATGACACCATCACGGGTGATCAGGGGAACAACGTCCTGTCCGGTGAGGGGGGTGATGACATTCTGTCAGGTGGCAAAGGTAACGACACCCTTCTTGGTGGTGCCGGTGACGACACCCTGATCGGTGGCCTTGGCAAAGACCTGATTGATGGTGGTGACGGGATTGATACGGTTGATTACTCCGGCGCAGAGCAGGGGGTAACCCTCGACCTTGCGACGGGTAAAACCGACGAAGAGACTGGTGATACGGTTCTTAATGTTGAAAATGTAGTCGGTTCGAACCGGAACGACGTTATTACCGGTTCGGATAGTGATAACACCATTTTGACTGGCGGCGGGAACGACATTATCAACGGCAGTGCCGGTGATGACGTGATCGATGGTGGCGCCGGTCAGGACGTGATTGATTACAGCAACAGCGAAACCGGCGTTGATGTTGACCTTGAAGCCGGTTCGGCCGCCAAATCTGACGGTACCGATCTGCTGAGCAATATCGAAGACGTGATTGGCTCGGATGCCAATGACAGCATCGGTGGTTCGGATGCAGCCAATACCCTGTCGGGTGGGGCGGGTAATGACACGATTGAAGGTCGCGCTGGCAATGACGTGATTTCCGGTGGCTCGGGTGATGACACCCTGTCGGGTGGTGAAGGGACCGATACCCTTGATTATTCCGAGGCAACCGGGGCGCAGAACATTGATCTGTCTGCTGGAACTGCGACCGGCGCAGATGGCAATGACACGATTTCCGGTTTCGAAAACGTCACCGGTACAGAATTTAATGACACCATCACGGGCGACGAAGCCGATAACGTGATCACTGGCGGTGCCGGTAACGACATGCTGATCGGCGGTGCTGGAGACGACATCCTTGATGGCGGCGCAGGCGATGACAGCTTCGTCGGTGAACTTGGCGATGACACTTATATTGGTGGTTCGGGTGCCGATACGCTTGATTACTCGGATGCTGCGTCCGGCCTGAATATCAATCTGGGCACCAACACGGCAACCGGTGAAGATACCGGTACCGACACCTTTAGCGGCATCGAACAGATCATTGCATCTGACCATGATGACGTCATCACCGGTGGTGGCAACAACGACACCATTCTTGCCGGCGACGGCGATGACAGCATCACCGGTGGTGCCGGGAATGACGTTGTCGAAGGTGGCGCTGGCAACGATACTATTTCCGGCGGTGCGGGTAACGATACGCTTGACGGAGGCGAGGGCGAAGATACCCTCTCGTTTACCGGTGAGTCAGGTGTTTCAGTTGATCTTCAGACGGGCGGAACCAGCACCAGTGATACGATTTCGAACTTTGAAAACATCACTGGTACCGTTGGCGCGGATACCCTGCGTGGGGATGGTGGACGCAACACACTGTCAGGTGAAGCGGGCAATGACATCCTTGATGGTCGTGCCGGCGATGACGTCCTTCTGGGCGGTGCTGGCAATGATACGCTGCGCGGCGGTGTTGGTAGCGACACCATCGACGGTGGTGCAGGGAACGATACCCTCGATCTGAGTGATATCTCCGGCGACCAGACCGTTGATTTCACCGACGGCACAGCCACCAATGGCATTGATACCGACACCTTTACCAATATTGAAAATGTCACGACCGGCGACGGCGATGACCTGATCACTGGCGACGACAATGGCAACGTTATCAATGCAGGTAACGGCGACAACACCGTCAATGCCGGCGACGGTAGTGACGTTATCACCACCGGCGAGGGCGCCGATATTGTCGATGGCGGTGCGGGTAATGACACCATCAATACCGGTGACGGGGCGGATACCGTTCTTGGCGGTGAAGGTGACGACGTCATTTCTTCTGGCAGCGGAGATGACCTTGTCGAAGGTGGCGCTGGAAATGATATCATTTCAGGCGGTGCCGGCAGTGACACGCTCGATGGTGGCGCAGGCAACGACACCTTGCAGTCGGGTGCCGGTGATGACCGCCTAATTGGTGGCGAAGGCTTGGATACTGCAAGCTATGTCGACTCTCAGTCTGCCGTCACAGTTGATACCAGCAACAATACCGTATCCGGCACTGCAACCGGAACCGATACCCTTGAGGGTATTGAGGCGATCCGTGGTTCCGAGTTCAGCGACACCTTTATCGGTGGTGAACAGAGCGATACCTTTATCGGGGGTGCAGGGGATGACACCTTTGATGCCGGTGCGGGTGATGACACGCTGACGCTTGGAAGCGGTTCGGACCAGGTGATATTCAATCCGGGCGACGGGCAGGATACGGTTACTGATTTCAATCCGCTCGCCGATACCATTGACCTGACCAGTTTCAACATTGCTGGTTATGGTGCGCTTGAGAAAATGTTTGGCACGGACGCCAATGGTGATCTGACCATCACGTTTGACAGTGGTGACACCATCACGCTGCAAGGCGTCACTCCGTCAGAGCTTAGCGCAGACAACTTCATCGGTGTTGAAGTCCAGCTCGGGTCTGAGAATGCCGATGAAATGATCGGCGGTAGTGGCGATGACATCATCAACGCCCTTGAAGGCGACGACACGATTGATGGTGGTGCCGGCAATGACCGCCTGATCGGAGGCGAAGGCAACGATACCGTCGATGGTGGTATCGGCAATGATACGCTGGTTGGTAATGCTGGATCGGATTTGCTGCGTGGTGGCGACGGTAACGATACCGCCGATTACTCGACCGAAGGCGCAGGTATCAATGCCGACCTTGAGGCGGGAACAGTCACCGGTGGTGACGGCGATGACGTCCTTGAAAGTATTGAAAACGTCACCGGTACCCTGTTTGACGATACCCTGTCGGGCAATGATGAAAACAACACCCTAACCGGTCTTGCAGGTGATGACACCTTTGTCGGTGGCGCGGGCGATGATGTGCTTGATGGCGGCGAAGGTTCCGATACCGCCGATTACAGCAGTGCGGATCAGGGCGTTGATGTCGATCTGGGGGCGGGCATCGCAACCGGTCAGGGCAATGATACGCTGGTCGACATCGAAAACGTCGTTGGTTCCGACTTCAACGACAAGATTGCCGGTGACGAGAGCAACAACACCATTTCCGGCGGTGCCGGTGGCGACGCGATCAATGGTGGTGCTGGCAATGACGTTATTGATGGCGGCGAAGGCATTGACGAAATCAGCGGTGGTGCAGGCGACGACATCATCGATGGTGGTGCCGGTGGCGACATCCTTCTGGGTGAAGCTGGCAACGACACCATCAGCGGTGGCGAAGGCGACGATATTGTCGAAGGCGGCGCTGGCAGCGACTGGGTCTTTGGCGATGCCGGGGATGACATCCTTGATGGTGGTAACGGCGAGAATGATATCGATACAGTCGACTATTCCAATGTCGATGCTGGTGTCACGGTCGATCTGGTCAAGGAATATGCGACCGGTGGCGGCGGGGACGACATTGTTCGTAACTTCGAACGCGTCATCGGCACCGACTACACCGATACCCTTGTTGGCAGCGACGGGATCAACACCCTTGATGGTGGTTCGGGCAACGATACCCTCGTTGGCGGTTCGGGCGATGATGTCCTGATCACCGGCGAAGGCGAAGATCTGATCGTGCTTGAGCCTGGTAGCGGTCATGACACCGTTACCGACTTTGACGTTGAAAAAGACATCATCGATCTGTCGGCCTACGGCATCGAGGATTATGCCACCCTTCGTGACCAGATGGCCGATGATGAAAACGGCAATGCCGTCATCACCCTTGGCGATGGCGACAGCATCACCCTTGAAGGTGTCTCGGTCGATGATCTTGGTCAGAAAAACTTCTTTGGCTATGACGCCATCTTTGGCACCGAGTTCGAAGATGACATCACCGGTAGCCAGATCAGTGACGAAATCCATGCCCTTGAAAGCGACGACATCGTCGACGGTCAGGCCGGTGATGATGATATCTATGGCGACGAGGGTAATGACACGCTGATCGGTGGCGCAGGTGACGATACCCTGCGCGGCGGCGATGGCAGTGATACCGCCGATTATTCCGACACCTCTGATGGCGTCACCGTTGACCTTGGTGCAGGCACCGCGACGGGTGAGGCTGGCAACGATACCCTTGAAAGCATCGAAAACGTTACCGGCGGTAATGGTGACGATGTTCTGATCGGTGATGAAAATGCCAACATCCTTGATGGTGGTGCAGGCAATGACACGGTCTTTGGCAATGACGGTGATGACACGCTGATCGGCGGCGAAGGCGAAGATGTCCTGTCCTACGAAGACTCTGAAAGTGGCGTGAATGTCGACCTTGATGCCGGTACTGCAACCGGTGGTGCGGGCAATGACACGCTTGATGGTTTCGAGACCCTGATCGGGTCCGACCATGATGACACCCTGGCGGGCAACGAATTCGACAACGTCATTGATGGTGGCGCAGGCAATGACACGCTTTCGGGCGGCGCGGGTAACGATACCCTGATCGGCGGCGAAGGCGACGATATCGTCGATTATTCCGACCAGACCGATGGTGTGGTTGTCGATCTTGAAAACGGCACCGGTACAGCGACCGATGGCACCGATACCCTTGACGGTATCGAAGGTGCGACAGGTGGTGCGGGTGATGACACCCTGACCGGGTCGACCGGTGACAACATCCTTTCTGGTGGTGCCGGAAACGATACGCTTTCGGGCGGTGCGGGCAATGATACGCTTGCCGGTGGCGAAGGTGCCGACCTGATTGATGGCGGTGCCGGTGATGACGTTCTGTCGTTTGAAGGTGAAAATATTGCCGCAGATGGCGACACCACCGACCATGTCGGCAGCCCAACCACCGATGGGACTGGCGAAGTTGCCGATATCTCGGGCAAGAACCTGTCTGATGACAGTTTCGTTGGCGGCGAAGGCAATGACACGCTGGTTGCCGGTTCCGGTGACGATGCGATCATTCTTGATCGCGATCATGAAAACGGTGCGGCCAACCCGTCCATCGTTGATATCGAAAACATCGATGCTGGTGACGGCAATGACGTCGTCGACCTGACCAGCAACACCCATTCCTATGGCGATGTCACGGTTGAGGGCGGCGCGGGCGATGACACCATCTGGTCAAACGATGGTGATGACGTCCTTCTGGGCGGCGAAGGTGCCGACAACATCAATGGCGGTGCCGGCAACGATACCCTTGATGGTGGTGCGGGTGACGACGTTCTTGATGGCGGCGAAGGTTCTGACACCATCGACGGTGGTACCGGCAATGACACCATTAAAGCCGGTGCTGGCGATGACGTCCTGCTGGGCGGCGACGGCGATGACACGCTTGATCTGTCCGCTGCTGATGGCGCGACCATTGATCTTGGCGCAGGCACCGCAAGCAGCGGTGAAACCGGCAGTGACAGCATTTCGGGCTTTGAAAATGTCATCGCCACCGATGGTGATGACACCATTACCGGATCGTCCGGCGATAACACGATTGATGCCGGTGCGGGCAATGACACCGTTACCCTTGATGGCGGCAATGACGACATCGATGGCGGCGACGGTATTGATACCCTTGATCTTTCTGGCACCACGGGTGGAGTGAATGTCGATCTGGCGGCTGGTACGGCAAGTGGTGCCAATACCGGATCGGACAGTATTGCGAACTTCGAAAATGTCACCGGCTCTAACGATGCCGATGTGATCAACGGTTCGGATGATGCCAACATCATTGATGGTGGGGCTGGCAACGACACACTTGATGGTGGTGAAGGTGACGATACGCTCTCAGGTGGTGAAGGTGCCGATACGTTTGTCTTCGAAGACGGTACGGATACCGACCTTGTCACTGATTTCGATCTGACGTCGGATACGATTTCGCTGCCGGATCTGGGCATTTCGGCCTGGACCGATCTGCAACCGTTGCTGTCTGACGGCCCTGACGGTGCGGTTATTACCCTGCCATCTGGCGGCACGGTGACCCTGTCGGGTGTGGCCGTTGGTGACCTGACCCCGGATCACTTTACCGGTATCGACAATGTCGGCACGCCGGGTGAAGACACCCTTGGCGGTGGCAGTGGTAATGACTCTGTCGGCGGCGGTGCCGGGAATGACACGGTCGACGGTGGCGACGGAAACGACACCGTCGACGGCGGCGATGGTGATGACACTGTCGGTGGTGGTTCGGGTGATGACACCGTGATTGGCGGTGGCGGCAATGATACGCTCGGCGGTGGCGAAGGATCTGACACCCTTGATGGCGGCGACGGTAACGATGTTCTTCAGTTCGAAGCGGACCGTATTGGCCAGGCCGGTGATGAAACCGACCATGCCGGCAGCCCGGGCGTTGATGGTACAGGTGATGTTGCCGACCTTGAGGGCCTTGGTCTAAGCGATGATCAGTTTGATGGCGGCGAAGGCATCGATACCCTTCTCGGGACATCGGGTGGCGACGCGATCATTCTCGATAACGATCATGCCGATGGATCGAACGCACCGTCGATTTCCGGCGTCGAAGTCATCGACACGGGAGCTGGCGACGACGTTGTCGACCTGACCAGCCAGACGGATTCCTATGGCGATGTATCGGTTGATGCCGGAACGGGTGACGACACCGTCTGGACCAACGAAGGCAATGACAGCATCAGCGGTGGTGATGGCAATGATCACATCAATGCCGGTGCAGGAAATGACATCGTTGATGGCGGTGCAGGCAATGACACAGTGGTCGGCAGTGCTGGCAACGATACCCTTTCGGGGGGTGACGGCTTTGACACGCTTGATATGTCCGATGTCGAGGCTGACATCGCGGTCAATCTGCAGGATGGCACTGCTCAAAGCAGCGAAACCGGCGATGACGTCATTTCCGGCTTTGAAAATGTCACCACCGGTACAGGTGACGATGTCATTACCGGCAGCAGCGCCGATGACACCATTTCGTCTGGTGCCGGTGCCGATACCATTGATGGCGGCGATGGCATCGATCTGATCGATGGCGGTGCAAGCAATGACGTCATTTCCGACGGCGCGGGCAGCGACCTTGTCCTGGGTGGTGCCGGTGACGATACGGTCATTGCCGGTGCAGGCAATGACAGCCTTGATGGTGGCGACGGCACTGATACCCTTGATATGTCGAACGCAACCGGTGGTGCGGTTGTCGATCTTGGTGCGGGCACGGCAAGCTCGACTGAAACCGGCAATGATCAGTTCTCTAACATCGAAAATGTCACGACCGGTGCCGGTGATGACCAGATTACCGGATCGAACGGCGATAACGTCATCAAGGCCGGCGCAGGCAACGACACCATCGACGGCGGTGCTGGCGATGACACGGTTGCCGGTGGTGCTGGCTCCGATACCTTCATCTTTGCCGATGGCACCGATGATGATGTCGTAAGCGACTTCACTCCTGGCGAAGACAAAATCTCGATTGATGATCTTGGCCTCGAAAGCTGGGGTGATCTGGTTCCGCTGCTAAGTGAGAACGGCGACGGTAACGCGGTCCTGACCCTGCCTGCTGGCGGTACGGTGACCTTCGTCAATGTTGCTCTCAGCGACCTGAGTGCTGATGATTTCAACAACATCACTGATGGCGCGACCCCGTACGACGATACCCTGCAAGGGACCGATGATGATGACACCATCGATGCCCTTGCCGGTGATGACACGGTTGCCGGTGGTGCGGGCGATGACACCCTGCTTGGCAATGACGGTGCCGACACCCTTGACGGCGGTTCGGGCAGTGACAGCCTTGATGGTGGTGCAGGCAACGATACGCTGACCGGTGGTGAAGGCGACGACGCCCTTTCGGGTGGGGCCGACAATGACGAACTCAGCGGCGGTGCCGGTGACGATACCCTTGATGGCGGTGCAGGCGACGACGTCCTGAACTTCGAAGCAGACGGCACAGCCACCAGCGGTGATACAACCGAAAACACTGGCAGCCCGGGTGTTGATGGCACCGGGGATGTTGCTGATATCAGCGGTAAGAACATCTCTGACGATACCTTTATCGGTGGCGAGGGTAATGACACCCTTGATATGTCCGATGGTGAGGACGCACTGGTTCTCGATGGTTCGAAACTTCGTGATGGTCAAACCACCACGCCGACGACCGAAACCCGCACCCTTGGCCTGACAGAATCGGCAAGCTCCGCTGATGTTCAGGCGGCTTGGTCCGATGCCAACCTCTATGCCTTTGACTTTGGAACGTCCTATGTCGATGTCGATGGCAAGCTGAACCTCGCGGCGGCGGATGACGCGGTCAACTTTGATGGCAATGGCATCGGTAATGACGGCGGCGGCATCGCTGGTGGTCAGATCAACCACGATGCCCAGTCCGGCGAAAGCGAAGCCATCGTTGTCGATCTTGGTTCGGATGCCTCAACAGCCACGGTTCAGGTTTCCAACCTGATGGCCGGTGAAGGCGGCGGTGAGATCGGGTCATGGAAGGCCTTTGATGCCGATGGCAACCTTGTCGCATCCGGCACGCTTGATGACAGCACCGTCAACTACACCAGCAACGGTGTCGGCACGGCAACCATCAACGCCACCGATGGTACTGGCAATGCGGTCGAATTCCGCTATATCGCATTTGAAAGCGAGCCGTATGCCAATGGCTCGACCGGTTCTGACAGCAGTGACTTCTTTGTCCGCTCGATCAGCTTCGACACCACCGTCGATGAAACCACGACCGACGGCGCACGCCTTGACGGGGTCGAGGTCATTAATGCCGGTTCTGGCGATGACGTTGTCGACCTGACCAGTGACACCCTTTCCTATGGCGATGTCACCATCAATGGTGGTGCGGGTAACGATACCCTTTGGGGTAACGCCGGTGACGACACCATCAATGGTGAACTTGGTCATGACAACCTGCATGGTGGTGCGGGTAACGATTACCTTGATGGCAGCTATGGCGACGACATCATCAATGGTGGCGTTGGCGATGATACGCTGCAGGGTGGTATCGGCGACGATACCCTGCGCGGTGGTGCGGGCAATGACATCATTGTCGGTGGTGCAGATGAAGACGTCGTCATGTACGACGATGCGACGTCTGCTGTTGATGTTGATCTGGCGAACTACACCGCGACCGGTGGTGCCGGGAATGACGCGATCTATCATGTCGAAAACGTCATCGGTTCTGATCACGACGACACAATCGCTGGTGATGCGAAATCCAACATTCTTGATGGTGGTGCCGGTGACGATACGCTGTCGGGCGGTGCTGGAAACGACACCCTGATTGGTGGCGAAGGCGTTGATACCGCTGATTACAGCAACGCAAGCAACCCGGTAAATGCCGATCTTGCGACCGGCACGGCCAAGGTCGGCACAACCGAAACCGACAAGCTTTCGGGCATCGAAAACCTGATTGGCTCGAATGGCAACGACAGGCTTTCCGGCTCGGACGATAACAACACCCTGACCGGCGGCCTTGGTAACGACATCCTGTCGGGTCGTGCGGGCGATGACCTGCTTGAAGGTGGTGCCGGTGACGACATCCTTGATGGCGGCGAAGGCAATGACACCATCAATGGCGGTGACGGCAGCGACGTGATCACTGCCGGTGCCGGTGCGGATATCGTTGATGGTGGTGCGGGCAACGATACCGTCATGGCAGGTGCAGGTGATGACACTCTTGCCGGTGGCGAAGGTAACGACACCCTTGATCTCAGTGATGCCACCAGCGGCGCCACGGTTGACCTTGTGGCCGGTACGGCAAGCAGTTCTGAAACCGGCAATGACACCATTTCCGGCTTTGAAAATGTGATCGGCAGTGCCGCGGCAGACACCATTACCGGTGACGCGGCCAACAACACGATTGCCGCTGGCGATGGTGCGGATGTCATTGATGATGGTGCGGGCAACGACGTGGTCGATGCCGGTGCGGGTAACGATACCCTGATGGCGTCTTCTGGCGACGACACCCTTGATGGTGGCGCCGGCGAAGATACGCTTGATATGTCTGCTGCCAACGGTTCGACAGTGGATCTGTCGGCTGGTAGCGCGACCTCGGCCGAGACCGGAACGGATGCGATCAGCAACATCGAAAATGTCATCGGATCAGATGGCGACGATGTTCTGACCGGATCAAGTGGCGCCAACACGCTGATCGGTGGTGCGGGTGATGACACCATCGAAGGTGGCGCAGGTGGCGACTATCTTGATGGTGGTGAAGGCCGCGACACCATCAGTTACGAAGGATCCGACGAAGGCGTTGAAATCTTCCTTGGTGACACCGACGCCCATACCCATAACCCGGGTGAGGGCGGACGTGCCTTTGGCGGCGATGCGGTTGGTGATATCCTTGCCAACTTCGAAAAGGTCATCGCATCCGCCCATGACGACTATGTCTATGGCAACAGCCAGAACAACGAAGTTGATCTGGGTGCGGGTAATGACACGTTTGACAATGTCGAAGCCGACATCAGCGAAGACACCGTCGATGGCGGCGCCGGCAACGATGTCATCTGGACTGGCGATGGTGCCGATACCCTGATCGGCGGCGAAGGTAATGATACGCTGCATGGCGAACGTGGCGACGACTACCTTGACGGTGGTGCGGGCAACGACACGCTTTATGGCGATCAGGGCAACGATACCATCGATGGCGGTGCCGGCGATGACGTCATCCATACCGGTTCGGGGGCCGACGTTGTTCAGGTCACCAGCCTGATCGGTAACAAGGTCGTCATTGACTTCAATACCAGCGTCGATCAGATCTCGCTCGATGCGCTCGATATCAGTACCTGGTCGGAACTGGCCCCGCTTCTGTCCGAAGTGAATGGCAACACGGTCATTGATCTTGGCGATCAGGGCTCTGTCACGCTGCGCGGTGTCCGCCTGAATGATGTTTCATCCGACATGTTTGTCGGTATCGAAAATGATGGTGGCCCGACTCAGTTTGACGATGTCCTGCTGGGCACCAGCGAGGATGATTATATCGACGCCCTTGCCGGAGATGACACCGTCGATGGCGGTGCGGGCAATGACACGCTCAATGGCATGGAAGGCAACGATACTCTTTCGGGTGGCGATGGTAATGACACCATCACCGGCGGCAGCGGCAATGATGTGATTTCCGGTGGTTCGGGTAACGACAGTCTCGAAGGCAATGAAGGCGATGACGTCATCGAAGGCAATGCCGGTGACGATACCCTGATCGGTCATGCCGGTAACGACGTCATGGATGGCGGCGGCGGGGATGATTACATCGACGGCATGGAAGGTGACGACACCATCACCGGTGGCGATGAAACCGACACCATTTACGGATCGGCCGGTAATGATTCGCTTGATGGCGAAGGCGGCGACGACGTTCTGTATGGCGGTGATGACAATGACAGCATCGCTGGCGGTGCTGGCAATGACCTGCTGTCGGGGGATGCTGGCAATGACACCCTTGATGGTGGCATCGGCAACGATACCCTCCTTGGCGGTGATGGTGACGATACGCTTCTCGGTGGCGACGGTGATGACGTTCTGTCGGGTGGCAATGGTAATGATCTTCTCGATGGTGGGGTCGGGAACGACACCCTGACCGGAACCGATGGCACCGATACGCTTCTTGGTGGTTCGGGTAACGATACGCTTGACGGCGGTGCGGGTGATGACACCTATACCGGCGGTACGGGTGCGGATGAAATTATCGTATCGAACAATTCCGGCAATAAGGTCGTTACCGACTTCAGCATTAATGAAGACAAGATCAATCTGGCGTCGCTCGACATTGATGACTGGGGTGATCTACAAGAACAGATGAGCCAGGTCGGCAACGACATCGTCATCAACCTCAATGGTCAGGGCACGCTGACGCTTGTTGGCATCTCGATGAGCCAGCTTAAGGCGGATATGTTTGTCGGTGTAGAACAGGCCTCCGGCCCGACGCCGTATGATGATCTGCTTTATGGCACCAGCAACAACGACACGATTGCTGCCCTTGCCGGCGATGACACCGTCTATGGCCTGAATGGTCAGGACACGATTTCCGGCATGGAAGGCAATGACAGCCTGTATGGTGGTGACGGCGATGACACGCTTTCGGGTGATGACGGCAACGACCTGATCGAAGGCGGCAGTGGCCAGGACAGCATTACGGGCGGCACCGGCGACGACACTCTTGATGGTGGCTCGGGCGATGACCGCGTCTGGGGTGGTGACGGTGCTGATACCATCACCGGTGGTCAGGGTCAGGACAAGCTGTATGGCGAAGCTGGCAATGACACCATCAATGGCGGTACCGGCGATGACAGCATCCTTGGTGGTGACGGTAACGACGTTATTGATGGCGGTGAAAATAACGACCGTCTCTATGGCGGCGAAGGCGATGACACCATCGAAGGCGGCAATGGCGACGACAAACTGTATGGCGATGCCGGCAATGACACCCTGATGGGTGGTGCTGGTCATGACAGCCTTGTCGGGGGTACCGGTCGCGATACCGCAAGCTATGCCAACTCGACCACAGCAGTTGCCGCAAATCTTGAAAGCGGCACCGCAAGCAGCAGCGTTGGGAATGACAAGCTAAGCTCGATCGAAGACCTGATTGGTTCGAACTTCAACGATTACCTGTTTGGTGACGATGGCGCGAACCTGCTGTCGGGTCTTGATGGCAATGACATCCTTGGCGGTGACGACGGGGATGACACCATCTGGGGCGGCAATGGCAATGACAGCATCAATGGTGGCCGCGGTTCGGACCTGATCGATGCCGGTGCTGGCGACGATTACATCGAATACCAGAAGGATGCGAGCTGGACCGGCAGTTATGCTGCGAAAAACGTTGGCGATCCGGGGATGGATGGCACCAACGAACAGATCAATCTTTCGGGCTATAACCGTTCCGAAGACATCATTGATGGCGGTTCGGGCACCGATACCCTGGCAATGACCAGCGGCAACGACGCCCTGTTCCTTGAAGATCGCCTGACCGATCCGGGCACCAGCCCGCGCATCTCCAATATCGAAGTGATCGATGCCGGTAACGGCGATGACATCATCGATCTGACCAGTGATACGCTGTCTTATGGTGATGTAACCATCCTTGGTGGCACTGGCGATGACATCGTCTGGAGCAACGCCGGCGATGACGTGATTGATGGCGGTACTGGGAACGACACCCTGTGGGGTGGTTCGGGTGCTGATACGATCACGGGCGGTGCCGGTCAGGATGTTCTCAATGGCGGGGCCGGTGATGATGTCCTGCAATACAACGCCGATGGCGTTTGGGATAACAACTGGTATGCCGTGAACAACGGGTCACCCGGCGAAGATGGTCATCAGAACGACAGTGGCTGGGGTCATCACCATTTCCATGGCAATGGCTGGGGCCATAATGAGGGTGGCGACACTGGTACTGGCGAGACGGTCAATCTGGGTGGCTATAACCAGTCGAACGATGTCTTCACCGGTGGTGAGGGTGTCGACACCCTGAAAATGACCAGCGGCAATGACGCCCTGTTCCTCGATGATGACGTCAGTGACGGTGATGCCAATGTCCGCATCAGCGGGATCGAAGTGATCGAGGCAGGTGATGGTAACGACATCATTGATCTGACCAGCGACACCGAAAGCTATGGCGATGTCACCCTTGATGGCGGTGCCGGTAACGATACGCTTTGGGGCAATGCCGGTGATGATTTGTTGCTGGGTGGTTCGGGCGATGACCATCTTTATGGCAGTGCCGGTGATGATACGCTGACCGGCGGGACTGGTTGGGATACCTTCCAGATCGGCAAAGCTGATGGGCATGACATCATTACCGACTTCAAGCCGGGCGAAGACATCATCGATCTGTCGGAGTGGAACTACAACAACTTCAACCAGGTCCTCAATGACATGCATCTCGATACCGATGGCAATGTCGTCATTGAACTGGGCAATGATGCCTCTGTCACGCTGATGGGGGTCAATGATCCGGATGATCTGGATGCTGATGACTTCGGCTTTGGCAACTGATCAAGGATCAGAAGTCTGATTGAATAAAAACGGGCGGTCGTGATGACCGCCCGTTTTCTTTTTGGATATCTGGCAAGACTGACCTGCTACTCCGCGGCAATAAGGTCACTTGTCCGTTGATTTTCCGGCAAGGCCATATCGTGTTGCAGCTTGGCGCGCAGTTCGTCAATCGAACGGATGCGTTTGATCTCGTCAAAACAGGCTTCACCCTGGGTGTGGCTTTTGCGGATCAGGGCCATCCATTGCTTGATGCGACCGGCCTGATGATTTTCCGATGCGCCGTCGGCCGCCATCAGATCGCAATAGGCCAGCAACATGGACAGAACATCGGCCCAGCTTTCCTTGGGCAGGTGTGATCCGCCTTCAAATGCCTTGATCCGGTTGGCAAGGTCCGGGGCGGCAATGGCACCCCTGCCGATCATAAAGCTGTCGCAGCCCGATATATCGCGGCATTTCTGATAATCCGCGACATCCCAGATTTCGCCATTGCCGGTCATGCCAATGGAAATGGCTTCGCGAATGCGCGCAAGATACTCCCAATGCGCTGGCGGTTTGTAGCCTTCCATCTTGGTACGCGCATGCACGGTCAGGTGCTGCGCGCCACCGGCCTCAACCGCACGCGCGATATCAAGGAACATTTCCTTGTCGGAATAGCCAAGCCGGACCTTGGCACTGACCGGGATGTGATCCGGAACCGCACGGCGCACAGCCGAGACGATTTCATACAGATTTTCCGGGCATTTCAACAGCGACGCACCGGCTTCGCGCTTGTTCACGGTCTTGGACGGGCAGCCGAAATTGATATCAATGCCCGGCGCGCCAAGCTCAACCGCGACAACCGCGTTTTCGCCCATCAGTTCCGGGTCATGGCCCATCAGCTGGACCAGAACCGGCACCCCCGAAAGCGTCTTGCCACCGTTCAAAAGTTCCGGGCAATAACGATGAAACACGTGTGCTGGAAACAGGTTTTGCGACACGCGGATAAACTCGGTCACGCACAGGTCGAACCCGCCGGCAGCACTCAGCAATTGCCGAACGCGCCAGTCAACAAGTCCTTCCATCGGTGCCAGCACCAAGTGCGTCATCGGGTTTACCCAGTTTCAGAAAATCAGTTGGCGGCTTTTACCACAAACCGCCCAAACCTGCCGGTGAAAAATCACAGATCAGCCTTGCCGTCCTGCGCGCTCTCGCGCCGAAATACGGCAGAAATAGCGCATTGCTGACACGGTTTCAGCGAATTTGGGGGCTAGCTTTGAATCATCAAAAACAACAATGAAAGGGCATAAACATGCTCTATATCTTTGAAAGCGCGCTTGATGAAGTCGAAGCGGTCTCGCGCGAGGCCCGTGAAAAACTCTCCGGTCTTGAACAGGTTTTGCAATCAACCTCCGAAAGCATCCGGGTCCTTCAGGAACGTCTTGAACAGACAGCCGGTTGATAGTTTCGGATCATTCTTGATCCATGTCTTTGAAACGACACATCGGTTGGTCCATGCTGGGTGTTATGTTAACCAGCGTGAATGTTGCCGGTGCCCAAAGTGCCAAAGTAACGCCGCCGATACCAAAACAAGGAGGATTGCAGGATGCTGTATATCGTAGAAAAAGCCCTGGATGAGCTCGAATCCGTACCGACCGAAAAGCGCGAAGGCCTCAAGCATCTTGATCAGGAAATCAACGATGCGGTCGAGAAGCTTAAAATCCTGAAAGAAAAGCTGAAAGCGGCTGAAAACAAGTAATCCAGCCACAGCTAAATGGTTTAAGAGGCCGCGCGTTTTGTGCGGCCTTTCTATTAGAACGGTATTTCATCGTCCCAGCCAGCGTTTTTCTCTTGATACCTCTTAATCCCGTCAAGTCGAGATGTTAGGTTTGCGAGAACTAGCCATTGCTTTTCGGTAGAGAGTTTTCGCAGAAATTTTAGGAAAACCTCTAGTGTTGATGTGTAGAAAACTTCATTTTTCCAGAATTTGAAACCGCCTTCGACGAATATACCTATTATCTTTTCCGGAGCATGAATGCGCTCCTCAAGCATGTTCTTTTTGTATACTTCTTCCAGTCCCTCAATGATTTCGGTCGTATCTGTAACGTATTTCGATGAGGTCCCGATTTCTGAAATAGCCTCGCACAAGCTTTCCGAGAACAGGCGGTAGGTCTGAATTTCTTCGTCTGTGAACTCTGTTTCTGCGTATTCTGTTTTAGCTATTTCTAACTTTATATCAGAGAACGATTTTGGTCGTTTTTCTGCATTGAGATCGCACATCTCTGCGATGATTTTAGCGTAATCATACTCGGATATGTGTGCATCATTTGCTGCTTTCGCAAAGAGCTGACCAACAAAGTAGATTTCCGTTCTGGTATCATATTGCCCTTTGTTAAACTCCAATGGTTTCTCGCACCACCAATTCAAAGATATGCTTTTATCAATATTGGTTTCTAATCCTGAAGATTCTTTCCCAAAACCGAAGTCTATTATTTTTGGTTCTCCATTGATGTCAATCAATATATTGTCCGGTCTAATGTCCCTGTGAAGTATTTTCTTTTCTTCTAAGTAAGAAAATCCATTTATTGTTTTCTCAAAAATTGCACCTATTCTTGTTGGGTTGGATTTTATGTGCTTTATTATATTGTCTCCCTGAATATACTCCATGGTTATGTATGATGTGTCAGATTCATTATAATCGAAGTAGCTATAAACTCTGACGATATTCAGGTGGTTGATTTGGAAAAGTATTTTCGCTTCTCTGCGGAATCTATCAAGTAGCTCTCTAAATAGATCCGGGTTTTTGCGTTTTTCTATAATAGGCTTGTATTTTTTTGCGACGAGATCAATGCCCATCTCTTCGTCACGCATTAAAATGGTTTCTCCGCATGCGCCGTTCCCTAAGCTCTTTACGAATTTGTACTTTTGGGGGCGATTGAACTCGATTAGTTCCTTAACACGCGAGGTCTTCATTTTTAGTGCACCTAACTAACTCTGAGAGGTGCTAGTTTATCACTTTTTACTACTTTTAGTACCCTTTGGCATATCGCCAATGACCTCTTTGATAGTTCGCTCAACTAGCCGGTCTTGATCAGACCCAGCAATTCCTCGACCGCGGCGGTCGGGTTGGTGGTGCCCGATATAACATCGGTCTCAAGCGTCTGAAGTCTGCTTGCCACGTCATCGCGCGCGGTGAAGGTTTCAAGCAACCGGTCGCGCAGCATCGTCCACATCCAGTCATGTTGCTGGCGGGCACGCTTGGCGGTGAACTCGCCTTCCTTTTCCATCACGGCGCGGTGCTGGTTGATCAGATCCCAGATGTTATCAAGCCCGTCATTGATCAGCGCTGAAACCATCACCGATTGCGGCCGCCAATGTTTGCTGGTGGGCTGCATGATTCGCAAAGCTGAGGAATACTCACGTTTTGCTTCGCGCGCCTTGGCTGGGTCGGCATCGGCCTTGTTCACCGCAATCAGATCGGCAATTTCAAGCACACCCTTCTTGATGCCCTGAAGTTCATCACCCGCGCCGGGCAACATCAGAACAAGGAAGAAGTCGGTCATCTGCGCGACCATGGTTTCGCTTTGTCCCGCACCCACAGTTTCGACCAGAACCACATCAAACCCGGCGGCCTCGCACAGAAGGATGGTTTCGCGCGTCATGCGATTGACCCCGCCCAGATACCCACTGCTGGGCGATGGGCGGATATAGGCATTGGGATCAATCGAAAGCTCGTTCATCCGGGTTTTATCCCCCAGAATGGATCCGCCCGACCGTGCACTGGTCGGATCAACGGCCAGCACGGCAACCTTTTTACCCGCCTTGGTCAGGTTTTTGCCAAACGCCTCGATAAAGGTCGATTTACCGACACCGGGCACACCAGTAATGCCGATGCG
This sequence comes from Thalassospira tepidiphila MCCC 1A03514, assembly GCF_001662875.1. Taxonomy (GTDB): domain Bacteria; phylum Pseudomonadota; class Alphaproteobacteria; order Rhodospirillales; family Thalassospiraceae; genus Thalassospira; species Thalassospira tepidiphila. The sequence continues at coordinate 799,401 of NZ_JPVZ01000001.1, read as the reverse complement.
CTGCGACCCGCCCGTGTTGGGCATGAGTTCGGCCAGAACCGCCTGCGCCTGTTCGAAATGTTTGGGATTGCGGCTTTCAACCAGCGTAATCGCACGTGACAGAATGGTGCGATCACCGGCCAGAACACCCTTAACGATTTCATCGGTTGAAAGCACGCGTCTGCGCACGGCCTTGCGCGGGCTGACCGTGCCGCCCGAGCCTGCAGGTATGGTGCGCAGCGTTTCTTTCACCAGGCATTCCTTGAATTCGGCGCGTTTCACGCCAGCAAAGCGTTACGTCGAGTTGGAAGGAAGCGGCGATCAGGCCGCTTCCTCGCCAGACTGATTAAGCTTTTCTAGCAGGTCGCCAGCCGCTTCGGCAATGACCGTTCCGGGCGGGAAGATCGCCTCGGCCCCGGCTTCGAACAGTTTGTCGAAGTCCTGCGGCGGGATCACGCCGCCAGCAACAATCATAATGTCTTCACGACCAAGCTTGTCGAGCTCTGCGCGCAACTGCGGCACAAGGGTCAGGTGCCCGGCGGCAAGCGAACTGGCGCCAACGATATGAACATCGTTTTCAACAGCCTGTTTGGCGGCTTCTTCCGGGGTCTGGAACAACGGCCCGATATCGACATCAAAGCCAAGATCGGCAAAGGCCGTTGCAATCACCTTTTGCCCCCGGTCATGACCATCCTGGCCCATCTTGGCGATCAGGATCCGCGGACGGCGGCCTTCATTGGCCTCGAACTTCGTGATCAGGCGATCAACCTTGGCCAGTGCCTCGTTATCAGCGCCGACTTCGGTTTTATAAACGCCCGAGATCGACCGGATCACCGCCTGATGACGGCCATAGACCTTTTCAAGCGCATCGGAAATCTCGCCCACCGTACATTTCGCACGCGCCGCCTCGACAGCGAGTTCAAGCAGGTTACCATTGCCAGCATCGGCGGCATTGGTCAGCGCGGTCAGCGCACTTTCAACAGCCGCGTTGTCACGTTCAGCCCGCAGACGTTCGAGTTTTGCGATCTGCTGACGGCGGACTTCGGCGTTATCGACCTGAAGCACATCGACCGGGCGATCATCGGTGACACGGTATTTGTTCACACCCACCAAAGTTTGACGGCCGCTATCAATGCGGGCCTGCGTGCGGGCTGCGGCTTCTTCGATGCGCATTTTCGGAATGCCGGCTTCAATCGCCTTGGCCATGCCGCCCTGTTCTTCGACCTCGGCGATATGCGCCCATGCCTTTTCGGCCAAATCGCGCGTCAGGCGTTCGACATAGTATGAACCACCCCACGGATCGATAACATTGGTGGTGCCGCTTTCCTGTTGCAGGAACAACTGGGTGTTACGCGCAATCCGGGCCGAGAAATCGGTCGGTAGCGCCAATGCCTCGTCCAGTGCATTGGTATGCAACGACTGGGTGTGGCCTTGGGTGGATGCCATCGCCTCAACACAGGTACGGATGACGTTGTTAAACACGTCTTGGGCTGTCAATGACCAACCCGATGTCTGGCTGTGGGTGCGCAGCGACAGCGATTTGGGGTTTTGCGGATCGAACTGTTTGATCAGCTTGGCCCAGATCATGCGAGCCGCGCGCATCTTGGCAATTTCCATGAAGAAGTTCATGCCGATCGCCCAGAAGAACGACAGACGCGGCGCGAATTTATCAATCGGCAATCCCGCCGCCTGACCGGCACGGGCATATTCGATGCCATCGGCCAGGGTATAGGCCAACTCCAGATCGGCCGTCGCACCGGCTTCCTGCATGTGATAGCCGGAAATCGAGATCGAGTTGAATTTCGGCATGTTTTGCGAGGTAAAGGCAAAGATATCCGAAATGATGCGCATCGATGGTTTCGGCGGATAGATATAGGTGTTGCGCACCATGAACTCTTTCAGAATGTCGTTCTGAATGGTGCCCGAAAGCTGTTCGTGCTTCACACCCTGTTCTTCGGCGGCCGCGATATAAAGAGCCATCACCGGCAGAACCGCACCATTCATGGTCATGGAAACCGACATCTCATCAAGCGGGATGCCATCAAAAAGGGTGCGCATGTCATAGATGCTGTCAATCGCCACACCGGCCATGCCAACGTCACCTGCGACGCGCGGATGATCACTGTCATAGCCCCGGTGGGTCGCCAGATCGAAGGCAATCGAAAGCCCCTTTTGCCCGGCGGCAAGGTTGCGGCGATAGAACGCGTTCGATTCCTCGGCGGTGGAGAAACCGGCATATTGGCGGATCGTCCAGGGACGCTGCACATACATGGTCGGGTAGGGGCCACGCAAAAACGGCGGCATGCCCGGCATGGTATTTAAATGATCAATACCGTCCAGATCCTTGGGCCCGTAGGATGATTTGACATCAATCCCTTCTGGCGTGGTCCAGGGCGTGCTTTCAAACGGGTCCTTGGCACCTGCGGACGCGCCATCAAACAGCGGAAGGTCGGAGAAATCAGGAATGCGGGTCATGGTTATTTCTCCCCCTGTTTGCCAAGAAGATGATCAAGTGCGGCACCACAAATGGCAAGGACATCGGCCCCGACAAAAACAAACTCGTCAATGCCCGCAGCTTCGTAAGCCGACCGCGCATCGCCCGGCTGGCCAGCAAGATAAACCATGCTGGCACCTTTGGATTTCAGCGCCTTGGCAACATCCGCTGCCATGTCGGCATATTGTGGGTCCGATCCGCAAATAATGGCGATTTTCGCCCCGCTGTCGCCAAAGGCGGTTGCAACATCATCCGCATTGGCAAAGCCGTTATTGGTGATCGCCTCGATCCCGCCGGCTTCAAAGAAGTTACGCGCAAAGGTCGCGCGTGCCGTGTGCTGGGCGACCTTGCCAAGATTGGCCAGGAAGACCTGCGGGAAGGAGCCGGTCTTTGCCTTATGCGCATCTGAACGTTTGCGAAGTGCCTCGTAACGTTCGGCAAGGCGATGGGCAGGCAGGGCACCGACACATGTCGCGGCGCTGGTGCCATAAAGATCGGTAAACATGTGCCCGATGGTGGCGCCTGCGCGGGCGGCCTCAATCATCGCATTAAGGCTGTTGCCGACCGTGCCGTCAAATTTGGTCTGGCGGGCCTTGGCATTTGCAACAATCGCGTCAAGGTCCGGCTTTTCGCAGGTGACCTTGGCTTCTGTGATGTTGGGGAATTCCGACACACCGGTCAGCGGATCACGACGGGTGGACAGCCGTTTTTCACGCGCGTTCCAGACGGTCTCGATCTCGGTCTTCAGGCTGCCATTGGCAAGGGCACTTAGAATGCCACCCGATGCCTCAAGCGATTGGAACTTCGACCAGGCGGCCTTCGCCAGCTCCTTGGTCAGGTTTTCAATAAACCATGAACCACCCGCCGGATCGATGACCCGGTGGACGTTGCTTTCTTCCTGCAAAATCAGTTGGGTGTTGCGCGCAATACGACGCGCAAAGCCATCAGGCAGGCCAATCAGATGATCATAAGGCAGGCAGGTCACACTATCCGCACCACCCAGACCGGCGGCAAAGCTGGTAACGGTGGTGCGCAGCATATTGACCCACGGATCAACTTTGGTCAGGGCCATTTCGGCCGAAACCGCATTGATGGTGATGGTCGCATCCTCGGCACCCGATGCCGAAAGAACGCGGCTCCACATCATGCGAAGGGCACGCAGCTTTGCGATCCCGGCAAAGAAGTCAGTGCCGATGGCGACATTAAACACCATCGCACCCGCGGCCTGATCAACCGCCATTCCGGCATCGGTCAGGGCGCGCAAATAGGTGACCCCGCTTGCCAGCAGGCAGGCCAGTTCCTGACCATCGGTGGCGCCAGCATTATAATAAGGTGCGCCATTGACCGAAATTGCAGTCGCCAGCGGGAACAGATCAATCAGCTCGACCGCAACGCTTGCTGCATGATCAACCGCGTCCTGCGCCCCGCAGGGCAGGGTGCCGGTGGATGCCAGCGTGCCGATCGGATCGATGTTAAAGGCCGGTGCGGCTTCGTCGGCACCATCGGTATTTGCAATATGCGCGGCCAAAAGGGCCGCGGCCGGAACACCTGCCGCCCCGGCATCAAGCCCGACGGTGGCAAGGTTGGTGTAAACATCCTCAAGCGCGGCATCAAGATCGGCCAGGCAATGAATGGCAATCCCGTCAACACCGACCTCGGCAGAACTGATTTCGCGCCCGGCGCGGGCAGCGGCATCAAGCCTTAGCGTGATTGAGGTCGCCCCATTTTCAAGATCCTCAAGGATCGCGGCATTGGTCGCCGTGGGATCGGGATGGGTATGAAGCTGTCGGATATCCCAGCCGGTGACGGTTTCGCGCGGCTCGACCGTGGCATTAAGAACTTCGTGGATCAGCCGGGTCGCGTCATCCTGATCATCATTTGTATAGATCGGCTGAATGGAAAAGCCATCAAGGGTGTTGGTGACAAGCTTCTTCTCGTACGGTGCCCCTTTAAGGGCCTCTTCGGCAAGCTTGCGCCAACTTGCATAATCAGCAGATGGAAATTCGGATGCGAGCTTTAGCGGGTCGGACATGGTTTCTCCCGGCTTGGTGTGTCCCGTCCTTGATGCGACTCCATATGGGGTCTTTATATGGCGTCGGGCACGGAACGTTGCCAAATTCTATTCTACTACGGATTCCCAGTACCCGGTACACCCCGCCCGGCCCATTTCATGCCAAGAAAACACCATCGGTATTCTGACTCGCGAGAAAGCCTGCAAAAAGGCCGTCACGCTTACAGTTGCGGGGGCAGTTCCGGGCTTGGCCAAAGTGCGCTAAGGCACGGCCGCACCGGATTCCCGATCCTATTTTCCGGTCACATTCGCGACATGGCGGTTTATAGCACCTGTCCCTAATTCCGTAAATAGGCATGGAAATACCTATTTAGACGGATATCGATCCCGACAAATCAGGTTTCCGTAACGTTATGTTGGCGGAAACATTGGGGTTTTGCCGGTCTGTTCGTGGTTTGCGCGTCACATGGTTTCGATCATTGCGGCCTTATACTTTCGCGGCACGGGTGCAAGATCGGGGTGAAGCCGGAACATTGCGTGGCAAAAATTTGGCGGGTTTAACCAATTTGACATTTTCGTCTGTCAGTTTGGACTTGTCCCAAAACTCGGAGTATCGCCATCTATGAACGCGCTCAGCGCCATGCCGTCGCAATTCTGTCCTGATGGACTGGTTGCGTTCGCCGACGACAGTCCCAGCGCCAAGGCAGCCCTTGAAACAGTGTTGCGTCGGGCAGGATATGACGTGGCCGGTTTTGATTGTGCCGATGATCTGATTGATCAGCTGGACGGGCTTTATCCCCGTGCCATCATCCTTGATATTGAAATGCCGGGTATGAGCGGCTTTGAAGCGTTCTGCGAAATTCGCCGCCGCTATCCCAACAGCCAAAACGTGCCGGTTTTCTTCTTCTCGGCCCATTATGATGCCGACACCCGCGCACAAGCCGATGCGCTTGGGGCGGCCGATTTCATCAGCAAGGACGCCAGCCCGAAAGTGGTGCTTGAGCAACTCAATCGGGTGCTGGGCCATTCCATCAGTGCCTGCTAGCGGTGCTGTCAGACCGGCTCTGCCTTGATCAATCCTGAACGGACCGCCACGCCCTGCCTTACGCAGGGCGTTGTTGTCTGTGGGTTCTGTGCGTCTCCTCGCCCAGGGAAATGATGCTGTCTGCGGCCCCATGCACATGATAAAGCCAGTCTGTCGGCAAGGTGGTTGCCGGATCAATCGCAGGCTTCTTGGCGAGCCGATCATAGATCGGCGCCAGCGGCACATTCATCGCGTCAAACAACTGATCGTAACTTTCCAGAACGAAATAGGTTTTCTGGAAATCATTAATCGCATAATCCGTGCCCATGACGCGTTCAAGCTCGAACGCCACCCGGTTTGGCGTGGGATCGGTGACCGAATAGATGGTTTCGGTTTGCGATGACAACATGCCCGCACCATAAGCGCGCAAACCATGGGGGGTCATGATCAGGCCAAACTCGACCATGTACCAATACATCCGCGCCAGCTGTTTCAGGCCACCCTTTGCAACGGCCTCTGGACCCTTGGCGCCATAGGCTGCCAGATAATCGGCAAAGGTCGGGTCATAGAGCATCGGCACATGACCAAAAAAGTCATGGAAGATGTCGGGTTCGACCAGATAGTCCATTTCCTCGGGCTTGCGCAGCCACACCGTGACCGGGAACCGACGATTGGCAAGGTGGTCAAAAAACACATCATCTGGCACCAGCCCCGGAACAGCGACAAGATGCCAGCCGGTCGCCGCATGAAGTTTCTCGCTGACCCGGCCGAAATGCGGAATCTGATCCGCCGCATCAAGTTTCATCAGATTGCGAATGTAATCCTCGGCGGCATAACCGGGCAAAATGCGCGACTGGCGGTCATAAAGTTTGCGCCATAGTTCGTGCTCGGCCTCGGTATATGTGCTCCAGTCCTGATCGATGGTGTAGTCGTCATTGATGTGACTGTAATCGCCACGCAGATCGTTTCCCTGATTCATGGCCGTCCTCTTTCGGGTTCTATTGCCGATTTACAAGGATCATTTTACATCAACTCTAATGTCATTTTCTGGCCAATAAGGCGTCTAAATCAGTTATGATGTGCATATTGTGACCTTGTTGGTTTGATTTGGGGTTTAAAATGACCGACGTGACGCTAAGCGCGACTGATATCCGGATATTGCAGGCCCTGCAAAAGGACGCCGCCATCAGCAATGTCCAACTGGCTGAAATGGTCGGCATGTCCCCATCACCGTGTTTGCGTCGGGTCAAACAGCTTGAGGCATCCGGGGTGATCAAACGCCAGGTCGCCCTTCTGGACCGCAAGAAACTTGGCTTTGGGGTGCTGGCGACCATTCAGGTCCGCTTGCAAAGCCATACCGAACAGGGGGCGGAGGATTTCGCCCGCGCGATGAATGATCTTCCGGAAATTCTGTCCTGCTGGGCGATGACGGGACGGCAGGATTTTCTGCTGGTGTCCGTGGCGCGCGATATCGAAAGCTTTGGCGATTTTGTCACCCATCAGTTGCTTTCAATGCCCAATGTGCGCGATGTGCAATCCAGTCTGGTTTTGAAGGAATACAAGAACCTGACGGCCATACCGTTGCCAAAAGGTGTTTGAAGGCGGCCGTCAGATGGCGGTCACCTTCGCAGTTGCAAGATTTGCCATACTTGATTTTCCACCGGTGTTTCAGGCATAGACTGATCAACCCACCAAAGCCGGAGCTTTAAAATGCCTCAGTCAATCGCTGCCAACCCGATCCTTGTCGAAGCCACACGCGGCGATATGGTCGAAAGTTTCCATCGCGGTCGTTACGTCGTGATGACGTCTGACGGGACGGTGGTTGATCAGGGGGGCGATATTGATGCGCTGATGTATCCGCGATCTGCGATCAAGCCGCTTCTGGCCATTCCGTTCGTTGAAAGCGGCGCGGTCGAGGCCTTCGGGCTTGAAGACAAACACATTGCACTTGCCTGTTCATCACATAATGGCGAGGAAGAACACGCGCAAACCGTCAAAGCATGGCTGGAGAAGATCGGCCTTTCGGTCGATACACTGGAATGCGCCCCGCATTATTCACTCAGCCTGAATGCCGCGATTAAACAGGCGTCTGATCATGTGAGCCTGACCAAGGCGCACAATAATTGCTCTGGCAAACATTCAGGCTTCCTGTCGACCGCACAGCAGCTTGGCGAAGACCCGGTTGGCTATATCGAAGAATCCCATCCAGTTCAGCAACGCCTGATCAAGGTGTTGGAAGAAATGGGGGATTGCGATCTGTCTTCGACGCCGCGCGGTATTGATGGTTGCGGTATTCCGGTGATTGGCATGCGGTTGCGTGATCTCGGCCTTGCGATGGCGCGCATGGCCGACCCAGTTGGCCTTGATGCCAAACGCATTGATGCGATCAAGCGTATCCGCAAGGGCTGTGCAAATGCGCCCTTCATGGTCGCCGGAACCGGGCGCTTTTGCACCGGGATCATGGAAGAATGCGGTGAAGATGCACTGGTCAAAGTCGGCGCAGAGGGTGTTTATTGCGCAGCCTTCCCCAAACAGGGGCTTGGTGTGGCGCTTAAGATCGATGATGGCACCCAGCGCGGGGCAGAGGTTGCGATGGGCGCGATCCTGCGCAAACATGGCGTGATTGATGACGCCAAGGCCGAGATCCTTAAAAAATACCTGACCCCGGTTCTGACCAACTGGGCGGGCAAATATGCCGGGGACTTGCGCCCGGCCTTCTGATCAAAACGGGGAACAGATGCAAAGCATTGCGGCCTATATCTTTGCGGCGATTGCCGAAATTGCCGGGTGTTTTGCCTTCTGGGCCTGGCTTCGGTCCGGAAAGTCGGTCCTTTGGGTCGTGCCGGGCGTGGTATCCCTGATTGTCTTTGCCTGGCTTCTGACCCGGGTTGAGGCCGACTTTGCCGGGCGGGCTTATGCGGCCTATGGCGGTGTTTACATCACGGCATCGATCTTCTGGATGTGGGTGGTTGAGCGCACCACCCCCGACCGCTGGGATGTAACCGGATTGCTGGTTTGCCTTTTGGGTGCCGGGATCATCCTGTTTGCCCCGCGTTAGGTCTTGGTTTTCTCGGGTTTTTCGTCGGACTTTTTGCCGGTGCGGTCTTCGGCGGGCAGAAGAACGCGGAATGTCGTTCCCTTCCCCATTTCGGTTTCAAACCAGATACGCCCGCCGTGGCGCACCGTGACGATGTCATGGGTGATAGAAAGTCCCTGTCCCGTGCCCTTGCCAACTTCCTTGGTGGTAAAGAACGGATTGAACACCTTTGACCGGTTTTCCTTGGCAATGCCGGTTCCGTTGTCGGAAATCGAAATCAGGATACTGTCATCAAGCGATGTGGTCTTGACCGTAATGTGCCCTTCATCGGGTTTGCGACCGGCGGCCTGAATGGCCTGTGCCGCGTTGACGATCAGGTTGAGGAAGACCTGATTGACCTCGTTGATGTGGCACGGAATATGCGGGATCTCCGGATCGAATTCTTCGGTGATGTCGGCATTGTGTTTCCATTCATTGCGTGAAATCACAATCACGTTCGACAGGACCCGGTTAATGTCGGTGGTGGTTTTTTCCGTCCCGCCGGGGTGGGAGAACTCCTTCATCGACAGGACGATGCGTGCCACCTGATTGATGCCATCAAGGGATTGCTGGGTGGCATGCGGGATTTCCTCAAGCAGGAATTCAAGATCGGAATCACGCATTTGTCGGGCGAAATCCTCAAACGTATTGGGCGGCAAATTTGCGCGATTTTTCCACAAGGTCTGCAAGGCCAGACCAAGCATGCGCGAAAGCGCCCCGTAACTGTCATTGAGGAACTTCAGGTTATCGCGGATATACTGGCTGGGCGTATTGATTTCATGCGCAATGCCGCCCGCCAGATGGCCAATCGCCTCAAGCTTAAGCGCCTCGCGCAGGTCTTCTTCAAGCTTCTTTTGCGCGACTTCCGCATTCTTGCGTCGGGTGATGTCGCGGAAAATGTAAAGATAACTCATCTCGGATGCGAAATTGGCCGGACTTACGATGATTTCCATCGGAAAGCTGTCGCCATCAAGGCGCTGCGCCATTGTTTCGGTATAGTCATATTTCAGCACACCACTGCTGATATTAATGCAGCGATTCAAAAGCTTGTGGCGCACCGTTGCCTTGCGATCAATGAACATCACATCGACCGAAGTGCCCAGCAACTCATCACCGGTTGCGCGCAGGATTTCGGCGGCTGATTTGTTGAAGTCCTGGATCATGCCGGTGGCATCAATGATCAGGATCCCCTCGACAACGCTATCAAGAATGGTCTTGAGCCGCTGCATGGTTTCGAGCTTGCGGCGCTTTTGCTCGCCCATCAGTGCCAGGAAATGGGCGCGAACGTCCTCTGGCGCATCAATTTCCTTGGCGGCCTCAAGAAGGTCCGCCCCCGATGTCAGATCGGACGTGCCACTCAGGATCTTGGTGTCGTGCAGGTTTTCAATCTTTTCAGACATCAGGCCCCTCCGCTCCCGGCAACCTGGTCATGCCCGCCGCGGCGAACACGAATGGGCTCATGAAACTGGTGAAGTTCCTGAAAAACGCGCAGCCGCTGGATCTGAATTTCGGAAACGTAGTTGCCATGGGTCAGCAAGATATGCCCATCGCGCGTTTCGATATCGGTCAGCAGGAAATCTCCGATCCGCAGGTTCTTGAGGTAAATGTCATGCTCCGTCCCGGTCGGATAGGCGACTTTGTCATAGGACGGGTCTTCCTGGGCAAGGATCGCCTCGATCTGGTTCAGCAGTTCGGGGTCATAGCGTTCAGGCTTGTGGCGCAACTCGTCGAAGTGCTGTTTGACGACAAGATCACTTTCGACAATTTTGCCAAGGTCGTTAAAAATCCGAAGGACCCGCGCACCCAACGGAATTTCCGTGCCAAGCGGGCCTTCGGCCGGGAAGCCCGATCCGTCAAAATTGCGGTTCTGCAGATAGACAATGCCGGCAACTTGTTCCAGACGCGGGATATTGGAAATCAGTTTGCGCGCCACTTCGGGCGTGCGTCGGACCACGTCACGTTCAAGCGGTTGAAGCGGCTTTTCATCGCCAAGGCGGGCAAGGATTTCCGGCGGCAGGGAGACATAGCCAATGGGCGCCAGTAACGCGGCCAACCCCAATTCCCACGGATGCGGGTAGCCGATCTGTTTGGCAATGGTATCGCACCAAAGCTTGGCGCGCATCGCCTTGCCAAAAATCGCCGGGTTAAGCTGTGCCAGCACCTCGGTCAGGACCTTTACACTGCCCGCCAGAGTCTGTTCGATCAGCGCCTTTTCCGCGGTGATCAACTGATATTGTCGCAGGCCCGCCTTGACACCGGCAATCAGGTCCTCGTCCTCGCACGGCTTGTTGAAAAAGCGGAAAATATGCCCCCGATTGATTGCTTCGACCGCGGTATGCTGGTCGGCATTGCCGGTCAGCATCATGTTGACTGTGTCGGGGCTGAGTTTGGCAACCTCGGCCAGCAACTTCACACCGTCCATGTCGGGCATGCGCATGTCGGCAACACAAACCGCATATTTGTTGCCCGCCTTGAATTTCTCAAGCGCCTGAAGCGGGCCGACCGCTGTTTCGAAATCGAACTTGCCGCGCAGCTTTCGCTTAAGTCCCATCAACAGGTTTTCATCGTCATCAACGAAGAGTACAGGGGGATTCTGTGTCATCATCTCTCTCCCTTACGCGTCCATTTCGCGGTATTTTTCTTCGACCACGTGGGCAATTTCGCGCCAGACCGGCAACCGGTCGGCTTTTCCCAAACGTTCAAGATATTCAAGATCAATGCGGCTTTCAGGCGCCTGGCCGGTACGGCTTTCAATGGCGACTTCGCGTGCCAGATGCTGGGCAATATAGATTGCGCTAAGCGCGTTCATTTCGGTATGCCGCGTGTCTTGCGGGCGATGGTGATACGCAACCGTCTGCACCATGGCGCTTGGAAAGCCCCACAGACCCAAAAGGTACGCACCGATTTCCGGGTGGGCCGCGCCAAACTGGTCACGTTCGGCAACGTTGATCGGAATGTCTTCGGTTTCGACCCGCTTGATGACCTCGGCCATTTCATTAGCGCGATAGGCATAAAGGATCAGGCTGCCGGTATGGCTCAGCATGCCTACAGCGGCCATGACACTGATCACTTCCTTCGGAAGCTTTTCCTGCTCGGCGATCAAGGTGGCGACAACGCCAAGCTGCTGGCTGCGTTTGCACAGTTGCATCATCCGCGTGACCGCCGGCTTAGGGCCGTCAAAACTACGAAACAGACCAATAAACAGGGCAAGCGCCTTAAGCGTATCGACGCCAATCATGCGGATGGCTTGCGAGACAGATGTGATTTTCTGGCTGACCGCAAAATAGGCCGAGTTGGTCAGCTTCAGGATTTCGGCGGTCAACGCAATGTCCGAGGCAACGATGGCCGTAAGCTGCTCGTTGCTGGTCAGTGGGTTTTCCAGTGCCTTGACAAGGTTGGTATAGGTTATCGGCGGGGAGGCAAGTGCATCAATCCCGCCAACAAGCGCACGCAGGTCCGGATTGGTCAGAAGGTTTCGCAGATCAAGCGCATTCTCGATGGTTTCGACCAGCATCTGATCATCACACGGTTTGGCCAGATACTGATGCGCCGGGCCAACCGTGCGCAGGATTGCCTCTTCCTCGGCAAAACCCGAAAGAATGATACGCGCGCTATGCGGGTGTTTTTCCTGCATCATGGTCAAAAGTTCTGCGCCATCGGTTCCGGGCATGCGCATGTCGGAAACGACGACATCCGGTTCCATTTCGGCAGCCTTCGCCAAGGCGCTTTCCGCGTCATGCGCGAAATGCAGCTCCCAGCCGGACCGGACCGAGCGTAACCGGCGACGCAAACCATCCAGAATATTTTTGTCATCATCGACAAAAAGGATGACGCTCATTTTCACCTCATGCGTGTGCTCCATGGTCTATACATGGGGCCTGCAAAGGATCTTTGATAGTCCGCATATGTGGAGGGTCGTGTCCTTTTTGCCCCTTTTTCGTGAAGACGGAGCACATCAGGACACGTGATCTAGTTGTTGGTCAGTTCGCGGTATTTGCCGGACACAACAGCCGCAATATTGGTCCATTCTTCAATGTGGCTCTGCTTGCCGATCTGGGCGAGATATTCCTGATCGATCGTGCTTTCGACCGTCCGTCCGGCATCACGATCGGCAATTTCACGTGTCAGATGTTGCGCAACATAGATCGCGGTCAGGGCGGTCATTTCCCGGTGCGGTAAATCCATTGGCCGATGGTGATAGGCAACCGCCTGAATGACAGGTGCCGGAAACCCCCACAATCCCAACAAATAGGCACCGATTTCGGCATGTCCGGCCCCGAACTGTTCGGCCTCCGCCTGATCAATTGAAATGCCTTCTTTTTCAACACGGTCAATGACCGCCTGCATCTCATCGGGGCGCTTGGTATAAAGGATCAACGTGCCGATGTGACTAAGCATCCCGATGGATGGCACAGCATGGCAAATTTCACGCGGAAGCCGTTCATATTCGGCAATCAGGGCCGCGGTAACGCCAATCTGCTGGGAGCGATGGCACAGGCGTTTAAGATTGGCTGCCTGACTGGCCGGGCCGTCAAAGCCGCGATACAGCCCGACAAAAAGAGCCAGTGCCTTAAGCGTTTCCATCCCCAGCATCCTGACCGCATGCGCAACCGACGAAACATTCTGCGTCACTGCGAAATAGGACGAGTTGGTCAGTTTCAAAACTTCGGTGGTCAGCGCGATATCGGACTCAACAATTTTGCTGATGGTATCAAGCGCGTAGTTCGGGTTCGAAAAGGCCGTTTCCAGACGCATATAGGTGTCGGGTGGCGAGGCGAGGCTCTTGGAACCAGCGACAAGGGTTCTAAGTTCGGGGCTTCGCAATAACTGACGCAGACCCAGTGCGTTTTCAATACTGTCGACCAGGGTTTCATGATCGCAGGGTTTGCTCAGAAACTGGTGTGCCGGGCCGATGGTGCGCAGATAGGATGCGTTGTCGGCATGACCTGTCAGAATGATGCGTACGGCATCTGGATGGGTTTTCTGCAAGGTTTCAAGCAAGGTCACACCGTCCATGCCAGGCATCTGGATGTCTGAAACGATGACGTCCAGATCCTTGTTTTCGGCAAGTTCGATGGCCTCAGACCCGCTATTGGCGAAATAAAGGTTCCACTCGGGACGGGTGCTGCGCAGACGTCGGCGCAATCCGTTCAGGATGTTGGCATCATCATCAACAAACAGAATGTGGTGCATTTTACCCGCTTCTTCTTAAATACATTTTGCAGATGGGGGCGGGCGGAACCCCATACAAGATCGCAATATCACAGGCCGGTTCCCTGCGCGGTCCGGCCCATATATGGCGCTGCCGTTGCAAACACATTGCTCCGCAATATCGATCGCACGATTGTCATATCCGCAACAGGCCGCAAGAAAACCATGCAACGCGATAAGTATTGTGTAATCATATATTTATGCCAGTGAAACAGGGGGCTTAATTGTCATGTTTTGTCAGAATGTTCACTGTCATTGACGGGTATACTTTATAAGAATTCTTGGAACCGCGGCGTCCATGCGCTGTTTCCGATTGATCGGGGGTACCACCCACCAGATGACAACACGCACCGAACTGGTTGATGCGATCAAAAAGCATCAGCTCTTTGTCATGAAGCAGCCCGGCGGTCGGCGATTGCAGCTCCGCAATGGCAACCTGTCGCGCATCAAGATGAGCAAGATCAGTCTTGAAGATGCGGTGCTTCCTGGTGCCAATTTCATCCAGGCCCAGATCCAGGATGTCAAATTTGATTTCTGTGATCTGTTCGGAACCAACTTTGTCGAGGCCAATCTCGAAGGTTCAAGCTTCATGCGCGCCGACTTGCGCGGCGCCAACATGGCGCGTGCCAAACTGCGTAATGCCAACCTGACGGGGGCCGATCTTCGATCCGGTGTGATGGTGATTGTCGATGCCGGACGCGAAAAAAAGGTCAAACGACAAACAGATCTGACCAATGCAGACCTTCAGGGATCGGTGATGTCTGGTGCCAACCTGGCCGAAAGCAACATGTCCGGTGCCCGGCTTGCCGATGCGGACCTGAGCGACGCCAACATGTTTGCCGTCAACCTTGCCGGCGCGGATCTTTCAGGCTGCAACCTGTCGGGTGCAAAGCTCAAAAACGCCAACCTCAAGGGTGCAAAGCTCAAGGATACGCTTTTGCTGGGCACGGACTTGTCTGGTGCCAATCTGCGCAATGTTGATTTGGCGAACGTTGATCTGTCGCAGGCCAATACGTCAAACTCGATTGGCAGCAAGGCTGCAACGCCGCTCCCCGATGATATCCGCATCTTGCTTAATGCCCACACCGAGTGGCTGACAAGTGGCGGCATTTCGGGCGCACGCCTTGATGTGACCGGTCGTGATCTGACCGAACTTGATTTCACCGGGTTTGATCTTTCAGCGGCATGTTTTGATGATTGCATCCTGCGCGGTGTTTTGTTGGTCGATACCATTCTGGTCATGGCATCGATGCGCAATGCCGATTTGTCCCGCGCCCGACTGAGTGGGTCGATCATGAACGGTGTGCGGATGTCCTATGCAAACTGCACCAAGGCCGTGCTTCAGGGCGTCAAGTTCGGTGGCGTCGAACAGCGCGATGCCAAGGGACAAAAAACGGGCGAGGTCTGGCGCGCAGACCTTCATGCGACGGACTTTTCACACGCTGACCTTCGAAACTCGGTTTTCGATGAGCCCCACATGAAGGGGGCCAAGCTTTGCAAGGCCAATATTTCCGGTGTTGCCTTTGGTGAAACGGACTTAAGCGACGTCGATCTTGACGGTACCAACACCGGCTCGATTCTGACCGGAATCATCCCCGGTAAGGTTTAAGGTCCAACCCTGTCATGGTGCAGGTTAACTAAGCGTTCGGATAGTTTTTCGCCACTTTTTAAAGACTTAAACCGTCCCAATGTCGCGCAATGTCTTAAACAAATTGCGTTGCGGGGAAACTGCGTCATTCTATAATCCAGAATAATAAGAATCTAATTTAGAATCTCTGGGGTTTTCTACTGAATGTCATCGCGTTCGGAATTGATTGATTCAATCAAGAAGCATCAACTTTATCTCAATCAAAAGCCGGGCGGCGTGCGCATGCAAAAGCGCAACTGCAATCTTTCCCGCATCAAAATGAGCAAGATCAGCCTGAAAGAGGCGGTCTTACCCGGTGCAAACTTCATTCAGGCATCGGCGCGCGATGTTTGTTTCGATTTCTGTGACCTGTTTGGCGCGAACTTTGTTGAGGCTGACCTCGAAAATTCGACCTTTGAACGCGCCGATCTGCGCGGAGCCAATATGGCACGGTCCAGTTTGCGCAATGCCAACCTGAACGGCATTGATTTGCGCGCAGGCATCATGGTGGTTCTTGAAGGGGCTCGTGAACGCACGGTCAAACGCGAAACCGACATGTCTAATACCGACCTCGAAGGTGCGATGATGTGGGGGGCCAATATGGCCGGTGCCAACATGTCGGGATCGCGCCTCGCGCATACCGATATGAGTGACGCCAACATGTTTGCCGTCAACCTCGAAGGCGCCGATCTGACCGGGTGCAAGATGAACGGCGCAAAGCTTCGCAATGCCAACCTCAAGGGGGCGAAGCTTGCCGGGACGGAACTTGTCGGGGCGGATTTGAGTGGTGCGAACCTGCGCAATGTCGACTTGCAGGATGTCGATTTGTCGCAGGCCAACACATCCTACTCAATCGGTGGCGGTACACCGACGGCCCCGCTGGTTGATGACATTCGCGAACTTGTAAACGGCCATAGCACTTGGCTAGCGACCGGCGGCAAAACTGGCATGCCAATGATTGCAGCCGGTCGCGATTTGTCGGGCATGGACTTTTCGGGCATGGACCTGTCGGGCGCCGTCTTTGACAAATGCATTCTGCGCGGCACGCTTTTTGTCGATACCATTCTTGCCATGTGTTCGATGCGTGAAGCCGACATGCAGAAAATCCGCATGAATGGTGCTGTGCTCGATGGTGTGCGTATGGCGGGATCGGACTGTAGCGAGGGTGTGTTTCAGGGCGTTCACTTTGGCGGTGTCGATCAGCGCGACAAGAAGGGTGAAAAGACCGGCGTCGTCTGGAACGCGGATCTTTCTGATGTCAATTTCGAACAGGCCGATTTGCGTAACTCGGTATTTGACGAAGCCAAGATGAAGGGCGCCAATCTGACGAAGGCAAACGTTGCCGGCGTCGCCTTTGGCGCCACGGATCTGAGCGAAACCGAACTTGAAGGTGCCAATGTCGGCCTGATCCTCAATGGCTATATTCCCGGCAAGAGATAACCTCTGCCAGTCACAGCCCGAAAACGTAAAACGCCGCCCTCATCGAAGGCGGCGTTTTTTTTAGTTTGCAGCACTATGATCGCTTAGCTGCGGTAATCCGCATTGATCGAGATATAGCCATGCGTCAGGTCACAGGTCCAAACCGTGGCTGCACCATCGCCAAAGCCAAGATCGGCATCAATGTCGATATACTGGCCTTTGATGTGGGCTTCGACAGGGCCCTCGTCATAATCGGCAACACGTTCACCGTTCTTGGCCAATGTAATGCCACCGATTGCAACGCTCAGCTTGTTCGGGTCTGCCGTCACACCGCATTTGCCAACCGCCATGACGATACGGCCCCAGTTGGCGTCTTCACCGGCAATCGCGGTTTTGACAAGCGGGGAGTTGGCAATGGCCTTGGCGGCAGTCTTGGCTTCTTTTTCGTTCACGGCACCGGTGACCTTGACGGTGATGAATTTCGAAGCACCTTCGCCATCGCGGACGATCTGATGGGCAAGATCTCGCAGCACATCTTCAAATGCCGCTTTGAACGTGGAAAGTTGCGGGTCGTTGACATCACTGATCGCGTCATTGCCCGCCTTGCCGGTGGCAGCCACCAGAAGCGTGTCAGACGTCGACGTATCGCTATCAACCGTGATCGCGTTGAAGCTGCGATTGTTGCAATCGGCCAGAATGGCCTGCAGCACATTGTGCGGCAGGGCGGCATCGGTAAACACAAAGCTTAACATGGTTGCCATGTTCGGCTCGATCATGCCCGATCCCTTGGCGATACCGGCAATGGTCACGGTCTTGCCATTGATGGTCGCGGTGGCTGACGCGCCCTTGGGGAAGGTATCGGTGGTCATGATGGCCTTGGCGGCATCAAGCCAGTCGGCCTCATTGGCCAGAAGGTCACCCAGTGCATCGGTGATGCGGTTTGCCGTGGTCGGCTCGCCAATCACACCGGTCGATGCGGTAAAGATTTCGGTTTTTGCACAACCAAGTGCCTTGGACGCGGCTTCGACCTTGTCAGCAACGAACTTTTCACCAGCCTTGCCGGTAAAGGCGACCGAGTTACCTGCATTGACAAAAAAGGCACGTGCCGTACCCCCCTTAAGCGCCTCACGTCCCCAGCGGACCGCCGCCGATGCAGTGGTCGACGTGGTGAAGACACCGGCAACCTGCGTGCCTGGCGCGAGTTCGGCCAACAGCACATCCGGGCGCCCCTTATAGCGAATGCCAAGGGTTGCGGTATGCAGTTTAACGCCAGCAATCGCCGGAAGGTCTGGGAATGCCGCGGGGGCAAGCGGTGAAATGGCAGTCGCAACCATCAGTGCAGTTTCCTTTATTGGATAAGTCGGTCCATCCTGCCGCAATGGCGACGAAAAGCAAGCGGCAGAATGAATTTACGCGATCAAATGATGTGTAAAAAACGGGGCGAAGCCAATGGCTGCACCCCGTTTTCGAATTCTCTGAAGCCAGACGCGATCAATTGATACTGACCGCGACGTTTGCGGGATTATTCCGCCGGCTTTTCCTTGGCGGCTTCTTCTGCTGCCTTCGCGGCTTCGATTTCGACATAGTTGACGATTTCGGCATCAGAACGCAGGTCTTCGACAAGTGCGTTAAACGCATCACGGCTGATTTCGGCCACCAGCTGCTGACGGACTTCGTCAAGCGACGGCTGGGTGCCTTCTTTTTTCTCTTCAACCTTGATCACGTGCCAGCCGAACTGGGTCTGAACCGGCTCGCTTGAATAGGTGCCCGGTTCCATGGCAAAGGCTGCCTCGGCGAACGGTGCAACCATGTCGGCACGGTTAAAGAAGCCAAGATCACCGCCATTCGGGCCGGACGGGCCGGTCGATTTTTCTTTGGCGAGTTCGACGAAGTCGGCACCATCGTCAAGTTCTGCGATGATGGCTTTCGCGTCTTCTTCGCTTTCAAGCAGGATATGGCGGGCGTGGACCTGCGGCTCCGGCTCGTTGGTTTTGATGAATTCTTCGTATTTTGCTTCGATCGCATCATCGGTGATCGCGTCACTGAGCGCACGATCCAGATAGGTTTCCGCGATCAGGCGGCGCTCAAGCGCTGCGATCTGTGCTTTGACTTCCTCGTCATCAGCAAGACCAGCTTCGCTACCGGCATCCATCAGCAGGCGCTGATTGATTTCACGGGTCAGAAGATCCGCCTTAAGCATGTCAAACGGAAGCTGGCGATACTGTTGCGGCAGGCCCTGCTGGGTTGCGCGGACTTCTGATTCAAGAATGTCCTCACCATTGACCGTCGCCAGCACCGGGTCTTCTGCCGGTGCAGCGTCCTGTGCCATGGCAGGGGATGCGAAAATGACGGTTGCCAGGGACGCAGCAAGAAGGGATTTGCGCAGCATAGTTTCTCCAGACTGTAATTTCAGATGGGCTTATGCCCAATGCCTCTGCCCACGGGTAAAACACATAAGTTGTGCCTGCACAAGGCTTCGCCGTGGGTGTCGCACCTTTTGGCAAAGCTTTCTGTCTAAAATGTGAAGAAGCTAAATTTGCCTGTCAGCATGTTGTGGTGTGTATCTGTGCATCCACGCGCGCATCACCCGCAAGGCGGGCAATACTTGGACGACAGTTATGTGAAATTCTGACAGAGTTGGGGCTGTTCAGGCCCGAACATCAAACAGCACTTCACCGACCGTCCCTTGTGACCCGTCTGTGCGGGTGAAACCCGATTTGGCCACCAAATCCCCACCGATCAGCCGTTCGTCCAATGGTGTGATCAGGGTCAGCGAGATTGATTTGATCCCCTCGCTTGCCAGATTTGTCTGGCTTCCATTTGCGCGCAGCAAAACGAGCGAGCTGAACACAGCATCACTTTCATCAATCACGCCATCCTGGTTGTCATCATATTTGGCCAATTCGGCAAAGCCGTCTTTGGCCCCGTTTTGATCGCCAAACAGTTCAGTGCCGTCGTTAATTTTACCATCCCCGTTGCGATCAAGTGCCAACAACGCATCCCCGCCACTGACCCAGGCGGTTTGGTCAAGCGATCCATCACCATCAATGTCAAACGTTGCGCCATCTTCAAGACTGGTGATGTCGATGCCACTGCCATCCAGATCAAGGATCAGTGGATCCTTCTGAAACGCTTGCGCGATTTCAACCCGGATCATTTCGATATGGGCCTTGAACTCGGAGACGGAAATATCGATTTTCCCGGCGGTCTTGGCAAACCGGGTTTCAATCGATGAGAAATCGATCTCGACCTGGCGGGAACTAACCGACACCTGCCCAAGATTAACCTTGGCCTTGCCGTGCGACATGCTGACCGCCAGATCATGAACGGAGTCAACTCCGCCGCTGCCAGTGGTATTGGCAAGTTTCAGATCACCCGGATCACCACCCGTCATGGCATTGGCCATCGCGCGCGCCTTGGCTGGCGGAATGCCCATCATGGCAAGAACGATGAAAGCTTCGCGGTTCAGGCGCGTCTGTGCATCATCTAATGCGGGTTTCAGCCCCTTATAGATCTCAAGCACATCGGTCTCGAATTCCAGAACCGGGTGCTGGAATGAACCCATTGCTTGTTCGATGCGTTGGTTGGCTTCGATACTAAGATCAATCTGGTCGATGATGGCGCGTTGCTGGGACAGTTCGCCATCGTGATTTCCATCGGTATCCGAACTGACGGCACCATTTGTCGCGGCACGTGAAGCGGCAAGGGCCGCTGCATTCTGGGCGGCGGTCGGATTTGAGAGTGTCGAGGAATCAAACATACAGCACCTCCTTCCTGAAGGGCTGCGGGATGCCGGTCACGACATCCCGTCGCAGTTAAATCAGAACATCCTGTTCCTGTGTCGGGTCAATGACGGACACGGTTTCACCATTCGGGAACGTGAAGGTGGCCTTGCCATCATCCTGACCAAAGAGGCCCATCGGCATCATCATATCAACGGTCAGCTGAAGCGGACCGGCAGCCTCGCCAGCACCGTCAACCGGCTGATTGATGCTGCGTACGATCAGGGTTGCCTGTTCCATGAAATGTTCGGTGATCTGGGCGTTCAGGGCCGCCATCCGTTCCGCCGCAAGCGCCTGACCATTGGTCTGCGCAGCAACGGCCGATTCACCCTCTTCGGATGTATCATCAGAACCGACTGTTGCATTCATCAATTCACGAATGAATTCAGCGACTCCGTTGTCATTGATATCAAACAGAAGACCGCCATTCTCGGCACTGGCCGGGTTGCCCAGCATATCCACAAGCGACCCGCCACCCAGTCCATCCATCACCGCACCAAGTGCGCCAAGGGCTGCACCGGCGCTGTTGCCAATTGCGATGGCTTGGGTCTTTACAACTTCGATCTTGGCAGCCTCGTAATTAAACGAGAACTCGCCGGTTTCGTTGTTGATGCTGATATCAAGCGACTGGACCGCCATCATGGCGGATTCCGATACGCCAACCGCGCTACCATTGGCCCCGGCATAGGAAATGGCGGTCTTGCTGTGGCTGGCGATCGCCTGATCAAAGGAAAATTCAAATTGGTCCTGCCCGCTGGCAGCATCGCGAATGCCAGTGAACATGGCCTCGGTCGCGACAATCGCTTCTTGTTCGGACATACCCGACAGTGCGAACATTTCCTCGACACTGCCGCGAATCATCTCAAGCGACGCATCAAGGGCGCGTTCAAACAGTTCTACGGTTGTCAGGGACTTGTTCGACAGCGACTTGCCTGCCGCCGGGGCAAGCTTCTGGCTGTCATTATGTGCGGCAAGCGCATTGTCTGACAACGCAACCGGATCAACCTGATTGCGGGCATCAGTTCGCGCCTGTGCGGCACTGTCACCGGCATCGGGACTACTTTTTGAAATGGGCTGACGCGCATCCTGAAGGGCGGATTGGCCCTGACGAAATGGATTAAGCGCTGAGAAATCGACCATAATCCTCCTCCTGAGGATGTGATTTGGCAGCGCTTTCGGGGCAACCCTGCGTGCCAAAACGAGCTACATGCTCTGTTAGGGTTTAAAACTATTAGGCGAATGGTACGCCGATTTCTCGCATTTCTCAAGCAAGAAGGGATCAACAACCAAAAACGAAAACGTGAAACCGTCCGGATGTGTCGGGGGACTGCGGCGAAAACCGGTAATTTTCAGCCCAACATTAGCGATATTGGCTCGTTCCGTTGACAGATGGCAGGCAGGGTTCTATCTGTGATCGGGCTCCGCTTTCTGTCGGGCCTCATTGTGTCTTAATTTATTTGTTCAGGAACGTATTAATGCTCGGCGCTATTGCCCGGAAAATTTTCGGTTCAGCTAACGATCGTGAAGTCAAAGCCCTGCGGGCCACGGTCGAGCAAATCAATGCCCTGGAACCCGAAGTCGAAAAGCTTACTGATGACGAACTGCGCGCCCGGACCGATTGGCTGCGCGAACGTCTCAAGAATGGCGAGACTTTGACCGACATCCTTCCTGATACCTTTGCCACCATCCGCGAGGCGTCCAAACGTGTCCGTGGTGAACGTCATTATGATGTGCAGCTTCTGGGTGGCATGGTTCTGACATCCGGCAAAATTGCCGAGATGAAAACCGGTGAAGGTAAAACCCTGGTTTCGACCTTGCCGGTTTATCTGAATGCGCTTGAAGGCAAGGGCGTTCATGTGGTGACGGTCAACGACTATCTGGCAAGTCGTGACGCGGAATGGATGGGCGAGGTCTATGGCTTCCTTGGTCTGACCGTGGGCGTGATCATGCATGGTATGACCGATGATCAGCGCCGTGCGGCTTATGCCTGTGACATCACCTATGCGACGAATAACGAGCTCGGCTTTGATTATCTGCGCGATAACATGAAGTTCCGTCTCGAAGATATGGTGCAGCGACCGTTCAACTTTGCGATCGTCGATGAAGTCGACTCGATCCTGATTGACGAAGCCCGTACCCCGCTGATCATTTCAGGCCCTGCCGAAGACAGCTCAGAACTTTACCGCTCGATTGATGCGCTGATCCCGAAACTGATCGAAGAAGACTTCGAAAAGGACGAAAAGGCGCGCGCGGTTACCCTGACCGAAGAAGGCACCGAACATGCCGAACAGCTTCTGATGGAAATGGGCATCCTGACCGAAGGCACGCTTTATGACGTTGCCAACGTTCATCTGGTCCATCACGTCAATCAGGCTCTGCGTGCGCACAAGCTGTTCCAGAAAGACACCGACTATATCGTCAAGGACGACAAGGTCGTCATCATTGATGAATTTACCGGTCGTATGATGGAAGGCCGCCGTTATTCCGATGGCCTGCACCAGGCGCTGGAAGCCAAGGAAAAGGTCAAGATCCAGAACGAAAACCAGACTCTGGCCTCGATCACCTTCCAGAACTATTTCCGTCTTTATCCGACCCTTGCCGGGATGACCGGTACGGCAATGACCGAAGCCGAAGAATTCGAGGAAATCTACAACCTTCAGGTTGTCGAAATCCCGACCCATCGCCCGATTGCCCGTAAAGATGCCGATGACGAGATCTATCGCACCGCCAACGAAAAGTGGATTGCGATCTCCGAACAGCTTGAAGATTGCCACAAGCGCGGCCAGCCGGCACTTGTCGGAACGGTCTCGATCGAGAAATCGGAAATTCTGTCCGATCTTCTGAAAAAGAAGAAAATCCCGCACGAAGTTCTCAACGCCAAGCAGCATGAACGCGAAGCCTTGATCGTGGCCCAGGCCGGTGCGCCAGGTGCGATCACGATTGCCACCAACATGGCCGGTCGTGGTACCGACATCAAACTTGGTGGCAACGTTGAAATGCGCGTTGAACATGAACTGGCCAATGTCACTGACGAAGCCAAACGTGCGGCCGCAATTGAAAAGATCAAAGCCGAAGTCAAAGCTGATCAGGAAAAAGTTCTGGCGGCTGGAGGCCTGTTTGTGATCGGGACAGAACGCCACGAATCACGTCGTGTGGATAATCAGCTGCGTGGTCGTTCCGGTCGTCAGGGTGACCCGGGTGGATCGAAATTCTATCTTTCGCTTGAAGATGACCTGATGCGCATCTTTGGTTCCGAGCGCATGGACGGCATGCTGCAGAAACTTGGTCTGCAGGAAGGTGAAGCAATTTACCATCCGTGGATCAACAAGGCGCTTGAGAAAGCCCAGCAGAAAGTCGAGGCACGCAACTTCGACATTCGTAAGAACGTTCTGAAATTTGACGATGTCATGAACGACCAGCGTAAGGTCGTCTATGAACAGCGCCGTGATCTGATGCAGGCCAAGAACGTTGCCGAAGACGTTGCCGACATGCGCGCCGAAGTCATCGAAGACATGGTCGACAAATATTGCCCGGCCAAGGTCTATCCGGAGCAGTGGGAAGCCGCCAGCCTGCACGAAGAAGTTACCCGTCTTCTGGGTCTTGATCTGCCGATTTCTGATTGGGTCAAGGAAGAAGGCATCGATCAGGAAGTCATGCGCGAACGCCTGGAAAAGGCCGCAGATGCGAAAATGGCGGCCAAGGTTGCCAACTATGGTGCCGATATCATGCGCCAGGTCGAAAAAAGCCTCGTGCTGCAGCTCCTTGATCAGTCTTGGAAAGAGCATCTTCTTGCCCTTGATCACCTGCGTCAGGGCATCGGCCTTCGCGCCTATGGTCAGCGCGATCCGCTCAACGAGTTCAAGCGCGAAGCCTTCAACATGTTCGAAGCCATGCTGGTATCCTTGCGCGAACGCGTGACCCAGATGCTGTCGCATGTCGAACTGCAATCGACCCCGCGTCCCGAAGACCTCGAAGCACCGCGGCGTCCGCAACAGGAAATGCGTGAAAACCGCGACGAACTTGACGCAACCGAGCAGGGTGTCGATACCGCAACCGTTCAGTCGCGTCAGCCGGGCAATTTCGATCCCAATGATCCGTCGACCTGGGGTCGTGTTGCCCGGAACCAGGCCTGCCCGTGCGGATCTGGCAAGAAATACAAGCATTGCCACGGTCAGTTGAACTGATCGTATTGGCCATGAATTGAAACAAAAAGCGCGCTCCTTCGGGATGCGCGCTTTTTGTTTGTCAGTTGCTTGCCGTCAGGGCCTTGGCTGGCAGATGGCTTTGCAGGAACTCTTTGACCGGACCCAACACCGCATCATCGGTTGTCAGATAGAACCCAAGTGCAATCAGGGTTCCGGCATGACCCGTTTCGGGGACTTCGACAAGTTCCGCGCTCGGGGCAAGTTCTGCAAGCTTCCTCGAATTGCGCGGAAAGACTGTGTGGTCACGGGTGCCCGTAATCAACAAAAGCGGTGGCATATGCGCCAGATCCATCTTGACCGGCTGGCTTTGATTGGCCGGTGTCTCGCCAAACGCATTCCGGGTGGCCGCAACATCATAGGGATAAAAATCATACGGGCCCGAAAGCCCGATGATGCCGGCAATGTCATCGGCATCAAGCCCGACAGCTTGCAGATATTGTTGGTCTGCAACCAGTTGAACGGCGTTATAGGCCCCGGCGGAATGACCGGCCAACATAATCGGCACATCCTTGATCTGCCCGGGGTTTTGCCCAGCATAGCTTTTCATAAAGGCAATCGCAGACGCCCCGTCCTCGATAAAGTCCGGAAAACGAACATCGGGGACCAATCGGTAATCATGGATCGCGACCGCATAGCCAAATTCGGTAAAACGTTTGGCAATAAAGGCGTACTTGCCGCGATCACCAGAATCCCAGGACCCGCCATAAAACCAGATCACAAGTGGGGCCGGCAGAAGTGATGGATCGGGCAGATAAAGATCCATAACCTGCCGCTCATCCGGTCCATAGGAAAGTGCCGCGATATCGGGTTCTAAATCACCCGCCTGCCAATGATTGTAAGCACCAAGCTTGTCACATCCGGCCAGAAGCACCATTGCGACAACGGAGTTGGTCGTCATGCTCAGAAACTTTTTGGGAAACATTCGGGGTGCCGATCTATGCAAAAATTATCGTTTATATAGTCAATACGTTAGCGCACTGAATTCCGTTTAAAACAATCAAAAGGATGTTTGCGCTGACGACACCGGCAATGTCCCCGGATTTTGGCAATCCAGACCTGTAACGCAGCACGTCGCATGTGTATTGTTGAGATGTGTTTATCAGTCCTTAATTGCCTGCTCCCTAGACTTTCCGGGCAAAGTTCAAATTCGGAGATCCCGTCAAAGTGTCCACATTCGATCAACTGTCCAAACGCGCAAAAAAGCTCGAAAATCAGGGCCAGATTGACGAAGCGATCAAGCTGTACGAACAGTTTCTTCAGGACTACCCGAAAAACACACGCGCGAAAGCCGCTCTTGAGAAATTGCGTGATTCCGCATCCGGAAATGGTATTTCCGCGCAACAGGCTTTCATGAAAACCTCGCAGCTGATTGAGCAGGGCGCGTTTGCAAGGGCGATTGAACTGGCAAAGCAACTTGTCGAAAGTGCTCCGGAAAGTGCTCAGGTTTGGAACCTGTTGGGGTTTGCCTACGCTCGGGATCAAAAGCCGGTAGAAGCAGAAAAATGCCTGCGTAAGGCAATTGAGCTCGACAAAAACTTTGCGACCGCTTGGGTTAATATTGGAAACCTGTTTTCATCCCAGAAGAAATTAGGCCTAGCGCTGCAAGCCTATCAAAACGCCAGCTATCTTCAGGCCAAAAACGCCAACATCTTGAATAGCTGCGCGACCGTTCTGATGGAAATGCAGCGTTTTGACGAGGCCGAAAGATTCTGCGTGCAGGCGATTACCAACGACCCAAATTTTGCCGATGCATACCATAATCTTGCCGTCATTCTATATCGAAACAAAAAACGTGCTGCTGCTAAACAAGCATTTGAAAAAGTTGCTAAACTTCATCCAAATAGTATGTCGGCACTGTCTGACTTTTTGTATGCACGTGCGCAAATTTGTGACTGGTCTCTTCTTGCGCCCGAATTTCAAAACGTAAAGGCGATCGGCAATCCGGGGAACTGTGTTTCGCCGTTTTCCTTATTGCATTTTGAAGACGACCCATACGCGCAGAAAAAGCGTTCAGAGAACAGAGCTGGGGAACTGGCCGTACGCGACAGTTTCCCGCAATTCCGGCGACCGGGGTCCCGTCCACAGAAACTGAAAATCGGTTATTTTTCGGCGGACTTTCACAATCATGCGACGCTTTCCCTGATGATGGGGCTTTTCGGGGACCACGATAAAAGCCGCTTTGAAATACACACCTACAGTTATGGCGGCGTTACAGATGGCTGGCGTCGCGCTCAGCTGCAAAAACTGGTCGATAAAAACTGGGATGTCCGTAGTTTTTCGGACCGGGAAATCGTTCAGCATGCACGTGACCAAGGGATCGATATTGCGATTGATCTAAAGGGCTACACCCAATCAGGGCGGCCGCAGCTATTTGCCTATCGGATGGCGCCGATCCAGATCAACTATGTTGGTTATCCGGGGACTTTGGGGGCCGACTACATCGACTATCTGATCGCAGATCACACCATCATCCCCGACGAATACAAGAATGCCTATAGCGAAAAAATCATCTACATGCCGCATTGCTATCAGCCCAATGACGGCGGTCGAGAGTTCCCGGAAAACACCCAAGCACGCACGGAGTTGGGCTTGCCGGAAAATGGCTTCGTGTTCTGTTCGTTCAATGCCAATTACAAGATTTCGCCGCGTGAGTTCGATATCTGGATGCGCTTGCTTAAGAAGGTAGATGGTTCTGTCCTGTGGCTGTTCGAAGGCAGCGAGGACGCGATGCTCAACCTTCGCAAGGAAGCCGGAAATCGCGGCGTAGACCCAGCCCGCCTTGTCTTTGCAGGCTATCTGCCCGAGGAACAACACCTCGCCCGTCACAAACATGCCGACCTGTTCCTGGATACCTTTAATGTGAATGCTCATACCACGGCAAGTGACGCGCTTTGGACCGGGTTGCCGCTTGTAACTCTTCCCGGAAAACAATTTGCCGCCCGGGTCGCCGCAAGTGTTCTAAAGGCGGCAAACCTGCCCGAACTGATTGCCAAATCCGAAGAAGAGTATGAAGCAATTGCCCTTGACCTGGCTTTGCACCCGGAAAAGACCGCTTCAATGAAGGCAAAGGTCAAAGATAACGTCAAAGCCTGTCCGCTGTTTGATACCAAGTCATATACCCGTGATCTGGAACGAGGCTATGACGCAGCTTATGAGCGCTATCTCTGCCAACAGGCGCCGGGGGACATTGAGCTTGTCAGCCAATAACGTGATGGCAAATTTTGCACCGGGAATGAGGAAGAAGCTTTGAGCATTGCGGTGGAACAGGTGGTGTCACTTGCAAAAAAGGCGATGGCGAATAATCAGCCGGATCTGGCCATTTCCATGTGCACAGAACATCTGCAAACCGAACCCGACGCAGTTGTGCTCTGGGATGTTTTGGCAAACGCCCATTTCCTCAAAAAGGATAATGGGCAGGCAGCAATATGTTTCGAGAAGGTTGTCGAACTTGCGCCGCAAAACCCCAAGTCTCATCAAAATCTTGGCGTGTTTTATCAAAGCATCGGCAAGTTCAACGAAGCACTTCAATGCTATCAGCGCGCGGCAAGTTGCGACGCCAACTATGCCCCGGCCTATAATGGAGCCGGCATTGTCCTGATGACAGTTGGGCAGCTTGATACTGCCCAGCAGTATTTTGCCAAGGCGCTTCAGCTCGACCCGCAATTCGCCGACGCCTATAGCAACTTGGCCCATGTGTTTTTTAGCAAGGGACAATTACCCGCAGCAGCCCAAAGCTACGCCGAGGCCAATGCTCTGAACCCGGATCTGAAAAGTGCCGTGGCAAACCGGTTCTATAGTTTGGCGATGATGTGCGATTGGTCCTGGCTTGATGCCTTTTCGCGTGTCGCCAAGACACTGGGAATCGAGGGCGAAGAAGTAACACCATTTTCGCTGCTACCCCTTGAAGACGCGCCGGAAAGGCAATTGGCCCGATGTCAAAAATTTGTCTCGGCCAAATTCGGGCAAGGGGCGACGTGGCAAGGGGGCGTTCCATCAGCGCGCCCGGCGAAGTTGCGTATCGGCTATTTTTCAGCCGACTTCCATGACCATGCGACACTATCGCTGATGATGGGGCTTCTCCGAAATCATGATCACGACAAATTCGAAATTCATGGCTTCTCATATGGGGTGGTGAAGGAAAGCCGGAGCCTTGATGAGGCGATAAACTATTTTGATAGTTTCTCAGATGTCTCGGGTTCCTCGGACGAGGCGATTGTGCAGCTCGCGCGTGAAAAGAATATCGATATTGCCATCGACCTTAAGGGCCACACGCGGATGGGGCGGATTGGTATCTTTGCCCGGCGCATCGCCCCGGTTCAGATCAATTATCTTGGCAATCCGGGCTCCATCGGGGCTGACTTCATCGAATATATGATTATTGATAAGGTCACAGTGCCTGAAACGCACAAAAAGTATTTGTCTGAAAAGCCGATCTATCTGCCAAATTGCTATCAGCCCAATGATGATCAGCGCCGAATTCCGACGACGAACACAACGCGCAAGGATTTCGGCCTTCCAGAAACCGGCTTTGTATTCTGTAGTTTCAACAACACCTACAAGATAACCCCGCGGGAATTTGATATCTGGATGCGGCTTCTGAGTAAGGTTGAGGGCTCGGTTCTTTGGTTGTTCAAGGGCAACGATTACGCCGCCGAAAACCTGCGCAAGGAAGCGCAAAAGCGCGGCATTGATCCCGATCGTTTGGTCTTTGCCGACAAGATGCCGGAACCGGAACATCTCGCACGGCACAAGCATGCCGACCTGTTGCTTGATACCTTTAATGTCAACGCGCACACGACGGCGAGTGATGCGCTTTGGGCAGGCTTGCCACTTGTGACCTTGCCCGGAGAGCAATTTGCCGCTCGTGTGGCGGCCAGCATTTTGACGGCAGCCAATCTGCCTGAGCTGATTGCCAAGGATGAAGCGGACTATGAAGCCATTGCACTGGATCTGGCGCTTCATCCCGAAAAGACCGCGGCCTTGAAGCAGAAATTACAGGAACAGATCAAGACCTGTCCGCTGTTTGATACGGTCACCTATACACGAGACATCGAAGCTGCATTCGAAGCCGCATATGACCGATACCTGCAGGGCCTTGCTCCGGATGACATTGATCTTACCAGCGCAAAGTGACCGTCGATGCTTTCTGCACTTGGCGAAGGTTTGATGGCGCGATAAAACAGTGCCATGACAATACAACAACCAGATAAAGGCTGCATGTCGGTTGACCTGCGTCAGGGCAAAATCCCGGAAAAAACCGTGTTCGTCAGTGCGGTCGCACTGGTCGATATCGATCATCGTGTGCTGATCGCTCAGCGCCCGGAAGGCAAATCCATGGCGGGCCTGTGGGAATTCCCCGGCGGCAAGGTCGAGGCGGGTGAAACCCCCGAAATGGCGCTGGTGCGCGAGCTCAAGGAAGAGCTTGGCATTGATATCACCGAAAGCTGCCTGGCACCCTTTACCTTTGCATCCTTCACTTATGATGATTTCCATCTGATGATGCCGCTTTATCTGTGTCGCGTCTGGAAGGGTGAAATCACCCCGATGGAAGGTCAGCAGGTGAAATGGGTGCGCCCGGTCCGTCTGGGCGATTATCCGATGCCGCCGGCTGATGTGCCGCTTGTGGCAATGCTACGCGATTTTCTGTGAGCCATCTGCCCGTTTGTGGCGTATGAGATCGCGCATTGAAGTTTGAACGATGTTGTGGGGATATGATGTCTGATCCGGTCCGTGCCTGTCTGATTATTATCGGCAATGAAATCCTGTCTGGCCGCACCCATGACAAGAACCTGCCCTGTCTGGCCGAAGAACTGAACACGCTGGGTGTGCGCCTGGCCGAAACCCGCGTCATCCCCGATATCGAAGACACCATCATTGCCACGGTCAATGAATGCCGGGCAAAATTTGATTATGTCTTCACCACCGGCGGCATCGGCCCGACCCATGATGACATCACGTCGGAATGTGTCGCCAAGGCATTCGGGGTGGCGATCGAACTGAATGCAGACGCCCACGACTTGCTTAAAAGCCATTATGAAAACCCCGAAGACCTCAATGAAGCCCGCCTGCGTATGGCGCGCATTCCGGTCGGGGCGGAACTGATCGAAAACCCGATTTCCAAGGCACCGGGATTTCGCATGGAAAACGTCTATGTCATGGCCGGTGTACCCATGATCATGCAGGCCATGTTCCAGGGCATCAAACATCAATTGATCGGCGGCAAGCCGATGGTGTCGCGTTCTGTCGGCGGCTACATCCCCGAAGGTTCAATCGCCAAGGTTCTGGGCGAAATTCAGGGCGATTTCCCGCAAACCGACATCGGGTCCTATCCGTTTTTACGTGAAGGCAAGCTTGGCACCACATTGGTGGTGCGTGGTGAGAAGCCCGATGACGTCAATCAGGCATCAGATCGTATTCGTCTGGCCATCATCGACGGCGGCAAGGATGTGATCGAAGATACCGGTGCTGTCTGATCGCCTTAGGCGGTGGCCTTGAATTGCGTTTGATCAAGGTAATGTCTTCGGGCTGTGTCTAGAATTGTTCTGACCTTTTACGGGAAGACAACATGACCGATCAGAACCATGATCCGCACAATGACGCGCGCAACAGTCAGGCCGCCCGCGAAGCCCGGTCGATTGTGAAATTCATGATCGAACACACAGCTTATGGCGGGTTTGGCGCGCTGGTGTTCGGGGCGTTGGTTCTGTATTTCGATATTGGCGGGATTTACAGTCTTGCGACGTCATCGCGCGATGCGCCGATCTTTATCTTCCTGCTGTTTTTCGGCCTGTTTGTGACCTTTGGCAGCATTAGTCTGGGCATCGGGATCATGACGCTTGGCGGCTTTTCCGATGATGACCGCTATCGCGATGAACGCACCCGCAACCGCAATTCAGATGACAGAAAATAAGAAAGGCGCCGATCAAGGGTGCCTTTCTGGGATTATGAAAACCTGCCTTATGGCCGGTCTGCACCGGATTTCTTGGCGATCACGCGGGCAACAAGCATCCCGATGATCCAGCCCGCCAACGGCACGATGAAAATGTAATCAAATAACGGGTGGCTCGAATCCCCGCCCGACGCGGCCAAAATGATCCCGACCCAACCCGCGGTCAGAAGATAGCCCATGATCTTGAAATAGACCCCGTTCGACAGCCCCTTTTTTTGCGGCGGCTGTTCGGGGTTGTTTGGTTGGCTTGGTTCGCCAGACATTCGGTATTCCTTGCGTTCTGAAATATGGTTTGGCAATCAGCGTTCAAGTGTCAGCGCGTCGGGATCAATGCGATCCTGCCAGCCTTCGCGCACCAGTTCGGGCACGACGTGATCTTCTTCCGGATATCCGATACAAAGATAGGCAATCAGCCGCCAATGGTCGGGCACATCAAGCGTCTTGCCAACCACATCCGGCTCAAGGATCGAAACCCAGCCAACCCCGATGCCCTTCACACGTGCGGCCAGCCACAGCAACTGCACGGCGGCGACCGCAGAATAATCAAGCATCTCGGGCATGGTCTTGCGCCCAAGGCCCATACCGGCTTCGGTTTCTTCATCGGCAAACACGGCCAACTGTACCGGGGCCTGATCCATGCCCTGAAGCTTCAGCGACGCATAAAGCTTGGCGCGCTCACCGTGATAGTCATTAAGTGCTTCGTTATTGGCACGCTCGAAACTGTCGCGAATTGATTTGCGGCGTTTCGGGTCATTGACCTTCACAAAGCGCCATGGCTGGCAATTGCCGACAGACGGCGCCAGGCAGGCTTCCTTGATCAGATCATCGATATCGCCCTTGGGGATCGGGTCGGTGCGAAAACGCCGGACATCGCGCCGCCACAGCAAAAGATTGATGAACTGCTTTTGAAAGGCCTGGTCAAAAACCGGCGGCGTCAGGTCCGTTTCCGGGGCGCTGTTTGTGGCAATCTGATCTGGTTTGGTCATGGCGCGGGCCTGATGAAATGCGAGGTAAATCTCAATTGTTTTGCACCCTACCTGTCAGCGTCGCTATCGCCAATAGCAAGATGATCACATCGATCCATCACAGCCGATTTTTGCGCACCATGCGCCTGCGTAAGCCTAGAAAGGCACATCTATGGTCAGAAAACCGGTATAGTTGCCGTGCGACACTTCATAACTCAGTTTTCGCCGCAGCTCGAAACTGACACTGGCCGGGAAACTGCCCCATTGCTGCGTAATGCCGCCCCCGGTATCAAGATAAAGATTGGTGCTTTCAATGCTGACAAACGGCTCAAGCGTCATCGATGATTGTGCGACATCATGGATCAGGGAAAACTCCGATCGAATGCCGGTAATGTCCTCAGTCCCGGTGGCGATATCGCGAAACCCCTGAATGCTGAGATCAAAACTCAGCGGGTCATAGGCATAATCGGCACCTGCATAATAGCGCGTTGATCCGCTGCGCCCGTAATTCTGGTTCAGAAGCGATATGGTTTCGTCCTGTCCGGCAAACGGAATGATTTCATGATTGCCAAAACCAAGGCGATAGCGCGCCTCGACCGAGGCATCAAAAAGCTGTGTGGTTGCGATGCTTCCCGGTACAAGTCCGCCACTGGTGGCGCGCGCCGCATCGACATATTCCCGCGCAGTCGTGATGTCGCCATCAAGCTGGATGCGCAGCGGCACCGCCCCGAATTCATAGTCGGTGCCAAAACCGATGCTGTTTGAAATGCTGGTACTATCAAGCCGTTCGGCATAGCGCAGGTTATCTGGCACCGGTCCAATCGGGGATTGGCGGATTGTGCTTTGACCAACGCTGATGCTGCCGCGCAGGTTAAACCAGTCTGTCACCCGCGAGACGAAATAGGGCGACAGGGCAAGATTGTTCTCGCGATAGCCCAATTGCCGGGTGCCGGATTCGCCAACCGTGCTGCCCCAGCCAACCCCGATGCCAAGGACAAGCCCGTCATCAATCAGATAATCCACACCGCTATCAATCGAGATGGTGTCGCCACTCAAGCCCGGATCATAGCCCGACCCGGTGATACGGTTTTCAAGCTCTGAATGGTTGCCCGCAAGCCAGATACTGATCGGCGCATGCACGCTGCGCGATTGGGTCGGGAACGTCCCCGCCGCACTATCAAGGTCAAGCTTGCGCGCAAGCGATGAAAGCGCATTACGCCCGGCCAGAATCTCGCTGGGTGTTGGTGTGCCCATGCCAAATTGCAGATGTTCGGTGGCCTGTTGAGGTGGAGAAAGGAAGCCATCAAACAACAAGGGCGCCACCCGGCTGTCATAAAGATCTTCGTCCATCTTGTCATACAGGCGGTTCATGTGGCGCTGCTGATTTTCGGTCCGGGTGGTTGTCTTGTTGCGCAATACCGGTGCATCAGGCCGCGCGGCATCATCGCGGGCAAAGGCCTGCGGTATTATGGGCGGCTGGCTTATCTCCCGTCGAAGGATATAGGTAACGGCCGCCAGACAGACCGTGGCAATCACGGCAGCTTGAAAACGCCTGTGCATCTGACTTTAAACGTGACTGTTTGGGTCAGTGGTCCAGCATGACAGACGAAAATGCACGGAATATGGAGAAACACGGGCAGTTCTGCCCCATTGCTGTTTAGCCGCGCAAAGGTGCCGATTAGCGCCAATAGAATGTTGCGTCAAAAACCAAGCCGCGCTAGAACGCTTTGCACCGGCTTTGGCCGGTCCTAACGCGCGTCGCGGGCGTGGCGAAATTGGTAAACGCAGCGGACTTAAAATCCGTCAGCCCTAAGGCTTTGCCGGTTCAAGTCCGGCCGCCCGCACCAGCGCATCGGCAAACGGACCCTGTTTACGGTCCCGGCACCAAATTGCCGAATTCCTGTCATCAAATCCTCTGCTTTGTATTTCATCCTGCGAACATCCCGGCACAGGTTTGCTGTGGATGTTATTTCATCCCCAATGCAGGAGAATGAAGATGGTTCACTTGATCGCCATTGGTGTCATTGCCGCCGCCGCACTGGTCGTAACCTGATGATCAATCGGTGACTTCTTGTATGAGATGCTGCAGTGCGATAGGATCTGTGGTGTGCGTATTCACGCCATCAACAGGCCAGCATTGCCATGAACAAAGTCGCTGCCAAAGCCACAGAACTTTCGGGTGCCCCGATCCAGCAGGACGGCGCATGGCACGCACTACCCGCCGATCAGGCCCTTGAAGATTTCCAAACAAACCCGCAAGGCCTTGATCCAGACCAAGCATCCGAACGTCTGGCGCAATATGGCCCCAACCGGCTTGATCCGCCGCGTCGGCGTGGGCCGCTGATCCGGTTTCTGGCCCAATTCAACAATGTGCTGATTTATGTCCTGCTGCTGGCAGCTGTCGTCACGGCGGCACTGGCGCATTGGGTCGACACGTCGGTCATTCTGGCGGTGGTCGTGATTAATGCCATCATCGGCTTTGTGCAGGAAGGCCGGGCCGAAAGCGCGCTTGAAGCAATCCGAAATATGCTGTCGCTTGCCGCCATCGTCGAGCGGGCCGGGCGTAAAATCGAAATCCTCGCCGAAGACGTCGTACCCGGCGATATCATCCATTTGCAATCGGGTGACAAGGTTCCGGCGGATTTGCGCCTGATCCGGGTCAAGGGTCTGCAAATTCAGGAAGCCATCCTGACGGGCGAATCTGTCCCCGTCGATAAGGCGGTTTCCCCCGTGGCCGCGGACGCGGCGCTTGGTGATCGTTTTTCCATGGCCTATTCCGGTACCATGGTTACCCATGGGCAGGGCTGCGGCGTGGTTGTTGCCACCGGGGCAAAAACCGAAATCGGCCGCATCAGTGCGCTTCTGTCCGAGGTCAGCACGCTTACCACGCCACTTCTGCGGCAAATGTCGACCTTCGGGCGTAAACTCAGTGCCGCCATCATGGCGGTGGCCTTTGTGACCTTTGCCATTGGTGTCTGGGTGCATGGGCGCGGGGCGGCTGACATGTTTGTCGGTGCGGTCGCGCTCGCCGTCGCCGCCATCCCCGAAGGTCTGCCTGCCATCATGACCATCGCCCTTGCCACCGGCGTGCAGCGCATGGCCGCACGGCGCGCTATTATTCGCCGCCTGCCAGTGGTGGAGGCATTGGGATCGGTCAGCGTCATCTGCTCGGACAAGACCGGCACACTGACGCGCAACGAAATGACGGTGCAGTCGCTCGCCACCGGCAAGCATCTTTATGCCGTCACCGGCACCGGATACAGACCCGAAGGTGGTTTTGAACTTGATGGCAAGCCGGTCAAACCGGATGACCATCCGGGCCTGACCGAAATGGCACGTGGGGCACTTTTGTGCAGTGATGCCGGTCTGCATGAAAGTGACGGTCAATGGTCGGTTGATGGCGACCCGACCGAAGGCGCGCTGGTGGCCCTTGCCATGAAGGCGGAACTGGAACCCGGCACCGAAAACCGTCAACTGCCGCGTCATGACGTCATCCCGTTTGAATCCGAACATCGTTTCATGGCGACCCTGCATCACCATGCAAAGGGGCATGGCTTCATCTATGTCAAAGGCGCGCCCGAACGTATCCTTGCCATGTGCAACTCTCAGGGCGGACCGGATTATCAGGAAGTCCTTGATCGTCCCTATTGGGAAGCCCGCATGCAGGAAATGGCCGAAAATGGTCAACGGGTGCTGGCACTTGCCTTCCGCCCGACTCATAACGGCCATCACCAGCTGGTGTTTGATGACGTCAAACAGGATCTGGTGTTGATCGGCCTTTATGGTTTGGTTGATCCGCCGCGTGACGAAGCCATTGCTGCTGTTGCCAAATGCCGTGCTGCCGGGATTGCCGTTAAAATGATCACGGGCGACCATGCGATCACGGCGGGGGCCATTGCCCGGCAACTCGGCCTTGGCGATGGTGAACCTGTGGTCAGCGGCCATGAACTGGATGGGCTTGATGACGACGCATTGCGCGCCGTCGCCCAAAAGTCCCATGTTTTCGCCCGCACCAGTCCCGAACATAAACTGCGTCTGGTCAAGGCCCTGCAGGCAGAGGGCCATGTCGTTGCCATGACCGGCGACGG
Source organism: Thalassospira tepidiphila MCCC 1A03514 (assembly GCF_001662875.1). Classification (GTDB taxonomy): domain Bacteria; phylum Pseudomonadota; class Alphaproteobacteria; order Rhodospirillales; family Thalassospiraceae; genus Thalassospira; species Thalassospira tepidiphila. The sequence continues at coordinate 762,571 of NZ_JPVZ01000001.1, read as the reverse complement.
GGTGAATGACGCCCCGGCGCTCAAGCGCGCCGATGTTGGCGTCGCCATGGGCCAAAAGGGCAACGAGGCGGCCAAGGAAGCCGCCGAAATGGTGTTGGTGGATGACAATTTTGCCTCGATCGCCGCCGCGGTCGAAGAAGGCCGAACGGTTTACGACAATTTGGTCAAATCGATCCTGTTCATCCTGCCCAGCAGCGGTGGGGAGGCCCTGACCATTGTTATGGCGCTGGCCCTGGGCCAATTGTTGCCGATCACCGCCCCGCAAATCCTGTGGGTTAATATGATCACCGCGGTGACGCTCGCCCTCGCCCTTGCCTTTGAGCCCGCTGAAGACAATGTCATGAAGCGTCAACCGCGCAGGCGCGAAGCGCCGTTGCTATCGGGCTTTCTGATCTGGCGGACGATTTTTGTCTCGCTCATTCTTGTGGCCGGTGTGTACGGCGTGTTTGTCTGGTCCCAGAACCGCGGGGCCGATCTTGAAGTGTCGCGCACGGTCGCGGTCAACACGCTTGTGATGTTTGAACTGTTCTATCTGTTCAACGCGCGTTTCCTGACCGCATCGGCATTCAACAGACAAGGGCTTTTGGGCAGTCGACCGGTATTGATTGCGGTGGCACTGGTCGTGCTTTTCCAGCTGATCTACACCTATGCCCCGCCGATGCAGTATCTGTTTGAAAGTGTCGCCATCCCGCCGCTTGGCTGGGCGATGGCCGTCGGGGTCGGGTTCAGCGTCTTTGTGCTGGTCGAGATTGAAAAGGCTTGCCTGCGACACTGGCAGAAACGCCAGACCGGGTAATGTTTACCGGATGTAAAGCAGATGCCGCCTATCCATAACGCATCGCCGCAATCACGTGTCAGGCTGCCCTATGCCGTTACCAGACCAAGAAGACGAAGGCCCGCGCAAGAAGGAACGGATTGGCAAATATGTTGCCCCCGAAGAGCGCGCAGCCAATATCGTCAAACAGCTTGATGAATTCCTCCGCAAGGGGCCGAGCAAGGGGCTGAAATATTCCCGTTGGCAGCAACTGGCCTGGTATGAGATCGTCGATGAAATCAAGCGCGCCGAAATGGCCCAGAAAAATCAGGACACCCTGACCAAGTCCGCCTTCCTCAGTTTGGCAATTGGCTTTGGTACGGTTGGCTTCTGGGGGCTGGTGCTGGTGGCGGGCAATGGCTTGGGCGCAATTGCCGCTGGCGTCATCGTGATTGCCGGTCTTGTTGTCTGGCGCGCCTTGTCCAAGGCAAAATGGTTTAAATAACAGTTCTATCACGCAGGCATTCGTACATATGAACAAGGAAGCAGCCGAAACTCTCGCCATTCGCGCCATCGCTCATATCGCCGGCGATGACGAATTGCTTCAGGGGTTGATCGCGCAAACCGGCATGGGGCTTGATGATCTCAAAGCCGGGATCGCCTCGAACGAGGTGCAGTGTGGTGCGCTTGAATTCCTGCTGTCGCACGAACCGTTTCTGATGCGCTTTGTCGAGGAGTCGGATTATGCCCCCGAAGATCCGGCGCGCGCCCAGATCGTTTTGTCCGGCGGTCCGATCTGGCAGGACTGAGCCCGGCCCGGAAAAACACCAGTCTAGGCGGTGATCAATTCAGGCGGGTTGGCAATATCGGTCAGGCTGTCAGTACGCAGCAGCCCGAAAATCACAGAATCACGAATGCCGATATGGGTTTGCCACTCGCCGCGCAGAACACCCTCGCGGGTGAAGCCCAGCTTTTCAAATGTTCTGATTGACGCGTGATTGTCCGGATCGATATCGGCAAACACCCGGCGTGCAGTGGTATTTTCAAACAGATACCGGATCGCGGCATAAAGACCACGTGCGGCGTAATTCCGACCGCGCGCGGCCGGGGTCACCATGCAGGCCGCTTCCCAGATATCCGCATCCCGCCCGGTGTTATAAAAGGCAATAACGCCAAGGGCCGGTCCATCGGGCGTTTCGCAAACGACCCATGAAGTATCTTTAAACCCGGCGTACCATTCCTTAAGCTTCGCGACGGTGGTTTCAATGTCCGGGGTAGCTGGTTCTGGGAGCCACAGGCAGCAATCCGGATCACCAAAAATGCGGTGCAATGCGGCGCCATCTGCCGCCGGGTCAAGGGGACGTAAAAACATGTGGGGCTCTTGGGTCTGCGTTGGACGGTGGTGGTCGTTGATCAGCTCAGGAACGGAAGGGGCGCACCGCCATAGACGTAAATCCACACCAGAAGTCCGCCACCCAGCAAAATGCGATAGATCGCAAATGGCGTGAAGCTGGATCGTTTCAGCCAGCTCATCAGAAGGGCAATGGCAATCAGGGCGGTGATAAATGACAGACCCGCTGCAAGCAGAACGTCTTCGGTCAGGTTGATGTCACCCGTCTGATGCAAATCGATCCCTGCCAGCAACCCGGCACCGAGAATGACCGGGATCGACATCAGCATTGAAAACTGTGCTGCGTCCGATCGTTCATACCCCATGAAGCGCGCAGCCGTCATGGTGATGCCCGACCGGCTGGTACCCGGCACAAGGGCCAGAACCTGTGCAAGCCCGATAAACAGGGCACCGCCCCAGCGCATATGTTCAAGACGGTTGATCGTCATACCCACCTTGTCGGCAAGCCAAAGCAAGATGCCAAAGCCAAGCGTGGTCCAGGCAATGATTTCAACAGAGCGCAGCTGTTCCTCGATCCCGGAAACCTTGAAATAGAATCCGACGGCAATCACCGGGATGGTGGCAAGCACGATATGAAGGGCAAGACGGGCACCGGGGTTGATTCGCCCGGTAAACAGCCGGACGAATCCGCCAAGCATGGCAAACACATCACGCCAGAAATAGATCAAAACAGCAGCCAAAGTACCGACATGCACCGCAACGTCTACCAACAAACCCTGATCCGCGCTGCCGGTAAGGGCAGGGGCCAGGACAAGGTGGCCAGATGAACTGATCGGGAGAAATTCGGTGATCCCTTGAACGATCGCCAGAAGAATAATGTGCTGTAGGGTCACGCCCGCCTCTGTGGCTGTTCGCTGCAAAAACTGATCGCTTATAGCAGTTTAGCCCATTTTGGCGAAACGCATAAATAGTACCATTATGGTACTATTGAAACAATATTGCGGTCATTTTCCGAGGCTCTCTTTGAAAAACCGGAAAATTTGTCCGGATATTTAAGTCAGCAATATTGACCTAAATGATATTTTGTGCTGGATTCTTGCCTGTTCGACACGTATACAGAGCAAAACCCGCAACATAAAACCCTTCCAGAGGGCCGTCATGACAGAAAAGATGCTGACATTTGTTCATCTTGAACAAAAATATCCGCACAAAAGAGAAGCGTCCGAGCGCCGCACGGATTTCAACGAAATTTATGCACCGTTTGATGACAATAGTGCCGCCGATCAGTCATCGCGCTGCTCGCAGTGTGGTGTGCCGTTCTGCCAGGCGCATTGCCCGCTTTATAATAACATCCCCGATTGGCTGCGCCTGACCACCGAAGGTCGCCTTGAAGAGGCTTATGCCATCTCGGCTGCAACCAACAACATGCCGGAAGTCACCGGCCGCATCTGCCCGCAGGACCGCCTGTGTGAAGGCAACTGTGTGATCGAACAGTCGACCCACGGCGCTGTTACCATCGGGTCTGTTGAAAAATACATCACCGACACCGCCTTTGCGAATGGCTGGGTGAAACCGCCGAAACCGGCCAAGGAAAATGGCATGTCGGTTGGCATCATCGGCGGTGGTCCGGGTGGTATGGCCGCGGCCGAACAGCTGCGCCTCAAAGGATATGAAGTCCATATCTATGACCGTTATGACCGCATGGGCGGGCTGCTGGTTTATGGTATTCCGGGCTTCAAGCTTGAAAAGGATGTCGTCGAACGCCGTGTGAAGCTTCTCGAAGAAGGTGGTGTTGTCATGCACACCGAATTCGAGGTTGGCCGCGATGCGACCCTTGATGACCTGCGCAAGAAACATGACAGCGTTCTGATCGCAACCGGCGTTTACAAGGCCCGCGAATTGAAGCTGCCCGGTGCCGGTCTTGGCAACGTCTATCCGGCACTTGAATACCTGACCACGTCCAATCGCCACGGCCTGGGTGACACGGTTCCGGCTTACGAAGACGGAACGCTGAACGCCAAGGACAAGAATGTTGTCGTGATCGGTGGTGGTGATACCGCCATGGACTGTGTCCGTACCGCGATCCGTCAGGGTGCCAAATCGGTTAAGTGTCTCTATCGCCGTGACCGTGCAAACATGCCGGGCTCGCAGCGCGAAGTGGCCAATGCCGAGGAAGAAGGTGTCGAGTTTGTTTGGCTGACCAACCCCGAAGCCTTTGTCGGCGATGACAAGGTAACCGGTGTGCGTGCGGTCAAGATGCGCCTTGGTGCCCCGGATGCCGGTGGCCGTCAGAGCCCGGAAATCATCGAAGGTTCCAGCTACACCATGGATGCCGACATGGTCATCCTGGCGCTTGGTTTCGAACCCGAAGACCTGCCGACCCTGTTTGATGCACCGGAACTGGGTGTGTCGCGCTGGGGCACGGTCAAGATCGACTTCCGCACCATGATGACCAATCTCGATGGCGTGTTTGCTGCGGGTGATATTGCCCGTGGTGCTTCGCTTGTGGTCTGGGCAATTCGCGATGGCCGTGATGCGGCTGACCGGATTGATGAGTATTTGCTGGCGCGCAAAGAAGCTGCTGCTTAAGCCCGCTGCCGCATTAGGAGAGAGACGATATGAACAAGATCGTTCAGGATAAAATGGATCAGAACCGTGGCGCTGCCGACATCGCCCGTTTTGAAAAGAACGCAGCACATCTTGAAGCCAGTGGCATGTATGACCCGGCCGAAGAACACGCCAACTGTGGTGTGGGTCTGGTCGGCGCCATCGACGGCAAACCGCGTCGCGAAGTTGTCGAAGCCGGTATCGAGGCGCTGAAAGCCATCTGGCACCGTGGTGCTGTTGATGCCGACGGCAAGACCGGTGATGGCGCAGGTATCCACCTTCAGATCCCGCAGGATTTCTTCAAGGCATATCTCAAGGTCATCAACCAGGAAGCCCCGGACAGCCTGATCGCTGTTGGTCAGGTCTTCCTGCCGCGTATCGACATGGCCGCACAGGAACGTTGCCGCGCGATTGTTGAAACCGAAATCCTCAAACAGGGTTACGGCATTCTCGGCTGGCGTCAGGTGCCGGTTGATGTATCGGTCATCGGCGAAAAAGCCAACCAGACCCGCCCGGAAATCGAACAGGTTCTGATCGGTGTCCGTGATGACGTCGACGAAGAAAAATTCGAGATCGACCTTTATGCCATCCGTCGCCGTATCGAGAAGGCCGTTCTTTCCGAGGCGATCAAGGATTTCTACATCTGCTCGATGTCGTGCCGTTCGGTGATCTACAAGGGCATGTTCCTGGCCGAAGACGTCGATACCTTCTATCCCGATCTGCGTGATGATCGCTTCATCTCGAACTTCTGCGTCTATCATCAGCGCTACTCGACCAACACCTTCCCGAGCTGGCCGTTGGCGCAGCCGTTCCGTGTTCTCGCCCATAACGGCGAAATCAACACGCTGCGCGGTAACGTCAACTGGATGAAAAGCCACGAAGCACGCATGGCACATGATGCCTATGCCGACAGCATCGATGACCTCAAACCGGTGATCCAGCCGGGCTCGTCTGACTCGGCCGCCCTTGATGCCGTGTTCGAACTGATGGTGCGTTCGGGTCGTGACCTTCCGATGGTCAAAACCATGATGGTGCCTGAAGCCTGGTCGAAAAAGGCCTCCACGCCAGACAGCTATAAAAACCTCTATGCCTATTGCAACGCTGTGATGGAACCGTGGGACGGCCCGGCCGCCCTTGCAGCCTATGGCGGCAAATGGCTGATGGGTGGCACCGACCGTAACGGTCTGCGTCCGCTGCGTTATGCGGTGACGGGCAATGGTCTTCTGATCGCCGGTTCCGAGGCCGGTATGGTTCATATCGACGAAGAAGCCTGCGTCGAAAAAGGCCGCCTCGGCCCGGGCCAGATGATTGCCGTCAACCTTGCAGAAGGCAAACTGCTGCATGATGCCGAGCTTAAAGATCAGCTCGCAGCACGTCGCGACTGGTCGAAATGGGTTGGCCGCACCAAGGTGCTCGATGATCTGATTTCTCCGGAACATGCCGAACCGGCCCATTTCGAAAAAGAACGTCTGCTGCGTATGCAAAAGGCGATGGGACTTTCCCACGAAGACCTTGAACTGATCCTCCACCCGATGGGTGAGGACGGCAAGGAAGCCATCGGCTCGATGGGTGATGACACCCCGCTTGCGATCCTGTCGGACCGTTATCGTGGATTGCATCACTTCTTCCGTCAGAACTTCTCGCAGGTCACCAACCCGCCGATCGACAGTCTTCGTGAAGCGCGCGTCATGAGCCTGAAAACCCGTCTGGGCAACCTTGGCAACATCCTGGACGAGGATGAAAGCCAGTGTGACTTGCTGCAGCTCGAAAGCCCGGTTCTGACCAACGCCGAATATGACGCCATGCGCGGCTATATGGGCGACAGTGCTGTTGAAATCGACACCACCTTTGACATCAGTGGTGGGCAGACGGCCCTGCGTGATGCGATCACCCGCATCCAGCGCGAAGCCGAGGAAGCTGTGCGCGGCGGTGCCCTGCACATCATCCTGACCGACGAAGGCATTTCCGAAACCCGTGCCGCGATCCCGATGATTCTTGCGACCGGTGGCGTTCACAGCTACCTGGTTAAGACGTCGCTGCGCACCTATATCTCGCTGAACGTGCGCTCGGCTGAATGTATGGATGTGCATTACTTTGCCGTTCTGATCGGTGTCGGTGCAACGACGGTCAACGCCTATCTCGCACAGGAAGGTCTGCTGGATCGTTATGCGCGTGGCCTGTTCCCGAATGTGAACAGCACCGCCGAAGTCATGCAGCGCTTCAAGGCCGCAATTGATGCCGGTTTGCTCAAGATCATGTCGAAAATGGGCATCTCGATCATCAGCTCCTATCGTGGTGGCTATAACTTCGAAAGCATCGGTCTGTCGCGGTCGCTGGTGGCTGAATTCTTCCCGGGCATGCCGTCGCGCATTTCGGGGATCGGCCTTCAGGGTATTCAGCGCCGCACCATCGCCCAGCACAAGGAAGCCTTCAACGGCAATGTCGTGACGCTTCCGGTGGGTGGTCTGTATAAATACCGTCGCAGTGGCGAACGTCACGTCTGGACGGGTCCGCTGATCCATACCTTGCAGTCCGCTGTGACGTCTGGCAGCTACAACACCTTCCGCAAGTTCTCCGAAGGTCTGCGGTCGCGTGAACCGCTTCATCTGCGCGATCTTCTTGATTTCCGCAGTGACCATAGCCCTGTTCATCAGGACAAGGTCGAAAGCATCACCGAAATCCGCAAGCGTTTCGTAACCCCGGGCATGTCCCACGGGGCGCTCTCGACCGAGGCGCACGAAGCTCTGGCGATTGCCATGAACCGCATCGGTGCGAAATCGAACTCCGGTGAAGGTGGTGAATCGCGTGAACGTTTCCGTCCGCGTGCGAACGGTGACAATGCGCGTTCCTCGATCAAGCAGGTCGCATCGGGGCGTTTCGGTGTCACCGCCGAATACCTCAACAACTGCGAAGAAATCCAGATCAAGGTCGCCCAGGGTGCAAAACCGGGCGAAGGTGGTCAGCTGCCGGGCTTCAAGGTCACGGTGGAAATCGCCCAGCTGCGTCATGCAACGCCGGGTGTGACCCTGATTTCGCCGCCGCCGCACCATGACATCTACTCGATCGAAGATCTGGCACAGCTGATCTATGACCTCAAACAGATCAACCCGCGTTGCCGCGTCTGCGTCAAGCTGGTGTCGCGTTCGGGTGTCGGGACGATTGCCGCTGGTGTTGCCAAGGCAAAAGCCGACGTGATCCTGATTTCCGGTTATGACGGTGGTACGGGCGCAAGCCCGCAGACCTCGATCAAATATGCCGGCGTTCCATGGGAAATGGGCCTGTCGGAAGTCAACCAGGTGCTCACGCTCAACAACCTGCGTGACAAGGTCAAGCTGCGCGTTGACGGTGGTTTCAAAACCGGCCGCGACGTGGTGATCGGTGCCATGCTCGGTGCCGAGGAATTCGGTATCGGCACCGCATCCCTGATCGCACTTGGCTGCATCATGGTCCGTCAGTGCCATTCGAACACCTGTCCGGTGGGTGTCTGTACCCAGGATCCGGCACTGCGTGCCAAGTTCGTTGGTACCGCAGACAAGCTGGTAAACCTGTTCACCTTCATGGCCGAGGAAGTCAAAGACGTTCTGGCCGAGCTTGGCTACACCCGCCTCGAAGAGGTTATTGGCCGATCAGACCTGCTTCAGCAGGTTCACCGTGGTGCCAAGGACCTTGTTGACCTTGACCTTAACCCGCTTCTGGCACAGGCAGATGCTGGCGATCATGCCCGCTTCTGCACCATCGAAGGCCGTAACGAAGTACCGGATACCCTTGATGCCCAGATGATCAAGGATGCCCGTCCGCTTCTGGAAGACGGCGAAAAGATGCAGCTGCAGTACAACATCCAGAACACCCAGCGTGCGATTGGGACCCGGATGTCGTCACTGATCACGCAGAAATACGGCATGACCGGCCTGAAACCGGGCCATCTCCATGTCCGTCTGCGGGGCTCGGCTGGTCAGTCGCTTGGTGCCTTTGCTGTGCAGGGGCTCAAGATCGAAGTCCAGGGCGATGCCAACGACTATGTCGGCAAGGGCCTTTCTGGCGGAACGATTGTTCTGCGTCCGCGCCCAAGCAGCTCGCTTAAGACCAACGAAAACACCATCATCGGCAACACCATTTTGTATGGTGCGACCGCCGGCAAGCTGTTTGCCGCGGGTCAGGCCGGTGAACGTTTCTGTGTGCGTAACTCCGGTGCGACCGTTGTGGTCGAAGGCTGTGGCTCGAACGGTTGTGAATATATGACCGGTGGCACGGCTGTCATTCTTGGCTCCGTTGGTGAAAACTTCGGTGCCGGCATGACCGGTGGCATGGCCTTCATCTATGACCGCGACAATACCTTTGCCGATGTCGTCAATGATGGCTCGATCCTGTATCAGCGCATTGAAACCCAGCATTGGGACGAACATTGCCGTTCTCTGATCGAAGAACATGTGGCCGAAACCGAAAGTGGTTTCGCGCGCACCATCCTCGATAACTGGGACCGTGAACGCGGCAACTTCTGGCAGATCGTGCCAAAGGAAATCGTCGACAAGCTGGAACACCCCATTCGCTCCGAGAGCGAAAACCAGGCAACTGCGTGATCCCTCACGCTTTTGCGCAAGCTCCCTTGTCCAACACACCTGGACAAACGAACTCGCCCCGTACTTCGGTACGGGGCTTTTTTCTTTTGGGGAAGTTGCCATGGTTGAACCCGCAAAGGCACGTCAAATGCCCGCGTTCCTTAAGGGAACGTCAGGACGTAACGATCTGCGGCACTGCTGGTTAAAGTACGATGTTCAGGTAAGTCCCGCGCCGCGCATTATGGTCAATCTGATCGGTGGCGATCAGGTTGCGCAGGCGGGCAAGCTGGGATGCGATGAAACTGTCCGATGACGGCTGATCGGAATTGGCACCAACCCGACCCCGCGAAACCATACCGCCCTGCGGACGCGCGCGCGCATCCTGAAGGCCTGTCTGGGAGGAGCCTGTGCCAATTCTGTTGGTGGTCATCTGATCGTCCACGATTGATGTTGGGCTTACCCTAGCACGTGGTCAGACGTTTGTCATGATCGCGTGACGGCAGCATTAAAGCGCAATCCGTGATCCAGACAGAAAGAAGGGTGGCCATACAAGACCACCCCGGAGGAAGCTAACGAGAGGGAAAAATCACGTTAGGATATTAACCTTGGTGCCACGATTGCCGCTGGTTTCAAGCGGCTGGTGTTCGGTGACGATCGAGCCGATCACCTTGGCAAGACCGGTTGCCTTTTTGATCGCGCCTTCTGCGGCTGCGAAAGGCAAAGACGGGTCTGCACCACCTTTGGGCGTAATTGCATCATTCACGGCCTGTGCCGCTGAACCAAGTCCTGAACCTTGAACTGAGCCGATCATCCTGACCTCTTTATCTGTCCGGGTGGGCGATGCCCATCACTCTTTACCGGGTTCTTCAAATCTGTCTGAAGTTCACGGTATGGGCTTGTTAGGTTGATATAAGTGATGGTTGTCACACTATCCAGTGCCGTCGCAATCCAAACCCCGCCAATTGCTTGGTTTGCAAGCATTTTAACTAATATAGGCGGGTAAGATTTTTTTAACCATTTGGCGAAAATTCCGCGATTTCGCGATGGTCAGGGTTGGGGACTCGACCAGTTGAGCAGCGATGTCAGCTCGACTGCGCCCGTTCGGATGCGAGTTTGAGCGCATCATGAACCGCTTTTTGCAACTTGCCGGGGCGGAACGGCTTTTTGACAAACACGTAATTGCCCAAAAGATTATCCAGTTCCTTGCGCGATCGCGCCGGGTAACCGGACATGAACACCACGCCATAGCGCGGGTTCTGGCGCAATGCTTCGATGATCAGTTGCGGGCCACTGCGACCGGGCAACACGACGTCGGTCACAATCACATCAAATGCCGCATCACCCGTGTTGGTTTGCAGGATCACCAACGCTTCTTCGGTGCTTTTCGCGATCTCGGTGCGATAACCGGCATCTTCGAGGATGATTTGGGCAGTGGTGCGCAGGGCCTGTTCATCATCGACAATCAGAACACGCTCGCCATTGCCGGGGAACACGCCGATCTCGTCAACTTCGTCCTCCGGCTCCGCACCCGGTTCCGAACGCGGCAGATAGATCGAGAACGTCGTGCCTTCGCCCTCGACACTTTCAAGATTGATAAAGCCGTGGGCCTCTTCGACCCAGCTATGAACAATCGAAAGCCCAAGTCCGGTACCCTTGCCCGGTTCCTTGGTCGAGAAGAAGGGCTCGAAGATATGATCGATCACATCCTCGGGAATCCCGGTGCCGGTATCCTGCACGGTGATGACAACAAACTGGCCTTCCACCTCTGGCGGATAGATATCCTCGTCCTCATCGGCGTCGCGCTGTGCCAGTGGCGGAATATCGGCACTGCTGCATGAAATCTGAAGCGTGCCGCCATCGGGCATCGCATCGCGCGCATTGATCGCGAGGTTAAGGATACAGGCCGACAATTGCGTCGGATCCACCCTTGTATGAAGGTCGGCCTCATCGGCCCAGATTTGCAAATCAATCCGGTGCTCAAGCAAGGTCACCAGCAGCTTTTCCATCTCCGCAAAGATGCTTTCAACCCGGACATTTTTCGGCTGATCGATCCTGCGGCGCGAGAACATCAAAAGCTGATCGGCAACACCGGTCGCGCGTTCGCCAAGCGAAATGACGTGATCGATATATTCTTTGACCCGTTCGGGATCATCAATCTTGGCACGTGCCACTTCGGCGAAACTCAGGATACCAGCAAGGCAATTGTTGAATTCATGGGCGACACCACCGGCCATCTGGCCAACCGCCTCAAGCTTTTGCGATGTGGCAAGCTGGCGCTGCAAGGCTTGTTGTTCCTCGGCGGCGCGATGCTGTTCGGTAATGTTGCTGCCCGTCCCGCGATAGCCGTTGAAACTGCCATCCAGCGCAAAGACCGGCACGCCATTGATCCGCCCGAACTGCTTTTCACCATCCCGCGATGTCCAGGAGAATTCGACGTTATAGAACGCGGTATGTTCATCAAGATGGCGTTGCAGATATTGCCACCCCTCCGGGTGTTCCGGATGAAGCCCAAGTTTGTCAAACGACTGCCCCTGCGGGGAGCCGTTGATTTCCTCGATCAGCTGATAAAACTTGTACGACGCAAAGGCGATTTTGAAATCGCTGCCCATCTCCCAGTACCAGTCGGCGGAAGACAGGGTAAAGTCGCGGAAACGCTCTTCACTGTCGCGCAAGGCATTCTGGGCCGCCTGATGTTGCTGGGTGCGGCGTTCCAGACTTTCGGCCATGGCGTTCAGGCCGCGCTCGAGAATGCCGATTTCGTCACGTCCCATCGGTGTCAGCCGTGAACTCAGCTTGCCGACCTGGATCTTGTTAACAAACTGTGCGGCTGTGATCAGGCGCTTAAGCACCGTGTGCTGGGTAAACAGGAAAATCAGCGCGGAGGTCAGCAACACACAAAGGATGGAACCGATCACAAGCACCGACTGCATCTGGCGCTGGCTTTCTTCAAGGCCCTTGGTCGACACCTTGAGATAGACATACATGAAGGGCTGATTGGCATTCAGGGCAAAGATCGGCGTGATGCTGACCATGCTGGACCCGGTATCGTCATCAACCGTGAACAGGGTCTGCTCTCTCATGTCGGCGCGAAGCTGTTCGGTCGGGAAGTCGGGTAACGAGCTGATCGATGCGCCGATCATCAAAGGGTCGGTTGAATGATAAATGGTGCCGTCAAAACCGACAGCCAGCGCTTGCTGCAAATGCCGTCCAAGCAGAAGTTCCATCTGCTCGGGGTCGCTCAGAATAGAGACCTTGAGTTGTTCCTGCTGAATAAGCCGTCCGGGTGTGCTGATCTGTTCCGCAATCCTGCGGTCAATTTCGGCCCCGAAATAGTTCACATAATAACCGCCAAACAGACCAAAAAGGATGGTTTCCACAACAATGATCGCAAATGCGATCTTGAAAACCAGACTGCCGATCAGTCGGTCAAACAGCGTCCTCAAGTTAATTCTGCCCCCATTCAGAATGATGCGTGTTTGTCGTGGATTTTACTCGGGCTGAATAAAATACTGACTTGGATTGGTCGGTGCAGGTGTCGCATAACTCCAGGCGGCAGGCATGACCTTGGGAACGTTGTGGAAGTCCCGTGCCACCACGCCTTTTCTGTTTGGCGGTAATGCAATTCCCATAAGGTAAAACTGATTTGCACTGATGTCGAGAATATCGCGCATCAGTTGATTTTGTTTTTCCGCATTTGCTGTCGCTTTCAGCTGGTCATAAAGCGCAAGCTGATCCTGAACATCCTGGGGCGGGGTGATGGCATCGGGGCTTTCCGGGTTCAGGTACCAGTTGGCCCATCCGGTTGCAAACCAGGACGATTCAGAAGACATCGGCAGGTAATTGATCGGGATGAGCATCGCATCAAGGCCGCCGTCACCGCCCCACGCACTGGCATTGTGTTCATTGCGTTCGCGCAACGCGACAAACTCGTCACGTGCAAGGTTCCGGGCCCTGACATCGATGCCAAGTTCGCGCCAATACCCCATGACCGCATCGAGCATCTGAAAGCGTTCCGCACCCTCGGTATCAATCGTGAATGAAAGCGGCTTGCCATCCGGACGCAACAGGATGCCGTCATCATTGATGGTGGTCAGTCCCGCTTTCGCAATATAGCTCCGCGCCAGTTCGACATTATATGCCATGAACTGTCGCGCCAGCACCGTGTGATATTGCGGGCTTTCCGGCCTTGGTGCCGCCTGATGGGGCAAGGCACCGGGGACAAAGCGATCAATGATGGTCTCGCGATCAATCGCATATGACAGGGCAACGCGAAAATCCTTGTTCTGGAAGATGTCGCGCAGCACCGGGTCCTTGTCATTAAGATTAAGCGACAAGGTCATGATATTCATATCGCTCTCGATCAGCGTGAAGGCCTGAAGGTCCTTGTTTTGGGCCAGAACTTCGTTGGCGCGCGTGCCGATATGGCGTTCCTGCATATTGACCTTGCCGGCAATTGCCGCATCCCCAGCCGCACTTTTTGACGGCACCAGTGTCATGGAAACCGTGTCGATATAGGGAAGTTGACGGCCGGTCGGATCAATTTTCCAGTAATAGGGATTACGCTTGGCGATCAGCGGATCGTCCTTGCCATATACCCCGGTAAGCACCCAGGCATTCAGGGTCGGCACATCGGGATTGTTCCAGCGCGTCGGGTCATCAATCGTACCGGGCTGCCCAAATACGTCGATAAAACGTTCTTTCCAACCCGAATAACCCATCTTCTGGGCGTCCGCATCGGCATTGGCATTATATTTCGGCAAAAGCGGCTTCAGAAAATGCGCCGGATAGCTTACCGGCTCAACGCCTTCGGGGCGGGCAAGGGCGGTCGGGAAAAGTCCATATGGCTTGCTGAAACGAAACGCGACGGTATAGGGGTCGATCTCGTCGACTTGCACGGTATTGCCGCCCGATGTCAGCCATTCCGGCACGGCATCGGCAAAGGCCGGATTGTTCAGGATATCTTCGTACCAGAAAACGATGTCATCAGCGGTAAACGGGGTACCATCCGACCAGCGCATGCCTTGTCGCAGACGGAAAAAGAACTCGGTTGCATCGCTGCTGGGCTGGAATGACAGGGCGACATTGGGAATGGTCGATGACCATTGCGGGGTCCAGCGCAGAAGTGGCTCATATCCAATTGTTCTGATCAGCAGGGCATGGTCGCGGCTGTTACGCTGCGCCATTTTCCAGGTACCGCCATAGGTTCCGACCCGTTCGTTGGGGGTGACGATCATCGGTGCGGTCGGCAGGCGATCCTTGACCGGCGGCAGATTTCCGTCCTCAACCAGTTTGGCAAGTTCGGGCGCTTCACCAAATTCAACGGCATGCGTTTTGGCAACGCCAGTCAGCATTGTGGTCAGTGCAACAATCAGGATAAGAGTATGGTGCCTCACAAAAACCTGGCCCCCCTTTTGGATTTGTGTGCTCTGGTCTAAAGTATTGCGACAACTACCCTAAAGTGGTGGTATGTTGATCCTCCCAAACTAGATAGAGTGATCGAGTTGTGGAAGTACAAAATTTGCAATCGCGCGTTTTTTTGTATCGATTCATTGCGCGGTGAAATTGCTATATGTGAAATGCGTTTCGGTTTTCAAACGCATTTTCATCGGTGATCAAATGATCAAACCGTCCGCTCGATTGGGAAAAATTCAGCGTGGTACCCATCTTTTTTCTTCTTATTTTAATTCGACCCTAGCATCCGAAACGCCCGGAAATCAAAGTTTCTTTTAAACTAATATAACGATCTGAAGCGGCTGAGAGCGCCTTGCAAGATGTGATTGGATTTGCACTCTGTCGGGGCAGCCCAATATGATGACTGTGTCACAATGCGAACCGAAAGTTGTGCCAATGACGCAATCAGATAACAGCGATAAAATAGGGAATGGACCGTCATTTTTACCCGGTCCAAAGCCTGCGGCACCGATCCCCCGTTACGAATCGGGTTCGGATTCGCGTTTGCGTGAAAGATTGCGCGCAACAACGGCGGGCGTCTCGTGTGTTTCCGGATCCGACGATCAGGACCGGTTCAATCTGGCCGGTATTGAGGGCATGATTGATCGCAAAAAGGCCAATGTCGCCGTCAGGATCGTCGATACCGACCCCGAACAGGCATTGCGCGTGATCCGCAACTGGCTGCTGGGCAACTAGTTTCCAGCACACATCCAGCCGGCCCAACATCCCATGCCATCCCTTCGGCTGTTTGACGCCGCTTGTCGATAATGCTTTGGATCTGCACGGGTATTTGTCATGGTTTTACATGATAAATATCTTTTGAAACATCGGGGGCAGGGGTTTGACGGATTTTAGTAAACTGATCACGGCGCAGTTCTCCGTTTTTGATTCCGACTATGTCGCGCAGCAAAAAACATATGCCGCAAAGCTGGCCCCGCTTCAGGATAAACTGATCGCCGCCCAGAAAACCGGCAACAGCATGGCGGCCTCCGATCAACAGATGATCGAATGCAAATGGCTGCTGCAATATACCGCCGACTGGAAAACGCTTGATCAAAAGCTCGCTGGCTTTGCCAGTTCGCTGAACAATCCTGATCAGTCCTGGGCGGAAAAACAGGTCGCAAGCGACGGCTCATGGGGGCCCTGTTACGATCAATGGTTCCTCAAAGTCGATGCGATGATTGATGCGGTCAATACGCTGGCCGATGAAGGCAAGGCGCCTGAATATCCGCTCAGTTTTCTGGAACCGATTTCAACACCCGCTAAAATGACAGCTTGGCTCGATGGTCAAAAGACATCGCGGATTTTTGCCGATGGTCTGGATCGCCGTGATGCCCTTGGGGCCGTGACGGCAGCACTTTCACAGATGTGTTTCAAAAGCGAAATCCGCGATTATTTCAAAACCAACGTAAAGGGTTTTGATCTGACCGATGATTACATCTCGGCCTACAAATCATGGCTTGATGACTGGCAGGATGGTGAAAGTGGTTATTGGGGCGGTTGGTTTGACACCACCGATCAGGGCGTTCTTAAAAGCAGCGATCTTAGCCTGACGTTCCACAATATCTCCTATCAGCATGGCAAGGTCGATCTGTGGACGCAGATATTCAACACCACGCTTGCGATCCGCGATGATGCCTATCCGTTCGGCTGGAAGCACAATGGTGATTTCAACAATCACAACAATTACGACGTCACCAAGATTTTCGATCTTGGCTGGGCCAAGGTTGATGCCGCGACACAAAATGCAGCATCCAAAGACATCGCCTTGGTGCTTGATTGGTGCCTGACCAAATCCATGACGCCCGATGGTGGTTTTATCGATGATCCGACCTTCTATAATTCGGTCGGGGCCGCCTATTACTATGGCGTCTCGTTCCTTGATCAGGCGGGATATTTCGGCACAACCGCGCCCTTCTGGACCGACAAGCCGTTCCCGAACGGGCCAGCCCTTTGCTGCAAAATCCAGAAAAAGATCAAAGCCGAAGGCCTCGATGATGACGAAGCCAAGGCAGCCCTCGAAAAACTCGTCGATGCCTGCGGCAATTGCAGGTGATCGGCAAAATCTTTGAATAATTTGATCTATGCATTGGCGAAAGAGGGATCACTGCACCCATATTAATAGCTAAGAACAACAACGTATAATGAGGTTTCGGATGACGGATCGAACAGACATTGATCTTGCGAAATTGCGCACCCGGCTGGAGGAAAGACGCGCCGAGATTCTGGCACATTCAACCCACTCGGAAGACTACCGCAAGCCGGTCGAACTGGATCAGCAGGCGGTCGGTCGTTTATCAAGGATGGATGCCCTGCAAAATCAGGAAATGCATCTTGAACAGGAACGCCGCCGCGTGGTCGAGCTGGAGCAGATTGAAAAAACCCTCAAGCGCATGGATGACGACCAATACGGTCACTGCCACAATTGCGGCGAACCGATTGCTGCCAAGCGCCTCGAATTCGATCCGACCACACCGCTTTGCGTCGATTGCGCCGATCATGTGAGCCATGTCTGATCGTTGCGCGTAAAGGGAATATCGCAAACGCTGCGTGCGGGTGTTTCTGTGCGCAGCGTTTTCTTTAAAGTCAGGAGAAACGGTTTGCCAGCTTTTGGGCAACGCAATGATCAGATTGGAAAAGACCGCGTCTTGTGCGCGCTTTTGATCGTTCTGGCTGCGCTGCTGTTTCTTCCCAATCTGGCCCGTGCCCAAGGCACCTGTGCGCCAATCAGCGCCCCCGAAGCCTTCCTTGAATTCAATCACATGGATCCGATGCTTGATCGGCACCGCTCGGTGCGCTGGCTCAACAGCCGTGCCGGGGGCAGTCCGCGTTTTCTGGTGACGGGCCTGACCGAATATGAAGTTCAGGCATCGTTCGATATGCGTTTTGAACCGCGCCAGGTTGGCTTTGGCCGCTATTGCCTTGATCCGGTGCGGGTTAATCCCAAGGTCGATGTCGTCAAACATCTGGTCTATATCGCGTCCGAGCTTGAACGCGGCACCTGCGAATATGATGTGGTTTATGCCCACGAAGGCGAACATGTGAAGATCAATCAGGGCATGGAGGCCGACATTCGTGCGGCCCTTGATGATCTGGTCAATGATGTCGTCAGACAGGTTGGTGCCATGTTCCCGATGCCAGCGGACAATGCTCAGCGCGCCATGCGGCGGCTGATTTCGGAATATGGCCGGGATTTCAAAAGACGGCTGAACGATATTCGCAGGCGGAGTGCGGAAAAACACAAACGGATCGATACGCCGCAGGAATATGAAAAGCTGTCACTGGCCTGTGGCCCAAACTCGGCCTTTCAGACCGTCTTGCAGGATGCCGCAAGATAGGATTTGTAGGGGATCAGTCGGCGTAATTGCCCTCATCCGCGGCGTCCATTCCCGCAACTTCGCGTAAGCCCACAAGATCAAGCTTGAAGACATTGCGTGACTTGAATTCCAGCAGGTCATGACGTCTGAAATCGGCGATGATCCGACTGGCTGTTTCGGTGGTAATGCCAAGCATCGCACCAATATCCTCGCGCCCCGGAACGGTGCAGCTCTCGGTCACGTCATCATGTAAAAACAGGCAAAGCCGGGCGACCCGTTCGCGTGCCGTACCAGTCGACATCTGGGTCAGCCAGTTATCGGATTCCATCACCGCCTGATGCCAGCGATTAAGCACCTGCTTGTGCAAGCGCGGGCTTTCATTATCAAGCCTTTCAATCACCGCAATCGGAATGCGGCACAGCTTGCTGTCCTGAAGGGCCTCGGCATGATGGGTGAAACACTCGCTGACCAGCGACTCAAGCCCGATGGTGCCGCCGGGTTTGACAAGGCGCACCACCCGCTGATTGCCATCTGGCAGGTAATGGACAAGTTTGATCAGGCCAGAGCGGAGGGTATAGATCGATTGCGCCTGATCACCGGCATTATAAAGCGTATTGCGTTTGGGCAGGGTGATGTCTTCAACCGGCATATGGACAAGTTTGAAATCCTCGTCCGTCAGGTTGTTGAACAGGGCAAATTTCCGCACACCGCATTCGCGGCACCGCGCAAGTTCGGGTCGGAATGTGTAGCTTGCTGTATGGTTCACGCTCTCTACCCATGACGTCGGGCTGATCTGGGTGGTCGATCAAACCCGGATACGGCCGGAATTGAAAAGTTTAATCAATCCAATCCTGAACCTAATGTACCGTACCAGAATGTGAAATCAAAGCAAAGTCATGCTGGTCGGCGCACAACTGTGATCCAGATCGTGATTTCAGCTATTGGAATCAAGGGTGACCAGACCCTTTTCAATGGCATAGCGCACCAGACCGGCCGAACTGTCGATACCAAGTTTGCGCTTGATGTTGCGGCGGTGGGTTTCAACGGTGCGGACACTGATATCCAGTTCACGGGCAACATGCTTGTTGCTTGCCCCCTTGGCCAACAGGCGCAAGACCGTGCGTTCACGCGATGTCAGCGGCACGCCATCGCTGTTGTTATCTTCGCCATCACTGATGCGATCGAATGTGGAACTATACGCCTCACCGCCATTGGCAATGGTTTCAATCGCACGCACCATGTCATTGGATGACACATCTTTCAGGATAAAGCCCTTTGCACCCGCCTGCTGGGCGGTGCGCAGATATTCCGGGTTTTCATGCATCGACAGGATGACAACCTTGGTATCGGGCAGGGTTTCACGGAATTTCTCGGCTGCTTCCAACCCGTTCATCACCGGCATCGAAATGTCCATCAGGACGATATCAGGATGCAGGTCACCGGCCATGGTCAATGCCTCGGCCCCGTTGCCGGCCTCGCCAACGATATTGATATGTTCAAAGCATTCCAGTCGCGATCGGATGCCATCCATGACAAGTGCGTGATCGTCGCAAAGCAAAATCCGCAATGGCCGATGGGTGGAATAAACTTCGTTGGCAATGGTGGCATTGGTCATGGATCAAACGAGTTCCTGTCGCGTGACTGTCGGGTTGTGCGTCATCAGATTAACCGCTGATAGCGTCATGGGGTAGGGCATTCTGGCTGTTGGCGGGAATAAATGCAGTGATTTTTGTCCCGTCGTCCGGTTCGGAGCGTACCGAAAGCCCGCCGCCATGGAATTCCATGCGTTCGCGCATGTTGCGCAAACCAATGCCCGCCCGCGGATCGCGGTTGCGGATATATCGGTTGGTTTCAAACCCGACCCCGTTATCGGCAATGCGCATGATGATGCTGCTGCCTTCGCGTTTGATCGAAATTTTCACCACTGTGGCATCGGCATGGCGTTCGATATTGGTCAGGGTCTCCTGCAACACGCGATACAGCGTTGTTTTCTTGTCGATATCAAGCTGCCCGTCGACATTGTCGCATTTCACCTCGATCAGGATGCCGGACCGGTCCTGAAGTTCTGCACACATGCTCTCGATCGCGGGTTTCAGGCCAAGGTCATCAAGCACGGCTGGGCGCAAATCGCGCGAAATCCGCCGCACTTCATGGATGGCGTCCTGCAATCGGTTGGCGGCCTTTTCCATGGGTTCGATCGCGTTGTCACGTTTCTGGGTGATGCGTGCAATGGCGGTTTCGACCGCATATTTGACCGAAACCAGTATCTGACTGATGCCGTCATGCAGTTCACGCGAAACGCGCAGGCGTTCCTGTTCCTGCACATCAACCACCCGATGTGTCAGTTCCTTAAGCTTTGAGTCGGCAAGTTTGCGTTCGGACAATGTGACCACCGTGCCCGATATCCCCACCAGCAACACCGCAAGGATCGTCACCCCGATGATCGACATCGTGGTTTCGCGGATATGGGTGGAAACTTCGGCCTCGATCTCGGTGACCTGTTCGGCGATATCGTCGATATAAATGCCCGTGCCGATCATCCAGTCCCATTTATCGAGCATCAGGGAATAGGTGATCTTTTCGGTCGGCTCCCCGGTCGATGGCTTTTCCCAGACGTGGCGCATGAAATCGCCACCCTTTTCCGCATTGAAAATCAGGCCCTGAATGACTGTGTTGCCATTGATATCGCGCAGGTTCCAATAGGTCCGGCCAAGGCGCCAGGGTTGCGGCGGATCGACAAGGGCGGTGCCATCGCGGTCATAGATAAAGAAGTATCCATCCTCGCCATAAGACAGATCTTCGATGATCGCTTTCACACGTTCTTTTGACACCGCATCCAGCGGGCTTGCCACCGAATAGATGTGGTCGATCGATTTCATCGCCAGCTCAAGATAGCTTTTCAGCTCGTCCTTTCTGGCCTGAAGGATGTTGCGTTCAAAGGTCCTGATCTCGGCCTCGGCCAGGCGTTCGGCCTGGGCAAACACCAGCCAGGAGATCGCAGACGCCGCCAGAACCAGCGGCAGGATCGAGAGCAGCAAAAACTTTAGTCGAAGATTGAGCTTCGGCATGGGCGTAACCGTTTCGGGAATTTCCGTTTTTCTGATCGCGGACAATAGCATATCCGCGCCAAAAGTCGCTGTAAGAGCCTGACCGAAAATTCTGACATGGTTTGATTTGAAAAATTTCCTTCAATATCAAGGCTTTGCTCGCAGACAATGCCCGGCGGCCTTTTCAAGAGGAAAGCCGCAGCATAGTGGATGAAATTCTTCAAACCCTTCGGGCGCCTTGATTTTGAGCGATTTTGTCGTTGCGCACGGTCCCCAGGGGGCGACCCTTGCGGACCGCGCACGCCTAAAAATCACTGCAAAATCAAGGCGTCAAACCATATCAGAATTTTTGGTCAGGCTCTAAGATCGCGGTTTTCCCATCGCCCTGATTGAGAAAGCTTGGGCGACCTGTTCCGCATGGTGAAAAGAAACTGGTCGGGATTTCCAATAATTGGTAATACCAATTTACGAGATCATGCTTTGACAGGGAGAGGGCAATGCGCATATACCAGAACCGTCGCCTGCCCACCGGGCGCCAAAAGCTCTGGATGCATTGCACAAGATCTCAGCGTGCTGGCATCCCGTATCGCCACAATGGATATGGCGTTGCAGGCTTCCCGCACCGCAACGCATTCCGGGACCATATCGTGGCGTTTCACTTGGTTTTGGCAGGCGCGCACAGGCACGTTCCTGCCAGGAAATTGTGGTAGGAGCCCGGTGTCCATGACGCGTTCAGCACCAAAGCGTATCCGTAAACTTCTGGTCGCCAACCGTGGCGAGATTGCGATTCGTGTTCTGCGAGCCGCCAACGAACTTGGCATTCGCACAGTTGCGATCTTCTCTGACGAGGACCGCTTCGCCCTTCACCGTTTCAAGGCGGATGAAAGCTACACGGTGGGCAAGGGCAACAAGCCCATTCGCGCCTATCTTGATATCGAAGACATCTTGCGTGTTGCGCGCGATGCCGATGTCGATGCGATCCATCCGGGTTACGGCTTCCTGTCGGAAAATCCCGAATTCGCCGATGCCTGTGCCGAGGCCGGTATTCAGTTCATCGGCCCGGACTCAGAAGTCATGCGCACCCTTGGCAACAAGGTCTCTGCCCGTAATCTGGCCGAAAGTGCCGGTGTGCCGGTTATGCCTGCCTCAAGCGCGCTTCCCGAAGACATGGCAGAAGTTACCCGCATCGCCGAGAAAATCGGCTATCCCCTAATGTTGAAAGCCAGCTGGGGCGGTGGTGGCCGTGGCATGCGGGTTATCGAAAATGGCAAGGACCTGTCTGGTCAGGTGCTGGCAGCACGGCGCGAAGCCGAGGCCGCCTTTGGCAATGGCGAGGTTTACTTTGAAAAACTGATCCGCCGTGCGCGCCATGTCGAGGTGCAGCTGCTTGGCGATAATCACGGCACCCTTGTGCATCTTTATGAACGTGACTGTTCGGTGCAGCGCCGCAACCAGAAGGTGGTTGAACGCGCCCCGGCCCCGTATCTTGATGATGATCAGCGTGCCGAGATTTGTGACGCCGCGATCCGCCTTGGCAAGGCCGCCAATTACGTCAATGCCGGCACGGTCGAGTTCCTCATGGATGTCGACACATCCAAGTTCTACTTCATCGAGGTCAACCCGCGCATTCAGGTCGAACACACCGTCACCGAATGCGTCACCGGCTTTGATCTGGTCAAGGCGCAAATCCTGATCGCCCAGGGGGGACGCATCGGTTTCCCGTCCGAAACCGGTATCCCCTGGCAGGACAAGATCAAGCTGCGTGACCATGCGCTTCAGTGCCGTATCACCACCGAAAACCCGGAAAACAACTTTGTCCCCGATTACGGGATCATCAAGGTTTATCGCGGGGCCAACGGCTTTGGCATTCGTCTTGATGGCGGCACGGCCTATTCCGGGGCGGTGATCACGCCGTTTTATGACAGCATGCTGGAAAAGGTCACCGCATGGGGCAGCACCCCGCGTGAGGCGGTGGACCGCATGGACCGCGCCTTGCGCGAATTCCGTATTCGCGGTGTTGCCACCAACCTGGCCTTCCTTGAAAACCTGATCAATCACCCGAAATTCCGCGCTGGCGAGTATACAACCCGCTTCATTGATGAAACGCCCGACCTGTTCAAGTTCGTGCGCCGGCGCGACCGTGCCACCCGCCTGCTGCGCTTCATCGGCGAGGTTGCGGTCAATGGCAACCCCGAAGTCGAAGGCCGCGTGGTGCCGACCAATCTGCATGACCCGGTGATGCCGAAATCAATCGATCTTGGCGAAATCCGCCCGGGCACCAAGCAAAAGCTTGATCAGTTGGGACCGGAAGGTTTCTCGCGCTGGATGAAGGATCAGGAACGCGTCCTGATGACCGACACCACCATGCGTGATGCCCACCAATCGCTTCTGGCGACCCGCATGCGCACCTATGACATGCTCGAAATTGCGCCCTATTACGCGCATGGTCTGCCGGAACTGTTTTCAATCGAATGCTGGGGCGGGGCGACGTTTGACGTTGCCATGCGCTTCCTGAAAGAAGACCCGTGGGATCGTCTGGTCAAGTTGCGCGAACGCGTGCCAAATATCCTGACGCAAATGCTTTTGCGGGCCTCGAACGCGGTTGGCTATACCAACTATCCCGATAACGCGGTCGATTACTTCGTCAAGCAGGCGGCCGAACACGGCATGGATGTCTTCCGGGTGTTTGATAGCCTCAACTGGGTTGAAAACATGAAGGTCGCGATGGAATCGGTGCTTAAAACCGACAAGCTCTGCGAGGCGACCATCTGTTACACCGGCGATATCTATGACAAGGACCGCCCGAAATATAACCTTGATTACTATGTGAATATGGCCCGCGAACTTGAAACTGCCGGTGCACATATTCTCGGTCTCAAGGATATGGCGGGTGTCCTGCGTCCGGCCGCTGCGACTGAGCTGATCACAGCGTTGAAAGACACCGTCAATATCCCGATCCACTTCCATACCCACGACACAAGCGGCATCTCGGCCGCCACCGTGATTGCCGCGATTGACGCCGGGGTCGATGCCGTCGATGCGGCAATGGATTCGATGTCGGGCCTGACGTCCCAGCCCAATCTGGGTTCGATTGCCAATAACTATATCGGCCAGCCGCGTGATCCGGGCCTTAAGACCGAGGCGCTCAAGGAAATTTCGACCTATTGGGAACAGATCCGTCGTTATTACGCAGGCTTTGAAAGCGATATCCGCAGTGGCACCTCTGACGTCTATGTCCACGAAATGCCGGGCGGCCAGTACACCAACTTGCGCCAACAGGCCCGTGCACTCGGGATCGAGGATCGCTGGCCCGAAGTGTCCAAGGCCTATGCCGCGGTCAACAAGATGTTTGGCGACGTCGTCAAGGTAACGCCAAGCTCCAAGGTTGTCGGCGATATGGCGCTCATGATGGTGACATCCGGTTTGTCTGAGGAAGACGTTCTTGATCCTAAAAAGGACATTACCTTCCCCGACAGCGTTATTTCCTTCTTCCGCGGTGAAATCGGTCAGCCGGTCGGTGGCTTCCCGCCCGCCCTGCAGCGCAAGGTGCTGAAAGGGGCCGAGGCGCTGACAGACCGTCCGGGCAAATCATTGCCGCCGATTGATTTCGAAGCGACCCGCAAGGAGATCGAAAAGAAAACCCATCGCAGCAATATCACCGACGCAGAGGTTGCATCTTATGTGATGTATCCCAAGGTGTTCCTTGATTACGCAGAACACCGCAGCCACAACGCCGATGTTTCGGTTCTGCCAACCCCGGTCTTCTTCTACGGGATGAACCAGAACGATGAAATTTCGGTCGATCTTGAAAAGGGCAAAACCCTTGTCATCCGCTATCTGACCACGTCCGAGGCCGGTGACGAGGAGGGCAACCGTACCGTGTTCTTTGAACTGAACGGTCAGCCCCGCACCGTCAAGGTCGCCGACAAGACACTGGCAGGCACAGGCAAGACAAAACCAAAGGCCGAAGATGGCAACAAGCTGCATGTCGCAGCCCCGATGCCGGGTCTGGTGGTCGAAGTCCACGTGTCCGAGGGCCAGAAGATCAAGTCGGGTGATGTGATGTGCTCGCTCGAAGCCATGAAAATGGAAACCGCGGTTCACGCCGAAAAGGATGGAACCGTGGCCAAAATCCACGCCCCGGCCGGGACACAGGTCGAAGCCAAGGACCTGCTGGTCGAATTAACGGAGTAACCCACCGATGCTTAGGATGCCTGAGCCTGATCAACACACACTTGCACGTCGCAAGGACATTATCGCCGCCATGCGCGATATCATCCCGTCACAGGGCGGGGTTATTGTCGATGATGATCAGCTCAGGCCCTATGAATGCGATGGGTTGATGGCCTATCGGCAATTGCCGATGATTGTGGTCCTGCCGGAAAATACCGCCCAGGTCGCAGCCATCCTGAAATATTGTCATACCAATAAAATCCGTGTCGTTCCGCGCGGTGCCGGTACCGGTTTGTCCGGTGGCGCCCTTCCGATGGCCGATGCGATCACCATTAGTATGATGAAATTCAATCGCGTGCTCGACATCGATTGGGACAACCGGGCCGCCGTCGTGCAGCCCGGTGTCACCAACCTTGGCATCACGCGCGCGGTCGAACACAAAGGGTTCTATTACGCCCCCGATCCCTCAAGCCAGATTGCGTGCTCTATTGGCGGCAACATCGCCGAAAACTCCGGCGGGGTGCATTGCCTGAAATACGGGCTTACCACCAACAATGTGTTGGGGGTTGAAATGGTCACCATCGAAGGCGAAATCCTGCGCGTCGGTGGTAAGGGGCTTGATCAGGCGGGTTATGATTTGCTTGGCATCATCACCGGGTCCGAGGGGT
Organism: Thalassospira tepidiphila MCCC 1A03514; assembly: GCF_001662875.1. GTDB lineage: Bacteria > Pseudomonadota > Alphaproteobacteria > Rhodospirillales > Thalassospiraceae > Thalassospira > Thalassospira tepidiphila. The sequence continues at coordinate 736,647 of NZ_JPVZ01000001.1, read as the reverse complement.
TGCTTGGCATCGTGACCGAGGTGACGGTTCGTATCCTGCGTAAACCCGAAACCGCACGTGCGCTTCTGCTGGGCTTTAATTCATCCGAAGAAGGCGGCAATTGCGTTGCCGCCATCATTGCCGCCGGGATCATTCCGGGCGGCCTTGAAATGATGGATGCCCCGGCGATCAAGGCGACCGAGGAGTTTGTTCAGGCCGGCTATCCGCTCGATGTCGAAGCGCTTCTTCTGGTCGAACTTGATGGCCCGCAGGTCGAAGTCGATTACCTGATCGACCGGGTTGGCAAGATCGCCAAGGATTGCGGGGCGGTCTATTCCCGCATTTCCGAGAACGAGGAAGAACGCCTGCTATTCTGGTCGGGCCGCAAAAACGCCTTCCCGGCGATTGGCCGAATTTCACCGGACTATATGTGCATGGATGGCACCATCCCGCGCGGTCGCCTGTCCGAGGTGCTGACCGGCATGCAGGACCTGTCAAAAAAGCACGGGCTGGGCGTTGCCAACGTCTTCCATGCCGGTGATGGCAATTTGCATCCGCTGATCATGTTTGATGCCAACAAGGCCGGCGACCTTGAAAAGGCCGAGGCGTTCGGGGCCGACATCCTCAAGCTTTGTGTCGCGGTTGGCGGGGTGCTGTCGGGTGAACATGGCATCGGTGTCGAAAAGCGCGACCTGATGGGCGAGATGTTCACAACCGATGACATGAAGCATCAGGAACGCATCAAGATGGCCTTTGACGAGGACCAGTTGCTCAACCCCGGCAAGGTATTCCCGACCTTGCATGGCTGTGGGGAACTTAAAACCCTGCATGCCAAGGCGGTGGCCGACAAGTTCCCGGATATCCCGCGCTTCTAGGGTCCTGCCCCTAAGGCGTGATCAAACGAAACAACAAACACGATAAAACAAAGGCCGGCCAATCGGCTCCCGCAAATCCGATTGGCCCGGCTCAGGAGAGGAAAAGAGAAAGTTATGGTGGACGTACTTTCCCCCACCACGCCAGACCAGCTGCGTGATGCGGTTGGTTGGGCGCTTGGATCAGAAACCCCGCTTGAAATCATCGGATCAGGCAGCAAGCGCGCCTTTGGCCATTCTGTTCGAACCAACGCAGTGCTGGATTGCTCCAAACTGTCGGGGATCCTGTTTTACCAGCCCGAAGAACTGGTGATCTCTGCGCGTGCCGGAACGCCGCTTGCCGATATCAAGGCGGCACTGGCCGAGAAAAATCAGCAATTCCATTTCGAGCCCGGAAACTTCCCGGCCCTTCTGGATGGGTCAAGTGGCCCGGATGCCGGCACCATCGGCGGGCTGGTCGCCTGTAACCTTGCCGGACCGCGCCGCATCAAGGTGGGCGCTGCACGTGATCACCTTCTGGGGTTCGAAGCCGTTTCTGGCCGGGCAGAGGATTTTAAATCTGGGGGCCGGGTGATGAAAAACGTCACCGGCTTTGATCTGTCAAAATTGATGGCGGGCTCCTTTGGCACGCTGGGCGTGATGCATACCGTAACGCTTAAGGTCATGCCCAATGACGAAACATCCGCCACCGTGATTGTCGCTTGCAGTGACCCGCGTGCGGCGGGCAAGGCGATGACCATTGCCATGGGTAGTGAAAACGAAGTCTCCGCCGCCGCCTGGATCGCCCCCGAAGACGCGCCGCACCTTGATGTGCCACTCGCCGGTGAATATGGCAGTGGCCTTGTCGCCCTGCGGGTCGAAGGTCCCAAGCCGTCTGTCGCATGGCGGGCCGATGCCCTGTGCCGGGCGCTTGCCGGGTTTGGCGAATGCCACGAAGTCCCCGAAAGTCACAGCCACAGCATCTGGAAGGTTGTCGCCAATGTCGCGCCGTTCGTCGCATCGGAAAACACCGGCAGCGTTTTGTGGCGGGTATCAGTGCCCCCGGCAAGCGGGGGTGATATCTGCGCCCAACTGATCGAAAAAACCGGTGGTCGCGCGATGATGGATTGGGCCGGTGGCCTGATCTGGTTGCAGATTGCCGCATCTGACGCGGCGGGTACGCCTGATGCAATGGCGGGCACGATCCGCGATATCGTCGCCAATGTCGGCGGGCAGGCCAATCTGGTGCGCGCATCCGATGAAATCCGTCAAGCTACCCCGGTCTTCCATCCCGAAGACCCGGCACTTGCCCGGATCAATGCCCGGATCAAGGAAAACCTAGATCCCAAGGGTATTCTCAATCCGGGGCGGATTGCGCCAGTGTCACTGAACGGGGAGGGCGCGTAATGCAAACCAACTTCACCGCTGCCCAACTTGAAAACCCGGCGATTGCCGAAAGCGAACAGATCCTGCGCAAATGCGTGCATTGCGGTTTCTGTACCGCGACCTGTCCGACATTCGTCACTCTTGGCGATGAACTCGACAGCCCGCGTGGCCGCATTTACCTGATCAAGGACATGCTGGAAAATGACAAACCGGCAACCGAAAAGGTGGTCAAACACCTTGATCGCTGCCTGTCATGTCTCTCCTGTACAACCACATGTCCTTCTGGTGTTGATTACATGCACCTGATCGACAATGCGCGCGCCCATATCGAACAAAACTATGAACGCCCGCTGGGTGATCGGTTGCTGCGCAAGTTGCTGTCGATTGTTGTGCCCAATCCGACCCTGTTCCGGCTGTCATTGATCGGGGCGAAATTCGCCGCCCCCTTTGCACGCCTGATGCCCGGTCGGCTTAAGGGCATGGTCAAGATGGGCGCACGCCCCATGCATCCGCCAAGCTGGGTCGATAAACCCCAGGTGATCCCGGCAGTTGGCGAACGCAAAGGCCGGGTTGCCATCCTGATCGGCTGTGCCCAGCAGGTGCTTGAAACCGAAATCAACGAATCGACGGTTCGTCTACTCACCCGCCTTGGCATCGAGGTGGTTGTTGCCAAGGGTGCTGGCTGTTGCGGATCGCTTGTCCATCATATGGGCAAGGAAGAACAATCCCATGCGCAGGCCAAGGCCAACATTGATGCCTGGACGGCCGAGGCGGCGGGCGAAGGCCTTGATGCCATCGTGATTACCGCATCGGGCTGTGGCACCACGATCAAGGATTACGGCCATATGCTCCGCCATGATCCGGCCTATGCCGAAAGGGCCGCGACGGTGTCCGGTCTTGCCAAGGACATTACCGAATATCTGGCCGGCCTTGATATCGATGCCGCCGTCTTTGCCGGTGCCAGTCACGGGAATCCCCGTGTCGCCTATCATTCAGCCTGCTCGATGCAGCACGGTCAAAAGATCACCCGGCCACCCCGTGATCTTCTCAAACAGGCCGGGTATGAAGTGGCTGAAATCGCCGAAGGCCATCTGTGCTGTGGTTCAGCCGGGGTCTATAACCTGTTGCAGCCCGAAATCGCCGGTCAGCTTCAGGAACGCAAACGCGGCAATATCCGTGCGACCCAGCCTGATCTGGTGGCAACGGGGAATATCGGCTGCATGGTCCAGATCGAAACCGACGACCTTAAAGTTCTGCACACGGTGCAGCTCCTTGATTGGGCGGCGGGTGGACCGGTGCCGGAAAAACTGCGCGACCGGATAAAGCCGACCGAACTTGCGGGCTAGGCACCGGTTGCTTCAAAACCGAAAAATAAAAAGGACGGCAGGGAATAACCTCTGCCGTCCTTTTGATTTCGTAAGTCCGTGCGATTGGGCGCCTTACTCTTCCTTGCCAAGCAGGCTTTTTGTAATGCCTTCTGCGGCAGAGCTTTCGCTGCTGTCTTCGGCATAGGCCGCTGTCTTGTCACGAATCCACTTGATTGCTTCGGCCTCGTCTACCTCGACCTTCTGGGCCACCAGTGACAGAACTGCCTCGATCGCCAGAACGTGCGATGCGACGTTATTGACCGCAACATGCAGATCATCAATATGGCGCGACGCAGCCTCTGACATATCTCCAAGTTCGCCAGACAGCTTCTGAATCAGTTCCTGAATTTCGTCGAGTGCAGCGGTGCTCATCAAGTGCTCCTGTTATGGCCGCGCACATTTACGCGCGGCATTTTTTGTCCCTTGGGGTCCAAACTCATTCACATAATCGTCCCGGTCCCCCGGATTTGTGCGGATATGCGGAGCAAAACCACAGGAAGATCTATATCTTTCAAGGTTTTGCGACAAAATAGCCCGTACAAATCCGGGTGATCCAAAGGACAATTGATATGAGAGAAAGCCTCTGCGTCAAACCCCTTGACCGGAGAATACTCCGCTCTGCGGGCTTTTCCTTGCTTTTTCTCTCATATCAATTGCCGGGGCGGTCATGTGAATGAGTTTGGACCCCATGCACAAGAGTTGCTTGGAAACGGGGCTATGTAAAGGGTTAGCTGGCAATTATCGTCAATTCACACCATTCCCCGACACCCAAGGTCACCTTTGGACGAAATGTGACAGTTTTTGTTACAGCCTTTCGCAATCAATCGCGATTTTGCCATGTTGAAGTGAAAAACCACCGTGTTCGGATGGTTGTCGTAAAATACTAACTTGTTGATTTTATTAGTAATAAGTGGCTGTTTTTACTGCTCTGATACGTTGTCACATAACGTTAACAAAAGCGACACAATACCGTAAGCACCCAGCGGTAGAGTCCGCCTCGCAGATCGTTGCACCGTTCCGAAGTGGAACTACCATTGGGGAATTTATGATGAAGAAGACTCTTGCTGTTGCGGCGCTTATGAGCGTTGCCTTTGCTGGCGCTGCCGAAGCACGCGACCAGATTCGTATCGTTGGTTCGTCCACCGTCTTCCCGTTCGCAACCGCAGTTGCAGAAGAATTCGGTAAAACCACCTCCTTCAAAACGCCGGTTATCGAATCTACCGGTTCTGGCGGTGGTCTGAAGCTGTTCTGCGCCGGTGTTGGCGAACAGCATCCGGACATCACCAACGCTTCGCGTCGCATCAAGAAGTCCGAAGTTGAAACTTGCGCGAAGAACGGCATTTCGGAAGTTACCGAAGTTAAAGTTGGTTACGACGGTATCGTTCTGTCGAACTCCAACGCTGCGCCGCAGCTCGACCTGACCAAAGAGCAGATCTTCCTTGCTCTGGCAAAAACCGTTCCGTCCAAAGACGGCCAGTCGCTGATCGACAACCCGTACAGCACCTGGGCTGAAATCGATCCGAGCCTTCCGGACGTTAAAATCGAAGTTCTCGGCCCGCCGCCGACCTCTGGTACCCGTGATGCCTTCACCGAGCTGGTACTCGAAGAAGCTTGCGATGAGTTCCCGGCAATCGCCGCTCTTAAAGACACCAACAAAGACCAGCACAAAGCTGTCTGCGCTGGCGTTCGTGAAGACGGTGCCTATGTCGAAGCTGGCGAGAACGACAACCTGATCGTTCAGAAACTCGAAGCCAACCATGATGCACTCGGCATCTTCGGCTTCTCCTTCCTTGACCAGAACGGCGACAAGCTTCAGGGCTCGCTGATCGGTGGCGTTGCTCCGACCTTCGAAGCAATCTCTGCTGGTGACTATCCGGTTTCCCGTTCGCTCTTCTTCTACGTGAAGAACGCGCACGTTGGCACCATTCCGGGCATCAAGGAATATCTTGCTGAATTCACCGCTGACAAAGCTTGGGGTGAAGAAGGTTACCTTGCTGACCGTGGCCTGATCCCGATGGATGCCGCTGAGCGTGAAGCTGTTCGTAACGCTGCGATGAACCTTTCGCCGCTGAGCATGTAACGCGATCTTTCAACCGGTGGCAGCCTTTTCTGCCACCGGTTTCTTTATATCATTGCTTGATTTGTTTATTGTTTCTGTCCTATTGGCCTCACGAACTGATCTTTGCAGGCTCATCTGGCGAACGGATCTCAAATAATGTCCCTGTCTTTCCTGTTGCTCGCGGTTGCCGCACTTTGCGCGCTGTCCTTTTATTTCGGACGCCAGCGGGCTGTTGCCCTCTCGGGTGGCCGGCACAGCAATCTTCATTCCTTGCCGGTTCACTACGGGGCCTACACAGCAGCATGGTGCGGGCTTCCCGCGCTGTTTTTGCTTTTGATCTGGTACATGTTCCAGGGCTCGGTGATTGAAGCCCTGATCGTGTCGGACCTGCCGCAGGAAGTAATTGGTGACTCCGGTCGTCTGTCGCTGGCGCTCAACAGCATTTCCCAGATCGCCGCCGGTGGCGGTGAACATCTCACCGTGTCGCCGGAAATTGTTGATGCCGGGCGCAGACTTGCCAATTTGCAAACCATCGCCAATGCGGCGCTGGTGGTTGTCATGCTGTCGGTTGCGCTTGCCGGTCTTGTCCTGTCCTATCGACGGATTGAAGCGGATATGCGCGCGCGCAACAATGTTGAACGCATCTCGCGCGCGATCATGATTGTCTGTTCGGCGATTGCGATCCTTTCAACGATCGGCATCGTGTTTTCACTGATGTTCGAAACCCTGCATTTCTTTAGCAAGATCAACCCGCTCGACTTCCTGTTTGGTCTGGAATGGAGCCCGCAAACCGCGATCCGTGCCGATCAGGTGGCGTCCGAGGGGGCGTTTGGCATGATTCCGCTGTTTGTCGGTACCTTGCTGATTACGCTGATTGCCATGTGTGTCGCGGTGCCGGTCGGCCTGTTTTCGGCCATCTATATGGGCGAATATGCCGCGCCTAAATTTCGCGCTGTTGCCAAACCCGCACTTGAAATTCTGGCGGGCGTGCCAACGGTTGTCTATGGCTTCTTTGCCGCGCTCACCGTGGCACCGTTCTTGCGCGACAATGGCGCGATCCTCGGCCTCGATGTCAGTTCGGAAAGTGCGCTGGCCGCCGGTCTTGTCATGGGCATTATGATCATTCCGTTTGTGTCCTCGCTGTCTGATGACGTGATGTCGCAGGTGCCGAAATCGCTGCGTGACGGGTCCTATGCATTGGGGGCGACCAAATCGGAAACCATCCGGCAGGTGATTTTCCCGGCCGCCTTGCCCGGTATTGTCGGGGCGGTTCTGTTGGCCGTTTCGCGGGCGATTGGTGAAACCATGATTGTTGTGATGGCCGCTGGTCTTGCCGCGAACATGACGGTGAACCCGCTTCAGGCTGTGACGACTGTTACCGTGCAGATCGTGACGCTTCTGGTCGGCGACCAGGAGTTCGACAGTGCAAAAACCCTCTCGGCCTTCGCGTTGGGGCTGGTTCTTTTCCTTGTCACCTTGGGGCTGAACGTATTTGCCCTTAAGGTTGTTCAGAAGTATCGCGAGAAATATGACTGATATGGCATCTCTTATGGAAGACAGAGCTGCGGCCAAAGTGATCTCTGACAATCTGCGCAAGCCGGTTGACTGGGACAGCCCTAAAATCACCCGTAACATCAAGAAACGTTACGCGGCCGAACGCCGCTTTAAAAGCTATGGTCTGGTTGCGATCTGTTTGGCGCTGCTGGCGCTTTGCACGCTGGCACTCTCGATCGGCTCTAAAGGCTACAGCGCCTTTTACCAGACCTATGTCCAGCTCGAAGTGACCTTTGATCCGGCTGTGATCGATCCGGAACGGACCGGCGATCCCGACGTGATCGGGCGCGCGAACTTTGATGGTTTGATCAAACAGGCGCTGCGTGATCGGTTCCCTGATGTGACCTCGCGCAGTGACAAACGTGATCTCTATGGCATCGTTTCAGGCGGCGCATCTTATGATCTGCGCGAACGGGTTCTCGAAAATCCGAGCCTGATTGGCCAAACGCGCACCATCTGGCTGATCTCGGGTGATGATTTCGACATGCTCAACAAGGGCTATATCGATCCCACCGTTGATGAAGGCGACCGTCGCCTCAATGACAAGGAAGTCGCTTGGTATAACGAACTGGTTGCGGCTGGTGCGGTGGAAAAACAGTTCCACACCCGCTTCTTTACCAGTGGCGATTCCCGCGAACCGGAACTTGCCGGTATCTGGGGGGCGGCTGTCGGCTCGTTCTATACCCTGCTTGTGACCCTGGCATTGTCCTTCCCGATTGGCGTTCTGGCCGCGGTCTATCTTGAAGAATTCGCGCCCAAGAACCGCTTCACCCAGATTGTCGAGGTCAATATCAACAACCTGGCCGCGGTTCCATCCATCGTGTTTGGTCTGCTGGGTCTTGAGGTCTATCTCAATGTCATGCATTTGCCGCGCTCGGCCCCGGTTGTCGGTGGTTTGACGCTGGCGCTGATGACTTTGCCGACGATCATCATCGCATCGCGTGCGGCGATCAAGGCGGTGCCGCCATCGATCCGTCAGGCCGCCCTTGGCCTTGGTGCATCCCCGGTCCAGACCGTCACCCACCATGTCTTGCCGCTTGCCATGCCGGGCATTCTGACCGGCACGATCATTGGCATGGCACAGGCGCTTGGTGAAACCGCACCGCTTCTGATGATCGGAATGGTGGCCTTTATTGTTGATATCCCGGGCGGGGCGCTTGACCCGGCAACGGTTCTGCCGGTCCAGATCTATCTGTGGGCAGACAGCCCGGAACGTGCCTTTGTCGAGAAAACCTCGGCAGCGATTATGGTGTTGCTGGCCTTCCTTGTCCTGATGAATGGACTGGCTGTGTATCTGCGCAAAAAATTTGAACGGAAGTGGTAAAATGGCTGCTGTATCCCAGAGCGCAATGACGGCGGAGCCGTCGGTCGAAAAACCGAAAATGACCGCGCGCAAGCTCGATCTTTTCTATAGCGACAATCAGGCCCTCTATGAGGTCAACCTTGATATCCCCGAACAGCAGGTAACCGCACTGATTGGTCCGTCGGGCTGTGGTAAATCCACCTTCCTGCGCTGCCTGAACCGGATGAATGACACCATTGACGGTGTGACGATCAAAGGTGACGTTACCCTGGATGGTCGCGACATCTATGACAAGCGGATCGACGTGGTTCAGCTGCGCGCGCGCATCGGCATGGTGTTCCAGAAACCGAACCCGTTCCCGAAAACCATCTATGACAACGTGGCCTATGGCCCGCGTATTCATGGTCTGGTCAATTCGCGCGATGAACTTGATGAAATCGTCATGACCTCGCTCGAACGTGCCGGTCTTCTGAAAGAAGTCAAAGATCGCCTGCAATCGCCGGCAACCGGTCTTTCCGGTGGTCAGCAGCAGCGTCTTTGCATTGCACGCGCGGTTGCCGTCAGCCCGGAAGTCATCCTGATGGATGAGCCGTGCTCGGCCCTTGATCCGATTGCGACCGCCAAGGTCGAGGAACTGATAGACGAGTTGCGTTCGAACTACACGATCGTGATCGTGACCCACTCCATGCAGCAGGCCGCCCGTGTGTCGCAGCGCACCGCGTTCTTCCACCTCGGAAAGCTGGTTGAAGTCGGTGAAACCGATCAGATCTTTACCAACCCGAAGGACGAACGCACCAAGGGTTACATTACCGGCCGCTTCGGTTAAGCGACGCCAGGAGTACGCATAAATGGCTGATGAACATACCCATATCGTAAGTTCGTTCGACGAGGAACTGACCCGTCTGAACAACATCATTTCGCAAATGGGCGGGCTTGCCGAAAGCCAGCTTATTTCCTCGATCAGATCCATCGTCAAACGCGATTCCGAACTGGCCGAGAAAGTCATCCTGTCCGATCAGCGCATTGATGTGCTCGAACAGGAAGTCCAGGACTTTGCCGTCCGTCTTCTGGCCCTGCGTCAGCCGATGGCAGATGACCTGCGTCAGGTCGTCACAGCGCTTAAGCTGTCAAACGATCTTGAACGCATTGGTGATTTGGCTAAAAACATCGCCAAACGCGCGCAGGTGCTTAACCAGATCCCGCCGATCCGCCCGGTTCAGGCGATCCCGAACATGGCCAAGCTGGCCCAGGAAATCATCAAGGATGTTCTGGATGCCTATATCGAAAGCGATGCCGAAAAGGCCCACCGGGTCTGGGAACGCGATCAGGAAGTCGACGATATGTACAATTCGCTGTTCCGCGAATTGCTGACCTACATGATGGAAGATCCGCGCAACATTACCGCATCGACCCATCTGTTGTTCATTGCCAAGAACATCGAACGTATCGGTGATCACGCGACCAATATCGCCGAAACGATCTATTACCGGATCAAGGGCGAAGACCTGCCGGGGATTGACCGGCCAAAAAACGACGCAGCGAACTTCGCTGTTGTCAAACCGAATGACTGACACGGGAGCATAGGAAGATGGACCCAACGGTTCTTATCGTCGAGGACGAGGCAGCAATCGTAACCATGTTGCGCTACAACCTCGAACGCGAGGGGATGCAGGTTGTCGAAGCCGGTGACGGTGACGAAGCGTTGAAAATTCTGGCTGAAACCCATGTCGATCTGGTTTTGCTCGACTGGATGTTGCCGGTAATGTCGGGGATTGAGGTCTGCCGTCAGATCCGCCGCAAGCCTGAAAGCCGCGATTTGCCGGTGATCATGGTGACTGCGCGCGGTGAAGAGGGCGATCGCATCCGCGGTCTTGATACCGGGGCTGATGACTATGTCACCAAGCCGTTTGCCATTGGCGAGCTTCTGGCCCGTATCCGCGCGCTTTTGCGCCGGTCCGGTCCGGCGCAACCACAAGGGCAGTTGATCTATTCCGACATCGAAATGGATCTCGCCGCCCACCGGGTAAGCCGCAATGGAAAATCGATCCATCTTGGCCCGACCGAGTTCCGTCTGCTGCGCTATTTCCTCGAACATCCGGGGCGGGTTTTCTCGCGCGAACAGTTGCTTAACGCGGTTTGGGGCCCGAACATCTATGTCGAAACCCGCACAGTCGACGTTCATATCCGCCGCCTGCGCAAGGCGCTCAATGACGTCAAGGGAACCCGCGATATCATCCGCACCGTCCGTGCTGCGGGCTATGCACTGGACTCTGAAACCGCTGCCTAAGCCGGTTTAGAGCCCGATCCGATTAAAAAACCCCCGTTGCAGGTTGCAGCGGGGGTTTTTGTTTTCACCGCGTAACGGCTTTACGATTTTTCTTTCGCCGGTTTGTCCGAACTCTCTGACCCTGACGGTTTGCGCTGTGGGCGCGGCGCCAGTTCGTTCATCAAAAGCATGTCCGCGCGGCGGAATTTGGCGATTTCGGCATCAATATCTTCCTGCGGCACGTCGCACGCCGCCAAAACGTGATCGGATAACCGCAACCCGGTTTCAAGAACCTCCGGGATGGCGGCATCCGCCCCGTGGCGCGACAGCGGCCCGATATGGGTGATGTCCTGCGCACGGGCAAAGATCTTCAGGTGCGGGTAATGCTGGCGCAAAAGGGCGACCGTCTTCTCGGTCGCATGCGGGTTCCCCATGGCAACAACCGCAATTTTTGCCTCATCCGTGTGTGCGGCCCGGAAAGTTTCCGGTCGGGACCCGTCGGCAAAGTAAACCGGAAGGCCTTCTGCCCGCCCACGCGAAACCTGCTGTGCGTCACTATCAAGCACTAGGAACGGAATGTTGCGCGTCTTGAGCAACCGGGCCAGAACCCGGCCAACGCGGCCGCTTCCGATCACCAGAACATGCTGGTGGATGCCCTCTGACTCCTCGGCAATCTTGCCAAGCTGGTCTTCTTCCTTGGGATGAAGCTTTTCCTCGATCTTGTGGCCCAGGCTGATCAGGGTCGGGGTCAGCGCCATCGAAATCGCCACCACCGGGATCAGCATCGCTGCCATATCAAGCGGTACAGCACCATTCTGGGCGGCCAGGGCAAACATGACAAAGGCAAACTCACCGCCGGCGGCCAAACTCATCGCCACCCGGATGGCAAGGCCGGTTTCAAACCGGATCGCGCGCGCCAGAACAAACAGAACCGCCGTCTTGATCACCAGCAACAGCACCAGCCACATGACGATGGTGCCAAATTCGTTATAAACAACGTCGGCATCAACCGACATGCCCACCGACATAAAGAACAGCGACAGGAACACGCCGCGGAACGGTGAAATATCGGCTTCGATCTGATGGCGGAACTCGGTTTCGGCCAACATCACCCCGGCGATAAACGCACCCAGCGCCATCGAAAGCCCGGAAACCTCGGTCAATGTGCTGGCGGCTAGCACAACAAAAAGCGTGCCGATGGCAAACAGTTCCGGGTTCTTGAGCGACGCGATATAGCGAAACAGGCGCGGCAACACATACCGCCCGACGAGTAACAACAACGCGACCGACCCAAACCCCAAAAGGATGCTCATCCACGGGCTGGTTTCCGTTCCGGCATCACCTGCCGCCTGCACCATGATCAGGAACGGACCAACCGCCACGTCCTGCAAAAGCAGGATCGCAAGGGCCGCACGGCCAAAACGGGTATTGAGCTGCTTGTCATCGGAAAGCTGTTTGAGGATGATCGCGGTCGATGAAAGCGCAAGCGCACCGGCAATCACCAAGGCGGTCGGCAGCGGAAATTCCATGACAACCAGAAGCCCAAGAAGGGCTGCCATCGATACCAGAATTTGCAAAACGCCCAGACCGGCAAACCGGCCGCCGATCACCCGCAAACGATCACGCGAAAGCTCCAGCCCGATCATGAACAGCAGGAAAACCACGCCCAGTTCGGCAACCGTGGAAATGTCTTCGCGTTCGGAAATCAGGCCAAAGCCGAACGGCCCGATAAAGAACCCGCCAATCAGAAAGCCGATGATCGAATTCGCACGCAGCTTGTGCGCAATCGGCACCGCAATGATCGCGGCAGTCAGAATAAGAAACAGCTCAAACAGGACGCTGTGATGCATGGCGAAATTCGTTCCGGAAGGCGGTCAAATAATCAATGGGTATCAGGACCTAAATGCCTGAAAATAACGAGATTACAACGATAACGAAAATAACCCTGCCAGTCGTGGGTAAATTTGCGGCATTGGCGAAATTCACCGCCCAATCGCACTATAAAGTGCTGTGTGGATTGTCACCGCCTGATGACTTGCCATTCGCGCTGCCAAATGCCATCTTCCGCGGGCCCGACAACGGGCCGGTTTAATCGCTTTTGAAACGAGCAGATATTTTGGAACAGCTAATCCCCTATCTTCAGATCATCGCGGGCCTTGTATTGCTGACAGCAGGTGGCGAATTCATCGTAAGGGGGGCGGTTGGTCTTGCACTTTTGCTGGGCGTTTCCAAGGTGATCGTCGGTCTGACGATTGTCGCCGCCGGGACGTCAGCACCGGAATTTGTCGTCTCGCTCAATGCGTCGCTCAAGGGCACAGCCGATATCGCCATGGGCAACGTTGTTGGCTCCAACATTGCCAATATCCTGCTTATTCTCGGTGCCGTTGCCTTGCTCAAACCCGTTGCGGCCTCGCGGGTCACCGTGGTCCGTGATGGCGGCACCATGTTGCTGGGCACGGTCCTGTTTATAGCCTTTTGCATGTTTGGCGTGATTGAACGCTGGGCCGGGGCGGTGATGCTTTGCGTGTTGGCTGCCATCTGGTACTTCACCTATCAGCATGACAAAAATTCGCCGAGCGAAGCCAGCCACCTGCATGAAGAAGAAGTCGACGAAGTCGGCGAAAAGCCCAAAGGCTGGACCAGGCCGATCATCGCGACCGTCATCGGGATTGTGGCGCTGATGTTTGGCGCGGAATGGCTGGTTGAAGGCGGGGTTTCGGTCGCCCGACAGTTTGGCGTGTCAGAAGCCGTCATTGGCCTGACCCTTGTTGCCTTTGGCACGTCGCTGCCGGAACTGGCCGCATCGGTGGTTGCTGCCTTCCGCGGGCATTCCGATGTGGCGCTGGGCAATGTGTTTGGCTCGAACCTTTTGAACCTGCTTGTGATCATCGGCGGTGTGTCGCTGATCGCACCGATCCCGGTGCCTGAACAGATCATGAATTCCGACATCTGGATCATGCTGGCGGTAACCGTGGGCTTGCTCGCTGTTGCCTATGCCATGCGCAAGATTTCGCGCATCACCGGCGGTGCATTCGTGATTGCCTATCTGGTCTATGTCTTCCAACTTGTCGTAGCATAAAGCATATTGCATCTAATCTGCCCCATTTTGCCGGAGAGAACCTTCTGTCCGGCGAGGAAAGGACCGCAGTACGTAGTGGGGCTACGTGCAAGGAGCTTGACGCTGCGGGGCGGAAGGTTGTCCCGGCCCGAAGGGTTTGTTTTTGGCGAGGTTTCGCGGCGTTACACCGTTTGACCGATGCACCGCATCGCTCTGCACGCTGTGCCTTGCCAAACGACACGCCAAAAACAAACAAAATGGAGCAGATTAAATGCAACATGCTTTAATCAGTTCAATCAGTTCGCGGGCCGTCTGTCTCATGACGGTCCGCACACTTTGCGAAGGATCAAGGCAACAATGACAGGTCAATTCCCGAAATCCGTTCTGATCACCGGTGCGGCAAAACGCATCGGTCGTGCATTGACCCTGGATCTGGCCAAGGCTGGATATGACATCGCCCTGCATTGCAACAGCTCCAAACAAGACGCCGAAGCTGTCGCTGGCGAGGTGCGCGACCTTGGCCAAAAGGCCTGCGTCGTCTCGGCCGATCTGACCAACGAAGATGCAACCCATAAATTGGTTGCCGACGCGACCAGCCAACTTGGTCCGATCGGGGTTCTGATCAATAACGCCTCGACCTTTGAATTTGATGATGTGCAAACCGCAACCCGCGAAAGCTGGGATTTGCATATGGAAACCAATTTGCGTGCGCCGTTTATCCTCTCGCAGCAATTTGCAAAGCACCTGCCGGACGGCTGTCAGGGCATGATCCTCAACCTGATTGATCAGCGTGTCTGGAACCTGACCCCGCATTTCATGACCTATACCCTCTCCAAAGCCGGGCTTTGGACCCTGACCCAGACGCTGGCATTGGCCCTTGCACCAAAAATTCGCGTCAATGCCATCGGGCCGGGGCCGGCACTGCCTAGTAGCCGACAAACACAGGAAGATTTCGACGCGCAGTGCGAAAAAACACCCCTGAAAATAGGGACAAACCCGCAAGAGATTTGCGACGCGGTTCGATTTTTCCTTGCCGCGCCGGCCATCACCGGGCAAATGTTAGCGCTTGACGGCGGGCAGCACCTCGATTGGGCGCCCAGTGGCGAAGAAGATGCGCCCAACGAATGATGCCCGGTGGTGATCGTTAAATCGCTGCCAGACATCGGGCCGGAATTGCGTGGTGATTTTTAAGGCACCCGCAACAAAGCAGCACAAGGAAGACCGGAATATGACCGCAGGCCTTAAACAGGATGCCAAAATTACGACATTGCCATTTGCCGATGTGCCCCATGCAGATCGTGCAGGCAACCTGCGCCGTGTCTTCGTGCGTGACATGATCATTCACACCTCCATCGGTGTTTACGAACACGAAAAAGAAGCCCCGCAACGCGTGCGCATCAATCTCGACCTTGCCGTGCTCGAAGGCGACGGTGTCCAGAATGATGATATCACCACCGTGCTAAGCTACGAGGATCTGGTGGTCGGCACACGCCGCATCTGCCAGGATGGTCACACCAACCTTGTGGAAACCCTTGGGGAAAAACTCGCCGACATGTGTCTTGCCGATCCGCGCGTTCGTAAGGTGATCGTCAGGGTTGAAAAGCTCGACGTTTTTGAAGATGCCGCTGCGGTTGGTGTAGAAATCGAACGCCACAATATCGCGCGCTGATCGATACGCGATTTCCCGAAAAAATTTACTTTTCCAGACGGCTAATCCAAGGGACTCTTTGATTCCTCTGGCGCGAATCGCTATGGCGCTTATTCACAAGCATCTGGCGAATATGATTCAAAGGAAAATATTCATTTTTTACGACTCTATTACCGAATGATTTCACGTTGACAGTATTTTTATTGTTTAAAATCAATAACTTAACTGTTTTGCTCAATAATTGTGCACTTCATAGAACGTTAAGACTCTCAAGGGGTGCAGGAAGTCACCCCCCGATTACCCACATAGTTATCCACAGTCTTGGTGGACATCTTTTTTGGCATGGCGATTCCCCTCGGCGCGGTTGCGATGTTAATCTTTTCAGCTATGTTTCAATTCGCGTTTGCCAGTGACGGCTGTCACAACTTTGAATGTATTTTAGTGTCGATTGCAGCTCGCCTGACCAGCAGCAGCCTCGCGTGATCTCGGAGTGCCTTGATGAAGCCACCTGTTTCCCCCGAAAACCCGACCGGGGATGATGCCCCGAAACGGGAAATCGGTTTGTCGCTTGATGGTGATAAAATCGACGGCGGGGCAGCTCGCGGGGTGGAGGCGATCAAAAATGCGCTGAAAACCATGCCGGGCTCGGCTGGTGTCTATCGCATGATCGATGACAAGGAACGCGTGCTTTACGTTGGCAAGGCCAAGAACCTCAAGAAACGCGTGGTCGCCTATACCCGCATCATGCAATTGCCGATCCGCATTGCCCGCATGGTGGCCCAGACGGTGCGGATGGAAATCATCACCACCCATACCGAGGCCGAGGCGCTCCTTCTTGAATCCAACCTGATCAAAAAGCTCAAACCGCGCTACAACATCCTGCTGCGCGATGACAAAAGCTTCCCGTATATCCTGATTACCGAGGATCACGACTATCCGCGCATCGTCAAACATCGCGGCGCACGCGCCAAGGATGGCAGTTGCTTTGGCCCGTTTGCCTCGGCCTGGGCGGTGAATAACACCATCAACCATCTGCAACGCGCCTTTTTGCTGCGCTCCTGCACCGACGGGGTGTTTTCCAACCGCTCGCGCCCGTGTTTGCTTTATCAAATCAAACGCTGTGCTGCCCCCTGTGTCGATCGCATTTCCAAACCGGAATATGACGAGCTTGTTGATATCTGCCGCGACTTTTTGACCGGGCGCAGCCAGAAAATCCTCAAGCAGCTCGAAGCTGACATGATGGATGCCTCGGAAAAGATGGAGTTTGAGCAGGCCGCGATGTATCGCGACCGCATCCGTGCGCTCAGCCAGATCCGATCCCATCAGGACATCAACCTCGAAGGTGTCGAGGAGGCCGATGTCATCGCCCTTCATCAGGAAGGCGGGCAAAGCTGTGTTCAGGTGTTCTTCTTCCGCTCGGGCTCGAACTACGGCAACCGGTCCTATTTCCCGCGCCATGAACAATCGGCTGAAATCCCCGAAATCCTCTCGGCCTTTGTCGGGCAGTTCTATGCCGATAAACCGGCCCCCAAACAGATCTTCCTGTCGCATGAAATCGAAGGCCAGGAACTGGTCGAAAACGCGCTTGGCATCAATAACGACCGCAAGATCGAATTGCTCGTGCCCAAACGCGGCGGCAAACGCAAACTGGTCGAACATGCCCTGACCAACGCCAAGGACGCGCTGGGCCGTCGTCTGGCCGAAAGTGCGACACAGCGCAAATTGCTTGAAGACTTGGCTGACAAGCTTGATCTCGAAAGCACGCCGGAACGGATCGAGGTTTACGATAACTCCCACACCCAGGGGACCAATATGGTCGGCGGCATGATTGTCGCCGGGCCCGAAGGCTTCATGAAAAACGCCTATCGCAAATTCAACATCAAGGGCGATATCGCGCCGGGTGATGACTTTGCCATGATGCGTGAAGTCTTAACCCGCCGGTTCGCCCGGGCCCAAAAAGAAGACCCGGACCGCGAAAACGGCACATGGCCGGACCTTTGCCTGATTGACGGTGGTTTGGGGCAGCTTGGCGTGGCGCGCGAAGTGCTCGAAGACCTCGGGATCGAAGACGTCATGCTGGTCGGTGTTGCCAAGGGGGTGGATCGCAATGCCGGTAAGGAAGTCCTGCACATCCCCGGCAAGGCCCCGGTGCGTCTCGATATGAAGGACCCGGTGCTCTATTTCATTCAGCGCCTGCGCGACGAGGCCCATCGCTGGGCGATTGGCACCCATCGCGCCAAACGCGGCAAACAGATGGGCAAAAGCGTGCTCGACTCCGTCCCCGGTGTCGGCGGTGCGCGTAAAAAGGCCCTGCTCCATCACTTCGGCTCCGCCCGTGGCGTCGCTGATGCAGGGCTGTCCGATCTCGAAGCCGTCGATGGCATCAGTGCCGCCTTGGCCCGCAAGATCTACGATCATTTCCACGAAGGCAAATAAGCGCCCCAACGTTAATGTCCGCAGTCCCTGAAAAATCCGTCATCCCCGCGAAGGCGGGGATCCACCGGTTCGTTGGGCTAAATATTAGCTTTTTTGTTTGGCCCAAGGAACGGTTTCCAGATCATATTTGGCTCGTCCTGCAATTAGGCGATTGCCATATTGCCCATTAAAGCCAGTCATCGCTAGAATCACCATTTCAATGTACCACTGTCCCAAGCTCCAAGCTTCGTATTCTGCGATTGGCTCCAGATCATTCCAAGTATGATCTGGATGCACTAAATTGTTGCGGACTTCTGAGAATACATATGGGCCATCCGTCAAAGACAGGTTACGGCTATTCGTGTATTTGCGACTAAGCTCCATCAAGCTCGCTAAACAGCGTGGAAGTTCAGTTGGAATGCCGAACTTTTTCAGTAGCGACCTGATGTTTCGAGCAGCGCCTCTTTCTCGAAACTCAAAGTGATGAGCAAGCCTTTCCAAAGCGGTATGGGTAAGGATCAGGCCGCCTGAAATGTCGCCGTTATTACGATTGCTCCGAAGGTACCAAGAGAGAGCTACGTGCACGGCGCTCTTTGTTTCGTTGCTTGAGCATAGGGTTTTATAGAAGTTCGGAAAAGTTTCACTTAAAGCTAAGGGCGGGACTATGTCTGCCCAACTTGGTGCCCAGCGCCAAATATCAACGCTTGAAGATCCCCACTCTTTCCATACCTCTTTACCACTTTCATCGTATCCGGTCGGCAGGATTGGACTGCAATAAATTCCGTGGGCAAAGCAGCACTGAAGCCTCAAGGAATCAAGAATGTTCTCGGCCTCTGAGACGCTGAAAGGCACCCCGTCAGAACGACATAAGCTCCCAGAATGAGTTTTAGCGAAACCTCCAGAATTTTGAAATTTTTCAGCGATATCATACAGTTGAGGGACTGAAGTGATTTCGATCGACCAATTTTCGAATTGAATTTCGTGTTTTGTTCTGAGGTTTGAAAAATTTAGAAGTTCAAACTCTATATAAGAAAGCAGTTGCTCTTCGTTCCCTAGAACCCTGAAGGGTGCTTCAAGGCCAACAAACTCAACTCCTTCGGGTGAGCAGCGGCTAATGAATACAGGAATTTTCTTTCCGTAATTCACTAAGCGTATTGATGTGTACTTTCCGGGCCAAATAGCGTGATTTGCGTTGGAAAAGTCACATTCAATAAGAAGTTTTAAACTTAGCGACAGTTCTAGCTTAACTGCAGCATCAGCGGTTAACCGCCGTCCGTTATGCTCGAACTCAACAGAAGTTGTTCCAAGAGGAATGTGATTCATTGTTTCGACCGTGAAACTCCTACAACTCGAGAATAATACTGCAAAACGAGAAGGTGCGGTTTGTGAACTTTGCTTCTTAACGTTGAGTAGGGCTTGTGAGTTGTTTTGCGCTAAATGGCATCAGCGCTGCCGCAAAATTCCGTCATCCCCGCGAAGGCGGGGATCCATCAATACCGGGACCTCTCAGTTCAAAAGATGGATTAAATGCAAAACGCTTTAAAACATCGCACTCCCGTCTTGCTTTTTGTCGCCCGTGGCGCGATACCCGGTACGCCCTGCCGCCCGGCGGGGCATTTTCGCGCGAAACGTCCATAAATAATCGGCTTGCCATAAATGCGATATTTTCCTTCCTGGTCTGTGACCCGGTCTTCCACAGTCATGCCTGATCAGCGTCTGCCTTGGGGTGCGATGTTCCCGATGGGCTTGCAGCATCTTGTAGCCATGTCGGGTGCGACCATCCTTGGTCCGCTTCTGATGGGGTTTGACCCCAATCTGGCGATCCTGTTTTCCGGGATCGGTACCCTGATCTTCTTCATTTGCACGGCGGGCCGTGTGCCGAGTTATCTGGGCTCGTCCTTTGCCTTTATCGCGGTCGTCATTGCCGCCACCGGTTATGCCGGATCGGGACCAAACCCGGATATTGGCGGGGCGCTTGGCGGGATTATTGCTGCTGGTGCGCTGTATGTCGTGATCGGTCTGATCGTCATGGCAACCGGCACCGGCTGGGTTGAAAAACTGATGCCGCCTGCGGTGACGGGGGCGGTTGGTGCGGCGATTGGCCTGAACCTCGCCCCGGTCGGGATCAATGGCATTACGGGGGACAACATGCATATGCTGGTCGCCCTTCTGACTTTGCTGTCGGTGGCCTTTGTTTCGGTTTACGCGCCGATTGCGCTGCGCCGGATTTCCATCCTGGTCGGGATTATGGCGGGCTATGTGCTGGTGCTGGTTTTGGGCAATGGCTTTGGCCTGATGCCGGCGATTGATTTTACCGAACTTTCCCAAGCCGCCTGGTTTGGCATGCCATCCTTTGTCGCACCGCGCTTTGAAAGTTCTGCCATGTTCCTGATCGCGCCGGTGGCCTTCATTCTGGTGGCCGAAAACCTCGGCCATATCAAGGCGATTGGCGGCATGACCAAACAGAACATGGATCGTTATATCGGCCGTGGTTTTGTCGGCGATGGTCTGGCAACCATGCTGGCCGGATCGGGTGGCGGTACCGGGGTGACCACCTATGTTGAAAACATGGGTGTGATGGCGGTGACCCGCGTGTTTTCGACCCTGATATTTGTCATTGCCGCCGTGATTGCCATCCTGCTCGGTTTCTCGCCGAAATTCGGCGCATTGCTGCACACCATTCCGGGCCCGGTTCTGGGCGGGCTTGGTGTTGCGGTCTTTGGCCTGATTGCTGCTGCCATGATCCGTTTGTGGGTCGATAACCGCGTTGATTTCTCTGATCCGCGCAACCTGTTTACGGTGGGCATCACGCTGATCTTTGGTGCGGGCGATTTCACGGTCAATTTCGGTGGCTTCGCCATGGGCGGGATCGGCACGGCAACCCTTGCTGCCATCATCCTCTATCAGGCGCTCAGCATCGGACGCGGCAAGTCCGCCCATCCGGCCGAGGCAGATGTTGCCTGATCGCGTGCCAATTTGATCGATTTAGGGCTGCATCCTTGTTTCGGGATGCGGCCCTTTTCTTTGCATCAGAGATGCAGATGCGCATCCATTGCATCATGCAGAACGCGCACGACAAAAACACCATCGCCTTCAATCAGGTAGTAAACCATATGGCGTTTATGATTGTGGCAATACATGCCCGGATGCAGAAAACTCACATCCCGGCCAATATGCGGGGAATTGGCCAGATTGTTCAGGCAATCACGCAAAGACAGGAAATACGCAATGGCCTGCTTTTCGCCAAAACTCTCGTGGGAATAAATGTATATCCCCTCAAGATCTTCATCCGCCTTTTGCGAAAGGATGTATTTAGCCATCCGTCAGCTTCTTGCGGGTCTCCTGCAAAATGTCTTCTGCCGTGCGGGGGCTGCGACCGCTGTTAAGCCCCTCATTAAGCGCCGCCTTCAGCAGTTTTTGTCTGCGTTGGTCCTGCCGGATCAAATCGCGAATATAGTCGCTTGAACTTGCATATTCGCCCTGTTCAATCTGGCTCTCGACCCATTCGCGCATAAGGTCAGGCAGGGATACATTCATCGTCGCCATGATGTGCTCCGTTATCAAGATATGGCAAATTATGCCAAATTTTGCCAATGCGGTCTATCGGGGATGATGTCGTGGCGGGACTTGGCATCGGACGTCCAATCTCTATTGCTGCGGTTTTATGGCAAATGAACACGGCCCTTGTGGTATGTGCTTCAAGTCTTTAATAATTGCGCGGCCTTGGGCGTTTGCGCATCAGGGCCTTGATGTCATTGCCGTAAAATCCGTCAAACAGGCCCTGTTTATGAAGAACCAGATTCCCAATCTGCTGACCATGTCGCGCATTTTCGTAATCCCGGCGCTGATCGCGTCGTTTTACATCAATGGTCCGGTTGGCAACTGGATCGGCTTTGCGCTGTTTGCCTTTGCCGGGGTGACCGATTTCTTTGACGGCTATCTGGCGCGCTCGATGAATGTGGTTTCGCCACTTGGTCGGTTCCTTGATCCGATTGCCGACAAGCTGCTGGTGGCGGCCGCATTGATGATGATGGTGGCCTTTGAACGCATTTCTGGTTTGGCGGTATTGCCCGCCGTGATCATCATGTGCCGGGAAATCATGGTGTCGGGCCTGCGCGAACATCTGGCCGAGATTAAAGTGCCCTTGCCGGTCACCGTCCTTGCCAAATGGAAAACCACGGCCCAGATTCTCGCCATCGGGTTCCTTCTGGTCGGCGATGCATCGCCTGATCTGATCCCCTCGATCCTGATTGGTGATATCCTGCTGTGGATTGCCGGGATCGTCACGGTTCAGACAGGCTATATCTATCTGCGCACCGGCCTGAAACATCTCGATTAATTCTTGTAATCCGGCAAACCGGGACGGCGACCATGTCACGCGTTTCTGTTCAGCAACATGATTTTGACCCGGGCGCCGAACTTTCGGCCCTGACCGATGGTCGTACCGATATCGGG
Source organism: Thalassospira tepidiphila MCCC 1A03514 (assembly GCF_001662875.1). GTDB lineage: Bacteria > Pseudomonadota > Alphaproteobacteria > Rhodospirillales > Thalassospiraceae > Thalassospira > Thalassospira tepidiphila. The sequence goes on along the minus strand of NZ_JPVZ01000001.1, from coordinate 714,306 downwards.
GCTGCGGTCAGTTTTGTCGGGCTGGTGCGCGATATTCATGGCGGCGAAAATGTTTCGGCCCTGACGCTTGATCATTATCCCGGCATGACCGAACGCGAACTCGAAAAGATCGCTGATGAGGCCGCCGATCGCTGGCCGCTTGATGATATTCGCATCATTCATCGCTTTGGCCGCATGTTGCCCGGCGAACGCATTGTTCTGGTGATCGTGCTCTCGGCCCATCGCCGTGCCGCGTTCGAGGCCTGCGACTTCATCATGGATTTCCTCAAAACCCGCGCGCCATTCTGGAAACGCGAAGAAACCCCGGACGGTGGCGACAAGTGGGTGACGGCAAAGGCATCCGATGATGCCGATGCCGACCGCTGGAAATGACGGTGGAAATAACTGCCTGACAGCGGCCCGTCAGATAAATTTCGTCAGCACCGCAACCAGTGTCATCAGCCCGGTCTGCAGGGTCGCGGCATTATTGACCTGCTGGCGCAATTGTTTCATCGCCGCTTCGTCCTCTGCATCGACTTCCTTGGCTTCATCAAGCTGCTTGGCCTGAAGGGCAACCAGTTGGCTGGCGGCCTTATCAAGGGCGGGTTTGGATTTGACCTTCTGGTCAATCGTCGCCCCCTGATAGGTCACAGCCGCAGTCGCATAGGCTTCCTGTGCATCGGCAATCAGGGCACCGAGTGTCTGGCTCATTGTGAAAACTCCCTCTTTTCTAGTTGGTTGCGGTTTCAAGCAGGCCGGTGCCTTGGGTGACCAGTTCGGCTGGGCTCAGCTTGCCGATCTGGCTGGAAAGTTTGATGCCGTCTTCGACCGCGGTAATCAGCGACCCGGCATCAAGCTTGGCATAGTTATCGATCTGTCCCTGCAACCTGCTGCCAAGGGCTGAGGCCGTGACAAAGGCGCGCAGGGTATCGGTCTGCATCGCGCGTTCGGCCGCGATCAGGCTGTTCCATTGCTGCCACCAGGCCTCAATCAGAAGGCTTTCGGCCTCCGGGTTGTTGTGATCCTTGGTGCGGATCAGGTTCAGTTCGGCAATCAGGGTGCTGCGCCGGGTCAGGAATTGCGGCGGGGTGCGCGCGAATTCATCGCTGATGGTAGCAAGCTGCGTGCGCAGTTTTTCCAGGATAGGCCCGGATTCTGTGAGCGCCGAGGCACCGAATGCCGATCCGGCTTCGATATTATCGAAGATCGCAACGAACTGCTGATACTGGCTGCGCAGGCCCTTGAGCGTGTCCTGCCACTGGCGCGCGACGCTTGGGTCGATCTTCACCGCATCGGGATCAAGCAAGGTATCGATATTGGCCGGTGTGATCGTGCCGGTGAAATCGGTGATGTTGCTGACAAACGCGCTGCGCTTTGCCGTGTCAGATTTCGGGAAGGGGGCAAATTGCGTGCTATAGGCCGCGTCATAGTGATCGAATGCCTGCTCAGTCGCGCTGCCAAACTGGGTGACCGAAAGTTTCAGCGTCTCGGCCTTCTGCGAACAGGCCGCAAGCAGGGTGATCGCGCCGATCAGAAAAGCACGGCGAACAAATTGTATGAGGATTGAAATGGTCATATCGGCCCCGTCTGATGAAGTTGCCCGATCGGGCATCAGATTTCAGACGGGGACGCGATCAGTTTGTGATCGGGCAGGGGCAATTGTTCAATGAAAACGAATAATCGATCTGATTATTTGCTGAGCATGAAAAGTGCCTGATTGCCCAAAAAGTTGGAAAACCGGGTCTGGCTGCCGAGGCTGAGCTTCGATCCGGCTTCATTGAGAACCATCGACCGTTCGATCGTCAAATCCATTTCTTTACACAGCGCAACGAAGTCCAAAACCGTGCAGAAATGGATGTTTGGCGTTTCGTACCACATGATCGGAAGGTTGGGGTTCTGCGGCATACGACCCCGGAACATCAGATCAAACCGTGCGCGCCAATGGCCGAAATTCGGGAAGGACACAATCGCCTTGGTGCCAATGCGCAGCAACTCCGAAAGTACTTCTTTCGGGCGCTGGGTTGCCTGCAAGGTCTGGCTGAGGATGGCGTAATCAAACGCCCCGTCCGGGTAATCGCGCAGATCGCGATCCGCATCGCCCTGCATCACCGGAAGACCCTGTGCGACACAGTTGCGCACCCCTTCGTTGGACAGCTCAAGGCCGCGGCCATCAACCTTTTTGGTGCGGGTGAGGTATCCCAGAAGTTCGCCGTCACCACAGCCGATATCAAGCACACGCGTGCCCGGCTCGATCATGTCGGCAATCAGTTGCAGGTCGACACGGATGCGGTCGCTATGCGCAACGTTGGCTGCGCTGTTTGGGTTCAAAGTCTCATTCATGATTATTTCAGCCCCCGGCCTTCGGCGGCACCTTCGATGAAGCCACTCAGCACCATGTGGAAATCGGGTTCATCAAGCAGGAACGCATCATGGCCCTTGTCGCTTTCAATCTCGACACAGCTGACATTGCATGATGCGGCATTGAGCGCATGGGCGACAATCCGGCTTTCAGCGGTGGTAAAGCACCAGTCGCTGGAAAACGAAATGACGCAGAACCGGGTTTTGCAGCCCTGAAAGGCCTCGGCCAACCGCCCGTCATATTCAAGTGACAGATCGAAATAATCCATCGCCCGGGTGATATAGAGATAGCTGTTGGCATCAAAGCGATCGACGAAGCTTTTGCCCTGATGGCGCAGGTAACTTTCGACCTGAAAATCCTGATCGAAGCTATAGGTGATCGCACCACGGTTTTGCAGCTTGCGCCCGAATTTTCGGTGGAGTGCCGGTTGCGACAGATAGGTGATGTGCGCAGTCATGCGCGCCACAGCCAACCCGCGTGACGGTTTCTTGCCTTCCAGCAGGTAATTGCCCCCGCACCAGTCCGGGTCGGCCATAACGGCCTGACGCCCGACTTCGTGGAAGGCGATATTTTGCGCCGAATGGCGGAACGAGGTCGCAATCGGGGCGGCGGCATAAACGCGCTTCGGATAGCTTTTGCACCATTCAAGAACCTGCATGCCGCCCATCGACCCGCCAATGACGGCAAACAGCATGTCGATGCCAAGCGCGTCAATCAGCATGGTTTGGGCACGTACCATGTCGGCAATGGTGATCACCGGGAAATCAAGGCCCCATGGCTTGCCGGTTGCAGGATTGATTTCCTTGGGCCCGGTACTGCCAAGACAGCCGCCGATCACGTTGCTGCAGATCACGAAATACTTGTTGGTATCAATGATCTTGCCGGGGCCGACGATTTCAGACCACCAGCCTTCCTTGCCGGTGATCGGATGGAAGTCATCGGCAACATATTGATCCCCGGTCAGGGCATGGCAGACCAGAATCGCGTTGGATTTGTCGGCATTAAGTTCGCCGTAGGTCTGATAGGCCAGGGTAAACGGACCGAACTCCACACCGCTATCAAGGCGCAGCTTTTCCGTTTCGCCAAGCACCATGTGGTGGCCTGGAAGCGGGGGGCGCTTTTCCGTGTTGGTCGCGGTGGACATGAATTGCGGTTTCCTTGGTTATTCGTTGTTTCCGTGGGCAAACCGACAACGCGCCATGCTTTCATCGTCGGTTTTGCGGAAATTAGTTCGTTCTAGCTATGAAGCAGAGCCGGGGTTAGTCAATCTTTTCTTTGCATTTCTGCGGCCCTGTCCTAATACTGTGCGCCGTTCAAAAGAAGAGTAGATTATGGCGTCTGACGATAAAAATTTGGCAAATCTTGACCTGAATGAGCTGCGCGGAGAGATCGACGAGATCGATCAGGCTTTGCAGTCGCTGATCATTCGCCGGACAAAGGTTGTGCAGGCCGTCGGGGCCTACAAGGACCGGATGATCGCGGCGGGTGGCAAGGTCAAAGTGCCCTATCGCCCGGCCCGTGAAGCCCGCATCATGCGCACGCTTGTTGAACGTCATGAAGGGGCCTTTCCCAAAACCGCCCTGATCCAGATCTGGCGCGAAATGATCGCGGCCGGAACGCGGCTTGAAGCACCATACACGGTGGCACTTGGCCGCAATGCCGACGGGTTGGATTGCTGGGAACTGGCGCGTTTGAATTTCGGGTGCCTTAACGAAATCATTGAATTTGATACCCCGCGCGAAGCGTTCAATGCCGTTGAAGACGGGCGGGCAGCAGTTGGTGTGTTTCCCAAACCGCAACTGGGCGAGGCCCAGCCATGGTGGGTCCATCTGAGCGAACAAAGCCCGGTGCGTGTGGTTTCAAAGCTGCCCTTTGGCGGTCGCCCGGTTGGACGCGGCGAAGATACCGAGGGTTTCGTTCTGGCAGCGATCGATCTTGAAGACAGTGGTGATGACCGGACTCTGTTTGTGGTCAGCCTGTCTAAAGAGATTTCGATGGATACCGTGCGCAAAAAAATTGCGGATGGCATCGACGGATCGGTAATCCTTGGCTTTTCTGACGATGAGGCGACGGATCGGCGTTTTGTGCTTGTTGATGTGCCGGGATTCTTTTGTAATCGCACCAATGCGTTTCAGAGCACACTGGACGCGCAAGGCCTTCGCCCCGAAAGTTTGCGGGTGGTTGGGGCCTATGCCGTGCCGCTTGCCGAAGACGCACTGAGTTAAACATGCTTGGCAGCCGCGACTGGCTGCAATTTCCCCAGGGAGAATATACCTGATGTCTGCGCCCACCCCACGCCCCGGAATTCTTGATATCGCGCCGTACAAAGGCGGTAAATCCAGTGCTGACAGTGCTCAGCGCGTGATCAAATTGTCTTCGAACGAAGGCGCACTTGGCCCGAGCCCCAAGGCCATGGAAGCCCTGCGTAACACGGCAACCCGTTTGCATCGTTATCCGGATGGCGGTTGCGACGTTCTGCGTCACAAGCTGGCCGAGAAATACGGTCTGGAATTTGATCAGCTTATTTGCGGCAACGGTTCCGATGAACTTCTGACGCTTCTGATCCGTGCCTATGCCGGTCCGGGTGATGAAGTGCTGTATTCGCAGCACGGCTTTTTGATGTATCCGATTGCGACCATGGGTGTTGGTGCAACGCCGGTAACCGCGCCTGAAACCAACATGACGACCGATGTTGATGCGCTGCTGGCGGCGGTGACGGACAAAACCAAGATCGTGTTTGTTGCCAACCCGAACAACCCGACCGGGACCTATATTTCGGATGCCGAAATGAAGCGCCTGCGCGATGGTTTGCGTGAAGACATCGTTCTGGTGGTCGATGCGGCCTATGCCGAGTTCATGACCGGCCAGGAAGATTATTCAGCCGGTGAAGAGCTTGTGAAAGCAGGCAACAACACCGTGATGACCCGCACATTTTCCAAGATCTATGGTCTTGGTGGTATCCGTCTGGGCTGGTGCTATGCGCCGCCAGCGATTGCCGATGTGCTGCAACGCCTGCGCAACCCGTTCAACGTGCCGCTGCCGACACAGGAAGCCGGTGCCGCCGCCCTTGATGACGATGACTTCGTCAATGAATGCGTGCGCCACAATGCCGAAACGCTTTCGTGGTTCCGTGACGAGGTGAACGCGATTTCGGGCCTTAAGGCACATCCGAGCTATGGCAACTTCGTTCTCGTTGAATTCCCGGCAGAAGAAGGCAAGAACGCCGATGCTGCCAATGATTTCATGATGGCCCGTGGCGTAATCCCGCGCAAAATCGGTGCCTATGGCCTGCCGCAGATGCTTCGTATTTCTATCGGTACGAAGGAAGAAATGGAAATCTGCCTGCAGACCATCAAGGACTTTGTGAACGCATAAAATGACCAATACTGCATCCCAACCGCTGTTTGAAACTGTCGCCTTTATCGGCATGGGCCTGATCGGCTCGTCCATGGCCCGTCGCATCAAGCGTGACGGCCTTGCCGACAAAATCACCTGCGCGGTCCGATCAGAAGCGACCCGTGACCGGGTGCTTGAACTTGGCATTGCCGATGAGGCCTATTGCGACATCAAGCAGGCGGTTGGTGATGCGGATCTGGTGATGGTCTGTGCCCCGGTCGGTGCCAATGAAGCCATTGGGGCGCAATTGACCGGTGCGCTTAAAAAGGGTGCGATTGTTTCGGACGTCGGGTCGGTCAAACAATCGGTCATCCGCGACATTGCCCCGCATCTGGACGAAGGTGTGCATTTCGTACCCGGTCACCCGTTGGCCGGTACGGAGCATTCCGGCCCGGATTCCGGTTTTCCGGAACTGTTTGAGGAACGCTGGTGCATCCTGACCCCGATCCCGGGCGAAAACGAAGCTGCGATTGCCAAGGTCAAAGCCCTTTGGGAAGCCTGCGGGATGTATGTTGAATGCATGGATGCCGATCATCATGACCGTATCCTTGGCATTACATCGCATCTGCCGCACCTGATTGCCTACACGATTGTCGGAACGGCAACTGATCTTGAGGACGCACTGCGTCAGGAAGTGATCAAGTTTTCCGCAACCGGTTTCCGTGACTTTACCCGTATTGCTGCGTCTGATCCGACCATGTGGCGCGATGTGTTCCTGAATAACCGTGAAGCGGTGCTTGATGTGCTGGGACGTTTTCAGGAAGACCTGATGGCCTTGCAACGCGCCATTCGCTGGGGCGAGGGCGACAAACTGTTTGAGCTGTTTTCGCGCACCCGTGAAATTCGTCGCGGCATTGTTGATGCCGGTCAGTATTTCGCCAATTTCTCGGCCGAAGGCGAAGACCGCAAAAGCGACGAAAAGAGCAAGAAAAAGCCTGCTGAGTAATTTGGGAGTGACCGGCATTCTGTCGGTCATCCTGTGCGGTCCAGCAAGCAGCCCCACCACGCTTTACGGACCGACCTTAGGGGAATGAAATGTCTGCCACCAATCATCCGGCGTTCGCCCGGATCATGCCATTTGTGTTCGTGTTCCTGTGGAGCACGGGCTTTGTCGGCGCCAAGTTTGGCCTGCCCTATGCAGATCCGTTCGTTTTCCTTTTTGTCCGATTTGTCATCGTCCTGATCCTGATGATCCCGGTGATCTTCCTGATGGGGGCCAAATGGCCAAAAACCTGGCGTGAGGCGGCCCATATCGGCACCACCGGGGTGCTGGTGCATGGTGTGTATCTGGGCGGGGTATTCTGGGCGATTGATACTGGGTTGCCGGCCGGGCTTGCCGCATTGATCGTTGGCTTGCAGCCGGTTGTGACCGCATCTGTCGTTGGGTCCATTTTGGGCGAACGGGTTTCGATGCGGCAATGGGGCGGCTTGATCCTGGGCCTGATCGGGGTGGCGCTGGTTTTGCTGCCCAAGATTGGCGATGGTGTCGGTATTACCCCGTTTGGCATCGGACTTGCGGTTTTCGCGCTGTTTGGCATGACTGCTGGCACCCTTTATCAGAAACGTTTTTGCACTGGCATGGAACTGATGAGCGGCACAGTCGTTCAATATGTTGCTGCCAGTGTGTTTGTCGGCGTTGTCGCGCTGTTCAAGGAGCCGCTGCATGTTGAATGGAGCATGGACTTCATTCTGGCGATGGCATGGCTGGTGCTGGTTTTGTCGATCGGGGCGATCATGCTGTTGATGGTTCTGATCAAGCAGGGCGAAGCCACCCGTGTGGCCAGCATGTTCTACCTTGTGCCGCCGACAGCCGCGTTCTTTGCCTGGCTTCTGTTTGACGAGCAACTTGGCGTGCTTGGCTTTGCCGGGTTTGCAATTGCCGCCCTTGGGGTGGCATTGGTGATCATGAAGCGATAGGTTGCCGTAAATCAACTAATCAGCATCTAAGCTGTCGGAGGAAAGTTTGACGGACGCCCGCGAAAAATGGGTCTTTGGATACGGGTCGCTGTTGTGGCGGCCGGGCTTTGAATTTGTCGAGTGCGCACGTGCGTTGCTGCCCGGCTATCACCGGTCGTTTTGTATCTATTCCCATCATTATCGCGGCACGCCGGAAAATCCGGGGTTGGTTCTTGGCCTGAACAAGGGCGGGGAATGTGTTGGCAACGCGTTTCGCATTGCGCACGAAAACTGGTCAAAGGTGAAAGCCTATCTGGATGAGCGCGAACTTGTGACCAACACCTATATCCCGGCCGATGTCGAGGTTGAGCTTGCAGACGGGCGCACGGTGATTGCGCACACCTATGTCGCCGATCCGACCCATGAACAATATGCCGGCAACCTGCCGGTGCGCACCGCGGTCGAAATCATTGTTGCGGCCCACGGCAATGTCGGGCCGAACCTTGAATATCTGGAAAACACGGTGCGCCATCTTGATGAAATGGGCATCATTGATCCGCCCCTGCACGATCTGATGGATCTGGTGCGGCGCGAATATGGCGAGATCAATATGGGGGCGGGAATCTGATGAGCCAGTCAAACGGAACGACTGTTTCTGCCACCCAGACCGGGTCGCAGACGCCACTGACGATGGCCTATCTGATGTTGGTGGCCTGTTCGTTGATGTGGGGTTCAAACCACGTGGTGGCGCGCGGCATTAATGAAACGGTGCCGTTCGAGGCACTTTCATTCTGGCGCTGGATCGTTGCGATCTGTTTGCTGTTGCCGTTCTGCTTTAAATATCTGCGTCGCGATCTGAAAATCATGGCCGACCACAAATTGTCGATGTTTTTGATCGGCTTTACCGGTGTGTTCCTGTTTTCGGTGGTGATTTATCTGGCGGCCTATAACACCACGGCGGTCAATACCGGACTTCTGAACGCGACAACGCCGATCTGGGTTCTGTTGTTTGCAGCCCTTTTGACGGTAGACAAACCGCGGCTTGGTCAATGGCTGGGCGTGCTGGTGGCCGGGGCCGGAACCGCGACCATCATCGCCAAGGGCGACCCATCGGTCTTTGCCAGAATGGATTTCGTTCTGGGCGATGTGCTGGCGATGATGTCGGCCATGGTTTGGGCCGCCTATTCTATGTTTTTGAAACGCGCGCCCAAGGGTGTGCATCCGCTAAGCCTGGTGTTTGTATCGGCCCTGATCGGTTTGTGTTTCTTAACGCCGCTTTATGTCTGGGCACTGGTGGTGGATGGAAAGCCGTTCTTTACCAGCCTTGATCCGGTTTGGCCGGACATGCTCAAGATTTTCTATATCGGGGCGGGTCCGGCGTTTCTGGGATACATGTTCTGGAACAGGGGCGTGTCGCTGGTGGGGCCGGCCAAGGCGGGCGTGTTCATGTATCTGATCCCGGTCTGTTCAAGCGGCCTTGCCATCGCGTTTCTGGGTGAGGCGCTGCATCTTTATCATCTGGCGGGCATTGTCTTGATCGTGTCGGGCATCTGGCTTGTCACGCGCAAAAAGACAGAGCGCGTTCGCGTCACAAAGCCTTAGAGCTTCTGAGCAATAAAAAAGGCCCGCACACCAGATGGTGTTGCGGGCCTTTTTATGTGTTGTGACTCTGCAGGCAGGCGGTTCAGGAGACCTTGTCTTGCGCCGTTTCTTTGACAGGGTCCTTGGCCGTCGTGCTTAGTTGCGCGTCCTCTTTTTCCTGCTTTGCATCAATGTCATCAGAGGTCAGCATCGGCAGATGGAATTCTGTTTGTGCCTCAGCCTCAAGCTCGCGCGTGCGGGTATCGATGCGGTGCTTGATTTCCTTCATGAAGGTCTTGCGATCAAGGCCCGGTTCCATGGCCGGCAAGAATTCCATGGTGACGCGACCGCCATATTTCATAAAGCTGTCGCGGCCCCAGAACATACCGGAATTAAGCGCGACCGGAATAACCTTGGTGTCGGGGAAGGCCTTATACAGCGCGAAAATGCCCGGGTGATACGGACGGTTGGAACCCGGCGGGGTACGCGTGCCTTCGGGGAAAATGATCACCTGACGGTTTTCCTCAAGCGCCTTGGACGCACCCTTGATCATGTCTTTGAGGGCCTGACTGCCCGCCGACCGATCAACAGCAATCTGGCCCGAGAGGATCAGGAACTGCCCGACGAGCGGAATGCGCGTGAGTTCCTTTTTCAGGATATAGGCCGGATCAGGAACCACCGTATGGAAGGTCAGGGTTTCCCATGCGGACTGATGTTTGGCGACAATGATGCAGGGACCGTCGGGCAGATTTTCCAGACCGGTGAAGCGTTTGCGCATGCCCACCGAGTAGCGCAGCATGAACTGAATGAGGCGACACCAGGCATGGCCGACGAACTGGTTGGCCTTGCGCCCAAACAGCATCAGCGGCAACAGAACAATGCACAAAAGCGCCGTTCCGCCGAAAAACAACACGTTAAACAGCAACGCGCGCAGGGTAATCATTCAGACAAATTCCTTACAGCCATGGTCCTGACCTTACATATTCACTGTTTTGTAACAGCAATATGACGATCAGAAAATGCCGATTGTTCAGCCATCCTTGCGCGCCGCGTTTGAGGCGGAATAGTCATCAAGGTCCGGTGCATCCTTCACAGGACCACCGGGGCTGCGCAGTGCAGCGCGGTCACCGTTTGGCAACCAGTTGAGCAGCGTGTTGCGCAGGCTGGCAAAGACGTATTTGTTATATTCACTGGCGATCAGGGCGCTGCTGCCGGGGAAACGCCACCAATTGTCGACCTTGACGTTATCTGGGAAAACCGGATGGGCGACGATTTCAACATCGGGCATCAGGCTTTTGAATTCCAGAAGGGATCGAGGCATATGGTAGTTCGCGGTCACGATGCGCAGGCTTTTGAAACCTTCCTCATACATCCAGACAGCGGTTTCAATTGCATTGCCGCGGGTGTTTTCAGCGACATGGCCCAGAACAACGCAGCAGGCGATCAGGCGCGGATCGGATTTGCCGACGGACAGAAGTTCGTCGACTTCAACCCCGCGATAGACACCTGATATGAACAGTTTGTCGGCAAGGCCACGCACCAGAAGACGGCGGCCCTCGGACAAGCGTTCGCTGCCACCCGTCAGAACGACAATGGCGTCGGTGCGTTGGGTCGTGTTTTCAACCGTTTTGGGGATGTAATCGACATACCAGATGAAGCCCGCCGCCCAGACCAGCGCGCAGAAAATCAGTGTGGAAAGCAAAAAACGAAACCGCCGGAACCGGCGGCGATGTTGCACACTCAGCGGGGGCTTGTTCATGAAGGCGTGCCTGAATAGCGGCGGTCTGGCATGAATTCGGATCTCCAGGGGGCAAAACTCATTCACATAATCGTCCGGTCGCCCGGATTTGCACGGATATGCAGAGCAAAATCGCAGGAAGATTAATATCTTTCAAGATTTTGCGACAAAATAGCCCGTACAAATCCGGGTGATCCGAAGGACAACTGATATGAGAGAAAGCCTCTGCGTCAAATCCCTTGACCGGGGATCACCCCGCTCTGCGGGCTTTTCCTTGCTTTTTCTCTCATATCAGTTGCCGGGTCGGTTATGTGAATGAGTTTTGCCCCCTGAAGGGACAAAGAGGGCCAAGGCCATGATCCCAAAAGGGAAGTGGTAACAACCGACTATACGAAGACCGTGAGCGGGTTACAACATCCGGTGTAGGACACGAAGCACAGTTCGGTTGGCGGTGATGCCCGCCACCAGTGCGACAATAAACGGAATGGCGACGATCAGGCCAATAAAGGTCGGGCTGAGAACCAGTGATGGCACCGGCCAGCCCGCCCGCAATCCAAGCCAACCAATCAGGGCGGAAACCGGCAGCGCAATCAAAAGGCCGATCAGTGCGCCAAAGAAGGCAAGGCGTCGATTATGGCGGCCGAACTGACTGGCGATATATCCATCCTGTGCGCCAATCAGATGCAGCAATTCAATGATGCGATGATGGATTGAAAGGCCTGATCTGGTGGCAAACACCACCGAGAGCATGGTTGCGCCAAACAGCACGACAATCAGAAGCGCCAATGCCAGTTCAACCGAAAAGGCGACATCGGCAATGCGTTCGATCCAGATGCGATGATCATCAAGCACGGCCTCGGGCGCGATGACGCCAAGACGGCTTTCGAGCGCATCAAAGTTAAACCCGGTTTCAGGGGTGACTTCGATAATGCGCGGAATGGGCAGTTCGCTGATGACTTCATCCGGGCCCAGCCAAGGTTCGAGAAGGGCTGCCATGGTGTCGGGGCTCAGTTCCTCGATCCGGGCGATGCCGGGCAGGGTGGACACCTGTTCGATGATGCTATCGACCGTGCCTTGCAGGGCGGCTTCACGTTCGGCGGGGGATCGGTTGGCAAGTTCGGTCGGGGGAACCTGGATCGACAGGCTGCCTTCGATCTGGCCCGACCATTGACCGACACTGTCATGCAGGGCGGCAAGCCCGACGATGGAAAAGGTCAGGAGCGCAACCATCAAGGCGACGATGCTCGGCAAAAAGCGCGAGGACGAATCGCTTTCAAGAGGGAGGTGCGATGGAGGTGCGCGAAATGCCATGATCGTGTGTTGGTCCTGTTGATCCCGTGTTTACGAAGCTTGGACTTGGTGTGTCGGGTTTCAGCCGCTGTTGGTGACGTCGTGCAAGGTACCACCTTCGAGCAGCCATTGGGTATGGCCAAACCGCCGGACAAGTTGCCGGTTGTGGGTTGCGATCAGAACGGTGGTGCCGAGTTTGTTGAGCTCTTCAAACAGATAGAGCAATCGCATGGCGATTCGATCATCGACGTTCCCGGTCGGCTCATCGGCCAGAAGCAGGGCGGGGCGGCCAATGACGGCGCGCGCGATGGCAACGCGTTGTTGCTGCCCACCTGACAGGCGTGATGGCACTGCGTTGATATGATCGCCAAGCCCGACCCATTCGAGAAGTTCGGTGACGTTTTTGCGAATCTGCAGGTCTTCGACGCCAGCGACACGGAGCGGCAGGGCGACGTTTTCGAAGGTCGTCAGATGGTTGATCAGCCGGAAATCCTGAAACACGACGCCGATCTTGCGGCGAATCGCCGGCAGTTCTTCGCGCGGGATGCGGATATTATCGCGCCCAAAGATCGAAATTTCGCCGCGTGTCTGGCGCAAGGCCAAAAATAAAAGTCGCATCAATGTCGACTTGCCCGCACCCGATGCCCCGGTCAAGAAATGAAAACTGCCGCGACCGAGCGTAAAATTAAGGTCGCGCAGGATTTCCGGCCCGGATTCATACCGGACTCCGACATTCCTGAAACTGACAACGTCGGTCAAAATTCTTGCTCCATCTGGGCGAATGACGGTTGATACATCGGTGTTTATATCGGCTTTCGTCATGATCCGACAGGGTTGGAAAGTAGCCTTGTCGTGACAATATCGAAAATGAATTAACCGGTTTGGACGGTTTGTCGTCTATTTTGGATACCATTAACAGCCCGATCAGCCAGAGGTTTGATACCCAAATCCGGGCAGCTTCTGTTATCTCTGCTTAACAGTCTGTTAAATCGCCGCTATTTACATATAGTGTAAGGCTTCACTGACGGCACAGGGGGACCGTCAGTCGCAGACAGTTTCACGCCTTCCCCCGTGTTTGATGCCGCCGTCATCGATATGCCAGGTTTGCAATGATCATTACTTGCCCAGAGTGTTCAAAGAAATACTCAGTTAAAACAGAAGCAATCGGTCCGAAAGGCCGAACCGTGCGCTGTAAAAGCTGCGGCAATAGCTGGCATCAGGACCCGCCCGGCGCAAAGAAGCCAGCCCCGGCCCCGGAAAATGATATTCCGGCCCCGTTCAATGAAGAGGGGTCGCTGGGTGCTGATTTCAATGCAGACCAGATGGGCGGTGGGCCGGTTGATCCGGGCTTTGAAGAAGCCGACAAGATCCCCGATCCGCCCCCGATTCCCCAGCAGCTGATTCGCAACAATCCAAAGCCGGAGCCCAAAAAGAAAAAGGGCATCGTTGGCTGGATCATCTTCCTGCTGGTGTTGGGCGGGATTGGTGCGGGTGGCTACTTCGCCAAGGATCAGATCATCGAACTGTGGCCGCCGATTGCCAAGGTTTATGACATGGTGGGGCTTGATGTGCCGCATGTCGGCGAAGGCCTTGATATCCGCGAATTGCCGCCGACCCGCGAAGAAGAGGACGGCGTTGACGTTCTTGTTGTTCGCGCCGAGATCGTCAATATCAGTGAAGAGCCGCGAGCGCTTCCTTACCTTCTGATCGAGCTTCTTGATCCGCTTGATCGTGTGGTTCAGCGCAAGAAGGTGCCGCTGATTTATGATGAGACGCTGGTTCAGTCCGGTGCGGAGATGCCGATGGTGCAACAGATGTTGCCGGTTGGCGAAAGCATGGAAGTCGAAACCAAGATCCGGCGCCCGAACCCGACGGCAACCCGCCTGCAGGTCACCTTCCTTGACCCGCGCGAGGCGGTTGAGCCCTAAGCGGTTCGCGCAAACATCGTGATTATGAGAAAGGCAGCACAACGCGTGCTGCCTTTTTTTGTTTTGGGCGTTTCAGTGACCACTCAGAACCGTTTGAGCAAGCGGTCGATATATTCCTGTTCGATCTCCGGGCGTTCGGGATCGCCAGACCGGCGGCGGAGTTCCTGCAAGATGCGCCAGGCCCGTTCGAGCGTGTTTACATCCGGGATGGTGGTGGTGCCATCGCCACCGACGGGCCGGCCCAGCGGATCACGGCGCCCGGATCCTTCGAGGTCTTCGAGCATCGGGGCGAGCTGGCTGAGCCCTTCCAGCGCGCGGCTGATTTCGCCAATGCCCTGTTGCAGGGCGTCCATGGCCTGTCGCTGATATTGCAGGGCCTCGTGCGATCGGTTGTTGCCAAGCGCCTCTGCCGCGCCGCGCATTGCATCAATCACCGAATTCATGCCGCTGACATCGCCGAATTGGCCAAGACCGGGATCGTTGAGGATTTCACCGGCGTCATCGGCAAGACCCTGTTGCTGGTTTGCACGCGGGCCATTGCCGTTCCGGGTGGAGGCATTGTCGCCTTCATTCATCAGGTCCTGCTGACGGCGCGACAGATCGCGCATGCCGTCCAACATTTCGCGCAGCGTCGATGTGATATCCATGCCGCCCTGACCGGTGGTGACTTGCATGTTTTCGACCAGTTCGCGCAAACGGTCGATCAACTGGCGGGCCTGATCACGCGCACCTGCGCGCATCAGGGCATCGATCTGATCGATGATGCGTGACAGGTCCTGTTGTTCAAGTGTTGCACTGCCGGGCGGGGGTTCTTCTTCGGCCTGTTCCGGGCTTTCGCGCATCATGGCGGCAAGATATTCATTGAGCGCCTGACGGTATTCATCAATCAGGCGGGCGATTTCGCTTTCGGTGACATCGGGGTTGGCAAGGGCCTCCAGCAGGCGTTCCTCGGCCTCCATCAAATTACGCTCGGCAATGCCGTAGGAACCCCGTTCGATCTCCTCGGCGACATGCCACAGAAGGCCTGCGACATCCTGATGGGTGGCGCGGTTTTGCAGGTTCGACGCCAGCCGGCTTTCGGCCACCGAAAGGGTCAGGAACACGCCGAGATGGCCGTTAAAGGCCTGGGGGGCGAACAGGATCGGCAACAGCGCCTGATGCATTTCAAGTGCGCGGTCCGGATAGCGCAGCAAACCACGCCGGATATCAATCAGCTTTTGCGCCACCGGATGGCTGAATTCCCGTTCGGGCAGCATCAGGGAGCGGATATCGCTTTCACCGCGTTGATCGGCGTTATCGTTTGAGACCATCTGGATATTGACCGGCAAACCTGCCCAGGGATGGGCGACAAGATCAATAAAGCGCGGGCCTTCGATGCGGGTCGGCATGGCGCCGGCACTGCTGGTAACGCCAGCCGCATCGCCCTTGAGATCAATCACCACCTGATCAATCGGGCCATATTGCTTGATCGTGCCTTCTTCGGCCGCAGGCGTGATCACCAGATCAAGACTATCAAGGCCATAATCATCGCTGACGACGTAATCAAGGCGCACATGATCGCGCCGGGTGATGGTCGGCGGGCTGACGAAGGACAGGCTAGGCACATTATCGGCCAGCAATTCGATATCAAGAGTCAGGCGATCATTGCCCCAGACCGATATGCGCCATTGGCCGGGCTGGTCGATTGCGGTGGACAGCACATAGCTGTTCTCGGCCCCCTCGGTAAAGGATTGCGTGCCGTTCGGGGTGGTCAGGGTCGGTTCCCAGATGCTTGTGATGCTGCCATCAAGGGTCGATCCCGCCGGGACCTGAACAGTGATGACGTCACTGGTCTTGTCAGAGGTCGCATTACCTGTGTTTTCGGATTGGCGGGCACCTGTGGTATCCGTATCGGACAGCGCACTGAACTGCAAGATGCGCGGTATTTGCCCGGTATAGGCCGGTGGGGTGACCCAAAGGGTGGCACTGAAGTCGGCGGCACCAAGGCGCTGAAGTGGGCTGAAGGCCTTTGAAAAGCGTTCCTCGGCATGGTCAAGGCCGGTCATCAGGCCGACAAACACCAGCAACACAGGAATGGCGGTCAGGCCAAAGCGGTCAACGCGGGTAATAGCGGGCAGAGGACGCGATAGCCGAAGCTTCGCCAGTGCGGCTTCATGCAGGCCCAGTTGACGCTGCCAGAGGTAGCTGGTCAGTGGGTCGTCGGTTTCGGGGACGTGATCTTCAAGGCTTTGCAGTGGGTTGTTATCAAGATGGTTGTCCACCTCGATCCGGTGCAGGACGTCCCGGCGCGTGGGCATTTTGAAATTGCGCCATGGCGCGACCACGGCAACCATGACCGCGACCGACAGGACGGACAGCAGCATGATGTGCCCGGTGGCGGGGAGAAGTTCAAACGTTCCGGTCAGTGTCAGACCAACGATCAGTAGTCCGATCGAAAGGGCCGGGATCAGACAGGGCCAGACAGATTCCCACACCATCACCAAGCGCGTCTTGCGCACATGGCGTTCCATCTTGGGATAGGGTGGTATCAACGACATGCCTTTGAGCCCTGCTTGCCGACATATTGCGCGTTGTATCCGGCATTCTGGCACAACCCGCTTCTTTAAAGCTTGGTCTTTTGGCGGGGCGGGTCAAGCAATTCGACGGGATTGGGCAAAATAAAAGGGCGGCTGACAAATGGCCAGCCGCCCCGAAAGCGTTAAAAACCGAAACGGAATGCCGGTCTTATGCGTTGCTGAGCCAGGAGGGTACCTGATCCATGTTGATCAGATCGTCAATTTCCTGACGCGGACGGACGATGGCAAAGTTGTTGCCCTTGACCAGCACTTCGGGTGTCAGCGCACGGGTGTTGTAGGTCGACGACATGACCGCACCATAGGCACCCGCCGACATGACAGCGACCAGATCACCGGCCTTGAGATCATCGGGGAGGTCGCGGTCCTTGCCAAAGGTATCACCGGTTTCGCAAACCGGGCCGACCACATCAACCTTGACCTGCTTGTCACCGTCAGTCTGTTCATCGACCGGGATGATTTCGTGATAGGCGCCATACAGTGTCGGGCGGATCAGGTCGTTCATTGCGGCATCAAGAATGACAAAGCGTTTGGCTTCGCCGTCTTTGATATACATGACGCGCGACACCATGATCCCGGCATTGCCGGCAATCAAACGGCCCGGTTCCAGCGTGATGTGACAGCCAAGATGGCCGACGGTTTCGCGCACCATCTGACCATAGGCATCGGGAAGCGGCGGCGTTTCGCCCTGATAGGCAATACCAAGCCCGCCACCAAGATCGAGATTGCGGATATCGATGCCCTCAGATCGCAGCTGTTCAACCAGACCGGCCAGACGTGTAAATGCCTCGCGGAACGGGGCCAGGTCGGTCAGCTGGGAGCCGATATGCATGGCGATCCCGGTAACCTCGATGCCATCCATGGCGGCGGCTTCGCGGTAAACCTCGATCGCGCGGGTCCAGTCGATGCCGAACTTGTTCTCGGCCTTGCCGGTGGCGATCTTTTCGTGGGTTTTGGCATCGACATGCGGGTTGACGCGCAGCGCAATGCGCGCCTTTTTGCCCATGTCGATGGCAACACGGTTCAGCTCAACCAGTTCGGGGATGCTTTCGACATTGATCTGGGCAATGTCGGCGTCAAGGGCTTCGCGCATTTCGGCATCGGCCTTGCCAACACCGGAAAAGATGATCTTTGCCGGGGGCATGCCTGCACGCAGCGCACGGCGCATTTCACCAACCGAAACAACGTCCGCACCCGCACCAAGATTGGCGAGTGTTTTCAGGACTGCCTGGTTGGAGTTTGCCTTAACGGCAAAGCACACAGTGGCATCAAGGCCGTCAAATGCGTCGGCATAGACCTTGTAATGGCGTTCCAGGGTCGCGGTCGAATAGCAGAAGAACGGGGTTCCGACCTTGTCAGCCATTTCCCGGATCGAGACGCCTTCGGCGTAAAGTTCGCCGTTGATATATTCAAAATGGTTCATTGGGCCGGGTAATCCCTTGGATATTCATAACCTTTGTCGGTCGGCGGTTCGAGCGGGCCTTTTTTGCCGCACGCCGCAACTGAAAGCCCCAACATGATGGCCAGCGTGATGACGGTGCCGCGTTTCAACAGGTTGCTGTTCATTTGAGGAACCTTTCCTTTGCGGCCGCAACGGATTCCTTGACCCGGACCGGGGCGGTGCCACCAAAGCTTTGGCGGGCGGCAACCGATGCCTCGACTGTCAGCACATCATAAACCGCATTGGTGATTTTGGGTTCGATGCCTTGCAGGTCTTCAAGCGACAGCTGATCAAGGTCGCAGCCCTTGGTTTCGGCGAGTTTCACGGTCGCGCCAACCACGTGATGCGCGTCACGGAACGGCATGCCAAGTTCGGCCACCAGCCAGTCTGCAAGGTCGGTGGCGGTGGTGTAACCCGCACCGGCCGCGGCACGCATATTGTCGGCAAACACCTTCATGTCGGCGATCATGCCGGTCATGGCGGCAACGCACAGACCAAGATGGTCATGGGCCTGGAAAACCGGTTCCTTGTCTTCCTGCATGTCCTTGGAATAAGCCAGCGGCAGCCCCTTCATCGACAGCATCAAGCCGTTGTAGCAGCCAACAATACGCCCGATTTTCGAGCGGATCAGTTCGGCCGCATCCGGGTTACGTTTTTGCGGCATGATCGAAGAGCCGGTCGAGAATTTGTCAGACATGCCGATAAAGCGGAACTGGGCCGAGCACCAGATGACCATTTCTTCGGCCAGGCGCGACAGATGCATGGCGGCAATCGAAGCAGCATTCAGGTATTCAAGCGCAAAGTCACGGTCCGATACCGCATCGAGCGAGTTCGCCGTCGGGCGATCAAAGCCCAGCGCAGTTGCCGTCATGTGACGATCAATCGGATAGGGGGTGCCAGCAAGGGCCGCAGATCCCAGCGGGTTTTCGTTGATACGGGTGCGGCAATCGGCAACACGCCCGCGATCACGGCCAAACATTTCGACATAGGCCAGAAGATGATGACCAAAGGTGACCGGCTGGGCGGCCTGCAGGTGGGTGAAGCCCGGCATGATGGTTTCTGCGTGGGTTTCAGCCTGTGCAATCAGGGCTTCCTGAAGGCCTTTGAGGCCGACCTCAAGATCGCCAAGCGCAACGTCACGGACCCAGAGTTTGAAGTCGGTCGCGACCTGATCATTGCGCGAGCGCGCAGTATGCAGGCGACCAGCCGCCGGGCCGATCAATTCGCGCAGGCGGCTTTCGACATTCATGTGGATGTCTTCAAGGGCGGCGGAGAATTTGAATTCACCGCTCTCGATTTCTTGAAGAATCTGGTCTAGACCGTTGGTGATCTTTTCGCCATCTTCAGCAGGAATGATGTTCTGCTTGACCAGCATGGCGCAGTGGGCCTTCGAGCCCTGAATGTCCTGGGCGTAAAGGCGTTTGTCAAAGCCGATGGAAGCGTTGATTTCTTCCATGATGGCTGACGGGCCTGCTTCGAAGCGGCCGCCCCAAAGGGAGTTTGCGTTTTTCTGGTCAGTGGCGTTTTGATCGGTCATCGTGATCCGCAGTCTTGGAAAGGTGGGTGTTGTGAAAGCATTGCTTCGTTACGTAAAACTTGGCGTGATTGTCGCCATCTCGGGCATTTATGCAACCCCTGCCTTTGCTGATACGCAATTCCCGCAAGAACTTTCAAAGATGGTTATGCCATCCGAAGGGGGTTCTTTGCCCGAAGATCTGGCGTTTGTCGATGAAAATGGCAACGAGGTCGCCTTTAACAGCCTGAAAGGACAGGTTGTTCTGGTCAATCTGTGGGCGACCTGGTGTGTGCCATGCGTCAAGGAAATGCCCGATCTGGATCGCCTGGCGGTCGAGATGGCCGATAAGCCGTTTCGTGTTCTGGCCCTTAGTCAGGACCGTGGCGGGGCGGATGCGGTCCGCGAATTCTTTGAAACCAATGGAATCGAGAACCTTGATATCGTTCTTGATCCGCGTGGGGCGATTGCGCGCCAGATGGGGGCGCGCGGCCTTCCGACCAGTTTTGTCTATGACGCCAAGGGTGATTTGCGCGGCAAACTTGAAGGCATTGCGCGTTGGGATGCGCCAGAGGTCATTACCTATTTCGATCAGTTGATTGATCAGACGTCCTGAGCGCAAGTGAGCAGTCTTAGGCGTTGCCTTCGATCAGCGACAGAACATCGGCAAGGCGGGGTGCGGCCTCGGCTGCACCATTGTTGGTGGTGGAAAGCGCACCGGTGGCACAGGCAAAGCGCACGGCATCCTTGAGCGGCTGACCACCATGCAGGGCGACAGCCAACCCGGCATTGAAGCAATCGCCAGCGCCCACCGTATCAACAGTATTGACCACAAAGCCCGGAACCATGCCGGTTTGCCCGCCCGATGAATAGAACGCACCATCACCGCCCATTTTGATGATGACGGTTTCCGGGCCCATGTCATGCAGCTTGATGCTGGCGCTACTTGCGGTGGCCTCATCGACCGGATCAATACCGGTGAGGGCCAAGCATTCGCTTTGGTTGGGGGTGACGATGTGGGTCAGGGCCAGCAGGTCGCGCATGACGACCAGATCGGCGACCGGGGCCGGGTCAAGAATGACCTTTGCATTGCCTTCGCGGGCATATTTGATCGCGCAGTCAATGGCCACCACCGGACATTCAAGCTGCAACAGCAGATAGTCGCAGTTGCGCAGGAGTTCCTGTTTTTCATGCAGGTCGTTTCGGGTCATGGTCATGTTGGCGCCACCCACGACCGTGATCATGTTTTCGCCCGCCTCATCGATCGAGATCAGGGCAATGCCGGTTTGTGCTTCGTCGGCGACGATCAGGTTGGTGGTATCCAACCCCTCGGTCGCAAGGGTTTCGATCAGTTGTTTGCCCAGCATGTCATCGCCAAGTTTGGAGATGAAGACAGGGGAAACACCAAGTCTGGCGACGGCAAGTGCCTGATTGCATCCTTTGCCGCCCGGTCCGGTCTTGTAAGCCCGGGAGGAAACCGTTTGTCCCCGAACAGGAAGCTTCGCCACACGGGCCGCAAAATCAAAGTTCGAGCTTCCAACAACTGCAATCGTCATAATCGTCCGCGTTTATAAATGAATTCCACTAAGTTAATGTTGTTCTCAGATCAGGGGTTTAAAGGGCGATGTCGCCAAAATCTATCGAGATCATCAAATTGTTATGGATCCGCGTTGCAGCCGGTCTGTCTGATCAGGCGATCAGACGGTCAGTCAGGGGTGAATTCGTCTGACAAGGCAGCGTAAATGCGCTGGAATTTGGCAAAGCGCGGCTGGTAAGCATCATGGCGGGTTAGGTCAGGTTCAATCACTTCTTCGATTGCGGGTTTGACGCAAACGTCTGCAACCGGTTCCTTGGTCAGGGCCAGTCGGGCCAGTCGGGCAGCCCCAAAGGCCGGGCCCTTGGTCGCGCCCTCATAGCGGGCAAGTGGCTTACCCAGGATGTCGGCAATCATCTTGATCCAGTAGCGACTGCGGGCACCGCCGCCGATCACACCGGGCAGGTCGCACTGGGTTCCGGCCTTGTGCAGACGGGACTTGGCATCGCGGAGGGCAAAGCCGACCCCTTCGAGCACTGCCTGAACCATGGTTTCGCGGGCTGTATCGCTGCCCAGACCAAAGAACACCCCACGGGCATGCGGATTGTTGTGCGGTGTGCGTTCCCCGTTGAGGTAGGGCAGGAACAGGATATCAGACGGGGCGTCGTGCTGTGCCTCGACCCGGTTGAGCAGTGCCGTAATGTCGGCCTCGCCCAGAAGGTCGGCCGCCCATTTCAGGCAACTTGCCCCGTTAAGCAGGACCGCCATCTGGAACCAGTGGTCCGGGATGGCGTGGGCAAAGCTGTGCAGGAGTTCTTCGGGTTTGGGACGGTATTTGTCCGAGGCGACAAAGATCTGCGACGAGGTGCCCAGCGAAATGAAGCCATCGCCATGGGAAACCGCCCCGACCCCGATGCCACCGGTTGCCGCATCACCGCCACCCCCGGCAATGATGACGTCGTCCCGCATGCCCCAACGGTCGACCAATGTTGCGCGCAGCGTGCCCGTGATATCCGATCCCTCGACCAGATGCGGCAGTTGATCGCGGGTCAGGCCACAGGCTTCGATCGCACTTTGGTTCCAGCTTCGGCTTTGTTCATCAAGCCAAAGTGTGCCTGCGGCATCCGACATTTCGGTTGCCTTGTCGCCTGAGAGGCAAAAGCGGATGTAATCCTTGGGCAGCAGGATGGTTTTGATTTTGGCAAAAACATCCGGTTCGTGTTTTTGCAGCCAGATCAGTTTGGGCGCCGTCATGCCCGACATGGTGGCAACACCCGCGCGTTGGCCCAGATCGGGCAGGGCGGCATCAAGTTCGGCGCATTCGCGGGTTGCGCGACCATCATTCCACAGGATCGCCGGGCGCAGTGGCTTGTCATCCGCACCCAGCAAGGTCGCGCCATGCATCTGGCCCGACAGGCCGATCGCGCGGCTTGCGGCAATTGCCGACGGGTTTTGGCGGTGCAAGTCGTCAATGGCGCGCAAGGTTGCGTCCCACCAGTCGGTGGGGTTTTGTTCGCTCCAGAACGGTTTGGGGCTGGATACGCGTAAAGGGACATCAGCCTCGGCAAGGGTGACCGAGTTTTCGTCAATCAGTAGTGCCTTGACTGCCGATGTGCCGACATCAATTCCGAGATACATGTTCGGACGGCCTCCAGAACCGTTTGATTTTTCCCGACATCATGATTGCGCGGGTTAGAGCAAGGTCCATTCCAGATGGTTGGGCCGTGGATTGCAACAAAAAAAGCCGCTGCGGGGCAGCGGCTTTGATGTCGTAACGCCAGTCCTGGCGTGCAACCGCTTAGCGGGTCGGGGTCGGTTCGTCGCCGCTATAGTCATAGAAGCCACGGCCAGCCTTGCGGCCAAGCCATCCGGCTTCGACATATTTGACCAGAAGCGGGCACGGGCGATACTTGGTATCGGCCAGACCATCATGCAGGACATGCATGATCGACAGGCAGGTATCGAGACCAATAAAGTCTGCCAGTTGCAGCGGGCCCATCGGATGGTTCGCACCAAGACGCATCGCGGTATCGATGGACTCGACATTCCCCACACCTTCGTAAAGGGTGTAGATCGCCTCGTTGATCATCGGAAGCAGGATGCGGTTGACAATAAAGGCCGGGAAGTCTTCGGCACTTGCCGTGTCCTTGCCGAGCTTTTTGGTCAGTTCATGAATGGTGCGATAGGTGGTTTCGTCCGTGGCAATACCACGGATCAGTTCCACCAGTTTCATCAGCGGCACCGGGTTCATGAAGTGCATGCCCATGAACTTCGCCGGACGGTCGGTATAGGACGCCAGACGGGTGACCGAAATCGAAGAGGTGTTGGTCGCGATGATCGCTTCCGGGCCGAGCACCGGGCACAGAGCCTTGAAGATCTGTTTCTTGATCTCTTCGTTCTCGGTTGCCGCTTCGATGACCAGGTCACAGTCAGACAGGAAGGTATATTCCGTTCCGGTTGAGATCAGTTTCAGTGCCGCATCTTTTTGCGCTGCGGTAATGATCTCTTTTTTGACCTGACGGTCCATGTTCTTTTCCATCACGCCGATGGCCTTATCAAGGGCATCTTGCGAGATGTCGAGAATTCGGACGTCGTAACCGGCCAGTGCGATCACATGCGCAATACCATTGCCCATCTGACCGGCGCCGATTACGCCAATGGTTTTGATATCTTCCAACGAAGCCATTTGTTCCCCACTCGTCCCCAAGGGTCAAAACAAGAGTATGCGTTGCCTTGACCCTAAAGGGGATCAGATTATTTGTCGAGTTCGCTCGCCAGAGCGGGAAGGGCCTCGAACAGGTCACCGACAAGTCCGT
This sequence comes from Thalassospira tepidiphila MCCC 1A03514, assembly GCF_001662875.1. GTDB lineage: Bacteria > Pseudomonadota > Alphaproteobacteria > Rhodospirillales > Thalassospiraceae > Thalassospira > Thalassospira tepidiphila. The sequence goes on along the minus strand of NZ_JPVZ01000001.1, from coordinate 690,262 downwards.
AATCCGCTACCGAGAAGATCGGCGCTTCTTCGTCCTTGTTGATCGCGACAATGACCTTACTGTCCTTCATGCCGGCAAGGTGCTGAATAGCACCCGAAATGCCTACAGCAATGTATAGCTGCGGTGCAACAACTTTGCCGGTCTGGCCGACCTGCCAGTCGTTGGGGGCATAGCCTGCATCAACTGCCGCGCGAGAAGCGCCAATTGCAGCGCCGAGTTTGTCGGCAATCGGTTCGATCAGGTGGAAGTTTTCACCCGAACCCATGCCACGACCGCCAGAGATGACGATGCTTGCGGCGGTGAGTTCCGGACGTTCCGACTCGGTCAGTTCCTGACCAACGAAGGACGACTTGCCAGCATCAGATGCAACAGCAACGTCTTCGATGGATGCAGAACCGCCTTCGGCTGCGACCGGATCAAAGCCGGTGGTACGGACAGTGATCAGTTTGAGGCTGTCGGTCGACTGTACGGTTGCCATGGCATTACCGGCATAGATCGGACGCACAAAGGTATCGGCATCGACAACATCGGTGATGTCGGAAATCTGTGCGACGTCTTTTTTGGCAGCAACGCGCGGCATGAAGTTTTTGCCCGACGAAGAAGCCGAGGTGAGAATGTGGCTGTAATCGCCCGCCAGTTCACCAACCAGACCCGCCATGTTTTCCGCAAGGAAGTGGCCATAGGCTGCGTTGTCTGCGAGGAGAACCTTGGAGACACCTTCGACCTTGGCAGCGGCTTCGGCAACGGCCTTGCAGCCTTCGCCAGCCACGAGAACAGTGATGTCGCCACCGATTTTCTGAGCAGCAGCAACGGTGTTAAGCGTGCCACCCTTCAGTTCGGTATTGTCGTGTTCGGCAATAACAAGAATGCTCATTTGATTGATCCCCGCTTAGATTACTTTTGCTTCGTTGCGGAGCTTGTCGACAAGCTCTGCGACGTCGGCAACTTTGACACCTGCCTGACGGGCTTCCGGTTCGGAAACTTTCAGGGTTTTCAGGCGCGGCGCGGTATCAACACCAAGGTCGGCCGGGCTCAGGGTATCGAGCGGCTTTTTCTTGGCTTTCATGATGTTCGGCAGCGACGCATAACGCGGCTCGTTGAGGCGCAGGTCGGTGGTAACGATTGCCGGAAGATCAATCTTGATGGTTTCAAGACCACCGTCGATTTCACGCGTGACATCAAGCTTGCCGTCAGCAACGACAACCTTGGACGCGAAGGTGCCCTGCGGCCAATCCAGCAATGCGGCCAGCATCTGACCGGTCTGGTTGGCGTCATCGTCAATTGCCTGTTTGCCAAGGATCACGAGATCCGGGCTTTCCTTGGCAACGACTTCTTTCAGGAGCTTTGCAACAGCCAGCGGCTGGAGTTCGTCCTCGGTTTCAACCAGAATGCCGCGATCGGCACCCATGGCGAGGGCGGTGCGCAGGGTTTCCTGGCACTGTTTAACGCCGAGCGACACAGCAACCACTTCGGTGGCGGTGCCCGCTTCCTTGAGGCGGATGGCCTCTTCAACGGCGATTTCGTCAAACGGGTTCATGGACATCTTAACGTTGTTCAACTCAACGCCAGACTGGTCCTGTTTGACACGGATCTTGACGTTGTAATCCACAACGCGCTTAACGGCGACAAGAACCTTCATGACAGACCTGTTCGTTTTTGTTGTCGAAACTGCGGGTTTGCTCCCTGCCAAGGCAGTTTGCGTTGGCCCGCATGGTAATGTTTTCCCCGCGACGCACAATAGGTAGTGCTACGCAGGTTGTCAATTTACGTAAAGGTGTTGACGTTAACGACAACTACTTCACGAAAATCTTGATGCCCTTCGCCGTCTTGATACGGCAAAAATCCGCAAGGGAACAAGGATTTTGTCCGATAATCTTGTTATCACGTCAGTTTATCGGGTCAGCCCGGGCTTCCAGAGAACATCATCCTTGCCGCCATTATTGGCATGGCGGGCGAGAACAAACATGTGATCTGACAGCCGGTTGATATAGCGCACGGCCTCGGGATTGATCGTCTCGATCCCGGCCAGTTCGACAATCAGCCGTTCGGCCCGGCGCGAAACGGTGCGCGCGACATGCAGTTGTGCCGAAAGGGCACTGCCACCGGGCAGGACAAAGGATTTCAGCGGATCAAGGGCTTCGTTGATCTGATCGATCTCGGCCTCAAGGCGTTCGGTTTGCTTGGCGGTGATGCGAAGGGCGGGCCGTTCGGGGTTATCATCGCTGCCATCGCCGGGTGTGCACAGATCAGCCCCCAGATCGAAAAGATCGTTCTGGATTCGGGCCAGCATCTCATCGACGTTGCCGTCCGCATGCAGGCGGGCGACACCAATCACGGCATTGGTTTCATCAACGGTGCCATAGGCCTCTACGCGCACATCATTTTTGGCAACGCGCGTGCCATTGCCAAGGGCGGTTTTGCCCTTGTCACCGGATTTTGTATAGATACGAGTCAGTTGAACCATGTGCCGTCCGTAATCCTGGTTTGTGTGTTCAAGGCGTATGCCTGGCTTAGGAACCGACCGCCATCAGCGACAGAATGAAAAGTAGCAACAGGGCCAGGCCCTGCAAAAGGACGCGCATTTGCATCAGTTTGTTTTGTTTGCGCGCATCCTTGCCGCGTGCCATCGAAACGATGCCCATGATCAGGACCCCAGCGACAGCTGCCATCGCAAGCAAAACACCAATCTGTAAAAAACCAGCCATTCCTGTTTCTTCCCTGTTTCTGCCTGCTGCCTTATACCCCGCCCGGCGGCGACATGCTGCGCCAAATGCACGCAACAGGCAACCAGACGATGGCAATTTTGGCAATTAGTCGATGGTTTCGTTTGCCGCAAAGCTGCGACGGTCGATTTTGAATTTCTTGATACGCGAGGCCAGCGTGGTTGGTTTGATATCGAGAAGGGCGGCCGCACCATTTTCCCCAAACACCTTGCCCTTGGTCATGGTCAGCGCATGGATGATGTTGTCATATTCAGTCTGGCGCAGCTCACCCCGGGTCAGTACGGTTTTTTCAGGTTTGCTGTCGGGCTCTGTCGTCGGCGCTGCTAATTTGCGGCTGTCGCGCCCGCCCTGTTCGGGCAGGTCGAAATGAAGCTTGCCGTCATGGGCCAGGATCGCAGCGCGTTCGATGACGTTTTCCAGTTCACGCGCATTCCCCGGCCAGCCATAGTTTTGCAGGGTGCGGACTTGCCCCTTGGTGAGTGTCGGCTGGGCGATATTAAGACGCTGACAGATATTGCGCAGGAAGTGCGATGCAAGCGGCGGGATATCGTCGGGCCGTTCGCGCAAGGGGCGGCATTCAATCGGGAAAACGTTGAGACGGAAATACAGGTCTTCGCGGAAACGTCCCTGACGGACTTCTTCCTTTAGGTCGCGGTTGGTGGCGGCAATCAGGCGGACATTGACCTCGCGTGTGCGTTCTTCGCCGATGCGTTCGAACTTCTGATCCTGCAAAACACGCAGCAACTTGCCCTGAAGTTCCAGCGGGATTTCCCCGACTTCATCGAGAAATAGCGTGCCGCCATCAGCCAATTCAAACCGCCCGACACGATCACGCACGGCACCGGTAAAGGCACCGCGGACATGGCCGAAAAATTCGCTTTCAAACAGTTCATGCGGGATTGCAGCACAGTTCACGCGCACCAGAACGCGATCGGATCGCGCGCTGGCCTGATGGATGGCGCGCGCAATCAGTTCCTTGCCCGTACCGGATTCACCAGTGATCAGAACGTTGGCATCGGTGGGCGCGACAAGGTCGATCTGTTTGAGTGCGCCCTGAATGGCATCGGACTGGCCGATGATTTCATGGTGGTTGTTGGTTGAAAGGATTTCTTCCTGCAGATAGGCGTTTTCAAGCTCCAGCCGTTCACGCAGCCGGTCGACCTCGGCAAGGGCGGCGTGCAGCTTTTCCTCGGCAATTTTACGTTCGGTGATGTCGCGAAAAACAATCACCGCCCCGATCACCAGCCCATGGTCACGGATCGGGGTGGAGGTATATTCCACCCGGATGGGTTTGCCGTCGCTGCGCCAGAAGACCTCGTCATCAACCCGCCTGACGATGCCTTCGCGAAACGCGTTGTAAATCGGGCATTGTTCGGCGTGATAGGGATCGCCATTGACGTGCGAATGGTGGATGATCGAATGGATTTCGCGGCCAACCAGTTCCTCGGCCGTCCAGCCCAACATGCGTTCGGCCGCCGGATTGACGAATGTCGTGATGCCGTCGCTGTTAACCCCGTAAATGCCTTCGCCAGCGGCACCCAGGATCAGCTGGTTTTCGCGTTCAATCTCGCGGAAAAACCGTTCGGCACGGCGCCATTCGGCGATGCCTTCGCGAAGGTAATCATCGGCCTCGGAGTCCACATCGCGACGATGGCGGGCATCGAGATCGGAAATCGTGACGGTCAGATAGTCTTCGCCGTCCAGAATGAGCGGCCGGGCTTCGTGCTCGAGTTTCAGTTCCGTGCCGTCCGGACGGGTCAGGTCCAGCCCGCGGGTCCAGGCAAATCCGTGATAAAAGGCGGCCTCGCTAAATACGACCAGACTGGGCACCTGACCTTTGTGCAGCGCACTCATCGAGGTTGCCAGAAGTTCTTCGATGCTGCGCCCCAACAGGTTCGCAGCGGCCTGATTGGCGAAGACAATCCGGTCCGTTTTGGGGTGAATGAGCAAGGTTGGATGGGTGTGGGCGAGCAATGCCTGCAAGTGCAGGTTTTCAATCATCACCGGTAGGGGATTGATTTCACTGATCCTCATCACACACTCCTACGAAATATCGTAATATTTACTACGATATTTCGTGAATTACGATTTTTCGTATGTGGCTAGCGTCTCATTCAAAGGCGCAAGAGTCCAGCGTTTTCAACGAAAAATGACGCATTGCACAAAATGGCACGCCCGTTGCTGTAGGGACTGTGAACATCTGGTGCTGCCTTTCTGGCGGCGTAACAACACAGGGGGTGATCACATGTCAGTCAAAAGTCTGGGCAATCCATTTAGTGGCGATACCGATCTGCGTCACAGCAAATCATGCGGCTGTGATGTCTGTTCGTCAAAAGATGGGCATACACATGCATCACATAAAGACCATGACCATTGCGTAAAACACGATTTGGCCACCATGCCGGCCCATAGTGATATGGGCGATATGGATGCCAAAACGCCGGAAAGCAGCGAAGAAATGCTTGATCGTGCCATCGACAGCGCAATTGTGCGTTCGGTGTTTGGTCACAACGATATTTCGCGTCGTTCGTTTGCCAAGATGGTCGGTGGCAGCACCATGATGGCAGCCCTTGCCTCGGTCCTGCCAATCGACAAGGTCAAGGCGGCCATCCTTGATGATCTGGGCACGCCGGAAAAATCCAAATTGAATATCGGCTTTGTGCCGATCACCTGCGCAACGCCGATCATCATGGCCCAGCCGATGGGCTTTTATGAGAAATACGGCCTTGATGTTGATGTCATCAAGACAGCCGGTTGGGCGGTCGCGCGTGACAAGTCATTGAACAATGAATATGACGCGTCGCACATGCTGACCCCGATGCCGCTGGCGATTTCGATGGGGGCCGGTTCGACCGCAACGCCGTTCCTGATGCCGGCCGTTGAAAACATCAATGGTCAGGCGATTGTCCTGCATAACGATCACCTTGATAAACGTGATCCCAAGCAGTGGAAGGGCTTCAAGTTCGGTGTGCCGTTCGAATATTCGATGCACAACTTCCTGCTGCGTTATTACGTCGCCGAGCATGGCCTGGATCCGGATAAAGACATCCAGATCCGTGTCGTTCCGCCGCCCGAGATGGTTGCAAACCTGCGTGCTGGTAACCTTGATGGTTATCTGTCACCGGATCCGTTTAACCAGCGTGCGGTTTGGGAAAAGATCGGCTTCCTGCACACGCTGACCAAAGATATCTGGGAAGGCCATCCGTGCTGTGCATTTGCATGTTCCAAGGCGTTTTCAGAAGAACTTCCGAACACCTATGGCGCGCTTTTGAAATCCATCGTGGACGCGACCCAGTACGCCGCCAAGGCGGAAAACCGCAAGGAAATCTCGGCTGCCATCGCACCGGCCAACTATCTGAACCAGCCGGTTCCGGTGATCGAGCAAGTCTTGACCGGCCGTTACGCCGATGGTCTGGGCGAAGTGAAAAACGTCCCGGATCGCATCGATTTCGATCCGTTCCCGTGGCACTCGATGGGTGTCTGGATTCTGACCCAGATGAAACGTTGGGGCTATATCGAGGGCGATGTCGATTACAAGAAGATCGCCGAAGAAGTCTATGTCGCGAGCGATTGCGCCAAGATCATGAAAGAGCTTGGCTATGAAGCGCCGACCGAGACTTACAAAAGCTATACCATCATGGGCAAGACGTTCGATCCCGATCAGCCTGAAGCCTATGTCAACAGCTTTGCCATCGGCAAAGGGGTAAGCTGATATGCTGGCATCGCTCAATGCCAGGGCGTTGGTGTTGTCACTTGTACTGCTGGCGGTCTTCCTTGGTCTTTGGGAGGCCGCCAGCCCAAAACAACAACTCGCTGGCGAACTTACGGAATATGAACTTCTGATGGGCGGGGCAGAGCCAAAGGCCGCTGTGCCGCCCCCCTCGGACGTGATCGCCAAGGCATGGGAAGAGCTCAGCAATCCGTTCTATGACGCCGGTCCCAACGACAAGGGCATTGGTATCCAGATCGGTTATTCGCTTTATCGCGTGTTGAGCGGTTATTTCCTTGCGGCGGCAATTGCCATTCCGGTCGGATTCCTGATCGGGATGTCGCCCTTGATGTACAAGGCGCTTGATCCGTTTATTCAGGTCCTTCGCCCGATTTCCCCGCTGGCATGGATGCCACTTGCGCTGTTTGTCATTCAGGACAGTCAGGCATCGGCGATCTTTGTGATCTTTATCTGTTCGATCTGGCCGATGTTGATCAACACAGCCTTTGGTGTGGCCGGGGTTCGCAAGGACTGGGTCAATGTGGCGCGCACCCATGAACTGGGCCCGCTCAAAACCGCCTGGATCGTCATCTTGCCGGCTGCGGCACCGACCATCCTGACCGGCATGCGGATTTCAATCGGCATTGCATGGCTTGTGATTGTCGCAGCCGAGATGCTCGTGGGCGGGACGGGGATTGGCTACTACGTCTGGAACGAATGGAACAACCTTGATCTGACCAGCGTGGTGTTCTCGATCCTGATGATCGGTGTTGTCGGCATGTTGCTTGATACCGCCTTTGCCTACTGCGCACGTCTTGTGCAGTACCAGGAATAAGGAGACCTGATATGTCGAAACCATTCCTGAGTTTGCAGAACCTGACCAAACGTTTTCAGGCACCCAAGGGCGGTGAAGCCCTGACGGTGTTTGAAAACGTCAATCTGGGGATCGAGAAGGGGGAGTTTGTTTGCATCATCGGCCATTCCGGCTGTGGCAAATCGACAATCCTGAACATTCTGGCTGGTCTTGATGAGCCGACCGAAGGGGCGGTCATCATGAATGGCAAGGAAGTGTCGGGTCCCAGCCTTGATCGCGGGATCGTGTTTCAGAACTATTCCCTGCTGCCGTGGTTATCAGCGCTTAAGAACGTCACCTTTGCCGTTCAGGCCCGATACAAATCCTGGAGCAAGAAACAGGTTCACGATCATTCGATGAAGTATCTGGAAATGGTCGGGCTGGCTGGCGGGGCAGAGCTTCGCAAGCCGTCGCAATTGTCGGGTGGGATGCGTCAGCGTGTGTCGATCGCGCGTGCCTTTGCGATCCAGCCGGAATTGTTGCTTTTGGATGAGCCGTTCGGGGCCCTTGATGCCCTGACCCGTGGCAGCATTCAGGATGAATTGATCCGCATCTGGTCGGGATCGGACCAGACGGTGTTTATGATCACCCATGATGTGGATGAAGCCATCCTGTTGGCTGACCGTATTTTGCTGATGACCAACGGGCCCTATGCCCGTGTCGCAGAATCGGTTCAGGTCGATATCCCGCGCCCGCGCGAACGGGCCAACATCATTCACCATTCCGACTATTACGACATCCGAAACCACTTGGTCGAATTCCTTGCCACCCGCTCAAAGGCGCTTGCCGGCAAGCAGGAGGAAGGCACGCCAAGCGAGCCATCCATCGTGCGTTTTGGCGCACATGGGGTGGTTTCAGATCCCAAAGACAACCGCAAACCGGCCACCAGCCCGGTGGAATAAATCACCTGCACGCTGATTACTTAGAAGGAGAAAAGCTGTGAAAAAAGCAGATGTCAAAGAAATGATCATCGAAGCCAAAAAGGCCAAAGGCCTTGGCTGGGAAGAAGTTGCCAGCAAAATCGGCATGTCGCCGGTGTGGACGACTTCGGTCTGTTTTGGCATGAATTCCGCGCCAAAGGACAAGGCCGACATGCTGGTCGCCCTGTTTGACCTGCCGCCTGAAGCATCGGCTGTCATGCAGGAATGCCCGATGAAGATCTGGGATCAGGCCGTGCCGACCGATCCTGCGATCTATCGCCTGTATGAAATCGTTGGTGTGTACGGCGAAACCATCAAGGAAATCATCCACGAGAAATTCGGCGATGGCATCATGAGCGCGATCGACTACGAAATGTATATCGAACGCAAGGAAGACCCGAAGGGCGACCGCGTTGTCATTACCCTTGATGGTAAATTCCTGAAATACCGCGCCTGGTAATTCAAGCCAATCGGTGGTTCGCAGTCACCTGGTACGAGCAGTCGCAGAAGACGAAACCGGTCTGTTTTAAGCAGGCCGGTTTTGTTTTTTGCAAGGTTCCAAAGCAGCGAGCACCGGACTGGAAACAATAAGTTGCCAGATTTCCGGTGGCGCATTTCGAAGGATCATCTAAATGTTATGGTCAACACTATAACGATTTCAAAAGGGCTTTATCATGGCTGATCTGTCGAGCTTCGAGATTACCAAACGCTGGCCTGCGCAAAATCCGGACGTTATCCAGCTTTATTCCCTGCCGACGCCCAACGGGGTGAAGGTTTCAATCATGCTGGAAGAAACCGGTCTGGACTATGAGCCGCATCTGATCAATATCGGTGAGGATGAAACCTGGACCCCGGAATTTCTGTCGCTGAACCCGAATGGCAAAATCCCGGCAATCATTGATCCGCATGGACCGAATGGCAAACCGCTTGGTCTGTTTGAATCGGGTGCGATCATTCAGTATCTGGCGGAAAAGACCGGCAAGTTGTTGCCTGTCGATCCGGCCAAACGGATCGAGGCGATCCAGTGGGTGTATTTCCAGATGGGCGGGCTTGGCCCGATGTTTGGCCAGCTTGGCTTCTTCCACAAATTTGCCGGCAAGGAGATCGAGGACAAGCGTCCGCTGGATCGGTATCGCAAGGAATCAAAGCGGCTTCTGGGCGTGCTTGAAACCCGCCTTGAGGACCGTGACTGGATCATGGGCGATGAATACAGCATTGCCGACATTGCGTCGCTTGGCTGGGTGCGCAACCTGATCGGTTTCTATGACGCGGGTAGTCTTGTTGATTATCACGAGTTTAAAAACGTTCCGGCGTGGCTGGAGCGCGGCCTTGATCGGCCGGCCGTTCAGCGTGGACTGAACATCCCGGCCCGCGATTAATCCCCGTTGATTTTGACCGGATGGAGACAAATGCTTTTCATCCGGTCAGGCTGGCCTTAATTAGGAGGGCATTCATTGTCCCACGAAGTTAAGAGACTAATTCATGACCAGCCGCATCAAGGACGCCGCCCTTGCCCAACAGATCACTGACGAGACCCTTGCCTGGCGCGAGGTGATTTGTCCGGTGACGGCGAAATACGGAAACTATGTTGCCAAGCGTGATCTGCGCGACAAAACCATCGTCAGTTTCCAGCACGTTCTTGAAGATACCATTCCCACCTTGCTGCCGTTTGTGAAGGCCGGCGCCAAGGTCAAGGTTGGCGCATGTAACCCTGACAGCACCGATGACGCGGCCGCCGCCTACCTTGCCGCCCATGGGGTCGAGGTCCATGCCTTTTCCGGCATGACGCCCGATGAATATGCCCGAAGCATCGATATCCTGTCGTCCGAGCCCGCAGACATCATTGCTGATATGGGCGGGGAGCTGATTGAGGCGTTCGTGAAGAAGGGCCACAAGGTCGATGGCGCGCTTGAAGCGACCACGACTGGTGTGCATCGCGTTGAGAAGCTTGATTATTCCTTCCCGGTCTTTAACTGGAACGATATCGCGATCAAGGATCGCCTGCATAACCGCCACCACGTGGCACAGGAAATGTGGCCGGTCTTTTCGAATGTCACGGGGCTTGCGCTTTATGGGCGCACGGTTCTTGTGATCGGCTTTGGCCCGGTCGGGCGTGGTGTGGCCGAACGGGCGCGCAATCTGGGTGCGGTGGTGTCTGTCGCCGAACGCGATCCGGTCCGTGCCCTTGAGGCGCAGCATCATGGCTGCCGGGTTGTCAGCCTTGAAGATGGCCTGAAAGAAAACGCAATCATTGTGACCGCCACCGGCCTTTCGGGCATTCTGGGTGCGGCGCAGATCAAGCAGTGCCGTCGCGGCGCGATCCTGGTCAATGTCGGGCATTCCAATACCGAGATTGACGTCAAATGGCTTGATACCCAGACGCGCACGAAAATGCGCCGCCATATCGAACGGTTCGAGCTGGATAATAGTCGCGAGGTGTATCTGCTGAACCGGGGCAGCTTGCTGAACCTCGCCCCCGGCATGGGGGGATCGGGCAAGGATCTGTTTGATCCGTTCTCGGCCATTCTGATCCGCGGGATCGACTGGCTGGCATCGGGCGGGGCGACGTCGTTCAAGCCGGGCTTTTATGCCTATCCGGAAGATGTCGAACGCGAAATTGCCCAAGCGATCCTGCAATCGCACAGCTGATCTATTTCGCTGAACTGACGAATCGCAACGAACCACCCAGTGCGGTCTGGTAACCTTAACGGGTTGATGTCGGGGCGCGCGCAAATATTTGCGCTCAATCGCCCACGGCATCACTCATTTGAGGATGGAGGCCGGTCATGAGAACGATTTCAAAGGTCTTTGTTGGGTTCGTTCTGGCGGTGACCGGTATCTGGCTGGTTTCAAATCCCGATCTTTTTGCGGCATCCAGTTTCATCAGCCTTCGCCATTTCATGGTCCAGTATTCTGGCTTCCTTGCGATCAGCATGATGAGCCTGATCTTGTTGTTGTCGGTTCGACCTGTGTGGCTGACGCGACGGTTGGGCGGCTTGGACAAGGCGTATCGCCAGCACAAGTGGCTTGGCATTGCTGTGCTTGTCGTCGCGACCCTGCACTGGGCCTGGCGGATGGCACCGAAATGGGGTGTTGCACTTGGCCTTCTGGAGCGGGGGCGGCGTGGACCGAGGCCCGATGGGGCGGGCCTGCATTGGGCGCAATCGTTGTTTAATGAGCAGCGCGGGCTGGCGGAAACGGTCGGGGAATGGGCGTTTTATGTTGCCGTTGCCTTGATCCTGATCGCGTTGATTAAGCGCATTCCGTATCGCTGGTTTGCCAGAACACACACGGTTCTGGCCGTGATCTATCTAGTGCTGGTTTATCACAGCATCGTTTTGCTTGATTTCACCAACTGGGCAACACCGGTTGGCTATGTTTTGGCGGTGATGTTGCTGGTGGGCACGGTGTCATCCATCATTGTTCTGTTTGGCCAAATCGGGGCCGGGCGCCGATCCACCGGCGAGGTGATCGAGGTTGATTATCTTCCGGAGATGAAATCGCTTCAGATCGCGATCAGATCAGATGGCGGTTGGAAAGGCCACCTTGCCGGGCAGTTTGCCTTTGTCCGGTTTGGCAATAGCAACGAAGCGCATCCGTTTACCATTGCGTCTGCCTGGCGTGACGGGGTTCCGGGCCTGACCATTATCGCCAAGAAGCTCGGCGACTATACCAACACGCTTTACGAAACATTGAAGCCGGGCGACCGGGTGGCGCTTGAGGGTCCTTATGGCACCTTTGTACTGGATCGGGAAAAGCTCCATCAGATCTGGATTTCCGGGGGTATTGGACTGACGCCGTTTGTTGCCTGGCTTGAAGATCTGGTGGCCAATCCGGCAAAGCTTGAGATCGATTTTTATCAGGTTGCGCCGCATTGCGATCCCGAATTGATGGCGCGGATCAACGATCTGGCCGGGCGTGCCGGTGTTCGGTTGCGTGAATGGCGCGATGCGCGTGATGGTTTTCTGACCGGCGAGAAAATCCGTTCTGATGTGGCCCATTGGCAAGAAGCCCAAGTCTGGTTCTGCGGGCCGCGCCAATTTGGCGAAGATGTCAAAAACGATTTGGTCGCAGCCGGATTGCACAGCTATGCCTTCCATCAGGAGCTGTTTGATTTCAGATAGGAAAACCAGAGTTTGGCGTTGAATAGAGTGCGGGCGGTCCGTGATGGAACCGCCCGCTTTTCGTTTGCTCGTTATCCTGATTGGTTTGGCAATGCCTAGGATTTGTAACCGATCCGAAGGTTGCCCCACTGCTCGCCATTGACCATGATCGGCACGTCGCATTCCTTCATGAAGACGACGGTATTGCCCATGTCACGGAAATAGGTCTGCAGCAGGTGGGGCTTGGTGTTGCGCCCGGCCATCAGACCGGCACGGTCATCAAAGATGCGCCGGTTGCGGCAGTTGCCCATATTCCAGGCGGGTTCGCCCGGTCTTTGCGGTTGGCTGTAAACCTTGTTGTGGGTCGGCAGATAGCCGTTGGTATCCACCCCGGCGGCAAAGACGATATGTTCGTCCTTTGCAAGAATGGCTTCTTGTAGCGGGGTGAAATTGCGGTCAGTGAAGGGCACATACGGCGTCATGAACTGCTTGGGATCGGTGCCGTCAATCGGCTCGTACCGGGTGTTGAACAGATCATCATGGGTGAATTCGTGACTGCGCAAACCGCCTTCAAGAACCTTGCCCAACTCGCCGGCCAATTGCTTGCCGAGGTCGGCAATCTTGGCGTCATGTTCGTGGGTTTTCTTAAGCAATCCCAAGATGACCTTGGTTGCTTCGTCGTCGATTTCGGTGAACTGGATGTGGGTTCCGAGTGTCGAGTACGCTTTGACCGTCCCCTTAAGCCGGGTGCCGTCGGTCATCGTGATCGTGATTGCTTTGTTGCGGTCATCTTCGCTGGCATCAATACGCGCAAGCAGGCCGGCAAGCGACATGTCTGCGGTGACACCCTGGCGCACATCACCGTTGCCGAAGTCGACCTTGATATCAACTGCAATCGGAACCCGTTCTTCGTGACGGCGGTTAGTGTTGTCTGCACTGCGCAGAACCATGCGGAAGCGCGTTTCCATTTCGTTGATATCATTGCGGATATTCGAAGACAGAATGCGAAGGTTTTCCGCCGTCTGGCTGGCATTGTGCGACTTGTGGCTGGCCAGTTCGATGTCGCCGGAAATGCCCTGCATGTGGGTGGAGACTTCCTGCGCACTTGTCGAGATTTCGGCAATCGCCGCTGTTTGTTGCTCGACCGATGCTGAGATATCGCTTGAAAGCTGGCTGACTTCGTCAATCGCGCCGCCGATGCCCTCAATCGCGGTAACCGCCTCGGATGTGGCGCCCTGAATGGCGGTGATCTGGGCGTTGATATCAAGGATGGCTTTTTCGGTCTGGGTGGCGAGGTTCTTGACCTCGTTGGCGACGACCGCAAAGCCCTTGCCAGCGTCGCCGGCGCGCGCGGCCTCGATGGTGGCGTTGAGTGCCAGCATCTTGGTCTGATCGGAAATGCGTTTGACGATATCAACAACCTTGCCAATCTCGGTCGCGGTTTCCGACAGGCTGCCCATGGTGGTGGATGTTTCCTGGGCGCGGGTGACGGCCTGACTGGCAATGTCATTGGTTTTGTGGATGCGTTCGGCAATTTCGTGGCTGGATGCCTGCAATTCCTCGGTCGCGGATGCCACGGTTGCGACATTGCTGCTGGCGACTTCCGTGGTGGCAGTGATGCGTTCGACCAGTTGGGACAGTTCACTGGCGTCACTTTCCATGGCCTGCGCCACGTCATTGGTGCGCCCGGCCTGGAAGCCGACCTCGGAAATGATGTTGTCGGTTTCGCGTTCAATGATTTCCGACATCGACTGGATTTCAGAGGCGGAGCGCTGGTTGGCCAAAACGGTCTGGCGCGCCGATATCAGGCTGCCCATATCCGCCATCAGCAGGCATCGCGCCGCATCAGCCGCGGCAGTGCCGCCCTTGGACCGCGCGGCAAGCGTTGCGCAAAGTGCTGAAACCTTGTGGTAGGCCAGTACAATATGATCGGGAGCCAGTCCGATGACCGCATTGGCCAGAACATGCTCGTTAAAGCATTGGTTGAATGCATCGGAGCTGTTTGCATTGATCAGTGTTGCAAAACGTCGGGACAGTTCGGCAACATGATGTTGCGGATCACTTGGCGCAGCACTGCTTTGCCCGGTCCCCAACAGTTCGGTGACCAGATTTTCTGCAAGCTGTTCTCCATGTTGCGCAAACAAATCCGTGGCGGCATTTATACGCGCATAGATTGTACTTTCTGGCATTGCAGAGCTGTGATTCATTTGCCATTCTCTCCCTTATTCCCGGCGGACCTTTTGGCCCGATTTTTTCACAGACTTTCAGTGGTCTGTGTGTGCTTTTGGGGAGTGTATCACTACTGGTAAGTCCAAAATATATCATACTTTAGGTTGATATGGAAAAAGGCCCGCCAGTGTTGGCGGGCCAAGTTTGCCCTCGTTGTTCACAGGGGCCACGGTTCGGATGAGAATTTCATCAGTATTTCAGAATGTTATGTCGTTCACCGGGTCAGAATGCCGCGCGTGACCACCTGTGCCTGAATTTCGGCAGCCCCTTCGAAAATGTTCAGAATGCGCGCATCACACAGTACACGGCTGATCTGATATTCGAGCGCATAGCCGTTGCCGCCGTGAATCTGCAGGGCGTTATCAGCATTCGACCAGGCGACGCGTGCGCCTAGAAGCTTGGCCATGCCGGCCTCGATATCGCAGCGGATATCCTGATCCTTTTCAAAGGCCGAGAAGTAGGTCAGCTGGCGGGCGATCATGGTTTCGACCACCATCCATGCGACTTTGCCGTAGACGCGCGGGAAGGCATAAAGCGGTTTGGAAAACTGGATGCGATCCTTGGCATAGCGCATGCCGATCTCAAGCGCGTTCTGGGCCACGCCGACAGCGCGGGCTGCGGTCTGAATACGGGCCGACTCAAAGGTCGCCATCAGTTGTTTGAAGCCCTGGCCTTCTTCGCCACCCAAAAGGTTCTCGGTCGGGACTTCGAACCCGTCAAAGGAAAGCTCGTATTCCTTCATGCCGCGATAACCAAGCACCTCGATCTCGCCCCCTGACATGCCATCGGCCGGGAACGGGTTCTCATCGGTGCCGCGTGGCTTTTCGGCCAGCAGCATCGACAGGCCGCGATAACCGGACTCGTCGGGGTTGGTGCGGGTCAGAAGCGTCATCAGGTCAGACCGCGCGGCATGGGTGATCCATGTCTTGTTGCCAGTGACCTTATAGGTATCGCCATCCTTGACCGCACGCGTGCGCAAGTGTGCGAGATCCGATCCATTGTTGGGTTCGGTAAAGACGGCAGTCGGCAGGATTTCACCCGATGCCAGTTTGGGCAGGTAGTGTTCCTTTTGCGCGTCGGTCCCGCCAAGGCGGATCAGTTCGGCGGCAATTTCCGAACGTGTCCCAAGCGACCCGACACCGATATAGCCACGCGACAGTTCCTCGGTGACAACGCACATCGCGGTTTTGCCCATGCCAAGGCCGCCGAATTCTTCGGGGATGGTCAGGCCGAACACGCCGAGTTCGGACATTTCATTGACGATTTCAATCGGGATCAGTTCGTCACGTTCGTGCCAGCCATGGGCATGCGGCGAGACCTTTTCCTCAACGAACCGGCGGAATTGATCGCGCACCATATCAAGGGTTTCGTCTTCAAGACCGGTTTCACCAAAGCGACCAGTATCAAGGCTGTCTTCGATTTCAGCGGCAATCGCCCGGCGCGTGGCATCGGAATTGCCACCGCGTGCAAGGGTCGCAACCGATGGGTTGGCAGCAAGGGATGCAATCAGGTCATCAGAAACGCCAAGGGTCGAAAGACGGATGATCTCGCCCTGTGACATCGGAATGCCACCGATGATCTGGGCCAGATATTCCCCAAACGCCGATTGCAGGATCAGTTGTTCGAGATTGCCGAACTTGCCCTGATCCTTAAGGCGATTTGCCCATGCCTTCATCTGGCCAAGGGCGGTGACATAGGTGGTGAACCAGGCAAAGCCGTGTGCGGCAAACTGGTTGTCATCAAAGGCATCGGCATTGACCCGGCCATCGACCGTTACAGCAGTCCGCAGCGCATATTCGGCCGCGTCATAAACCGGGCTGAGCGCGGCAAGGGCGTCATCGCACAAACGTTCGAGGTCAGGCAAAAGGGCGTTGTTCGTCATTCTTCGGGTCCTCGGATCAGGTCCTCGTCGTGCAATCCTGTGGGGCGATTGCGCGGATCAGTTATGAATGCATCAAAGCATAAAGGGTGGTGGCACCCCATGCGCAGATCGGGCGAGAATGCGCGCGGGGTGCCAGCTATCAGTCGAAGATTAATGTGGGACTAGCCTTCGACTGCTTCTTCAAGGGTACGCATGCCCGGGCGTTTTGCCTGAACCAGAACGGCCATGTTGCCGGGTTTGTGTTCGTTGCGCATCATCTTCATGTGAGCGCGCGGAATGTCTTCCCAACTGAACACTTCAGACATGCTCGGATCCAGACGGCGTTCGATCACGAGCTTGTTGGCCTGTGCCGCCTGTTTCAGGTTGGCGAAGTGACTGCCCTGAATACGTTTTTGCCGCATCCAGACAAAGCGCGCATCAAAGGTCAGGTTAAAGCCGGTGGTGCCGGCACAGAACACAACCATGCCGCCGCGTTTTACAACGTTGCACGATACCGGGAAGGTCTGTTCGCCCGGATGTTCAAAGACGATGTCGACGTCATTGCCCTTGCCGGTGATGTCCCAGATCGCCTTGCCGAATTTGCGGACTTCTTTCATATAGTCGCCAAATTCCGGGCCGTTGACGGTGGGAAGCTGTCCCCAGCAATTGAAATCCTTGCGGTTGATCACGGCCTTGGCACCCAGTCCCAGAACAAAGTCGCGCTTTGTTTCATCGGAAATGACACCAATCGCGTTGGCCCCGGCCGTTGTAATCAGCTGGATCGCCATCGAGCCC
This sequence comes from Thalassospira tepidiphila MCCC 1A03514, assembly GCF_001662875.1. Classification (GTDB taxonomy): domain Bacteria; phylum Pseudomonadota; class Alphaproteobacteria; order Rhodospirillales; family Thalassospiraceae; genus Thalassospira; species Thalassospira tepidiphila. The sequence continues at coordinate 673,069 of NZ_JPVZ01000001.1, read as the reverse complement.
AAACCACCCGATGCGCCCCAGACCAGCACATTATGCCCCGGACGCAGGATATGCGGGCGATGGCCAAACAGCATACGGTATGCGGTGGCAAGGGTTAGCGTGTAGCACGCACTTTCTTCCCAGGTCAGGTGTTTGGGACGCGGCATGAGCTGCTGTGCCTGAACGCAGGTGAACTGGGCGAAGGATCCGTCCGGTGTTTCATAGCCCCAGATACGCTGGGTCGGGGACAGCATCGGATCGCCGCCATTGCATTCTTCGTCGTCGCCGTCATCCTGGTTGCAGTGAATGACCACTTCGTCGCCGACTTTCCAACGGGTGACTTTCGATCCAACCGCCCAGACGATGCCCGATGCATCCGATCCGGCAATATGGAACGGGCAATCATGGACATTGAAGACCGAGATCGGTTTGCCAAGGGATGCCCAGACACCGTTATAGTTCACCCCGGCTGCCATCACGAGAACAAGCACTTCATGGCTGTCGGGTTGGGTCACCGGCAAAACTTCGCACTGCATGGCCGTATCGGGTTCGCCATGGCGTTCTTCGCGAATCGCCCATGCATACATATTCTTTGGCACATGGCCCAGTGGCGGGATTTCGCCAATTTCATAAAGATCTTTTTCTTCCTGACCGCCACGGAAAGGCAGCACTTCAGCAGACGTATTCATGGCCTTCACTCCTTGTTCGGGGTCGATCCGGTTTGCAGGGTAATTAAATTACCAATGCTGCGTTGCGGTCGACGGATCCTCCAAGCCACGGAATTTATTTTATTTTCCCCGGGCATATCCCGGTTTCCTGCGGAATTTCAGCAAGGATAACCTGGGCGATATTTGTTTTCGCTTTTATCGCGTTGCACAAATTGTTATATAATTACCCAAGTGATGTCTAGTAGATAATTTAATAACGTTCAGACGTAATTATCGTAAAGACATTGAGTAATAAAAATACAAGAGGTCGCGATGTCGATGGAAAACAAGCGCAACGCAGCAAAGCCGGAACGCGATCGCCCGTGGCTGATCCGGACCTATGCCGGGCATAGCTCCGCACAGGCATCGAATGCGCTATATCGTCAGAACCTGGCAAAGGGGCAGACCGGGCTTTCGGTGGCCTTCGATCTGCCGACCCAGACGGGGTATGATTCTGACCATGTTCTGGCGCGTGGCGAAGTCGGCAAGGTTGGCGTTCCGGTGTCGCATCTGGGTGACATGATGACATTGTTTGACGGCATCCCGCTTGATCAGATGAACACGTCGATGACGATCAACGCGCCCGCCGCCTGGCTTTTGTCGCTTTATATTGCGGTGGCCGAAAAGCAGGGCACCGCGCGCGCCAGCCTGCAGGGCACGACCCAGAACGACATCATCAAGGAATATCTGTCACGCGGGACCTATATCTTCCCGCCGGCACCCAGCCTTAAGCTGATTACCGATGTCGCGGCCTTTACCTATCGCGAGGTTCCGAAATGGAACCCGATGAATGTGTGTTCCTACCACTTGCAGGAAGCCGGGGCGACGGCCGAGCAGGAGCTGGCCTATGCACTGGCAACCGCGATTGCGGTTCTGGATGCAGTGCGCGATTCGGGTCAGGTGCCCGAAGAAGACTTTGCCAAGGTGGTCGGACGCATTTCGTTCTTTGTGAATGCCGGAATTCGCTTTGTTACTGAAATCTGCAAGATGCGGGCATTCTGCGAACTTTGGGATGAAATCACCCGCGATCGTTACGGCATCGAAGACGCCAAATATCGCCGGTTCCGCTATGGGGTTCAGGTCAACTCGTTGGGCCTGACCGAACAGCAGCCGGAAAACAACGTCTATCGTATTCTGATCGAGATGCTGGCGGTGGTTCTGTCCAAGAATGCGCGGGCGCGCGCCGTGCAGCTGCCCGCCTGGAACGAGGCCCTTGGCCTTCCGCGTCCGTGGGATCAGCAATGGTCGCTGCGCCTGCAACAGATCATGGCCTATGAAACTGATCTTCTGGAATATGAAGACCTGTTTGACGGTAACCCGGCGATTGAACGCAAGGTCGGTGCGCTTAAGGAAGGGGCGCGGGCAGAACTTGCAAAGATTGATGAGATGGGCGGGGCGATTGCCGCAGTGGATCGCGGCTATATGAAACAGGAGCTGGTGCGGTCCAACGCGCTGCGTCTGGCCGATATTGAAAGCGGCCTGACAAAAGTGATCGGTGTGAATGCCTTTACCGAAACCGAACCATCACCGCTGACATCGGGAGAGAAATCAATCCTGACCGTCGATGACATGGCCGAACAGGACCAGATCGAAAAACTTAAAGGCTGGCGGTCCGAGCGCAATCAGTCCGAAGTCGATGCCACACTGACCGATTTGAAGTCAGCCGCCAGTGAAGGCCGCAATATCATGGAAAGTTCCATTGCCTGTGCCCATGCCGGGGTCACCACAGGCGAGTGGTCGGAAACCCTGCGCGACGTGTTTGGCGAATATCGCGCCCCGACCGGGATTACATCGATGATCGTGACCGGGGATGCGGAAAACCTTCAGGATTTGCGCAAACGCGTTGATGAGGTTTCCGACAAACTTGGTGAACGCATGAAAATGCTGGTGGGCAAGCCGGGTTTGGATGGTCATTCCAACGGGGCCGAACAGATTGCGGTCAAGGCGGGTGAGGCCGGGATCGAGGTGCTGTATGAAGGCATTCGCTGGACGCCAGAGGAACTGGTGCGCAACGCGATTGAAGACGGCGCGCATGTCATCGGACTTTCGATCTTGTCCGGGTCGCATGTGCCGCTGGTGCGTGAAGTGGTCAACGGGCTGCGTGCCCAAGGGGCTGGTCATATCCCGGTCGTTGTCGGCGGGATTATCCCGGAAGCTGATATGCTGGTGCTGCGCCAGATGGGGGTTTCGGCGGTCTATACCCCCAAGGATTATCAGTTGGCCAAGGTGATTTCCGAGATTGTTGATCTTGTGGATCGCAAGTCATCTGACAAACCAGCCGTTTCATCAAATGGTGCCGGAGACGCACATGGGGATGCCGCCCTTTATTAACGTCCATGCGGGCAGAACCATCTGACAAAAAACCGGTCGGACCCAACAACGGGTGCGACCGATTTTTTTTGGATGTGCCCGGATCAGGACTTGGCTGAGACGGTTTCCTGTTCGGTGCCATGCCGCTCGTTGACCCAGCTTTCGAAGGTCGAGGCGGGCAATGGCTTGGAGAACAGGAAGCCCTGGATAAAGTCGCAGCCCTTTTCCTGCAGATAGACAAGCTGTTCGACTTCTTCCACGCCCTCGGCAACGACTTCGAGGTTGAGGCTGTGACCAAGGCCGATGACCGCATCGACGATGGCCTTGTCATCGACATCGACATGAATGTCGTTTACGAATGAACGGTCGATCTTGATCGAGGTCACCGGGAACCGTTTGAGATAGTTCAGCGACGAATAGCCGGTGCCGAAATCATCAATCGCGATCAGAACGCCAAGTTCCTTGAGTTCCTTGAGCGTGGAGACCGCCTTTTCCGGGTTGTTCATCAGAATGGATTCGGTGATTTCAAGTTCCAGCGTGCCATGCGGCAGGGCGGTTTCCTTGACGATCTTGGTCACACTATCAACCAGTTCGGCATCCTGGAACTGTGCCGGGGACAGGTTGACGGCAATCCGAAGATCGGAAAGTGTTGAGTCGCGCCAGATGCGTGTCTGACGGCAGGCCTTTTCAAGAACCCATGCACCCAGACGGTTGATCAGGCCGCATTCCTCGGCAACGGAAATGAATTCGCCCGGCAGGATCAGGCCGCGTTCCGGGTGATGCCAGCGGACAAGCGCCTCGGCACCGACGACGCGTTCGGTGCGGCAATCGATTTTCGGCTGATAGTAAAGTTCGAGCTGATCGTGTTCGAGCGCGTTGCGCAGATCTTCCTCGATGGTTTTGCGTTCCTTGACCCGTTCGTGCATCGACGGCAGGAAGAAGCGGTAATTGTTTCGCCCTTCGGCCTTGGCGGCATACATCGCCATATCGGCGTTCTTGACCAGCTGTTCGGGGTTTTCGCCGTCTTCCGGGAACAGGGTGATGCCGACACTGGCGGTCGAATGCAGGCGGATGCCGCGGCAATCAAATGGCTGGCACAGCTCGTCAATGATGCGCTGGGCAAGGGCGATGGTGTCTTCGATGTTCTGGACGTCGGTCTGGATGATTGCGAATTCATCGCCACCAAGGCGGGCGGCGGTATCCGAATCCCGGATGATGCGCGACAGCCGCTGACCCATTTCCTGGATCATCAGATCGCCGACATCGTGGCCGAAGTGGTCGTTGATGTCCTTGAACCGGTCAAGGTCGACAAACAGAACCGTCACGCCGCGCTGGAAACGACGGGCCGAAAGCAGCGCCTGACGCAGGCGGTCAAGGAACAGGGTGCGGTTGGGCAGGCTGGTCAGAACGTCATGGACCGCAAGGTGACGCATGCGCGCTTCGGTCTGTTTACGTTCGGTAATATCGGTGTAGGTCGCAACGTAACCGCCGCCCGGCATCGGGTTGTGATCGACCTGAATGACGCGGCCATTCGGGCGGGTACGTTCCATGCGATAGGGTTCACGGCGACGGGCAATCGCAACGCGGTCGGAAATCAGCGCCTGAATGCTGACATCGCCATATTCACCACGTTCGCCGTTATAGCGCAGGATATCGGAAAGCGGTGTGCCTTCCTTGACCAGATCGCGTGGCAGGTTCAGCAACTCGATATAGCGTTCGTTCCAGACCATCAGGTTCAGGTCCTGATCGAACAGGCAGATGCCCTGACCGATATTGTGAAGGGTAGCTTCCAGCAGGGCCTGTTTACGCTGGGCCTCTTCCTGCGCCTGACCCTGAAGGGCGACCATTTCATTATATTCGCGGATCAGAAGGCCGAGTTCGTCCGAGCTGTTCCATTCCACCGGACGGCGCAGACGGCCGTGCTTGGTCATTCGGATGGAATGCAGCAGTCGGTTAAGCGGTTCCTTGATCGAGCGTTTGTTGGCGATCAGAAGGCTTGCGGCCACGACCGAGATCAAAAGCCCGAACAGGATCATGTCGATCGCAATACGGCGGAACAGCAAGTCCTGAACACGTGCGTCGGTGAAGTAAATGACCAGTTCGCCAACGTCATGGCGGACGTTGTTGCGTTCGAAATAGACACGGCGCGAAAGGCGAAGCGTGTCGGTCAATTCGGATTGCGATACACCGGTATGGGCAAATTCGGTGCCGTCTGCGCCCAGTGCCTGCACAGCAACGATGTCGCGATCGCGCGCCATGGCGTTGAGGGCAGATTCAATATTATCGACGTCGAGATACCAGAAAGGTGTCGCCAGAACGCGGGCGTTAATGTCGGCGGTCTGTTCGACTTTGCCATTCAGGTCGTCGCGCAGCACCTTGTAGCTGACATAGCCAAAGACGATGAAAAGCGCGAGCGAGAACAGCGAAACAAGCGGCAATGCGATAAACAGCAGCCGACTGCTCAAGGACTTTCGTTGTAAAAACCCGTACGATCCGCGTGACAAGCGTTCTCTCCCTGACACCCACTTTAGGCTAGTCGAATATAATGTACTCGACCTTTGTATGGGTGCCAACACCCCCTTGAATTAGTCTCAAGTCAAACCGCAACTTGATGAAAACGCAAGTTTGATTTCGTTAAACATTCAATTATCTGACACAAGCCAGCAAAGCTATTTATCTTGTAGCGAAGTCCCTCAGCTTCAAGCAATTTTCCCGATAACCGCGAAAAATTCGTTATCGGGGCACGGCTTGGCGGGCCAATTCGTCGCATCTTTCGTTTTCCGGGTGACCGGCATGACCCTTGACCCAGTGCCACTCGACCTTATGTGGTTCAAGGGCTTGCAGCAAACGTTGCCATAGTTCCACATTCTTGACCGGCTTTTTATCGGCGGTTTTCCAGCCACGTTTCTGCCAGCCGAAAATCCATTTGGTAATGCCGTCGCGGACATAGCTGCTGTCGGTGTAGATATCGATGACACAGGGACGTTTCAGGGCTTCCAGCGCGCTGATGGCGGCCATCATTTCCATACGATTGTTGGTGGTTTCCGGATCGCCGCCCGACATTTCCTTTTCGACACCCTTGAAGCGCAAAATTGCGCCCCAGCCACCGGGGCCGGGATTGCCGCTGCACGCGCCGTCTGTGTAAATCTCGACGCGGTTATCGTCACCGTTACTTGAAGTCATATTGTCGTGTTCCCCGCCTTTGTGCCTAATCCAGGCCATAGGCTGTTGCGTTTTCCACACGTTGGTGGAACCGCAATTTGTTGATGTATTCGCGCGGGTTCTTCGGGGTGACCAGCGCATCCTTGGGCGTATTCACCCAGTCATACAGCCGTGTCAGAAGGAACCGAAGACTTGCGCCGCGCGCCAGAATGGGCAGGGCGGCCTTTTCGACGTCCGAAAGCGGACGGACCTTGCTGTAATGCGACAGAAGGTTTTTGGCCTTGGTCACATTGAAACTGTTATCGGGTTCAAAGCACCAGGCATTCATGCAAATGGCAACGTCATAGCAAAACAGGTCATTGCACGCGAAATAGAAGTCAATCAGCCCGGAAACGGCTTCCTTGTTTGGAAAGAAGAAGACGTTATCGGGGAACAGGTCCGCATGAATGACTCCCTTGGGAAGGGCGTGCGGCCAGTTTTCTTCAAGAAATGCGAGTTCTTCGCCAATCATCTTGCCAAGGCCGGGTTCGACATCGTCGGCATGTTCCGCGCAGCTGTCGAAAAGCGAACGCCATCCCTTGATGCTCAGCGCGTTTGGCAGGTGCATTTCGAAGTCCTGACCGGCTGAGTGCAATTCCGCCAGTGCGGCGCCAACCCCGGCACAGTGATGGGGTTGAATGCGCCTCGGCGACATGCCCTGCAGGAAGGATGTGATGGCGGCCGGGCGACCACAAAGGCGCCGCAGGGCAACACCGTCCTTGCCGTGGATCGGGGTCGGGCAATTCAGGCCCTTGGCCGACAAGTGATCCATCAGTCCAAGATAGAAGGGCAGATCATCGGGATTTACCCGCTTCTCATACAGGGTCAGGATATAAGGAGCCTTGGTCGTCTGAAGCAGGAAGTTGGTATTTTCGACGCCTTCTGCGATCCCCTTGAACGATACCACGTCACCGATATCGTATTCGGCAACAAAGCGGGAAATATCTTCGTCTGAAACGTCGGTATAGACGGCCATGAGTTCTATCGTCGTCCTGATCTGAAAATAAGCATGTCCGCAGACCTAGCTGGCAAGCTGACGCGGCAGTTTGAAGGTGACATTCTCGTTGGTCAGCGTGATTGTCTCGACGGTCACGTCAAAGCGTTCCCGGCAGGCATCAATGACTTCTTCGACCAGGATTTCAGGCGCGGACGCACCGGCAGTGATGCCAAGGCTTGAAATACCGTCAAGCTTCGACCAGTCGATATCCTTTGCCCGTTCGACCAGAACCGACCGTGTGCAGCCTTCGCGTTTGGCGACTTCGACCAAGCGGTTGGAGTTCGAAGAGTTTGGCGCGCCAAGAACCAGAATGGCATCGGCCTTTTCCGCGATCAATTTGACCGCATGCTGGCGGTTGGTCGTGGCGTAGCAGATGTCTTCCTTTTTCGGCACCGCGATTGACGGGAAACGCCGTTGCAGGATTTCGATGATCTTGGCGGTGTCATCAAGTGACAAGGTCGTCTGGGTCACGAAGGCCAGATTTTCCGGATCGCTGATTTCGATGGTTTCGGCGTCTTCTTCGGTCTCGACCAGGGTCATGCTGCCGGGGGGTAACTGACCCATCGTGCCGATGACTTCGGGATGACCGGCATGACCAATCAGAAGAATATGTTTGCCATCGGCGTGATGACGTTCGGCCCCGCGATGGACCTTGGAGACCAGCGGGCAGGTTGCATCGAGATATTCAAGTTTGCGGGTTTCGGCGGCCTCTGGCACGGATTTCGGGACACCATGGGCCGAAAAGATCACCGGCACGCCATCGGGAACGGCATCAAGTTCGTCAACGAAAACGGCACCCATATCGCGCAGGCGATTGACCACGAATTTGTTATGCACGATTTCGTGGCGGACATAGACCGGTGCGCCATATTTTTCGAGTGCCTTTTCGACGATCTCGATGGCGCGATCAACCCCCGCGCAGAAACCGCGCGGATTGGCAAGAACGATCCGAAGGCTGGCTTTGTCAGACATGATACAGGTCCGGCTTTCCCAATTGCGTGCGGGCGTTGCCGACGCATTTTTCAAACATTCACGTTACATAACCCGCTTGATCATGCGGTGCAATGACTCTGGGGTAAATGGTCGGTGCGGGTTGGCCGAATTTTTGACGTTTTACACGGCCCAAGGCCTTTGAAGCGGGTTGTGCCGACATCCGCGACAGAATAGACTGCGCGCGGGCCGGTCGTCGCGACGTGGCCCGAAAACATTTGGTTTGATAGAGGCTTGGATGACAATCGGTAACGGACTTCGGCGCGTTTATGCATTGGGTATGGTCTCGCTTGGTGGATTGCTAAGCGCATGCGGCGGTGGCAACCCGTTCGAAGAACAGCCGGTCCCGGTTTGTCCGGCGGCCTATCTACCAAAGGATACGGCAAAGCTTGTCCAGTTCAGTGGTGCAGGCCGTGACCTGACCGATGTGATCGTCGAAGCCGAATTTACCGGATACCTCGGTGATTGCGGCTACGACCTTGATGACAAGGAACTTGATGTCATCATCAGCCCGATCATTACCGCCGAGCTTGGACCGGCAGCCCAAAACCGCAACGTTCAATTCAAATATTTCGTCGCCCTGCGTGACCCGAACGGCACCTTCATTCAGAAGTCGGTGTTTGACGTTAATATGGCGTTTGCCGACAATCTGAACATGGCCCGTATCCGTGACGAACAGGTGACCCTGTCGGTGCCGCTGGACGATGTCTGGACCGGTCCGGATTACGAAATCTATCTTGGTTTCCAGCTGAGCGCGGACCAACTTGAGTATAATCGCCGGTTCGGAACTGATTGATTTTATTCGGGTTTGGTCATTTGAAACGTGGCAGGCCGATCGTGCCCGAAAAATAGGGGCTGGTCGGTTTGCGCGGAAACCCGTATAACAGAAACATACCCAAATGATGCACGTGGGAGAGGCCGCAGTCCTTAGCGATGAGCGGACGCCGAAGGAGCAACCACCCCGGAAACTCTCAGGCAACAGGACCGCGTGGAGATGGGACTCTGGAAAGCAGGTGACCTGAATTTCTGATCAGGAACACCTCGCCGAAGATGTAAGCAGACCGGCTTCCTACCCCGGATGTGATTCTTTCAGGCTCCAAAGACAGAGGGGGAATGTGGTTGGCCACTGGTCGGCTATATTTCGCAACGATTGTCTTGGAGAACCTGATGGCGGATCAAGAATCCGAACTTCTAAAAACTGCCCTTTATGATTTGCATGTGGAACTCGGTGCTAAAATGGTGCCGTTTGCGGGCTATGCCATGCCTGTGCAATATCCGCTTGGTGTGAAGGGCGAACATCTTCATACCCGTGCGAAGGCAGGCCTGTTTGATGTGTCCCATATGGGGCAGGTGCGTTTGACCGGGGAGAACCGCGTGGCGGAGCTTGAAAAGCTTGTGCCCGGTGATATTGCCATCCTCAAACCCGGTCGCACCCGCTATTCGGCATTTACCCAGGACGACGGCACGATCCTTGATGATCTGATGATTACCAATGCGGGTGACAGCCTGTTTCTGGTGATCAATGCGGCCTGCAAGGACGATGATATCGTTCACATGCGTGCCAATCTTGGCGATGGTGTATCGCTTGAAGAAATCGATGACCGTGCGCTTCTGGCACTTCAGGGTCCGGACGCGGCCAAGGTGCTTGCGCGCTTTGCGCCATCGGTTGCCGATCTTAAATTCATGAGCTTTGCCGAAATCGAAATCGCTGGCAGTCTGTGCTTTGTGACCCGTTCGGGTTACACCGGCGAAGACGGCTTTGAAATTTCCGTACCCAACGCCGATGCCGAGGCGCTTGCACGCAAGCTGTTGGCCGAGGAAGAGGTCGAGGCGATTGGCCTTGGTGCACGTGATTCACTGCGCCTCGAAGCAGGTCTTTGCCTGTATGGTAACGACATTGATACCACCACGACCCCGGTTGAAGGGGATCTGAACTGGATCATTAATAAACGTCGCCGGGCCGAAGGTGGTTTCAAGGGCGCGGATGTGATCCTTGATCAGCTTGAACACGGTGCGGATCGCAAACGTGTCGGCATCAAGCCCGAAGGCAATGCGCCAGCACGCGAACACACCCAGATTTTGAACGCGGATGGCGAAGACATCGGCGAGATTACATCGGGCGGGTTTGGCCCGACCGTCGATGGTCCGATTGCCATGGGGTATGTCGCAATTGAATTTGCCGAACCGGGTACCAAGGTCGATCTTATGGTGCGCGGCAAGGCGCGCCCGGCCGAGGTGGTCGAACTTCCGTTCGCGCCGCATCGTTATTTCCGCGGTTGAGAACCAGAATTTATCATAGAGAGAGCGGCGCTACGCTGCATTGGCACTGAATTGATCAACAGGGACAATGGAAGATGACTAAGAAATTTTCGCAGGAACATGAATGGATCGAGCTTGAAGACGGTGTGGCAACCGTTGGTATTACCGATTACGCGCAGCAGTCGCTGGGCGATATCGTGTATGTCGAGCTGCCGGAAGTTGGCAAGAAACTGACCAAGGATGGCGACGCCGCGGTTGTTGAATCGGTCAAGGCTGCCAGCGACGTTTACGCCCCGCTCGATGGTGAAATTGTCGAGGTCAACGAAGAGCTCGATGACAATCCTGCACTGGTCAATGAAGCCCCGGAATCGGATGGCTGGTTCTTTAGAATGACACTGACCGATGAATCCCAGCTTGATGAGCTGATGGATGAAGCTGCCTACAAAGACTTCGTCGAAGGCCTTTAAAACATGCGTTATCTCCCACTGACACGCGCTGATCGTGCTGCGATGCTTGATACCATCGGGGCATCATCGGTTGATGAACTTTACTGTGATGTGCCCGACGGCGCGTTGCTTGACGCACCTGTTGATTTGCCATCCCACCTTGGCGAAATGCAGGTTGAACGCGATATGATGGCCTTGGCCGCCAAAAACATGGGCGCATCAAGCGTGCCCAGTTTCCTGGGTGCGGGTGCCTATCGCCACCATGTCCCGGCGACGGTTGATTACGTGATCCAGCGCGGTGAGTTTCTGACCGCCTATACCCCGTATCAGCCGGAAATCGCGCAAGGGACGCTGCAATACCTGTTTGAATTCCAGACCCAGGTTGCCTCGATCACCGGGATGGATGTTGCCAACGCGTCGATGTGGGATGGTGCGACATCCTGTGCCGAAGCGGTTCTGATGGCCTGCCGCGCGACCCGTCGCAAGAAGGCGGTGCTTTCGGGTGGTCTGCACCCGCATTACCGCGAAGTGACCGAAACCTATTGCCAGTATAGCGACACCGAAGTTGCCGGGCGCGATGGGCATCCGGAACATCAGGCAACTGCCGAAGAACTCAACGATCTGATCGATGATCAGACCGCATGTGTCGTGGTGCAGTACCCGGACGTGTTTGGCCGCATTCAGGATCACACCCAACTGGCTGATCTTTGCCATGCCAAGGGTGCGCTTCTGGTGGTGGTCTTTACCGAGGCGGTGGCGTTTGGCGCGGTGAAATCACCGGGCAGCTTTGGCGCAGACATCGTTTGCGGCGAAGGCCAGTCGATCGGTAACGCGCTGAACTATGGTGGGCCGTATGTCGGTCTGTTTGCCACCACGCAAAAGCTCGTGCGTCAGATGCCGGGCCGTCTTTGTGGTGAAACGGTTGATCAGGACGGCAAGCGTGGCTTTGTTCTGACGCTGTCGACCCGCGAACAGCATATCCGCCGTGAAAAGGCGACCTCGAACATCTGCACCAACTCGGGCCTGTGTTCGCTGGCCTTTACCGTGCATATGAGCCTGCTGGGTGAAGACGGTTATCGCCGTCTGGCGACATTGAACCATGAAAATGCCTGCAAGGCGGCGGATGCGATTGATACCGTTGGTGGGGCGTCTGTCGTCAATGACAGCTTCTTTAACGAATTCACCGTGAAGCTTTCCAAGCCGGCCGCCGAAGTGGTTGAAGCACTGGTTGCCAAGGACGTCCTTGGTGGTGTGCCGCTGTCGCGTCTGTATCCGAACCGTTCGGATCTGGATAACTACCTGTTGGTTGCGGTCACCGAAACCAACACGGACGAGGATATCGCGGCCCTTGCGTCCGCATTGAAGGAGGCGCTGGCATGACCTTTACAACCCATACCGGCAACCGTGGACTTGTTCTTGAAGAAAAGCTGATTTTCGAGCAGGGCCAGCCCGGCCGTACCGGCGTTGATTTGCCGGAACCCAAGGGCACCAAATCGCGCCTTGGCGGTCTTGATCGTGATAGCGACGTTGGTCTTCCGGGGCTTTCGGAGCCGCAAGTCGTGCGTCACTTCACGCGCCTGTCGCAGAAGAACTATGGCATTGATGCCGGTTTCTTCCCGCTTGGTTCGTGCACGATGAAGCATAACCCGCGCCTGAATGAAAAAGTCGCGCGTTTGCCCGGTCTTGCCGATTTGCATCCGATGCAACCCGAAAGCACCGTTCAGGGTGCGCTGGAACTGATTGATCAGTGTGCGCATTGGCTTTTGGTCCTGACCGGCATGCCGGCGGTTTCCATGTCCCCGGCAGCGGGTGCGCAGGGCGAACTTTGCGGCATGATGGCCATTCGCGCGGCCCTTGATGCGCGCGGCGAAAACCGTCGTCGCGTTCTGGTGCCGGAATCAGCCCACGGGACCAACCCGGCAACCGCAGCCGCGTGTGGCTTTACAGTTGATTCGATCCCCGCGACCGAAGACGGCCGTGTTGATCTGGCGGCGTTTGAAGCCAAGCTTGGCGACGACGTGGCGGGTATCATGCTGACCAACCCGAATACCTGCGGCTTGTTTGAACGTGATGTCCGCAAGATTGCCGATCTGGTGCATGAAGCGGGTGGTTATTTCTATTGTGATGGTGCGAACTTCAACGCCATTGTCGGTCGGGTGCGCCCGGCAGACCTTGGTATTGATGCGATGCATATCAACCTGCACAAGACGTTCTCGACCCCGCATGGTGGCGGTGGACCGGGTTCAGGACCCGTTGTCTTTTCCGAGGCCCTGGCACCGTTTGCCCCGATCCCGTATGTCGTGAAAAAGGGTGACGGTTTCCATCTGGTCGAAACCGCAGACGAAGAAGACGGCATGAAGCCGTTTGGGCGTCTGAAAGGCTTCCACGGTCAGATGGGCATGTTCATTCGTGCGCTGACCTATATGAAAAGCCATGGTGCAGATGGCCTGCGTCAGGCATCGGGTGATGCGGTTCTGAATGCCAACTATCTGCTGGCGCGTCTTAAGGATAAGCTCAGTGTCGCCTTCCCGGGCTATTGCATGCATGAAGCCCTGTTTGACGACGGCTTCCTGAAAGATACCGGTGTTTCGACGCTGGATCTGGCCAAGGCAATCATCGACGAAGGGTTCCACCCGATGACGATGTATTTCCCGCTGGTGGTTCATGGGGCGTTGCTGATCGAACCGACCGAGACCGAAACCAAGGAATCGATCGATCAGTTCTGTGATGCGATTCTGTCGCTTGTGGCCAAGGCCGAGTCGGGCGATGCAGAATTCTTCAAGAATGCACCGTACCTGACCCCACGCAGACGCCTTGATGAAACGGCGGCTGCACGTAAGCCGGTTTTGCGCTGGAAGCCTGAAACAGCTTGATAACCAACGCAACCTGACCTTTTGGAGCACCCCGGTCTTTTGGCCGGGGTGTTCTTTTTCAAAGACTTGGACTTGAAACCCATTGGACTTGTCGCAATCTGCACCCTTATACTTGCCGTAATAGTAATGAACGCCGTTAAAAAGGTGCGTTTGGGGATTTAGTGATCGGACGCATGTCCGTTCCGGAGGGTTAAAGTCAGTTATGTCTCGTCGCGTGCAAAAAGTATTCACTGCCGAACGTCGTCTTAAAGAACGCACCGGTGGTGTTGTTGAGGATTGGTCTGACTCCTTCTTTGACCCGATGCTGGAAAGCGGTATGGGGGCAGGGGAACCGATGCAGGCATCCTTGCCGGCAGCGACGAGTGCCCCGGAAACGTCCGGTATTACCCAGGCTGTTCTTGATGAAATCAGAGCACTGCGTGGTGAAGTTTCGCAGCTGCGTCAGGCCGTGGCATCGGGTGGCGTTCCAGCCAGTGACGTCGCCACCCCGTTTGCATCAAACGATGCACCGATGGATGAATTGCCAGAGCCGGTTTCAAGTAACCCAACCCACTCCAATCGCCCGGGAGCGGCAGAGCCCGACCGTGACGATCTGGAACTGATCCGTACCCAGATCGCGGAAATGAACGAGCACATCCACCGAGCCAAGGTTCAGATTGCGTCGCTGCGCCATCCAAAGGCACAGGATGACCGACTGGTAAGTGCGACCTCGGAACTTGATGCCATCGTCAAGGATACCGAGATGGCGACCCATACCATTCTGGAATCCGCCGAGCAGATTGACGATCTGACGATGACGCTTAAAAACTCGGCGCCGAGCGATTTTGTCGCCGATCATGTCGAACAGATTGCCTTCATCGTAACCAAGATCTTTGAAGCCTGTAACTTCCAGGACATTACCGGCCAGCGCATCAACAAGGTGGTCAGCACGCTTGAGTTCGTTGAAGAGCGCGTCCACAACATGATCTCGATCTGGGGTGAAGATGCGTTTGCCGAATTGCCGGTTCCTGAGGTCGAGGAAGAATCACGGCCCGAGGATGCTGACCTTCTGAATGGTCCGCAGCTCGAAGGGGAAGGCATCAGCCAGGACGATATCGACAAGTTGTTCGAATAATTCGAAAAATGCTTGGTTTTGTGCTGTGATTTAAGGTAGTAGCGTGAGCTATATCTTCTTGGCAAAGAGCGCTTCGGGCGTTTTCGCCCAGTCATTTGTCAGTCAAAAGTTTACATATGTAAGGTAAGTTCTTACCTATAAGAATAAGAAGCTATGTTGGGATGCGTGTAACATACGGTTGCACGCGTTTTGGCGTGCTTGGAGGTTAATATGGGATTTTGGTCTCTCGGTGCTATTCGCCAGCCAAAGGCACAAGATATAAAATGGCGAAAAAGCCCACGTGGGGAGTACTACCGCCTGTTCATGATCGACGATATTTCAGAGCTTGGCCTGGATGGGGTCGGTGGCGTTTACTTGCTGTGGCATGGTGGCCTGAAGCCGTCTTGGCTGGTGGCTGGTGCAACAGAAGATCTTGGACACAGTTTTTCTGAACTGATGCGAGATCCGGATATTCGCGAATATGACACCCGTGGCGGGGTCTATATGAGCTGGTCGCCGATCAAAGACAGTTTCCGGGAAGGTGTTGTGCATTTCATTGCCAAGCACACCAACCCGACCTTTGAATGCGATTATGACAGCAAGGAAGACCCGATACCGGTTCTGCTTCCGCGCTGATCAGGCAATAATATTCCCTACATTCAAAGCAAAAAGCTCCGCAAATGATTGCGGAGCTTTAAGCGCTTGTTGCGGGAAAGTTTCCGGTTTTAAAGCTTTTTCAGAACAGCTTCGGCACTTGAAACTTCAAACGCGCCCGGTTCTTCGATGGCAATGTCGGTAACTTTGCCGTCTTCGACAATCATGGCGAAACGGTTGGCACGCTTGCCAAGGCCGCGGCCGGTCAGATCAAGTCCAAGCCCGGTTGCGTCGACAAACGCCAGATCCCCGTCCGAAAGCATGGTGACGTCGTTGGCCTTTTCCGCATCGGCCCATGCCTGAAGGACAAAGGCATCGTTTGATGCAAGGCAGGCAATCTCATCGACACCTTTGGCTTTGATCTCATCGGCTTTGGCAACAAAGCCCGGAAGGTGTTTGGCCGAGCAGGTCGGGGTAAAGGCGCCCGGTACGGCAAACAGGACAACTTTGCGACCTGCGAAGAATTCCTTGGAATTGACGGCTTCCGGACCGTCGCTGGTTGCGCGGAAAAGGGTAACTTCCGGGAGTTCGGAACCGACTGAAATGGTCATGGGTATCTCCGTTATTTGGCGCAATCCCGTTGACTGCGCGCTGGATCGCATGCCGGAATCAAACACCAAATCTGCTTGGCATTCAATGCTTTCACGCAGAGTTTTTAACAGGTTTCATCTGCCTGACTTCAATTGGCAGCAATTTTGGGCCTATGTGCACCATAACGCCTGCCTGCTCACAGGAGCGGAAACACTACGCGTTCCCAATCAGATGTGATCACTGAACCGAACTGGCAAGGCTTGCCGAACCGTTTGCATCTTCAAGCGCACCAAGAACCTCGTCCACACCGAGCAACTCTGAAAGCAGAATGCCATCCGGTGCACCCGGACCAAATACTGCATTGAACGGAATGCCAAACCGGCCATAAGAGGCAAGGTAATCGGCAATCTTTTGATCCGGACGGGTCCAGTCGGCCTGCATCAGGACAACATCAACCTGCATCAATGCATTTCGGACGTCGGGTTTTTCGAGAACCAGCTTTTTGTTGACCTGACAGGTCACACACCATTCGGCCGTAACATCGATCACGACCGTCTTTCCATCGGCAACCAAACCATCAATGGTTTCAGGTGCAAACGCCTGCCAGACAAGCGTGCCATTGTCTGATGATGCGCGTGGCGACGACGGCGGCTGTGAAAAGCCCGGCGCAAACAGTGCAACCAAGAAGCCCAGTACCGCCAGTGACGTAAAGGCAAAGCGTGGACGCAGGTTTGATGTGCGTTTGCGGGCCCAGATAAAGACGCCGCCCAAAATAAGGCCAAGCCCGACAGCAATCGCACCACCCATGCCGATCTGAACCGACAGAATGCCCAGAAGCCAGATCGCCGTGCCGATCAGGGCAAGACCAAGAACAACTTTGACACCATTCATCCAGCGGCCCGGTTTGGGCAGGATATGTGCCACACGCGGTTGGATGGCAATCGCGAAATACGGTAGCGCCAGGCCGATCCCCAGCAAGGTGAAGATCCAGAAGATATCAAACACACTGCCCGCCAAAGCAAATCCAACCGCCGTGCCAAGGAACGGGGCAGAGCAGGGGGTTGCCAGCAAAGTGGCAAACATACCGGTCAGGAAGTTGCTGCTGATATGGTGGCCGTGGCTTTCGCTGCGTGTGATGGCATCATTTGCCGCGTTGCCAAGCTGATCCGGGCCGGAAATTTCAAACAGCCCCCACATATTCAGCGCAAACAGGGCGAGAATGATCGTCATAACGGTCAGGAACAGCGGTTGCTGGAACTGAATGCCCCAGCCAATGGTGCCCCCGGCCAGTTTGATGCCGACCAGAACAGCGGCAATCACCCAGAAGGATGTAATGATCCCGGCGGCACTGGCCAGGAAACCGATGCGCACCCGATTGATGTCCTGTTCGCGGGCCTTCAGGGCCGACATGACCTTGATCGACAGGACCGGCAACACACAGGGCATGACGTTCAGTATCAAGCCGCCAAGCAAGGCGAACAATCCGATCATCGCGAAACTCATGCCCGCCGTTGCGGCCGCGCTGGATGCTGTGCTTATGGTGGCGTTGCCATCACCGACAACAAGGTTTTGCTCCACCGAAAGCGGACCGGCAATGACGGTGACGGTGACCGGCTGATCTTTCAGTGTCTGGTCTTCGGCCAAGCCCATGACGGTCAGATCGAAATACTGAACATCCTCGTTGCTGCCCGTCGCGGTCGTTTGCGGTTCGGGCAGACCGAAACCTGCGCGCAGGTCGCTCTCGATCAGGATGTCGTCAATGTCGACCCCGGCATCATCAATGCCGCGAACACCGAGGCGCAGGCTGTGCGCATCGCCCTGATTGATGCTGGAAATGCTGGTGACTTCGATGGGAAGGCCGGTGCCCCGCAGCGGCACCTTGGAAACAAATTTTTCGATCTGGTGGGCGTGATTGCTGGCGATCGAGGTGCCTGCACCAGCGGTGGTACTGGCGGGGATATCAATATCAAAGCTGGCATTTGCCGGAATGCAGATGTCGCTGCACACCAGATAATCGACATCAAGGCGGATCGCGACCGGCTGGGCCGGATCGGGGATCGCAACATCAATCGGCAGAATGATGTGATCCTTGTAGCCGAATGTTTCGAGGCCAAAGATCGAAAAGCGGTGAGGGGCCGGCCAAAGGATGTTTGCGGCGCCTACATTTTCGGACCCGGTCCAGTCAAGTTGCGGCGGGAACCCGGCATCGCCTGCGCTGCGCCAGTAAATCTTCCAGTCGGGTTGCAGTTCGTATTCAAGGCCAAGACGGAGTGTCTGTTTGCCGCCGGTTTCGGTTTGCGCACTGATCAGGCGGACTGACGTGAAGTCCTCATCGACCCAGTCGGTTGCCATATCCGATGCAGCCAGTGCAACAGAACTTGCACCGATAGATGACAGGCAGATGGCAGTCAAAAGAGCCAAGCGGGTGATAAGGTGGCGGAGCACGTGTTGTTCCTTAAGCACGAAAAACCGATTTGCGCAGTGTTGGCCAAACTTGTGGCACAGAAGAGGCGTAATTCCAATCCCCGTTCAAATCAAGCCACGACTGTGTGAACGCCCTATCACTAGCACATGCAGGCAGGGGCTTGTCCTGATCCAACGCAAAACGAGACGGATCCATTGCCATGGCAGTGCGTTACTACCTACATGAGGTATATGGGAAACCGGAATGTCAAACGACAAAAAACACGGTTTTCCGGGTTCTTGATGGAAATGGGCAGGTATTCGCGCTAGGCTCTGTGAAACAGGATAAAGAGAGTTGCGACATGGCAGAAGGTATAGGCACGGGTGATTATCTCGGCGGTAAGCTGTTGGTAGCGATGCCGGGCATGCGTGATCCGCGCTTTTCGCAAAGTGTGGTCTATATCTGTGCGCATAACAAAGACGGTGCGATGGGGCTGGTGATTAACCGCCTGATCGACAGCATCACTTTCCCGGAATTGCTTGAACAGCTTGGCATTGCACGCCCGGCACCGACCATCGAAGACATTCAGGTCCATTTCGGTGGCCCGGTTGAAAGCAGTCGTGGCTTTGTTCTGCACTCGACCGATTTCTCGAATGAGGCGACCCTTCATGTTGATCGTGGCGTGTCGGTGACAGCCACAGTTGATATTCTTGAACAGATTGCCGTCGGCGAAGGCCCGCAAAGCCGCATCCTTGCCCTTGGCTATGCCGGATGGCGCAGCGGGCAGCTTGAAAGTGAAATCCTTGCCAATGGCTGGCTTCACGTCGACGCCGATGCGGATTTGCTGTTTGATACCGATTGCGAAGACAAGTGGGAACAGGCGTTCTCGCGGCTTGGCTTTGCGCCGGAACTGCTTTCGGGTGAAGCCGGACACGCCTGAGGCACAGATTTTCACAAACTGCCAAAAGAAAAAGCCTGCCAATCTGGCAGGCTTTTGTTTTGCGCGGGATTGTGCGGATCAATCAAACAGGGCGTCGATTTCTTCCTGTGAGAAGATCTGGTCGACTTCATCCTGGGACACACGATTGGCATTTTGCGGTGCCTTGGTGACTGTTTTATCCAGGTTGTCGAGGCCTTTGGGGTCTGGCGGCAGGTCAAAGTCGCCAAAGTCATCCTCACCCCAAATCTCGATCACACGGTTCACGCGTTCCTCGATATACTTCATGGTATTGACGACTTTGGTAATCCGCTGTCCGGTCAGATCCTGGAAGTTACAGGATTCAAAGACCTTCACCACCAGTTCGACAATGTCATCGGCCAGCCCTTGTGTGTAGTCATCCGGCGCGGCGGAACGGATATTGTGGGCAACCGCGTCAATCTTTTCGACGGTTTCAAGGATGTTGGCAGTCGCATCCTCGGTGGCGGCGACGACGGAATCAAGTTCACCCTTTACGATATTCAGGCGTGTGCCGCTGTCATCTTCGGGCGCGGTATAAAGGGCCGCGATTTCGCGTTTTGTTTCCTGAATGGAATTGGCAAGGGCGCGAACTTCGTTTTTGACCAGGCGCAGTTCGTTGCGGGCGTCGGCCTGTTCGTCGTCTTCCGGGTCGATTGCCTTGTTCGCCTTTTTCTGCTCTTCGATCATCACGCGGATGTCGGTAAGCAGTTCAAGCTTGAGATCCTCTATCGCGGTATGCAGGCTCGAAATGTCGGCACCACCGACAGAGCCATTCGCATCAGTCGGCATGTCGGTCGGCAAGGCGACCATGTCGCTCATGGTTTCGAGTTTATTGAGCAACCGCATTTCCGCGGTAAATAGTCTTTTACTTCCTGAGCGTGCCATAGACGAACCTCTGTCTTTGAACCGTCTGCATCGGGCAGCAACCTGGCTGGTTGCGGTGCACGGAACATCGGGAATGCATACGTTTTGGTAGAATAGTCCGCAAAGCTGATATATCCAACCGAATTTCTATCCGTGATATTGGGGAAAAGTCCGCTCAATTAAAGGGTTCGGACAGTATTTTTGCATTTGGTTTTTTACGGCCAGCGTCAGGCCGGTGTCCGAATCGTTGGCAAAATCGATCCTGGAGCGGTCTGTTGCGAAAAATCAGCCCGGATCAGGACGCTGTCAGGATGACGTAACGTCGTGTTGATCCGGCGATGTGCGGATCGCGTAGGATTTGAAAAGAAACGGCTTTAGCCATTGGTTGAAGTGATTCTAACGAGTTTTGCGCATATATTGCAAAGCAGCATTCGTTGGAAAGGTGAAAATCGGCCATGCGGAATGGCGGTTTTTCTATCCAAGGGTGGGTGTTTAGAACGATTTCAGCCAAAACCACTGCGCTAATTTGATGGATTATCAAATACATTTTTTGTGCAACGCAGCGAGGTTTTTTCTGGAACAGGTGTCGAAGATACGCTATTTGCCTGCGTTACCAATGTACTTTCATGTGCAGGCTATTTAAGAATAAGATATGTCAGAGGAAATGCTCCGGCCCGTTGATTTTTAATCTTTGGTTGAAGCGGTGAAATGTCCCCCGCAGGGCACATGACGCCGGGTCAACAAAAGCAGACGGGGGTGGGGAAGAGTGAGGCATATCGCCTTGAGATGTAATGCGAGGGGGCAGATTCGCATGTCGATCAAGAAGCTATTTCCCATTCTGTTGTTGGGATTGGCGGTACTTACCGGGTTAGACAGTGCAGCGATTGCTGCCGTTGGTCAGCCCGAGCCGTGGCAGCTTGGGCTGCAGGACCCGGTTTCACCGGTGGCTGTTGAAGGCCAGAAATTCTTTAATTTGCTTACATGGCTGATGACGATCATTACCGTGATCGTATTGGCTTTGTTGCTCTATGTGCTTTTCCGCTTCAGCG
This sequence comes from Thalassospira tepidiphila MCCC 1A03514, assembly GCF_001662875.1. Lineage (GTDB taxonomy): Bacteria > Pseudomonadota > Alphaproteobacteria > Rhodospirillales > Thalassospiraceae > Thalassospira > Thalassospira tepidiphila. The sequence continues at coordinate 651,754 of NZ_JPVZ01000001.1, read as the reverse complement.
CAAAACGCAACCCGGTACCGTCAAAAACAACCCACCATACCCTTCTTGAAGTGGTCTGGACGGTTGTTCCGGTGCTTATTCTTCTTGTTATCGCGATCCCCTCTTTCCGCCTGCTGTATTTTGCAGACCGTGTCGAGGATGCCGATCTTACGCTCAAGATTATCGGCAAGCAGTGGTACTGGACATATGAGTACCCCGATAACGGCAACTTCACATTTGATTCCCTGATGATCGATGAAGAAACCGCTGTTGCCGAAGGCCTTAACCGCCTTCTGGATGTGGATAATCCCGTTGTCCTGCCGGTGGATCAGAATATCCGCCTGATCATGACTTCTGACGACGTGATCCATAACTGGGCCATGCCATCGCTGTTCATCAAGCTTGATGCCGTTCCTGGCCGACTGAATGAAACCTGGACCCGCATTCCAGGCGAGTATGCCGGTACGACATTCTATGGTCAGTGTTCCGAGCTTTGCGGCGTAAACCACGCCTATATGCCGATCGCTGTCAAAGCTGTTACGATGGAAGAATACGAGGCCTGGGTAGCCAAGGCCCAAGAACAGTTCGCATCTGCTGATTTGCCGTCCGCGGTATCAGTGGCATCGGCAGAGTGAGGGAGAGATTGATGGCTCACGCTGAAACACATGATCACGATCATACCCCCGGCTTCTTTACCCGTTGGTTCCTGTCGACCAACCACAAGGATATCGGGACTCTTTATCTAATCTTCTCAGTGCTTGCCGGTTTGATCGGTGGTGCGTTTTCGGTCTGGTTCCGTATGGAACTGGCACAACCGGGAACCCAGGTCATTGATGACCCGCAATTCTTTAACGTGCTTGTGACCGCACACGGCATGATCATGGTGTTCTTTGTTGTCATGCCCGCGATGATTGGCGGCTTTGGCAACTGGTTTGTTCCGATCATGATTGGCGCGCCGGATATGGCGTTCCCGCGTTTGAACAACATTTCGTTCTGGCTGATTGTTCCGGCCTTTATCCTGCTGATGCTGTCGGCTGTTGTCGGCAGTGGTGCCGGCACCGGCTGGACGGTTTATCCGCCACTTTCAAGTGTGCTTGGCCATCCGGATGCCTCGGTGGATATGGCGATCTTTGCCCTTCACCTTGCCGGTGCCAGCTCGATCCTTGGTGCGGTGAACTTCATTACCACCATCTTTAACATGCGTGCGCCGGGCATGACCCTGCATAAGATGCCGCTTTTTGCTTGGGCAATGCTGGTGACGGCATTCTTGCTGCTGCTGGCGGTGCCGGTACTTGGTGGCGCGATCACCATGCTTCTGACCGACCGTAACTTTGGTACGGATTTCTTTAATCCGGCCGGTGGCGGTGACCCGATCCTGTATCAGCACCTGTTCTGGTTCTTTGGTCATCCGGAAGTGTACATCATGATCCTGCCGGGCTTTGGCATCATCAGCCACATCATCTCGACCTTCTCGCGCAAGCCGATCTTCGGTTATCTCGGGATGGCCTATGCGATGGTGGCAATCGGTGTTGTCGGCTTCATCGTGTGGGCGCACCATATGTACACGGTGGGCTTGGATGTTGATACCCGTGCATACTTTACCGCAGCGACGATGGTGATTGCGGTGCCGACCGGGGTTAAGATCTTTTCGTGGATCGCGACCATGTGGGGGGGCTCGATCACCTTGCGGGCTCCGATGCTTTGGGCGATCGGCTTCATCTTCCTGTTTACTGTGGGCGGTGTGACAGGTGTGATTCTGGCGAACTCGGGCATGGATCTGCCGCTGCATGACACTTATTTCGTTGTGGCGCACTTCCACTATGTTCTGTCGCTTGGCGCTGTCTTCTCGATCTTTGCTGGCTTCTACTATTGGTTCAGCAAAATGTCGGGCTACGAGATTTCCGATCTCGGTGCGAAGATCCACTTCTGGCTCTTCTTCATTGGCGTCAACCTGACCTTCTTCCCGCAGCACTTCCTGGGGCTTGCTGGCATGCCCCGTCGCTATGCCGACTACCCGGATGCGTTTGCGGGTTGGAACATGGTTTCGTCCTATGGCGCTTACATCTCGTTTGCCGCGACCATCTTCTTCCTTGGTGTGGTGGCGCATGCCTTCATCCGTGGCAAGAAGGCCGAAGCAAACCCGTACGGGGAAGGTGCAGATACACTGGAATGGACCGTCAGCTCTCCGCCGCCGTTCCATACCTTTGACGAACTGCCACGTATCAAGTAAGTGATCCTGGTTTAAGTCCCCCGCAGGCCCCGGTTTGCGGGGGGCATCCTACCGCCCCGAAAGAGAAGACCAGAGTTCAAATGACCAAGCAGGCTGCCAACCAGACCATCGCACTCGAAAACGCAGTATCGCTGCCGGTTTCCGATGTGCGCGACTATATCGCATTGCTTAAGCCGGGCGTGATGACCCTTGTGGTTTTCACCGGTGCTGTTGGTCTGTTGATTGCCCCGGGCTCCATTCATCCGTTCCTTGGACTCGTCGCAATCGCCTGTATTGCCGTTGCCAGTGGTGCGGCTGCATCGATTAACATGTGGTACGATCGCGATATCGATATCCACATGAAACGTACCCAGAACCGACCGATCCCGGCCGGGCGGGTGCCTGCTGACGAGGCCTTGTCACTTGGCATTGCCCTGTCGATCGTTTCGGTAACCGTCATGGCGGTTGCCATCAATTTTGCGGCTGCGGCTTTGCTTGCGGTGTCGATCGCGTTTTACGTGTTCGTTTACACCATGTGGCTTAAGCGCAGCACACCACAGAATATCGTCATTGGCGGTGCCGCCGGGGCCTTTCCCCCGATGATCGGCTGGGCGTCGGTGACTGGCGGGATTGATATCAATTCAATCGCGCTGTTCATGATTATCTTTATGTGGACACCGCCGCATTTCTGGGCGCTGGCACTGTTCCGTTGTGGCGATTACGCCAAGGTCGGCGTGCCGATGATGCCGGTTGTTGCCGGTGAAGCCGCAACCAAAAAGCAGATGCTGGTTTATACCATCCTGCTGTTGCCGGTGACGCTTGTACCGGTCGCGACCGGGTTGCTTGGTGTCTTTTACGCCGTGACCGCTGGCCTGACGGGGCTTTGGTTCCTGCGTCATGCGGTTCGTGTTCTGCGCAATGTCGAGGAACGCGCCCCGCACAAGATGTTTGGCTATTCTATCCTGTATCTGTTTGTCCTGTTCGGGGCGATGGTTGCAGACGTCTGGCTTGGCGGGTTGATCGCATGAGTGAGGAACCCAAAATGAACAAGGCGGAACTCGACGCGTTCTATGCCAAGCGCAAAAAGAAGAACTGGGCCTTTCTGGTTATCCTGACCAGCCTGATCGTCCTGTTCTTTGCGATCACGATTTTGAAGATGAGCTAGGAAACCATGGCTGATCAGAAACACACAGATAGTATCAAGGCACGCAACAAGCGCGTTTTGCTGAGCTGTGTTGTCGTCGTTGGCGGCATGATCGGTCTGTCCTATGCATCAGTGCCGCTTTATGAACTGTTCTGTCAGGTCACTGGCTTTGGCGGGACGCCGCAGGTGGGTAAAGACACCGGCGTTGAAGTCTCGGAAAAGACCATCAAGGTCCGGTTCAATGCCGATGTGAATTCCGGCCTGCCGTGGCAGTTCAAACCCGAACAGCGTGAAATCACGGTGCGTCTGGGCGAAGATAATCTGGCCCATTACGTGGCCGAAAACATGTCGGTCAAGCCGATCACCGGTCAGGCTGTCTATAATGTGACGCCGCTCAAAGCCGGGCAGTATTTCAGCAAGATCGCGTGTTTCTGTTTTGACGAGCAAACCCTTCAACCGGGCGAGCGCGTTGACATGCCAGTCAGTTTCTATGTCGATCCGGCGATTGCCGACGACATCAATACCCAGGACGTGAAGACGATTACCCTGTCATACACTTTCTTCAAATCCGAGGCATCGGTGGAAGTAAATGACGGGAACGAAGATCAGGGAGGCTGACAGAACACGGTTTCGTGGACTGGACGGTCTTTGGTTAACAAAGCGAACTTAGAGTTTCTTTTGTAAGGATTGAGGGGGGCAAGGAATGAGTGATCATGCACAAAAGCATCCGTTCCACCTGGTAGACCCGAGCCCGTGGCCGCTGGTGGCTGCGGCGTCCGCCGGTCTTTTTACCGGTGGTATGGTCATGTTCATGCATTCGGACCGTGCGCCGGCTGACTTCTGGCTGGCGGCGATCGGCATTGCAGGCATTCTGTTTGTGATGTTCCGTTGGTGGAGCAACGTGATCAGCGAATCACACATCTATCATAACAAGGTCGTTCAGATCGGCCTGCGTTATGGAATGTCGCTGTTCATCGCATCCGAGGTGATGTTCTTTGTCGCCTTCTTCTGGGCATTCTTCCACAACGCGTTTGTGATCTTCAGCCCCGGTGTGACCGAATGGCCGCCCGCAGGCGTTGAAGTACTTGATCCGTGGGATCTGCCGTTCCTGAACACCCTGATCCTGCTGCTGTCGGGTTGCACCCTGACCTGGGCGCATCATGGCCTTCTGGAAGGTAAGAAAAAGGACCTTGTTCAGGGTCTGGCACTGACCGTTGGTCTTGGCGTTATCTTCCTGTTCCTGCAGGCATATGAATACAGCCACGCGGCATTTGGCTTCTCTGACAACATCTATTCCTCGACCTTCTACATGGCGACCGGTTTCCATGGTTTCCACGTGTTTGTCGGAACGGTGTTCCTGGCGGTCTGCCTTGTGCGCGCGATCAAGGATGGCTTCACGCCGGATCATCATTTCGGTCTCGAAGCAGCAGCCTGGTACTGGCACTTTGTTGACGTTGTCTGGCTGTTCCTGTTCTTTGCCGTTTACATCTGGGGTGGCGAATAAGCCGTCGTCAGGTGACACAAAAGATCATGGATGATTATTATCCAAACCTTTCCCCCATTCGTACCGGGTTGGCATGCAAATGCCCCCGCTGCGGTGGGGGAAAGTTGTTTTCGGGCTACTTGACAGTGCGTGAAACCTGCGAGGTTTGCGGGCTGGATTTGCGCGGCCATGATTCCGGTGATGGTCCGGCTGTTTTCATCATCTTTATTCTCGGATTTCTGGTGGTGCCGATGGCGCTATGGGTCGAAATGACCTATATGCCTCCACTCTGGCTGCACGCGGTTGTGTGGGGACCGGTGATCATTGGTTTGACGCTGGTCTTGCTAAGGCCGCTTAAAGGCATCATGGTGGCGCTGCAATACCGCCACCGATCGACATCCGAACAGGACTGACCCTTCATGCCACTTCTTAAAACGCGTCCCAGTCTGGCGATGAAAATTTCCGCCGGACTGTCTCTGATCATTCTTTTGGGGCTTGGTTCCTGGCAGGTTGACAGACTGTTCTGGAAAAAAGACCTGATTGAAATGCGCCAGGCGCAGGCCCAAATGCCACCGATTGCCGTGCCGACCGATACCACCCTTGACCCCGATATGGCATTTCGCGCGGCCTACGCCGAAGGTCGTTACCTGAACGACCAGGAAAAATACCTGATGGCGCGCACCCGGCGCGGCAATGTCGGCTTTCAGTTGATCACCCCGCTTGAACAGGAAGATGGCCGCATCATTCTGGTCAATCGTGGGTGGGTGCCGCAAGATTACCGCGAACCTGAAACCCGCCCCGACAGCCTCATCGAGGGTCCGGTACGTGTATCGGGTGTGTTGCGCCTGCCAAGCGAGAAGCATTGGGCGCAGCCGGAAAACGATGCGATCAAAAATCAATGGTTCTATGTCGATGTCAATCACATGGCCGAAGATACCGGTGCCGACCTTGCAAGCCAGTATTATCTCGAACTCGACGATACGCCGATCCCGGGCGGATTGCCGATTGGCGGGCAGGCCAAGGTTGAGTTGCCCAACAACCATCTGGAATATGCCATCACCTGGTATAGCCTGGCACTTACCCTGATCGTGATGTTTGTCCTTTATCACCGTCGCCCAACCAGCGATGACGAAAAAGACGCGTAAGCCTGATCTTGTCGCCACCAGTTGACTGATATTTTGCGGACAGCAGCCAGACTGCCCGCGCAGGAGTTCCCATGACCGAAGCGTATAGAAAGCTCGAAGCCCGTTTTCACCGTATGAGTGTCCTGTCCGGTATTGGCGGGATGTTGCACTGGGATATGGCTGTGATCATGCCGGACGGCGGTGCAGATGCCCGTTCCGAACAGCTTGCGACATTGAGTGTTCTGGAAAACGAGCTGATCAATGCACCGGATCTGGGCGATCTAATCAGCAGTGCGGAAAGCGAGCAGCTTGACGATTGGCAGCAGGCCAATCTGGCAGAGATGAAGCGCGCCTGGGTTCATGGCACGGCGGTGCCCGTCGATCTGGTTGAGAAGATGTCACGGGCGGAGACCCGCTGTGAAGTGGCATGGCGCAAGGCACGGGCCGACAACGATTTCAAGGGGCTCCTGCCGCACTTGCAGGAAGTACTTGATCTGTCGATCGAGGCTGGCAAAGCCAAGGCAGAGGCATTGGGCACCTCGGTATATGATGCGTTGCTTGATCAGTATGATCCAATGATGCGCTCTGATCGGATCGATAGCCTGTTTGCCGAGCTGGAAAGCTTCCTGCCCGATTTTACCGCCGATGTGATCGAACGCCAGAAATCCGAAGATAAGCCGGTTAAACCAACCGGTCCGTTCGCGGTTGAAACCCAAAACCGGATTGGCCTTGATCTGATGAAGGCGGTTGGTTTCGATTTTGACCACGGACGGTTGGACATTTCCCATCATCCGTTCTGTGGTGGCATTCCGGAAGATGTGCGTTTGACCACGCGCTATGACGAGAATGATTTTACCTCGGCCATCATGGGGGTTCTGCACGAAACCGGTCATGCCATGTATGAGCGCGGATTGCCCGCCGATTGGCAAAACCAGCCCGTGGGCAAGGCGCGCGGTATGACCATGCATGAAAGCCAGTCGCTTCTGGTGGAAATGCAGGCCTGCCGGTCAGAAGAGTTTCTGACCTATGCCGGACCGGTGTTCAAGGAAGCCTTTGGCGGTGACAGCGCCGCGTGGGGGGCAGCAAACCTGCATCGCCTCTATACCCGCGTTGAGCCGGGCCTGATCCGTGTTGATGCCGACGAGGTGACCTATCCCGCACATGTAATCTTGCGCTATCGGTTGGAGCGCGCGCTGATCGAAGGCGACATGAAGCTTGCTGATCTGCCCGGCGCCTGGAACGAGTTAATGCAAAAACTTCTGGGCATTGTCCCCGAAGATGACCGTAATGGCTGCATGCAGGATATCCACTGGCCATCGGGTGCATGGGGATACTTCCCGACCTATACGTTGGGGGCGATGGCCGCAGCGCAAATCTTTGCCGCGGCCAAGGAATCCAACCCTGAAATACCCAACGCATTGTCGCGTGGTGATTTCGCCCCGTTGATGGGCTGGCTTCGCACAAACATTCACAGTCAGGCCTCAAGCAAATCCACCGATGCCATCCTTGAGGCCGCGACCGGAAAGCCCCTTGGCGTGGATGCCTTCAGGACCCATCTTGAGAATAGGTACGGCCAGTAAATTCAATTGAATGGGCCCGGCAATCTGCTAGCATTGATTTATTGATCGGTGATACACGCGGCCATCGATCCTCGGGACAAGAAGTTCCCAAACCTTTCATGGGCTCTGCAAACACATGGGCATAACCGACGGCAACAAGAAGGTGATGGACCGACAGGTCTTTGCCATCGATCAGGTTATTTTCCGCGAAGGAAAGCCTGGAAACGCTGCCTATGTCGTGCAGGAAGGCAAAGTCGAAATCTTCAAGACGCTGGGCGAAGGCAAAGAGGTTATTCTCGGCTCGATCGAGGCCGGTGGTCTTTTTGGCGAACTCGCACTTGTCGATAATCAGCCGCGCATGGCCTCTGCCCGGGCCAAAGAACGTACCGTTTTGATCGCGATCAGCCGCCAGACGTTTGAAAAGAAAATGTCGGGGTCGGACCGGTTTATCAAAGCCGTGTTGCGAATCCTTTTGGGCAACTACCGCACGGTTGTGCGCCGGGCGGCATTGGCTGAGTCGAAGCTCAAGGAACATGGCATTCCGCTTGACGGTTAGGGTGGGCTGAATGCGGGGTGGGGCCGTGGCTTGCGCGATAATGCGTAAAGCACGGCAGGCTTGCTGGATTGGCCCTTGACTATATCTGCTCAAACCCTCACTAAATCAGGCTTTGGCGTGTTGTTTGGGGGCGATTTGTACCCAAATGCACGCAACCTATATTCGCCTTATGCAGGAGCAGGTCTAGTGCGCTATGTCAGCACGCGGGGAAGCGCCCCCGTTTTGCAGTTCGATGAAGTTCTTCTTGCCGGTCTGGCCCGTGACGGGGGGCTTTATGTTCCCGAAACATGGCCGACCTTTTCCAAGGATGACATTCGTGCTCTGCGAACTCTGACTTATGCCGAAGTGGCCTTTAAAGTCATCCAGCCGTTTGTTGCCGGCACTGTTGATGACGACGCCCTTAAGACCATTCTCGAAGATACCTATCGCGGCTTTGATCACGAAGCGGTCGCACCGCTCAAGCAGCTTGGCCCGAATGACTGGGTGATGGAGCTGTTCCATGGCCCGACACTGGCGTTTAAGGACTATGCGCTTCAGGTGGTTGGCCGTCTGTTTGACCATGTTCTGGCCAAACGCGGTGAGCGGATCACGATTGTTGGTGCGACGTCGGGTGATACCGGGTCGGCCGCGATTGAAGCCTGCCGGGATCGTGAAAATATCGACATCTTTATCCTGCATCCCAAAGGCCGCGTTTCGGAAGTTCAGCGTCGTCAAATGACGACCATCCTGTCGGATAACGTGCACAACGTTGCCGTCGAAGGATCGTTTGATGATTGCCAGGATCTGGTCAAGGCGCTGTTTAACGACCATGGCTTCCGCGATGAAGTTGGCCTGTCGGCGGTGAATTCGATCAACTGGGCGCGCATCATGTGCCAGATCGCCTATTACTTCTGGGCAGGTGTGCAGCTTGGATCGCCGGAACGCGAAATTTCCTTCTCGGTGCCGTCGGGTAACTTCGGCAACGTTTATGCCGGTTATGCCGCCATGCAGATGGGTCTTCCGATCAAACAGTTCGTTGTCGGTGCCAACCGCAATGACATTCTGGCCCGTTTCTTTGAGACCGGGACCATGAAGATGGAAGGCGTTGAGCCGTCGCTCAGCCCGTCGATGGATATTCAGGTCAGCTCGAATTTTGAACGTCTGATGTTTGATCTTTATGACCGTGATGGGCTTGCGATTGCCGAGATGCTGACCAAGTTCCGTGAAACCGGTGTTATGGAAATGTCGCAGGGCCAGTTTGGCCGGGCGCGTGAACATTTCGATGGGTATCGGCTGGATGACGACGAAACCAAAGCCGCGATCAAGGATGTGTTGGCAACCAGCGGCGAACTGGTGGATCCGCATTCGGTGATTGGCATCGTGTCAGGCCGTCAGTGCAATCGGGACAAATCGGTACCGATGGTGGCACTGGCAACCGCACATCCGGCGAAATTCCCCGATGCGGTCAAGCAGGCGTCGGGCATCTACCCGGACTTGCCGCCGCGTCTTTCTGATCTATATGACCGACCTGAAAAGGTCGAACCAATGTCCAACGATGTGGCGGCCTTGATGGCGCATGTCCGCAAGAACCGGCGTGCAGCCTGAAGACCAGCCATGGTTGGGATAAGAATGCGAAACAGGAGTAATGCTATATGACAGTCGAGCTCACCCAGCTTGACAATGGAATGATTGTCGCGACTGACCGCCTTGATCATGTGCAGTCGGTTGCCTTGGGCACGTGGGTTGATGTTGGGGCGCGTAACGAGACGCCTGACATTAACGGCATTTCCCATATGCTTGAACATATGGCGTTCAAGGGCACGCGTCGTCGTTCCGCGCTTCAGATTTCCGAAGAAATCGAAGCAGTTGGCGGGCAGATGAATGCCTATACCTCGCGCGAGAACACGGCCTATTATTGCAAGGTCCTGCACGAAGATCAGGAACTGGCGATTGATGTGATTGCCGACATTCTTCAGCATTCCACACTGGATGCGAAGGAACTTGAACGCGAACGTCAGGTGATCTTGCAGGAAATCGGTCAGGCCAATGACACGCCTGACGACATCATTTTCGACTATTTTCAGGAAACCGCCCTGCCAAATCAGGCACTTGGGCGTTCGATCCTCGGCAGTCCGGAAAATGTATCGTCGCTCAGCCGTGACCATCTGTTTGATTTCATGTCGCGCCGCTACAGCCCGAAACGCATGGTGTTTTCGGCATCGGGCAAGGTCGAACATAATCGCGTTGTCGATATGGTGGCCAAGAAGTTTGACAGTCTTCCGGCCCATGAAGATCACGAGATGGAGCCGCTTAAATACGAAGGCGGCAGCCGGATCGAAAACCGCAAGCTTGAACAGGTGCATGTGATCTTTGGTCTGCCGACCGTGTCCTACACCGATGACAGCTTCTATGACCTGCAAGTGTTCAACACCCTGCTCGGCGGTGGCATGTCATCGCGCCTGTTCCAGGAAATCCGTGAAAAGCGCGGGCTGGTTTATTCGGTCTATAGCTTCTCGTCGCATTATGTCGATGGTGGCTTGTTCTCGATCTATGCCGGGACCGGTGCCAATGACGTTGGCGAATTGATGCCGGTCATGTGTGATGAACTGGTCCGCGCGACCGAGGATCTGACCGAGGAAGAAGTCGCGCGTGCACGTGCCCAGCTTAAGGCATCTGTGGTGATGGCGATGGAAAGCAATTCCGGCCGCTGTGAAACACTGGCCCGTCAGATCCAGATTTTCGGCCGCCCGCAAAGCATGGAAGAAATCGTTGAAAAGATCGACGGTGTTGACCTTGAAAGCGTGCGTCGTTCCGGCAAGGCATTGCTGGATGGCACACCGACCGTGACGGCCCTCGGCCCTGTCGATCAGATGCCGTCCTACGACGATCTGGCGGCACGCCTGCGTAGCTAGGATGAGGCGGGCTTTGAACGCATTAACGGCACCTGCCTGACCCGGCTGGTGCCGTTTCTTTTTGCGGCGGTGCTTCGGCTGGTGTATCCCGATAGCAGGACAGTTCGTGGAAAGTGCAGCATGCAATATGCCTTTGACATAGGGGGCTCGAATATCGAGTTCGGTGTTTTTGATGCGGGTGGGATGATGGTGCTTCATCGCAAGGCATCGACACCGCGTGATGACCGCGATGCCTTTGTCAAAACCCTTGCGGGCTTTGTGCATGAGGCCGATGAGCAATATGGCAAATGCCCGGTTGGCATCAGCCTTGCCGGTGGAATGGATCCACAAACCGGGTCGGTCATTTCCGCCAATATTCCGGCCATCAAGGATTGGCCGTTGGCGGCCGAACTTTCAGCCATTCTGGACCGTCCTGTTCTGGTCGAAAATGACGCCGATTGTTTTGCCTTGGCCGAGGCAACAACAGGTGCCGCCCAAAACGCACGCACCGTCTTTGCCATTATCCTTGGCACCGGGGTTGGTGGCGGCATTGTGTTCGATGGTCAGTTCGTTGGCGGCAACAGCGGTATCCGAGGTGAATGGGGGCATGGCAATGATGTCGCCGGTAGCCTCATCAAACATGGCCTGTCGGCGGTTGCCTGCGGCTGCGGGCGGACAGGATGCCTTGATAGCTGGGGCGGGGCGCGCGGGCTTGAACGAATTTACGCGCAACTCCATGATCAGGCACCTGCAAGCCACGACATCACAACTGCATGGCTGGCCGGGGATGACAAGGCAGCACGGGTTATCGACATCTATTGTGATCTGGTTGCCCGTGAACTGGCATTGATGGTCAATGTTGTTGATCCGGACTGCGTCCCGGTGGGCGGCGGATTGGCATCCGAGACGGCCTTGATCGCAGAGATCGACACCCGGGCGCGAAAGCATGCCCTGGGGCGCTATGACGCGCCGCTGGTGGTGCCCGGCGCCCATGCCCGCGATGGCGGTTTGCGGGGGGCGGCCTTGTTGCACCAGATGACAGTCCGACCGAAATCCGCATAACCGACCCGGTCATATCAGAAAAATATTATCCAATCAGAAGAATGGCCTATGCCTTGGTATGCTTACGGTTTAGAATTTGCCGCATGCGATTATCGGACTTAATTGTCGCACGATAACAAGGCTTTATGACTGGCGTTCTTGCGCAAGGCGGTGCCAGTCAAAAAATTGGGAAATCACATGACCACCGAGTTTGAGACCGATCATCAGGGCGAAATGGCCAAAATGTTTGAACAGCGTGTTGAGGCGATCCTGAAGCTCGGTATTGAGCAGTTCGGTCTGCCAGTCGGCATTTTTAGTGCGATTGGCGAACAGACCTATGAAATTCGACAGGTGTTTCATCCTGAAAATGCCCTGACCCCGGGCATGGAATTCGATCTTGATGAGACATTCTGCAGTCAGGTTATTTCGGCCAGCAAAGTCTTTGCCTTTCATGATGTCAGTGAAAGTGAACTGGGATCGCATCCGGCGGGCGAGAAATTCGGGTTTGCCGCCTATCTTGGCGCACCGATTGTTGTCGAGGGCGAATGCATCGGGACCCTTGCATTTGGCAGCCCGGTGCCGGTGAAGGCCTTTACCAAGCATGATATAGATCTGGTGCAGCTTTTTGCCGACTCAATCGGGCAGGCGGTTGCCCATATCCACGATCGCAAGGCACTTGATCAGGCGCGCAAGGATATCGAGCTTTCGACCAATACCGATCCGCTGACAGGGCTTTACAATCGCCATTACATGGAAGGTATCTTGCGAACGGAGCTTGAACGTTCAAACCGTTATGGCAATGCGGTTGTGATCGGGATGGTCTATTTCGACAATCTCAAGAACCTGAATGAGAAGTTTGGCTATGATGCCGGTGATGCGGCGTTGAAACTGTTTGCCAAGGTGGCATCGGGCATGAAGCGCGAAACCGATGTCATCGCGCGCTGGAGCGACAAGGAATTCATTATCCTGATGCCTGAAACCGGAGCCGCGGGTGCGTTGAACTATCTTCAGCGCCTTACAGAGCGCGTTGGTGCCGAGGATTTCGAGGCCGGAAGCGCACACCCGAAGCTTACACTCAGCATCGGCCTTGGCATTGCGGAGGCGGGCGATACGCTTGATAAACTGGTGTCACGCGCCAGCATCGCAATGCACCAGTCAAAGCAGTCCTGAACGGATAATTTGTGGCCGCACATTCGTGTGCGGCCATGTCGCATAAGCGGGCAAAAGAAAACCGCTTTGAGGCAAACCTCAAAGCGGTTTGTCTTGGCTGGGGCGGTAGGATTCGAACCTACGGTACACGATACCAAAAACCGATGCCTTACCACTTGGCCACGCCCCATCAGCGTGCGTGGCGCGGAAAATAGCGCCCTCATGACAAGAGTGCAACCCTCTATTTGAAGGTTTTTTTATCTCGCGCTCAGTCGGGGAAGGCCGCGCCCATATCTGCCTGCTCGCGGCTCTTTTCAGTAAGGATATGGGTGGGCGAAATCCACCAGTCCGGGTTCTGTGCCGCAATGGCATTTGCCGCCCGTTCTGCCTGATCACTTGTGTCGTAAATTCCGAAACAAGTCGCCCCGCTGCCCGACATTCTGGCCAGCAAGCATCCCTCTTCGCGGGCGAGCGCATTTAGCACATCACAAATTTCCGGAAGGATACCGGTGGCCGGCAGGGTCAGATCATTGCCGCATTCTGACAATGCATCGGCAAGGGCCGCACCGCTTTGAAAGGTCTGCGTGGTATCCCATGCGCCGGTCGGGCTAAACCCCTCGTCGGCGCGGGCCTTGAATATTTCGGGTGTTGAAACCGCCTTGCCGGGATTGATCAGGACCATCGGGACGGACGGCAGGTCGGGCAGTGCGGTGATTTCTTCGCCGATCCCCGACATCAGACAGGTTCTACCATGCAGGCAAACCGGGACATCTGCCCCAAGTGTTAGCGCCATGCGCGACAAGGTGTCTTCGTCGAGGTCAAGTTTCCACATCTCGCACAACAACCGGATCGCCGCCGCCGCATCCGCCGACCCGCCACCAATCCCCGATGCAATCGGTAATCGCTTATCAAGGATCAGGTCGGCCCCCTGTGTCGTGCCACTTTCAGCCTGGAGCATCCGGGCAGCACGCATCACAAGGTTGTCACTGGTGTCTTCAAGGGCAAGGTTGGCGGCCATGGGGCCTGTGATCGAAAGGGTGATGGTGCCATCGTCGCGCACCTCGCCACTTACCACGTCGCCGGATGCAGTAAAGCAGACGAGGCTTTCAAGCAGGTGATAGCCGTCATCGCGTTTGCCGGTGACGTGCAAAAACAGGTTAACCTTGGCAGGTGCCTGCTGGCGATAGGTCGCAGACATGAACGTTTCTTCCCAAATGCGTCAGTTTACGACGGTCGGGGCCACGCTTGGTACCTGACCATTGATCTTGGCTTCGACGGTACTGCGCAGTTCTTCGGTCGGATTGAAGGACAGGGCACGGTGCCACTGGAAGCGGGCCTCGTGATAGCGCCCGATCTGCCAATAGGCATCCCCCAGATGATCATTGATGGTCGGATCGTCGGGTTTCAGTTCGACCGCCTTTTCAAGCTGTTCGACCGCATCTTCGAACCGGCCCAGTTTGTAGTAAACCCACCCCAGACTATCGACGATATAGCCATCATCAGGCTGCAATTCGACGGCGCGTTTAAGCATGTCTTCGGCCTGATCGAAATTCATGCCCATATCAACCCAGCTATAACCAAGATAGTTGAGCACATAGGGCTGTTCCGGTTCGACTTCGAGCGCCTGAAGGAAATCTGCCTCGGCCTTGGCCCAGTCACCGGCACGTTCATGGGCAATGCCGCGACGATACAGCAAACGCCAGCCAACCTGGGTCTGGCCACCAAGCCGTTCAATCGCCTTGTCATAGGCGTCTGCGGCCGGGCCATATTGTTGCTGAATGCGCAGGATATCGCCAAGCTGGATCAGCGCATCCGGGCGATCACGGCGTTCGCTGACCATGTCTTTGAGGATATCAATCGCTTCATCCGCGCGGCCGATTTGCTCTAGGCTTGAGGCGGTTCGAAGCCGCGCATTCCAACTGTGCGGGGATGAGCGCGGGATCCCTTTGTAAACCTCAATTGCCGTTTCAAAACGGTTCTGAATTTCCATCACTTCGCCAACCAGAAGTCGGGTAATGTCATCATCGGGACGCAGCGACAGCGAATAGCGCGCCATCAGCAAGGATGGATCAACCGCGTTTTCCTGACTAAGCAGGGTGGCAATATCAAGATAGGCTTCTGCCAGACCCTCTGCCGGGGTCAGCATGGTGGCGATCGGTGGCTCTTTGCGGTCAAGCCGTGCGAGATGGAACGGCATGGCAAGCGATTGCGGATGCCGATCCATATAGCTTTCATACAGAAGGGATGCCTTTTGCACCTGACCTTTGCGCTCATAAACAGCGCCAAGGGCCTCGGCAGCGCGAAGCGGCGCGTCGGCCGGATCGCCATAAGCACTGGCAAGGGCGCGTTCGGCGGCATCAAAATCACCAAAATGCGCCAGGATCAGACCGCGATGATATTCCGAAAGCGGGTTAAGCGCGCCATTGCCCTGCATGCCATCAAGGGCCGTCATTGCCGCGTCTTTTTGATCAAGGCCGGTGTAAAGCCAGGCCTTTGCCAGCGGCGCAATCAGGGCATTGATGCCACGTTCCGGGAGGCTTGAGACAATATCAAGCGCATCCTGATAACGATCTTCGCGAATGGCGGCATCCATCACGGTCAGGGCCGCAAACAGGTCCTGATCATTTTCGGATTGCAAACTGGTGGCAATGTCGACGGCATCGCTGATGCGCCCGTCGCTGATCAATGCTAGGAAGGCGCGGCGGCGCAATTCTGCGTTATCGGGGTCGAGTTGATGGGCGCGCAATAGATATTGCGCAGCGTAGTCGGACCGGCTTTCCATCTGGGCGGCCTTGCCAGCCAGGAAATTGCCCGAAAACCCGTTGGATTGCGGATACTCGAAAACGGCATCGTCGCTGTTCTGTGGCATGGTGCCACAGGCTGAAAGCGCAACAGCCGTCATCGGGATGAGGAGATGTAACAATTTACGTTTCAAAGGCTTTTCCTGCGTCCGCAATTCGGGTTCGGCGATGCCAGATCTGGCGCATCGCCATAGTGAATTTCGGGATTAGCCTACTCAGTCGGCAATTATAAGGCAAAGCATTTGCAACAACGACAAACCGCTATCTTTGAATGGGATCACTGACACGGGAATGTGGCGCGCAGGATAATATGTCTTCATTCTCGCGACAGGGCTTCTTTGACCAGTGCAATCCAATAGCTGACACCATGCGTGATGGCGTCATCATTGAAGTCATATGCGGCGTTATGAAGCAACCGGTCGCCATCCGTCGGGCCATTACCAAGCCAGATATAGCAACCCGGTTTGACATTCAGCATGAAGGCGAAATCTTCGCTGGCCATGGACGGTTCCGGATTGGTGTCCACCTGATCTGCGCCGACGATCTTCGATGCCACCGCAAGGGCGATTTCGGATTCTGCCGGGCTGTTGATTGTTGCCGGATAGCGGCGTTGATAATTCACGCGGGCATCGCAGCCCAAGGCCTGTGCGGTGTGTTTGGCTGTGTCGACCAGACGCGCTTCGATAACATCCTGAATATCAGGATCAAATGTGCGCACAGTGCCGCGAATGGTTGCGGTATTGGGGATTACGTTCCAGGTGTCACCGCCGAAAATCTGCGTGGGCGAAATCACAGCGCTTTTCAAAGGATTGATTTCGCGTGCAACGATGGTTTGCAGTGCCAGCAGAACCTGCCCTGCTGTTGTAATCGGATCATGTCCGAGATGGGGCATGGCCGCGTGGCACCCTTTGCCCTCAATCACGATTTCAAACACGTCGTAGCTTGCCATCATCGGGCCAGCCTTGACGGCCATGGTGCCGATATCGCGGCCCGGCCAGTTATGCATGCCATAAACCGTATCGACCGGATGGCTGTCAAACAGGCCCTCTTTGACCATCTCGCGCCCGCCGCCTTCGTTTTCTTCGGCAGGCTGGAAAATAAAATCAACCGTTCCGGCAAAATCCGGGTTTTCAGCAAGGATTTTGGCGGCACCAAGCAGCATGGTCATATGGCCATCATGACCACAGGCATGCATTTTACCCGGATGTTTTGACGCATAAGGCAGATTGGTTGTTTCATGGATATCAAGTGCATCCATGTCGGCGCGAAGCCCGATCCGCTTTCCCGCCCCTTTGTTGCCACGCAGGGTTGCGACAACACCCGTCTTGGCGATGCCGGTTTTGACTTCCAAGCCAAAGGATTTCAGCTTTTCTGCGACAAAGGCACTGGTCAGGTTTTCTTCAAATGCGGTTTCAGGGTGAGCATGCAGATGGTGACGCCAACTAATGAATTCATCGACAAGTTCGGTGGCGCGAGGATGAAGGGAGCAAGAAGGGACAGTCATCTGCATACTCGATTTTGGATGATATGTGCGGGCGTGAACCCGGTAACTTAACACCGGGATCACCATATTTCAGATGGTCCCGGTTCCGCGATGTGATCAGATACCCTGAAGTTTCAGGATCGCTTCGGCAACAAGAACCGAACCGGCATAGGTGCCAAGGAAGACAAGGCAGGCAACCAGTGCGAGTTTCCAGCCGGAATGTTTGGCAACTTCGATTTCCTTTTTGGCAATCGCAAAGCCGGCATAGGCAAGCGCCGGGGTTGCAAGGGCCAGGAAGTTAACCGATTTGGCCTGTGCGACAATCCATTCCGAACCCGGGGTCCAGGGCAGGGTCGCGACAATGCCAACCAATGAAATCCATGCAACGCTTGGCAGATAGAACGGCGCAAAGCGGGTCAGGATAAGGCCAGCCATCGAGATCAAATAGATCACGATCATGCCCATAAATCCGTCCATCAAAGGAATCGCCGGTCCGACTGTGTTCATCACCAGTCCGACAAGGCAGACAATGATCAGGACGATGGCATGATCGACAAGATCAATTTTCGGGCGGGTGGTTTCTTTTGCAACAACGCTATCAGACATGATCAAGCCCCCTTGTTGTCAGCAGCGGCAAGGTCACGCTTACCAGCCGTCGCGTTATAGAGTTTTTCAACGATCGGAAGAGCAATAAACAGTCCGGCATAAAGACCTGTTGCATAGGTCAAAAGGTTGCTCGCCCCGGCAAGTGCAAGGATTTCGTCCTTCATGGTCGGGACAACTTCGGTCAGCGCACCAGTGCAGGCCGCCATCATTGATCCGCTGCCGATCCCGCATGCCATTGCAAGTGCGCGCGGATCAAAAACATCAATGCTGGCAAACAGCGACGCCAGAATGGCGAAAATGAAGGTCCCGAACAGCGTACCGATCACATAAACGCCCATGACACCCGCACCTTCCGGGCTTTTAAGCGTGTAACGGTCGGCGATGATGGCAAGGTTCGGTTCACGTGCGATCGAGAAGGTCGCTCCAATGGCCTCACGGCCCATCTTCAGGCCCCAAACCGCAAGCGGGAATGCCAGCACAATCGTGCCAAGGTTCCCAAGTTCCTGCAGCAACAGCGCAGGACCCGCTTCGATGATGGTTTCGATTGCCGGGCCGATGGTGGTTCCGAATTTGGCGATGAACGGCATGATCGCAATGACGATCAGCGGTGAGGCCGCCTTGACTTCTTTTTCACCGATGAACTTGCCAAATTTCGGCATGACATTCGGATTCATAAGGGCAGCCATGATAAAGGCATAAAGCAGCGGCAACAGAAGAATTGCCCCAATTCCCAACGGAATTTTGCGAATGCCGATCAGCTCGGCGATTGCCCCAATGATGATAACGGCTAAATGGAGCTTCCATAGCCCCATTTGTCCCCGAAGCGCATTCATTTCCCAGTCTCCTTGACAGACAGTGGCGTTTACGACGCAAGGACACCATTCCCATTGTTGCGGGAAACCAAACGCGCCTTGTCATCCCTGTAAAATCCGGCGACGCAAAATTCATCGTTTTGCCATTTTTAGATCCGGAATTTCCGACCGAGAATGGGAACATGCTGATTCATGGGCAAGTGCCATTTTGGGATGCTTCTGTTGCCGAAATGGCAACACGTCACGCAAGGTTATTCATGTTCTTCGGGATACCAGGCGGAGCCAAATGCCTCCATCCGATCCCGGATCATGCCTGTAACAGCCCGCACTGCGGCGGTTTTGGGGCGCTCCTTGCGCACCAGCAAGTGTGAAGGAACACGCGCCAGGAAGGGATCTGTCATCGGGATGGCGACGACTTCTCCTCTGCGTAGTTGTCGTGATACCGCAAAGGCGGGCAGATAGGTAATACCGCCCCCCGACAGGACAAAGTGAATGGCAACATTGATCGAATCGGCAGTCAGAAAAGCATCCCGCGCAACGCGATTTCCCGGATCGGCATTTGCCAAAAGTTTGGACACTCCGAAATTCTGATCCAGCAAGGCGGCCGGATAATTCAGCGTTTCATTCAGTTTGCAGCTTTGCTTGGAGGCAAGGGCAAATTCCGGCGGGACCAGCACGCAAAGAGGGCTATGGTTTTCTGCAAGTAATTCAAGCTCTGGCGTGCGCGGCGGGTTGAAAACCAGCCCCAGATCATAGTCATCGCGCAGAATGCCATGGGTGATCTTCTCGGTTCCGGCAACATCGACTTCAAGCCGAATATCGGGGAACTCGTCGCGCAGAGGGCGGATCACGTGATTAACAAGGTCGACAACAAAGCCCTCCCCGGTTGCGATGCGCACCGTCCCGGCAATGGCGCCACGGGCTGCGGCAAGATCAACCGCAAATGCTTCGTCGATTTCGATGCGCTTGCGTGCATGTGCCGCAACCATATGTCCCGTTTCGGTAAAGATGATCCCGCGTTTGGTGCGTTCCATCAAAAGCGTATTCAGATGGGCCTCAAGGCTTGAGATCTGTCGACTGATCGCCGAGGGGGCAATGCGCAAGTTCTCGGCAGCAGTCCGGATCGAGCCGGCTTCGAAAACAGCCAAAAAATAACGGAGAGGTTTGTCATCGATCTTCATATCGGGGCTTCGAATTGTGGGGCGATGTCGTAATCAGAGCATATCTGTTGCTGTTTCGGCAACAACATGTTCCGGCAATTGATCTTGAAACAGCGGTGCTTCCGCCGGAAGTTGATCAGGAAATCAAAACAGAAAAGGGCGGAAAAGAGCGGTCAAAGGCGAAGATTGTCACCTTTGATACAGCGCGTAACGACCCCAAAGCAGCAAAGAGGCAGCAATCGTGACACAAACACCCACACACACGAATGACACCGGAACCGTCGGGGTCATTGGGCTTGGAAATATGGGACTTGGTATGGCGCGCACACTTTTGCGCGAGGGCCACGCTGTAACCGGGTTTGACCTTTCCGTCGAACGCCAGGCGGATGCTGCGCGCGATGGTGTGACCATCGTTGCCACCCAACAGGAACTTTTTAGCGCCTGTGAGACCATCATTCTTTCCTTGCCGACAGCACGCCACGTGCAAACCGTTCTGACCGGGGATAATGGCCTTGCGTCTTGTGATCTTGCGCCGCGCCTGATCATTGATACGACAACGTCTGAACCCGATGTGACCCGTGAACTTGACGCGGCTTTGCGTGTGATCGGTCATGTCCTGATTGATGCGCCCGTCAGTGGTGGCCCCGCTGGTGCCAATAGTGGGCAACTGACCATGATGGTTGGCGGCGATGATGCCGGTTTTGCCAAGGCGATGCCGATCCTTTCAGTTCTGGGTGGCAAGATTACCCATGTTGGCCCGGTGGGTGCCGGTCACGCCGTCAAGATTATCAACAACATGCTTGTTGCGACCCATCTTTTGACCATGCGCGAAGCAGTCGCACTGGGCAAGGCGGCCGGGGTGGATACCAACTACCTGATCTCCGCACTTAATGCCGGTTCAGGGCGCAGCGCTGTTAGCGAAGTCAATTATCCGAAATGGGTTCTTTCCGGGCAGTTTGACAGTGGCTTTACCATGGGGTTGATGCGCAAGGACATGCGCCTTGCCATGGATTTGGCATCGCAAAAGGACGTGGCGCTTCCGGTCAGTCAACTGGCGGGACAGATTTGGCAGGACAGCGCAGCGGCGCTTTCCGATGACATGGATTTCAATCGCATCACCGAATTGACCGCGAGCACCAACACCGCCAAGGCAGGAGAGTGAAAATGAGCAGCGCAGATAAACTGATGACTCGTGACTATGCCAAGGCCATGGCACCGTTCTTTGCCGATGGTGTTGTTGGCAGTTGGGTCAATGGTGCGATCATGCCGGGCGAAGGCGTTGATATCGAATTGATCGATCCTGCAACCGGCAAGGCGTTTTTGACCTTCAAGGATGCTGGTGGCGATGTCGTGGATGCGGCTATGAAGGCGGCGGTTGCCGGACAGCGTGTCTGGTGGGCGATGACGGCGGCGGAACGTGGTCGTATTCTCTGGAAAATCGGTGCCCAGGTCCGCGATCATCTTGAACAGCTGGCACTTCTGGAATGCGTTTCTGCCGGTAAGCCGATCCGTGATACGCGGGTCGAGGTGCTTAAAGTCGCCGAGATGTTTGAATATTATGCCGGTTGGGCAGACAAGCTTCATGGCGATGTGATCCCGGTCCCGACCAGCCATCTGAACTATACCCGTCCCGAGCCATATGGCGTTGTTACGCAAGTAACGCCCTGGAACGCGCCGATCTTCACGGCCGGTTGGCAGTTGGCCCCGGCCTTGTGTGCGGGCAATGCGGCGGTTCTTAAACCTTCGGAAATGACGCCGCTGACCTCTGTTGCGCTTGGTGTTCTGTCGAAAAAGGCAGGTTTGCCTGATGGTGTTATTTCGGTACTGGCAGGATTGGGCCATACCACGGGTGTTGCGGCGACAACCCACGATGCCACCCGTAAGGTCGTCTTCGTCGGATCCCCCAAAACCGGTTCTGTTATCGCGGCCCAAGCCGCCCAGAATATCGTGCCGTGTGTTCTTGAGCTTGGTGGGAAATCGGCAAACATCGTGTTCGAAGATGCCGATCTTAAGCGGGCCTTGACTGGCGCGCAGGCAGCGATCTTTAGCGGAGCCGGGCAAAGCTGTGTTGCCGGTTCGCGCCTGTTGGTCCAGCGTTCCGTGTTGGATCAGTTCCAGGAAATGCTGGTTACGGGTGCCAATCATATTCCTGTGGGCGATCCGCTTGATACCGCAACCCAGATTGGCCCGATCAACAATGATGCCCAGTATCAGACGGTAAATCGCCTGATCGCGGCGGGGCGTGCCGAAGGGGCCGAAATTCTTGCAGGTGGTGCCCGCCCGGATGGGGGGGCTTGTGCCGATGGGTATTTCTTGCGTCCGACGGTTCTTGGCAATGTCCGCAACGATATGTCGATTGCGCGTGACGAAATCTTTGGACCGGTTGTTTCTGTCATCCCATTTGATGACGAGGCCGAAGCCATTGCCATCGCCAATGACAGCAAATTTGGCCTGGCCGGTGCGGTGTGGACCGGTGCGGTGGACCGCGCGCACCGGGTGGCTGCGAACGTGCGGGCCGGGACGTTCTGGATTAACAGCTATAAGACCATCAATGTCATGTCGCCATTTGGCGGATTTGCACATAGTGGCTATGGCCGATCCAGCGGCAAGGAAGGCTTGATGGAATATATGCAGCCCAAAAGTGTCTGGACCGAAACCGCAGCAAATCCGCCGGTTGCTTTTGGCTATGCGCCGGAATGATCAAATGATCAAGTGATCAAATCATCAGACTAAATAATAAGGGCCGCAAAAAGCGGCCCTTATTTGTATGAGGAAAGCCAAAAAGGCTTACATATTCGGGTAGTTAGGGCCGCCGCCACCTTCGGGCACGACCCAGACGATGTTCTGGGTCGGGTCCTTGATGTCACAGGTTTTGCAATGCACGCAGTTCTGCGCGTTGATCTGCAGGCGCTTGTCACCATTGTCTTCGTCTTCGACGAATTCATAGACACCGGCCGGGCAGAAACGTGCCTCTGGCCCGTCATAGACGGCAAGGTTGGTGTTGACCGGAACACTTGCATCTTTCAGCGTCAGGTGGATCGGCTGATCTTCGCTGTGATTGGTGTTCGACAGGAAGACCGATGATAGCTTGTCGAAGCTGATTTTCCCATCCGGTTTCGGATAGTCGATCTTTGGCATTTCTGCTGCTGGCTTCAGGCAGGCATGATCCGCATGGTTTTTGAAGGTCCATGGTGCCTTGCCGCCGAACAGATAGGTATCAACCGCACTGTAGGCCATGCCACCCCAGAAGCCCCACTTGGCGAAGCTCGGTCGGATGTTACGCACCTTGTGCAGTTCCGGATAGACCCAGCTGTCTTTAAGGCGCTGCGGGTAGCTTTCCATCTTTGCCGGAACTTCATCCGCAGTCAGGGCCTCAAACGCGGCCTCGGCGGCGAGCATGCCGGTCTTCATCGCGGTGTGCGAACCCTTGATCTTCGGCACGTTCATGAAACCGGCCGAACAGCCGATCAGGCAGCCACCCGGGAAAACAAGATCTGGGATCGACTGGAAACCGCCTTCGTTCAGTGCACGTGCACCGTACGAGATGCGACGACCGTTTTCGAAGATCTTGCGGATTTCTGGATGCGTCTTGAAACGCTGGAATTCATCAAACGGGCTGAGATGCGGGTTTTCGTAATCAAGACCAATCACGAAACCAACAACCACCTGATTGTTATCAAGGTGATACAGGAACGATCCGCCATAGGTGTCCTTATCAAGCGGCCAGCCAACGGTGTGCTGAATCAGGCCTTCCTTGTGGACTTCGGGGTCAACTTCCCAAAGCTCCTTGATGCCGATGCCATAGGTTTGCGGATCGGAATTTTTGCGCAGATCAAATTTCTTGATCAACTGTTCGGACAGCGAACCACGGCACCCTTCGGCAAAGAAGGTGTATTTGGCATGCAGTTCCATACCCGGTTCATGGTTCGGGCCCGGCGTGCCATCACGTTGCAGGCCCATATCACCCGTGGCGATACCCTTGACCGATCCGTCTTCGTTAAACAGAACTTCGGCGGCGGCAAAGCCCGGATAAACTTCAACACCAAGGGCCTCGGCCTGTTCGCCAAGCCAGCGGCAAACATTGCCAAGGCTGACGATATAGTTGCCTTTATTGTGCATTTGCGGCGGGGTCGGCAGCTTTTTAGCGCCAGTTTCGCTCAGCATCATGAACTGGTCTTCGCCAGCCGGCACGTTCAGCGGTGCGCCGCGTTCTTTCCAGTCCGGGAAAAGTTCGTTGATCGAGCGTGGCTCCATCACGGCACCTGAAAGGGTGTGTGCGCCGACCTCGGAACCTTTTTCAACCACACAGACGGTGATTTCTTTTTCCTGTTCCTGGGCGAGTTGCATCAGCTTGATGGCCGCTGACAGACCGGATACACCGGCGCCAACAACGACCACGTCAAATTCCATGGATTCCCGTTCCATTTGGCCTCTCTCCTTTGGCTGGCGACCGTATCGAACTGTTTCCGTTCGTTGGCCGTGAGCCGGTATTCACCGTTCAGAGTCTCGCCCAAGCCCTGAATTCTCTCATAATTCTCTATGAATACAGCTATACCGATCATGGGATCAGTTGACAATCCATAGTCACGAACGGTGTCGCGTTTGTACTCTGGCACAAAGGACCCAAAATCGTATAAGGTCGTCCCAAGCAACAGCTGCGATCCCGTTCGCGGTGCAACATACATCGCCTTAGTGTAGATGAGCAAACCAATTACAGACTTTGATGTAAATAATCTCGACCCGTTCGAGGCCCTTGTCTGGCAATTTGAAATGGGCGCGGACGAGGCCATCGCCGACGAGCCGCTTGACCGTTTCAAGGCGTCCGAAAGCCTGCGTCAGAACGCGGCGAACCGGCCGGGCTTTGGCGCGAATGCGGGCACCAACCCGCAGCGTCCGGCAGGGGCGTCGGCCCGTCCGGCACAGGCAGCTGGCACCGGCCCGGCACCAATGCCCGCTGGCGCGGATGGTGGGTTTTTATTGTCTGACACGCCGCATGAGGCACGCCAGTCCGCACGTGATGCGGCGGCCGCGGCAAACAGTCTTGAGGAACTCAAGGCGGCGATTGAAAAGTTTGAAGGCTGTGCTCTTAAGAAGTCCGCCAGCAATACCGTTTTTGGCACCGGCAGTGTCGAGGCCAAGCTGGTGCTGGTCGGCGAAGCGCCCGGTGCAGAGGAGGACCGTCAGGGACTGCCGTTTGTCGGGCCAAGTGGCAAGTTGCTTGATGCCATGTTGCGATCCATCGGCCTGGCGCGTGAAGAAGTTTACATAACCAATATCCTGCCATGGCGGCCACCGGGAAACCGCCAGCCGACCACAGCCGAAGTTGCAGTATGTGAACCGTTTGTGCGCCGCCATCTTGAATTGATCGGGCCCAAGGTTGTGGTGTGTCTTGGCGGCAGTTCGGCCAAAACCCTGATGGAAGAAGATCGCGGGATCACGCGTTTGCGCGGCACATGGAAGGAAGTTGCCTTTGCCGATGGCAAAAAGGCCGACCTGACTGCGATGTTCCATCCGGCTTATCTTCTGCGCACGCCGGAACAGAAACGCCTTGCCTGGCGTGATTTGCGCGCGATCGCACAAAAGCTTTAAGGAATTGGCGATAAACTGACTGTATGCATGGGAGATATGCATGCGTTCGGGGTGCGTAATCTGGTGTGGGCCAAGTGCTTGATTCCAGATAAATGATTTCGCGGTTTGGCCATTTGCTGCTATAAGGGACGCCGTTGCACGAGGGGGAACACCACAGGCAACGGGTTGCGAGACCAAACTGCTTCGGGATAAACACGCGGCTTGAAAACAAGTCTCGTTGGGGAAACTAATTTTGATCGAAGCAATAAGAACACGCCTGCCGGGTGTCAAAAGCACCTTAAGGCAGGGCCTATTCTTCGCGTTTCTTGGCACCATGACCGTCATGGGGGCCACGTCACCTGCTGTTGCCAGCACGCAGGAACAGGCAGCCCTTGGCAGCCCGGTTCTGGATGACGCGCTTTCGACCGTAATCCCCAAGCCACTTTCCGAACGTGACGCCGAACTTTACGAACAGATTTTTGCCGTTCAGGAACAGGGCCGTTGGCAAGATGCCGACCGCCTGATTTCGCGCCTGTCTGATGATGTCCTGATGGGGCACGTGATGGCGCAGCGTTATCTGCATCCGACGGCCTACCGTTCGCGTTACAAGGAACTGAAAGACTGGCTTGCCAGTTATGCCGATCATCCGCAGGCACCGCGCATCTATAAACTTGCGCTGACACGTCGCGGATCGGCCAATTATCCGAAAAAGCCTGTGGGCAGCTATGTTTCGGGTGCCGGTTATGATTACGAGAACATCACGCCCTATTATCACAAGTCATCCAAGAAGCTGTCGTCCAAGCAACGTTCGCGCGTCGCGACCCTGAAAAGTCGCATCCGCCATCGCATCGGCAGTGGCTGGCCGACCGGCGCGCTGGAAGTTCTTGAAAGTGACGAGGCGCAGCGTCTTTTTGATGCCTATGAGCAGGACCACGCCAAGGCGGCAATTGCATCAGGTTACTATTACTTTGGCAAACCGGACCTTGCGTTGAAATATGCCGGTGAAGCGGCAAAGCGTTCGGGCAAGTACCTGCCGCAGGCACATTGGACGGCGGGTCTGACCGCGTGGCGTCTGGGCAAGATGGATGAATCGCACGCCCATTTCGCAGCGCTGAGCACCAACAAATATGCATCCAGCTGGACCCGGACCGCCGGTGCGTTCTGGGCAGGGCGTATTGATCTGGCCGCTGGCCGGTTCGAAGAGGCCGATGCCATGTTGAACCGCGCGGCGGAATATCCGCGCTCGTTCTATGGTCAGTTGGCGATGCGCGCACTTGGCCGTGATGATGTCTTCGACTGGGACAGCCTGGAACTTGATGAAAACCGTGCCAACAAGCTGAAGCTTGATCCGCATGGGCGTCGTGCGCTTTCGCTGTTGCAGATCGGGCAGCGCGATGAAGCAGAACGTGAATTGCGCAAGGCCGCGGCAAAAGATGATGATTCGCTGCGCCGTGCTGTTTTGGCGCTGACCGATACCGCCAACTTTGCATCGCTTACCATGCGCCTTGGCAGCTACATCGCCCAGAAGACCGGTGATGTGTTTGTAAACGCGCTTTATCCGGTTCCGCCATGGGAGCCGGAAGGTGGTTACGAAGTTGACCGGGCGGTGATTTATGCCTTCATGCGTCAGGAATCAGGTTTCAATACCGACGCCCGCAGTCATGCCGGTGCGCGTGGCTTGATGCAACTGATGCCGGCAACCGCAAGCTATATCGGCAATACCCGTTACCGGGGTGAAAAGCGTGCCGAGCTGTATCAGCCGGAAATCAACCTGTCGCTGGGGCAGAAATACGTTGATCACCTGCTTGAACAGAATGGCGTTGATAACGGCTTCTTGCAGTTGATGGCAGCCTATAACGGTGGCATTGGCAATCTTGGCCGTTGGCAGAAGGCGCTTAAGGACAATGTCGATCCGCTGTATTTCATCGAAAGCATTCCATCGCGCGAAACCCGACTGTTCATCGAACGCGTGATGGCAAACCTTTGGATGTATCGTTCGCGGTTTGGTCAGGAAACGCCGTCGCTTGATCTTCTGGCCGCCGGTGAATGGCCAACCTATCAGCCGCAGGATCAGGAAAATGATCGCGGACTGACGGCCCAGCGTTAAGCACACTCATCTGCGATGACAGCCAGTAACGGCGACACCCCGCAAAAGCACCCATCACATGACAAGGACCGTCGCCCGGATCAGGGGACGGTCCTTGATCGTATCAAGATGCCGCCCATGAGCGGCGAAGAAGCTTTGCGACGGTTTAACGAGGGGCAATCATCGGCAAATGGCGTCGGGAATGCGCCGCAGCCGGGCGAACTTGATAATCTTCATCCGATCATCAAGTTGATGGCCCTTGGCGGGACATTGGTTCTGATTGTCGCGGTGTTGCTCGGGGTGCTTTATCTGTTCGCGGCTTGATGCAGCTATCCGGACTAATCCGCGCTGATCACGGCATCTGCACTGGATTGCAGGGCCTTGATTTCGCTTTCGGTGGCATTGCCGAGCGGGTCGTCCTTGGGAAGGTCGCGATAAAGGTCGCTAAGCACGCGAAGCGCCTGATCGGATTTGCCATTTTGTTTCAGCATCATGCCGTAATAGTAGCGTGCCAACAGATGGTTGGGCATTTGCCCAAGGGCATGAAGCACAAGATCGCGTGATGTACTGTCGATCTGACCATCCTGCGCGGTGATGCGGGTATCGGCATATTCGATGGCAAGCAACGGATTGTGACCCGAAAGGGCGTAGGCCTGCGCAAAGGCGGCAACGGCCCGTTCAATATTGCCAAGGCGCAGCGATCCACGCGCCAAGGCGACCCAGCCTTGAAGATTGCGCGGGTTTACCTCAAGCGAGACGACAATCTGATTAAGCAAGCGCCTGATCTGTTGATCGGTTTTGAAATCCGGGTCGGTGGCGTTATCGGCAACGGCCGCGGCGGCGGCCAGGTTGCGTTCACCGGCACGGTCTGCATAGGGGCGTGATGGCAGCATCGGACTGCCAATGATCGCATAAAGACCCAGTGCCGCGATGACCGGGAGTGCGGCAAACGTCAAACGGCGCGCACGAGATCCGTGCCCGTCGGATTTCGGCAGGCTTGCATAGAGTGCAGAACCCGCCAGAACTGCCAGAACCGTCAAGCCAACCCAGATCACGCGAAACCTCCGACCGGTTGACGATATGTCAGGCGATCACGTTTCATCAGGACTTGCCGTCATCATTTGAAGTGCCAAGAAGTTCGTCCAGACGGTCCTGTTCGTCTTTTGACAGGGATGCAGATGCCGGGGAACCTTCGCGCTGCTTGCGGCGATAGAACGCAAAGACCGCCAGCAACGCCAGCACCACCAGAACAGCCGGGCTTGCCCACAGAATATAGGTTTCCGGTTTTAACGGCGGGTTCAAAAGGACATAGTCGCCATAGCGCGCAACGATATAGTCAATGACCTCTTCATTATCGTCGCCGGCAACGAGGCGTTCACGCACCAGCACGCGCAGATCACGCGCCAGTTCGGCATCAGAATCATCAATCGACTGATTCTGACAGACAAGGCAGCGCAGTTCCTTGCTGATTTCGCGCGCGCGTTCTTCCAGAACCGGGTTGGACAGCATTTCATCGGGGTTGACCGCAAATGCCGGGTTCGATGCAATGACCGGAACCAGAATGGCAAGTGCGCCAAAAACAAGTTTAAAGCGGCTTATCATCCCTTTAACTCCGCGATTTTCGGCAGCAGGACCTTTTCAAGGACTTCGACCGTAACAGGCCCGACATGCTTGTATCTGATTTGGCCAGTACCATCGATGATGAAGGTTTCCGGCACGCCATAGACGCCAAAATCAATGCCGGTCCGGCCCGACAGATCCATGCCGACAGCGGTATAGGGATCGCCAAGTTCGGCCAACCATTTCACGCCGTCCTCGGGATCCTTTTCCTTGTAATTCAGGCCATAGACCGGAACGTCGGCTTCGCGTGACAGGCGTTTGATCAGCGGATGTTCTGCGCGACATGGAACGCACCAGCTTGCAAAGACGTTCAGAACCGATACCTCGCCCTTGGTCAGATCAGCACGCGACAGGCCCTTGTCCCGGCCTGGCAGTGGCGGCAGCGAGAATTCCGGTGCCGGTTTATCGATCAGGACCGATGGCACAACCGATGCATCCTTGTCGATGTTTAACAAGAACACCCCGGCCAGTGCGGCAAACAAAACCAGCGGAATGACAGCGATCGAAAATCTCATGAAGCGGGAACTCCAGTCTTCTTGAAGCGCAGGATTACGCGCGTGAGGATGCTGAAACATCCACCGATCAACATCAATAACATGCCGCCCCAGACCCAGGGCATCATGGGCAAATAATGAACCGTTACCACCCGGCCGCCATCATCATCACGGTCACCGATCGAGACATGCAGATCGCCATCGCGACCATGCCAGATATCGGCTTCACGGGTTTCAACGCCACGGATCGGGTAATAGCGAATTTCAGGGAAAAGTTCGGTGACAGGCAGGGAGTGCCGATACAGGATAAAGGTCGCCTGACGGGTGGCATAGTTTTCACCAGCCAGAAGTGAGACACCTTCATATTGCAGGTTATAGGGACCTGCCTGAATACTTTGTCCGGCACGGGCAGAGACAACAACCTGTTCTTCCCAGATGCTGCTGGCCGATCCACCGGCAATCAGGATTGCAAGGCCGATATGGGAAAGGGTCATGCTGATATAGCGCGGACCCAGAAGTTGCAGATTGCGATATTTGCTTTCGCCATATTCAGGATGACGCCAAAGCCGCGCCCACAGATCACTTAGCGACGCGGTCAGAACCCAACCGGCAAGACCGATACCGATCAGTGGTGCGGGGGACAGGTCGATAAAGCGGATGGAAACGAACAGCACCGTGATGAGCGACAGGATGGCTGCAAGCTTCATGCGCCGCCCGATCATCCAGACTTCATCTTGTCGCCAGCGCAGAGCCGGGGCAAAGGCCATCAGAAACAGCAAGGGCAGAACAATCGGGATCAGAGCTTTGACATAGAACGGCGCACCTACCGTGATCGGGTCGCCCGTAATCCATTGCAAAACCAGTGGATAAATCGTTCCGATCAGCACGACGGCAGCAACCAGCGACAGCATGACGCTGTTGAGGAACATCGCACTTTCGCGCGAAATGACATCAAAACCGCGACCATCGCCCATCTGATCGACAGAGCGCCAAAACAGGTAATAGGCGACGGCAAACACCAGACAAAACGCGACCAGAAGTCCGGTACTGTCAATCGGCAGAAGCTGTGTTTCGGGCAGGGGCGCAAACAGATCTGATCGGGTCAGGTAGACCCCGAACCATCCCACCGCAAGCGTTGTGATGCCCAGAAAGGCTGTCCAGGCGCGTAGGGTTTCGGTTTTTTCCAGAACGGCCCGGCAATGCAAAAGGGCGGTTGCCAGCAACCATGGCAAGAGAAGGCTGTTTTCCGCCGTGTCCCAGTACCACCAGCCACCCCATGCTTGTTCGCTGTAGGAGCGATAGGCATTGATCGCAATCGCGGTGCCAAGGCAGACCCAGGATATGATGGTCCAGGATCGCATGGTTTCGGCAAACCGGCGGTCAATCTTGCGGTCAAGCAAACCGGCCAGTGTCATGGCAAAGATACCGGCAAGGCCCGCCAGACCAAGATAAAGGAACGGTTCGCGCAGGACTTTAAGAAGGTCCTGGCTTTGCGGGTTCATCCCCCGACCATCAAGCGGCGCAACAGTGACGCGCAGGAACGGGTCGGCATCAATCAGTGTCACGACACCAAGAATTGTGATCAATGCGCCAAGAACGGAAAGGGCATTGCGGGCAAAGCGATCCGTACAGATGGCCACTGAACTGCGCAGTTGGATCGCAATCAGAAGATTGACCAGTGAAAGGGCCAGAAGCCACAGCAGCATGGCCCCGCCATCGGGGGTAAAGGCCGCCCCAATGCGATAAAGCAATGGGGTCGATGAATGACTGACGTTCGATACGATGGGCAGGGTGAAGTCACTGACGATAAAGGCATTAAGCAACGCCCCCTCAGCCAGAAGGCCAAGTAACAGAATGACGCCAGGCAGCAGAAACAGGCTGGTCGGTTTTACCGTAGTCTGCCCGAAAGTACCGTCATTATCATCGTCATCGGAAAAGGCTGGGCTGCCTGCCGGTGTGGCAGAAGCCCGTTGCGGGGAGAGCATGCGCAACGATGCACGTAGCCAAAGCGGGCTGAACAGAACCGCCTGTCCAATTCCCGTGACCACCATCAGCAGCAGGGCAAAATGTCCTAACTCTGCAAACATGTGCGTCTATGACTTCCCCAATAGTTCCCCTGCGCCCTATTGCCCGATCGGTCGGGTACAGATCAAGGGGCAATGGTCGCGGCTATGTTTTTCTTGCGCGTATGGTCGGGCTTTATGGCGGCAGAATGTGGCTTAATTGCGCATTTGTTCGGCGTTCTTGGCTTCGATTTCTTCCCAATAGCCGCTTTTCTTAAGCGATTCGGCGACTTCAGGCGGCATGTAGTTTTCATCATGCTTGGCCAGAACTTCGGATGCGACAAAGGTGCCGTCGCTGTTCATATGGCCTTCGGCGACGACACCCTGACCTTCGCGAAACAGATCAGGCAAAATCCCGCGATAGGAAACCGGCACACTTTCGGCCATGTCGGTAACGACGAAGGCAATGGTTTGCCCATCATCCTGTTTTGCAACCGACCCTTCAACCACAAGCCCGCCAATCCGCAAACGCTGATCGGGGTCAATCGGTGATTTTTCGGCTATTTCGGTTGGGCTGAAGAAGAACACCACAGAATCTTCAAATGCGGTCAGCATCAGGGCCGCAGCACTGCCAACCGCGAGCAAGATGGCCACGATGACATACATGCGTTGGCGTTTACGGATTTTTGCGCGGGAAAGTGACACAGTCGTTCTCCGTTCAGGATGCCTGTTGGGTCTTTTTGGTTCGGCGGGGGCGCCGTGATTGCAAAACCGCTTCAAGCTGTTCGCGTTCGATCCGGCTGCTGCGTAAGCCGCGTAGCGTTGCAATCAGCAAAACAATCATGGCAAGGGCGGTGACGCCGTAACTTGCCCAGATATAGCCGCCATAGCCGCCCATTGAGAAGAATTCACTCATTGCTTGGCCCCCGCATTGTGACCCGCTTCATAGGCTTGTTCCTTTGCCGATGTCGGGGTTTCGGGATCTTCAAACATGCCTGACAGATGCAGGGCGCGAATGCGTCGTTCGTTCAGTTCCAGTCGGACCCTCAAGATCAGAACAACGAAGTAATAGCAGGTGAAACCAAGGATCATCAGGGCAAGCGGCAATTGCATGCTTGGATCTACGGCCGGGCCATCCATGCGCACGATCGAGGCCGGCTGATGCAGTGTATTCCACCAGTCGACCGAGAATTTGACAATTGGCACATTGACCGCCCCGACCAGGGCCAGCGCCGATCCGGCCTTTGATCCGCGTTCCGGATCGTCAAAGGCATTCACCAGCGCCATGTAACCGAGATACAGGAACAACAGGATCAGCATCGATGTCAGACGCGCATCCCATACCCACCAGGTGCCCCACATCGGTTCGCCCCACAGCGACCCGGTAATCAGGCAAAGGGCGGTAAAGGTCGCGCCAACCGGTGCAGTGGCGCGCGCGCAGATATCGGCCAACGGGTGTTTCCAGATCAGGCTCATCGCGCCGCAAATCGCCATGCCGACATAGCAAAACAGGCCCATCCATGCGGCCGGAACATGGATATACATGATCCGCACGGTGTGGCCTTGCTGGTAATCAACCGGCGATCCGATCAGGGAAAAATAAAGGCCGGCCGCGATCAGGATCACGGTCAGAGCCGACAGCCACGGCAGGATCGGGGCTGTAAATTTCAAAAACACACTTGGTTTAGCAAAGCGATGCATTTTTCTTATCCTTGGTGCGGAAATCCGCAAAGGGTCATCCCGTCTCGTCGTCTAGTTGTTCTATTCCATGGCCTGGCGTACGGCATGGGCGGTGGCAAAGGGTGCGGCTGCCAATGTCAAAAGCAGGATGGCGGCCATGATCTGTAATTGCGCGGTCGCCGAAATTCCAAGCAGGGCGGCCTCAACTGCACCGGCCCCGAATATCAGTACCGGAATATATAGTGGTAAAACTAGAAGTGATACAAGAACTCCGCCACGTCGCGCGCCAAGTATGAGTGCTGCGCCAATTGCCCCGATCAGGCTGAGTGCCGGTGTCCCAAGCAGCATGGCGATCATTAAAGTGACAAAACCGTCCTGATCCATATTGAGCATCACGGCCATCAGCGGTGCTGCAATGATCAACGGAAGCCCGGTCGTCAGCCAATGGGCAAGCACCTTGCCCAAGATCAGAAGTTCGAGTGACACCGGCGATAGTGTTAAAAGTTCAAGTGTGCCGTCTTCGTAATCGGCCTGAAACACGCGTTCGAGTGACAGCATGGCTGCCAGCAGGGCCGAGACCCAGATCACTCCCGATGCGATACGTGCCAGAATATTGACCTCCGGCCCGACACCGAACGGGAACAGCGTGGTGGTAACAATAAAGAACGCCACGACCATCACGGAATCCGCACCCTGGCGCAGGGCCAAGCGCAGATCGCGTTGCAGAATGGCCAGAAAACCGTTCATTGCGCGGCCTCCTGCGATGATGCTGCGCGCTTTGTCGGGGCCATGTCTTCGAGTTCGTCCTGTTCGGCCAGCCATTCGACCATCGGGATGGCAAAATCATCAAGATCGAGAATGGTCGGGCTTTCGACATCAAGATCGATATGGGTTGAATAGACGACAATGCCACCACGGCCACGAAATTCGGTGATCAGTTGGGCCAGCTCGGCACAGCTTTCGCGATCCAGCCCGACGGTTGGTTCATCGAGTAACCAAAGATCGCTGTGCCCGATCAGAACGCGGGCAAGGGCGGTGCGCCGTTTCTGGCCGCTTGAAAGGTATCGACCGGTGACCCGTGCCAGATGATGGATTTGAAGGGCTGTTAACGCCCGGTCAATTGCAGGTTCAAGATCACGCACGCCGCGCAACTGGCCCCATAAACGCAGATTGTCGCGTACCGTCAGAACCGGTTTGATCGCATCCTGATGGCCCAGATAATGGGTGCGCGCGTGATGGGCGGTGCGATCCTCTGCGATGTTTTCACCGTTCCAGCGAAGATCGCCAGAACGCGGTGCCACAAGGCCTGCCATCAGGCGCAAAAGGCTTGATTTCCCGGCACCATTTCGACCACGAAGCATCACGGCATCACCGGACTTGGCCGAAAAGGACAGGCCGCCAAATACCAGTCTTTCGCCGCGAAGGCAGGTCAGATCAGAACCGCTAAAATCAGCCATATAACCCGTTAGATTGTCTGAAATTCATTCTGTAACACGTCATGATATAACGCGTTACAGCCGATTATTCATGCAATAACCGACAATCGACTGGTTGGCATTGTTTCAAATCAATCCAAACTCACGATCAAACAGGGAATCAGTTGCCGAAACGGACCATGGATGCACCGATGATCGGGCCGCCACGCCCGTTCTGGATCAAGACGGCGATCCCCCCGTCATAGGCGGCTTTCATGGCAAACGGGATTTTCTGCTGACTGCTGCCATCCCATTGGCCAAGGCTGATCATGTCGCGCACGACATTGGCATTCACCAGTCGTTTGCCGGCGTTTTCGCCCGAAAGCACATCGCGCTGATGTTCGCGATCAAAGCCGATCAACCAGATCTGCGAAATCTGCCCCGGGTTTGGGTTGCCAACACCGTGCAAGGAAACAGTGCCCTTTGCCGGAAGCGTGTGATCAATGGTGCCTAGATGGATATCTGCAAGATCGCGTAACGGGGCAACCGTGGTGCTGGTGGTTTCGATCTGTTGTCTGGCGGTGGCGCGTACCACGTGATCGCCATTGATGATGACCTGCGGGGTATAGACGTAACGTTCGCGCATGCGATTGGCATAGTCGCGTTGACGTTCGCTATATCGGGCGTCGGAGAACGGATCTTCCCAACCAAGGTAGTTCCAGTAATCAACGTGATAGGACAGCAACAGCAGATCATCATGCTGATCTGCCAGATCATGCAGAACCTGATCGGCGGGCGGGCAGGAGTTGCATCCTTGGGATGTGTAAAGTTCTACGACCGCGCGCGGCAAAGAACTTTCAGCAGCCCTTGCGGGTGAAGATACGGTCATGAGCAACAGTGCAAGCGCACTTAAAAGGGGGCGAGGGTTTTTCATGACATTGATCATGCCTGAAAACTACCATCACCGACCAATCACAAGGCCTTGAAATCAGCAGTAGGTGTAAAGTGGAAGATATTTGCGCGTTTGCGTGGATCTTTGAAAGGAGATTTCCAAAGATTGATGCTATGAGCTGCGGACCAATCGGAACCAGTTCTAGGGAGCTGTCCATTGCAAAGGAACAAACGACCTTTGCGTTAAATGAAAAATGCGGAACTGATCTGCTGGTGGGAGCTTAATCTGGCAAGATCGGTCCAATACGAGGTTTGCAAGCGAATGATGAAACGCGAACACTGGGGCTCACGCCTTGGATTTATTCTGGCGGCCGCCGGGTCGGCTGTTGGACTGGGGAACATCTGGAAGTTCCCGTATATGGCTGGCGAGAATGGCGGTGGCGCATTCTTGGTGATCTATCTTGCGCTGGTCTTTACCATCGGTATTTCGGTGATGCTGGCCGAATTTGTGATCGGCCGTATGTCGGAAAAGAACGCGATTGGCGCATTTGCCAAACTTAAAGGTGGGCTTTGGCCGATCGTTGGTTTGTTTGGCGTTGCGGCCGCCTTCATGATTTTGTCGTTTTATTCAGTCGTTGCCGGCTGGACGCTGTCCTACATGATCAAGGCCGTCACCGGGGCGCTTTCGATCGAAGATCCGGCAGCCCTTGGCGATATCTTTGGCAGCTTCATCAGTGATACGACCTCGCCGTTGATTTTCCACGCGATCTTCATGGCACTGACCATTTTTGTCGTGCTTTCCGGTGTTGGTGCCGGTATCGAGCGTGCATCGAAAATCCTGATGCCCGCACTGTTTGCGCTTTTGATCGTTCTGATCGTGCGTTCGGTTACGCTTCCGGGGGGCATGGAAGGTGTGGCCTTCCTGCTGTCGCCGGACTTTTCGAAAGTGACCTGGGCAACGGTTTCTGATGCGCTGTCGCAGGCCTTCTTCTCGTTGTCGCTGGGGATGGGGGCAATGATCACTTATGGCTCTTACCTTGCGAAGAAAGAAAACCTTCCGGGCTCTGCCGGTTGGGTCACCCTGCTGGACTCGGCTGTTGCTGTTCTGGCTGGTCTTCTGGTTCTTCCGGCGGTGTTTGCCTTCGGCTTTGATCCGAGTGCCGGTCCGGGCCTTACCTTTATCACGCTGCCAGCTGTGTTCGCCCAGATGCCGTTTGGTTCGTTCTTTGCCTTCCTGTTCTTCCTGCTGTTGGCGATTGCGGCTTTGACCTCTGCTGTTTCGATCCTTGAAGTGGTTGTTGCCTATTTCGTCGACGATCGTGGGATCAATCGCAAAACGGCGGCAGTGGTTCTTGGTTTCGTGATCTTCCTGCTTGGCATTCCGTCGTCGCTTTCGATGGGGGTTATGGCCGATGTCGAAATCCTGTGGGGCAAGAACTTCTTTGACCTGATGGACTTCGTCAGCTCAAGCCTGCTGTTGCCGATTGGCGGCTTGTTGATTTCGTTGTTTGTGGGCTGGATCGTTTGGGGCAAGGCCCAGGAAGAAATCTCAGCACATAACGGAATTGTACCGGTATGGATCGGTGCGTGGGGCTTGATCGTCAAGTTCGTCGCACCGCTGGCGATTGCCTTCATCCTGCTTAAAGGTCTTGGCGTTTTCTAAGTCAGGCTTGCTGATAGGCATATGCGAAAGGGCGGGGAATTTCCCCGCCCTTTTTTGTCGTTTGGAAATTGCGCTTATTTTACAGGGCGTTTTCCTTGGCAAGCTTGGAAACAGATTCTGCGCTCATCGGTTGACCCAGCAGATACCCCTGGATCAGGTCACATCCGGCCTTGCGCAGAACGTCCAGCTGATGCTGGTTTTCGACGCCTTCGGCAACGCAGGTTTTACCAAGGTTGCGCGCCATGTTGATGATCGTAATTGGCAAGGTTTCACCATCCGGGCCGTCTTCAATGTCCCAGACAAAACTGCGATCAAGTTTGATCACATCAAAGGGCAATGTGCGCAGATAACTCAGGCTTGAAAAGCCGGTCCCGAAATCATCAAGCGCGATGCGCACGCCAAGATCACGCAGGCGCTGTAATTTGCTCCGCATATCGTCGATATTGCGCATGAACAGGCTTTCGGTGACTTCGATTTCCAACCGGTCGGCAGCCACCCCCTTGTCAACGATGATGGCGCGAAGCTGTTCGGCAAAATCCATCGATCCATAGAACTGCTGAACTGACACATTCACCGCAAGGCGCAGGTTATGTAAGCCTTCCTGACGCCAGGCGACCAGTTGCTTGCAGGCGGTGCGGATGACCCAGCGGCCCAATTCGCCGATTACACCCATTTCCTCGGCAATCGGGACGAAGGTCGAGGGCGGAATGGTTTTGCCATCGGCCATCGTCCAGCGCAGCAATGCCTCGACCCCCGCAATTTCGCCGGTTTTCGCATCAAATTGCGGCTGATAGACAAGATGGAGTTCCTCATTGTCGATCGCGCGGCGCAAGGCGGTTTCAAGGGCAAGATCCGCCCCCTTTTGACTGTGCAGATTGACGCTATAAAGCCCTACCCGGTTGCGTCCCTGTTCCTTGGCCTGAACCATTGCCAGTTCGGCACAGCGAATGATGTTGCTGGTGTCATTGGCATCTTCGGGGAAGGACGCAATGCCAATACTGGCCGAAAGATAGACGTCTTCCCCCTTTCGGGTCAGATGGGCTTCGCCAAGGCGCATCAGAAGACTTTCTGCGATCCCGACGGCTTCCTGTTCGGTGTTCACATTTGGCAGGATAGCGGCGAATTCGTCAGCACCGATACGGGCGATGACAGCATCCTGACCAAGTTCACGGCTGATGCGGCGTGATACTTCGACCAGCACATCGTCCCCGATATTATGACCAAGGGCATTGTTGACGCGCTGGAAGTTGTCGATATCGAGCATGGCAACCGTCAGCGGGCGTCCGACCCGGCGGGCGCGACCGATATGAAGCGACAAAAGCTCCGAAAACCGGCGGCGGTTTGGCATGCCGGTCAACTCATCGGTAAAGGCAATCCGCAGGACATCTTCGCGGTTTTTTTCACGCCCGCTGATGTCGGTGAAGATCGAAGCATAGTGGGTGATTGTGCCTTCGCCATCGCGGACCGCCATGATCGAAAGCCATTCGGCATAAATCTCGCCCGACTTGCGTCGGTTCCAGATTTCGCCTTCCCATTTTCCCGTGCGCGCTAAATCCGCCCAGAGCTTGGCATAGAAAGCCTTGTTCTGGCGTCCCGACTTCAAAATCGCCGGTGTCTTGCCGATCACTTCTTCGGCCTGATAGCCGGTGACGCGCGTGAAGGCCGGATTGACGGCCTCGATCTCGGACTGCGCATTGCAGATCATCACACAGTCCGGGGAATTTTCGATCAGCTTGTTGGCAAGGGCCAGGGATTGGCGTGCCTTGCTAATTTCGCTGCCACTGTCTTCGGCCAGACTGCTTAGATGGATCAGGTAATCCTGCTCGATAAATTCAAGCAGATCGGCAAAGGACAAAACCCCGATGGTTTCGCCGTTGTGGTTATGAACCACAAGATGACGGAAATTGTCGCGCATCATCATTCTGCGCGCGTCATCAAGGTTCATGTCCTGACGAATGAAGGTTACCGGGCGGGTGGCGATGTCACCTGCAGTCAAGTTTTCATGTTCTTCTGCCAGATGGCGCAAGATATCACGTTCGGTGATAATGCCGGTTTGCAGTTCTGCCGGTTGGTCGTTCGGGAAACCGGAAATGATCGCGCTGTCGCATTTTTCGGAATGCATGCGCTGACGCAGTTCCCAGACCCGAATGTCCTTGTGGGCAAACACGGTGGATTGGCGAACCGCATCGGCAACATCGTTGGCAATGAACGGCTTTTTGTCACCGACATGACGGATGAGGTCGGTCTGACTGATGATCCCTACAAGGCAGCCATCCGCATCAATGGTGACAAGATGGCGCACGCCACGATCGCGCATGCGCACGATTGCCGATTGCGGGGTGGCATGGACCGAAATTGTATGTACCGGTTGGGACATACGCGTTGAAACCGGTTCAGAAAGGGCGGCCGAGGTTGACGGTGGCAACGATAGCAAATCGTGTTCGGTCAGAATTCCCACAGGCTTGTTGTCCACCACAATAATGACGGAGCTGCTGTTGGCCTTGCGCATTTTGGCCGTGGCGTCGCCGAGGGACGTTTGCGGTGTACAGCTTAAAACTGTTCCGGGGGAAAGTGTGCCGACCGTCAGACCAAACGGGCGTCCATCGGAGGATGTGGGGCGTATCATGCGCGTTTGCTCTGTTCGACTGATCTTTTTCGGTTTTATTCTTAAGGGTGAGACGAAGGCGCCATTCCTAGCAGGTTCGGCGTACTTGAGAATTGTTCTGGATCAAGTCAGTAGCGTTCAATTGAACGTCGCCCAGTAAAATTCGTTACAAACAAGAACACCCCACCGGAAAACCGGTGGGGTGTCAATGTGTAAGCCAAAGATTTCAGATTGAAATCAGGCAGCTTTCATCATGTTACGCAGAACGAACTGCAGGATGCCGCCGTTCTGGTAGTAGAGAACTTCGTTCTCGGTATCGATACGGCAGGTAACAACGATTTCCTCGGTGCTGCCATCTTTGCGCGTGATGCGAACCGTGACGTCCTGAAGCGGGTTGATGCCATCACCGATGCCAAGGACATCAAAGGTTTCCGAACCGTCCAGCTTGTAGGTCGCACGACCTTCGCCGTTCTTGAACTGCAACGGCAGAACGCCCATGCAGACCAGGTTGGTACGGTGGATACGCTCGAAGCTTTCCGCGATCACAGCTTTGACGCCAAGCAGGTTGGTGCCTTTGGCTGCCCAGTCACGCGAAGAACCGGTGCCGTATTCCTTACCAGCGATGACAACCAGCGGGGTGCCTTCGGCCTGATAACGCATTGCAACGTCATAGACCCAGCCCTGTTCGCCCGACGGATAATGAACCGAAACACCACCTTCGGTGCCCGGTGCCATTTCGTTACGGATACGAATGTTGGCAAAGGTACCGCGCATCATGACTTCGTGGTTACCACGACGTGCGCCATAGGAGTTGAAGTCACGAACAGCAACGCCGTGCGCCTTGAGGTATTCACCTGCCGGACTTTCTTCCTTGATCGAACCGGCCGGGGAAATGTGGTCGGTGGTGACAGAGTCACCCAGGATCAGGAGCGGACGTGCGCCATGAACTTCAGAGAAGTCACCCGGCTCTTTCGCCATGTCGACGAAGTAAGGCGGGTTCTGAACGTAGGTGGACTTGCCATCCCACGCGAAGGTCTCGCCTTCGGTGACTTCGATTTCCTGCCACGGTTTCGGACCGGCAAAGATGTTGTCGTAACGATCTTTGTACATGGACGCCGAGATCGAGGACGCGATGGTGTCAGCGATCTCTTTGTTGGTCGGCCAGATGTCTTTCATGAAGACGTCTTTACCGTTCTTGTCCTTGCCAATCGGATCTTTGTTCAGATCGATCTTCAGGTTACCGGCAAGCGCATAGGCAACAACCAGCGGCGGGGAGGCAAGGTAGTTTGCCTTGACCTGCGGGCTAATACGGCCTTCGAAGTTACGGTTACCCGACAGAACGGCGGTGACGAGCATGTCGTTACCATCGATCGCGTCGATAATCGGTGCCGCCAGCGGACCGGAGTTACCGATACACGTGGTGCAACCGAAACCGGCCACGTTAAAGCCAAGCTGATCCAGGTAATCCTGAAGGCCTGCTTTTTCGAGGTAGTCGGCAACAACCAGCGAACCCGGTGCAAGCGAGGTTTTCACCCACGGCTTGCTCTGAAGGCCGAGTTCGACAGCTTTTTTCGCCAGAAGACCTGCTGCGATCAAAACGCTCGGGTTCGAGGTATTGGTGCAAGAGGTGA
Source organism: Thalassospira tepidiphila MCCC 1A03514 (assembly GCF_001662875.1). Lineage (GTDB taxonomy): Bacteria > Pseudomonadota > Alphaproteobacteria > Rhodospirillales > Thalassospiraceae > Thalassospira > Thalassospira tepidiphila. The sequence goes on along the minus strand of NZ_JPVZ01000001.1, from coordinate 610,122 downwards.
TGGCGGCGATGACGACGTTACCGTCCTTCATTTCGAAGTTTTCATTCGAAACTGGAACAGAACGATCCGCATCAACACCCGGTGCCATGTCGGCAAAGGTCTTGGTGAAGCTCGAAACGGCATCTTTCAGCAGAACACGGTCCTGCGGACGCTTCGGACCCGAAAGGGCCGGCTCGACGGTCGAGATGTCAAGTTCAAGCGTTGCGGTGTATTCGGCTTCATGTGCCGGGTCACGCCACATGCCCTGTTCTTTGGCATATGCTTCGACCAGTGCAATCTGGTCTTCGTCACGGCCGGTCGAACGCATGTAGTTGAGCGTTTCGTCATCGATCGGGAAGAAGCCACAGGTCGCACCATATTCCGGTGCCATGTTACCGATGGTCGCACGATCCGGAAGGCTCATGTGGTCAAGCGCATCGCCATAGAATTCGACGAATTTGCCAACAACGCCTTTTTCACGCAGCATCTGAACGACGCGCAGAACAAGGTCAGTTGCGGTAATGCCTTCTTTCATGGAACCGGTCAGCTTGAAGCCGACAACTTCCGGGATCAGCATCGAGATCGGCTGACCAAGCATTGCTGCTTCGGCTTCCAGACCGCCAACACCCCAACCGAGAACAGCAAGACCGTTCACCATGGTGGTGTGAGAGTCGGTACCGACCAGCGTGTCCGGATAGGCAACGGTTTTGCCGTCTTCGTCCTTGCCGGTCCAGACGACCTTTGCAAGATGTTCGACGTTGACCTGGTGGCAGATACCAGCCCCCGGCGGAACAATGCGGAAGTTGTTAAACGCGTTCTGGCCCCAACGCAGGAACTCGTAACGTTCACCGTTACGTTCGAACTCGACTTCCATGTTCTTGTCGAGTGCGTCGTCGGTGCCGAAGAAGTCGATCATGACCGAGTGGTCAATGACGAGGTCAACCGGTGAAAGCGGGTTCACCTTCTGGGCGTCGCCGCCCATCTTCACCACAGCATCGCGCATCGCGGCAAGGTCAACAACGGCGGGAACGCCGGTGAAGTCCTGCATCAGAACGCGGGCCGGACGATAGTTGATTTCGTGGCTGCTTTTGCGCTCTTTGAGCCAGTCAACAACAGCTTTGACATCGTCGGTTTTAACGGTGAAATCGTCTTCGTAACGCAGAAGGTTCTCAAGAACGACTTTCAGCGTGAAGGGAAGTTTTGAAACGTCGCCGAATTTCTCGGAAGCAACTTTGAGGCTGTAATAGTCGACGGACTTGTCCCCGACTTTCAGCGTGCGGCGCGTTTTCAGGTTGTCTTTGCCACAAATGGACATCAGACCCTCCTCAAGGTGGTTAAAAGGGCTTGTCGTGACAAGACACCCCGACCGTCGGAGCGCCGAGCGGTGGGCTATCTGTGTTGCGTGACGCGGGTCACGGCTACATATCTATGTGCAACGGGGTTACACCACAATTCCCTTTGAAAGTCCAGACCCCGAAAAGGGGTATTGGTGAAAACCCGTTGATCACAGCATGTTGGCAAAGTCCAACAAGCAGTCAAACGGCTTTAGACGATATGTGCCGTGGCTTTTGGCCTTTCAATAGGACGGGCAAAGCACGGAGTCTGTTTTTTCCTGACATGGTTATAAAGCGGCCGGCATTCGCGGCAATGAATGTCGTCGTGGGGCGCAGGGGCCGGTCGCCTGGAACGACGACTCCGCACCAGAGTCGGGGCGGCGGGTTTGGATTTGCGTGCAAAGCGGCATGTTCCCAATGCGCGCGAATTGTGCGGTGCATGATTGCGAAAGATTTTTGCATTGCGGTGTTTTCGCGTGCCGTCTGCGACCTGCAACCTGAGATAACGCTACGTAATCAAGGGTAGAGCGGTCGGCGTATTCTGTCGTCAAATAATTGTGCGGTGCGAATTTGTAGAAAACTCCCAACCCCTTGAGAATCATTGCATTGACGCAATATGCTGAAATTGGTACTTAAATGCCTATTAAATGTGTCAGGCCCGGTTTCCGTAAGGTCAGGGTCATAAAATAAACCGACACATCATCAGGGAAACTGAACAGCGGTTTGCAAATTTTCACGCGAAAGAACCCGAAATGCGGTTCTGCGGCATTTGCGGCCCAAGTCAGGGAGGAATGCGACGGCATGACGTCACAGAGTCCTATTTTAGAGATTAGCGACGTGTCGCTTGTTTTCGGCGGCGTGCGTGCGCTGAGTGATGTCAGCTTCTCCGTTCAGCCGGGCGAGCTTTTTTCGATTATCGGCCCGAACGGTGCCGGTAAGACATCCATGCTGAACTGCGTTTCGGGGCGCTATACGCCAACGACCGGTTCGGTATCTTTCAAGGGCAAGGATGTTACCGGGCTCAAGCCGAATGATCGCGCCGAACTTGGTATCGGGCGTACGTTCCAGAACCTGGCGCTTTTCGGGCACATGAATGTGCTTGATAACATCATGGTCGGGCGTCACCACCTGCTTAAGAACAACTTTCTGAACGGGCCGCTTTACTGGTTTGGCGGCGCGCAGAAAGAAGAGCTCGACCATCGTCGTTTCTGCGAAGACGTCATCGACTTCCTTGAAATTTCCCATATCCGCAAGGCGACCGCCGGCACGCTTTCCTATGGTTTGCGCAAACGGGTCGAGCTTGCGCGTGCTGTTGCGTTGCGTCCGGACCTGATCCTGCTTGATGAGCCGATGGCGGGCATGAACCTCGAAGAAAAAGAGGACATGGCGCGCTTTATCATCGATCTCAATGAAGAGTGGGGCATGACCGTTGTCATGATCGAACACGACATGGGTGTGGTGATGGATATCTCCAACCGGGTGATGGTCCTTGATTTCGGCCGCAAGATTGCCGAAGGCCTGCCGGAAGAAGTCATGGCCAACAAGCATGTCAAGAAAGCCTATCTCGGCGAAGAAGACGACGACACGGACGAAGACGAGCAGGTGGCCTGATCATGAGCAGCAATATCCCGGAATATGCCGACGTTCAGTCGCTTGATAGCTTCCCGAAAGTACTGGCTTATAATGCGCGCAACTGGCCCAAAGAAGTCGCCATGCGCGAAAAGGAATTCGGCATCTGGCAGGAATTTACCTGGCAGGATTATAACGACCGCGTCAAATGGATGGCGCTTGGCATGCGCGCCCTTGGCCTTGGGCAGGGCGATGTTGTTGGTATCATCGGTGAAAACCGTCCGGAATGGGTTTGGGCCGAAATCGCGGCGCATGCGCTGCGCGGTATGTCGGTTGGTCTTTATCAGGACAGCCTGCACGAAGAAGTCGCCTATCTGATTACCTATTCAGGCGCGCGCATCCTGATCGCCGAAGACGAGGAACAGTGCGACAAGCTGCTTGAGCTTGGCGAAGATATCCCGACGGTCGACCACATCGTTTATTGTGACCCGCGCGGGATGCGCAAATACGACGACCCGCGTTTGCTGGATGTCGAAAAGCTTTATGAACTGGGCCGCGAGCTGGAGGCAAAAAATCCGGGCATTTATGACCAGATGGTTGCCGACACCCGTGGCGATGAATGCGCCATTCTGTGCACCACGTCGGGTACGACGTCCAAGCCGAAGATGGCGATGCTCAATTCCGGTGATTTCCTTGATCACTGTGCCGCTTACCTTCGCGCTGACCCGAAATATCCGGGTGACAATTATGTCTCGGTCCTGCCATTGCCATGGATTATGGAGCAGGTCTATGTCGTTGGTCAGTCGCTGATCAGCCGCCAGATCGTCAATTTCGTCGAAGAGCAGGAAACCATGATGGCCGACCTGCGCGAAATTGGTCCGAACTTCGTCCTTTTGGCACCGCGCGTTTGGGAAACCATCGCAGCGGATGTCCGCGCACGGATGATGGATTCCACACCGTTCAAGCAAAAGATGTTTGATTTCGGCATGGCACTGGCGCGCACCGCGATGGATGCCGGTGGTCATTCGAAGATGGCCGATATGATCCTGATGAATGCGCTTAAAGACCGTCTTGGATTTTCCAATCTGCGTTCCGCCGCGACAGGTGGTGCCGCGATTGGCCCGGAAACCTTCAGGTTCTTCCATGCGATGGGTGTACCGCTGCGTCAGCTTTATGGTCAGACCGAACTGTGCGGCGCCTATACCATCCATCAGCCGGGCGATATTGATTTCGATACGGTTGGCGTTGCCTTTGATAATTCCGAGATCAAGGTGATCAATACCGACGAAAATGGTGTTGGCGAAATCGTTGCGCGTACGTCGGGCATGTTTACCGGATACTTCAAAAATCAGGCCGCCTATGACGAGGATGTCCGGGATGGCTGGATGCATACCGGTGATGCCGGTTACTTCAAGGACGAGAACAAGCACCTTGTGGTGATTGACCGCATGAAGGATCTGGCGGAAACCTCCACTGGGGTGCGCTATTCGCCGCAGTTTATTGAAAACAAACTGAAATTCTCGCCATTCATTGCCGAGGCCGTGATTCTTGGCAAGGGCCTACCGTTCCTGTCGACCATGATCTGTATTCGTTATTCGATCATGGCGAAATGGGCCGAGCAGCGTGGGATTGCCTTTACCAACTACACCAATCTGTCAGCCCAGCCGCAGGTCTATGACATGATCACCGAGGAAATCCGGGAAGTGAACAAGACACTTCCGGAAGCCCAACGGATCAAGCGGTTCCTTCTGCTTTACAAGGAACTGGATGCCGATGACGGCGAACTGACCCGCACGCGCAAAGTGCGCCGTGGTGTGGTTGCCGAGAAATATGCCGACATCATCGATGCGGTTTATGCCGGCAATGACAAGGTTGATATCGACACCATGATCACCTTCCAGGACGGGTCGAAAACCCGCATCCAGACGAGTGTGAAGGTCGTTGATCTTGATAATGACAAGGCCGCACAGACGGCCCCGAAAGCCGCCGAATAAGGCAGCAGCATAACTGTGGCCCGGGCCAAAGGCTTGGGTCGCCATTACAGGGATGGCAACATGAATTTCGAACTTCTGTTCCAGCTTCTGCTGAACGGTTTGATTGTCGGGACACTCTATGGCGTTGTCGCCATGTGCTTTGTCCTGATCTACAAATCGACCCAGATCGTCAACTTTGCCCAGGGTGAGTTCCTGCTGATCGGGGCATGGGTGTGTTATGCATTCCTTGTCGAGATGCATATGCCCTTCTGGCTGGGTTTCCTGTTTACCCTGCTGTTCATGATGGCGTTTGGCATCGTTCTGCAGATGGTTGTCTTGCGACCGATGATTGGCGAACCGATCATCTCGGTCATCATGGTGACCATCGGGCTTTCGATCTTCTTCCAGGCAGCAACCAAGTGGATTTTCGGGGCAACCACGGCGACCTATCCGCAGGTGTTTGAAACCCGATCGGTCAACCTGTTGGGGATGCAGATCGAGACGGCCTATATCATGAGCTTCGTGATCTCGTTGTTCATCATGGCCGGGTTCTATTGGTTCTTTAAATATTCCAAGCTTGGCCTTGCCATGCGCGCAACTGCCTTTGATCAGCAGGTCGCGCAAAGTCTTGGTATTTCCGTCAAAACCGTATTTGCGATGTCTTGGGCAATCTCGGCCCTTGTATCTGGTGTCGCCGGGATAGTGATCGGCATGGTCAATGGCGTGTCGTCCGCCCTTTCGGTGATCGGAATCAAGGTGTTCCCGGCGGTGATCCTTGGCGGGCTTGATTCGATCATTGGTGCCATTGTCGGCGGCGTGATCATTGGTCTGCTTGAAAACACTGCGGAGTTTGTTGACGGCCAGTATCTGCACTGGGGCAACCTGTTCTCGATCGCACCGTTCTACGTGCTGATCATTATCCTGTGCATCAAGCCATATGGCCTGTTTGGCACCAAAGACATCGAACGTATCTAGAGGACAGGGAAGATATACTATGGCTGGATTTTCTATACGTCCTTGCGGTGACTTCCGAACGACTTATCGTCAGGATACCCGCATCTTTGATACGACCTATATCCGCAACGCCGCGATCCTTGGCATCTTTGCCGTCGCCATGATCCCGTTTGTTCTGGATGGCTATTACGTCAACCTGTTCATTCAGATTTCCTATTTTGCGATTGCCGCACTGGGGTTGAATATTCTGGTCGGCTTTACCGGGCAGATTTCATTGGGCCATGCTGCCTTCTTTGGCTTTGGTGCGTTTGCATCGGCCTGGATCAACAACACAACCGGCATTCCTGTCCTGTTGTCGATCCCGCTGGCCGGTCTGATGACCGCAGCGGTTGGCATGCTGTTTGGGTTGCCCGCCGCCCGCATCAAGGGGCTTTATCTGGCGATTGCGACACTGGCAGCCCAGTTCATCCTCGAAGATTTCTTTGCCCGGGCCGAATGGTTTACCGGTGGTTCCTATGGCGCGGCAGCCAATCCGGTCAATGTGTTTGGCTATGAAGTTCTGGATGATTTCAGCTTCTTCTATGTCTGCCTGTTCTTCCTCGTGGTGATGTATTTGCTTGGGACGAACCTGATGCGGACCCGTGATGGTCGTGCCTTTGTTGCTGTGCGCGACCATTATCTTTCGGCTGAAATCATGGGGATCAACCTCACGAAATATCGCCTGATGAGCTTTGCCATTTCGTCTTTCTATGCCGGCGTCGGCGGGGCGATGTATGGCCACTATCTGGGCTTTGTCTCGGCCGAAGGCTTTACCATTCTGCTATCGATCCAGTTCCTCGGCATGATCATCATTGGTGGTCTTGGTTCCGTCAAAGGGACGTTGATGGGCACGGTGTTTATGGTTTTGTTGCCCGAAGTCATGGAAACCGGTGTCAGCGCACTGAGCGTTTTTGAATGGGCCAATTCGACGGCTGTGACCGACGGGCTGGCCTATATCAAGGAGATGGCAATTGGTCTGGCCATCATCCTGTTCCTGATCTTTGAGCCGGATGGGCTTGCCCATCGCTGGCAACAGATCAGGGCGTACTGGAAGCTTTATCCCTTCTCGTACTGACTAAAACCCCGAACCCGGCCCGCTTACAAAAAACAAAAGGGCCGGGGCAAAAACGGGGCGACCGGGAGGCTTACTTTAGTGAAAACGTCCAAGGGAGACGTCGTTATGAAAAGATTGATTGCAGCGACCGCGATGGTCGCAACGGGGCTGTCGTTCTCGGCAGCACAAGCAGATGACGATATGGTATTTGTCGGCCATCTGATGGATATCACCGGTGCCACCGGCTTTATTGGCAAGTTCTATGCCGATGGTGTGCGCGATGCGCTGTCTTACATCAACACCCATGGCGGTATTGATGGCACGGTTCTGGATTCTGAATCTGTTGACTATGCCTACAAGGTTCCGCAGGCGATTGCGAACTACAAGAAATGGCGTTCGCGCAACGACATGGTTGCGATGCAGGGCTGGGGTACGGGCGATACCGAAGCCCTGATCAGCTTCGTTGCCAAGGATGAAGTGCCGGTCTATTCCGCATCCTATTCCGGTCACCTGACCGACCCGACGGGCAAAAACCCGAAAACCGCCAAACCGGCACCTTATAACTTCTTCTATGGTGCGTCTTATTCCGATGCCTGCCGTGCGCTGGTTCAGTGGGCTGCAGAAGACTGGAAACAGTCTGGTGGTTCGGGCAAGCCGGTGTTCTCGCATATTGGCGATAACCACCCCTATCCGAATGCCCCGAAAGAAGCCTGTGCGGAATACGCAACCGAGCTTGGCTTTGAAGTAACCGCACCGGTGGTTGTTTCGATGAAGCCGGGTGACTTCAAGGCACAGTGCCTGACCCTTAAGGAAGCCGGGACCAACTATGGCTACCTCGGTAACCTTGGCCCGTCGGTTGTGTCGCTGGTGAAATCCTGTGACACGGTTGGTGCGACCCCGAAATGGCTGGCCAACATCTGGGCCGGTGACTACGAGACCCTTAAAACCATTGGCGATGTCGAAAACTACATCTTCCCGGCGATGACCAGCTTCTGGACCGATGAAGGTGTTCCGGGCATGGATCTGGTGCGCGAAATCTCCAAAATGTCGGACCGCTCTGGCGAAGAGTTCCGCACCCATCACTATATCCGTGGCATTTGTTCTGCCTATTACATGAAAGAAGCCATGGAATGGGCCAAGAACAATGGCGGCATCACCGGCGCGAACATCAAGGCAGGCATGTATGCCCGCCAGAACTGGGTGCCGGCCGGTCTTGAAGGCGTTTGCATGGAAGCAACCTGGACCGCCGAAGACCATCGCGGCATCAACACCGTCAACATCTATAACGGTAGCGCCAAAGGCGGTGAAGCAACGGTCGAAAAAGTAACGACTGTAACGCTTCCGCGTCGTGACGACTGGCTTGGTTACTAAGACCATCCAGTAAGACGAATGTCTCCCAGACTGTTCGGAGGCAGGGCATAAGACGCAAGATGCCCTGCCTCCGACAGCTGGAGACCACAAGAAGATCATTCGAAAGGGACACCATGGCAGAGCCCGCCCGCAAAATAGAAACCGCCGAACCGATGCTGTCGGTCAACAATATTGAAGTCGTCTATGACGAGGTGATTCTGGTCCTGCGTGGCGTCTCGCTTGAGGTTCCGCAAGGCAAGATCGTTACCCTTCTTGGCCCAAACGGGGCTGGTAAATCCACGACGCTTAAGGCGATTTCGGGTTTGCTGAAAACCGAAGACGGCGAAGTCACCCGTGGTGACATCAGTTTCATGGGCAACCAGATTGCCAATGGCAATCCCGAGGATATCGTGCGCTCAGGCCTGTTTCAGGTTATGGAAGGCCGCCGTATCATTGAGGACATGACCTGCATCGAAAACCTGCGTCTTGGCGCCTATACGCGCAAGGACAACAAGGTCAAAGACGATATTGAAATGGTCTTTGAATACTTCCCGCGCCTTAAGGAACGAACCGGACTTGCCGGGTACCTTTCAGGTGGGGAGCAGCAGATGCTGGCGATCGGCCGTGCGCTTATGGCGCGGCCCAAAATGATCCTGCTTGATGAGCCGTCAATGGGCTTGTCGCCGCTTCTGGTCAAGGAAGTGTTCGGGATCATTGAGAAGATCAACCGCGAGCAGGGCATCACGATGCTCATTGTTGAACAGAACGCCAACTTTGCGCTTAAGGTTGCCGACTATGGTTACATCATGGAAAGCGGTAAGGTTGTTCTGGATGGCACCCGTGACGAGCTTCTGAATAACGAGGACGTCAAGGAATTCTATCTGGGCGGCGGTTCTGAAGAACGCAAAAGCTTCAAGAACATCAAATCCTACAAGCGCCGCAAACGTTGGCTCTAGGATTAAAACACCGGGGCCGTATATCGGTGTGGTGGACGCCTTTGAATGAAAGACGGGTATGATGCTTAAAACTTACTATGACGAGCGCGAAACGCGAACTCCCGGAAGCCGCGAGGCCGGCTTGATGGCAGCACTGCCGCGCATTCTGCATCATGCCAAATCACAATCGAAGGCTTATGGTCGACTGTTGGCCGATATCGAACCGCAAAAAATCACCACCCGCGAGGCACTGGCGAAACTGCCGCTGACCCGCAAGTCGGATCTGATTGATGCACAGGCCAAGGAACCGCCGCTTGCGGGTCTGAACGCAACGCCAATCCCGGCGATGGCGCGCCTGTTCCAAAGCCCGGGGCCGATCTATGACCCGCAGGGCAAGGGCGATGACTGGTGGCGGATGGGTCGTGCGTTCTTTGCCGCCGGGTTCCGCCCCGGCGATATCGTGCATAACTGCCTGTCCTACCACCTGACACCGGGTGGCTTCATCTTTGACAGTGGCGCACGTGCCTGTGGGTGTGTTGTCGTTCCGGCCGGGGTCGGGCAAAGCGAAGCACAGGTCAAGGCAATCAGCGATCTTAAGCCAACCGGATATAGCGGCACGCCATCCTTCCTCAAAATCCTGATCGAAAAGGCCGAGGAACTCGGTGCGGATATTTCATCGATCAAGCGCGCATTGGTATCGGGCGAAGCATTGCCGGAAAGTCTGCGGTCGTGGTTTGCCGAACGTGATATCGCCATGCTGCAATGTTACGCCAGTGCCGATCTAGGCCTGATTGCCTATGAAAGCGATGCCAAGGACGGCATGATTGTTGCCGAAGACATCATTCTTGAAATCGTCCGTCCGGGCACGGGCGAGCCGGTGGCAGAGGGCGAGGTTGGCGAAGTCGTCGTTACCACGCTTAACATGGACTATCCGCTGATCCGGTTTGCGACCGGCGACTTGTCGGCAATTGCTGTGGGTGAAAGTGCCTGTGGTCGCACAAACCATCGTATCAAGGGCTGGATGGGGCGTGCCGATCAGACCACCAAGATCAAGGGCATGTTTGTCCATCCGCAACAGATCGGCGAAATCGTCAAACGTCATGGCGATATTGCCAAGGCGCGGCTTGTCGTTACCCGCGAAAACGACAACGACGTCATGACCCTGACCTGCGAGGGTATTGATGACGGCCAGATTGATGCGATTGCCGAAACCCTTGCCAGCGTTTGCAAACTGCGCGGGACGGTTTTGGCCGCAGAGGTTGGCAGTCTGCCCAATGACGGCAAGGTGATTGATGATCGGCGTGATCTAACCTGATTAAGTTGACTGACTTAATGTTTCATTCCCGCTCGGGAAACCTGTGCCGCTCGGCTTTGCCGGCGGCACTTTTTTCTAGATCAAGCTGATTGCCTTAAGCACCAGACCACCTGCAAGCAGCGTAAGTGCGGTCCCGACAATCACGTTTTTAAGCGAAAGCAAAGATCCGTCGCCATGGTCGTGATCATGATCGTGATCGTGATCATGACCGTGGTTGTGGTCATGGCCACCATGATCATGCTCGTGGTCATGGTGTGCTGCCTTTTGGCCTTCGCGGCGGAGCCACAGCAAGATGCCAATCAGCCCAAAGGCCGCGATGTTGAGGAACAGCGTATAATTGACGCCAAAGGCGCTCACCTCGGCGATGTCGCGACTGCTTTCGGGCAGGGCGCCGAGTGCGACAAAGGCGTAATGCAGGATAAGGGCGGTGGCCACAATGCTGGCATACATGACCCCCGCGATATAAAGCGCAGTTTTCCAGCCATAATACCGGGCATTGACCTTGACCAGTGGCGGGACCATCAGGTCCGAATAGATAAAGCCCATAATCCCGGCAAAGCTGACACCCCCGGCACTGAGAACCGTGGCCAATGGAATGTTCCCCATTGAGCCGATAAAGGTCGCGGCGGCGACAAATGGTGCCACAAGGGCGTTTTCAAGAACGGTCAGGAACGGCAAGTCTGCCGCTTTACCCGTGCCGTCCCCGGCAAGGAACAGGGTCTGCCAGAAATCGGCCGGGACAAAGACCGCAATAAAGCCGGCAATCGTGAAACCGATCAGGATTTCACGCCAGACCATCTGCCATTCCATGACAAAGCGGTTGCCGACCTGTTGCCAGCCTTGTTTGGACTTGATGCGTTTCTTCCAGTCGAAGTCGTCTTCTTCGCTGCCGGTTTCCTGGTCAGCATGTTGTTTGGCGGCTTCAATCATCTCCTTGGGATATGTCACGCGGATCAGAACAGCCGAAATCGCAATCATCAGGATACCACCAATGATTTCCGCGGCCAGAAACTGCCACCCCAGAAACAGGAAGATCAGAACGCCAAGTTCAATGACCAGATTGGTCGATGCGAACATGAAGGCGACAGTGGCAATGAAATGTGCGCCTTTCTGAAACAGCGATCGTGCCGCCGAAAGGGCCGCAAACGAGCATGAACTTGATATCGCGCCAAACAGACCGGCAAGCGAAACACTCCCGATCCCGGCGTCGCCCATATGCGCAGTCAGGCGGTTCTTGGGGACGAAAACCTGAATTGCGGCACTGATGGCGTAGCCAAGAACAAACGCCCACAGCGCGTTCCAGAAGAAACCAAGTGCGGTCATGACGCCGTTTGAATATTGATCTAGCAAATCCATTGTGACCTTCCTGCCATTTCAGGTGTCGGGGTCCTTGTTAAACGGCTGGAAAGGTGAACTGTTCCAAGATAGGCATTCGGCAACATCTGTGTATGATGGCCGAAATACTAAAAATGCCGCGGGGGAAGCACGGTGCGTACGGGCAAGGTTTTTGCCGTTTCCATGATTACGGTCTGCCAGCTGATGGCGCTTGCGCTGTGGTTTTCGGCCACGGCGGTGCTGCCGCAATTGCGCAGCGAGTTTGGTATTGGCGCATTGCAGTCGTCGTTGTTTACCAGTGCGGTATTGCTGGGCTTCGTTCTGGGAACTGTAACCAGTGCGATCCTGGGTCTGGCGGATCGCATCGAACCCCGGCGGTTTTGGGCGGCATCGGCGATGATTGCCGCGACCGCCAATATCCTGATCCTCGTTGTTCCGGTTGACGGGATTGTTGTGATCCTGTTGCGCCTGATCACGGGCGTTTGTATGGCCGGGATTTACCCGATTGGCATGAAGATGGTTGCAACCTGGTCACGCGGGGATACCGGTTTCTTGGTCGGGCTTTTGGTCGGGGCGCTGACCATCGGCTCTGCCATGCCGCACCTGTTCGCGGTGGCGGTACCACTCGACTGGCGATACGTGATCATGACCGCCAGTGTAACCGCCTATATCGCGGCGATTGCCATCCTGTTTGTGCATCTGGGCGGGACACCGGGACGGTCGCCCCGCTTTGATCCGAAAATGGTTGGCAAGATCTGGTCAAACAAGCCGCTGCGCCATGCCTGCTATGGCTATTTTGGGCATATGTGGGAACTGTATGCCATGTGGGGCTGGATCGGATTGTTCCTGTATGGCGCGTTTTCGGATCGTGTGATGGACAATCCCGGTGTCTGGTCCGCACTTTCAACCTTTGCCATTGTTGGCATCGGTGCGTTCGGGTCCTTGGCCGGGGGGTATTATGCTGACCGGATTGGCAGAACCACGGTGACGATTGCCGCCATGATCGTTAGTGGCGCCTGTGCGATAGTTGCCGGTGGGCTATCCGATGCCCCGATCATCCTTCTTATTGTGGTTTGCATCGTTTGGGGGATCTCCGTGATCGCGGATTCCGCCCAATTCTCGTCCTGCGTCATTGAACTGGCCGACCCACATCAGGTCGGCACGGCATTAACCCTGCAAAATGCCATCGGGTTCCTGATTGCGCTTGTTTCCATCCATCTTGTGCCGGTTATCGCCGATCAGACAGGTTGGTGGGGGGCGTTTGCCATGTTGGCTGTCGGGCCTGTTTTGGGAACGATTGCCATGGTCAGACTGCGCATGATGCCAGAGGCGATACAGCTCGCAGGCGGTAAAAAGTAAGGTTTGCCCGCTATAATTGCGATCTTTGGTGATCGGCTTCACTTGACAGCAGGGTGTTAAAAAGCTGCGCTGTTTGGGTTTTCTTGACCATTATCAGTACTAATATTAACTTCTGGCGGAATTTTCTTGCTGTCTCGCGTTCGGGGCGATGCGGCGAATATCCAAAAATAAGGGTCTTTCATGAGTCTCACCCTCATTGTTTTGCTTCCCTTCATTGGGGCGGTGTTACCCGCCATAATGATCAGGGCCGGGCGCAATGCTTGTGCCACAGCGACCGGTTCTGTCACGCTGCTTGCCCTGATCTTGCTGATGGCAAAGGCCCCGGCGGTCATTGCCGGCGAGGTATTTCAGGTCAGTTATAGTTGGCTTCCGGAACTGGGTCTGAATGTGACCTTCTTCCTCGATGGGCTCGGGTTGCTGTTTGCCACCCTGATCCTGGGTATCGGTCTTCTGATTATCATCTATGCGCGGTTCTATCTTTCCAAGGACGACCCGATGGGCAGGTTCTATGTGTTCCTGCTGTTGTTCCAGGGGGCCATGGTCGGCATCGTTCTTTCCGATAATATCCTGCTGCTGTTGATTTTCTGGGAACTGACATCGCTGTCATCGTTCCTGCTAATCGGGTACTGGAAACATTTGCCTGAAGGCCGTCAGGGCGCGCGCATGGCGCTTGCCGTGACCGGTGCTGGTGGTTTGGCAATGATTGCCGGGATGCTTATCCTTGGCGATATTGTCGGGTCCTATGATCTGACCGTGATCTTGCAGAACGCCGGTCTGATCCAGGCATCGCCGATGTATTTGCCGGCCTTGATCCTGATTTTGCTGGGTTGTTTTACCAAATCGGCACAATTCCCGTTCCACTTCTGGCTGCCGCACGCGATGGCCGCACCGACGCCGGTTTCGGCCTATCTGCACTCGGCCACAATGGTGAAGGCGGGCATCTTTCTGATGGCGCGCATGTGGCCGGTTCTGTCAGGCACGCCGGAATGGTTCTATATCGTTGCGACGGCTGGTCTGGTGACCATGGTGCTGGGCGCATGGATTGCGATCTTCAAGCACGACCTTAAGGGGCTTCTGGCATACTCGACGGTCAGCCACCTTGGTCTTGTGACCATGTTGCTTGGTTTCGGGACGCCGATGGCGGCCGTTGCCGGGGTATTTCACATCATCAACCACGCGACCTTCAAGGCGGCCCTGTTTATGACGGCCGGTATCATCGATCATGAAACCGGGACCCGCGATATTCGTCGTTTTGGCGGGTTGCTCAACCTGATGCCGATTGCAGGCACCATTGGGATCATCACCGCCGCCTCGATGGCCGGGATCATTCCGCTCAATGGTTTCATTTCCAAGGAAATGATGCTGGAAGAAGCATGGCACACCATGTGGCTGGATCAGAACTGGGTGGTTCCGCTTCTGGCAACCGTTGGTGCCCTGTTCTCGGTGGCCTATTCCTTCCGGTTTATTTTCCATGTCTGGCTGGGCAAGCCGCGTGATGAAAACCTGCCGCATCATCCGCATGATCCGCCGTTTGGTATGTGGGCACCGCCCGCATTGCTGACGGTTCTGGTGGTTCTGATCGGCCTGTTCCCGGCAGCCATCGCAGGGCCACTGGTCGCTGCGACTGCAGGGGCCGTTATCGGTGGTGAATTGCCGGAATATCACCTGTCACTTTGGCATGGTCTGACACCGGCCCTTGGCATGAGTGTGATTGCGATTATCGGTGGATCGCTTTTGCTGATGCGCCATGGTGGCCTGATGTCGGCAACCGCCAACCTGTCGCGGCCCGATGCCAAGGCAATGTTTGATTGCGGTATGGCCAAGGCCGTCGCGCTCAGCCGACTGGTTTCGGACAATCTTCATAACGGATCGTTGCAGCGTTATCTTGCTATCACGATCATCGGTTCCATCGGGATCGGGCTCTCGGGCTTCTATGCGCAACCGGACTTCCAGTCAGGCACGCGTGAGCTTCTTGAAGTCTCGCCGCCTGCCGCGATTGGCTGGCTGTTACTGGTTGTGACCTGTATTGCGTCGGTCTTTATGCATCACAACCGTTTGCTGACCTTGCTTCTGGTCGGTGTGGTTGGTCTGATCGTGTCGCTTGGCTTTATCTACCTTTCGGCACCGGACCTTGCATTGACGCAGATTTCGGTCGAGGTGGTGACAGTCATTCTGATGTTGCTTGCCCTTAACATCCTGCCCAAGGAAACGCCGAAGGAAAGCCTGCCGGGCCGCAAAATGCGTGATGGCATCGTCTCGATTGCGGCGGGTCTTGGGGTTGGTGGTGCGATCTGGGCGATCATGACCCGCGATCTGCCAAACACGATCTCGTCCTATCATCTGGCGAACTCGAAAACCGAGGGTGGTGGCACCAACGTTGTGAACGTCATCCTCGTTGACTTCCGTGGCTTTGATACCTTTGGCGAGATCATCGTTCTTGGGATTGCCGCACTTTCGATCTTTGCACTTATTGAAACCGTGACCCAGGGCGAGGCGGCCAAACGTCTGGCCAACTGGGTTGTCAGCAACCGTCGCTCGGCCGATCGTCACCCGATGATGATGGTGGTGGCAACGCGTGTGATGTTGCCGCTGTCGCTGATGGTGGGTGTTTACATCTTCCTGCGCGGTCACAATGAACCAGGCGGTGGCTTTATCGCCGGTCTGGTCGTGTCGGTTGCGTTGGTCATGCAGTATATGGCGTCGGGCTTTGGCTGGACCCAGAACCGCATGAAGGTCAATTACCATGGCATGATCGGTCTTGGCGTGATTGCCGCGGCGATTACCGGTGTCTCAGCCTGGGTTGCGGGTCTGCCGTTCCTGACCAGCGGGTTTGTTCATGTTCACCTGCCAATCGTTGGTGAGTTTGAACTGGCATCAGCCATGGGCTTTGACCTTGGCGTCTTCCTGACCGTGGTCGGGGCAGTGATGCTGGCACTTGCCAAACTTTCGCAGGTCGAACGTATGGCCGAACATGTCGAAATAAATACCGAGCCGATGGACCACGATCCATCGTTGTCGGCAGCACCGGCGGCAACGCCGGGCAAGGAGGCCTGATATGGAATTTCTTGTCGCAAGCAGTATTGGGCTTCTGACCACGTGCGGGACTTATTTGTTGCTGCGCGGGCGAACCTTCCCGGTGGTTGTTGGCTTGGCCCTGCTGTCCTATGCTGTGAACGTCTTCCTGTTCGCCATGGGACGTCTGACAATCAACATGCCGCCGATCCTGCGTGAGGGTGTCACCGAATATACCGATCCATTGCCACAGGCGCTTGTCCTGACGGCGATTGTGATTTCGTTCGGTATGACGGCATTGATCGTTGTTTTGTCGATCCGGACTTTCCTTGAAATCGGTAATGACCATGTTGACGGTCGTCCGGTTGGCGCGCCATCCGAAGCAGGAGATAAAAACTGATGGGTGACTGGATTGTTGTTCCCATAGTGCTGCCCGCCGTGATGGCCGCCCTGATTGTTCTGGCGGTGCGTCACGACATTATTCTGCAGCGCGTATTTTCCATCACGGCAACGGTCGCCCTTGTGGCCGTCACACTTTCGCTTCTGGTTTATGCCAGTGGCAATGGCCCAGAAATGTATGCGCTTTCGGATTGGCCGGCACCGTTTGGCATTGTTCTGGTTCTTGATCGTCTTTCGGCGATGATGGTGTTCCTGACATCGCTTCTGGGTCTTGGCGTTGTTCTTTTTGCATCAAGCGAATGGGATCAGCGCGGCAAGCATTTCCATGCCCTGTTCCAGTTCCAGCTGATGGGGGTCAATGGTGCGTTCCTGACCGGTGACATCTTTAACCTGTTCGTGTTCTTCGAAGTTCTGCTGATTGCGTCCTATGGCTTGATGCTGCATGGCGCGGGGGCAGAACGTTTGAAGGCCGGGATGCAATATGTCGTCATCAACCTGACAGGTTCGTCCTTGTTCCTGATTGGTGTCGGCATGATCTATTCCGTCACCGGGACGCTGAACATGGCCGACCTTGCCATTCAGGTGACCAATGTTGCGTCGGGTGATGCAGCCCTGCTGCGTGCCGGTGCGTTGATCCTGCTTCTGGTGTTCTGTGTGAAGGCCGCACTTGTACCGGTTCACTTCTGGTTGCCGGGCACCTATGCCAATGCGCCGGCACCGGTGGCCGCCCTGTTTGCCATCATGACCAAGGTCGGGGCCTATTGCGTTTTGCGTGTCTATTCGATGGCCTTTGGCGATACAGCAGGCGACATGGCATGGCTTGCAGCGCCGTATGTCCTGCCGGCGGCACTGGTGACCCTGGTACTTGGTATGACCGGGGTTCTTGCGGCGAAACGTCTTAACAGTCTGATCGCCTTTTCGGTGATCGGATCGATGGGGACCTTGTTGATTGCCATTGGGCTGTTCACGCCCGAAGCGATTTCGGCCGGTCTTTATTATATGCTGCATTCGACCTTCTCGGCGGCGGCCCTGTTCCTGATTGCCGATCTTGTGGTGTCACGCCGCGGGCAGTTCGGCGATAGCTTGCATACCGCGCCGCGCTTCCATCAGACCGGCTTCCTGGCTGTTCTGTTCTTTATCGGTGCGATCGGTATGGCCGGGATGCCGCCACTCAGTGGCTTTATCGGTAAACTTCAGATCCTTGATGCGGCACGCGACAGCGATGCCATGGTCTGGATCTGGTCGATCATTCTGGTGACGTCACTGATGTGCATCGTCGGGTTTGGTCGGGCGGGCAGTGTGCTGTTCTGGAAAAGTGCCTCCGTCGATGGCGAAATCACGGTCGAAGGTGCGAAATGGCCGGTTCTTCCGATCATTGCCAGTTGCGGTATGGTCAGTGGCCTGATTGCGCTGACCATCTTTGCCGGACCGATTACCGAGTATCTGAACGGTGTTGCGGCACAGTTGTTTGATACGTCGCATTACATCGAAGCGGTGCTGGGCGCAAACGCCCTGTCACTGGTCGGTCAATAAGGGGAGAGGATAGAAAGATGATAAAACGTTATCTGCCCCATCCGCTTTTGACACTTGTGCTGCTTGTTGTCTGGGTGTTCCTGGTCAATGAAGTCTCGGCCGGTGCGGTGATCTTTGGGCTTATTCTGGCGATCATCATTCCGCTGATCACGGCCAGTTTCTGGCAGGATCGACCGCGCTTGCGCAATGTTTATGGGATCTGTGAGTACGGGCTGATTGTGCTGTGGGACATTCTGGTGGCGAATGTGATCGTGGCTGGTTTGATCCTGTTTCGCAAAACCGAAAGTCTGGAATCAAAGTCGGTTGTCGTGCCGCTTGATCTGACCTCGCCAGAGGCGATCACAACGCTTGCCGGTACGATCACCATGACGCCGGGAACCGTGACGATTGATCTGAGTGCCGATGCCAAAAGCCTGCTTGTGCATTGCCTGCACGCACCCGATCCGCAGAGCGTGGTGGACGATATCAAGAACCGCTACGAACGCCGTCTGAAGGAGATTTTCGAATGATCGATTATGCACTGAATTTCGGCTTTATCTGCGTTGCGCTGGCACTTCTGATGAACCTTTATCGTTTGACCGTCGGGCCGACCACGGCAGACCGGGTTCTGGCCGTTGATACCATGGCGATCAATGCCATTGCCCTTCTGGTGCTGTACGGGATTGGCAAGGCAACCGCAATGTATTTCGAAGGAGCATTGCTGTTTGCGATGTTCGGGTTTGTTTCAACCGTGGCCTATTGCAAGTTCGTCTTGCGCGGCGACATCATCGAATAAGGGAGCGTAACGATGCCGTTTGTTGTTGAACTCATCATTTCGCTTCTGATCGTGATCGGCGGACTGTTCTTGCTGGTTGGGTCGTTCGGGATGATCAAGTTGCGCGATCTTCTGCCGCGCCTGCATGCACCGACCAAGGCCAGTACTGTCGGGCTTGGCGGTGTCTTGATTGCGTCCATGCTATTCTTCTGGATTGAACGCGGTAAATTCACCATTCACGAATTGCTGATCACGCTGTTTATCTTCCTGACAGCGCCGATCACAGCAAACCTGATCGCCAAGGCGTACATGTTGCTGAATGTTGATCCGAACAAGGAACTGCCGCCCAGCAAACAGAATGAAGGGTGGGCAACCTTTGATCCGATCGGACCCGAAGGCTATGACCCCAGCGAGGAATATCAGGAAAAGGAAACCTGAAAGGGTCAGGACCTTTGATGAATTCAAGCGGCACCGGGAAACCGGTGCCGTTTTTGTTTTTAGGGTGTGTTGCCTGCGTGCATCCCAGTTGCTAAGACGAATGACAGAGAGGGACGGGACAGAGATCGCCATGCCGGATTTTTCCATCGAAGATCAGTATCAGGGCCGTATTGCCGGGATCGACGAGGTCGGTCGCGGGCCGCTGGCTGGTCCGGTCGTGGCGGCGGCGGTTATCCTGCCACGCGATAAACGTCTTCCGGTGGAGCTGCTGTCCGAGCTTAATGATTCCAAAAAACTCTCGGTCAAGAAACGTGATCACCTTTACGGCGTTATCATGAACTGTGCCGAAGTCGGCATTGGCGCGGCATCCGTGCGCGAGATTGACCAGATCAATATCCTGCAGGCGACCTATGTCGCCATGCGCCGTGCTGTCAGTCGTCTTGGGGCTTTGCCTGATCAGGCACTGGTCGATGGCAATCGCGATCCCGGATTGCCCTGTGCGGTGGAAACGGTGGTGAAAGGCGATAGCAAGTCGCTTTCAATTGCTGCGGCATCAATCGTAGCCAAGGTGGTGCGTGACCGCGCCATGGCCCGCCTTGCCACGCGATACCCGTTCTTTGGCTGGGAAGGTAATGCCGGGTATGGCGTCAAAAAGCATATGGCTGGACTGGGCGAGGTGGGCCCAACTGCCCATCACCGCAAAAGCTTCAAGCCGATTGCCGATTTGTTTGATGCGATGATGGATGGGCGCTAGGCCAACCTCCACGGCATTTGGGCCTAGGCCACGGCGGTCTGGTTAAACGGCACGATGTGGGCACGCACCAGATCGGTGCCATCTTCTTCGCGGGTGATGGCGGCAAAGCCATCCGCATGACGAATGGCGACACGTTCCTGCACACGGCATTCACTGCGGAACTGAATATCAAGGCTTTCCGGGTGAAAATCCGGTCGACCGTCCGGACCCGCAACCCCCATAACCCATTGCATCAGGCGCACATTGTTGACGTGCCCATACAGATCAAGATCAGACGGCCGTGCCTTGATGTTATCCATGTTCGGCAAAGGATCGTTAGTAAAGCCTGTTCGCAAAGGGGGCTCGATCAATTTGGGGCCGGGCGGATCGGGCAGGCGTTCGGCTACCCAATCAGGCCATTGGGCCGCACGACGGGTGCCAAGGTCAAACATCACCCAGAAACTTTGCGCGACACCGATGATGTCGCCCTTGCTATTGGTCAGGCGAAAATCACGGGTGGCGACCCGGCGTGATACCCCCGACGGCCATGTCTCAATCAGGATATCTTCGCCATTTCTCGAATAATCTCGCATATGAATGACCATGCGCGCCAGAACCCATGCAATGCCCTGATCGACCGTATCATCATAGGCCAGTTTCAGGATACGTGCGCCCCAACCGGCGGCATCCTGCATATAGTCGGCCAGTGCAGACATCATGACCTTGCCATTGTCGCCGATCTCGGAATAACGAACGCGATAGGTTCCCTTCCACCCGCAATTGGCTGGCAGTGGCGCCGCTGAAATCCTGTTCCAGTCGATGGTCATGGCAGGCCTTTGTGTGGGGTCGATCAATAGGACGGTTTTTGCCGCATCTTCTTGGTATCACCGCGCTTCTTTTTGGAATCGACGCGTTTGCGTTTGGCAGAAAGACTGGGTCGGGTTTTGACCCGGTATTTTTTGCGTTCGGCGGCCTTGCGTAAAAGTGCCAGAAAACGGTCGATCGCATCCTGCTTGTTGCGTTCCTGGGTGCGATGGCGCTGCGCGTCAAAAATGATTTCGCCGTCATTGGTCAATTTGCTGCCGGCAAGTTCACGCAGGCGATTGCGTACATGCATTGGCAATTCGGTCAGGTCATCAATGCGCACACGCATCTGAACAGCACTGGAAACCTTGTTGACGTTCTGCCCGCCCGGGCCGGAGGCACGGACAAACTGAAAACTCAGATGGCGTTCATCCAGATAGAGGCCATTTTCAATTTCAAGCATGGGAAACCGTGCAGATTGTCGAACTGTTTCAAGGTGATCAATTAACTGAGTGCGATGGTCGGCGATTGATTGAATTTGCTGATTTCTATGCCTACATTAAGCTCTGCTTTAACCTGTCAGGGGTCGGGCTGACTGTAAACAGGAAATCAATGCTGCGCGTCTCGCATATCTATCTGGCCCTTGGGTGGCTTTCTGTTGGTCTTGGTGTGATCGGTATTTTCCTACCGCTTTTGCCAACGACGCCCTTCATGCTTCTGGCCGCTTGGCTGTTTGCCAAGGGATCGCCGCGCCTGCATGACTGGATATGCAATCATCCGCGTTTTGGTTTGTCGATCCGTCAATGGAACGAATATGGCGTGATCAATCGCCGTGCCAAAACCCTTGCGATGGTCGCGTTTCTGGTGGTGATTACGGCGTCATTGGTGCTGATCGAGAACCGCTGGGTGGCGTTTATTCAGCTTCTGGTCGCCATTCCTGTTAGCTGTTTTATCCTGTCCCGCCCTTCGGAAGCCCGGTTGGCCAAGGTTCAGAACCCAACAGGTAGCAGTCAATAAAGCCAGCAAAGGGCAGGGCTCTTAGCCTGCCTTCTTGCGCGACAATTCTTCCTGACAAGTTTCTTCAAGTTTGTCGAGTTCATCAAGCGTTGCATCAATGTCTTCACGCTGCTTGCGAAGTGTTGCGCGGCGTTCATTGACCTTGTCGACCAGTGTGGTCAGTTGGGTGATCTCGCTGCGATCGCCGTCATAAAGATCCAGAAGATCCCGAATTTCCTTTAGTGAAAATCCAAGCCGCTTGCCACGCATGATCAGGCGCAGGCGCACACGGTCACGCTGGCTATAGATCCGGGTCTGACCTTGCCGTTCGGGCGAAATCAGTTCCTGATCCTCGTAAAAGCGGATGGTTCGGGTGGTGACTTCGAATTCGCGGGCAAGATCGGTGATGGTGTAGCTGTCGCTCATGGGGGCTCAATCATCTTTACGCTTACGTAAACTGAAAGCTACATGCTTTCGGATGCGGCGACAATCGACAATTCTTTTGGCAGCTCTACACAAAATGTACTGCCCTGGCCGGGTTTGCTGGTGACATCAATACCGCCGCCATGGCGATCGACGATCTTTTTACAGATCGCAAGACCAATTCCCGTCCCCGCATAATCCCCATAGCCATGCAGGCGCTTGAAGATTTCAAATATGGTTTCGTGATATTGCGGGTCGATGCCGATCCCGTTATCGGCGACAAAGATCCGATAGCTATCGGGTGTTTCCGAGGCAAAAATCCTTACCTGACCGTTTTTCGGATCGCTGTATTTAAGCCCGTTTGACACCAGGTTCTGGAATAACAACAGCAACTGGCTTGCATCCCCCATAACGGTCGGCAGGTGGCCTTCGCGGATGATGTTGCCTTCGGGGGTGGAACCGGCACGCCTGAAATTGGTGACAATGGCATCAAACAGATTGTCGAGCGGGACGGGATTGAACGGTTTGCCGTGGCGTCCAACCCGCGACAGGGTCAGGAGGTCATCAATCATCCGCTGCATGCGTTGCGTGCCATCAACCGCGTAATGAATGAATTCGTCAGCAGTTTCGTCGAGTTGCCCCTCATACCGCCGGGCAAGCAACTGCGTGTAGCTTGAAACCATGCGCAGCGGTTCCTGCAAGTCATGCGAGGCGGCATAGGCGAACTGTTCGAGTTCCGCGTTCGAACGTTCAAGTTCCTGCATCGTGCGCTGGATTTCTTTTTCGTGACGTTTGCGCTGGGAAATATCACGCAGCGTAATGATGTAGTGATAACGCTGATCGGCGGAGAAATGGCTGATCGCGACTTCAAGCGGCACATTGCGACCACTGAGTGTGGATGCCAGCACTTCGATCACGCCGGTGCCAAGGTCGGTCAAAAGCCGGTTTGGCGGCGGCGGGGTCAGCGGGGTATGTTCGCTATCAGGCAGCAAAAACCGGATGATGTTGCGCAGTTCCGGATCACCCGTCGGACCGCAAAGCT
Source organism: Thalassospira tepidiphila MCCC 1A03514 (assembly GCF_001662875.1). Lineage (GTDB taxonomy): Bacteria > Pseudomonadota > Alphaproteobacteria > Rhodospirillales > Thalassospiraceae > Thalassospira > Thalassospira tepidiphila. The sequence continues at coordinate 586,792 of NZ_JPVZ01000001.1, read as the reverse complement.
CCTGCGCGCGGGAATTAAGCGGTTCGATGCTGCCATCGTCAGAGGCGACAAGAATGGCATCGATGGTGTTTTGCAAAATCGCGCGTGTGCGGTCTTCGCTGCGTTTGGTTTGAGTCACAAGGTCGGCCAGCTCGGCGGCCTGCTGGCGCAAAAGACGGTCGCGCTGAACAGCCAGTGTGACGTCGCGAATGATCAATGAACAAAGCGTGCCATTACGCTTGGTCTGGATCGGATGAACACGAATGGATTGTTCCATACGATCAAAGCTGGCGGCAAATTGCGGTAGGGGACGAAGCGGCAAGGCACCCTGATTGAGCGAGGGCGAAATGACAGCCGGCATGCCGAATTTCAGGCAATCTTCAATCGCAAGGCTGACACGGCCGAGTTTTGTGTCGGGGAACACATCGTGCAACGCCTTGCCCATCACCTGATCGGCATCCTTGCCCGACCGGCTTTGCATCCACTGGTTCCAGTGGCAAATCGTCCCGTCCGGGGCAAGCGCAATCAGCCCTGTATCTGCCGTATCAAGCAGTGCGGCAAAAAGATCAGCAGCATCGCTGTCACGGTTCAGATCAAATGACGGGGGTTGATCCCCCTTAGCGGATTGCGACTTTGTCATTCACCTCTCACCGGTTATCCAAGGGAGTTGGCCAGAAAACGCCGCACCAGTTCACGCAACATCTGGATGGACTCCAAGTCCATCACAAACAGCACATAGCCATCGATATCGTTCTGACGCAGCATGAATTGTACATGCAAAATCATCAAAACGGGATTCGTTGCGGTGCTGCCCCCTGCGGTGTCGTCGTCAAGCAATGCACGCGTTTCGCGTTTGCGAAACGTCGGCATGGAGCAATTGATCGGTTCACCCAGCACATTCGAAATACTGCCAAGGCAGGCATTGAGGATAATGTTGCCGACCTCCATCAGGGCTTCCTGTTCAAGATCGGTCAGCGTATCAAGCGGCACGTCGACTTTAAGCAAGCTTCGGACAAGTTCCAGACTGCGAACTTCCGGGAATACCAGCATGGCTTCACCGGTAAACGGGCCATGAAAACTTTGACTGACGGCAGAAACAACTTCGGTCGGGGCGTTGGCCAGCTCGCTGTCGGAAAACCGTTCGACAAACGAGATGGCAGGCACGGTCAATTCAACCGGCTGATCAACCATTTCAGAAAGCGACGACGCAGCACGCCCGACACCAATATTGATCAGTTCACTGATTGTATCATGTTCAAGTTCGGTCAGTTCGATCATCGGGTTGCTTCCCGCGACATGATGTAGTCGCGAATTTTGTCCTCAGTCGGGGGCTTTGCGATGAAATCAAGGCCAAGGTTCTCGGCCTTGTTCTGGATCTCCTGTTGAATATTGGCAGTCAGAAGCGCAATTACAGCCCCGGGGAACCGGCTGCGCAGCTTTTCGCCCAGTTCAAGCCCATCCATGCCCGGCATGTTGAAATCAACCAGCATGTAGTCATAGGTTTTGGCATCAACCATCTCAAGCGCCTTGGCGCCATCCTCGGCCTCGTCGATTTCCCAATTGGCAAAGTTGCTGGAAATGAATGCCTTGACCAGAAGGCGGGCAAACTTGCTGTCATCAACGAGCAATACGGATTTGGTGTTTGGCATTTTCATCTCGATTTTGCGGGGCAGTGGTGGCGAAGCATCTATTAATTGGGCATGTCTGGCGGGCTAGATTTCACTCGGTATGTCGATTGATGGTCGTCGAATGTATTGGACAATTTCTTCGGGCGGCAGCGGAGTTGCGATCAGGAAGCCCTGGACTTCATCACAATTGCATTCCCGCAAGAAATTCATCTGTTCCTGGGTCTCGACCCCTTCGGCGACAACCTTGAGGCCAAGGTTGTGCCCCATCGCAATAATGGTGCGCGTGATCGCGGCGTCGTCTGTGTCGATCGTGACATCCCGGACGAACGAACGGTCGATCTTGATGGAATTGATCGGCAACCGTTTGAGATAGGCGAGTGACGAATATCCGGTACCAAAATCATCAACTGCGATCTTTAAACCAAGATGGCGCAGCTCATCAAGGATGGTGGCCGCCTTCTTGATTTCCTGCATCATCGCCGTTTCGGTGACTTCAAGCACAATACGGGCGGCTGGTGTTGCCGTCTCGGCAAGGATGCGTGAAATCGTCTCTGTGATGTGGCCCTCGATCAATTGTCTTGGTGACAAATTGACCGCAATCGGCATCGGCGGGAGTGATTGAGCCTCCCACTCGGAAATCTGGCGACAGACTTCGCGGAAAACCCATTCACCAATTCTGCTGATCAGGCCGGTTTCCTCGGCAACCGGAATAAACTGCATTGGCGAAATATAGCCTCGGCCAGGCTGTTTCCAGCGAATCAGCGCTTCAAGGCCGCAGACCTGGTTTGTGCGCAGATCGACCTTCGGCTGGTAATGCAGTTCAAACTCATCCTTCACCAGAGCTTCGCGCAGATCATTTTCGATCACAAGGCGCGCCATGGCACTTTCATTCATGGTCTTGGTAAAGAAGTGATAGGTGCCGCCGCCGCTGGATTTCGCACTATACATTGCGGTGTCGGCATTGCGCATGAGGGCCGGGAAATCCTCCCCATCAGATGGATAAAGGGCAATCCCGATAGACGGTGTAACAAACAGAACGCGTCCCTTGATGTCAAAGGCCGGTGCCAAGGCATCAAGTACGGCCTGCGACAGAATGACGGCATCCTGCGTTTCCTTAAGGTCAGGAATAATGATCAGGAATTCGTCGCCGCCCAATCGGCCGACAATTTCCTGTCGCCCGATCACGCGTTGCAATCTGAGTGCGACGGCCTTGAGCATCAGGTCTCCGACATCATGACCAAGGCTGTCATTGATAACCTTGAAACGATCAAGGTCAATGAACAGGATCGCGGTGGCGCCACTGCGCTCGGACGCATTGTTTTTATGGGTGTTTAGGGCTTCTGACAGGCTGCGTTCAAGCATGCTGCGGTTGGGCAGATTGGTCAGCGTGTCATGATTGGCCATATAGACCAGTTGTTCTTCGTAACGCTTTCGCACGGTGATGTCGTTCAGAACAGCCGTCATCAATGGTGTTGCGCTATCGGGGATCAGGCGCAATGCAATGGAAACATCGATTTCCTTCTGATCGGCGCGCACAATCGGCAGGGTAAAGCGTTTTTCAACGGCCTCTGCGCCAGGGGCGTGTGCGGCGAGTTCTTCCAGACTGTGTTCGAGAAGCGGCACAGCGCGTGGCAGCAGGAATTCATGTAATGTACGGCCCTTCGGAGTCTCATCTCGCATCAGGCCGAGGATCTCTTTGGTTGCTGCATTGCATTCGATAATGCGGCCGGTCGGCGTGATGGTCAGAATGCCGTCCGCGACATTTTGAACGATGGCGCTCAGGCGGCTTTCACGATCGCGGACCTTTTGCTGGCTTTCAAGCAATCTGTCGAGTGTTGATGAAACCCGTTCGACCAGCCCACGTGTTGTCTGCAAGATCATGCCAAGTTCATTGCGGGCATGGTGCGGCGGAATGTTGATGGCAGCAGAGTCGGGCTTTTCCGGATCGATTTGGCGTAATTGTGCGGCAATGCCCAGAAGCGGTTTGGTCAGTGTGATATAGAAAAAAGCAACCAGAACCAGACCGAGCAGGAGGTTGCGCACAATTCCCGATAACAGAATGCGCGATGCACGGTTGATGAAACCCTCTGCGATCATGTCGGTGTCGATCTTGACACTAAGATGGCCGACCAGACCGTTTGGTCCGTCTGTATTCAGCGGGATTTCGTATTCCTGATTTTCCCCAAACATGATCTGGGTCAGGAATGTGCGGTTGGAATTGATTGGCTTTTCGGTCTTGCGTGCCAGAACATTTTTGAAGTTGTCGCGAAGCTCGGCCTCGTAGACAGGCTCATATTCAAACAGGCCGGAAATAACACGGGCTGCGAGTGTTTCATCCAGTCCATATGCAGCCTGGGTCGCAGACTCGCGCAGCGTTGCCAGAACCTGGTTTACGGTGCGGTCAATCAGGTTCTGTTCTTCTCGAAGATCCCAGACAATCTGAATGCCACTAAATAACAGGCCGATCAGCAAAGTAAGGCCGACCGCAATCCTTGCCTGTTTGACAGACAAGCGATCGCGCCATCTAAGCCGTTGTTGATCAAGGCCTTTTTCCGGCAATCCGATCCCCACAGTTTCTTCTGTTATACCCCTTGCGAAGCAGACTATGGCTTTGCGGGGGTAAAAGCAATTCTCCGCGGGATTTAGGAACTGGAAAAGCCGCGAGAAATCTGTATGTTCTGCGCTGCACTGCAGCGTTGAGGGCGAACTCGAAGCAGGCGCCACGCAGCCTGTCAGTGCGTCGTGAAGAAAATACTACGTAAAAAATTAGGGTTTTATTGGAGTTGCACACAACAGCTGTGCGTGATAACCCAATTCCCGAGAGAGAACATGGCCGAAAGCGGGTGCAGCCGCAATCTGGCCCCGCAACCTGTACGGAGTTACACCATGACCTATGTGGTGACGGAAAACTGCATCAAGTGTAAGTATCAGGACTGCGTCGAGGTTTGCCCCGTCGATTGCTTCTATGAAGGTGAAAACTTTCTGGTGATTCACCCTGATGAATGCATCGATTGTGGTGTTTGCGAACCGGAATGCCCCGCTGAAGCGATTATTCCCGATACCGAACCGAATCTGGATAACTGGTTGGAAATCAACCGTAAGTTTGCAGAGGTTTGGCCAAATATTACCCGCAAGGGCGATGCGCCTGCTGATGCGGATGAATGGAACGGCAAATCCGGCAAGACCGAATTGCTGTCCGAAGCCCCGGGAACGGGCGACTGATTTTTGGGCTAACCCCCGATATTACATGCGATTTTTGACCCACTGGTTTGCGCCAGTGGGTTTTGCGCATGGCTGCATTGAACGGGTTGCCGGGAAAATTCCTGTAAACTGATGGCTTGTTGTGTTATGGTTTACAATTCGCGCTAAGGGCTCGACAGGCTCGTTCCGAAATGTCGGATTTCCGTATTTGAATTTCCTGTCTGAACCGCGACTTTGCCAAAAAGCTTGGTCGCGTGCAGCTCTTTGCGTCGCTGGTTCTGTAGTGTTGCAGTTGAATGACCAGGCCTGATTGGGCCGGAAGGATGCTTGATGTCGGATAAGTTGCCGTTTGCTGTTGGCGATTACGTTGTTTACCCCGCACATGGTGTTGGCTGTGTTGATGGCCTGGAAACCCAGGAAATTGCGGGGCAGGAATTGCGCCTTTATGTAATTACCTTTGAATCTAGCCGCATGACCCTGCGCGTGCCGGTGAACAAAGTTGGCAACTCCGGTCTGCGCAAGCTGTCCTCGAAAAAACAGATGGATTCTGCGCTGATTACCCTTAAGGGCCGTGCGCGTGTGAAACGCACCATGTGGTCCCGCCGCGCCCAGGAATATGAAGCAAAGATCAATTCGGGTGACCCGGTTTCGATCGCCGAAGTCGTGCGCGACCTTCACCGCAGCGCGACCCAGCCGGAGCAGTCCTTCTCCGAACGCCAGATCTACGAAGCTGCTTTCGAGCGCCTCGTTGATGAACTTGCCGCGATTGAAAAAATCGACAAGGACAAGGCGTCTGGCAAGCTCGAAAAGCTTTTGCAGAAGGCTGCCTGATTGCGAAGGCCCCTTCAGACAGCTATTTATAAAAACCGGCCCGCGATATACGCTTGGGCCGGTTTTATTTTTGTTTTGGGCAGGTTACAGCGATGAGTACAGTTCTGGCGCCGATCAAGCCGGCTGAGCGAATCTGGGTCGTCGGCGCAATCAATGGTGATCACGGCGCATTATGCGCCGTTCACCAGAAACTTGCGCAACATATGAAACCGGGCGACAGGCTTGTCTATCTTGGCAATTACTGGGGCGATGGCACGGCCGAAGATGTCGTCGCAACCATCAACGAGCTGTTGCTGTTTCGCCGTTTCTTCATTGCCAAGGATGGTGTTGATATCAGTGATATCGCCTTCCTGCGCGGTGGAGCCGAAGAAATGCTGTCCAAGTTGCAGCAGATCCAGTTTGCCCCCAACCCGGGCGAAGTTTTTGACTGGATGCTGACCCGTGGCATCGCAGGACCGGTACGCGCCTATGGCTTTGACCCGGTCCATGTCCAAAGAACCATGCATCAGGGCGCACATGCGATCTCGCAATGGACGTCGGGCTTTGCGGATGCCGTGCGCCGCCATAGTGGTCATAACGCATTGATGTCTGATCTCAAGCACGCGGCTTATTCGACAGATGGACGCCTGATCTTTGTTCATACCGGTCTGGATGGTTCGCGGCCACTGACAGGCCAGACGGATACCTTCTGGTGGGGGGGATCAATGTTTGAAGCCATCACCGAGCGGTATTACGACTGTGCCCGTATTGTGCGCGGTGCATCCCAAGGCCAGACAGGCTTGCAGGAACGTGAATTTACCCTGTCGCTGGATGGTGGTGCAGGCCGCGGTGGTCATTTGATTGCGGTCGCCCTTGATGGCCAAGGTGCGGTCATCGAACAGATCACAAGCAGCTAGACTTTCCGTTATACCCTCGGGGCAGTGAGTAATCGAAAAAGAAAAAGGCAGCATCAATATGCTGCCTTTTGTCGTTTTGGGGTTTGGATAGGTTGGCGTTTTAGTGCCGAACCACCTTGACCAGCGACCCGACGGTCGGCGCCTGCCCATCGCGAAGGCCATTGATCGTGGCAAAGACATCTGCCGGTGCCTTGTCGACTTCCATGTCGTCGATAAAGGTCTGCAGGTCATATTCCGGGTTTACTGCACGTACCTTGATGCGAAGCGGGGTATAGATTTTCTTTTCGCGATCGGTGAGCGGGCGGAAGCTATAGGTCGTGCGGCGCAGCGGCAGGTTATAGTTATCGGCCTGATCAAGCGGGGTAACAAACAGGAACTGATAGGCCGAGCTGCCATGACGGATCACAACCACGCGCAGGCGCGCAGGCCCCGAACGCAATGAGATATCAGCGCTGCCGGTGGCGGCTTCCTGGCCTTCGATGTCGAGCATCTCGATATTGCGAATGGCGATCTGCTTTGAGAATCCGTTTTGAAGATAGCTATCAAGGCGCATGTCCTTCGCGCCCGGGGCACCCTCAAAGATGATCTGCGCACCTTTGCCATCGCGGGCGATAACGGCATTTGGCTGGTTGGTCATTGTGAAGCCATCGGGGACTTCAAACCGGAAATTCAATGGCACATGGACGAATTCCTGTCCCCGGACATAACCCTGATCCGGGCCGTCACCATACAGAATACCGTCAATTGCTGTCATATAGCGCACAGCACCACTTTCCGGATTGGCAACCGCGGTGACATTGGCACTTTGATGGGCCTGTTCAATACGATCAAGTGTGCGCGGGTGGGTTGCCATGAAATCATACTGATCGACATCGTCAGGTGACCGGCCGGCAAGTTTGGCCTGAAGTCGTGAATGGGCACGAAGCTTTTCAAGGAAGGTCGCCATGGCATCCGGGTCATAACCCGCACGCGTGATATAGCGAATGCCAAGCATGTCGGCTTCGAATTCATGTTCGCGCGAGAAGGACTTGAGATATGCGTTTGCCCCGGTGCCAATCAGCTCGCCAGCACCGTTTCCGACGGCAACGGCCAGACCACCTGCCAGAATTTGCGTCAGTACACCGCGGCTATAACGTTGTGCAGAATGGCGGGCAACGACGTGGCCGATCTCATGGGCAAGGACGCCTGCCAGTTCTGCCTCGTTGGTGGCAAGGGCCGCCAGACCGCGCGTGATATAAACGTATCCGCCGGGCAGGGCGAAGGCGTTGACAACCGGGGAATCGAGGACCGTGAAGGTGAATTTCTCGTTCGGGGTTTCCGAAACCGCGACCAGCTTTTCACCGACTTCTGTCACATAGGTCTGCAGGTCCTTTTCGGTGTATTGACCACCGAATTCCTTGACCATTTTCGGATGTTCCTGCGAGCCGATCTGTTTTTCCTGCTCGGGCGACATGAAGGCGGTAAAGCTGTCTTCGCCTGTCGCCCGGTTGGTCGAACATCCAGCAACGGCAGTACTCAGCGCAATCGCTGCAAGCACGCCTGCAATATGTTTATGTGAACGAAAGTTCAGCCAGCCCATTGATATCTTTCCTCGTGTCCTTTGGCCGCGTAAGCTGTGGCGCAATATATTTGCGAAACCAACCGGGAATTGGTAGCGCGTGTTCCTTGATCATTCAATCTTTTCGCATTCACCGATAAAGCATCAAAAATGGGGAAATTTTTGGGCCGGATCGGCATTGGTGGGGCATAAATGCACATTAATGCTGCTTGTTGTCGTCTTTTGCGGGGCCAATCTACCCGTGATGGCCGCCGATTGGCGCTGTGGGGCTGACATCATCGCGGGTGATGCTAAAACGCTGCTCTCAACGGATCCGAGGCCGGTTTGGCGTGATGTGCAGCTCAATATTGAAGCGGTTGATGCATTCGCTGCTGCCGAGCTGCCGGGCAAATCATTTCGGCTGGCAGATATTGCGTTTGTACCGGGATATGGAGATGCGGCACGGGTATGGCTGGAACAGGCGAGTGCGAACAAGGTTTCGATCACGCCGCTGGCCGAAAGGTCGGACTTTCTCGGGCGAATACCGGTTCGTATTGAAGATCAAGTGATCGGTGACTGGCAAGCAGAACTTCTGGCTGCCGGTCTCGCGATGCTTGTTCCTGAGAGTGATCAGGATATGTCAGAGCTGATCGGGATCGAGGACACCGCGATCAAAAATCACTCTGGCATATGGTCCGACCCTAGCCCAGAGACAGCTTATTACGTGCGGGCCCATGATGCGGGGGCAGAGAATATCCCGACCGCGCGTGATGCAATCGGCAGATTTGCCGTGATTGACGGCAAGATCAGAAGCATCGAACATCAGGAATGGCGCAGTTATCTTAACTTCGGATCGAACTGGCGCGAAGACTTCACCATCGCACTCGATGCCACCTTGCGCGATGCATTCGCCAACGGCGAAGACTTTCAAGACATCCTGCAGGATTGGGTCGGGCAGGAAATTCGAGTGCGTGGCGTGATTGAAAATCGCGGTGGCCCTTACATCGCACTTGAAAACCCGTTCTGGCTTTGTCTCGCCCGGTCGTCACGGGCGCAATAGAGCTTGTTCTTATACCGTTGTTTATGCGACTTCTTGTACGCGCCACCACCGGCGAAAAGACAGCGTCCCATTTAATAAAGAAAAGGTCCTTCACGTGCTCTATCCCGAAATTTCGCCCCATCAGTCGGGTTGGTTGCCTCGTGAAGACGGTCACGAGATTTACTGGCAAGAAGTTGGTAACCCCGACGGGCTGCCGGTCATCTTCCTGCATGGCGGTCCGGGTGCGGGTATTTCGCATAACAGCCGCCGCTTCTTTGATCCGGAAAAGTACCGTGTGATTTTATTTGATCAGCGCGGGGCCGGAAAATCACGCCCGTTCGGCAGCCTTGAAAATAACACGACCGACCATCTGATTGGCGATATCGAAGCCCTGCGCAAGGAGCGCGGTATTGATCGCTGGCTGGTGTTTGGGGGCTCGTGGGGGTCGACTTTGGCGTTGGCCTATGGTCAGGCGTGCCCGGAACGCGTCACGGGCTTTGTCCTGCGCGGTATCTTTCTTGGCACGACATCCGAAATCAAATGGTTCATGGAAGGCATGGGACGGTTCTTCCCCGAGGCGGAGCGCCGCTTCCTTGATGCTGCTGGTTTCAAAGACAATCCCGGTTATCAGCCCTTGCTTGACCGTTATGCCGATATCTTCTCTGGCAAGGATGGTGAAGACGCGGCCATTGATGCAGCGCGCGTGTGGTCAGCCTATGAAGCAACATGTTGTACGCTTCTGCCTGATGATGGTCTGGTCGAGGACTTTGAAGGCGATCAGATCGCGTTGGCGCTGGCCAAGCTTGAACATCATTACTTTGTCCATCGCTGCTTCTTTGAAGAAGACCAGTTGATTAAGAACATTGGTCGTATTTCCCATGCACCGCTCGTCATTGTTCAGGGGCGCTATGACGTTGTGTGCCCGCCAGTTTCGGCCTTGGCACTTCACAAGGCGTGGGATGGTTCTGAGCTGGTCATCGTTGATGATGCCGGGCATGCGGCCAGTGAACCCGGGATCATCCGGGAACTGGTGCTGGCGACCAACCGGTTCGATGGCAAGAAGTTTGTGTAAAATTAACCGACAAGCAGCAATGTGTTGTTGAGTTTGAAACACGGTTGGGTAGTATATCGAACCGATTGATCTAGTGGGGACTTGGTTAATGAAGTTGGTTTTGGGGAAACTGCTTGCAGTTTGCGTACTGTTTGGCTTTTTGAACACCGCACAAGCACAGCAAATTCTTGGAAATGATAACGATTCCGGACTGCTTGAATTTTCGACCGGTATGGTCGACATCACGCAGGACGAAGAAGCAGCTGAATTTCGTCTGAACTACCGTGCACAGCACGCGATGTTTGATGTCACCCGCCCGATCGGCGGTGTGATGGTCACTTCCGAAGGTGCCGTTCACGGTTATGGCGGTCTGGCTGTTGATGTTCTGTGGGGCGATCATTTCGTTTCCAGCGTCTATACCTCGGTTGGCGCATACCATCAGGGCAATGGTGAAGATCTTGGTCACTGGATCGAATTCCGTTCGGGTCTTGAGCTTGGCTTCCGTTTTGACAGCCACGAACGTTTGAGCCTTGGTATCTCGCACATCTCGAACGCCAGCATCGGTGACGAGAACCCGGGTACAGAAATCCTGTCGCTGACCTACTCCTTCCCGATCGAGCGGCTTTTTGACTAAGGCGATCATCGATAAAGGTTTTAATCAGCCGAGGGTGAGCGCATCCTCGGCTGATTTGTTTTTTGGGCAATGTTTTGACCGCCAAGGTGGCAATATCCGTGCCCTCGCGGATTGATCACCGTCGGTTTTGCTGCTAATGGAATGCTGCCTTTTGGCAGTGCGCCCGTAGCTCAGCAGGATAGAGCACCAGATTCCTAATCTGGGGGCCACAGGTTCGAATCCTGTCGGGCGCACCATTTGTCCCCTATGACCAAAAGAACAAAGCATGCCCTGGTGCAGGGCTTGAAGCCCGATTTCATACCGCGTCCTGTGGCGGGTTTTCTTTGAACCATTCAACGATCTTCGGCATATTTTCTTCAAAGGCGCCGGGCGCAAAAATGTTCAGCACGCCCGCCTTTTCTCTGCTGCGGTTTTCGAAATCGTGCTGAATGCCGGCGGGGACGTATATAAAGCTGCCTTTTTCTGCTTCTTGCCAATCTTCACCGATCAGAAAGCTCATTGTACCCTCAAGCACATAGAAAATCTCGTTCCCGTCATCGTGGGAATGCGCGCCAATACCTTTGGTATTTGGCTCCATCCACCATTCAGAAATGGAATACTGATTGGCTGTTTCCTGACCATCGGCCTTAAAGTCGGCTTTAATTCGACCCATGTCGTAGCTGCGGCCCTTGCCTTGTTTCAGGAAAATCGCCTTCTGAGTATCACAATCTGACATCGTTTCCGGTCCCTGGCCTGCACACTGCCTTTAAAGAACTGCAGTGATATCATAGGTTGATTTTGCGAATGCAGAAAGATGCTCAATGATTTTGTGTTTGCAATTCGGAACGCTTGAAAAACAACCACTTCTTTCTCATATCGGTAGAAAGGGGGCTTGGTAGCGATCCACTCCGTTTGGCTCCCGATAAAACCGATCTGGGAGGATCACATGACGAACTGGATCAGGCTTCCAAACAGCGAAGGTCAATGTGTCGCGCGCTCTGATGGGCAAGGCGACCAAAAAACATATCAACGCGAAGTCGGGCGTGCCGGTTTCGAGGGGCCGTCAGCGCAAATTTATCATCGTCACCCGCCGGCCGGTTGGGCGACATTTGAAGGTCCTTTACGACCACGTGCTTTTTCCCTTGGCAAGCTTTCACCAGGCCCGGCCTGTCCATTGCAGGCCCGTCGGGTGCTTCATAATGATCATCTGGAAGCCCGTTACTGGAAAACGGAAAGTAAAATGCATGCGCTTGCCCGTAATGCGGATGGCGATACGCTGATATTTGTTCACAATGGGGCCGGGGCGCTGTTTTGCGATTACGGTCATCTACCCTATTGCGACGGGGACTATATCCTTTTACCGCGCGGCACCGCCTGGCGGATTGAGCCATCTGAACTTTCAGAATTCATGATGATCGAGGCAACGGCATCTGCTTTCAAGCTGCCGGATGCATCGCAGGGCGGGCCAAGCGCGATTAATCCGATGCTATTTACCTTGCCCAGAATTGATGATGCCTTCATTGCCCAGCAAGACGATGCCTTCTGGGAAATTCACATCAAGCGCCGTGGGCAGGTTTCGACCCTGACCTATCCTTTCAATCCGCTGGACGCGGTTGGTTGGGAAGGTGATCTTTGTGTGGTGAAACTGAATTGGCGCGACCTTGCAAAACATCGCTCCGACGGTCAGAGAACGCCGCCCGCAGCGTCGTGCACCTTTGTCACAGAGACCTTTTCAATCAGCACCTTCATCCCCAAGGTTGGAGAGGGCGAGTCCGGTATCATGCGTGTGCCGTTCTATCATTCGAACGAAGATGCAGATGAGTTCATCTTTTATCACCGAGGCGAGTTCTTCAGTCGCGGCGAAATAAAGGCCGGAATGGCAACATTCCATCCAAGCGGTTTCCCGCACGGACCGCATCCAAGCGCCTATCAGAAAAAGATGGTCAAGGCACCGGTGGAAACCGAAGAAGTGGCCATCATGATCGACAGTCGGGCATTCCTGACGGTTGATGAATCCATTCCTGATGGTGCGGAATGGAAGGCGTATGTGAAAACGTGGGAAAAAGCGCAAGAGACACTATAAGGACTTGCTGACATTCGGTGAAAAATGGCAATTTGGCGCCGCCAGTTGATGGTGGTAATTTCGGGGAAGGTTGTTAATGTAATTACCACCTTGTCGGGGTAGTCTAAGTTGTCCCGAGAATTTCTGGCCAAAATGACAAGATGTTCATTACGTACTGCTTTCTTACGCCGGGAATCCTGCCCTTAAAGGGGCGTCAGGGTAACCATCAGACATTAGCGCCGATACCGCTTAGCCAAAGCCAAGAATGAATAAACAGAAGATCGTAAATTCCGTCAGCCACAAGTCTCCTGAACCGCATGAGGTGCCGGACGATCCTTTGGCGTGCCTGCCGCAAACATTCGCTTCGCGCGGTGTCAGGACTCCGTTTACGACCAAGACCCTGCGTTACGCGCGCGTTTCCATTGGCAAGGCCGGACGTAAAATGATCATGTTGCCCGGTCTGTCTGGCGGACTTGGGACCTATGAGTTGCCGCTCGATACACTGCGCGAAGTGTTCGATCTTTCGGTTCATGACCGCATGCTTTACGACCGCCTTATCGAGTTGGAGGATGTGCGTCCGCAAACGGTTCTGGAGCATAGCCGCGACGTTGGCAGTACCGGCGTTGGCGGGGTGGAACTGGCGCGCACCTGCACGCGGCGCAACTGGACGGAAAAAGCATCACGCGAACTTGGGCAGATGGCGGTTCTTCATCAGGCCTTGCGCCAACTTGGTGGTGATGCTGTCAAGGACATGAAGCGCGAAGAATTGATGACCACCGAAGGTCAAATTCGCGCTCGACGGGCGCTGAACCGCTTTGCATCCGAGCACAAGGTCGCCAATGACACCATCATTGATAGCCTTGGCGAATGGAGCAAGATGATCGCCCCGGTCGGTCTTGACCTTGAGGGATGTCAGGGCCAGCTTCGCGTTCTGGCCAACGGGCTTAAAAAGTTCGCCCAGGATATCGAGGAATGGTCAAATTCCGAACAGTCCGACTTCCGGTTTATGGCCGGACGTATTGTCAGCGCGACCCGATCGACAAGTAATCATGCCTTGAAGCGCATCGAGGAAGTTGATAGCTGGAACAGCGAGCTTGGCAAGGTTCTGACGGATTGGGAAACTGCCAAAAAGGCCATCGGTGAAACGATTGAGTATCTCTGGTGGCTGCTTGATGGTTGGCAGGAACTGATTGATGTCTGGGATAGGCGATCTCTGACGGATCGCGCAAAACAGCGCGAAACCGTCGAGGAAGTCGCAAGTTTTGCACCGGTCTTGCCGCTTTCAGAGATTGAGCAGTCCGAACAGCAGTTCTGGGCTGATGTACGGGTTAATCAGATGCTTTGGGCTGGTGAATTGCGTAAGCTTGGCAGTGGTGAAATTGACGCCGATATGATGGATCGTCTCGAACGCTTCAGGAGACAGTCGGCATGAAGATTGAAGACGCCGGAAAGCTTGGCGTTTCGCAACTTGGCAAACTGTTTGAATCGCTCAGCAGTAACGAAATTGCCCGCTTCACGCGCGCGATCGAAAGTGATCGTGCCGATCCCAAATTGCCATTGCCCCATGAAGCCATTCTTCAGATCCTGCGCCCGCGTCTGGCATCGCTCAAACCGGAACGCTATCCGACACCGATGCGTCAGTTCTGCGATCCGTTTGAAGACTTGCTGACCTCTGGCGAGCCGAATGACAAAAGCATCCGGATCAGCCGGTCATCACTGATGCCAATCTGGAATGTCGTGGTGGAATCCGGCGGTCCTGAGTTTCAACAGGCGATGAAGGACATCGACAAGGCTGCTGCGACCCGCGACACTGCAAAACTCGCCATCGCAGAGCGCAAGCTTTGGCAGATCGGGGCGCAGACGATTGAGAATCAACTTGAAAATTCTCATACCGGGGTGAAGCAGGAACGCGCATTGGCAACCCGGCTTGGCTCGCGCATTCATCTTACGGCCTTTGCCGAAGTCGGCAAGATCTTGCGGGTTGGCGACGAAATTGCGCAGTTGCGTGAACGCTTCCCGTCCGCACCGATCAGGGTGCTTGATGCAAGCGATGTGAAATGGCTGCGTGACCTGTTCATGTCGATCTCAAAGGATAAGCCCGGGCTTGAGCCGATGTTCCTGCTCGCGGTTTTGGCGCGCCTTTTGCGACCGAGCGAGTTGTTCAAGCTGATCCGTGTGCTGTCGACCAAGTCTGATGACCGCACGATCGAGAAAACCAACCTTGCTGAAACCGGCGATCTGATCATTGATCTGTTGGCCGAGACAGTAACCGAGATTGAACAGGGTGTCGGCACAGGCAAAGACGAAGCTCACATCCTGTCACTGGCCCGCTGGTATGCTTCGGAATTTGTCCGCATCACCCGAGAGTTTAAAATCCGCAAGGATGGCCGTTGGGGTGAAAAGCTGCTTGAAACCCGTCGTCGGGTATCGCGCGCGCTTGCCGATACGATGTTTGGCGCAACGCCGGAACGCGTGATTGATGCCTTGCCAAAACTTGAAGCGGCTCAAGGTCCGGGATCGGGGCGTGGTGCACTTGCCCGTCCGATCTTCTCGCAGGAATTCGATGACGAGAAAGTCCTGGCCGCTGAAAAATCGGCCGAGGCAATTGCCGAAACCGCCCGCATTTCCGATGTGCTTGCCGCCCAGAGTTCGGCTGCCAAAGCGGTGGTGGAGCTAAAGAAGAAGCTCAACCAGATCGGCCGCGCCGGTGTGGACAGCATGCGCCGTCTAACACCCGAAGAAGTTCCGAACGCGCAGCGAAACTTGATGGCCACGGTACGCTTGCTTGAGATTGTCGATGGTCCGGAAGATGCCGATGTGCTGCGCCGCCGCGGGATGAATGCACTGCGTGCGCTATCAGCCGATCAGAAGGCAAGCTGATCAGGCCAGTTTGCCCTGCATGGCAATTTCACGGGCAAGGTTCTTTACCGTATCAAGTTGATCAAGCCAGTTCATAAAAGCCCGGATCTTGGGAAGCCGCGCGCGGCTTTTCGGGCAGCAGGCGTAATAGTGAAACGGACTGGCCTTGGGTTGGCCGAACGGGGCGATAATCCGGCCGGTTGCCAGCTCATCGGTGATCGCAAAGGTCGGCAACAACGCCACACCAAGTCCGGCAACGGCGGCCTGCATCGCCATGGTGAAATGTTCAAACTTCGGGCCGTTTTCACCGTCAATATCACTAAGCCCGCTTGCTGCAAGCCAATCGGCCCAACCGCGCGGCCGGGTTGCGATATGCAGTAACGGAAAGTTTCGCAAGTCTTCTGGCTGTGGCGTGCGTCCCAGGTTGGCAACCAGTTGCGGGCTGCAGATCGGGACCATTTCCTCGCCATGCAGGATGTGGGCATCAAGCTCCGACCACTTTCCTTCACCAAACAGAACCGCGATATCGATCTGTTCACGATCAAAATCGGGCATGCCGATCCGCGAAATGAAATTGATCGCAATGTCGGGATATCTGGCCCGGAAGTCAGGCAATAATGGAATAAGGCAGCGCGACCCGAATGTCGGCGGCGCGGCAACCGTCAAAACCCCGCTTTCCGAACCACCTGACAACAGGGTCAAGGTCGCACTTTCAAGCTGATCAAGGGCCGGTCGGATGGATTGCAGATAACTTTCGCCTTCTGGCGTTAAGACCAATCGCTGCTTTTCGCGGGCAAAAAGCTTGCAGCCAAGCCAAGTTTCAAGGCCCTGTATTTGGCGACTAACCGCACTTTGTGTCAGATAAAGTTCCTCTGCGGCGCGCGATGCGCTGCCAAACCGGGCAGTCTGTTCAAAGCAACTCAGTGCCTTCAGGCTGGGAATGCGACGGGCCAAGACGATATCCTGATGTGATCAATTCAGGATAGTTTATGAGTTTTTTGCATGATCTGCATCACTTTTATCATTTGCAAGTTGGCTGGTGAGTTCCTAGCTTTAACCCATAAGCAACTAAGCTTTTCAGGGGTAGCGTCATCTCGCCCTTCTATGGCGCTGCCCCTGCTTTCTGTAGAAAAATTCATAAAGGACCATGTGAATGGCAAGCCGCGCACCGTTTCATTGGGAAGATCCGCTCCTGCTTGAAGAGCAGTTGAGCGAAGACGAACGCATGATCCGCGATGCGGCCCGTGCATATTGTCAGGAAAACCTCCAGACCCGCGTTCTGGAAGCCAACCGTCATGAGATTTTCCATCGTGAAATCATGACCGAGATGGGTGAACTTGGCCTGCTAGGCCCAACCATCCCCGAGGAATACGGCGGACCGGGTGTTAACCATGTCGCCTATGGTCTGGTGGCCCGTGAAGTTGAACGCGTTGATTCCGGTTATCGCTCGGCAATGTCGGTGCAGAGCTCGCTCGTGATGCATCCGATTTATGCCTATGGCAGCGAAGAACAGCGCAAGAAATACCTTCCGAAACTGGCAACCGGTGAATGGGTTGGTTGCTTTGGCCTGACCGAGCCGGATCACGGTTCCGATCCGGGCGGTATGAAAACCCGTGCACGCAAGGCCGATGGTGGCTTTACCCTGTCGGGGGCCAAAATGTGGATCACCAACAGCCCGATCGCAGACGTATTTGTCGTCTGGGCCAAGGATGACGAAGGCGTCATTCGTGGCTTCATCCTTGAAAAGGATATGAAGGGTCTGTCGGCACCAAAGATCGAAGGCAAGTTTTCGCTGCGTGCATCGATCACCGGCGAAATCGTTATGGATAATGTTTTCGTGCCCGAAGAAAACATGCTGCCGAATGCCAAGGGCCTTGGCGGTCCGTTCGGTTGCCTGAACAAGGCACGTTATGGCATTGCTTGGGGTGCGATGGGTGCTGCTGAATTCTGCTGGCACGCCGCTCGTCAGTACACCATGGATCGTAAACAGTTCGGTCGTCCGCTTGCGGCGAACCAGCTGATCCAGCTGAAACTGGCTAACATGCAAACCGAAATCACTCTTGGCCTGCAGGGCGCGCTTCAGGTCGGTCGTCTGCTTGACGAAGGCAAGGGCGCACCGGAAGCGATTTCGCTGATGAAGCGTAACAACTGTGGCAAGGCGCTTGATATTGCCCGTGTTGCCCGTGACATGCATGGCGGTAACGGTATCGCCGATGAATTCCATGTCATCCGTCATGCGATGAACCTTGAAGCGGTCAATACCTATGAAGGTACCCATGATGTTCACGCCCTGATCCTTGGGCGGGCGCAGACCGGACTTCAGGCCTTTACCGCAGAGGCTTGATCCCAAAAGCTTGATCGGGCGGCGGCAGAAATGTTGCCGCCCGATTTGATTCCAGCTGCTTTTCCCAGCTGCCTTTTTCCAAGTCGATATTTCGGGATATTCAGATGACTGGCGCACTTTCCGGGCTTCGTGTTCTTGACCTTTCGCGCGTACTGGCCGGGCCGTGGGCCAGTCAGACCCTTGCCGATATGGGGGCCGAGGTCATCAAGATCGAACGTCCCGGTGCCGGTGATGATACCCGTGGCTGGGGCCCGCCCTTTGCCAAGGATGCCAATGGCAATGACACCACCGAGGCGGCCTATTACCTGACGGCGAACCGTGGCAAGAAGTCGCTCACCATCGACATCACCAAGCCCGAAGGCCAGGAGATCGTGCGCAATCTTGCGGCCGAAAGTGATGTGGTTCTGGAAAACTTCAAGGTCGGCGGGCTTGCCAAATACGGCCTTGATTATGCGACCCTATCAAAGGTGAACCCGAAACTCGTCTATTGCTCGATCACCGGTTTTGGTCAGGACGGCCCCTATAAGGACCGGCCGGGCTATGACTTTATGATCCAGGGCATGGGCGGGTTGATGAGCATTACCGGTGCGCCCGATAGTGCCCCGGGTGGGCAGCCGATGAAGGTTGGCGTTGCGGTTGCCGATATCTTTACCGGACTTTACGCAACGATTGGCATTCTGGCCGCCCTCCGTCACCGCGATGCAACGGGCGAGGGGCAGTATATCGATCTCGCCCTTTTGGATGTGCAGACCGCCGTTCTTGCCAATCAGGCGATGAACTATCTTGCAACCGGTAATGCGCCGGGCCGTCTTGGCAATGCGCATCCCAATATCGTGCCTTACGAAGCCTTTCCGACGGCCGATGGCTATCTGATCCTGGCGGTTGGCAATGACAGCCAGTTCAAAAGCTTCTGCGCGGTGGCGGGTCTTGATGCCTTGCCGCTTGATGAACGTTATGCCACCAACCGCAAACGGGTGGCCAATCGCACTGAACTGGTGCCGCTAATCCGTCAGGCAATGGTGACCAAAACCACCGACGCATGGATTGATGCGCTTGAAAAGGCCAATGTACCCTGCGGTCCGATCAATACCCTTGATCGTGTGTTTGATAACCCGCAGGTCAAGCATCGCGGTATGGTCAAGCAGCTTGATCATCCGACGGCCGGAACTGTCCCGACAGTCGCCAACCCGATAAAGTTTTCCAAAACACCGATCACGGATGAAAAAGCCCCGCCGATGCTGGGGCAACACAGCGATGAAATCTTGCGCAAGGTGGCTGGCCTTAGTGATGACCAGATTGCCAAGCTGCGTGACGCCGGCATTGTCTGATTTGACGGGGATTTCCGCGCGTTTGGTGTCCTCTGATTGTCTTTCTGCCTCAGAAGTCCCCGTTTTGCGGGAATAGTGCGCGGCACATTATTTTGTAAAGTGTCTATATGACGCAATCAGAACCAGTTTGGATGCCATTTTAAGGCGGATATTGCGGAACTTCTGTAAATATCGACGCTTTCTCGACCACCGGATTGCAAGTCTCTGTAGATTTTATATCATTTTACAAAATACAAATTCGGGGAAGTGCATGTCAGAAGTAGTCATTTCGGCAAAGTCTGTTGGAAAAACATTTGGGTCGGGTGCCGATAAAGTCACGGCACTGGACGACGTATCTGTTGATATCTTTCAGAATGAGTTTTTCACCATGTTGGGTCCTTCGGGCTGTGGCAAAACGACTTTGCTGCGTCTGATCGGCGGGTTCGAACAGGCGACTTCGGGGCAAATTTTGCTCGAAGGAAAGGCGCTAAATGACCTTCCGCCTTACAAGCGGCCAATCAACACGGTGTTTCAATCCTATGCACTTTTCCCGCATCTGACGGTCCGGCAGAACATCACGTTCGGTCTTGAAATGCAGGGTGTGGCGCGCAAACAGGCCGATGATCGCGCCGAAGAGATGCTTGAACTTGTGCGGCTCGCCCAATATGGCGACCGCGTGCCAAGCCAGCTTTCCGGTGGTCAGCAGCAACGTATTGCACTGGCACGTGCATTGGCACCCGCGCCAAAGGTTTTGCTGCTTGATGAACCGCTGTCGGCACTTGATCTGAAATTGCGCAAGGAAATGCAGGTCGAACTCAAACGCCTGCAGACAGAAACCGGGATCACCTTTGTTTTTGTCACCCATGATCAGGAAGAAGCACTGGCGATGTCAGACCGCATTGCGGTTATGAAATCGGGAGAAATTCTTCAGATCGGTGCGCCACGTGAAATCTATGAAGCCCCGACCCACCGCTTTGTTGCCGACTTTATCGGCGACAGTAATTTCCTTGTTGGCAATCTTGTCGATGATGGCGCTGGCAAACGTGCCGTAAAGCTTGGCGGTGGTCAGGTGATTGAACTGACACAGGATGTGTCCAGTCAACGCAGTGGCGAGGTCACTGTTTCAGTCCGTCCGGAACGTCTTGGACTGGTTGCAGAAAGCCAGGCCGGGGACAATCAGCTTGTCGGGACCGTTTCCACCGTCATCTATTTTGGCACGGATACGACCTATCAGATTGATCTGGGTAATGACGCCCTTTTGACAGTCCGGATGCAAAACGGATCGGGTGCGAAGGCCGATTTCGCCCAAGGCGAACGTGTTGGCATCACTATGTCCCCTGATTCCATTCGGGTACTGGCGGATTGATCATGGGTAATATCATACGATCCAAACGATTTTGGCTGGTCGCACCTGCGGTGGTCTATATCGGCTTCTTCATGGCCGTGCCGCTGTTGCAGATGGCCTATGTTTCGATGTTGGAGCGCGGCGATTATGGCGGGGTGAACTGGGGCGTATTCTCGATGGATGCGTATATCAGTTTCATCTTTGAACGCGATCTGATGGATAATCTTGTGGTCAATACTGACTACCTTCAGATCTTTGCCCGTTCATTTGGCCTGTCGGCGATGACGACGGTGTTCGCGCTTTTGCTTGGTTTCCCGACCGCGTTTTACATTTCAACCCAACCCCAAAGCCGTCGCAACTTCCTGATCTTTCTCGTGACCATTCCGTTCTGGACCAACATTCTGGTGCGGAACTATGCGTGGATGCTGTTGCTGCGCAATGGCGGCCTGATTGATGGGGCGCTGAACTGGATGGGGATTGAAACCGGCGGACTTGATGTTCTTTACACGCCGTACGCGGTTTCCATCGGTCTGACTTATACCTACCTTCCGTTCATGGTTCTGCCGATCTATGCCAGCCTTGAAAAACTTGACCATCGACTGGTCGAGGCGGCCTTTGATCTGGGCGCGGACAAGCGCCGTGCGATGAGCCGGGTGATCCTGCCACTTGCGGCGCCGGGCATTGCCGCGGGCTGCATTCTGGTCTTCATTCCATGTCTTGGCGCCTATGTAACGCCGGAACTTTTGGGCGGTGGCAAATTCATGATGATTGCCAACCTGATCGGCAGCCAGTTTGGTGCCGCGCGTAACTGGCCGCTTGGCGCGGGGCTTGGCTTTGTCCTTCTGGCACTCGTTCTGATCTCGATGATGGTCTATTCATTCAAGTTCAAATCATTGCCGGAGGAAAGCCGATGAAAGTCGATGCTTCCAACCCGCTGTGGCGTTTTCGCGGGATCACCTCGACGGCAATGTTTTTCTTTGCCTATCTGTATTTGCCGATTGTCGTTCTGATCGCGCTGTCATTTAACGAAAACCGTCTGGCGACGATCTGGACCGGTTTTACCATGGACTGGTATGTCACGGCCCTTTCCAACGATGACATGCTGCGCGCGGCCCAGAATTCAATCGTTATCGCGGTTTCGGCAACCGTGCTTGCCACCATTGCCGCCACCTTGGCTGCGATGGGCATGTCACGCGGCCGGTTCAAGGGCGAGGCAGGCGTTTCAGCCATGCTGGTTCTGCCGTTGCTCGTACCTGAAATCGTGACCGCAATTGCGACCCTTCTGTTCTTTGTTGCATTGGGGATCAAGCTGGGTCTTCTGACCGTGATCATTGCCCATACGGTGTTTTGCATTCCGTTTGCCTATCTGCCGATCCGCGCACGGCTTGAGGGCATGGACCCGGCGCTGGTCGAGGCGGCAAATGATTTATATGCCAATGAATGGAAAGCCTTCCGACGCGTGACCCTGCCGTTGCTGTGGCCGGGGATTTTGTCGGGCGCGATGTTGTCCTTCATCATCTCGCTTGATGACTTTGTCATTTCCTACTTCGTTGGCGGTGCAGGGGCGACAACCTTGCCGATCTACATTTTCGGGATGATCCGGATCGGGATCACGCCCGAGGTCAATGCTGTCTCAGCGATGATGCTGATTGTCTCAATCTTGTTTGTCAGCATCTCGTTCCTGATTGATCGTATTCGATACTGATCTCTGAAATTCAAAACGGGATTGCCGGTTCCCGGACGGGCCGGCCATCCGAATAACAAAACAATCCACCGTCCTTATTTGGGAGTCTCACGATGAAACTACGTTCTGTGCTTCTGGGAGCATCCGCAATCGCCTTGTTGTCGGTCGGTTCGGCAAAGGCGGATGGCGAACTGTTTTTCTATAACTGGTCGAACTATTTTCCGCCGGAACTGATGGAAAAATTCGAAGCGGAAACTGGCATCAAGGTGACCCTTGATGTGTATGATTCCAACGAAACCATGCTGGCAAAGCTTCAGGCCGGCGCGTCGGGCTATGACATTGCTGTCGCATCCGACTACATGGTTGACGTGATGATCAAGGAAGGTCTGGCAACCAAGTTCGACGCCAAAAGCCTTGAGAACTTTGGCAATGTTGCCAAGCCGCACGACACCATGAAATACGATCCGGAGCGCGAATACTCCGTGACCTATCTCTGGGGAACCACCGGCTTTACCTATGATGCGGCCGCTGTTGATGGCGAACTTGAAAACAGCTGGAAGGAATTCTTCGAACCGCGTGAAGAATTCCGTGGCAAGATTGGCGCGCTGAACGACGAAGTCGAAATGTTCAATGCTGCGTCGTATTATGCCGGTGTTGAAAAATGTACCGAGGACCCGGCAGAGGCCCAGAAGGTTCTTGATGTTTTGACGAAACAGAAACCCTACATTGCTGTTTACAGCTCTGAGGGCACCATCGACCGCATGTCGGCCCGCGAAGTTCAGATGCACATGCAGTGGAACGGTGCAGCCCATCGGACCAAGGAAAGCATCCCCGAGGCTGTGTTTGTCTATCCGAAGGAAGGCCTGACCTATTGGGCCGATCACTTCGTCATTCCGGCGGGTGCGCCGAATCTTGAAAACGCCAAGACCTTCATTAACTGGATGATGCAGCCGGAAAACGCGGCAGAAGCCTCGAACTATGCCGGTTACATGAACTCGATCAAGGGGACTGGCGAATTCATGGATCCGGCGCTGAATTCCGATCCGGCCGTGAACATGCCAGAAGAATACGCAGACCTTTTGATCGCGTCGCAGAACTGCTCGGTCAAGGCGCGTGATCTTCGTAACCGTGTCTGGACCAAACTTAAAAACTAAGTCTGCTTCCATTCCCGATTTATCTGATCCGGCTGTCATTTGATGGCCGGATCATGCCGATTTTAGCTAAACGCCCCTCTGAATATCAGGAACGCTGATCATGACGTCTCCGGCATCCTTCCCCGAATATGTAACCCTGGCCCTGTGGGCGACGAACCTTGGTCGACCCGTTAAAGACATGGCGGGGTGGGCCAATCACGTCGATACCCAGATGGCCGAGGCGGCAAAGCAGGGGGCAAAGATCTTTGTCCTGCCGGAATATGCCAGCGAACAATGGTTGGCCTTCAAGCCAGATGGTCTGCAAACCGGTCAGGAAATCGCCTGGATGGCTGACCTCGCGCCCGAGGCCCGCAAATATGGTGCCGAGCTTGCCAAAAAGCATGACATGCTTCTGGTTGCAGGCAGTATGCCCTGGCACATTGATCCTGAAAATCCGTCAGCCGGGCAAACCAACAGCGCAATGATTTTCACACCCGAAGGCGATGCCATCATTCAGGACAAGCTTTCCCTGACGCCGGGCGAACAGGAACCGGAAAACTGGAACCTGACACCGGGCAAGGCTTTTAATGTCATCAAATGGCGTGGGCTGAATGTTGCCGTGCTGATCTGTCTTGATATTGAAATGCCTGCCTTGTCCTGCGTTCTTGCACCGCTTGATATTGATTTGTTGCTGGTCCCGTCCATGACACTGACACCATCGGGTTATCACCGGGTGTTTGGCTGTGCCAAGGCGCGTGCGGTTGAACTGATGACCGTGGTTGCGGCCTGCGGCACGACGGGGGCTGCGGTCAACACCACCAACAATCCGACCAACTATTCCGGCTGTTCGGTGTACACTCCTTGCGAACCGCAACTGGGGCATACCGGGCGCTTTGCCGAGACCGAGCCAACCTTTGATGACGGTGCAGATGGCGAAGTTCTGATTGCCAAGGATGTGCCGATTGGCCTGGTTCGCACCCTTCGCAATGGCGAAGCCGAAGTCTGGCCGGGCGGCTGGACCGCAGGTCATGTGTCGGTCAAAAAAATCGGCTAGCCCCTAGGTGGGAACATCCTGAAATCTTTGCTTGATCTGCATGGCTCTTCAAAGATGATGTTTCCTGTGACAGCGACATAAATCTAAATCAGGAACAGTCATCATGAAAATCGCGGTTATGGGTGCCGGAGCAGTTGGGTGTTATTACGGTGCGATGCTGGCCCGTGCTGGTCATGACGTCACCCTGATCGGGCGTCCCAGCCATGTCGAGGCGATGAACCGCGATGGCTTGTTGCTCGATTTCGGATCCTCGCAGGAATATGTCATCGTGACCGGGAATACCGATGCCGCCGGTGTTGCCGGTGCGGATATGATCCTGTTTTGCGTTAAGTCCACCGACACCATTGAGGCCGGCGAGCAGATTAAGCCATTCATCTCTGCCAACACAATTGTGCTAAGCCTGCAAAACGGTGTGGATAACGCCGAACGACTTGGCGGTGTTCTTGGTCAACCCGTCATTCCGGTGGTGGTCTATGTAGCGACCAGTATGGGCGGCCCGGGCCACGTCAAACACCACGGGCGGGGCGAGCTTGTCATCGGCCCATCTGCGCAAAGTCAGACAGTCGTCGATACACTGGTGCCAGCCAAAATTCCGGTTGAGGTTTCCGACAATGCCGACGGCGCCCTGTGGGCCAAGATGATTTTGAACTGTGCCTATAATGCGCTTTCGGCGATCACGCAGCTCCCTTACGGTGAGGTCGTGCAAGGTGTCGGTGTCTGGGATGTAATGCGTAATGCGGTGGATGAATGTCTGGCCGTTGCCAAGGGATGTGGAGTGACGGTGCCGGGTGATGTTTGGGGCGCGATTGAAAAGATCGCCGAAACCATGCCCGGTCAGTTTTCCTCGACCGCACAGGATCTGGCACGCGGCAAAGCAAGCGAGATTGATTTCCTGAACGGGTATATCGTTCGCAAGGGGGCGGAGCTTGGTATCGCGACGCCGACCAATCTTGCCCTGCATGCCCTGACCAAGCTTCAGGAAACCAAATTGGCCTAATCGCCGGGTTATTCGGCCGGGGAGTTGGCCGGCTCGGTTGATGTCTCGGGCGTTCTTTTGAATTTGCGGGCAACGGCTGCAACGATCTGGTCGTTAAACATCACCAGGGCCGCGGCCATCACGATGAAGACCCCGCCCATCAGGCTGATCGGGGCCGGCAATACGCCAAACACGACAAGATCGAGAATGATCGCCCAAATCATGGCAGTATATTCAAAGGCCGACAGGGTCGATGCCGGGGCACGCGCCAGTGCCTCGGTCATGGCGATATGGGCAAGCCCGCCGGTCAGCCCGGCGCCAATCAGAAAGACAATATTGCTTGTCGAAAGCGGGGCCCAGCCAAACGGGATGGTCAAAAGTCCACCGATCGAACAGATCACGGCAAAGTAAAAGGCAATAGTGCCGGATGGTTCCGTCGTGGTCAGCGACTTTATCTGTACCTTGGCAAAGGCAGTGGTGACAGCAAAGGCCACACCGGCACCAATCCCGATCAGGGTATTGTGATCCAGCCCCGGGGTCGACAGCATCGGCCACAGCATCAGGAACACCCCGGCAAAGCCGCCGATGGTTGCACTGATCACAAGCCATCCCGGATTTTCACGAAGCGTGATGATCGCAACCGGGATCAGAATAAGCGGGGCAAGGAAGCCAAGTGCAGTGGCCAGCGCCAGTGGCAGATAAGCCAGTGACACAAAGGCCAGAAACATCGAAACGC
Source organism: Thalassospira tepidiphila MCCC 1A03514 (assembly GCF_001662875.1). Taxonomy (GTDB): domain Bacteria; phylum Pseudomonadota; class Alphaproteobacteria; order Rhodospirillales; family Thalassospiraceae; genus Thalassospira; species Thalassospira tepidiphila. The sequence continues at coordinate 560,517 of NZ_JPVZ01000001.1, read as the reverse complement.
AGCCATACGTGCTGCGTTTCAGATGTCCAAACGGGCGTTTGGTTTTAAGCGCCCTGGGAAACTGATTGCGCCACATCAGATACAGCACAATCGGGATCAGTGCGACACTGCTCCGCCAAAAAACGATCTGACCGGTCGGGGCCTCAAAGGATGCCAACCGTACAAACAGGTTCATGACCCCGAACAATCCGGTCGCGGCAAGGCGTAACCCAATTCCAGACCAGAAACTGTTCATTGCGATCTTCCTGAATGGTGGCGGGTGCTTGGCACCTGTTTTCAGGAATATCGTAAGTTGGTGGCGGGCAATACTGATAAAATTTCATGTCAGAGATGCGGGAAATCTGACACGGTTTGGCGGCAAAAGGTGCTCTTTAAAGGGTGTGCAGCCACTTTTCATAGCGTGTATCACGTTCACTGCCATCCGCGTCCTGCACGTTATTCGATGCATTTTGCTGGCTGCGTCTGAAATCACCCGGCGTCATGTCAAATTTTTCGCGAAATGCCCGGATGAAGGACGTGTCACTGGAAAACCCGCACTCAAGCGCGACGTCGTAAAGGGAACGGGGGCGCTTCGTTGTGGTGCTCAGCAATTGCTTGGCACGGCGCAGACGCAGATCACGTGTATAGCGATAAACGCCGCCATGCTCTTCAAGCAACTGATACAGCTTGGACCGTGAAATGCCTAACTCTCTTGCCGCACGGTCCGGGGTGAGATCGGGGCGCGAAAAATTCTCACGGAAATAACGCCGGATTAGCGTCATGACTTCAAGGTTCTGGCGTTTATTGGTCGTCTCGCTTGTTTCGCCATATGCGGAATTGAGGCAGGCGGCAAGCATATCGGCAAAGCTGTTTTCAAGCACATGGGCATGCTCGCTCTTAAGCGCAGACGCATTGGCCTTCAGCGAGCGCATCAGATTTGCAACAATCCGGACCATCGGGTCACGTGGGCTGAGAAACCGCATGTTGTGATCTTCGGGCAGGGTAAGCCGGTCTTCAAGAAGGGGGCGAGGAATGATGAAGGCAAGGTTATCAAAATCGCTTGTTGTCGCCCGTGCGACTTGCGACAGGTCCTGAAAGAGCAAGCCGTCAGCTTCTATTTCCTGGCCGTCCTTGCCATCATCTGTCGACATACCACCGTTATAGTAAAGCTGGACCATATAATGATCCATGCCGTCGGCAGCGATTGTCTTGGAACTGCGTTCCCAGAGCTGATGTGTGCTGTTGGTGCGGGCGATCATCATCGATCCCAACAGATCCGCATCCAATGTTGCATGGAAGTTGTTCTTGCGGATGTCGGGAAGGGTTTCGACGCTGAAAATGCAGTCAATACTACTTTGCCAAACGTCATAACGTTTGGACATGGGTAGGTCATTGACCGTGAAAAAAGTATGGGTTGCTGACTGTGTCATGCCTGACTCCCGGTTTTGCTTCATTGCAAACAACGCTACTTGCGCGGGTGCATCTGGATTAATATTCGACATCTCTAATACCAGATTTTTTTCATATTAAGCGGAAACCGGGCGTTCCGTCAAAACCACAAAGGTATAGGTTTAGGTTAAAATGAACGCAAAGGTATTATGATTGCGTAAGTGGATCTGGATTATACCTTTGGTTTTAAGGTCTTATGGCTATACGGGATGTTAGGGATTATTTTTTCGAAATCCCTTTATTAGGTGTTTTGGATGGTTCGCACATTTTTTTGGACGCTTCGTGCATTGTCACCCCGCTGCACATGGTAAAAATCCAAAAAACAGAGATGCCGCCTATGACGAAAAACAGAAAACGCTGGCGGCCCTTATCAGTGTGTGCACCGAACCTTGGGGGATTAGATGCATTCGACAGAACCACATCCGGCACGCCGGACGGGGGAGAAAAACTATGCCGGCCCCGGCCGCGACTGGGGAAAGAACTGCCACGTGTTACCCGGACGTCGTCAAGGCGAGAAAAATCACAATTTCTGGCAGAGCCGGGAAGATCAGGAACCGGTTTTCCTATCCTTTGATGATGAATCATCAGCAGCGTCATGCTTTGGCGATCCTGAGATGGCGCAAGGTGCAGAACCGTCTTCTGTGAACCAGTCTCTTGCGGCGACCTTCGATATGATGAAGTCGCTTTCTGAACTGGTCCGCGTATTGGAAGCCATCCGTTCTGTGTCTAATGAAAATGATATCTTCAGCGCAGACGAGCGACTTTTGGATCATACGAAAGACACGTCGTCAGCAGGTGGCGAAGGCAATGACACCCGCCCATGGGTGCTGGCAGTGATTGACCAGCTGGCCGTATTGGGCGCGTCGGAACGCATTCCGTCGCTCAACCATGGTGCGAAGGCGATGGCCTATGGCGACCGCATTCAAGCGGCGAATGATGTCGTATCACGGGTCTCGCACTAAAAATAAACTCAAGCTCGACCATAAAGGACTGCAAGTATCAATGCCCTAGGTGAGGCTGACTTGCTATCACCCGGTGTGTATTGCAGTGTGTATTTCTGTTTCCTGATCCAGGCATAAATGCGCATCAGACCGGATAGTGTATCTGGGTGCTGTTGGCTGCTGCGTGCTTTTCCAAAGCCGAAAAGCTGGGTTTTGCCACGTTTTTTGGACAATCTGCATATTCATATGGATGGAATGTGCAATTCCAGCAAACAACCTGTGGTATTTGTGGATTAAATAATAAGACACATGTCCGTTCACAGAGTGGGAATATCTGCGTTCAAGTAAGGGCATGGATATCAGAGAAGCGCATTTATTACGCTCTGGGGAAAGAGATGATGTCGTACGAACCACATCCGGCACGCCGGAAGGGTGAGGTTAATTGTACCGGTCATGGACGTGACTGGGGACAAAACAGCCATATTCTTCCAGGGCGTCGCGTCAATGAGCCCAACCATCAGGCTTGGAAAAGCCGTATGGCAGCGGGCATACACAAATACGAGCCTTCCGATGCAGACGGTGATGGATTATTTGCCGACTACATAGAAGAAGCTTCGGTCGCCGTGACCCGAACCTTCGAAAACAGCGTCGGGATGCTTAAATCCGTGATGGAAATGATGGCCTTCCTTGAAGGCATCCGCGTCATGCATCATGACGGTGCCGTTGCACCGAAAGCGGATAAACGCCTTGATCGTCTGAGCAATGGCAGGTTTACCAATCGGGCGTCGGAAAACGCGACGCATGAAAGAAACGGCTTGTCCTCGGAATTCATGGTTCAGCTTCACAACATGTGCACCAATGGGCAGAAGCCCTGCCCGGACCATGTGAAAGTGACGAAGCGGTACGGAACATATCTTGAGCCCGAGCACGAGATCATTCCGCCAAAACCACGTGTAACCCGTTACGACCACTGAGCATCCCGGGCCTAGCGAAAATAGCTGCCCGGTGTGCGGCCTGTGACCTTGCGAAACATTGCGATAAAGGCCGATGGGGTCTCATAGCCAAGATCAAGTGCGATCTCGGTCACCGGACGGTCATTGGCGAGCTTTTCAAGCGCATGGAGCAGACGAAGCTTTTGCCGCCATTCGCGGAATGGCATGCCGGTTTCGCGCTGAAAAAGCCGGGCAAGCGTCCGGCTTGAGGCGCCGCATACCTTTGCCCAGTCCTCAAGCGTGCGGTTATCAGCCGGATCGCCTTGCAGATGATCGCAAATGCGTGCCAGTCGGGTGTCCTTGGGCGCAGGCAAGTAAAGCTTGTCCTGATCTGGCGCCTTGATCTGATCAAGCAATACGCGGATCAGGCGGCCTTCCTCCCCATCTTCATCATATTCGACCGGGATTTCGGTTGCGGCCCGGATCAGTTCGCGCAAAAGCGGACTGACTTCCAGAACCATGCAGCGATCGGGCAGGTTGGCGGCAACGTCCCGACCGATATAAAGGTGGCGCGCCCGGGTAAAGCCGGTGCAGGTCACGGCATGCTGCGTGTGGGGTGGGACCCAAACCGCGCGCTGTGGCGGCACGATCCACATCCCGGCCTCTGTCACCACGGTCATCGTGCCCTCAATCGCATATAAAAGCTGGTTCCAGTCATGGCTGTGTGCCGCAACATGATAGCCGGCAGGCATATCACTGACGCGGACATATACCGCGCGTGGCAACTCACGCGGGCGGGGGACCTTGTTGTGATGTTCCGGACGTCCGTCAAAGGTATTGAGGATATGAACCATGATGCGGCGACATTCAAATCTGTCTTGATTGCGATATATGATGGCAGATTACCGCAAGACAGACGGATCGGACAGGTTTAACTTGGTCGCATTCCAAAACGCACAAGATGTGACAGGGGCGTCGCCACCACAACGATCCTGTCCTCGGAGGTACAATGTCCAAGGAAATCATACCGGAAGCCAGCAATCACGCGGCCCCACTTGGTGATGCGCCCGATGCCCCCAATAATGTGAGTGCAGCCCCGGTTCATAAGGGTTGGCGCAATCCGGAAGTTCTGCTGATCGTTATGGCGGCCGCCATGCCGCTGTCCTTTTCGACCTGGATGGCACTACTAAACAACTTTTCGGTCGAAATGGCCGATTTCACCGGCCGCGAGATCGGCATTTTGCAGTCCTTGCGTGAAATCCCCGGTTTCCTTGCGTTTACCGCGATTTTTGTGCTGCTGGTTCTGCGTGAACAGACCTTTGCGGTTCTGTCACTGCTCGTGCTTGGCATTGGCGTTGCCATATCGGGCTATTTCCCGACCGTGATCGGGCTTTATTGCACGACGGTTTTGATGTCGATCGGCTTCCATTATTTCGAAACCATGCAGCAGGCCTTGTCACTGCAATGGGTGCGTAAGGATCGCACCGCCATGGTCATGGGGCGGCAGCTGTCGGCAAAATCAATCTCGTCGCTGATCATGTTTGGCATGGTTTGGGTGATGCTCGAAGTCTTTGCTGTTGAGTATCGCTATGTCTATCTGTTCGGCGGTGCGCTGACGATCATGGCTGCCTTGTTTGTCTGGGGGGCGTTTCCGAAATTTGCCGATGCCCATCCGCAGAACAAGAAGCTGATCCTGCGCAAACGCTATTGGCTTTACTATGCGCTGACTTTCATGAGTGGTGCACGCCGTCAGATCTTTACCGTGTTTGCCGGCTTCCTGATGGTCGAGAAGTTCGGTTATGACGCAGCAACCATCACCTTGCTGTATCTGCTTAACCACGTGATCAACATGTTCCTGGCCCCCAAGATCGGCAAGATGATCGGCAAATGGGGCGAACGCCGTGCGCTGGTCTTCGAATATGTCGGACTGTTCATTGTTTTCGTCTCCTACGCCTTTGTCGAAAACCACATTCTGGCCGGTGGTCTTTATGTGATTGACCATCTGTTCTTTGCGCTGGCGATCGCTATCAAGACCTATTTCCAGAAGATCGCCGATCCGGCTGACATCTCCTCAACCGCCGGGGTCAGCTTTACGATCAACCATATCGCGGCTGTTTTCATCCCGGCGGCCTTTGGGTTGCTTTGGCTGATATCACCGGGCGCAGTGTTCCTTGCCGGGGCCGCCATGGCCTTTGTCTCGTTGGTTCTGGCCCTGAACGTTCCACACGATCCAGAGCCCGGAAACGAGGTCATTCGCGGATACAAATCAGCCGCGATGCAGCCAGCCTGATCGTCAAATACCTCCCTGACCAGAAACGCCTGCCACAATCGGCGGGCGTTTCTGTTTGTGTTTGCCCTGCCTTTTTCGCAAAATCTTCAAAACCCCGCCATTTAAACGGGATTACAGTTTCGCGGTTTAACGCATAAGCAGGGACACGGCTCGATGGTATTCATTCACAAAAACGCTGCCCGGATGACCGGGATTTCGATGGCACTTGCACTGGTAAGCAGCACGGCATTGGCCGACAGCACGGTGTCATTGCGCATCCTCGAAACCACCGATATCCATACGCATCTGGTTAATTACGACTATTACCGTGATGGTGAGTCAGACACGGTTGGTCTGGCAAAGGTCGCGACCCTGCTTAAAACCGCGCGTGGCGAGGCAGAGAACGTTGTCTTTATCGATAATGGTGACCTGATCCAGGGCAATCCGCTTGGCGACTATATGGCCAAGGAACGAGGCCTTAAGGATGGTGATGTCCATCCGGTCTATAAGGCGATGAACCTCCTTGGCTATGACGCGGCCAATATCGGGAACCATGAATTTAACTATGGCCTCGATTTTCTGGGTAAATCATTGGCCGGTGCCAACTTCCCCTATGTCAGTGCCAACGTCTTTGTTGATGATGGCGATGACAATCCCGACAACGACAAGCCGTATTTCGAACCCTATGTGCTGCTGGATCGGGAGTTTACCGATAATGACGGCAAGGTGCACAAGGCGAAGGTTGGTGTGATCGGGTTTGTGCCGCCCCAGATCATGCAGTGGGACAAGGCCAATCTGGAAGGCAATGTGATTGCAAAAGACATTGTCGAGATGGCAAAAAAATATGTCCCGGAAATGCGCGAAAAGGGTGCGGATATCGTCATTGCTGTTCCGCATTCCGGCCTGTCGACCATGGCGCGCAATGGCATGGAAGAAAATGCCACCTATTACCTTTCCGAAGTCGATGGCATTGATGCGATCCTGTTTGGCCATGCCCACACTGTGTTCCCGTCTGAGACCTTTTCTGATCTTGAGGGTGTCGATATTGCCAAAGGCACGATCAACGGCGTTGCCGCGGTGATGCCGGGCTTCTGGGGCAGCCATCTTGGCGTGATTGATCTGACCTTGAATGTGTCCGATGACGGCGAATGGAGTGTCACCGACAGTCTGTCGGACGCACGTCCGATCTATCAGCGCGAAGGCCGGACGGTGACGCCACTGGTTGAAGCCGATCCGGAAATCATTGCCGCGGTCAAGGAAGAGCACGAAGCCACCATTGCCTATATGCGCGAAGGTGTGGGCACCACATCGGCACCGATCAACAGCTTCTTTGCGCTTGTGGCCGATGATCCTTCGATCCAGATCGTGACCAACGCCCAGAAATGGTATCTCGAAAAGATCCTGAACGGATCGGAATATGATGGCATCCCGATCCTGTCGGCCGGGGCGCCGTTCAAGGCCGGTGGTCGCGGTGGTCCGGACTACTTCACCGACATTCCCGAAGGCAAGATTGCGCTTAAAAACGTCGCGGATCTTTATATCTATCCAAACACCGTGCGCGCAGTATTGCTTGATGGCGATCAGGTGCGCGAATGGCTTGAAATGTCAGCAGGCCAGTTCAATCAGATTGATCCAAACAGCAGCGAAGAACAAGCTCTGATCAACCCGGATTTCCCGACCTATAATTATGACGTTATTGACGGCGTGACCTACCAGATCGATGTCACCAAACCGGCCCGCTATAACAAGGCAGGCGAAGTGATCAATCCCGACAGTCACCGTATCGTCAATCTGAGCTTCGAAGGCAAACCGGTAACAGCCGATCAGAAGTTTGTTGTTGCGACCAACAACTATCGCGCCGGGGGTGGTGGCAATTTCCCGGGCCTTGATGGATCGACCATCATTGTCGAGGCACCCGATGAAAACCGTACGGTGCTTGCCAACTATATCCTGACCGAAAAGGAAATTGATCCGAAGGCGGATGGCAACTGGACCTTTGCCCCGATCGGTGAGGCGTCCGACGTAACGTTTGTTACCAGCCCCAAGGCATCCTCGGCCGTGAACGCACCCGACAATATCAGCTTCGTTGGCGAGGATCAGGAAGGCTTTGCCAAATACGTGCTGCAAACAAGGTAACCAACAGAACCTTGATATCGCCCAACGAAAAAGCCGCCCTGATCAGGCGGCTTTTTCGTATCTCGGTGTCTCTGCAGGCGATTGCCAGGCGCAGAACAGATTATTTCCGGTTTGCAGCCTGCGGGCCTTTGCCGCCGGGGCCACCCTGCTGTGCAGGGGGATTGTCTTCGCGCGGGTTCTTGCCGTTAAGATAGGCCTGTGCGCAATGTTCGTCGCAATAAGGCTTGCTCGGCACGATTTTCTTGCCGCAGAAATGGAAGTCGTCATCGCCCGGATCGCCAAACGGCCAACGGCACATGCCCGGACCAAGATCAAAGATCGAAATGCCTTTGGTCTGCTGTTTGGGGGCCGGTGCTTTTTTCTGTTCTGCTTCCTCGGCGCGGCGCTGGATCGGGGACGGGCGCTTGGGCAGTCCAAGGCGGTGTGCCTTGCCAACGACGGCATTCTTGCCAACGCCCAGTTCTTCACCGATGCGTGCCGTGGTCCAACCCTGATTCCAGAGCGAGGTCAGCAATTCAATCTTTTCCGGCGTCCAGCTCATTTCGAGTATATTCCGTATTTCTTGGTCTGCCGGTCAGAATATCCGGCGGCAGGTGCTTGTTGTTCGATGTCAAACAGGGATACAGAGGTATCCGCTAATATCGTGTAACGCAAGGGTCTTGGAGATTCGCACCCCGGCCCGTCTGCGCGAACAGGGCAATTTGCATGTTGAAGCCACAATGTAAAGAGGGGATCGCGTTTTGGCAGGGTTTTTCATCGCAGTGACCGTTTTCCTTGCAGGCCATATTATTCCGGGCTTGCTGCGCGAAAGGCTTGTAAGACGTATCGGCTACCGCCCCTATATTATTGCATTCTCGATCCTGTCAGTTCTGCTGTTTGGGTGGGTCATTCACGAGGTTTTGGTCGCGGAGTCGTTTTTGCTCTGGGACTACCAAATCTGGCAGGCACAGCTCCTTGTGGTTGTCATGTTGCCTGCCTGTATTTTGTGGGCCTGTGCCATTCTTCAACCCTGTCCGCTGTCAATTGGCCGAAAAACCGGCTTTGATCCGGCAAAGCCCGGCATCAATCGGTTTTGCCGTCATCCATTGTTATTGGGCATGATCCTTTGGGGTGCCGGACACGCGATTGCCAATGGTGATGTCGTCGCCGTCCTGTTCTTTGGCGGCAGCAGCATTTTTGCCCTGATCGGCTTCTGGCGGATGGAGAAAATACGGCTGCGCGGAATGACAGAAGGCGAACAGGCGATCCTTTTGGCAGTAACCCGACGCTTTTCGCTGTCAGGCCTAAAGGGGGCCTTTCGGGGGCGGGATATCCTTGCCGGGATTGTTCTTTATCTCCTTATCCTGGGTGGACATGGTCATGTGATTGGTGTCGATCCACTTGCAATGGCGGGCTGGTAATAATGTTTTGATCGCAAGGCTTGTCAGCCAAGGTTTTGACAGGGATACTGGGGGTGCGGTGCAGGAAATCTGCGCTGGTCCGCTTTGCCGTATCGTATGGCAAAGGGCAGTTTCAAGCGAGGTAACATGACGTCTCCTCAACTTGCGAGCAGTCTGGCCAAATTCGCCGAAATGGAAGGACGCCACCCGCGTCTTCTTCTGGCGACGGCATCCTCCGTCGAAGAAAAACACCACAAACATGTCGCAACCCTGTTTGCCGATGGCGGGTTTGACGTCGATGTGGCACCCCGCCATTCCGACGCACAATCCATTGCCCTGCAGGTGATTGATTGCGACGCCGATATCCTGCTTCTGATCCGCACGTCGATGACGGCAGAAGATCGGGTCAGTGTTGCAGATCTGATTTCCGCACTCGATGCACTGGACGCTGAATATGTCAAAGTCGGTATTGTCGGTCATGCTGATGATCCGGCCGCGGGGAATGTCGACTTTGTCTGTGATCTTGAACATCTGCAAACAAGCGACTGCGAGGCACTGATCGACTACATTCTGGCAGTTGAAGAAACCCGCGTCGCACAACATATTTAGAACGCTGCAAAATTTCGCCGTCTTTCGGTGCAATGTTTTCGAAACTCTTTGGGCGCATACTGATCGCACATCAGTTGCACCCGAAGGCGGGATGTTTAATCAAGGGATGATTTGATGGGATTGCTCAAGGAAACGCTGATGCGCGTCTTTGTCGGCAAAAAAGGCCGGGATGCGATTCAGGCTTATAATGACGCGCAATCCCTGCATATGCGTGACAGCGCCACTGCGGAAAAAACAGCCGCTCAGGCGCGTCAGGCACGTCGCATCGAAGACCGCGCCCTTGCCCATCAGGAAGAAGGCATGTCGCTGGAAGAAGCCCGTGCGCTTGCGCTTGCCGAAACCCTGACCGAACAGGCCGACGCACCGCATACTGAAATCATGAAGGCGCTGAATGCCGCCGATGCCAAGCTTGGCAAAAAGAAAAGCAAAATCGCAACGCCTGAGGACGAACGTCGTCAGGAACTGATCAATGAGGCGGTCAAGGCGCTGCGCAGCAAACAAAGTGACCTTGATCAGCTGGATCCCGATCTGCGCGCCAAGCTGACGGTAATGGCCGTTGGCGCATTGATGGGCGGGCCAAACACGCCGCGTCAGTAAGTTCTATAAAGCTCTGAGCAGATGGCACCACCCGGATCGGGTTGGTGTCATTCTTGTTTGCGGTGTCGGCAAAGGACGGATCAGGGCTCAAGGCTGCGGTGAAGGCCGGTGACAAGTTCGCAATAGGATGGCTCGTTATCTGCCGTGAGATAGCCGTGGCGGATCAGAAAATCGATCACCACCAGGGCGCAATTGAACTTGAAATCAAATCCGGTGCGGACGATTTCGGCCACTTCGGCGATTGGTAAAAGATCAAATTGCGCGACCTCGCCATCGGCGCAATGCGGCACAAAATCCTCTGGCAATTCAAGATCGAAATTGACCATCACATCGGGTTTCAAACCTTCGTTGGTTTCATACAGATATGACACCGTGCCGATCGCCACGACCTTTTCAGCGAGGCTTGCTGGAATGCCGGCCTCTTCGGCGCATTCCTTGATCATGTTTTCGCGGAAACCAAGGCCGGTCGGTTGGCCACCCGCGACCATGTTATCGAGCATGCCGGGGTAGGTCGGCTTGTCCAGCGCGCGTTTGGCAATCCACATGTGAATCCCATCCGCCTTGCGGACAAAGCCGTTCATATGCACGCCCCACGACCGGCATCCGAAATAGGGCATGGCAAAACGATCCAGCTGGCACAACGGATCGTCGGAAAGCCGATTGCGGATATCAAACTTCTCGCCATGCAGGTGCTTGATTACGCCTTGTTGGCACAGGGCCTCGGTCGCCTCAATCAGGGTCTGGTTACGCGCATCAACGGTTTTGATGTGCGGGCCAAAACCATATTCGCCGTTCTCGTCACGGATGAAGCTGTCCCCAAGCGCGGTAAGGGCGCTGGCAAATTCTGACCGGATAGCACCGACCGGAAGATCGCCAATGCGAAACCGGGCATAGCGCGACAGATTGGTGTTGTTGCACGCGCGGATATGATCAAGATAGGCCAATTCAGAACTCCTGTCGGGCAGAGGCACTGCCAGTTTTGCAGTGCCGCAACCAAGACAGCCTACGCGCTAAGCGCTGAGTTTGAATAGCCTTTTTCCGATGTCAGAACCGTATTCACGTGGATGATCTGACGCAGGCATCGCGCGATGTGCTCGGCAACTTTGGTTTCAAGTTGCTGGACCTGGATGTCGATCTGAAGTTCCTCGTAACCGCGCAGACCATTGGCAACGGTTGAATGCCAGCTGGCAGGAACCAGATTACGCTTGGCAAACAGTTCGAGAACGCGCGGCATCACATCCGGTTCAGCAGCGGCGTGAACGGAAAAACAGTAAACGGATTTGGGGGTATGTGCGTCCATTGCGGACGCAGCAAATGCATGATCAGTCATGACAATGCTCACAGATATTCAGTGCATCAAAAAGGCGAACAGATACGTCCCGGTGTCCTTAGACAACCGGGCTGATAATTCGCGCAATGATGACCGAAAAGACGCTGTGATGTGTCATGGAGCTATTTAAAAGAAGGTCTCTTCAAAACCAGTTGGTTTGCCAGTTGGTTTGAATGGGGACGCTAATGATGAAAGCGAAGCGTAGGTCAGATGACCAGAAGCGATGCGATGACGGCCAGAATGGTACCGGCGAACAGGATTTCCATCGAACGGGCGATCTGCTGTTCACGGGCAATGGCGATTGCAACTGCTTTGCGCTTATTCATCATGTTTACTCCGTCTTATGACAGGTAGTGTCAATGTGCCGGGCTCGGCACACGTCAAATATAGGCAGGCAGATGGCCGAGTTACAAGAGTTGTTGCTCAAAAAACGTCAAAAAACTTTCAACCTCATGGAAAAGGTCACGTTTTTGCTGCCTGTTTTGTCACAAATTGCAATGGCCCTGCCTGTTTGAAACGCATTATGCCTTTTCCGGTTCCATAACAATCAAACGGTTTCAATGCCGCTATCCCGATTCGCAGTGGTTTCGGGGAATTCCGTCGGATTTACGACATGTGCGTAGTCGCTTATCGGCTTGGGATATCCGTACTTGTAACCCTGCACAGAGCGGCAATCATGATCGTTCAGGAAGCTTGCCTGTTCGTCGGTTTCGACCCCCTCTGCAATCACCTCGAGGTTGAGGTCGCGGCTCAGATTGATCACCGCACGGACGATGGCAATCGCCTGATCGTTGCTGACCAGCTTCTTGATAAAGGACTGGTCGATCTTGATGCGATCCACCGGGAAGTTCTGCAAGGTCGCAAGCGACGAATAACCGGTGCCGAAATCATCCATGGCAATCCGCACACCCAGCTTCTTGATATCAGAAAGGATCTTCATCGAGCGCGCCGGATTGTGAATAAGGGCTGTCTCGGTGACTTCCAGTTCAAGGCGTTTCGGATCAAGACCGGTTTCGTTCAGGATCTCGGCAACCAGTTCCGGCAATTCATGTTTCTGCAATTGAACCGCTGACAGATTGACCCCGATACCAAGCGGATTTTTCCAGCGTGCAGCCTCTTTGCAGGCGGTTCTAAGCACCCATTCGCCCAGCGGCACAATCAGGCCGGTTTCCTCGGCAATCGGAATAAACCGTCCGGGCGGGATCGATCCCAGTTCCGGATCGGTCCAGCGCAGCAAGGCTTCAAACGAATGGATCACCTGATCATTACCATCGGTCTCGCATTGCGGCTGGTAATGAAGTTCAAGCTGGCCGTTCTCCATCGCATGACGCAGGTTCGAAGAAAGCTGGCGCTTGAAACGGTATTCCTCGTCCATTTCCGATGAATAGAACACGATGTCATTGCCGCCGGATTGTTTGACCCGATACATCGCAAGGTCGGCATGAAACAGGATGCTTTCGGCGTCATTGCCATCGGTTGGATAATGCGCAATCCCGATACTTGCAGAAAGCTTCGCACGGTGTTCGGCATTGATGAAAACCGGGAGCGCGACACAATCAAGGATTTGCTGGGCGGTTTCGCGCGACCGGGCGATAACGTTATCCATATCTGATTGTTCAGGGTGCGACAGCAGGGCGACAAACTCATCACCGCCAACACGCGCGATCACCACATTATCGCTAAACAGCTCGGCCAGGCGTTCACCCAATTCCCGCAGCGCATGGTCGCCGGCAATATGGCCGAAGCTGTCATTGAGTTCCTTGAAGTGGTCGAAATCAATGCACATCACCGTCAACGGTATGCCGGTTTCATCCGATTGCGTCAGTGCCTCGGCCAGGCGGTCATTGAATGTTGACCGGTTCAGAAGCTTGGTCAGGGCGTCACGTTCTGCCAGAAAACGGATATGGTTTTCTGCAGCATACCGTTCGCGCAGATCACGCAGACCAAATATCACGGTGGCATCCGATATTTCATCGGCGGGAATTTCGCGACGCACGACCTCGACCGGTATGGCGGTATTATTGCTCCAGGACAGGGTCGTTTCCGCATAACCGACCTTTCCTGATTTGAATTCCGCCGGTGTATCGGAAAGCCACTCTGTCAGGAAATCCTGATCAAGAATCTCTGCGCGGGTGACGCCACCCAGTTTCAGGAAGCTGTCATTGGCGTCAATCACCCGCCCATTCTGGGTCAGAACGAGCGCCTCGATGGCGGAATCACCCAGAATGCGCATGCGGTTGCTGACATGATCGCGAAGTTGCCGGTCAACAAGGGCGGTGACAAAACCAATGGCAATCAGCCCGATGGCAACAACGGCGACGCCGACCGCAAGATATTCCTGCGAAATAAGCTGTGCCGGGACCGGGACAGTCGGATCGGGTGTGATCACCAGTGCACCCATCGCGCCGAAATGCATGGTCGCCACCGCGATGGTCAGGTTTGCCTTACCCAGAAGTTTCTGCTGGTCGGTCTGTGCGGTCTTGGCCAGATATAGCGACGCCATGCCGAACAAGGCCCCCATCAGGATGGCGGCAATCACAATATCCATGTGCCAGCTGATAATGCCGGGAACACGGATGGCAGACATGCCGGTGAAATGCATGGCCGAAATACCAAGCCCGACAACAAGGCCGCCGACAAGACGCGACAAGACAAGATGCGACAAGACAAGATGCGGCCCACTGATCGAGGCAATCGCAAACCCGATGGTGGTTGTCACAATCGCAATCGCCAGCGAGATAGCCGTCAGAAGGGGCTCATAGCCAACCGGCACAACCGGGTCATAGGACAGCATTGCGATGAAGTGGGTCGCCCAGATGCCCCCGCCGGTCACAACCCCGGTCAGGAACAGCCATGCGATTTTCTGTCGAAGGCGACCGATGCAGGCGCGTGCGTACAGATTGAATGCGGTATGAATGCCCGCCAGTCCAATAAGAAGGGCAACGAGGACCAGCACGATATCGTGCTGGTGTGCCAGACAGTCATAAATTCTGTACATTCACGCGCCAAATCTAAAATTAATGTAATAGTTTCAACAACTAATACATTTTACTGGTGTAATTTTAAGTCGGCTGGTGTACGTGAAGCAACCCAAATCGGATCTTTCCGGGGCGGGGTCCCTAGCGGATCACGACTTTGCCCTCGCCGATAACGCGCGGGGAATTGTCACCACGGGTAAAGGTGATCTCGCCTTCATAGGTGCCAGCCGGCCATTGGCTGCCGGGGCGGTCCATATTGATAAAGAACCACTTTGCGCGCGGGCCCGCATCGTTGGGCAGATCAATGACAAAGTCGCGATGGCCGCCCTTTCCATCAGGTGTTTGCAGGCTCATGCGGATGACATCGCCATCATTGGCGCCGATCAGATAGGCCCAGAAATAAAGTGCCGGGCTTGTGCGGGGTAGTTCCTGATCCTTGCCATATCCGCGTTTAATGTCGGATGCGTTCGGGCGCGCCATCGAAAAACCATGGCCATAAAGCGTGATCTCGTTATAGCTAAGCTGGGCACGCGCAGACGATGACCAAAGGGCTGCATTTTCGACATTGCAATCGGCGGCACTGCTGGTGCCCATGGCGGTGCCACTGAACGGATCAACAAGTTCGCCATCCTTGCGCAGGTTGAAATGCAGGTGCGGGAAGGTGGCCTGACCGGAAATGCCGATCCGCCCGATCACCTGACCACGGCTGACACGGTCGCCCTGTTTGACCGCAACCCATCCCCGGCGAAGATGGCAATACTGGCTTTGCCAGCCATCATCATGATCAATCAGAATGCCGTTGCCGCATTCGATGCCTTCAAGGCTGCTGGTGGCGATACGACCTGAATCAATATCTTCAACCCCGTCGCGCAGGGCAACGACCGTGCCATCCGCGATCGACAGGACCGGAACGCCATCAAGCATGGTGGCTTCATCCGGGATGGCGAAATCAGTGCCACGATGACCGTCATATGTTGTCGTGCCGCAGGCATAGTCACGAATTTGCGGACCGGCATCATGGTCGACGTAGTGA
The DNA here is from genome assembly GCF_001662875.1 of Thalassospira tepidiphila MCCC 1A03514. GTDB lineage: Bacteria > Pseudomonadota > Alphaproteobacteria > Rhodospirillales > Thalassospiraceae > Thalassospira > Thalassospira tepidiphila. Next base: position 544,885 of record NZ_JPVZ01000001.1, on the reverse strand, counting down.
ACAATGTCACAACTGTTGCCGGCACAAACGACTGGCAAATCAAACGGCGGGCCATCTGCAAGGGCGATGCTGCCAAAAGACAGGGTCGCGAACACGGAAAGAAAGAGTGTCCGAATGGATCCTGATCGTTCTGGCATATAGTCCCCCGTTATCGGTTATTGTCGCCAAGCATTGGCATTTCAGTATGAATCACCTTTCTCTAACATAAAGGTGATGAGATATCGAACTGCAAGATGTTGTTTATACATTGCGATATCCGATATCAGTTCAAGGTGACGCATACGCGCTCCTTATCACACAAGGCAGGATGAAATGGATCAGAGCGGATTATTTCGGCTGGGTATCTTTGCCGCCATTCTGGCGGTCATGGCCTTGTGGGAGGCGGTGGCCCCTTATCGGCCCAAGGAAGCCGTGCGCCGCCCCATGCGCTGGCTGACCAATTTTGGTCTGTTGTTGCTGAGTGCCGCCCTGGCACGTTTCACCATCGGGGCTGCGATGATCGCCGCCGCCATCTGGGCACAGGCCAATGGTTGGGGGATAAATAACCTTTTGGGCATGCCAGCATTATTGTCCGGGCTGGTCACCATCATTGTTCTTGATTGTGCGATCTATTGGCAGCATCGCCTGACCCACATCGTGCCGGTGTTCTGGCGGTTTCACCGGGTGCATCACTGCGATACCGAATTTGATGTCTCGACCGCCGTGCGGTTCCATCCGGTCGAGATCGTCGCATCCGCACTCTACAAATCGACCTTTGTCGTGCTGATCGGGGCCGATCCATGGGCGGTGGTGGTATATGAAAGCATGCTAAGCGGCTTTGCCCTGTTTAATCATGGCAATGTGCATCTGCCCAAAAGCCTTGATCGCGCCTTGCGACGGGTGGTCGTGACACCCGATATGCACCGGGTGCACCATTCAAGTCTGATGAAAGAAACCAACAGCAACTACGGTAACATCCTGTCCATCTGGGACCGGCTGTTTGTCAGCTATATCGATCATACCAAGGTCAATGACCACGATATGCAGATCGGCCTGAAGGAATTCCGCGACATGGACAGCCAAAGTTTACTGGGTGTTCTCTGGATGCCGTTTCGGCGTCGATGATTACGCTGGCACTACGCCGCGCACCGCCATGGCCGATGCCACAAGCGACCGCCGCCCGTCTGTCTTGCCACCAAGATACGCCAGACGTGTGGCCTGCTGAATTTCGTAGGCCGTGTCGGCATATTGCCGGTTAAAGAAATTACGGATCAGGCTGTGCGCCCCCATCAGCGACTGCCAGTAGTCATCGAAATCGATGAAATCCATGCGCACCGCCAGGGTTGCGGTTTCAATATCGCCCAATCCCGCATCCGACCAAAGATCATAAAGGTCATCTTCATCCTGATAGGGGACATCGAAAACCTCTTCGCGCAATTTTTCGCCCTCGACCCCGGCCAAAATGGCCGCTGCATCGAGAAACAGGCGGATAAACGTCAACCCGCCCGCGCGGTCCCAGACGGACGCGGCGATTTTCCCGTTCGGTTTGGTGACGCGGACCATCTCGGCAACCGCCTTTTCCGGGTCTTCCAGATCATTGATCAACAACTGCGAAAAGGCAGTATCAAAACTGTTATTCTCGAACGGCAGCGACAACGCATCCCCGGTTTTAAGTTCGATATTTGAAGCTTCTTCGCGCAAGGCGTCTGTCAGGTAATCAGGGATCAGGTCAATGCCAACAACCCGCGCATCCGGATACCGGTTGGCCGCAGCCAGGGTCAGACTGCCCGTGCCACATCCGACGTCAACCAACGAACCGCAAGACGGTGCGGCAACAAAGTCCAGAAAGCTGCGCGACAGACGGCGGCTCCATCGACCCATGGCAATTTCATAGGTGTCTGCAATTGTGTTGTTCATCGGGGGCGTTTCCCAAAGGTTTGTTTTTATAGGGCTTAGATCATTGATATCACAGGTGGGCATGCCCTGATATGTCCCCGTTTCAGACAATTTCAAGCGCTTATCAAGAAGACATTCGACGAAATAGGCATTGCTCATTTCGAAAAATGCGCAATAAAATTACAAATATTGCATTGCAAAATAATTATAAGCGCGACATCTGCAATGTAAGCAACCGCGCAACAGGCATAGGGTTTCTAGGAAATGGATGAACGCGACGGACTTCATGGGCTGTATTTCGAAGATCTTGAGATCGGGCTGTCGGGCAGTTATGGAAAAACGGTAACCGAAACCGACATCGTAATGTTTGCCGGCATTACCGGTGACACCAACCCGGTGCACCTTAATCAGGATTACGCCGCAACCACGATGTTCGAAGGCCGCATTGCCCATGGCATGCTGTCAGCCGGTTTCATTTCGACGGTCCTTGGCACGCGCCTGCCCGGGCCTGGCACGATTTATCTTTCCCAGAACCTGCAGTTCAAGGCACCGGTTCGGATCGGCGATACCGTGACAGCGCGTGTGACCGTGCGTGAACTGATCCCGGCCAAGAAACGCGCCATTATGGAAACCAACTGCTATGTCGGGGATCGTTGCGTGATCTCGGGCGAAGCAACCGTGATGGTGCCTTCACGCGCCTGATGCCGGAAAGCCTGCGCTTTTTTGTCGGAAAAGTCTTTACGCTTCGGGCCTGCGCCCTATATAGCTGCCTGCTGGATTTGCCGACAAAAGGTCGGCAGGCATGGAACGCAGCGAAGAGAGACCGGCGCGAATGCGCGTTTTTCGATCTTTTGAGAACCTGACCGATGATGCGCGCGGCGCTGTTGTGGCGATCGGCAATTTCGATGGACTGCATCTGGGGCATCAAACGCTTCTGGATCAGGCCCGCGCGATTGCCCGTGATCTTGGTGCGCCGCTTGCGATCCTGACGTTCGAACCCCATCCGCGCATGCTGTTTCGCGCCGATGATCCGCCGTTCCGTCTGACCTCGGCCGAGGATCGCGAAACCGCGGCTGGCAGCATTGATATCGATCTGTTCTACGAGGTCGAGTTTAACCGCGACTTTGCCGCTATGACCGCCGAAGAATTCATCGAACGCGTTCTGGTCACGGGCCTTGGCGCCAAACATGTCGTGGTTGGCTGGGATTTCTGTTTCGGCAAGGGCCGGGCAGGGGATGTCGATTTGCTGCGTGCCATTGGTGAAAAATCCGGTTTTGGTGTGACGGCGGTAACCGCTGTCACCCATGATAACGGGATTGTCTATTCCTCGACCGCGATCCGTCAGGCGCTGCGTGACGGCCGCCCCGAAGACGCCAAGCATCTGTTGGGACGCCCGTGGGAGATTGGCGGGGTTGTCGCCCATGGCGATGCGCGCGGACGCACCATCGGCTTCCCGACGGCCAATGTTCCGCTTGGCAATCACCTGCGCCCGAAATTCGGTGTTTACGCTGTCGAGCTTGGACTGGTTTCTAAAGCCGATGGCAAAACCGTCGAACGCTGGATCCCCGGAGTCGCCAATATTGGCGTGCGGCCAAGCTTTGGCGGCGATGATGATGCCGGGCTTGAAGCACACCTTTTTGACTTTGATCAGGACATCTATGACCGGCGGGTTCGCGTGCGTCTGCACGGCTTTATCCGCGGGGAAAAGAAGTTCGATGGGCTTGATGCCCTGAAAGCCCAGATCGCAGCAGATGTGATCGCTGCCAAGGATATTCTCGGCAAGATTTGAATTTGTTGACGAACCCGCTATGATCCGCGCGCTTTTCGCAAGATCAGCTTTTCGCGAGATCTCCGGGGGGTTCGCCCTTTTAATTTGTTCAAGACGACAGGACCGTCACGATGAGTGTCGAATACAAGAAAACCGTTATCCTGCCCAAGACCGATTTCCCGATGCGGGCGGGTTTGCCAAAGATGGAGCCGACCCTGCTCGAGCAGTGGAAGAAAGAGGACCTCTACGGCAAAATTCGCGGTATTTCGGCTGATCGTGAAATGTTTGTCCTCCATGATGGCCCGCCCTATGCCAACGGCCATCTGCATATTGGTCATGCACTGAACAAAATCCTTAAAGACGTCATCACCCGTTCCCAGCAGATGCTGGGCAAGAACGCTGTTTACGTTCCGGGTTGGGACTGCCACGGCCTTCCGATCGAATGGAAGATCGAAGAACAATACCGCGCCAAGGGCAAAAACAAGGACGATGTTCCGATTGCCGAATTCCGCAAGGAATGCCGCGAGTTCGCCCAGAAATGGCTTGATATTCAGCGCGAAGAATTCAAACGCCTTGGCGTCATGGGCGACTGGGACAATCCCTATGTCACCATGGACTACAAGGCAGAGGCATCAATTGCCCGTGAACTTGGCAAGTTCCTGATGAACGGTTCGCTCTATATGGGCTCCAAACCGGTCATGTGGTCGGTGGTTGAAAAAACCGCCCTTGCCGAGGCCGAAGTCGAATATCACGACCATACATCCAAAACGATCTATGTCCGCTTCCCGGTTACCGAGACCAAGGTCGATCTGCTTAAAGACGCGACCATCGTCATCTGGACCACGACCCCTTGGACCATTCCGGGCAACCGTGCGATTTCATATGGCGAAGACATCGAATATTCCGTCATCGAAGTCACCGAAACCGCCGAGGAAGCATGGGCCACCGTTGGCGAGAAGATGGCGGTCTGTACCGATCTTCTTGAAGACCTGTGCAAAAACGGTCGCGTTACCGGTCACAAGGTTGTCGGCACCTTTAAGGGCGCCGACCTCGAAGGCACGCTTTCTGCCCATCCGTTCCGCGGTCAGGGCTATGACTTTGACGTCCCGCTTCTGGCGGCCGACTATGTCACGACCGACACCGGTACCGGCTTTGTCCATACCGCACCGACCCACGGCCCGGACGATTACCAGACCGGTCTGAAATACGGTCTGGAAGTGCCGGAAATGGTCGATGGTGATGGGGCCTATTATCAGACCGTGCCGCTGTTTGCCGGCGAGCGCATCTATGATGAAAACGGCAAGGAAGCAGGTGCGAACGAAGCGGTCATCGCCAAGCTGATCGAAGTTGGCGCTCTGCTGTCGCGCGGCCGTCTCAAGCACTCCTATCCGTGCTCATGGCGTTCCAAGGCACCGGTGATCTATCGAACCACACCGCAGTGGTTCATTTCCATGCAGGACAATGACCTGCGTGAAAAGGCGCTTAAGGCGATTGATGAAACCCGCTTTGTCCCGGAAGCCGGTCGTAACCGTCTGCATTCCATGATTGCCAACCGCCCGGACTGGTGCGTATCGCGCCAGCGTGCATGGGGCGTTCCGATCACGGTGTTCATCGAAAAAAGCACCCGTCAGCCGCTGCGTGATCAGGAAGTTCTTGATCGTGTCTACGAAGCCTTCTGCGAAGAAGGGGCTGACGCCTGGTTCACCCGCGATGCACAGTATTTCCTTGGCGACAAATACAACGCCGATGATTTCGAACAGGTCACCGACGTTCTCGACGTCTGGTTTGATTCCGGTTCGACCCATGCCTTCGTGCTCGAAGAACGTCAGGACCTGAAATGGCCGGCGGACCTTTACCTTGAAGGATCGGATCAGCATCGCGGCTGGTTCCACAGCTCATTGCTTGAGTCTTGCGGTACCCGTGGTCGCGCACCGTACGACGCGGTTCTGACCCATGGCTTTGTTCTTGATGGCGAAGGCCGCAAGATGTCGAAATCGCTCGGCAACGTCATTGCGCCGAACGATGTCATCGACAAGCTTGGTGCAGATATCCTGCGTCTGTGGGTGGTGAGCTCCGATTATCATGATGATCTGCGCATCAGCCACGAAATCATTCAGCGCCATTCCGACATCTATCGTCGTCTGCGCAACACCCTGCGCTTCCTGCTGGGCAACCTTGACGGCTTTGACCAGTCCGAAAAGGTTGCAGACAACGAGCTGCCGGAACTCGAACGCTGGGTTCTGCATCGTCTGAGCCACCTTGACGACATGGTGCGCAAGACGACTGCGGACTACGATTTCCATTCGATGTTTATCGAGCTGCATAACTTCTGCGCGCTTGATATGTCGGCGTTCTATCTTGATATCCGCAAGGACGCGCTTTATTGCGACGCACCAAGCAGCCTGCGTCGCCGTGCGGCCCGCACGGTCATGGATCGCGTGTTTGATTGTCTTGTCCGTTGGTTGGCACCGGTTTTGTGCTTTACCGCCGACGAAGCATGGCGCGCGCGTTATGGCGCTGAAAGCTCGGTTCATTCGGAAACCTTCAACACGGTATCGGACGGCTGGAAAGACGATGCGCTGGCCGCCAAATGGGCCAAGATCCGCAAGCTTCGCCGTGTTGTCACCGGTGCGCTTGAACTTGAACGTGCCGAAAAACGCATTGGCGCAAGCCTTGATGCCGCACCAAAGGTTTATGCGACCGCTGATTATGTCGAAGCCCTGGCTGGCCTTAATCTTGCCGAAATCGCCATTACATCTGACATCGAACTGATCACGGGTGAAGCACCGGACGGTGCCTATACCCTTGATGACGTTGCAGGTGTCGGTGTTGTGCCGGCATTGGCAGAAGGCGAGAAATGCGAACGTTGCTGGCAGACCCTGCCGGAAGTTGGCAGCCATGCTGAACATAAAACCGTTTGCAACCGCTGTGCGGATGCCGTTGATGAAATGGGAATTGCCGCCGAGTAACGGTGGCGTTCGGGAACGCCCTGCCAGCTGGCAGGGCGCATCCCGGCAAGTCAGAAAGAGTGTTGATGAAACATCGTGCCTTTGTGTTTGGTCTGATCGTCATTGCAATCGTGTTTGGTGTCGACCAGTGGACCAAGGCGCTTGCCATTGATGGTCTGTCGAACCCGCTTCGCGTGATCGAAGTGACGCCGTTCATGAACTTTGTTCTGGCCTGGAACCCGGGTGTTTCGTTTGGCCTGTTTCAGGGACAGGCACCTTGGGTGATGATTGCAGTGACGGCGGCCATCACCATTGGGTTTGGCATCTGGATGTGGCGCACGCGCGATTCCATGCTGCGTTTTGCCCTGGCAATGATCATTGGCGGCGCGGTTGGCAACCTCGTTGATCGTCTGCGCCATGGGGCTGTGACCGACTTCATTGATCTGCATGTTGCGGGTTATCACTGGCCGGTATTCAATATTGCCGATAGTGCAATCACGGTTGGTGCGGCGCTACTGTTGATCGATTCCCTTTTTGGCGGTAAAAAATCTACCAGATGAATTTTGGCCGGGCGAACATGGTCCGGTTTTGAAGTGGTAATGAGGCACAAATGGCCCGGAAACTGACGACCAATATTTTCAAAATTGCATTGCTGGGCGGACTTGCGCTTGGCGTTTCCGGTTGTGAATCAACACGTGAAACCTTTGGCCTGAACAAACAGTCGCCCGACGAGTTTGCGGTTGTTTCGCGCGCCCCGCTCAGCCTGCCGCCTGATTTTACCTTGCGTGTTCCTGATCCAGGCGCACCGCGCCCGCAAACCGGTTCGACCACCGATCAGGCGCGTCGTATTCTGGTTGGTGAAGATCCCAACGTTGTAAAACGTGACATCACCGAAGGTACGCGCAGCAAGGGACAGGTTGCCCTTCTTTCGGCATCCGGTGCGCAATATGCCGATCCGGAAATCCGCAACACGGTGGATCGTGAAACCTCGATCTTCATTTCCGAAAGCGAAGGCGTCGTCGACGATCTGCTGTTCTGGCAGGAAAAGCCGGAATTCGGCACCGTCGTGGATCCGGCCGCCGAAGCCAAGCGTATCCGCGATCAGCAGGCATTGGGTGACAATGTTGCCGGTGGTGCCGATACCCCTGTGATCGAACGCAAACAGAAAGGCTGGCTGGAAGACATCTTCTAAGCTTCGCCAGACGATTGGCCGAACACACGACAATTTGATGCATTCAGACAAGGGCGCGATGGTTTCGCGCCCTTGTTCTGTCATATTCGGTTCTTAAGAAATGCCTGTTGAATGCAAGTGCCGCGTTCTGCTGGTCCTGCATTGAAACACACCGTTTGCATAACCATCCTGAATTGGAATGGGACGCCACAATGAGAATTTCTGGAACAATCCGATCAATGACGCGCAGCTCCGTGGCTGTGCTTGCCCTCGTCGCACTGACTCTTGCCCTTGTGCCCGGTTTGTCACGGGCGGCTGTGTTCAGCCCGCAAACTGCCACCCTTGATAACGGCATGCAGGTCGTGCTGGTGGAAAACCACCGTGCACCGGTCGTTACCCATATGGTCTGGTACAAGGTCGGCTCGGCCGACGAGCCCCAAGGTGTCTCGGGCATTGCCCATTTCCTTGAACATCTGATGTTCAAGGGGACCGATAAGATGGTGCCGGGCGACTTTTCAAAGATCGTTGCGCGCAATGGCGGCAATGACAACGCCTTCACCAGCTGGGACTACACGGGATATTTCCAGAACATTGCCCGTGACCGGCTTGATCTGGTCATGGAGATGGAAGCCGACCGCATGACCAATCTGAAACTCTCAGATGATGTGGTTCTGCCCGAACGCGATGTGATCATCGAAGAACGCCGTTCGCGCATTGATACCAGCCCGGGGGCGCTTCTGGGCGAACAGATGCGCGCATCGCTGTATATGGCGCATCCCTATGGTCGGTCGATCATTGGCTGGCGCCATGAAATGGAAAAACTTTCCACCGAAGACGCACTTGAATTCTATCGCGACTGGTATGCGCCCAATAATGCCATTTTGGTTGTTGCCGGCGACATCACCATGGATGAATTGCTGCCGATGGCGGAAAAATATTACGGCGTCATCCCGCGTGGTAAGGACATGACCCGCAACCGTGTTCAGGAACCGGTTCAGCATGCCCCGCGCAAGGTCACCATGCGTGACCCGCAGGTCGGTCAGGCATCCTGGTCGCGCTATTATCTGGCACCGTCCTACAATACCGATGCGGCTGATGCCGTGCCGCTTGATGTGCTGAGCGAAATCATCGGATCGGGCACCACCAGCCGCTTCTTCAAGGCCCTTGTGGTCGATCAGGAAATCGCCTCAAGCGTTGGCACCTTCTATGATCCGGTGACCGTCGATCTGGCAAGCTTCGGTGTCTATGCCGTTCCGCGCGGTGATGTCGATTTGGCCGATCTTGAAAAGGCGGTCGAGGCCGAAATTGCCAAGGTCGTCGCCGACGGTGTGACGCAGGATGAACTCGATCGTGCCAAGCAGAAGCTGCTTGATAGTGCCGTCTTTGCCCGTGACTCGCTATCTGCCGGTGCACGCGTGCTCGGTCAGTCGCTTGCGGTCGGTTTGACCGTGGATCAGGTCGAAAGCTGGCCGGACCGGATTTCGGGTGTGACGGTGGAACAGGTCAATGACGCCGCCAAACGGGTGTTCGATGCCAAGAAATCTGTCACCGGCTGGCTGATGCCGCCCGAAGGTGGCCCGGTCACGGGCGCTGGTGCGGCCCTTCCGATCACCTCTGGCGAAGGAGTGCACTGATATGAACAAGCTGTTTAAACAGATTGCCGGTGTTGCCTTTGCGACAACGCTTGGTTTTGGCTTTGCGCAACAGGCCAAGGCGGTCGAGGTACAGGAAGTGATTTCGGACGGCGGCATTCGCGCCTGGCTTATCGAAGATCACATGAACCCGCTGATGACCATGGATATCGCCTTTACCGGTGCGGGGGCGGCAACCGATCCGGATGGCAAGCTTGGCTTGGTCAATATGGTATCTGGCCTGATTGATGAAGGCGCTGGCGCGATGGACAGCCAGACCTTCCGCAGTGAAATGGAAAACCGGTCGATCGGTCTTTCCTTTGATGCGGGGCGCGATGACTTTGCCGGATCGCTCACCACGCTAACGCGTGAACGCGAAACGGCGATTGATCTGCTGCGTCTGGCCCTGTCCGAGCCCCGCTTTGATGATGAGGCGGTTGAACGTATCCGTGCACAGGTTGTTTCGGGCCTCAAGCGGGCCGAAACCGATCCGCGCGATATCGCCAGCCGCACATTCTTTGCCTCGATCTTTGGCGATCATCCCTATGGTCGGCCGGTTTCGGGCACGCTTGAAACCGTGGCCGGTTTGAACGCCAATGATTTTCGTGGCTTCGTGCGCCGTGCCTTTGCCAAGGACAACCTGATTGTGGGCGTCGCCGGTGACATCACCGCCGAAGAACTTGGTCCGCTGCTCGACGAGGCCTTTGGCGCGTTGCCCGCGAAAAGCGACCTGCCCAAGATCGCCGATGTTACGCCGACCTATGGCGATATCGACGTAATCGAACAGGACATCCCGCAAAGTCAGGCGATCTGGGGCCAAAAAGGCATCGAACGCCAGGACCCGGATTTCTATGCCGCCTATGTGATGAATTACATCCTTGGCGGTGGCGGCTTCTCATCGCGCCTGACCGAGGAAGTCCGTGAAAAGCGTGGATTGGCTTATGGCGTCTATAGCTACCTCGCCAATCTTGATCATGCCGACATGATGATGGGCGGGGTTGCCACGCGCAATGACGCGATTGGTCAAAGCCTGTCGCTGATCAGCACCGAATGGACCAAGATGAAGCAGGACGGCATCGATCAGGAAGAGCTTGATAATGCCAAGGCCTACCTCACCGGGGCCTTCCCGCTGCGCTTCACCAGCCTCGGCAACCTGTCGGGCATGCTGGTCGGCATGCAAAAGGAAGACCTTGGTATGGACTTCCTTGATCGTCGCAATGACATGGTCAATGCCGTCACGCTTGATGACGTTAACCGAGTTGCTGCCGATCTGATGGACCCGGCCAATGTCACGGTGACCGTGGTTGGCAAGCCGGAAGGTGATCTGGCCTTCTGATCCCAGAACCACATCGGAAAAGTTGCAAAGCGCGGTGAAAGGGATTTCGCCGCGCTTTGCGCTTTGATAGGTTCATCACAACCAAGATAAACATCACGAGCACCGCCTTCATGACCTTGCGCGTCCTGCCACAGAACCTGATCAACCAGATTGCCGCCGGTGAGGTGGTCGAACGTCCTGCGGCTGCGCTTAAGGAACTGGTTGAAAACGCCCTTGATGCCGGGGCGACCAAGGTGGACGTCAATCTGCGCGATGGCGGTCGGACGTTGTTGTCTGTCACTGACGATGGCAAGGGCATGACGCCGGACGAACTGACACTGGCCGTCGAACGCCACGCCACATCCAAGCTGCCCGATGATGATCTGTTTAACATCGGTTTCATGGGCTTTCGCGGCGAGGCCTTGCCATCGATCGGGTCGGTATCACGGATGCGCCTGACCAGCCGTGTGCGCGGCTCTGAAAACGCATGGACACTGGTGGTGGAAGGCGGGGCCAAGGGCGCACCGGAACCAGCCGCCCATCCCTATGGCACACGGGTCGAGGTGCGTGATCTTTTCTATGCCACGCCGGCACGTCTGAAGTTCCTTAAAACCGCGCGGACCGAACAGATGTATGCGCGCGAGATCATGGACCGTCTGGCGATGGCGCGCCCGGATGTCGGCTTTACACTCAGTGGTGATAACAACAAGACGATCCTGAATTACCCGGCCTGCGAAGGCGATCTGTTTGATGCACGTCTTAAACGGCTGGGGGCTGTCATGGGCCGCGAATTTCAGGATAACGCCCTTCAGATCGAGGCAGAGCGTGAAGGCATCCGCCTTACCGGCTATGCCGGGGTGCCGACACTCAACCGTGGCAATGCGCAGATGCAGTTCATGTTTGTCAATGGCCGCCCGGTCAAGGATCGGCTGCTGCAAGGCGCAGTGCGCGGCGCCTATCAGGATTTTCTGGCACGTGATCGCCATCCGTTATTGGCGCTGTTCTTTGAACTTTCTCCACGTGATGTTGACGTCAACGTCCATCCCGGCAAGACGGAGGTCCGGTTCCGTGATCCGGGCATGGTGCGGGGGCTGATTGTCGGCGCACTTAAACATGCGCTGGCCGGGGCGGGGCATCGCGCCTCGACCACGGTGGCAGATATGGCCTTGGGGGCGGTCCGCCGCGAAGGTGAGGGACCCTCACTTCCGTATGGCGGTGGCGCACGAAGCGGCGGTGGCAGCGGATTTAACATCGGACAGTATCAGCCAAATGTGCCGGGCCACGCCGCGATTGAACGCAATTACGCCGCCCAGGCACCGATGGAAAACCCCGGAAACTATGGCGGCCTGTTTGATCGCGGGCGCGAGTTTGGCGGATCGGGTGGTAGCGCTAACATCGCAGGTGGCGAGGGCGGTTTTGCAGCCGCTGCGGCAGCGGCGCTGTCGGGTGGTTATGATGCCGCCGCACCGTCAGCGCGCATTGATAACATCGCCGATGAAGGTAAGTTTGTTGATCATCCGCTGGGGGCAGCCCGCGGGCAGGTGCATGCCAATTACATCATTGCCCAGACCCGCGACGGTCTGGTGATTGTCGATCAGCACGCCGCGCATGAACGCATTGTCTATGAACGCATGAAGGCCGATCTGGCCGAAAGCGGTGTCAAGCGACAAGGGTTGTTGCTGCCCGAAGTCGTCGAACTGGATGAAGCGTCCGCTGATCGTATTGCCGACCGGGCAGACGAATTCGCCGAACTGGGTCTGGTGATCGAGCCATTTGGTCCCGGCGCGATTGTTGTTCGCGAAGTGCCGGCCATGTTGGGCAAGGTTGATGTCAGCGCGCTGGTGCGCGATATGGCCGATGAAATTGCCGAACTGGGGCAGGGCATGGCGCTAAAAGACCGGCTGATGTATGTCTGTGCGACCATGGCTTGCCATGGATCGGTGCGGTCCGGTCGGAAGCTCAATGCCGATGAAATGAACGCCCTTTTGCGCCAGATGGAAGCCACCCCGCATTCAGGCCAATGCAACCATGGCCGCCCGACCTATGTCGAGCTCAAGCTTAACGACATCGAAAAGATGTTTGGCCGCAGGTAGGAAAACAGATGTCGGCGATCACGCTTCATATCGCGACCCTTGAGGATGCCCCGGCCATCCGTGCCTTGTTTGCGCGGTCCTATGCGACGTTTTTGGCCCATGACTATGCGCCGGACATGCTTAAACGCGCCATGCCGTTTCTCACCTTTGCCAAGCCCGAGTTATTAAGTTCGGGCACCTATTACATCGCCAGGACAGAGGCCGGTGACGTTGTTGGCGCAGGCGGCTGGACGGCGGTTCGGCCCGGAAGCCGGGAAGGTGATGTCCAGCCGGGGCTGGCCCATGTCCGGCATTTCGCCGTCGATCCCGATCACGCGCGCAAGGGCATTGCCAGCATGCTGTTTGATCGCTGCGTAAGCGACGCCAAGGCATCGGAAAATGTTAAGCGCTTTGAATGTTATTCAACCCTGACCGCCAGACGGTTTTATGAATCACGCGGCTTTCGAGTGATCGGTGATTTCGAAGCGCCTTTTGCGCCGGACTTCCGTTTTCCCAGCCTGCATATGGTCTGTGATCTCGACTAATCGCGCAGTTTCAGATCGTGGGGCAGGCGGGTATTGGCGTTGACGCGCGCCCGCTGGATCTGTTCGGCAAACAGGCCGCGCGTGCCACTCAGATCCGCATCGCGGAAATCCGTTCCGGCCAGATTGGTGCCGCTCAGATCACAATTGATCATCTTGAGGCCCCGGAAATTGGCATTCGACAGGTCCGATCCCAAAAATACCGTGTTGCGCATCATCGCCTTGCTAAACCGTGCGCCTGAAAGTCGGCTTGCCGCCAGGTTGGCGTTATCCAGATTGCTTTCACCAAAATCAGCGGCAACCAGATTGCAACGGCGCAAAACCGCATCCTTGCAATTGGCACGATGGAAGCTGGCAAACGGCAATCCACATCGGCTGAGATCAATGCCTTCCAGCTCGGCCTCGCGCAGATCGGCATGTTCGATGGACATCACCGACCCCTCGCGCCCGCCGGTATCCACCCAAAGCTTGTGACTGATCAACGCCGCGTGCAGGTCAATCTCGACGAGTTCCTCGTCTTCTGCCGTGGTGTCATCCTCGGCCTCAATCGGTTCATCGGCGGCATCGGACGGCTTGGCCTCCTCACTGGCAACGGCAGCAGGCAGCACCTCTTTGGCAGATTGCAGGGCCTCTAGGTTCTGTGCACTGGTGCGTTTGTCACGCGCACTCGGAACACCAACAAGCTCGCCGTCGCCAAATGTCTGACCGGCCCCGTTCAGGCGTGGTCGGCTATCGTCGATGTCCAGATTTGTCGTCATACCAATGGCAGGCGACGGTTTGGCGGGCTTTGTTTGCGTTTTCGGCCCGGCACCATCGTTTTCCGGTGTGTCGGAAGTCTCGGTGCTTTTGGGGACTGTTGCCGATGGATTTTTTGGCTTTGCGGTTGGACTGGTGGCACTTGAAGTCGCCATTTTGGCAAGGTCCTGTGGCCGTGCAGGGCCAAAATAGTTTTCCTCCAGCACGAAGCGGCGTGGTTTTTTCAGGACCGTTTCAATGATCTTGGTCAGGCGTTCTGGATCAATCGGCTGACGAAAAACGCCCTCAATCCCGGCGTCGACCGCATCGCGCATGCCCCGGCGATCCAGTTTCGGCGCGCCAAGCAGGATCGGGACGATGCCGCCGTGCGGATTTCCACTTGTGGCGGCGTCACGAATGGCGCGAATGGTCGAAATACCGCGGATGCCATCAAGATAAAGACCGATCAGAACCAGATCCGGCTTAAGCTCCGCAATCAGTTCGAGCGTGCGTTCGCGGTCGTCACAATCAACGAATTTGCCAAAGCCAAAATGCTCAACGGCTGCCCGTGCGGCACTGATGTTCCGTTCGCTGTAATCCGCATACAGGATTGTCTTTTTCTTGTTGGCATGGCTCGCCATGATGGGCGGTATTCCCTTTGCTCACGCGTTTTTTGGATCGAGTCCCGTTGGCAGACTTCTGTCAGGGGCTGTCTGACGGAATGCTGAAAGTACGCCGTGCTTCAGAGTTTGGATTTCTGCTGGCATCACCGGTTTCCGGATTTGCCCCCTCATCAAAGTCTTCTCCACCGTTTGACGGGGCCCTGAATTCGCCGCCTTCTGATGCACTGTTGGCGTCGAAATTGGTCTCGACCATTTCAATGGTTATTTCGACCCGACGGTTGGTCGCCCGCCCCTCGGGGGTATCGTTGGTCGCCAGTGGCCGACTGTCGCCATATCCCTGAATGACCATGCGGCTCGGGTCTGTGCCGTTCTGATCAATCAGAAAATGCAGAACCGACGTCGCACGTGCCGCCGACAGGTCCCAGTTCGATATATAGGGAGACGACGCCGAAACAGGAACGTTATCGGTATGACCGGCGACAAAAATTTCGCCAGCCGTCTGGTTGATCACCGGCGCGACGCGGTTCAGGATGGCGGCAAATTCATCTGTCATGCCGGACGATCCGGATGGAAAGGCCAGTTCGTTGGGGAAACGCATGACAACCTCGCCGTCGATACGCTCCAGCCCCACCTGATCCTGAAGGCCCATGTTATCAAGAACCTTGCCAAGCGTTTCTTCGAGCGCCTCGGCCTTTTCTTCCTTGCTGTCGGTTTCGTTGCTTTCAACTTCCGGGGTCTCGGCCTGCGGGATTTCCGACACCACACGCGGGGTATCGGGTGTTGGCGCCTTAAGCGATTTGCCAACGATGGAGCCATCAAGCTCGATCACCCCTGCAAGCTGATCTTGTTGGGAAAAGCCAAAGGCCGCCTTGACCGAGCCGGCAATCTGTTTGTAGCGGATGACATCCATCTCAGCGAAGGTCAGCAACAGCACAAACAGGACAAGCAGCAACGACATCAGATCGGCGAATGTCGCCATCCAAGCTGGTGCGCCTGCTGCTGGTTTCTTTGCCATCGCCTATGCCCAGTCTGCTGCCTGAATGCGCGCTGCCATCATGATCATGCACCACCATCTTCAGGATCGGCCGGAATGCCACCCGGAAGATAGGGGCCGAGGATTTCCTTCATCACCATCGGGCTCTGGCTGGCCTGGATCTGCACCACCGATTCAATGATCAGCTGTTTGGTGTTTTTCAAGCGATCAACCTTAAGGGCCAGTTTGTCGGCAACCGGAAGCGCGATCAGGTTGGCCAACACTGCGCCATAAAACGTGGTCAGCATGGCAATTGCCATGGCCGGACCAATGGCGTCCGGGTCTGACAGGTTGGCCAGCATCTGCACCAGACCAACCAGCGTCCCGATCATGCCAAATGCTGGTGCCGTGTCACCGATACCTCGGAACATCAGTTCACCGAGTTCGTCATTCTGGATGGATTTTTCCACCTCGCTTGAAATCGAGCTGCGGATCACCTCGCCGCTGTGACCATCCACGCACATGCGGATGCCGCGCGCCATGATTTCATTTTCGACTTCAACACTTTCAAGTCCCAGAAGGCCGTTCTTGCGCACGATGCCGGCAAGCTCAATCGCCTTTTCATAGATCGAAAGCGGGTCTTCCTTGGGGTTCTTGAACGCAATGCCAATACCGATCTTGAGCGACTTGACGACATCACGCATCGGGAATTTGATCAGGGTGGCGGCTGCTGTTCCGCCAAACACCACCATGACGGATGGAAGGTCGACAAAGGAATCAAGGCTGCCACCCATCAAGATGGCGCCAAAAATAACGCCCATCCCGGCGATAATTCCAATAAGTGTCGCTATATCCATGTCGGTTTTAAAATCCGGCCTTAAAACAAGTTCGTCAAACGCATCGGTACCAAGCAGGGCAGGCGACACGTGGCGGGTCGTACACTAATCAGTGGTCTGACAGACACACAGATGAAAATCGTCTGCTTGAAAGGCTGCCAGATGGAAATGAAACGCGGACTACACTCCTGAAATTGGGACTGTGTTACTGGTTTTCCATATGCTTGCAGCAACTTCTTGCCGACAATGACCAAATGCCGCCGATAATCATCGCCGTTCGGCGATGAAGTTACTGCCTTGGTTTAGAAAGGCATATACTTATGGCGTTAAATGTTTGTTGCCAGACTTTCGAACAGCACTCAACCCCGCCCTAAGAATAAGAAAATTCTATTCCTGTGGTGGAGCTCTTTGGTTTTACACCAAGCAAACAGTCCCAAACAGGACCGGAATTCTGACATTTTCTGATGTTTGCAAGGACTTACCGGTCAAACTTGCCGACAAAGTTGGCTCAAACTAGCCCAGTTCGAACGACGAAATCCCGAAAGTCATACCAAGATCAAGCTTCGGTGCCGGCCCCTTATACATGCGCGCTGTCTCGAACTCCGGCACCATGCCATGGGTCGTGGCCAGATCAATTGCCGCCTGATTGGGCTCAGGCACATCGAGATAGACCTTGCCACCCTGATCATCCCGGCTTTGCAAAAGGGCGCCAAACAGGGTTTTTGCATCCTTGGCATTGGGGGCAAATAGCGGGCCGATCTTGTGACCTTCAAGACACGGGCGTATCACGCCATATGCGCGAACACCCATCGGGCCTTTCAAGGCAAGGGCTTTGTGTTTGTCGTTGCCAATCCAGCCGCGCAGGAATTCAATCCGGCTTTCCGCGAACAGGTTACAGGTCTGCTCGAACGCATCGACAATGCCAATGTCATCGACCGCAAGTGTGAACAGATCGTCTGGTGTTTCGCCACTGGCCGTGACCACACCGCCGAAACGAATGTTGCGATGGGCAAACTCAAAACCCGATTTGCGGTAATTGTCCTGCTGATCGACAACGCCATCAAGTCCGATGGTCTTGGGAACGCTACCGTCAAGCACCGCCTGCCACAGGCGATAGCCAAGACCCGATCCACGACGATCTGGGCGGCAGATGTAAAATCCGACAAAGCCAAAGTCCGAGCTGTACTGGACTGCTGAAATCACTGCCGCCAGTCCCTGTTTGTCAAACGCGCCCCAGAACCCTTCCGGGTCTGTGTTGAAAAATACCTCTGCATCGGCAAGGCCGGGGTTCCAGCCCTCTTTGGCAGCCCATTCAACGGCAACAGGAAACTCGAATGATTTCAGACGGCGGATTTTGTCAGGCATCGCTTTGTTCAGACTTCCAATAAACAGATCAAGGTCGCAATTGCCGCCACTGACAGGGCAAACGCATGTGCCAAACATCTATCACGCACCGCTAAAATCAATGATAATTTTTATTGAGAATGCCTATCATTGTTATTATTACAGACAAACACATCTTGTCCGCGCCCCCTTTATCCGAGAGCCCCATGTCCACATCGCTTCTGACGGCCAAAACGCGTATCGCACTTCCAGACAGTGCCACCCTGATCAAACAGGCCGCCGCGTTCTATCGCGAACATGATTGCGATGTGACAGGGGATGGGGAACAAACGCGGATATCGGTTTCCATCGGCCATATTCAGCTCAGCAGCACGGAAACCGCTCTTGAGGTCGAAGTCGGTGCAAAGACCGAGGTCGATGTCATCCAGATGAAGTCTGCGATTATTTCGATCCTGCAGGGGGCTGCACCCGGGGCTGATCTTGATTGCCGCTGGACGGGGGCGGGCAAAAGCAACGGCAAACTGCCTAATTTCTGCGAGCTGACAG
The DNA here is from genome assembly GCF_001662875.1 of Thalassospira tepidiphila MCCC 1A03514. Classification (GTDB taxonomy): domain Bacteria; phylum Pseudomonadota; class Alphaproteobacteria; order Rhodospirillales; family Thalassospiraceae; genus Thalassospira; species Thalassospira tepidiphila. The sequence continues at coordinate 526,506 of NZ_JPVZ01000001.1, read as the reverse complement.
TGGGGGAGATCACCGACCTTTCACCGCATATGCGGCGCTTGCGCCTTCATAGCCGTGATCTTGATGCCTATGACAGCGATGCCATCCATGTCCGGCTTCTGATCCCGCCACGTGGACAGAAAAATCCGCAATGGCCGACCCTTGCCGATAACGGGATGCCCGTCTGGCCAAGCGGTGAAAACACCATCGAACAACGCGTCTATACGATCCGGGCAATCGATGCCAAGGCCGGCTGGATCGATGTCGATTTTGTCATGCATGGCGATAATGGCCCGGGTTCGGCCTTTGCCATGCATGCCACTCCAGGGGATGTTGTGGCGATGACCGGCCCGCTGGGCACGGCATTGCCCGATGCCGACTGGGTTCTGTTGGCCGGTGATGAAACGGCCTTGCCGGCGATTGGCCGTTATTTGGCCGAAATGCCGGGCCATGTAACCGGCCACGCGATTATTGAAGCCGCAAACAGATCAGACGTTATCGCGGCACCCACCGACAGTCAGATACAGGTTCAATGGCTGTTTCGCGATGATCAACCCCCTGTCGCGCGCAGCCTGCTTCAGGACGCCATTCGATCTGTGGAAATTCCCGATGCGCATGACCGCGTCTATTGCTGGGCCGGGGTGGAACAGGCTGATTACAAACCGATCCACAGTTACTGGCGCAAGGATTGTGGCCTTGATCGTGATCGCTGTGTCGCGATGACATTCTGGCGCAAGGCCGGGCGTTAAATCCCGGCTCACCGCGAATATCTGTTGAAGGCAGCTGCGTGTTCGGAAACTGTCAGGCTTCGGCCTGCTGGCCAACACGTTTGCGTTGCGGGCCAAACAGGCAGGTCAGAATAAGGATAACGCCTGAAACCGTGGCGATCATGCCCGCGGCACTGACTGCATAGGGCGACCCGAACCAACCCGGACCGTATCCCGCCAAGACATAACCCAGAACGGCCGATATGGTCGCAAACACGACCGACCAGCCGACTTGGCGGGCCAACTGATTGGTCATCAGTCGCGCGCTGGCTGGCGGGCAGACAAACATCGCAATCACGATAATCGACCCGACCGCATCAAAGGCCGCGACGGCGGCAACGGCGGTGGCGACAACCAGCGCAAAGCCAAGGACGCGGGTACGAATACCAATCGCCCCGGCAAAGGCAGCATCAAAGGTCGAGATTTTCAGTTCTTTCCAGAACAGGAAAATAAACAGCCCGATGCCGACCAGAACAACCGCCAGACGCGGCAATTGCGGTGGCAGGGTCGCAAGGGCAGCCGGATCCAAAAGCGATCCCCAGCCTTCGGCATCAAACCAGATCAGGCTTTCAAGATTGCCGAGCAACGCATGCTGCACATCGATATGCACCGAACTGGTATCGGTGATTTCAAGGAATAAAACGCCGGCGGCAAACAGGGTTGTGAAAACCAGTCCCATCGCCGCCCCCGGTTCAACCCGCCCGAGGCGCTTGACGATTTCTATCATGACCACGGCAATGATCGCAGCCGCCCCTGCACCCAGCATCATCGGAACGGCGGTGATGGTGCCGGTCACCAGAAAGGCCGCCACAATACCGGGCAGGACAACATGACTGATCGCATCACCAATCAGGGCCTGCCTGCGCAGCAACAGGAAATTACCCGGAAGCGCACACGCAATGGCGGCCAGCATGCCAATCACAATCGGCGTCAGGCTCAGTTGCACAAACTCCGCGCCAAGGGCTGTGATCAGATCATCGATCATGCCTTTGCTCCCTGGGTGGTTTGCGCGTTATGGATCATGCGATCAATCTCGGCGATTTGGTCAGGGGTCATCATCCGTTCAATCGGGGTCAGCCCGTCATAGCGTTCAATCGCTGAGTCATCGGGCAGCATCCGGCGCGCCATTGCCCAGCGGGCCTCGTCATGGGCGGCTTTCTCGGCGGCAATCCGGCCGCGTGCGGTGGCAACGCCGTCTGCGCGGATCATCCCGGCACGGCGCAAGATACGAATGGTCAGCCCGTCATAAATCGGTTCACGGCGCGCAAGCGACAGCAAGCCTTGCCGGCGATGCACGCGGCGCTGAAACCGTTGATGCCGCAGGGCGGACGCCAGCCCGCCACGCAACGGCGAAAACAGGGCCGAGATCATAAAGAACCCAAAGGCCACCAGAACAATGATCGGTCCGGTCGGAAGTGCTGCGTGCGCGGCCGATAGTACCGCCCCGACATAACCCGAAAGGCCACCAATGACGGCGGCAATACCGATCATCTTGCCAACCTGATTGGTCCAGAAACGCGCCGCCACCGGCGGAATGATCAAAAGCGCGACAATCAGGATAAGGCCAACGATCTTAAGCCCGATCACCGTGACAATCAGGGCAAGCCCCATCATGGCCAAGTCGATATTACGCACATTAACCCCAGTGGTCGCGGCATATTCCGGATCAAACGCCACCAGTGTCATCGGACGCCGAAGCAGGAAAACAAAGCCTGCCGCCATGGCCCCGGCAACGGCGATGGTGGTGGCCTCTGAAATCAGCATCCCGGCGGTGGAGCCCAGCAGGAAGTTTTCAAGTCCGGCCTGACGGCCTGATGACATGGTCTGGATCACGGTCAAAAGAACGATGCCAAAGCCGAAAAACACCGACAGCACGGCACCGATGGCGGCATCCTCTGTCAGGCGGGTTTTGCGTGTGATCCATTCGACCATCAAAAGCCCGATGGCCGATGAAATTGCCGATCCCAGAATAAGCCCCGGTAACCAGCGCCCGTCACTGCCAAAAGCCACCATGATAATGAATGCAAGCCCGACACCGGGCAGGGTGGCGTGGCTGATCGCATCGGAAACAAGGGCACGCTTGCGCAGGAAAATAAACGCACCTGCACTGCCGGCCGACAGGCCGAGCAAGCCCGCACCAATGGCAACAAGCGCGCTGTTATAGCCAGCCTGCAGGAAAAGGGCGCTTATGAAATAATCACCAAATCCCATGTGCGTTACGCCAGATGCAATTCATCGATATGGGTGGCGGCAAGCCGACCACCATAAGTTTCCTGAAGGTTCTCGGCGGTGAATGTCGTCTCGACCGGGCCTTCGGCAATGCGCCGGACATTGATCAGAAGAACCCGGTCAAAATACTCGGCCACGGTCGAAAGATCATGATGCACGCAAACCACTGTGCGGCCTTCGGATTTAAGTTCCTTCAGCACCGAAACAATCGCGCGTTCGGTCGCGGCATCGACGCCGGCAAACGGCTCGTCGAGCAAGTAGAACTCGGCATTCTGCGCTAGGGCACGGGCCAGGAAAACACGTTGCTGCTGCCCGCCGGAAAGTTGGCCGATCTGGCGATCTGCAAAATCGGCCATGCCAACCCGTTTCAGGCACTCCATCGCCTGTTCACGATGGCGCGCGCGCCACAGGCGAAACAGCCCGACCGATCCATAAAGCCCCATCAGGACAACGTCAATCACACGCGCCGGGAAGTCCCAATCGACACTGGCGCGTTGCGGCACATAGGCCACACGGTCACGGGCATCTTCAAACAGCTTGCCAAAAATGCGCACTTCGCCGGAAAGGCTCGGCACCACACCAAGCGCGCCTTTGAGGAAGGTCGACTTGCCGGCACCATTCGGGCCGATGATGGCTGTCATGGAGCCCGCCGGTATTGATGCATCAACGGAAAAAACAGCCGGCTTATTGCCATAAGATACCGTCAGCCCGCGCACGGTCAGCGGCGCATCCTTGGACGCGACGTCCAGTATCTTGCCTGATTCTGCAACCAGTTTGGCGCTGCTCATGGTGTGTATCCTGCTTCGTTTTGCTTCATGCCATCTGGATTAATATGTGAAGCGGTTATGATCCGGCCGCAAGCTTGCCCTGAAAACCGCCTTCGGGGGCATCGCCGCCAAGGGCGCGGGTGATCAATGTCGCATTGTGATCAATCATGCCGATATAGGTGCCTTCATAGGTGCCGGGTTCGCCCATCGCATCGGAATAAAGCGTACCACCAATCGTAACATCCTGGCCACGGGCAGAAGCCCCTTCGATCAGGGCACGCACATTGCGTTCCGGGACGGAGCTTTCGACAAAGACGGCCGAAATCTTGCGTTCGACAATGGTGTCGACCAGTTCCTCTACTCGCCGCAGGCCCGCCTCAGACTCTGTTGAAATGCCCTGAATGCCCAGCACATCGAAATCATAGCCACGCCCGAAATAGCTAAACGCATCATGGGCGGTCAACAGCACGCGGCTTTGCTTTGGCACGGTGGCGGTGACAGATGTCATGTAGTCGACCAGTTTTTCGATCTCGGCCACGTGTGCATCGGCATTGGCGCTATAGGTCGCCTCGCCATCAGGATCGGCTTTGATCAGGGCATCGCGCACGGCATAAACCACGGTTTCCCAAAGTTTCGGATCCATCCAGACATGCGGATCAAACCGGCCTTCATAGTCGGCATGGCTCAGAAGTTTATCGCGCGCCACGGCTTCGCCGACAGCAACCACGTTGCGCCGCTTGCCAAGATCAAGGAAGAACTCTTCAAGCTGCGCCTCAAGATAAAGGCCGTGCCATAAAACCAGATCGGCACGCGCCAGGGCGGCGATATCGCTTCGCGTCTGGCGATAGGAATGCGGATCCACACCCGGCCCCATGAGTGCTGTGACCTCGGCCCGATCACCAGCGACCTGACGTGCGGCATCGGCAATCATCGACGTGGTCGCAACCACATTCAGCGGCTTCGCATGGGCAACGCCCGCGCCAACAAACAGCGCAAAGGCAAGTGCAACAAGATAACGAGCGACGGGTCGGGCGGTGGGGAAAAGTGGCATCAGGGCATCCGAAAGCTAATTGGAATTACTCTGGTAAATGTCCCCTATTTATGTGCGGACTTTTAAAGTTAGTCAAGGCTAAATTGCTATTTGCCAACTTACTTGTTATGAAGGTTTCAGGAGTCTGGATTGGAGAGATCGATGGGCGACGACACAAGCCTTAACCCGCGTCACAACAAGGCCGAAGTTTTTGCGCGCCTCCGCGACGCACACGCCCGCGAAGTGACCGAAGATTACGTGGAAATGATCGGTGACCTGATCGCCGAAGAAGGCGAGGCACGCTCAGTCGCCCTGGCCGAGCGCTTTGGCGTCACGGCGGCAACAGTTAATAACACCATCAAGCGCCTGGAACGCGACGGCTACGTCACCTCACGCCCCTACCGCTCGATCTTCCTGACAGAAAAAGGCGAAACCCTCGCCAAAAAATGTCGCGAACGCCACCGGATCGTCTATAACTTCCTCGTGTCCATTGGTGTCGATCCCGCGGTCGCTGAGTTCGATGCCGAGGGCATTGAACATCATGTGAGTGAGGAGACTTTGCGGGTGTTTGACTCTCGATTGAAGTAAATAAGCTAATCGTGAATTTTTGTTGCTCCTCCAGTTAAGCCTCAAACATGGTTAGGTTTTTTTGTCCCCAAGCTGATAACATCAGGATTGGCCAAAGCTCGCCTTCAAGGTTTGCGCCTCGCTGATGGTCTTCGAAGCATTTCTCGATTTCAGGCATGTTGAGCCGACTTTGAAGTGCTTCAGGCATCTCTTCAATCTGCTCTGTGGCCCAAGACCTCAAGTTGTCACGCAACCAATCTCTAATTGGTGGATCAAAACCTTGTTTCGGGCGATCAACTAGTTCGGCGGGTACATGGTCATAAAGGATGTCGCGCAGCAGAGCCTTCAATCGACCATCTTGGCCTTCGTTCCACGATTGCGGTAATGACCAGCAGAGTTTCGCAAGATCACGGTTTAGGAACGGGGTGCGTGTCTCAAGCGAGGTGCTCATTGATGCACGATCGACCTTTACCATCAGGTCTTCGGGCAGGTAGCAAAGGCTATCGGCGACCATAAGGCTGTTAGCAATGGGCAAAGTCAAAACTGCTTCTGGCGATAGCGGCCAGATGTCGTCAATCACCATAGTGTCATTAAGATACGCAGGGTTGATCGGAACTCCATGGCGCCAGAAACTGCTGTGATGATGATTATAGACCGACAGTGTTTCTGCGCTGTCGCGTAGCATTTTTGTGTAGCTTCGCCGGGCTTTGACGCTTGGTTTGCCGCGCAGCAGACCCAATGCGTTGTCTATCTGCCTCCAAGGGAAGAAGCTCTTCCGTGAACCTCGCCTGGAACCCTTTCGGGTGTCCCAGCCTGACTTAACAATCGCGTAACGGCCATAGCCAAAGGAAAATTCATCGCCACCGTCGCCGGACAGGGCGACTGTCACATGCTCTCGTGTCTTTCGGCAAAGTAGCAGGGTCGGAATTTGTGATGGATCAGCGAATGGTTCGTCCCAGACCTGTGCAAGTTGTGGAACCATTTTTGCCGCTTCCTCCGCAGATCCACGAACCTCGTGATGGTCGGTTCCCAGATGATCAGCAACCTTTCGGGCATGATCTGCTTCATTGTAGCGCGGATCATCAAATCGTATTGTGTAGCTTCCCACTCGGCCTTGTGAAGCCTTCGAAGCCAATGCGGTTATCAGGGATGAATCGATCCCGCCCGAAAGAAAGCATCCAAGCGGTGTATCAGCAATCAAACGCCTTTTGGTGAGTGTTCCGAGCATCTCGGATAATTGAGCTTTGGCGTCTGCTCGTGAGCCTTGGAAAGGGTTTTCGTAAGCAGTAAGAGCTTCGTGTTCACCATCCCAGTACTGGTGGTGAACGGGTTCATTTCCGGTTTCAACTGACCAGCGAACAAATTCTCCAGCCCGGAGTTTGCGGACGTGCTTCCAGATTGTCCTTGGCGCGGGGATATATCGGTGACGCAGGAAGCTTGCGAGCGCGCCGTCATCGATCTCCCCATTCGGTACACCGAGTGATGGCAGTGCCTTGATTTCCGACGCGAACGCGACCGCACCATCAAACGCAGCGTAATATAACGGCTTCTCGCCAAAAGGATCGCGCGCAAGCGTGAGTGACTTCTGCTTTTTGTCCCAAAGGGCAAATGCGAACATGCCATCAAGTATTGATAGTGTTTTGTCTAATCCCCAATGAGCAATAGCTGCGACAAGCGTTTCGGTGTCAGAGTGCCCGCGCCAATCATGATGTGCTGGGTTTTCAGTTTCGAGGATGCGCCTCAGGTCCATATGGTTGTAGATTTCACCATTGAAGGCGATTACATAACGCCCGCAACCGGACTGCATTGGTTGGCGCCCAGCTTCGCTAAGATCCTGAATGGCAAGTCGTCGAAAAGCCAATCCGATATGACCATCAGCATCAGTCCAGAAACCTTTGTCGTCTGGTCCGCGATGTATGATCGTCTGTCCGGCAGCTTGCAACTGCCCTACAAGCTGGCTCTGATCCATCGCTGTGTTGGCCTTATATAGGCCTGCAAAACCACACATAGTTTCCCGCTATCCCAAGCCTTCGGTCAGGTTTTTGTTGGTTCGGCCCGCTTGTGCCGCCGAATTCGGCGGGCTATAACACTTGCCGTTCGTGTGCCCGGCCAGATGGCGGGCTCTACCCTTGGCTAATAGTCAGAAAGGTATCCATGCGCAAGGTGATTTACACCGTGATTGTCGGTGGTTATGACGACGTTCGTTCCTTGCCACCCTTCCCTGGCTGGGACTTTGTGCTGCTGACTGACAAGAAGCCATCTCTCTGGAAACGGCTCCTGCGTCGCTCTCGGTGGCAAGTTCGTCTCTTCGATAATCCAGGCCTTGACCTGACGCGGTACTCCCGTTTGCCAAAGCTAAAGCCACACCTCTTTTTTCCAGACTATGACTATTCGGTTTATATAGATGGAAATGCAAGATTTGAACGAGACCCGAGTGAACTTCTTGAAGCTTTGGGGTGGCCGAGCTTTGCCGTTTCCGAGCATCCTTTCCGAAGTAATCTCTATGACGAATTCAGCGAATGTTCTCGTATGGGATATGATGCACCAGATGTTTTCGAAAGGCAGGAGGAAAAGTACCGTGCTGAGGGGCTCTCTGATCCTGCGCCACTCTACGAAAACAACCTGATATTACGTCGGCACAATGAGGCTAAGGTCATGGAGCTAGGTGATCTTTGGTTCGATGAGCTTGGAAAGGAAAGCAAACGTGATCAGCTCTCACTGCCGTATGTTTGCTGGTGCAAAGGGTTTTCTCCCTCTGCGTTTCCACAAAGTATGAAGCGACAGTACTTTCGCACCCGGTCGCACCACCGATCATTTTGGACGCGTATCGGTAAATCAATGCGCAAGCGATTTCAGCGCGTGCGACAACCGAGGTATCTAAGCTTGGAGAAATAGAAATGCAGAGTTTGGCGGAGAGGGTGGGATTCGAACCCACGGTACTATTGCTAGTACAACGGTTTTCGAGACCGCCCCGTTCGACCACTCCGGCACCTCTCCGCATGTGTGGTCTTGGCGTTCGAGGCGGTGTTTACCGGGATGAGCGCCAGATTGCAAGAGGGAAATCTCAAATTTCACCGAACTCTTTTGCCTGGGCTTTTGGGGCGCGATGTTTGAACCGGTTTGCAAGTCTGGCAAGCTCGCTCAAATCTGCGGCTTTGGCATGCGATCCCGGGCGGCGTAAAAGGTCACTCTGTGGTTGACTCTTTGGGGCAAAAGCGGTAATTCACCCGTTCTTCGCAGCGGTTCGGTATCTGTTAGCAGCGGCACCGAGCTGCGCGTTTGTGTTTCCAGAATGTTTTTCAGGAACTTTTAGATGTACGCAATCATCAAAACTGGCGGCAAACAGTATAAAGTTGCTGCCAACGACGTTATCAAAGTCGAAAAGATCGCTGCCCAGGCCGGTGACACCGTGAAACTTGAAGAAGTTCTCATGGTTGCTGGCGACGGTGCGCCGAAGGTTGGTGCTCCGTTGGTCAAAGGTGCTTCTGTTACCGCAGAAGTTCTCGAGCAGGCCAAGGGCGACAAGGTGATCGTTTTCAAGAAAAAGCGTCGGCATAACTACCGTCGTAAAAATGGTCATCGCCAGAACCTGACTGTTCTGCGCATCAAGGACATCAAAGCCTGATTTATCAGGTTGAGATGCAGTTTTAGGAGAGTTTCATGGCTCATAAGAAAGCTGGTGGTAGTTCGCGCAACGGTCGTGACTCCGAAGGTCGCCGTCTCGGCGTTAAAAAATTCGGTGGTCAGGCAGTTGTTGCAGGCAACATTCTCGTTCGTCAGCGTGGCACCAAGTTCCATGCCGGTGACAATGTTGGCCTCGCCAAAGACCACACCCTGTTTGCGACTGTGAACGGTTCTGTCCAGTTCAAGTCGGGCTTCAAGGGTCGTACCTACGTAACCGTCGTTCCGGCCGAGGCGTAAGCCTCCCGTCGGCTGCGCGATACGTAGCAAGATTTTCGAGGGAGGAATGAGCAATCATTCCTCCCTTGTTTTATGTGATATAGAATTTCGGACCCCGTCGCTGCGCGTCCCTCGCGCACCGGGGAGCCAATATAAAGTGATAAACGGGTGCGCCCGAAGGACCGGTTATGAAGTTTCTCGATGAAGCCAAGATTTATGTGCGCAGTGGCCGCGGCGGTGCCGGTTCGGTCAGCTTCCGCCGTGAAAAATATATCGAGTATGGCGGGCCGGACGGCGGCGATGGCGGCCGCGGCGGCGACATCATCCTCGAGGCGGTCGAGAACCTCAACACCCTGATCGATTTCCGTTATCAGCAGCACTTCAAGGCCGAAGTCGGCATGCATGGCATGGGCCGGCAACGCACCGGTCGGTCGGGCAAATCCATCACGATTAAGGTCCCGGTCGGAACACAGGTTCTTGCCGAAGATCGCGAAACCCTGATTGTCGATATGATCGAACCGGGTCAGACCTATATGCTGTGCCGGGGTGGCGATGGTGGCCGTGGCAACACGCATTTCAAATCCTCCACCAACCAGGCACCGCGTCGTGCCGAAGAAGGCTGGCCGGCAGAAGAAATGTGGGTCTGGCTGCGCCTGAAGCTGATCGCGGATGCTGGCCTTGTGGGTCTGCCGAATGCCGGCAAGTCAACCTTCCTTGCCGCATCCTCGCATGCGCGCCCGAAAATTGCCGATTATCCCTTCACCACCCTGCATCCGCAGCTGGGCGTGGTGAATATTGATGATCATGAATTTGTTCTGGCCGATATTCCCGGCCTGATCGAAGGCGCATCCGAAGGCAAGGGCATCGGCACCCGTTTCCTTGGCCATATCGAGCGCTGCGAAGTTCTGGTTCACCTGATTGATTGCGCCGAAGAAGATCCGGTCGCGACCTATAAGACGGTGCGTGAAGAGCTTGAAGGCTACGCCGAAGAACTGGTCGAGAAGCCCGAAATCGTCGTCCTGTCCAAGGCCGATCAGCTCCTGCCCGAAATGGTCGAGGAGCAGCGCCAGATCCTTGAAAAGGGTATCGGCAAAAAGGTCTATATCGTGTCCGGCGTGACCCAGCAGGGGCTCAAGGAAATCCATCGCGAAATCCGCGCCTATATCGAAGGCGAACGTGAACGCCGTGCGCGGGAAGGCCGCGAAGAAGAGGGCTTCCAGCCGTGACAAGCAATGCCCTGGCGGATGCAAAGCGCCTGATCATCAAGGTGGGCTCGGCCCTGCTGGTTGATGAAAATACCGGCAAGCTGCGTCGTGCCTGGCTTGAAGCATTGGCTGATGACATCGCCCTTCTGCGCGAACGCGGGGTCGAGGTGATTGTGGTCTCCAGTGGTGCGATCGCCCTTGGCCGCCGGTTGCTTGGCCTTGATCACCGTACGATCAGTCTGGCCGACAAGCAGGCCGCCGCTGCGACTGGCCAAATCAGCCTGTCACAGGTCTGGCAAGAGGCGCTTGGTCGCAATGGCCTGACCATGGCACAGGTGCTGGTCACACTAGAGGACATGGAAGGCCGTCGTCGCTACCTCAATGCCCGCGGAACGCTCAATGCATTGCTTGGCCATGGCGCCATTCCGCTGATCAATGAAAACGATACCGTCGCGACCGAGGAAATCCGCTTTGGCGATAATGATCGTCTGGGTGCCAAGGTCGCGCACATGATTTCGGCCGATACGCTGGTTCTGCTTTCTGACATCGATGGTCTTTATACCGCCGATCCGCGCAAGAACCCGGATGCCGAACTGATCCCCGAAGTCCGCGAACTGACACCGGAGATTTTCAATATGGCCGGTGTTGCGCCGACCATGTACAGCTCCGGCGGGATGGTGACCAAACTTCAGGCCGCCGAAATCGCCATGAAGGCCGGGTGTCGCATGATCATCGCGCGTGGCACCATCTATCATCCGCTCAAAGCCCAGCTTGAAGGCGCCCCCAATACCGTCTTCCTGCCAAGCGAAAGTCCGCTTGCCGCACGCCGACATTGGATTGCAACCTCGCTCAAGGCGTCAGGGGCCATCATTGTCGATGCCGGGGCGGCCAAGGCGCTGGCGGCTGGCAAGAACCTTCTGGCGGCCGGAATAACCGGCGTCGATGGCCGGTTCAAGCATGGGGATGCTGTGCGGGTGCTGGGGCCTGATGGGGCGCAGATCGCGCGCGGCATCACATCCTATGGCGCGGAAGAAACCCGGCTTCTGATGGGCCATGCATCGGCCGACATCGAAGCCACCCTGGGCTTTACGCGCGGCAACGCCATCATTCATTCCGATGATCTGGTGCTGGTCGAGGGCTAGGCGCAAACCCTGCACAATTCCAGCAGACCGAAAGGGGACGTTCGTGTCCCTTTTTTTTGCATCTGCGAACCGGTCATAAAAAAGGCTGGCCTCCGGAATACAGAGGACAGCCTTTTTTGCGGTGGCACTATGGTCCGGATATGTGGACTTAAGCAGCCTGATCGGCAAGAGCGCGAGCCATCTGGCTCAGTGCTTCCTGATGCTTCTCGTGCTTGATGCTTGCGAAGTTACGCGCAAGTTCCAGGCACATACGCTGACGCGCATTGAGCTCGGTTTCCTGATTGCCTTCCAGGCCTTCATAGAAATAGCTTACCGGAACGCCCAGGACCTGGGAGATCTCATAAAGGCGACCAGCAGAGATGCGGTTAATGCCGCGCTCGTATTTGTGAGCCTGCTGATAGGTAACGCCAATCAGATCCGCCATTTGCTGCTGGGAAAGACCCAGCATGATGCGACGTTCGCGGATGCGCTGACCAACATAACGGTCAGTGTCTGTGGCGCGGTTTGCGCGTTTCGGTTCTTCGTTTTGAGCATTCTCAGTCATTTTATAATCCGTTATCAACCGCCAGTTATTATTCCCCACTTCGGATGCTGTCGGGTTCGTTGTTTTTCCCGATATGTCACACCCATCGCGGCACCTTTCAGGCACTGCGATTTTGATGACCTGTACCTGAACATTGGTCAGATAATCATTACAGCTTTCCGCCAGAAGCTAGCTATATAGGTCAATCGAGCTGTCTTTGTCTAGTGCAGAAGGCGAAAAAAAGACGTTCGTTTCTACGCTGTCTGGTTTGTGATGAAGCGCATAGCTGGCATGCGCAGACTGAATGACCGGCGGTTGCAAAAGGTTTTCCTGAGGCAGGATCTGACCCAGAAGCTGGGTCCAGAATGCTGCACTGCCCACAAGATCATGGGGTTGCAGCCACGCGCCACCACCCTGCGCAATTTTTTCAACAGGTGAAAATTGCGTCAGTTGCTCGATCCCGATCCCGGCAGGACCATCGGTTCCACTGCTCGCAGTTTCGGTCCTGCGGGCCGGGAGCATGGAAATCGGTGTGATCGCGGTCATGTGTTTTTCGGTTTATTGGGTCATTGTTGCCTGTGTATTTCGGGACTCCGTGGGTTTTGGTGCGTGGTCATGGCATTCACCCGGCAAAAATTGCCGCCTTTCGGCGGTGCCGGGCGTTCTGAAAGTGTTAACGAAAAATTTATGCAGGATTGGTGCCGGACGGCTTGGGCGTTCGACGGGCATTGTTTGCTGCCCGATCTCATGCGGGCATGAAAAAAGGCGAAGTGCACTATGGCAGCTTCGCCTTTTTGATCTCAGTGCCCGGGATGCGGGCCGGGGGCCTTATTTGCCGGATTTGCCACCGGCAAGATTGTTAAGCTGCGCCTGCATGGCTTCAAGCTGGCTTTTCAGCTCATCAAGCGAAGCATCGGATTTCGCAGCACCGGGTGCTGTTGGCTTTTTCGGGCCTTCGCCGGTCGGCTCACCGTTTTCATCCTGCATAAAGGGCGAGAACATCTTCATTGTCTGTTCAAACAGCGCGATGTTCTGTTTGTTCATTTCCTCGAACTGGCCAAACGGGAACATGCCCTGCATGGTGCCCTGCATATATTCGCGCATCTGTTCCTGATTATGGCCAAAGGCGCGCATTGCCTGTTCAAGGTAGCTCGGCACCAGCCCCTGAAGGCTGTCGCCATAAAAACCGATCAATTGGCGCAGGAAGCTGATCGGCAGAAGGTTCTGCCCCTTGTTTTCTTCCTCGACAATAATCTGGGTAAGGACCGGACGGGTGATGTCTTCACCCGATTTCGCGTCATAGACAACAAAGTCGGTATTGTCTTTGACCATCTGCGAAAGGTGATCAAGCGTCACATAGGAACTGGTCGCCGTGTTATAGAGGCGGCGGTTCGCATATTTCTTGATAACAATGCGGTCCTGATCATCTGATTTCTTGTTGGTCATGGCGTCTTTCCTGCTTCCCTGTTTCCCGGACGTATGTCTGGCGAACCTTCTGGTGGTGTCGTTCCACCTGCTTTGCGCCCCGGCAATTCACATTGTTGCGTTTACGATGTTGCGCAGCATTTTCGATTTTGCATTCGCTCAGAAGACTGTGAGAGTGCCGCGAATTTTCCAATGTGTCCAGTATTCAACGCGAAGTGCAGTGCGAAAAACAACTTTAGGGTCAGACCCTGGATACGGTTTGTTGCGCCACAGCACGGGAATTCGTTTTCCCGCGCCCCTCAACCTCCTATAGTGGTCACCAACAGATATGCGTCGCATCTGAACAATACTGGGAACAATAAGGGTATCGCCGATGGCCGAGGCTACGAACGACCCCGACCAATCACAAACCACAGGGTCTTCGTCATCAGACGCCGATGACGAACGGCTTGACCAACTTGCCCGGCAGTTTCTTGAACTCTGGCGCCAACAGGTCGCCGCAACGGCTGATGGCGCCCATGCCGCCAGTGCCATCGGACGTCTTTACGCATCCCTTGGTGCCGATACCACCCGCGTGGGCGAAGGCTTTGAAGCCTGGGGCAAGCTGATCGGTCAAATGGCGATGGGCCAACACCCTGCCGCCGGGCCCGGAAATTCAATCAATAACCCGATGGGCGATGCCATGGCGGCCGCCAACCCGTTGCAGGCGATGATGGATCAGATGGCAAAGGCCGCACGCGAACTGCCCGCATCGCCGTTCGCGGGCATGCCGTTTGCGCCCGATATGTCGGCGATGGCCGGTATGGCCGGGATGACGCCCAAACCAGACACTGCAAAAGCTAAACCGGATGTCACGGATGCTGCTGGTAATGCTGCTGGTGATGCGGATGGACAGACATCCGATAAAGACAGCGCGCAACCATCCGCTAACGATGAAGCCAACAATACTTCCAAAACCAAACGTGCTGCAAAAAATGCTGCAAAGGGGCAGGGGAAGAATGATCAGTCCGCCAAAACAAAAACCGCTTCCGCCAAAACGCGAAAATCAGAGGCGGGCCGGGCCAAGACCGCTTCCGATGCATCTGGCAGTCGAGATGACGAGCTGGCTCAGCTCGCGCGCCGCATTGCCGATCTTTCTGAAACAATTGCTGCCCTGGAAGCCGGAACTGAAGGATCAGGCGGAAAGTCTTCTGGCTGAGCTTGAGGCCTATCACCCTGATGACGTCGCCCAGGCGCTTGACCGGGTCGCCTTTGATCGCCATGCCGGGTTCCATGACGGGGTGCGCGCCTATCAACGCCATCCCTATCGCCGCCCACGCGATCAGGACCGCAAAGATATCCCGACCGTCTGGGAAGAGGGTTCGACGCGGGTGTATGACTATGGCGCAACTTCTGACAACAAGGCGGCGAAAACCGGCGAAGTCGTCCTGCTTGTGCCGTCGCTGGTCAATCGCGGCTATATCCTTGATCTCAATGAAAAGCGAAGCTTTGCGCGCTATCTCGCCAAATGCGGCTATCGTCCGCTTCTGGTCGAGTGGGGCTATCCCGGCATGGATGAAGCTAACTTTGGCCTGGATGATTATGTTGCCGGCCGGCTGGTCACCATCCTTCAGGATGTCGCCGATATCAATGGCGGGCCGGTGCCGGTGGTGGGCTATTGCATGGGCGGGGTTGTTGCCCTTGCGGCAACGCTTCTCGATCCGGCACAGGTGTCAAAGCTTGTTCTGCTGGCAACCCCGTGGGACTTCATGGCCGCCGGTCCGACCCAGTCACGCATTGCTGCGGCCTTTGCGCCCTCTTTGCCGCAAATGCTGGCGATCCATGACACGCTTCCGGTCGATGTGCTGCAAAGCCTGTTTGCCAGCCTCGATCCCTTCATGATGGGTGAAAAATTCCGGCGTTTTCAGGCCATGGCAATGGACTCAACCAAGGCGCAGGATTTTGTCGCCCTCGAAGACTGGCTGAATGATGGTGTTCCGCTTCCGCGCCGGGTCGCGGTCGATTGCCTGATCGGCTGGTATGTCGAAAACCGCCCGGCCAAGGGCCAGTGGCAGATTGACGGCATTGATATCAACCCGGCGGACTTGTCGTGCCCGGTGCTGGCCGTGATCCCGGAAAATGACCGCATCGTCCCACCCGAAAGCGCGCAGGCGCTTTTTGATGCCTGCCCCGAAGATCTCCGCACTGAACTTCATCCCTCTGCCGGGCATATCGGCATGATGGTCGGATCACGTGCGGAAAAATCCACCTGGAAGCCGGTGGTTGATTGGCTTGCAGGCTAACCCGAAAGCCCGCTTTTAATCGGGGCTTTCGGTTGCAAGTTGGGCGCGCTCTGGCGCCCAGCGCAGGGTCAGGCGCGCCAGAAGGGCGATGATGATCAGGGTCAGGATCACACGTCCGACAAACAACACCCGGGTGATCCGAGTTAAGTGCAAGTCGGTCAATGTAGGTTCACCGCGCAAAGGATAAATTGTCAGTTTGTATTTCTATTCTTGGGTGTGGATGCTGATTTAACTTTATGGGGGCTACATTGATATTGGTTATTCGTCATTGTTTGGCGTGTATGCAAATGCTAATCGAACAAGCTTTGACTATCAAATTTGCCTGAGTGGGCGCATTTTTTATCTAGCGAAGAAAGTGCAAATTTGTTTACACAAGTGGATGTTAAAAAAATGTATTTTTCTGTATCGCTTGCAAAGTGAATTGTTTTCTCTGCGCATGCACTAATTTGGGCAGGGAGCGAAAATTATGAAGGTAACTATAAAGGAAAAGCTGTGAACGGGAAAATCCTTGTAACTGGTGCAGATGGCTTCATTGGTTCCCATCTCGTGGAGGAGCTTGTTCGTCAAGGTCGCGAAGTTAAAGCTCTTGTCCTATACAATTCGTTTGATAGTTGGGGATGGCTGGATCAGGCGCCACAGGAAATTAAGGATGCAATCGAAGTCGTTTCTGGCGACGTTCGTGATCCGATCTGCGTAAGAAATGCGATGACAGGTTGTGGTGCCGTCATGCATTTGGCGGCCTTGATTGCAATTCCATATTCCTACGTTGCTCCACATTCCTATGTTGACGTGAACGTTGTGGGAACGCTTAACGTCGTCCAGGCGGCTCGAGACTTGGGTGTCGAGAAGATTATGCATACTTCAACCAGTGAAGTGTACGGAACAGCCCAGTTTGTCCCAATTACAGAAGAGCACCCACTGGTTGGGCAATCGCCATATTCAGCGAGCAAAATTGGCGCGGACCAAATTGCCATGTCTTATTGGCGCTCGTTCGAAGTTCCGGTGGCTATTGCCCGACCATTCAATACATACGGCCCCCGTCAATCCGCACGTGCGGTAATTCCGACAGTAATTACACAGATCGCTGGTGGCAAAAAAACAATTGAGCTTGGCGCGCTCAGTCCAACCAGGGACTTCAACTTTGTGAAAGATACCGTTCAAGGAATGATTGCTATTCTTGACGGGAAAGCATCTGTCGGCAAAGTTATCAATATCGGTAGTGGCTATGAAATTTCGGTGGGTGATATGGTTGAGCTGGTTGCCGAAATCATGAATGCAGAAGTGGAAATTATTTCCAAGAATGAACGTATTCGTCCGGAAGCGAGTGAAGTAGAGCGTCTGCTTGCGGATGCCTCAGTAGCCAAATCGTTATTGGATTGGGAGCCCAGAATTGGTGGTCGGGAAGGTTTGAAACAGGGACTTGCCGAGACAATTACGTGGTTTTCATCGCCCGAAAATCTCGCACAGTATCGCATTGGTCAATACACAATTTAACGAGGAGATGCGAGTTTGGACACGTCGTTGACAGCTGCAACGATCCAGAAACTGGTCGGTGCTCTGCGTTCAGTGCTGCCCATTGATCAAGAAGTCTTCCCTTTGCATGAGCCGGAATTTCGGGGGCGGGAATGGGAGTATGTCAAGTCTTGCCTAGACGAAGGGTGGGTTTCTTCCGTTGGTGCTTTTGTTGATCGATTTGAGAATGAGCTAGCGGACAGGTGCGGGGTTCGTCATGCGATAGCAACAGTAAATGGTACAGCTGCACTACATGCTGCTTTCATGGCAACAGGTGTTCGTCCAAATGACGAGGTTTTTGTGCCAGCATTGACATTCGTGGCTACTGCTAATGCCGTTTGCCATGCTGGAGCCGTGCCACACTTCGTCGATTGCGATAAAGATCGTCTTGGCGTAGATGTGCAAAAATTGGCAAGATATCTCGAAGAAATAGCAGTAGCGGATGGCGAGGGATCAAATGGCCCAGTATTCCGAAATCGCCAGACAGGGCGGGTGCTGCGTGCCATTGTGCCAATGCACGTATTTGGTATCCCTATGGATATTGAGGCTTTGGTTGATCTTGCTAGTAAATACAATCTGCTCATTATTGAAGATGCAGCAGAGGCGCTGGGATCTAAATATAAAGAAAGACCAGTCGGATCGTTTGGAAATGCAGCAGCGTTAAGTTTTAACGGTAATAAAATCATCACCACCGGTGGTGGTGGGGCTGTCTTAACAAATAGCGACGAGGTTGCTGAGCGCGCCCGCCATCTTTGCACCACGGCGAAGCGTCCCCATCCGTGGCTGTA
The DNA here is from genome assembly GCF_001662875.1 of Thalassospira tepidiphila MCCC 1A03514. GTDB lineage: Bacteria > Pseudomonadota > Alphaproteobacteria > Rhodospirillales > Thalassospiraceae > Thalassospira > Thalassospira tepidiphila. The sequence continues at coordinate 508,390 of NZ_JPVZ01000001.1, read as the reverse complement.
TGAGCATGATTGTGTTGCCTATAACTATCGGCTCCCGAACATCAATGCGGCTTTGGGGTGTGCTCAGCTGGAACAACTGGACACAAGGATAGAGCTAAAAAGGAAGTTGGCTAAGGCTTATGGAAATATCCTGAAAGATGTTTCTGATATCGATTTGTTGGTGGTTCCAGAGGACTCAGTGTCGAACCACTGGTTAAATGCGATCGTTTTGAAACCAGGGACGTCATTTGAGCAGCGAGATGGAGTTCTGGAAGCTCTTAATAAGGCAGGCCTTTGGTGCCGTCCCGTTTGGAATTTGATGCATACATTGCCAATGTTCACTGAGAACCCCCGAATGGATTTATCATGTGCTGAAGACATGGCAGCTCGTGTCATCAATACGCCCAGTAGTTCTTACTTGGCGGAGGGGAGGGATGACATATAAGCGTAAGATTTGCGTTGTCACTGGGACACGAGCTGAGTACGGAATTCTATCTAATTTAATGAGCCAGATAGCTTGCGATGACGAGTTGGCGCTTCAAACGATAGTTACCGGTTCACACCTTTCGGAAGAGTTTGGTTATACCTATCGGTATATTGAAGAAGATGGTTTTCATATTAATGCGAAGGTTGATATGTCGCTGACTGGCGACACGCCCGTAAGTATCACTAAATCGACAGGGAGGGCGGTCATAGGTTTTGCCGATGCATATGACCTGCTGAAGCCAGATATTGTTGTGCTGTTAGGTGATCGATATGAAATTCTTGCTGCTGCTCAGGCGGCAATGTTGATGAAGATACCTCTGGCGCATATTCATGGAGGCGAAACGACAGAGGGCGCCGTTGACGAGAGTATTCGACACGCAGTGACCAAAATGGCGCACCTTCACTTCACCGCTGCCGAGTCTTATCGGCAGAGGGTAATCCAAATGGGGGAAAATCCGAGAAATGTATTTGCGTTTGGTGCACCTGGATTAGATAACTTCGCGGCAATGGATTTACCTGATCGCACTTCTTTGGAGTTAAGCTTAGGTATTGAGCTAAAGGCTCCCTTATTTCTTGTGACATTTCATCCTGAAACCCTCGCAAATCAAGAGCCTAGTGCCGCAGTTCAGCCTTTGCTAGAAGCTTTAGCCGCTTTCGATGACGCAACCTGTATTATCACTAAAGCGAACGCTGATGCTGGAGGGCGAGCTATAAATGCCGAGTTGGATGCTTTTGCTAAAAAATATCCAGATAGAGTTTTGGTTACCACTTCTCTTGGTCAGGCGCGTTATTTGGGGCTGTTGAAGCTTGTCGATGTGGTAATCGGGAATTCCTCAAGTGGTATTATCGAGGCACCAGCTGCAGGTGTTCCCGCCGTCAATATTGGTGATCGCCAGAAAGGTCGCTTGCGCGCCCCATCTGTTTTAGACTGTGTAAACGTACCTCTAGATATAACGAAGACTATAAATATGTGTATGTCGAGAGATTTCCTCGAATCAGTGTTTTCTTCTGAGAATCCATATGGCCAGCCAGGACAGATTTCAAAAAAAATAAAAGAGATTCTTAAAGGTATTAACCTTGATCATATATTGGTTAAACACTTCTTCGACGTAGACGAAGATAAGGAAAATCAGCGGAAATGAATAAAGTTTATATTATAGCTGAAGCTGGAGTTAATCATAACGGATCACTGCAAATTGCTAAAGATTTGGTTGAAGAAGCAGCCAGAGCCGGGGCAGATGCGGTTAAGTTTCAAACTTTCTTTTCAGAAAATTTGGTTACGAAATCAGCTCCTAAGGCGCGTTACCAAGAACGAAATAGCAAGTCAGACAGTTCTCAGTATGACATGTTAAAAGTCCTAGAGTTAAGTCGAGATGCCCATTTTGAACTTAAAGATTATGCCGAAAACGCGGGGATAGAGTTCTTGTCTACTCCCTTCGGCTTGGAGGAACTCGACTTTCTTGTTCGTGACGTAAAGGTTCAAAAACTTAAAATGTCCTCTGGTGAGATAACAAATGGGATGTTGTTGTTAGAGGCTGCGCGTTCTCAGCTACCTATCATTTTCTCGACAGGCATGAGCACGGTAGAAGAAATCTCCGATGCATTGGGGGTTCTCGCATTCGGATATCTTTCATCTCAGGGCGAAAGTCCCAGGATGGAAGCATTTCGAGCCGCCCGTGAAAGCGAGCGCGGGATAGAAATGTTGGAGAAGAAAGTTACAATTCTACACTGCACAACCCAATATCCAACACCTTTTGATCAAGTCAATTTGCGCGCAATGGGGACGCTAGCCAAGCATTTTGGTTTACCTGTTGGGTACTCGGACCACACTGAAGGAATTATGGCATCAATTGCCGCAGCGGCCAATGGAGCAACTGTTATTGAAAAACACTTTACGTTAGACCGTGGGATGGAAGGACCAGACCACGCCGCATCCATTGAGCCTCATGATTTGCAAAAATTAGTTGCTGGGGTTCGTGATGTCGAACGTTTGATGGGACTGCCAACGAAGGTTTGCAACGATGCCGAAGGCGAAAACTTGAACGTTGTTCGTAAAAGCTTAGTGGTAAAACGTAACATAAGGTCAGGTGAAGAATTTACAGCAGCTGATGTTACTGCCAAGCGGCCCGGTGGAGGGCTTTCGCCTATGGCTATCTGGGATATTCTTGGGCGCAAGTCAAACCGTGATTATCTCGAAGATGAGATGATAGATACTTCAGTATTGGAAGACCAAATTTGATGCAGGATATATCAGAAATTGTTTTAGAGCCTGAAGATGAAGTTAAGCTGGCGATCGCGATTTTAGATCGTCACCCTGCAAGAATTGTCCTCATTGTCAGCCCTGAACACGAACTGTTAGGAACTGTTACTGATGGAGATATTAGACGCGCTATTTTGAATGGTATGCCTTTCGATGCTCCGGTCTCACGGGTGATGAACTCTAAGCCAACTACTGCCAACTTGCTTGATGACAAGGAGCACCTCTTGAGCATGATGGTGAGCAGGGTTTTGAGACACGTTCCTATTTTGGGGCCAAACGGAAAATTGGTTGGGCTTGAAACCCTTGATGGACTTTTGAACCAAGAGAAGATTCCAAATACTGCTGTAATTATGGCTGGTGGTCGAGGAAAGAGACTTCGCCCATTTACGGATTCTGTTCCCAAGCCGATGGTTCATGTCGCAGGTAAGCCCATGCTTGAAATCATACTTGATAGACTTGCTAGTGAAGGGTTTGTCAATATTGTAATATCGCTGAATTACAAAGGTGAAATGATTAAAGAGTATTTTGGTGACGGGCAATTCAAAGGATTAAATATTAGTTATGTTGAAGAGAAAATGCCTTTAGGTACTGCAGGGGCTCTTTCTTTGATAAACCAAGACATTAAGGATCCGTTTTTAGTTATGAATGGCGATGTGTTAACGCAGGTTAACACTCGGAACTTGATAGACTTCCATCACACCCATCCTTGTAAAGCGACCATGTGCGTGCGCGAACACTCTTATGAAGTGCCTTTCGGTGTGGTTAATGTCGATGGATACAAAATTTTACAAATTGAAGAAAAACCAACATCAACCTATTTGGTGAATGCGGGAATTTATCTGCTTGAGCCAGATGTTTTGAATTTTGTGAAGCCAAACCAGTATTTGGATATGCCAACTTTATTTGAAATTATCAGGGAGTCGAATTATCCGACTCACGTCTTTCCTATTCTCGAAGCTTGGAGGGATGTTGGTAGACCAGATGATTTAGAGCTCGCGAATGAAGAGTATTCGGATAAGTAAATTTAAGATCTAAGATTTTTGGAAGTCGTACGAGATGATCTCAAAAAGCAAAAAAAGACTAATTGCGCGCTTGGACGTTAAGGCACCGAACTTAATCAAATCTATAAACTTAGAAGGGCTCAGAAAACTGGGAAACCCGGCTTCATTTGCTGAAGAGTACTATAAGCAAGGCGTTGACGAGATCATCTATATGGATGTTGTCGCGAGTCTTTATCAGAGAAATGGTCTTGGCGATATCGTCCGATCTACAACGGAGAATGTTTTTATTCCTATTACAGTTGGAGGGGGGATTCGCTCTGCTGATGATGTCGGGGAAATGTTGCGATGCGGTGCTGATAAAGTAGCTATCAACACTGCCGCTGTGAGACGACCAGATCTGATTTCTGAACTGGCAAACATTTATGGGTCTCAGTGCATCGTTTTGTCAGTTGAGGCAAAGAAAGTGGGCCCAAGGACATGGGAAGCTTACACGGATAACGGCCGTGAGAAAACAGGTTTGGACGTTGTCGAATGGGCGAAAAAAGCAACGGCCCTTGGTGCAGGCGAAGTTCTTATTACTTCTGTTGATAGAGAAGGTACACGCAAAGGATTTGATATTGAGTTGATCCAGGCAGTTTCCTCCACGGTTGATGTTCCAGTTATCGCTAGCGGAGGGATGGGGGATACAAATGACATGATTGCTGCCTTTGAACTAGGAAAGGCTGAGGCGGTCGCTATGGCTGACGTTCTGCACTACAAACGCATGTCGGTTGAAGATGTGCGCGCTAAAGCGTTGGAAGCTGGTATCCCGGTGAGGAAAATTTGATGACTGAACTCTTAATTGTTAATTATGACGCAGGGAATATTCGAAGCGTTGAGAGAGCCGTTTCTGTTTGCGGAGCAACTCCTGTTTTATCAAGTGATCCAGAAGCAATTTTAAATGCGAGGCTGCTGATTCTGCCTGGAGTCGGTGCTTTTGGGAAATGCATTTCTTCGTTGCGTGGAAAGAAACTTGATCTGCCCGTTTTGGAATATATTAAGAGCGGGAAGCCAATTCTGGGTATTTGCGTGGGTATGCAAATGCTCATGGAAGGTAGTTGCGAGTTTGGTTATCATAAAGGCTTGGGGCTGATCCCAGGAGAAGTTCGGAAAATTCCTGATAAAGGGGGCGATGGCTACCCACATCGCGTGCCTCACGTTACCTGGGAAGGACTAGAACCGAAGAAGCAAGCTTGGGAAGGCACTGTATTGGACGGAATCGTTCCAGGTGCTGACTGTTATTTCATCCACTCGTATGCTGCATATCCTGAGAGAGAACAAGATGTTTTAGCCACATGTTCATACAACGGGGTAGAGCTATGCGCTGCAGTGCGCAAAGAAAATCTATATGGCTTGCAGTTTCACCCTGAAAAGAGCGGCCCTATTGGATTGAAAGTTATTTCAAACTTTATTTCCCTGGGCGATCGCTCTTGCTAAGTTCAAACTCTTCTGAAAACTATGAAAATCCATGTGGAGCAGCCGTGAACAGTAAATCTGTCTATTTAGTTGGAGCGGGCCGTATGGGAAGAGCTCACGCTCAGGCCGCTGTAGACCTAGGGATGTCTTTAAAAGCGATTTGTGACACTAGGAAAGAGGTTCGAGACAACCTTGCTGATGACTTTGGTGTCGCTAAATCGAACTGCTTTTCTGATGCTCAAGAGATGTTTGATTCTTTAGGGGGCGCCGAATTAGTTATTGTTGCGACAACAGCTGATACGCATTGCGAATTGGTTTGTCTCGCTGCAAGCTCATCTTCCAAAGCTGTCCTGTGCGAGAAGCCGATGGCTGTCTCGGTGGAGCAATGTGACAGGATGATTGATGCCTGTGAAAAATCAGGAACTGCTCTTGCAGTGAACCACCAGATGCGCTTTATGCCGCAGTATGCATTGGTGAAGAAGGAGCTCGAGCGTGGTGAATTGGGTCTCCTTGCTTCCATGAATGTTGTTGCAGGGTGTTTCGGACTGGCAATGAATGGATCCCATTACATTGAGGCATTCAATTATTTAACCGGGACATGGCCTTCAAGAGTTTCTGGCCATTTCACAGGTGAGCCATTTCAGAATCCTCGAGGCCCTCGTTACTTTGATCAGGCAGGAGAATTTCTTTTTATTTCTGAAAATGGTCAAAGGTTGAAGTTGAGCATAGGTCATGATCAAGGGCACGGAATGACGTCAATGTATGCGACCCAATTTGGTCACGTATTTGTTGATGAGTTGCAGGGCGAGATGATCGTTACAGCGCGCCTCTTGGAGCATCAAAGTCAACCTATGACCCGATACGGGATGCCATGGGATAGAAAAACAATAGCATTCCCGCAGGCAGATAACGTTGGGCCTACCCGTGAGGTTATGTCAGCGTTGTTGCAAGGGGAGAATTATCCGTCCGGTGGGAACGGAAAGAAAATTGTCGCATCTTTAGCCGCAGCTTACGCTTCTGCACAAAAGAGCTCGGTCCTTGTCAGTATCGGGTCAAACGATAACTCTGATGACCAAGTTTTCCCTTGGGCATAGATTTTTGCAGAAGGTGAGAGTTGATTAATTGCCTTAATCTTAAGTGGGCGCTTGAATAATGTTGAATGGGAAAAGGGTCGTTTCTCTCACTCCTGCTAGAGGGGGAAGTAAGTCGATTCCTTACAAGAATCTTTGTGATCTGGGGGGTAAGCCTCTGCTAGCGTGGCCTGTTGATGTTGCTTTTGCCACGCCCGAAATTGATGAAGTGTTTGTTTCCACAGATGACGAGAAAATCGGTACGGTTGCAGCAGATCTAGGAGCAAAGATTCACTGGCGACCGGACGAACTTGCAACGGATTCTGCTCTTGTGGTCGATGCTGTGCGGCATTTCTTTAGTCAGCAGCAGCAAGAGGGTAAAGCTCCCGACATCATTGTGCTGCTCGAAGCGACATCTCCGTTTCGCACTCCTGAGATGATCTTAAATTGCCTGAGAAGAATGCTAGATGAAGAATTAGATTCAATTGCGACTTTTCATAGTGCGGAGATCAATCCGGAAAGATGTTGGAAGATTGAACAAGGTATCCCAAAGCCTTTCATCGATGGTGCAATTCCATGGAAACCCCGTCAGGAACTTTCCGCCGCTTATCAGCTGAACGGTGCTGTTTACGCTTTCCGAGCCGATAGACTTCCGACAAACGGACCCAATATTCTGTTTGGTAAGATCGGGGCTGAGATTATCTCTAAAGACAAAGTGATAGATATTGATGATAGAAAGGATCTTATAATTGCAAACGCCATACTCGAATCCTAAAGAAGCGCGCAGCCTAAACGACCTTTTGTCATTAAAAGGTCGAGATGCGCTAGTTATCGGTGGTGCTGGTCTTCTTGGTGGTGAGATCTCGTACACTCTTGCAGAGCTTGGTGCTCGGGTAATTGTCGCTAGCCGCGACAAGGGAAAGTGTCAGACATTTGTGAAACAGTTGTCTGAGAGGTTCAAGGGTGATCACCAAGCTTTGGGCGTGGATATTACGGATCGAAATTCAATCCGAAAACTTTGTGAAGAGGCGTCGAAGGTTACAGAGGGCGGACTGGATATCTTGGTCAACACCGGGTGGTCAGGTCGCAAGAATACATTTGAGTCGATTTCGGATGAGGATTGGGATCTGGATATCGAAGTATGCTTGAATGGTGTTTTTCGAACTATTAAATCGGCCGTTCCGCTCCTGTCTCCGAGAAACGGTGTTATCCTGAATATTGCATCGATGTACGGTCACGTCGCACCAGATTATCGGATGTATGACAGTGAACGTTTCGCAAACCCACCAAGTTACGGGGCGGCTAAAGCTGGGGTTATACAGCTTTCTAAATATTTGGCGAGCTTCTTGGCGCCTCAAGGTATCAGGGTCAATTGTATTAGTCCTGGCCCCTTTCCGTTCGAAAGCACGCAGTTAGAAAACCCGGATTTTATCGAGAGGCTTAAAGCAAAAAATCCCATGGGACGTATCGGTATCCCAATTGATATTAAAGGAGCTGCTGGGCTGCTATGCAGTGACGCTGGTGCCTATATTACGGGGCAGAACATATGTGTTGACGGGGGATGGGCAGTATGGTGATCCGTACTGGCATCATTGGCTTCAGCGAGGGAAACGGTCATCCGTTTTCCTTTTCGGCGATCGTAAACGGCTATGATCGCAAAGCATTTTCTGAGGCCGGATGGCCAGTTATTCTTGATTATCTAAGTCGCCAGCCTGCTGACAGGTTTGGGGTTGGCGACGCGAGAATCTGTTGTGCGTGGACGCAGGATCACTCCTTGACTCAGAAGCTATGCGCAGCTTGCAATATTGAGCGGGCAGTTAAAGCGCCTGAAGAAATGCTGGGGCAAATTGACGCTTTAATTATTGCCAGGGACGATTGGCAGACGCATGCGAAATTTGCAATGCCATTCCTAGAAGCTGGTATCCCTGTCTTCATTGATAAACCTTTGAGTCTGGATATTTCAGAACTGGAGGCCTTCCAGCCATATCTCAAGGCTGGCTTGCTGATGTCAACCTCTGGCCTTCGTTATGCGATCGAACTTGAAGAATATACACAGAATAAGGATAAAATTGGCGATATTCGATTTGTATCTGCGACGGTGGTGAATGACCTTGATAAGTACGGCATTCATATCTTGGATGCTCTCTCTGGACTTGGATTCAGTAAGCCGAGATTTATTTCTCGGGCGGATACCGGCTACGAGTCTTATGATATCCGCTACGACAATGACGTTGCGCTTCGCTTGGATTGCCTCGGAAAGGTTGCTAAGACTTTTCGAATAAACATTTACGGAGAAAACGGAAATTTGCACTTGGAGTTAGCCAATAACTTTATGGCATTCCGGCGAACTCTTGAGCGCTTTTTTAATATGGTTGTCGATCGTAAACCTCCAATAGCACCAGACAGCGTTATCGGTACGATGAATTTGATTCGACTGGCAAAATCGATGCCCCCATCTCAGATGCTTGAGGTCTCCAATGCATAAACACTTTGACCTGACGGGAAAAACTGCACTAGTTACGGGCGGTGGAGGTATTTTAGGCAAGGGGTTTTGCAAGGTACTCGCCGAGTATGGTGCTTCAGTAGTGCTTGTCGATATAACCATTGAGCGAGCTAAAAAGGCCTGTGAGGACATTCTCCAAAATGTTCCAGGCGCTCAGATAATGCCTTTGGCATGTGATGTTGCGGACAAGGATAGTGTGACATCAATGGTAAATTCTGCCGTTAGACAATTTAGCTCTATCGATGTTTTATTGAACAATGCAGCAAGTAAAGCAGACGATCTCAATGCCTTTTTTGCTCCGTTCGAAAGCTATGACCTTGATCTTTGGCGTAAGGTGATGTCGATAAACATCGACGGCGCATTTCTGGTCGCTCAGGCCGTAGGCGGACAAATGGTCAAGCAGGGGAACGGGGGGAGTATAATTAATACGTCCTCAATTTACGGTGTATTGGCGCCTGACCAAAGGATTTATGAAGGCTCTGAATACATGGGGGTGGCAATTAACACACCCGCAGTCTATAGCGCCTCAAAAGCAGCCTTGATAGGTCTTTCTAACTATCTCGCAACATATTGGGCAGAAGCAAACATTCGTGTGAACGTTTTGTCTCCGGGAGGAGTTGAAAGTGGGCAAAACGAGACCTTCAAAAAAAAGTACAGCGCACGCATTCCACTAGGGCGTATGGGTAGGGATGACGAACTGCACGGAGCCATTTTGTTCTTAGCGTCAGACGCTTCAAGCTATTTCACCGGCCAAAATGTGATGGTCGATGGAGGTCTATCGGTTTGGTGATTCGTCGCTCTAAAGGTTGGTGTTTAAGGGTAACTTGGGAAACGTCTGCCTTTTTCTTGCCGTCGCTGAGCATTCGATATTACTAGCTCACAAGACTCTGAGCCGCATTGGAGTCCTTTCCCTCCTCATACGGGTTGAAGGTGGCTTCAAAATCAGTTACTGCAGAGCTAAATTTGTACCTATTGGATAGCTTGCCTAATTTAACTCATCATGACCGTCTGCAACCAGATTAGACTGCCGACATCTGAATGATGTTGTTCTGAGTCGTAGCCAAAGTAAAGCCGCGAGAACGCTGCGGCGACTAATGCCTATATAGGTCGCTATGAAGCCCCAAAAAACAGCCCTTTGTAGCGAAACAGTAACAACAGGATAGCATTATGGAACGCATTCCGTACCCAAAGCCCGTAGATTTGTCGCAATACGCCGCAGATGTTTCAGATGCCAAGCCGTTTTATGGCCTGCCATCTAACGTGAAGTTCTGCAAATCGTGTACGTATAGCAACCAGAAGCCAAACTCCGAAAAGGAGTACAAACATACTAGGGCTTCAAACAAGCCGACTGTTGACTTCGACGATGAAGGTGTGTGCGCCGCTTGCAGAATTGCTGAGAAAAAGAAGAATATTGATTGGGTTGAGCGTGAACAACGGCTCCGTGAACTATGTGACAGATATAGACGGAACGACGGCGGATACGATTGTCTTGTGCCCGGGTCGGGAGGCAAGGATAGTTTTTTTGCTGCTCACAAGCTCAAGTATGAATATGGAATGAACCCACTGACTGTTACTTGGGCCCCCCATATATATACTGATTGGGGCTGGCGAAATTTCCAAGCTTGGATGCATGCAGGGTTCGACAACTATCTTTTCACTCCCAATGGACGTGCTCATAGGCTTCTAACGCGTTTGGCGTTGGAGCAGATGTTCCATCCGTTCCAGCCGTTTATTATGGGACAGATGTACTTCCCCCCTAAAATGGCTGCTCAGCTTGGCATCCCGTTGGTGTTTTATGGCGAGAATCCGACGGAATATGGCAATTCGTCTGCTGCCGATGACAAAGCGACAAAAGACTGGGAATTCTTTTCTAGTCCAGACCAATCCCAAATTTACTTGGCGGGAACCTCCGTTGCTGAGCTCAAAAGCTCATTTGGTCTGAGTGAGCACGATTTGAAGCCATATATGCCACCAAATCCAGAGTTACTGAAGCAGGCAAACGTCGACGTGCACTATCTTGGTTATTACATTCCGTGGCACCCGCAAGAATGTTACTACTACTCTGTCGAGCATGGTGGTTTTGAGGCCGCTCCTGAGCGTTCTGCAGGAACCTACAGCAAATATAGCTCCATTGACGATAAGATTGATGACCTGCACTACTATACTACTTTCATCAAGTTTGGTATTGGGCGCGCAACCTATGATTCTTCGCAAGAAATTAGGAATGGCGAAATTGATAGAGATGAAGCAATTAGTCTAGTGCGTCGATTTGATGGGGAATATTCCGAAAGGTTTGAGAAGGAAAACTTCGATTACCTGAGTATTAGCCCAAAAGATTTTCCTGTAGCATCGAAAATGTTTGAGCACCCGGAAATGAATAGAGAATACTTTGATAGGTTAACTAATACTTTTCGTTCACCACACCTTTGGAAGTTTGAAGGGAATCAATGGCAATTAAGGCGCACTGTTTGTGACAACGCCTAGTGAAAAGCTTAAATATGCAGAACGTGACGAGTAGGGTTACATGTCAAAACTGCTAAAACTTCTAAGGCTAACTTTGTCTCCCGTTGGGCTAGACTTTGTGGCAGCTGAAATATCTGTTCGCTGGGCTCAATTTTTTGGCTTTGTCGTTCTAAGCTTTGTTGCTGCACTTATAGAAATGACAGGGGTGGGGTTGGTGTTCCCGCTCCTAGTCGTTATAGTTGCACCTGACAAAATTGCCAATATTCCGTATCTTCCTCAAGTAGTCGACTTTGTTGGAATTGAATCAGACACTACATTGTCGATAGCTATTATTGGACTGATTGGGCTAGTTTTGCTTGGTAAGAACGCTTATATGCTCATGTTCAATTGGATGCAGATGCGTTCTTTAGCGCAATGGAAGGGAGATCTTTCAAAGAGATTGATGAATATTTATCTCTTCTCTGACTATAGCGTTCACTTAGCCAAGTCTAGTTCAGAAATCATTCGAAATATGGCGTTGACGGCCGCTGTATATGATCAATTTATTGCGCCTTTTATTAATTTACTAGTTAATTTCGCAATATTAATTGGGCTTTGTATTCTACTAACTTTTGTTTTGCCTGCAGAAATGTTGCTTAGCTTGTTGCTAATCGCTTTCGTTTCTTGGGCACTTTACGCTTTCATGAGAGGGCCTTTTAAGAAAATCGGGGCTGAGCTGAACGATCTTTTCAAAGTTCGCCAAAGTATAATGCGTCAGTCTATTGGTATGATTAAAGAAACAAAATTAACTGCAAAAGAAAATTTCTTTTTAGATGCATATGCGAAAGTGGAGTTTAGAAACTTTGGAAGGCAAGCCCATTATAACTTCATGGCAACTATTCCTCCTCTGGTAACAGAGGGAGCGGTTATCGTTGGCATATTGTCGGTCGTGACCTATGTGATGTTTTTTAGCACTCAAGAGCAGCCAGGACTAGCTATTTTGGGTCTCCTTGCGGCGTCGTTTTTTCGCCTGACACCGGTAATAAACCGAATTTTAGGTTCGCTACAATTGATGAACATCAGTAACAATGCAGTGGATATAATTGCTGACGAATTCCATCAGCTTGAGCGAGGAATATTTAAGCCTGTAACTGAGCCTGATCCTTTACCCTTCAAGTCAAAAATTACTTTCAAAGATGTTTCATATTGCTACCCAGAATCACAGGCTTGCGCGGTGGAGAGCGCGGATTTTGAGATCTTCAAGGGAGAAACTATTGGGATTACGGGTGCCTCAGGAGCTGGGAAAAGCACTCTAGTTGCCCTTCTTATGGGTTTGGTTGCGCCCAAAAATGGGACAATTTTGGTTGATGATGTGCCTCTTAGCGAGCAAAAAAACTTGCGTGCTTGGCACAAACATATCGGTTTTGTTCCTCAATCGGTTTTTATTATCGAAGATACGGTGGCTCGTAATGTGGCCTTCGGCGAAGCTTCGGAAGATATTGATGAGCAGAAAGTTTGGGAAGCCCTCGAGATAGCTCAAATGAAGGAATTTGTAAGCACCCTCCCAAATGGGATTCACGAGTTCGTAGGAGAGGATGGTTCCCGTTTTTCCGGTGGGCAAAGACAGCGTTTGGGGATTGCCCGCGTGCTTTATGAGAGACCAGATTTTTTGGTTTTTGATGAAGCGACTTCCGGCTTGGACTCGGCTAATGAAAAGGCATTCAGTGATGCCCTTTGTGAAATCAGGAAAAACTCCACAATCATAATGATTGCTCACCGGCTCAGTACATTACGTGATTGCGATAGGATTATTATGCTTGATAGTGGGCGTATACTGCAGACAGGAACGTTTGAACAACTTTATAATGAGTGTCTACAATTCCGATCCCTTGTTGATCTCTCACAAATGGCTCCTTCGAAGTAGTTGGTGAACATGGAAGAAGAAAACGCGAAAGTTGTCGCAATAATACCGGCTCGCGGGGGCTCAAAGGGAATTCTGCGAAAAAATGTAAGATTACTATTGAACAAACCGCTTGTGGTGTACTCAATTGAGGCAGCTTTGAGTGCTAAAGCAATAGACGCAGTCTATGTGTCTACTGACGACATCGAAATAGCTACTTGCGCTGCAGCTGCTGGGGCCAACGTAATTGAAAGGCCTAGTATACTAGCATCAGATACTGCCCAAAATCACGAAGTAGTTATCCACGCATTGCGGACTTTAGATAGTCAGGGTGTTCACCCAGAAACTGTGGTCTTGTTGCAACCGACATCTCCATTGAGGACAGCGGAAAATATTGACGAATGTATTAGCGCGTATGAAAACGCCAACGGGGCTTCGGCAATGAGCATTTGTGAAGTGGCTGTGCATCCGGGGAAAACGGTTCTCATTGAGAATTCAGAAATTCGCCCGTTTACAACTGACCGGGACATGGAAGCGCGCAGACAAAATATGACTGACGTCTACCAGCAGAATGGCGCTATATATGTAGTAAATGCAGACATTTTTAGAGCTGAACAAAGATTCTATTGTAAACCAAGCGTCCCTTATTTGATGAGTAGAATTGATAGCGTGGATATTGACGACGAATTTGATTTCCAGTTGGCTGAACTAATTTTGAAGGCTCGTAAGGAGGCATATTTTGAGTAATGCAACCTACAGAAATCATCAGCATTACATAGATGAAGGTTGGAGTAATGAGCCGAAGGAGACGTTTAAGTCGCTACTAAACATCCTAAAGAAGCGCATTGGTGAGGATTGTTCTAGTGTTTTGGATGTAGGCTGTGCCGCTGGCGAATTACTTGGATTCTTGTCGACGGAATTTAAAGAGTGTGAACTAGTTGGTGTTGATGTAACTCAGAGCCTTTTAGATGTGGGATCAAGGCTTCTCCCTGAGGCGCAATTTACGCGTGCCTCAGCGCTGGAGTTACCCGCCTCTTTGTTTGAAAAATTTGACCTCGTTACCTCAATAGGCTGTATGTCTATTTTTAATGAGTTAGAAATAAATGCGTACTGGGACAATCTCTATCGAGTTACTAAACCGGGGGGGTTAATTGTCGTCTTATCTCCTCTGAACGAGTTTGGTGTTGACGCGATGATACGTCATCGTAAGCGACCTGATGGTTCTCCGGGTTCTTGGGAGACTGGTTGGAATATATTCAGTAGGGAGACCATTGAAGAATTAGTGGCGGACCTGGGGGCAAGGCTCGAGCTACAGCGTTTCCAGATACCGTTCGATATTCCAAGACGGGAGGATCCAATAAGAACTTGGACAATGCAGACGCAATATCGAGATTTGCAGCTAACCAATGGCCTTAAGATTATGATTGATCACTATTTTATGATCGTACACAAGCCCCAAAAATAAGCTATAGCGGTGCGTCTTCTATCCCGACTACGTGCTTTTGCCCTACGTAAAATTAATGGGTGAACTTTAATTTGCCGGGATAATAGCTACCCGAGAGGTGCTGGGATATACTGTTTGTTGTAGCCTCACGATCGCCTTGGTTTAATTTTTTGGATCGATTGTTGAACATGATGTCTTTTGACGTATTTTGTCACCATCGTACGAAATAGCTAGGTTGCGAAAGCTATGTGGTGAATTACGAAGTGTGTTGGTTGAAAGTGCACAAGTGTGATTCTGCGTTTTAATTCGTTTTTGAGAAGGGGTTCCGTCTACTGTAAACTTCTCGAAGAAGTTGTTTAAAACGGAGTATACATTAAGAACGAGCACATTCTCAATCGTACAAAGCAGAAGCTCTGGGGCGTGATGGAAAACGCCCCAAGCGTGGCTTTGCCAAAATTAACTGAATAAAGTCAAGCATCTGATCTCGGCTTTCCAACAGATAAACTAACGTTAAGGGTTATTTCGAATGGTGCATTCTTTTTCGCTGGGCGGATATGAGCTCAACTCGGAAGATAAGCCACCGGTGTTTTTAGCGGAAATCGGGGGTTTTTTTGGTCAAGATGTTGAGTTGGCTTCAGAAATGGTCCAGCGGATAATTGGCATTGGGCAATCAATCGCTGAACAGCCAATGGTACTAAAAACGGAAATTCTCCACGATGCGGAGATATGTTTGCCTGGTGACACACTTGAAACGTATGCATCTAAAGATGGCCGAGTACAGCAGGAAAACTACAGAGATTTAATAGAGCGTAAGGTACTCTCACTCAACAGCTACGAGAAGATCTTGCGTAATTGTAGTGATGCAGGGGCGCCCTTTATTGTATCTGTTTACGACTTCAAAGGAGCAGACTTTGCGCATGAAATAGGAGCTTGCTCCTTAAAGATAGCCTCAGCAAATTTGGTGCATATTCCACTAATTCGGCACTGCGCTACTAAGGGGCTGCCTCTTGTAATAGATACTGGCCGTGCAACTCTCTTAGAAGTCGAAATGGCGGTCAAAGCGGCGAGGGAGGCCGGATGTAATGACATTGTTGTCGAACACAGTCCCGATGGCCATCCAGCATTGCCAAAAGCGCATAACCTGAGGATACTTCAAACCTACAGGGAGAGGTTCAATCTGCCTGTAGGCCTGTCTGATCATCACACCGGCATTGAAATGCTCTATGCAGCAATAGCTCTCGGAGCTGCTGTTGTCGAAAAGGGGGTGCATGTCGATCCTGATGATCTCGATATTGATATTTCACACACCATGGATCTTGATGATCTGCCAGAAGTCCTGCGTTCGGTACATAATGTTTGGTTATCTCTCGGTAATTTCGAACGAGACATAGGGATTCCGATTGAGGGAGTGATAGGAACTTCACAGCGTCAGTGCCTAGTGGCGGCCAAAGATATGAGTGTTGGCGACCCTATTGATTTCGGTAACGTGCGTTTTGCATTTCCGTGTCGCGGCATCCCAGTTCAAGACTGGGATAGTGTTCGCGGTCGGAAACTCTCGAGAAAAGTGTTGGCTGGGCTGCCGATTCAGTGGGCCGATGTCGCCCAGTAACTTTAGTATTCGCCCACCAGCTTGGGAAGGGCTAGAGCCAGCGATACCAGGTTGGGAGGTCGCTTCCAAAGATATCGCTTTCCAAATAGCAAAAGTTGTTGGTTCCGAAGGGAAGTTCTGGGCAGCAAAGTTTGGTGACGTTGTGTCTGATCGAATGTTTAGGCTCGACGAGCCAGACGGCCGGAAATTCATTTTTAAAATATTAGAAGACAGTGAAGTATGTCAGTCAGAAGAGGCAGAAAAAGCCAGCGCGTGGCTCGCTTCTAACAAAGTTCCTGTAGTTGTTGCGTCAGGTCAGTACCGACTGCCGAGTGGCGAAGTCATCGTCAAAATGCCCTATCTTGAGGGGCGTCGTGTTGGGTTAGCTGTAGATGAGCTTTTTGCATTTGGTGTTAGCCTTGCTAAGTTGCATAAGGCTCTAAGGAACGTGCCTCATCGTGAACGTTGGAGGCTTAGGACTGCGCAAAGATTAAAGGCCTTATCAAAAACTCGACAATATATTGTGAGTAGTGGAGTGGAACTAGGCCCCTATCCGCAACGTCTTTTAAACTTAGCGAACGACGCAGAACTTGATTTTGAGAGATCTCAATGGTTCACACAGCCTTTGCATGGGGACGTTAACCCCGGTAACGTGCTGATTTTGAACAACACTCCTGTTTTTATGGATTTTGAAGATACTGCTCATAGCGTTCTTCCTGTTGAATACGAGGTTTTATTTGCAATTGAGCGTTTTGTTTTAGTTCGTGTAGACAACGATTTGGAAGCAAGCCGATTAGGAAAGGCGTTCCTGCATGGATATAGATCTCAAATAAAGACAGAACTACAAAGCGTCTATATTGAACCTGTTCAAGTTCTTAGATCCCTCGCACTTCGATCATTGATGGTTCTTGTCAATGGAGAGCTTTCCGGGTCAAAAGTTTTAGAAAGTGAATGGAAAAAATTCTTCTTTCTTGAGAAAATGTCCCGTTATCGCGCTGAAGTGATTCTAAATATTTTTAAGGACTAATATCTTTGAAATACAAAATACTTCTTACAGCAAGAGATCCTGCAGCAGCTCTTCATCTAATCGAAATAGCTAAATGTTCTAGGAACTTTGATGACCTTCATATCGATATCGTTACGCAGCAGCCGGCGAGCAGGTATTTTGATGAGGCAGGCTTTCTAACCACCGTAGTGGATCTTCCGCCCGCTAAAGAAATGCCTTCGGTTGAAGGGGAAAATCTACTTCAAAAATCGCGGGATCTGATCGATTCTTTGAAGCCAGACGCTGTTTTGAGTGGATTGTCTACTCCATTTGATGGGGGGCTGGATGAAGCAATTACAGCTGTTTTCAAGGGGCCAAAATTCGTTATGCAAGACTTCTGGGGGGAGGCTAACCAGTTTTTTGGGGCCCGAGCTCAGCTATATTTCGCCCTGGACGATGAGGCTGTGCGTCTAAGCGAAAACCGTCATGGGCTTAATGCTGTCAGTGTGGGGTCCCCTCGGCACTCCGCCTACCAAAGCATGGATATTAATGCGATTAGAGAAAAAGAAAGAAGGCGAATTGGTGCATCCAAAGAAACAACTGTCGTTGGGTTTTATGGGCAGGCATTGCACTGGGTTAAAGGATACAGGAATACTTTGAATGCATGGGTCGATGCAATGATCGCTCAAAAGGGAGAATACAAAGCGCTATACCGACCACATCCCAGAGAAGATAAAGGCGATATACGTTGGACCGTTCAGCGTTTTGCGGATGCTGGGATGCCATGTGTTATCTGCCAGGGGCAAGATGTCGAGCACTCTCTTTTGACGTGTGATGTCGTATGTAGCGCATTTTCAAATTGCACCTATGATGTTGCCTATTTGAACTATTTTTCTGAGGTTCCACTTATCACACCGGTCTCCTTGTTTTTTGATCCAGAGATTATCGATTATTTCCACAAGATGGTTAAACTCGATGAATTTCCGTACTTAAAATCGGGCTTGGTTCTGGCAATTAACGACGTTCGAGACCTATCGAGTGTTTTGGCGTTGGCCGGTTCTAAGCGGGTTAAAGAGAAGTATTGGTCTGCAGCAAAGCACTTGCCAAGTCCTATTAAAGCCCCTGAAATCGTTCTTAATCACATTCATAGTTCTCTTGTAGCAACCAATGCACGCTAAGGTACTCCCCAATCCAAGTCACGAAGAGGTAAACTCGCGATTTATTCGTCTAGACAATAATCCTGTAATTCTTGAGACTTCATTCCGCGGTTGGTGGGCATGGCCGATAGTTAAAGAGAGACTATGGCTATACTGTCTCAACAATTCGGTTGCTATTGAAGGGGGGAGCCGGATAGCGTTCTCGGAGGTTGTCCTTAGAATATCTTCAGGCTTATGGCAGGTTGTCGCCAACTTGTCGTACCCCTCTCATAAGAGTGGCGCTGTATTCTATGAGGCGCGGCCTGTATTATTGCCAAGTGGTCAGAAACTTCACCCTCATCTTGGAAATCTTGAGCGAATAGAACGAAATCGATCATGGATACATTATCGCTTTCCTTGGGGGCGTGCAGGAAAGCGGTTTCCTTTTCCCGGGGAAATTGAAGATTATGGAATTAGTTCGGTAGTTGCGGTTTTTGCGAGTGTCCTCAGAAAAAGAGAGAAGGAACAAAAAATTGCTAAGCTTCTATCCGATGAGCTCTTAAAAGAATTCCCACATCTTGATGTGAACGAGGTATTTAATCTAATTTCTGACCAACTAGCTCGCTTTTGCTGTAGATTTTTATTTACTAGGTGCCTTTTGGCTCGTTCTCGGGTCAGTAAGGTCATCGTCTTAGACGCCGACGGAAAAGTTCCCGAACTTGCTGCCGCAAAATCGTTGGGGATCCATGTAACTGAAATCCAGCACGGCATGTTTAGTACAAGGGAGCCAGACTACTCTTGGAGTAAACGCCACAGGTATGTGCCTTTCATGCGGGCGATCCCAGATTCCCAAGTAGTCTTTGGGGAGGTATGGGCAAGGCAATTACGCCAAGCCGGATACTGGTCACCAGAAAACATCCTTGTCGCGCGAAATCCTCTGATTGAAGAGTATCGGCAACTGTGGTCGCAGCAAAGGAAACTTGAAAAACCGGGTGGCCCTAGACCATTAAAGTTACTATTCCCCACTCAAGGTTACGTCCGGAGAGATGCTATTAGTTTCTGGACGAATGTGCTTGAAGGCATGACAAGTGCACAAAGTAACCTGTTCCATTTAAGTATAAAAATTCACCCGCTTGAGCGGCAAAGCGCGCGAGAATACCGCAAATTAGCCAAGAAATATCCCAGCACTGTTTCTGTTGTGCCTGATGACGTTGAGGCTTTCGATGCAATCATAGCCTCAGATGTAGTTGTTGGATACACTTCATTGATGATGGTTGAAGCAATCGGAATCGGGTTGTCGGTAATTGGGCTGCAAGAGCGTAATAGTGGAATGGGGATTGACGAGACCTTTAGAATGCCAGAGTTGGCGGAATTCGTTGTTCCTTGCTTTGACAAAAGCGAATTTTTCCAAATAGTTGGGAAGTTTAACAAAGAGCTTAATAGCGATGTTTCTGATGTTTCCAATTCATATTTGACTGCTAAAGTCGGTATATATAGCGTTGATGCGCCTTCAGTTGAGGATTTAGTGCTTTGAAGATAAACCATAAGGCCTCTTCAGGCAGGGCTCTTCTTGTTTCTCAGAGACCATCAGACTATGTCGAAATGAGGAGATGCGCTAAAACTTTGAAAAATAAAGGTTGGGAAATTCATTTCCTGTATTTTCATGGGGAAACCGGAAGTGATACTGATATCATTGCTTCCATTAAACAAGAGGAGAATGAAGGTGACTTCTCTCACGTTGAGTTACGCCAAATTGGTATGGGAAGGCGTTCCAAAACAGAAGCATCGTCAGATAGATTATCTAGTTTCACAAGATTATATGATTATCTTCTAGCGCTCTCTAAAAGACTTTTTTTGGGAAAAATAAAGGAGTTTTTGACAAAATATACGACTTTATTGATTCTGTATAATTCGGTTAGAATTGTTTGTTTTTATTTATCTGAAAAAAGAGCGTTGAAGGGGGTCGTCAAAACATCAAGTCCAGATGTTATCATCGTTCCTGAAGATGTAGTTGGGTATATATCTCCGCTAATAATTAAAGCTGGGCATGAGTTAAATATACCGACAGTAATAATTCCATACACGATTGCAAATGAACAAGAGGCATTCAAGAGTTTATGTGGAAATGCGCATTATCATTTGAAAGGAATCTGGAACCGCGCAATGGGAAAACTATTCCCGAATTGGGTTATGAGCCAAGATGGGGTATCTTTGGTAAGAATGCCAGCTCCTTATATTCTGGGGCAGATTCTCACTAAAACCTCTCCGCCAAATCCTTGGATGATGAATTCGGGTTTTGCAAACGTGATCGCGGTCGAAAATTTGGCAATGAAACATTATTATCTGCAGTCCGGAATTCCGAAAAAAAAAATAAGAGTGGTTGGGTCAATTTCGGATGATCATCTGGCACAGTTTAAAAATAATAAAGCACAAGAAGTGAGCAGATTGAAGGGCGACCTGCATATCGAGGGGGATAAGCCTATATTGGTTGTTGGGGGATGCCCTGATCAATCCGGTTGTTGTCCTTCCGGTTTCGAATACAGCGACTTCCACCAGTTCATTGTTCGCTTGGGAACTCTCCTTAAACCTCTCACGAATGTTTATGATGTAATTTTCCGCCCGCACCCCAATAATTTGGAAATGGGAATCGGGCTCGAAAAGTATGGGATTATTGTTACTGAATTTGATACAGCTAGGCTAGTAGCTTTGTCTGATGTTTATTTGGCTTTTGCTTCGGCTACGATCAGGTGGGCCATTGCTTGCGAAGTACCCGTTGTTAACTATGACCTTTTCCACTACGACTATGACGATTTCAAGGGGGTGCCGGGCGTGCTTACCGTTGCCTCAGAGGATAGTTTCAAGAATGCGCTTGAAAGCCTCAGGCCTAATTGTGACAAGTTTCGGGATCTTCAGCGTGATGCAAAGCTGGCCGCCCATCGTTGGGGGATGCTGGATGGGAAGTCTGCAGATCGAATTGTCGCCCTTATTGAAGAAATGTGCGCATACGAGGACGTTGTTAGAGCTTCTGAGTAATGCGGTGTTAGATAGCTGCTGTTAGTTGTGAGAGGTTAAATGATTAATGTGGCAATAGTCGGCGCAGGGTCGATGGCAAAGGAGCACATTCGGGCTTTTAGTGCTCTGAATGGTGTGCAAGTTACCGGGATCTACAGCAGGACCCGTGCGAAAGCCGAAGCTCTGGCACAAGAGCACAACTTTGGCAATGTCTGCGACAACATTGCGGAGCTAAAGGAAAAAAGTGCTGCACATCTGGTGGTAGTTGCTGTTCCTGAGCTCGCAGCAAATGCTGTCGCTAAGGAGGTCTTCGTTCATGATTGGGCCGTTTTACTAGAGAAACCTGCTGGCTACGACTTGAGTGATGCAGAAGATATAGCTGCTGCGGCAAAAGGGCGAGATAAACCTGTTATGGTCGGGTTTAATCGTAGGTTTTACAGCAGCTTGCAAAATATTCTTCTCGATGTTGAACAACGAAATGAGCACCGCTACGTTCATGTTCAGGATCAACAAAATTACGAAGAGGCTCGCTTGCATGGGCATCCTGAAGAGGTTGTGCAGAAATTTATGTATGCCAATTCTATTCACGTCATTGATATGATGCTTTGCCTATGCAGAGGGAAAGTTACAAATGTTCAGCCTGTTATGCCTTGGAAGGGTGCAGATACTGAAGTGGTTCTGGCTCACATAAACTTTGATAGTGGTGATAGCGCTTTATATGAAGGGATTTGGAAGGGGCCTGGGCCATGGGCTTGTGCTTTGAGTACTCCAAGCCGCCGGTGGGTAATGCAACCACTGGAAAAAGCAGCTTACCAAAATGTGAATGAACGCGTTCAAAATCCCGTGGAAATTGATCCGATTGATGTTGAGTTTAAGGCCGGTTTTTTGCGTCAGGCCGAGGCTGTCATCGCTCGGGTGAGGGGGGAGGAAAGTCACGCGGTTAGCCTTGAAGATAGCCTTCATACGATGCGGCTCATCAACCAGATTTTTGGTGTTTGACAGTTGTTTTCGCGGTTTCGCCCGGTCATCAGCCGAGAAACTATCTCGGGAGCGTGTTGTCTCACTGGTTTTGGAAGGCCTTTTGGATTAGCTGCAGATCTGCAGGGAAGATATTACGTTGCAGACATGGATTTGCATTGTATTTTTCGGTTCGATGCGAAACTCGAATATTTTCAGTGGCTAGACAATGTCGCCGGGTGGTCATCCCCAGTCGAAGTGCTAAATGGTCGGGTGCAATCACACAAGCGTCGAAAACCTTTGGACTTTAATGGCCCGCATTCGATTGCAGTTGCGGCTGATGGTGCGATGTTTGTTACCACATATTATGATCCCGGCGTCATTATGCTCTCTTCGGAGGGGAGCCTCCTTAAAGTATGGGGGAGAGGAGAGGATAATGAGCCTACTTTGGCTGGACCCGCCACCGGGGTTTTAGGTGCAAATGGTCTTCTTTGGGTTACTGAGTATCGCTTGAACGCAGTGTTTGCATATGACACTTATACAATGTCACTGAAAGGCGCACTTGGGGGCGGGAGGCCTGGGTTTAGAGAAAATGAAGGTTTCATGCCTGGAAGTGGTGCTTGTTTCTTTGATCGGCCGCATATGGCAAGAACTGATCATGAAGGAAACCTGATCGTTGTCGATACATGGAATCACCGGTTGCAGAAATTTAGCCCTGACGGCGAATTTATCGGATGTCTTGGAGGTGAGAAAAAGGGGTGGGTACGTACTGCAAAGTCCGTGGAAGCGTCAAAGAGCCTCGGAGCTTTTTACGCACCTGTATCGATAAGTTTCGATAGCCACGCAAACTTAGTCGTTACCGACTGGGGGAACAGTCGATTGCAGTGGTTCGACGCCGAAGGGCGCTTTGTGGCTGATGATTACAGTCTCCCGCTTGAGAACCCATATGATGCACAAATATTTGATGGTAGATGCGTAGTGGCAAACTCAGCAAAAGGCGAAGTTTACGTAAAGAGTTTACTTTAAATGGATAGTCTAGTAGTTGCCGGTGCTTCTGGTCATGCTCGCGTTATTGCATCTGCGGCACAGAAATCCGGGAAATTTTCCGTCCTTGGATACCTTGACAACAACTTACCTGCAGGACTTCTTGTAGACGGTCTGCCCATTCTCGGTGGAGACGATATACTTACAAATCTCAAGAAAAGTATAGCTGATTTAAAGGTGATTGTGGGGATTGGAGATAACGCTTTACGACAATCGGTCGCAGCTAAGATTAGTATAACAGACTTTGCAACCGTAGTTCATCCTAATGCTGTTGTGGCCGACGATGTGCAGATTGGCGATGGTTCGTTCGTTGCTGCCTCCGCAACAATAAATGTAGGTGTCCGGATTGGTTGTCATGTCATTGTTAATACAAGCTCATCTATTGATCATGACTGCGATATCGCGGATTTTTCCTCGATATCTCCCGGAGCAATACTGACGGGTGGTGTTTCTTTGCGGCGCGGTGCTATGATTGGCGCGGGCGCAGTAATTTCTCCGAATCTAGAGGTAGGCCAACACGCTGTCGTTGGAGCAGGGACAGTTGTAATCCGATCTCTTCCACAGGATACCTGTTGGGTAGGTGTTCCTGCTCGCCAGATCGCTAAATCCCCTAAACAATAAGGTTTGGAAGATGTGTGGAATTGCTGCGCTTATTTCACAAACTGCAAGAAGCCAAGCACATGACTTGGTGAAAATGTGCGATGCGATCGTTCATCGGGGGCCCGACGGTCAAGGTTATGCTTTTTTCAGTCAAGATGGCCGACAGAAACTTACTTGCACTCGCAAAGAGGCACTTCAACTGAAGTCAGAGAGAACAAGAGTCGCTCTAGGACACAGGCGGTTGGCGATTACTGATGTGTCCAGTGCCGCGAGTCAACCAATGAGTTTTGGATCTCAAAGACGATACTGGATCACATTCAATGGCGAGATATATAACTTCAAGGAACTTCGAGCAGAGTTGGAGGTTAAAGGTTACGGATTCACTTCGGACTCTGATACCGAAGTCCTAATCTGCGCCTACGCTGAATGGGGGAATGATTGCCTACGTCATCTTAACGGCATGTTTTCGTTTGTTATATTTGACTCGATTTCCGAAACCATCTTCGCTGCTCGTGACCGATATGGGGTCAAGCCTCTGTACTGGTGGCGTCCGGATGCTCAGTCTCTGGCTCTAGCTTCTGAAATAAAACAATTTACCTTTCTATCCAATTGGGCTCCCAAGTTGGAACGCAAGGCTGCATTCGATTATTTGAACTGGGGTTTAACCGACCATACTTCAAAAACCTTGTTTGAAGGTGTTTGGCAATTGCCTGCCGGCCATTACGTTCAATGCAATATTGATGAAATAGCTTCCGCGTTACCAATAAAGCAGTGGTATGAGTTACCTCAAAAGTGTTGGAGGCAGCCTTATAAAGACTCGGTTGTGAATTTTAGAAACGTCTTCGTTAATGCTGTAAAACTTCGGCTAAATGCAGATGTTGAAGTTGGTGCTGCCTTGTCAGGGGGGCTAGATTCCTCATCTATCGTTTGTGTGGCGGATGTGCTTAATCGAGAAAGCGACGCTAAAACAATGCACACGTTCTCAGCCAGAGCTGTCGACAAACGATTTGATGAAGGCGATTTTATTGATTCTGTCTCATCAAAAACATCAACCGTTCAACATATGATTTATCCTGATAATGATGGCTTGCGGCGTGATTTGGACATGCTTATCTGGCACCATGATGAGCCTTTCGGATCGACCAGTGTCTACGCAGAGTGGAGAGTCTTCAAGGAATCAAAAGAGGCGGGGATAAAGGTCGTGCTTGACGGTCATGGTGCTGACGAAACCCTTGCAGGATATAAGAGTAATGTTGGTTTTTTCCTATCCTCCCTTCTCACCAGAGGAAAATTTGGGCAGTTCTTGAAAGAGTTTTCAGCGCAAAGAAAATATCAGAACAAAGCTCTTCTTTTTCTACTTGTCGAGATACTTGATAACCTGGCTCCTAATTGGTTACGGCAATTTGCTAGAAAATTAAGCGGGCGCTCAGTGTCTTGCCCTTCGTGGATCAACACCGAGTTATTGGGAATTATGCCTGTCGATCCGATGCAGAGCCTTCAAAAGCGACAGGAACCAAATCTCTCAGGTTTGTCTCGCGCTCAGTTAACTGCGACCAGCTTGCCGATGCAGTTAAAGTGGGTGGATCGGGACTCTATGGCGCATTCCATAGAAAGTCGGGCACCGTTTATGGATTATCGTCTTATTGAGTTAGTGCTCAGCATGCCGGATGAATATAAGTTTGATGGTGGGGTATCTAAGAGAATTCTGCGCTCCGCAATGAAGCAGTTGCTGCCGGAAAAGGTTCGAAACCGAAAAGATAAGATGGGGTTTGTAACGCCGGAGGAAATTTGGGTGTGTAAGGACAGTCCTGCCGATTTCAAAAGGATGCTCAAAGATGCCGTAGAAAACTCTCAGGGGATACTGAAAGAAGAAGCGTTCAACATTGGCTCGGCGATGATTGATGGTGATCTTCCATACAATTCTAGGCTGTGGAGAATGATTTGCTTTGGGCTGTGGATGAAACGATTTAAAGTTCGGGTATAGAGATGATTACCGTAGTGAACTGGGGGGCAGGAAATATTGGTTCTATAACCAATATGCTAAACTATCTCGGGATCAAGGCAGAGATAGCGACCGACTGGAAACAGATAAAAACTGCCGAAAAGATTATCCTGCCGGGTGTGGGAGCATTCGATCACGGTATGCGAAGCCTAAACGAGCTTTGCTTCACAGAGGCACTAAATGAAGCTGTTCTGGATCGCAAAGTGCCTGTTCTTGGTATCTGCCTCGGAATGCAATTGTTGTGTGATGGTAGCGATGAAGGCGACCTTGCTGGCTTGGGGTGGATTCATGGCAGGGCAAAGCGTTTTGACCTTCAAGATAATGCTCAAAAACTGCGGGTTCCTCATATGGGGTGGAGCGAGTTGAAACTCGTTCGAGGTGGTCGTCTGTTTGATGACACGGCAGATCAAAACAGATTCTATTTTGTGCATTCTTATCATGTCGTCTGTCATAAGGCTGAAGATGTGATAGGGACTGTGTGGCACGGCTCCGACATAACAGCGGTTGTGGAACGAGGAAACATATTTGGCGCACAGTTCCACCCGGAAAAAAGCCATCGTTTCGGCATGAAGCTTTTTGAGAGGTTTTCAGGGCTTGAAGCAGGATGAAAACTAGAGTGATTCCTTGCCTCCTGATCGCTGATGGAGGACTTGTTAAGACAACGGGCTACAAGAGACCATCTTACGTGGGTGATCCGATTAACGCTGTCCGGATATTTAACAGTAAAGAAGTCGATGAATTAATGGTGCTTGATATATCGGCAAGCAAGCAAGGAAGAGCTCCTGACTTTAATGCCATTGGTGAGATCGTAAGCGAGGCATTTATGCCGGTTGCATATGGAGGAGGTATAACAACCGAGAGGCAGGCTGGTGAGTTGCTTGCCCTGGGAGTGGAGAAAGTCGTTCTCAACAGTATTCTTGCCGATGATCCTGGCTTGGTCAGTATTTTGGCTAAGCGCTTCGGGTCGCAAAGTGTTGTCGTTTCAATCGATGTAAAAAAGCAAGGGATTACGAGGCAATATCATGCGATGACCCATGGTGGCACGCGGAAGACCGGGCAAAAGCCGAAGGACTTCGCACAGGAAATGGTTATGCGCGGAGCAGGGGAAATACTTCTGAATGCAATTGATCAAGATGGAACTCTATCGGGATATGATTTGCAGCTGATTAATGAGGTTGCAAGTTGTGTAGACATTCCGATAGTGGCTTGCGGTGGTGCTAGAGATATCGCAGATTTTGAAAAAGCAACGAAAGCTGGCGCATCTGCCGTGGCTGCCGGAAGCTTCTTCATTTATCACGGCCCTCATCGTGCCGTGCTGATATCGTATCCGAACCGTAGTGAACTTGAGAATGTCTTACCGTAATGAATGATCGCACTTTAGACAGCCAAATTTGTTCGAAATGTGTAATGGACACCTCAGATCCCGAAATTTCGTTTGATCAGTTTGGGGTATGTAACCATTGCAAACAGGCAGAGTTGAGCCTGGCACAGGTTAAACTAACACCAGACGAAACTCGGCAGAAGATCGGTCAACTGGTGGATAGAATTCGCAGCTACTCAGCTGATCGGAAATACGATGCAGTTGTAGGTATGTCTGGCGGGGTAGACTCATCTTACGTTGCATTGCTCGCTCATAAACTTGGTTTGAGAGTCTTGGCGGTGCATTTCGACAATGGATGGAATTCCGAAGTTGCTGTGAAGAATATTAAGACCCTAGTCGATGCTTTCGGATTTGACCTCGAAACCTACGTAATTAATTGGCCTGAATTCAGGGATTTACAACGGAGTTTTATCCGTGCCGGTGTCGTCGACATAGAGATGCTCTCCGACCACGCAATTATGGCGTCAATGTTTGATTTAGCTAAGCGTCATAACGTTCGGTATGTTCTTTCGGGCACCAATATTGCCACAGAACACGGTATGCCTAGAACTTGGGTGTGGAACAAGAATGACCTTACGAATATTGAAGACATCCACAGAAAATTTGGCGAAATTAAGCTAACGTCATTTCCTCGTATGGGTTTATTAAAGAGTACAATTCGGCGAAAATTCCACATGGGGTTCGAGTTTGTCGAAATTCTTAATCTAGTTAATTTTCGCAAAGATGCTGCTATGAAAGTTTTGAGTGAGGAAACTGGATGGACATATTATGGAGGAAAACACTACGAATCGATATTTACGAAATTCTACCAAGCGTACATTTTACCGGTCAAATTTAATATTGATAAACGAAAAGTCCATCTGTCAGCTTTAGTTAGAAATGGTGAGCTCACACGAGCGCAAGCGCTGTTGGAGCTCGAAAAACCTTTGTACCAAGAAGATGAACTTCGCAGAGATCAAGCCTACGTCCTTAAAAAGCTTAATCTAAGCCAGGGAGAGTTTGATACTGTCATGGCGGCAGACCCTGTTCCCCACAGTTGCTACCGCACGGATAAGAATATTCGCATTATAATTAAGGATATAGCGGAAAAATTGGGGCTATGACGCAGGTGGCTACCAAAAAATATCGTCTGGCTTATCTCAGTCCTGAGCCTAACAGAGAGGGCCATGCGTCCTATACGCATGTTCACGAAATTGTTCGCCATCTTAGGGATATAGGGTGGCAGGTTGATCTGTTTTGTCCTGATTATGAGCAGAGTAGGTTGCCCGGGGCTTTGTCTCGGGTGGCGGGGATTGCTCGTAGTTTAACGCTTATTATTTTCAGGAGGCAGCCAGACATTTATTACATGCGCTGGCATTTCGCGGCTTGGCCATTGGCGCTTTGGGCTAAAATAGGCGGTGTTCCAACCGTTGTAGAAGTCAACGGCCCAATAGATGATTTGTTTATCGCCTGGCCACATACAAGAAGATTCAAGGCATTCTTCTCTTGGTTGATGAAGAGTCAACTCAATTGGTCGGATGCTGTGGTGGCTGTTACGCCCGGTCTGGTAAGTCTTTCCAAGAAAATCTGCGGAGAAGAGAAGTTTGTCTCGTTAATCCCAAACGGCGCAAATACAGATGTGTTTTCTCCTGAGGCTGCCAAAGAAGTGAACGGTTTAACAGAAATATTGCCTAGAAGGTTTTTGATTTTTTTTGGCACCATGGCTCGTTGGCAGGGTATTCGAACTATCCTAGAAGCAATCGAAGAACCTGCTTGGCCAGCTGGGATGCATGTGGTTTTTGCGGGTGATGGCGAAGATCGTGAATTTGTCGAAATGGCAGCAGAACGTCTAGACCACGTGCACTATTATGGCCGGGTGCCTTATCAGACATTAGCTACAATTGTTGCGCGCGCGACAGGGGCTTTAGTCTGCCCCGAAAACTTGGAGGGACGGGCAGTCACAGGGTTGGCCCCCCTCAAGTTGTTCGAAAGTTTGTCGTCCGGCGTTCCAGTAATTGCTACCAATCAGCCGTTTCAAGCAGAACTCATACGTGAAGAGAATTGCGGCATAGTTATCGAGCCAGGGCAGCCGGAGGTTTTGGCAAATGCCGTGTCGAAGCTCGTCGAGTCAGAAGATCAGCGCCTGAAATGGTCTGAAAATGCGCGGAGAGTAGTTGTTCAAAGCCATTCTTGGCTAGCTAGGGCTAAGGACACAGATAGTGTTCTTCAGGCCGTTCTTTCATTTAAGGCAACGTAAAATAGATACTACAAAAGTAGCATATCTCATCACTATTTCATAAAGATTCTGGGACTTTCTCGATATGAATAAATTCGCGTTAATCGGAGCTGCCGGATATATCGCGCCACGGCACATGAGGGCGATAAAGGAAGTTCAGGGTGAGCTGGTTGCGGCTTTTGATCCTGCAGACAGCGTTGGGGCTATGGACAGTTATTTTCCAGACGCAAGTTTTTTTACGGAGTTTGAGCGCTTTGACCGTCATATTGATGTCCTATCCCGTTCAGGAAACGGTGTGGACTACATGTGTGTTTGTTCGCCGAACTATTTGCACGATGCGCACTCACGCTTCGGTTTGAGATCCGGGGCAGATGTAATATGTGAAAAGCCGTTGGTGCTGAATCCATGGAACCTTGATGGCTTGCAAGAGATGGAGCAGCATACCGGCAGGACGCTTTACACAATTTTGCAGCTCCGACTCCATCCCGCGATTATGGCTCTAAAACAACGCATTGATGCGGCTCCAATCGATAAGATATTTGAAGTCGACCTGACCTACATTACATCGCGCGGTGCTTGGTACTATGTGTCATGGAAAGGAAATGAAGCGAAATCAGGCGGAATTGCTACGAATATTGGGGTGCATTTTTACGATATGCTTTCATTTGTGTTCGGTGAGTTGCAGTGTAATAATGTGCATGTTCGTGAGCCGAGCCATGCAGCAGGATATCTAGAATTCAAACGTGCGCGTGTCCGCTGGTTCCTCTCAGTCGATCGAAATGACCTTCCAACCCAAACCCCAGATGGTCAAACGACCTATCGATCAATCACCGTCGATGGTGATGAAGTTGAGTTCTCTGGTGGGTTTACAGACCTGCATACGCGGAGTTACCAAGATATTCTTAACGGCGGTGGGTTTGGTATAGATCAGGTGCGTCCATCAATTGAGTTGGTATCGTCAATTCGCAGCAAAGCTTTGGAACCGCAAAAAGGCGATATGCATTCCTTTGTTATAGAGCGAAACTAACGTATGGAAGATTCTCGATCTCGTGCCCCAAATTTTGCCTCGGTGACAGTTCATGAAAGTGCCTATGTGGACATGCCTGTTAGAATTGGCAAGGGAACCAAAATCTGGCATTTCTCGCACGTTTTGCAGAATACGGTAATTGGTGAAAACTGCGTTTTAGGTCAGAATGTTGTTGTTGGCCCGGATGTAACCATCGGTAATCAGGTTAAAATCCAGAACAATGTTAGTGTCTATAAGGGCGTGACGCTGGAGGACGACGTTTTTTGTGGTCCTTCATGTGTATTTACAAATGTGAATAATCCAAGGGCTAATATCGAGCGCAAGGATGAGTTTCGCTCGACCTTAGTCAAGCGAGGTGCGAGCATCGGCGCAAATGCTACAATCGTATGCGGTCATACTTTAGGTGAGTATTGTTTCGTCGCTGCAGGATCCGTTGTAGCAACGGACGTACCTGACTATGCGCTGATGGTTGGAGTTCCAGCCAAACGTGTTGGTTGGGTTAGTCGTGCCGGTATGAAGCTAGATAAAGACCTCGTATGCCCACATGATGGCTCTCAGTATCAGTTAAACGATTGTGGGACGCTGGAATTTGTAGGCGGCAAACCAGAATGAGTATTCCTTTTATTGATTTGCAGGCCCAAAGAAAAGCTTTGGGGCCGCTTCTAGATGAAGCTATTAAGCGTGTGCTAGAACGTGGAGATTTCATTCAGGGAAAGGAGGTTCAAGAGTTCGAAGAAGCTCTTTCCCTTTTTACCGGTGCAGTTCACTCCTTGACATGTGGTAATGGCACTGATGCGCTCACTTTAGTCGGTATGGCCGAGGGCTTGGGCGCCGGAGATGCTGTATTTGTTCCAGCATTTACATTTGTCGCTACTGCTGAAGCATTCAGCGTTCTCGGTGCAACTCCATATCTGATAGATGTTGACCCTATCACGTTCAACTTGTCAGTGGAGAGCCTGAAACAGGGAATTGCTGACTCAAAATTGGCTGGCCTAAAACCTAAGATGGTGGTCGCTGTTGATTTGTTTGGTCAACCGGCTAACTACAACTCAATAAAAGACGTTTCAGAAGAACATGGTCTGATACTAGTTGCTGACGCAGCGCAAGCATTCGGCGCATCGTTATACGGCAAAAGGGTAGGTACTTTGGCCGATTACACTACGTTGAGTTTCTTCCCGGCCAAACCGTTGGGGTGCTACGGCGATGGTGGTGCGATATTAACAGACTTGGATGGCAAGGCTACACTTATCAGATCATTAATGCAGCATGGTAAGGGGGGTGAAAAGTACGATAATGTTAATATCGGTTTAAACAGCCGCCTTGATACGATCCAAGCTGCTATTCTTCTTGAGAAACTCAAAGTATTCGAAGATGAGCTGAGTTCGCGGAACGAAATAGCGAAAAGATACAGTAAAAGTCTTGAAGAATTTGCTGAAACGCCTTCTTTGATAGAAGGTGCAATTTCAAATTGGGCGCAATATACCATCAAATTAGAGCGAAGAGACGAGGTTCAGTCCAAGCTTAAAGAGGTAGGGGTTCCTACTGCTGTTTACTACCCAAAACCACTGAATCAGCAAAACGCATACATGCATTACCCTGTAGTCTCTAGCGGCGTAACCGTGTCAGAAAAACTCGCTAGCCAAGTACTCAGCTTGCCGATGCACGCATACATGCCTGAAAAGACCCAGCAGCAGATTATAGAGCACGTTATTGATGCCATAACCCAATAAATACCCTGGGTACTAACTTCGCGACAAATCGATTTGGGTTTGTCCCTTGGTAGCAACAAGTTGGGTGGTGCTTCGTCTTTATGCGCCCTGAAATCTAAGTTCTGTAGAACTCATTTAACTGAGCTCTCCGTGGCAAGTTGGGCGCGCTCCGGCGCCCAGCGCAGGGTCAGGCGCGCCAGAAGGGCGATGATGATCAGGGTCAGGATCACCCGCCCGACCAGAACCACCCAGATATCGGCCCCAAGCGCCAGCATGATCGCCGTATCCTCGATCAGGGAATGCGACAGCGACAACCAGCTGAGTGATAGGAAAAGCGTCCTTGGCGGATAGTTGTTCTTGCGCGCCTCATCAATGATCAGCGCCCCGCCATAGGTAATGCCAAGTAGCACACCAATGGTGGTTACCGGTGCTACGTCGCGTGAAATGCCCGATATACGCAGGACCGGCATCATCGCCTGTGTGATGCGCGCCGTGACCCCGGTTTTCTCGAGCAGATCAAGCAGGATCAGCAATCCGACAATCACGCCAAAGGTCACCAGAAGCGATTTGAACATCTGGATCGACCAGTCGATCCAACCGGCCAGTCCACTGGCGGCAGTCGTGGTTTCACTCCCCGCCATCCAGGAAAAATCAACCGGCTCGGAAAGCCATCCGGTGATATCACTCACCCAGGTCACCAGCGCGGCATATCCGATCGCGGCACCGACGCGAAGGGCGGTGGTCGCCCAAAAACTTGCCCCGGCCCGTTTGACAATCACCTGTTCGACCGGCAGGCCATGGGCAAACAGCATCATCGCACACAGCGCACTAAGCTGTGCGGCGGTCATATCAAGGTGCGCTGCCAGCCCGACAAAGGCACCGACCGCACCATACATGCTGACCAAAACGCAGGTCGCCCAGATCAGCCCGGCCTCCGGCGGCAGGCCGATCAGCGCCATCACCGGTGCCAGCCAATTGGATACCAGTTCAACTGCCCCGAACTCCTCGGCAATGCGGACAATTACCATCACGGGCAACATCACCTTGATCAGGGTGATGAACAGTTTCTGGCTGCGGTTGATCAGATCAAAGGCATAACGATGCATGGGGCGGCAACCCGGTTAGGTGTTGAGGGTTTTAATGGTGGTGGTAGGCGCATGTAAGGTCGTTCAAGGCCGCGATCATGCCACGGGTTTCTGATTTTTGTGCAGCGTATTTGCGCATGTTAGTGCAATATGGAAGCGTTATTAAGCTGATTGGCGCGGTGGAGTTGCGTGATATGCCCGAACTGGATCAGATCGATACCAAAATCCTGCGCCAGTTGCAGGAAAACGCCGATATCCCCAATGCCGAATTGGCTGATCGGATCGGCTTGTCGCCGTCGGCCTGTTTACGGCGTGTGGCCAAGCTGCGCCAATCAGGTGTGATCCGCAAAACCGTCGCGGTGATTGATCCGGCCCAGGTCGGACGTCCGCTGGGGGCTGTGATCAATCTTGAATTTCATCGTCACGGCAATCAGTTCCGGCAGGATTTTATTCGCAAGGTCCGCAAACTTGATGCCGTACGCCAATGCCATGTTGTTACCGGCGAAGTTACCGGGGTGATGATTTTGCAGATGCGTGACATGGCGGAATATACCGCCCTTTGCGAAACGCTGTTTGATGCCGACGACAACATCGTCTGGTACCGCACCTATATCATCACCGAAACGCTGAAGGATGAATTCGGACCAGCGATCTAGCCGTAACGTGAATGTCTTTGGTCGATATGATCAAGATCATGGACGCGCCAACCGGATCGCGATAGTTTTCGGCTTATGAACAAGCTGCTCCATATCTTCATGACACTGTGTTTGCTGAGCGCCTCGGTCGCGGGCATGACACATATATCTGTCTCGGCCTCGGCCTCGGCAATGCCGATGGCAGGGGCAGGCATTTCTCATGTAACCATGGATCAGATGATGGCTGATTGCGATGATTGCGCGGCGTCGCCACAGGTGGCCGATGCCTGCGATATCATCTGCGCTGTCCCGGCCGTGATTGCCCGCAAGGATCCGCTGGAAAACCTCTTTTCGGTCAAGCAGCTTCATATCCTGCCCGTGGCCCATCGCGCTGCTGGCATCACGCGACGCCCGGAAATCGCCCCGCCGCGCCTTCTTTCCTGACCCGACCCGGTCTTTAGCAGTAGTGCCCCAAAGACCGGCCAAGTGCGCGTGCCTTCGCGAAGGTGCTGCACGCCAACCATTCCGGCATGTGCAATGCCGGGAAACTGTCATCTGTCAGGAAAGTCATCCTCATGAAGAACCTTTCCACTTTGCGCCCGTCACGGCGCCGTTTCTTGCAAACGCTGGGTGCCGGTGGCGTCACCGCCGCGGCCCTGTCCACCACATTACCCGGGATGATCCCGGGCATCGGGCGCGGCATGGCCCACGCCGCCGAGACCAGGGGCGTTCAGCAAGTGACCGCCGCACCCGCCACTGCCCGCCTTATCCCCGGGGGTGCTGTGCCAACGCCGGTATGGGCGTTTAACGGCACGGTGCCGGGCTCGCTTTTGCGCGTTAAACAGGGCGAAGACGTCCATGTCCGCTTTGAAAACCAGCTTGCCGAGCCCAGCAGCATCCACTGGCACGGGGTGCGTGTTCCCAATGCCATGGATGGGGTGCCGGGCCTGACCCAAAAGCCGGTCGCACCGGGCGACACATTCGATTACCGCTTTAACGCCCGGGATGCCGGCACCTATTGGTATCATCCGCATATCAATTCACCGACCCAGCTTGCCCGTGGCCTCTATGGTGCCCTGATCGTCGAGGAAGCCGATCCGGTCAGCGTCGATCGGGAATTTGTCTGGCTGATCGATGACTGGCGTCTTGGGGAAAATGGCGAAATCGATCCGGTGTTTAACGCCGGGCACGATGTTGGCCACGCCGGGCGTCTGGGCGGGCTTGTCACCATCAATGGTGTGGCAAATCCCGATATTTCGGTCCGCCCCGGCGAACGGATCAGGGTGCGCATGATCAACACCGCGAATGCGCGGGTCTTTGCCATCGATTTTGCGGGTTTGGCACCGCATCTGATTGCCCTCGATGGTCATCCGGTCACACCGCATGTGCCGGACCTGCCAGTCTTTTTGTTCGCACCGGGCATGCGGGCCGATTTTATTGTTGATGTCCCGCCCGATGCCAGTGGCCAGTTTTCTCTGATCGACCGTTTCTATGACGGGCTTGAAAACCCGTTGGCAAGCCTGCGGGTTGCGGGGAATCCGGTGCGCGGTGATGTTGCGCAAACCAGCATGACCTTGCCCGATAACCCGTTGCCCGAACCCGATCTGCAAAATGCCCGGCGTGAACAGCTGCTTTATACCGGCGGCATGATGGGCGGTGGTGTGCTGCGTCATCTTGTTGAAACCGGCAAAATTGATGCCGGCTTCCTTGGTGAAGTGCGCGGCATGGCGCAATCGATGATGGGCATGATGACCGGCGGTGGCATCTGGATGGTCAATGGCCGCGATCCCGAACGGGATGAACTTGGCCCGCTATTTTCACTCGGCCGTGGGGAAAGCTGTGTCGTGACCGTCACCAACGCGACGGCCTGGTATCACCCGATCCACCTGCATGGTCATGCCTTCCGGGTGCTTTCGCGCGACGGGCAACCAACCCGCTATCAGGAATGGCAGGATACCGTCCTTCTTGCCCCGGCAGAACAGGCCGAAATCGCCTTTGTTGCCGACAATCCCGGCGACTGGATGCTTCATTGTCACATTCTCGAACACAAATTCGGCGGCATGTCCGGCTTCATCCGGACCGCCTGACCGCCCCAAAGCTGCAATCGAAAAACGACAGGATCAAAACCATGAAACGTTTCTTTGCATTTATGCTGACCCTTGGCCTGGCAACGATGAGTTTTTCCGACCACAGCCACGCCAATCCCTTGCAGGCAAAAGTCTACAAGGATCCCAATTGCGGCTGCTGTGCGATCTATGCCGATTATCTTGTCGCGCGGGACTATGAAGTCGAAGTGATCGAAAGCGATCAGGTCGTTCAGATGTCGCGCATGATGGGAATTCCCGAAGAAATGCAGGGCTGCCACCTGACCATGATCGAAGGCTACGCCATTTCCGGTCATGTCCCGTTTGAAACCATCGACCGCATTTTGGCAGAACGCCCTGAGGCCAAGGCATATACCCTGCCAGGCATGCCGATGGGCTCGCCCGGTATGGGCGGGGTCAAGAATGCCCCGTTCGAAGTCTATCAGATCAAGGACAACACCGCCGAGATCTACGACGTCCGCTAACCCGCCTGTAAGGCCCGGCTCCAGTGATGGGACCGGGCCTTATAAGTCGAAATTAATCGTGACATTGCCCTTAAAGTTGCGCACAGGGCTTGCGATCTCGCCGCTATAGGCACACACTCTATGTATCGCCTGCTGGGAGTCCTTTGATGCTCCTCGCTTGCAAGTTGTATATATTCGACTGACCCGAAAGTGGTAGGTATCAGCGCTTGGAAATTTGCTGCGGCGCGGTAAGATTGAGGCAGGATCTGAGCAAGGCTCGTAACGACCTTCGCCCGATCTTTGGAAACGTAATCAGGATTAATCGGAGGATCTCATGACCGACGTCGTAATTGTGGGTGCCGCACGGACACCAATCGGCGCATTCAGTGGCACGCTGGCCAATACACCGGCGCATGATCTGGGTGCTATTGCCATCAAGGCTGCACTCGAACGCGCAGGTGTCGAAGGCGATGCTGTTGACGAAGTGATCCTTGGTCAGGTCCTGACAGGTGGTCAGGGTCAGAACCCGGCACGCCAGGCCGCCATCGGTGCGGGCATCTCTGATCGTACAACCGCGTTTCTGATCAACCAGGTTTGCGGTTCAGGGCTTCGTACCGTTGCCTTGGCGGCACAGCAGATCATGACGGGGGACGCCAACATCGTCGTTGCCGGTGGTCAGGAAAACATGTCGCTTTCAACCCATGTCGCGCATCTGCGCGCCGGGCACAAAATGGGCGACGTCAAATTTATCGACAGCATGATCAAGGACGGCCTGTGGTGTGCGTTCAACGGCTATCACATGGGCAACACGGCTGAAAACATTGCCAAGAAATGGGGCATTTCGCGCGAAGAGCAGGATGAATTCGCCGCCGCCTCCCAGAACAAGGCCGAGGCCGCCCAGAAAGCCGGTCGCTTCAATGATGAAATTGCTCCCGTAACCATCTCGCATCGCAAGGGTGAAACCATCTTTGATGCTGACGAATATCCGCGTCACGGTGCCACCATCGACGGTATGGCCAAACTCCGCCCGGCCTTCGATAAGGAAGGCACGGTGACGGCTGGTAACGCATCGGGCATCAATGATGGGGCGGCCGCCCTTGTCGTCATGTCGGCGGCTGAGGCATCGAAGCGTGGCCTGACCCCGCTTGCGACGATCAAAAGCTGGGCAACGGCCGGTGTTGATCCGGCGATCATGGGGTCCGGCCCGATCCCGGCTTCGAAAAAGGCGCTTGAAAAGGCAGGCTGGTCGGCAGCCGACCTTGACCTGATTGAAGCCAACGAAGCCTTTGCTGCCCAGGCGATTGCGGTTAACCGCGACATGGGCTGGGATACCGATAAGGTCAACGTCAATGGCGGTGCGATTGCGCTTGGCCATCCGATCGGCGCATCCGGCGCCCGTGTGTTTACGACACTGCTGCACGAAATGCAGAAACGCGATGCCAAAAAAGGTCTGGCGACGCTCTGCATTGGTGGCGGTATGGGGGTTGCGCTTTGCGTTGAACGCTAAGCGACCTTTTGCCGGAAAATAACATATGCGGGGCGTCCTCTTGATGGGGATGCCCCGTTTGCATTGATGCAGAATTTGCTGCGGTGCGACGAAAGACTAAGCGCTTTTGTGGAATTCGAGGATGGAGAAGTAATAAAGTTACGTATATAACGCAATTTATGGATTAAAGTTACGCAAGTCGTAGAAGGGCAAGCTACGGAATTCGCGATGATGACACGTTTGATGAACGAAGTTTAGGGAGGCGACCATGACAAAAACAGCACTGGTAACCGGTGGAACACGCGGGATCGGCAGGGCAATCAGTCTGTCACTCAAGGACGCGGGCTACACCGTTGTGGCGAACTATGCTGGCAATGACGAGGCCGCCAAGGCCTTCACCGGCGAAACCGGCATTGCGACCTATAAATGGAGTGTGGCCGACGCAGATGCGTGTGCCGCTGGCATCGCCAAGGTCGAAGCTGAAGTCGGCCCGATTGATATTCTGATCAATAATGCCGGCATCACCCGCGACGGTTTCATGCACAAGATGGAGACCGAGCAGTGGAACGCGGTGATCGACACCAACCTGAGCTCGCTCTTTTACATGACCAAACCGGTTCTTGAAGGCATGCGTGCACGCGGCTTTGGCCGTGTCGTCAATATTTCCTCGATCAACGGCCAGGCCGGTCAGTTGGGCCAGACCAACTATTCCGCCGCCAAGGCTGGCGTGCACGGCTTTACCAAGGCACTCGCGCAGGAAGTCGCGCGTAAGGGGATTACGGTCAACACCATTGCGCCGGGCTATATCAATACCGACATGGTGGCGGCTGTTCCGGAAAAGGTCCTTGAAGGCATCATTTCCAAAATCCCGGTTGGACGACTGGGCGAGGCCGATGAGATCGCCCAGGCGATCCTCTATCTCTGCGGCCCGAATTCGGGCTTCATCACCGGCTCCTGCCTGTCGATCAATGGCGGTCAGCATATGTTCTGATGCTTTGGCCCATTGGGCGAGGCATCTCCGCTAAAGCAAACCGCCCTGCAGGAATGCGGGGCGTTTTCTTTTAGAGATGTCCGGTGATCGATCAGGACGGGCGCACGCGAATATCGGCTTTCCCGGTCCCGCGTATCACGGTCTGCGCATTGGGAAGATCGTTGCTGGTGGCTTTGTGGGTGGCGGTGGCGTCATCAAAGCCAAAGCTGCGCCAACGCGCGATCAATCGGGCACGCAGCGTGTCTTCCGGCACATCAAGATAGATCGATAAATCAAACAGGTCATGGAGTTCGCTCCACGGGGATTGACCCAGAAGCAGGTAATTGCCCTCGACCAGAATGATCTTGTGATCAGGCGCAATCATCCTGGCCGAACCCCGCGAGATTTCGAGTGTCCGATCAAACAGCGGTACGTAAACATCTTCGTTTGGCGCGTCGCGAAGTGCCGTCAACGTGCGTTTGAGCCCACCAACATCAAATGTCTCGGGCGCACCCTTGCGGGCCAGAAGGCCGCGGTCTTCCAGAATGCCATTGTCAAAATGAAACCCGTCCATCGGCACCACAGCAGCCCCGGCTTTATCACCCCCCAGATGGTGATAAAGCCGGTCGGACAAGGTTGACTTGCCCGAGGCTGGTGCACCGACAATGGCCACAAGAATGCGGCCCTTGTCGGCGTGCTTGGCGCGAATGGCGTCTGCCAACGCGTCGAGATCAGGTGTCATGAAACTATGGTTCTCATATCCGGGGTGCTTTGTGTTAGGCGGCGTCTTCTGCCGGTGGCTCTTTGGCCCCCGTCATGAAGGCAACCGCGTCTGACATGCTGTAATCATCGGGTTTGATGGTGCAAAGACGTTTGCCCAACCGATGGACATGAATGCGATCGGCGACCTCGAACACATGCGGCATGTTATGCGAAATAAGCACAATCGGCATGCCGCGCGCCTTCACATCGGCAATCAGATCCAGCACGCGACGGCTTTCCTTAACGCCCAGTGCTGCTGTCGGTTCATCCATGATCACCACACGCGATCCGAATGCGGCTGCGCGGGCAACCGCAACCCCCTGGCGCTGCCCACCCGAAAGGGTTTCAACCGCCTGATTGATGTTCTGAATGGTCATCAGGCCAAGATCGGTCAGCTTTTCACGTGCCAGACGCTGCATTTCCTTATGGTCCAGCGCCCCGAAATACTTGCCCATAAAGCCCTTCTTGCGAAGCTCGCGGCCCATGAACATGTTATCAGCAATCGAAAGTGCCGGCGAAAGTGCCAGGTTCTGATACACCGTCTCAATTCCGGCTTCGCGGGCCTCCATCGGGGATGTGAACTGGATCGGTTTGCCATCAAGCTCGATACTGCCTTCATCAATGGTCACAGCCCCTGAAAGTGCCTTGATCAGGGATGATTTCCCCGCCCCGTTATCGCCGATCACGGCAAGAACCTCGCCGGGATAAAGATCAAAATCGGCATAGTTAAGGGCGGTAACACGACCATATCGTTTGACGATGCCGCGTGCCTTAAGAACAGGTTGCACAGATTGGGAAGTGTTGCTCATGACGACACCTTTCTGATCCACTGGTCAATGGCGACAGCAATAATGGTCAGCCAGCCGATGGCAAACACCTGCCAAAGAACATCCACCCCCGCAAGGCGAAGGCCGGAATTAAACACGCCAACGATCAACGCCCCGATCAACGGGCCAA
Organism: Thalassospira tepidiphila MCCC 1A03514; assembly: GCF_001662875.1. Lineage (GTDB taxonomy): Bacteria > Pseudomonadota > Alphaproteobacteria > Rhodospirillales > Thalassospiraceae > Thalassospira > Thalassospira tepidiphila. The sequence continues at coordinate 467,751 of NZ_JPVZ01000001.1, read as the reverse complement.
TGATCGATCCGCGCCCGCCAAACAGCGAAATGCCGCCGATCACAACAGCCGTAATCGATTGCAGGTTGGCTTCCTGAAAACTCTGCGGTGAAACCGATCCCACGCGCCCGATTGATGCCCATGCGCCAATCGCGCAAACCAAACCGGCAAGGCAATAAACCGTAATCAGGGTGCGGTTGGTGCGAATGCCCGAAAGTTCGGCCGCTTCCTTGTCATCGCCAATGGCATAAACATGCCGCCCCCAACTGGTGTGATTAAGGATGTACCAAAGCACCGCAAAGATCACCAGCATCAGGATCGACCCATAGGTGATCCGGGCCCCGCCAAGCGCGATGCTTTCGCCAAAGAATTTCAAAAGCGGGGCAATTTCATCAAGTGTCTGGCTTCGGATTGACTGCGCGCCCGAAAGCCAAAGATTGAGCGCAAAGAATATATTCCAAGTGCCGAGCGTCACGATAAACGGTGGCAACTTGATCCGGGTCACCAGGAACCCGTTCAGTCCCCCGGCACAGATCCCGCCGATACAGCCAATGATAATGGCAATCGGCGCTGGAATGCCGATGGTGACGGCAAGCTGGCCCATAATGACCGACATCAGAACCATGATCGCACCGACCGAAAGATCGATACCGGCGGTCAGGATCACAAGGCTTTGCGCCGCGGCCAGGATGCCGATGATCGACACCTGCTGCATGATCAGCGACAGGTTAAAGGGCGAAAAGAATTTACTGCCGGCGACAAAGCCGAAAATGATGATCGAAAATATCAGAACAATCACCGGCACCATGGTCGGGTTGCCGTGCAAAAAATGCTGCACGTTGCCGAAAAAACTGCGGTGTTTATGTTCGAATTGCGCGACGTTGCGGTCGCTGGACTCAAGCGCGTGCTCGAATTCCTGTTTCTGGCGCGAGGATTTGGGTGTCTCGCTCATCGTTTCCTCCGGACCTGGTCGAAAACAGGATCAGGCATCCCTGATCCGTTCGCTGTCTCCCGCCCGGCTCTTGTGGCGGGTTCGGATGACATACCAAGTGTAAAGCAAAGTGGGACAAGGAGGGCAGGGGATAATGCTGCCCTCCTTCGAAGCAGGTCAGGATAAACCCCGGATTAACCCCAGCAGCGATCCATGCCCTCGGCAACGTCAATCGACGGAACACCGTCTACCGGCTGATCGGTCACAAGGTTCACACCCGTGTTATAGAAGTTAAGGCCCTGGCTGTTCTGCGGCTTTTCACCGCTATCAGCCCATGCCTTGATCGCTTCGATCCCCTTGGACGCCATCAGCAACGGATATTGCTGCGAGGTTGCACCAATCACGCCATCCTTGACGTTGGCAACACCCGGGCAACCACCATCGACCGAGACGATCAGAACACCGTCTTCCATGCCAAACGATTTCAGTGCCTCATAGGCACCGGCAGCGGCCGGTTCGTTGATGGTGTAAACAACATTGATGTCGGAATCGCGCTGCATCAGGTTTTCCATCGCAGTACGGCCGCCTTCTTCGTTGCCGTTGGTCACGTCATGGCCAACGATCCGGTCGTCATCCTCGTCCCCGATCTTGTTGGGGTCCTTGATGTCGATCCCGAAACCTTTCAGGAAGCCCTGATCGCGCAGCACATCAACCGACGGCGCACTCGGCGTGAGATCAAGCAGGGCGATCTTGGCGTCTGCTGCCTTGTCACCAAGCTTGGCGGCCGCCCACTGACCAATCAGTTCACCAGCCTTGAAGTTATCGGTGGCAAAGGTTGCATCGGCTGCATCAATCGGCTCAAGCGGCGTGTCGAGTGCGATCACGATCAAGCCAGCATCGCGGGCCTTTTTGACAACCGGAACAATCGCCTTGGTGTCCGATGCGGTCAGAAGGATGCCCTTGGCACCCGATGCAATGCACGATTCGATGGCCTGAACCTGTGTTTCATGGTCGCCATCAATCTTGCCGGCATAGGTCGACAGGTTAATGCCAAGTTCTTCGGCCTTGGCAGACGCGCCTTCCTTCATTTTCACGAAGAACGGGTTGATGTCGGTTTTGGTGATCAGGCAGGCGCCGATTTCGTCGGCTTTTGCGGCGTTCGGAGCCGCAGTCATACCCAGTGCAAGCGCACCAAGGGCGGCGCCAAGAAGTGCTTTCTTCATTTGTTTCCTCCCAGGACTGAACCTGAATATTTGGCCATTTTGGCCTGATTTTGCTGTTTTCCAACAGATCGTGACGCACATTTTTTGTCGCGGGTCTTCAATCTGTATGGCCTTACGACACACCAAACCGGCGATCCTGTCAATTAATAAATCCGATTGATTTATTAATTATTCCTGTCACCATGATCCCTAATCGGGCATTAAGGACCCCGAGTGGGAGGAACCAATGACTGACAGCATCTCTGCGAACCCGGACAATATCGGGGCGGATGATCGCAACGCGCGTCCCTTGCATCCGGGCGGCGGCGCAAACCAGTTGCGTGTGCGCGCTTATAACGAACGACTTGTTTTGTCGCTCGTGCGCCGTAACGCCGGTCTTTCAAAGGCCGAAATTGCAAGGCTTTCCGGGCTGTCGGCCCAAACCGTTTCCGTCATCATGCGCGCCCTTGAAAAGGATGGGCTTTTGATGCGCGGCACACCGGTGCGCGGCAATGTTGGCAAGCCAAAGGTGCCGATGGCGCTTAACCCGGACGGGGTTTATTCCTTCGGGCTCAAGATCGGGCGGCGCAGCACGGAATTGATCCTGATGGATTTTGTTGGATCGGTGCGGGCAACCAAACGCGAAGCGTATAAATATCCCACCCCCGATGGCATTCGCCGGTTCGTGTGTGGTGCTGTCGATGACATCCTGACCGGTCTTGATCGCAACCAGATTGACCGCATTGCCGGGGTCGGAATCGCGGCCCCGTTTGAACTTTGGAACTGGGTCGATGAAGTCGGCGCACCGGTCGAAGACATGAATGCCTGGCGCGAGGTCGATCTGGTCGATGCCATCGCCGCCATCGTGCCGTTCCCGGTCTTTCAGCAAAATGACGCGACTGCCGCCTGCGGGGCGGAGCTGGTCTTTGGCCTTGGCCCGAACTATTCCGATTTTGCCTATTTCTTTATCGGGTCGTTTATTGGCGGCGGGGTTGTGCTTAATCAGGCGCTTTATGCCGGGCGGACGGGCAATGCTGGCGCCTTTGGCTCCATGCCGGTCTCCTCACGCAGCGGCCATCCCAGCCAGTTGATCGATCAGGCCTCGATCTTTGTGCTTGAACAGATGCTGACCCGCGAAGGCGGTGATCCGGCGATGCTTTGGCGCGATCCCGATTACTGGCATGGCCTGGGCAAGACGCTTGATATCTGGATCGAACACACCGCACGCAGTCTGGCGATTGCCATCACCTCGGTCTGCTCGGTGATCGATTTCGAAGCGGTCATTGTTGATGGCGGCTTCCCGGCCGATGTCTGCGAACGGGTGGTTGCCGCAACCCGTGCCGCAATTTCCGAGCTCGATCTGCAAGGCATCGAACGCCCCCGCATCGAACAAGGGCGGGTGGGCAGTGCCGCACGCGCCATCGGTGCGGCAAGTCTGCCCTTGTTCTCGCGCTATCTTTTGGATCAGAACGTTTTGTTCAAACAGATGGCCTGAACCAACATCAGCTTAGAAATTGTCTTTGCGTTTGCGAATCTCGGTAAAGATCGCAACCGGGCTTTCGCCGCTCATGCCCATGGCCGCGGCGACCGAGGGCTCATCGGCGCGCAGGAACGGATTGGTCGCAAGCTCCACATCCAGACGCGATGGAATGGTCGGAAGGTTGCGTGCGCGAAGCCCGTCAATATCCTGGCACCGTGCGATCAGGATGGCGTTGTCGGGCTCGATCGTTTTGGCGAATTTCGCGTTGGCCTGGGTATATTCATGGCCGCAATAGACCTGCGTGCTGGGCGGAAGATTGCGAAACTTCTGCAAGGAATGCCACATCTGTTCGGGTGTACCCTCAAACAAACGCCCGCAGCCGAGCGCAAACAGGCTGTCGCCTGAAAACAGCGCGGTGATGGCCGGGAAATAAAACGCGATATGCCCGCTGGTGTGGCCCGGCACATCAAATACCCGTCCTTCCAGATCCCCGATCAGGACCTGATCGCCCTCGGCACAGGTTTCATCCATGTTGGGGATGCGCGCGGTTTCGGCCGTCGGGCCCAGCAATTTCGCACCGTATTTCTCGATCAATTCGGCATTGCCGCCGATATGGTCATGATGGTGATGGGTGTTGATCACCAGATCAAGGTTCCAGTCACGCTCTTCAAGGGCGGCAATCACAGGGGCCGCTTCGCCCGGATCGATAATGGCGGTGACTTCGCTGCGGTGGCAGCGCACAAGATAGGTGTAATTGTCTGAAAGACAGGGAATAACGATCACTTCGCCCGCAGCCATGGCGTACCTCAAAACTATGAATTCCGATTTGAACCAAGACTAGCAGCAACCACTGTCTTGAAACAATCACGCAAAAACATTCCCGTGCCGGACCGGGAATGATAGGCTGATCGCATGCGTCAGGATGTCGTTGATCTTCACCGTTTTTATGCCAGCAGTATCGGGCAGGCCGCCCGGCGTCTGATCCGCAGGCGTTTGCGCGTCATGTGGTCGGATGTCCGCGGCATGCGGGTCCTTGGCTTTGGCTATGCCACACCCTATCTGCGCCCCTTCATTGGCGAGGCGGAGCGTGTCATGGCCTTCATGCCCGCCCAGCAGGGCTGCGTTCATTGGCCTGCGGGTGAAGACAACCGTGTGGCACTGACCGAAGAAACCATGTTGCCGCTGCCTGACAGTTCGGTGGATCGCATTTTGGTCGTGCATCTGGTCGAACATACGGACTCGATGCGTCGCCTGATGCGCGAATGCTGGCGGGTGCTGACGCCTAATGGCCGGATTGTTGTGGTAACACCCAACCGAAGCTCGCTCTGGTCATGGTCGGAAAAAACGCCGTTTGGCTATGGCCATCCCCATAGCGTGTCACAGCTGCAAAACCTGCTGCGTGAAAACATGTTCCTGCCGATCCAGCACAGTCGCGCGCTTTTCATGCCACCGACCAACATGCGCCTTTTGCTGCGCTGGTCGCAGGTGTTTGAAAATATCGGATCGCGCCTGTTCAAGGCCTTTGCCGGTGTCTCGATTGTCGAAGCCGGTAAACAGCTTTACGCCAGCTCCGGCACGCCACAGCGCAAACGCCGTCTGGTGCATATCCCGGTGACGGTGCCGCCACTGCGCCCGGCCGATGGCAATCAACAGCACCGTGTGTCGCACGACCAGACGGATGAGTGTCAAAACAGCCCGTCGGACGAAGACAAACCAGCACAGGCTTCGGCATCAGACCAGTAAGTCCGCAAAATCACGGCAGGTTTTGTTACATGATGATAATTGACAGGCACGCCATGATTGTCTGCATAATAACGTCATGTCATTGAAATCTGTTTTGCGAAACACAGTCAGGTTTACCGGACGCGCGCTGTTTGGCGGTGCGCTGTTTCTGCCATTGCACGCCGTGGCCGAGCCGGTGCAAGACAGCAACATGCCCCGCACCATCACGCTTTATGCCGAAGACAGCAACGCACCCTATGCGTTTCTCGATGGGGTCACGCCCGAAGGCATTTATGTCCGCATCTTGCAGGAAGCATTTGATCGCCTGCCGGGCTATCAGCTTGATATTGTCAATGTGCCGTTTCGCCGCGGGATGGAGCTGCTCAAGGACGGCAAGATCATGGGGTTCTTTCCGCCTTACGCGCGCGGGGATCGCGACTGGATCGAACGCTATTCCATCCCGATCCTGCGCGAAACCGTCGTGGCAATCTGCAGCAAGGATTACGCGCAAAGCAACGATCTGAAGCGCTTCCCGAATGATTTCAAAGGGGCGCGCTTTGCCAACAACGCCGGATATCGTCTGGCCGGGCCGGAATTTTTTGACATGGTCGAGGCGGGCGAGATTACCCTTGAAGAAGCCAACACCACCGCAAGCAACCTGCGTTTCCTGATGGCTGGTCGTGTTGATTGTTACGTCAATGAACGCATGGCCATTCTGGCCGGGATGCGCGAACTGGCCGTCGACAAGGCAGTCGCCCGCCTGTTTGACGAGGCCGCGATCATCGGGCACGAATTTGGCTATGTTGCCTATGGCCCGGACCCGGAAGGCAAATGGCCCTATCGCGACCAGTTCGCCGGTGCTCTTGATCGCGTGCTCAGTGACATGCTTGCAAGCGGCGAGATCGACCGGCTGGTTGTGTCCTATTTCTCTTATTGATATCGCCCGCCATATCCTGCGTAGCGTCTGACCGGCGTACAAAAAAAACAGGCCACCGAATGTCGGTGGCCTGTTTCAATATCGGGCAGATCAGGACGTCTTAGTGTTCGACGTCGCGCCAGATCTTGCGTTTGACCGCATACAGCATTGCCGTCAGAACCAGCAGGAACAGGATCACTTTCATGCCAAGCGCCTTGCGAGCCTCAAGTTCCGGCTGTGCCGTCCAGTTGAGGAACGCAGAAATGTCGCGTGCATGCTGTTCCAGGGTCATCGGGGTGCCATCCGTGTACTCGACCGCTTCATCATAAAGCGGCGGTGCCATGGAGATCTGATGACCCGGGAAGTAGTGGTTGTAATACTTTCCGTCTGCAAGGTCGAAGCCCTCTGGTGCTTCTTCCTCATAGCCGGTCAGAAGGCCGAACACATAGTCCGGGCCACCCACACGGGCTTTGGTCATCAGCGAAAGATCCGGCGGAATGGCGCCGCTGTTTGATGCGGCCGCCGCCTTTTCGTTCGGGAACGGAGACGGGAAGTAATCCGAACCAACGCCCGGACGGGTGAACATGTCACCATCGTCATTCGGACCGTCTTCGATGTCATACTCGGCGGCAATCGCCTTGATCTGGTCTTCGTTGAACCCAATGCCTTCAAGGTTACGGAAGGCAATGAAGCGCAGGCTGTGACAACCGGCACAGATGTTCTTGTAGACCTGGAAGCCACGCTGCAGCTGGGCACGGTCATAAGTGCCAAACAGACCCTGCCAGCTCCAATCCTGTGCCTCGGGCACCGGCTGATCGCCGGCAGCCTTGGCTGCACCACCAGTGAATGCGGTTACCGCGAAGGCGGCAGCAATTGCGGTCAGTGCGAACTTACGCATTTGCACCCTCCTTCAAAACAGATTCGCTGATGCTTGCAGGAAGCGGCTTGGTTCGTTCCATTTTTCCAACCAACGGCATGACCACAAGGAAGTGTGCGAAGTAATACAGCGTCGAAAGCTGACCCATCACGATGACTTTCAGACCCGGAATACCCAGGAAGTAGTCATCCGGTGCCTTCGCCCCGCAATAGCCGAGGATGAAGGTATCGATCACAAACAGCCAGAAGAACCATTTGTAAACCGGACGGAATTTCGAGCTGCGCACCTTGGAGGTATCAAGCCACGGAATAACGAACAGGATCACGATCGAGGCAAACATCGCCAGCACGCCAAGCAGTTTTGCCGGGATGCCAAAGATGGTGAAGTCGATCGAACGCAGGATCGCATAGAATGGCAGGAAGTACCATTCCGGCACGATGTGCGGCGGTGTGACCAGTGGGTTCGCCGGGATGTAGTTATCCGGGTGGCCCAGGAAGTCAGGTGCAAAGAACACAAACACCGAGAAGAAGATCAGGAACACGCCCATGCCGTACAGATCCTTGATCGTGTAGTACGGATGGAACGGAATGGCATCCGCCGGGGTCTTGATCTCAACACCGGTCGGGTTGTTCGAGCGCACGGTATGCAGTGCCCAGACATGCAGGACAACAAGGCCCAGAATGACGAACGGCATCAGATAGTGCAGCGAGAAGAACCGGTTCAGCGTCGGGTTATCAACCGAGAAACCACCCCAAAGCCAGGTCACCAGCGGATCACCGATGATCGGGAAGGCAGAGAACAGGTTGGTAATAACCGTTGCACCCCAGAAGGACATCTGGCCCCACGGCAGGACATAGCCCATGAACGCGGTTGCCATCATCGCAAGCAGGATCAGGATACCGATCCACCACAGCATCTCGCGGGGTGCTTTGTATGACCCGTAATACAGGCCACGGAAAATGTGAATGAACACAACGATGAAGAACATCGATGCGCCGTTCATATGGATATAGCGGATCAGCCAGCCATAGTTCACATCACGCATGATGCGCTCGACCGACTCAAAGGCCATATCGGTATGGGGGGTGTAGTTCATCACCAGGAAAATACCGGTGAGGATCATCGTCACCAGAACAAAACCGGCCAGGGAACCGAAGTTCCACATATAGGACAGGTTTTTCGGGGTCGGATATTCGTATGCAGAGTGGTGCAACATGGAGATGACCGGAAGACGGTCGTCAACCCACTTGACCACTTTGTTGTTCCACTGAGGTGCGCTCATAAACCTGCTCCTTACCCGATCCTGACCGACGTGTCGGTCAGGAATTCATATTCCGGAACGACAAGGTTCAACGGCGCGGGGCCGCGGCGGATACGGCCCGACGTATCATAGTGCGAGCCATGGCATGGGCAGTACCAGCCATCATAATCACCACGGGTTTCGCCTGTGGCAGTGCCCATCGGAATGCAGCCCAGATGGGTGCAGACGCCGACGACGACCAGCCACTCTTTCTTTTCGACACGCGCATCGTCGGTCTGCGGATCGACGAGTTCGTTCAATGCGACGTCTTCGGCCTCATTGATTTCGCGTTCGGTACGATGGCGGATGAAGACAGGTTTGCCTCGCCACATGACCTTAATTGCCTGACCAACCGGGATGTTGGCCAGATTAACCTCAACCGAGGCAAGTGCGAGAACGTCCTTGGACGGGTTCATGCTGTCCACGAACGGCAACAACGCGCAACCAACGCCAACGGCGCCAACTGCTGTGGTCGCCAAGGTCAGGAAATCCCTGCGGTTCTCGTCCGGCTGGTGTTCGCCGGAGGAATGCACCGTTTGCGACATAATTAATCCCTCTTTCTGCCCCCAAAACAGGCATGCGGAATGCCAAACCAAGACTTAGGGCATTCATGTTTACATTCCATTGATGAAAATCAAACAATCTTGCCGCTCAAAGCCCTTAGGCCTGTTTGACGGTCCGTATACTAACAAAAATTCGGTTTGTTAAGGAGAACTTGGAGTTGCAAATTGTTTGCATTCAACAAGATCATTGGGTTTTGCGCTGCACAATTCGGTAAAACATAGCGTAATTGCGGGTATCCCGCCCTTTGTGCGCCAGGGACTTGTGGCTTTAGTTCTTCATATTCCAAAAAAGTCTAATAGCGGCGTTAACGGGTAATTATATGTCGCTGATGAACTGATTCGACATTTGTTCACCAACGATTCTAAAAGAAGCCATGAGAATTTGTTTATTCGAACCCGACATCCCGCAAAACACCGGCACCATTCTGCGCATGGCGGCCTGTTTTGGCCTGCCCGTCGATATCATCGAACCGTGCGGCTTTCTGCTGACGTCCGGTGCGCTTAAGCGCGCCGGGATGGATTATCTCGAAAAGGCCGATTATATACGCCATGCCGACTGGCGCGCCTTTGTCGAGGCCCGCCAGGACGGAACGGTACCCGGGCGTCTGGTGTTGCTGACGACCAAGGGGGCCGAACCCTATTGCGATTTTGAATTTCGCGCCGATGATATCCTGATGCTGGGTTCCGAAAGCAAAGGGGTACCTGACAGCGTCCATGACTATGTCGATGCCCGCGTCGTCATTCCCATGAAGCCGCAAATGCGCTCGCTGAATGTCGCCATGGCAACCGCAATGACATTGGGCGAAGCGCTCCGACAGACCGATGGCTTTCCTGCAAGCCAACCGAGTGAATGAACCAAGTGAGTAACGCAATGACGGACGCAAAAATTGCTGCAAAACAGGCAATGAAGACGAGCACCGACCATAAGGTCGGCGATGCCGTGATTGCCAAACGCAAACAGATCGCCCGGGACTGGTTCCGCCAATTGCGTGATGACATTTGCGCCAGTTACGAGGCGCTTGAGGACAGCTACCAAGGACCGCTTTCCGACCGTGCCCCGGGGCGTTTTGAACGCACCACTTGGGAGCGCGGCGAAAACGAAGGTGGCGGCGAGATGTCGGTCATGAAGGGCCGGGTATTTGAAAAGGTCGGGGTCAATATCTCGGTCGTGCATGGCGAATTTTCCGAAAAATTCCGCAAGGAAATCCCGGGTGCCGATGAAAACCCCAACTTCTGGGCCGCGGGCATTTCACTGGTCGCCCACCCATGCTCGCCTCATGTGCCGGCCGTGCACATGAACACGCGCCACATCGTCACCACCAAGGCATGGTTTGGCGGTGGTGCCGATCTGACCCCGGTCTTCCCGCAGGAAAAAGACACCGCCGATTTCCATGGTGCGCTTAAATCTGCATGCGATGCCCATGGCGATGACTATTACGACCGCTTCAAAAAATGGTGCGATGAATATTTCTGGCTGCCCCACCGTAACGAACCGCGCGGGGTTGGCGGGATTTTCTATGATTATCTCGATGCCGACTGGGACGCCGATTTCGCCTTCACCCAGGATGTCGGGCGGGCGTTTCGCGATATCTATCCGGAACTGGTCAAACGCCACTACAACCAATCCTGGACCGATGACGAACGCCGCGCCCAGCTGATCAAGCGCGGCCGTTATGTCGAGTTCAACCTGCTCCATGACCGTGGCACGCGCTTTGGCCTGATGACCGGCGGCAACACCGAAGCCATCCTGATGTCGCTCCCGCCCGAAGCCAACTGGCCGTAACGCCTTACACCGTCATCCCCGCTTTCGCGGGGATGACGGTGTAAGGCTCTTCGGGCTAACCACTACTTCCGCGCAGCAAAAATCCGCCCGATGGTATTAAGCAAAATCTGTGCGGCCAGAATGGCGGTTGTCCCGGTGTGATCGTAATCCGGCGCAACTTCGACCAGATCAATGCCAACGATATCGCCGCGCTCGGCAAGGCCTGCGATGATTTCCAGCACGTCATAATACAGGAACCCGCCGTGGCTTGGCGTGCCCGTACCCGGCGCAATCGACGGATCAAACCCGTCAATATCAATGGTCAGGTAATATCGCTTCCCGGCCGGAATGCGTTCCAGAACACCCTCGACACCAAGCTTGCGAACTTGGCGCACGGACAGGATGTCGGACCCTCGCGCGCGGGCATAGTCATAGCCTTCCTTGGCGGTGGAGGACACATTGCGAATGCCAAGTTGGGTCATGCCCGTGACCCACGGCTTTTCAATGGCCCTGCGCATCGGGTTGCCATGGCCATTGCGCACCCCGTGGCGTTCATCAACGAAATCCAGATGGGCGTCAAACTGCACCACATGCACCGGTTCCTGATCGGAAAAGGCATTGATGCAGGGAATATTGATCGAATGATCACCGCCCAGAACCACGGGCAGGGCACCGGCGGCCAAAATCTTGCGCACGCCGAACTCGATATTGGCGTGGCTGTTGATCGTGTCGGTGTGAATGATATCGGCATCGCCAATATCGACCATCCGGACCCCTTCAAGATAGGTCACGTCATCTTCATGGTCATAGGCCCCGGCATGGCCAAAGGCGAAAAGTGTCGATGCCTCTCGAATGCCACGCGGCCCAAACCGCGCACCGGACCGCCACTGGGTGCCGAAATCAAACGGCGCGCCAAGGATGGCAACATCGGCATCAATCGCATCCCAGTTCTCGACATAGGGGCTTTTGGAAAAGGTCGAAATCCCCACAAAGGGCAGGTTCAACCGCCCGCTGTTATAGCCATGCTCAGACATGAAAAATCCCCTGTCGAAAGTGGTGTGCGCGAAACATTACTCTAGGGGACGGACCGCCTGCGATACAGAAAAACAATTGAGGTGCTTGGCGGCAATCAGGTCTCGTTGATCAGCCAATCAAGCAGCGTGGTGGTGGTATTGCTGACAGATGCACCCGGCACCACCCAATATCCGCGATCGGCGCGCGCCACTTCGCGACCAACCGCAACAAGGCTGCCCTGTTCAAGGTGATGATCCACCAATCCGCGCCAGCCAAGTGCCACCCCCTGTTCGGCAAGGGCTGCCTGAATGACAAAGCCATAGGTGTTCAGGCCAAGATCGCCCTGGGCCGGTTTGCGGGTAATCCCGTGATCGGCAAGCCAGCTTTCCCATGTCAGCCAACGTGACTTGCCAGCGACTTCCAGATGCAAAAGCGGGGCACGGGCAAACTTGGCCGGATCGTCAAACGGACCGTAGCGTTCAAGAAAGCCCGGTGTGCAAACCGGCACCACCCTTTCCGGGATCAGAAGCTGTGCCGTATCAGGGAAGTCGTCCGCCGCCCCGAACAGCATGGCGGCATCGGTTTCGCGCGCCATCGCATCATCAAGGCCCTGGGATGCGATGATATGGACTTCGGCCTCCGGATGCAGACGGCGGAAATCGGTCACGCGTGGCATCAGCCAGAAGGCGGCAAAACCGAAATCGGTAAAGATCCGCACCGCGTGATCCTGCGTGGTGCGCCGGGTGTCGCGCGCAGCCTTGTCGATGTTCTCGACACTGGTTTTTACCGCCTCAAACAGGATTTCGCCCGCATCGGTCAATCGGCTGCCGCCTTGCGACCGGTGCAGCAGCGACACACCCAACTGATCCTCGACCCGCTTGATCTGATAGGTCACCGCAGGCTGGCTCAAGCCCAGCTCATTGGCGGCCCGTGTCAGGCTGCCAAGCCGCCCGACCGCTTCAAAAATTCTCAGCCAGCCAATGTCGAGGGGTCTTTGCATTATAAAAATTCTTTATGGAAGTGATTAAAAAACACCGGGTTTCTTTGAATGTTGATTTATGGATTTAATGTCGGTCACGCGATCAAGGTCAAGCGGATTAACGACAAGACCCGATAAAAGACACCCGAAAAGGGGCAGGAGTTTTGCGCTTGCTTTGTCTCGCACCAAACGACCCAGGGGTGCTTTTGTCGTCAATGCTGCCATCTCGGTGATCGGCGGATTGCACCCTGTGAAGGAGTGCATAATAAATGACGTCCCCGAATATCCTGATCCTGATGGCCGACCAGCTCAACGGGACCCTGTTCCCTGATGGTCCTGCGGATTTCCTTCATACGCCGCATTTGCGCAAGCTTGCGGAGCGCTCGGCGCGTTTCCGCAATTGCTATACAGGCTCCCCGCTTTGCGCGCCGGGACGTGCATCCTTTATGGCCGGTCAATTGCCCAATCGTACCCGGGTCTATGACAATGCGGCTGAGTTTTCATCAGACATTCCGACCTATGCCCATCACTTGCGCCGCGCAGGATATTACACCTGCCTGTCGGGCAAGATGCATTTCGTTGGCCCCGATCAGTTGCATGGTTTTGAAGAACGCCTGACTACCGATATCTACCCGGCCGATTTCGGCTGGACACCGGATTATCGTAAACCGGGTGAACGGATTGACTGGTGGTATCATAACCTCGGCTCCGTCACCGGTGCCGGTGTGGCCGAGATTTCCAACCAGATGGAATATGATGACGAGGTCGCCTATAACGCGACGCACAAGATTTATGACCTGTCGCGCGGTCATGATGAACGCCCGTGGTGCCTGACGGTCAGCTTCACTCATCCGCATGACCCCTATGTCGCGCGCAAGAAATTCTGGGATCTGTATGAAGATTGCCCGGAACTTGAACCCGAAGTCGCACCGTTTGATTTCGATGATCAGGACCCGCATTCCCAGCGTCTGATGAAGGCCAGTGACTACACCGCCTTTGACATCAAAAAGGAAGATGTCAGACGGTCCCGTCAGGCCTATTTCGCCAACATCTCCTATATCGATGACAAGGTGGGGCAGATCATGGAGGTGCTTGAAACCACCCGCCAGCTCGATAACACCATCATCATCTTTGTCTCTGACCATGGCGATATGCTGGGCGAACGCGGCCTGTGGTTCAAAATGAGCTTCTTTGAAGGCTCGGCCCGTGTGCCGCTGATGATGGCCGGGCCAAACATCACACCGGGCCTTTATACCGATCCGGTTTCAAGCCTTGATGTCACCCCGACCGTGGCCGATCTTGCCGGCATTTCGATGGATGAAGTAGCCCCTTGGACCGATGGCATGTCGCTGTGTGGCCTGCTGGCTGGCAAGGCACGCACCGAGCCTGTCCTGATGGAATATGCCGCCGAAGGGTCCTATGCCCCGCTGGTCTGCATCCGCGAAGGCAAATGGAAATACACCTATTGCACGCTCGATCCCGAACAGCTGTTTGACCTTGAAGCCGATCCCAAGGAACTCACCAACCTTGCAACCGATCCGGCGTGCGCCGACCAGCTTGAAGCGTTTCGTGCCCAGCGTGCCGCGCGCTGGAATCTGGAGGCATTTGATTCTGCGGTCCGCGAAAGTCAGGCACGTCGCTGGATCGTTTACGAGGCGCTGCGCAACGGCTCCTACTTCCCGTGGGATTACCAGCCGCTGCAAAAGGCATCCGAACGCTATATGCGCAATCACATGGACCTGAACGAACTCGAAGACAAACAGCGCTTCCCGCGAGGGGAGTAAGAAGCAGCGTCGGCCAGCCATGTGGGACGGCGGGCCGGCGCTGCCTCAACTCTTGTTTAGCAAGAGCTGAAGAAAGGAAGACCAGAAGTGCCTAATCAAAGCCGCCTTGCTGTCCGGCTCGGGTACGGACAGCATATTTGATCAGTTTGTCGTCCGGGAGACCCCCGGCGCTGATCGGGGGGCATAAACAACGAAAAGTTGGGTACCCGAAACAGTGAGGTAATCATGGACGACAAAATGAAGGTGGGGCCACTCGGGCCCTTCCCGCGGGTCAGCAAGCCGGTCTTTTCCGTCTCGGCAATCCTGATCGTCGGGTTCATCATATTCGGGGCGGTGTTTACGGAAACCGCAGGCGCGCTTTTCACCGCCGCACAGGCCGCCATTGCAAACTATTTTGGCTGGTTCCTGATCATCGTTGCCAATCTGGCCGTGGTGGTCAGTCTTTATCTTGCCATCGGTCCCTATGGCCGTGTGCGTCTGGGACGTCAGACCGACAAGCCCGAATATGGTCTGTTTTCGTGGACGGCAATGCTGTTTAGTGCCGGTATCGGCATCGGGTTGCTCTATTGGGGTGTCGCCGAACCGCTTTATCACTATTTCGCGCCGCCCATGGCCGAACCCGAAACCATTGAGGCCGCCGAACAGGCAATGACGATTTCGTTCCTGCATTGGGGCATCCATGGCTGGGCGCTTTATTGCATCGTCGGCCTGTCACTGGCCTACTTCCATTACCGCAAGGGCCTGCCGCTTTCGATCCGCTCCGCCCTTTATCCGATCATTGGTGAACGGATCTATGGCACCTGGGGGCATGTCGTCGATATTCTGGCTGTGTTCGGCACCATGTTTGGTATTGTCACCACCCTTGGTCTTGGCGTGATGCAAATCAGTTCCGGTTTGAATTCGCTGTTTGGTATTCCCGATACGATGCCGGTTCAGATCATTCTGATTGCCATCATCACCATGTTTGCCACCATCTCGGTTATGGTCGGGCTTGATGGCGGCATCAAACGCATCAGTAACCTCAACATTCAGCTCAGCTTTGTGTTGCTCGGTTTTGTTCTGATCTTCGGCCCGACGCTTTTCGTCCTCGACAGCTTTGTTGAAAACGTCGGCAACTATATCAGCAATCTGGTTGTCATCAGCTTCTGGAGCGAAGCCTACACCGACAGCAACTGGCAGGCCGGCTGGACGATCTTCTATTGGGCCTGGTGGGTGTCGTGGTCGCCGTTTGTCGGCATCTTTATTGCCCGCATTTCGCGCGGCCGTACGGTGCGTGAATTCACCCTTGGCGTGCTGTTCATTCCGGTCGTTATCCTGTTCTTCTGGTTTACCGCCTTTGGCGGGGCTGCGATCCATATGGAAATGATCGGCAATCCCGGCTTGATCGAGGCCACCAAGGCCAGCTACGGCAGTGCGATCTTCAAGCTGCTTGAATTCATGCCGCTGACCAAATTTGTCACCACCGTTGTCATCGTCATGATCGTCATCTGGTTTGTGACCTCGTCTGACAGTGGGTCGTTTGTCATCGACATGCTGACCGCCGGTGGCGATGCCGATCCGCCCCGTATTCAGCGCCTGTTCTGGGCCACGACCGAAGGTGTGATTGCCGCGGTTCTTCTGATCGCAGGCGGGCTATCGGCCTTGCAAGCCGCGGCCGTTGTGGCGGGCTTCCCGTTTGCGGCCGTGATCCTGGTGATGATGTATGGCTTGCTGCGTGGCCTTGGGCGCGATTCCCTTGTGCTCTATCGCTACAAGCAATGGTACGAGACCGAGCACGAGGCGGAACACAACCTGCCCAATGCCTATGTCGACGAAACCGAACTTCCCGATGTTCATCCGGGGCCGTCGATCACCGCACCACGGCATGCTGAATAGCGACGCCAGATTGGTACGGTAAGACACAAACACAAAACGGACGGATGGCCTGTGCCATCCGTCCGTTGCTTTGAGGGTGTTTAGACCATCCTGGTCGGTCTTATGCCGCACGCTGGTGATGCGTGCCTTCGCTGACTTCCTCGACGATTTTGCTGACAAAGGCATCAAGGTCCTGCGGTGAACGCGACGTCACAATGCCGTCTTCGCAGACCACAGCCTCGTCGCGCCACAGCGCACCGGCATTGAGCATATCGGTCTTGATCGATGCAAATGACGTTGCGTGACGATCACGCAGTGCGCCGGCCTCGATCAGAAGCCACGGGCCATGGCAAATGGCCGCGACCGGTTTGCCCGATGCGACAAACTCGCGCACCAGACTGACTGACGCCTCGTCATTGCGCAGCAGGTCCGGGTTGATCTGCCCGCCGGGGATGACCAGCGCGTCATAGTCTTTGATATCGACATCTTTGACTTCGACATCGACATCGATCGTGTCGCCCCAATCGCTTTTATCCCAGCTTTTGATCGGATCAGATTTGGGCGATGCGATTTTGACGTCGGCCCCGTGGTTTGACAATTTTTCAAGCGGAACACGCAGTTCAGACCGTTCATAGCCATCGGTGGCAAGAATCAAAATCTTTGCGGTATCAATCGCAGGCATAATGTCGCTCCTTTCATTGGTGTCGGGCATTACACCTTACCAACGGCTGCGATGTTTTTTCGTTCCGGATTTCAATGTGATCATTTTGTGGCACGGGCGCAAAAGTGCTGTGAAACACCGAATTTCCTCTGACGCGCTTTTTTAATTGTATGAGGATTTATATTCTGCCTTGTCAGTGGTCTGTCTGGCGGCGGGGCAAAGGGTGGCAATCCCGCGTATCCGTCTGAAAAACAGGCGACTTGTAATCCTCATACTTTAAAGAAATACGGCGTGTTTGCTGCCGGGTGGGGGGGGCGCTTAGTTTGACGGGACGGTTTTATGGTGCGCGAGCTGGTCTTCCGTCGGGTTCAGGATGCGCCAGTCGCGGACCTGTTCATTGATGATGCCGCTATTTGTCAGGCACTGATGAATGAACCCGTTGGCGTGCAGGGCATCGATCCCGGTATTGAGCGCCGCAACAATCTTTTCCGCATCCGGCAGATGACGCGAAATCATGAAATGCTGGCTGGCGGGCAGGACCACCTTGACGCCGGGCATCGGGTATAACCGTATCCCGTCACTGCTGCGCACCATGCCGGGTCCGCTGGAAAATTCCAGCAAGGTAAAGTCGGCCCGACCGGCATTGATTAGCGCATAGATCTGCTGCTTGGTGGCGGCACTGGTCAGGCTTGCAGGGGCCAGACTTTCAAGCACTTCCCAATCCAGTCGCCAGGTGCGAATGGACACCGCACTCATGTGATGCACATCGGAAACCGGCGTATCACTGCTAAGTGCGAAGGTGTCCTGACTGACGTAAATGCCTTTCTCCACCTCGCCTCGGCGCAGGATGGGCAGTGATTTCAAGACTTCAGGATCCGCATCGATATTAAAATCCCAGTCCGATTTGATATCGGCAAAGCCTTCGCTGACCATCTTGCGGCTGCGTTCGGAATTGGGCGATGGCACGACCTGCACCCGGGCGGCAAGCCCCCCGGCATTCAGAGCTTCCTGCAAGATGGAATACATCACCAGCGACGCACTGTCGGGGCGATTGGCAAGGCAGGATCGGCAGTCCGGATTGCTGTCATTCTGGCAGGAAAAAACCGTATCAAACTCGCTTTCGCGCACCGGAAAGCGGATGTCGATGGTTTCTGTGGCGTTTGCGCTGATGCTGCCAAAATCGGCGAATGAGCAAAGCATTGCAATCAGGGCAACGAGAATGCCGGTTCTGGTTCTGTCTGCTGGCCTGTTGGCACCAGTCTGGGGGCTCATGCGGTGGTCCGGTCACGATGTTTTGGTGGTGATTGCCACAATGTGAGGACGCGCACACCCGATTACATCCTTTGCCGGGTAAAATTTTGTCATGCGACAAAATTCAATAAAAAACACCCCGGTGTGAAACATCCGGGGTGTTTTTCAAAAAATGTGAATAATCGACCTGATTATTCAAAAAAATCATTCAGCGGCAACAGCCGTATTTTCACCGCGCACCAGCGCCATATAGTCTTCCATCATGGTCTTGCAGACCTGACCCGGGGTGAAGGTATATTGCCCGATTTCCGCGACTGGCGTGACCTCGGCCGCAGTGCCAGTCAGGAAGCATTCTTCAAAGCCTTCCATTTCCTCAGGCATGATCGCGCGTTCAATCACCTCATAGCCGCGCGCCTTGGCAAGGCCAATGACAGTGCGGCGTGTAATCCCATCCAGGAAGCAATCAGGCTTCGGCGTATGGATCTGACCATCCTTGATAAAGAACACGTTGGCACCGGTCGCCTCGGCAACCTGACCACGGTAATCAAGCATCAGGGCATCGGCATAACCTTTGCGCTCTGCCTCGTGCTTGGACAGGGTGCAGATCATGTAAAGACCGGCCGCCTTGGCATTGGTCGGTGCGGTGTTCGGTGCCGGGCGGGCCCATTTCGACAGATCAAGGCGAATGCCTTTGAGGCGTTCTTCCGGCTTGAAGTAGCTTGGCCATTCCCAGCAGGCGATGGCGACATTGATGCGCGTGGTCTGGGCCGAAACGCCCATCATTTCGCTACCGCGCCAGGCAATACGGCGGATATAGCCATCGGTAATGTCGTTCGCAGCCAGCGTTTCGATGACGGCGTCATCGAGTTCCGCGGCGCTATAGGGGATTTTCATGTCCAGGATTTCGCCGGACTTGATCAGGCGTTCACCATGCTCGGCCAGCTTGAAGACCTTGCCGTTATAGGAACGTTCGCCCTCAAAAACCGCACTCCCGTAATGGACAGCGTGGCTCAGCACATGCAAAGTGCTTTCACGCCATGGTTTAAGTTCACCATTATACCAGATATAACCGTCACGGTTATCAAAGGTCGGAGCTGTCATTTGCCAAATTCCATTTCAAGAACGTTCCTGGACGTAACTTTATGTCCTTATTTGTCTGGTCGGGGTAACATTCATAGATTAATGTGTCAATATAACTGACATAACGGATAAGCATGGCAGATATCTCTACACGCAAGGTCAATCCTCTTTTCCTGAGGGAAGAAGAGCTTAGACAAGGCATTGAATTGCTGTTCTATGCCTACCGTGATTTCACCGAAGTCGCGGACCAGATGCTTGCGCAATATAATTTTGGTCGCGCCCACCACCGGGTCATCTATTTCGTCAGCCGAAACCCCGGTATTACGGTCAGTGACCTGTTGTCGATTCTCAAGATCACCAAGCAGTCCTTGTCGCGCGTGCTGGGTCAATTGGTGCGCGAAGGTTTCATCGAACAAAAGACCGGTGTGCAGGACCGGCGCCAGCGTTTGCTGACCCTGACTGAAAAGGGCGAGGCGCTTGAACGCGAACTGACCGAACAGCAGCGCGCCCTGATTGCCGCGGCCTATCGCGAGGCCGGGGCAGAATCGGTTGAGGGGTTCCGCAAGGTTATGATGGGCATGATGGATGAAAAGGACCGCAAACGGTTCGAGGATGACGGCCCCGGTGGCCTGCGCCGCCGTGCCGGATGAGGCGGATGTCAGATCTGTCATAATTTTGACGTCGTCATGCTTACGCTTTTGAAAGACTTTGCGACCAAATTGTTCTCCAGCGATCCTGAACCCAGGGAAATCCGATGACCGGTGCTGATCAGCCACATGTTCTTGTGGTCGATGATGATGACCGTTTGCGTGACCTTCTTACCCGCTATCTGGGTGAGAACGGCTTTAACGTATCTGCCGCACGAGATGCTGCGACTGCGCGTGCCAGCCTTGCGGGATTGCAGTTTGATCTGATCGTGCTGGACGTTCTGATGCCCGGCGAAAAGGGCGTTGATCTGGCGCGCAGCCTGCGCGAAAGCGGATCAAAGGTTCCGATCCTTCTGCTTACCGCACTGTCGGAGACAGAAGACCGCATCGCAGGTCTTGAAGCCGGGGTGGATGACTATCTGGCCAAACCGTTTGAGCCGCGCGAACTGGTGCTTCGTATCGAGGCAATCCTGCGGCGCTATGGCGAATTGCCCGAACCGGAAAACCCAGGATCGCCAGATCCATCTGACAACACGGCATCCTTTGGCGCGTTCCGGTTTGATATGACACGCATGATCCTGCAACGTGGGGACGAGCATATCTATCTGACGACGGCGGAGCAGGCCTTACTAGCAGCGCTTGTCAAACGACGCGGGCAGACCACATCACGCGAGCAACTTCAGGGAATGATCAGCGGCAATGCCATTGATCCTAGCGCGTCGCGTAGCATTGATGTGCAGGTCACCCGCCTTAGGCGCAAATTCGAAGACGACCCCAAGCAACCAAGATACTTGCAGACAGTACGTGGTCAGGGCTATGTCCTGTATACGGATTGAGGAACGCAAAATGAGCGACCATGAAAACGGACAGGGATAAGCAGCGTGGGTAGCGAACAGAACGGACGGATCAAGTCATTGATGCCGACGGGGCTTTTGGGCCGGTCGCTTCTGATCCTGATGACGCCGATGCTGCTGTTGCAGATCGTGACCGTGCTGATCTTCTTTGAACGGCACTGGGACACGGTTGCCCGCCAACTGAGCCGGGGGCTTGCCGGGGATGTTGTTTTCGTGATCGACTATCTGGGCCAGTATCCTGATCCGGAACATTACGAGTGGATTCAGAACACGGCACGCGCACGCATGGAGCTCGACCTTTTTTTCGAGCGTGACGCGATCCTTGAACGTCAGATTACTGAACCGCCGTTTGGATTGGTGTCCGAGGAATTGTATGTCGCCCTGGATGAACGCCTGCAGCGACCGTTCTTCTTTGACCTTGACCTTGATGACCGCAAACTTGAAATCCGCGTACAGCTAAAAGACGGGGTGATGTCGATCATCGCCCCACGCAAGCGCCTGTATAACTCGACCACCTATATCTTCTTTATGTGGATCGCGGGGTCAGCCTTGATCCTGTATGGGGTGGCGGTGATCTTCATGCGCAATCAGGTTCGTCCGATCCGACGTCTGGCCAAGGCCGCCGATCAGTTCGGGCGCGGTGTTGATGTTGAAAACTTCAAACCCGAAGGGGCCGCCGAGGTGCGTATGGCGGCGACATCGTTTATGTCGATGCGTGATCGCATCGGGCGGCATTTGTCGCAACGAACAGCCTTGCTTGCCGGCGTGTCGCATGATTTGCGCACGCCCTTGACCCGCATGAAGCTTGAACTTGCCATGCAGCAAAGCTCGCCCGGTGTTGATGCCCTGAAACAGGATGTCATCGACATGGAGCGCATGGTCGATGCCTATCTGGCCTTTGCACGCGGTGAAGAGGGCGAAAAGGCAGTTCTGACCGATATTGGCAAGCTCCTGACCGATCAGGTTGGCGAGGCATTACGTGACGGCCAGCAGATTGATCTTCATATCGAAGACAGCCTAGAGATGGAACTGCGCCCGCAATCCATGAAACGTTGTATTGCAAACATCATGTCCAATGCCGGGCGGTATGCGACAAACCTGTCAGTGCGTGCTGGTCGTCGGGGACAGGATTACGAGATTGTCTTTGACGATGATGGTCCCGGCATTCCCGCCGACAAACGCGAAGAGGTCTTCAAGCCGTTTTACCGTCTTGAAGAGTCCCGCAATCAGGCGACCGGCGGCGTCGGTCTTGGCATGACCATCGCACGTGATTCCGCACGTGGTCACGGTGGCGAGGTCTTGCTTGAAGATGCGCCGGGCGGTGGGCTTCGTGTGCGGTTGGTTCTGCCAATCGGGCATTAAGGTCTGCACATTAAATTGCAAAAGCCCCGCCATTGAACGGCGGGGCTTTTTTGTTTCAGCGGTGCAGGTTATCAAAAGAAGGTCGCAATTTCCGAGAGGTCCTTTTTCTCGGTCGCGTGGGCCGGGATGGTGGCATCCGCCGCCGGGTAGCCGGTGACCAGCAGGATGTAGGGCTTGTTGTGGTCCTGGCGTCCGCAAATGTCGGTCAGGAAGCTCATCGGGTTTGGCGTGTGGGTCAGGGTGGCAAGGCCAGCGCGGTGCAGGGCGGCAATCAGGAAGCCCGTGGCGATGGAGACCGATTCCGGTACGTAATAGTTTTTGCGAAGTTTGCCGTCGGCTGATGTGCTTTTGCGTTCACCGAAAATGCAGATCAGCCACGGGGCAGTTTCCAGAAAGGGTTTGGCGTCATCTGTGCCCAACGGTTTGAGGGCATCGAGCCATTCTTCGCCAGCACGGCCTTCATAGAACGCGCGTTCTTCTTCCTCTGCCGCCAGGCGGATTTTGCGTTTCATCGCCTGATCGCCGATTACCGAGAAATGCCACGGTTGATGGTTTGCGCCGTTTGGTGCGGTGCCCGCAGCACGGATGCAAGTTTCAATAATGTCGCGCGGCACCGGGCGGTCAGAGAAATCGCGCACGGTATGGCGGGTTTTGATGTCGTCGTAAAATTCTTGCGCGCGGGTGCGCATTTCTTCCACGTCATATTCGCGATAGTCGGGCAGCGGAATGGGAATGAAATCTGTGGTCAGAGGCTTTCTCGACGACATGGAGCTTCCTGATTGTTTTTGTTTATGGGTAAAGCCTGATCTTATGAAGCGTTGACCTATGCGACAAGGCCAAACGCCAATAGACACACAGACGTGAGTGACGAGCAATTACCCACCAACATCGCCCGCATTCATTGCGATGTGTCATTGCATCAAGTGGCAGGCGGGCTTATCAAACCGCACAGAGATTGTTTGGCGTGAAACCAATTCGTTCCAGGGGTGGGTGGATCGCAAAAT
Source organism: Thalassospira tepidiphila MCCC 1A03514 (assembly GCF_001662875.1). Classification (GTDB taxonomy): domain Bacteria; phylum Pseudomonadota; class Alphaproteobacteria; order Rhodospirillales; family Thalassospiraceae; genus Thalassospira; species Thalassospira tepidiphila. The sequence continues at coordinate 444,529 of NZ_JPVZ01000001.1, read as the reverse complement.
GGTATTTCACACTAAATATACATAAAATTATGTAATTCACACAAAATGACAATAAATTTTGATTGTTTGCTTGCGATATACGCTTGATTGATGTTAAATCGCGGCAACTTGGCATGGAATGCGTGCCGGGATATATACTCCGTGTTTCCCGCCGCGGTTCCACACTCAGACAGACGAAACGGATTGATGTAGCGTTATGGCCAGCAATTTAAACGAAGAAACCGTCACCTATGTCCACCACTGGACTGACACTCTCTTCACGTTCAAGACCACCCGTGATCCGGGCTTCCGATTCATCAATGGTCAGTTCGCCATGATCGGCCTCGAAGTTGATGGCAAGCCGCTTTTGCGCGCCTATTCGATGGTCAGTGCGAATTATGATGAAGAACTTGAATTCTTCTCGATCAAGGTGCCGAACGGTCCGCTGACATCACGTTTGCAGCACATCAAGGTTGGCGACAAGATCCTGGTTGGGCGTAAACCCACCGGAACCCTGATCCATGACAACCTTTTGCCGGGCAAGAACCTGTGGCTGTTGTCGACCGGTACGGGCCTCGCACCGTTCATGAGCGTAATCCGCGATTACGAGACCTATGAGCGCTATGAGAAGGTGATCCTGGTGCATGGTTGCCGCGAAGTCCGCGAGCTGGCCTATCAGGAATTCATTCACAGCGAACTGCCAAACAACGAATTCTTCGGTGAAGATGTTCAGAACAAGCTTCTGTATTATCCGACCGTGACCCGCGAAGAGTTCAAGCATCAGGGTCGTATCACCGAACTGATGGAATCGGGCAAGCTTTATGACGACCTTGGTCTGGAAAAGCCGACACTTGAGAATGATCGTTTCATGCTGTGCGGCAACCCGCAGATGATTGCCGACACCCGCAAGATGCTTCTTGAGTGGGGTGGCAAGGAAGGCAACATGAACGAACCGGGCCACTTCGTCATCGAAAAGGCGTTCGTCGAGAAATAAGTAGCTGGCCACATTTTGGCCGCGAGATCAGAAGGCAGCATCCGTCGGGTGCTGCCTTTTTTGTTTTGGCGAAATCCGGTATTTATACTTGGTTGTATACGTAGGTATATATGCCTCCCCAAATGGGGATGTTTGGAATTTTCGCAGTCGCGTAATTTGAGCTCATGAAGCGTCAGGTTTGGAAACTTGTTCGATGTCCTGGTGCGGTGTCAATGGAGACAGAAATGGGCTTTTTCAGTATTTTCAAACGTTCCGGTTCCCAGAGTGCTGCCATGACTTTGGGTGCGCTTGAGCAATCACTTGCGGTCATTGAATTTGATCTGCAGGGCAAGATCCTGCGTGCGAACAAGAATTTCCTTGATGTTATGGGTTATGAGCTTTCCGAGATCGTTGGCAAGCATCACGCAATGTTCGTGCCCGAGGAAATTCGCAAAAGTCCGGATTACGACGCCTTTTGGTCTGATTTGCGCAAGGGTTTCTTCAAAAGTGCCGCATTCCCGCGCATTACCAAAACCGGCCGACGTGTCTGGATCGAGGCAACCTATAACCCGGTGCGCGACAGCAAGGGCAATGTTACCAAGATTGTGAAATTTGCATCTGACATCACCAAGCGTCAGGAAACCATGGCCGATTTCGAAGGCAAGGTGAATGCGATTAATCGCAGTCAGGCTGTGATTGAGTTTGACCTGAACGGTAATATCCTTGATGCCAATGACAACTTCCTGTCGGTGATGGGCTATCAGCTTTCGGAAATTGTCGGCAAACATCATCGCATGTTTGTTGATCCTGATTATGCAAATAGCCGTGACTACGTCGATTTCTGGCGCGAACTCGCCAAAGGTAACTTTACCTCGCAGCAATTCAAACGATTTGCCAAGGGTGGCAAGGAAATCTGGATCGAGGCATCCTATAACCCGATCTTTGATGCCGACGGCGTGCCGTACAAGGTGGTAAAATATGCCAGCGACATCACAGAACAGGTCAAACTTCTGACAGACCTGAAACAGATGATCGACAGCAACTTTGGCGACATTGACCAGAGCCTGGGTGAGCTGGAACAGCGTTCAACGGTTGCGCATTCAAGCTGTGAAGAAACATCTTCGAATGTGCAAACAGTTGCTGCCGCGGCTGAAGAGCTTGCTGCATCTATTGCCGAGATTTCTCGTAGTATGGCAGAGGCGCGCGCATCAACCGATCAGGTGTTTGAAAAATCCATCGCCGCAGGCGCATCAACTGAGAAAATGAGCGAAGTCGTTACGGCGATGAGCAGCATCATTGATGTCATTCAGGGTATTGCAGGGCAGATCAATTTGCTGGCACTGAACGCGACGATTGAATCCGCCCGTGCTGGCGAAGCAGGCAAAGGCTTTGCGGTTGTCGCCAATGAAGTCAAAAACCTGGCCAATCAGGTTGCCAAGGCCACCGAACAGATTACTGGCGAGATCGAAGGTGTCCAGAACATCGCTGGCGAAGTCGCCGGCGTGCTGGGATCAATTCGGACGGAAGTTGAAGACGTGCTGAACAATGTCACCACGATTTCCTCGGCCGTCGAGGAACAGAGTGCTGTGACCCAGCAGGTTTCAAGCAACATGCAAAGCATGGCGAACTCTGTTGAGCAGTTCGCAAGCAGCGTGAACTTTATTCGCGATGCGTCCTCGATCGTGTCGGGCAGTGTCGGGCGGACCCGAGAGGCGGCACTGGTGCTTGCGCGCTAAGAGCCTCAAGCCCAAAGCCCAGACCATTTTGAACAAAAGAGGCGGGATGCTTTTGCATACTGCCTCTTTTTATACGTTGGTGCCTTGCTATGAAAATTATACCAATATATATACTGATGTATATTAACCCTCCCCAAATGGGGATATCGTATCAGGCATGGTCAGGCGATAGTCGGCACATCAAATGAACCCGTTTAGCGTAGTTGCGATATGCCGGAGTTGTCCATGAATTCACTGACATCCATAACTGTTGAAGCCGCTGATGAGTTCGATGACGTTTTCGGCATGATTGACGCGTCGTTTTCTGTTGCGGAGCTGGACCTGACGGGCAATGTCATCAGTGTAAATGACAATTTCCTTGCATTGACCGGATATGACGAAAAAGAGGTTCTCGGCCGTCACCATTCGATGTTTTTGTCGGACGATGTGGTTGAGGCGGCCGAGTATGGTCTGTGCTGGGTTGATTTGCGGGCCGGTAAATCCAAAAGTGTCATATTGCCGTGGATCACAAAGACCGGGGAGCGCAAGTGGGTTGAAGAAACTGTCGGTCCGGTGAGAGACCGCAATGGCAAGGTAATCCGCATCGTCCGGCTAGGCGTTGATGTTACCACGCGTCATGACAGTTTGGCCGACCTGCAAGGCAAAGTGGACGCGATTGAACATAGCCAAGCCGTGATTGAGTTCGACACCAAGGGCAACATCCTCACAGCCAATTACAATTTCCTCGTCGCCATGGGTTACAGCCTGTCGGAAGTGGCAGGCAAACATCACAGCATGTTTGTTGATCCCGATTATGCCGCGAGTGCCGAGTACCGTACATTCTGGCGGTCGTTGGCAAAGGGCAAAAACAGGGCCTGCCAGTTCAAGCGTTTTGGCAAGGACGGTCGCGAGGTCTGGTTTGAAGCGAGCTATAGCCCGGTTTACGGGGCCGACGGGAAAGTGTGCAAGATCGTCAAACTTGCCAGCGATATTACCGAACAGGTCACGTCACTGGCTAATTTGAAATCGACACTTGAAGCCGGTTTCGACGAAATTGATCAGACCGTTGGCAAGATTGACCAGCGTTACGAGGATGTTGCGGCGTCATGGCGTCAGGCGCATGCGCATCTGGAAGTCAGTGCGATGGTCGCCGGACGGCTTGTCAGCAGTGTCGATGAAACAGCCCAACGCATGACCGAGCTGCGATCGGTTGCCGATCACGCATTCGATCATGCAATTGAAAGTGACGGGGCGATTGCATCGATTGAAAAGGCACTTGATGTATTGCGCGACTGCGCACGTGATGATCCCGCCATTATTGAGCAGATCGAAGTTTTGGAAAAATGCGTCGGTGAAACGGCACGTGTTTCGACAGCTGTCCGGGGGGATCTTAAGGCGATGCTCAGTCGGGTGGCGGTGGTGTCGCTGGCTGTTTCACAGCAAGCTGAAATCACCCATCAGGTCAGCAGCGAGATGCAAGGCGTACAGACTTCCCTTGAGACATCCCAGCGTTCGTTCAACGACATGATCAAGGCATCAGAAGCTATTCCCCTGATTGTTGGCCGAACGCGTGAAGCATCGGGCATTTTGGCACGCTAACCCTGCCGGGAGCGTGACACGAGCGGGAAAAGGGCGGGTATCGCAATGACGATATCCGTCCTTTTCTTTTGTGCCTAACGCTACGTGCTCTAAAACAGGCGTGACCCGTTTGGCACATCCTGATCCGGGCGGATCAGGACAATACCCTTGTCGTCATCTCCGTCGGGAAAACCAAGACAGAGGAATTCTGACATGAAGGGGCCTACCTGTTTTTTGGGGAAATTGACCACACCGGCGACCTGACGGCCGATCAGCTTTTCGGGTGTGTAGTGTTTGGTGATCTGGGCAGATGTTTTCTTTGTCCCGATTTCGGGCCCGAAATCGACCCAGAGCTTGAGTGCTGGGCGGCGGGCCTCGGGAAATTCCTGTGCGTCGATCACGGTGCCGACCCGAATGTCGACCTTCAGGAAATCATCAAAACTGATTTCGTCACTCATGGCTGTCTCCTTAATTTGGAGTCAGCTTAGTGAGATCAGTCGAGACTGATAAGCCCAAACCATCAACGCGATATGAATTCCGGAGTTTGAGCAAAAACGCGTGATTGGGGACAGGGACCACAAAAGAAAAATGGCAGGACCAAAAGGCCCTGCCATCAAGTAGATTACGGGAATTTAACAGCCAAAGCTGTTATTTCGAAGCTGCGGTCTTTTCGATAGCAGCTTTGAATTCGTCAAGGGATTCGGTAAAGCGAGTCTGCAGAAGAGCAAGAGCTTCTTCCTGGGACTTGGTTACCAGACCTGACAGTTCCTTGGCATTTGCAAGGGCTTCTTCGTAAGCCGTTTTTGCAGCTTCGGTCTGTTTTGCAGCCGAAGCCATCGGGTCGTCAGCAGAAGTAGCAGCGAAATCTTTGCCCTGGGTCTGAACTTTATCCAGCAGCGTTTTGAAGATCTCGCTCTGGCGCTGAGCGACAGCCTGGAAACCGTCGAAGGCCACCTTGTTGGCTTTGGTCAGGGCTTCCACGTTTTTACGCTGGAAAGCCATCATTTCGTTCACGTCTACACCCGGAACTTTGAAATCCGCAGTGTATTTGGTGAAGTCGAGATCAAAGAACGGATTGGTTGCCTTTTTTGCGGCGGTCATGGTTTGCACTCCATTAGTTTGCGACAGATATGCAATGAGGCGCTATTGTGCGCCGCACAAATTCAACTGCAATATGCCGGAATGATCGCCTTTCGTCAAGGATTATTTTGCACTGCACAAAAACTTATAGGTTATTTTTTTATGTCAAAATCATAACCTTGGGTGTATATCCGGTTTTTGCGTTTCAGATCAGGGAATTAGCTGTTGGCCGTGGTTGACGTCGCCTGATCTGATGGTGCATCGGCAGGGCTGTTATCGCCCTTAGACGGTGATTTTTTGATCGAAAAATTGCGACACCGTTTCTTGATTTTACCACAAATCGATGATGCTTTGCCAAGACCCTTTTCAACCTGACGGTCCCAATTGGCGGCCTTGGAAAGTTCGCGATCAAGGTAGGCCATGGTCGGGCCAAAATCGGTGCTGTCATCATCAAGCCAGTGTTTGAAGGTCTTGGCGTAAACCGCCGTCAAGCCCGCAACCCGCATGCTGCCATGAAGGCCCGCTGTTTGAAAACCGGCGGCCTCCAGCATCCAGCGCATGGCACCAAAATGGGTCTTGATTGCCCGCAGCCCGTCGGCCGGGCCAAGATCCCCGCCGGCATTGATGATCGAGCGAAGGGCCAGGCGGTAATCAGAGAGAATATCAAACCGCGCCATGATCACCGCGATCAGGCGATCATGACCGGGTTCATTGAAATCTTCAGAGTCGATATCGGCCAAAACTTCGCGGTCAACGCGTTTGACAAAGCGGCGCAGAAGATCGCCCTTGCTGCTGCAGTGGTCATAACATTCGGCAACCGAAACGCCGGCTTCGGTGGCGATATCGATCAGGGTGACATCATGCCAGTCCTTTTCTGCGGCCAGCTTCAGGGCCGCATCGATCAGGAGATTGGGGATATCCTTTTTGGGTGGCATGATGTTCTCCTTGGGTTGGGTGTCTTCGGTCGGGGGCGGTGTTAGCCCGCCAGTTCCTTGGACCGATCACGGGCGGCGGCGACCGCGCGTGTCATCAAATCGGGCAGGCCGGTTTTCGGATCCATCAGAACATTGAGTGCGGCCGCCGTCGTACCGCCGGGGCTTGTGACATTCTCACGCAGGGTCGCCGCACTTTCTTCGCTGGCATCAAGCAGGAAGCCCGCGCCAACCACAGTCTGGCGGGCAAGGGTCATCGCCTGATCGGCCGGAAGGCCGGCAGCCTCGCCCGCCTGCGCCATGGCTTCGACCAGATGGAAGATATAGGCAGGCCCACTGCCCGACAGGCCGGGGACGGCATCCATCAGGCTTTCATCCTCGATCCAGGACACCATGCCGACGGCTTCAAGCAGGGTCTGGCACATGTCGCGCTGGGCGATGCTGACATTTTCGGTCGGGCACATCACGGTCATGCCGCGCGACACCGCGGCGGGCGTATTGGGCATGGCACGCACGATGCGGGCATGTTCGCCAAGGTGGCTTGTGAAGAAGTCGATGGTTTTGCCTGCGGCGACGGACAAAAAGACCGTTTCGGCGCGCACCAGCGGTTTATAGGCGTCAATCAGATCGGGTAGGACCTGTGGCTTGACGGCAAACAGGACAACTTGCGGGATGAAGTCTTCGCGTATGTGGTCAATGTCGGGAACGCCATTGATGCCGTATTGCGCTTCAAGCTTTTCAGCCGTTTCGGTCTGTTCGACGATAAAGACATTCGATGCCTGAAGCCCGCGGGCCAGCCAGCCTTCGAGCATGGCACTGCCCATCTTGCCACAGCCAACCAGCAAAAGACGCGTATTCATAAATTCTGCTCCGCTTTATCCATCGGGTTTGGTTGATCGTGGAGGATCAACGCACATGATGCAATGCCGTAGCGATCTTCTCAAGGTGGGTCAAGTCAGTGCTGAGAGCAAGAGGGGCGTGATTGGCGTGTGGTCGGGATCATAGCGAGACAGGCGCAAAAAGCAGTCCTGAAACGACAAAGGACGGCAATGCTGCCGTCCTTTTCAATGCAAGCTTATCAGAGGTTTTCTTATTAAGCCTGACCGGCAGGTTCGAGCATCGCGTGCATCAAGGCTTCGTCCGGGGTTTTCCCCTGGCCAAGGACAAAGTTAAACGCCGGGAAGAAACGTTCGCATTCCGAAAGCGCGATATCGATCAGTTCCTCGAATTGTTCGACCATCGGTGGGACATCGCCACCAAACAGCAGGGTGTGGCGGAACAGCGGCATGTTTTCTTCCAGCCACAGACCGAAATGCCCGATCCAGAGTTGCTCGTTACATTTGGCAACCAGCTCATAAATGCGCGGGCGCAGCGGCTCGGGCACGAACAGATCAAAGCAGCACGCGATATGAAGCGCCTCGGCATCTTCACGCCAGGTGAAATAGACCAGATAGGTGCACCAGTGGGCCGGAATTTCGACCACAATCTCGTCCGAGCTGCGGCGTTCCAGATGCCACTGGTTGGTGCGGGCGATATCCTCGACCAGGATCAGCGGGTTTTCATCGCCGATGTCGCCGATATCTTCCATTTGGTCGTTCATTAATACCCAGCCTGTTCAAGCATGTGCGAAAGGGCGCGCACTATATGCCGGTGAACGCTTTGTTTCAACCGCTGCTGCGCGCAGGACAGCAATGAATATTCGGATCATTGTTACCCGGCCTGTTTGCCCGGTCCATTTGATCGACCGTCAAGCGGCCCTGCTTGTGACAGCAAATGTTGGCGCAGGCGCGTAAAACGCCCGCGTCATTTCGCATATATGGGAATTATATGGGGATGATTGGCCCGATCAGGCGTCTTTTTTTGCCGCCGTTTTGGGGGCGGCCTTCGGGGCAGCCTTGGTGGTGCTGCGTTTGGCGGCTGGTTTCTTGGCCGGCTCAGCTGCATCAAGACGCTTTTCAAGATCGGCAATCTTGGCTTCGAGCGCATCAATGCGTTCGGCGGCACGGACAGCAACATCGTGTACGACGTCATATTCCTCGCGGGTGACCAGATCCATATTGAGCAGGATCTTTTCAAACTGCTGGCGGATCATGGCATCTACTTCGCCTTTGACACCGGTCATGGTGCCCAATGCGGAATTGGTGACACGGGTCAGGTCATCGAGAATGCGGTTGTTGATCTGCATAATGGTCTCCGGCTTTTTTGAATCTGTTGTTGGGCATAATATGGCGCATCATCGGCTCAGGGCAAGCCGCACGTCATGAAGCGGACGTGACGATAGCGTTATTTTGCATGGCTTTTCTTGCTCCAGATCAGGGGCGGTCTTATAAAGTGTCGACAAACGTGATCAGTCGTCTTGACCCATCAGGGCAGGGCGGCCCCGTCAGGAGAATGCAATGCTTATTGTCACTGGTGGTGCCGGGTTTATCGGTTCCAATATTGTTGCTGCCCTTGAAGAGCGTGGCGAAACCGACATTGTTGTCGTTGATCGCCTGCGCGATGGCATCAAATGGAAAAACATCGCCAAGCGGAACCTGCGTGACATTGTTCATCCCGATGAACTGCCGCATTTCCTTGAAGAGCATGCAGGCAATGTCGAGGCGATTTTCCATATGGGCGCGATTTCCGCGACCACGGAAACCGATGCCGACAAGATTGTTGTCAACAACCTGAAACTGACCGCCTGGCTGTGGGAATGGTGTTCACGTCATTCATCGCGCCTGATCTATGCATCCTCGGCGGCAACCTACGGCGATGGCAAGCAGGGCTTTGATGACAGCTTTGACGACGCCGATCTGGCGAAACTGGCACCGCTCAATGCCTATGGCTGGTCCAAGCATGCCACTGATCGCCGGTTCCGTCGTATTCTCGATCAAAACGGTTTCCGTCCCAAACAATGGGCGGGGCTTAAGTTTTTTAACGTCTATGGCCCGAACGAGTACCACAAGGGCGGTATGCGGTCTGTGGTGTCACAACTGTTTGACAAGCTGTCGGCGGGCGAAACAGCGACCCTGTTTAAATCGCATCATCCCGATTACGAAGATGGTGGCCAGTTGCGTGACTTCGTCTGGGTCGGTGATGTGGTCGACATCATCATGTGGCTTTATGACAACCCGCAGGTCAGCGATCTTTTCAATATCGGCACCGGCAAGGCGCGCAGCTTCAAGGATCTGGCACTGGCAGTGTTTAGCGCCATGGGCAAGGAGCCCGATATCAAGTTCGTGCCGACGCCGGAATCGATCCGCGACAAGTACCAGTATTTCACCGAAGCCAATATGACCAAGCTGCGCGAAGCGGGGTATGGCAAGGAAATGACATCGCTTGAAGAAGGCGTGCGGTCCTATGTGCAGGATTATCTTGCGACCGAGGATCCGTTCCGCTGAGTGTCGCCTGCATTGTTCGGGGTGGGTTTGCCATGATGCTGCCCAACTCCTTTGCGACCTCAGAGCGGCCTTATCATCAAACCCAATCTGCTGATCCGGAGTATTCCAGATGCTGAGCCTTGCCTTTCCGGCGATAGACCCGATTGCGATTTCCATCGGCCCGATTGCCATTCGCTGGTATGCGCTGGCTTATATTGCCGGTCTGCTGCTGGGCTGGAAATATGTGGTCTATTACTGCACCAAAACGCCCAACATCATGAGCAAACGCGATGTTGATGATTTGCTGTTCTGGGCAACGCTGGGCGTGATCCTCGGCGGGCGGTTGGGCTATATCCTGTTTTACAATCTGGATTATTATCTGGATAACCCGGCCAATATCCTGAAGGTCTGGCAGGGCGGCATGGCGTTCCATGGCGGGTTCATGGGCGTGATTGTTGCGATCATTCTGTTTGCCAGAAAGCGCAATATTTCGATCCTTGCCGTTTTGGACGCCGCCGCGGTGGCGACCCCGATTGGTTTGTTCTTTGGCCGGATTGCCAATTTCATCAATGGCGAATTGTATGGCCGCACCACCGATGTTGCGTGGGGCTTCGTATTCCCCAATGGCGGGCCGGAGCCGCGCCATCCAAGCCAGCTTTATGAAGCAGCCCTTGAAGGACTTATCCTGTTTGTTGTGCTGTTTATCCTGTCGCGCAAAGCATTCGTGCGCCATCGTCCGGGGATCCTTGGCGGAACGTTTGTGGCGGGCTATGGCATTTCGCGCATCATCGTCGAATTCTTCCGCCAGCCGGATGCGCAGCTTGGTTACCTTGCCGGGGGCATTACCATGGGGCAGGTCCTGTCGATCCCGATGGTGCTGGCCGGGATTGGTTGCATTATCTATGCGTTGAAATCCAAACCGATTGAAACCCGCATTCACCCCAAAGAAGCCGAAAACGCGTAATTATGAGTTCTGCGACCGACAGCCCGCTTTTGGCCGATATCAAACGCCGGATCAATGTATCGGGCCCGATCACCATTGCCGATTTCATGACCGAGGCACTGGCCCATCCCGAGCACGGCTATTACCGCAAGCAGGACCCGTTCGGGCGTGCCGGTGACTTCATCACCGCACCGGAAGTCAGCCAGATGTTTGGCGAGTTGATCGGCCTTTGGGCGGCGGTCACCTGGCAACAGATGGGCAGTCCGCCGAAAATCGATCTGATCGAATTGGGGCCGGGTCGTGGAACATTGATGTCAGACGCGCTGCGGGCGGTACGCAATGTGCCGGGCATTGGCGATGCCCTGACCGTGCGGTTTGTTGAAACCAGCCCGGTCTTACGCACCCATCAACAAACATCGATCATGGCGTACGGCATTCCGGCAACCTGGCATGAAACGTTTGATGACATTCCGACCCGCGCCAACGTCCCGGCGATTGTGATCGGCAACGAGTTCTTTGACGCGCTGCCGATCCGGCAGTTCGAGCGCGGCGAGAAAGGCTGGGCCGAACGTTTGGTCGGGCTTGATGCCAAAACCGGCGAACTTGGCTTTGTCCGTGGGGCGGAAACGCCGATCACGGATGCGCTGATTCCGGCCACCATGCGCGGGGCTGCGAAAAAGGGTGATATCTTTGAAAGCTGTGCCCCGGCAATTGCCATTGCCGATCAGATTGCACGACGCCTGAATGAAACGGGCGGTGGGGCCCTGTTTATTGATTACGGTCACCCGGGCAGCGCGTTTGGCGATACGCTCCAGGCGCTCAAGGGCCATGAATATCACCCGGTTCTGAGAGATCCGGGCGATGCCGATCTGACCGCGCATGTTGATTTTGCCGCCATCGGGCGGGCAATGAACGAGGCGGGGGCGCGTACTGGTGCCGTCCTGACGCAAGGGACGTTTTTGCGGATGCTTGGCATCGAACAGCGGGCCGAGCATTTGAAAACCAGTGCCGATGATGCCCAGAAAACCGCGATTGATCAGGCGTTGTCGCGGTTGATTGATGCCGATCAGATGGGAACGCTTTTTAAAGTTCTGATCGCGTATGGTCGCGATACCACCCCGCCGCCTTGCGTCAGTGGCGTGGCGGGCTAAATTGACCGCAAGCACAACGCCTTTGGGAACGGAGCAGGCCAGCATGACACATCCGATCAGCCAGGTTACCGACGGGATCGAACGCAGCAGCAACGGGCTGACCTGGTTTGAAGCCGCCAACCTGTCGGACAAGGATGGAGTGCGCCACGGGTTCTTAAGCCGCAAAGGCGGGGTCAGTGATGGTATCCATGGCGGGTTGAATGTCGGTTTCGGATCCGATGACGACAAGGACCGCGTGGCTGAAAATCGCGCCCGTGCGGCATCCGCGTTTGATACCAGCCCGGATCGACTGACCACGGTGTATCAGGTGCATGGCATTGATGTGGCCGTTTTGGATAAGCCGCTGTCGCGTGACGAGGCACCAAAGGCCGACGCGATGGTCACAGATCGCCCGAACATCATGCTGGGTATTTTGACTGCTGATTGCACACCGGTTCTGTTTCATGATCCGGTTGCCGGTGTGATCGGGGCCTGTCATTCCGGCTGGCGCGGGTCGCATGGCGGGGTATCGGCCAGCACGGTCGATGCGATGGAAAAACTGGGTGCCAAGCGCGAAAACATTCACGCCGCTGTTGGGCCATGCATTGCGCGCAAATCCTATGAGGTTGATGGCACGTTTCGCGATACCATCCTTGCCGGACCGGAAGGCCAGGAAGATCTATTTGATCGGTCGTCGCGCGACGGGCATTTCATGTTTGATCTGCCGGAATATGTCCGGCGGCGGACGATTGCCACCGGGGTTGCCTCGGTCGAGCTTGTGGCGCGCGATACGTTGGCCGAGGAAGATCTTTTTTACAGTTATCGCCGCACGACGCTTCGCAAGGAGCCCGATTACGGTCGGCAGCTTTCGGCAATCATGTTGACAGAGGCGTAGGGACCCCGGGGGATATGCCATGCCACATCTGATAATGCTTTTTTTCTTTATGATCATCGCGACCATGGTTGGTTGCGTCATCATGTGATGGCGTAAATCCCGTTTTAGAAGTGCCCCTATGAAGTCTTTCCTGCGTTCTGTTGTTTTGGTTATTGGTCTGGCTGGGTTGCTTGCGGCCTGTGGCGATTTGCCGCGCCCGTTCGAGGGGGCTGGTCGGGCCGGTGATCCGGCATTGCTTGAGCTGCGTGATACCGGCACTGTGCGCGTGGAAAATACTGAAGATCTTCCCGAAGGGGCATCGGCCCATCTGGCGCGTGCGATGGCACGTGCCCTTCGTCTGCGTGATATTCCGGCCTATAGCGAATCTGAGACGGGCGGGGATTACATCCTGCGCCCGAATGTTCAGGCCAGCCTGAGTGATACCGGTGCTGATCTTGATATCACCTGGGTTCTGATGCGCCCGGACGGGCTTGCGATTGATACCACCCGGTCCACCGGCGAACTGGCCGCCGATCAGTGGTTTGCCGATCAACCCACCGGGCCCGAGGAAAGCAACCTCGCCATTCCGAAGGAACTGGTTGATAAAGTCCGCGAACTTGAAGGTAAGGCCGAGGACCCGGTGGCGAAAACCTATGAGGGGCTGGTCGCCCAACCCGCCGATCAGATTGCCTTCATGATTACCGGCGATCGGTCTTCGTTGCGGGCAGCGCCGCTTATGAAGGTCGCCCTGATTGATTTTGCCGGTGCGCCCGGCGATGGCAATACAGCCCTTGCACGGTCGGCCGGGGCATTGTTGAAGGCGCGCGGGATTACGGTCGATAACCGCGAGATGGATGAAAACAGTGTCATCCTGTCTGCCACCATTGATGTCAGCCCGGTTAAGGAAGAAACCACCACACCGCTTGATCGTGTATCGATTGAATGGATCATCATGGAAGTCGATGGCACGGAACTGGGCCAGATGAACCAGAACAATGTCGTGCCGCGCGGCCAGCTTGATGAAAGATGGGGTTCGGTGGCGTCCCTTGCCGCACAGGCGGCGGTTGAAACCCTTGAAGGTGTTCTGGGACAGATCGCAACCAGCAAGAAACTTCAACTGCGTCCCGATAACAGGACCGCTTTGGCGCGTTGATTGCCGTTGTTATCGGTGATGCCAGAGGCCAATGGGCCGGACATGCATGACTGCCTTGTCGTTATTCGGCATTGGGCCCATTTACAGACTGTTAACGGCTGGTTATAAAGCCGCCGCGATCTGCCGGTATGCAGAAGTGTCAGGATTTGGTCTTTGAGTGTCGTGAAGGCGTCGTTGATTGGTCGGGAAATTCCCAGTTTCCGGGCTGTTGGGCGGCAAGGGCAACAAAAGGCTAGGGACGGCTATCTGTTCGGGTCGGAGTCGCAAAAGATTTAGTTATTCGCTTTCCCGGCACCCATTAACCGAGGCCCCGATATGAAGATCCTCGCTGGTAACAGTAACCGCCCGTTGGCTGAGGCAATTGCTGACCATCTTAATCTGCCGCTTACCCGTGCAGATGTTAAGCGTTTCTCTGATGAGGAAATCTGGTGCGAAATACAGGAAAACGTCCGCGGTGAGGACGTTTTTGTCATTCAGAGCACCTCTTATCCCGCAAACGACAACCTGATGGAACTGCTGGTGATGCTTGATGCGCTGCGCCGCGGTTCGGCACGTCGTATCACGGCTGTGATGCCGTATTTCGGCTATGCCCGTCAGGACCGTAAATCGGGCCCCCGTACCCCGATTTCGGCGAAACTGGTTGCCAACCTGATCACGGTTGCCGGTGCAGACCGCGTTCTGACCATGGATCTCCATGCCGGTCAGATTCAGGGCTTCTTTGATATTCCGCTTGATAACCTGTTTGCATCGCCGGTTCTGACCAGCGACATCCGTAACAAGTTTGACGGCCAGAAACTGGTCATCGTCAGCCCGGACGTTGGCGGTGTGGCCCGTGCACGTTCGGTTGCAAAACGTCTGGATGCCGAACTTGCCATCATCGACAAGCGTCGTCCGCAGGCCGGTGTTTCCGAAGTCATGAACGTCATTGGTGACGTCAAGGACGCGGCATGCATCCTGGTCGATGACATCGTTGATTCTGCTGGTACGCTTTGCAATGCGGCCGGTGCGCTTAAAGAACGTGGTGCATCGTCGGTTGCGGCCTATGTTTCGCATGGTGTTCTGTCGGGTCCGGCGGTTGAGCGTATTGCCAACTCCCCGATGACCGAAGTTGTCACCAGTGACTCGATCAAGGCATCCGATGCGGTGCGTGATTGTGGAAAAATCAGACAGCTTCCGATTGCACCGCTGATGGCAGAAGCCATCCGCCGCATTTCGGAAGAAAAATCTGTTTCCGTTCTTTTCGATTGAGGGTATAAGGCCCTCGCTGCGGTGGCACCCCTGGAGGCCACCGCACTTGTTTTCGCAGGCTTTCAGCGGTGATTCTCACCAACCTGCGGGGACAAACTACTTTTAGTTCAAGGAGATTTTCCGATGGCAAATTCTGTTATCAATGCGGAAATCCGTGAACGGGCCGGAAAGGGGGCCGCCCGTGCCGTGCGTCGTGCCGGTATGGTCCCTGGTGTTATCTATGGTGCAAAACAGGAAGCTGTTCTGTTCCAGGTTGACCCGCGTCCGCTTTGGAAACTTCTGCATGCGCCGGGCTTCTATTCCCACGTTCTGACCGTTCAGGTTGGCAAAGAGAAATACGAAGTTCTGCCGCGCGACGTTCAGTTCGACAAAGTATCTGACGAAATTCTGCACGTTGACTTCCTGCGCTTCTCCAAAGGCCAGACGATCAACGTTGAAGTTCCGGTTCGCTTCGTAAACGAAGAGAAATCCCCGGGCCTCAAAAAAGGCGGTGTTCTGAACATCGTTCGTCACGACGTCGAAGTTCTTTGCGCACCGTCTGCAATTCCGGAAGAGCTGGTCTTTGACCTGACCGGTGTTGAAGTTGGTGACTCGATCCACATTTCGGCGATCAAACTGCCGAAAGGTGTCGAGCTTACGATTACCGATCGTGACTTCACGGTCGCAACCGTTGCTGCGCCGTCTGCTCTGCGTTCGGAAGAGAACGAATCTTCTGACGAAGAAGGCGAAGAAGAAGCAGCGACCGAAGAATAAGATCGAGGTCTTACGATGTTTCTGGTGGTTGGATTGGGAAACCCGGGATCGGGATATGCCGCCAATCGTCACAACATTGGCTTCATGGCGGCGGACGAACTCGTCCGCCGCTATTCTTTTGGTCCCTGGCGCAAAAAGTTCCAGGGCCAGATTTCCGAAGGTGAATTGAACGGCCAAAAGGTTCTGGTTCTGAAACCGGAAACCTTCATGAACCTTTCGGGGCAAAGCGTTGGCGAAGTGCTGCGCTTTTACAAGATTCCGGTCGAAGACGTTATTGTCCTGCATGATGAGCTGGACCTGCCACCGGGCAAGCTGCGCGTCAAACGCGGCGGCGGCCATGGCGGCCATAACGGTTTGCGATCAATTGACGCCCATTGTGGCAAGGAATATCGCCGCGTTCGTTTGGGCATTGGTCATCCGGGGGAGAAATCCCGCGTGCATGGTCATGTGCTTGGGGATTTCTCCAAGGCCGAACAGGATGGCTGGCTGATGACGCTTCTGGATGCGGTGGCCGCGGAATTCGGGCGCCTGACCAAGGGCGATGATGGCGGCTTTATGAGCAAGGTTTCCGCCATCGTTTCACCGCCCAAGCCAAAGGCGCCGAAAAAGGACAAACCGGCTGCTGACAAGCCCGGGGGCGATAAGGGCGAAAAGGGCGACAAAGACAAAGATGCATCAACCGAGCCGCAGGCAGGTGAAGGCATCAATGATCTTTCAGGGGCGGCAAAGGTGCGGCTTGAGCGCGCCGATACCCCGGTAAGTAATGCAGCCTCGGCCATGGCCGAAGCGCTTGCCAAGGCATTTGGCAAAAAGAAATAGTCTGGTTTGCACATGCGCAAACCGATCCTGATAAACAGAAATTCAAGTGACGGAGCCCGGAAAGATGGGATTCAAATGCGGTATTGTCGGTCTGCCCAACGTTGGTAAATCGACCCTTTTTAACGCCCTGACCCAGACGGCAGCAGCCGAGGCAGCAAACTTCCCGTTCTGCACGATTGAGCCCAATACCGGTCGTGTCAGCGTCCCGGACGAGCGCCTTGACAAGATCGCGGCAATCGCAAACTCGGCAAACATCATTCCGACCCAGTTGGAATTTGTCGATATTGCCGGTTTGGTACGCGGTGCATCGAAGGGCGAGGGCCTTGGCAACCAGTTCCTTGCCAACATTCGTGAAACCGATGCCATCGTTCACGTGCTGCGTTGTTTCGAAGATGACGACATCACCCATGTCGACAACTCGGTCGATCCGGTCCGTGATGCGGAAACCATCGAAACCGAACTGATGCTGGCCGATATGGAGAGCCTGGAAAAACGTATTCCGGGTCTTCAGAAAAAGGCGCGTTCGAACGACAAGGACGCCAAGCTGGCGATGGATCTGATCGAGCGCGCGCTTGAAGTGCTGCGTGAAGGTAAACCGGCCCGCGTGGTCGAGATTGACGGCGAAGACGAAGCCAAGGCGTTCCGTATGCTGCAGCTTCTGACCAGCAAACCGATCCTTTATGTTTGCAACGTTGATGAAGACAGTGCAGCGGAAGGCAACGAACTTTCCGCCAAGGTTGCCGCCATGGCCGAAGCACAGGGTGCACGTTCGGTGGTGATTTCTGCTGCTATCGAGGCCGAAGTTGCCCTGCTTGACAGTGCTGAAGACAAGAAAGAGTTCCTTGAAGGTCTTGGTCTTTCGGAAACCGGTCTCGCGCGTATCATTCGCGAAGGTTACAAGCTGCTTAATCTTTTGACCTTCTTTACGGTCGGTCCGAAAGAGGCGCGCGCATGGACGGTGTTCAAAGGTGCAACCGCCCCGAATGCAGCCGGTGTCATTCACACCGATTTCGAACGCGGCTTTATTAAGGCCGAAACCATCGCCTATGACGATTTCATCGAATTTAACGGTGAAGCGGGTGCGCGCGATGCCGGCAAGCTGCGTCAGGAAGGCAAGACCTATATCGTCAAGGACGGCGATATCTTCCACTTCAAATTCAACGTCTAAGCATCCGCTTTTTCGGAAACATTCCAAAGGCCACCGTAAATTGCGCGGTGGCCTTTTGTTTTGGTCGGGCTATTTTGGTGACGCGGGGCTTGTCAAAACGGCGTGGTGCAGTCTACCTTCGCTATTGCAGCAACGAGGACCGCATGAACGATCTGAGCCCGAAAAACCGCATTCTACTTGTTTTCAACTCTGCCACCGGACAGCCGGGGCGGTTGGGAACGGTGATGCGCCGCTACGGGTTTGAGTTCGATATTCGCCGTCCCGGTGAAGGGGATCCGCTGCCGACCGATCTTGGCAAATATCATCTGGTTGTCGTGTTTGGCGGCCCGATGAGTGCCAATGACGATCATCTGGATAATGTGCGTGCGATCATGAACTGGTTGCCACATGTGGTGGCCAGTGATGCGATGTATCTGGGTATTTGCCTTGGCGCGCAGATGATGGCGCGCCATCTTGGTGCCGATGTTGTGCCCCATCCCGAAGGCATGACCGAAATCGGCTATTACCCGGTGCAGGCGACAGAAGCAGGCGAACATCTGTTTCCCGATGAACTGATGGTTTATCACTGGCACAGTGAAGGGTTTGGCATTCCCGACGGGGCGGAGTTGGTTGCGACCGGCCCGACATTCCCCCATCAGGCCTATCACATTGACGAGCGTATCTGGGGCATTCAGTTCCACCCGGAGGTGGATGACGAAGCCCATGAACGCTGGCTTTCGAATGCGGCCGACAAGACCGACCGCCCGAACGCACAATGCCCCGATACCCAGCGGGCCGGGCGGGCGAAATATGATGCGGCTTTCGGGGCGTGGTTTGAACGCTTTGCCGAGACGGTTCTGCTCAAGAACCGCATGGCATGTGATGTCGGGCAGAGCAGCTAGCGGTTATCCTCAGACAGCCAGCGTATCTGCGGGTGTTTGCGACAGCCAGTTTTCGATGGCTTGTGCGTTAAGGGCCAGCGCATCGGCATAGCCGCCATGGAACGCATCCCACGCAGCACTATATTCATCGCGCACCCCGACCAGAACCGGAATTTCCAGATCCAGTGCGCGTGAAATCACATCACGAAGTCCGCGCCCCTCAGCCTCGCTTCGGCCAAAGCGGGCGATGATCAGGATATCGGATCCCGCTTCGACATCGCGGGCAAGCTGCGCGGCCAGGGTCGAAAGCGCATCACCATCAAGCTTGCAGCCCTTGGCCATTTTGCCACGGTTTTTCGTGATCGGCATTTCATCGCCACTGCGCAGATTGCGAACATGCACCAGGGTTCCGCAATCGGCATCCTTGCGGCGTTTTTGAACGTAACCTGCAACCGACTTGCCGTTTGCCAACATCGCGTCGGCAATCCCGGCCAGAAGATCATCAATCGGGTCTTTGGGCTGAAAGGCAATACCGGCCAGCATGGATCAGAACCGATCAATCACGGTGACACCGGTCGAGGAGAAGCTGTCCATATTCATCAGCGCTGTTGCGCCTTCGGCAAGGGTGACGCGATCTGCAATCAGTTTTTGCGGCGCAAGCTTGCCAGACAGGATCATGTCGAGCATCGCGTCATAGCGAAATGCCTGCATGCCGTGGCTGCCCAGGATTTCAAGTTCATGGGCAACAACGCGATCCATCGGCACCTTGGCATGGGCATGATCACCGGTCATCAGCCCGATCTGAATATGTTTGCCGCGCTTGCGCAAAGATGCGACCGAGTTAAAGCAGGTCACAGCACTTCCAAGTGCATCGACCGACACATGCGCACCACCCCGGGTGATGTCCTTGATCGCGGCCGGGATGTCATCAATTGCGCGGGCATTTAACACCGCATTGGCACCGATTTCCTTGGCGAAGTCGAGCTTGGCATCATCAATGTCGACCGCGATGACATAGGCGCCAGCGGCCGCGGCAATCATGATCGCCGACAGGCCAACACCACCCGCGCCGTGGACGGCGACGATTTGACCGGCAGAAACCTTGCCTTGGTCAATCACGCCGCGGAAGCTGGTGGCAAAGCGACAGCCGAGGCTTGCTGCGGTCGCGAAATCCATTTCATCGGGCAGGCGGACAAGGTTGGTATCGGCGTAATCAATCGCGACATATTCGGCAAAGCTTCCCCAGCCGGTAAAGCCCGGCTGGAATTGATGATCGCAGACCTGATGATTGCCGCTATGGCATTCCGGGCAGTGGCCGCAGCCCGATACGAACGGGACGGTGACACGATCACCTTCCTGCCAGCGTTTGATGTCCTTGCCGACCGCAACGATGGTACCGGCAAACTCATGGCCCGGCACATGGGGGACCTGCACATCGGAATCATGGCCCATCCAGCCATGCCAGTCACTGCGACACAGGCCGGTGGCCTCGACCTTGATGACCACACCGCCATTTTGCGGGGTCGGGTCGGCGACATTCTGAACCTCGATCGGGCCCTGATAGTCGGTGAAGTAGGCTGCGCGCATGACGGTATCCTCCTGGGACGATATTTTTTCTTTGGCCTAAGTATCGTCCTTGTTGCGGTCCGGATGCAAGCGGACAACTTTCGGGACGCCAACCGATGGTTTGGATTTTGGTTTTGGTGACGATTTTGGCTGATAGCGGCCCCACGGGGATGCATCGCGCTCCTCGCCCTCTTTACCCCAAGGTCCGCGCTGATCGCGGCGCATATTGGCACGTTTGGCGGCGCGCTCTGCCTCGTAGGCCGCCGCCCAGGGCGGGATGTTCGATGTGCTGCCGCGTGTTTTGCGGCCTGGGCGATAGATGCCAAAGGCCGGTGCGGGGGAGCCATCATGCCACAGCGGCACATTGCGATGCTTGAAGAGCGGGATCAGCGCGACGCCTGCGACAAAGCCCGCGATATGAGCAACCCATGCAATGCCGCCGCCAGCACCACTGCCGAAATTGATCACCTGCGTGATAAACCAGAAGCCAAGCACGACCACGGCCGGGACATAAAAGATAAACACCCAGAAGAACCAGACCAGGACGCGCGCCTTGGGATAAAGCAGGAAATAGGCACCCAGCACCCCGGCCAACGCACCGGATGCCCCGATCATGGGGATTTCTGACTGGGTATCAAGCAACCCATGCCCAAGGGCGGCGGCAACGCCACAGGCGAGATAAAAGATCAGAAAGCGGAAATGCCCCATCGCGTCTTCGACATTGTTCCCGAAGATCCAGAGATACAGCATATTACCGCCCAGATGCATCCAGCCGCCATGCATGAACATCGCCGAAAAGATCGACAGGAACCCGAAACCGGCCGGAAAGGGCGAAAAACCCGGTGGCAGTTCGGCATGACCAAACAGTACGGCCGGGATGGCACCATATTGCAGGTTCACAAGGATCGCTGCGCGCGGATCAAGGGTGACGGTGCCGAGAAACACCACGACATTGATCGCAATGATCGCGTAGGTGACCCATGGCGTGATGGTGGTCGGGTTGTTGTCCTTGATCGGCAGCATTGGCTATGTCTGTTGTCTGTGTCCTAAGTGGTACGGCGGGCAACGGGCTGCCGATCAGGCGACGACGGCCTGATCACGCGGGGCAAGACGATCGCGCAGGTAGGCTGCCAACTGGCGATATTCCAGCTTGCGGGCCGAACTGCGGCGCCAAACCATGCCGATGCGCCGGATCGGCACCGGATTTTCAAACGGCACGATCTTAAGCAGATCCGGCCGACGGGCTTCGACTTCAAGCGACATTTCCGGCAACAGTGTGGCACCGATGCCGGCCCCGACCATCTGAACCAGGGTTGAGAGACTGTTGGCCTGGAAATCAGCCGACTTGTTCCAGCCCGCCTTCTGACAGACTTCAAGCGCCTGATCGCGCAGGCAATGCCCGTCTTCAAGCAGCAGGAGTTTTTCATCCTTGATGTCGCTGATTTCGAGATACTTTTTGTGCGTCAGCGGATTGTTCGGCGCACAGGCAAAGACAAAGCGATCCTCGAACAATTCGAACTCTTCAAGCCAGTTTTCATCAATCGGCAGCGCAATCAGGGCAAGATCGAGTTTGCCCGCCATCAGAAGTTCCACCAGCTTGGCGGTTTGGTCTTCGCGGAGAAGCGGCTGCAATTTCGGGAAGCCCGCCTTGAGTGCAGCCATCACATCAGGCAACAGATAGGGACCGATGGTCGGAATGACACCAATATGGATCGGGCCCGAAAGCGGGTCGGAGGCGGCCTGCGCCATGGTGGTTAATTCATCAACTTCCTGAAGGATATTTCGCGCCCGCGAGACGACCTCTTCACCGAGTGGCGTCATCAGGACTTGGCGCTTGTTGCGTTCGACCAGTTGGGCGCCCAGAAGGTTCTCAAGCTCGCTTATCGCAGCCGACAAACTTGGCTGCGTAATGAAGCAAGTCTCTGCAGCGCGGCCAAAATGTCCGGTTTCGGAAAGTGCAACAAGGTATTTGAGCTGCTTGATGCTTGGTTGGGCAGCCATAAATTTTTCCTATCAAGAATCCAAGTTTTATCTATTTGTCTTAGGTAATGCATTTCTCTACAAATCGCTAGCAAGCAGTGCATTTTT
Source organism: Thalassospira tepidiphila MCCC 1A03514 (assembly GCF_001662875.1). GTDB lineage: Bacteria > Pseudomonadota > Alphaproteobacteria > Rhodospirillales > Thalassospiraceae > Thalassospira > Thalassospira tepidiphila. Next base: position 422,308 of record NZ_JPVZ01000001.1, on the reverse strand, counting down.
TGCAACTGCACACAAAAGTTTTTGCGGCCTGTCGGGGGCCGCTCGTTGTTTTTACAAACTGGGTTAGGAGTAACCATAATGCTTACCGTTGGTGATACGCTTCCAGAATTCAATCTTACCGGCGTTTCGGGCAAAACCCCGGACAGCTTCGCACCGGTTACCGACAAGTCCTATGAAGGCAAATGGAAGATCCTGTTCTTCTGGCCGAAAGACTTCACCTTTGTTTGCCCGACCGAGATCGTTGGTTACGGCGAACTGAATGGTGATTTCGAAGACCGTGACGCGGTTCTTCTGGGTTGCTCGACCGACACCGACTTCGTGCACGCTGCATGGCGTACGCACCACGAAGACCTGGGCGACAGCCCGTTCGTATGGCTGGCTGACGAGAAAAAAGAACTCTCGACCGCCCTTGGTGTTCTGGCGAAAGACGCCGGTGTTGCGCTGCGCGCGACCTTCATCATCGACCCGGACAACATCATCCGTCACGTACAGGTCAATGACCTGAACGTTGGTCGTAACCCGCAGGAAGCGCTTCGTATTCTCGACGCCCTGCAGACCGACGAACTTTGCCCGTGCAACTGGAACCAGGGCGACGAAACCCTGTAAGTCCAGTCCGTACCTATTTGTGGGATCGGGCCTTGGCCCGGTCCCGCCTTTCAGCCTGTGACTTTTGCCGACTTGCGCATCGTGCGCCCGACCAAGTGCGGCACTGCCACGGCTGATAATCCCCCCATTCGTTATTGCATTACGCGTTTATCGTTTCAGACAGCTTCAGAGGATTTTTTCCATGACGTCGATCGTTGAAATCAAGGACTCCATGCCGGCCTATGCCAAGGACCTTAAGCTGAACCTTTCGAGCATGGCCAACAATCCGGGCATGACCGACCAGCAGGTTTATGGCACTGCCCTTGCGTGTGCCTTTGCATCGCGCAACGCCAAACTGACCAAGGCCGTCGCCGCAGAAGCAAAAGAAAAACTGACGCCGGAAGCGATTGAAGCTGCCAAGGGTGCGGCTGCCATCATGGGCATGAACAACATCTATTACCGGTTCAACCACCTGGTATCGGATGAAGAATACAGCACCATGCCGGCCCGCCTGCGCATGAACATCATCGGCAAGCCGGGCATTGATAAGGCCGACTTCGAACTGTTTTCGATCGCGGTTTCGGCGATCAATGGTTGCGGCATGTGCATCGACAGCCATGACAAGGTGCTGAAGAACGCTGGCGTTAAAAAGGAAACCATCCAGAACGCCATCCGCATTGCATCGGTTATCCATGCGGTTGCCGTCGTGATTGATGCGGAAGACGCACTGGCCGAATAAGCCTGAAATATTCGGGCAATCGCCCAGCAGAAAGCCCCGGTCACCTTATGGTGCCGGGGCTTTTGTTTTGCGTCGATTTGGCGCGGCATCCGTTAAGCTGATGCGGGTTCATTAATGCCAAGATGTTTCAGGCTGGCTTCGATCACCTGATCGGGTTGATCGAAATGCGGGATGTGGCCGCAGTCCTTGATCAGCATTTTGGTGACCGGTCCACCTGTATTGGCGCAGATGGTGTGGACCTGTTCATCGCTGCCGAACTGGTCGTCATCGCCCTGAATGACCAGAAGCGGGCAGGTGATGTTGGCAAGCTCATCGACCATGTTCCAGTCAAGGAAATCCGGTTGCCGCCAGGTATCGACCCAGGCGCGGAAGACATCATCGGTCTGGGCAAAGTGGTGGCGTTGCAGTTTGGTTTTCCAGTCGGTCTGGGCATAAATCTTGGCCGCCTCGGTAATACCGGCAACCGTGACATCCTCGACAAAAACATGGGCGGCTTCGGAAATCACCGCCGTCACATTGTCAGGGAAGCGTGCGGCATATTTAAGCGCGATGGTCGCCCCGTCGCTATGGCCAAACAGGATCGGCTTGGCGAGGCCCAGTTCCGTGATCAGGCCATGCAGATAGACATCGCTTTCGGTGTTGTGGAAATCAATCGCGCGCGGAATATCACCAACCGCATGCGGATCGGATTTGCCATGCCCGCGCCGCTCATAGACAACCACCGGGTGGCGGGTCGCGGTCGCCAGTTTGGCCGGGAAGTCGCGCCACATGCGGATCGTGCCAAGGGCTTCGTGCAGCATCAGGATGGTTGGCGCATCAGGGCGGACATCCTCGGGGATGATCCGCTGACATGACAAGCTGATACCGTTCACGGTGGCATAGAAATTTTCGATCTTCATGTGAGGGGCAATCTTTGTTGGGGCGTTGTTCGGGTGATTTATCGGTAATTCGGTGCGCAATTGTTTAATTGTAATCATGGACAAAAAAACAGGGCCCGGCAAGTGCCGGACCCTGTTTGATACGATTTAATCCCGAAGATCGGGACAGCAGACCTTATTTCAGGGCTGCGCACGCACGTTTGATGCGCTTGCAGGCTTCGATCAGGGCATCGTCCGAGGTCGCGTAGGAAATGCGGAAATACGGTGCCAAGCCGAATGCCGAACCCTGAACCGCAGCAACGCCTTCTGCCTCAAGCAGGTAGGTGACGAAGTCGGTGTCGGTTTCGATTTTCTTGCCATCCGGGGTGGTTTTGCCAATTGCGCCCGCACAGGACGGATAGACATAAAACGCGCCTTCCGGGGTTTTGCACGACAGGCCTTCGCATTCGTTGAGCGCGGCAACGACAAGGTCACGACGTTTTTTGAATACTTCGGCACGTTCTGCCAGGAAGTCCTGCGTACCGTTCAGTGCTTCGACCGAAGCAGCCTGACTGATCGAGGAAGTATGCGTGCTCGACTGCGACTGAACCTTGTTGATGGCCTTGATCAGCTCGACCGGGCCTGCTGCATAACCAAGGCGCCAGCCAGTCATGGCATAGGATTTCGACACGCCGTTACAGGTCAGCGTGCGGTCTTTCAGCTTCGGTTCGACCTGGGCGATGGTGGTGAATTCGAAACCGTCATAGACAAGGTGCTCATACATGTCGTCAGACATGATGTAGACGTTTTCATGTTTCAGAAGCACGTCGGCAAGCGCACGCAGTTCGGCGCGCGAATAGGCCGCACCGGTCGGGTTCGACGGCGAGTTCAGAACAACCCATTTGGTTTTTGGCGTGATCGCGGCTTCAAGTTCGGCAGCGGTGATTTTGAAGTCGTTTTCTTCCTGGCATTCAACAATGACCGGGGTGCCTTCGGCCATCAGCGCCATGTCCGGGTAAGATACCCAGTATGGTGCCGGAATGACGACTTCGTCACCCGGGTTCAGGGTCGCGAAGAACGCGTTGAACAGGGTCTGTTTGCCACCGCAACCGACAGTGATTTCGTCGATGGTGTATTCCAGATCGTTTTCACGCTTGAACTTTTCGACAATTGCCTTGCGAAGCTCCGGCGTACCGGCGACCGGAGTGTATTTGGTCTTGCCAGCGTCAATCGCCGCTTTGGCAGCTTCTTTGATATTGTCGGGGGTATCGAAATCCGGCTCACCTGCGCCAAGTCCGATCACATCAACGCCAGCAGCCTTAAGTTCGGCAGCCTTGGTGGTGACAGCAATGGTGGGAGAGGGTTTGATACGGCTCAAACGGTCGGCAATGAACGCCATTGGTCTGTTTCCCTGGAATTTATGAGAAGTGAAAAGAATCGTGTTCTTTCGGTTCGGACCCTACGCCTGCCTTAATTCCAATTCAAGGCTGTTTAGGGCCTTCTGCGGGTTCTTTGGGATGATTTTATCCAATTTTGCAGCCTTTCAGAAGTCCGAGCGGAAAGAACTGTTTTGCAAACGTGCCAAAACACCCGTTGTTCCCGGATTTACATCCTGACGTCTCCTGACACTTCCTGACAGGAACTGTCAGGGCGGGGGCTTGCGGTCAGGCGTATCTGACCTATAACTAGGGTTGGAATAAAAAGGGATCTGCCCGATGAATGCGCTACCGGAATTTTTGACCAAACGTCGCCCGCCTGTCGAAGGATCACGGGAATTCAAACTGGTGACCGAATACGAGCCCGCCGGTGATCAGCCGCAAGCAATTGCCGAGCTGATGGCCGGTATTGATGAGGGCGAGCGCGATCAGGTTCTGCTTGGCGTGACCGGGTCGGGCAAAACGTTTACGATGGCAAACATCATCGCCAAGACGCAGCGCCCCGCACTTGTTCTGGCGCCCAACAAAACGCTGGCCGCCCAGCTTTATGCTGAGATGAAGTATTTTTTTCCGGATAATGCGGTCGAGTATTTTGTTTCCTATTACGACTATTACCAACCCGAAGCCTATATCCCGAGATCTGATACCTATATCGAAAAAGACAGCTCGATCAACGAACAGATCGACCGGATGCGCCATGCCGCAACGCGTGCGATCCTTGAGCGCAACGACTGTATCATCGTGGCATCGGTGTCGTGCATTTACGGTATCGGGGCGGTGGAAACCTATCTTGAGATGACCCAGCGCATTTCGGTCGGGGACGAGGTTGATCGTAACGACATTATGAAGCGCCTGGTCGAGTTGCAATATACCCGCAATGACGCGGCCTTTTCGCGCGGGACGTTCCGGGTGCGCGGCGATGTTTTGGAAATCTTCCCGGCCCACGCCGAGGACCGGGCATGGCGCGTTTCGATGTTTGGTGACGAGGTCGAGGAGCTGGCGGAATTTGATCCGCTGACCGGGCACAAGTTTGCCAGCATGGACTCGGTCACGGTTTATGCAAATTCGCACCACGTCACCCCGCGCCCGACGCTGGTACAGGCGATGGCCGGTATCAAGCAGGAGCTTAAAGATCGTCTGGCGCAGTTCCAGGCCGAGGGCAAGTTGCTGGCGGCCGAGCGGATCGAACAACGCACGACCTTTGATCTGGAAATGATGGAAACGGTCGGTCACTGCAAAGGCATTGAAAACTATTCCCGGTGGCTTTCGGGCCGTAATCCGGGGGAGCCGCCGCCGACCCTGTTTGAATATTTGCCGGAAAACGCATTGCTGTTTGTCGATGAAAGCCACGTGGCTGTGCCGCAGATTGGCGGCATGTATCGCGGGGACTATAATCGCAAATTTACCCTGGCCGAGCATGGCTTCCGCCTGCCCAGTTGCGTTGATAACCGGCCGCTGAAATTCGAGGAATGGGAAGCAATGCGCCCGCAAAGCGTGTTTGTTTCCGCGACCCCGGGCAACTGGGAAATGGAACGCACGGGTGGTGTGTTTGCCGAACAGGTTATTCGCCCGACGGGGCTGATTGATCCGGTCTGTATCGTGCGCCCGGTTGAAACCCAGGTTGATGATCTGCTGGGCGAGGCCAAGGCATGTGCCGCCAAGGGGCAGCGTGTTCTGGTCACCACCCTGACCAAGCGCATGGCAGAGGATTTGACCGAATATCTGCATGAGCATGGCGTACGTGTACGTTATCTGCATTCGGACATTGATACGCTGGAACGCATCGAGATCATCCGTGATTTGCGGCTTGGCGTATTTGACGTTTTGGTGGGGATTAACCTTCTGCGCGAGGGGCTTGATATTCCGGAATGTGCGCTTGTCGCGATTTTGGATGCGGATAAGGAGGGTTTCCTGCGCTCCAAGACATCACTTGTGCAGACGATTGGCCGTGCGGCGCGTAACGTTGAAGGTCGCGTGCTGCTTTATGCCGACAAAATGACCGACAGCCTTGAATACGCGATTGGCGAAACCAACCGCCGACGTGAAAAGCAGATGGCCTATAACGCGGAACATGGCATTACGCCGGAAACCGTGCGGTCGCGAATTAACGACGTCCTCGAAAGTGTCGCCGAACAGGATTACGTCACGGTTGATACCGGGGTGTCGGGCGACATCATGGTCGGCCATAACCTGCGTGCGCACATCGAAGACCTTGAAAAACGCATGCGCGATGCCGCCGGGAACCTTGAGTTCGAGGAAGCAGCCCGTCTGCGTGACGAGATCAAACGTCTTGAGGATCAGGAACTGGGTCTGGCGGAGGCCGGACCGATGGCGCGCACGATTGGCACTGTTGGCCCCGGGTCAAAATCGGCCAATAAACCGAAATACAAAGGGCGCCGTAGAAAAGGGGCTTAGGATATTTAGAAAATTACAAATACAGGTTGCATTCGCCGTTGAGAATATTTGTCGTGATCACATATAACAACAGCAACACAGATCGCTGTGTGATCGCTATGGAGAAGGCTTGATGTGGCGTTTGAAAGCCTGGAGTTTGGTCTTCACGGCGTTCCTGCTTGGGGCAGGCTGGTTTGGCAACGAGGTTGCCGCACGTACATTGATCGTCGCGATCAATGATGCCCCGCCTTATCGTATTGTGACCGAAACAACCGATGAGCCGGTCTATAGCGGCATCTATGTCGATGTCGTGGGCGAAGCTGCGCGACGTGCGGGGATTGATCTTGTGTTTCAGGTGGTGCCGTTCAAACGTGCCTTGCACCTGATGGAGAGCGGGCAGGCGGACCTAATGCTTGGTCCCAATCGCACCGATGATCGCCAACAATACATGTATTATTTCGGAGCAGCCCTGCCGAGCGAGCCGAAGGTGATTTATACCGGCGCACTGGATGCCAATGTGATCGAGATCGAGGATCTTGAACACAAACTGACCGGAGTGCTGCGCGGGGCCAGTTATGGCTGGCAGTTTAGTGAGGCGCCCTATATCCGGTTTGTCGAAGCGGCGGATTACGAAACATTGTTTCGGATGCTTGATCTTGGGCGGATTGATGCACTGATTGCGCCGGAGCTTCTTGCCGTTGCCCATATCCGCAAGTTCGGGCCGTTTCGGATCAAGCGATCTGATTTGTTGTTACAGGGAAAGCCATCCTTCATTGCACTATCGCGCCAGTCGGACTTTTTCACTGATGGCAGCTTTACCGTGCTTGAAAAACACCTGATCGATATGCGCCAGGACGGCACCTTTGAAGAAATTTATGGCCGGTACGCCAATACGGATTCGTAACGCGTCCGATGACCAAGAGAACGCCAAGAAAAAAGCCGGTGTCGTAAAACACCGGCTTTTGCGTGTGGGCGCTACGGTCGTGCGGGTTACATAAACAGCCGTTCGTTTTCCATGCCCTTGTAGATATCGGCAACATAATCGCCATAGCCGTTATAGATCCGGGTGGGGACGCTTTCGCCGTTATTCAGAAGACGTTCATAGGCTTGCGACCAGCGCGGATGCGGGACTTCCGGGTTGACGTTGGCCCAGAAGCCATACTCATCGGCGTTGATGTCTTCCCAGAAGCTTTTCGGGCGCGTGTCCGTGAAGGTGAAGCGCACGATCGATTTGATGTTTTTAAAACCGTATTTCCACGGTGTGACCAAACGCAACGGTGCGCCGTTTTGTTTGGGCAGTTCTTCGCCGTAAATGCCCGTGGCGATCATGGTGAGTTCATTGGTGGCCTCGGCCATCGTAAGGCCTTCGATATAGGGCCACGGATACCAGAACTGCCGCAGGCCGGGCATGGTGTCCTTTTGGCTGGCAGTTTCCATTTCGACATATTTCGCACCCGACAGGGGCTTGGCGAAATCAACCAGTGCCTTCATCGGGAAACCGGACCAGGGCACGGTCATCGCCCAGGCTTCAACACAGCGGAAGCGATAGACGCGCTCTTCAAGCGGCATCTTGCGCACAAGTTCTTCGAAATCAATTTCGATCGGTTTTTCAACCAACCCGTCGATGACCACGGTCCAAGGACGGATACGCATGGCCTGAGCTGCCTGCGAGATCGATTTGTGCGATCCGAACTCATAGAAGTTGTTATAGGTCAGCGCCTTGGACTTTTCGGTCATTTCGCGTTCGACCGTGTAGGCCGGGTTGCGATCCACCGGATAAAGATCGGCAGTTGATCCCGACCCCTGGGCCAATGCAGAGCCCAGCGGGAGGCTTGATGCTGTCGCGCCGATCGATCCGGCGGCGATCCCCTTAAGGAATTGACGGCGGTTTTTATAGATCGATTCCGGCGTTGCGTCTCGTTCGGGAATTTCCCAACCCTTTTTGCGGCGTATCAGCATGTCGTCCTCCAATTGCGCGGGTTTTCTAAATGTCCTTTGAAAACCGGCTTTGGGCAAGTCACGGCTCGGTGATCAGCGGGTGAAACCCCCGATCATTTCCGGTTACTACCCGTTTTGTACGGGCGAAATTGCCGATCTGATCCTTGATCAGGCACGGGTGCCATCCTATGACAGTGAAACACAAATGCGCGGGGCGGATCGAATGGGGCCGTCGGATCGCGACAAAACAACAAATCGGGGTGCCAGATGGGTGCAATGATCGACAAGGCCAGACAAGCAATCGACAAGGTCAATCAACTTGGCGAGCTTAAGGACAAGATCTTTACCGAGTTTGATTCTGAGCGGATTTTAAAGGCTGCTGCCGAGGCGGAGAATTATTGCGCGCAAAATCCGGGTGCTCCGCTTGCCGGGATGCTGGTATCGGTCAAGGATCTGTATGACGAGGCGGGCATTGCCACCACGGCGGCATCCGAACTTTTGAAGGGGCGCGCACCGGCCGAGGCCGACAGCGAATGCGTGCGTCGCATCAAGGCCGCAGGGGCCATTCCGTTTGGGCGAACGACGCTGAGCGAATTTGCCTATTCAGGTGTCGGGCTTAATCCGCATTACGGTACGCCGGGCAATATCTTTGATGCCGAGGGCATTCCGGGTGGTTCAACCTCGGGCGGTGGTTTGACCGTGGCGCACGGGATTGTTGATCTGGCGCTTGGCACGGATACGGGCGGATCGATCCGAATTCCATCGGCGATCAACGGGCTTTATGGCATCAAGCCAAGCCGCCTTTCGGTGCCGGGGGCGGGCATTCATCCGTTGGCCAAAAGCTTTGACACGCCGGGACCGTTGGCAGGCGATCTTGAAACCGCTATTCGTGCGTTTGAAGTCCTGACAGACATCTCAGTTACACCGCCGGAAGACGCGGCAAAATCGCTTCGCATTGGCGTGCCGATAAATGCGTTTGTTGATGGGCTCGATGGCCGGGTGAAGGCAGACTTTGCAATGATTTGTGCAAAGCTGAAAGAGGCCGGGCATGAACTGATCGAGATTGATTTTGCTTTCATCGCCCAGAACGCGATCCTCAATAAAATGCTGGTGTCGTTTGAAGCGCACCGGATCTATGCCAAGGATTTCGCAAAGCTTGAAACCGTCGGCGATCCGCGCGTTTTGTCGCGGATGAAGTTTGCCGATACGCTATCAAGTTATGAGGTGATCGACGCCTATGCCAAGCGGACCGATATCGTATCGATGTTCGGGGCGGCGATGGCGGATGTTGACGTCATGGTCGCGCCGACCTTGCCGCGCATGGCACCCAAGATTGCCGAGGTCGAAGCCGACTTTGACAACCTGAATGCGCTGATGCTGCGTAATACCGGCTATCTGAACCTGGTTGATGCCTGTGCGATGTCGATGCCGGTTCAGATCAAAGGCGAAGTTGCACCAGCCGCCCTTATGATCGGGGCACCCCATGGGCATGATCAGGCGATCCTGAGCGCTGCCCGGTTGATTGATCCGCTGTTTGCCTGAAGAAGATAACTGAACAAGAAAGCGGCCCGGAACTTCCGGGCCGTTTTTGTCTAGAGATCCAGCGTCAGGCGACCGCTGCTTTGCATGCGGGAGACGCAAATGCACATCTGATCGTTTTGGGCTTTTTGGCTGTCGCTAAGATAGGCGTCGCGATGCGACAGATCGCCATCATGGGAAATCACAACCGATGTGCAGATCCCGCAATTGCCCTTTTTGCAGTCGTAAAGCGGGTCAATGCCCTCGTCGATCAGGACATCCAGAACAGATTTTCCAACCGGCACTTCGAAGGTCTGGCCGCTTTGCGCCAGATGAACTTCGAAACTGGTGTCATCAAGCTGGGCGGCAGGCGTGGTGAAGCGTTCATAATGCACATTCTCCGACGCCCAGCGATTGCGGCGCGCGGTATCAAGCACGGCATCAATCAGGCCGCCCGGGCCGCAGACATAAACGTGTTTGCCGGCTTCTGCCGTGCCAAGGATGCTAGAAAGGGGCATGCTGCGTGATGTGTCGCCGCCGTCGAAATAAAGCGCGCATCGCCCGTTGGCGGCATCAAGCACCTCTGTCATCAGGGCCATGTCGGTGTGGTTGCGGCTGGCATAATGCAGGACGAAATCCTTGCCGGCCTGTTGGAGCGCGGTCGCCATGGCAAGGATCGGGGTGATGCCAATGCCGCCGGCAATCAGGATGGTTTTGGCCGCACTTTCAACAAGCGGGAAGTCATTTTGCGGCAGGTCGATTTCAAGGACATCACCGGTTTTGACCTTTTGATGCATATACATGGACCCGCCTTCGCCGCCTTCTTCGCGCAGCACCGCGATCCGGTAGAGATCAGGCTCCCCCGGATTGATGATCGAATAGGACCGTTTAACAGACTGGCCGGCTGTGTCGGTGACGGTGAGTTTGATATGCGCGCCCGGTTCGGCGGGCGGCAGGCTTGTACCATTTGTGGCAACAAGATCAAAACCGCGTATGCGGTCGGTCAGGTCATGGACCTGTTGAACGGTAACTTCAGGCATGGCGATTTTCCTTCCCAGGCCCCCGGATTTGCTCCGGGTGTGTTTGTCTGTGGGCTTGACTGGATCCAGATTAGATCAATTGGATCCAATTTTGTCAAACCTGATAGGTCGGAAAATGCGAGGCAGGGTAGATTATGCGGTATCTTCGCGTTCGATGACGGTGAAGTTGTCGGGCATATCCTGTGTCGGACCAAGGATTTGCGTATAGCGCAGTGCCGCATTGGCATGTTCACGCATCAGGGCTTCGGCGCGCGCCCCCTGGCCGTTGTCGATGGCGTCAAAAATGATGTGATGTTGCATATGACTGAAATTGAATCGGCGGAATTCGCCGGTCATGTCATCGCGGTTAAAGGCGATGGAAGACACGGATGCAAATGGCAGGTGATCATTGCGCGACAGCGCATCTTCGATGGCGATGTTGCGACTGGCCTCGATGATGGTGTTGTGAAAGCGCATGTTGAAATCGTGATAGATTTCCATGTCTTCATCGGTCAGGAAGCCCTTGGAAAACAAGGCGTCACCCGTCGACAGGCATTCAATCAGGTGGCTGCGCGCCGGAAGGGAAATGCCGCGTTCACTGGCAAGGCGGGCGGCAAGTCCTTCGAGCACGCCGCGCACTTCGATGGCATCAGCAATTTCGGTCGGGGTGATGGCGCGCACGGTGTATCCGCGACGATCCCCTTTGCGCAGCAGGCCTTCCTGTTCGAGTGTCCGAAAGGCAATCCGGACCGGCGTGCGCGATACGCCAAGCCGTTCAGCAATCGGGATTTCTGCAACCCTTTCGCCCGGTGGAAGTTCCCCGTTGGCGATCATTTTCCGCAAGGTGATCAGGACGCGCTGGCCGTGTTTGCTCATGCCGGTTTCCGTTTTTGTGGCTGCCGGGCGATCATAGTTCAGATCGAATTGTTTAAAAAGCATCTTGCCAAATTGGATCCAATTTGATTACGCTTAGAAGCATAACAAGAAATCTTGGTGGTAAAAATTCCACCTGCAAGCAACCTTGATTGGCCTTGCGCCAAGGGAGAGAAACATGTTCCTGCGTAACTTCTGGTACGTCGCAGGCTGGGACGGCGAAATTGGTCGCACCCCTGTCGCGCGCACGATCTGCAATGAAAATGTCGTTTTGTATCGCCGTGCCGACCGGTCACTGGTCGCGCTTGAAGACAGCTGCCCGCATCGCCTTCTGCCGCTGAGCCAGGGTTATGTCGAAGGCGATCGTCTTGTGTGTGGCTATCACGGGCTGGAATTTGATGGTGATGGCGCATGCGTGCATATGCCCAACCAGCAAAGCATCCACCCCGAGGCCTGTGTGCGCGCCTACCCGGTGGTCGAGAAGGACCGCTTTGTCTGGGTCTGGATCGGCGATAAGGAAAAGGCTCACGAGGCACTGGTGCCGGAAATCCCGCATGCGTCCGAAGAAGGCTGGGTCTTTGACGGCGGTACCTATGATGTGAAATGCGGGTATGAGCTTTTGGTCGATAACCTGATGGATCTGAGCCACGAGACTTATGTGCATCCATCCAGCATCGGTCAGCTTGAGATCACCGAAAGTCTGCCCCAGACGCGATCCGATGACGAAAGCGTCACGGTTGAACGCTGGATGGAAAACATCGTGCCGCCGCCGTTCTGGGCCAATAACCTGAAATCCAAGGAAGTCTGCGATCGCTGGCAGATTTGTACCTTTACCCTGCCATCGAATGTGATGATTGATGTTGGCGTTGCGCTTGCCGGGACCGGCGCGCAGCAAGGTGATCGATCCAAGGGTGTAACCGGCATTGTCGTGAACTGCATGACGCCGGAAACAGAAACCACATGCCGCTATTACTGGGGCATGGTGCGCAACTTTGACATTGATGATAACGGTCTGACCCAAAACATCAAAGATGCGCAGGCCAAGGTGTTCTATGAGGATCTTGAAGTGGTTGAAGGTCAGCAGGCCAATATGCTGCGTCATCCGGAACGCAAGCTTTTGAACTTCAATATTGATGCGGGCGGTGTGCGTGCACGCCGTCTGATTGATCGGGCACTTGCTGCTGCGGCGGAATAACCAACGCATAAAAAGACAAAGCCGGATCCGAACCGGTCAAAGAACGCTACCAAAAGAGAGAGACGCTCAGTGCTGTGAAACACCGCGCCAAAACCGTGCCAAGCGGGCGGGGGGTGCTGAGCGCATTTTCAGGGAAAACGTCTGAGGTTGAAAATGTTAAAACGCCTGTTTGTATCGGCAGCAGTTGCTGCTGGCTGTTTGGCAAGTGCGCTTTCCGCGCAGGCCGAACCGGAATTCACTTTTGTGCTTGAACATGTTCTGGGGCCGAAGGCAACAGCACAAGCCAAGTTCCTTGAGCCCTGGGCCAAGCGGATCGAGGAACAATCTGACGGTCGCATCAAGATCGAGATTTATCCGGCGATGGCGCTGGGCGGCAAGCCGACCGAGCTTTACAGCCATATTCGCGATGGCGCGGTGGATCTGGGGTGGAGTGCACTTGGCTATACGCCAGGTGTCTATCCGCGCAGTGAGGTGTTCGAGCTGCCATTTGTTCATACCGGCAGTGCGGCCATCACCAACATGGCCATTCAGGATATCTATGAAGAGCACCTGTCGCAGGACTTCGACGATATCAAGCCGTTGCTGATCCATGTCCATACCGGACAGGCGATCTTCACCACCGAGAAAAAGATCGAAAGCCTTGCTGATGTCGAAGGCATGAAACTGCGTGCGCCGTCACGCACCGGCGCCTGGATGCTGGAAAGCTGGGGCGCACAACCGGTCAGCATGCCGGTTCCTGATTTGCCGCAGGCCTTGTCGCTTGGTGTCGTGGATGGTGCGTTGATCCCGCACGAGGTCGCCATTCCGTTCAAGATCCCGGATATGACCCAGTATGCCATCGAGGGTGATCAGGGTGTCCGGTTTGGCACGCTGGTCTTCATGTTTGCGATGAACAAGGATCGTTACGATGCCCTGCCAAATGATCTGAAAAAGGTTATTGATGATAACTCCGGCCATAACATCGCGCGCGAAATTGGCGAGGCATGGGACGCAATTGAACCCCGCGGTGAAGAGATTTTCGCCAAATCGGGTGAGTTGGTGACGCTTTCAGCCGATGAGACCGCAAAGTTCGCCGCAAAGGCCGATGAAGTGATTGATCGCTGGATCGCGGAAATGAATGACAAGGGTGTTGATGGTGCGGCCATTGTTGCGGCTGCACGTGCGGCGATTGCCAAACACAGCCAGTAAGTAGCTTTCAGCCTGCTGACCGGGTTGCTCCTTTCCCGGTCACAGGCATCGTGCGTCGCAAGGGTGTGGTGTTCTTGTGACGCACATATATAAAAACGGCCCGGAATGTTCCGGGCCGTTTTGCGTTGGGGACGCGAAAAGTTGGTGCTTAGCCTTCAAGCAGGGAGCGCAGCATCCAGGCAGTTTTTTCATGGACCTGAATACGGGCGGTCAGAAGGTCTGCGGTGGCGTCATCGTCCGAGCTATCGCAAATCGGATAGAGCGAACGCGCGGTCTTGATCACGGTTTCATGGCCTTCGACCAGTTGTGCAATCATGTCCTTGGCGGCAGGAACACCTTTTTCTTCCTTGATCGCCGTCAGTTCGCCGTAAGCCGAGAAGCTGGCCGGCGCATAGGCACCCAGCGAACGGATACGTTCGGCGACTTCGTCAATCGCGGTTGCCAGTTCGGTGTACTGTTCTTCAAACATGGTGTGCAGGGTCTGGAACATCGGACCCGTCACGTTCCAGTGGAAATTGTGCGTTTTCAGATAGAGCGCATAGCTGTCGGCCAGAACGCGGCCAAGTCCGTCGGCGATAGCGGTGCGGTTGGATTCATTGATGCCGATATCGATCTGCATGTTTATCTCCTTTCGCCGCTTTCAATCCAAGCGGGCTTTGTGCTTTTTCGTGTTGAAGGCAGTATGAATGACAGCTGTTAATTACACCAATTGATTGTCTAACTGTTTGCGATAGGGCAATTCTATTAAAGGAAGTGGGGTTATTTTTAAGGGTCCCGCAACGTGGTTTTCAGGCGCTTGGCATCATCCAAACCCGACAAAAACCCGGGTATTTGTCTGTGTTACTGATCAAAAGAAAAGCCGATATGGTTCTTTTGGGTTTGATGGGCGACAGTTGAATTCAATGAAATCAACATGTTGCGTTTCAGGTGCCTTTATTGGAACACAATTCGCCCTGAAATGGCCCAATGTGACCTGTTTTCCCGCCTTGATTTCCGGGCATATTCTCAACTGTCAGTCGAGGACGTGGTCAGCAGTCTCTGTCCCCCCTCACGATACTGGCCCAGATGGTTTCAGGTTGTTCCCCCACCTGAAATACCCCGGCTGACTTGGTCTCCCCAAGACCATGAATGACCCCGAATAGATTGGGGCGGGTTTTATCCCGCCCCACTTTTTTGTCCGGATGGCGGGGCAGCAAGATCACCCCATATCAGCGCCGCCGCAATTGCCCCAATTTGCCCCCAAATGGTCATCAGACACCGTATTTTGAGCCGCATTTCAAAGGCATATTCCTAACTGTCGGATGCGAAAACTTCGATGCCGTGCCCCTCCCTCACGGCGCATCGAGGCCCGGAACGGACGCCCTTATCCCCCAAGGCGTCATGCACCCCACGGGCAAGGCAGCGCATCTGACAGGTCTCCCCAAGACCATCTGTCCCCAAAGCCCGGGCGAGCTTACAGCTCCCCGGGCTTTTAATTTGTCCTGGACGTGCCGTTTGGTCACGATTTTCAGGCGCGTGATACCGTCTGGCGGGCCGTGTCTTGCGCCGGGGTGTGACCGGTGATTTTGATTGGTGTGAGAGAGAAGATCTTTGTCGGGTTTTCCCGGCCCCGCACCGTGACATCGCCGCGCGGCGTCCATGCCGGAATATCATCGTGGTTGCCGCAGGCACGGACTGTATCTTCCGTTGCAAGGATATAGGTGCCGAACTCCTTGTTCAGTGCCTCAAGCCGCGAGGCGATATTGACGTTGTCACCATGCACCGTAAAGGTCAGGCGGCTTTCGGAGCCGACCGCACCCAGAACAATTTCACCTGAATTGATCCCGCAGCGGGTTTTCAACCGCCCGCCATGAGAATAAATGCGCCGATTGGCGAGCTCCTGAATGGCAAGGGCGGTGCGCACGGCATTGAGTGCGTGATCGGTGTCGGGGGTCACGGCATTAAAGGTGATCAGCATCGCGTCGCCTTCAAACTGGGTGATGACCCCGCCAAAATGCGAAATCACCGCGTTGGTTTCGGTGAAATATTCATTGAGCATGGTGGCCAGTTCTTTTGGCGCGAGCTTTTCGGCGATTGATGAAAATCCTTCGATGTCGGTGAACATTACCGTCGCGTTGACTGCTTCACCGCCGCCGGGCCTGATCTGTTGTTCGGCATGGGTAATGCGATCGGCAATTTCGGGTGACACAAAGCGCGACAGATCGCGGGCGGCAATTTCATCCGTGACAGCCCGGATAAACGATCTTTTGGCCCGCATCACGGCGACGGTCAGAACAGCCGTAACCAGCAAAATGGCGATAATCTTGTCAATTTCAGCCCCGATCAGGATCGAGTTTGAGGTCAGGTAGGTCACATAATCACGCGTGATCATGCTTTTGCCGCCCTCCGACCAGATGACATAGCCAGTCAGAATGATCCAGCCTGCCGCCGCTGTCCCGCCAGCTATCAGGATATAGCGCGGATCAAAGCGCAGGCTGCGCAACGCAATGAAGATGAAGACATAGAGCACGGTCGGCGCTTTGAGATAAAAGCTTGCTGGCTGCATGTACTGGATATGGAAGCTCCAGATCAGGACCATCAGAAGACCGATATCGGCGATCACCGAAACAGTCAGGAACCAGGTCGAGAGCTTGTTGCGATAGGTCAGGGCAAGGCGTTTGAGGGTAAACAGGTAATACAGGCCCAATGCCCATGGCACCGGATGGATGCCATCGGACATCACGGTTTTGGGGGAGATGGCATAGAGGCTTGCAAAGATCGTGACCAGCAACAACTGCACCCAGCCGATCAGCTTTTCGCTTTCATATTGTTGTTTTTCGATCGCGCTCTGGACGCGCTCTGGCAGGTGGCTGTTGGCATTCTTGCCAAACAGGAAGGCGCTCAGCGTGCTTTTCATGGAGCCGATGTCCCGATCATGCAGATGGGTGTCCCTATTGGACACAGTGATTGCCCATAGTGAAACCAAGGGCGGCACTTGCCAAGTCGAGATCGGGTGACGGCTGATCACAGCTGCGTGCGAGCAGGCGCAATGGGGAGAAGGCGAGGAGGTCGATAAAGCAAAAAAAAAAGCCGGGCAACAAATGTGCCCGGCAAGTTTATCAGGGAGGCTTCACGTCTGGGAGACGTAGGACCCTTCGCAGGGCCCTGGGTAAGCCGGACAGGGCGTCCGGCTAAAGACCGACATAATCGGTCAGGGAGAAAACTCTGTACCGCGGTGCGGAGTGTTCCGCTGCGGTTCGAGGGAGAAGATAGCGTTTTTGACGATAATGACCACTGCCAAATTGCTTTTTCAGCCATGCATTTTCTGCATAAATATATTGGGACGTTTAGAATGATGTCAAGTATTTGATATTTATACGGTTTTACGAGTTCGTTCTGACGGTTTTCTGGCTAGATCACTGTTTGCGGGGATAATTCATTGTGCAGGGGCACAAAAAAAAGCCGGTAGCGGGGGAGCTACCGGCAAGATCAACAGGGAGGCTTACGTCTGGGAGACGTAGGGAATCTCTTGAAGATTCCAGGCCGGATATCGTTCCGGCGGACGGATCGTCCAAAGATCAGGAAGCCGGAGCAAGCTCGCTTTGTGCGGATGCTCACAACTTATGATATGAATATAAGTGATCCTTGGGTGGACCAAAAATAGAATGACTACAAGTCAACCATGCGTCAGGCGCATGACAATAAAATGTCAGCAATTTTAAGACATTATGGCACGACTGATATTTGATGTGCCCCGATATTGGTAAAACACCCCATAAACGCCAACAGCCCGGCAGTGCCGGGCTGTTGCAGAATCGGATAGAAGATGATGTCCGGAATTCTATTTCTCGGTCGTGGCACTGGCGCTGGCGGCTGCCGCGGCCTTTGCTTTGACCTTTGAAATTTCCTCGATCAGGAAATCACGGAATACGGCGATACGTTTGGAGTGCCGCAGTTCTTCCGGATAGACGAAATAGGCGTCAAAACTTGGCCCTTCGAGTTCCGGCAAGATGCGGACCAGATTGCTGTTGGTTGGCAGCAAGTAATCGGGCAGTGCCGAAATACCAAGACCGGATTCGGTGGCGCGGAAAATGCCATAGATATTGTTAAGCTTCAGGATCGGGCGCATGTCCGGTTTGAACTGCTGTGCGGTTGCCATCATCCAGTTGACGTTGGAAACCGGCGGACGGGCATCCGCGCCATAGATGATCAGGCGATGGTCCTTGAGGTCTTCTGGTGTTTTGGGCATGCCGTGTTGCTTGATGTATTCCGGCGATGCAAACACGTGATAGCGCAGCGTCATCAGCTGGCGCTGGACAAGGTCGGCCTGACGGGGCGGCTGCATGCGGATGGCAACATCGGCCTCGCGCATGGCAAGATCGAGTTCCTCGTCATTGAGCACCAGCGACAGTTCGATTTCCGGATACCGTTCAAGGAACTCGTTGATGCGGGGCGTCAGCCAGGTCGAACCGAAGGCCACGGTTGTCGTGACCTTGAGCGGACCGCTCGGCCGTTCCTTTGATTCGCGAATGCGGGCTTCTGCCATGGAAAGCTTGGCAAAAACATCATGTGCTGTGCGATACAGCAGCTCGCCCTGTTCTGTCAGGATCAGGCCACGCGCATGGCGATGGAAAAGCGGGACTTTCACGCTTTCTTCGAGTGCGCTGATCTGTCGGCTGACGGCCGACTGGCTCAGATTAAGGTTTTCCCCTGCGTGGGTGAAGCTCCCGGCTTCGGCAACAGCGTGAAAAACACGCAGCTTGTCCCAGTCCATAGACCTGCTCCTAGATGTGCCAGCGCACGGTCGATGCGCAGGACCCCTGATAATTGTTCTCTTCTTTTATGGCCAATTTGGTTTCCACACTATTAAGTGCATCACAAGCTTTGACCAAGTGCATGATTATTCAATCAATATGAGGCCTGTGACATTTTCTGCAAGAAGACATTTTCCTGCAAAGTCCATGGCGTGGTGCGGTTTTCGACGCAATGTCAGTCAATTGGCCGGATCGCGGCCGTTTGAAACGATTAAAAAAGGGGACGCCAGATGCGTCCCCTTTGGTCTTTAGGCTCATTTGCGCCAGAAGATCAGGCTTCTTGCTCTGCGATGAACTTTTCTGCCTCAAGGGCGGCCATGCAGCCCATACCAGCCGCAGTCACCGCCTGACGATAGACCTTGTCGGTAACGTCGCCTGCGGCAAAGACGCCTTCGATATTGGTCACCGTGCTGCCCGGCTTGACGAGGATATAGTTCTCGTCATCCATGTTGACTTGGCCTTTGAACACAGCCGTTGCCGGATCATGGCCGATGGCAACAAAGAAACCGTCGGCCGGGATATCAAGTAGCGCATCGGTTTTGACGTTGCGGACGCGTACACCCTCGACGCCGTCCATCGGACCATCACCGCCAAGAATGTCTTCGACAACGCTGTCCCAGACAACCTCGATCTTTTCATGCTTCAGCAAACGGTCCTGGAGCATTTTTTCCGCACGCAGTTCATCGCGGCGATGGATCAGGGTGACCTTGGAGCAGATACCGGCAAGATAAAGGGCTTCTTCAACCGCGGTGTTACCGCCACCGACAACCGTGACCGGCTTGTTGCGATAGAAGAAACCATCACAGGTCGCGCAGGCCGAAACGCCACGGCCATTGAACTTCTCTTCGCCCGGAAGGCCAAGCCAGCGCGCCTGCGCGCCGGTCGAGATGATGACCGTGTCTGCGATGTACGTATCACCGGAGTCGCCCTTGCAGACGAACGGACGTTTGGAGAAATCGACTTCGGTGATCAGGTCATGCACCATTTTGGTGCCGACATGCTCGGCCTGGGCCTTCATCTGGTCCATCAGCCACGGACCCTGAATGACATCAGCGAAGCCAGGATAGTTTTCGACATCAGTGGTGATCGTCAACTGGCCACCCGGCTGAAGACCCATCACCATCATAGGTTCAAGGTTCGCGCGCGCGGCATAAATCGCTGCGGTGTACCCGGCAGGGCCGGAGCCAATGATGAGGACTTTGGTCTGATGTTCCTGGGCCATGTTCTTTGTATACGTCCGAGATGAGTAAAAACAGAGATCGAACATATGGGCAGTCCGGGCAAGACGCAACCGCTTCACGCAAAGTTTGAGCAGCTTGTTTCGCGTTTTTTGAATGGTGAAATTTTACGTTTGAAACAGGTAGTTTCATTGTGGCATCGACGGGTATCGGAATGGTCGTGCAGGATGGCGGAAATTTGCGCCAAAAAGCAGATTTTTCAGCGTTTTCAGTTACGGCATCCAAGCACAAGATTGCATTCTGATGCGGATTATATTATTGCCAGCAACTTGCCTCGCTGTAATATTGTTTCAATCGGGGTAAGTTTCGCGCACAGAATCGAGGAATAAATGCAACGGGTCAAACTCGACAAGATCGACCGCAGAATTTTGCGCGATCTGCAGGAAGATGGCCGCATGACCAATGTGGAACTTGCACGCCGTGCAGGTATTTCAGCGCCCCCCTGTTTGCGTCGTGTGCGCGCACTCGAGGAAACCGGTTTCATTCAGGGCTATCATGCCGATGTGGATGCACAGGCGCTGGGCTACAACGTGACTGTGTTTGCAATGGTCGGGCTTGCCAGCCAGGCAGAACATGATCTGCGTGCATTTGAAGCCCGCGCGGCCGCTTGGCCGGAAGTCCGCGAATGCCACATGGTGGCGGGTGAAATGGACTTTCTTCTGAAAATCGTCTCGCACAGCTGGGATGAATATCAGAAATTCCTGACCACCGAACTGACAGTTGCCGAGAACGTCAATCACGTTAAGTCGGCACTTTCGATTCGCACTGCGAAAAACATGCCCGGAGTGCCGATCGATATTGAGGTCGAAGACTGATTAGTCAGTTTTTACGACATCTGACATTCCTGACGAACCCCGCAGAAACCGGCGCCCAGAAGCGCCGGTTTATTTGTTTTGCGCCATTTTATCGTGCGAGCAATCTAATCAATCCTATTCGACCTATACATATTGTTATGTGCCATTGCGCCTGATCAAAGACGCCATCTATTTGGCAGTTAACATGATCCGCATCAGATGATTTGCGTAAATAATCCCAGATAGACGGCCGTCTTCGTCGATTTCAAAGAACACTGTGCCCAGGGCGCAGAAACATCTCGCCGCGTGTCCTTGTTGCTTGCCGGTATAGTGCATACATAAAGGGTGCCTATCCATTCGAGGTCAGTTTTATATTTTGGGATAGTAATTGGAATTATTTCAAAAACATACGGAAGTGACGCCAAGATTGTCTTCGGAAGAAGATGGCTGGCGCGGGATTGTGCCAACGGGGCTGTTTGCCTTTGCGGGTGTGGTGCTGCTTGTCATTCTGTCCTATCGCCCTTCTGAAGCGCTTCAGGGGGTTGGGATGGTGTTCCCGTTTGACATGACCGAGGCAGAGATCCTTGAACGGGTGGTTGCTTCTGGCGGTCGCGTTACGAGGTTCGGTGGTTTTGGGCATATGGCTGTTGTCGTGCATGACGATGGTGTGGTGCCAGAAGCCGACGATTTCGGCGCTTTGTTTACCCTTTCTCCCTTGATTGCGTCGGTCTGTTTTGATGCTGACGCCAACAAAAATGCCTTTTGATAATCGGGTTTGAACCTATGGAAAAGTTAGTAGAAATTCGCGCCAATGCGATCAAGGCCTTGTTCGTCATTCTGGCAATTCATATTCCGCTAAGTGCGGTCGCCGGATATTTCGCCAGCAGTGACGCGGTTTCGCCATTGATTGCCAGTGCGATCTTTGCGGCTGTTGCCTTCGTCGTTTGCCGTGCTGCCGGGCCGCAGGCCCAGATTTCGCGCTTTATTGTTTCTTCTGCGATGATTTTGCAGGTCGCGGTACTGGTCTATGCCTTCCGCGGACATGAATGGCAGATCGACATTCATATGTATTTCTTTGCAGCACTTGCTGTGCTTGGCGCGCTGGTGTGCTGGAAAACGATTGTTGTTGCAACCGGCGTGATAGCCCTGCACCACCTGATCCTGAACTTTGTTGTGCCCTATTGGGTCTTTCCGGAAGGCGCCGATTTCTTCCGTGTGGTTTTGCATGCGGTAGTGGTGATTGTTGAGGCCGGGGTTCTGGTCTGGTCGTGCAAAAGCCTTTATTCGACGTTGGCGCATGCCGATATTGCGCGGAGCGAAGCCGAAGAGGCCGCCAAATCTGCACAGGATTTGCTGGCCCAGAACGAACAGCTTCGTAAACAGCGCAACATTGAACGTGATAACTTCAAGCGCGAATTGGCAGATCAGATCACCAGGATGATTGGGAAATCTGCCGGTGCAGTGGATGCGGAATCGGTTCAATTGCAGAAGCGTGCGCAGCGCCTAGATGATCGGGCGCGTAAGGGCCGTGAAGCATCACTCGGTGCGGTTCATGCGTCCGAGGAAACCTCGCAGAATGTTCAATCAGCGGCCTCAGCCGTTGAAGAAATCAACGCGTCCGCCGACGAGATTTCGCGTCAGATCGTGCGCGCCCGTGAAATCACCGACAATGCGGTTGCGCGTTCCTCAACCGCAAGCGAGCGGATCGAATGGTTGTCCAAGGCGGCCGAGAAAATTGGTGAAGTCGTCAACCTGATTACCGATATTGCGTCCCAGACCAACCTGCTGGCACTCAATGCCACGATTGAGGCGGCGCGTGCCGGTGAAGCGGGCAAAGGCTTTGCGGTTGTGGCCAACGAGGTCAAGAACCTTGCCAACCAGACAGCGCGTGCGACCGACGAGATTGCCCAGCAGATTTCTGAAATTCAGGCGGCGACGGGGGATTCCGTTTCGGCCGTAAACGGGGTTTCGGAAACCATTGGCGATTTGGTTGAAGTCACAACCACGATTTCAGCAACGATGGAACAACAGCAGGGCGCAACGCGCGAGATTGCGCAAAGCCTGAATGTCACGGTTGACGCAACCCGCGACCTTTCGGACCTGATCCATCAGCTTTCCGAAATTTCCGATCAGACCGGGGAAACCGCGACAGAGCTTCTGGGCAGTGCGGATCATCTTGGTTCGGAAGCATCCGATCTGAACCAAAATGTTGAAGAGGTTCTCGATCAGTTGGCGAAATCGGGATAAATCGCAATACGCGTCCCAACCTGCGAAAAAGCCGGGCATTTGCCCGGCTTTTTCTTTGTCTGTGTCTCAGATGAAATTCTGAAATGAAAAAGGCCCGGGAATGCCCGGGCCCTGATACGCATCAGTTGTTTCCCGGTCAGGAAAAATCGACCTTGAGAATTTCATAGCTTTTGGTGCCGCCGGGCACGGTGACTTCGACAGAGTCACCGACCGACTTGCCAATCAGCGCACGGCCGATTGGCGACGTGGTCGAGATACGACCAGCGTTGATGTCGGCTTCGATCGGGCCAACCACCTGATAGGTGGTTTCCTCGTCGGTGTCTTCGTCAACGAGCTGAACCTTGGCGCCGAATTTCACGACATCACCCGCAAGGGATTTGATGTCGATAACTTCGGAGCGGCTGAGCACGTCTTCGAGCTCGGCAATACGACCTTCGCAGAAACTTTGGCGTTCGCGTGCGGCATGGTATTCGGCATTTTCCGAAAGATCGCCATGCTCGCGGGCATCCGCGATGGCCTTGATGATTTCAAGGCGTTCGACGGACTTGCGATGCTTCAGTTCTTCTTCGAGACGCTGATGCCCCTGGGGGGTCATTGGTACTTTTTCCATCGCGCTCACAGCCTATTCTTATTAGCGGTCGATACTACAAAATCAACCGCCCGGCATCCCGCCGGGCGGTCTGAATTCTTCCGTCAGGTTCAGATTAAGAACCTTAGTACTTGTCCCCAAGATATTCCTGAACGGGACGGACTTCAAGTGCGCCGCGTTTCAGGTTGTCGATGGCGCGCAGGGTAGCGCGGGCACCGGCGACAGTGGTGTAGTACGGGATGTCATCGGTAAGCGCAGTACGGCGGATCGAGAAACTGTCGACCACGGCCTGCTTGCTTTCGGTGGTGTTGAACACCAGCTTGATATCGCCGTTCTTCATCATGTCCACGATATGGGGACGTCCTTCCTGTACCTTATTGACCGGGGTGACGTCTAGCCCTTCTTTTTCAAGAGCTTCTGCTGTGCCATGGGTCGCAACGATGCCAAAGCCAAGCGCAATGGCGTCGCGCGCCAGTTGAACAGCAGCCGGTTTGTCATAGTTTTTGACCGAGATGAAGATCTTGCCTTCAAGCGGAAGCGTATGGCCTGCTGCCATCTGTGCCTTGGCAAAGGCACGACCGAAATCGGTGTCCAGACCCATGACTTCACCGGTCGAACGCATTTCCGGGCCAAGCAAGGTATCAACGCCCGGGAAGCGGTTGAACGGAAGCACGGCTTCCTTGACCGCGATATGCTTGAACGGACCGTGATCAATTTCAAAGTCGCCGAGCTTTTCGCCGGCCATGATGCGCGCACCGATCTTGGCAATCGGGTTGCCGGTTGCCTTGGCAACGAACGGCACCGTACGGGAAGCACGTGGGTTTACTTCGATCAGATAGATGATGTCATCCTTGATCGCGAACTGAACGTTCATCAGGCCAATAACATCAAGCGCCTTGGCAAGCTGAACAGTCTGTTCCTTAAGGCGTTCGATCATCGTTTCATCAAGCGAGTAGGGCGGCAGGGAGCAGGCCGAATCCCCGGAATGGATACCGGCTTCTTCGATATGTTGCATGATGCCCGCAACAAAGACGTTCTCGCCATCAGATACCGCGTCAGCATCAATCTCGATCGCGTCTTGCAGGAAGCTGTCGATCAGAACCGGGCTTTTGCCAGATACCTGAACCGCTTCGTGCATGTAGCGCAGAAGGTCTTCGGTGGTGTGAACGATTTCCATCGCACGGCCACCCAGAACGTAGCTTGGGCGGATGACGATCGGATATCCGATGCCTTCGGCGATTTTGACGGCTTCGTCGACGGAACGCGCAATACCGTTTGCCGGCTGACGCAGGCCAAGCTTGTTGATCAGGGCCTGGAACCGGTCGCGGTCTTCGGCCAGATCGATGCTGTCCGGGCTGGTGCCGAGGATCGGAACGCCTGCCTTTTCAAGGGCCGCTGACAGTTTCAGCGGGGTCTGGCCACCATACTGAACAATCACGCCCAGCAGTTCGCCGTTGCTTTGTTCAAGCTGGCAAAGCTCGATCACGTCTTCGGCGGTCAGCGGTTCGAAATACAGACGGTCTGACGTGTCATAGTCGGTTGAAACCGTTTCCGGGTTGCAGTTGACCATGATCGCTTCGATGCCTGCTTCGCGCAGCGCATAGGCCGCGTGCACACAGCAGTAATCAAATTCGATACCCTGACCGATACGGTTCGGGCCACCACCAAGAATGATGACTTTCTTGCGATCCGTGACTTCTGCCTCGTTTTCCGGCTCAACGAAACCATCGCCTTCATACATGGAATACATGTACGAGGTGCGTGACGGGAATTCGGCCGCACAGGTATCAATGCGCTTGTAAACCGGGCGCAGGCCAAGGGCGTGACGATCCGCACGAACGGCGTCTTCGTCCTTGCCAGCCAGTTCGGCAAGACGAGCGTCCGAGAAGCCGAGCTTTTTGAGGCGCAGCAATTCCTGCTTGTCGGTCGGAATGCCGTTGGCACGAACTTTTTCTTCCTCGGCCACCAGCATTTCGATCTGCTTGAGGTACCAGGGGTCAAACTTGGTCGCACCCTGAATTTCCTTAAGCGTCAGGCCGTGACGGAAAGCCTGGGCCGCGTAGAGGATACGGAACGGGATCGGCTGGGTCAGCTTGGCACGAATTGCGGCCTTGTCCGGCGCACCTTCGATTTTGACTTCGTTCAGGCCGGTAAGCCCGGTCTCCATCGACCGCAGACCTTTCTGCAGGCTTTCGGCAAAGCAGCCACCGATGGACATCGCTTCGCCGACCGACTTCATGGCAGTGCCCAGAAGCGGTTTGGCACCCGGGAACTTTTCAAAGGTGAAGCGCGGGATCTTGGTGACGACATAGTCGATGGTTGGCTCGAACGAGGCCGGGGTGACGCCGGTGATATCGTTATCAAGTTCATCCAGAGTATACCCAACCGCAAGCTTGGCTGCGATCTTGGCAATCGGGAAGCCGGTTGCCTTGGATGCCAGAGCGGAAGAACGCGACACACGCGGGTTCATTTCAATCACGATCAGGCGACCGTCATCCGGGTTGACCGCGAACTGAACGTTCGAGCCGCCGGTATCAACACCAATCTCGCGCAGAACCGCCAGCGAGGCGTCGCGCATGATCTGGTATTCTTTATCGGTCAGGGTGAGCGCCGGGGCGACAGTGATTGAGTCGCCGGTATGGATGCCCATCGGATCGACGTTTTCGATCGAGCAGATGATGATGCAGTTATCCGCATTGTCGCGGACGACTTCCATTTCATACTCTTTCCAGCCGAGAATGGATTCTTCGATCAGCACTTCGTGGGTCGGCGAAATCGCCAGACCATTGCGCACGATCTGTTCGAACTCTTCACGGTTATAGGCAATGCCGCCGCCTTCACCGCCAAGGGTGAAGCTTGGGCGGATGATTGCCGGAAGGCCGGTGACTTCAAGTGCCTTGACCGCATCTTCGAAGGTGCGAACCATGGCCGAGCGCGCGCTTTCAAGGCCGATCTTGTCCATGGCTTCGCGGAACAGCTGGCGGTCTTCGGCCTTTTCGATGACGTGCTTTTTCGCACCGATCATCTCGACACCGTATTTTTCAAGCGTGCCGTCGTTAAACAGCGCAAGTGCGGTGTTCAGCGCCGTCTGACCACCCATGGTCGGCAGGATCGCGTCCGGGCGTTCCTTTTCGATGATCTTGGCAACCATGGCCGGTTTGATCGGCTCGATATAGGTCGCATCGGCCAGGTTCGGGTCGGTCATGATGGTCGCCGGGTTCGAGTTGACCAGAATGACGCGGTAGCCTTCTTCCTTGAGGGCCTTACAGGCCTGGGCACCGGAATAGTCAAACTCGCAAGCCTGACCAATAACAATCGGGCCGGCACCGATGATGAGGATTGATTTGATATCTGTACGTTTCGGCATGTCGTTTTCCGCTTTTCGCAAGGGCAGGCGCTATGGCTGCACCGCCTCGTTTAAGTCCGTTAATCGCGTAATCTCGGGCGTGTCCTGATCAGGGGATCAGGCTTTGGCGTCCTCGATCAGACCAACGAAACGTTTGAACAGGTAGTGGCTGTCATGCGGCCCCGGCGATGCTTCGGGGTGGTACTGAACAGCGAAGACCGGCTTGTCTTTCAGGCGCAGACCCGCAAGGGATCCATCAAACAGCGAGAAGTGTGTTGCTTCGACGTTTTCAGGCAGGCTGTCCTTGTCGACGACAAAGCCATGGTTCTGCGAAGTGATTTCAACAACACCCGTGGTCGTGTCCTTGACCGGATGGTTCGCACCACGATGGCCGACATCCATCTTCATGGTTTTCGCACCAAGGGCGAGCGCCATCATCTGATGACCAAGGCAAATCCCGAATACCGGCTTGCCGCTTTCGATCAGGGCTTTGATGGTCGGAACCGCATATTCACCGGTGGCGGCCGGATCGCCCGGACCGTTGGACAGGAAGATCCCATCCGGGTTCATCGCAAGGATTTCATCGGCCGAGGTGGTGGCCGGAACAACCGAGACCTTGCAATCAAGGCTTGCCAGGTTGCGCAGGATGTTGCGCTTTACGCCGTAATCAATGGCAACGACATGGTGCTTGGCATTGCCAACCTTGCCGTATCCGCCTTCGCGGGTCCAAAGCGCTTCGTCCCAGTCGTAACCGGTGGTGCAGCTGTTGTCCTTGGCAAGGTCCATGCCTTCAAGGCCCGGCCAGTCATTGGCCTTGGCGATCAGGGCTTCGATATCAAAACTGCCATCTTCGCTATGGCAGATCACACCGTTCGGCGCTCCTTCGGTCCGGATGCGTTTGGTCAGGCGGCGGGTATCCACACCGGCGATCCCGATCCGGCCATGTTCAGCCAGCCAGTCGTTGAAATGTTTCTGGGCGCGGTAGTTTGACGGCTCGGTAATGTCCTGGCGCAGGATGCAGCCAAGGGCGACCGGTTTGGCGTTTTCGATATCTTCGTCGTTGGTGCCGACATTGCCGATATGGGGGAAGGTAAAGGTGATCATCTGACCCGCATAGGAAGGATCGGTCATGATTTCCTGATAGCCCGTGATCGACGTGTTGAAGCAGACTTCACCAACGACCTCTCCTCGGGCCCCGACGCCGCGTCCCCAAAAAACTGAACCATCTGCGAGAACCAGAACGGCAGAAGCACCAGGGGGCGGGGTGTGCGTGGGCGCTGACATTGGCAAATGTCCTTTCGATCTTTCCACGGTGAAACACGGATTCTTTTTATATATAATAATTCTGCGCAGGCCGACAAAAACGGCTGCTGTTAACCTGCATACCGGCCATGCAGACGTGCCAAGTGGTTTCCAGCAAGGTATGCCGACAGCGCAAAAGCGTCAGCAAGGGTTGCGGAAAGCGGGGCAAAGCGTGATCCCGGCAGGCAAATTGGCGGATGTCTACGGGAGTCGCCATGGCATGTCAAGGACGCATCTTAACTTTTATTTTTCAAACAAAATCAATAACTTATGCGTTAACGTTTTCTTTGCGTCAAATGCCGTTTTGCGGTATGTTCGCTCCTTTCTTCCACAGAATCAGAGATGAGCCATGCTGCGATCGCAGCTTAACGACGCTTTGAAAAAGGCCGTCCTTGCCAAGGATGCCTGCTCCGTAACCACCGTGCGCCTTATTCTGGCGGCACTGAAAGAACGCGATATCGCCGCACGGAGCGACGGCAACACCGATGGCATTTCAGATGATGAAATCATCAATCTGCTTCAGGCGATGGTAAAACAGCGCCGCGAAAGCATTGAAATGTACACCAAGGGCAATCGCCCGGAACTGGCCGAACAGGAAGCCTCCGAGATCGAGGTCATCGAAAAGTTCCTGCCGGCCCAGCTGTCCGATGAAGAAATCGAAGACGCCGTGCGTGGCACTGTTTCGGAAATCGGTGCGACCTGTCTTAAGGATATGGGCCGCACCATGGCAGCCCTTCGTGAAAAATACAGCGGCACGATGGATTTCGGTAAAGCTGGCGGTGTTGCCAAAAAACTGTTGGGTTAATCGCAACAGCACACTGTAATTTGAAAGCCGGGCGTGTAAAATCGTCCGGCTTTCGTCGTCCCGGGACCGGACAATAATCACATCAATCAGGTCGACCGGGGCAGAGACCAATCAACAGAGTTGCAGCACAAAGCTGTGACATTACGGGAACGGGGCACACATGAGCTTTCCCCAGTCGTTTCTAGACGACCTGCGGGCGCGGGTGGGACTGGCGGATGTCGTCGGTACATCGGTGAAGCTGATCAAACGCGGCCGGGAATATTCCGGGCTGTGCCCGTTCCATTCTGAAAAATCCCCGTCCTTTACGGTCAACGAGCAAAAGGGTTTCTATCACTGCTTTGGTTGTGGCGCGCATGGCGATGTCATCAGCTTTGTGATGAATACTCGTGGCCTGACCTTTATCGAGGCGGTCGAGGTGCTGGCCAATCAGGTCGGCATGGAAGTCCCCAAACAGTCCCGCGAAGCCCAGGAACGCGAACAGAAGGCCAAAACCCTTTACGAGGTCATGGAAGCCGCCTGTGCGTTTTTCGAACGCATGTTGCGCATGCCCGAAGGCAAGGAAGGGCTTGATTACTTCCATCAGCGCGGGCTCGATGACAAAACGATATCCGACTTCCGGCTGGGTTATGCCCCGGATAGTCGCGGCGCGCTGAAGGCAGCGCTCAAGCGTGAAGATATTGACGAAAAACTGATGGTCGAGGCCGGGCTTCTGATCGAGCCCGAAGATGGCAACCGGCAAAGCTATGACCGCTTCAGAGGGCGGGTCATGTTCCCGATCCTGGATCGCCGTGGACGGGTGGTGGCCTTTGGCGGGCGCGTCATGGGCGATGGCAAGCCGAAATACCTTAACAGCCCGGATACGCCGCTGTTTCACAAGGGGCGGTTGCTTTATGGCTTGCCGCAGGCCCGTGAAGCATCGCAACAGGATGCGCCGATTATTGTTACCGAAGGCTATATGGATGTGATTGCCCTTCATCGTGCGGGCTTTCGCGGGGCGGTGGCGCCACTTGGCACCGCGGTGACCGAAGAACAGATTGGCGAACTCTGGAAAATGACCAACGAGCCGATCCTGTGTCTGGATGGCGATGTCGCCGGTAAGCGCGCAGCAGTGCGTGCCGCAGAACGCGCGCTGCCGATTTTGCGCCCGGGCAAGTCATTGCTGTTTTCGATCCTGCCCGAGGGCGAAGACCCTGATAGCCTGATGGCAGCCCCGGACGGCTTTAACAGTTTTCGCAAGATTATCGAACATGCCGTGCCGTTGGCCGAACTTGTCTGGCGCATGGATGCGGGCACACACAAGATTGACACCCCGGAACGTCGTGCAGCCCTTGAGGCGACGATAAATCAACGTATTTCCGTGATTGCCGATGAAGCGGTGCGGTCGCAATACAATTCGTTTTTCCGCGATCGTATCTGGAAGCTGTTCAAGGGTGATCGGGGCGGAAAGCCCGCAAACCGGTCGGGAATTTCGGGCAATTTCCAAAATAAAAAATCCGGATGGGGTGGCAAACGCGGAAAAAATGACCATTTCTGGGGTCCGGCCGGTAAAGCGGTTCCGGGCATGTCGCGACCGCCCATGCAAAAGAAGCGTGACCTGCAAGACTCCATTCTTTTGCTGACATTGATCAACCATCCTGCCTTGCACGATGAGATTGGTGAACAGCTGGGAATCTATAGTTGTGCAGACTCCGCGCTTGACAATCTTCGTCGGGCCGTCTTAAAGCTGCTTGACGATGATCCTGGACTTGATTGCGAAACGATCAAGGCCCAATTGGAGCGCGACGGGCTGTCAGAGACAGTTTTGCGGGTGGTTAGTGCCGACGTTATTGCGCACGCCGCTTTCGCCAAGCCCGAAACGCCGCTCGAACGGGCCCTGACGGGTTGGAAACAGGTTTTTTCCATGGCTGTAAGCTCCCTGGAGGACGAAGAGGCAAAATACGCCGTCCGACAGTTGGCAGCAGATACCAGCGAGGAGGAATGGGAAAGATTTTCTCACAGACGAGAGGATCTGGCCCGACGCCGGGAGAAAGTGTTTAAGCTCGACGACTGATCATTGATCACGTGTGTGGTCTGGATCAGCGATCGGGCTATTTGTGATTTGCGCTGAAAGACACGGCGCTTGGGACAACAACGGTACGAACGTACCCAGCGGGAAACGGGGAATAGATGTCGTCTAAGACTTCGAACGCTGAAGAGAAAAAGAACTCTTCTGAAAACGCAGACGGACCTCTTCTCGATACATATAAGTCGGCCATAAAAAAGCTCATTGCCAAGGGCAAGGAGAAGGGCCACATCTCGGTCGATGAGTTGAACGCGGCCCTGCCATCCGAGCATTTCTCCTCGGAGCAGATCGAAGACGTGATGAGCAATCTCAACGAGATGGGCATCAATGTCATCGATGGCGATGAAGCCGACGACAATGACGACAACGACGATTCCGATGCTGATCCGCGTGGCAACATCTCCGAAGATGATGTTGGCCGGACCGATGATCCGGTGCGCATGTATCTGCGCGAAATGGGCAGTGTTGAACTGCTGTCGCGCGAAGGCGAAATCGCCATTGCCAAACGTATCGAAGCCGGTCGCGACATGATGATTGGCGGGATTTGCGAAAGCCCGCTGACCATTCGTGCGATTGTGAACTGGCATGACCAGCTTCAGGCTGGCGAACTTTTGCTGCGTGACGTCATTGACCTTGAAACCACCTATGGCGGTGGCCCGGAAGCGGAAATTGCCGCGGCCGAAGGTGAAGACGAAGAAGATACCGACGTCGATGCAGAGGCAGATGTCGAAAGCTTCGAGTCGGCCAATGACGACGATGACGAAGAAGCCGAGACCGAAACCCCGGCCGGCCTCACCGATGAGGCCGAGGAAGACGAGGACGAAGAGGACGACGAGTCTGAAAAGTCCGACGACGAAGAGGGTGAGGCCACTGGCGAAGGCGATGATGATGACGACGATGACGAGAACGAGCAGGTCAACGTTTCGCTTTCCAAAATGGAAGAGGAACTGACCGAGCAGGTTCTCGAGAAGTTCGAACTGATCGCCAAGACCTATGAGAAATTGCACAAGGCGCAGGAACAGCGTCTGGTGGCAATGAACAAGGGTGAGGCCGTTCCGGCCGCAACTGAAAAGCGCTACAACAAGCTCAAGAACGAGATGGTTGACCTGATGGAAGATGTTCACCTGAACAACTTCCGCATTGAGGAACTTCTCGATCACCTGACCGGTTTGAACAACCGTCTGCTCGGCCTTGAAGGCAAACTTCTGCGCTTTGCGGATCGTTGCAAGATCAAACGCCCCGACTTCATCAAACAGTATCAGGGCCATGAACTTGACCCGAACTGGATGGAACGTGTTGGTGGTTTGCCGGGCAAGGGCTGGAAAACCTTTGTTGAACGCTATTCCGAAGAAATCGCCAACCTGCGCGAAGGCATTGGTGGTGTTTCGGCCGAGGTCGGTTTGCCGGTTGGCGAATTCCGCCGCGTTTACGGCGTGGTCAACAAGGGCGAACGCGAAGCCGGTCGTGCGAAAAAGGAAATGATCGAGGCCAACCTGCGTCTCGTGATCTCGATCGCCAAGAAATACACCAACCGTGGTCTTCAGTTCCTTGACCTGATTCAGGAAGGTAATATTGGCCTGATGAAGGCGGTGGACAAATTCGAATACCGCCGTGGCTACAAGTTCTCGACCTATGCGACCTGGTGGATCCGTCAGGCGATCACGCGTTCGATCGCCGATCAGGCGCGCACCATCCGTATTCCGGTTCACATGATAGAGACCATCAACAAGCTGGTGCGGACCTCGCGCCAGATGTTGCATGAAATCGGCCGTGAACCGACCCCGGAAGAGCTGGCAGAAAAACTGCAGATGCCGCTTGAAAAGGTCCGCAAGGTTCTGAAAATCGCCAAGGAGCCGATCTCGCTCGAAACCCCGATCGGGGACGAGGAAGACAGCCATCTTGGCGATTTCATCGAAGACAAGAACGCCGTTCAGCCGCTTGATGCTGCGATCCAGGCCAACCTGCGTGAAACCACCACGCGCGTTCTGGCATCGCTCACCCCGCGTGAAGAACGTGTTCTGCGTATGCGTTTCGGGATCGGCATGAACACCGACCACACCCTCGAAGAGGTTGGTCAGCAGTTCTCCGTGACCCGCGAACGTATCCGTCAGATCGAAGCAAAAGCGCTGCGCAAGCTCAAGCATCCGTCGCGCTCGCGCAAACTGCGTTCGTTCCTCGATTATTAAGAGATTACGCGACGTTCGGGCTTGACCTTGGCCGGAAAATCGCTAGTTTTCGGGACCGCACCGGACCACCGGTGCGGTCTTTTCTTTACCCGGACTTTTGTCTTGGGGGCCCGTAGCTCAATTGGTTAGAGCCGACCGCTCATAACGGTCTGGTTGGGGGTTCAAGTCCCTCCGGGCCTACCATTTTTTCTGAAAAATTTATGCGGCCTGAGCCCGACGCATATATGCGTCGGTGCAGCTATTTAATTGTCATAGTTCGGGTTAATGCGCGTGCTAGGCTGGCAGGGACAACGCACAATTCTCCTCAAGCCAATCAAAAAGATCGTTTTCTTTTGGAGGCAAGGCGATTTCCAGACCTCCGGCAAATTCCTTGAATGCTTCGAGGTTTAGTTGGTTCAGGCCGACC
This sequence comes from Thalassospira tepidiphila MCCC 1A03514, assembly GCF_001662875.1. Classification (GTDB taxonomy): domain Bacteria; phylum Pseudomonadota; class Alphaproteobacteria; order Rhodospirillales; family Thalassospiraceae; genus Thalassospira; species Thalassospira tepidiphila. Next base: position 388,798 of record NZ_JPVZ01000001.1, on the reverse strand, counting down.
AATACCGTGATGTCTTTTACCAAAGCATCGGCAATGACATCCCGAAAACCGCGCCCTTCGGCCTCGTGCTTGCCGAATTTGTTGATAACGAGAACATCGGCACCTTTTTGAAGCTCCTGGGTGACGAAGCCAACGGCATCTTCCAGTGCACTTGTATCGAGGCGGCAGCCGCGTGAATGTTTTCCCAGTGCCTGAGAAATGCGAATAACCGGACCATCCGGCAGTACTTTGACATCCATATCGCACGGATCGTCCATTTCCCGTTCGGAGTTGATCTGGACTGTTCCGCAAACGCGCAAGCCCGTGTCCGAGAGGCGCCGGGCAACGCGCGACAAAAGCAGGTCTGTGTCACCTCTACCCGCTGCCATCGTGTATGCGATTTTCATCTTGGTATTCCTTGTTTCGTTTCGTCGGGGAATAGCTCACCTGAGTCAGGAAGCCCGTTCCTCGGAATTGGGAAGATCCGAGCGACGGATCGTGCATCCAAGGTCACGTAAAAGGCCGTCTTTCAGGCTATAAATCAGGCCGTGAATTTTGATTTCTGCGCCAGCGCGCCAGGCACGTCGCATGATCGGCGTTTCGGCCACCCGGCTGACACCCTCGATCACATTGAGCTCTGCGAGCCTGTCACGCCGAACCTCGATGTCACTGTGCTGGTCAAGTGCACGGGCGTGATAGCGGGCCTGACGACGGATCGGTTCAAGCCAGTGATCTGCCAAGCCATGGGGAAGGTCCTCGGTCGCAGCTTTCACTCCGCCACACCCGTAGTGACCGCAAACAATAATCTCGCGGATTTTCAGGGTTTCGACGGCAAACTCCAGCGCAGACAGAAGGTTCAGGTCTGATGAATGCACCACGTTTGCAACGTTGCGGTGAACAAAGACTTCCCCGGGATCAAGCCCGGCAACTACGTTGGCCGGTACCCGGCTGTCTGAACATCCGATCCAGAAAAACTCTGGCGCCTGATGACTTGCCAGTCTGGAAAAGTATCCGGGCTCTTCGTCTTGCCGAGATCGTGACCAGAGCCTGTTTCGTTCCAAAAGGTTTTCAAGCATGGAAACCTCACACCTTTTGTGGGTTATATGCGGTAAAACCGCGCGCTTAATTTGGTTTCGTATTGTTGGTCCCGCGTCCAAGGTCGGCTCCGGTGATGGAGGAGGACGCGATAAGGCCGTCGACAAACGCCTTTGCCTTGCGGGCCCACTGGGCTTTTTCCATCGCTTCTGAGATTTTTGGTTTCACGGTCTCGAACGGCAGTGGATGTCCCTCTGCCAGTGCATCTAGCCGGAGGACGTGATAGCCATATCTGCTCAGTACAGGCTCGGGCGCGATTTCGCCCTCAGAAAGCTGGCGAAGAGCGGCTTCAAATTCCGGAACCGTGTCGCCGGGGCGCAACTGACCAAGCGATCCGCCTGCTGAACGCGATCCACAGTCGCTTTGCGTGCGTGCAATCTTTTCGAACGTCTTGCCGTCTTTGCGAAGGTCGCTGAGGATATCGTTTGCCCGTCTGAGGGCCAGTTCTCTCTCCACGGCGTCATTCGGATCGCATTTGCAGAGAATGTGGGACACTTCCCACAACGGCATCGAGCGAAACCGTTCAGGATCCTTTTGCCATTCGGCACGAATGGCTTCTTCGCTTGGGGGAATGATATCGATCTCTGCTTCAAGCAATGCGCGGATCATGGCCTCTTCCCCGGTTTCAAACCGGTTTGGAGAGACTTCCTGCGGGACTGCTTCAATACCGTTTTTGCGCGCTTCCTGAAGCAACAGGGTACGGATGACCAGTGCATTTGCCGCATTCCGCAAAGCGTCGGCAAAATTGTCCTTTGACGCCGTGTGGTTTTGCAATTCCGCAGCAACCGCTGTTTGCGGAATGGTTTCGCCATTGATGACGAGATCGGGAAACATTTGCGTATTCATAGCGCTTTGTCCTTTGTTTTCAGGAGGTCGTCGGCGCAAGAATGCGCCGACTGTCCATTATCGATGTGACAAAGGTCTGGTGCGGCGTGACCGGACAATCTGATACCCCGGACGCAAGAAATACCGCACTGGAACTGACAGCATGTGCACGAGGCGCGTGAACGGGAACACCAGGAAAATCGTCAGGCCCAGAACCAGATGCAGTTTGAAGATCCAGGCCACATTGGTAATGTGGCTGGCAGCATCAGACTGGAAGGTGAAAATTCCTTGTGCCCAAGCCATGAACTTGGTCATTTCGTACCCGTCGAGATGTTCAAGCGACACAAAGATGGTGCCGATCCCCAGAACAAGCTGTGCCAGCAACAGGGCCAGAATGCCTATATCGGCAAAGCTTGACGTTTTGCGGATACGCGGATCGGTGATCCGGCGATGGAACAGCATCAGGCCACCAATCAGGGCCATGACACCGGCAATGCCACCGGCCACAACTGCCAGCGTCTGTTTGGCACCATGAGTGATCCCAAGGGCATCAAAAATCCAGATTGGCGTCAAAAGTCCGACCAGATGGCCAAAGAAAATGACCAGCACACCAACATGGAACAGAACGGAGCCCAGCATCAATTGCCGGCGACGCAGAAGCTGACTTGATGATGTTTTCCAGGTGAAGGGATCACGTTCATATCGGGCGATAGAGCCGATAATCAGGACCGATAGCGCGATATAGGGATAGATCCCGAAAAGGAAGTTATGCATTTGGGCCTCCTTTACTCTGCTGCTGCCGGCGGTACCGGTCCAGCGGGTTGATCAATACGCGACAGAATGTCACGCACCTGCGGGCAACCGGCATTCGGGTCCGGTCCGAACGTGACCTCGCTTTCCTCCCAGACTTCGTCGAGGGCCTCGAGGTCATTGGGGTCGTCTTCGGGTTGTTCAAGGAGTTCGGCAACGGCATTGGCGTCAGCCGTGACATTGGCCAGTTGCTGCAAGGCGGAAAACACCGCCTGATAGGGGCTTTCGCGATTTTCGAGACGGGCGCGGATTGCCTCAAAGATGTGTGCTGCGTCAGCCAATGTGTCCTGCACCTCTGCACGCGGCCGGGTTGACAGGAATTCCAGCAGCACAGGAAGATGGTCTGGAAGCTCCGTTGTTGCCGGTTCAAAGCCGCCAGCCCGATATGTTTCAAGCAGGCTGACCATGGCACCACCACGGTCGCGGCTTTCGCCGTGAACATGCTCGAACAGGTTAAGTGACAGGCTGCGCGAACGATCAAACAGCATGACGAAACGTTCCTGAAGATCGTAGATGTCATCGTTTGACATGGCCTCGACCAACGGTCGCAGATCGCGACGCGCCGCCGCTGTCAGGCGGGTGTCCGATGCCAGAACACCACCGATTTCAGGCATGGCTTCTTGCAGTTCTGTTGTCGGATAGCTCAGCAGAAGCGAGAACGATTTGAGTGTGCGGTCCATCAGCGTACCTCCTCTGGCATTTTCAGAGGCTTCTTGCTGCCACCAAACAGGGACCCCTGACTGATGCCCGAAGAACAACCGTTGCAGTTTGTGAACCCTTCGCCGCCACGCAGGTCATAGGCTTCCTCGACCTGTTCGCGATGGGTGGTCGGGATGACAAACCGGTCTTCGTAATCGGCAAGCGCCATGATTTTGTACATGTCCTCGATGGTTGCACCATCAAGACCGACGCGCTTGGCGACCGACTCATCAATGACACCATCGACGGTTTTCGACCGCATATAGGCCCGCATGGCCAACATCCGTTCGAGAGCATGTGCCACTGGCTCCTCGTCCCCTGCTGTCAGCATATTGGCAAGGTATTTCAAAGGAATGCGAAGGTTGCGGACATCGGGCATTGCCCCATCCATGCCGATTGCGCCGGCTTCGGCAGCATTCTGGATCGGGGAAAGTGGCGGGATATACCAAACCATCGGAAGGGTGCGGTATTCCGGATGCAGCGGGAAGGCAACTTTCCACTCCATCGCCATTTTCCAGATCGGGCTGTCCTGGGCTGCCTTGATCCAGTCTTCCGGAATGCCGTCGGCACGGGCCGCCGCGATAACTTCCGGATCTTTGGGATCAAGGAACACACCAAGCTGGGCATCATAAAGATCGGTGGTTTCTTCGGCATTGGCCGCTGCTTCGATCTTGTCGGCATCATAAAGCATGACACCGATATAGCGGATACGCCCGACACAGGTTTCCGAACAGACCGTCGGATTGCCTGATTCAATGCGCGGATAGCACAGCGTACATTTTTCCGATTTGCCCGTTGACCAGTTGTAATAAACCTTCTTGTACGGGCAGCCCGATACGCACATGCGCCATCCCCGGCATTTTTCCTGATCGATCAGGACAATGCCGTCTTCTTCACGCTTATAAATCGCCCCAGACGGGCAACTTGCAGCACATGCCGGGTTGAGGCAGTGTTCACACAGACGCGGCAAATACATCATGAATGTATTTTCGTATTCGCCGTAAATGTCTTTCTGGATGCCTTCGAAGTTGTAGTCTTCCGAGCGTTTCGAAAACTCACCGCCAAGAATTTCTTCCCAGTTCGGGCCTTTTTCGATTTTTTCCATCCGTTCGCCAGAAATGCGCGAACGCGGACGGGCCGTTGGAAAGGCTTTCACTTCCGGGGCAGATTTCAGGTGATCGTAATCGAAATCGAACGGTTCGTAATAGTCGTCGATTTCCGGTAGATCCGGGTTGGCAAAGATGTTTGCCAGGATCCGCCATTTCGATCCCTGTTTGGGCTGCAGCTTGCCAGACTTCGTGCGTTCCCAACCGCCATTCCAGCGGTTCTGGTTTTCCCAGTCGGTCGGATAGCCGGTGCCAGGTTTGGTTTCGACGTTGTTGAACCAGGCGTATTCAACACCATCACGGCTGGTCCAGACGTTTTTGCAGGTTACCGAACAGGTATGGCATCCAATGCATTTGTCGAGGTTCAGCACCATGCCGATTTGTGCGCGGACTCTCATTTCCCGACCTCCTTGTCGTTTGCTTCTTCGTCGAGCCAGTCGACCTTCTGCATTTTGCGGACAATGACGAACTCATCACGGTTGGCACCCACGGTTCCGTAGTAGTTGAAACCGTATGATTGCTGGGCATAGCCCCCAATCATGTGTGTGGGTTTAAGTGTCGTGCGGGTGACAGAGTTATGAATGCCGCCGCGTTTGCCGGTCTTTTCGGAGCCGGGCGTATTCACGATCTTTTCCTGCGCATGGTACATGAAGGTCGTACCATCCTTGATGCGCTGGGAAACGACTGCGCGGGCGGTCAGGGCACCGTTGGTGTTGTACAGTTCCACCCAGTCATTATCGACGATCCCGGCGCGTTTTGCATCGTTTTCGCTGATCCAGATCACCGGACCACCACGGTTAAGCGTCAGCATCAACAGGTTGTCGCTATAGGTCGAATGGATGCCCCATTTCTGGTGCGGTGTGATGAAGTTCAGCACCACATGGGGCATACCGTCGCGGGCTTCGTCGTTGATTTCCGTGGTAATGGTTTTGAGGTCAACCGGTGGACGATAGGAGACAAAGCCTTCGCCAAAGGCCCGCATCCACAGGTGATCCTGATAAAGTTGCTGACGTCCGGTAAGGGTCCGCCACGGGATCAGCTCGTGAACGTTGGTATAGCCCGCGTTGTAACAGACATGCTCGGACTCAAGGCCCGACCAGGTCGGCGAAGAAATGATCTTGCGCGGTTGGGCGGCAATGTCGCGGAAGCGGATTTTTTCATCTTCCTTGGGAAGGGCAAGATGGGTGTGTTCCCGTCCTGTGATCTTGCCAAGTGCATCCCAGGCCTTGACCGCAACCTCACCATTGGTTTCCGGTGCCAGCATCAGAACCACTTCGGTGGCATCGATATCGGTATCGATCTTCGCACAGCCTTTGGCAGATCCTTCCTGCCACACGCCGTTCAAATCACGAAGATGCTGAACCTCGACCTCGGTCTTCCAGTTGATCCCCTTGCCGCCATTGCCGAGCTTGTCAAGCAACGGGCCAAGTGCGGTAAAGCGATCATGGATTGCGGTGTAATCGCGCTCGACGGCGATATAGTTTGGCGCAGTCTTGCCGGGAATAAGTTCGCATTCACCCTTCTTCCAGTCTCTGACCTGATCCTGGGCGAGTTCGCCCGGGGTGTCATGAAGGATTGGCAGGGCGACAATGTCGGTTTCCTTGCCAAGATATCCCGGAACGATTTCCTGGAATTTCTTGGCAATAGCCTTGAAGATTTCCCAATCAGATTTGCTTTCATAGGCCGGGTTGACGGCCGCCTGAAGCGGGTGGATGAACGGGTGCATGTCTGACGTATTCAGATCGTTCTTTTCATACCAGCTTGCAGTTGGCAGAACGACATCGGAATAGACTGCGGTGGTGCTCATCCGGAAATCAATGCAGACCAGAAGATCAAGTTTTCCACGCGGGCCTTCTTCATGCCATTTGGCTTCCTTGGACAATTGATGGCCTTCTTCGCCCAAATCCTTGCCCATGACACCATGATCGGTGCCAAGAAGGTGTTTGAGGAAATATTCGTGGCCCTTGCCCGAAGACCCCAACAAGTTGGAACGCCAGACAAACAGGTTGCGTGGCCAGTTCTTTGGATCATCCGGATCTTCACAGGACATTTCCAGTTCGCCAGATGTCAATTTTTCGGCGACATATGCCGGAATTTCCTTGCCGGCTTCTTTGGCGGCCTTTGCTACATCCAGTGGATTGGTCTTGAGCTGTGGGGCTGATGGCAACCAGCCCATCCGTTCGGCACGGATATTGTAGTCGATCATTGAGACGTCCCAGTCGCCATCCGGGGCGGTCGGAGACAGGATTTCTTTGGCCGTCAGCGTCTCATAACGCCACTGATCGGTATGGGCATACCAGGCACTGGTCGAATTCATGTGCCGAGGCGGGCGTCCCCAATCAAGAGCGAACGCCAGTGGTTGCCAGCCAGTTTGCGGACGGAGTTTTTCCTGCCCGACATAATGGGCCCAACCGCCACCCGATTGGCCAACACAGCCGCACATGACCAGCATGTTGATGACACCACGGTAGTTCATGTCCATGTGGTACCAGTGGTTCATAGCAGCGCCGATAATGACCATTGATTTGCCTTTGGTCTTTTCGGCATTTCCGGCAAATTCCCGGGCGACATGAATGATCTTGTCGGCGGGAACACCCGTAATCTTCTCCGCCCATGCCGGGGTTCCAGGCATGCCGTCGGCATAGTCACTGGTGACCCAGTCACCACCCAGCCCGCGATCAAGGCCATAGTTTGCACAGAACAGGTCAAATACGGTCGCGACCAAGACCTCGCCATCGGCGGTCTTGATGCGTTTGACCGGAATGTTGCGGTTCAGGACATTGGGATGCTGGGCATCGGTTGCGAAATGCTCCGAGGTGTCGCCGCCGAAATACGGGAAGTCGACACCGACAATCTCATCATGATCTTCTTCAAGAATCAGCGACGTCTTGAGATTGGTATCTGCACCGGCGGCTCTTTCTTCCAGGTTCCATTCACCAGCTTCCCCCCAGCGATAGCCAATCGACCCGTTCGGAGCAACAAGGCTGCCGGAGTTGTCGTCAATCGCAACGGTTTTCCAGTCGGGATTGTTGTCCTCACCCAGTTTGTCACTCAGGTCAGAGGCACGCAGGAACCGGCCCGGAATAAGCGAGCCATTCTTTTCATCGAGTTTTACCAGCATCGGGAAGTCCGAATATTTGCGGCAATACTCTTCGAAATATTCGGTCTGACGGTCGAGATGGAATTCCCGCAGGATCACATGGCCAAACGCCAATGCCAATGCGGCATCCGTACCCTGTTTAACATTGAGCCAGACATCGCCGAACTTTGCGGCTTCGGAATAATCCGGGCAAATAACCGCTGATTTGGTTCCGCGATACCGGGCCTCGGTATAGAAATGCGCATCCGGTGTTCTGGTTTGCGGTACGTTCGATCCCCAAAGAATGAGATATCCGGCATTGTACCAGTCTGCGGATTCCGGAACGTCGGTCTGTTCGCCCCAGGTCATCGGCGATGCCGGTGGCAAATCGCAATACCAGTCATAGAATGACATGCACACACCGCCAAGAAGGCTGAGATAGCGTGAACCCGCTGCATAACTGATCATCGACATCGCCGGAATGGGCGAGAAACCAAACACACGGTCAGGACCATATGTTTTCGCCGTAAAGGCGTTTGCAGCCGCAACCAGTTCGGTTGCCTCATCCCAGGTCGCACGAACAAACCCGCCTTTGCCGCGACTTGCAACATAACTTTCCCGAAGAACGGGATCGTTTTGAATGGCTGTCCATGCCTCGATCGGGTTCATTGTGGAACGCATCCGGCGCCAAAGCTTCAAAAGCTTGCCACGGATCAGCGGGTTTTTGACGCGGTTGGCAGAATAGAGATACCAGCTATAGCTTGCCCCACGTGCACAGCCGCGCGGTTCATGGTTTGGCAGTCCGGCACGGGTGCGCGGGTAATCGGTCTGCTGGGTTTCCCAGGTGACGATCCCGGATTTCACATAGATTTTCCAACTGCAAGAACCGGTACAGTTCACACCGTGTGTCGAACGAACGATTTTGTCGTGGCGCCAGCGGTTACGATAGGTATCTTCCCAGTCGCGATTTTCCCGGGTGACCTGACCGTGGTCGTTTGAGAACCTCTCCAATTCCTTATTCTGGAAGAAGTTCAGTCTGTCTAACAGGTGACTCATGGCGTTTCTCCTGAAGGCTGCGGGCCCTGCCCAAACCGGTTAGGTCGGGCAGGGACAATTTTGGGTGATCAACACGAAACCGGTGCGTTCTTGCGGCTGTAGTAGAACCAGGTGATCGCAAGGCAGACCGCGTAGAAGACGGCAAAGCACCAAAGCGCACCTGCGGGGCCACCGGTCAGCGCGATGGAGGTGCCATAGGCTTTGGGAATGAAGAATGCGCCGTAGGCTGCAATCGCACTGGTAAAGGCGATGATCGCGGAACTTTCGAGTTCCGACTGTTTGAGCTGGGTGGCCTGATCGGCATCGGGCATCAGGCGCGGGATTTCCTGACGCATGATCGACGGGATCATCTGGAAGGTTGATGCGTTACCGACACCGGTCAGGAAGAACAGAGCCATAAAGCAGGCAAAGAAGCCCCAGAAATGGCCGCTCGTTCCGCCAAGCGGAAGGAATTGAAGGACGCCGACAACGGCAATAATCATGCCGATAAAGGTCCAGAATGTTACCCGACCGCCACCAAGCTTGTCAGAAATCCATCCCGTGCCTGCACGGCTCAGCGCACCAACCAGCGGACCAAGAAACGCATATTGCAATGCATCGACTTCCGGAAACTGGGTTTTCATCAGCAGCGGGAAGCCAGCGGAATAGCCGATAAAACTGCCAAATGTGCCGGTATAGAGGATGCACATGATCCAGTTGTGTTTGCGGCTAAAGATGATCGACTGTTTTTTGAAGCTGGCTTTGGCATCCGCGATGCTGTTCATGCCAAACCAGGCAGCAATGGTCGAAACCACGATGAACGGCACCCAGATGAAACCGGCATTCTGCAAGAAGATTTCGCCGCCACCTGCAACACTTTGGGCTGCGCCACCAAAGGCGCCGAACACACCGGCCGTGATCACAAGCGGGACCACAAACTGCATGACCGAAACACCAAGGTTGCCAAGTCCGGCATTCAGGGCCAGGGCGTTGCCCTTTGTTCTTTTCGGATAGAAATAGGCGATGTTTGCCATCGATGAGGCAAAGTTGCCGCCCCCGAACCCGCACAACAGTGCAAGAATAAGGAACCAGCTGTAGGACGTATTGGGATCCTGTACAGCAAAGCCGATCCCAAGGGCTGGCAGCAACAGGGATGCTGTGCTCAGCGTTGTCCAGACGCGGCCACCAAAGATTGGCACCATAAAGCTATAGAAAATACGAAGCGTTGCCCCCGACAAACCGGGCAGTGCGGCCAGCCAGAAAAGTTGGCCGGTGGAGTAGGTGAAGCCAATGCCCGGCAGCTTTGCGACAACAACCGACCAAACCATCCAGACCGAAAACGCCAACAAAAGGCAGGGAATGGAGATCCAGAGATTGCGGGTGGCGATTGCACTGCCTTTGCTTGACCAGAACTCTGTATCTTCTGGCCGCCAATCGGTCAGGACAGCGCCTTTTTGACCATTGTCTGCGTGCGTGATTTCCAAGGGAACCTCCCGATGAAACTGTTGGAGAGGCAGAGCGCAATCTGCGCTCTGCCGGTTTGTCTTACTGAGCAGGTTTGGTGGTAACGCCCGATGGTTTGCCAGTGGCAGGTGCCGGTTTCTCCAGCGGTTTGTCGGGCACATCTGAAAGGTATTTTTCGTCTGCCAGTGCCGGATGACGCGAACGTTCCATGCGGCGGATCACGACATGCATCCAGATCGTGGACACCGCGACCAGCACGAACAGCAGCATGAATGGCGCGGTCCAGACATTGGTCAGATCAAGAAGCACTCCGAAGGCGATTGGCAGGAAGAAACCGCCAAGGCCACCGATCATGCCAACCAGACCACCAACCGATCCGACGTGATGTGGGTAGTAAACCGGGATGTGTTTGTAGACTGCCGCTTTGCCCAGGCTCATGACAAAGCCGAGAACGACTGTCAGGGCGACAAACATGCCAACCGAAACACCGAAATCAAACTCGATGGGGCCGTTGATGCCCGAAACCAGATAGGTCGTTTGCGGGTAACTCATGATGAACAGAACGACCAGGGAGACGATGAAGGTCAAATACATGACCGCACGTGCACCCCATTTGTCCGACATCCAGCCACCCAGTGCCCGAAAGACCGAGCCGGGTAGAGAATAAAGTCCGGCAAAGACGCCCGCCGTCGTTAGTTCCAGCCCATAGGCGCCGACATAGTAGCGCGGCAAAAAGCTTGCCAGCGCGACAAAGGCACCAAAGACAAAGAAGTAATAGGTGGCAAAACGCCAGACCTGCATGTTCTTAAGGGGCTCAAGCTGTGAGCTGGCCGATACCGGGCCTTCGCCAGATTCCTTGCGCGCTTGCTGGACCGGGTCGGTTTTTGCCAGCAAGAAAAACAGTACGGCTGTGATGACAAGGACGACGGCGTAAACGCGGGCCGTCCCCTCCCAACCAAGGGCGACTACCAGAAATGGGGCGGCAAAGTTCGTTACAGCCGCGCCAACGTTACCGGCGCCAAAAATCCCCAGCGCAGTGCCCTGACGTTCCTTTTCGAACCAGCGCGACGTATAGGCGACACCAACGATAAAGGACCCACCAGCAAGGCCAAGACCAAGGGCGGCAACAAGAAAGATTTCATAGCTGTGGACGGACGTCAGGAGCCAGACACAGACGGCTGTAATCAGCATCTGCAGTGGGAACATAACCCGACCGCCAAATTGCTCTGTCCATACGCCAAGGAAGATACGGCTGACCGAGCCGGTTAGAACCGGTGTCGCGACCAACAGCCCGAATTGTGTATCACTCAGGCCGAGTTCCTGTTTGATCTTCACCCCGATAATGGAAAAGATCGTCCAAACCGCAAAGCATACCGTGAAGGCGAAAGTACTCAGTCCCAGAGCACGGTATTGGTCTGTTTGTGAAACCCCTTTTAACGTATGCATGGCAATTCCCCTCGAGCATCTGTCGTTACATTGGAGCGTGTCCGAATGGCCTGATCATTGTTTGAGGGGACCCTCCTCAGGGTTGATCTAAATCAGAAAACGTGGAACGCTTCGGTGAAATAAACAGCCACGCCAAGTATGTGGTCCGGCGGTTTGCCGAACCTCAATACACAGAGAGAGCAAGAGCAAATGCCCGCTTGATAAATATCAAGTAAGCAGCAGGCACGTTTCTGCGCAGGGTTATAAGTGAGGAAAAAATGTCCGATTCGACCTTCCCGGAGGTGCGCAGTCTGGATCTCTTCGCTGATATGAGCGACGAGAACTATGCCAAGCTCATGCGCGGCGCTTATTTGCAAACATTTCCACCGCATGTTGACCTGATAGGTGAAGGTGAAGGTGCTGATTTCCTTCATGTTTTGGTCTCAGGCGCGGTGGATCTGTTTTCGCGTTGGAATAACCGGGAAACGAGTGTCATGATCGTCAAGCCGGTTTCAACTTTCATTCTTGCCGCTACCATTCGCGATGCTCGCTATTTGATGTCGGCCAGAACAATGGAGAAAAGCCGGATTGTCATGATCCCCAGTCAGGATGTCCGGGCGATCTTTGACCTTGATGCAGGCTTTGCTCGTGCGGTTGTCGTCGAATTGGCCGCCTGTTATCGTTCAGTGATCAAGACCACCAAGAACCTGAAGTTGCGCACAGCCCTCGAACGTCTGGCGAACTATTTGCTGTCCCGACATCGGGCCTATGGTGCCCCGGCGAGTTTCGATCTTGATCTGGAAAAACGGCAACTTGCGTCGGTTTTAGGGATGACACCCGAAAATCTCAGCCGCGCGTTCAAGGCACTTCAGGCATATGGGGTCGCGGTTAACGGAGAAAAAATAGAGATAACTAACCCCGCCCTTCTTCAGAAATTTGCCAAGCCGACATCTCTGATTGACGATGATCAAACGTAAGGAGAGAGCCTATGGTTAAATCTATGCCCGGTGCTGCCGGAACACTGGCGGACCAGTATCCCGATATCTGGAAGGCTTATGCAGAACTTGGTAAGGCAGCTGCAGAGGCAGGACCTTTGACGGATCGGGAACGCCGCCTTGTAAAGCTTGCGCTTGCAATCGGTATTGGTTCTGAAGGAGCGGTACATTCACACACCCGGCGTGCCAAGGCCGAAGGTATCGCACAGGAAGATCTGTTACATATTGCGATGTTGTCTATCGGCCCTCTTGGTTTGCCGCGTGCGGTTGCCGCGAAAACCTGGATTGAGGACATCTAGTGCCCTTCCCGACATGGTTCCATTCGGGCACTTCCAGTTGATCATTGTCAAGGGTGCCTAACATCGCAGTGTTAAGCTGCTTGGTGTTCACAATGTAATGTCATGCTAACTCCCCGAATTGTGAATGTATTGAAGGGCTGCGATCGGTCAGATTGCAGCCCTTTCTTTCATGGTGGGTTCTGGCGTGGTTCTTATTCTGCCTGCCGCGCACGCGTCTGACGAAACTCGGCCCCAGGGGCTTCGTGCAAGAAGCCGTTGGCAAAGTTCATCGGGAAACGCATTTCCTTCAGGCGGTGCCTGAGTTCTTCCGGATCGGTTTTACGCGCGAGAACTTGACGATAGAGACCCGAAACCCTTGTCATGTCCAGACTATGTGGCGACAGGCGGAACGCTGTCACACCGGCGGTTTGCATCTGTGCGATATTGTCCGCCATTTCAACATAGTGGCTGGACAGGGTTTGCAACCCGTTGACCGCCAGAAACGGCGTATCGTCGAGTGTTTCGACATCCATGCCATCAAGGTGGTCCCCGCAAACGTACCGGCAGCCATCCTTGTGCAGGCCTTGCGCCCGTGCTGAATAGCAGCGGGCCGAAATGGCCAAAGGCATACGACCAAATACCTGTACCTCAATCTCGGCCGCGGTCTGCGCGCCACATAATGCTGCGATCGAGGACATCGGTAATTCCCATGGCAGGGCGATCCGTTTAGCGCCTTTTTCGGCAAAGTAGGACAGCGTCCCTTCATTATAGGTGTTGATGTAGGGACCAATCATGTGCGGCTGACCTGCGAGCAAACGCACAACGGAAATATCGTTGGCCTCAATCATAATGTCGGGCATCTGCGCGATGTCGCGTATTTGATTAACTTCGCGCTCATTCATCACCAGTGCGAGTGTAGAGAGAACAACTTCCTTGCCGCTGCGCTGAAGTCGTTCGATAACGCTTGGGAGGTGCTTGTCAAAGAAGGGCATCCGTTTCGCGCAGACAACTTCGCCAACATGGACGGTATCGACGTCGGTTTCATCTGCAATGCGGCTGTAGAAATCCTTTTTGCGGTCCTCGTCCCAGTGAAAAAGAACCGGGCCCATAACAAGTCGCGATCTTTTCATTGCCAGCTTCTCCGGTATGCACCTGTGGTATCGCTTTGACCTTCACTCAGCGTGCTGAGTTTTGATCGCGCGTCGCGTCGTCCCTCGGCGATCTTGTCCAGTGATGTTCGAAATGCGCCAACCACCTGCGATATATAGGCCTTCCCGCGTTGCCGCCCTTCGATCTTGAGCGCGGAAACGCCTGCATCTGCCAGTTCCGGCAGCATGGCGGTGACATCAAGGCTGGTGGGTTCTTCAAACAGATAGCCGGATTTGTCCATGGCACGAAACCGGCCCTTGCACAGCGTCGGATAGCCGACCTTTTCATCGCTGTCATAGATGTTGATGGTGAAATTCCCCAGTCGGGAAACTGTCGTGTCGCCGCGTTCTTCATAGTGAACATGTGCTGCCGGCGAACAGACGCCGTTCATATTCGGACTTTCGCCCGTCGCGTATGAAGACAGTGAACAACGGCCTTCGGCCATCACGCACATCCCGCCAAATGCGAATACTTCTGTTTCGACCTGTATGCGTTGATTAAGCGTGCGGATCTCATCAAGCGACAGAACACGGGGCAGTACAACACGGCGCACACCGAATTCCTGATGATAAAATCGAATGGCTTCTTCGTTCGAGGCCGACGCCTGTACGGATAAATGCAAACGTGCGTCAGGATGATGATCGCGCGCATATCGCAGCAAACCGATATCAGCAAGGATGATGGCATCGACACCAATTGCCACGGCATCATCAACTGCCTTATGCCAGATTTCTTCAGCCCCGGCTTGCGGATAGGTATTGCAGGCAAGATAGACATGAACTCCGTGCTTGTGCGCATGTTTGACGGCATCGCGCAACTCGGCACGTGAAAAGTTCAATCCCGGAAAGTTTCGGGCATTCGTTGCGTCCCGAAAACCGCAATATACAACATCAGCACCCGCCGCAACGGCGGCATGCAGGCTGGCAGGTGTTCCTGCAGGACAAACGAGTTCCATATTGAACCTGTGAATAGTTGTGGATCAGGGATTGGCGGGCAGCGCGAAATCATCCTTGGCCGCACCGGATGGTTTGGGGCGCGTATGGCGGTTCCGCCTTTGTATTGTTTTCTCGATCTCAGCCAGTGTGACCGCTTGCGCGGATGCGCGTTTTTCCACGCCGAGCAAACGTTTGGCGGTGGGGGACGTCAATGCATTTGCCGTCCGGTTCATGTCGTGCTGAAGTTGTCGATAAATTTTTTCGGCAAGGCCAAGTGCTGCCCTGGCTGCTGGGCCCATCATGCCAAAGCTTTCCGCCACGGCGGATCGCAGATCAATGGACTCTCCATCCAGGGCATTGCGAAGTGCGACAACAAGTTCAGTGCGTCCCTCGATCCGCAATGTGCGCGAAAAGAACAGTGCGTCACCATCCGATGTCCCCTGAAGAAGCTCCAGCAGCGCGGGTAACGGTCCTGATATCTGTGCTGCGACAGTTTCTTCTTCTATATGTCTTGCGGGGCGGAGTTCAGGATGATCGGCATCTATTTTTAAATAGAATTGCAAATCCAGATCAGTCGGAGAAATCAGCAACGCGAATGCTTCTTGCTCTGCCACCCGTTCAAATACCGGTCTGTAGCGATGATGCATCGTCGCCATCGCGTGACGGCATATACGCTCTACCAAAAGGGCTGGCGCATTGCGTATGAACGGGTTTGCCAGCAAAAATGGCGTAAAGGATGGATAGCTTTCTGTCACGGCATACTCCCACGGCATACTCCGGCGTTTTGCATGGCGAAGTATCACTGGCCCGGGCGGGTTGGCGTTTGATGTTTGTCAAATCACCGTGAGATTGGAATTACGCTTAGTTGGAACAAGCCGACAGGATGTTACTTTGACGTGATAATCGAACAGAACCGACCGCAACATTTTTTGGCATAAATCCATTTGACCATCGTCAATCTGCCAAATTGTCGCTGGTTTAAACTCCCTTTCGTTTGCTGGATGCCGATCTTAGGGAGGACACCTTTATGCAAGATGCGTTGAACACGGCAACACAGGACGTTAAGCCCGCCGAACTGCTTGATCAGAGTCTGGGGGGCTTGATTTCATGTTTCCCCGGCGCAACGCTGGTTTTTCGCCGTCATCGCATCGGGTTTTGTTGTCATCCTGACCAGACACTTCAAGAAGCTGCAAAGCGCAAGGAACTTGATCCCCACGCGATTGCCGGGGAACTCTGCAAGCTTCCCAAGGGACCTTTGACCATGCCCGATGTGGGGGATGTTGATGGGTTTATCGATTTCATCCTTACGCGCTATCACGATGTTCACCGCGAAGAGTTGATCGAGCTGATTGCGCTGTCTCGCGAAATTGAAATTGTGCATGGTGACCATCCGGACGCGCCGGTAGGGCTGGCAGATGCATTGATGGAAATGGCAGAGCAACTTGATATGCACATGACCAAAGAGGAAAATATTCTTTTCCCGGCGATGCGTGAAATGAGCAGGAATACCTCGATTACGTCGGCACTTGCCATGCCTATCCATTGTATGCGCGAAGAGCATGACGATCACGGCCAAGCCATCCACAAACTGCAGAAATTGACAAACAATTGCACCTTGCCTGACGGGGTATGCGGTTCGTGGCGCAGGTTGTACAGCGCGATCGGTAAGCTGATCGAAGATCTTGTTGCACATATGTATCTGGAAAATTCGATCCTGTTCCCGCGTTTCGAATAGTCTGCTGCAAAATGTGACAGCGATGTCGTCGCGTGTTTTCTGTGACAAAGCCCTGCTGACTGGCAGGGCTTTTTTGCTGGACGGTGCACTTTGTTTTATGGGCCTGACGGACTTGTTTGACATGGAACAATCCACCCCGGCCGGTTGAATGTTAGATTTGTTCCAATGCTTAACTACAACCGCGTTTTTCCATGGAAACTTCACAATGAGAGATATTGATCGAATCTCGGGTGTTCTCC
The DNA here is from genome assembly GCF_001662875.1 of Thalassospira tepidiphila MCCC 1A03514. Lineage (GTDB taxonomy): Bacteria > Pseudomonadota > Alphaproteobacteria > Rhodospirillales > Thalassospiraceae > Thalassospira > Thalassospira tepidiphila. Next base: position 371,950 of record NZ_JPVZ01000001.1, on the reverse strand, counting down.
AGTCTGGGCGCTATTTCAAAAACTGGCCGAAAGACGACATTCTGGAACTGGCGTCATTGTGTACGTGGGTTCGGTATGATCCAGATACGGTAATCATCCATGCCGGAGACTCAGCATCGGCCCTTTTTCTGATTGTGAATGGGCATGTTGAGTTGTCCTACACGGACGGGGAGGGCAAGGACGGTGTTATTGATTTGCTGGGTGACGGACAGCTTGTAGGTGAGTGTGCGCTGGCACCGGAAGCCTGTTACGCCGTTTCAATCAAAACGCTGGACGCGACGACCGCCATCCGGATTGACGGCGCCGCCTTTGCCGATTTTCTCTCGGCGCACTTTGATCGGGCATTAACCATGATGTCGGTTGTAACAGAAAGACTATGTCAAATGTTACGCCAGACCGAGGAACTGAAATGCCGGTCAGCGGCCCAACGTTTGGGGATATATTTGCTTGCAGATGCCGTTCCTGTCGGGGATGCGCATGAAACGCCGCTTACCGTGGAAAAGTCTGCGTTGGCACGCAAGATTGGCATGACAAGCGAGACATTTTCCCGGGCGCTTAAAAAGTTGTCGGAACATGGCGTTTCCCAACACTCCAACGGGTACATCATCCGTATTGCAGATACCGAGATGCTGGCCGAGTGGTGTGGTTTATCAAGCAGTGAAGCCAGGGAGGAACAGTCTGATGGTTTCAAGGTCGCTGTCTAGCGCAGATCATGATGTAATCTTTCAGGTGCCGCTGTTGGCAGCACTTGGGGAAGAACGGCTAAAGACACTGCTGGGAACATGCAAGGTCGAAAGCCATGCGCGGGGGGAACATCTTTTTCGGGCCGGTGATGTGGCCGAATATTTCTACATTCTTTTGTCCGGTCATTTGCGGCTTGTGAAAACCTCCTCGCAGGGGGATGAAACAGTGATGCATTTCCTGACCGAGGCCGGTTCCTTTGCGGAGGCAGTTTCCTTTGCGGGCCGGTCCTATCCGGTTGAATGTCAGGTCGTCGAGAATTGTGAAATCGTGGCCATTCCGCGCACTGCCTATCTTGGCATCCTCAAAAGCGCGCCTGACGTTGTCGGAGATGTGCTGGCAAGCCTGTTGCGGTGGGAACGGTTCTTCCTTGAGGAAATCTATAAACTGCGCCATACGCGTCCGATCCAACGGATTGCTGCGTTTCTGATCGATTTTGAAGACCGAAATGGCGCGGCCATCGACGGCACAAGTGGCAAAAACTTTCCCGATAAGCGCCAGATTGCCAGCCGGATCGGTATTACACCAGAAACGTTTTCCCGGTCCTTGCGCAAACTTGAAGCATCTGGCGCCATATCGGCGGGGCCGAAACTGCAGATACTTGATCGTGAGGCACTTCTGGAACTGGCCCACTAGCTCAGCGGCGTTCCAAACGTTTGCCAGAAATGTCATCCAGTATGGGAGGCAAAGCTAGACCAGTTTTGCGCTCGGGAACTGTGCGAGCAATTTGTCTGCCTCGCCTTTATTCATAAGGCAAATTGCCGTGCTGAGCCCATCGGCCACAGCTGCCTTTGTTGCAGTTACACTAACCGCTGTTGGGCGTGCTTGTGCGGGACGGCCGGTGCGCGGATCAAGAATGTGACCAACAAGGCCCGCCTGATCAAAGAAGGTGCCGTTCGGCAGTGATGTTGCCAAGGCGTTGTCGCGCAACATTACCCTTTCTTTTCGAATTTCTGATCCGGTATTGATTGAAACAGGCCAGTCTTCACCTTCAGGGTGGCCGCCCAGAGCCGCGAACTCGCCGGTATTGATCAGGACGTTGTTCAATCCGTCATCGCGAAGCAACTTGGCGATACGGTCTGCAACGTAGCCCTGGGCAATTCCATTCAGGGTCATTGCCATGTTCGGTCTTCTGAAGCTGACCTGGCTCTGATTGATAACAACCTTGTCCCAGCCTGTTCTTGAAAGTGTTTTACGGATAAAAACATTCTCGGGCGCCCGGCCTTCTGAATAGCTTTGCGCATAGAGTTGCCAAAGCGGCTGAACCGTTGGATCAAAAAGGCCACCACTTGCCTGGTTTATGGTCCCGCACAGTCCCAGGCATTCCAAAAGTTCGAAAGGCGGAGTGTTAACCACACCATCGCGGTTCAATTGTGCGAGCGTGGAATTTTCCCGATAGAGACTGAAGATATTTTCCAGTCGTTCAAGTTCGCGGGTTGCACGCAAAAGGATGTCGTCAGCGTTGGGGTGCGACAGGCTGATCGATGCAGCAGACCCCATTGCAACGCCCTTCCAAGTGCGGACCGGATGCTGTGCCTTTAATGCAAACGGTGCAGCCGAGAGTGCGCCAGCGGCGGCAAATATGGTCAGAAACCGGCGTCGTGAAAAGTCGGACATGGCGGACCTCATTCTTTGCGAAGTTTTTCAAGACGCGCGCGATAATCGTCGTCATCTGGCATGATCGCCGTTTCGTGTGTCTCGGCGGATGGTGTTACGGGCACACTGTTTAGAACCAGCACGTCATCAATGTCTTCAAGGCGCATTATCTGGCCGCCATGGCGACTGACGAAATTCTTGGCATCGTCCTGATCAGAGAAGGGAACAAGTTCCGGTGCCCCCATACCCCCGGTCTTGGCAGAAGCGACGACATAATGCGCACTGGTTGCCGGTATCCAGTTTTCTCGTCCGACATTTTCCCAGTCATGGGCCCTGGACATGTCGGTGACGTAAATCGCACGGATTTTATAGTTTTGTTCGGGCATGCGTTCATAGGCAATGCCATCGCGAACCTGACTGAAAAACAGGGGGTAGGGCAAACCTTCAAGATGAATTTGTGCCTTCGGGCCTGCATGCTCAAGAATGTTCATCTGGCAGAAATGTCCGACAGCTTCTTCAGTCATGGCGACCGGTGGCGGCATGGTATCTTTCGTCTGCTGCTGACATCCGGCAAGAATAAGCAGGCCGATTGTGACTGAAGATAGCGCAAGTCGGGAAATCATGGCGTCACCCTCCTGAAAATCTGCCAGGCGAGGATCGTGGCAATCACCGGCCAGATCAGAATGGATATCAGGGCATGAACAGCGGGGATGCTATTGGCAGCCCCCGTCAGGCCGGCTGCAGCAGCGGTCGCATCCGAAACGGCAAGGTTATATATCCGAAAGGCATCTGCCGGATTGCCGATTAGCAACCACGGAAAATAATGCGTTGTGAAGGTTCCGCCATCATCGGCGACAATGGCCGCCAAGAGGCCAAGATCATATAAAACGATCAGAACCAGCCAGAGCCCGATCACCAATCCTGCTGCTGCGCCGGGTCTGCGTGCGAATGCCGATATGCCATAACCGATCCCAAGGAACGTCGCGCCAAGAAGAAGCGACGACCAGAACAGGCGAAACAGTGCAGGGATGCCAACAAGCGCATTGGGGTCTGTTGCAATCGCAGCAACGGCGGCAATTCCGTAGCCGGCCAAGACGGCGATACTCAGGATCGCCAGATGGGCGATGAATTTCCCAAGGACCAGTTCCCCGCGGGCGACGGGATAGGTCAGAACAAGGGACAAGGTGCCGCGTTCGATTTCGCCTGCGATTGCGTCAAAGGACATCAACAGTGCAACCAACGGCACAAGATACACCGCAAGGGATGTCAGGCTTGCGACGGTGACGGACAGTTTATCCACACCAACTGCGCCGGTCGGGGCACTGCCCGCAGCAGATAATACAAGTGAAAACAACACCATCATCGCGACAGAAATCGCCACCCAGCGGTTACGAAGCGCAATGATGAATTCGCTATGGGCTGTTGCCAGAACCTTGTTCATGCGTTCCCCCGTTTGCTGAAATGGCTATAGATATCTTCCAGGCTTGGCGGAATGACATCGACATCATCGACCAATGGCCCCAGTGCCGAGATATCGCCAAGACGTGCGAGCTTTTGCTCGGAATTGCACACCAGATCGACAATCACGCCGTTGCTGCGTTCCCCGGAAAGCTTTTGGGCGACCTCGTCTGCCTTGCCGCGTTGGGCAGATACCTGAAGGCGGATGGGTAGCGATGCCTGTTGACGCAGGTTTGCCAGGGTATCGTTTGCGACCATTACGCCTGACGACAGAATGACAATCCGGTCAGTTCTGGCCTCAACCTCGGTAAGGGCATGAGAAGACAAAAGAATTGCGGTGCCTTGTGCTGCCAGTTCATCAAGAATGACATAGAACTCGCGTCGTGATACCGGGTCGAGACCGCTTGTCGGTTCATCAAGGATCAGGAGTTTCGGTTCACCAATAAGCGCCTGAGCCATGCCGACACGTTGGCGCATTCCCTTGGAATAGGTGCCAATGCGGCGGTTTGCTGCTGCCCCCAATCCGACGCGTTCAAGAAGCGATGCGGCCTTTCGGGGATCTTCGCCGCGAAGTCGAAGATAATATCGAAGCTGTTCTTGTCCGGTCAGCGACGGATGAAAGGACGCGTTTTCCGCGAGATAGGCTGTTTGCATGCGGGCCCGGTAACTTCCGGGTGCAAGACCATGGACAGAAACCGTTCCCCCTTCTGCAGTGACAAGGCCGAGAATGATCTTCATCAGTGTCGATTTTCCGGCACCATTATGGCCGAGCAAGGCAACGCGTTCACCTGCGGCAACATCAAAGCCAACCGCATCAAGAACGGTATGATCATCATAGCGTTTAGTGACTTGTGAGAGGGTCAGACACATTTTCAGTCCTTTCACGCAGCCAGACAGGATTGGCGCGAGCAGCCATTTCAAGAGAGACGATTTCTTCGGGAACCGGAATTTCGATCGGTTTCATGAGCGGGAAGCTGTCGACGACCCCGCCCGGCAACGTTGCGGGGAAGTGTGCCTGGCTCCAGCGGATCAATTGAACGGCGGGTGATCCCAAAAGCATACCGGCTGCGGGTTGGGACCATAAAATATGATCGACAAGATCGTTTGGCCGGAACCGGCTGTCAGCAATGCCGTTGCCATCAAGATCGAATACCGGATGATCGGACCAGAAATTTCCCCGGCCATCGAAACTCCATTCGACGTCACGGGTCCCGACATACTTGACCTGGGTTTTGTTGGCGATGAAGGCATTGCCTGTCAGGGCATTGCTTTCGGAACCAGCGGTGAAATGTATGCCGGTCTGGCAGCCCTCGAACCGGTTGTCCCCGATCAGATTGTGATGCGCGTTATAGATAAACAGGCATTTCCCTCCTGCGCCGCGTACCAGATTTCCGACCAGATCAGACTTGTTGGTATAGTTCAGCATCAAGCCCTGGTCACGATCAGCAAGAGACAGATTATCGCGCACCGTGATGCGGTTCGAATACATCAGGGCAAAACCAAGGTGATTGCCAATCGACACATTGCCCGAGATTTCTGAATCATGGGCATACATGTAATGCACCGCAAATCGCAGATCGCGCATCAGATTGCCACGGAAGACGCCGCGATTGGAGGTGTTCACGAAAATGCCGTCGCGTCCGAATTGGATCTCGTTGTTTTCGACCAGTGTTCCCGGCGCGTTCCAGACATATATGCCGTTGCCACGCGAATTCAGTCTGTGATCGCGGCGTCCGATAATGACATTTTCGCGCACCGTGGCTTGTTTGGCGCCGTGAATATCAACCCCATAGAGGTTTCCGAGGATGCGGTTATCCTCGACCAGAATACGTGCGGCTGTCCGATGGAGCTGGATGCCGGAATCAATTGTTTCATGTGCTGAACCCGAACCCACGATCTCAAGCCCACGGATGGTGATATCCGTTCCGGTTACAGAAATGACGCTTCCGGTCTTGTTTCCATAAATTTTTGCTTTGCCCTGACCATCAATGGTGACGGGCCTATCGAGTTCTATGGGACCCTGATGGAGCCCCGGATCAAGCAGCAGCACATCGCCGGGGGCAGCCCCGGCGATGGCAGAGATCAGCGCCCCGTCAGTTGACGGCACAGATTGCGTTGCCGCAAGAACCTGCAGCGGCAAGACAGCCATGGCTAAGATCATCATGACGGGGCGCAACATCACAGGTTAACTCCGCGGTTCAACGAACATACGGCCACGCATTTCCATGTGCAGGGCATGACAGAACCACTGGCAATAGTACCAGTAGACACCCGGTTTGGAGGCGACAAAGGTTGCCGATGCAGTTGCTTGTGGGCCGACCTCGAATGCAACGCCATGGTCCCCCATGGTGAAACCGTGTGTCAGGTCATCGATGTCGTCCATGTTGGTGATGATGACGGTTACTTCATCGCCTTCCTTGACCTTGAAGGACTCAAGGCTGAAGGTTGGCGCTGAAGAACTCATATAGACACGGACCTTGTTGCCATCGCGGACAACGGTTTCGGTCCAGTCGTCAATGTCGACGCCATCTGCCTCGGCTTGTTCGCGGGTTCTGGCCCACATCGGATCCTGACGATTCCAGACACTGGCCGGGGTGACCACCGAACGGTGAACAATGATCGAATCATGGGGTTCGGCGAATGTCGGACCATCATGCATAAGAACCAGATCATCGCCCTGCATCGAGAACAGCTGTTCGTTTTCTGGCTTAAGCGGGCCGACATTCAGGAAGCGGTCCTTGGAGAACTTGTTCATTGAAATGAACCATTTCCCGTCAGCTTCCAGAGTTTCCCCCATCGAGGTGGAGTTGTGGCCCGGCTGGTAATGGACATCGACCTTTTTGATGATCGGATCGACATTTTCACCAGCATAGGCACGCACGGCTTTTTCAATGTTCCATTTGACCACCTGACTGTCGAGGAACAGGGTGGTCAGTGCGTTACCCTTGCCGTCAAATGCGGTATGTAGCGGACCAAGACCCAGTTCCGGTTCGGCAACAACGGCGGAACGCGGTTCTGCGCCGTTATAGAACACGGCATCCAGCTTGGTGACATCAATCACCGATACAGTCGGGGAAAGCTTGCCGGCGATGCAAAGGTGCTTCTTGTCCGGTGCCATGTTACAGCCATGCGGACTGTTGGGGATCGGGATGTATCGGGTGTAGTTCTTGTTCTTGCCTTTGCGGCCATCGATAACTTTTACACCATTGAGTTCGATGTAATCGCCTGCTGCGATGCCTTTTTCGATTTCCTTGATGTTAAAGACAACAACGTGATCAAGCTCGGACGCGGTCATCTCCGCAAGGTTCATCCCCATTTCCGAGTTGTAGCTGGTTGAAAAGGCATATTTGCCGTCATAGTCGGCGTCGGTGTTATCAAGGTTGCCCGATACCATGACCTGCCATGCGACCTGCATCTCGTCTGCGTCGATTGCAGTGTAGAAGTTTACGTATTGCGACGGATCATCAAGCACCTTGCCGTCATTGACCATCGGCGTCTCGTCCTCGCCATTGGCAAAGACATAGTTGGTACGCGGCCATTTTTGCGGACGCAGGCCGTGAATGGCCTTTGCGTTCGGGATTTCCAGGACCTTGTCAGCCTTCATGACATCGCAACGCACACGCGCCACGCGCGTATTCGCCTTGTCATTCATGAACAGGAAACGGCCGTCATACTTGCCTTCGGTGAAGGACATATGGACGTGGTGCAAGTCGCCGTTATCATGGATCTTCTTGCCGTTGGCAGCGAGAAATTCCTTGGTTTTGGGCAACATGTTCTCGGTAAGAACATTCAGGCTTTCATTGGTCTGCCCCCAACCCGTTGCCGAGCAACGGTTGAAAACAGGAACGCGCATAAGTTCACGCATGGACGGGATACCCAGAATGCGCATTTCGCCCGTCTGGCCCGACGACCAGAAACCGTAATACTCATCAAGCTGACCGGGGGCGAGGCTTGCTTCAGCGCCGGTTGAAGCCTGGGCGCTGCCAATCGAAAGGGCTGTTGCAGCACCGGTTGCGCCACCGACTGCTGCCAAGCGTGCAGCACCTGCCGCACCGGCAAAGGCAGCACCGCCAGCGGCTACGCCAAATAGATCACGTCGGCTGATTCCGGGTTTGGATGTTTTGTCAGACATCATGACTTCTCCTTGAGATTTTGCTTGGTCGTCCGGGTCCGGTTCAGCGCTTTTTGTGCGCCTTCCGTGCTTGCCAAGAGGCTTTCCTGCCGCTTGAGTTTCTTGATCACGACCGGACAGATTTTTTCGCTTTGATACAGCACCTGACAGTGAAGGCAGTTGTGACACTCGTTGGGGTTGATTTCTCCAGTGGGGTGGATGGCTTGAACCATGCATTCATGCGCGCAGCTCTGGCAGGGGCTGCCGCATTCCTTGTAGCGTTTGAGCCAGTCAAACATGCGCATACGCGCCGGGATCGCGAGGGCTGCGCCCAATGGGCACAGATACCGGCAATAGAACCGTTCGACGAAAAGCCCGGCGCCAAGAAGGACAAGCGCGTAAAGAACAAACGGCCATGCCCGATCAAATTTGAGGATGATGGCGGTCTTGAAAGGTTCGACCTCGGCCAGCTTCTCCGCCTGATCAATGGAGGCCAGCATGGTGCCAAACAGGCCAAGGAAGATGATGTATTTCACCGCCCAGAGCCGTTCATGCAGCCCCCACGGAAGCGTCCATTGCGGGACATGGAAGAATTTGGCAATCCGGTTGGTCAGTTCCTGAAGCGCGCCAAACGGGCACAACCAGCCGCAATAGGCACCGCGCCCCCAGAAGATCAGCGCCGCAGCAACCGAGAACCACAGAATAAAGGTCAGTGGATCAAGCAGGAACGCTTCCCAGGTAAATCCCGTCACAAGCGAGTTGGTCAGCGCCATAAGATTGACGACGGAAAGCTGTGCGTTGGCATACCAGCCAAGGAACACCAGCGTGACAGTCAGGAAGCAGATGCGGAACCAGAAGGTAAATTTTGCAGAACGTGTCAGGAAGCCCTGGAAGAAGAATGCGGCGGTCAGAACAATCAGCATGATGCTGAGCACGACGATTTCGACCGTCTTGTCACGCCAGATCCGCTGCCAAAGGGCGGTTTTGGCAGTCTGTTCGTCCGTTGCGAAACTGGCCCCGGTTGAGTTGTTAGCCTCTGGCGTCGGCGAAACTATCTTGGTGAGGTAGTTGACTGGCGGCTGCCAGCCGATGTCAAAGGTGGTGTAGAGACGTTCAATTGCGCCGACATCACGATGGACAAGAAGTTCCAGACGCCAGGGTTGTGTCGGGTCAAAGTTGCTGCTTGCCGGGATCTTGAACAGATCCATCTCTTTGAATTGCGGTGCGCCATCGGCCATGATGTCACCAACACGGCGATGGTTGCGGTCGCGGAAACGTACCGACATATCGCCCTGAATAAGCTGGATACGGTCAAACAAGCCGCCGCGGACATATCCCGAACCCTTGAAGGAGTATTGTCCCCGGGCGGTAACAAGAATGGCTTCTTCGCCATCCTTGAGCCAGGTTTTCAGATTGTTGTAGCCGCGCTCGCCAAGTGTGGCCTTGCCAATGGCCGGGATGCTGACAAGCGAGACATACATGTCGATGAAGGTTTCTTCGGCCGGGGCTTCGATTGGCCGCTCAAGCGCCCTTGGATCATCCATCGTGGCAAATGCATCGTTTACCTGACCGACATCAAGTGACATGCGACGAATAGTCCCGTCACCAACCAGTGTGAACCAGTCTTCCGGGGCGGTCGCATCCGATCTGATTTTGAATTGTGCTGCATTGGATTGCTCCGGGGCACTCAATCCACCCAATTCGAGCATGCGCGCAACCTTGATGCCCGAGCGCAGGATCGAGTCATCGATGACCATAATGGTCACCGTTGCACCGGAAATAATATTCAGCTCGTGGTCTGCATCTTTTGTTGCGGCAACTAGGTCAAAGCCGACATATCCCTCGGTGAGTGACGCGATCCGCTCTTCTGGAATGCCAATCAGGACAATCGGTTCGGAATGCTTGACCAGTTTGACACCGATGATCCGGGCCTGTGAGTCAACAGCGACCATCACATGGATCGGTTTGCCGGAATAGCCGGTGGTGCCAACAAAATCAGAGGTAATAAAAGCCCAGCCGATCTGCTCACCGTTCTTGAGAACCGGTGCGACCGGCACGTCTTTTTGAACCGGACCATAATCATCAGCACCCTCGACCAGGGATGCTGCGGGAACTTTTTCAATGAACTGCGCCAGAACAGGTTTGTTTTGCGCGTTTGCCTGGGAAACCCACAGCACTGAAGAAAGAAGACAAACAACAGCAATGACCAGAAGACATTGCAGGAGCATCAATGCGCCGGGTGCCTGGTATTTGGTCTGAAGATGACGTGGGGCAAATGGGATGTTCATGAATTCAAACCTTGTACGGAGGCGCGCGTGCGGTTGCCGGTGCAGTGGGTGTCGCGCCGGCGTGGTCAAATGACATGGGGAAGATCGTCAGAACGACTTTGCGGTCATGTTCGGGCACGCCAATTGGGTCTGAAAGCTGGAATGCAGATCCGCTCAGGCAGTTCATGCAATTTGGGTAATCGCATTCGACAGGTGCGGGTGCTTTGTTGCCGTTCCGGTCGATCAATATTGTCACGGGAGTCTGGTCTGTGCTGCAGATCGTGATTTGAACAAGGTCAGCAGCTGCAGTTTGCTTCGTCACCTGAGCAATAGCCTGAGCAACACCGGTTCCGGTCAGGGAGAGTGCGATCAGAAACAACAGAAATGTGCGAAGCATTTTTTCCATAATGCTTCTCATATTCCATAGCAGATTCCTGATTATTGACAGTGGTCAAGTGACTAGGAGCTTGAGCTTCAATTGATTGCACTGAGACAGTTAACGTTGACGTTGGCCAAGTTTATTGGGGGACGATATCCGAAGAACTGTGCAAGGAAGAAATCATGTTCAACCCTCAAACTGTAAACGTGTCCGGTAAACGAAGCGCGTCAGTTTTCCGTTGGCAAAAGTACTTTGAGAAAAATTTCACCTTTTGTGGCACCTGACAATACTCATATTATATGACTATTGCCCGTGGTAATTTCCATCTTCTCCAATCATCATACTTTTATATTCTCGGTCCGCGCCTCGTCCGGTTTCTTGAGCGTGGCTGCAAATCCTATTCGCGCAATAGCTTGATCCTTAGTCTTTGTGCGTTCCGGATGTGATGTTGCGCGGTTGCTTCGGCTTGGTCGGCATTGCTTGAGCGGATGTTGTCGATGATGTCTTTGTGCTCCTGGTAAGCGCTTTCTGGCCGGTTTGCATATTGAAGGGTCGTACCGCCGAGAAGGGCCATTGAGTTCGATAGAGAATTCAGAGCATCAATCAAAAAACGGTTGTTCGCCGTTCTATACAGCGCCTGATGAAACAATCGGTTGGCTTCTGCGACTTTTACCGGGTCATCACCATTTTTCAGCATCAGTTCATTGAGGTCTTCAAGCTCGGCAATTTCGAGCTCCGATGCGTGGCGCGCGGCATAGCGGGCGGCTGTTCCTTCCAGAACTTCGCGGATTTCATACAGTTCAATCACTTCGCGATGATCCAGTTCCCGGATCACCGCACCGTGCCTTGGCAGGTGGATAAGTAATCCATCGCTTTCAAGGCGCCGGATGGCATCGCGGACCGGGGTGCGGCTAATCCCAAACCTTTCAGCAACCTCCACCTCGCGGATTCGGGTTCCCGGCTTAAGCTCGCCGTGCTGAATCGCTGCTAAAAGCTTCTGATAGGCAACTTCGCTGCGAGGCTGCTGATCGGCGGAATCTGGGCTCATTGAGCGGCACCTGCTTTGTTCTGTCTGGTTTTAACTTGACACACGCCTTGTGAAATCACAAGTCTTGCAGACAATTGTATACAAGAGTATCCAAAAACATACAAAGAGAGGTGCGGGTGCTGTGAAAACCAGATTTGATCATTACGATGTTCTTGTCGCGGGCGGTGGGCAGGCCGGGCTTATTGCAGCAATCGTCGCAGCGGAAAAAGGGGCGCGTGTTTGTTTGCTTGAAGGTGCGCCTCGGACTCATCGTGGCGGGAATACCCGCCATACGCGTAATTTGCGCCCGATGCATATTGGTCCCTTGTCAGTCCTGAGCGGCACCTATGACGAGGCCGAATATTGGGATGATCTGATGCGCGTGACGAAGGGCAAGACCAACGAAACGCTGGCGCGTATGACTTTGCGAAATTCGACAGAGGCGGTTGCCTGGCTTGAACAGCGCGGCGTGCAGTTTCAGCCGCCATTGGGTGGAACCCTGCATCTAGGACGAACCAACGCCTTCTTTATGGGGGGCGGCAAGCAACTGTTGAATGCGCTTTATCGCCATGCCGAGAAGCTTGGCGTTGAAGTCCACTACGATGCGATGGTCTCGTCCGTCGATATTGCAGACGGAGAATTCAAAAGCCTTCAGGTTGGCGAGCATACGATATCGGCCAAGGCCTTCGTGGCCGCTGGTGGCGGGTTTGAAGCAAACATTGAATGGCTGAAGGAAGCATGGGGTGACATCGCCGAAAACTTCCTGATCCGTGGGACACCTTATAACCGGGGTGACTTGTTGCGTATTCTGCTGGACGCCGGCGCCCAACAGATCGGTGAGCCCAATCAATGCCATGCAGTTGCAATTGACGGACGCGCGCCAAAGTTCGATGGCGGGATTTGTACGCGGGTTGACTGCGTGTCGCTTGGCATTGTGGTCAATAAGAACGCCGAACGATTTTACGATGAAGGCGAAGATTTCTGGCCAAAGCGCTATGCAATCTGGGGGCGTCTTGTTGCCGATCAGCCTGATCAGGTCGCCCACGTCATCATTGACCAGAAAGCACGCGGTGCCTTCATGCCGCCGGTCTTCCCACCCGTTGTCGCCAATACAATCGGTGAATTGGCCGAAAAAATTGGTCTCGACCCGGCAGCACTTGAGAAAACCGTCAACGACTATAACGCATCGGTTCAACCGGGGCAGTTCGATCATACCGAGCTTGACGGCGTGCATACCAACGGGCTTGCGGTGAACAAAACCAACTGGGCGCGCACACTCGATCATCCACCCTACAGTGCCTATTCGCTGCGACCTGGCATCACGTTCACCTATCTCGGTGTGGAAGTTAGTGAAAAGGCGCAGATGCAGATGGCGAACGGAACCGAAAGCCCGAACATCTTTGCGGCCGGGGAAATCATGGCCGGCAACGTATTAGGCCAAGGATATCTTGCCGGGATTGGCATGACGATTGGCAATGTATTTGGACGAATTGCAGGAAGCGAGGCTGCCGATTATGCGCTCAACCGATAAAACAACCGAAGCCGCGCGTGTGATGACGATCTGCAACGCCTGCCGCTATTGCGAGGGGCATTGCGCTGTTTTCCAGGCGATGGAGCTGCGGTTGGAATTCAACTCCGACACGCTCGATTATCTGGCAAACCTTTGCCACAACTGCGGGGCTTGTTATCACAATTGCCAATATGCACCACCGCACGAATTTCAGCTGAACGTACCTGCTGCAATGGCCGAGCTCCGTCAGGAAAACTACGGGGTTTATGCATGGCCGGGCTTTATGGGCCGGCTGTTTGCCAATAATGGCCTTTGGGTCAGTCTGCTGTCCGTCATCGTGATCACTCTGTTTTTCGGGGCGACTGCCATTTTAACAGGGGCCGACTTCTTTGCAGCGCATGAGAATGCATTTTATGGCGTCATCTCGCACAATGTTTTGGCAACACTGTTTGGCATCGTTGGCGGCTTTGTTTTGCTTGCACTGGTGGGGTCGGTTGTGAAGTTCTGGCGGACAATGAATTTGCCAAGTCCGCTGATGCTTGATTATCCACGCGTCATGCAGGGCATAAAGGATGCACTTTCCCTCAAATACCTTGATGGCGGGAATGGTCAGGGCTGTTCCTATCCCGGCGAGACGCCATCAATGGCCAGACGTTGGCTCCATCAAATGACTTTCTGGGGCTTTATGTTGTGCTTTGCTGCGACATCAAGTGCCACGATATTGCATTACGGCTTCGATCTTCCCGCACCCTATGGATACTTCAGCCTGCCAAAGCTGTTTGGCATCCTTGGCGGGATCGGGCTTATTGTCGGACCTGCCGGTCTTTTGATGCTTAAGGCCAAGGCCGATGCTGCCCCGAAGGGCAAAACCAACAAAGGTATGGATGTCAGTTTCCTGGTTTTGCTGTTTTTGACCAGTCTCACGGGACTTTGCCTGATGTTTGTACGTGATACGCACTATGTCGGGGTGATGCTAAGCCTTCATCTGGGGGTTGTGATGACCCTGTTTTTGTCGATGCCCTATGGCAAGTTTATCCACGGGTTCTACCGATTGATTGCGCTGATTGTCTTTGCAGTAGAGAAAAACGATCACAAACAGGTGATCGGTGTCTGCCAGAGCAGGAAGACTATCTGAATTTCATGACGTTAAAGGCTGGCACATCATGTGCCAGCCGATTGCCAAATCGGTCGGTGAATCGCGGCAAATAACGCCTAGAGCGGGAATTCGATCCGGACCTTCAGGCCTTTGCCGTCTTTACCGTCTTCGAGTGTCAAGCGTGCCCGATGTGCGTCTGCAACTTCCCTGACAATAGCGAGACCAAGACCGCAGCCTTGTCCGTTTTGCTCATCAAGTCTTACGAAACGCTCCAGAACTGCTTTGCGATCCTCTTTCGGTATCCCCGGGCCATTGTCTTCGACCTCGAGAACCGGACCGACAGCAACGCCACCCCCAATCAGCCGAACCGTTACGATCGTGCCGGGCGTGCCATAAACAATGGCATTATCGATCAGGTTGCTCAGCATTTCCTGGAGTAAAACCTCGTTGCCGGTTTCTATTTGGCAGTTCATGCCTTCGCTTTGATCGTCGAAGCCAAGATCAATATCGTGGCGGATTGCCTGACGGACCATGCCAGATGTTACTGAGGCAGCAAGTGCGAGCAGATCGGTTTTCTCATAGCGAACAGCTTTTCGGCCTTCGGGGGATACCCGTGCAAGATTGAGAAGCTGGCTGGCCAATCTTGCTGTTTGTCGTGTTTGGTCAACGATACGTTCAAGTGCCTGCCGGTCTTCCGGGTTGCTTGCATTGCGCAAGGCCCATTCGGCTTCGGCCTGCACCGTCGCAAGAGGGGTGCGCAACTGGTGCGAGGCGTCGGCAATGAAACGTTGATTGGCCGTGATGGAGCTTTCGAGACGTGCCAGAAGCGCGTTGAGAGACTTGACGACCTCGGTGACTTCCTTGGGCATGGCATGACGGATCGGGCGCAAATCATCCGTTGATCTGCGCCGGATTGCCTGTTGCAGTCGTCTGAGTGGCGCAAGCCCACGCGAAACACCGATCCACGCGAAAACGCCGCCGAGAAACATCAAAACCAGAAAATCTGTGGTCGATCCCAGCAGTTCGTCATAAATCAGATTGTCGCGTTCGCGACGGGTCTGGCTGACATCGATGATCACCCAGCCATAGATGTTCGAGGACGGATTGGCGACCAGGTACTTCATGGTGACCGCGCGCACGTCTTCGTTACGGTAATGGGCATTGTAGAAATGGGGAACACCGGGTTCCAGCGTTACGCCCTCAGGCAGGCGTGGGAGGCCGAAATCACCTGTCACAAACGCCCCGTCTGGGCCCTGAACGCGGTAATAGGTGTTTTCGCGGGTGAATTGCTCAAGCAACAATTCAATATCGCGCGACAACAGATCCCCGCCGGAATTGATCGCATGTTCGGAAATGGTCACCGCCAGCGCGACCAGAAGGCGATCCTGTATGCGGTTGGCCATTTCACTGACGGTCAGGTAGTTCTTTGCCAACAGCCCGAAGGTCAGCAAGAAACCAGGCAGCAAAAGCCAGCGCAGGAGCCTTGCGCGTAAAGAAGTGGATATGGCTGTGGCGTTCTCGTTCATTCGTCAATCATGTAACCAAGTCCGCGAATGGTGCGGACTTCGACATCACCTGAAGCAATTTTTTTACGTAGGCGGCTGATGTAAAGCTCGATTGATTTTACGCTGGCTTCATCATCAAAACCGAAAAGATGCAGGGCGATTTTTTCCTTGCTGATCACCTGACTGATATTTAGCAGCAGAATTTCAAGCACCCCGCGTTCGCGCGGCGTCAGCGAGACAGGCTGACCATCAATGGTCACGGATCTGTCGACCGAATTGAAGGACAGTTTTCCAACCGTGATATAGGGATTGCGCTTGCCAATATTGCGTCGCAGAAGAGCCCGGGCTCTGGCTTCGAGTTCTGACAACTCGAAAGGTTTGACCATATAATCGTCTGCCCCGGCATCCAGACCGGCAACACGTTCATCGAGATTACCACGCGCGGTCAGGATCATAACCGGCAAATTGATCTGGCGTGCTCGCACGGTTTTCAGAATTTCAATTCCGTCCAGTCCCGGCAGTGATAAATCGAGAATCAGAAGATCGAACGTCTCTTGCAGAACAAGGTTGAGCGCGTCCTCTCCATCATGAACCATATCGACAGCATGATCGGTCTGCCGGAGAGCAGCAGCGATTTTATCGGCCAGAACAAGGTTGTCTTCTACGATCAGAATGCGCATTTCCCTTAAATAACATCGAAAACAGCTGCGAAAATTAAAAATTTGACCATCGACAGCTAACTGACAGCTTTTTCGTTTAGATTTTCCTTCAGGGGCAAGCGGCACTCCCGGCAACGACCGGAAAAAAACAATAACAGCCGAAAGCCTGAATGGGAGGAAATCGACAATTGATGGCGCGATCTGCGTCACCCGTTTCTTTCCTTCCATTCGAGATAAAACAACCGTTATGGAGGGAACGCCCAATGTCATGGGGAAAGAACTTTAATCTGTCATTCAAGTCCGCGTGCGCGGCTGCGGCAATTGCCTTTGGCTTTGCCGGTACAGCAACCGCACAGGATGCAAATTTCGAGGGAGACCGCGTCGAACTGATCATTCCGTTTGGCGAAGGTGGTGGGACTGATACTTGGGGCCGTTTCTGGGCGCCGTATTTCAGTGTCTTCCTTCCGGGAAGCCCGACTGTTGTCGTCAAGAATATTCCGGGTGGCGGCTCTACCTCTGGTGCCAATCAGTTTCAGGCCCGTGCCGAGCCCGATGGATTGACCGCAATCGGTACTTCCGGCTCTACTCAGTTTCCGTACCTTCTGCGTGACAAGCGCGTACAATATGAAATGCGTGACTGGCGTGTTGTTCTTGCATCGCCGACCGGCGGTGTTGTTTACGTGAATTCGGATCTTGGCCTCAAGTCGGCCGACGACATGAAAGCACTGGAAAACGTCAAGTTGCGCTATGGCAGCCAGGGGGCGACATCCCTTGATCTCGTTCCGTTGCTTGCCTTTGAACTGCTGGGACTTGATGTTGATGCGGTCTTTGGCATGAAGGGCCGCGGGGCCGGTCGTCTTGCCTTTGAGCGCGGCGAGGTCAATATCGATTACCAGACGTCTTCGGCTTTCATCAATAACGTCCGGCCGCTTGTTGATATCGGAAGTGCTGTTCCTTTGTTCTCCTGGGGGGCACTTGATGACGATGGGAACATCGTACGCGATCCGTCATTCCCTGATCTGCCAAGCTTCCCGGAAGCATATGAGAAAATGAAGGGTGAAAAGCCTTCAGGCCCGGCATGGGAAGCCTACAAAGCATTCTTCATTGCCGGTTTCCCTGCGCAGAAGATGGTCTTTTTGCCAAAAGACACACCTGAAGAAATCGTCCAGGCGTATCGTGACGCGGCACAGCTTGCCACCGAAGATGAGAGCTTTGTGGCTGATCGACAGGCAACCCTTGGCGAGTACAAACAGATCGTTGGCGAACCTGCAGAACGCATTTTCCGCACGGCTGTAAACGTTCCTGAAGATGCTCGTGAGTGGGTCCAAAAATGGCTGACCGAGAAGTATTCGGTGCAGTTCTAATTAAAATCTGAAGTCTCCCGTATCCTGATCGGGGTGGCCTAGTCCACCCCGCTTTTTTCACCCTTCGACTGTCTGGTCGTTTTAAGGGAACGGGCGAACTTTGTCTTTTGACGGAGTTTCCAAATGCTTGATGCAATGATGACCGCGCTGGCTCATTTCGCGCAACCAACCCATCTGATCTATCTTTTGCTGGGTGTTGGAATGGGCATGGTTGTTGGTATTTTGCCCGGTTTGGGTGGAATTGTAGGGCTGTCTCTTCTGTTGCCCTTCATCTATGGCATGGATCAAATCTCGGCCCTTGCCATGCTGATCGGTCTTGTCGCGGTTATCCCAACCTCGGACACCTTTACTTCGGTCCTTATGGGGATACCGGGATCAAGTGCATCACAGGCAACCGTTCTTGATGGATTTCCATTGGCGAAAAAGGGCCATGGTGCCCGTGCGCTGGGCGCTGCATTTTCGGCATCATTGGTCGGTGGCTTGGTTGGGGCCGTTATCCTTACCGGCTTCGTTGTGATTGCACGGCCTCTTATTTTGGCATTTGGCTCGGCCGAGCTGTTCATGCTGGCTGTTCTTGGTTTGTCGATGGTTGGCGTTCTTGCCGGTCAAAGCCTGCCAAAGGGCGTTATTGCTGCGGGCCTTGGTTTGTTGTTGGGCGCACTTGGCGCGGCACCCGCGACCGGCGAACTCCGCATGAGTTTTGACTCCGTTTATTTGATGGATGGCCTGCCGCTTGTCATCGTCGGTCTGGGCATGTTCGCGTTTCCAGAAATCATCGATCTTTGCCGGCAAAATCGATCTATTTCAGACAAGGGCACCCTCGGTCTCGGATGGCGGGACGGTGTTCGCGATATGATCCGTCATAAATGGCTGTGCCTGCGTTGCGCCGGTCTTGGCAGTATCGTTGGCGCTTTGCCCGGTCTTGGCGGAAGTGTCGTCGACTGGATTGCCTATGGTCATGTCGTCCAGACTGCAAAAGACAAATCCCAGTTTGGCAAGGGCGACATTCGAGGTGTTCTGGCGCCGGAAAGTGCCAATAATGCCAAGGAAGGCGGTGGGCTTGTCCCGACCTTGCTGTTTGGTATTCCTGGTTCGGGCAGCATGGCTGTTTTCCTTGGCGGGATGGTGCTGATTGGTCTTGAAGCCGGCCCTGCAATGGTCGGGCGTGACCTTGATATCACCTACACGATTATCTGGTCGCTTGCGATTGCCAACGTGGTTGGTGCCGGTGGCGCGTTGCTGATTTCACCGTTTGTATCCCGTCTGACGACCATCAAATACGGCTATCTTGCACCGTTCATGATTACAGTGATCTGCTTTGCCGCGTTTCAGGCAACGCGTTCGCTGTCAGACATGATTGCGTTGTTGGTGCTTGGTGTTCTTGGTGTGCTGATGAAGCGCTTTGGCTGGCCGCGTCCGGCATTTTTGATCGGCTTTGTCCTTGCTTCCAATACCGAGACTTACCTTTATCAGGCGTTGCAATTCTACAATTGGGAATTTTTGACACGCCCTGGTGTGCTGATTATCGCAGCCCTGACCATCATTTCGGTTCTGATGGGCATGCGCAAACACCCGGCAAACCCGGTTGAGGAAGAAGAAAGCAGCCATTCGCATAATCCGAAACGCTGGCCGCAAATCATGTTTGCTGGCGGACTTTTTGCCTTCTTTGCTTTTGGCATTTGGGATGCAACCCAGCATTCCTTCCTTGGCAGCGTCTTTACCGGTGCTGTGTCGGTTGTGATGTTGATCGCGTCGGCCATCCTGATTTGGCAGCTGGTGTCATCACCCGCCTCACATGCCGCCAATTTCGACCATGAATATGATCTTGATCATCAGGATGTGAAACCAACCGCCGGTCTTTGGCACTACGTGCTGTGGGTTGCAGGCTTGGTGGTCGGAACGGCGGTGTTTGGGTTCCTGATTGCAATTACCGGCTTCTTTATTGCCTTCCTCCGGATCAAGGCCAACGCGTCCTGGCTTTTGACACTGCTTTTGACCGGGTTGGCGGTTATCGGGCTTTGCATTCTTGCATGGTCGCTGGTTCTCGATTTCCCGGCAGGGATGCTTCAGGACCTGATTGAACTTCCCTGGCCGCTGGGGTGATCGACATGAAAAATACCATGATTGTGAATGACCAACATGCCGTTCCTTGTGTGATTATGCGTGGCGGCACTTCCAAGGGGCCGATATTTTTGGCCAGTGATTTGCCCGAAGATGTCGCAATGCGCGATCGCCTCTTGCTTGCGGCAATGGGGTCGCCCGACAAACGTCAGATTGATGGTATTGGCGGTGCCGATACGTTAACCAGCAAATCTTGCATTGTTGCGCCATCCAGCCGACCGGACGCCGATGTCGAGTTCCTGTTCGCACAGGTCGCCATTGACAAGGCCGAGGTTGATGTCAATCCGAATTGCGGAAACATGACCGCCGCGGTTGCACCATTCGCGATCGAGGCCGGTTTGGTGCCGGTGACGGGTGATCAAACCTTGGTGCGGATTTACAACCAAAATGTCGGTGCATTGGTGGACGTACTGGTTGCCACGCCGGGCGGTAAGGTGACCTATAGCGGTGATGCTGCGATTGATGGTGTACCCGGTACTGCGTCGCCCTTGATATTGCGGTTCAAGGATATCATGGGCAGCAAAACCGGACGGCTTTTGCCAACCGGCAAGCCGATCAACTATATCGACGGGCTTGAAGTGACCTGTATAGATGTGGCGGTGCCGATGGTGATGTTTCGGGCCCGTGATCTTGGGATTAAGGGGAACGAAACCAAGGCACAGCTTGATAGCAATGCGGAACTGATTGCCCGGATGGAAGCCGTGCGTCGCAAGGCATCGGAATTGATGGGGCTGGGTGACTGTACTGGTAAGGTCGTCCCCAAAATGGCTATTTTGTCGGAACCGACAAAAGGTGGTGATATTACATCACGTTACTTTGTGCCGCATAATTGCCATGCAACCCATGCGGTGACCGGGGCGATATGTGTTGCCAGTTGCGCATCACTTTCGGGAAGCATTGTTGATGGTATGATCGAGCTTAAGGCTCAGCCGCAGCAATGGATCCAGATCGAACATCCAAGTGGCGTGATTGCCGTGGAACTCACCATCGAAGGGTCTGGGCCAAATCTTTCAGTGATATCGGGGGGTGTGATCCGTACAGCGCGCCGGTTGTTTGAAGGCAGGGTCCTTGTCCCTGAAAATATTCTGACGGAGGTTGCGGGTTGATGGATGTTGTATTGATGCCGGGCGACGGGATCGGGCCGGAAATTACGTCTGTCACGTGCAAAGTGCTGGAGGCATTGGACCGGTCGTTTTCCCTGGGACTAAAGTTTAGCAATGAAGACGTCGGATTTACGTCGCTTGAAAAGCATGGCGCCACCATTACGCCAGAACTGATCGAACGTGTGCGGAAAGCCGATTTGGCTATTCTCGGACCGGTTGATACTGCGCATTACCCACCGGCGGATCAGGGCGGGATCAACCCATCGGCGGCACTGCGCATCAATCTGGATTTGTATGCCAATGTGAGGCCTTCAAAGGTGTTTGAGGGCCTTCCTTCGGCTGTTGCGAACATGGACTTGGTGATTGTGCGTGAAAACACAGAAGGTTTTTATGCAGATCGCACAATGTATGCCGGAACTGGCGAGGTGATGCCGACGCCTGATCTTGCGCTTGCCACGCGCAAGGTAACACGTCAGGGCAGTTACCGTGTTGCCGCCTATGCGGCGCGACTGGCCGCAAAACGCCGGGGGCACTTGACCATCGTGCATAAAGCCAACGTTTTGAAGTTAAGCGACGGTCTTTTCCTGTCCGAAGCAGAAAAAGCAGCCGCAAAGCAAGGCGGGCTTGAGGTTCGTGAAGAACATGTTGATGCCATGGCGTCACTTCTGGTCAGAACCCCTGAAGCGTTTGATGTAATTGTCACCACCAATATGTTCGGCGATATCCTTTCAAACGAGGCGGCCGAGCTTGCAGGCGGGCTTGGCCTTTCGGGATCGCTTAATGTTGGCGATGAAAATGCGATTGCGCAGGCGTCGCATGGTTCCGCGCCGGATATTGCGGGCAAGAATATCGCCAACCCCGTATCGCTTTTGTTGTCGACCGCTTTGCTTCTGGAGTGGAAGGGGGCAAAAGCCGGACGTAACGATTTGCAGCAGGCTGCCAACCGTCTCGATATTGTAATTGCTGAAATGCTCAAAAATCCGAACACGCGAACAACTGACCTTGGCGGGACACTGTCTTGCAGTGATTTTGGCTCGATCTTGGTCGAAAAGCTTTAGGGAGCTCGTTTCGACAAGATAATTGCCGTTATATATGTGTGATGATGGACGGACAATTTGCGGTAGCTTTTAGCCCATAGTGCTTACACCCCTCTGTTGGAGCAGCATTCAAGCCAATCAGAAAAATGTCAGCTTTTCTGTCAATTCTGCAGCTTTTTGTCAGCTTTTGTGACAATCGATGACAACTTATCTGGCAATCGAAAATGCTAAGGCATTGATTTCGCGAGAAGTCGAATGTCAGCTTTTGTGGCACCTGACAATCATCATATTATATGATGATTTCCCGTGGTCACCTTACTCTCTCCATAAATCATCAGACTTTTGCGTCCCGCTCGCCCGGTTGTCATAATTCGGGGTTATCGGACTTGCGGTCGAGCATGCATAAGCAGCGCAGAAGTCGCACTTGTCCCCTGAATTAAATCAGTTGCCAAACGTCTTTCTACTAAGAGTTCCAATCAAGAGGAAAGACGTAAGATGTTTCTGCAACGTGAGTCATCAATTGACGCCCTTCGCGCGTTCGCCTTGTTCGGGATACTTGTGGTCAATTTGCCCTTCTTTGCGATTACTTTTGGTTTTGCTGGCGGGGCATGGCAGGACGGGGAGCCGCTTTGGCTGAATGTGCTTGCCGCGAGCGTGATCCAGGGATTGTTTGAAAGCAAATTCATTCTGATTTTCTCGGCCCTGTTCGGGTTTGCCGCGTTACAGCAATTCAAACGATATGGGGCCGGTTTTTATGTTCGGCGGCTTTGTGTGCTGGCACTGTTCGGCGTTGTGAATCTGGTATTCCTTTTCGAAGCAGACATTTTGTTGCCCTATGCCGTGATCGGGCTGCTTTTGTTGATCGGTCGGAAAATTTCTGTTCGCGGACTTATGGTTTGTGGTGTTGCTCTTTGGGCGATGGCTGTAGTTGGGAATGCGCTTTTTGGGGTGAGCCTGACAGTGAACCCATCGCCTTATGTCGCGCCAGAGATACCGGTTTCGGTGGTTCTGGCGACCGGCAGTTTTGCAGATGTAATGGCGGTGCGTCTTGAGAGTTGGGCCGGTTTCCAGCTTTATTGTCTTTGGAGTAACTATCTGCTTGTTGCTGCTGCCATGGTTTCGGGGCTTGCCGCCGCGCGGTTTTGTGAGGAATATGGCTTTGATGCTCTTGTTGCCAAATTACGCACCATTGCGGCGTTTGCCGCATTTCCGGGAATTGCAGGAAGCCTTCTTTACGGGGCGCTTGCATCGTTGCCCGCAGCATTTGAGCCAGAGCGCTTCTTTATGATGACATTGGTTTTGCGCCCGCTGTTTGCGGTACCATTGTCCATTGTTCTTGTCGCATATGGTCTTGTCGCCTTTCGCGCAACGGTTTGTAGCAATTTGGTTGCATTCATTGCGCCTGCTGGCCGCATGTCGTTGACGATCTATTTGGGAATGTCATTGGCTATGGGATTGGTGTTCTTTGGTTACGGTGCCGGTATGCACAATCAGGTTCGTTTGGCTGATTGTTTGTGGATTTCAGTTGTGATGTATCTGGGGTGGATCGTTTTTGCTAAGCTTTGGTTCCGCTTCGCATCACGCGGACCGCTTGAATTGATTTTGGCGGTTCTCACAAGGCCGAACTCCCGGCAAGGAGTTGTGTCGGTTAGCAGTTAAGCTACAAAAGTCGGAAATGCAAAAGGGCGCCAGTTTGGCGCCCTTTACCTTTTCTGTTCAGAGGATTGGCCTAAGCCGTGGCTTAACTGGTTGTCCCAGCATCGATTGCCTGTTCCAAATCTGCCAGAAGGTCAGACGGGTTTTCCAGCCCGCAGTAGATGCGCACAAGTTGCCGGTCCAACTGGAAATGACGAAACGCACTGATTTCATATTTCTGGTGGAGTACCGCAGCAGCGGGAACGATCAGGCTTTCGGGACCACCCCAACTTACGCCTAACCTGAATGTTCGAAGGGCGTTGCTGAAATTTCGAATGTCGACCGTCTCATCGAGAATGATGGAAAACAGGCTCGAATGGCCATGTAATGTGCGTTTCCCAGCATGGTTGCTGAACCCGGTATAGAGCACCTGGGAGACTTTTGGGTGCTTGAACAGGCTTGTGGCCAAATACTCACCGGTTTGGGCGTGTCGTTGCATGCGCAGCTCAAGTGTGTCGAGGCCGCGTAGCAAAAGCCATGCTTCAAACGGACCAAGTTTCCCACCGAGATAAGGGAAGGTTGAACCATTGATTTTGTTGATCAGGTCCTTTCGCCCGGTGACGACGCCGGCAACAGTGTCGCTGTGACCAGACAGGAATTTCGACGCTGCATGGATGACAAGATCGATACCGTGATCGGCCGGGCGCTGAAAAACCGGTGTTGCCCAAGAGTTGTCGATAACGGTGATAACATTTTGCTCTTTCGCTGTTTGGCCCAGTTTTTCCAGGTCCTGGAGTTCAAATGTCAGAGATGTCGGACTCTCAAGGAACAAAAGTTTTGCACTTGAAATGGCGTCAATTACAGCATCTGTCTTGGTGCCATCGACATAGTCGATGGCCACGCCCATTGGTCTGAGCATGGTTTCAAAAAGCCGATATGCATCGGAATAAACATTGTGAACGGTAACGATCCGGTCGCCCGGTTCGACAAGTGCCATGACGGTTGCACTGATTGCCCCCATCCCGCTTGCAAAGGCACGGGATGCTTCGGTGTTCTCCAATCTTGCAATTTCCCGTTCGAATGCCATTACGGTGGGATTGTCACCACGAGCATAGATGGGACCGCCAGGATTTCCGGCATAGGCATTTGCCATGTCGTCAAAGTCACGGAATGCAAATAGCGACGTTTGATAAATTGGTTGGGAAACCGCCCGGAAGTGGCGCTCGTAGTTGGGATCAAATGCACCGTGATGCCGGGATCCGTGGTCCTGCAGCGAGAGTGGCTTTGAAGGTAGCTCGTTCATGATGAAAGCTCCTTGATCAAGAGTGTTTTGCGATCAGAAAACGTCAAAGCAACGGCAATGAGTGCAGTCAGTCCTGCCGCAAGCGCAGGTGCTATGACAATTCCGTCCAAGCCAAATGCCATGGGTAAAAATAGCGCCAGTGGTAATTGAATGTAGCCCTGTGGCGCCATGCTGACGATGGCAGCGCGCCGCGCATTATGAGCAGCCTGAAAGCGCGATACCATCGGTTGATAGATGCCAACGAACGCGACTTGTATGGCAAGGATATCGAGCAAATGCGCCCCAAAGGTGATCAATTCCGCTTTGCTCACAAAGGCGGCAATCAACCAATCCCCGAACAGGAAGGCAATAACTGCGCAGGTAATCGAGAAGGCCGCGCAATAGAGAAGGATGCCCGTAAACACGGCCTCAAACCGTGCCTGATTACCTGCACCTGCTGCGTAGCTCAGGATGGGTTGTGCACCCAGACAAAAGCCGATGATCGGAAGAATGGCAAGAAGCACGATACGCAACGAGATGGCCAATCCAGCCAGTTCTTCTTCGTTGCCATGTCTGGTGGCTGCCTGCATCAGAGCGGCAAAGCATATTGATGCCAGAATAGTGGTTGTACTGGCTGGAATGCCGAGCTTGCCAAACGGTACTAGAGCTTTGCGCCAAGAAAGTGCGTGAAGAGCCCCGACATCGGGATGTATTCGTCCAAGGCGCTTTTTGAAGTAATAGACATACGCACAAAGGGCCGCGATCTGTGAGATGATCGTTGCCCACGCCGCCCCTGCAACCCCCAATTCGAATCCAAAGATAAGTATCGGGTCAAGTACCATGTTCAGACCAAACGACCCGAGCAAGGTGTACATCGAAAATCGGCTGTTACCTTCACCGATTGCAATGAAATCGCAAACGATCTGCAACAGTACCAGCACAGAGCAGGCCCCAAGAATTCGCATGTATATGGAAGCTTCGGTGAAAACCTCGTTGCGCGCACCGAGCAGATGCAGAATTGGTCCGTGGAATAATGTGATCAGGATGGCAACGCTAACGCCAAAGCCAATGGCCAAAGCCAAGGCAAGGGATGCGCTTCTTGCGGCATCTTGGACATTGTCCCTGCCAAGTGCACGACCGATTTCGGTTGAGGCTGTTAGGCCCAATCCGTGCCCGATTGCACCGACCAGCATGAAGCAGGGAATGGATAAAGTTACCCCCGCCATGGCACTAAGCGCATATTGGGAAACAAAAAAGGCATCGACGACCTGATTGATGGCATTGATCGAAAGCCCTGCCACAGATGGCAGGGCCAGTCGCAGGATCAATCGCATGATCGCCGGATCATTCAGGTCCGGAAGAGCACGCTTTCGCATCAGGAAGCATCCTCATCGTGGACAAAGTCCGGAACAAACAGTCGATCATCAAAAAAGCGTTCGCGCAGCAACATAACAAGAAGTGACGTCTTGTGGGGGAAACGAACCTGTTTAATGCCGGCAAAGCCTGAACGCAGAAGATTGCGGATTTGCTGATTGTGGCCTGCATCAGGTTCACCGACAATGCGTTGCGTTCTTGGGTCATCAAGGAACATGTAATGCATCAGAGACGGAAGCCATGCGGTCAGATATTCCTTTCCGCGAAATGCATCTTCGCCAATGGCAACGTGCCAGCCGCGGTCAAAGTCACCTGCATCATAATGCTCGCCAAGACGATCTTCTTGTGCCCAGTAGAGCTCGAAATACCCGAATGGGGTGTCGTTGAAATACCCGATCAGCGGCTCGGTTCTGGGATCATCCAGTCGGCTTTGGATGAAGGCTTTATGCTTTTCCTCTGAGCCGGACTCTTCCCAGAAGACGTCGACGCGCGGGTCGTTCATCCATTTATGGAAGCACCCGAGATGACGACGAATATCCGCGCGTTCAAACCGGATAGTTTTGTCGATCCAGGGGATGTAACGCGCATAAAGTGTTTGCGAGGCACTTGGGCGACGGACTGGATGACGGCGTCCGTTGGTTGACGTGTAACTCAAAGGGAATGGGTCGCGTTCGGGATGTGCCAACCAGTTCAGCGTTAGTTGATAGAGATTGCGGGAACTGACAACAATGCTATCACCTGAATGAGAAATCAGACCGTTGCGAATCATGTTCGCTGTCCATTCCGGATCCAACTGCGGGGGAAGTTTGATTTCAGACCGAGAAGGATGCGCAATCAGAAGTGCTTCGCCCAGCGCAGCCAAACCTTTGGCATCTAGAACGTTAAGCGTCAGGCTTGCAACATCATCAAGGACGATCTGGTCCGGTGAGAGGGTGAAATAGAAGTCATGATTTTCACTTTCCCCACAAAGCTGAATATGTCCGTCCTCGATGGACGAGTGCCAGTTTCCGGCGTTCTGAAAGTGAGGAACTTCCAGTTTCTGGGATGAGTTTTGAGTTGGTGCTTCTAATGCAATGACATTCATATTCAGATCTCCTGATGTCTAAGTTTCCAACCCGGTTGGGTTCGTTAAGTCTCTGTAGTCCGGACGGATGAGAGGATTGGAAGTTCAGGTGCATTTTTTCGATTCGAGATGCAGAAACTTCTGAACTTGGCAGGTGACGGTTCGTCTTTGGTGCAAATGCTTGAAACTTGCTTTGCCAATGTGGAGACGACCATGAATGGTTCTCAGGCGGTAAATGCCGCGTCCTTAAACCCATCAAACGAACCGAGTTCGCAACCCGGTTTTCATTCAATTTCAGAAGATGTTGTTGGTTTGCCATGGGCGGTGGAACCCTGGCGGATGAGAGGATATCCGCACCAAGTCATTGACCGTTTTTGCGACGATGATCCCGACCGCCCGGCCATCCTGACAACAGATGAGGTTTGGTCGCGAAAGCGCCTGAAACAAACGTCAGATGCGATTGCCTGCGCTCTGATTGCCAATGGGGTCGAGCGTGGTGATGTTGTTGTTGTTGCGCTTCCGAAATCTGCGATGGCGATTGCAGCCATTCTTGGTGTCTGGAAAGCTGGTGGGGCTTTTGTTCCCGTGGACCCGCAGCACCCCGAGACCAGAAATCAGCACGTATTGACTGATTGTTATGCACGTTACGCTGTTACCACCGGCAGGGATTTGACGGTTCTTGGTCAGCAGGAGCTTGAGGTTGTTCTTGTCGATGAGCTCGACACGTCGGAAGCCGACTTCCTCGCCGTCGCCCCGCTTGCCGATCAGCTTGCCTATATTATCTACACGTCCGGTTCGACTGGTAAACCTAAAGGGGTCATGGTGGATCAAGGCCCGTTGATTGACCATTTGAATGCTACCGGGCCAATCTATCTGATGGATGAAGATTCGCGAGAATTACCGTTTCTTCCATTTTCATCTGATGGTGGTCATGAACGCTGGATCGTGCCGTTGATGGCAGGTGGCAGTATTTTATTGCCTGACCAATTACTCTGGACGCCGGAAGACACAGTTAACGCCATTCGCAAACATGGCGTGACCCATGCTTCATTTCCGACCAGCTATGTACATGAGTTGGCAGGGTGGCTTCGCGAGAAGGGCCAGACTCTTGATCTGATACTTTGTTCCTTCGGCGGTGAGGCAATGCCAAAGGAAACTTTCAACCGGATAGCGCGGGCCATCAATTCTCGTTATCTGATCAACGGTTATGGTCCGACGGAAACCGTGATGACACCCATGTTGTGGCGTGTCGCTCAGGACCGGCTTTGTGAGACCGTTACAGCCCCGATCGGAAGACCGGTCGGAGATCGTTGGGCCTATATCCTTGATGCGGATGGCAACGCGGTCGCACCCGGCGAAATCGGTGAGATACATCTTGGCGGCTATTGTGTTGCCCGTGGATATAACAACTTGCCTGAAAAGACCGCCGATCTGTTCATTCACGATAATTTTGCGCTGAATGATCATGCACGAATGTATCGCACCGGTGATTTGGGCCGATTCCTTCCGGATGGCATGATCCAGTTTGCTGGACGGGTCGATGATCAGGTTAAAATTCGTGGGCACCGTATCGAGCCGGCAGAAATTGAAACAGTTTTGCGTGGGTTTGATGATGTTGCCAACTGTGTCGTCGTCGCAGCTGAAGTTGCCTCACGGTTGGAACTGATTGCCTATGTCGTACCGCGTTCCGGAGCATCGGTTGATACCCGTTCAGTTCGTGTGCGGTTGCAGGACCTGCTGCCAAGCGCAATGGTGCCTGGCTACATCATTGAAATGACGATGTTGCCACTTAATGCCAATCACAAGGTCGATAAATCACAGTTGCCGCTACCGCGTCGCGAGGGGGTCATAATCAAGCCAGCTAATGACGACGAGGCCGCTCTGTTGACCATTTGGAAATCCGCACTGGGTCTCGATGAAGTCGGAGTGACCGATAATTTCTTCGAGATCGGCGGGAATTCGATAACAGCCCTGCGTGTACTGGCAAAAGTTCGCGATCAGTTTCCTGAACGCAATGCGGAAATTACGGATCTTTTCAACTTTCCGACCATCCGAAGCTTGTTGTTGGAGCTGTCTGAACCCGAATGCAAGCTGGGGGCGGATATCGTGCATTTGCAGCAAGGCAAGCCCGATCAGCCTGTCCTTTATTGCTTTCCGGGGCTGCTTGTCAGCACGCGCGAATATATGAAGCTGGTGAAAAGTCTGGGCGAGGATCAATCCGCCGTGGGCTTCATGTGCCACTCGCTTACAGAAAATCAGGAACTTGATGTTTCGGTCACCGATATCAGTTCGCGATATGCAGAGCTGGTTTATCGGGAAGCGAAGGGACGTACCTGCGCCTTTCTGGGCTGGTCCTGGGGTGGTTTGCTTGCATACGAAGCTGCGCGAATGCTGGGGAATGACATCGATTTGCGAGTTGTCGGAATGGTTGATGTCTGTGACATGGACGAGGATTTTGATCTGAACGCACGGCCAAAATTCCAGCCGGGGCAGTGGGCCGAGATTGAAGCACGCATTCGGGTCTGGCTGCAGAAAACCAAGATGCGTGAAGAATGGGAACGCCTTTTGGCGCTGATGGATGACCTTGCTTATGCGCAGTTTGTCCATTTTGTGGGAAAAAGCGAATTCGGGCTGCCCACAGACGGGCCGGGGATCGGTACGCGCGAACATACGTTCTGGGTGCTAATCGACAATGCCCTTGTTTTCCGCCGTCATGAACTTCTGCCCTATGACGTGCCGATTGCTTCATGGCTTGCAGGCGATACGGTCAGTCGAAAACTTGATCTGATTGATTGGCAGTCACTTTCACGCCTTGCCGAGGCCCCTGAGCATATTCCAGGAACGGATCATTTGACGATCATCGGTGATCCGGCATTCCACACGCGGTTTGGCAAACGTTTGACGAACGCTTTCGAACAACCAGCCGATATGAAATTTTCAAGCAAATAGAAGGACTTGAACGATGGATAAATTGGATCTTGTCGGGATTGGAATTGGTCCTTTCAATCTTAGTCTTGCTGCGCAGCTGGACGGGGTTGCTGATGTGTTTTCAATCTTTCTTGAGCAACGTTCTGAATTTGCCTGGCATCCGGACATGATGCTGCCCGGTGTTGAGCTTCAGACTTCGTTTCTGAAAGATTTGGTGACCCTAACCAATCCGACGAGCAAATGGTCTTTCCTGTCTTACATGGTCGGCCAGAAACGCATGCTTGATTTCATGAACGCGGATTTTGCCGCGGTGCCAAGACGGGAATTCGCCGCTTATCTGAAATGGGTTGCAGACCATTTGGAAGGCTTGGCATTTGACAATGTGGTGCGCGAAGTCGCATTCGATGGTCAAGACTTTAAGGTTCGTACGGATCATACAAGTTATGTCACGAGCAATCTTGCCATTGGTGTCGGCAAGCCTGCATTTATTCCCGCCTGGGCGCGCCAGTTGCCCAAGCATAAATGCTTTCACACAAGCCAAGCGAAGTCGAATTTGCCAAAGCTGCGCGGCAAGAGAATTGCCGTTATTGGCGGGGGACAGAGTGGTGCTGAACTTGTTGAGTATCTGCTTGGTGGAAACGTCAAAGGTGTTGAAGAAGTTCTCTGGTTATCGCGGCGCGACAATTTCGAACCCCTTGATGATACTCCATTTGTGAATGAGTATTTCACGCCCGGATATGCAGATGTCTTCGCAGGTCTGCCGGATGCCTATAAACAGGATTTGATGTCTCGACAAAAGCTTGCCAGTGATGGTGCATCGCTTTCAACGCTCAAGTCGATTTATCAGCTGCTATACCGGCAGCGTTACCTGCAGGAGGGCCATGTTGCCGGTCGGCTCCTGCCGCAACGTGAAGTCTTTCAGGTTCAGCAAGATGGTGAAACAATGAGGATTGCTGCCAGAAACGGGCTTAATCAGGATGTCGAGTTCTTCGATGCGGATGCGCTGATTCTGGCAACCGGTTATGAAACGACATTGCCGGAATTCATGGCGCCACTGCGTTCACTTCTGGAAGTGGGGGCATCAGGTGCCTACCGCTTGGATGCGGAATTCCGTGCCCAATGGGATGGACCATCTGACCGAAACATCTTTGTTCAAAATGCCGGCAGGATCGATTTGGGGATCTTTGAGCCTCAACTAAGCCTGATGGCTTGGCGAAGTGCTAAGATTGTAAATGCTCTGACAGGCAAGAATGTCTTCAATCTTGATCAAAATCCACCGATTGTTGACTGGGTTGCCGGTACTGGGGACCGGGCAGGTGGTGCTGTCGTGCAGGCCTGGGGCTAGGGACGGCAAACTGAAATCTGCAGCCTGTTCGACTTAGTGAACAGGCTGCAGATCCGGAAGCCTTATGCTGGACGAGTCAGTTCTACATTATGGAGTGCCTGACGGCATCGCTGATCGGCCTGATGGATGTATGCGCAAACAGATGCTTTGGAGACACCGATATCCTTTGCAATGACGTTTTGCGCGAACCCGTCCACGCGATGCCGGTAAAAAGCGGTGCGCACGTGTGGTGGCAGCTCTTTTAATGCATTCTCAATGACCCGAAGGGCCTGGCAACCACTGAGACGCGCTTCGGGGCAGTCTGCGTTTCCCGCAGGACAAAGATCAGTTGGATCGCTGTCCGCGAAAAGAGTGCGTTCGAACGTAATTTGGCGGACCTTGTCGATTGCCATGTTTCTAGCAATGCGCGTTATGAAGGCACTTGGTGTGGTGACTTCTGTGTCTATTTGTGCGGTGAGCAGTTTGGCATAGGTATCCTGAACAATGTCATCCGCCAGATGGGGACATTTTACGATAGAGTGGGCAACGCGTCGCAATTTCCCCTCTTGGCTTTTGGCGATAGTTAGCAAAGCTTGTCGCTGAAATTGGTCTTTTGGAATTGGGGCAGTTTGGCTTGCTTGGTGCATTTCCGAATGTCTCCGTTAGTTTGCTCATTAGTGAAAATAATAGTCACTTGCAAATTTGGGACGCGGTTTGCACTCTCCACTGGGTCGATCATCTTTTGTCATTCGGACAGATCTGATGGCAAATCAGATCCGTCCGTTGTTCATAAGACGGGATTTTCAATGAGCTTCAGTAAGGAATTCTGCAGAGCGGATTTCATGCCGCAGGAAAGCAGACTACCTGCGTGAAATCTAAAGTTTCGCCAGCGGACAGGTTGGGCAAATGTCGACGGACGTCAGTAAATAGCGAAGGCAACAGACACGTCTTGAGGGGTTGCCATCGTCGGATTGTTTGGTGCTGTACGGGTTTACCATCGGGTTTCGATTGCCGTCGGGACGCTTGACGTCGTTGATCAGTGGTGCAAGCGATACCCTGGTGTTTTTCAGGACGTGTTTCTCAACGTAAGCAACGACAACGCCAATATTGGACCAAAACACCTTTGGCGAAACTTTTGACGATGCAGCCAGTGAAGCAACCATAGGTTCGAGATGTCCGTCAATCAGGCATTCCAGATGAGCCCAAGGATCAGGCGGGATCGATTTTTCTTTCAACTCATGCACCTGCCGGTCATGAATATCGAACCCGGCCGGACATTGATTATCGTCCGTTGTCAGACTGATAAAGTTGGGCTGAAACGTAAGGACTGCTTCGCCTGCTGCGGCCAAAACCAGCACAGGGGATAACAGAATTCCGAAATACCATTGTGACCACATCGAGATGGCGGCACGCCGATCATCTTGCGGATATTTTGCCTGGCAATAGTGATCAAGAAGAGGTGCCAAACAATCAGGATCGTGGAGCGTAAAGCAATCTATTCCGCCACTGTGCGTCGTCAGGATCTGATGCCGGTCACCAAGCCCTTGATAGGGTCCTTGAAAGAGATCGGTTTTGATCTCAGACAGTGATCGGGTGGTAGGGGAATTGCCGATGGCGGGAGAAGCGTTCTTTTCAGAGCCGTTTTGAAGGGCATTCATCATGAGGCACCCCGCCCGACGCGCATAAGCAGCCAGACCATGATAGGCCCGGCAATGATAGCGGCCATCAGTCCGGCCGGAATTTCCCAAGGAAAGAATAACATTCTCCCAAGCCAGTCAGCGGCAACCATTAAAGCAGCTCCGATCAGCGCGGCCCCGACCGTATGCGGTAATGCATGTCGCAATCCGGCCAGTTTTGCCAGATGCGGTGAAATCAGACCGGCGAAGCTTAGTGGGCCAACCAACAAAGTAGCTGCCGCTGTCAGGATAGAAGCAAACATCAGCATAACCCCGCGCGAGATCGACAGATCGACACCGAGCGACTTGGTTGTCACAGGCCCCAGCGGAAACAGATTAAGCCAACGGGCAAATGCTGGAAGAATGGGTAAGGCGCTCACAGCAATGATTGCCAGAACACTCGCGCGGTCGAAGCCAAGGCCGTATGTTGATCCCGAATTCCAGGCCAACAAGCGTGTTGCGCGGGGATCACCACCGGCCATCAGAAATGCGATGAAGCCATCAAACAAAGCACCAATCGCAATACCGGCAATCAAAATACGTTCCGGTGCGTATCCAGATTTTCGGGTAAGCGCAAAGATCGCCCCCAGGGTAATGAATGCACCAATTGCTGCACCAGAAATCTGCAACCATGCCGTTGGTGCATCGATCAGGAAGACAATCGCAATCATACCGATTACAGCACCTGCACTGACACCGAGACTTTCGGGACTTGCCATCGGGTTTGCCGTCATGCGTTGCAATATGGTGCCTGCAATTGCCAGCATGGTTCCAGCAGCCATTGCACCGAGAATACGCGGACCGCGCCACGGCCAGACGGTATTCAGTGCATTACCCAATTGAAGTTGCCAGTCACCGTGAATATCTCGACCGACCAAAATCGCCCCTATAATCACCAGAAGCACACCAGCCAGAACGCGCAAGTGATTTCTAATGTTGCTCTGATCAGGTTCTGGGGCGGGCGACGTGTTTTGCGATGGTTGAGAATTGCTGCGCAGTTGCCGGATCATAATGATTAAAAGCGGTCCACCGAGAATCCCGGTCAGCGCGCCAGCAGGCACTAATGTCCCAATATATCCCGATAAAACCTGAACACCTTGATCCGCAGCACACAATAGTACGGCGCCGAAAACAGCAGACATCAGAAGTTTTGATCGCAACCGTCTGAAGCCCAGCATTCGCGTAATGGCTGGTCCAGCCAGTCCGACAAACCCGATAATACCTACCGCTGCAACAATGGTTGCCGTAAGCCAACAGCCGATCAAAAGGCAAAGTAGTCGCATTCGTGCTGGCGATGCGCCAAGGACGGTCGCCTGATGATCGCTGAGATTAAGCATTTCAAGCGGTCGAGCCAAGGCGACAGCCAGTGCCGCACCCATGCATACTTTCGCTGCCAATGGTTCAAGGATATACCAACCGTCTTGGGTAAGGTCGCCGCTTCCCCAGATAAACAGGCTTTTTAGCCATTCATGGTGAATTATTGCCAAGGCAGTTGTTACTGCCCCACAATAGAGCGCGATTATCATACCTGTCAGGATGACGATCAGTGGCGAGAAGCCACTGCGGCGCGCCAAGGCAAATACCAGAAAACCGACAACAAGTGCACCCAACAGTGCAATCGTTTCCTGACCGATGGCAAGCGCACCCGGCACATAGAGCGTCACCAGTGTCAGCGCCAGTTTAGCGCCGCCTGCAAGGCCAAGTGTGGACGGCGATGCCAACGGGTTTTTTAACGTGTGTTGAAACAAAGCACCGGCAACGGCAAGACCCGCACCAGCGACAAGTGCAATCAAAAACCTTGGTATCCAGCCTTGGGTGAGCAACAACGACCGCGTGTCCGATCCAGCCGCAAGGTCGAATATTGCCGCCGGGGACAGGCTACCGGCCTCAATGTCCAGAGACAGCAGGCTTAGCAAAACGGCAAGGATGCAAAGCGAAACGGGAACCGCATGGAATTGGATCGCATGTCTGCGCATGGCTTGACTTGTCATGACGCGAATTCCCCATGAGCAGCACCTTGCGATGTCAGGGCATTGGCAAGCAGATCAGAAAAGCGACCGGCGGCAAAAAGCCCGCCAAATGTTGCTACTGGTGGCATCGTGATCAGCCCAAAGCGTTTGATGGACGGTAGTTCCGAAAGGATCGGGCTATGTACAATTGCGCGGTCGACATTGTCTGGAACGGGTTTGATCGCGATGAGGGCTGCGTTTGAGTATTGCGCGATCTGATCGATCGTCACGGTCGCAAACCCCCAATGATTGGTGGGGCCTGTCCAGGCGTTTTTGACGGGAAGGCGATCAATCACATCCTGCATCAGACTGTTTTGCCCATAGACCCGCATGTGGCGCGGCGAGAGCATGCTGGTGACAAGTACCGAACTGGCCTGCGATGAAGTAAGTTCGCGAGAGGCTTGATCTATGCGGCTTAGGGTGTCCGAGATCAGTATCTCGGCAGTGCCCCGATGCCCGGTAACTTCGGCAATCTTTTGTGCCGCGGCCATCGCATTCAGGAAGGGCGTCTTGCTACTGCTATAAATGTCGATTTTTTCAATCGGGGCCAGGTCGGAAAGGCGGGAATACTGGTTTGCATAGAAACTGCTGGTCAGTATCAGATCGGGATCAAGTTGCGCCAATCTTTCCAGACTTGGTTGAAAACGTGCGCCAAGATTGATGACCTGTTCAGGAACTTTTGGTTCCTGAACCCAGACGCGGTATCCTGGCACATCCGCCATGGCAAGCGGAACGATCCCCATCGCAAGTGCTGTTTCAGCAAGTGCGCCATCTGCGATGACTACACGCTTGGGAACATCAGCCTTAGCGGAGCGTGTAAAGCTTTCTGGCAGCACAGGTGTGAGCGTTGCAATGGCAGATAGACCAGCAAGACCCTTAAGAAAATGTCGTCTGGAACATTTCTGATGTTGTTGATGCATTGAATCGCCCCCAATCACACATTGGCAAGGGCAAAAGGATGCCCATTGGTGGGGTGAGGCTGCACCAGCATATCCATGCCAAAAATATCGCGAAGCATGTCTGACTGCATGATGGTCGCCGGTGGCGCATCCGCGATCAGTTTGCCGCCCTTAAGCGCGACAATATGATCGGCAAAGCGCGCGGCCAGATTGATGTCATGCAAGACGGCAACAATGCATAGACCGTCCTGTTTGCAGAGCTGTTCGAGTAAAAGCAGGATTTCGTATTGATGTGATAGATCCAGCGCAGAAATCGGCTCATCAAGCAATAGGCAGGAGGCTTGTTGCGCAAGTGTAACTGCGATCCAGGCTCTTTGGCGTTCACCACCTGAAAGCGTACTGACTGCGCGTTTGCGAAGGGCTTCAAGGCCCGTCAAAAGGATCGCACGTTCAATCGATTGTTTGTCGCGCTCGCGCAGGCGACCAAATGGCCCGTGCCATGGATAACGACCAAGCGCAATCAGTTCTTCGACGGTATAGTCCGCCCCGTGCCCCGGGTCCTGTGCAAGATAGGCAACACTTTTGGCAAACTCACGTGCGCTAAACCGCCCAACGTCATTCCCGTCAAGTGTGACAGCTCCACTGGTTGGCTTGTTCAGTCCGGCCAGCATTTTAAGCGCAGTGGATTTCCCAGACCCATTATGGCCGACAATTGCTGTCAGGCAGCCAGCGCGGAAAGTAACGGATATGTTGTCAAGGAGTGTCACGCCTCTAGCCGTTTCAAAGCGGGCTTTTTGCATTCCAAGGACAGCAGGACGATCAGATAAATCCATGGCCATAATTCGCTCTCGATAAACGCAGAAAATCCGCGGTGAACGCGGATTGCGAGAATGGGTCCGGGGCGGAATCGTGCGCCCCGGAGTAATCGATTACCACTCGTATTTCAGAGTTGCGGCTATGGTCTGTCCTTCGATCTGGTAGCAGTAACCGTTGTTACAGATAGCGGCATCGTTATCGGCAAGGTTAGTGCCATTAATCGCAAGGGTCAGACCATCCAGCTTGTTACTAAGTGCTGCGAAGTCATAGCGGATCGCAGCATCAAGCACCGTATAGGGCTTGTTCTTGCTCGTATTGGTGTAATTGGCATAGCTTGAGTCGGTGTAGCGAACACCAACGCCAAATCCCCATCCATCAAGAGGGCCTTGATTGAAGTTGTAGTTTGCCCAAGAGGATGCAGCCTTTTCCGGTGTCACAAGTGGGGTATTACCGCGATAGGAACCTTTGACGATTTTGGCATTGTTGTAGGCAAGGTTGCCAACCAGGCTAAGATTTTCAGTTACATTGGCACTGCCTTCAATCTCAAGTCCGCGCGATTCAACTTTGCCAATTGAGTCATAATACGAACCGATAGAGCCACTGTAGCCAGCATAGCGGGCAACGTTGTCCTCGGTCAGGCGATAGGCGGAAACCGTGAAGAAGCCATCAAACCCGACCGGTTCGAACTTGATGCCGGCTTCATACTGCTCACCCTCGGTCGGGTTGAGCATTTTACCTTCAGAGTCCTGACTGGTGCTTGGCAAGAAGGATGTGCCCCAACTGACATAAGGCGAGATGCCATTGTCAAAGGCATAAAGGGCGCTAACGTTAAAGGTCGTTGCGGTATTGTAGTCGGTTGACCCCGTATTGGTCAGTCGGCTGATACGTTTGCGTTCTGCATAGTCAAAGCGCACACCGCCATTAAGATGCCAGTTGCCAAGTTCAATCTGGTCCTGAACATAGATACCGGACTGATTGTAGGTTACGTCATCAAATGTTGTGTAAGCTGGTGTCGTGCCCGAAATCGACCGATTTGGGTCATTGAGATAGAAGATGTAATCACTGAGTACACCGCTTGAGCCAAAACTGTAATCCGATTTTGAATACATCAGATCAAGACCGGTCATTACTTCGTGTTTGGCGTCAGTAGTCTCGAAAGTCGTGATGACTTGGTTGTCGACCTGCGCGCTCCAGAGGGTTTCCTCGACAGCTTGTGCTGCGCGGTGATATTCCGTGTTTGAGTTCTTCCAGCCGCCGCCAGTCACGCCGCCAGTCAGGTACCGTGCTTCAAGATCGAAATATCCAAACCGCGCCTTCTGGGCCAAGGTAACAGGTACACTGCTTAGATCATGTGTCAGATCATAGCCGGCCTGAAACTGATCCTGCTTCTGGTAGTCGTAATCCGCGTCGCTGGTGCGGTAATCAAGGATTTCGCCATTCAGGTTCAGAAGGGTTGCCGAGGCATCCGTTTCGTCATGCTGGAACAAGGTATAGATAGTCAGATCTGTATCTGCATTGGGTTGCCAACGAATTGTTGGCGCGAACATTTGCCGATCATCCTGAATTTTGTTGCTGGTTTCGCCAAAGCGGGCCATGCCAACAATGCGTGATGCCCAGGTCCCGTTTTCTGTCAGGCCGAGATTGTAATCAAACCCGCCTTCGTATGAGTCCGTGTTGGTGAAACGGCCATAGACATTGTTCTTTGCACCAAGGTGAGGGCGTTTGGTAACGCTGTTGAGTAAGCCGCCCGGTGTTGATTGCCCGTAAAGTGCCGCCGTGGGGCCCTTTACGATTTCAAGCTGTTCAAGGCCGTAGGGTTCGGTGCGAAACGTTGCATAGACGCCGGTCATCTGGCGTAAGCCATCTCGGTAGTCGCCGTAGATGTGTACCGGATAGCCACGAACATAAACCTGATCAAAGCGTGGATCATATCCGTAATTGTTGGTTGCTACCCCTGCGGTATAAGCAACTGCATCTTCGATGCTTGCAACGGCGCGGTCCTCGATTTCCTGGCCAGATACGACGGAAATACTTTTGGCCGTTTCAATCAGAGCTTTACTGGTTTTTGTACCAGCACTGCTTCGCGTAGCGACATAGCCATGGGCGAGGTCCTCTGAGTCCTGGGCGTTTGCCTCGACATAGAGCGGGTCAATGACGGTTTCTCCGCTGCTGTCGGATGTTTCCAGTTTGGTTAGGGAAACCGTGTTCTTGCCGGTAAAGCGATAGCCAACGCCACTGCCGGAAAGCAGGACCTTCAATGCCTCAGCAGGGGAATATGTGCCGTCAAGGGCAGTGCTTTGCAATCCGGCAACCCGATCAACATCATAAAAGAGTTGCAGATTTGTTTGATTGGCAAAGTTCAAAAGTGCCTGGTTAAGGTCCTGTGCCGGGATGGAAAAATTGATTGCGGATGCTGCGTCACTTTGTGTTTCTGTATTTTGCTGTGCGGCTGCAGGCGTGGATACTCCAGCAACAACAATACCCGCAGCCAATGCGACCAAGCTGACACTATGTGCCAGACGATGGCCAAACACGTTTACCAATCCAGCTTTGCCGGTTTTTATTACCTGCATTACGCAGACCCCCATTCTCGAAAGTTTTTTCCAAAACGCAAATGATTGTCATTTGCTTGTGTTGGGTGAGACGGGATTTGCGGTCAGACTCAGTAAGATTAATTTCAGTTTTTTTGATTTTTGTGTCGGTAAGGACCGGAAACCGGAGAAATCCGGGCTTTTCAGATCGCTGCTATGCTCAGTAAATAACGGTCATTAGGGGGGTAATCGAGATATTTTGGACACCAAGTTCCCGTGAAATCAGTTCAAGTCCAGCCTGAGGATCGGTCATATCAAAGACACCACTGACAAGCTTGCGTGCCGCAGTCTCGTTCGCAATCATGATTTTGCCGCGCTGATACCGTGAGAATTCCGAGACAACTTCGCGCAGAGTAACGCGATCAAATATCAGCTTGCCTTTTTGCCAACTAAGCGCCCTTTCAGGATTGATTGTCGAAACTGGGCTGATTGAATGGCGGTTATAACGAGCGGCCTGATTTTCCGCCAAAATCGCTATTTGTTTTGATGTTGCCGAGTTTGGTTTGACTTCAACCTGATGTTCCAGCACGGCCACATTGGTGTGGCCATCAAAACTGTTAACGATAAACCGCGTGCCCAAAGCCTGCACCTGGCCATGCGGCGAGGTGACGGTGAAAACACGCTTGTCCGCATGTTCCATCGGGACCGCTTGAAAGTCTGCAAGTCCGCTAATCAATGCGATATTTCGGGTTTGATCGGTAAACTGAACCGCTATTGCACTATCGGGTCCCAGGGTGACGATGCTACCATCCTCAAGTGTAATGGCCCGAACTTCCCCAACAGCAGTGTGGTAATCAGCACTTAGGAAAACGATCGGATCACCAACCATAACGCGGGTTGAAGCAATCGCCAGCAGAAAGCTTGCGGCAAGTGCGACATAGCCCCAGCGACGTTTCTTTGCCAGCGAGGCTTTGGATGGCGGTTTTGCCAGATGCTTAAGCTCAACAACCTCTGATGAAGGACTCTCGGTTGTGCGATCTGTCGATTTGATCGCATCATCCATTACAGCAAGCGCGTTATTGGCCTCTATGAAAGCTTGCTGGTTTTCCGGCGCTGCATCCAACCAAACATTGAGCTCTTCATGCTCAAATGCGCTGAGGTCACCATTGACCATTTTCGCAACCCAATTGGCCGCGGTCAGATCAATGTTTTTCTGTGTTTTTCGCATTTGGCTCACGTTACCAACCTGCACTTGCCGACAATTCGGACAAAGCGTCCTTATCTGTTGGACGATAAAACTGCAAGAAATGCGTAAAAACTTTGTGCAGTTTCATGACCGGCTTTCCCGCATGCGCTTCATCACATGGGCAATTGCGCGCGCGACATGTTTCTGAACAGAACTGTCAGAAATACCTAGTTGTTCGGCCGCTTCGCGATAGGTCAGCCCTTCAATGCGTACAAGAGTAAAAATTTCGCGCGTTTTGTCAGGTAGCTCATCAAGCGCGCGACGTACATATTCAAGTTCCGATTGCCCCCCAACGATCTGTTCTGGTGAGGGTGAATTATTGGGAATGACATCAAGGGGAATGTCTTTGGCGCCTGCGATCGGGTTTCGCTTTTGCGCCCGGACATGATCAATCGCAAGATTATGGGCAACGCGGTACAGGTAGGAACGGGCATAGGTGACTTTGTTTGCCTTATCGGGGCTGGCATGTTCCGACACACGCAAAAATGTCTCCTGTGTCAGATCCATTGCTGTATCCGCATCACGCAAAAGACGCGTCAGATAAATCTGCAATTCCCTTTGGTGAGACTGGAAGAGTTTTTTGAGGTCAGTTATTGCCAAGTCACATACCTGACTAAGGTGATGGGTTTTTAAGGGGTTATCAAAAATAATACTCATTCGCAATTAATTAGTTGTGCTGGGTATATGAAGTTTGCATCCTGCACCTGTGTACAGAGAATGTGTGTGGTTCCCTGAATGAAGCTTGGGAAAGCAACCGTTTGCGTCGGGCCATACAGAAGCAGTCTGAAAAGTATGAGGTTAAACACCATGTTTCCGGAAAGTTGCGTCGTGCGAAAACTGGTATTAACCCGGGATGGATCTTTCGGAAGCTTTGCAGCCACGGACATTTTGAAAGCAACCATTGCGATAATATACAGGCAACGCCTTGGTCAGGAGGAAACCGAAAGTCTGGCGAACAGATATCTGCACACACAGGAACAGAAAGTACGGCTGGGCTTCGAGTTTCCTCAACGACGCGACAGTTTCACGATAGGACGGTTGGCTGCGAAGCTTGCTTTGGAATGTCATCTGGATGATGTGTTACCAAATGATGTCGCCATAGGCAGTGGTGTCTTTCACCAGCCTATTATTATGGGCGCATCTGTCAGATGTTGTGAACTTGGTGTTTCGATTTCTCATTCGGACCAGATTTGTGTTGCCGTTATTCACCATAAAGGCCACCCGATCGGCGTTGATGTTGAAAACCTGGCTGAGGCCGATGTTGTGTCCGTGTTGAGTGATGTTAACGCGCGCTTAAGGCAGCAGTTCTTCAAACTGTCTCTGAATGAGTATGAGGCTGCATCCATACTTTGGGTCGGACGGGAAAGCTTGGGAAAGGTACTAACAACGGGTATGACTGTGCCGCTAAAACTGTATGAGCCGACGTCAGTATCGGAAGTGGAGGCAGGGTTCAAATTGAGCTACAAGACCTTCACGCAATACCAGACCCAAGTTATGGCAATTGACAAAGCATGGTTGGCGATGACGTTTCCGGCACAGACAAAAATTGATTTCGGTTGGCTGCGGGGCACTTAGTCATTGGCGTAAGCCTAATATCTCTTCCCGAAGCGCGAAACGGCTCCAGGCTGGAGGAAAGGTGCCAGACTTTATGGTACGTGACAGCAGTGTTTACAGAATGTCATCACTGCTCCATCGTTCTTCATCTTCCCCTCCAAAATCAGTCAGAAGTACTTACTCGCCTGAATTGTCATAATTCGGGGTATTCAAGCATTTTCTTCGGATTTCTCGACAGAATCGCGTTCTACCATAACGCATTCGACCTTGATCTGGTTTGGCGTTGCCAAAAGGCCGCCAACGCTGTCGATTAGCAGTTCGGCACTGATTTCGCCCATTTCGTAGTGAGGTAGAATAAGCGTCGTGAGGGCAGGGTGTGTGTGTTGGGCGATTTCGCGGTCGTCAAAGCCGATCACAGCCACATCGTCCGGTATACTTTTCCCCAGTTCGCGCAGCGCGTCAAAACAACCAAGCGCCATCAGGTCATTGGCACAGAAAATCGCGTCCGGTGGATTATCGAGTGCCATGAGCTCATGGGTCATCGAATAACCGGTTGAGGGCTCCCAGTTGCCTGGCCTGACAAGCGCCGGATCAAACGGTATATCGTTGCTTGAAAGTGCCTGACGGTATCCCTTGAGACGGTCGCGCGAGGCGTCGACACCTTTTTGCCCGTTAATGATCGCAATGCGCTTGCGACCGGCTTGTATCAGGCGTTCAGTTGCCGCCCGTCCCCCCAAAAGGTCGCCTGGCAAAACAGACGGGAGGGTGCGGGTGCTGTCGTAGCAATTGACAAGCACAGTGGGCTTTTTTGAAAGGATCGGAGGCAATTCCACCAGTCGGGTAAGAATTGTACCGTAAATGATCCCGATGACGTTCGAGTCTGCCAGCTGATTGACGATGCTGGCTTCGATGTTCGCATTGCCGTGGCTGACTGCGAGGCAAACATTGATCCCGTATTCCAGGGCCTTGTTGTGCGCCCCTTCGAAGGCCAGTGCCATCCAGGGATCGGTGCTGATTTCGTCTGCGATAAAGATAATGACGGATCGTGACTTGTTGCTTGGCGCAACCTGGTTTTCACGCCGAACAAGCTGATAGCCAAGTTTGTTCGCGGAATCGATCACGCGCTGACGCGTTGACTCAGTCAGTTTGGCCGGGCTCCCGTTCAGGACCAGTGAGACTGTTGCCTGCGATACGCCCGCCATCGAGGCAACATCCATCATCGTCGGGCGATTTTTGCCACCGTAATGTTTCTTTTGCGACATTGAACTCGTTTTGCCTCTGGTCTTTTAGCCAACCGATATTTCGCAGTGATTGCGTCAGATGGTGCAAAAACGACCGATAGGCGGCGTTTTCGCCCTTAGAATTGAACAGGTTGGCGCACGTCTGAACCACCAAGCCGATATTGGTAATACCTTATTCAAGACGATCAAGACAAGCCGTCTGCCGCGCCTGCGGCATAATTAGTAATCATTCTTCCAGTTGAATTTATATCGGCATTCTATCCTGAGGTCACTTGACTCCATATTATTAATTAATATTATTAATTCAATAGGGAGGATAATTAATGAAAATTTTGATTACGGGTGCAACCGGCAAGGTCGGTAAGGCATTTTTGGCGGCATTTCTTGATAACCCCAGGTATGCATCGGCCAAGGTTGTGGCGCTGTGCCATAACCGTAAGATCGAAGCTGGTGAACGAGTGGAGGTCGTTACGGGGTCTCTGTCGGATCCGGATGCGGTTTCGCACGCGATGAATGGTGTCACCCACGTTCTTCATATGGCGGCGGTGAAAGAAAGCCCCGATCTGGTCATTGATGTTGCAATCAAGGGGATGT
This sequence comes from Thalassospira tepidiphila MCCC 1A03514, assembly GCF_001662875.1. Taxonomy (GTDB): domain Bacteria; phylum Pseudomonadota; class Alphaproteobacteria; order Rhodospirillales; family Thalassospiraceae; genus Thalassospira; species Thalassospira tepidiphila. The sequence goes on along the minus strand of NZ_JPVZ01000001.1, from coordinate 327,804 downwards.
TCCTGCTTCTGGAAGCCGCGCGCCAGTCATCGACGCTTAAGCAGTTCATTCTGATAGGTGGTGATTGCTCTGTTGGGCACATTTTCAAGGATTATCCGGCGCCAATCACAGAAACCTCCCCGCGGCAGGCTTATAGCGGCTGTTATGCGCTGACCAAGGTGCTCGAAGAGGTGATGATCGAGCAATATCAGATCCAGTATGGCCTTAATGGCACCGTTTTGCGTGCGCCCTGGATCATGGAAAAAGACGATTTCAAATATGCGCTTTCGTTTGGTCCGGACCAGTTTGGTGGTCCGGTCTGGGGCGACTTGATAAGCGCGGAAAAGGCTGCGCGCCTTGCTGAGGGCAGTTTTGTGCCGTTGATGCGTGATAAAAAGGGTGCGGCTCTAAAGCGCAACTTTGTGCATGTCGATGATCTGGTCGCTGCGTTGATGGCGGCCCTCGATCACCCTGCCGCGATGCAGGAGCTTTTCAATATCTCTATGGATGAGCCGGTCGATTACGCGCAGGTCGCAGATTACCTGGTGCGAACCCGCGATATGGAGCCCGTGGAAATCCCCACGCCATTTCACAGCAACTGGCTTGATAACACTAAGGCGCGGCACGCCTTAGGTTGGCGGCCGCAAGTAGATTTCGAGGAGATGATCGAGCGGGCCTGGGCCTATGAAAGAAGCCCGAGCGATCCTCGGAAAATCTGGTATCCGGGGTAATCAATTCCGGGCCAGACCAACTAGGGAGAGCTAAACGTGAAACATAAAATGTTACTAACTCTCACATCTGCGCTCATTCTTGCGACAGGTGTTGGCACTGCAAATGCCGATGGGAAAAAGACATTGGCCATTGTGGTGAAAGGCTTGGATAACCCGTTCTTCGAGCAAATCAATCTGGGTTGTCAGAAGTGGATGTCGGAGAACATGGACTCTGAATACGAGTGTTTGTATACCGGGCCCGTATCCAGTGCTGATGAGGCTGGCGAGGTTCAGATCGTCGATGATCTGTTGACCCGCGGTGTCGCCGCAATCGCAATTTCGCCGTCAAATGCGCCGGCGATGGCAAACCGAATTCGTCAGATCAACCCGAATGTTCCGGTGATGACGATTGATGCCGATTTCCTTGAAAAAGATCGCGACTTGCGTGCGACTTATCTGGGGACAGACAACTATCTGATGGGTGTCAAAATGGCCGAAGAAGCCATGATGCTTAAGCCGGATGGGGGATCGGTATGTTTGCAGTTGGGGAACGTTGCGGCGGACAATATCAACGCGCGTGCTTCTGGCTTCCGCGACACGATTTCAGGGGCGAAGGGGACAGAGCGCCTTGCGAACAGCAATGGCTGGACGGAAATTGAAGGGTGTCCGGTCTTTACCAATGACCAGGTCGATCTTGCCAACCAGCAGATGGCCGATACCTTCACGGCAAATCCCGATCTTGATGCCTTTATTCTGATTGGCGGCTGGGCGCAGTTTGCGCCGCAAGCCTATGCCCAGGTTACAGATCAGGTCATGGACCGACTGAAATCCAAGGAGTTGATCCTGATTGCGGGCGATACACTTCCTCCGCAAACACAGGCATTCCGCGACGGACGTAGTCATGCGCAGGTCGGTCAGCGTCCGTTTGAAATGGGGTATCGGGCCCCTGACGTGATGATCGAACTGATCAATGGCAAAAAGGTAGATGATCCACTCTATACGGGACTGGATGTTTGCAATCAGTCGGATCCGGGTTTTTGCGCGGATAACTAATACCAATCCTTGATGAACTGGGCCGGATTTGTTGATCAGATCCGGCTCGATTTTTATCCGGACTTACACAGGGCGGAATACAACGTGACAAAAACAAAAATCAACTGGGGCATTCTTTCGACGGCCAATATCGGCGTGGAGAAAGTTATTCCGGCAATCAAAAAATCAGCCTCGTCGAATGTGCTGGGGATTGCATCGCGCAATGCAGGGCGATCGGCGAGGGTGGCCAATGACCTTGGGATTCAAAAGTCTTACGCGTCTTACGAGGCGTTGATTGCTGATCCGGAAATTGATGCGATTTACAACCCGTTGCCAAATCATATGCATGTCGACTGGACGCTGGCTGCGGCACAGGCGGGTAAGCATGTGCTGTGTGAAAAGCCCATCGGATTAAATGCACGCGATGCAGAGCGGCTGCGCGCGTGTCCGAAAAATGTGTTGGTCGCAGAGGCCTTTATGGTGCGCTACCACCCGCAATGGATACGTGTGCGCGAGATGGTCAGAAGCGGTGAGCTTGGTGAGGTCAGGGCGATCCAGGCGGCATTCAGTTACTTTAACGATGATGCTCAGGATATCCGCAACAGGCCAGAGGCCGGCGGCGGTGCCATCATGGATATCGGTTGCTACCCGATCACGGCGGGCCGGTTTTTGTTTGAAGACGAGCCGGTGCGCGTCATGGCCCTGGTCGATCGAGATCCCGTATTCAAAACCGATCGAATGGCGAGTGTGGTTGCGGACTTTGGCGGCGGCCGGCAATTGTCATTCATGGTTTCAACCCAGCTGTGCCCGTATCAGACTTTGAATGTGTTTGGCACGAAGGCGCGGGCCGAAATCATGATCCCCTACAATGCGCCAGCAGATAAAGAAACCGCCCTGATTGTTGATGCAGGCGAGAGCCTGGATGGCAGTCTGGCTGGCTGCGAGATCGTGCCTGCGTGTGATCAGTATACAGAGCAGGCGGAAATGTTTGCGCAGGCCATTCTGACAGGAAGAGGTTTGCCATACGGCATCGAGGATTCGATTGCCTCCATGCGTGTTCTTGACGCGGTTTTTGTGAGCGAAGAGCAAAAAACGTGGGCCAATCTGTGATTAAAACCATCAACTTACACAACCTGTGGTGAAAAACGCTTGATCCAAAATTATTAATGATATTATTAATTATGAGCCGCACAGATAATTTATAAATACAGTCGTGCGGATTGTTAATCGGGAGGATTAAACGCATGAAATTTGCAACAACATTCGCAACCCTCGGTCTGTCAATGGTTCTGGCTGGCGGGGCGTTTGCACAAGAAAAGCAGCAGCTTGCATTCGTGGTGAATGCTGCTTCGGACTTTTGGAAACTGGCAGAAGCAGGGGTCGAGGCCGCACAGGCAGAACTCCCCGAATATGAGCTGCAGTTCCGGTATCCTGCACAGGGAACGGCAGCACTTCAGAATGCGCTGATGGATGATTTGGTCGCCGGGGGAACGGATGCGATCATGATTTCGTCGGCTGATCCAAAGAACTCTATTGATGCTTTCAATCGCATTGCGGCCCAGGTGCCGCTCTTTACCACCGACAGTGATGCCCCGCAAAGTGATCGCATCGCCTATCTTGGATCATCCAACGTTGCTGCTGGCGTTCAGGCTGGTGAGATTGCCGTGAAGGCACTGCCAAACGGCGGAAAATGCATGGGCTTTGTCGGGTTCCTTGGTGCCGACAACGCGATTGAGCGTATCGCCGGTTTCCGTCAGGCGGTTGAAGGCAGCGGTATCGAGCTTGTCGATGTGCGTGGTGATGATGTCGATTTTGCGCGTGCGCGGTCAAACGTCGATGACGTGCTTGCGGCAAATCCCGACATTGATTGCATGGTCGGGTTCTATTCCTACAACCCGCCCAAAATTTACGAAGCATTGCAGGCTGCTGGCAAATTGGGACAGGTGACCGTTGTTGCCTTTGATGAAGACCCTGTAACGCTTGGCGCGGTTCGCGAGGGCAGCTTTGCTGGCACGGTTGTTCAGGACCCGTACCAGTGGGGTTATCAGGGCATGCACCTGATGGCGGATTATCTTGAGGGCGATATGTCGAAGGTGCCCGCAGATGGCTTGATCATCGTGCCGACCCAGGTGATCGACAAATCCAATGTCGATGAGTTCGAGGCTGTCGTTAAGGAAAGAATAGGCGGGTAATTTTCTTCCCCCTGCCTAGCGAGCGGGCGTGTGAAATCTGCGAGTGCGCCTGCTCGCACCTTTCCAACGATGTCGAATGGACATTGGGGAGCCGAGAATATGAGTGCAGTGCATGGGCTTGATCTGCGACTTGAAGGCGTCACCAAGGTTTATCCCGGTGTGGTGGCCCTTAATTATGTTTCATTGCAGATCAAAGCGGGCGAAGTTGTTGGACTTCTTGGTGAAAACGGGGCCGGAAAATCGACCCTGATGAAGATTCTCGGCGGGTTGATCGCCCCGACATCCGGGAAAATTATTCTTGATGGACAGCGGTATGACGCCTTTGACGTCAAACAGTCCCAACAAGCAGGGATCGCGTTCGTCCATCAGGAACTGAATGTTTTCGATAACATGGATGTTTCCGCAAACATCTTCCTTGGCCGGGAACTGGTGCGTGGGCCTTTGCGGCTGACGGATCGCAAAGCCATGAATAAGATGGCGGAGCCGCTGATCGAGCGTGTTGGCGCGCCGTTCAAGCCAGATACACCGGTTTCCACATTATCCTTGGCGGAGTGCCAGTTGCTGGAAATCGCCAAGGCGTTGTCGATGAATGCGCGGTTGGTCATCATGGATGAGCCGACATCAAGTCTCACACTTTCTGAGACCAACATGCTGCTTAAGGTCATTGCCGACCTTAAGGCGCAAGGGATTGCCGTCATCTATATTTCACATCGCCTGAGCGAGGTGGAGGAATGCGTCGATCGTGCGGTTGTCCTGCGCGATGGTCACAATGTCGGGGTGCTTGAGCGTCAGGCAGTTACGCATGACGCGATGATCCGCATGATGATCGGACGAGAGCTCAAGGCTCTTTACACACCACCTTCGGTGCCTGCGACCAAACCCGTTCTTTCCGTCAAAAGCTTTACGATCAAAGGCAAACCTGATCGCACGGCCAGTTTTGATGTGATGGCGGGCGAGATCCTTGGCGTTGCGGGCTTGATCGGGGCAGGGCGTACAGACTTGGCCGAGGCGATCTTTGGCGTCGGTGACAAGCTTGGCGGGGACATTCTGATTGATGGCAAGCAGACCGAGATCAATAGCCCGGCCGATGCCATCGCAGCAGGGCTTTATCTTGTGCCCGAAGACCGCAAGCTGGCCGGGTTGATACTTGAATTTCCGACATTGGAAAATGTCACGATGGCCAACTTGCCAGCATACACATCGCGCGGACTTGTTTCGCAGAAACGTCAGATCGCTGTGGCGGAATCCCAGCGCAGTGCGTTGTCGATCAAGACACATGATGTTCGCCGGGCTGCAAATGAAATGTCTGGTGGCAACCAGCAAAAAGTCGTTCTGGCAAAGTGGCTGTCCATGGATCCCAAAGTCATCATTTTCGATGAGCCGACCCGGGGGATCGATGTCGGTGCAAAAGCCGAGATTTATGGATTGATGCGATCGCTGGCTGATCGCGGAGTGGGGGTGATGATGATATCGAGCGATATGGAAGAAGTAATCGGGGTTTCGGACAGGATTGTCGTGATGAAAGACGGGCTGATTACCGGGGAATTACCGCGCTTTCGCTTTTCAGAGAGCAATGTGCTCAATCTTGCCGTCGGTAAAGTGCTGGAAGAGGCCTGAAAAATGCAAAAAAAAGATATCGGTCTTGGCATTCTGATTATCGTGGTTGGCGCAATTGTTTATATGCGCAACCCGCTTTTTCTGTCGCCCATCAACCTTGGCAATACCGCAAATCTGATCGGCCTGTTTGGCCTGTTTGCCATTGGGCAAGGGTTTGTCATCATGACCGGCGGTATTGATCTTTCGGTTGGATCAGTGATCGCGCTGCTTGGTGTGTTGTTTGTCGACATGGTCGGTAAGTTCGGTGTTCCCTGGCCATTGGCCGTGGCGATCATCATTGGCCTTGGTGTTCTGATCGGGCTGGCGCACGGTATCCTGATTACACGATTTAGGCTGCAGCCATTTGTCGTTACCTTGTGCGGGCTTTTGATTTATCGCGGCATCGCACGTGGATACACAGCGGAATCAACGGCAGGATTTCCTTTTGGTTCCAGTTATCCTCAGCTTGAATGGCTTACAATCGGGCGGAGTTTCGGCGTCCCGCACTCTTTCGTCGCGATGCTGATTGTGGCGGCGGTGATGTGGGTTGTATTGCATCACACAGTTTTTGGTCGTCACCTTTGCGCGGTCGGCAAGAACGAGGAAGCCGCACGCTTTTCGGGGATAAACACCCGTTTCGTCACGGTGATGGCATATGTGATCTGTGCCGTGCTCGCATCGATTGCGGCGATATATTTCGCAATGTTCACCAAGTCCGTCCAGCCGTCTTCGCATGGTAACTTTTACGAGCTGTATGCAATTGCGGCGGCTGTTTTAGGCGGATGTTCTTTGCGCGGGGGCGAAGGTTCAGTCATTGGGATCGTTCTTGGGGCCGTGTTGCTACAGGAACTGCAGAACCTGGTGAATTTGCTGGGCATTCCATCTTCGCTGAATTTCGCAGTGATGGGCGCTGTGATTTTGCTGGGTGTTCTGGCAGATCAACAATTTGCAGCCTATCGCACCAGAAAAAATACCGAAAGGGCGCTGGGCTTGCTGCAAAAACCATAATTCACAAAAGGAAACCGTCTGCTTGTTACCACGTTAAATGGATCAGCAGATATGGGGGGTGTTCATGAATGTGCTTGAACTTAAAAACATATCCAAACGTTATGGCGCCATACAGGCGCTTGATAGCGTGTCACTTGCCATTGCGCCGGGCGAAGTTGTCGGGCTAATGGGCGATAACGGGGCGGGAAAATCCACCTTGGTCAAGGTGATTGCGGGGAACTTTGCCCCGACGTCGGGCGATATCCTTATTTCCGATAAGAAAGTGGCGTTTAACAAACCATTGGATGCACAGAAAGCCGGTATAGAGGTCGTTTATCAGGACTTGGCGATTTGCAACAATCTGAGTGCAGCTTCGAACGTGTTTCTGGGGCGTGAACCAACCCGCAGGATAGGCCCGATCAAGGTTGTGGATTATGCCTTTATGCGCAGCAAATCCGCCGAACTATTTGCGCGATTGAAATCGGAAACCCGTCCCCGTGATCTGGTGCACAAAATGTCCGGCGGGCAGCGTCAGGCTGTTGCAATCGCACGGACCCTTTTGAGTGATGCCAAGATCGTTTTGATGGACGAGCCAACGGCTGCGATCTCTGTTCGACAGGTGGCGGAAGTCCTGAACCTTATCCGGCAGCTAAGTGATCAGGGTATCGCCGTCGTTCTGATCAGCCACCGAATGCCCGATGTCTTTGAGGTCGCAGACAAGGTTGTTGTCCTAAGGCGGGGCGAGCTTGTTGCAGACAAAAAAGCATCGCAGTCTTCGCCAGAAGAAATTACGGGCCTGATTACCGGCGCGATTGAGCACGCATGAGTGGACCTAAAAAAGGAACAATGAATATGGCAACGCCGACTCTTGCTGAAGTCATCAATCGTTCTCAGCATCATGGGCTGATCGCGCGGATCACAAGCCAACAGATTTTTTGGGTGTTTATGGCGGCTGTCTTTGCCTGCCTCGCATTGACGATCCTGACCGACAGTTTCGCAACAGAGCGCAACCTGTTTAATGTCACCCGCAATTTTGCGTTTGTCGGGATCATTGCTCTTGGCATGACGGCGGTTATTGCATCCGGCGGGATTGACCTTTCTGTTGGCTCTACGCTGGTGATCTCCGCGATGACGGTCAGCGTCATCATGTCCGCAGGAATGCCGTTTTGGCTCGGTTGTATTGCCGCACTTGGCATCTCGTTGCTTGTCGGGGCGGTCAATGGCGTGCTGATTGCCTATGCGAAAATGCCGCCATTCGTGGTGACGCTTGGCATGTTGTCGGTCGCGCGCAGTCTGGCAATGGTGCTTTCTGATAACAAAATGATCTATGAGTTCGGGCCGGATCACGACTTCTTGCTTTGGCTTGGGGGCGGTTCGACGCTTGGTCTTCCGCATCCGTTGATCATCATGGTGATTCTGGCCTGCCTGACGGCGTTCGCGTTCAGGCATTTACGTTGGGGCCAGCATTTGTTCGCGATTGGCGGTAACGAAAACGCAGCCGTGCTGACCGGTATTCCCGTCGCGCGCATCAAAGTCAGCGTTTACATGTTTTCAGCCCTGATGGCGGGTATTACCGGGGTCCTGGAAGTTGGCTGGCTCGGTGGGGTTACGACCAATCTTGGTCAGGCCATGGAGCTGACCGTTATTGCAGCCGCGGTCATTGGCGGTGCCAATCTTGCAGGTGGCGGAGGCACTGCGTTTGGTGCCGTGGTCGGTGCATTGTTGATTGAAGTGATCCGCAACAGCCTTATTTTGCTTGGTATAAGCACATTTTGGCAGGGAACGTTTGTTGGATCGTTCATTGTGATTGCCGTGGCGTTTGACCGTTTCAGGCAGAGAAAGTCATAGGCCTGCAAAAGTACTTTGAGAGAAATGGCGGCTTTTGAGGCAATCGGAAATGCCAAGTAATTGATTCTGCTGTATCTCGAATGTCACCTTTTGCGGCACGTGACAGCTATACCTCAGACAGCGAGACCCTTGTCCCGTCAGTCGCAGATTTCGCGATTGCATGAATGACCTTTTCGAATTCGTAAGCGTGTTCGAAATCGGGGTAGGCCGGGTTGTCATCGCGGATCGCGCGAAGCAGTGCAGCGGCTTCGATCACCTTGAGGTCGTTAAAGCCAAGCTGATGTCCCGGTGCCGGGCAGAATTCGCCGTAGGGCGGATGTGCCGGGCCGGTCAGGACCGTGGTGAAACCCTGCTGCGCCTTGTCGCCTGAATTGCGATAAAGCTGCAACTCGTTCATGCGCTCCTGATCAAAGCAGATCATGCCCTTGGTGCCATGAACCTCCCAAGCCAGCCGGTTTTTTCGCCCCCAGGCAGAGCGCGATGTCGAAAGGCTGCCCTGAGCGCCGTTGGCGAACCGAACCAAGGCGGATGCCGTATCCTCGTTTTCGACCTTGGCCCGTCCGGTTCCATCGGGGAGAGGGCGCGTGGTGTGAACAGTTTGCATATCGGCCATCAAGCTTTCGATTGGTCCGGCAAGGCCATATGCCATCGATACCAGATGGCATCCCATATCCCCCAACGCCCCAAGACCGGCATCGGCAATCTTGGCCCGCCATGTCCATGGGAGTGCCGGGTCAGCCTGATAATCCTCGTCAACCCAGCCGCGGAAATGGACGATCTCACCAATTTCACCGCCCTGGATCAGCCGACAGGCATGTGTGAATGCCGGGTTCTTGATGTAATTGTACCCGACCATGGTTTTGATGCCTGCTGTGCGGGCGGCATCGCGCATTTCACGCGCCTGATCCAGCGTGAGAGCCAGGGGTTTCTCGCAATAAACATGTTTGCCTGCCTTGATGGCGGCAATTGCCATTTCGAAGTGAAGCGCATTCGGCGTGGTGATCGAGACGATATCGACATCCGGATCTGAAATCAGCGATGTCCAGTCGGCAGTACTTTTGGCAAAGCCGAACTGGTCGGCCATCTGTTTGGCTTTTTCGGCAGGCGTATCACATAAAACTGCAAGATGAGACTCCGGCACATCGCCCATAACAGCCCGTGCTGCGCCAAATGCCAGCGCATGCGCCTTTCCCATGAAACCAGTCCCAATCAGGCCAATACCAAGAGATTTCATTTGCCAGAACTCCTCGCCTAGTCAAAATAGAATTTTTGTTCTATTTAATGGATGGTCATGGAACGCGCCGTGCGTCAAGCAGAAACAAAACAAGGAAGAATAAACGCCATGAGTGATCAGACCGCACCTGTTTCGCTTGAGGAATTCAATCACCGTCTGGCCGAAATATCGGAAACCATGCCCAAAAGGCTGCGCCAATGTGCGGAGTTTGTTGCGCAAAATACGGATCGCATTGCTGTTTCCACAGTTGCCGAACTGTCGGTCGGTGCTGGTGTGCAGCCCTCGGCCTTCATGCGGTTCTGCCAGTTGATGGGATTTTCCGGATTTTCCGAAATGCAGAAAATGTTTCGGGAAACCTATGCACAAAAATGGCCGGACTACGCCACCCGGCTTGAGAATCTGCGCGCAACAGGGGATGACAGCCCCAGTGCCCTGCTGGCCGAGTTTGTCGAAGCCGGGCGATTGTCCCTGGAAAATCTGGCGTCAACGGTTGATCTGGAAACGCTGGAAAAGGCGGTCGATGTCTTGGCTGAAGCCCCGATGATCCATGTGGTTGGTTTCAGACGTGCCTTTCCGGTCGCGAGTTATCTTTCCTATGCCTTTGAAAAGATGAACATTGCCGCCGTTCTGCATGACGGTGTGGGTAACCTCAATCCACGCCACGCGATCCGCGAGGGTGATGTGGTGATTGCGATCACCTTTGCGCCCTATTCACAGGAAACAATTGATCTTGCCGCCTATGCGCATGACCTTGGAAACAAGGTTGTGGCGATCAGTGATTCGCTGAGCGGGCCGATGCGCAAAACAGAAGCCTTGATGTTATCGGTTTCCGAAGTCGATGTCGGGGCGTTTAGGGCACTTTCGGCGACAATCTCGTTGGCGATTGCCCTGGCTGTCTCTGTCGGGGCAAAGCGCGAGAAACTGATCGATGGAAAATAATTATTGAAAAACAAAAATAATGGAATAAAAATTCCATAGCGTATTCCAAGCAGAATATGCGTATCAGCATAAACGGGTGCGAGAGACATCCGCGTGATCATCCCGAAATCATCGATCTGCCAATTGGTTTGCCAGGTTCTTGCTGGCGTGTCGCAGGTAGTTCGGGACGGTCAACGTAAGTCAAGGCGGGAACGCCGAAGGGAAGGAACATCGGAATGCTTAAAATAGGTTTGCTGGGCGCTGGACGCATCGGGCAGGTCCATGCGGTGAATATTGTCGCGCACCCGCAAAGTGAACTGGTCGCGGTGTCGGACAAGTTTGACGAACCTGCCGAGAAGCTCGCGCAGATGCATGGCGCTACTGTGCGCAGCAGCGAGGACATCATTGCCGATCCGGCGATTGATGCCGTGTTGATCGCAACACCGACCGATACCCACGCCGATCTGCTGGAGGCAGCGACAGCAGCAGGGAAGGCGGTTCTGTGTGAGAAGCCGGTTGATCTTGATCTTAAGCGTGCCCTGGATTGTCTTGCGCGATGTGAGCCGCACGGCAAACCCATCATGGTTGGATTTAACCGCCGCTTTGATCCGAACTTTGCCCATCTGAAAGCGGCCTTTGATCAAGGCGAAATCGGCAAGGGGGAGTTGCTTTCGATCACTTCCTTTGATCCGGCACCACCGCCGGTAAGCTATGTAAAGGTCTCTGGCGGGATTTTCCGCGATATGGCGATCCATGATTTTGATATGGCCTGCTGGATGTATGGCGCGCTGCCCGACAAAGTCACCGCCATCGGATCAAGCATCGTCGATCCGGAAATTGGAAAGGCAGGTGACTTTGATACTGCCGTTACCACGCTTGAGTTTTCGGGTGGACGTATCGCCGTGATTAAAAACAGCCGTCGTGCGGCATATGGCTATGACCAGCGCATCGAGTTTCTGGGCTCGGACGGGTTGCTTGCCGCACATAACGTTCTGGAAAACACGATTGAGAAAATCACCGCGCACGGTGCAACCAAGGCCAAGCCGGAGCATTTCTTCCTCGAACGCTATGCCAAGGCCTATCAAATTGAATGGAACAGTTTCATTGAGGGTGTGCAGGGGGCATCGCCCCTTCCGGTGACCCTGAAGGACGGGATCAATGCTCTGGTCGTCGCCGAGGCAGCCGCGCTTTCCGCGCGCGAGGGACGGAGCGTTGATATCGCGAAAGAAATTCTGCGCTGATTAAACGCGTCCAGATCAGGGCTTGGACATTAACCGGCGTGGCCTATCAGCTGCGCCGGTTTTCTTTTGGCGATCAGGGATCTGTGCCATGCGAGTCGCCCCGAAAACTTAAAACGACCGATGGTGACTGCCTTTAATTGCAAGGATGTTATCGCCCATCGCATTTGGTTCGGGGTGGGATGAGCGGCGGTTTCAGGCGGTTTGGCAAGGCCTTGTGGCAGGGGCAGAGGGTTATCTTGCAGTGCAATAGAAAAAAAATGTTGATTTCGTCATAAAATAGAATAAAAATTCTATTCAACGGTTTCAACGGGTCATATCAACCCACGCCGCCAGAAGCAGAAAGGTTGCACAAAGACGACTGACTGCCAGAAGAACACATAAATTCAATGGGAAAATCCCAATATTTCAGCCGACTAGGGAGGCAACAGATGAAAAAGGCGCTTACTGCCATCGCGGCAGCAGCATTTGCATTTGCCGGTTTGTCCGCAACCGCATCCGCAGAAAATGAAAAATTCGTTCTCATCAGCCACGCACCGGATTCTGATAGCTGGTGGAACGTGATCAAAAACGCGATCAAGGTCGCGGGTGATCAGATGGGTGCAGAAGTCGAATATCGTAACCCGCCGACCGGCGACCTTGCCGATATGGCGCGTATTGTCGAACAGGCTGCTGCGACCAATCCGGATGGCATCATCGTTACCATTGCAGACTTCAACGTCCTTAAGGGGCCGATCACTGATGCCGTGGATAAGGGTATCCCGGTCATCACGATCAACTCCGGCACGCAGGAACAATCCGAAGAACTTGGTGCGCTGATGCATGTCGGCCAGCCGGAATATGATGCCGGATTTGGTGCCGGTAAACGTGCCGCCGCCGCGGGTGCGAAAAGCTTTGTCTGTGTGAACCACTACATCACCAACCCGGCGTCTGTTGAGCGTTGCCGTGGCTTTGCCGATGCGCTTGGTGTCGAGCTTGGCAGCCAGATGATCGATAGCGGCCAGGACCCGTCGGAAGTAAAGAACAAGGTTAGCGCGTATCTGAATTCCAATCCGGATGTTGATGCGGTGCTGACGCTGGGGCCGAACTCTGCCCATCCGACCCTTGCAGCCCTGCGTGACGCGGGTCTTGCGGGTGAAATGATGTTTGGCACGTTTGATCTGTCATCCGAGATTGCCGAGGCCATCAAGGCTGGTGAAATCAACTTTGCCATCGATCAGCAGCCTTACCTTCAGGGTTATCTTCCGGTCGTCATTCTGACCAACTATGCGCGCTATAGCGTTCTGCCGTCCGGGCATATCAACTCGGGCCCCGGTTTCATTACCAAGGACAACATCGCGCAGGTCGAAAAATACGCCGGCGAATATCGTTAAGATTTCCTCCCGCCAAGGGCGCGCCCAAGGCCGCCCTTGGTACCCACCTGATAGTTAAAAGAGTGATGCCATGTCGGACGAGCGGCTCAAGCAAGTCTCAGCCATTCGCCGTGCCATGATCAGGCCCGAACTCGGTGCGATCTGCGGTACGATCCTGGTCTTTGTTTTCTTCTTTATGATTGCCGGTGATAGCGGCATGTTTTCCCCGGAAGGCATTCAGAATTGGGGTGTCGTTTCGGCCCAGTTTGCCATCATCGCAGTCGGTGCCTGCCTGTTGATGATTGCCGGTGAATTCGATCTTTCGGTCGGCTCAATGATCGGCTTTGCAGGTGTGGTGATTGCCATTCTGTCTGTTCAATGGGGACTGCCGGTTTGGCTGTCTATTATTGCGGCCTTCATCGTATGTACTGCACTGGGCGCGCTGAACGGTTTTCTGGTGATCAAAACCGGCCTGCCAAGCTTCATTGTTACCCTGGCATTTTTATATATTCTGCGTGGTCTGACCATCTGGCTTTCCATCCTGACAACCCGACAGACCATTATTGGCGGGGTTAAGGAAGTTGCCGAGGGAGACCCGCTTGCCTGGCTGTTTGGCGGCGTGATCTTCAAGGGCTTTTTCCAGTGGCTTGGCGATATCGGTGTCATTGATACCTTTACCCGTGGTTCCCGTATCGGGCAGCCGGTCGTTGAAGGTCTGCCGATGCTGGTCATCTGGGCGCTGGCATTGATCATTTTTGGTCATTGGCTTTTGACCAAAACACGTTTCGGCAACTGGATCTTCGCATCCGGCGGGGATGCGCAGGCCGCACGTTATGTTGGCGTTCCGGTCAATCGCGTTAAAATCCTGATGTTCATGTTTACCGCATTCTGCGCCACCGTCTTTGCAACCTGTCAGGTCATGGAATTCGGGTCGGCTGCGGCAGATCGAGGTTTGCTCAAGGAATTTGAAGCCATCATCTGTGTGGTGATTGGCGGCGCACTTCTGACGGGTGGTTACGGGTCGGTCATTGGTGCTGCGCTGGGGGCTTTGATCTTTGGTGTGGTTCAGCAAGGCTTGTTCTTTGCTGGTGCAGAAAGTTCGCTTTTCCGGGTGTTCCTGGGCGGTATCCTGATCTTTGCTGTGATCATGAATACCTATATCCGCCGCATGATTACGGGAGAACGGTAATGAGTACGCCATTGATTGAAATGGACAATATCGAAAAGCATTTCGGACCGGTAATCGCGTTGGGCGGTGTTTCCTTCAACGTCATGGAAGGCGAGTGCCACTGTCTTCTGGGTGATAACGGTGCGGGCAAGTCGACCTTCATCAAGACCATGTCAGGCGTACACAAGCCGACCAAGGGTGTCATGCGGGTCAGTGGTCAGGAGACCGTTTTCGACAGTCCGCGTGACGCGATGGAAGCCGGGATCGCCACCGTTTATCAGGATCTGGCGATGATCCCGCTGATGTCTGTGACGCGCAATTTCTGGATGGGGCGCGAGCCACGCAAAAGCTTTGGTCCGTTCAAATGGATCGACTTCAAGCATGCCAACAAGGTCACCTTGGATGAAATGGCATCCATGGGCATCAATCTGCGCGAACCCGAACAGGCGGTTGGCACGCTTTCGGGTGGGGAGCGGCAAACAGTTGCGATTGCGCGTGCCGTGTATTTTGGTGCCAAGGTTCTTATCCTTGATGAACCGACATCGGCACTTGGTGTGCGCCAGACGTCAAACGTACTTGCGACCATTGATCGGGTGCGCAAAGCCGGAATTGGCGTCATCTTCATTACCCACAACGTGCGCCACGCCATGGCCGTAGGCGACAGGTTTACGGTTTTGAACCGCGGCCAAACCCACGGCACGGCGAAGCGGGGTGAAATCAAACCCGAAGAGCTTCAAGACCTTATGGCGGGCGGTCAGGAACTGGCTGAACTCGAAGGGTCCCTTGGAGGGACGATTTAATGAAGCAGCTTGATGTCATTACGATTGGACGATCATCCGTTGACCTTTATGGCACCCAGATTGGCGGGCGCCTTGAGGACATGGCGTCGTTCAAGAAGTATATCGGGGGTTCCCCGACCAATATGGCGTGCGGGACTGCGCGACTTGGATTGAAATCTGCGCTTATTACGCGGGTTGGCGACGAGCATATGGGGCGTTTCATCCGCGAAAAGCTGGTTGCCGAAGGCGTTGATGTTCAGGGCGTCATAACCGATCCCGACCGCCTGACTGCGCTTGTGCTTTTGGGCGTGCGCGATCAGGAGCAGTTTCCGTTGATTTTCTATCGCGAAAACTGTGCCGATATGGCGCTGTGTGAGGATGATATCGATCCCGACTTCATCGCAAGTGCGCGTTGTGTGACGGTTACCGGGACGCACCTTTCGCATCCCAAAACCCGTGCGGCCGTTCTTAAGGCCGTTCGACTGGCCCGCGATGCCGGTGCCAAAACAGCACTCGATATTGATTACCGTCCCAATCTTTGGGGGCTGTCGGGGCATGGGGATGGTGAAAACCGTTTCATTGCATCCGATGCTGTTACCAAGGAATTGCAGGCGACCCTGCATCTGTTTGACCTGATCGTCGGCACGGAGGAAGAATTCCACATTGCCGGTGGTGTAACCGATACGCTCGAAGCGCTTGAAAATGTTCGGGTGATTTCGAATGCGACACTGGTTTGCAAACGTGGTCCGATGGGGGCTGTGGCGTTTGCTGACAAAATTGGCAAAAGCCTTGATGACGGCATTTCCGGGCCGGGATTTGCGGTTGATGTGTTTAATGTTCTTGGCGCTGGCGACGGGTTTATGTCGGGCCTGTTGAAAGGCTGGCTGAGCGACGCGGACTGGGAAACGTCCCTGAAATACGCCAATGCCTGTGGTGCATTCGCGGTATCACGCCATGGCTGTACACCGGCTTATCCGAGTTGGGATGAACTGCAATTCTTCTTTGATCGTGGCATCAAAACGCCGGAACTGCGCAACGATGCAGAGTTGGAGCAAATCCACTGGTCAACCAACCGTACCGGCAGTTGGCCTGAAATGCGGGTTTTTGCATTTGATCACCGGATGCAGCTTGAAGACCTTGCCGATGATCTCAGCGTTTCGCATGACCGCATTGGTCCGTTCAAGGAGCTGTGCCTGCGCGCGGTCCAGAATGTTTCGGGCGGCAGGGATGGATACGGCATCCTGTGCGACCGCCGACTGGGGCGTGATGCCCTTTATGCGGCGGCGGGCACTGGGCTTTGGATCGGGCGACCGGTTGAACTTCCGGGGTCGCGTCCACTTGAACTGGAAATAGGCCCCGATCTTGGCACGCAACTGGCCGAATGGCCGGTGGAGCATGTGGTCAAGGTTTTGTGCTTCTATCATCCCGATGATGATGATGTGACCAAGGCCGATCAGGAAGCCACCATCATTCGGCTTGCCAATGCAGCGCGCGGCAATGGCTTGGAATTCCTTCTGGAAGTTATTCCGTCAAAGGTTCGCGATTGTGATGATGAAACAACGGCCAAGGTGATCAAGCGTTTCTATGAAATCGGTGTCTATCCCGATTGGTGGAAGCTTGAACCGATGAAATCGGATGCGGCATGGCGCAATGCCTGCGATGCGATTGCCAAACATGATCCCTATTGCCGGGGTATCGTCGTGCTTGGTCTTGATGCGCCAGAAGCAGAGCTTGTGGAAAGCTTCGAGGTTGCGGCGCGCTTTAACATGGTCAAAGGCTTTGCTGTCGGGCGCACGATCTTTATCGATGTTGCGCGTGACTGGATGCAAGGTACGATTGCCGATGATCAAGCCGTTACAGCAATGGCCCAAAAATATCGCGCCCTGTGTGATACCTGGGACGCGGCACGCAAAAAATCGGGAGGAGCGGCATGAAAACCGTTCGATTAACCGCCGCCCAAGCAATGGTGCGGTATCTGAGTGTACAGCGCAATCACGACGGCGAAGACTTTTTCGGGGGCTGCTGGGCCATTTTCGGTCATGGCAATGTCGCCGGAATGGGCGAGGCACTTCATGGTGCTGGCGACAGTTTTCCGACATGGCGCGGCCATAATGAACAAAGCATGGCCCACGCGGCGATTGCCTATGCCAAGGCATCCAATCGCAAACGGGCCATGGCCGTGACAACGTCGATCGGGCCAGGTGCGACCAATATGGTGACGGCCGCGGCACTGGCGCATGTGAACCGGTTGCCGGTTCTTTTTATACCCGGCGATGTATTCGCCAATCGTGCACCGGACCCGGTTTTGCAACAGATCGAAGATTTCGGGGATGGTACGATTTCGGCCAATGACTGCTTCAAACCGGTCAGTCGGTACTTTGATCGTATTACCCGCCCGGAACAGCTTCTGACAGCATTGCCGCGCGCAATGGCGGTTTTGACAAATCCGGCTGATTGTGGGCCGGTGACCTTGGGATTTTGTCAGGATGTGCAGGCAGAAGCCTATGACTGGCCAGAAAGCTTCTTTGCGCCAAAGAAATGGAAACACCTGCGTCCCCGTGCGGACCTTCAACAGATTGAAGACGCGATTGGCGCGATCACATCAGTGAAAAAACCGCTGATCATTGCCGGTGGTGGCGTGCATTATGCTCAAGCCTGTGATGATCTGCGTGATTTTGCCCATCGTCACAACATCCCGGTGGCCGAAACGCAGGCAGGGAAATCTGCCTTGCCGTGGGATGATGATCTCAATATGGGCTCGATCGGTGTTACCGGGGCAAGCAGTGCCAACGCCATTGCCGAGGACGCCGATCTGATCATTGCGGTTGGCACACGTCTTCAGGATTTCACAACGGGCAGCTGGTCGCTGTTCAAGAACCCTGATCGTCGTATTCTTTCGATCAATGTGGCGGCCTATGATGCGCGTAAACATGACGCGATTTCGGTCGTTGGTGATGCCAAGGTCACGTTGGCGGAGCTCACAAATGCGTTGGCTGACTATCGTGCAGGTGCGGTGGACCCGGCACTCAAGCAAAGCTGGATGGATGCGGTTGAGGGTGTCACCGCGGCGCCAACAGGAAACGCGTTGCCAACGGACGCACAGGTCATTGGTGCGGTTCAGCGCAGCACAGATGAAAATGCGATTGTTGTTTGTGCAGCCGGTGGGCTTCCTGGCGAACTTCACAAGCTTTGGAAAGCAGCCCGACCCAATGGCTATCACGTTGAGTATGGTTTCTCGTGCATGGGATACGAGATCGCCGGGGGGCTTGGTGTCAAGATGGCCTGCCCGGATCGCGATGTTGTCGTTATGGTGGGGGATGGATCCTACATGATGATGAATTCCGAGCTCGCAACCAGTGTGATGCTGGGGCACAAGATCATCACCGTGATCCTTGATAACCGGGGCTTTGGCTGTATCAACCGTTTGCAGATGGCAACTGGTGGCGAAAGCTTTAACAACCTTCTTGATACCGCGCGTCATGTCGTGCCCTCGGCAATTGATTTTGCCGCGCATGCCGGTGCGATGGGGGCGATTGCCGAAAAGGTATCCTCGATCAACGAGCTTGAAGACGCCATGGTGCGCGCCACAGAGGCTGATCGATCCTACGTCGTTGTGATTGATACCGATCCGTTGCCAAGCACGGAAGCCGGTGGTCATTGGTGGGATGTCGCCGTGCCGGAAGTATCGGTTCGCCCAAGCGTCAACGAAGCCAGAAAAAATTACGAAGCCGCGCTGAAAAAGCAGCGCCCGGGAGATTAAAACAATGATCCTTTACGGTACCAATCCGATCGCCTGGTCCAATGATGATGACCAGACCCTTGGCGCAGACATCAGCCTTGAAACCTGTTTGTCCGAGGCGGGAAAGATTGGCTTTGACGGCATTGAAAAAGGTCACAAGATGCCGACCGAGCCGTCGGCACTGAAAGCTGCCCTTGCGCCACATGGCCTTAAATTCATTTCAGGTTGGCATTCGCTTAATCTTCTGACCCATTCGGTCGAGGACGAGAAAAAGGCCATTCAACCGCATCTGGATCTTCTGAAGGCGATGGGATGCAAGGTTTGCATTGTGTGTGAAACGTCAAACGCCATTCACGGAAATGATAACGCAGCCCTTACTAACAGCCCGGTTCTGCATGCAGACCATTGGGCCAAGTTCGGTGCGGATGTCGAAAAAATCGCCGCCTATTGTGCCGATCAGGGCATTGATCTGGTCTACCACCATCACATGGGTACGATTGTCGAAACGGCCGATGAAATTCATGCCTTCATGAAAAATACCGGGCCGAAAACCAAGCTTCTGCTTGATACCGGTCATGCCTGGTTCGGAGATGCCGACCCCGAAGAACTGGCGGCGCGTTACATGGATCGTGTTGGCCATATCCATTGCAAAAACGTGCGCCCGACTATTAGCAAAAAGGTCCGTGAAGAAGGGCTTAGCTTCCTTGAAGGTGTGCGGCGCGGGGTCTTTACCGTCCCGGGCGATATCGAGGGGGGCGTTGCATTTGAGCCGGTCCTGAAAATCGCAGCCGACCATGGATATTCTGGCTGGCTGGTGATCGAGGCCGAACAGGACCCGAACGTTCGCAACCCGTTTGAATATCAGTCCTTGGGGCTGAAATCGCTGCGCGACATGGCACGGAAAACCGGACTGGATAAAGGAGACGCCTGATGGCTGATCTGCTCAGAAAGCCGAATGGAACGACCGGGAAGGTCCACGATATCACGACGGATAGTGCCAATTGGGGTTATGTCGGGTTTGGGCTGTATCACCTGAAACCCGGTGAAACTGCCCGGGAAGCAACCGGCGATCGCGAGGTCATTCTGGTCTTGGTTGAAGGCAAGGCAAAGATTTCTGTCGATGATCAGGATTTCTGTGAGCTCGGCAAACGCATGAGCGTGTTTGAGCGTATCCCGCCAGCCTGTGTCTATGCGCCCAATGAGGCCAACTGGAAAGCTGTTGCGACAACAGAATGCACGCTTGCGGTTTGTACCGCACCCGGCAAGGGAAATTACCCTGCACGCTTAATCGAAGACATCGAGCTCGTAGAGCGTGGCAAAGGGGCGAATACCCGATATATCCACCCGATTGCGATGGAGGAAAAAGACATCGCCGATAGTCTTCTGGTGACCGAGGTCTTTACCCCGCAAGGTAACTGGTCAAGCTATCCGCCGCACCGTCATGACGAGGATAACTATCCCGACATGACCTATCTCGAGGAAACCTATTACCATCGCCTCAATCCCAAACAGGGATTTGGTTTCCAGCGGGTCTTTACCGAAGATGGCGAACTAGATGAAACCATGGCGGTGTCAGACGGTGATGTTGTACTGGTGCCCAAAGGGCATCATCCATGTGGCAGCCCTTATGGCTATGAGATGTATTACCTCAATGTCATGGCAGGACCGATGCGCAAATGGCGGTTCCAGAACCACCCGGACCATGACTGGATATTCCAGCGCGATAGCAAGTGATGCCCTTGTTTAATCCAGGACCCAACAAGGCGCACAATTGCAACGTTGTGACACGCTTTGCGGCGCATGTTGTCATGGCTGTGCTTAGCGTGCTTGTGGTGTTCTGGGTCAGTGCGGCTCTCTCTTCGTCGCAGTTGCTCAGCACCAACATTCTGAACGAGGCGACCGAAGTTTCCCCGATTACGGGCATGGGCTGTCGAACCTGGCTCTTTAGGGTTCTGCCTGAACACAAACAACCTGAACGCGGAAGCCCTGCAAACGCGCGCTCTTCAACGCCATGCGGATGGTCGTATTAAAACCGGATTTTGATTTCGGGTGAGGTTTGATGTCACCTCGCTTTACATTGCAAAAGCTACAAGTGGTCTTGGTCGTCGCGGGGGCGAATAACCCTCAACTGCGTGCTTTGGCGGTCAGTTTCGACAAAGCCGCAGGACGTTCATGCCCTGTTGGGTGAAGAACTGGATCTGTTTGCTGATCGCCAATCCGGTGTCGGGTATTTCGCCGTGTTTGTCGCTAGACGGACTCATGCTGATGAGGGTCGCATCCCGGCGGGCCAGCGCAAGGATGTCGGGTGCCACGTCGTCGTCGTGGAAAATGATATCGGCTGTCTCGATGTTGCCGGCAACACCGTGCGGGATGTCATAGGCGTTATCGGCGCTGATCGTGACCTGCAAGGATTGGCCGGATGGCACGGTTGCGCTGCTGCCTTGCGGGACAAAGGTGCGGAGTTCATGTGCGAGGTCATCGGGTGTGACTTTGCCGGTGTTGTCCGCGCGCAGGGTGTTTTGGAAAAACCGGGTCCAGAAGCGCTGTCGTGACAGGCTGTCGCTTAAATGTGCGGCCACGGTTTCGCGGGCATCACGGGCGATTTTGGCAATGTTTGACAAGGTTGCCGGGAACACGGTTTCAAGTCGTTGCCTTAACATGCGTGCCAGTGCCGGGGCGCAGGCACCCGTCGAAATCGTGATCATGATCGGTGCGCGATCAAGAATGGCGGGCACAATGAAATCGCAGTGCGCGGTCTTGTCGACGACATTCAGCAAGATGTTGCGTCGTTTGGTTGCGGCCTCGACCCGCTTGGTCAGGTGGGGATTGTCCGTCGCGTCAAACACCATGATCGCGCCATTAATCATGGTATCGACAAACGGGGCACGTTCCCATGTGATCTGACCGGCATTGTGCATGTTTGCAACGTCATCGCACACTTCAGGCGCAATCACTGTGATATCGGCGTGACTGCGCAGCAGAAGGCGGAGCTTGCCTGCGGCAACTTCGCCGCCCCCAAGCACAACGACCTTCTTGCCCTGCACTTTCACAAATGCCGGGAAGTAGGCGAATTTTTCGTCCGGCTGATCGGTGGTTGCCCGAGGTGCCGTGGCGTTCAGAGTGCTATTCTGCGGCGCGCGGTAATACGTCATCGAGAATCTCCTTTATCTCCGGCACGCAGGATCCGCATCCTGTTCCGGCCTGAAGCAGGCGGCCGATATCGGTCGCCGTTACGGCATTCTGTTCAGAGATGGCTTTGCTGATTGCGGCCAAGCCAACCGAGAAGCACGAACAAATCAGGCGATCATTGATCGCCCCGGCATCGGGCATCCGCCCGGCCAGAAGCGCGTTGCGTTCAACCGGTGCGATGGCATCCGCACCAAACAGGTTTGAAACCCAGTCACGACCAAGTGCCGGGCGATCAGGGCCGACAAACAGCGCCCCGGTAATGCGATCACCCTCGAGGCGGGCAAACCGATGGACACCCTTGTTGGCGTCGGAATATTCAATGATCTGCTCAACGTCCCTGTTTGCGGCAATCGGCAAAAGGGATTTAAACAGGATCGGGGCATCGCCGGCGATTTCGTAGACCATGCTGCCCGGTCCGGTCGCACCGACCCAGTAGGGCAGTTTGGAAAGATCGACCGGCGTACTTGAAAACAGCAATCCCTGCCATTTGGCGCTAAACGGTTCGAGGGTGACCGGAATATGTTTGCTTTCGGGTTGGCCGGAGTGGGGGTCAACATTGGGGGGCTGTAGTCGACCAATCCCACCCGCGGCCGAGAAGACATCGTTCCAGTGCATCGGAACGAAAACCTGTCCTGGTGTCTGTGCATCCGTAATTGCCACCCGCATCAATGCAGTGCCATGCGGGCTTTTGATCCGCGCGATCCCGCCATCAGAAAGGCCGTAAAGCGCAGCATCCTTTGGGTGAATTTCAAGCAACGGTTCAGGGCGATGCGCGCTGAGCCGGGCGGCAGTGCCCGTGCGCGTCATGGTGTGCCATTGATCGCGGTAACGACCGCTATTGGCAATCAGGGGATATTCCCGGCTGGTTTGAGATTGCGGGCAGCTGTGGGTAAGGCCAAGCATCTTGGCACGACCACTTGATGTGCTGAAGATGCCATCGCCATAAAGACGGGTTGCGCCATTCGCAGGCTGAGATTTGCGCGAGGCCGGCCATTGAAACGGTTCCATACTGTCATAGACCGATTTTCTGGCCTTGTGCCATGCACCGATATCAAAGGCACGTGTGCCATCATTTTCGAATTCCGACAGGGCGGCGTGCTCGGCAAAGATGTCGCTTGGGTCCTTGTATTTGAACGCCTTGACATAGCCCATGGCCTTGGCGACTTCGGACATGATCCACCAGTCTGGCCTGGCATTGCCTAGGGCCTGACGGAACGGGCGTTGGCGCGAAATACGGCGTTCGGAATTGGTGACCGTGCCCGATTTTTCGGCCCAACCGGCAGCGGGGAGTTTGATGTCGGCATGGCGCAATGTATCAGTATCGTTCACAACGTCCGAAACAATCACGAGCGGACAGCGCGACAGCGCAAGCCGGACGCGATCGGCATCCGGAAGGCTGACTGCCGGATTGGTCGCCATGATCCACACAGCCTTGATTTCCCCACGTTCAATGGCGCGGAACATATCAACCGCCTTGTATCCTTCGCCCTGTTTAAGAACATCGGATTTCCAGAACCGACGCACGCGATCAACATCAACCGGGTCATTGGGGTTCATGTGGGCCGCCAACTGATTGGCAAGCCCGCCAACTTCGCGTCCGCCCATGGCATTGGGCTGGCCGGTGACGGAAAACGGGCTTGAACCCGGTTTTCCGACGCGACCGGTTGCCAGATGGCAATTCAGGATCGAGTTGACCTTGTCCGATCCGCTTGAGGACTGGTTTACCCCTTGCGAGAACACCGTCACAGTGCGTTCAAAGGCGGCAAACCAGTTAAAGAACGTTTCCAATCTTCCCAGACCCGAGCCGAGTTCATCAGCGCTTTCATGGGTGTCGAGCCCGCATTTTTCTGCGGTTGTCTCGATATCGGGGCAGTCAGCACGTGCTTCTGCCACGGCGTGTTCGTAGCCGGTCACATGACGGGCCACGTAACGAAGGTCGGTATTGCGGGTTTGATCAAGCCAGGCCAGCAACCCGTTAAACAGGGCAACGTCGCTGCCTGGTTTGATCGGCAGGTGCAGATCGGCAATATCGCAACTTGCCGTCCGCCTAGGATCAATCACGACGATCTTTGTGCCGTGCTTTTCCTTGGCCGTACGCAGGCGCTGGTTCAGCACCGGGTGACACCATGCCAGATTTGATCCGGTCAGAATGACCAGATCGGCGATTTCAAGATCCTCGTAACAGCCCGGCACAACGTCCGCACCAAACGCCCGTTTGTGCCCGACAACGGTTGAGGCCATGCACAGCCGGGAATTGGTATCGATATGCGGTGATCCGATGAAGCCTTTGATCAGCTTGTTTGCGACATAGTAGTCTTCGGTCAGAAGTTGACCCGAGACATAAAACGCCACCGATTTCGGGCCGTGCTGTTCGATGGTATCGCGCAGGCGCTTTGCCGTTTCGCCAATGGCATCATTCCATGCGACCTGCTTGCCATCGACTTCGGGTTCCAGCAGGCGAATATCACGCTGTTCCTCGGCCATGATGGTATCGATCAGCGCGGCACCCTTGGAGCATATCCGCCCGAAATTGGCCGGATGATCCGGATCACCGCCGACCGCCCATCCATCACGGGTTGGCGAAATGATCAGGCCACAGCCAACACCGCAATAGGGGCAGGTTGTTTTGACCTCATCCTGCATGGCGCAATCCAGCTTGCAGTTCGGTCAGGCCAACACGCACGATCCCGTCGATGACTTGGCATTCCACCTTGGCAGCACAGCCGTCATCCGGCCCCTGTGCCTCGCCGGTTTCAAGCGAGAACACCATGTTATGCAACGGACAGGTCACGAAATGGCCATGGACGATCCCTTGTGCCAGTGGCCCTTGTTTGTGCGGGCAGCGGTCCAGCAATGCAAAGATCTGATCATCAAGTGTTCTGAAAATCGCAATGCGATCCGTTTCGGTTTGCAGGGTGCGTGCCCCTTGCTGCGGGATGTTGGCAGCGGGCCCGACTTCTACCCATGTCAGAGTGTTGCTCATCTGTCTTACTCCGCTGCGACCATCGAAAGGGGGGTGAATTCATGCGCGTCAACGCCTTCGGATGCGCGTTCTGCCCATGGATCAATCTGCGCTGTTTTCTGACTGATCATAAAGCGTTCAAACAGCGCCTTGCGGTTGGCTTCGTCATCGACGACCCGTTCCTGAACATGTTTCAGGCCAACCCGTTCGATCCAGGGGGCCGTGCGTTCAAGGTAACGCGCCTCTTCGCGGTAAAGCTGAATAAACGCGCCGCAATATTCCTTAACTTCGTCATCGGTTGTGACCTTGCACAGAAGATCGGTCGCACGGACATGAATGCCGCCATTGCCACCAACATGCAGGTCCCAACCACCATCGGTGGCCACAACGCCGAAATCCTTGATGGTTGCTTCGGCGCAGTTGCGTGGGCAGCCCGATACGGCCATTTTGAACTTGTGGGGCATCCAGGATCCCCAGGTCATTTTTTCGAGTTCGACGGCCATGCCCATCGACATCTGTGTGCCAAAGCGACACCATTCCTGCCCGACGCAGCTTTTGACCGTTCGAAGCGATTTGCCATAGGCATGACCCGATACCATGCCCGCCGCATTCAGATCGGCCCAGACGGCCGGCAGGTCTTCTTTTTTGACTCCCAAAAGGTCAATGCGCTGACCACCGGTAACCTTGACGGTGGGGATTTCGAACTTGTCGGCAACATCGGCAATCGCACGCAGTTCGCGCGGGTTGGTCAAGCCGCCCCACATGCGCGGAATAACCGAATAGGTGCCGTCTTTCTGGATGTTGGCGTGAACACGTTCGTTGATAAAGCGTGACGCACCGTGATCGACATACTCACCCGGCCACGCCGCCAGCAGATAATAGTTTAATGCCGGGCGGCAAACATGGCAGCCATCAGATGACTTCCATTCCAGTTCCTGCATGACAGCCGGCATTGATTTCAGGTTTTTGGCAATGATCAGACGACGGACACTGTCATGATCATGATCGGTGCAGGTGCAGATCGGCTTGACCGTCGCGGCCTGATAATCGCCGCCAAGGGTTGCGGCCAACAGGTTTTCGACAAGGCCTGAACAGGATCCGCAGGATGCCGATGCCTTGGTATGGCCTTTGACCTCATCAAGGGTGGTCAGGCTCTTTTCATTGATGGCAGCAACGATCGATCCTTTGCAAACGCCGTTACAGCCACAAATCTCTGCATCGTCTGGCAGGGCTGCAACGGCATCAAGAGGGTTTCCAGAAGATCCCCCCGCAAATGCCTGACCAAAGGCAAGTGTGTCACGCAGTTCGGTGACGTCTTCGCCATCTTTCATCAACTGGAAATACCAGCCGCCATCGGACGTGTCGCCATACAGGACCGCACCCTTGATCTTGCCGTCTTCAAGGACGATGCGCTTGTAAACGCCGCGACCGGCATCGCGAAAAACGATTTCCTCTGTCTCGCCGCCGCCGGAAAAATCACCTGCGGAAAAGACATCGACACCTGTCACCTTAAGCTTGGTCGAGGTGATGGAACCGGTATAGCCATCAGTGTCTATTTCAGCCATGTGGTCGGCCAGTGATTTGGCCATTTCAAACAACGGGGCAACCAGGCCATAGCATTGGCCGCGATGCTGAACACATTCGCCAACGGCAAAGATCGCCGGATCACTGGTGGTCATGACATCGTCAACCACGATGCCGCGTTCGACTGCAACACCCGCGTCTGCGGCAAGGCGCCCATTTGGGCGAATGCCAACAGCCATAACCACCAGATCAGCCGGGATCATGCGTCCGTCTTTAAGGCGAACGCCGGTAACATGTTCATTGCCAACGATTTCGGCGGTATCGGCCTCGGTAATCACCGTAATGCCGCGACGTTCCAGTTCCTGCGCCAAAAGATAACCTGCCGACGGGTCAAGCTGGCGTTCCATTACATGGCCTGCCAGATGCAAAACCGTGACATCCATGCCGCGCGATTGCAGGCCAACGGCCGCTTCAAGGCCCAGAAGGCCGCCGCCGATGACGACAGCCGGGCCGCCCTTAGCAGCAGCACCCAGCATGGTGTCGACATCATCGACATCGCGGAAGGTGACTACGCCGTCAAGCTTGTGACCGGGAACCGGGATGATGATCGGATCAGAACCGGTTGCCAGCAAAAGCTGGTCATATTCAGTTTCGGTTCCGCTTTTGGAAATCACCACTTTGCGGTCGCGGTCGATCTTGATCACCGGGTCACCGGAATAAAGATGGATGTTGTTTTCGGTGTACCATTCCGGGGTGTTGATCACGATTTCGTCGAAATCCTTTTCGCCAGACAACAGTGGCGACAGCATGATGCGGTTATAGTTCACGCGCGGCTCGGCACCGAAAACGGTGATGTCATATTTGTCCGGTGCGCGGTTCAGGATTTCTTCAACGGTCCGCATGCCGGCCATGCCGTTGCCGATGACAACCAGGCGGGCTTTGGCGGTTCGTAATGCAGCAGTGACGTGGTTCATTTGTCTCTGGCTCCTCGTCGCGGGATGCGAATTGGCACAAAAAAACGCCCGATGCGGCCTGCCCTCAAAAGAGGCATTTCGCAACGGACGTCGTTATCCGGTGAACCCGTCTTTGGATTCTTTATATATACAATCGGCTTTTTCGCCGGAGCCGCAGGCGACACTGCCCGCGCTCTTGCATCAATGTATTCAAGTGCCGTGCCAGAATTGAAGATTGAGAAAATTATCTTTTAACAAACTGAAAATATTGATGAAAAGGTTTGCTCGGCAGATTGACGAATTTGGCTGGGTTTACCGCAGTGATTAAAAAATAATCATCAATAAAAGCGAGTGATTTAAATTTGTGCAAAAAATAGTCATTTTGTCGCATTGAAAAACATCCTGTGCAGATGCGGTCGTCAAATTATGATTATTTTCAACCATTTGATGGAATTGTCCCGCATCGCGGAAGAACTGGCGCGGTGTTTGCAATACCGGTTTCGTGTGAGCAGCTTTGACGAAAGCATGCCCAATGACGGGTGGCTCACAGTTCTTCGTCCAACGGCGGACGATCAGACGTTTGGAACAGCAGCGCGATGAGCGCGCAGCCTTTCCGATACGAATGACGGGCCGCCTGCGGACATCTTCCAGATGAAGCATGAGGCCCATGGGGAAAAACCGTCGGTCGTACAAAGCAAACATCAAGCTCTGCGCGACCTAAACGAAGGGCTTCAATGTTATGGAAATCAAGAACAAGGCTACACGCATAAATCTATTCAGTCTCAAGACTGTCCAGATGCGTACTTTTCACCTCACCTGGCTTTCATTTTTCCTGTGCTTCTTTGGCTGGTTCGGGATCGCACCGCTGATGCCGCTGGTGCGCGATGATCTGGGTCTTAGCAAAAGCGAAATCGGCAGTACCATCATTGCCTCGGTCGCGATTACGGTTCTGGTCCGACTTCTGATCGGACCGCTTTGCGACAAGATCGGTCCGCGCAAGACCTATACCGGTCTTCTGGTGCTGGGGTCGCTTCCGGTCATGCTGATCGGTCTTGCCGACAGTTATGAAACCTTCCTGCTTGCCCGTCTGGCTATTGGGTCCATCGGCGCATCCTTTGTCATAACGCAGTATCATACCTCCATGATGTTTGCGCCAAACGTTGTCGGGACGGCCAATGCCACGACGGCGGGCTGGGGTAACCTTGGCGGTGGCGTGACCCAGATGGTCATGCCAGCAATCCTTGCGATGGTTCTTGGTTTTGGCGTGGCTGAAACCATGGGCTGGCGCTTGGCGATGGTGTTCCCGGGTGCGATCATGCTGGTTGTTGCCGTGCTGTACTGGGTCTTCACCACCGATTGCCCGGAAGGCAACTATGCCGACATGCGCAAAAGTGGCGCGCTTAAGCCGGAAGACGATACTGCCGGTGCCGCCAAGGGCATGATGGCAGCCGTTTCCGATTACCGTGTCTGGGCATTGTTCCTGGTGTATGCCGCCTGCTTTGGTGTCGAACTGACGATCAACAACATTGCAGCGATCTATTTCTTCGACAAGTTTGAGCTATCATTGGCAACCGCTGGCATGATTGCCGGTCTGTTTGGTTTGATGAACATCTTTGCCCGTACGCTGGGCGGTGTGTTCTCTGACAAATTTGCTGCCAAGGGTGGCCTTTCGGGTCGTGTGAAATTCCTGTTCATGGCACTGTTCATCGAAGGCGTCGCACTTGTTGCCTTCTCGCAGATGGAAGCACTGGTTGTGGCCGTTTCGGTGATGATCGTCTTCTCGCTGTTTGTTCAGATGTCAGAAGGTGCGACCTTCGGGATTGTTCCGTTCGTTAACCGCAAGGCGCTTGGTTCTGTTGCAGGTATTGTCGGTGCGGGCGGTAATGCCGGCGCGGTCGCAGCAGGCTTCCTGTTCAAGTCCGAAGCACTTACCTATCAGGAAGGTCTTCTGTATCTCGGTCTGGCCGTGATCATCTGCTCGTTCGCAGCTTTGGCGGTACGTTTCTCGGCGGAAACCCAGGCCGAAGAAAAGGCACGCTTCGATGCGGCGCAGTCAGAACGTTTCGGAACTTCGGGTACAGCGCAGCCGGTTCCGGCTGAGTAAGATACGCTGTTTGATATGATCTTTTCGGGATGCGGTTCCGACCGCATCCCGAAACCAGTAATCCGGACCCGCAAACGGGACGGAGCATATAAAAAGATACGTCAGAGAGGCGCAGCCATTGCAGGCTGTAAGGGAGTTAGGGTTAGTTGGTGAAGCTGGAAGAATTCAACATTCTGGTGATTGACGAAAATCCGGACCGTGCGGCGATTGTCGAACGTGGTCTGGTTGAAAGCGGCTATACCCGCGTGGCCCGTATCGGCACGTCCCACAATCTGGTTGAACGCATTCAGGCGTTGGCACCAGACATCATCATCATCGATCTTGAAAACCCCGACCGCGATACGCTTGAACAGATGTTTCAGGTGTCACGCGCCATTGCGCGCCCGATTGCGATGTTCGTTGATCAAAGTGACGCATCCATGATCCACGAGGCGGTGTCGGCAGGTGTCAGTGCCTATGTGGTTGATGGCCTGCGTCAGGACCGCATTCGCCCGATTGTCGAAATGGCGATTTCACGGTTCAACGTCTTTGATCAGCTGCGCCGCGAACGTGATGAAGCGCAGGCAAAGCTCAATGAACGCAAACTGATTGAACGGGCCAAGGGCATCCTGATGAAAGAAAAAGGTCTGTCCGAAGAAGATTCTTATGCGCTGTTGCGCAAAAACGCCATGAAGCAAAATCGCAAGATTTACGAAATCGCGCAAAGCGTCATCACGGCGTTTCAGTTGGAGTTTTGATGGATGGCTAACAAGGTTCGTCTTGGTTTTGTTCCACTGGTCGATTGTGCCATTCCGGTGGTGGCGCGCGCCATGGGGTTTGCCCAGCAGGAAAATATCGATCTGGAACTGGTCCGTGAAATGTCATGGGCGGCCATTCGTGACAAGCTTTCCTTTGGCATGTTCGAGGCAGCCCATCTTTTGGCGGGAATTCCGATTGCTGCACGGCTTGGGCTTGGCGGACTGCCGGTTCAGAACATCGTCGTGCCGATGGCGTTGGGCCGTGGTGGTAATGCGATTACGGTCTCGACCCAGCTTTATCAACGTATGTTGGAGGCCGACCCGAATGCGATGCTTGGGCCGCGCGGGCGGTCCGCAAGGGCGCTTAAAAAGGTCATTGATGAAGACAAGGCCGAAGGGCGCCCGATCCTGTCCTTGGCCACCGTGTTTCCGTTCTCAAGCCATAACTATGAGCTTCGCTATTGGATGGCGGCAGCCGGGATTGATCCGGACATGGATGTGAATATCGGCGTGATCGCGCCGCCGCGCATGTTTGACAGTCTGCGCAATGGCTGGGTGGATGGTTATTGCGTTGGTGAACCATGGAACCAGCGGGCGGTGTTTCACGGTGATGGTGTGATTGTTGCGCTTAAGGACGATATCTGGTCACGAAGCCCGGAGAAGGTTCTTGGTCTGCGGGAAGACTGGGCGCAAAGCAATCCGGAACTTGTTTCTGCACTTGTGCGTGCGCTTGTCCGGGCTGCTGAATGGGCAGACCAGCCGGGGAGCCGTGTGGAGCTGGCCCACATACTGTCTGAGGAGGCGAATGTCGGCGCGCCGTTTGAAGTGCTTAAGGCATCGCTGAGCGGTAAGCCGGTGTTGCGTCCGGGGGAGCCGCCCATTGATCTGCCTGACCGCCACGTTTTTTACCGCTACACCGCAACTTTCCCATGGTTGTCGCAGGGGCGCTGGATTGGCGAACAAATGAAGCGTTGGCGACAAATTCCCCAAGACACGGATCTTAAAGCCGTCATTCCCGATGTCTTCCGGCCGGACCTTTATCGAACGGCAGTTGCCGGGCTGGATGTTCTGGTTCCGCAGGATGACTGGCGCGTTGAAGGTGCCGCAGACGCACCGGATCGATCACTTGTTGGTATGGATCAATTCCTTGATGATACGATTTTCAAGGCAGAGTTCTGAGCCGAAAGGTGGCTTTGGCCGCCCTGCAAATCTGATGAGCTGACCGGTTCAGGGCGCAAAATTGTGCCGCGCGTAAAACCGGTTGAGTTCACTTTGCGTCGGGGCCTGGCCGCAGAATGTTTCGACATAGCCCGGAATGCGTGCCATGCGCACGGCCAGGTCTTCGTTTGCTTTCATCGAGATATAGCCAATCTGTACCAGATAGATCGCACGGGCGCGGACGTCGGCCATGCGTTCTTCCTGTCCAAAATGGATGAACAATTTGGCGAGCGCATCAAGGCGATGCTGATCGGCCTTTTCAATTTCAGCCCTGACATCGTCGGACTGCATCGACCAGCTGCGCACGGCAAATTCAAGACGCGAGTCAAACAGGTCGGGCATCAGCCAGCAATCGATGATGTTCAGCATCGCCTCCGAGACGGTTTCGGCATAGGCCTCTGTCTGTTTGATCAGATTGCCGGTGTTCTTTTCGCGCCACAGATCAAGCAGCGCACCCAGCAATTCCTTCCGGTCTTTGAAAAACCAATAGAAGCTGGTGCGTGACAGGTTCAGGCGCTTTGCCAATGGCTGAATCTTCACGCCATCGACACCGGTTTCAAGCAGGGCGTCATAAGCCGCATTCAGCCAGACCTCGGCCGATCCGCGCCAGCCGCTATTTTGCCCGGCGCTGTTTTGCTCGGCGATATCTTCAATCAGTTCTTCCATGGACGTTTCCTTAGCAAACTGCCCGGATCGCGACAAGCAGAGTGTACATGAATGTATTCAAAATATACATGAGTGAACTTAAAATTGACATAACTGTACATTTCTGAATATCGTCATGGGCAGAGAGTCCAAACCGGAGCCCCGCACATGTCCAACGATCCGCTTCTTCAGCCTTATCAGCTTAAACATCTGACGCTGCGTAACCGCATCATGATGACGTCGCACGAACCGGCCTATCCCGAGGATGGCATGCCAAAGGACCGTTATCGCGCCTATCATGTCGAACGCGCCAAAGGCGGTGTTGCCATGACGATGACGGCGGGGTCGGCTGCGGTGTCAAAGGACAGTCCGCCGGTTTTCAACAACCTGCTGGTCTGGAAGGATGAAGTCGTTCCGTGGATGAAGGATCTGACCGACGCGGTGCATGAACAGGGTGCTGCGGTTATGATCCAGCTGACCCATCTTGGCCGTCGCACGCGTTGGGACAAGGCAAACTGGTTGCCAGTGGTATCCCCATCGCACAAGCGCGAAGCCGCCCACCGGGCCTTTCCGAAAAAGATGGAAGACTGGGATATCGAACGCATCATCAAGGATTATGCCGATGCGGCCGAACGCATGAAGGCAGGCGGTATGGACGGGATCGAGCTTCAGGCCTATGGCCATCTGATGGATCAGTTCTGGTCACCGCTGACCAACAAACTTGATGGTCCTTATGGTGGCAGCATTGATAACCGCCTGCGCTTTACATTTGATGTTCTGACCGAAATTCGCAAACGCGTCGGGCCAGATTTCATTGTCGGTGTGCGCTATACCGGCGATGAAGACCTTGAGGGTGGATTGACCAAGGAAGATGGCCTGTCGATTTCCAAACGTCTTAAAGACAGTGGCATGGTCGATTTCCTCAATGTCATTCGCGGGCATATCGATACGGATGCCGGACTGACCGATGTGATCCCGATTCAGGGCATGGCGAACTCGCCGTATCTGGATTTTGCCGGTGAAATTCGCGCGGCCACAGATTTTCCGACATTCCATGCTGCCAAGATCCCCGATGTTGCGACTGCGCGCCATGCGATTGCATCGGGCAAGGTCGATATGGTCGGCATGACGCGCGCACACATCACCGATCCGCATATTGTCCGCAAGATTATTGAAAAGCGCGAAGATGAAATCCGCCCATGCGTCGGGGCCAACTATTGCCTTGATCGCATCTATCAGGGCGGGTCGGCCTATTGCATCCACAACGCCGCAACCGGGCGTGAGCTTTCGATGCCTCAAATCATCGAGGCGGCAGAAACCCGCAAGAAGGTCGTGATCGTCGGATCTGGCCCGGCGGGCATGGAGGCCGCCCGTGTTGCTGGCGAACGTGGTCATGAAGTTGTTGTCTATGAAGCCGCCCCCAATCCGGGCGGGCAGATCCGCCTGACCGCACAGAATGAACGCCGCCGCGAAATGATCAGCATCATTGAATGGCGCATGGCTGAATGCACCCGACTTGGCGTGAGTTTCCATTTCAATACCTGGGCCGAGGCCGACACGATTGTGGCCGAAAACCCCGATGTGGTGATCATCGCCACCGGGGGCATGCCCGATACCGAAGTCCTGTCAAAGGGCAATGATCTGGTTGTGTCGACCTGGGATATCATTTCGGGTGACGTCAAGCCGGGTGCCAATGTTCTGGTTTATGATGATGCCGGGGATCATGCCGGTTTACAGGCAGCCGAACTGATTGCCAAATCAGGGGCCAAGGTCGAAATCATGACCCCGGATCGGTCATTCGCGCCCGAAGTCATGGCGATGAACCTTGTGCCCTATATGCGCAGCATGCAGAAGCTTGATACCACCTTTACGGTGACCTATCGCCTTGAAGCGGTGGAAAAGCAGGGAAATCAACTCATTGCACATGTCGGCAGTGACTATGGCGGGGTTGTCAAGCAACGCATCGTCGATCAGATCGTGGTCAACCACGGCACCATTCCGCTTGATGATATCTATTTTGATCTCAAGCCCGGCTCATCGAACCATGGTGAAATGTCGCATGACGACCTTCTGGCCGGAAAACCACAATCGGTTGTCCGCAATCCCGACGGGACCTATCAGCTTTTCCGGATTGGCGATGCGGTGTCCGCACGCAATACCCATGCGGCGATCTATGATGCATTGCGTTTGTTAAAAGACGTCTGATGTGTGCGGCAAGCGTGGCTATGTGTCACGCTTGCCGTTTCCCCTAATTTCAGGCGGCATCAATCAGCCAGTCGACAAATATGCGGGCCTTTTCGGATGCGCGCGGATGGACGCGCAGATAAAACCCCATGGGGGATGGGATTTCGTCAGGCACAAGTTTGATCAGGCGCCCGTCTTCCAGCAGAGGCCCAACCAGTTCGTCCCAGCCAAGCACCGCACCGACGTCATCCTGCGCGGCCTGTAATGCAATCGTGTAATTGTTGAGCTTAAAGCTGCGGCCTTTTGGGGCCGGGCGTCCCAATGCGCGGAACCAGTCGGTCCATGTTGTCCAGTCGGTTTCCTCGTTATGCAGGTGGATCAGGGGCGCACGCAGCAGATCATCAATCGTTTCGACGTTTTGTTCGGCCTTAAACGCCGGTGTGCCGATGGCGGCCACGCGATCCTGAAACAGTTTGTAGTATCCGTCCGCCCCATCATCAGGGTTGCTGTAATGGATGCTGAGATCGCAATACCCGGTCATGCCGGGCACATCCGAGACAATTTGCGAGACCGTAATATTGGGATGAATTTTCCAGAAGGCGGCAATTTTTGGCGTAAGCCAAAGTGAACTGACCGCCGTTGTCGTGCGGATTGTGACATCAACCGTTTCGGGTTGATCGCGCAACTGAATGACCGTATCGGAAATGGTTTCAAAGCCCCGTTGCAGGGCAACGAGAAGGAAGGCGCCTTTCTCGGTCAGCTCCACCCCTCGGTTGCGGCGAATGAAAAGCGCACTGCCAATATCGGCCTCAAGCGCCTTGATCTGGTGGCTTACAGCCGCTGGCGTCACATTAAGTTCCGCCGCCGCATCCTTGAAGCTCATGTTGCGACCAGCTGCCTCAAAGCAGATCAGGGCATTTATCGAAGACAGATCATATGGGCGGGCCAAGAGCCTCTCCTGAAAACAGAGCAGGGTAACTTAGGTGAGTTTTTCAGATTAGCTGAGCTAAACCAAGATGAAAATTAATGCCGTTGTAAATCGTGGCATGAAGTTCACACTTTTGGTTGCTTCCAACCATCAAGAAACGGATTTCCGCCATGCCCGTTATGCCGCATTCAGTCCAAGAGCTTTTGGCGCGTCGCGTTCCCGGATATTCCCTGGAACAGCCGTTCTATACGGATCAGTCGATCTTTGAGCTCGACCTTGAAAACATTCATTACAAGGAATGGCTGTTTGCGATCCCAGCGTGTGAAATTGCCAAGGCGGGCGATTACGTCATTTATGAAGTCGGTGCTTATTCCGTCGTGATCGTACGCGGCAATGATCAGGTGGTGCGTGCCTTTCACAATTCATGCCGCCATCGCGGGTCGGTTCTGTGTAAAACGAAAAAGGGCCGGAATCCAAGGTTGGTTTGCCCGTATCACCAGTGGACCTACGACCTTGATGGCAAGTTGCTTTGGGCGCGTGACATGGGGCCGGATTTTGACAATTCAAAATTCGGGCTAAGCCCGGTTCATTGCCGGGTGATCCACGGGTTGGTTTACATTTGTCTGGCTGAAAATGCGCCGGATATCGAACCGTTCGCCAAGGCTGCCGAACGCTATCTTGCGCCACACGATCTTGAAAATTCCAAGGTCGCGTTTGAAAGCACGATTATCGAAAAGGCCAACTGGAAGCTGGTCTGGGAGAATAATCGGGAATGCTATCACTGCGGGGGCAACCACCCGTCTTTGTGCCGGACCTTCCCGGAAGATGCGCGTGCGATTGGCAGTACGTCCGATGGTGTTGTGGCCAGTGTGCTTGATGATCATGTGGCCCGCTGCGAGGCGGTTGGCGCGCCATCTGCCTATCAGATGGCCGATAGTGGTGAATGGCGTCTGGTGCGTGTGCCGCTTTTGGGGGAAGCCGAAAGTTATACTCTCGACACCAAGGCGGCTGTCAGCCTGCCGAACTCCAACATCCCGTTCAAAAATGCCGGATCGCTTTTGAAGTTCCATTATCCATCGACCTGGAACCATTTCCTGTCTGATCATGCGCTTGTTTTCCGTGTGACGCCGATCAGCCCGATGGAAACCGAAGTCGTCACCAAATGGCTTGTGCACAAGGACGCGGTTGAAGGCCGTGACTATGATCTGAAACGACTGACCGAAGTCTGGCTTGCGACCAATGCCGAAGACAAGGAAGTGGTCGAAAACAATCAGCGTGGCATTGCGACACCAGCCTACAAGGTTGGTCCGTATTCCGAAATCCACGAAGCCGGTGTTGCCCAGTTTGGCAACTGGTATGCGAAAACCCTGCTGGACAGGCTGACCCAAACCAGATTGATCGCGGCGGAGTAGGGCGATGTCTGTGATCGAGAAACCAAAGCTTGCCTTCTGGTCGGACTCCGAGGAACTGGAATGTGTTTCGTTCCTGCCAGAAGCCCCCAATGTCATGACATTTTGCTTCCAGTCGGTATCGGGCGCGTTGTTTAGTTATGACCCCGGGCAGTTTTTGACCCTCGAGCTGCCGGTGCCGGGCGGGCCGCTTTATCGGACCTATACGATTTCATCTTCGCCATCGAGGCCGACATCCTTGACAGTAACGGTCAAGGCGCAGGCGGGTTCGGTCGGCACGCGCTGGATGCTGGATCATTTGCGTCCGGGCGTGCGCATTCGGGCCAAGGGGCCGGCGGGCAGCTTTTCACTGGTTAATCATCCGGCGGATAAATATCTGTTCATTTCGGCGGGGTCGGGTATCACGCCGATGATGTCGATGACGACCTATCTTTATGACGCCGGGCGTGATCCCGACATTGTATTCGTCAATTGTGCAAAACGCCCCTCCGAGATCATCTTTCGCGAACGCCTGGAACACAGCGCGTCGCGGATCAATGGTATTGCCCTGAAATGGGTGGTTGAAGAAGCCGATCCCTACAAGCCGTGGACCGGGTATTTGGGGACGTTCAATCAGCTGATGCTGGGTCTGATGGCGCAGGATTATCTTGAACGTGGAGTGTTCTGTTGCGGACCGGAACCGTTCATGCAGGCCGTGCGCGAGGTTCTTGTCGGGCTTGGCTATGATATGGATCGCTACCATCAGGAAAGCTTCCACGCGCCGACGTTGGAAGCAGAAGAAGTGCCAGATGATGTCGTGCCTGATGAAGACAGCAAGGCGGTCATCGCATTCACCGCATCTGGCATCACGGCAAATTGCACCCAAACCGATACCGTCCTTGCCGCGGCGCGCACGGCAGGCCTTGTGATCCCGTCAGGCTGTTCGATGGGGATTTGCGGGACGTGCAAGGTGCGCAAGACCGAAGGGCAGGTTCATATGGTCCACAATGGCGGGATCACGGACGACGATATCGAGGAAGGCTATATCCTTGCTTGCTGCTCGAACCCGATCGGGCAAGTCACCATTGATGCCTGATCAGGGCTGGGCCGTCGGAACCGTGTTTCGGTATTCCGACGGGTTCATGCCGATTTCGGCCTTGAAGGCATGAATGAAATGCGATGCGTCGCAAAAACCGGTGCTAAGTGCGATCTGGGTGGTGGTTTTTCCCGTTTCGCCAAGCAGCTTCTTGGCGGCATCAAGCCGGATGCGCAGCGCCGCTCGTGACGGTGAAATGCCGATATCGGCATTAAACGCGCGTTCGAGCTTACGGCGTGTGACGCCAAGTTTTTCGGCCATTTTGGCGACGGTTTCGGGCGACTCAATATTCTGGCGCATTCGCAAAAGCGCCTTTTTCACCAGTGGTTCGCGGGCAACCAGATCGGTCTGAAAGCCCGGCTGCGGATTTTCGCCGGTCATGGCCTCGTTAATGATCATGATACTCAGGCTTTTGGTCGCCGCCGTGCGGCCGATGTGTTTTTCCACCACCCAGGCCGCCAGATGCGCGGCCCCATGCCCGCCCGAACAGGTCAGGCGATCCCGATCGACGACAAAGATCTGATCGGAAACCGGTTGGGCGGCTTCGAACCGTGCGACGAATTCGTCATGGTGAAACCAGCTAACACAGCATCGGTATCCTTCAAGCAGTCCCGCCTCATACAGCGCGAAAACACCGGTACACAAGCCAATCAGATTTTTGCCCTTGGCCGCAGCCGCCTTGAGATAGGCAATGCAATCAGATGAAAACCCGCCCTGTTCTTGAATTAGGCCGCCGACAACCACGATATAGTCGTAGTCACCGGCATTGCGCAGACGCGTGTCAGGCTGCACCTTGACCCCGCAACTTGATCGTACCGGGTTCATGGTATCAGACAGCACCGTCCAGTCGCAGTGAATGGGCCGCGAACGGTCGGCTTCATCGGCCGAAAGACGCAAGACATCGACAAAACTGGCAAACGCTGTCAGCGTGAAATTGTCTGCCAGCAGAAAGGCGACGCGAAGGCGCTTTTTTGCATTGGGTTTGCCGGGGTTTGATCCCGGGCTCGAAAAAGAGTTCATGGCAAAAATATACAATGAAATTGTCGCAATTATCCAGTCCGCAGAGCATGGACATTGATAGAGTTCCGGCAATGGTAAATCGGGGGATCGTATAATCATGACCCATTTTTCTGCGCTATCGCTTATCAAAAACGCCCTTAGCGGCCAAAAGAACTGGGAGCCGCAATGGCCCGACAGTGAGCCGAAGGCCGAATACGATGTCATCATCGTCGGCGCGGGTGGTCATGGTCTTGGTGCGGCTTATTATCTGGCCAAGGAACACGGCATCACCAATGTCGCCGTGATCGATAAGGGCTGGCTTGGCGGTGGGAACACCGGCCGTAACACGACGATCATTCGGTCGAACTACCTTTATGATGAAAGTGCCAAGCTTTATGACCATGCACTTGATCTGTGGGATGGCCTGAGCCAGGAACTGAACTACAACGTCATGTATTCGCAGCGCGGCGTTCTGATGCTCGCGCACAACGTTCATGACGTTCAAAGCTTCCAGCGCCACGTACATGCCAACCGCCTTAACGGTGTCGATAACGTCTGGCTGTCAGCCGAGGAAGCCAAGGAATTTTGCCCACCCCTCGATATTTCGCCGACTGCGCGTTACCCTGTCGTTGGCGCGGCGCTTCAGCGTCGCGCAGGAACCGCGCGCCACGATGCGGTGGCATGGGGTTATGCCCGTGGGGCGGCAGCACGCGGTGTTGATATCATTCAGAACTGCCCGGTAACCGCCATTCGCCGTGGCCCGGATGGCCGTGTCACCGGTGTTGAAACCGCCAAGGGTTTCATTGGTGCGAAAAAGGTTGCTGTTTCGGCCGCCGGTCATACCTCGGTCGTGATGGATACGGCAGGTGTTCGCATGCCGCTTGAAAGCTATCCGTTGCAGGCGCTGGTGTCCGAGCCGATCAAGCCGATCTTCCCCTGTGTGGTCATGTCCAACAGCGTGCATGCCTATATCAGCCAGTCTGACAAGGGCGAGCTCGTGATCGGGTCGGGCACCGACCAGTACACCAGTTATTCCCAGCGTGGCGGCCTGCCTCTGATCGAGCATACGGTTGCCGCGATCTGCGAGATCTTCCCGATCTTCAACCGCATGCGCATGCTGCGTAAGTGGGGTGGTATTGTCGATGTGACCCCGGACCGTTCAGCCATCCTTGGCAAGACGCCGGTACCGGGTCTTTATGTCAACTGTGGCTGGGGTACCGGCGGGTTCAAGGCAACCCCGGGTGCCGCCCATACACTGGCATGGACCGTGGCAAAGGATGATCCGCATCCGGCCAACGCGCCCTTCACCCTTGAACGTTTCAGCACCGGCCGTCTGATTGACGAAGCCGCTGCTGCCGCTGTTGCGCACTAAGGAGACCGGACATGCTTCTGATCCATTGCCCCTATTGCAATCAGACCCTGCCGGAACTGGAATTTACCTATGCCGGCGAAGCGCATATTGCACGTCCGGCCGATCCGTCGTCGGTCAGTGACGAAGAATGGCGTGATTTCCTGTTCATCCGCACCAACGTGAAGGGCCCGCATTATGAACGCTGGCGCCACTTCCATGGCTGCGGTCGATATTTCAACGCCGTGCGTGACACTGTCAGTGACCGGTTCCTGATCACCTATAAAACCGATGATCCCCGTCCTGAACTGTCCAAACTGTTGGAGAAATCGAAATGAGCAGCTTCCGCGTTTCCGGGCGTGGTCGCGTCGATCACACCCAACCCATCCAGTTCACCTTTGACGGCAAGAAGATCAAAGGTTTCAAAGGCGATACCATTGCATCGGCATTGCTGGCCAATGGCATTCACCTGATGGGTCGCTCGTTTAAATATCACCGCCCGCGTGGTGCCGTGACGGCCGGTTCGGAAGAACCGAACGCACTGGTCGGCACGCGCCGTGGTCCGGGCCGGTTTGAGCCAAACACCCGTGCGACTGTTCAGGAAATCTGGGACGGTCTTCAGGTCAACAGCCAGAACCGCTATCCCAGTCTGTCATTCGACATTGGTGCGATCAATGACAAGGCCTATATGCTGTTTTCGGCAGGGTTCTATTACAAGACCTTCATGTGGCCGAAATCCTTCTGGGACAAGGTCTATGAGCCGTTTATTCGTGCGGCGGCCGGTCTTGGCGTTTCGCCGACCGAACCGGATCCAGATCACTATGCTTCGCGCTACCTGCATACCGATGTTCTGATCATTGGTGCTGGTCCTGCCGGTCTTGCTGCTGCCCTTACGGCGGCACGTGCCGGATCGCAAGTGACCCTTGTTGACGAAAACCCCGAAGCGGGTGGTTCGCTTCTGTCTGAGCCGTCGGCCGTGATTGAAGATGTGCCAGCATGGGATTGGGTTGCCAAAACCGTGGCGGAACTCAAAGAGCTTGGCGTCAAAGTCATGACCCGCACGACGGCGATTGGCTATTACCACCAGAACATGGTTGGTCTGTGTGAAAAACTGACTGATCACTTGGCCAGCCCGGATGCAGAAACCCCGCGTGAACGCATGTGGCGTGTCCGCGCCAAGCAGGTTGTTCTGGCGCAAGGCGCACTGGAAAAACCGCTGGTATTTGATGGCAATGACCGCCCGGGAGTGATGCTTGCCGGTTCGGCCCAGACCTACATCAACCGCTATGGTGTGCGGGTTGGCAACAAGGCTGTCATCGTCACCAGCCATGACAGCGCATGGTACGCAGCCTTTGATCTGGCCGATGCGGGCACCACCATTGCTGCCATCGTCGATACCCGTTCCGAACCGAATGCCGATCTGATTGCCGAGGCCACCAAACGCGGCATTCGCATCATGGCCGGTCATACCGTGACCGGCACCGAAGGCCGCCTGCGTGTCAAATCGGTTCGGGTCAACCCGGTGACCGGATCGACGGTCGGTCAGGCTGAAATAATCGGATGTGATTGCCTTCTGATGTCGGGGGGCTGGACGCCGTCGCTGCATCTGTTTTCCCACACCAAGGGAACGCTTAAGTGGGACGACGAACGCCAGACCTTCTTGCCCGATCACAAGGCAGAAGAATGCGAAATCGCCGGTGCGGGCCGTGGCTTGTGGGGCATTGAAGCGGTCCTGAATGACGGTGCGGAAATGGGCGCGGCTGTGGCCAAAAGCCTTGGCAAAAAGGCCAAGGCGGCAAGCTACGGCGTTGCCAATGACCGTTCGGGAACCGGTGTCAGCCACAAGGAACTGCCGACCGATCTGGATGCTGGCAAGGCACGTGCCTTTGTCGATTACCAGAACGACGTGACGGCCAAGGACCTTCGTCTGGCGGTACGCGAAGGCATGCGTTCGATCGAACATGTCAAACGCTACACCACCAACGGCATGGCAACCGATCAGGGCAAGATGTCAAACATCAACGGCCTCAATATTGCCTCTGACGCATTGGGTGTGCCGCAGCCGAAAGTCGGTCTGACGACTTTCCGTCCGCCTTACACCCCGACGACCTTTGGCGCCTTCTGTGGTTATCACAAGGGCAGTCACTTTGAAGTGACGCGTAAAACCCCGATCGATAGTTGGGCCGAAGAAAACGGTGCCGCTTACGAGCCGGTCAGCCTGTGGCGCCGTGCATGGTACTTCCCTAAAGACGGCGAAGACATGCATGCAGCCGTGTCGCGCGAATGCCTTGCGACGCGTGCGAGTGTCGGCATCTTTGATGCATCGACCCTTGGCAAGATCGAGGTGGTTGGCCCGGATTCGGTTGAATTCATGAACCGCATGTACACCAACCCCTGGACCAAGCTGGCACCGGGGCGGGCACGTTATGGCCTTCTTCTGGGCGATGACGGGTTTATCCGTGATGACGGTGTCATTGGTCGTCTGGCCGATGATCGCTTCCATGTCACAACCACGACCGGTGGTGCGGCGCGTGTTCTGAACATGATGGAAGACTACCTTCAGACCGAGTGGCCGGACCTTGATGTCTGGCTGACTTCAACGACCGAGCAGTGGGCGACCATTGCACTGAACGGCCCAAATGCGCGCAAGGTGCTTGAGCCGTTTGTCGAAGGGTTGGATATGTCTGATGAGGCCTTCCCGCACATGTCAGTTGCCGAATGCCGCGTGGGTGGCTTCCCGGCGCGCTTGTTCCGCATCAGCTTTACCGGCGAAGTCGGCTTTGAGGTCAACGTTCCGGCCCATGCCGGTCGCGCCCTTTGGGAAATGCTGTTCGAAGCAGGCAAGAAATACGATATCTGCCCCTATGGGACTGAGACCATGCACGTGCTGCGTGCCGAGAAGGGCTATATCATTGTCGGTCAGGACACCGATGGCACAGTCACCCCGCATGATGCCGGGTTGAGCTGGGCAATCGGTAAAATGAAACCAGACTTCGTTGGCAAGCGCGGTCTCGCGCGTCCGGACCTCGTTGCCGAAGGCCGCAAGCAGTTGATTGGTCTTCTCACCGAAGATGGCAAAACCAAGCTTGAGGAAGGGGCGCAGATCGTTCTTGATCCGAACCAGCCCAAGCCGATGAAAATGGTTGGTCACGTGACATCAAGCTATCACAGCGATGCCGCAGGTCGCCCGATTGCCATGGCGCTGCTTGAAGACGGTTTCAATCGTATGGGTGAAACCATTTACATTCCGATGCCAGATCGTGTGATCAAGGCGACCGTCACCGGGACCGTGTTTTACGATCCCGAAGGCGAACGGTTGAAACTCTAGGCGGGGAACAGAAAAATGACGGTACTTACACACGCATTTACGCCAGGTCCGATCGTTGCTTCCGGGCAGGTTAAACTGACCCTGATGGCACCTGTTGCCCGTTTCTCGCTACGTTTGCGGGCGGCCAATATTCCGGCCGTATCCAAGGCGATTGGTGTTGATCTGGCAACCACAGTTGGCGTACGTGCGGCCAATGGCACGACTGAGTCCATCTGTCTCGGCCCGGATGAATGGCTGATTATTGCCAAGCCGGATGATGCCGACACAGTGACGAAGGTGTGCGCGGATGTCTATGCATCGGCAACCCACAGCCTGACCGAGGTGTCAGCCCGTGAAGTCACGGTACGCATCGAAGGCGAACGTGCGAGCGAGTTGCTGACCATCGGTTGCCCGCGCGATATCGACAGCATCCCTGTTGGTGGTGGCTGCCGCACAGTGATTGACGGTGTTACGGTTGTTCTTTGGCGGGATGCCGAGCAAAGCTTCCGCATGGATATCTGGCGTTCGTTCGCCCTGCACATCATTGATCTGCTGTGTACCGGCTGCAAGGAATTCGCGGCAGAATAATCTGCATTGGGGCGGGGTTTTGGTGATTGCCATCCCCGCCCTTATTGTATCCAGGCAAACGTATTAGGTTGAATGTGGTGTCCTGGTGATACGAAACTGCGCATCAACTTGTCTCAGGTGATTGAGGCCGCTAGTGTTTGCTGCAAACGCAGCCACCGAAAGAAGCCCCAATGATACGTTCCGTCCTTGCCCT
This sequence comes from Thalassospira tepidiphila MCCC 1A03514, assembly GCF_001662875.1. Taxonomy (GTDB): domain Bacteria; phylum Pseudomonadota; class Alphaproteobacteria; order Rhodospirillales; family Thalassospiraceae; genus Thalassospira; species Thalassospira tepidiphila. The sequence goes on along the minus strand of NZ_JPVZ01000001.1, from coordinate 283,669 downwards.
TCTTGATATTCGCCCGGCCTACACGGCCATGTTGGCAGAACGCCACGATCTGCATCGTTATGACCTGGTTCCGGACAAGCAGAAATTTCTTGATGAAATGGGCGATCAGATCAGAGCCGTTGTGACATCCGCGCGGTTTGGTGTTCCGGAAGACTTGTTGGCGCAACTACCGAACCTTGAAGTCATTACAAGCTTTGGCGTTGGGTATGATGTGTTTGATCTTAAGGCACTGCGTGACCGCGGCATTCGTCTTTCAACCACACCTGACGTTCTGACCGAAGACGTTGCCGACACGGCGATCATGTTGATGCATGCAACCTTGCGGAAGCTTGTTTTGGGCGACGACTGGGTACGCAGTGGAAAATGGGCCGCAAAAGGTTCGATGGCATTGACCAGAAGTATACGCGGCAAGAAGCTCGGCATTGTCGGGCTGGGCCGGATCGGACAGGCAATCGCATCACGCGCAGTTCCAAGCGGTGTCGAGGTCGGCTATTTCGGACGCAGCAAGAAGGATGTCGAGTACCGGTTCTTCGACGATCTGACTGCACTCGCGACATGGTCGGATATCTTGGTGTTGTCGTGCCCCGGTGGGGCCGCGACCAACGGGATCGTTAATGAAGCGGTGCTTGATGCCCTTGGCAAAGAGGGTGTCGTGATCAATATCGCACGGGGATCGGTGATTGATGAACCGGCTTTGATTCGGGCGTTGCAGCACGGGTTGATTGCCGGCGCGGGACTTGATGTGTTCGAAAATGAACCGGATATCGATCCGGCCTTTGCCAATCTTCATAACGTTGTGCTCTATCCGCATCTGGCGAGTGGAACGGTGGAAACCCGCGATGCCATGGGCCAACTGGTTGTCGATAATCTTGATGCGTGGGACGAACGCCAAGAATTGATCACACCGCTTGTTTAGTTGATCGGTTGATCTGCCAGTCGGACAGGTTGAAACAGGCTTGTGTCAACGTGTCACTGTGCCATTCTGTCGCCCATCTATTTTCCTGTTATCGAGGCCACCCCATGACTTTCAAGCCCCAGCACCAAGCCCCTACAGACGCCGCCGAGCGTCGCGCGATTAAGCCGGTCGTTGTATATCCCAACGGAACCTTGCCCGAGCCTGACTTTGCGACCTTGGCCGAATTCAAGGCATCAATGAAGAAAGTGAACGAGGTTATCGTTCCGCCGCGCGATGCGCGCACGTTTCATGTGCCCAAGGGATACTTTTTCCGCATTGTCAGTGTCGATGGGCCGCAAGTCGGTGATTTGAACCTTTGGAATGCCAATGACCTGAAGGAACGGTTTTTCAGCGGCAAAACCCGTGCCCTGCATCGGACCCACCTGACCACAGGCGACCGTTTGTGGTCCAACATGCCCTATCTGCGTTCGATGGCGCTGATCAGCGAAGATACCCTTGATTGGTATGGTTTTGATGAGGACGGCGGCAGTGTGCATGACGTGATTGGCACGCGCTGCGACCCGTTCACCAACCGGTTGCTGTCAGGGAATGATTATCACCATTGCTGCCATTCCAACCTGTGCCGGGCATTCAGGGACGAGACCGGCATGTCGATGCAGGAAGCCGATCACTATGTGCATGATGTGTTGAACGTCTTCATGTGCACCGGCTTTACCAAGGACACCCATCAGTATTTCATGAAGGCAAGCCCGGTACGCCCGGGGGACTATCTTGAAATGTTTGCCGAGATCGATTTGCTGGGCAATTTGTCGACCTGTCCGGGTGGCGATTGCAGCACCGGCCATTCAAGTGATGAGGCCGCCTGTTATCCGCTTAAGGTCGAGATCTATGAAACCGATCCGGCCTTGCAGGATAAATGGGATTGGCCAGCGCCCAGTGCGTATCAGCACCCTTAAGCCTTAAAACAAACCCCCGTCGAAGATACCGACGGGGGTTTGTCGTTTCCTGGTGTGTCAGTTTTAGCGATCGCGTAACTGCCCATTGACCGTGACCGACTTGATCACGGCAAAGACCTTTTGATGGGGTTGCAGTTTTAAGCGTGATCCCGACCATTTCGTGATGCGGGCATGAATTTTGGGACGGCCACTGGTTTCCGCCAGAAGGGTGGCGTCCGCATCCTGACCAAAGCACATGGTCACATCGATGGTGTCACCGGGCTCGTCACTGATTTTGGTGACGGTGACGGGAATGATGTTGTTCGCACTGATATCGTGCGGCGGGGTGCGGGCAATCATCACATCACGGGCACGAATATGCAGTCGGACACGATCACTTTTCGGACGGCCAAGATAGGGCACGACAAGTCGTTGCCCGCCACATTCAAGGAAGCTGACCTCGGCCTTGGGATCACGACTGACAATCCGGGCGGCCAAAACCGTTCCGGCGTCAAAGCGCCCGGCAAGCGGCGCCAAGTCCGTGCGGCCCAGCATTTCAAATACCGACCCGGTCGCAAGTGTTTTGCCCTGATCAATGATTACCATGTGATCGGCAAGGCGGGCGACCTCGTCAATCGCGTGGGTGACATACAGGATCGGTATTTTGCGATGATCGCGCAACCATTCGAGGTACGGCAGGATTTCCTGTTTGCGGGCGTGATCAAGGGCCGAAAGCGGCTCATCAAGCAGCAATACGTCCGGATTGGACAAAAGCGCACGCCCAAGTGCCACCCGTTGCTTTTCCCCGCCAGACAGAAGGTTGGGTCGGCGATCCATCAGATCCCAGATATCAAGCATCTCGAGGATGGCCTGTTGTTCATCCTGTGGCAGTTTGTGGGGATTGCGGCGTGCACCGTAAAACAGGTTGTCGCGGACCGATTTATGCGGGAACAGGCGATTATCCTGAAACACGCAGCCAACCCGACGCTTTCGAACCGGAAGGTTGATGCCACGCGAATGTTCAAAAAGCACATGGTCGTTGATTTGAATATGGCCGCGATCCGGGCGCACCAAACCGGCAATCATGTTAACGAGCGTCGTCTTGCCGCTGCCAGAAGGGCCAAACAGGGCAGTTATCCCCGGTTCAGGAATATTGAACTCGGCGGAAAGCCTGAAAGTCTTGAGACTGCGTTCAACATTGACACCGATGCTCATGACGCGGCCCTCTTACGAATACGACGGAGCGCCAATTCAGACAGAAGCAACCCGGCAAAGGCCAAGCCGATCGAAAGAGCCGCCAAACGTGCCGCGGCCAGTTCACCGCCCGGTGTCTGGATCGCAGTATAGATCGCCAGTGGCAGGGTGCGGGTCTCGCCTGGGATGTTTGATACGAACGTGATGATCGCACCAAATTCGCCAAGGCTTGCGGCAAAGGCCGTGATGGCACCGGCAATGATACCGGGGAGTGCCAAGGGTAGTGTCAGCGAAAAGAATCGGTCAATCGGCCCGGCGCCAAGGGTTTCGGCAGCCTGATAAAGACCCGGATTGACGTTCTCCAGGCTCAGCCGGATGGCGCGGACCTGAAACGGGAAGCTTACGATCGCCGATGCCAGTGCCGCGCCCGTCCAGCTAAAAACAAAACGCAGATCGAATGTTTCATACAGCCAAGCGCCCAACGGTGCCCGTGTGCCCAAGGCAATCAGCAACAAATAGCCCATCACAACCGGTGGCAGGATCAGCGGTAGATGCACAATCGCATCAAGAATAAAGCGCCCTGGAAACCGACCGAGGGCAAGCGCAGTTGCGACGATGATGGCAAAGGGCAGTGCACAAGCAACAGCAACGCCTGAGATGCGCAAGCTTAGCAGAAGTGCCTCGATTTCGGCGGGGGTTAAGCTGATCATTTTCCGGGCACGTTGGCTTGCGTTGTTGCAACGGGTTCAAAGCCATAGTCGGCAAAAATGCGGCCCGCGTCATCCCCCAAAAGCCAAAGTAGGAATTTCATGGCTTTGGTTTCGGACTGATCACCTGTCAGGGCAACAGGATAGGTAATGACCGGGTGACTGTTTTCGGGGAAGGTGCCGATGCTTTTGACGTTATCTGAAATGCCGGCGTCAGTTTGATAAACGATGCCAATCGGTGCTTCGCCCCGTTCAACCAGCGCCAGGGCCGCACGAACATTGTCAGTACGCGCAAGCATTGGTGCGACCGTTTCCCATTGCCCCAAAGATGTCAGTGCCTGTTTGGCATAAATCCCGGCAGGTACGTGGTCCGGGTCGCCGACTGCAATGCGATCATTGGGTCCGATCAATGTTGTCAGGTCTGAAGTATCGCTAATTTTAATCGGGCTAAGATTGCTATCTTTGGGGGCGACAATAACCAGACGGTTTGTCAGCAGGTCATGACGGCTGCCGGGGACAAGCAAACCCTGATCATTTAACCAGGTCATCCATTTCTCGTTGGCAGAGATGAAGATGTCGGCCGGTGCCCCTGCGGCGATCTGGCGCGCCAATGTCGAGGAACTTGCCAAGGACAGGCGGATTGTATCACCGGTTTCCTTTTCATAGGTGGCGGCCGCAGTTTCAATGGCATTGGTCAGGCTCGCAGCGGCAAAGACAGTGATATCGCGCGCACGGGCCGCTGTTGAGATGCTGCCGACGAATACGACCGCGATCAGAAAGAAGGCGACTGCAGATGGCAATGGGGATCTAAAATGGGGCATAGGGACCCGTAACTTAAGAAAAAGGGCGCGTTTGCATCACTATAGCCGAAATCAGTTTTGTTGCCACACATGACAAGGCCCGCCACAGGGCGGGCCAAAGGTTATCCGATTTCGCGATGGAAACAGCGTTCAGGAACAGACCGCCGCGCGCAGGGGATCGTCGGCATCCATATCAAACCATTCATTCATCGCGGTCGGGAAGCCGTTGCTGTCAAGTGACGTATCGGGCGTGATATAGCCACGCCGTCCTTGCGCACAATCAACAAGATGGGTCAGGGCAAGGGTTTCGCCGCCCTTGCGCAGCAGCAGGGTCATGACGCGTTTTTCATCGGGGTTTTGGGGATTGGATACCAGTTTTTCGCGATCAATCGCCGTAAAGCGGTTGGTCGGTGCGGAAACCAGTGTCCATGGCGCGAAAATGTTTTCGTCAGTAAAGGTCTGAATGACGCTGATGGTTTGAGGCAGGCGGGCCTCGTAGCGATCAAACCATGTGTATTCATCCCAGATCATGTAGCCAAACATCGCAATCGCTGCGACGAGCGGAATGACATATTTCGGTGCCTTGCGGCCCCAAAGCCGGAACAGCAACATGACCACGCCAGCCGACGCAAACCCGATAACAACGGTTGAGAAGATAAAGACGTACATAGGCTGGTGGCTCCCGATCTGCTGTTATTATTGGTGGGGCATTTTTTGAGCCCTGATAACCGATTAGCGCAGTATCCGGTCGAGCTCAAGTTCGCCTTTCGGATCACGTTTGGCGATCTGGGCCAAAAACAGGCCCGACGCGGCAATCGCGTCAGACAATGCGTTATGGGCCCGGAAAGGGGGCAGGTTATGATTTCGGCGCAATGTATCAAGCCTGAGCGCCCCGGATTTCATGGTTTCACCGCTGCGCCGGATGTCACGCAGTGCCAGAACCAGGGTATCCACCGTCGGGATTTGCAGCGGCGCGCCAAAGAACTGTTTGCAGGCCTGGCCGAGGAATCCCAGTTCAATCGGCGCATGGTGGGATAGCAGAACCCGGCCAGCCATCTGGGGCAAAAGATGCTCAAGGGCTGCTTCAATGCTGGGGGCATCGGCGACATCGCTGTCAAAGATCCGGTGGACCACGACCGAGCTTTCGCTGAGCTCCTTGGTTGGCCGCACCAGAATATGTTCGCAACTTGAAAAATCGACCGAAAGCTGACGGATAATTACCCAGCCGAGGCTGACGATTTCGTCCTTTTTGGGATCAAGGCCGGTGGTTTCCAAATCAAGAGCGATGAATTCGGTTTCCATCACGGATCTTTCAGGATCGGCCGGCGGAACATCGTAATAGGTCCGCAAAGGCCCGGTTGCCTTGCGCTGGATGAAGTCACGATACAGCCGACTGTCGAGGATTTTCTGGCGCAATCCCATATGGCTTACGTCCCGCTTTTGCCAAAGGCGTGCTCAAGCGCGCCCTGAAGGTTCTTGATCACCGAGAACGCATCTTTGAGATGGCTGCGCTCAAAGGCCGACAGGCTTTCAGGTTGCAGGAAGTTATCGGGTTTTTCGCCGCGCCGGATCTGACGGACCTGATGTTTGAGGCGGGTGATGCTGATGAATTCAAAGGCATCAAGAAGGTCTGACGCCCCTTGATTGCTGATGGATGGGAATGCCTTTACGGCATTGAGCCGCTCATAGGTGTTTACGGCCTCGACACCGTTGGCAAGGGCGTGAATTCGGGCAACATCAACGATTGGCACCACGCCGTTATGTTTCAGATCAAGGGTCTTGTCATGTTCGCCACCACGGATCATGACGAAATTCTTGAAGAAACCAAGCGGGACGTGATGGCTCAGCGCATTGCCCACCATATAGGCCTGGAAAATACGGTTGTCCTTGGCCTTGGAGATGATCATGCGATGCAGGTCTTCAAACAGGCTTTTGGTGCCGTGGACCGGGCGCAGATCAAACCAGACCGAACACAGCATCAATGATTTTGGTTCGGGTTGTTCGATCCATTTGTTGAAATAGTGCTGCCAGGTGCGCACCGGTTGCCGCCACTCATCTGTTCTGGCCATCATTTCACCGGGGCAATAGACATAGCCAACCTTGTTCAGACCATCACAGACAAAGTCGGCAAGCTTTTTGAAATAGTCCCCGTGCTGATCCGCGTTATAGGCGTCATCCATAATCAGACAATTGTCCTGATCCGAAAGTGCTGTTTGTTCCTGTCGGCCTTGTGACCCACCCGCCATCCAGACATAGGGAACGGGCGGGGGGCCGAATTCTTCCTCTGCCAGTTGCAGCAGCCGGGCGGTCGCCGCATCCGAGAGGGTCGTTACGATATGTCCAGCATTTTGCGATGTCGCGCCCGCTTCAATCAGGTGGCTAAGAAGTTCGGGGACTTGGGCGATGACCTTTGCCATTTCTTCGGGTTCGGTCAGTTTGCCGATACGACCTGCCATGTAAACAGCCGATAGCGACTGGCGTGCCAGCAGGTTGTTGGTGGTGATCATGCCAACTGCCTTGCCATCCTTCATCACCGGCAGATGACGGATATTATTGCGCGTCATCGTCAGAAGGGCATCAAAGGCGTACTGATCGGGATCGATCGAGATCGGCTTTTCGGTCATGATGGCCGTTACCGGCTCATCATAACTGCGGCCCTTGGCGATGACACGATTGCGCAGGTCACGGTCGGTCATGATCCCGGCAACGCCATCACCGCCTTCGGTGATCAGCAGACAGGAAACGCGTTCCTTGCTCATCAACTGGCCAGCTTCAAGGATCGAGGCTGATTTGTCGATGCTGACCAGTTCGCGGGCGATCAGGTCACTGACCTTCACACTCATCAGTTTGAGCTGATCGTCATCGCGACTTTCAAGCAACTGCATGCCACTGCGCAGTCGTTCGCCACCCATCTGGGCGAAGAAATAGCTGAATTGCGGATACTTGCCAGTTAGCGCATGAAAATCCTTCTCGGGCAGCAAGTAACACAGGCTGTCTTCGAGAGTTGTAATGTTATTTGCCGCGCGACCATTCTGATACATCGCGCGCACACCAAAGCATTCGCCCTCTGAAAGGCGGGCAAGCAATTGCCCGTTCGGGTCGCGGGTTTCGGTGCCGCCGGTACGGATGATGTAAAGATGAAGGCATTGTTCCTGGGGCGAGAGGACCTTGGTCCCAGCGCGGAAATAGCGGGCCGAGAGGCGCTTTGGCAAGGCGTTGATTTCTTCGTCAGGTAACAGATCGAACGGGTGGTGCTGTTTTAAAAACTCGGCAATTTCTTCGAGTTCGATGCTCATGACTGTTTTCCTCCGCAAGGGCATGCCCTGAGTGCATTGTTGCCTGACTAAGGCCGAAAAGAAAAGCCCCCGGATCAATGATCCGGGGGCCTGCAACAGTTCCTGGCAAACCAGTTGACCGATTAGTGGTCAACTGCGCCACCGGCTCCTTTCGGAACGCGGATGTCTTCAATCATGTGCTGGATATGCTCTGGCGGCTCAGCGGTGACTTTCGACACAGCGAAAGCAACGATGAAGTTCAGGAGCATACCAACGACGCCAATGCCTTCCGGCGAGATGCCGAACAGCCAGTTTGCTTCGACGTTCTCGATCAGCACCGGGATAAAGATGCCCTTGTAGGACATGATATAACCCATGGTGAAGATCAGACCGACCAGCATCCCGGCAATAGCACCTTCACGGTTAACCTTCTTGGAGAAGATACCCATGATGATAACCGGGAATAGCGAGGATGCGGCAAGACCGAAGGCGAAGGCCACCACCTGTGCCACAAAGCCCGGAGGATTGTAGCCCAGATAACCGGCGATCACGATCGCGACCGCAGCCGCAACACGCCCGGCCATCAGTTCCTGTCCTTCTGTCATGTTCGGTGTGAACGTGCCTTTGAGAAGGTCATGTGAAACGCCCGACGAAATCACAAGCAGCAGACCAGCAGCTGTCGAGAGTGCTGCGGCGATACCGCCAGCTGCGACCAGGGCAATGACCCAGTTCGGAAGCTGTGCGATTTCCGGGTTGGCAAGAACCATGATGTCACGGTCAACGCTCAGTTCGTTACCAGCCCAGCCATATTCGGCTGCTTTGGTCGCAAACTCTGCGTTCGCATCGTTGTAATACTGGATGCGGCCGTCACCGTTCTTGTCTTCGAACTTCAGAAGGCCGGTTGCTTCCCAGCGCTTCATCCAGTCCGGACGTTCTTCATAGACAAGGTTACCGTCTTCTGCGCCCACTTCACCGGTCTGGATGGTGTCGGTCAGGTTCAGGCGAGCCATTGCACCAACTGCCGGAGCAGTGGTGTAGAGCAGCGCGATGAAGACCAGCGCCCAACCGGCCGAAGAACGTGCATCACGGACTTTCGGAACGGTGAAGAAGCGAACGATAACGTGCGGAAGACCGGCAGTACCAACCATCAGTGCAAGCGTGATTGCAAAGATATCAATCGTTGACTTGTTGGTGGTGGTGTATTCGAGGAAGCCGAGTTCCGTCACAACCTGGTTAAGGCGATCAAGCATGTATTCGCCGGTGCCATTCACGGTCGAGCCAAATGCCAGCTGCGGCAGCGGATTGCCGGTCAGCTGGAAGGCAATAAAGATTGCCGGAATGGTGTAGGCAATAATAAGAACGCAATACTGTGCAACCTGGGTATAGGTAATGCCCTTCATGCCGCCAAGAACAGCATAGATGAAGACGATGCCCATGCCGACGATCAGGCCGGTGAGGAGTTCAACTTCAAGGAAGCGCGAGAACACGATACCAACGCCGCGCATCTGACCTGCCACATAGGTAAACGAGATAAAGATCAGGCAGATAACAGCAACGATACGGGCGGTTCTGGAATAATAACGATCCCCGATGAATTCCGGCACGGTGAATTTGCCGTACTTGCGAAGGTACGGTGCCAGAAGCATCGCCAGCAGGCAGTAACCACCTGTCCAGCCCATGAGGTAAACCGAGCCGCCATAGCCAAGGAAGGCAATGAGGCCAGCCATAGAGATAAAGGAAGCAGCCGACATCCAGTCTGCTGCGGTCGCCATGCCGTTGACGACCGGGTTAACACCTTTGCCAGCGACATAGAATTCGCCGGTGGTGCTTGCCTTGGCCCAGATCGCGATGCCGATATACAGCGCGAAGCTCAAGCCGACGGCAATATATGTAAGGGTGGTAAGATCCATCTTGTCTGTCTCCCTGATCCTGCGTCAGTCGTCTTCACGAACGCCGAATTCGCGATCCAGTTTGTTCATCTTGGCCACATAGACGAAAATCAGTGCGACAAAGACGTAAATGGACCCCTGTTGAGCAAACCAGAAACCAAGCTGGAAGCCCGCGATTTCGATAGAGTTGAGGGCATCGACAAACAAGATGCCGAAACCGTAGGAAACGATGAACCAGATCGCGATAAGGACCGAGACCAGCTTCACGTTTCTCTTCCAGTAGGCTGCGCTTTGTTCATCCATCGCGCGTCTCCTTCCTAGAAATGATAACTTTCCCTGCCGACATATTTTTATGCTGTGTTTGTCGGCCGCATGAATGCGTGGCGTTGAATGCATCAAGACACACTCATTGCCTGTAAAGCTCGATACCAGTTTTCGAGAGTCGCCATAAGCTAATCATTAGTCGTATAGAACAGGGTGTTAGAAGGTGTTCTGCCCCAACGTCGAATAAAAATAGTGACAGAATCCGGGCGGTTTTCACTGTGTGCATTGCAGCATTTTAAGGTTGAAAAACATTGCGTCTAAGTGCCTAAAAAGTGACGTTTTTATAACTTAAGGGACCCATCACGGTCCGACGCGGCTATTTTTTGACTGAAATCGACGCAAATTTCGTTTGCCTAACCCGATTGATGTCGCCGACGCGAGATTGCTTGATGCACCTTGTTTCAGCTCGCCACCTGGCATGTTTTGATAGCATGTGAGCTGTCTGCGGTTTGAAGTTGTTAAGAGCCTGCCTGTCGGTTACAAACGGGCACAGTATTTCAGGCATGCGTATGAGTATGCCGAAGTGTCTCAGCCCAACAGGGCGGACCCAACGACTTTTGGATGGGGAATTTAATGGCATCCTACCAGTATATTTACGTCATGAAGGACCTGACCAAGATCCTTCCGGGCGGTCGCGAACTTTTCAAGGGCATCACACTGTCCTTCCTGCCAGGCGTAAAAATCGGTGTTCTCGGTAACAACGGCGCAGGTAAATCGACCCTGCTGAAAATCATGGCCGGCATCGAAAAGGATTACGCCGGTGAAGCCTGGCCTGCCGAAGGTGTCAATGTCGGCTATCTTGAGCAGGAACCTCAGCTTAACCCGGAGAAAGACGTTCTTGGCAACGTCATGGAAGGGTGCGGCTCGATTGTTGACGATCTTGCACGCTTCAACGAAATCAGCGGCAAGTTTGCCGAGCCGATGACCGATGACGAAATGAATGATCTCCTTGCAGAGCAGGGTGAACTTCAGGAACGCATCGATGCGGCCAATGGCTGGGATCTGGAACGCACCCTTGAGATCGCGATGGACGCCCTGCGTTGCCCGCCCAAGGATGCGAACGTAACCAAGCTTTCCGGTGGTGAGCGCCGTCGTGTCGCCCTTTGCCGCCTGTTGCTTGCAAAGCCCGACATTCTGCTGCTTGACGAACCGACCAACCACCTTGACGCTGAGTCGGTTGCGTGGCTTGAACGCCACCTTGAAGATTACCAGGGTACCGTCATTCTGGTCACCCACGATCGTTACTTCCTTGATAACGTCACGGGCTGGATTCTGGAACTTGACCGCGGTCAGGGCATTCCGTTCGAAGGCAACTATTCCTCCTGGCTTGAGCAGAAGCAAAAGCGTTTGGAACAGGAATCCCGTCAGGAAGGCAGCCGCCAGAAACAGCTTGCCACCGAACTTGAGTGGATCCGCCAGAACCCGAAAGGCCGTCAGGCAAAATCCAAGGCCCGTGTTCGCGCTTATGACGATCTTGTTGCCGAGGCCGCCAAGGCCGTTCCGGACTCAACCAAGATCGTTATTCCGATTGCCGAGCGCCTTGGTAACGAAGTTATCACCGCCGAAGGTCTGACCAAGGCTTATGGTGACAAGCTTCTGTTTGAAAACCTTGATTTCCGTCTACCGCCGGGTGGTATCGTTGGTGTAATCGGTCCGAACGGTGCGGGTAAAACCACCCTGTTCAAAATGTTGACGGGTGCTGACACCCCGGATGCCGGAACGCTCAAAATCGGTGATACCGTCAAAATGGGCTATGTCGATCAGTCGCGTGACTCGCTTGATCCGAACAAGACCGTTTGGCAGGAAGTCTCCGACGGCCTCGACGAGATCCTTTTGGGCAAGCGTCCGATGTCGTCACGTGCCTATGTGTCACAGTTCGCCTTCAAGGGCGCAGATCAGCAGAAAAAAGTCGGTCAGTTGTCCGGTGGTGAACGTAACCGTGTTCATCTCGCCAAGATGCTGAAATCCGGTGCGAACGTTCTGCTGCTTGACGAACCGACCAACGATCTTGATGTCGATACCTTGCGTGCACTTGAGGAAGGCCTTCTCGAGTTTGCCGGTTGCGCTGTAGTCATCTCGCACGATCGCTTCTTCCTTGACCGTATTGCGACCCATATTCTGGCCTATGAGGGCAACTCGCATGTCGAGTGGTTCGAAGGGAACTATCAGGAATATGAAGCCGACTACAAACGTCGCTATGGTGAAGAGGCAAGCCGCCCGCACCGTATCAAATACAAGCCGCTGACCCGCTAAGACGGTTTTGCGCTTTGAGATTAAAGGCCACCTTCGGGTGGCCTTTTTTGATGCCCGGATGCGAGATGTAAAAAAAGCCACCATCGCAAGGATGGTGGCTTTTATATTCGGATACTAAGGCGGCTTCAATCAGAGACCGGTTTTTGCCTTGAGGGCAGCGGTCAGGGCGCCGACATCGTCATTGTTCTGTTGGATGACCGATGTGAACTCATCGCGTTGGGTGATGCCCATGCTCAGACCTTCGATGGAAACATCAATGATCTTGTAGCTGTCATCAAACATCCGCATCCGCCAAACAATGTTTACCGGTGGGCCGTCCGGACGGACGAACTGCGAATCGACAAAGGTGTCCTTGTTCTTCTGGGTCTCATCACCGACGACAAACTGTTCGCCGTTGAATTCCTTGAACTGGTTTGCGTAGTTGAGCGCCAGATAGTTCTGAAGCAGGACCGAAAACTCCTCGATCTCCGCTTCGGAAATCGAACGCCAGTAACGCCCCAGAACGAAGCGCGAAACGACATCCATTGCAAAATAGCGGTCCATAAGGGACACGAACTTTTTGCGGCGAACGTCGTCAGCAAGGCTTTGATCGGTCAGTTCATTCATGGCCTGGTCAGCCATGCTCTGAATGACATTTGCTGCGCTGGTTTCGACAGCGACTTCAGCAACAACGTTTGAAGACAAACCCGTTGCTGACGCCGGACCAGACCAAGCGGCTGCGATGGCGATCATCGCGGCGGTTGATATGGCGATTTTGCTGTTTACCATGACCGGCTCTTACTTGCTTGCCGCTTCGACAGCATCGTCGAAGTCAAAAGATGCGCTTTCGTCTTCAACAGCGAACTCTGGTGACGGGCCACCATTGCGAATCATCTGATTGCGTTGCTGACGATAGAGGCTGCGCAGGGCTGCGTAATAGTCGATAGACGACTTTTGCAGTTCGTTCAGCTGATTGATCGTCGCGTAACGATAATGCAGGGCGGTAAGGCCGACCGACCCAAGATAAAGGGCTTCGGCGGTGTCACTGTTCTGTGCGCCCCATGTCAGCGGGTTGGCAACATAGTCAACACCGATGCCGGCTGTATCACGCAGGTTGGACGGGCCAAGCAGCGGAAGCACAATGTAAGGGCCGCCGCCAATGCCATAGTGGGCAAGGGTCTGACCAAAATCTTCACGGCGGTACGGAATACCGAAATCAGATGCGACATCATTGAAGCCAAGGAAGCCAAGCGTCGAGTTCATGATGAAACGCTGGAACGAGGCAGCAGCCTGATCCGGATCACCCTGCAGCAACGCGTTGAACGAGTTCAACGGTTCGTTGATGTTGCGCACGAAGCTCGCGACGGAGGTTTTGACAGGTTCCGGGGCAATGTCGCGGTACCACATTGCAGCAGGATACAGGACCATGAAATCGACCGCACCGTTAACACCGTGAACCACGCGGTTCACCGGCTCAAGCGGATCATAATCACTCGTGTCCTGAGCGGGTTCTGTCGATGCGCACGCGGTCAGCAAAGACAGCGATCCTGCGGCACAAAGCGAAAGCAAAGTTCGAAACTTCATTATTTTTAGCCAACCGATGTTCGATACACAGACTTCCCCGACCCGAAACGCTTTTGATGCGGGACACCAAAAAACGTTACCGATCAATCCCCTGCTCGAAGGGCGATCATGTAACGCGCACGCCTCAGATATCCATTTGGTTAGCATAGGGTGAAATTAAACACCAGCATACAAAAAGTTGATCAGGATCAAGCAGTTTTCAGGTGTGGCATTTAGGCAACAAGTTTTCACGCGAAAATAGCGCTTGAACAAATATAAACATATCTTTATATCTTTCTTGTCAACGTGGAGGGCATTGGTATGGAACAGGTTCTGGCAAGATTGCGCGCAGCTGCTGAAGCAACGCGGCTTCGCTTGCTGGCGATCTGTGCCGAGTGCGAATTGACGGTCAGCGAAATCACCCAGATCATCGGTCAGAGCCAGCCACGCGTCTCCCGACACCTTAAATTATTGTGCGAGGCAGGCCTGCTTGTCCGGTTCCGTGAAGGGACTTGGGTCTTCTATCGCACGCCGCATTCCGGGCCGGGTGCCGACCTTGTGCAGCCTGTGCTGGATCTGCTGCCAAAAGATGACGAGACGCTTGCACTTGATCGTGCCCGTCTCGATCAGGTGAAGGCAGAACGCGAAAAGATCGCGACAGAATATTTCCGCGCCAACGCCGAAGACTGGGATCGGATTCGCTCGCTGCATGTCGACGAGGCGGTTGTTGAAAAAGCATTGCTTGAGGCGGTGGGCGACCTGACCGGTGGCCGGATTCTCGATGTCGGAACAGGTACCGGGCGTATTCTTGAGCTTCTCGGGCGCAACGCCGAAGAGGGCGTTGGCGTTGATATGTCACGCGAAATGTTGGCTGTTGCGCGTGCGCGTCTGCAGCGCGCAGACCTGTCCAACTGCCTTGTTCGACAAGCCGACATGTATCAGTTGCCTTATCCCGGCGGCATGTTTGATGTGGTGACCCTTCATCAGGTGCTGCATTTCGCTGAAAAGCCCGAGGCGGCCCTTGCCGAGGCAGCGCGCGTTTTGGCCCCCGGGGGTAAGCTTGTCATTGTCGACTTTGCCCAGCACGAACAGGAAGAACTCCGCGAAGAACATGCGCATCGACGTCTTGGTTTTGATGACGCGTCCATCAATGACTGGTTCCGCGCCAGCGGTCTTGAGCCTGGCAACGTTGTCAGTTTGCCGGGCAAGCCACTGACGGTTCGGATCTGGATGGCTCGCCCGACATCGGCACAAGCAGCGGACAAAGTTCAAAGAAATTCAGAAAAGGCTGCGGAATAACGCGCAGCATGTATCGACAATAACCAGATAGAAAGACCGACCCAAGGGCTCAGCCTGCGGGAAAGCGAAGACAGGATTGAGATATCGATATGATGACGGTTCCAGAAATCAACGCAGTACGCAAACACCTCAAGGTTTCGTTCGAATTCTTCCCGCCGAAAACGGAGAAGATGGAAGAAACCATGTGGCGGTCGATCCATCGGCTTGCGCCACTCAATCCGTCTTTTGTTTCGGTGACCTACGGGGCCGGCGGCACCACACGTGATCGCACCCATGGCAGTGTGACCCGCATTCAGGGTGAAACCGGCATTCCGGCCGCGGCCCATTTGACCTGTGTCGGTCATACCAAGGAAGAGATCGATCAGATCGCGCGCAGCTATTGGAACGAGGGTATCCGTTCCATCGTTGCTCTTCGCGGGGACCTGCCGGATGCGGGTGACAAGTATGAACCGACCCCGGGTGGCTACGCCTATGCGGTTGATCTGGTTGCCGGCCTTAAGGAAATTGCCGATTTTGATATTTCGGTCTCAGCCTATCCGGAAACCCATCCGGATGCGCCGAGTTCCGATTTCGAGATTGATTATCTCAAACGCAAGATTGATGCGGGTGCCAACCGGGCGATTACCCAGTTCTTCTTTGATAACGAAACCTATCTGCGGTTCCGTGATAAATGTGTGGCTGCGGGCATCGAAGCCCCCATCGTTCCGGGTATTTTGCCGGTGACAAACTTTGCGTCGCTCTTGAAATTTGCCGATATGTGTGGTGCTTCTGTGCCGCAGCGTTTGCATTGGCGTTTCGAAGGGCTTGATGAAGATCCCGATACCCGTCGCATGGTCGCATTCCACGAAGCCATTTCGCAGGTGGAAGGTTTGATCAGCGAAGGGGTGACCGACTTCCACTTCTATACGCTTAACCGTGCCGAACTGACATATGCCATCTGCCATGCGCTGGGCATTCGCGGAACCGAACAGGTTGCAGCCTGAAGGTGCTTTTGCCCTGTAACCCGGACGCATGAAGAATTGATTGGATGAAAAAGATGAACGATCGCAAGGAACGCATTGCCCTGCTGCGCAAACGGGCCGAGGAAAAGATACTGATCCTTGATGGCGCAATGGGAACGATGATCCAGAAGCACAAGTTGACCGAGGAAGACTACCGCGGCGAACGCTTTGCCGACTGGAAGCAGGACGTCAAAGGTAACAACGACCTTTTGTCACTGACCCAGCCGGACATCATCAAGGACATCCATCTGCAGTACATCGCGGCCGGTGCGGACCTGAACGGGACCAACACCTTTAGCGCGACAACCATTGCCCAGGCCGATTACGGCATGGAAGACTTGGCCTACGAGATCAATTTTGAAAGTGCCAAGATTGCACGCGCTGCCTGTGATGAGTGGGAAGCCGCCCATCCGGGGGATGTGCGCTTTGTAAATGGTGCTATCGGCCCGACCAACCGTACGGCATCGATTTCGCCGGATGTGAACAATCCCGGCTTCCGTGCCATCACCTTTGACCAGCTCAAAGAGGCATACAAGGAAGCCACAACCGGTTTGCTGGATGGCGGGGCGGATACGCTGCTGGTGGAAACCATTTTTGATACGCTCAATGCCAAGGCTGCGCTTTTTGCCATCGACGAAGTTCTCGACGAACGTGGTGAAGATGTCCCGGTGCTGATTTCCGGCACGATCACCGATGCGTCAGGCCGGACGCTTTCGGGGCAGACGACCGAAGCGTTTTATAACTCCGTGCGCCATACCAAGCCGTTCTCGATTGGTCTGAACTGCGCATTGGGTGCCGCGCAGCTGCGCCCGTATGTTCAGGAACTGTCGCGCATTGCAGAATGCCGCGTTTCGGTTTACCCCAATGCGGGCCTTCCCAACGAATTTGGCGAATATGACCAGACTGATGCCGAAATGGCCGAATTGGTAAAGGAATGGGCCGATACTGGCATGGTCAATCTGCTGGGGGGCTGCTGTGGCACGACACCGCCGCACATCAAGGCGATTGCCGATGCGGTGGCAAATGCCAAGCCGCGCGTTGTGCCCAAGTTTGAGCCAAGAATGCGTCTGTCCGGCCTTGAGCCGTTTGATGCTGCGTAAATCTGATATTGATAGCTGAAAAGAGATCGAAAAGACCCATGACCGACATTTCCAGATTTATCAATATTGGTGAGCGGACCAACGTCGCCGGATCGCTGAAATTCAAGAAGCTGATCGTCGAAGAAGATTACGATGCAGCCCTTGAGATTGCCCGTCAGCAGGTCGAAAACGGCGCGCAGATCATCGACATCAACATGGATGATGCGATGCTTGATGCCGAAACGGCGATGGTCAAGTTCATCAATCTGATTGCGGCCGAGCCCGACATTGCCCGTGTGCCGATCATGGTCGACAGTTCCAAATGGAACGTGATCGAAGCCGGTCTGAAATGCCTGCAGGGCAAGGGTATTGTAAACTCGATCAGTCTCAAGGAAGGCGAAGAACCCTTCATCGAACAGGCCAAAAAACTGCGCCGCTATGGTGCGGCAGTCGTTGTCATGGCCTTTGATGAAAAAGGTCAGGCCGATACGGTTGATCGCAAGTTCGAAATCTGCAAGCGCAGCTATAACGTGCTGGTCGATAAGGTTGGTTTCCCGCCCGAAGACATCATTTTCGATCCGAACATCTTTGCCGTCGCGACCGGTATCGAAGAACACGACAATTATGCTGTCGACTTCATCGAAGCCTGCAAGCTGATCAAAAAACACCTGCCATACGCCAAGATTTCCGGTGGTGTTTCCAACGTTTCCTTCTCGTTCCGTGGCAACAACCCGGTCCGCGAAGCGATGCACTCGGTCTTCCTGTATCACGCCATCAAGGCGGGACTGGATATGGGGATCGTCAATGCCGGTCAGTTGGTTGTGTATGAAGAAATCCCGGCAGAACTTCGTGAACGCGTCGAAGACGTCATCCTGAACCGTCGTTCGGATGCGACCGACCGTTTGCTCGAAGTGGCCGAGAAATACAAAGGTACCGGCGGACCCGAGAAAAAGGCCGACCTTGAATGGCGTAAAAAGCCGGTCAAGGAACGTCTGGCACATGCCCTGATCAACGGTATTGCCGAGTTCGTCGAGGAAGACACCGAGGAAGCCCGTCAACAGGCCGACAAGCCGCTGCATGTGATTGAAGGTCCGTTGATGGACGGCATGAACATCGTTGGTGACCTGTTTGGTGACGGCAAGATGTTCCTGCCACAGGTGGTGAAATCCGCGCGCGTGATGAAAAAGGCGGTGGCTTATCTGATTCCCTTCATCGAAGAGGAAAAAGATGGCAAGCATGAAACCAACGGCAAGATCTTGCTCGCGACAGTTAAGGGCGACGTGCATGACATCGGCAAGAACATCGTTGGTGTGGTTCTGCAATGTAACAACTTCGAGGTCATCGACCTTGGCGTGATGGTGCCGACCCAGAAAATCATCGAAACCGCCAAGGCCGAAAAGGTCGACATGATCGGTTTGTCGGGCCTGATTACCCCGTCCCTCGAAGAGATGACCTATGTCGCGGCCGAAATGGAACGCGAGGGGTTGGATATTCCGCTTCTGATTGGCGGGGCGACGACGTCGAAGGTCCATACCGCGGTTAAAATCGCGCCGAACTATCTGAAATCGTCTGTAGTGTACGTCATCGACGCATCGCGCGCGGTCGGTGTTGCTAGCAATTTGCTTTCAAAAACCAATGGCGAACGCTTTGCTGAGGAAATTCGCAACGAATATATCGCGATGGCTGAAAAGCATGCAGCACAGCAACTGCAGAAAAAGCGTTTCTCGATTGTCGATGCACGTGCAAACAAGGTTCAGCTTGACTGGGACAACTTTGAAGCACCGGTTCCGCTCAAACCCGGTATCACCCTGTTTGAAGATTTCGATCTGGAAGAACTGGTGTCGCGTTTTGACTGGAAGCCGTTCTTCGAGACCTGGGAACTTCATGGGCGTTTCCCCGAGATCCTGAAGGATGAAAAGGTCGGCGAAACAGCGCGTAGCCTTTATGCGGACGCGCAGGAAATGCTCAAAAAAATCGTTGCCGAAAAATGGTTCAAGCCCAAGGCGGTTGTCGGTCTGTGGCCAGCCAACTCGGTCGGTGATGATATCGAAGTTACCCCGGCACCGGAGAAGAATGAGCCGGTGATGCTCCATACCCTGCGTCAGCAGATGTATCGTGAAAACAACAAGCGTCCGAACCGCGCGTTGGCCGACTATATCGCGCCAAAAGACAGCGGCAAGACCGACTATATCGGCGCCTTTGTTGTTACCGCCGGGCCGGAAGTCGAAGAAATCTCTGCCAAGCTTGAAGCAGAGCATGATGATTACAATGCCATCCTGGTCAAGGCCCTGGGTGACCGTTTTGCCGAGGCCTTTGCCGAGCATATGCACGAAAAAGTTCGTAAAGAGCTTTGGGGCTATGCACCGGACGAGGCGCTTGGCAATGATGATCTGATTGCCGAAAAATATCGCGGTATCCGTCCGGCACCGGGTTATCCGGCCTGCCCGGAACATACCGAGAAAGGCATTCTTTGGGATCTTTTGGATGCAGAGAAGAATGTTGGTGTGTCTCTGACTGAAAGCTATGCCATGACGCCAACCTCGTCGGTGAGCGGTTTTTACTTTGCCAACCCGGATGCCAAGTATTTCGGCCTTGGTAAAATCGAACGCGATCAGGTGGAAAGCTATGCCGAGCGCAAGGGCATGACCTTGGCCGAGGCAGAACGCTGGTTGGCACCAAACCTCAATTACGATCCGCGTCAGGCGAAATAATCGCCTGTCCGGTCGCAAGGAAAAGCCCCGCAGACTGCACTCTGCGGGGCTTTTTTGTGTCCAGGAATATCGGTGCCTAGTGGGTTGCGTGGCAGAACTTGCCGCGTTCAGTGATGCCAACAATCACAATGCCAATCAGGCCAAGCGCGAAGTAACCGACCAGAAGCGGGATGACAGTGCCATTGAACTGCTGCCCGATAATCCCGCCGGCGATCACGCCGATCAACGTGCTGTAGACGCCGGTGATCGAGGATGCAGTACCAGCAATCGCGCCGACCGGCTCCATCGCAAGCGAGTTGAAGTTCGGCATGGTCAGTGAGAAACAGAACAGGATCGTTGTCAGGCCGATGCCAAAGACGAACAAGGGCGGATGCCCGTCAAACCAAAGGGCAATCAGCACATTGATCAGGCTGCTGGCGGTCAGGAAGAACAGCGCGACATGAGAAATCTTGTGCATGCCGATCTTGCGCACCAGTCGTGCATTGATGAATGACGAGAAACTCATGCAGGCTGCAATCATGCCAAACGCCAGCGGGAACCAGACACCAAGCCCGTAAACCTCGGTTTCGAAGATCTGCTGGGCAGATCCGATATAGGCCATCAGGCAGGCAAACATGACGCCCATCGCCGTGGCATAGCCGAATGTCTGACGATTGGTGACGGTGGTTTTGATGTCGCGTGCGATCCGACGCATCGACAATTTATGCCGATATTCCGGATGCAGGGTTTCAGGCATGCGCAGCAGGTACCAGCAGACAATCGCAATCGCGAGGACCAAGGTGCTGACGAAAATCATATGCCAGTTGGCCAGCGCCAAAATCAGGCTGCCTGATGCCGGGGCGAACACAGGCAGGATGATGAACACCATCATGACAAATGACATGACGCGGGCCATTTCGCGCCCTTCGAAACAGTCGCGCGTGATCGCCATGGTCAGAACCCGCGGTGCAGCCGCACCAAGACCCTGCACGAAACGTGCGATAAGAAGGTGTTCATAGCTGTCGGCAAAGATCGCCATCACGGTACCGATGCAATAAATACCAAGTCCTGCGATCAGGGTGGGGCGGCGACCAAAACTATCGGCAAGCGGGCCATAAACGATCTGCATCAGGCCAAACGCGATCATGAAGACATAAATCAGCATTTGCATGCGGTTGCCGTCTTCGATGCCAAAGTCTTGCGCGATCGGTTCAAAGGCCGGCAGCAGATTGTCAATCGACAGGGCAACAAGCCCGATGGTGATTGCCATCAGACAGATAAATTCAACAAGACCGGGCAGCGGCCGCGCCGCCTGTATACCCGTTGGTCGATGGTCATTCATTGTTTTTGGTTCCGTTGAGAACGATTGGTGGCATTTCTGGCCCTGCTTTCACGCGAGACGGGCAGAATGCTGTATTTCGTATGATTTTGGCAATGACGGTTTTCTGAAACGGGATCGCGGCACTGGGGGTGCGCTGAATCCGGGTCACTTGTTGTGGCATATCTATCCTGATCAATCAACGGGCGTCAGGAATGCGAAATTAAACATGGTGGTTCTTGTCTTTACCCTTTATTCGCAGGAAAAGCTGATCCTAAGATCATACGCACAATCAATTCGCCAACCCCGGTATTGCTGATATGGCTGAAAAGCTTTTGAAATCGAACATCTTTTTGAACCGCATGCGTCGCATCGTCAAAAGCGAGCAACTGGTTCTGTCGATTTTGGCAATGATTGTCGGGGCACTGGCCGGGGGCGGCGCCATCTTGTTTCGAGATGGCTTGTTACTTGTCCAGTCGTTGTTTTTCGGCACTGGCGAAGAGGCCCTTCACCGGCATCTCAGTGAAATTCCCGTCTGGCAACTCATCCTGGCCCCGGCGGTGGGCGGTCTGATTGTCGGGATTTTTATTTACAAGTTCCTTCCGGAAAGAAGACCGCACGGGGTTGCCGATGTGATCGACGCGGCATCGTTCCATGATGCGCGCATGTCGACCCGCTGCGGGATCAAAAGTGCGATTGCCAGTGCGGTGTCACTTGGCAGTGGCGCATCCCTTGGCCGGGAAGGGCCGGTTGTCCATATGGGCGCATCATTTGGTGCGTGGCTGGCGCGCATTCTTCATTTGCGCCGTTCGGCATCCCGAACACTTTTGGGCTGTGGCGTGGCATCAGCGGTGGCCGCATCGTTCAACGCGCCGCTGGCGGGCGCCCTTTTTGCCCACGAAGTTGCACTGGGTCATTATGCACTGACGGCTTTTGCGCCGATTGTGCTGGCATCGGTTACCGGTACGGTCATAACACGCATCTATTACGGTGATGAGGTCGCCTTCCTGATCCCGGGGCATGAGATCCAGTCTTTTTGGGAGTTCCCGGCCTTCGCACTTTTGGGCATTATTGCCGGTGTGGCGGCGGTTCTGGTCGTGCGTGCCATCCCGGTCGTGCAAAAAACGGCAAATCGGACCAATGCACCGCTTTGGCTGCGACCGGCGGTTGCCGGGCTGATTGTTGGCCTGATCGCGTTGGTCTTTCCGCAGATTGTCGGTGTCGGCTATGGGGCGATGAACGATGCACTTAATGAAAGCTACAGCCTGACTTTCCTGATCGGCTTGTTGCTTGCCAAGGGCTTTGCCGTTTCGATCTGCATGGGACTTGGTTTTGCGGGCGGCATGTTCAGCCCGGCACTTTTCCTTGGTGCGATGCTGGGCGGGGCATTCGGGATGATCGCAACCAGTGCCTTTCCCGAGCTATCATCTGGCTATTCGGCCTACACGCTTGTTGGCATGGGCGCTGTTGCCGCGGCCATCCTTGGTGCACCGATTTCAACGACACTGATCATCTTTGAATTGACTGGTGACTATGCGTTGACGGTTGCGGTGATGGTGGCATCTGTGCTGGCGACGGTGGTGATGGATCAGTTCCAGGGCGGATCGTTTTTCCAGTGGCAATTGAAATGCCGTGGTTTGTCTACGCGCTGGGGCAGGGAGGTCAATTTGCTGCGCACGATCAAGGTGGACGAGATCATGAAGCGCGAATACGAAACCGTCCCGCTGACCGAGGGGCTAACGACTGTCCGCGAAAAGCTGATCAACGCACCCTATTCGGAACTTTTTGTCATTGATGATCAGGGCAAACTGCACGGAACGATCACACTGACCGATTTGCGCCATGCAGCCTTTGATCCCAATCTTGGCGACGAAGTCACGGCCGGCGAGGTCGCACGATCAAAGCCGCCGGTCCTTTACCGGACAGACAATATCGAAAAGGCCATCAAACTGATGGAGCAAACCGGCGAAGAGCATCTGCCGGTTCTTAACAGCGCTGAGGAGCGCCATATCATCGGTTTCGTTCATGAAAAGGATGCTATGATGGCCTATAACAACGCCTTGCTGGAACTGCAAAGCGAAGAACGCGGTGATGCACCACCAAAGCTGTTCTAGTCCGATCCGCAATGAAAAAGAGCAGCGCTTGTGTGCGCTGCTCCGTTCAAGGTTTTTAGGCCGATGTAATCAGGCGGCCAATGCAGGTTGCTGTCGTGCTGGCGGACCAGATATGACCTGGGCTGCAACCCGGCTATCAAGACCGGCAACGTTTTCTGGAAGATCCGTTGCAGCCTGCTCGGCTGCATCGTCAATTTCCTGACGTTCTTTGCGTTTCTCAATTCTAGCCTGTTCGTTACGTTCCTTGTCTTTTGTCGGTAGATTGAAACTGTCACGAGCGGCAGACTTGAATTCCTCCTCGGCATCCTGCTCTGCAAGTGCAGGATCATCCTTTGCCGGATCGGAATTCGACGAGACCGGGTCATCAGTGGTCTTGATACCGTTTGCGCTGTCATTTGCTTTGACTGCGTCCATGGCCGCAGCAAAGCTTGATGACCCGCTTCCGATATTCTGGAATTCAAGCATGACGGCTTGAACCGCGTCCGAAAGTTGGCTTTTGGAGGAGCCACCCTCAGATCCGATTGCCGCAACGCCTGAAACAGGTGCAGCGCTACCTGCGCTAAAACTTTCGATACTTTCGTGTGCACCTGACCGTTCCGCAGAACTGGCCCGGGTTGATATCGGCAACCCGTTGCCCAATCCAAAAATAGCACTCATTTCGAGATACCTTTCTTCTGGGATGCACAAAGCAAAGCTGGCACTCCCAGAAGACCTCCGGGGGCGTCAGACATGCTTACCATCGGAAATCAAAGCAATTTTCAGACCATGGATGCTTAAAGCGCGGGGGAGCAAGTCACATACAGAGACCATGAAGTAGGCTGATGATGTTATTTGGTATTTCTGATCCCGCAGCTGTGAAGACGTGCGGCAAAAAATACCGATACCAAAGAGGGTTATGGGAAGCCGGACTTATCTATTAGGCTATGCGAAAACGACCAAGCTTTTCCAAAAGCAGGATGTATCGATATAAGATGAAGCTTCATCTCGTTGCCGGTGCCAGACCCAACTTCATGAAGATCGCGCCGCTGTTGCGCGGATTGGCGAACCATCCAGCAATTCGTCCGTCTTTTGTCCATACGGCCCAGCATTTCGACGACGCGATGTCTTCGACGATCTGGCGGGGGCTTGGATTGTCGGACCCTGATCATGTCCTGAACTGTGAGCCATCCGAAAATGGCGATCCCATTGTCGGAATGATGCAGGCATATGAGGCACTTTGTCATGAAGACCGGCCCGACATGGTTCTGGTTGTGGGGGATGTGAATTCATCCCGTGCCGCAGCCATCGTTGCAACTGAGATAAACGTGCCCCTTGTTCACCTGGAAGCGGGTCTCAGATGCTTTGATCCCGACATGCCCGAAGAGCAAAACCGTATCGAGATAGATCACAAGGCAGGTCTGTTGCTGACGCCGTCGATGGATGCAGATGCAAATTTACGGGCCGAAGGGATCACGGCCGACCGCATCAAGCGTGTCGGCAATATCATGGCTGATACGTTGGCAATGATGAAAGGAAGGATTGATCAGGAAGAAACCGCCCGCAAGCTCGATCTCGTTAAAGGTCGCTATGTGCTTGTAACCCTGCATCGGCAAGGCAATGTCGATGATCTCGATCGGCTCCATCAGATATGCCATGCTTTGATGGTACTCGCCACCAAAGCGGATATCTGCTTTGTCCTTCATCCCCGGACAGAAAAGCGTCTTCAGGCGTCGCGTTTGATGGTGCCCCTGCGTACTGCCGGTGTTCGTTTGCTGCCGCCGATGGGGTATGTCGGGTTTACCAGTTTGATGCAGGACGCAGGCGTTGTAGTAACAGACTCCGGTGGTGTGCAGGAAGAAACCAGCCTGCTTGGCGTGCCATGCCTGACGCTGCGCACATCAACCGAACGTCCAATCACCATCACGCTGGGAACCAATCAGCTTGTCGAACTTCATCAGCTGTCCGATACGGTGACATCGGTGCTACATGCGTCGGATTATCGCGTGCGGCAGCCCGCAGATATCCCGTTGTGGAACGGCATGACAGCGTCGCGTGTTATTCGGGAACTCGAAGCCTTTCTGCCGGGCAGAGCCGGTTGATACAAACGTTCCCGCGAATGGCTTGGTTGATGCCCGCAATGTGGTGCAGAATGTAAAAATCGTCGGGTCAATATGGAACGACACTGGCCCCCTTCGCACAGCGTGATATATATGCGGTCATGATGGATGATCCCTTCGAAATTGATGAATTCGCCGCCAGCCCCGAAATGCGTCTGGCCGATACACCGACCCCGGCATATCTCGACAATCTGAATGCCGAGCAGCGCGATGCTGTCGAAACGCTCGACGGGCCGCTGTTGGTGCTTGCAGGTGCCGGAACCGGGAAAACACGTGTTTTGACCACGCGTTTGGCGCATCTTCTGGAAACCAAGGCACAGACCGAACGCCTGCATCCGCAGCAGATCCTTGCCGTTACCTTTACCAACCGAGCGGCAAAGGAAATGCAGGAACGTGTCGCACAGGCGCTTGGTCGTCCGGTTGAAGGTTGGTGGCTGGGAACCTTCCACTCGCTTTCAGCGCGTTTGTTGCGCCGTCATGCCGACCTGATCGGGTTAAAGTCAAACTTCACCATCCTTGATAGCGATGATCAGGTGCGCCTGCTTAAGCAGATCATGGATGCCGAACAGATCGATCCGAAAAAATGGCCGGCCAAGCAGCTTATGGGGATCATTCAGCGCTGGAAGGACAAGGGGCTGACACCTGAACGGGTCAATGAAAGTGTGGAGTTCGCCAATGGCGGGGCCAAGCACCTTTACAAGATTTATCAGGAACGCCTCAAAGTCCTGAATGCCTGTGACTTCGGCGACCTGTTGCTGCATTGCCTGACCCTGTTCCAGCAGCATCCGGAAGTCCTGAAGCAGTATCAGAACACCTTCCGCTATATTCTGGTCGACGAGTATCAGGATACCAACGTTGCCCAATATCTGTGGCTGCGCGCGATGGCGATGGTCCATCGCAATATTTGCTGCGTTGGCGATGATGATCAGGCGATCTATAGCTGGCGCGGGGCCGAGGTTGGCAACATCCTGCGCTTTGAGTCCGATTTTCCCGGTGCCAAGGTTGTCAGGCTTGAACAGAACTATCGTTCCACCCCGCATATTCTGGCCGCTGCATCCAAACTGATCACGTTTAACGATGGCCGTCTGGGCAAAGAGCTGTGGACCGAGATCGATACTGGCGACAAGGTGTTTGTCAAAGGTGTCTGGGACGGCGAAGCAGAGGCACGCCTGATCGGTGAGGATATCGAAGCCCTGCAGCGCAAGGGCGTTGGCGCATCCCAAATTGCCATTCTGGTGCGTGCCGGTTTCCAGACCCGCGAGTTTGAGGAACGTCTGATCACGCTGGGCATCCCGTACCGCGTTGTCGGTGGTCCGCGCTTCTATGAACGTCAGGAAATCCGTGATGCGCTGGCCTATATCCGGCTTGTTGCGCAGCCCGATGACAGTCTGGCGTTTGAACGCATTGTCAATGTGCCCAAGCGCGGGGTTGGCAAGGCAACACTTCAGACATTGCATCAATATTCACGTGACCAGGCGATTTCGTTGCCGGCGGCGGCGCGTGATTTGTTGGATACCGAAGAACTCAAACCCAAGATGCGCCAAAGCATCGGCGGCCTTTTGGGGGATTTCAAACGCTGGCGCGAAATGCTTGGCAACAGCAGCCATGTCGAAGTCGTTGAGACCGTTCTGGATGAAAGCGGCTATACCGATATGTGGCGGACATCCAAGGAAATTGATGCGCCCGGCCGTCTGGAAAACCTGAAAGAACTGGTATCCGCAATTGGCGAGTTCGAGAACCTGACCAGCTTCTTGGAACATGTCTCGCTGGTGATGGAAAACGCGCAGAACGATCATGAGGAAAAAGTCACCATCATGACCCTGCACGCCGCCAAGGGACTTGAGTTCGATTATGTCTTCCTGCCCGGTTGGGAAGAGGGCGTCTTCCCGCATCAACGCGCAATGGATGAAAGCGGGGTCAAGGGCCTCGAGGAAGAACGTCGTTTGGCCTATGTCGGGATCACCCGGGCGCGCAAACGTGCGACCATCTGTTATGCGGCCAATCGGCGCATCTATAACCAGTGGCAATCAGCCCTGCCATCGCGTTTTGTTGATGAGTTGCCCGACGAGCATATCGAACGCAGCAGCGATACCGGTCTTGGCGGACATGGCGGCAATCATTCGCCAGGCGCATGGGGTGCCGATGACTGGATGAAAATGCCAAGCTGGGCAAGCGACAGTGGCAGCACGCCGTCGCGCAATCCGGTATCGGGCGCGGGGGATCGTAAATTCGCCTCAAGCGGTTGGCAGGATCGCGTGCGCAAGAACGTGATTGATGTGAAGCCCGACGGTGAAACCAGTTATTCCACCAGTTCAAATTCATCGAAATACAAGGTGGGCGATACGGTGCGCCATCGCAAGTTCGGGTCGGGAACCGTCCGTGCGGTCGATGGCAACAAGCTGGAAATCCATTTCGAAAGTGTCGGCACCAAGAAAGTGGTCGACAGCTTCATCCTGCCGGGGTAAGCCCCGGACAACATTTTCGGATGACCGATTTAACCGGGCAGAGCACATTTGCCGCCCACACGAGCGAGAAGCGATATGACCGAACCCGTCCTTTGCTATAACTTCAAATTCGAAGTTGATGGCGCCTATGCGCAGATGTTTGCCGACGCGCTGTTTGATTATTGCGATGCGCTTTCGCATTTCGAGCGTGATGGTAATCCTGACGGACCTTGGCGTATCGAAGGCTTTGCCGGTGAGATGTTTGACAAGGGTGCGGTTGAGACCGCGGTGTCGATCATGGCATCCGCAGTTGGCATTGATACGCCAACCGTGACCTTTGGCACCTATGAGCCAAAGGACTGGGTCAGCGAAAACCTGCGCAGCTTCAAGCCGATTTCGGTCGGGCGTTTCTTTGTCCATGGTTCGCACTGGAACGAGGAAATCCCGGTATCAAAAACAGCGCTTCAGGTCGACGCTGGTCTGGCATTCGGTTCTGGCGAGCATCAAACCACCAAGGGGTGTCTTGCTGCAATCGATTGGCTGGCCAAACGCGGACCGCGTCAGAATGCGCTTGATATGGGCTGCGGGTCCGGCATTTTGGGCATGGCCTGTGCCAAAACCTGGCGGTGTCCGGTGATGATGGCCGATATTGATGCCGCATCGGTTCGGGTTGCACGCGAAAATGCCAAAACCAACAAGATCGCCGATCTTGTCACCGCCATTCATTCAAACGGTTTTCAGGATGCCCGTATTCGTGATGCCGGGTATTACGACATTGTCTGTGCCAACATCCTTGCCCGCCCGCTGCGTGGCATGGCGCATGACCTGACCAGTACTCTTTCGGAAAACGGTGTTGTTATCCTCTCGGGCCTTCTTGCCCATCAGGAACAGTTTGTTCTGTCAGCCTATCGCGATGTCGGGCTTTCCCTGATCAATCGCTTCAAGGTCGAAAACTGGACAACACTTGTTGTCGGCTAAGCCATAAGGGCGAAGACAAAGCGATATATCCCCAGAAGACCAAGGCCGACGATAAGGACGCCAACCGCAATCATAAGCGGCTTTCGCGGGATGATTTTGACAAGCACGGCCGCCAATGGGGCGGCCGGCACACCGCCGATTACAAGCGCCAGTGCCGCCATCCCGAAGCTTTCCAGTCCGAATGATCCGGCAAATGTAACGGTAATCGTCACGGTTACAAAAAACTCGGCCGCGGCAGACGTTCCAAGCATGCGGTGCGGTTCATTGCCGCGATAGACCAGCGTGCTTGATACAATAGGTCCCCAGCCGCCACCCCCGATTGCATCAAGAAATCCACCGATCATGCCAAGCGGGGTAAGCCCGCGGATCGCCGCAGGCGGCTGGACTTTGCGAAGCGCCTTTGCAATTACAAGAACGCCAAGGGCACTAAGATATACCGCGACAAACGGTGCCAGATAGTCCCCGATCCCCGATGATAAAAGAGCAGCGCCGGCACAGCCACCTATTGCACCGGCAAGTGCCAGTTGACGGACCATGCGCCAATCGACATTGCGTGCAAAATGGTGGGCTGTGCCGGAAACAGCGGTGGTTGCAATCTCGGCGGCGTGGACAGTCGCACTTGCTTGTGCGGGGGGTAAGCCAAGTGTGATCAACAGGGAAGTTGAGGTCAGGCCATAGGCCATACCAAGGGCACCATCAATCAATTGGGCGATAAACCCAATCAGAACGATCCACCAGAAAAACTCATCCATCTTCGCCGCAAGCTCCAGGCATGGATACGATGCTGCAAAGTGTAGCAAGTTGGCGGCAATGTGATATTGCGTTGTGATTTTTGGGTGGCATTGCCGTTATGCGTTAATGCCACGAGACTTTTGACAATTAGGTGCCCACGGATAACGGGCAATGCCTGTCAGGTTCGCACTGGAACGCGGAAACGCCCATCGCCAAAACCGCCTTGTCGGTCGCTGTTGCATGATGACCGGGTACACGATCCGGTTGCTTTGATCGATTTTCCGTATGCCGTTTTTCTCCGATTCGCATTGCAATCGAGCCTTCGGAATAGAAATCCCTGAGATACCAGAACTTCTCCATCAAAATTCAATCAAAGGTTTTTACTGCTTTTTCCGCGAAATCCCTTGGAAACATGGCAAAAAATAGCCTGAGAACCGATCTCACACTTTTTGCGTATGTTGCAATATACAATACCAACGGATAGGTTTTATCTATTCGCTCGTAGTATTTTGTATCTGGCATGGGGCAGAGTGATTGAGTGAGCTTGAACGTCGCATTTTGGTTGTAGATGACGAACCGCCGATCCGAAAATTGCTGGCACGTATCTTGGAGCGTGCCGGCTTTGAAGTGGTGGTTGCATCTGACGGACTTGAAGCGCTTGAGACAGTAAAATCGGACGCATCATTGCGTCTGGTTGTTTCTGATTTGCGCATGCCAAATTGCAGTGGTCTGGACTTCGTCAAACGGGCAATCAACGAATACAAGCGGGATTTCGAATTCATTCTGTTGACCGGGGATGGTGACAAGACCGATGCCGTGACGGCACTGCGTCTTGGTGTGCGGGAATTTCTTGATAAGCCGATTGAACGTGCCGATCTTGAACGCGCCGCACTGGATGCGCAGGCACGACTGCAGGAACGGGACCGCGAAGTCGAACGTGTTCGCAAACTCGAACTTGAAAATATCAGTCAGTCGAAAACCCTTGATGATATCAGCCGCAAACTTGGCGGTGCCGAACAGGAAATGATCGATCGGCTAAGCCTGATTTCCCAGTATCGGGACATCGAAACCGCAGAGCACTGTGTTCGCGTCGGTCTTTATTCCCAATTGCTGGCAGAAATGGCCGGTCTGGATCAGAATGTTCAACGGACAATCCGTCTGGCCGGCATCCTTCATGACATTGGAAAAGTCGGTGTGCCTGATGAGGTGCTTCTGAAAAACGGGAAGTTGACCGACGACGAATTCAAGGTCATGCAGCGCCACACAGAGATCGGCTTTGCGATGCTCAATTCATCAGACAACCCGGTTCTGGGACAGGCCGCAATCATTGCGCGCTATCATCACGAACATTGGGAAGGGTCGGGCTATTGTGTGGGCCTGTCGGGCGCGGATATCCCGATGATTGCGCGGATCGTCTCACTGGCAGACGTATATGACGCCCTTCGCAGTGCGCGCCGATACAAACCGGCCTATGGCCACACGGAAGCCGTCAATATCATCACCAAAGGTGACGAGCGAACCTCCCCGGAGATGTTCGATCCGAAACTTTTGGGACTGTTTGCCGATAATCATCTGCGCTTTGAAAGCATCTACAACAGCATGCCCGACCAGTTGGTCTGAGAATGGGGCCCGATAACTCATGCCAAAAAGATTAAGCGCCAATCTGGACCGGACAAGAAACCGCATCGCAGACTTTATGCTGTTTGTGATGTCTATTGGCGGGTTGCCCGCACTGGTTTCCTCGATGTTGCGCGAAGCAAGCCAGCGTTCGATCACGGTCGAGATCATCCATCTTTTGGTTTTTCTGGCTGTTGTTGCCGGTCTCGTACTGCGCAAGCGCTTATCGACCTTTACCAAGTCGGTTGTGATTGTCGCCGCAATGACAAGCATGTCGTTGCTTTATATCGTCAGATTTTCGCCCGCAAGCGGCATGGCGATGATGATTGTGTCAACCGTGATCGTGGCGCTGTTCTGGCGATTTTCCGTGACCATTCGATACGCGGTGTTCTGCGTTGTCGCGATTGCAAGCGTCGGCGTGATGCGTGTTTTCAACCTCGACGGGGGCTTGATCACCGATAGCGGCACCGTTCCCCATACGTTGCCGGTTTGGGGATCGGCGCTGTTCGGGTATGTCTGGATGACCGCATCACTTGTTGTCGGGATCGTCTGGATGCGGCAGGCACTTTTGCAAACCAGCATGGACCAGTTGCGTTCGCAGAACGAACTGATGTCGGGCAAAAAGTTTCTTGAACAAATCCGCGAAAGTGCGTCCGAAGTCGCCAACCATTTCTCGTCACTTGAGCGCATCGAAAATGCGTCTTTCCGCCCGACATTGAAGCGTTTTGCCAATCTGATGAATTGTGAACGGGCAAGTCTGTGGTTGGAAAAAGATGATGGTGACGTTGAGTGCGTCGGGCTGTTTGATGCCAATGATCCGTCGGCGAAACACGATGGCATGATTTTGAAACGCGCGGTACTGCCGCGATATTTTGCAGCGCTGGAAACCGGGCAGATTATCGATGCGGACAACGCCGTTGAAGATCCGCGTACTTCCGAACTTAAAGACGCTTATCTGATCCCGATGAATATCAAGGCAATCCTTGATGTTGCGTTGATCTCGGCGGCGGGTCGGATGGGGATATTGTGCTTTGAGTCTGTCGGGCGGACCAGAGCATGGCGGCCTGAGGAAATCGTTTTCGCCCATATGGCAGGTGGGTTGTTGGCAGCCGCCGCAGGCATGAAAAATGTCATGGAAGCCA
Source organism: Thalassospira tepidiphila MCCC 1A03514 (assembly GCF_001662875.1). Taxonomy (GTDB): domain Bacteria; phylum Pseudomonadota; class Alphaproteobacteria; order Rhodospirillales; family Thalassospiraceae; genus Thalassospira; species Thalassospira tepidiphila. Next base: position 251,324 of record NZ_JPVZ01000001.1, on the reverse strand, counting down.
ATGACGAACTTAGCTTCTCGCGCCGTCGCTTTGAGGCGGTTGCCAACTATACCTACGGCTGGGAAAGCTGGATCGCGCCTGATGGCAAACTGATCTGGGTAAACCCGGGGATTGAACGCGTTCTGGGCTACACGGTCGATGAATGCATGGCGTGTGGTGATTATCCGCTGTCATTTATTGCGCCTGAGGATCGTGACCGTGTGCGCCACTATATTGACGAAGGTCTTGATGGCCTGTCAGGCAGTGACCGCGAATTCACCGGTGTTCACAAGGATGGCCGCAAGGTCGGGATCGACATGTCATGGCAACCGATTGCCGATAGCGACGGTGGGAACCTCGGCATCAGGATCAGTTGCCGCGATATCACCGAACGCATCCGCTATCGCCAGGATCTTGAGGTTGCCAAAAGTGATCTGGAGGCCAACCAGCGTCGTCTGCGCGCGCACTTCAACAATGCGAAAATCGGGGTGTTTTACTGGACGCCGGACAGAACCATCATCGAGGTGAACGAAACCGCCTGTCAGCTGTTTGGCTACAATGCCGATGAGATGGTCGGCAAGAAGCTTGAACTTCTGGTGCCCGAGGAAGACCGGGCGCGTCTTGGTACTCTGATCGAACGGATCATGGAAACGCAAAACAGCGTCAATAACCGGTTCGAGAATGTCAAAAGCGACGGCAGCCGCATCATCTGCGAATGGTATGAAAGCCCGATATTTGATGCCAATGGCGAACTGGATTGTATCGCCAGTTTCGCACTGGACGTGACAGAGCGTGAACGCCATCAGGAGACACTGGAATCCATTTATCGTGGTATCCGCTATCAGGTCGGTGCCGGGTTCTTTGAAAACCTGACAAAGGTTCTGTGTGAAACACTTGATATGACCTATTGCCATATCGCCGAACTTGTCGGTGACCGGGTGAAATCAGTTGCATTCTATTCCCCGGATGGCAGTCGCGGTGGCCTTGATTTTGCCCTGGCTGGATCTGCTGCGGAACGCGTTATCAAGGAAGGCACATTTGTCTGCAAAGACAATTTTTCCGTTTTGATGAAGGATGTCCAAAAGGTCACTGACGTTGATGTCGTTGGATATGTCGGGGCCGCACTTTACGACAGTGAGGCACGACCGATCGGTATTCTGGTGACCATATCGGATAAACCACTTGGTGATCCGGAACTGGCGAAATCAATTGTCGAAGTGTTCGCGTCACGGGCGTCTGCCGAACTTCAGCGGCTTCAGTCCGAACGCAAACGTGAAAAACTTGAACAGCAACTGCGTCATTCCCAGCGGATGGAAACCATCGGTGTTCTTGCGGGCGGGATCGCACATGACTTCAACAATATCCTGCAGCCAATCAGTGGCTATGCCGAACTGCTTTATTCCGATTTGCCCGAAGATTCACCGCTGCGTGAAGATGTTATGGAAATTCGCCAGGGGGCGGATCGGGCACGTGATCTTGTCCGTCAAATTCTGGCATTCAGCCGGAATTCAGAAACCGAACGTTCTCCGATTGATGTCGGGTCGATGATTTCGGGCACGGTTCGTTTTGCCCGTGGGTCCATGCCATCAAGTGTCTCGATCAAGGTCGAACTGGGGGCGAAATCGATGACCGTGATGGGCAACGCAACACAGCTTGATCAGTGTTTGATGAACCTGATCACCAATGCCTGTCATGCGGTTGGCGATCAGGGTGAAATTCGCGTGAAGGCAAGCCGCTTCGAAGTCACCGAAGACAGTCTGGAAATACATCCGTTATTGACGGTCGGGCGCTATATCCAGATTAGCGTCGTGGATAACGGCGTCGGTATGGAGCCGGAAACAGCCAAAAGGATCTTTGATCCGTTCTTTACCACCAAGGAACCGGGCAAGGGTACTGGTCTTGGTCTGTCTACGGTGCATGGCATCGTGACCGGGCACAAGGGCGAGATATCGGTTTATAGCCGTCTGGGGCAGGGAACCCGGTTCGCGATCCTGTTGCCCGAACATGATCGCGAAGCCACGGATGAAAAGCGCGAAACCCGCAGCCTGTCGGCAGGTGCGGGCGGGCATCTTGCGGTCGTGGATGACGAGGAAAAGAACCTCAGGCTGTGTGCGCGGATGTTGGAGCGGATCGGATATTCCGTCGATACGTTTAACGAGGCCGCCAAGGCGCTCGAAGCGCTGAGTGCACCGGATGCACATTTTGATGCGCTTCTGACCGATCAGACCATGCCGGGCATGACCGGCCAGAAACTGATCGAAAAGCTGCGAGAGGTTGGCAATGATATTCCGGTTGTCGTGATGACCGGGTATGCCTCAGACGAAGTGACCGACGCCTTCAATGCTTTGGGGGTTGCGCGCATACTGGCCAAGCCACTTGATATCATTGAATTGCATGATGGCTTGGCCGCGGTGTTTGGCGAAACAAAGGACGTGGCGATGGCATCTGCCGATTTGCCGGGAAAGCCTGAAACGCCTGAAACGCCCTAAGAGCAACCAAATCCGGAAAGTCGTCGGGTATCAGGCTTGATCCCTCTCGCTACCGGCCACCGGATACATCAATGATGCTGCCTGTGACATAGGACGCGTCGCCCGAGATAAGCCAAAAGATGCTTTGGGCGATTTCCTGCGGGTCGCCGGCACGTCCCAATGGGCAATTCGGGCCAAGTTCATGGGCGCGTTCCGGGCGGCCACCACTGGCATGAATATCGGTTTCGATGATGCCCGGGCGGACAGCATTGACACGGATCCCTTTCGGACCGAGTTCCTTGGCAAGGCCGATGGTCAGGGTGTCGATTGCCGCTTTTGATCCGGCGTAATCGATATATTCGCCAGGTGAGCCAAGCCTTGCCGCAATGGACGAAACATTGACGATGGCGGTACCGGAACGAAGGGTTCTTGCTGCTTCGCGTGCAACCAGATAGGCACCCAGCACGTTGGTATCGAACACGGCTTTCATGCGATCAATATCCATATCCGCAAGTGTGCTTTGCCGGGCGACAATGCCGGCATTATTGACCACGGCGTCAATCGCGCCAAACCGATCACGTGCGGCCTCAAACAGGGCAATAACGCTGTCTTCATCGCGGACATCGCATTTGCGGGCAATCACATTGCCGGTAAACCCGGCGCGCTCGCACATCGCACATGTTTCATCAGCACTTTCCTGATTGCCAACAAAGCTTAGCGCAACGTTCCAGCCTTTGGCAGCAAACAGAACAGCAGTTGCGCGTCCGATACCGCGTGATCCACCGGTGATCAGAACTGTCTTGGTCATTTCCACTCCGCATCGTGATGATGATTTACTGTTTGGGGCACTATGGCGTGCTGGCCTGCGACTGGTCAAAAAGAAACGGCCCTGCTGTGGAGAAGCAGGGCCGTTTCAGAGGGAAAAGACAAAAATGCCGCAAGGATCATGAACCGTGATCCTGCGCTTCGTCTTTTGATGCAGACCAACCCGGGCGGGATTGATCCGTTATTCCGTATCCTTGGCATCATCTTGCGGGTCGTTTTTAGTTCGATCCGCAATGTCGTCTGCCGGATGGGCAGGGCCAGTATCAAGACCGAGCGCAGTTTTCTGACCAAGGGCCAGGCGCTCAAGGCCGTCATAGGCCGTCTGGCGACGACGGGATTGTATGACGCTCAAGGCAGTAATAGGAAAACGGATCACCGTTCATGGTCTCCAGCAAATTGACGTCCCGACGGGCCATCTTTTTGTCGCGGGACTGTCATACGTTAACCTTTGGCTAATGTGCATTGCGAAGGTTGCAACGCATTCATACGCGGGATGCATGCGCCGGTGTTTCGGGCGGTGAAAAGCGCATAGTATGTCCGAAAGTTCTTTGGTGCTTGCGCGACATCGGCACAAACCCTTACATAGGTCTTACCACCTGCCCAATGCCCCACATGTTTTAAAGAGGATCTTCATGGCCATTTCCGGTGATGCTCAACTTGCCAAACTGCTTGAAGCCGCCAATGTCGACAAGGATGTTAGCGCTGTCATCGACCTGATTGACGGTGTTCTGGCCGCAGCCCAGGGCAGCACGCGAGAAGACTGGATTGATCTGATTTGCCAATCCCCGGATGATGCGCTTCGGGCCGAATTGCTGGCCCTGCGGGATGAGCGTAAAACGCTTTTTAAAATGGCCAAGGATGATTTTGACGCCGCCCATCGACTGGATGCCTTGCGCACCTATCTGGCGGCCAAGGGCGTTGACGGCTTTATTGTGCCGCGTGCCGATGAACATCAGGGTGAAAACGTGCCAGCACGGGCCGAACGTCTGGCGTGGCTGACCGGCTTTACCGGATCTGCGGGCGCGGCTGTTGTCTTGCGCAACAAGGCCGCCGTTTTTGTCGATGGCCGTTACACCATTCAGGTGCGCCAGCAAGTTAACCGTGATCTGTTCGAATACCGCCACCTTGTCGAAGAACCAGTTGTCGGCTGGTTGCATGACCACCTGAAATCGGGCGAGAAGCTTGCTTATGATCCGTGGCTGCATACCGTGCAACAGGCGACCCATCTGCGGTCTGCCTGTGAGGCCGTTGGGGCAGAGCTGATCGCGATTGATACCAACCCGATTGACGCCATCTGGCATGCCCAGCCGCACCTGCCGCTTGGCCCGGTTCGGCCACATCCGATGGAATATGCTGGGAAATCCAGTTTTGAAAAGCGCACCCAGATTGCTGAAATCCTGTCCCGCATTTCATGCGACAGCGCCATTCTGTCGGCACCTGACAGCATCGCGTGGCTTTTGAATATCCGTGGTGCCGATGTGCCGCAAACACCGCTTGCACTTGGCTATGCGATCATCAACGGCGATGCCTCGGTCGAACTTTTCATGGACGAACGCAAGATCGCGCCAGAAACGCTCAAATGGCTGTCGGGTGAGGCAACCTTGCGGGCACCGGGCGAACTCGGGGATGCCCTGAACGCGATGGGCAATCAGGCGGTGCGTCTGGATGAAGCCACTGCAGCCGACTGGCTGCGCATGAAATTGTCCGACGCCGGTGCCACCGTGCGTGTTGGGCGTGATCCGGTCGCCATTCCGAAGGCCTGCAAGAACGACGTCGAACTTGAAGGTTCGCGCAAGGCCCACAAACGCGACGGCGAAAAGATCATTCGCTATTTCAAATGGCTTGATGAAACGGCTGCCAACGGTGATATTGACGAACGCGCGGCAGCCGACATGTTGCTGTCGATGCGTGCCGAAGATCCTTTGTTCCGTGATTCAAGCTTTGAAACCATTCCGGGCAGTGGCCCGAACGGGGCGCTTTGCCATTACCGCAATACCCCGGAAACCAACCGCAATCTGACCCCGGGCGAGATTTTCCTGATTGATTCCGGCGCGCAATATCTCGATGGCACCACCGATATCACGCGCACGACCGTGATCGGGAACCCGACGCAGGAACATCGCGACCGCTTCACCCGCGTGCTAAAGGGGCATATTGCCCTTGCCCGCGCCATATTCCCCGTTGGAACGACGGGCCAACAGCTTGATACGCTGGCACGCATGCCACTTTGGGAAGCCGGGCTTGATTTTGACCATGGCACCGGCCACGGCGTTGGCAGCTACCTTGGTGTGCATGAAGGACCGCAACGCATTTCCAAGGCGCCGAACACGGTGGCCCTGAAACCGGGGATGATCCTTTCGAACGAGCCGGGCTTTTATAAGGAAGGCGAATACGGCATTCGCATTGAAAACCTGATTGCGGTAACTGAAATCGATGCGCCGATTGGGGCAGATCGCAAGATGCTTGGCTTTGAAACGCTGACCTTCTCGCCGATTGACCGCAAACTGATCGATCCGGAATTGATGACCAGGGACGAGTTGCAGTGGCTTAACGATTACCACGCACAGGTCTATGCGATGTATGCCGATGATCTTGATGATGATCATCGTGAATGGCTGCAAAACTCAACAGCGCCGATCAAAAAGAAATCAGACTGATTTCACGCAGCGTACTTGGCACTGACAAACAGGGTCGAATGCCCTATTAAGACTGCATTGGATCGATTCAAGAAAAGCGGTAAACCGCTTCTGAAAGCAGGAGGAATATATGGCTGAAGTCGAAGCCCAGTGGATGGCAAATCCGGACCGCTATAACGACGAAAACTGGGACCGTTGCGGGCGCAGTGGATTGCTTCTGCCGAAAATCACGCTTGGTCTGTGGCAGAATTTCGGTGGCGTGGATGTCTATGAAACCCAGCGGGCGATGATCCGTCGCGCGTTTGATCGCGGTGTGTTCCACTTTGATCTTGCCAACAACTATGGCCCGCCGCCGGGTTCGGCCGAAGAAAACTTTGGCAAGGTCCTGTCTCAGGAGCTTAAAAAGCACCGCGACGAGTTGATCATTTCCACCAAGGCGGGCTATCGCATGTGGCCGGGGCCGTTTGGGGAATGGGGATCGCGCAAATATCTTATTTCCAGCCTGGATCAAAGCCTTAAGCGGATGGGGCTGGATTATGTCGATATCTTCTATTCACACCGGGTTGATCCCAACACCCCGCTTGCCGAGACCATGGGCGCGCTTGACCAGATCGTGCGCTCGGGCAAGGCGCTTTATGTCGGGATTTCGTCCTATTCGCCGGAAATGACCCGCGAAGCGCATGCGATCCTCAAGGACATGGGAACACCATGCGTCATTCATCAGCCGTCCTATTCGATGGTCAATCGCTGGGTCGAGGATGGTCTGCTTGATACCCTTTCCGAGCTTGGCATGGGTTGCATTGCCTTCTCGCCGCTTGCTCAGGGCCTTTTGACCAATAAGTACCTGAATGGCGTGCCCGAAGATTCACGTGCCGCCCTCGAAGGCTCCTTCCAGAAAGGCATGCTGAGCGAGGAAAACATCAATCGTGTTCGCGCGCTGAACGAGATCGCCAAACGTCGTGGTCAAAGCTTAGCCCAGATGGCGATTGCCTGGGTGCTGCGCCGTCCCGAGGTGACCTCTGCCCTGATCGGGGCACGTCACGTTCAGCAGCTTGATAACAGCCTTGATGCGCTCAATAACCTTGAATTCAGCGCAGACGAGTTGGCCGAAATCGATAAATATGCCGGGGATGCCGGTATCAATCTTTGGCAGAAATCGTCGGACAGTCAGGCACCGGTCTGATCCCAACGATTGATACGATGATAAAAACCCCGGCCGAAGCATCTTTCGGTCGGGGTTTTGTTTATCAGAGCCAGTGCTGACTTATTTTTGGTTGGCCATCGGAACGGTGCCAGCAAGATCACGCAATGTATCGACAACCGCCTTGCCCCCGGCACTCAGCGGGCGATCCTGTAACCAGGACAGCATTACCTTGCGCGACAGTTCCGGGTTGGTGATGCGCCGTGCCTTGAGGCGCCCGGTCGAAAGTTCCTGAACCAGTGAACTGCGTGGCAGGACGGTATGCCCGACATTGCGCGTCACCAGATCGACCAAAACGCGAAGGGCATCGGCCTCGACCACCGGGGTCAACGGCCGTCCGGCGCGAAAGGCCGCTTCCTGCATCATGGCGCGCAGCCCGTGCTTGTTGGTCGGCATGATGAGTGGCAGGGACAAAACATCTTCATAGGCGATTTCGGTTTCCTGCTCGCCGACCTGCGATGGGTGGGAAATCAGAAACAGATCTTCGCGCCATAGCTGTTCGGCATGCAGGCTGCGTGAAATCATGCCATCATGAAGGATACCAATATCAAGCCGCCCCGAAAGTAGTCCTTCCTGCACATCGCCGGTCAGGTCTTCGGCAACGGTGATGTTAAGGTCAGGATACCGATCGCGCAGAGTTTCAATCAGCGCCCCGGTAATCACGATCCCGGCGCTGGGCGGAACGCCGACATGCACATGGCCTGTCACCTGACTGCTGCGGGCCGAAAGATCGGCTTCAAGACGGGCAAGATCGGTCAGGATCACGCGGGCCCGTTCGGCAAGCATCTGGCCCGCCTCGGTCAATTTGACGCCACGCCCGGTGCGTTCCAGCAGTTTGGTATCAAGGGCCTCTTCGAGAAGGTTAAGCTGCCGACTAAGTGCGGGTTGCGACAAATTAAGCCGCTCTGCAGCGCGCGACAGGCTTCCGAGTTCGGCAATATGAACAAAGCTTCGAAGTTGTTTGATATCCATCGGGCGTGATCCTGAGCAGCTTTGCGCATCCATGTGCCTTTTAGATATAGCCAAAGCTGATATCTGATAGCAATTAATTCGAATTGAATAATGGCAGTTCACGGGTAACTATGGCAACCGATAGAGGATCGGAGAAACCCATGACGCCACCACCGTCACCACCGTCACCTTCGGAGCCCGGGCAACAGGTTGTTACGCCTGTCGTTTCGCCTGCGGGTTCCGCACTCACCATTGTGTTGCTTGCGACAGCGGCCTTGGCCATGAAAGGCCTTCTGGCAAAATTTGTTTATGCCACGGGCATGACAGTGGATGGCTTGTTGCTGTTGCGGTTTCTGATTGCGATGCCGCTCTTTTGGCTTGGTGTGGTTTTGTTTGGCAAGAACCGGCCGGGCGACCGCAAGATGAAGCCGGTCGATCTTGCATGGGGTGGGCTTTATGGCGGGCTGTTTTTCCTTGCTGCCTTGTTTGATTTTACCGCCGTTTCGTTGATTGAAGTCACCGTTTCAAGGATCGTGTTGTTTACGTTCCCGGCTGTTGTGATGATCCTTGAGGCGCTCCATAAACGGCGCTTTCCGCCATTTCGCCAGATTGTCTGCTTTGTCATAACCTATGTCGGACTTGTTTTGGTACTGGCACCGGGCGGGTTTGGCGAAGTGTCACAGGCGCTCTGGTACGGGGCGGCTTGGGCGTTCGGTTCTGCTGTGACCTATGCGATTTATCTCTATTTCGGACAGCGGATGATTACCGTCATCGGGTCGATGCATTTTGCAGCCCTGATCAACACCATGGCCGGTATTTGCATGGTGATTTACCAAATGATCGTGCAAAACCCGCTGAACCTGAATGTAGCCGGCATCATGTGGACGGCAGGCATTTCGATCTTTTGCACCGTTATTCCATTCTTCCTGCTGTACGAGGGCATTCGAAGGGTCGGTGCGACTCAGGCATCGCTGATATCGCTTTCCGGGCCAGCCATGACATTCTTTGCCGCCTGGCTGTTCCTGGGTGAGGTGCTCACAGTGCCGCAATTGGTTGGGTTTGTTGTGGTCACACTCGGTGTGGCGTCACTTAAAAACAGCTTTACGCTGGCGGGGTTGGGACGGTTGCTGGCACGGCCATTCGCATCGGGCGGGACGTCGCAACGCTGATTGGGTTTGATGTTATTCGTCGCGTTGCCAGCGGCGAACTTCAATTTCATGTTCGGGTAAACGTTCACCGCGCCGCCATTTCAGCGGATCAATGAATTCCCCTGCCCAGACGCCGGTGCGTGCCTGTCGTGCCTGATTTTCATAGGTTTCGTATTCCGGCATCTGATCGGGGCGGGCAACCGCCATGCCCCGAACAATCAGGCTTTGTCCGATATCAACCCCGTTGGCATTTCGGCAAACGGCCATGTTGCGATGATACCGGTTTTTCCCACGCACTTCGCAGGTGATCGGTGTTGCGACCAGAAGGTTGGTGGTCACCTGCCATGCCTCTGCCCCGCAGGCCGTGCTTTGACCGTTAATCAGACACTCCTGAAAACGGTTCATGGCATCCGCCCCCCACAGATCAACACGTTTGAAGCCGAACTCAAGCGTATCAGCATCAACCGCACGTGCCGGGCCCGACAGGGTATCAAAGTCCGGATCGGCCTGTGATGCCACTGGAAAGCATCCCAGCATCAGGGTGAAACCAAGTGTGATCAGGCGGTGGGGGATGGCGGGCACCATGCGGGCCTCAATACAGGTCGCTGTATCTGATTTCATCAAGCTGGGCAAAGATGACTTTCCACTTTTCATCCTGCTTGAGCAGCGCGAAGGCATAGTCGCAATCAAAGATCAGGTTGTTTTCCGAATTGCCAAAGCGGAACGAAACAATTGCACGCGCCCCACCGGGAAGGGCGGAGTGTTGTTCAATCACCATGGATTTTGCCATGGCAAGATCAGCATTTTTCAGTTCATCAAAGAATGAGTGATGGTATTTGTGCAGATCGTCTGAACTGCCAATGGCCTGCACGCCGGACAGATCATTGATCAGGCACGGGAAGTGGAAGAAATCATCAAGTGCGTTTTCTTCAAGCTTCAGATGGGCATCGACATAACGGCGAAAAAAACTTCCAAGGTCTTCCATCAGCACACACTCCCCGATTAGATCATTTTTATTCCGTGGCAATCAGATCAAGCCATCCCTGTTCATCAAGCACTGTAACACCTAATTCTTCTGCTTTCTTTAATTTGGAGCCCGCACCCGGTCCTGCAACCAGATAGTCGGTTTTTGCCGATACGGATCCGGCGACCTTTGCACCAAGACTTTCGGCTTTGACTTTGGCCTCGTTGCGTGAAAACAGCTCCAACTTGCCAGTAAAGACAACGGTTTTGCCATTGACCGGATTGTCGCTGACTTGCGGGGCTTCGACATCGGTGATGTTCAAAAGTCCTTGCAGATCATCCAGAACCTCTCGGTTGTGATCTTCGGCCATGAATTCGATCAGGTCCTTGGCGACACCTGGGCCGATCTGATCAATGTTGATCAGTTCGCGAAGGGCTTCGCTGTCGGCTTCATTGGCGGCAACCATGGCGCTACGCCATTCGGCAAGCGATCCATAATGGCGTGCCAGAAGCTTTGCGGTTGCCTGACCGATCTGGCGAATGCCAAGTGCATAGATAAACTTGTCGAGCCCGATGGTGCGCCGTTCATTGATGCCGTCAAACAGCTTGGTTGCGGATTTCTCGCCCCAACCTTCAAGCTTGCGGATGGCATCGCCATGATCGCTTTCAAGGCGGAAAATATCGCCAGGCGACTTCAGCCAACCCAGTTCAAAGAACGCCTCGACATTCTTTGCGCCCAGGCCATCGATATCAAAGGCCGTGCGCGATACGAAGTGCTTAAGGCGTTCAACCGCCTGCGCCGGGCAGATCAGCCCGCCAGTGCACCGGGTGACGGCTTCGCCTTCTTCGCGCATGGCGTGGCTGCCGCATTTTGGGCAAGTGTCAGGGAACTGATATTCGCTGGTCTCTTCCGGGCGCTCATCAAGGATGACTTCAACCACCTGCGGGATGACATCGCCGGCACGCTGAATGACCACCATGTCGCCAACCCGAACGCCAAGACGTTCGATCTCGTCACGGTTATGCAGGGTGGCGTTGGATACCACCACACCGCCGACGGTGACCGGCTCCAATCGTGCAACCGGGGTCAGTGCGCCGGTGCGACCAACCTGTACTTCGATGGCATTGACGCGGGTGCGGGCCTTTTCGGCCGGGAATTTGTGCGCAATCGCCCAGCGCGGTGACCGGCTGACGAAGCCGAGGCGCAGCTGCAGTTCGAAGTCATTGACCTTATAAACAATACCATCAATGTCGTAATCAAGGTCCGGGCGCTGGGTTGCCAGTTCGTCATAGAACGCCATGATGTCATCGGCATTATGAAGCAACCGGGTCAGCGGATTGGTGACAAAGCCCCATCCTTCAACCTTTTGCAGGAAATTCCACTGCGTCTGGGCCAGGCTTTCGGACAGTTCGCCAAAGCTATAGGCAAAGAAACGAAGCGGGCGTTTGGCGCTGATCGACGGATCAAGCTGGCGAAGCGATCCTGCCGCTGCGTTGCGCGGATTGGCAAAGGTTTTGCCGCCGGTTTCGGCCTGTGTCGCGTTCAGTTTCTGAAATGCAGAGCGCGCCATATAAACCTCGCCCCGGATTTCGACCACATCGGGCGCATCATCGGGAAGCGTCTTGGGGATGTCGTCAATATGGGCGACATTGGCGGTAACGTCTTCGCCCTCCGATCCATCCCCACGGGTGGCGGCAGTGACCAGTTCGCGGTTTTCGTAACGCAGCGAAAGCGAAAGACCATCGATCTTGGGTTCGCCCACCACTTCGACCGGGCTGTGTGCCGTCAGGTTCAGGAAGCGACGAATGCGGGCAAGAAAATCAACAATGTCTTCGCGCGAAAACGCATTGCCAAGTGACAGCATCGGGCGGGCATGCTTGACCTTGGCAAAGCCGTCGGCCGGAGCGGCACCGACTTCCTGTGTCGGGCTGTTTTTCTTAAGCGTCGGATAGTGGGATTCAAGTTCGATCAGGCGATTGAACAGCGCATCATATGTCGCATCCGAAACCAGCGGGTCGTCATTAACGTGATAGGCCTCGTTATAAGACCGGATACGTTCCGAAATTTCGGCATGCTGTTTGCGCGCCTCCGTGCTCGAAGAGGGCAATTCGGGAAGTTCGGACATGTTTGACGCGTGTTCGGCGCTCATATTCTTTTTGTTCCGTATTCAAGGTTGGGCCGACGTGTTGGCGCCGGGATCAATTGGGTTGTTCAAGCAGGCTGTCGGCAGCGGCACGCGCCTCGGCCGTCACGGAATGACCGGCCAGCATACGGGCGATTTCTTCGCGCCGCGCACCATCGACAAGGGCATCGACGCGGGTCACCATGGTGCCTTCTGCCTCGCGCTTGGCAATATAGAAATGCGTGCGACCACGGGCGGCGACCTGTGGGCTATGGGTAATGACAAGGATCTGGCGTTCCTGAGCCAGAAGATGCAGGCGCTGACCAATGGCCGCTGCCGTCGCGCCGCCGACACCACTGTCGACCTCGTCAAAGACCAGGCTTGGCACGGCAGAAACACGCGCCAGAACGACCTTGAGTGCCAGAAGGAAGCGCGAAAGCTCGCCCCCCGATGCGATCTTGTTGAGCGCCCCCGGGGGACTGCCGGGGTTGGTGGCAACCGTGAACTGCACCCGGTCAATGCCGTCCTGACCCCATTCAGATTCTTCAAGTTCGGCAATGTCGGTAACAAAGCGCGCCTTTTCCATGCGAAGCGGCGGCAATTCGGCATTGATCGCGCCATCAAGTTTGGCGGCGGCTTCCTTGCGCGCGGCATGAAGCTTCTCGCCGGCTTCGATATAGGCTTTGCGATATTCGCTTACGGCGGCGGTCAGGCGGCTCAGTTCCTTCTCGCCGAATTCAAGCTGATCGATTTGGGACCGGAAATCCTTCATCAGCGCATTCAGCCCATCGACCGGAACATTGTATTTTCGGGCGGCTGCGCGCAGGGCAAACAGGCGTTCCTCGACATTTTCCTGATGACCGGTATCAAGATTAAGATCGGCCAAGGTGGCCGAGATCGCCCGGTTGGCTTCTTCAAGCTCGATCGCGGCACGATCAAGGGCCTCGATAATCGGTTCAAACCGGCCATCGGCCTTTTCAAGTTCACGCTCAAGGCACCGCTGTGCACTGCGAAGGGCACTTTCGGCACCCTTGCCACGCGAAAGTTCCGTGCCGGCATCATTCAGGGCGGCAACCAGCTTTTCACCATGCATCAAGAACTGGCGTTCCTCGGCAAGGCGTTCTTCTTCGCCTTCTTCGGGGGCAAGCTTTTCAAGCTCATCGACGGCGTGGCGCAGCCATTCTTCTTCCTCACGCGCTTTGTCAATTCGGGCGCGGGCAGCATTGAGTTCCTTTTGGGTTTCACGCCAGGCGCGCCAGTGATCACGCACGGTCATGGCAAGGGTACCAAGATTGCCGTGGGCATCAAGCGTTGCGCGATGCGTGGTGGGATCAAGAAGGCCGTGCTGATCAAACTGGCCCTGAATTTCGACGCAGTAATCGCCAACATCGCGCAGCAGCCCGACCGAGACGGACTGATCATTCACATAGGCGCGAGACCGGCCATCTGACGTGACAACACGGCGCACGACAAGGTCTTCGCCCTCAAGATCAATATCCTGATCTGACAGCAGTCCGAAAACCGGGTGGCCCTGCGGCAGATTGAAGGTTGCGGTGACACTGCACTTGTCGCAGCCATGGCGGACAAGGCCGCTATCGGCGCGCGCACCCAGGGCGAGGCCAAGGGAATCAAGCAGGATCGATTTACCGGCACCCGTTTCACCAGTGAGCACGCTAAGCCCGTCGTGAAAATCGAGATCCAGTTTGTCGATAAGGACTACATTCCGAATGCTGAGGCGTCGAAGCATTGCTGGGTACTGATGTTGTTAACGGAGCAGCAGACAGGTACAGCCAAACTTGTTTGTGAATGTGCAGAGTGCCCAATCCCGCCCTACCTTGCAAGCCTTGCGAAGGCGAAACGACATTCAATCCTGTCGTCCGAAGGGCGTTTGATCAAAATGCAGTGATATCAGACGTTAACCGCAAGTTGTTCTTTTTTTGTTCTATATTATCGCAAGGCGGATTGTCAAGCAAACCCTTGGTCTTGCGAGGGTTTGCTTAATCGAAATCAGAACAGGCTGGAGATGGCGTTGGTCGTGTCATCCCACCAACTGCTGTCTTCGCGCTCCGGTGCGTCTTCACCAAGCATGAGACTATAAGACTCGCTGTAATATTCACTGCCCGGGAAGTTGTGGCCAAGCACGGCCGCGGTCCGTTTGGCTTCACCTTCAAGACCAAGCGCGAGATAGCATTCGGTAAGGCGTGCAAGGGCCTCTGGCACGTGGGTGGTGGTCTGATAATTCTCGATCACCGCTTTGAAACGGTTGATTGCCGCCAGATATTCGCTGCGGTCCTGATAATAGCGCCCGACATCCATTTCCTTGCCCGCAAGGTGATCGACCGTCAGGTCCTTTTTCAGCTTGGCATCGCGGGCATATTTGCTGTCAGGGAAGCGGCGGATAACGTCGTCAAGCGCATCCATCGCGTGCTGGGTCATCTGCTGATCGCGGCCGACGTCGGAAATCTGTTCGTAATAGGACAGCGCCTTGAGGTAATAGGCATATGGCACATCCGGGTTGGCCGGATGCAACGAGATAAAGCGATCCAGTGCGTTGATCGCGTCATCGTATTTGTTGTCCTGATAATAGGCATAAGCCGACATCAGGGTCGCCTTGGTCGCCCAGACCGAATAGGGGTGCTGACGTTCGACTTCGTCAAATGCCTCGGCAGCCTGTTGGTATTCCTTGGCGTCAAGCAGATCCTGCGCGCCGTTATACAGTTCGGAAACCGGACGTTCGACATATTCCGGCGCATCATTGCTTGAACATGCCGCAAGCATCAGCGACAGGCCGAGAGTTGCAATGACGTGTTTGGCGCGAACGGTACTTAGCACTGTGACGTATCCTCGAAATTTTTGACGCACTCACCGTAAAATCCGCCGGACTATATCATGCGAAGGGCGTGCTTGGGCAAGTAGTTGTGTCGTCAAATGCCGACTTTTATTCCATGTTAAATGCTGTGACAGGGATCAGAAGACTGAAAACCAACACCGAAAACAAAAAAGGCGACCACGTGGGCCGCCATTTTCATAATTTGGATGCCAGTGACACCTGATTTCAGGCGGTGGCAAGCATCGGTTCAGAAACGCCGCGCAAGGCCGCCTTGGTCAGCGGAACAACACGATAGGCGTCCTCGTCGGCCAGCAACGCCTGCAGCAGCAGATTGTTGACATGGTGACCGGATTTGTACGCGGTGACCTTGCCTTGCAACTGGTTGCCGGCGGTATAAAGATCGCCAAGTGCATCAAGGATCTTGTGGCGGACGAATTCGTCTTCGTAACGCAGGCCTTCCTCGTTCATGACTTCGTCACCGGAAAGAACAACCGCGTTATCAAGCGAACCACCACGGGCAAGACCGGCAGAACGCATGGCTTCAACTTCATGCAGGAAGCCAAAGGTGCGCGCACGTGCGATGTCGGCAACAAACACACCGTCATCGAACTTTACGGACATGCGCTGGTTGGCAATGGCCTTGCTGGCAAAATCAATCTCGAAATCGATCTCGAACCCGTTGGCCGGTTCAACCCGTGCGGTGCAGCCGTTATATTCGACTTCAACCGGTTTCAGGACTTCGATGACCTGACGCGGGGCATCAAGTTCTTCGATGCCAACGCAATCAATCAGGAAGTTAAACGGGGCGGAGCTGCCATCCATGACCGGAACTTCGTCGGCATCAATATCGATAAGGACGTTATCGATGCGCGTACCGGCAAGAGCAGCCATCAGATGTTCGATGGTCCCGATCTTGATGCCCCGGGCTGCATCACCAAGGCAGGTGCAAAGACGGGTATCGATCACGCCATCGTAACGTGCCGGAAACAGCGGCTGGTCATCCAGGTCCGTGCGGCGGAATACAATGCCATGATCGGCAGGGGCAGGGTGAAGGGTAATGCGGATCTTCTGACCGGAATGCAAACCAACACCGGCACAGCCGATAGAGGCTTTGAGCGTGCGCTGGAGCACATAACCGTCGCCGGAAAAGCCAGTCTGCGTGATAGCAGAACCAAGATCGGCAATATTGTTCACGGGAACCCCCAAATCAGGTCAGTCAGTTTGTCATCAATCAACGTCAAAGCATGTTCAAAGCCACCTTCAAATTAGATGGCCCCTGCTTTGTTAGTTTGGAACACTACTGTTGATCGAACAATCACTCAAATCACTCTTTGTTACGCTTTGTAAACTTCGTAGTACTTTGAAGTTAATGGATAAAATGCATTTTTGCTGGGCATTTTGCGCCGGTTGTAACCGTTTGGCTTACGGACTTTGGTCACAATTACCGACTTGCAGCGTCATCCAAGCTGGTGCGTCCAAAAAAAAGGGGAAGGCATTAAGCCTTCCCCATCTTCGCGCGGAGATCGTCGTCAGTTGGCCTGACGACGAAGGAAGGCCGGAATTTCAAGAAGGTCGTCAGACGCGCCTTGCGTCTTGCCCCGGGAAGCAGGCTCCTTCTTCATGACATGTTCGCTGTCCTCGCCAAGTGGCATCTCGGTCTGGCGTGGTGCAGGTGCCTGCGGCTGCGAGACTTTCGGCTCCGCATAGTTGTGCGGTTCCTTGGCGGTCTTGTTTTTGCCAAACAGGCTGCTCAGAACCGAACGCGGCGAGGTTGCATTCTGGGCATCGGCTGCTTCGAATACGTCCGGGCTGTGCTGAGCGTGCTCAGCTTCGCTTGGCGTTACAGCACGTGGCGGAATGAAAGCCATGTCGCCGTTGCTGGTGGGTTTCTGGACCGGCTTGTCTGCACGCAGAACGGGTTTCGGTTTCAGGACCGTCTGGCCCATTTCAATCGACCCGGTTTCCTGTGCTTCGGCCTGATGGCTGATTTCCGGCTGCTGTGCGCTACCGGTTGCAGCAAAGCGATCAGCAGGAATGTGATCAACCGACGCACCACCCGCATAGTCACCAGCACCCGTGTTGTGGGCAGCAGCGGCTGCTGCGTTGCCTGCGCCATGTTGTGCGAAGGACGGTGCCGCGGCAGGCTGTTCTGCCGGTTTCTGGGAAACAGGCTGTGCAACAGAAACAGTGGTCGGCTGCGGACGGCGAACTTCTTCGGCGTCTATACCGGTTGCAACAACAGAAACGCGAAGCGCACCTTCGATGGTCGGGTCGAAGGTCGAACCGAAGATGATGTTGGCTTCGGATGCAACTTCCTCGCGGATGCGGTTGGCGGCTTCGTCAACTTCATACAGCGCCATATCCATGCCGCCGGTGATGTTGATCAGGACCGCACGGGCACCTTTCATGGATGCATCTTCAAGAAGCGGATTGGCTATTGCGGCTTCGGCAGCCTCAAGTGCACGTTTTTCACCCGATGCTTCGCCGGTGCCCATCATGGCTTTGCCCATCTCGCTCATGACAGTGCGGATATCGGCAAAGTCAAGGTTCACAAGACCCGGGACCATCATAAGGTCGGTAATCGAACGCACGCCGTTGCGCAGAACGTCATCTGCCATCTGGAAGGCATCTGCGAAGGTTGTTTTTTCATTCGCGACCCGGAACAGGTTCTGGTTCGGAATGATAATCAGGGTGTCGACATACTGTTGAAGCTGTTCGATACCCTGTTCGGCGGTGCGCATGCGGCGCGTGCCTTCGAAATGGAACGGCTTGGTAACAACACCAACGGTCAGAATGCCGGCTTCTTTGGCCGCACGTGCAATGACCGGGGCTGCACCGGTACCTGTACCACCGCCCATACCGGCGGTGATGAATACCATGTGGCTGCCTTCAAGCTGCGCCTGAATTTCTTCAATGGATTCTTCGGCGGCGGCACTACCCGCATCCGGACGTGCGCCTGCACCCAGCCCCTGGGTAATCTTGCGACCAAGCTGCATCTTGCGTGTTGCTTTTGCCTGGGTCAGGGCCTGAGAATCGGTGTTGGCAACAACAAAGTCACATCCTTCAAGTTCGGATGCGATCATGTTGTTAACGGCGTTGCCGCCGGCACCACCGACACCGATAACGGTGATCTTTGGTTTTAGGTTTTCTTCCGTTTCAGGAACGGAAAAACTGATTGTACTCATTGTTTGCTCTTCCTCTCCGCGCTTTAGAGCTTAAAGATCACACAGGCCTTCCCTTTGCCTGTGCGTGCCAGAAATGCTTCGGGCACAAAGACCTCCGAGTCCGTTTTAGCTGGCAAAGAGTTATTGCCTTCTTAATGCGCCTAAAAGTTTTCGGGAAAATGGATAAAAAAGTGCGTTTGGGCGTGCGAACTAGAAGTTCTCTTTGAACCAGGCACCCAAACGGCCCCAACGCCCACCCGATTGACGGATTTGCGCCATGGCTTCGCTCAGCGGATCGTTCTGTTGGGCAACAGCGCGCAACAAGAGCCCCGAACAGGCCGAAAAGGCTGGTCCGGCGGTGGCTTCGGCAAGGCCCGAAACACCGTGCGGCAGGGCAATCGTGGCCGGACGTTCAAACATCTGACTGGCCAGATCGGCAATCGCGTTCAATTGGCTGGCACCACCGGTCAGAACGATGCTGCGTCCACCGATTTGCGACAAGCCGTGTTCTTCCAGCTGATCGCGGATCAATTCGAACGTTTCTTCAAGACGCGGCTTGATGATGTTGATCAGCATCGAGCGCGGCACATGGTTGAAATTGTTTTCGTCCTCATCGCCAATGGTCGGAACCGCAAGGATTTCCTGATCATCGGACGGCGAGGTCAGAGCACTGCCATGCAGGGTTTTCATGCGTTCGGCATGATTAAGCGATGTATTGAGCCCATAGGCGATATCGCGCGTGACATGCGCGCCACCGACCGGGATCGAGGTGGTGTAGACCACCTGACCGGCATTAAAGACCGCCACGCTTGTGGTGCCTGCGCCCATATCAATCACGGTCGCGCCCAGATCGCGCTGATCGGCTGTCAGGGCCGAAAGACCCGATGCCAGCGGGGTGACGACTGTTTCCTCAATCGCAAGGTGGCAACGTGCCAGAAGGGTGCCAAGATTGCGCAGCGGTGCGGTTTGCGTTCGGACAAAATGCAGATCAAGACCAAGGGTCGATCCATACATGCCGCGCGGATCATTCATCGTGTTCGCACCGTCAAGGCGGAACCCCAACGGGACAGTATGGATCAACTCATCGCCGGCCTGACGCAGAAGGGCTTCCTTCTGGTCATTGAGTTTGCGGATCTCAAGATTGCCAATCGGACGGGAGCCAAGTGGAAGCTCGACCGTGTGGGTTTCGGATTCCGGTCGACCGCCAGACAGATTGACAATGACTGAGTCGATGGTCTGACCCGCCATTTTTTCGGCGGCGTTGACCGCGGCAAGCACGACTTCCTGTGCAGCATCAAGATTGGAAATTGATCCACTTTGCAGGCCCTTGGACATGTTGTGACCAATGCCGATGATTTTCGGCGGTTGGTCCTTTTCACGTCGTGCAATAAAGCAGCAGACCTTGGACGTTCCAATGTCCAAAGCCGCAATCAATCCTGATCTGGTTTTGCCGCGTGCCAATTGAATGCTCTGAATTTTTATGGGTTATGTGGTCGGACTTTTTTTGACCGTACCTTATTAAGCCTGTTTTCGACCAAAAGCGGTTGCAATTTGGTTAAGGCAGACCGTCGCATAACGCATCTTCATGCGAAACTACGCAAAGAAGGTGGAAAAACAATCATGATATTGCGCAAGTCAGTGCTTTATGCGTCTGAAACGGGGCGCAGGATGGGGAGGGTTTCGGGGCGGTCAGTTCAGACCGCGCCCTCCTTCTTTGGTGGATTGCGCCTTTGTTCCGCGGCACCGGGTGTCAGGCGGACAAATGTCCGGTCGGGCAGGCGCAAATCAACAATCAGAACATCGCGATCAAGGATACTGTGTTCGCGATCAAGGACTTCAAGGCGCTGCCACGCCTTTTCCATGTTTTCTTCGGGCAGGCGAATGAACATGCCGTTGGCCAACTGGATGTTCCAGCGACGATGCCCGATGCGCTGGGCACCGGTGATTTGTTCATAAAGGTGCGGGATAGATTGCAGGGTGGTCAGCATCTCCGCCGCACTTTTCGGTGCATCGTCACCGACAAGAACCGGCAGATCAAGGTAATCACCAAGTTCGTAATTCTGAAGTTGCTCGCCATCGCCATCGATCAACACATGGTCGCGGCCCTCGGTTTGCCAGATCGCCAGTGGTTTGCGCTCAACAACCGAAACGATGAGGGTGTCGGGCAACTGGCGTTCGACGGTCGCACTTCGGATCCACGAAAGCTCTTCGATCCGTTCGCGGGCGGCGTCGACATCAAATGTAATGATCGGCGTGCCTGGTTTCTGTCCGATGGCCGCCAAAAGGGCATTCGGATCGGTTTTTTCCCGACCAGAAACTTCGATATTCTGGACCGTCATGCCAAACGCGGCAGAAAGCCGAACACTTTCCTGCGTCGCGATGCTCATCCATTTATCGGCCTTGCCGGTATATACAAGGGCAGTCGGAACAATCACGATGGCACCAATAAAACCGGTCCACCACATGACCCGCGCGATCTTTTTGACGTTGGTGCCAACGCTATGTTGTTTATCAAGCTTCTCGCGCCGTTCGCGGGCCTGTTCTTCTAGCGTTCGCACGATGCATCCTCCACCATCCATGCAACGATATCGGCAAAGCTCATGCCGTCATGGCGTGCGGCATCCGGTACCAGTGATGTCGGCGTCATCCCCGGTTGGGTGTTAATCTCAAGGATCACCAAACGGTCGTTTTCTGGGTCATAGCGGAAATCAGCCCGTGCTACACCCCGGCAGCCAAGCGCCTTATAAGCTTCTTCGGCGTGACGTTGCAGTCGATCGCGCAAATCACCTTCGATGTCGGCAGGAACGATATGTTCGGAGCCGCCCTGGGCATACTTGGATTCAAAGTCATAAAAGGCGTGATTGCCGGTCAGGATTTCGATGACTTCCATCGCCTCGCCATCCTTGACGGCTACGGTCATTTCGCGCCCGGGAATGAATTCTTCCTGCATGACGCCTTCACCATGGACCCAATCACGGGCCAGCATATTTTGTTCTTCCTCGGCCGTCAGGATGATTTCAACCCCGACCGAGGATCCCTCGTTATTGGGTTTCAAAACATAGGGCGGTGGCAATGCCTTGCCCGATGCGATGTCTTCGCGCGTGACCCAGACATGGTGGGCGCAGGGAATTTCATATTCGGCAAACATTGCCTTGGCGGACATCTTGTCCATGGCGATTGCCGATGCCCGAACACCGGAATGGGTATAGGGGATGTTCATGATTTCAAGCAGGCCCTGAACCGCGCCGTCTTCACCCCAGCGGCCATGCAGGGCGTTAAAGATCACATCGGGTTTGGGATCAATCGCCACAAGTTGGCTTGCAAGGTCACGCGTCGCATCGATCTCGGTAACCTGATAACCTTTTTCACGCAGCGCTTTGGCGCATTCGTGCCCTGAGGACAGGGAAACTTCCCGTTCTGCTGACCAACCGCCCAGAATGACAGCGACATGTTTGCTCATGCGTCTTTTCCTATGATCGAGTGGCCAAGGCGCTCACCGATGCGCCGAATTTCCCAGCGCAGCTCAACGCCGCTATGTTCTTTGACACGTCTGCGGACTTCATCGCCAAGCTGTTCAAGATCAAGGGCTGTGGCGTTGCCCGTATTGATCATGAAATTGCAGTGCTGCTCGGACATTTGCGCACCGCCGATTTTAAGTCCGCGACACCCGGCCGCATCAATGACTTCCCATGCGCGTTTTGGGACCGGATTGGCAAAGGTTGAGCCACCGGTACGCGATTTGATCGGTTGCGATTCTGCCCGCGACTTCTGGATTTCATCCATGCGTTTGGCGATGTCTTCAGGATCACCAGACGATGCGCGCAAGATTGCAGACGTGAAAATCCAGTCCTCTGGAACGCCACAATGCCGATAGGTCATGTTCATTTCATCGGGGGTGACGGTATGGATATTACCGCTGCCGTCAATTGCGGTTGCCGATACAAGGACATCCTTGATTTCGGTGCCATAGGCCCCGGCATTCATGCGTAACGCCCCGCCGATCGTGCCGGGAATGCCAGACAGAAATTCCAGACCGGCAATGCCGTTCATCTGTGCAGTTTGTGCAACATTAAGATCAAGCGCACCGGCACCGGCGTGAACCGCGCCATCTTCAACCACCACATTGGTAAACGGGCGGCCAAGGCGGATGACAACGCCACGAATACCGCCATCGCGCACCAACAGGTTAGAGCCAACCCCGATCACGGTTACTGGCATATCTGCCGGTTTTCCTTTCAGGAAGGCAGCAAGGTCGGCTTCGTCTTCTGGGCGAAACATCACGTCTGCCGGGCCGCCAACCTGAAACCAGGTGACTTTGGCAAGTTGTGCGCCTTCACGCAGCTTGCCACGCACCTTGGGCAGGCGGTCGATCAGCGGCGTATGGTGTTTCGGCGTGCTCATGTCTGCCTCAGTTCTTGATCGCTTCAAGTTGGGCGGGCAGGGCATTTGCCCATGCGCTGATGGAACCAGCGCCAAGGCAAACGACAAGATCGCCCGGCTTTGCTTCGGCTTTGATGACTTCGGCCAGTTTTTCCGGCCCTTCAAGTGCGCTGACATGGCGATGGCCACGGTTGCGCAGGCCTTCTACTAGAGCATCACGCGATGCGCCTTCAATCGGGGTTTCACCGGCTTCGTAAACGTCGGCGACGATCACGCTGTCAGCATCGTTAAAGCAGGTGCAGAAATCTTCAAACAGGTCATGCAGGCGCGAATAACGGTGCGGCTGAACCACAGCAATCACGTTGTTCTGGGTTGCCTGACGGGCGGCCTTCAGTACCGCCTTGATTTCCACAGGGTGGTGACCGTAATCGTCGATAATGGTGACACCATCGACTTCACCGGTTTTGGTGAATCGGCGTTTAACGCCCGTAAAGCCATCAAAGGCGGAGACGATTTTCTCATCCGGGATGCCAAGTTCAAGCGCGACCGTAATCGCCGCCAGCGAGTTGGAAACGTTATGATCCCCCACCATCGGCAAACGGACGTCCTTGATCACGCGTTCTTCGCTATCGACGCGTTCGCGGATCACGACATCAAAGACCGTGTCGCCGATATTGGTGCGGACATTAACAGCACGGACATCGGCCTGCGGTGAAAAGCCGAACGTGAAAATGCGACGATCCGTGACGCGCCCGATAAGAGCCTGAACCTCGGGATGGTCGATGCACAGAACGGCAAAGCCATAGAACGGGATGTTCTGAACGAAGTTCTTGAAGGCTTCGCGCAGTTGATCGAAATCTTTCCAGTGATCCAGATGTTCCGGGTCAATGTTGGTCACGACTGAAATCGTCGACGGTACTTTGACAAAGGTACCATCAGATTCATCGGCTTCGACCACCATCCAGTCACTTTCGCCCAAACGTGCGTTGGTGCCGTATGAATTAATGATCCCGCCATTGATCACAGTCGGATCAAGACCGGCCGCATCCAGCATTGTTGCAACCAGCGACGTTGTCGTGGTTTTGCCGTGCGTGCCGCCAATCGCAATGGCCGCCTTAAGGCGCATCAATTCGGCCAGCATTTCAGCACGACGCACGACCGGGATCATTGCGGCGCGCGCGGCAACAACTTCAGGGTTGGTTGGTTTGACAGCAGTTGAAATCACAACAACCTTGGCGTCTTCGACGTTTTCTTCCTTGTGGCCGACAAAGACCTTGATGCCAAGGGCGCGCAGGCGCTGCACATTGGCATTGTCTGAAATGTCCGACCCCTGAACGGAGTAGCCAAGGTTATTGAGGATTTCGGCAATACCGGACATGCCGATGCCACCAATACCGACAAAGTGGATGGTGCCGATGTTGAGCGGCAGGGTGTTCATTGAGAGTCTCCTCGGTCTTGCGTCATATTTTTGTTATCCGGGCTTCCGGCCGGGTTCAGGCCCAGCATATCAAGCACCATGTCAGCCAATCGCTCCGCGGCGTTGGCACGCCCGCTGCTTTTGGCGGCTTTTGCCGCACGGGTAAGCGCCGCGGGATTGGTTAAAATTTTTGCCAGGCGATCAGTGACGGCCTCGCTGCTAAAACGTTCTTGTGGCATCAGCCATGCACCACCGGCGTCTTCGATCTGCTGGGCATTGTAACGCTGATGATCATCAATGGCATGGGGCAGGGGGACCAGAAAACCCGGACGTCCAGCCGCCGTCAGTTCCGCCACGGTTGACGCCCCTGAACGGGCAATCACCAGATGGCAATCACGCAGGCGTTCGGGGATGTCATTGATGAAGGATGCCAGCGTCACGTCAATCTGCGATCCGTCATAGGTCTTGCGTACTGTATCGATATCTTCTTCGCGCGCCTGCTGGGTGACGATCAGGCGTTTGCGGATGGCTTCCGGCAGGTTTACCAGCGCGGTTGGCAGAACTTCGGACAGGATGCGTGCGCCTTGTGATCCGCCGGTGATCAGAAGGCGGATTGGACCGTCGCTGGTCGGGGCCTCGTACTCGGTTGCGGCAAGGGCGGCGACTTCGGCACGGACAGGATTGCCCGTCCAGATCACTTTGGCCTCGTCACTTGGTGCGATCATCGTGACCTTGGCAAAGGATGTCGCGATGCGCTGTGCGTTGCTGGCAACCAGACGGTTGGCGCGACCCAACACCGCGTTTTGTTCATGAATGGCATAGGGGATGCCAAGCCACTTTGCCGACATGGTCGCCGGGATAGAGGCATAACCACCAAAGCCGATGACGGCGGCGGGTTTGGTATTTTTGATCCGTTTGCGCGCCTTAAGTGTGCCAAGACCAAGCCGGGCGGCACCGATCAGGCGGCCCTTGATGCCTTTGCCGGCAATGCCGCCGGCCGGCAGGATGACGGTTTCGACGCCCTCAACGCCCTCGGTATAGCGTGCGGCACGGGCGTCGGTGAAAAACAGGACCTTTGCACCACGACGCACCAGCGATTTGGACAAGGCAACAGCCGGAAACATATGCCCGCCAGTGCCACCGGATGTTACGGCGATCACCTGACCTGCGAGCGGTGTTTCGACGGCAGTAAGTTCTGGGTTAGCGAAGTCAGTCATCTTGTCCACATCTAAAACGACGGCAGTGCGGGGAGGGTCCCCGACAGTTACCCCCATCAGAACCCGACAAAGGTTAATATCCCTTCAAACCGGGCGTGGAATAACACCTGATTTTGTCGTTTTGATGCAGAAAGTTTTAAACGGGTGATGACGATTATTCGCCGGGCCGTTTTCGTGTCAACGCCAGAACAAAGCCCATGCCAATCGCAATCCCGATCGTGGCCGACCCACCGTAGGATACGAACGGCAACGTCATGCCCTTTGGCGGGACCAGCTGCAGGGTCGATGCCATGTTGATCACGGCCTGCAATCCGAACTGAACCAGAATGCCTGTGACGGCCAGAACCACGAAAAGGTTGCGTTCCCCCATCAGGCGCGAGAGACCGCGCATGATGATAAAGGTAAAGACACCGACAACCAACACGCAGAACAGAAGGCCGAATTCCTCGCCCGCAACAGCAAAGATGAAGTCGGAATGGGCATCCGGGATGGAGTTCTTCACCCAGCCTTCACCCGGGCCACGGCCCATGATGCCGCCGCTCATGAAGGCTTCCATTGATCGTTCGATCTGATAGCTGTCACCAGATGCCGGATCAAGGAAGCGATCCACACGCGACTGAACGTGCGGCAGGATCAGATAGGCCGTGACGGCCAGTCCAACGGCGCCAAGCCCCAAGCAAAACACCAGAATGATCGGAAGTCCGGCCAGGAAGATCTGCACCGACCAGATCGAGGTAATAACAACAGTCTGACCAAAGTCCGGCTGGATCATCAGAAGGAAGATGCACACCGCCAACATCAGGCTGGAAACGATGTATCCCGGGAAGTTCGGGTTCAAACGTCCTTCGGCAAACATCCAGGCAATGACAACTGCAAAGGCCGGTTTGAGGAATTCGGACGGTTGCAGGTTAATCCCGGCAACGTTGATCCAGCGTACTGCACCCTTGATGTCTGATCCGATGAACGGGGTGATGATCAGCAAAAAGAGCACACCCAGAAACATGAAGGACGCTAAACGCCGCACCCATTTCACCGGCAACAGCGAAATGGCAAACATGCAGACTGTCGCCATGCCAAGGAAAACAAACTGGCGGGTGACGAAGTGGAAACTGTCAACATTGATGCGATCAGCAACCGGCGGACTTGCCGACATCACCAGAAGCGCGCCAATCCCCATCAGAAGGATGATGGCCGCCAGCAACCATCGATCGACCGTCCACCACCAGATCCCCAGAACCGAGGTATCGGCACGCGAAAAGGCGATATTCGTGTTATGACCAAACAGGGACTTCATGCGTTTGCCTTCCTGGTCAATTCACCACCCGCCAATGCATTGTACAGATCGCGGAAGGCATCGCCGCGCGCCTCAAAGCTTTTGAACTGATCAAACGATGCACAGGCCGGGGTGAGCATCACCACCGGTTTTTCATCGCCACTTGCCTTGGCATCGGTAAAGGCCTTTTTGGTTGCGACATCAAGGGTTTCGCATTTCTCCCATGGCAGATCAGCGCCAAGGGTTTCGGCAAATTCGTTGGTCGCAGCACCAATCAGATAGGCCTTCTTGATGTGGGGATAGAATTCTTGTAATCCCTCAATCCCGCCTTCCTTGGGTTTGCCACCGGCAATCCAGTAAATGTTTTTATAAGCCGAAAGCGCCTTTGCTGATGCCTCGGCATTGGTGGCCTTGCTGTCATTGACAAACACAACACCGTCAATGGTGCCGAGCAATTCCTGTCGATGGGCCAGACCCGGGAAGGACATGATCCCGTCAATGATCCGGGTGGCATCCACACCGCGCGCACGGCACAGACCATAGGCAAAGGCAATGTTTTGCCAGTTATGGCGTCCGGGCATATGGGTGACGGTCGCAAGGTCCAGAATACGGGTTTGCTCGCCGGTCATGTCATCAATCAGCCAGCCATCCGCATCAACATAGATGCCGTGATCGACCGGTTGTTTGACAGAAACCTCGATGATGTGACGACCGCCTTCACGGGCCAGTTCAACCGCCATTTTCGCGCATGGCTCGTCATCAATGGAAATGATCGCCCATTTCGGGCCTTTTGCACGGGCAAAGATCAGGTGCTTGGCGCCGATATAGCCGTCCAGTCCACCATGGCGATCCAGATGATCTGGTGTGATGTTCAAAAGCGCACAGGCATCAAAGGCCGCATGTTCAAGCAGCTCAAGCTGATAGGATGATAGCTCAAGCACCAAACAATCATCAGCGGTGGAGGGGGAAAGCCCAAGGGCTGCATTGCCAAGGTTGCCGCCCGCCTGCGTCTTGATCCCGGCCTGCCCGATGATGTGGGCGGTCAGCGCTGTGGTGGTTGATTTGCCGTTGGTGCCGGTGATCGCCAGCGTCGGGACATCAGGCTGCGCCACACACAGCAGTTCGACGTCGCAAATGATCGGTTTGCTCGCACGGCGTGCCTTTTCAGCCGCCGGATGCGGGGTCGGGAAGGTGGACGGAATACCCGGGCTGATCACCAGCATGTCGGGTTCTGTCCAGTCACATTCCGCCAGATTGATCGGGGCAAGACCAAGCGGTTCAAGCTGTTCACGCGACGATGCGTTGTCATCCCACGCCCAGACCACGGCGCCTGCATTGATCAATGCCTTCACACTGGCAAGTCCGGATTTCCCAAGACCCAGAACCGCGATGGTTTTGCCGCGCAGGTGTGAAAGATCAATCAATTCAGTATGTCCTTAACGAAGTTTCAGGGTTGCAAGTCCAACCAGGGCAAGGATCACGGCAATGATCCAGAACCGGATCACGATGGTCGGTTCCTGCCAGCCCTTTTTCTCGAAATGGTGATGAAGCGGCGCCATGCGGAATACCCGCTTGCCGGTCAGTTTGTAGGATCCGACCTGAATGATCACCGACAGGGTTTCCAGAACAAACAGACCACCGATGATCGCCAGAACCAGTTCATGTTTCGTGACAACCGAAACCGCACCCAATGCGCCACCAAGGGCGAGGGATCCGGTATCACCCATGAACACCATCGCTGGCGGCGCGTTGTACCAAAGGAAACCAAGGCCAGCACCGACCAGTGCGCCAAGGAAAATGGTCAACTCACCAGAACCGGCAACGTAATGGACCTGCAGGTATTCGGCGAACTGAACGTTACCGATCAGATAGGTAATCAGCGCAAAGCTGGCGGCCGCAATCATCACTGGGACAATCGCCAGACCATCAAGACCATCGGTCAGGTTCACCGAGTTTGAAGCGCCAACCATGACAAACATGGCAAACGGGACAAAGAACCAGCCCAGATCCAAAAGGAAATTCTTGAAGAACGGGAAGGCAAGTGCGGTCGAAAGCGGATCGGCGGTGTTATACGAAATCCACCAGGCGGCAAGGGCTGCGATGGAAAACTGCCCGAGAAGTTTGAGCTTTCCCGGAAGGCCTTTGGTGTTGCGCTTGGAAACTTTCAGGAAGTCGTCAAGGAAACCAAGGAATCCATAGCCGATGGTAACCAGCAAAACCGCCCAGACATAAGGGTTGGTCAAATCGGCCCACAGCAGGGTGGCAATCGATGTTGACAGCAACAACAAAAGCCCGCCCATGGTCGGCGTGCCTTTTTTGGTCAAAAGGTGGCTTTCAGGGCCGTCTTCGCGGATCGGCTGGCCTTCGCTTTGTTTGGAACGCAACCAGTTGATCAGGTGCGGACCGATCACAAAGGCAAGCACAAGCGACGTGATGATCGCACCACCCGTACGGAAGGTGATATACCGAAACAGGTTAAGTACCGGCATCTGATCAGCAAATTGATAAAGCAGATTATAGAGCATTGCTCTGGTCGTTCCTTTTGCGACTTATCCTGTTGCGGTTGTGGATTATTCCACCACGCCACAGGATTTTAAGGCCGATACAATTTTCGAAACGTAAATGCCAAGCGATCCTTTGACCAAAACCACATCGCCATCGCGCAAATCGGCCTTAATCGGCTCAATTGCGTCCTCGGCAGTGTCAAAATGGCCGGCATTTCGTTCGGAAGGCAGGGTTTTGTAGAGTTCAGCCATCATCGGCCCGACCGAATAAACCCGATCAATTTCAAGTGCGGTCAGCGGATGATGCAAATCGGCATGCATTTTGGGTGCGATATCGCCGAGTTCGCGCATCTCGCCCAAAACAGCAATCTTGCGTCCGCCGTCACCCGGTTTGGTCTGTGACAGGACCTTGATCCCCGCCATCATCGAGGTCGGGTTGGCGTTATAGGCATCATCAATCAGCGTAAAGGTACCATCACCGGAGGGCAGCTTGACCGTGTGCGTTTCACCGCGACCGGCAGGCGGCGTAACATCCGCCAGATCCTGAGCGGCACTTACAGGGTCCGCGCCAATCGCGTCAACACATCCCAGCACCGCAAGTGAATTCAGAACCCAGTGTTCGCCGGGGCAGCCGATGAAATATTCAAGGTCGCATCCACCGACACGTGCGCGAACGGCACTGCCATCGGTGACGATGTTGGCTTCAAACAGGCGATAGTTCGCCATGGCATCGGTGCCAAAGCATTTGATGTTGCCAAGGCCAAGTTCCTTGGCACGGCGGGCAAGGGCGAAGTAATGCATGTTGTCACGGTTCAGAATGACCGTGCCATCCTTATCAAGGCCATCGAAAATCTCGGCCTTGGCCATGGCAATTTCGGCTTCGTCCTTGAAGAATTCGGTATGTGCGCCGACCACCGTTGTGATCACGGCAACACTTGGCTTGACCATTTTGACAAGCTTGCTGATTTCGCCCGGATGGTTCATGCCGATTTCAAAAACACCAAAGTCGGCATCGGCGGGCAGGGTTGCCAAGGTGATCGGCACACCCCAATGGTTGTTGAAGCTGGCCGGGCTGGCATGGGTTTTTCCCTGCTGGGACAGCACGTATTTAAGTGCTTCCTTGGTGCCGGTCTTGCCGACACTGCCGGTGATGGCAACGATTTTGGCTTTGCTACGCGCGCGACCGGCGAGGCCAAGGCGCTCAAGGGCTGCCATCGTGTCATCGACCAGAAGAACCTTGTCGGTATCGGTGATGCCTTTGGCATCCGAGACCATGACGGCATGTGCGCCGGCATCAAGGGCGGCCTGGGCGAATTTGTGACCGTCGAAATTCGGGCCTTTAAGGGCGATGAAAAGATCGCCTTCGCTGACTTTGCGGCTGTCGATTGAAATGCCGGCTACCGTCCAGTCTCCGGTGGTTTTGCCACCGGTTGCGGTTTCGGCATCCTTTGCCGTCCATAAAACAGCCTTCGTCATAACGTCACTTTCTTTCCGGTCAGGCCGTCACGGCCAAAGCGCCGTAACGGTATTTATGTTCAGTTGCCACCTGCAAGGATACTGCGGGCGACAGATGCATCATCGAATGGAAGAACCGTATCG
The DNA here is from genome assembly GCF_001662875.1 of Thalassospira tepidiphila MCCC 1A03514. Classification (GTDB taxonomy): domain Bacteria; phylum Pseudomonadota; class Alphaproteobacteria; order Rhodospirillales; family Thalassospiraceae; genus Thalassospira; species Thalassospira tepidiphila. Next base: position 220,646 of record NZ_JPVZ01000001.1, on the reverse strand, counting down.
CCGACAACTTGGCCTCTTTCATGGCCTTTTCCGGCAATAATAAGGACATCGTTACGCTGCAGGATGCCAATGCCGCGTTTGATGGCCTCGGCGCGATCACCGATCTCAACAGCACCTTCGCACTTTGCCTTGATGGCGGCACGAATGGCTGCCGGGTCCTCGCTGCGCGGATTGTCATCGGTGATGATGGCAATATCGGCAAAATCGTGCGCAACCTGCCCCATCAACGGGCGTTTGCCGGTATCACGGTCTCCACCGGCCCCGAATACACAAACGATACGGCCTTTGCAATGCGGACGGACCGCCTTGATCACGGTTTCAAGGGCATCTGGCGTGTGGGCGTAATCAACAAATACCGGTGCGCCGAAGCTTGTCTTGCCAACCAGTTCCAGACGACCGCGGACACCTTCAAGTTTTTCAAGGGCCAGAACCGCCTGATCAAGATCGGCACCTGATGCAACCACGATGGAAAGGGCTGCCAGTGCGTTCATCACCTGGAAGCTTCCCATCAGCGGCAGGTGAATGTTGTATTCGCCCTTGTTTGCCATCAGGCGGAGCTTGGTGCCGGTGCTGTCCGGTGTTGCCTTGATCAGTTTGATGTCATCGGCGTTCTCGCCGTAGGAAAGAACATTCACACCGCGCTTGGCGCAAAGTTTTTTCAAAAGATCGAACTGTTCAACATCAGCATTCAGCACAGCCGTGCCATCGGCAACCAGAAGGTCGGAGAACAGCCGGGCCTTGGCGGCGAAATATTTTTCGAACGTGCCGTGATAATCAAGATGATCACGCGACAGGTTGGTGAAGGCGGCAACGGTGACCTTTACGCCATCCAGGCGGTATTGATCCAACCCGTGCGAGCTTGCCTCCATCGCGACATGGGTAACACCAATGCCACACATTTCATCAAGGCTTTGATGCAGGGCAACCGGATCCGGCGTGGTCAGTGAACCGGGGATCTTTGCGCCAGCGGCCCGGATGCCAAGCGTTCCGATCGATCCCGACATGTTGCCAAGGATCGTCCAGAGCTGCTCGGTAAAGATCGCCGTGGATGTTTTACCGTTGGTGCCGGTGATCGCCGCGATGTTTGCCGGCTGCTTGCCATAGAAACGGGCGGCAAGCTGGGCATAACGTTTGCGCGGGTTTTCCACCGGGATCAGCGGAACCGTGGGGGCTGCCGGTCTTGGCGTTCCATCCTTTGCAAGGATGGCCGCGGCACCAAGCTTGATCGCATCGGCGATATACTTGGAGCCGTCATCACGTGCACCGGACAGGGCGGCAAACATATAGCCATCCTTCACGGTGCGTGAGTCTGCTGTCAGGCCCGTGATATCCGGGTCCTGTCCTTCGGCATGTTTCAATGCCGCTTGATCACCTGCCATGAGCTCAGAAAGACGCAAGTTTGCGTTCCCCCTTGCGAAGTTCGATCTGCAGCGCTTGCTCAATCTCCGGCGCCTTCGCATTCGCCGGTTCAATGCCCAAAAGGGGAGCAATACGTGTCACAACCTTGCCAACTGCAGGGGCGGACACCCAGCCTGCTGTGGCAAATCCATAAGTTTCTTTAGTGCCCTTGGGCTCGTCCAACGTCACCAGAACCACATATTTCGGGTCCTGCATCGGGAAGGCGGCGACAAAGGTCGACATGCGGGCGTTCTTGACATAGCGCCCGTTCACGAGTTTTTCCGAAGTGCCGGTCTTCCCTCCAAGGAAGTAACCCGCCACTTCGGCGTTCTTGCCAGAACCGTCGGTAACGACCAGTCGCATCAGGCGACGCAGCAGTTCCGACGTTTTCTGGGAAAATACACGTTCGCCTGCCGGTGCGCCGTCCTGTTTGAGGATGGTCGCAGGGCGGCGAATACCACCATTCACAAGGGTGGAAATGCCACTGACAACCTGAAGCGGGGTCACGGCCAGACCATGACCGAATGAAATCGTCATGGTGTTGATGTCGCGCCACGGATTGGGCACAAGCGGTCCGCCAACTTCAGGAAGCTCGATCTGCGGTTTGTCGAGCATGCCAAGCTTTTTAAGGTATTTTTGCTGTGTCTCGCCGCCAAAGGCCATTGCCATGCGGGCTGATCCGATGTTCGAGCTGTGAACAAGGATTTCCGGCAGGGTCAGCCAGCGATTCTCGCCGTGATAGTCACGAATGCGGAACCCGCCAATTGCCAGCGGTTCGGTCGCGTCATAGACCGAATTCAGCGTCGATGTGCCGGTTTCAAGGGCGATGGCCGTGTTAAACAGTTTGAACACCGAACCCATTTCGTAAACGCCAAGCGTGGACCGGTTAAAGCGTGCATCGGCTGGTGCCTGGCCCGGGCGATGGGGGTCAAAGTTCGGAAGCGATGTCATCGCAACGACTTCGCCGGTATAAACATCCATCACAAGGCCTGCCGCCCCAACCGCGCTGTAGGTTTCCATCGCGTTTTCGACTTCTTCGGCAAGCGCGTATTGCACGCGGGTATCAAGCGAAAGTTCCAGTGGACCGTTGTTGATGCGCAATTCGTTGTCAAATTCGCGCTCAGCCCCGGCGATGCCGTTATTGTCGATGTCGGTGAAGCCCAGAACATGTGACAGAAGACGCCCGTGCGGATAAACGCGGCGTTCTTCACGCTGGAAATTCAATCCCGGAATGCCAAGCGAGTTGACGTCATATTGCTGTTCCGGCGTCAGGTTACGGCGCAGCCATACGAATGCCTTGCGCGAACTCAGATGACGGATCAGTGAATCGCGGTCCAGATCAGGCAATACGGTCAACAAAAGGTCGGCGGACTCAACCGGGTCCTTGACGACACGGGCATCGGCATAAAGCGAATTGGTCGGAAGGTCGGTCGCCAGCAACATACCGTTGCGATCAACGATATCGGCGCGCTCGGTCTTGAGTTCACGGGTATCGGTTCCGGATGCGACAGCCGGTTCATTGCCCTGACGCAGAACCGATGCATCAATCAGGCCATAGGTGATCCAGCAAAAACCGATGATGAACATCGCGCCGGTGATAAAGATACGGTTGCGCGCGGTTTCAAGCGCAAGACGTTCGCGCTGATCCGGGCCCAGTTCCGGACGGTCGCCACGCAGCCAGTATGAAAAACGGGTCAGGCTCATTGTGCGCCTCCCGTTTCGGTCGCGACGGACGGGGCATCAATGATCATGGTATCAGCCGCCTCGTCATACATCAGATCACCCGGACGGGCGCGCGGGACGGGCATGAAGGCAACCGCCTCGCCGAACTTGTTGATGCGATACTGATGCAGATCGGCGTCTTCGGGCAGATCGTCGATGCTTGCCATCTGAAGCACGTCAATCTGGGCAAGGCTCAGATACTGTCTGGACAGGCGTTCGATACGTTCCGGATTGTTCAGATAGCTCCATTCGGCCTGAAGAACATGGATGCTTTCCTGTTCGGCCAGAATGTCGGACTGAATATCTGCATAACGTTTTTCAAGACGTTCGACCTGATGGCTGACCCAATAGGTGCCGGTGCCGATCAGGATGGTCAGAACAAGGCCAATGATGGTTACCGCACGGGTCATTTGCGACCTCCCTGCGATGTAGCCGGTTGGTCGTTGCGCGCAACAGCGCGCAGTTTTGCCGAACGTGCGCGCGGGTTGGCGCGAATTTCATCTTTCTGACCGGTGACGGCCTTGCGTGTAATTGTCGTAAAGGTCGGAATGGCGACTTCCGGTTCACCGGGCAGGCGACGTGACATCTTGTTCGGATCGCCAGAGCGTTCCTTCATGAATGTTTTGACCTGCCGGTCTTCAAGCGAATGGAAAGTCACAACCACCAGACGGCCGCCCGGTTTCAGCAGCGTTTCAGCGGCATCCATGGCGCGTTCAAGTTCGCCAAGCTCATCATTGACGTAAATACGCAGCGCCTGGAACGTCCGTGTGGCGGGATCAATGCCGTCCTTGGATTTGCGCACCACAGAACGCACCGCACGGGCGAGCTGGGATGTGGTGGTAAAGGGTTCCTCTGCGCGCATTTCGATAATCTTGCGCGCGACCTTGCGCGATGCGCGTTCCTCGCCATAGCGGTAAACGACGTTGGCGATGTCTTCTTCTTCGGCGGTGTTGACGAAATCGGCCGCCGTCGGTCCAGACATCGACATGCGCATATCAAGCGGACCGTCTTCGCGGAACGAAAATCCGCGATCGGCCTGATCAAGCTGCATCGACGAAACGCCGATATCAAGAACGATACCATCGACCTGCTGCGCACCTGCCGCCGGGACAAGTTTGGCCATATCGCCAAAGCAGCCCTCGACCATGTGGAAGCGGCGGTCATATTCGGCTTCAAGCTTTTTGCCGGTGGCAACAGCGGTCGGGTCGCGGTCGATGCCGTAAAGTTCGCAGTTGGCAGAGTCAAGAATGGCGCGGGAGTAACCGCCTGCGCCAAAGGTACCGTCAACCATGATCTCGCCGTCACGCGGTGCAAGGGCTTCTAGGACCTCGCGGAGCAGGACCGGCTTGTGCGGACGATCTTCAGTGGCAAAGCTTAGGTCATTGCTGCTCATGATGCGTCCTCCTCCGTTGCGGTGCCGGGACGTGCACCTCTGGGGAGTTCAGTCATCGGTTTGAGCTTCAATGTCGCACCACGGTTAAGCGTGCGGGTCCGGCTGGCTTCTTGCAGGGGCTTGAAGATGTCAGGGTTCCACAGGCGGAAGGTGCGACCACGGCCGACAAAGGCGACCTGATCTTCGATGCGGGCGAACTCGATCAATTCTGCGGGCAGAATGATGCGGCCTTCGCCGTCGTAAGGAAGCATATGCGAGGAGCCAAGGATGGTGTCTGCCAGATCGTCGGCCTCGTCAGAAAACATGTCGAGTTCATCAAGCGATGCGGCAATGCGCTCCATATGGCTGTGGCTGCAGCCTTCAAGTGCGCTTTCCTTGTGGGATTGATACAGGTAGATGCCGGCGAATTCTTCGGTATCGAGGGCCGCACGGAACCGTTTGGGGACGGATACGCGTCCCTTCCGGTCCAGCTTGTGAATGTGCGTCCCTGTGAACAGCACTTCGCCATTCCCCTGATCAAAAAACCGATCTCAGAACACTGGCCCTCATGGGCTGTCTTGCGACTGTCGTGTGTCTGAAATGGATATGCCCCGCGTGGCACGGAATTTGTGCCTCTTTATGGGGTACCATGGGAAATCATGGGGGTCAATGGGATTTGATGGGCAAGAATGTGACGTTTTGGCACTTCCCGAGGGTTTCCGCGGTATATGCAGAAAGGCTGAAATCGGCCAAAAATGCGGGAAAACCAGCGGCGATCCATCTTCTGCCCATAAAATCCCAATTCCGTTCCATGGGGACCCATGGGAAGACCATCGAAAAACCGAAATTTGGGTTTTGATGGACCCGTTCAAGAATTGGATTTGAATGGGGTCGTCGAAGACAATTTGCGATTTGATGGCCAATCGGGTTTGATGCGCGGGCAAACTCCTGCAAAATGTCAAAATGATCTCTGATGGTTTTGATCGGCCATCGCGAATGAAAATGTCCCCAAATGGGACGTTGTCTTCTGGCGCGGGGCAGCGTCAGTGAAACGAAGGAAGCGATTGTTGCGGATAAAAGCTGCCATTCTATTAATGGGTTGTGCATTTTCCTGGGCCGCGTTGGTTCCCGGGGTAAACCCGGTCACGGGTGGCGTGGCCGCTGCACAGGGGCTTAGTCTTGACCCGGCCGGTGGCGGATCAAATTCGCCAGAAGTTTCATCACCACAGATGCGTGAATTACTGCCCTTGATCATGCAACAACTGCAAAACAATCCGGAACTGATGTCTCAGTTTGGACTGGGTGGGCTTTCGGGGCTGAATGGCCTGAATGGGGATGGTTCCGGTGGAGGTGCCGGCGTTCCCGGTATGACAGGCGACGGTGTGTCGAACATCCCCGGACTGAACGAGGCAATCGCAAAGGCGCTTGCCCAGCAAAATGGTGGCGCGGGCGTCGCCCCATCGGGCATTCCCGAACAGGTCAAAGTCTATCGCGAACAATACCACCCGGTTGATATCGACCAGGATGGCCGGATCAGCGCGGACGAGGCTGCCGCCTATGCCAGCTGGATGTTTCGGCGGCGCGATATCACGGGCGATAATGTTTTGGTGGCGCGCGAATTTGCCGCGGTTGAAAAATTGCCGGGTTCTTCGGATGCCAATCGACAAAGGTTGCGTACCGAAAGCCGCAGACTTGAATTGCTGTTTCCGGAATTTGATGCCGATGGTGACAAGATGATCAGCAAGGAAGAATTCATGGCACAGGTGCACGCGACCTATGATGAAAAGCGCGGAGCGGAGGCGGATATTGATCCGTTTTCGTTCCAGACGGTTTTGCCATTCTAGGGCTGTGCTACTTGGAAACGCATTCATCACATGACAAGCATTCAATAAACTGGCATCCGTAACCATCGGCAAGCCGGAAGAGACGGAGAGGCTCATGGACACCAACGAATTCTTTGCCCCGGTGCGCGCAAACACCGACAATGGCAATACCGCCAGTCCGGCTGCTTCTAATAGCGCTGTCACCGACGGCGGGCAGGCAGCCGAGGTCGCAAACACGCCATCTGAACAATCTGCCGCCAAACCGGCTGCTGCCAAGGCCGAACGCCTTCCGGTTTGGGTCGATTTGCATGCCCCGACGCCCGATGAAATTCACGAGATTGAAGAACGCTTTGGCATTGAAATACCGACGCGCGAAGAAATGCAGGAAATCGAACTGTCATCGCGCTTGTATGACGAAGACGGTGCGTTGTTCATGACGGTTTCTGTTCTGACCAAGGCAACCACCGATGCACCGCAAACCACGGCGGTGACATTTATTCTGGTCAAAAAGACCCTGATCACCGTGCGTTATGCCGATCCGGTGCCGTTCAAGACCTTTATCCGTCGTGTGAAACGCAGCCCGTCGCTTGCCAATAGCGCCGAGGCCGTTCTGTTTGGTCTGCTCGAACAGATTGTTGATCGACTTGCCGACCTGATGGAGCAAACAGCGACCGATCTTGAAGGCCTGTCCAATCAGGTCTTTATCAGCCCCGACGAGAATAGCTCGGATGCGGATCACCGCGAAACCCTGCGTCAGATCGGGCGTACCGGTAACCTGTCGGGCAAGGCCAAGGACAGCCTTTTGAACCTGCATCGCTTGGGATTATTCCTCTCAACACAGGCGCGGCTTAAAAAGGATGCCAAGGCACGGCTCAAGATCCTGTCGCGCGATATTGTCTCGATTACCGAGCACGCCAATTTCATCGCCAACAAGGTGACCTTCCTGCTGGATGCGACGCTTGGCATGATCAGTCTTGAGCAGAACAACATCATCAAGATTTTCTCGGTCGCAGCCGCCGCCTTCCTGCCGCCGACCCTGATTGCCAGCATCTATGGCATGAACTTCGAATTCATGCCGGAACTGGGTTGGAAGTTCGGCTATCCGGTCGCAATCGGCCTGATGGTTTTGTCTGCCGTCCTGCCGCTGCTGTATTTCAAGCGCAAAGGATGGCTATAAGCCAAATGGCGAAATGCGTGGGGCTTCTGTCCTTTTAGACAGTCTTTGCGCTGCTAGATTGACCGGCACATTCACCAAATATCGGAGCCCCACAAATGAGCAAGACCGCCTTGATCCTGATTGATTGGCAGAAGGGATTTGATGACCTCAATTACTGGGGAAATCGCAATAACCCCGACGCCGAAGCCAACGGCGAAAAACTTCTCGCACACTGGCGCGCCAAAGGTTGGCCTGTGTTTCATGCCAAGCATAATTCCACAGAGCCGCAATCGCGCCTGCATCCCGAACATCCCGGTAACGCTTTCAAGCCGGGTTTTGCGCCCAAGGATGATGAGCCGGTCTATGGCAAGAACGTAAATTCCGCCCTGATCGGCACGGACCTTGAGGCCGATCTGCGTGCGCAAGGCATTTCAAAACTGGTTCTGAGCGGGATAACCACGGATCATTGCGTGAACACAACCACCCGCATGGCGGCCAATCTTGGATTTGATGCCACCATTGCGGCGGATGCCTGTGCAACCTTTGATCGCAGCTTGCCAGACGGGCGGGTTTTCCCGGCTCAAATGGTCCATGATGTTGCGCTTGCCAGCCTGAATGGCGAGTTTGCAGCGGTGAAAACAGTCGCGGAAATTATTGCGGGTTAATCGGCAATTGACTTGCGTTCGCAACTAAAGCAGTTTCTGCCCTCGTTTCTCGCCAAAGGTAATCTGCAATGACCAAAATCGATACTCAGGAAAAGCTCCGTGCCATTTACGGAGAACCGCTTGGACTTGCTGTCAGCAAATGTTTGCCGGCGCTTGATCCGCACTGCAAGCACTTCATTTCGCTTGCGCCCTTTGCGGTCATTTCCTCGTCAGATACCAATGGCAATGCAGATGTCAGCCCGCGCGGGGATGGCCCGGGTTTCATCAAGGTTGTTGATGACAAAACGCTGGTCATGCCCGATCGTCCCGGGAATAACCGGGTCGATACCTTGTCAAACATCGTCGACAACCCGAAAGTCGGGATGCTGTTTTTCGTGCCGGGCGTGAACGAAACGCTGCGCATCAATGGTGTTGCTGAAGTCAGCACCGACCCGGAGCTGCTTGGGCTGTTTACCGACACGCCCAAGGCACCGATAACCGCAATCAAGATCACGGTCGAGGAAGCCTTCCTGCATTGCGCAAAGGCGCTGATGCGTTCCAAGCTTTGGGATCCGGAAACCCGGATCGAACGCAAGACGCTTCCGACCTTGGGCAAGATGATCAAGGATCAGACAGCGTCCGATATCCCCGAAAGCACGCAGGAAGAAGTAGACAAGTATTTCGCGCAATCCATTGCCGAGCGCGGCTGATCTGCTGTTCATGATTGAACGCATTTGATCCGGGCGATGACGGGAAACGGTCATCGCCTTTTTTCTGTCTGAAAAGATAATACCAGATGGCCTGTAAGCCGGGTTCTGTCCATGCGGCGAACCGCACTGGATGACTATTCATCTGGGACGTCCGTCGCCGAACGCCTCCTGCAACCAACCCGAATGGTGGTGCGAAAACTCACCTGCCGACAATGCCGAAGCATCCGGCCGACCATTCCTATTAGGTTTTGCTCCCGGTGGGGTTTACCATGCGTCCCGCATTGCTGAAGGACCGGTGCGCTCTTACCGCACCCTTTCACCCTTACCGGATGGCTTGCGCGATCCGGCGGTATCCTCTCTGTGGCACTTTCCCTAGGGTCGCCCCCGCCAGACGTTATCTGGCACCGTGTTTCCGTGGAGCCCGGACTTTCCTCCCCGATTGCAAGCAATCAGGGCAGCCATCCGGCCATCTGGTGATCGGGATGTAGGTCACATCCATGGTGGCGTCAAGAAAAAGCAGTGCGGGCAGGGATGCCTAGCGGATGATCGCACTGGCTAGCACCTTGGCGACGGCAATGCATTCGCTATCGACATCGCCTGAAATGTCGTTTTGCCGCCAATGACGCTGGAACGCGATGGTGCGTTTGGCTTTATCTTCGTCGCTGGTTGCCGCGCCATAGCCGATGGCATCCAGTAAAGCATGAAACTCATCTGGGGTTGTCGGCGCGTCGACCATGTTCGATGGCATAGCCGGAACACCACTGCATCCGGGCCATAGCCCGATGCCGTTTTCTGCCAGTTGCTGCCACGGGAACAGTTCGCCCGGGTCTTCCTTGCGGTCCGGGGCCATATCGGAATGAGCGATAATGCGGCTGGCCGGGATCTCATGGCGTTTGAGGATGTCTTGCGCCAGCTCTATCACGGATTTGATCTGGATGTCCGGAAACGGGCGATAGCCATATTCATGTCCCGGATTGACGATCTCGATCCCGATGGAGTGGGAATTCACGTCTTGGCAGCCTTGCCAAATGCCAAGCCCGGCATGCCATGCGCGCTTTTCTTCATCAACCAGCTGAAAGATACGGCCATCTTCCTCGATCAGGTAATGGCTTGAGACAGAACTTTCCGGATCACACAGGCGTTCAAGTGCGTCGGCACCCGATTGCATGCCGGTGTAATGCAGGACCAGAATATCAGTCGGGCATCCTTCCGGACGATCACCGAAATTGGGGGAGGGACGGGAAATGATGTTTCCTGCTGATCGCGTTCTGGTGATCTTTTCCCCCATGCGGATCAATCCATTCCCTGTGCTTTGCGTTGGACCGGCTTGCGCAGCATGATGACCGCGACACCGCACAGAACGACTGTGCCCCCAATGATTTTAAGCAGCGAAAACGGCTCGTCAAACACAAGGAAGGAGCCCATCACACTGATCACCGGCGCCAACAGGGTCCAGGGCACAACAACATTTACATCCTGCGTCTTTAGCAAATGATACCAGAAGCCATAAGCCACAATCGACGACATCACGACCGTGAAGGCAAGGTTTGCATAGGCCACCCAGCTTGCGTTCATCACCGCTTCAAACCCGTTCGGTTCAAAAATCAGGGACATGATCAGCAGTTGCGGGGCCGCCATCAGCGCCATCCAGCCATTCAGCTGGAAGGTATCAATATCGCCGAGCTTCTTGATCATGACATTTGCAACCGCCCACATGAAGGATGCAAACACCACGAGTAGTAGTGGCAATTGCAGTTCGGTCATGGTCGGGTCCCAGAACATGATGGTGACACCGATAAAGGCCAGTGCCATACCCGAAAGCCGTTTCCAGCCCAGCCGGTCATTAAAGAAATAGGTCGCAAGCATCGACGAAAACGGCACGCCCAAAAGAATGATGATGGCAACCGGCCCGGCATCAATCATCGAAAGGGCATAGAACAGAACCCCGAAATGCAGGCCGCCAAAGGTCACCGAGATCAGGGCCAGCTTGCCAAAACGGCCGCGCGGAACTTGCGTAAACGGGATCAACAGGATCGCCACAGCCGCAAAACGCATCGCCGTCAGGATGAAGGGCGGGATTTCACCAACCGCCCCTTTGACGGTCAGCATGTTCACGCCCCAAATGACGGCGACGGAAAAGGCCATAATTACGGCTTTGATCGGCATGGCGGGGCCTTTCGGCAAAAGGGGGCAATAATGACCCCAAGAATATCAGATAGATACGCAGCCCCGTCCAAGTTTTTTGGACGGGTTCCACTCCCTTGATCCGATGTTTCAGCCCAAAGTACAAATGAGTTGTTCTCAACTCATGCCTAAACTGTCTTGAAATTCGCTTAAGCTTGGTCAGCCCTGACCAAGTTCCTCGCGCAGCATTTCAAGTTCCAGCCAGCGTTCCTCGGATGCTTCAAGTTCTGAGCGCGCCGCATCAAGTCGATCCACCTTTTTCTGGAAACCGTTCGGGTCCTTGGTGAACAGGCTGCTGTCAGAAAGGGCATCCTCAAGGGTGGCGATTTCCGCTTCCAGTTTGGCCATCGCAGCAGGCAGATTGTCGTACTCGCGCTGATCTTTATAGCTCAGCTTGCCTGTGGGCTTGGATTTTGGTGCCGATGCCTGTGCGGCCTTCTTGACCTGTTTGGCAGCGGCCTTTTCTTCCTTGGCGGCCTCGGCGCGTGAAAGTCTGCGTTGGGCGATGTAATCGGAATAGCCACCTGCATACTCGATTGCAGTCCCATCGCCTTCCATGACGATGGATGATGTCACAACGCGATCAAGGAAGTCACGATCGTGGCTGACCAGAAGCAGCGTGCCTTCATAGTCGCTCAGCATTTCCTGAAGCAGATCGAGCGTATCCATATCCAGATCGTTGGTCGGCTCATCCATGATCAGAAGGTTGGTCGGCTTGGCCAATTGTTTGGCCAGCAACAGACGATTGCGTTCACCGCCTGAAAGCGCGCCGACCGGGCTTCTGGCCTGTTTTTCATCAAACAGGAAATCACGCAGATAGCTGACAACATGGCGCGGATTGCCGCGCACCATGACCTGATCGCCACCAACATCACACAGCGTATCCCAAAGGGTCTTGCTGTCATCAAGGGCGGCGCGTTTCTGATCGAAATAGCTTGGATTAAGGTTGGTGCCGATCTTGATCGTGCCGCTGTCAGGTTCGATCTGACCGGTCAGCATTTTCAAAAGCGTGGTTTTCCCAGCCCCGTTCGGGCCGATAATGCCAACCTTGTCGCCACGTAAAATACGGGTCGAGAAATTAGCGATGATCTGACGGTCGCCAAATGATTTGGCGATATCGGTCGCTTCGATCACGACCTTGCCGGATGTCTCACCGGCATCGGCCGCAAGCGACACGTTGCCGATGCGGTCAACCTGTTGGGAACGCTGGGCGCGCATGTCATAAAGACGGCGCAGACGGCCCTGGTTCCGTTTGCGGCGGGCTGAAATACCCTGCACCGACCAGACGGTTTCCTGCGCAATCAGTTTATCAAGCTTGGCGCGTTCCTCGGCTTCCTTGCGATAGATTTCCTCGGACCATTCCTCGAACTGGGAAAAGTTGATCGCACCCTGATGCATCACACCACGATCAAGCCACAGCACACCATTCGATACGGCATTCAGGAATGCACGGTCGTGCGAGATCACCACAACAGCACCGCGGAAATTCTTGATTTCGCCCTCAAGCCATTCAATCGTCGGCAAATCAAGGTGGTTGGTGGGCTCGTCAAGCAACAGAACCTGCGGATCGGCAATCAGTGCACGCGCAATCGCGGCCCGGCGGCCTTCACCACCTGAAAGCTGTTTGGGGTCCGACTTCGGATCAATATCAACCGATGCCAGCAACATGTCGGATCGATAGGCATAATCCTGTTCATGGTCATCAAGGGCCGAAAGCACAAAATCCTCGACCGTGTCATAGCCGTCGAATTTCGGTTCCTGATTAAGGTAGGCCACCTTGCAGCCTGGCTGAACAAAGCGTTCGCCGCCATCGGGTTCGATTTCACCAGCGATGATTTTCAAAAGAGTCGATTTGCCACCACCATTGCGCCCGACAAGGCACAGGCGATCACGGTCGCCAATGGCAAATGACACATCAGAAAACAGATCATTCCCGCCAAAGGTCAGGTGAATGTCATTAATATTGATCAGCGGTGGCGCCATGGAAAAACCGACAAGTTTGAAAACAAAACAGGGTCACAGTGACCGGCCCCCTGCAAACAGCAATTCGCGCACCGTTGCAAGGGAAATCAACTTTGACAGAGATAATCGCGAAGATCGAACGCGCTAGCGGATACCGCGCTCTTTGCGGATTTGATCCCAGGCCGCATTGATCCGCGCCATCTTCTCGTTGGCCTGTTCGATGAATTCCGGCGGCATGCCCTTGGCCATCAGGGTGTCAGGATGGTTTTCGCGCGACAATTTCCGATGGGCCGATTTCAGGTCATCGTCACTGGCATCACGCGTCAGGCCAAGCTGCTCATAGGGATCCGGGCCGTCTGACGCGGTGAAGGCATGATGAACCCGTTCAAAGTCGACCTCGGCAAAGCCAAAGATATTGGCGACCTTTTTAAGGTAATCCTGTTCGGCCGGGTGCAGTTCGCCGTCGGCCATGGCGATTTGATAAAGTGCCTCAAGCACACCTTCAAGGATGGCACGTTCACCGCGAAACATGGTGGCTATCTGATGGGCATAAACCTCAAACCCGTCTGACGACGACCGCGCCATGTCAAAGATGCGGCCGACATTCTTTTCTTCGCCCGGCGGGATATGGAACACGCGTTTGAAGGCGTTGACTTCATCGCGGCTGACATGCCCGTCAACCTTCGCCATCTTGGCGGCCAGCACGACCACACCGGTTGCAAAGGCGATCTGGCGGGGATCATGCCCGCCAATTTGCGGCCCGCGTGCATTGCTTTTGATCTTGTCAACGACATGACCGGCCGCCGCGCCGAGAATTGCACCCAATGGTCCGCCCAGGGCAAAGCCTGCAGTTCCGCCAATAATTTTGCCCCAGATGCTCATGGGTGATCTTCATCCTGTTTGTTGTAATCCGGCGCGGTCGATTGGCTGAATGGATAGGTGATTAATCGGTACCAATACCCGCGCAAAGCACAAACATAGTGCGCAGATGATGAAAAGAAATGACCTAATTTGCGGGAATTTTCGCCAAAGGTAGAGTGGATTAGTAATTAGTCTATACTTTAGTATTTATATATCTACTGATGGTAGAATGTTTTATGGTTCTGAAAAACAAAATATAAAACCAAGAACCGGAAAATAAGGGGTGGAAGCATGTCTTTCTTGTCGCGAATGAAGCTGGTTTACCAGATCTCGCTGCTGAGCATCGTTGCTCTGGTGATTTTCGCCATTGTCGGGATCACACAATTCGTCGCCGATCAACAGCGCCAATCCGCGCAATTGATCGCCAAAGCTGCGAGCGAAGACTCCCGGACTGTAAGTACCGTATCGCGCGCATTCCTTGATGCGCGTCGGCACGAGAAAGACTTTGTTATTCGACGAAGCGAGGAATATGTCACTGCCCACGCCGAAGCCGCCGCGCAAATCCGGGCCGGTCTGGAAAAGCTTTCCGGGCGTGAAGAACTTGGTGACCTTCTTGAGCAGGTCGAGCAGGTTCAGACAGCCGTCGATAATTATGTGTCGGAATTCGCCACTGTCGTAGAACTGCAGCGCAAGGTTGGTCTGGACGAGAGTTCGGGATTGCTTGGCGAAATGCGCAGTGCTGCATCCGAAGTCGAAACTGCTTTGGCAGAAGTGGCCAAGCTTGAAGCGATGCTGGGACTGAGTGGCACCAAGGACCTCTCGATTGCCGTTTTGCAGATGCGCCGCGATGAAAAGGATTTTCTTGCCCGTCTGGATCCGGCCTATGTCGAAAGTGTCGAAGCAACTTCCAAGCAGTTCTCGGATGCGCTTGAGCGCGCCGGCAGCATTCAGGATGAAAAGAAACAGCAGCTTGGCAAGTTGATGGATTCATATCTGGCGGATTTCAAAACCCTTGCCGATGCCGTTCTTGAACGTGAAGAATCCCTGGAACGCCTCAGCGCATATTACGCCGCCGTCGAGCCGGTTCTGGAAACATTGGGCAATGAGGTGCGCACGGTAGCCGAAAACATGCAGCGCCGGGCAGAGGAAATTGCCCATACCGGCGTTCAAGTCACCTTTGCCATCTTTATCGCCGGTGCGATCATCATGATCCTGATGTCGATGGTTCTTGCGCGTGCCATCGTGCGGGCCATCACCGGGTTGACCGACAAGATGGCCCGGTTGGCCAAGAACGACTTTGACGTCAAACTGGATGAAGCCGACCGCAAGGATGAAATCGGCGAAATGGGCCGGTCTGTGGTTGTCTTCCGCGAAAACGGTCTGGAGCGGCAAAAGCTTGAAGCACAGCAACGCGAACTTGACGAAAAACAGCGCCAGCGCATTGAAAAGCAGGAACAGCACATTCGCGAATTTGACGATGATGTCGTCGCAATGATGAGCGAAGTGGGGACTGCCGTTCAACAGCTGCATTCCGTCTCCGAAGTTCTGCGCAACAGTGCAGCCACAGCCAATGAACAGTCGACAACTGTTTCTGCGGGCAGTGAAGAAGCATCGTCAAACGTGCAACTTGTTGCAACGGCGGCGACGGAGCTTTCGGCCTCTATCCACGAAATTGCCGGGCAGATCAGCGATACTTCGAAAATGGCGGCGACGGCGAGTGATCGTGCCCAGACAACCAACGATGACATCCAGGGCCTGAATGCGGCTGCCGTCCGCATTGGCGAAGTCATCAATCTGATCAGCGATATCGCCGAACAAACCAACCTTCTGGCACTGAACGCCACGATCGAAGCCGCCCGTGCCGGTGATGCCGGCAAGGGATTTGCCGTGGTCGCAAGCGAGGTGAAAAACCTTGCCAATCAGACCGCCAAGGCGACCGAGGACATTTCAAGCCAGATCAATGATATCCAGCAAGCGACACAGTCGGCCGTCGATGCGATTGATAGCATTGTTCAGATGATCAAGGATATCAGCGAGCGGGCATCTGCGGTGGCCGCGGCCGTCGAACAACAGACCGTTGCGACCAGCGAGATTTCCCAGAATGTCGAACAGGCCGCATCGGCAACCACCGAAATCTCGAACGCCATGCAGGGGGTTTCGTCGGCGGTGGCAGAAACCACCGAGGCTGCCGATGATGTGCGTGGTTCCGCCGATAATCTGGGTCGCCAAAGTGATGGTCTGAGTGAACGTATCGATAACTTCCTTGCAAGGATGCGCTCGATTTCATAGGCCGCCTGCAACAGGCATCAATTCACGTCTGCAACTGCAACAAGAGGAAAGAGCAATCTTTCCTCTTGTTTTGTTGTGCCTCACACCAAATGTGATTCAGTTGAGTAAGAGACAGGCACCGGGCAAGCATCAATTATGTTTTGCCACGGCTTAGAGGCCGAAATGGTTTCCCGACATAAGGGGCAAGGTTCCCCCGATTTGATCTGGCGGGCGCGATAGGTGTCTTCATTTCGTTGTTGAATAGAAACCTGCGCTGATGCCAGCGGGCGAGAAGCTATGGCAAAGGCGGGGCAACTGCTTGGGGGCCAAGATGAATTTTCTTTCCCGAATGAGACTTCTCTATCAAATATCGCTGATCGGCGGGGTTGCACTTTTGATCTTTATTGTTGTTGGTGCCGTGCAATTCATTGCCGAGCAACAAAGACGGGCCGCCGAAGAGGTCGCAGAAAGTGCGCTGGAAAACAAACTGGTTGCTGACGCTGTTTCGCGTGAATTTCTGAATGCACGTCGGCGGGAAAAGGATTTCCTGCTGCGCATGGATGAAAAATATGTTTCCGAGCATGCCAGTGTCGTCCAAGACGTCAATGCCGGCCTCGAGCAACTTGAACAGGCACCGCAACTAAACGCGTTTGATGCGCAGCTCCAGGAAATCGTGACAGCCTTTGCCAACTATGACGCGAAGTTCGCGGTGGTTGTCGGTTTGCAGCGAGAAATCGGGTTGAACGAGGAAGAAGGACTTCTGGGACGGCTACGTTCCTCGGTGCACAATGTCGAAGAGGCGCTCAAGAAATATAACGCCGACAACCTTACGGTAATCATGTTGATGATGCGCCGCCACGAGAAGGACTTTCTCGCGCGACTTGATCCAAAGTATATCGGTCGGATCGATGACCGCCTTGCCGAGTTCGGAGCGGCATTGGCCGCATCAAACATTCCCGCCGACGAGCAGGATAAAATCACCGACTTGATGAAGTCATATGTCGCTGACTTCAAGGCCCTGTCTGAAAAGATCCTGCAACGCGAAGCAGAGCTCGGCTTTTTGTCCGACTATTATGCCGAGGCTGAACCCATCCTTAATGAACTCAGTCAGTCGATTGGCGCAATCGCACAGACCCAAAAGCAAAGAGCTGACAGCATTGCAGAAACCAGTCTGACGGTCTCGGTCATCATGTATTCAATCGGTGTTCTTGCGTTGATGGGGCTTTCGTTCTTGTTGGCGCGCGCCATTGTCAGCGCGATCAGCGGTTTGACCAACAAAATGACCCGACTGGCTGAAAACGACTTTGATGTCGATATCAACGAAGTGAAGCGGGCGGACGAAATCGGCGAGATGGGGCGTGCGGTTCTGGTGTTCCGCGAAAACGGTATCGAACGCATCAAGCTTGAAGCAGCGCAAAAGGCAGAAGACGAAAAACGCCGCAAACGCATGGAGACTCAGGAACGCTATATTCAGGAATTTGATCAGGCGGTGGTTGCCGTCATGGCCGATGTCGGAATAGCGGTGGAGCAACTCCATCAGGTGTCGAATGTGTTGCGTAACAGTGCTGAAACTGCGACCAACCAGTCGATGGCGGTTTCGTCCGGTGCGGAAGAGGCGTCTTCGAATGTGCAGTTGGTTGCTACGGCTGCAACCGAACTTTCGGCTTCTATCAACGAGATTTCCGGTCAGGTCACTGAAACGTCAACCATGGCACAGTCCGCAACCGAGCGGGCGCGCAATACCAATGACAATATTCAGGGGCTTAATGATTCTGCGATCAAAATCGGCGAAGTCATCAGCCTGATCAGTGACATTGCCGAACAAACCAACCTTCTTGCACTCAACGCAACGATTGAGGCCGCCCGGGCGGGGGATGCAGGCAAAGGCTTTGCCGTCGTCGCAAGCGAGGTGAAAAACCTTGCCAATCAGACCGGCAAGGCAACCGAGGAAATCACATCCCAGATCAACGATATCCAGCAGGCGACAAGCCTTGCCGTCGATGCAATCGACGAGATTGTCAAAATGATCTCCGACATTAGCGAACGCGCAGCTGCGGTGGCGGCAGCGGTTGAGCAGCAAACTGTCGCCACCAGCGAGATTTCGCAGAACGTCGAACAGGCCGCCGCCGGGACAGAGGAAATCTCGGCTGCCATGCAAGGGGTGTCTGCAGCTGTCAATGAAACCAACGAGGCCGCTGGCAACGTCAATGTTTCGGCCAATAATCTTGGTCAACAAAGCGGTGATTTGCGGTCGCAGATTGATGGTTTTCTCGAACGGATGCGCACACTTTAACGGTGAATTGCCGATAAGTATAAGGCGGCAGGGGCTTTACCTTGTCGCCTTTATCGCGATAAAATGCCGACAAACTTCCAATGAACCTGGTCGGAACCTATGTTGGTGACCGGGAATATTGCATTACAGGGAACGTCGGATGGCTGATAAAACACGTATCGTCTCATCGTCACATCTTGTCTCGGAACGCGCAGCCGAACTGTCGGAACTTGAATTTGCGTTGATCCTGTCAGGTAACGCATTTAACCGCTGGATGGTGCGGTGCATGCGTGCGGCAGGTATGCCCGATGTGTCGGTTCTCGATATTCTGGTACTGCACAATGTCAATTCCCGTGAACGGGAAAAAAGCCTGTCTGAAGTGTGCTTTGTTCTGAATGTCGAGGACAGCCATCTTGTGAACTATTCCCTTAAAAAGCTCCGCAAGCTTGGACTGGTTGAGGGTGTCAAACGCGGCAAGGAAGTGCATTACGCGACCACCAAGGAAGGCCGTGAAATGTGTGAGAAATACCGTCAGGTCCGCGAGGATTGCCTGATTGAGACTTTCCAGCGGCTTGGCGTCAATAGCGAGGAAGTCGGGGATGTCGCCAAGACCCTTCGCGCAATTTCCGGTGTCTATGACCAGGCATCACGTGCAGCAAGCGCGATGTAACTCGCGCCGCTGATACCGCTGCCAAGGCTTGTCCCCAGGCATCCGCGATGTCTCGGGACAGCACCTAGGGCTGAATTGGCAACAGGGTACGATTGTAGGTCGGGGACATCACGATCTCGTTGAAGCAGACCCGCTTGGGGGCCCCGACCACATAAGTCACGATTTCTGCTAGATCGCTTGGCTTTAAAAGACGATCAAGCTCTTCCTGTTCTATCGGTACCGGGCGTTGCTGAAGGATCGGGGTGGCAACTTCGCCCGGCGAAATGCAGCAACAGCGGATGTTGTTGTGCAGTTCTTCCTGATTGATGCTGTGCGAAAGATCGACGACACCGCGCTTGGATGCAATATAGGCAGGACCTGCGACCGGGAATTCATGCTTTGCGGCCCAGGACGCAATATTGATGATAAGTCCGTCTTGCTGATCGCGCATCAAGGGCAGGGTCGCGCAAACGGTGTTGGCGACACCGTTCAGATTGACAGCGACGATATGCTGCCAGTCTTTGATATCAAGATCGCGCCAATGCCGTTTCGGGGTGTTCACACCAGCACAGTTGATCAGCACATCAATTTTGCCCATCGCGCTTTTGATTTTCGCGACCGTTTCAATAACCTTGTCGCTGTCACTGATGTCGAGCGGGTAAATTTCAACTTTTCCCCCGCTTGCCGCAATGTCATCTGCAACTTGCCGAAGTGTCTCTTCGCGCCGCGCCGAAAGGGCAACGTGCGCCCCACAAGCCGCCAGAGATTTGGCAATTGCTTCACCGATGCCGCTACCGGCACCTGTAATCCAGACAGACTTCCCCGAAAGATCTGACATTGGATTTTCCCCACTTGTTATTTGTTTGATCGCTAGTTGAATGCCCCCGGCAGGCAACAATAACAACAAAAATATCAGACGAATGGTTGGTTTTTGCGGGTTCACGCAGGTGGGGTTCTAAGTGTTGTTTCCCGGATTTCGCATATCTGCTATGAATTAAAGTTGACAATTTGTCGGCAAAATGTGATCAATGTGTCGGGAGGCTACTTTGGAGTCTCGATACGCGATAGCGTGTATCGGCTTGCATCACACACAGGGAGACTTGAAAAATGTTGAAAAAAGCACTTTCGACTGTCGCAGTCGCAGCGATCACCATGTCAGCCGGCTTTGCATCCGCTGAAGAAACCTGGGACATGGCAACGCCTTATCCTGACGCGACTTTCCACACCCAGAACATCATTGAATTTGCCAAGGATGTGAATGAAGCATCTGGCGGTGAGCTGAGCATCACCGTTCATTCCGGTGGTTCGCTGTTTAAGCATGCTGACATCAAACGTTCGGTTCAGCGCGGCCTGGTGCCGATCGGCGAAACCCTGATTTCGCTGCTGGCCAACGAAAACCCGATCTACACCGTTGACGCGATCCCGTTCCTTGCGACTTCTTACGAAGACGCCAAGAAACTTTGGGAAGTATCGCGCGAAGGCATCGAAGCAGCCCTCGCAAAAGACGGTCTTAAAGTTCTGTATGCTGTTCCGTGGCCGGCACAGGGCCTTTACACCGCAAACGAAGTCAACAGCGTTGCAGACCTCGATGGTGTCAAGTTCCGCGCCTATAACGCCACCACGTCCGAACTGGCATCGCTGACCGGCATGGTCGCGACCCAGGTTGAAGTTCCGGAAATCCCGACCGCCTTTGCAACCGGCATTGTCGAAGCGATGATCACCTCGCCGTCGACCGGTGCCAACTCCAAGGCATGGGACTTTGTTTCGAACTTCTATGACGTTCAGGCATGGCTTCCGAAAAACATGGTTATCGTAAGCGAAAGCGCATTCGATGGCCTGTCTGCTGACGTTCAGGCTGCTGTTCTTGAAGCCGCTGCCAAAGCCGAAACCCGCGGCTGGGAAATGAGCATGGCAGAAGCCGAAGAGAAAAAGAAAATTCTCTCTGAAAACGGCATGAACGTTGCTGCACCGAGTGCAGAACTCAAAGACGGTCTGGCAGCAGCCGGTGACAAAATGGTCGCTGGTTGGCTGGAAAAAACCGGCGATGAAGGCCAGGCCATCATCGACGCGTTCAAGAACTAAGCACTAGTTCTTGCCAATTGTCGGGGCCGGACGGCTGTCGTCCTCCGTTCGGTCCCGGACAATCCGCACATTTTAATGTTACTGTCCGTTAGGTACGATACGTCGCTTTGGGGATGATCGTTGGCGGAAAGGGGGACTGCTGTGCGCAGACTGCTAGATTATTTATTCAAATTCAGTGCCGTTTTGGCGGCCGCGTTCCTGGTAATCATTGCGCTGCTGATCCTCGCCCAGTCCTTGGGGCGTCTTGTCGGGATCGCCGTCCACGATGCCAATGAACTGGCCGGGTTCTCGCTTGCTGCCGGTACGTTCCTTGCCCTTGGCCCGGCCCTTCGCGCGGGCACCCACATCCGGGTCATGATCGTCCTTTCGCACCTCAAAGGTCGTGTCCGCCGGACAATGGAAGCGATCACGCTGTTGGCTGCGATTTATCTTGCCGGTTACTTCGCCTGGTGGATGGCGGTTCTGGCCGAGGAAAGCTTTTCGTATGGCGATACATCGCCCGGCGTTCTGGCCTTCCCGCTGTGGATCCCGCAAACCGCCATGGCCTTTGGACTGGTTGTCTTTACCATCGCCCTGCTCGAAGCATTTGTTGATCTTCTGGCTGGCCGCGAACCCGCTTTTGTCGGCGGCGAAGCGAACGATCTGAACGAGTAGGGGGCGGTCATGGACGTACTTCAAATCGGTCTTATCCTGATGGGCCTGCTGTTCCTGTTTCTGGGCGCTGGTCTGTGGGTTGCACTTGCACTTTTTGCCATTGGCGTCTTTGCCATTGATGTTTTCACCAGTGCGCAAACCGGTCCGATCATCGCGACCACAGCATGGTCAAGCCTTGCGACCTGGTCGCTGGCACCGCTGCCACTGTT
This sequence comes from Thalassospira tepidiphila MCCC 1A03514, assembly GCF_001662875.1. Taxonomy (GTDB): domain Bacteria; phylum Pseudomonadota; class Alphaproteobacteria; order Rhodospirillales; family Thalassospiraceae; genus Thalassospira; species Thalassospira tepidiphila. The sequence goes on along the minus strand of NZ_JPVZ01000001.1, from coordinate 198,680 downwards.
TATCTGGATGGGTGAAATCCTGTTTCGGTCCCGCCTGTCCGAAGACATGTTCACCGGGCTTGCCCCGTGGCTGAACAAGCTTCCGGGTCGGTTGTTGCATGTCAATATTCTGGGCTGCGGTATCTTTGCCGCGGTGTCGGGGTCGTCGGCGGCAACGGCGGCCACCATCGGGCGCATGTCGATCCCCGAACTGCGTAAACAGGGCTATGCCGATAGCCTGATCCTCGGAACCCTTGCCGGGTCCGGTACGCTGGGTCTTCTGATCCCGCCGTCGATCATTTTGATTGTCTATGGGGTTTCGGCCGAACTTTCGATTGCCCGTCTTTTCATTGCCGGCGTGATCCCCGGTGTCATGCTGATCATCATGTTCATGAGCTTCGTTGGCATCTGGGCCACGATCAATAAGGACAAGATGCCCGAAGCGGCCCCCAGCATTCCGTTTGCTGAAAAGATCCGTGCATCGGGTCGCCTGATCCCGGTCATCGTTCTGATTGCGGCTGTCATCGGTTCGATCTATGGCGGGGTGGCAACCCCGACAGAGGCCGCGGCATTTGGTGTGGTCGGTGCGTTGATCCTCTCAGCCCTTAGCGGGTCGCTTTCCAAGGAAAGCTTGCTTGATGGCATCATGGGGGCAACCCGGACATCCTGCATGATCTGCTTTATCCTTGCGGGTGCCGCGGTGCTGACGGTTGCCATGGGCTTTACCGGTGTGCCGCGTGAACTGGCCGCATGGATCGCCCAGATGGAGCTGTCGCCCTATGCGTTGCTCGGTGCGCTGACGATCTTCTTTATCGTTCTGGGATGTTTCCTTGACGGTATTTCGGTGGTGGTTCTGACAACCTCTGTGATCCTGCCGATGGTGCAGGCTGCTGGCATCGACCTGTTGTGGTTCGGCATCTATGTCGTGCTGGTGGTCGAAATGTCACAGATCACACCACCGGTCGGCTTTAACCTTTTCGTTCTGCAAGGCCTGACAGGCAAGAACCTGTTCAAGATTGCAGTTGCTGCCTTGCCATTCTTCTTCCTGCTGTTGTTTGCCGCTCTTCTGATCACCGTATTTCCGGGGATCGTCACATGGCTGCCAACGCAAATGAGTGGCTAACGGTTCATGATTTGAACTGACCAAAATACTCGAATTTTCTGACTACAGATGCCTGAAGGAGTGAGCATCATGGCCCCGCTCGACCAAAATTCGCCCGCCTCGCAGACCACCGGACAGCCGAAATGGCAGTTCTGGATCGATCGCGGCGGCACATTTACCGATATCGTTGCCCGCAAACCCAATGGCGCGCTTGTCACCCACAAACTGCTGTCGGAAAACCCCGAACGGTATAAGGACGCCGCCATTCAGGGCATCCGCGAACTGCTTGAGGTCGCCGATGGCGAGAAAATCCCGGCCGAGAAAATCGAAGCCGTCAAAATGGGCACCACGGTTGCGACCAACGCCCTGCTTGAACGCAAAGGCGACCGCACAGTCCTGGTCACCAACAAGGGCTTCCGCGATGCGCTGCGTCTGGCCTATCAGAACCGCCCGCGCCTGTTTGATCGCAACATCATTCTGCCCGAAACGCTCTATGAAACCGTGATCGAAACCGCTGGCCGTTTTGACGCACAGGGTCATGAACTCGAAGGGATGGACCTCGATACCCTGCGGGCCGACCTGCAAAAGGTCTATGACAGCGGCATTCGTGCCTGTGCCATCGTTTTCATGCACGGTTATCGTTACACCGCGCACGAACTGGCCGCCGAAAAGGTCGCCCGTGACATCGGCTTTACCCAGGTTTCCGTCAGCCATCAGGTCAGTCCGTTGATGAAGCTGGTGTCGCGCGGCGATACCACGGTGGTTGATGCCTATTTGTCGCCGATCCTGCGCCGTTACGTTGATCAGGTCGCATCCGAGCTGGGCGGTGTGAAACTGATGTTCATGCAGTCCAATGGCGGTTTGACCGATGCGGTCAAGTTCCAGGGCAAGGATGCAATCCTGTCCGGTCCGGCTGGCGGTGTTGTCGGCATGGTCCGTACGGCTGAAATGGATGGCTTCAAACAGGTCATCGGTTTTGATATGGGCGGCACATCGACCGACGTTTCGCACTATGACGGCGAATACGAACGTGATTTCGAAACTCAGGTCGCTGGTGTGCGCATGCGCGCTCCGATGATGAAAATCCACACGGTTGCGGCCGGTGGCGGCTCGATCCTGCATTTCGATGGTGCGCGTTTCCGTGTTGGTCCGGACAGTGCCGGTGCAAACCCGGGTCCTGCGGCCTATCGCCGTGGTGGTCCGCTGGCGGTGACTGATATCAACGTCATGCTGGGTAAGGTCCAGCCGGACTTCTTCCCGAATGTCTTTGGCCCCGAAGGGGACGAGCCGCTGAATGCCGATGCCGTGCGCAAGGGCTTTGAGGAAATGGCGGCTGACATCGAAAAGAACACCGGCCAGATCCGCACCCCCGAAGAAGTCGCCGAAGGCTTCCTGCGCATTGCTGTTGAAAACATGGCAAACGCCATCAAGCAGATCTCGGTTCAGCGCGGCTATGACGTCAGCGACTATATCCTGCAATGCTTCGGCGGTGCCGGTGGTCAGCACGCCTGTCAGGTTGCCGATACCCTTGGCATGACCAAGGTCTTTGTTCATCCGTTCGCTGGTGTTCTGTCGGCATACGGCATGGGCCTTGCCGATATCCGTGCGATGCGTGAACAGGCGGTTGAGGGCAAACTTGCCGCCGAAGGCCTTGCTGACCTCGATAAGCAACTTGATGCTCTGGCCGTCGATGCCTTGGCGGAACTGAAAGAGCAGGGCATTTCGGATGACAAGATCAGCCTGCTGAAACGCCTGCATCTGCGTTATGACGGTACTGACACCCCGCTGATTGTTGATTTCGGTGATGTCGATGCCATCACGGCCCAGTTCGAAGAACAGCACAAACAGCGCTACGGCTTTGTCATGAACGGAAAGCCGCTGGTGGTTGAGGCCGTCGCGGTCGAGGCGATTGGCGAAACCCAAAGCCTTCCGGCGTCGTCGGCTGAACTCGATGGTGCGGAAGTTATGCTCAAGCCGCTTGCGACCCGTCCGGTTGTCTTTGATGGCAAAACCGAACAGACCCCGTTCTACAAACGCGAAAACCTGAAACCCGGCGCGACCGTCCGCGGCCCGGCCGTGATTGTGGAGCCGGTTGGCACCACCGTGATCGATCCGGGCTGGGAAGCCAAGGTCAACGGCCTTGATCATCTGATCCTGAACCGTGTCGTGCCGATGAAACGCTCCGAGGCGATTGGCACCCAAGCCGATCCGGTGATGCTTGAAGTGTTCAACAACCTGTTCATGAACATTGCCGAACAGATGGGTGTGACCCTTGCCAACACCTCATACTCGGTCAACATCAAGGAACGTCTGGACTTCTCGTGTGCGGTGTTTGATCAGGAAGGCCTTCTGATCGCTAACGCCCCGCATATGCCCGTCCACCTTGGCTCGATGGGTGAGTCCGTTCAGGCAGTGATCAAAAACAACGACGGCAAAATGAAGCCGGGCGATGTTTATATGCTCAATGACCCGTATAACGGTGGTACGCACCTGCCAGACATCACGCTGATCACCCCGGTGTTTGGTGATGATGGCAAGGAAGTGCTGTTCTATGTCGCATCACGTGGTCACCATGCCGATGTTGGCGGTATCACGCCGGGCTCCATGGCGCCAAACTCGCGCGTCCTTGAAGAAGAAGGCGTTCTGATCAACAACTTCAAACTGGTTGATCAGGGCACGTTCGATGAAAAAGGCCTGACCGAGCTTCTGGAAGGTGCCAAATATCCGGCACGTAACCCCTATCAGAACATCGCCGATCTGCGCGCCCAGATCGCGGCCAATGAAAAGGGCGTGCAGGAACTGCGCAAGATGGTCGATCACTTTGGTCTTGATGTCGTGCATGCCTATATGCAGCACGTCCAGGACAACGCCGAAGAAAGCGTACGTCGTGTGATTGATGTCCTGAAGGACGGTGAATATGCCTATGAAATGGACAATGGCGCGGTTGTCCGCGTCAAGGTCACCATTGATAAGGCAACCCGTTCGGCCACAGTTGATTTCACCGGTACGTCCGATCAGCTTGATAACAACTTCAACGCCCCGTCGGCGGTGACCCGTGCGGCTGTGCTTTATGTCTTCAGAACGCTTGTTGATGATGACATTCCGCTCAATGCCGGGTGCCTGAAGCCGGTCAATCTGATCGTGCCCGAGGGATCGATGCTTAATCCGCGTTATCCGGCCGCCGTTGTTGCCGGTAACGTTGAAACCAGCATGCACGTCACCGATACGCTGTATGCCGCCCTTGGCGTACTGTCGGGTGGTCAGGGAACGATGAACAACTTCACTTGGGGCAATGATACGCACCAGTATTACGAAACCATCTGTGGCGGTACCGGTGCCGGTCCCGACTTTGATGGTACGGCAGCTGTTCATTCGCACATGACCAACTCGCGACTGACCGACCCCGAAGTTCTTGAATGGCGCTTCCCGGTCCTGCTCGAAAGCTTTGAAATTCGCAAAGGATCGGGTGGTAAAGGCAAACACAAGGGTGGCGATGGTGCGATCCGTCGTGTGCGCTTCCTTGAAGACATGACCGCATCAATCCTGTCCAACCACCGTCGCGTACCGGTTCAGGCCTGTGCGGGCGGGGAGCCCGGTCAGCTTGGCCGCAATGCCGTCGAACGCATCGATGGCACCGTGATCGAGCTTAAGGGCACCGACGGTGCAGAAATGCATCGGGGTGATGTCTTTGTCATCGAAACCCCGGGTGGCGGGGGCTACGGCAAGGCCTGATCGGCCCCTGCATTACCAGATGTCGCGGACCGGGAACGTGTTCCCCCCTTAAACACCTGTTTGTTTCCGGTCCCCAAAGCCGCCTTGCTTCCTTGTTGCAAGGCGGCTTTTTCTTGATGTTGGTTCAAACGTTCCCACATTCAGATCAAATGGGGGGCAATTAGGGTTTAGACCCTGAAATCAACGACATTGCCATTGAGGCCCGTGATCAAATCAACGATGATCATGGATGTTGCTGCTATCTCGGATACGAAGGGTCAGATGCCTCCCCGCACAAGGCGGCTTTTCGTGGATCAGATCGGCCTGAACAGGACAGGAAGAGAGCACCGTGAAATTCTTCATTTTGAACCAGCGCTACTTCGTAATGACGGGTGTTGTGGTTTTGGCTTTGGCCTCTGTAATCTTGGCGACGGCCGTTGATGTCTGGTTCTGGGTGCCTGCGGTCATTTTCGGGTTGCTGGTGCTGGTTGGTATTCATGACCTTTATCAGAACAAGCATTCCATCCTGCGCAACTATCCGATCAGTGCGCATATCCGCTTCATCCTCGAGAGCTTCCGTCCGGAAATCCGCCAGTACCTTCTTGAAAGCGATCAGGACGAAATCCCGTTCAGCCGCCAGGCACGCGGTCTTGTTTATCAGCGCGCCAAGGGTGTCGAAGACAAACGCCCGTTCGGCACGATCGAGGAAGTCTATAAATCCGGCTATTCGTGGATTACCCATTCCGTCGCGCCCAAGCACATCACCGATACCGATTTTCGGGTGCGTGTTGGCGGACCGCATTGCAAGCAGCCCTATGATTGCAGCCTGTATAATATCTCAGCCATGAGCTTCGGTGCGCTTTCCGGCAACGCGATCTTGGCGCTCAATAAGGGGGCCAAGAAGGGCGGATTTGCCCATGATACCGGCGAAGGCAGCATTTCACGTTATCACCGCGAAGGGGGCGGCGATCTGATCTATCAGGTTGCTTCGGGCTATTTCGGGGCGCGCAACGAAGATGGCAGTTTCTCCGAAGAAAAATTTGCCATAACCGCCGCCGACCCGCAGGTCAAAATGATCGAGGTCAAGCTCAGTCAGGGCGCAAAGCCCGGCCATGGTGGCATGTTGCCATCGGCCAAAATCACCGCCGAAATTGCCGAAGCCCGCGGCATCCCGATGGGGCAGGATTGCGTGTCGCCCGCGGCCCACAGTGTTTTCTCAACCCCGATTGGCCTGATGGAATTCATTGGCCGTCTGCGCGATCTTTCGGGGGGCAAGCCGGTCGGGTTCAAGCTCTGCATCGGACACCGCCGCGAATTCATGTCTATCATCAAGGCGATGCTGAAAACTGGCATCACCCCGGATTTCATCGTCGTTGATGGCAAGGAAGGTGGCACTGGTGCCGCCCCGGTCGAATTTGCCAACCGGGTTGGCATGCCGATGCAAGAAGGCCTGACCTTTGTCCATAATGCGCTGCGTGGGGCTGGTGTCCGCGATCAGATCAAAATTGGCGCGGCCGGCAAGATCGTCTCGGCCTTTGATATTGCCCGTACCCTGGCGTTGGGGGCGGACTGGTGTAATGCCGCGCGTGGCTTCATGTTTGCGCTGGGCTGTATTCAGGCCCAAAGCTGCCATACCAACTGCTGCCCGGTCGGGATCGCAACACAGGATAAAATCCGCCAACGCGCCCTTGATCCGGGTGACAAAAGCGAACGTGTCGCACGCTTCCATAAAAATACCATGCATGCCTTGGCGGAAATCACCGGGGCGGCAGGTTTGACCGACCCGCGCAACTTCATGCCCTATCACTTCATGGTGCGCCAGAAAGACAACGAGTTTGTCGATGGCAACGAAGCCTATCCCTACCTGCCGGAAGGCTTCCTGTTGCAAGATACCGAACTTCCGGAACTCCACGAATGGCATTCCCGTTGGGAACGCGCATCCGCTGAAACCTTCGATCCCAAGGAAATCCCGTTCGGCCCCTATAAACGGGCGCAGGCGATTGCGGGCGAGAAGGCCGCGCAATAACTACTGGAGTCGCAGCCTCCAAAGTATTTGGTCGAGCCACTTCATGGTTCGGGATCATCCTGCTTGTTTGTTGTTTACCAGTCGTTTACATCTTCAATGTAGGTTGACGAAAAGGTGTTAAGTTGACATTTCTGCAAAAATGCCATTTCATGCTTGTGAGCAAACATGGAGCAGAATAATGCCAACTCTCTTGCCTTGGGTTCTGAATCAGAGACTGCATAAAGACAGCATCGAAGTTATTGCCAAAATTATAATTGATACGAGATTGGAAGCACTTGCTTCGCATGATGTTGACGCAGGAGACAGTTCTTGGGGCCTTGGGTGCCGAAGTTATGACAGAACAAAAAATCGCATAATCATGCTTGCGGAGAAAGGTGAGGTTGATTGGCTGGAAGCTAAGAGAAATGCACAGTTTCGTTTTTCGATTAATGGTGTCCCGTGTGGATTTTACCGGGGTGAAGCAGAGAATCCTAATCAACGAACAATGCGCAGGACGAACGACGAACTGCAGCAGGGGTCTCTGATATTCGAAGACGAAGTATTGTCACCAATATGGCGTTTCGCTGTTTACACCGCTGACACTGGAGAGGTAGTCCAAGTCAGTTTCGTTGGACTGACCGGAGAAGATGGCAAGGTGGTGTCCAGGTATGATGTTCCTGCGAACGACGAGCATGTGCTAACTAGAATTGACACGCACTATGAAGAAGAACAACCGGCAGAAGTTTCGCGTACTGCGGCGAGAAGAAGAAAAGATGGCGAACAAGTAGATGCTAAGGGATCATCAAAAACATGAGTTCGTTGGTGAGAGCTTAAGAATTCTGAGGCTGTTTCACGGAATGTCGCAACCGGAGGTGGCTCAACGTCTATCTGTAACACGGCAATATCTAAATAAACTCGAAGCTGCGAAGGACTATCCTGCAGAAGAGTTCGCTCTTGCCTTAGCAGAAGTTTTTGATGTTGATGTGTCCTACTTTTATCGCTCTGTCGGCCAAGAGCCGGGAATTGATCAAATCCACTTTCGGAAGCAAAGGACTGCACCTCAGAAGTTTGCTCATCAGGCGATTGCTGCGATTACTCTTTTCAAGAAGATCATAGATTTTCTTGAAAAGTACTATGAGTTCCCTTTGCCAAACTTCCCTGATGTAATCGCTAAAAGTGCCGTTGAAATCGAAGAGGCGGCTGAATTGACGCGAAGTTATTGGGGGCTACCCCAAAATGCTCCTATTGGCAATCTAACCGATGCAGTGGAAGCGAACGGGGGGCTTGTCGCGTATTTCAAAGGTGTCTCAGAAAAGGTGGACGCATTGTCCACTAATGAAGAGAGACCCTTAATTGTCCGTAGTACAGCTATTCGTTCATTGTATAGACAACGCTTCGATATCGCACACGAGATTGGACATAGGGTTCTTCATCTGGGGGTAGACACGGGGGACAAAGAGACAGAGGCTGAGGCCAACCGTTTCGCAAGTGCTCTCTTACTGCCGAGGCATGCGTTTGTGAATGAGTTTCCGCGTGGTCATAGAATTGACTGGCAGAAGGTTTTTGAACTTAAACTGCGGTGGAAAGTTAGTGCAAAAGCAATCATCAGACGGGCGTTTGATCTGGGCGTGATTAATGCGATTCAGTACCGAACTGCACACATCCATTTTTCGAAAACTGGCCAGAGTAAGTCAGAGAAGTTGGATGATGTTGGTGATTCAGAAGTGCCAACTCTTCTAGCTGACGCACTAAATGACGTAAGCAGAGATCCTGTGGAATTGGGCAGGTTTTATGAATATACAGGGCTCAACTCTTCCTCGGTCGAAAAGCTGACGGGCATAAAGTTGCCAGATATTGTAAGCTCTCAGTTGAGCAATATCAGATTCCTCTAACATTGCCTGTTGCTAGCTTCAAAGCCCGGCTTTTGGGGCCGGGCTTTGCTGTCAGCGTTGACATAGTTCTGCGCGAACTGCGAGCAACCCTTCACGGGTAATGCGGTAAGGTCCGCCGCCTTGTGATCGGATCAGTCGGCGTTTGCGCAGCTTCTTGAAGACATCAAGCGTACAGGCGGTCAGAAACCAGCCGTCGCGGGTGATGCAATCTGCTTCAAGAACATGGTTTTTGTCGTCCTTGATCACTTTGATCAGGCCGCCTTGTGCGAGTGCATGCAGCACGCGCTGTTCATTCTTTGAAATATTCATCGGTCAGAGTCCGAAAACCAGTTGGGAAAACGGTTTTCGATCGGGACGGGCACAACAGCACCGGTCACGCGCACCCGGTTTAAGGTCGGGCAGGCGGTCCGATCTGCTGATCAGCGGTCTGGAAGCAGGAAAGACGCTAGGCTGTCAAACCGAGATCAGCGGCTGTGCCGGGACTCTGACATAAAATCTCCGATTAAGGTTCGGACGAAAAATTGTCCGATTGCGCGCATTTGTCAAGCCGCACGCTGCATTTCAATCATCGGCACTTTCTGGTCATTGATCGGGCCTGTGACCATAAAGCCGAATTTGCGGTAAAACGCCTTGGCGCGTTCATTGGCCGCCGGGACGGTCAGGCGCACATTGCTGCGCACCCCGCGTTCGGCCAGGGCATCAAGGGCGGCAATCATCAATGCCTTGCCCGCACCAGTGCCTTGCGCTGATGGATCAACAACGATCCAGCGGATTTCAGGGGCATCATGGATGGCAACGACATAGCCCAGAAGATTATCGTCGCGGGCGGCGACATAGACCGAGTGATTGTCAGACTGCACACTGGCGGAAAAGGCATCAACCGCCATTTCAATCACACTGCGGGCATGGATGCTGGTTGTCTCATCAAGGTCTTCGACCAGACAGCCGAGCTCTATCGTGCGTTCGGAAATCGCACGTATTTCAGGCAGATCGTCTGCGGTGCCTTTGCGTATTTGCATGTCGTGCGCTCTAAGTCATTGTTCTTTCGGGTCTGACCCTTTGAGATCAGTTTCACTCAAAAACAATACCGGGAGGTTAATGGCACACTGCCCTCAAGGGTGGGGATGCCAGTTCTGATATGCACGGGCAGTCGCTGGGCCAAGCGTTGGTGGGTGATTATTTGCGGCGACTTTTTTTATCGCGATACATCTCGAGATCGGCAATCGCCATCATGTCCTCAAGGCTTTTATCAAGCGGCTCGAAGAAGACCGAAGCACCAGAACTGATTTTCGGTGTTTCGCGGATCGGCGATTTCGCGGTCGGCACGGTAAGTTTGACATGATCAAGGGCGTTGCGCACACGGGTAACAATGGTCGTCAGATCGCCGCGATTGCGCACATAGCCAAGAACGGCGAATTCATCCCCGCCGATGCGCCCGCAAATATCAACTTCGCGGATGCTGTCTGTGATGGCCTTGCCAACGGCACGAAGGGCAGCGTCCCCGGCGGCATGGCCGTAATCATCGTTCCAGTGTTTCATGTCATCAAGATCGATAAAGATGATCCCGATATTGTGGTGATAGCGCTTGGCGATGCGGATTTTCTGATGGGCCAGCATCTCAAACCCGGCGCGGTTGTTCATGCCGGTCAGCGGATCGGTCATCGAAAGGTTGCGCATGATTTCGTATTGCTCATACAGGCGCAAATCGGCTTCGATCAGGTCGCGAAAGACCTCCATCAATTCCTGCAACGGGTTTTCATAGTGTGTGGCCTTGGTGTCAAACACGCAAAGTGTCCCGAAGACCAGGCCGTTTGGCCACAAAAGCGGCACCCCGAAATAGGAAATATAGCCTTCTTCGACGACTTCGGGGTTGTCAGCCCATTCGGGCTTGTTGCTGGCGTCGGGTTCGTAAAAGGCTGACTTTGTGGCGACCACCCGCCGGCAATACAAATTGGCGTCAAGCGATTGCGGTTTTCCCGAAACTTCGGGAAACGGATTTTCCGGGTTCTTGCTTGTAAGGGCGGCGCGAAAACCGATCTTGTCATTATATTCGACAACATATCCGGCCGTGGCACCAAGAAGCTGCGTCATCAGATCGACGACACGCTGCCACTTATCAAGCGACGCCTTCATGACCTCGTCCTGAGTGATCCAGTCGAATTTCCTAAGCAAGACCATCGCAAGCGCCTTTGTCCGAGACCGATCAGTCAAATTGATCGCTATAATATACATTATAGCTTGGTATTATTAGGACTATACGAAACCTCTTAACAAAATGCTTTCACTTCAACATCTTGACGATGGTGTTTCAGTCTCACGTATAGTTCTGCAAAATTGAGGGTCTTCGCTGGGTTTGGGTGCGCTTGTCGTGTTTTCGCCCCTTTTTCTTGCGATTGAAACCGCGAGGTTCCAAACTTGGCCGTAAAGCACGGTTAATTCAGAAAAACAGGAGACGCCCAGATGGCAGACGTGATCGATTATACGATCCATGGCGAAGAGATGCAGCTGGTTGAAATCGAACTCGATCCGGGCGAAGGCGTCCGGGCAGAAGCCGGGGCCATGATGTATATGAGCGATGGCATCGCCATGCAGACCGGTACCGGCGGCGGGCTGTTTTCCGGCTTCAAGCGCATGCTGACGGGCGAGGGGTTCTTTATAACAAGCTTCGTCCATGAAGGATCGGGCAAGGGGCATGTTGCCTTTGCTGCCCCCTATCCGGGCAAGGTGGTGCCGCTTGATCTGGGTGAACATGGTGGCGAGATTATCTGTCAGAAGGATGCGTTTCTCTGTGCGGCATCGGGCATTGATATTGATATCGCCTTTTCCAAAAAGCTCGGCGCAGGTCTTTTCGGCGGCGAGGGCTTTATCCTTCAACGTCTGAGCGGCGATGGCCTGGCCTTCATGCATGCGGGCGGCACGATTATTCGCAAGGACCTTAAGCCGGGCCAGACGCTTCGGGTGGATACCGGTGCATTGGTCGCGATGACGCCATCGGTTGATTATTCGATCAAGTTTGTCGGCGGGTTCACCAACGCGCTGTTTGGCGGCGAAGGTCTGTTCGTCACGACCCTGGAAGGGCCGGGGACGGTCTGGCTGCAAAGTCTGCCCTTCGCACGTCTGGCGGACCGGATTGCCGCCGCCCTGCCACAGGATCGCAACAAGGGCTAGGGCATCGGGCCCTGCGTAATCCGATGCCATTTCATGCTGTCAAAAACGGGTGGAGATATCGCCAGAACTTGGGCCTGCGCGATATCTCTGCATCCTTTGCAGATCCCGACCGTGAGAATTTTTGCAAAGTTTTGGCAAAAGGTAATACCAATTTCGGGCATCTCGGCGTAGGGTGTTTGCCAAATTTCTGTCCGGTGCTGTCTTCCCCACAGATATGAGGCGCACCGGGAAGCGACAGCCGCCATCAGGACCACACAGGCCGAAAGAGTAAAATCATGTCAGTTCGTGAATATGAACGTATCGAAACCCCGGAAAGTCTGATCAACGCCTTGCGCGAAATGCTTGGTGATCGGCTTTCAACGGCCACATCCGTGCTTGAACAACATGGCAAGGACGAAAGCTGGCATGAAGCATCGCCACCCGATGCGGTGGTCTTTGCCCACTCGACCGAGGAAGTGGCCGAGGTGGTCAAGCTCTGTGCTGCGCACGAAGTACCGATTGTGCCGTTTGGTACCGGATCGTCGCTTGAAGGGCATGTTGCCGCCCTGCGTGGTGGCATCTGTATTGACGTTTCACAGATGAACAACATCCTTGAAGTTAATAACGAGGATCTTGATTGCCGCGTTCAGGCCGGTGTGACCCGTGAACAGCTTAATGATCATCTGCGTGATACCGGGTTGTTCTTCCCGATTGATCCGGGGGCCAATGCCTCCATCGGGGGCATGACCGCGACCCGTGCCTCGGGCACCAACGCCGTGCGGTATGGCACCATGCGTGAAAACGTCCTTAGCCTGACCGTCGTGACCCCGGATGGTAAAATCATCAAAACGGCCAACCGCGCGCGTAAATCATCGGCGGGTTATGACCTGACCCGTCTGTTCGTTGGTTCCGAAGGGACGCTGGGTGTCATTACCGAAATCGGCCTGAAGCTGTATGGTATCCCAGAGGCGATGTCGGCCGCCGTCTGTGCTTTCCCGACGGTGGAAGATGCGGTTAATACCGTCATCCTGACCATTCAGGCCGGTATTCCGGTCGCCCGTATCGAGTTCCTTGATCCGTTGCAGGTCCGTGCAGTGAATAACTATTCCAAGCTGGATCACAAGGAAGCCCCGACCCTGTTCTTTGAATTCCATGGCACCGAAGCCGGTGTGAAGGAACAGGCCGAATTCGTGCAATCAGTTGCCGAGGAATTTGGTGCCGAGGAATTCCAGTGGGCCACCCGCCAGGAAGACCGCAACAAGCTTTGGGCCGCGCGCCACAAGGCCTATTACGCGTCGCTTCAGCTTGAACCGGGCAAGGCCGGCATGCCGACCGATGTCTGTGTGCCGATTTCAAAGCTGGCAGAGGCGATTTCCGAAACCCGTGCTGATTGCGATGCCAGTCCGCTGACCTGCACGATCATCGGTCATGTTGGTGATGGCAACTTCCACACCCTGATCCTGCTGGATCCCGAGGATCCGGCCCAGATGGAAGAAGCCAACCGTCTGCACAAACGCATGGTCGAACGGGCGCTTAAACTTGGTGGCACCTGCACCGGCGAACATGGCATTGGTTATGGCAAGCTTGATTTCATGGTGACCGAGCATGGTGAAGACACCATTGCCGTCATGCGGGCGATCAAAAACGCGCTTGATCCCAAAGGTCTGATGAATCCGGGCAAGCTGATCCCGGGTCTTTGATATCATCAGACCAATAGGGATATCTCATTGAAAACGGGGCCATTTGGCCCCGTTTTTGTTTTCGGATCAGAACCGGAAGGAAAGCGAAAGCGACCCGAACTGGTCCGCCCCGCTTTGGGCGGTGAATTCCGGGGTGCGATAAACATGGGTGTAGGTCAGGCGCGCCTGGCCGATGATCACGGCAAGACCGATCTGCAAATCGCCAACCCATGGCTCCTTATCGACCGATGCACTGTCGGCAAAGGTGTTGCCATCAAGGGTGATGTCGCGTGCGACATAGCGCCCGGCAAAACCGGCAAAGACATAACCGCTTAGCGGGAAGCCATCGGTGTCGGGGACAAAGAAATCCGATCCCGGCAGGCTTGGGCGGATGCGCGGCGGGCCGTAATCCGCCGGCAGGTCAAAGCCCATCCGGAACATCGTGCCCAGTTCCGCATTGGTAAAGGCGTTGCCCAGCGTCACTGCTCCGTGTGGGGTGGCATCAAATTCGACACCCAAAAGGTCTGCTTCGAACCAGCCACGATATTTCCGTTCATAGGTCAGGCCGATGATCGGTTCGTTCTTGATCTGATTGTCCCAGCCTTCGGGGTGGGGGCTATTGATTTGTTTATGGACAAAGGATTGCGTTTCATCGGCAAGGGAAGCCGGACCAACCACGCCAAGGGTCAGTTCCAGCGTATCAATGCGCGAATAATTACTATCCGTCCCATTTTTCTGCAGGCCGGTATCCGACAAAAGCCCGGCCGTGCCATACAGCATGCCTGCCCATGGGCGGTCATTGGGCTGATTTTCCGCAATCGTGATGTCGTCTGGCGTGTACATGGTCTGGCCCAGCGAATAGCTGGTGCGAATGCGCCCTTCGGATGCGAAGAACGGGACTTTCTTGGCAACGTTCAGAAAGCTCGCCGGGGCATCGTCTTCGGGCGAGATAAAGGCAAGCCGCACACCGTTGGTGTAATGCTGGTCACTGTTTGTCGGCGTGAACAGATCGTTTTCAACTGACAGCGACACACCCCACTTGTCATCCGGGGTCCGGGTCGATTGCGGGCCATCGGCCGTATTGGTTTGCGCAAAAGCTCCTTGGGTACCCGCAAGCAGCGCGAACAGGGACGCGGAAACGGCGATAACGTGGCGGAGCGCACGGGCTTGATGCATGATCAAAAATAACTCGTAAATGCAGATGGTTGCCAGATGCTGATCTGTTGCCGACTGATCTTGGACAATTTATGGCAACGACGCCAGTGAAGTTTGCGGATGCGTGATCGATATCTCGCTGCCTTATACGCAGGTCAATCGCCACAAAGCTTAAACTGCTGGTCGCGATATTTGTTCCCATGCATGCATCGGTGCCCCGCAAATTATTTGCGCAACAAAAAACGCCGCCCGTTCCAAGGGCGGCGTTTACAGATCAGTTAGCAGGGAGATGTTCAGGGAACCTGACGGCGCAGGCGGGCGACATCGGCCTGACTTTCATCGATGATCCCGCGATAGGCATGCCAGCTTGAAAAGCCCAGAAGCGGCATCGTGATGGCAAGCCCGAACAGGAAGACGACCATCCCGCAAGCAGACAGGATGGCAATCACGGCCCCCCAGCCAATCAAAACCTTCCAGTTTTTGCGAAACGCCGAAACGCTGATGATAACGGCGGTAATCACATCGACATCGCGATCAACCAGAAGCGGGATCGATACCACCGATACCGCAAAGGCAATCACCGCCAACACACCACCCAGCAAACCGCCGGTAATCAGGAAGGTGATCGCATCGCGCGAGAAGAAGGTTTGCCAGACCAGAACATCAAGCGACGGCATGGTGCCGTTGTAAAACAGCGCAAAAAGCAACATCGCAATGCGCGTCCACGCCAAAAAGAACAGCATCAGTAAAACACCGATGGCACCGATTTGGCCGGGATTGCGACGAAAACCATTAAGGCTGTGCCACAGGGTAACGTTTTCGCCCATCTCAAGTCGGCGACTGGTTTCATAAAGTCCAACCGCAAGCACAGGTGCCAAAAGCATAAAGCCCGCCGCAAGCGGCAAGGTCAGATAAGGTTCGCCAGAACGGAAAATGCTGAGCACGATCAGCCAACCGGCAATGGTGCAAAACGCCCCATAGGTGAGGCCGATGGCCGGGGTTCGTTTGAAATCGCGCCAACCTGCTTGCAGCCAGGCGCCTGATTGGTCGGTGGTGATGGTGCGTACAACGATTCCGCGTTGACCGGCGTCGACCGCTTTTTCCGGCGTTTCGATTATTGTATCGGTCATTTTAATCCTCCCTGTCGCGATTGCGTACAACGATCATCCGGGTGGAATGAAAGTCAGGATTGAATTCTTTTTCTGTTTTATAAAATGTATCATTTCGGAGGCCGATTTCCACCATCCAATTGATTTTAAACTACGTATTTCGCCGTTTGGTAAATTCGCAAATGGCGTTAAAGGTTTTCTTTCCGGGTATTCCGGTTCTATTTTTAATGTTTCAAAACAGTGCAATATCTGCCGGATGCTTGATCAAAGCCCTGCTTTGACACACATGAAGATGGTGCCGATGGAACTCATCGCACGATCCCGGCGTTACGGATGGATCAAGCTTGCCTGAAATTAGCTTTAATCTTTGGCCATTTTCTGTTGCGAGAGTCATCACGAGCCTTATGCTTTCGAACAAGAAATCAAACCTTTGTGGGTCGCAGCCTTTTTTTGGCGGGGCGACCATGCGATCTAGCGGAGCCTGACTGTTGAAAAAAATCCTTGTCGCAATTGGTGCACTTCTCGTGGTTCTTGTTGCCGCGTTGCTGATCATTCCGTCATTGATTGACTGGAATGGCTATAAGGCCGAGGTCAGCCAGGCTGTTCGCGAGGCGACCGGACGGGAGCTTGATCTTGCGGGCGATTTGTCGATGTCGCTGATCCCGTCACCATCCCTGTCGGCAACGGATGTCAGCCTTGGCAATGTACCGGGCGCACAGGATGCCGAAATGGTGTCGATTGACGAGGTCCGGGTTTCCGTTGCGCTGATGCCGCTTTTGACCGGCAATGTACAGGTGACCGAAGTCAGCCTGATCAATCCGGTGATCGCGATTGAGACCTTTGAAGATGGTTCGAACAATCTGGTATTTGATCCAGCGCAGGCCGCACGTTCCGGCCCGGACGCGGGAACAATCAGCACGCCGGGTACGGGTACTGAAAGCACACCGGCACCAACCGAGAGTGCCGAGGGCACGGCTGATGCGGCTGAGAGCACCGACAGTGATTTCGCCAGCACCATTCAGGTCGACCGTCTGGAAATTGAAAACGCGACCATCATCTATCGCGCGCCGGGCTCCGAAGAACGGATCGAGGGGCTTACCCTTGGTATATCGGCAGAGACCCTGAATGGCCCGATGGAGGGTGAAGGGTATGTTTTCTATCGCGGTATTCCGCTGACATTTGCGATGAATGTCGGGCAGATCAGCCAGACTGCACCGTTCCCGGTCAGCCTGAAACTGGGCATTGACGAGGTCGACGGCGGTGTCACCGTTGCCGGACGTGTCGATCTTTCAACGGATAACCCCGGTTTCGACGGCGAGATTGATGGCAATTTCGATGACCTGCGCGAAGCCGCCCTTCGGATTGCAGGCGACGATGCCGACATTCCCGATATAGCGGCCAAGCCGTTTGATCTTGGCGGGCACATCACGGCCAATGCCAAATCGGTGACGCTCAATGATCTTTCGATCCGGTTTGGTGAAACCCGCGGGTCTGGCGCGATTGCCATTGATCAGGAACCGAGCCTCAATGCCGATGTCGCGCTTCGCTTCAATCAGCTTGATCTTGATAGCATCCTTGTTCTGGCCGATATGGGCAATACAGGCGCATCGCCTGCGTCCAGTGACGCCAACAGCGCGCCGGAAGCATCAAGCGACGCAACAGGTGGCGCACAATCGATCCCGTCGCAAAGCTCGGTCAAGAAAAACGGTGCTGCCAATGCACCGGCGATCCCGGCGGATCTGAAGGCGTCGATTGATTTCGAAGTTGAAACCCTGATCTATAACCAGACGCCGGTCCATAATGCGCGGATCAATGCGGCAATCGCCAATAGCAAGATCACGCTGAACGAAGTTTCTGCCGGTCTTCCCGGCGGGACAGATGTATCTGTCTTTGGCAGCATTTCCGGTAATACGCCGGACTTGAGTGCCGCACTTAGTTATGAGGTGGCGTCCGAAAACATTCGTGCGGTCATGCGTTGGTTGGGTGTCGATGTCGACGGCATTCGTGCCGACCGTCTTCGCCGGTTCTCCTTGACCGGCGGGATCAAGGGCACATCCGAACAACTCAATATTTCCGATCTTGATCTTCGCGTCGATGATACCGCCATTCGCGGGGCTGTTGTTGCCAATCTTGGTGGATCGGGCCTGCCTGCCTTGGGCATTGGTCTGAAGCTCGACCGGATCAACCTTGATCAGTATATCGCAGCTGCGCCGGATGCGGACGTTTCCGTCTCTATGACTTCTGAGGCGGGCGGCAATACATCGACCGGTGCTGCATCATCTTCATCGGATGCGGGCAACACGTCTGCTGCCAAGCAGGATATGGTCAAGATCATCAAGGATGCGCTGGCACCCCTTGAAGGCATGGCCGCCAATTACCGACTGGCCGCTGATGAGATCATCTCCTCTGGCGTGTCGGTGCGTGGCATTTCAATTGATGGCAGCCTCAATGGTCCGAACATTACCCTGACCAATTTTGCGGTTGCCGATGCAGCAGGCCTTGGCGCCAGTGCAAAGGGCGCATTCAACGGTTCGGCCGATGTTCCGGCGTTTGATAATTTGTCCGTGCGTATCACCGCCAAAACGCTGGAGCCGCTGGCGAAGCTGACCGGCATTACCCTTCCGGCACCGGCCAGCAGTTACAAGAGTGTTCAGGCAAATCTGGATCTGAATGGCCCGGTCACCGGACCGACGGTTGCGCTTGATGTGTCCAACCCGCTGTTGCAGGTTGCGCTTGATGGTGTTGTTTCAGAGATGCTGGGCAGCAATCCGGGCATTGATGGCAAGCTTGCTGTCCAGGCATCCAGCCTGAACCGTGCGCTGGAGCTTTTGGCACCCACCTACACACCATCGGGCAATCTTGGCCGACTGGCGGTTTCCGGCACTGTGAAGGGCAATGCGCAGAATGTCGCGCTCGATGGCCTGAAGCTTATCCTCGGCGCATTTGAAACGTCGGGCAACGTGCGCTTTGATGGTTCACAGGCACAGCCCAAGCTTTCTGTCGCACTATCGGGTGGCAAGCTTGTGGTAGATCCGTTCCTGCCAGCAGAAAAGCGCGCAAGCCTGATGCCCGGTATGGGCAGTGGCCCGCGCAAGGCAGCGTTCAATCTGCCGAAAACCACGATGGTTACCCGCGTTGATGCCCGCGACGGCACGCCGTGGGATGACACCGTAATTGATGTTTCGGCCCTTCGTTCGATTGATGCTGATATTGCGGTTGCCCTGGATCAGCTTGATTTCGATACCTATAGCCTGATCAATCCGGACCTGAAGGCAACGTTGGTTAACGGGCTTCTCAGCATTCCAAGCTTTACCGGGCTTCTGGGGCAGGGTGACCTTGCGATTAACGGCACCTTTGATGCGCGTAATACCGATGTGCCCAAACTGGCCCTTGCCGGTCGTTTGGACAGTGCGCGGATCGAAAGCCTGGTGCCGATCCGGGTGGCAAGTGACACCATCCTTGGCGGATTGGGACTGACATTTGATGCCAATGCCCAGGGAAATACATCCCGCCGTTTGGTGTCGGCCCTGAATGGTACAGCCAATCTGGTTCTGAACAATGTGCGGTTCAGTAATGCCGATAAACGGTCGCCGGATCCGCGCCTGAATATCGAAGCACTTCTGCGTCAGGGCCCGCAGGCCATGGTGGTTGAAGGGGTTGGCAACAACGATCTCATGCAATCGCTTGAAGCCGACATGACAATCACCAACGGCATTGCCAAAACCACCCGTGTCGAAGCACTGTCGCGGGTGGGTACAGCAGATGCGGATGCGACCCTTGATTTGCCGCGCTGGGTGATGGATACGCAGGCTGATTTCGATTTCTCTGAAAAGATCGAAGAATTGCCGCCGTTCAGCGTCTATGCCAAAGGCAAGATCGATGATCCGGTTATCACCGGACGCATGGACAAGGTTGCCGTTCGGGTTCTCGATAACCTGATCGACAAGGCACTGGGCGGCAGCGGATCAAGCAATGATTCATCGGGAACGGGTGGCTCTGGTGGCGGCTCTGCCGAGGATGCGGCCAAAGGCCTGCTGAAGGGGCTTTTGAACCAGTTCGGTCGCTGATATCAAAACCCTTGAAAATGTTGGAAAACGGCCCCGTTTTGTGGGGCCGTTTTTCTTTATCTTCAACGACTTGACCGAAGGTCGTCATAAAACAGCAAAAAAACCTTAACAAAGAGGTCCGGCTTCGACATGATCCGCCCGTCGATTCCCTTTGATGGTAACGGTTGATTATGTCGGTAAAGAAAACTGCTCTGGATAAGGATCTCAAGTGGCAAAAACGCATGGATGCGGGGCTGGGTGAAACAGCATCGATCAGTGCGAAGCTTGGTCTGGCACTTGTCTTCCTGCTTGCCTGTAGTGCGTTTGTCGCCTTTCACATGGGCGGACTGCCGCAAAGTGGCTTCCTGATCGCCGCCGCCGTTATCGGTGGTTATATGGCGCTGAATATCGGGGCCAACGACGTTGCCAACAATGTTGGTCCGGCGGTGGGTTCCAAGGCGCTGACCATGGTTGGTGCCCTTTTGATTGCGGCCATCTTCGAGGCTGCCGGCGCGATCATTGCTGGTGGCGATGTTGTCGGCACGATCAAGAACGGCATTATTGATCCCACCCAGATGCCTGATGCCCAAACCTTTGTCTGGGCGATGATGGCAGCCCTTCTGGCCGCGGCCCTTTGGCTGAACCTGGCCACCTGGTTTGGCGCACCGGTCTCAACCACGCACTCGATTGTTGGTGGTGTCATGGGGGCTGGTATGGCCGCCGTTGGCATCGGGGCCGTGAACTGGCCGACCATGGGCACAATCGCCGCAAGTTGGGTGATCTCGCCGGTTCTGGGTGGCTTGATTGCTGCCGGGTTCCTGGCCTTTATCAAATTCCGCATTCTTTACACCGAAGACCGCGTGACTGCTGCACGCAAGTGGGTTCCGATCTTGGTCGGCGTTATGGTCTCGGCCTTTACGATGTATCTGATGATGAAGGGTGTGAAGAAAATCTGGAAGGCCGAAACACCGGTTGTGATCGCCATTGGTGTTGCCGCGTTCTTCCTGACCGTGATCCCGGTCCGCAAGGCCGTCTTCCGTGCTTCGGCCAGCATGACCGGCCGTCGCAAGGAAATCGCATCGCTGTTTCGCATTCCGCTTGTTGTCTCAGCAGCCCTGCTGTCATTCGCGCATGGCTCGAACGATGTTGCCAACGCGATTGGTCCGCTGGCTGCCATTGTTTCCGGAGTTGATAGCGGTCAGATCGTGACCTCGGCCCCGATCCCGATCTGGGTGATGGTCATCGGCGCGCTTGGTATTTCTGCCGGTCTGATCCTGTTTGGTCCGAAACTGATCAAGACGGTTGGATCAAAGATCACCAAGCTTGATCCGATCCGTGCCTATACCGTGGCATTGTCGGCGGCCCTTACGGTGATTGTCGCATCTGCACTGGGTCTTCCGGTCAGTTCGACCCACATTGCGGTTGGTGCTGTGTTCGGGGTTGGTTTCCTGCGTGAAAGCCTGTCGCATCGTCGTCGTAAGGTTGCATCGCCTATGTTGGTGGATCGTCCCGAAAACGAACAGGGCGATGAACATATCGAAGCGCTTCGTCAGATTGACCCGAGTGAGGCCGAAAAGGCTGAGAAGAAAATGCGCAAGCGTCTTCTGGTGCGTCGTCGCTATGCGGTGACGATTGCAACCGCGTGGGTGGTGACGGTTCCGGCCGGTGCCTTCCTCGGCGCGCTTCTGTTCTTCACCATTCGTGGCATCATGCTGTAACTTAAAACGAATATGGTTTCGCGGCGCGGCGCCCCATTTTCCCCGGGGCGACATGCAGCGATCTGCAGCGGCGATCAGGTTTTCCTGATCGCCGTTTTTCCTTGACCGGGCCTTGGTCTGCGCGTAAACAGCCGCACCAAAGTTACACAGAATCCGTTCGTGATCGTCGCCCAGTATGGTGGGCCGCGAGATTTGTTATGCGTGGGTTCATTTGATGAGAAGGGCTAACAGATGAAAGCGATCATTTTCGGTGTCCTCGCCATGGCGGTGACCGTTGTCGCATCGAACATTCTGGTCGAATACCCGCTGCCCGGCGTTCTGGCGGACTGGCTGACCTATGGTGCTTTTACCTATCCGGTCGCTTTCCTTGTTACCGACCTGACCAACCGTGCCCGCGGTGCGGCGGCGGCACGGGTTGTTGTGCTGGCCGGGTTTGCGCTTGCGGTTGTTCTGTCGCTGATCGTTGCGGATACGCGCATTGCCATCGCATCGGGTTCGGCTTTTCTGATTGCCCAGATGCTTGATGTGACCGTGTTTGACAAACTGCGCCGTGCAAGCTGGTGGAAAGCACCGCTGGTGTCGTCTGGCATCGGATCGGCGGTTGATACCGCCTTGTTCTTCTCGATTGCGTTTGCCGGTACGGGGCTTCCGTGGGATACGTGGGCGATGGGTGATTTCGCAGCCAAGATGATCATGGCGCTGACCTGTCTGGCTCCGTTCCGTCTTTTGATGACGGTGATCACACCGCGCACTGATGCGGAACCGGCCCGCGGCTGATATCGGTTTGATACAAAGCCTGGGCGCATCAGATATGCCGTCCGTGGCCTTGTGATTTCTTCTGAAGGGGCGCATAACACGCCCCTTCATTTGTTTTTTAATTGAGCGGAATTTCCCTGATCCATGAAAGTCGATCTGTTCGATTTTGAATTGCCGCGCGAACGCATTGCCGAACATCCGGCCAACCCGCGTGATGCTGCCCGTATGCTTGATTTGTCAGGCAAAGGGATGCAGGACCGCATCGTGCGCGAATTGCCCGATATTTTGCGTCCCGGTGATCTGCTGATATCCAATGATACGCGCGTGATCCCGGCCCGCCTGTTTGGTAAACGCGGGGATGCCAAGGTTGAGGTGACCCTGCATAAACAGGAAGGCCTTGGTACATGGGTGGCATTTGCCAAACCGGCCAAGAAGCTGCGCATCGGGGAAACCTTCAAGGTCAATGACGAATTCGAAGCCGAAGTTCTTGCCAAGAAGGACGGCGGCGAAGTGACCCTGCGCTTTAACAAATCCGGTGCAGACCTCATTGCCGCACTTGAAAAATACGGCGTCATGCCGCTGCCGCCCTATATCCGTCGCGAGGCGGGCGGTGATGATCAGGATAAATCCGATTATCAGACCATCTTTGCGCAAAAGGACGGTGCTGTGGCGGCCCCGACGGCGGGTTTGCATTTCACCCCGGAACTTCTGGCCAATCTGGATGCGCGCGGGATCAATCGCCGCACGATTACGCTTCATGTCGGGGCGGGCACCTTCCTGCCGGTCAAGGTCGACGATACCGATGATCACAAGATGCATGCCGAATGGGGTTCGATCAGCAAGGAAATCGCCGATCTGATCAACGAAACCCGCGCCAATGGCGGTCGTGTGGTTGCGGTGGGGACCACGTCGCTGCGTCTGCTTGAAAGTGCGGCGCGCGAAGACGGGGTGGTTGAACCGTTCGAGGCGGAGACCGACATCTTTATCACGCCGGGCTATAAATTCCGCGCAGTGGATATGTTGCTAACCAACTTCCACCTGCCGCGCTCGACGCTGTTTATGCTGGTGTCGGCCTTTGCCGGGTTTGAACGCATGAAGGCGGCCTATCAGCACGCCATCGAAAACGAATACCGTTTTTATTCCTATGGCGATTGCAGCCTGCTTGAATGCGCCAACAAAATTGATGCACGGACATAAGAACCGATGACCGAATTTCGCTATGAACTGCTTGCTCAGGATGGCAAGGCCCGTTTGGGGCGCATTCACACCGCCCACGGCGTGATTGATACGCCGACTTTTATGCCGGTGGGTACGGCCGCCACGGTTAAGGGCATGTTGCCGGAAAACGTTGCCGACACGGGTGCGCAGATCCTTTTGGGCAATACTTACCATTTGATGCTGCGTCCGGGTGCAGAACGCATCGCACGTCTGGGTGGCCTGCACAAATTCATGAACTGGGACAAGCCGATCCTGACCGATAGCGGCGGGTATCAGGTCATGTCGCTGGCAAAACTGCGCAAGATCACCGAAGAAGGTGTGACGTTTAAAAGCCATATCGATGGCCGCAAGTTCAACCTGACACCCGAACGCTCCATGGAAATCCAGCATCTGCTGGGATCGACCATCACCATGGCGTTTGATGAATGCACCCCATTCCCGGCAACCGAACAGCAGGCGCGCGAAAGCATGCAGATGTCGATGCGTTGGGCGAAACGGTCCAAGGATGCGTTTGTTAACCGCGAAGGTTATGCGCTTTACGGCATTCAGCAGGGCAGTGTGTTTGAAAACCTGCGGCGTGAGAGCTCCGAAAAGTTGGCTGAGCTGGATCTTCCCGGCCATTCGGTTGGTGGTCTTGCGGTTGGCGAAGGCCAGCAGATCATGTTTGATACGCTTGATTTCTGCGTTGATATGCTGCCTGCCAACAAGCCGCGCTATTTGATGGGCGTTGGTAAGCCGTCTGACCTTGTCGGGGCGGTGATGCGCGGGATTGATCAGTTTGACTGCGTGCTGCCGACGCGATCCGGGCGCAATGCACAGGCCTTTACCCATCGCGGGACGCTGAACCTTAAAAACGGGCGGCATCGCGATGATGATCGTCCGCTGGATGATCAATGTGGTTGCCCAGCCTGCACGAAATATTCGCGTGCCTATCTGCATCACCTGATCAAGGCTGGGGAAATCCTCGGTGCGGTTCTGCTGACCTGGCACAATCTTGCCTATTATCAGGATTTGATGCGTGGCATGCGCGAAGCGATTGCCAAAGGCCGCATGGACGTCTTTGCGCGTGATTTCCATGCCGGACAGGAAGGCGGGGACATCGATCCCATGCCGATTATCGAGGACTAAGCTATGGCCGATCAAACCATCTACGACAACCTGACCATGCTGGGCGGCGACACCCAACAGCCGGCATCGCCAGACGAAGCGGTTCTGGAACGGGTACAAAACCCGCAGGCCGGAACCGATTACTGTGTGCGGTTTGTCGCACCGGAATTCACATCGCTTTGCCCGATCACCGGCCAGCCGGACTTTGCCCATCTGGTGATTGACTACGTGCCCGGTGACTGGCTGGTTGAAAGCAAGTCGCTGAAGCTTTTCCTGACCTCGTTCCGTAACCACGGATCTTTCCATGAAGATTGCACGATCAAGGTCGGCAAGCGCATTGTCGAAACCCTTGATCCGAAATGGCTGCGTATCGGTGGATACTGGTATCCGCGCGGCGGCATTCCGATTGACGTGTTCTACCAGACCGGCCCGGCACCCGAGGGTGTCTGGATCCCCGATCAGGGCGTAGCCCCGTATCGCGGGCGCGGCTAGAACTTGCGTTTATGAGTTTGTTAAAAAGGCCGCAGCATCATGTTGCGGCCTTTTGCGTTATGATCGTGAGGCGATATAACGCGCCAAAGAACAAACAGGCAGAATGACTGAACGGATGACCACCAGGACGCGCCAAAATATCACGTTTGAAATGCTTCAGGCCAAAGCCCGTGAAATCGGCTTTGATGTCTGTGGTGTGGCGCGTCCGAAAATTGATGCGCGTAATCAGCAACGTCTTGATGAATTTGTCGCGGGTGGTGAATACGGTTCTATGGCGTGGATGAATGATCCTGAACGCCTGCCGCGTCGGCGCGACCCGGAAATGTTGTGGCCCGATGTCAAATCAGTGATTGTCCTTGGCAGCAATTATGGCCCGGCGGAAAACCCGATGGCACTGCTGGATCATCCCGACAGGGCGATGATTTCGGTTTATGCCAAGAACAAGGATTATCACGACCTGATCAAAAAGCGCCTGAAACAGCTCGCACGCTGGGTTGTTGAACAGTCGGGCGGGGCGGAACAGGTCAAGGTTTTCGTCGATACCGCCCCGGTTCTGGAAAAGCCGTTGGGGCAGGCATCGGGAATTGGCTGGCAGGGAAAGCACACCAATCTTGTATCGCGCGAATTTGGCAGTTGGTTGTTTCTGGGCGAGATTTTTACGACCCTTGATCTGCCGGAAGCTGAACCGGAAATCGATCATTGCGGGTCGTGCTCCAAATGCCTGTCGGCCTGTCCGACTGATGCCTTTCCGGCCCCCTATAAGCTTGATGCGCGCAAGTGCATTTCGTATCTGACGATTGAACATGACGGGCCGATCCCGCAGAAATTTCGCAAACCCATGGGCAATCGCATTTATGGCTGTGACGATTGTCTGGCCGTTTGCCCGTGGAACAAGTTTGCGACCCGGACCGAAGAACTGGCTTTTATTCCGCGTGTCGAACTGACGGCACCAAGATTGGCGGACTTCCTTGATCTGGATGACGCCGGATTTCGGGCCTTCTTTACCGGATCGCCGATCAAGCGCATCGGTCGGGCGAAGTTCCTGCGCAATGTTCTGGTTGCGGCAGGCAATAGCGGGGCTCCGCGCCTGATCCCGCGCATTGAAAATCTGCTATCAGATGAAAGTGCCCTGATCCGTGCCAGTGCGGTCTGGGCCCTGTCGCAACTGATGAGTGCTGCTGAATTTGCCAGTCTCAAGGACATTCACGCTAAAATCGAAAGTGACCCGGTTGTTCTGGCGGAATGGGATCAGGCCAGTAACGCCGACTGATCACAATTGCATATCGAACTTCACGAAATTGAAGTGATAACGAAGCCCGCCCTTGGCATCGGCAAAGGCAATGCCATAGCCCGGCCCAAGCGGGTTGGGGTCCTGAAGCTCTTCTTCTTTTTCATGGCGAAAATCAAGCGGTTCACCCGACTGGGTGCTGTTGCCCAAAACAAACGGGACGCCCAGCCAGGTGCCCGTTGCCGGGCGATGCAGATGGCCAAAGAACAGATGTTTGATCTGCGGGTTGCTCGATACGATTTCACCAAGTGCGTCTTCGGCATCCAAGCGGATGGTATCCATGAACGGCAGGCCCATTGCCATTGGCGGATGATGCATGAACAGGAAGGTTGGCGTATCCCGATGTGCCGTCAATTCATCGCGCAGCCAGTCAAGGCGTTGCGCACAAAGCGTGCCGTGATGATGGCCGGGAACAACACTATCCATCATGACAAAACGCACACCATTGAAGGTTTGCCCGAAATTGACAAAGCCGTGGGTGTCGGTTTCTGTTGTCGGGAAGGCATCGCAAAATGCTTCGCGGATGTCGTGATTGCCCGGAATGATCAGATAGGGAATGGCAAGATCAGATAAAATATCGACAGCATTTTCATACTGTTCCGGCGTGCCGCGGTGGGTGATGTCACCCGTGATGATGCAAACTTCAGCATCCACGTGATAAGTGTTTACCTCGTCAATGACCTTGCGCAGCGTCGCGGCCGCAACGGGCAGGCGCGACACATCATTTCGCGCCAGAATATGAAGGTCGGAAAGATGTATGAATTTCATGTCGATGCCCTATCATGGCGGAAAGCTTTTGAAATCATGGTCGTTTTTGCCATTCGTGAAAAGATATAAACGCCGATGGAAGATGCCGTTCGTAAAAGATCAGTGACAATTGCCGGGCACCGGACGAGTTTTTCGCTTGAAGATGCCTTCTGGGAAGAGCTGGTCGGCATTGCACAGCGTCGCGCTATGACATTGGCTGAACTGGTTGTCGAAATCGATACCGACCGCGAAGGCAACTTGTCGAGTGCACTGCGGCTGTTTGTCCTGCGCGATCTGCAAAATCGGTTGGCAGGGGGCGCGGGCGAAGTTGAACCGTCCGATCCTGAAAGCCTCAGCGACCAGAATTAAGCAGGACATCCATGTGTGGCATTACGGGCTCAACCCAACCAGACGATTACAGTGCCGTCGATGCGATGCTCCAACGCCTTGCCCATCGGGGGCCGGACGGTTCGGGTGTCTGGTCTGACCCAAATGGAAAGATCGCCCTTGGCTGCGCACGCCTTGCAACCACAGATCTGACGGCGCCGGCCAACCAACCGCTTGTGAGCACGGACGGGCGATTTGTTCTGGTTTTCAACGGCTATATCGCGGGACATCGGCGCAAGATACAGGCGGCAACCCGCAACGGCATGACATTCCAAACCCGGAATGATGCGGAACTTGTTCTGCAATTGATGTCCGACGCAATTCGGCAGGGAAATGATCCTGCACGGGTGCTCCAAACGTTGTCGGGGCAATATGCAATTGCCTTGTGGGATGTTGCGCAATCCTGTCTGTGGCTGGCGCGTGATCCGCTGGGCATCAAACCGCTTTATGTTTTGAGCCGTCCAGTCGGTCACATTGCCTTTGCGTCAGAGATATCTGCGTTTTCAGCAGTTTCTCCGCTTGTGGATGACGTCACTATCAAACCGGCATATCTGGCCCATCTGTTTGTCCCTTCACCCAAAACCGGGATAGACGCCGTCGAACTTCTTCCACCCGGTACGCTCATGCGCTGGCAGGCGGGCGAGGTTTCCACAGGCCACATCGCGCACCCGGCATATCGGGCCGACAAGGCTTCGCAGTTGCCGACGGCGGGCGACCTGTTGTCTGCTGTTCGTCAATCGGTTGCCGATGCGATGGATGCGGATTGCGAAGTGGGATGTCTGGTTTCGGGTGGGTTGGATAGCGCGGGTGTTGCTGCCTTGGCGTGCGATATTGCGCGCGAACGCGGACAGAATATTCCCAAGGCATTCGTGATGGGGTTTGATGATCCGGCCCTTGATGAAACGGAAGCTGCGCAAAAACTGTGTCGGCATCTCGGGCAAGAACTGCATGTCGTTGCAGCCCCGACGCAGCCAAGCGACATCTATCAGGAGCTTGTAGCGGCCTTGCGCAGTGTCGGCGGGCCCTTTGCCAATCCGTCGATTGTTCTGATGCGGTGCCTTGCAAAAGCGGTGAGTGGTGATGTCAAAGTATGTCTGTCGGGCGATGGCGGGGATGAGCTGTTTGGTGGCTATCCACGATATCGGGCCGCACAGCATTACGAGACCTATTGGCGTCATGTGCCAAGACCTTTGCGGCGACTGACGGCAAAGATGTATGGCGCGGGCAATCGACGGGAAATCCATCGCTTTCTTGCTGGCGGTTCAGGGGCGCGCAATCATGCCTTTGCCGTCTGGAACAACCGGTGTGTGATACCCGAATGCGACGCCAGAATTGCGCAGCATCCTGATATAGGTGGCAGCCTGACAGACGCGATGATGCATTTTGATCGCGATGTGACGCTTCCGGGCAATCAGCTTTTGATGTCGGATCGTTGCGGGATGGCCCATGGGCTTGAATATCGCTTGCCGCTTTTGGGGCACGATGTTGTGCGCATCGCCGCGGCAGTGCCAGCCAAGCAACACCTTAAATACGGTCCCAAACCCCTGTGGCGTCAGGCAATCACCCCCTATCTGCCAGCGGGGCATGTTCAACACCACAAAATCGGGTTTAATCCGCCCGTCGCGACGTGGCTTTTGGGTGTTGCCCGATATCTGTGGGGGGATGAGAACCGAATTCTTGAGGCGATCTTCGCCGATGTCGCCATTACGCAGGGTCACAAGACGGCGTATTGGAAGCGTGCCGTTTCGGGCAAGGATCTGGATATGGCGCTTAGTGTCTGGGCGCTGATGGTCTGGCAAATCTGGCTTGGACTGGATGGATCAGATATGGGGCGCGCTGCTGATACTGCGTGATCTGCGATACAGATTGAGCGCAGTCAGGGCCGTCGGGGCCAGTTGCACCACTTGGCGCGAGAGTGACAGCAGGCGGTCTTCATCCGGATCATTGTCTTCGAATACGGATTGGGTGGTTTCGCAAAGTTCGGAAAGCTGGCGCAGTCCAAAGGTGCCGGATGTGCTTTTAAGCGCATGAACTTCGTTGCGCACCGTGGTCATGTCGTCTTCTGACAGGGCCTTGTCGATCTTGACCAGACGGGATTCCGTTTCATTGATGAAAATCTCGATGCCGCATCCCGCACCTTCATCCCCGGCATCGGTGTAAAGCTGTTCAAGAATACGCACATCAAGAACCGGACTGGTCAGGGATTCTGGGCGATACGGACGACCGATCCGTGCGCCCTTGCTGCGTTTTTGGGCTGCGTTCGGATCGCCTGTGGTGCCGCTGCGCCGGGTGATCAGTTCCTGCATGGTTTTGATCAGTTTTTGCCGCTGGATGGGCTTGTTGATGAAATCATCAACACCCGACTGGCGGGCAATAACATTCCAGTCACGCGACTGATGGGCGGATAATGCAATGATCGGCGTGCGCGAAACCGGACCACTCATATGGCGGATGCGGCGGGTGGTGTGCAGCCCGTCCATATCGGGCATTTCGACATCCATCAGGATCAGGTCGGCATTCACCCCGCGCTTGAGCATGTTCAGCACCGTCTGGCCATTGCTGGCCTCGACAATGCCATATCCCTCGGCCTGCAGAATGCGGCGTGCCACCATGCGGTTGCTTTCGCTGTCATCGGCAATGATGACGGTGCCGATTTTGGCATCATTGGCAGAGCTGGCAGCTTCAAGACGTTCGGACTGAGGGACTTGCGGCTTGACGAAGCACACTGAAAGCATGCCGCCATCGGCAAGTTCGGTCTCATTGAAGATCAGGTCTTCCTCGGCAATTCCGGAGATCAATTGTTCCCAAGCCGGATTGGCAAAGACAATCCGTTCGTCTGCATCAAACAGCGCAATGCCTGTCTGTGCCTGATTAAGGGCCTCGATGATCTTCGTTTCCATTGGACATCGACCGATTCGGCGCCCCGGTTTCCATCAAAGGGCGCATTTGAATTTTCCGTATGAAACGCAAAGGTTTCATTTGTGAGTCCAGTTATTTTTACAGTTTTTTCTAATAAGTCCATGTTTTTTAGGCGTCACACCTAATGTCCCGGTCCCAAAGATGAAACAGAGATGCGAAACATATGTTTCGTACGTTTTATTTTTTGAAACATCTGTTGTGTGTGGCGGCAGCCTGTGGCGTAATCTTGGTCTTCCTGACAGGGCATGGATATTCGGGTGATGGGTTTGCAAACTGATCTGCGTGAAAAGCTTATTTCGGATTACGCAAAGCTTAGTCCGCAAATGCAAAAGGCTGCGCGCTATATCCTGGATCATCCAAATGATGTCGCCTTGCGTTCCATGCGGGCACTGGCCCGTGCGGCAAATGTGCCGCCAAGTACGGTCACCCGGTTGATGACTGCGATTGGCGTCGAAACCTGGCAGGACTTCCGGGATCATTATCAAAGCCGGTTGCTTGATCAGCCCGCAAGCTACGCCCGGCGCGCGCGCGAAACGCAAAAGACCGACAATGATGTCGACCGGGACCAGCATCTTCTTGAAAGCATTTGCCGCACCGAAATCGACAATATCAGCGACGCTTACGCGCCGGATCTTGTGTCACGCATGATTGCCACCTGCGAGGCGATTGAAAACGCCCGGCAGGTCTTCATCGTCGGGCGGGGTGCGGCATACCCGGCTGCCTTCCAGTTTGCCTATGCCTACCGGCTGTTTTGCGACAATGGCGTCCTGGTCGATGGCCATTCCGGTACTTTTGGCGATGAACTGCGCGGTATCGGGCGACGTGACATCATGATTGCTGTCGGGGCAAAACCCTATATCCGCGATACGGTGCGTGCGGTTGAGTTTGCCCGCTCCCAACACTGCCCGGTCATCGCAGTGACAGACTCTGATGTTTCACCGATTGCGATGGATGCGCATTGCAAACTTGTGGTGCGCGACACCTCGCAGTCCTTCTTCCAAAGTTTTACCGCCGCCCTTTCCGTGATGCAGGCCCTTGTTGCCCTGCTGGTTGCGCGGGGTGGCCCCAAGGCCCTGCAACGGATTGCCGCTGCAGAAGAACAACTCGCTGTCTTTGATACATATCTCGAAGACTAGTCACTTCACGGAACGCCCGATCATGACCAACGCGTCAAACTCTGCCCAATCCTCTGCCCCGGTCCCGAATGCCGGAACCCGTGTTCTGCACCGCACGAGCACATCCATTCCGCCGCGCGCCGTCAGGGGCGAGGGGATCTATATTTTTGACCAGAACGGAAAGAGTTATCTTGATGCTTGCGGTGGGGCGGCTGTGTCATGCCTTGGTCATTCTGACCCGGATGTCCGTGCTGCCATGCATGCGCAGATTGATCAGATTGCCTATGCCC
This sequence comes from Thalassospira tepidiphila MCCC 1A03514, assembly GCF_001662875.1. Taxonomy (GTDB): domain Bacteria; phylum Pseudomonadota; class Alphaproteobacteria; order Rhodospirillales; family Thalassospiraceae; genus Thalassospira; species Thalassospira tepidiphila. The sequence goes on along the minus strand of NZ_JPVZ01000001.1, from coordinate 166,818 downwards.
ATTCCGGGTTCTTTTCATCCGATGCGATGGAAGAACTGGCCGATGAACTGGTCGCATCGGCGCCCGAAGGCATCGACAAAGTCTATTTTGTTTCTGGCGGGTCGGAGGCCACTGAGGCCGCGCTTAAAATGGCGCGCCAGTATTTTCTCGAAATCGGGCAGCCGGACCGTAAATACGTCATTGCCCGTCGCCAATCCTATCACGGCAATACACTTGGCGCGTTGTCGGTTGGTGGCAATATGTGGCGGCGCAAACAGTTTGAGCCACTTTTGATCACCGCAAGTCACATCGCACCTGTTTATCAGTATCGCGATCAGCGTGACGATGAAACGCCAGAGGCCTATGGCCTGCGTGTTGCCAATGAACTGGAAACCGCGATCCTTGAACTTGGGGCGGAAAGCGTGGCGGCATTCGTGGCCGAACCGGTTGTCGGGGCAACGGTAGGGGCACTGGCACCGGTGCCGGGCTACTTCAAGCGCGTTCGCGAAATTTGTGATCAGTATGGTGTGTTGCTGATCCTTGATGAGGTCATGTGCGGCATGGGACGCACCGGCACCCTGCATGCGATTGAGCAGGAAGGCATTTCTGGCGATCTGCAAACCATCGCCAAGGGACTTGGGGCAGGTTACCAGCCGATTGGTGCCGTGCTTGTGTCAAAGAAAATCAACGATGCCATTGCCAATGGATCGGGTTTCTTCCAGCACGGTCACACGTATCAGGGGCATGCAACAGCATGTGCGGCTGCGCTTGCGACCCAACGCGCCATCAAGGAACGCAACCTTCTGACCAATGTCGTCAAACAGGGGGAAAACCTTGTCGCGGCACTTGAGGCAAAACTCGGCCAGCATCCGTTTGTTGGTGATATCCGTGGACGCGGCCTGTTTCGCGGGGTGGAGCTTGTCGCGGACCGTGAAACCAAGGACCCGTTTGATCCTACCCTTAAAATCAATGCCAAGATCAAGAAGGCGGCCTTTGCACTCGGTCTGATGGCCTATCCGATGGGCGGCACGATTGATGGCGTTCGCGGTGACCATGTGTTGTTTGCCCCGGCCTTCATCATTGATGAAAACGATGTCGCCAAGATTGTCGATCTGTTTGCCGGTGCGCTTGATGATGTCTTTAAGGCCGAGGGACTGGCGTGATGGGATATGGTGACAAACCGTTTCTGATTGCCTCGGCCCCAAATGGTGCGCGCAAAACAAAGGCCGATTTGCCAAACATCCCGATCACGCCAGCCGAAGTCGCAAGGACGGCTTTGGAATGCAAGGCCGCCGGTGCATCAATGATGCATCTGCATGTTCGTGATGAGGATCAGAAACACAGTCTGGATGTTGGTCGTTATCGCGAAATGCTGACCGAGGTCAGATCATCGGTTGGTGACGATATGTTGTTGCAGGTCACGACCGAGGCGGTTGGCATCTATACAGCCCAGCAGCAGATGGAAATGATCAGAAACCTGCTGCCAGAGGCGGTATCAATCGCTGTACGTGAAATTGCACCCGTCGATGCGGACCTCAATGCATTGAAATCGTTTTTCGAATTCATGCGCGAAGCCAAAATCGCGCCGCAACTGATCCTGTATGCGCCCGAAGATGTGGCGCGCTTCAATCAGCTTGTTGAAATCGGCGTTCTGCCCGGCGACAAATTCCCGGTCTTGTTCGTGCTGGGGCGCTACACCGCAGGGCAGGTGTTGCAACCCATCGAACTTTTGCCGTTTATCGGTGCCAGTCCTTATGTCTCGGAATGGATGCTATGTGCGTTTGGGCCTTATGAAAACGCCTGCATTCTGACGGGTGCTGGACTGGGTGGTCACGCGCGTATCGGATTTGAAAATAATCACCTTAGGGTTGACGGATCGGCTGCTTCGAACAATGCTGATCTTATTGCCCAGGCACATGATGGTTCGATCCTGATGGGGCGGAAGATCGCGACAGGTGAACAGGCCCGCCAGATTATGCAACCCATGTGGTAGGAGGGGCAAAAAGAACCGGACAATACGCACAAATACTGAATTTCCTCAGGAGGTTTCGGGGTTATAGGGTTTTATTCCGCCAAGTCGGACACTATAATCCCCATCGTCGAAACATCTGATTTTTCTGATGTTTCCGTTTGATTCAGTTGTTCGATGTCGAACATTTGAATGCCTGATAATAGGGTGTAAAAAGGGAGCGAATCCTAATGAAAAAACTTATCGCTGTAGCGGGTGCAGTCGCTGCGATTGCTGGCGCCTCGCTGTTTGCCGGTCAGGCCTCGGCACAGGAAAACCGTTTCATCACCATCGGTACCGGTGGTGTGACTGGTGTGTACTATCCGACCGGTGGCGCGATCTGCCGTCTGGTCAACAAGGATCGCAAAGAGCACGGCATTCGTTGCTCGGTCGAATCCACGGGTGGTTCGGTCTACAACATCAACACCATTCGTACCGGCGAGCTGGACATGGGTGTTGCCCAGTCTGACTGGCAGTACCATGCCTATAACGGGACTTCGAAATTCGAAGACCAGGGTCCGTTCGAAGACCTGCGCGCTGTATTCTCCGTCCATCCGGAGCCGTTCACCGTTGTTGCCCGTGCAGATGCCGGCATCAAGACCTTTGACGACCTCAAAGGCAAGCGCGTGAACATCGGTAACCCGGGTTCCGGTCAGCGCGGCACCATGGACATCGTTCTTGCTGCCAAAGGCTGGACCCTTGATGACTTCTCGCTGGCATCCGAACTGAAGCCGGCTGAGCAGTCCCAGGCGCTTTGCGACAACAAGATCGACGCGATGATCTACACCGTTGGTCATCCGTCCGGTTCGATCCAGGAAGCAACCACTGCCTGTGATTCGGTTCTGGTTGAAGTTGCTGGCCCGGAAATTGAAAAGCTGATCGCTGACAACCCCTACTACCGTGCAGCCACCATCCCGGGCGGCATGTACCGTGGTAACCCGGATGATGTTGTTACCTTTGGTGTCGGTGCGACCTTTGTGTCCTCGACCAACACCGATGCCGACATCGTCTACAACGTTGTCAAAGCAGTCTTTGAAAACTTCGACGACTTCAAAAAGCTGCATCCGGCATTTGAAGTCCTGAAAAAAGAAGAAATGATCAAGGACGGCCTGTCGGCTCCGCTGCATGACGGCGCAGCTCAGTACTACAAAGAAGCTGGCCTGATGTAATCAGGCTTGGGACGGAGGGCGTTTATCGCCCTCCGTTTTTCTTTTGCGCCCGACGGGTTTGCTCACAAAAATTGAAGAAAATGAACACCGTCATTTAGGTGTTGGAGTACTCCGTAGGGGACCGGGTGTGTGTCGACGGAGGCTTTTTGTTTCTGGACCCCCAGTTCAAATGGCTTTCGTAGTGACCGGGAGTTTGTGATGACTGACGACAAGAATACGGAAAATGTGTCCGTCGATCAGGGGCTGCAGGACCTGATTGCGGAAAATGATACAGGGGCCCGTCAGCCAAGTGGTTTGACGGCGAAAATATTACTGTGGCTTGCGGTTGCATGGTCACTGTTCCAGCTTTGGCTGGCCTCGCCATTGCCATTTATCTTTAATTTCGGCGTTTTGAACTCGACCGAGGCACGGTCGATCCATCTCGCTTTTGCAATTTTCCTGGCCTTTATGGCCTATCCGGCCTTCAAGAATTCGCCGCGCAGTTATATCCCGATTATGGATTGGGTGCTGGCGGCGGTTGGCGCGTTTTGCGCGGCCTATATTTACATTTTCTATCGTGAAATCTCGGATCGTCCCGGGCTTCCGACGACGGGCGACCTTGTTGCGGCTGGCGTTGGCCTTGTCATGTTGCTTGAGGCAACCCGTCGCGCACTTGGCCCGCCCTTGATGATCGTTGCGATGGTGTTCCTGGCATATGTCTTCTTTGGCAATGCACCGTGGGTGCCCGACGTTCTGCAATGGAGCGGTGCAAGCTTCTCCAAGGCGATGTCGCATCAGTGGATCACCACCGAGGGCGTGTTTGGTATCGCGCTTGGCGTATCAACCAGCTTTGTGTTTCTGTTTGTCCTGTTTGGCTCGCTTCTCGATAAGGCGGGGGCCGGCAACTATTTCATTAAGGTTGCATTTGCCGCCCTCGGTCACATGCGCGGTGGCCCGGCAAAGGCCGCTGTTTTGTCATCGGCGATGACCGGCCTGATTTCCGGGTCCTCGATTGCCAACGTTGTGACGACCGGTACCTTTACCATTCCGCTGATGAAGCGCGTTGGTTTCTCGGGCGAGAAGGCCGGTGCGGTGGAAGTCGCATCCTCGGTCAATGGTCAGATCATGCCGCCTGTGATGGGGGCTGCGGCCTTCCTGATGGTGGAATATGTCGGCATTCCGTACCCGGAAGTCATCAAGCATGCCTTCCTGCCAGCCACGATTTCCTATATCGCGCTGATCTACATTGTTCACCTTGAGGCACTTAAGGCGAACATGAAGGGCCTGCCGAAACGGGTGACCTCGACCCTTGGTCAAACGCTGATCAGATCGCTTCTGTTCGTGCTGTCACTCGTCGTGCTTTCGGGGCTGGTTTACTACGCCATTGTCTTCCAGAAGCAGCTATTTGGTGATGCCGTTGGTTGGATTGTCGCACTCGAGTGCGCTGCGATCTATCTGGCAGGGCTTTATTACGCGGCAAGATATCCCGACCTTGAAATGGATGATCCCAACCAGCCGGTGGTCGAGTTGCCGGCTTTGGGTGAAACCGCCAAGGCTGGTCTGCATTATCTGCTGCCGGTTGTGGTTCTGGTCTGGTTCCTGATGATCGAATTGAAATCACCGGGGCTGTCGGCCTTCTGGGCAACGGTTCTGATGATCTTCATCATGCTGACCCAGCATGCGGCCAAGGGCATCTTCCGCAAAAGCCGTAATGTCTCCAACGATCTTAAGCTTGGCTTGATCGACGTGATTGACGGTTTTGCCACCGGTGCCCGCAACATGATCGGTATCGGTGTGGCAACTGCCGCTGCCGGGATCATCGTTGGCACGGTTTCGCTGACCGGTATCGGTCAGGTGATGGTTGAATTCGTCGAACTGATTTCGGGCGGCAATTTGATGCTGATCCTGATCTTCACCGCCGTGATCAGCCTGATCCTTGGCATGGGGCTTCCTACCACGGCAAACTACATCGTGGTTTCGAGCCTGATGGCACCGGTGATTGTCGAACTTGGCGCGGCAAACGGACTGATCGTGCCGTTAATTGCGGTTCACCTGTTCGTCTTCTATTTCGGTATCATGGCCGATGTGACCCCGCCGGTCGGTTTGGCATCCTTTGCCGCAGCCGCCGTATCGGGGGCTGATCCGATGAAGACGGGTCTGGTCGCATTCTTCTATTCGATGCGCACAGCCGTCCTGCCGTTCTTGTTCCTGTTCAACACGCAACTTCTGATGATCGGTCTGGATCATCCGCTGGATGTGGTGATGGTGATCATTGTTTCGACAATCGCCATGCTGGTCTTTGCCGCAGCGACGCAGGGGTATTTCTTTGCCCGGTCCAAGCTGTGGGAAAGTGCGGCACTGCTGTTGATCGCATTCACCTTGTTCCGTCCGGGTTTCTGGCTCGACATGATTGCGCCGCCTTATGAAAACCTGCCGGCGACAACCATCGTCGAAGATGCTGCCAACATGCCGCCTGAATCCAACATCCTTCTGGATGTCGAAGGCATCAGCATCGAAGGGGATGAGGTTTCCAAATCCGTGATGCTGCCGCTTGGTCCGGCAGGCGCGGGTGAGGATCGCCTTTATCACGCCGGTATCGGTATCCGGAATGAGGATGGTCGTATCTATATCGACGATCTGGTCTTTGCTGGTCCGGCCGAGAAAGCCGGTCTTGATTTCGACTTTGAAATCACCGCGGTAAAGGTCGAGGCTGATCGTCCGGCCAAGGAAGTCTTCTTTATCCCGGCCTTCCTGTTGCTGGGTGGGATTATTGTTCTTCAACGCCGACGCAAGCGCAGTGAAGACGCGCTTGGTACGGCCTGACTGGGAGATTGAACATGTACAAGGATATTCTGGTCACAGTAGATCTTGATCATGAGTCTTCCTGGAAGAAGGCCGTACCGGTTGCGATCAAGCAGGCGCAAAGCTTTGGCGCGCGCCTGCATGTTCTGACCGTGGTGCCCTCGGTTGGAATGTCGATGGTTGGTCAATTCTTCCCGAAGGGTTACGAAACCAAGGTTCTTGAAGCTTATAACGAACGTCTCCACCAATTTGTCGCTGAACATATTCCGTCAGACATCAAGGTGCAGCACATCGTGGGCCAGGGAACGGTTTACGAGGTCATCCTTCAGATCGCGAAGAAAACCGATTGCGACCTGATCGTGATCGGATCCCACCGTCCGGAACTGAAGGATTACCTTCTGGGGCCGAATGCCGCGCGCGTTGTGCGCCATGCCGATTGCTCGGTGATGGTTGTTCGCGAGTAGGCTTTGAAGGCCTTTCTGCTTGAATAGAAAACGGGGGCGATGCAACTGCATCGCCCCCGTTGTCGTTGGGACGGATCAAATCATCACTTTGCTGCGCACGGGTTCGCAGCACATGGATTGGCCGCACACGGGTTTTTCGCAGCACATGGATTAGCTGCGCACGGGTTTGCCGCGCACGGGCTGCACGGGTTAACCACTTTTTTGGCTGCACACGGGTTCGCAGCGCAAGGGTTCGCAGCGCAAGGGTTCGCGGCACAAGGATTGGCTGCACATGGGCTGCACGGTGCGCAACTTGCCACTTCGGCGGTTGGGGCCGGAAGCGGGTCGGCCATCGCCATCGGTGTTGCCATGGCAAGGCTGGTGCCGATTGCCATCGCCGGGATGAGTGCCTTTTGTGCGAAAGTCATGGATTTCTTGGTCATGTCGTGCCTCTCTGAAGATCCGGTAAGTTCAATCCGGGGCGTTCCATCGCCCATCGGTAAGCGCACTATGATCCAATTCTTCACCGAAGCGGCGTCACATGGTTTCACTGTTGTGTGAGACCGTCGTGTTCAAAAAGGTGTTTGCCTACAATTGATTAGAAGCCCATTAGATAAAATGCATGTCAGAAATACCGGTTGAAACCTGTCAAACCGATTGAAAGTGCGACAAAAGTTCAGCATCTTGGGGGCAGTTATAAAGGGGGCTTAAGTTGGGGTTTCGTTTGAATAAAGCGTGAGCCCCACCGCCCATCAGGACGGAAGTTTGTATGATAGTCGGGGATCGTATCGCAGAAATCTGGAAGTTCTGCGCTGTTGCGTGCGTTGTTGGCCTTGCGGGAAACGCAGAGGCGGCAGGTAATGGAATTCCCGAGACGGTCGACATTCCGTCTGGCTGGTTCTGGCAGGGATCCGATTCAGTCGAACGGCAATATGCCTATCAGATTGACGAGCAGGTCTATGGCCATGACATCAGCCGTCGTAACCGTTGGTATGATCTCGAAGCCGATAAATGGCGCGTCCATCTTTTGGGTTATGATATCGGCAAAACGCCGGTAACCAATGATCAGTATGCGGTTTTTGTCGAAGAAACCGGCCATCCCGCACCAACGATCAGCCAGGAAGACTGGGAACGTCAGGGGCTGATTTATAACTATGACACCATCGTGCCGTTCCTTTGGAACGATGGTCGCCCCCCGCGCGGGCGTGGCAATCATCCGGTCGTTCTGGTGTCGTGGCAGGATGCCAACGCCTATACCCGTTGGCTGAGCGAAAAGACGGGTGAAAGCTGGCACTTGCCCGACGAGCTCTATTGGGAAAAGGCGACGCGCGGCCCGGATGGTACGTTCTACCCTTGGGGAAATATTTTCGATGCAAGCCGCTTGAACAGTGCCGATAGCGGGCCGTTTGATACCATGCCGGTCGGCCAGTTCGAAGCCGGGCCATATGGTGTGCTTGACGGTGTCGGGCAGGTGTTTGAATGGACGTCTTCGTCTTCTCAGCCAGGCTATCGCACGGTTAAAGGCGGATCATGGGATGATCGCGGGTGCGGGGTTTGTCGCCCGGCCGCCCGTCACGCCCGCCCGGAATATCTCAAGCACATCCTGATTGGTTTTCGGGTAATGCGCGATCACTGATCGTCCGAGACGATTGTTGCAAAGCGCCATCAAATCACTAACTGTTGAAAGGGGTTTATTGGCGTGATCGGTCGCAAACCGCCTTATTCTGTGCAAACGGAATAACGGGTGGATCGCAACGATGTTGGTAAAGAAATGACTGAAGACAAACTCGATTTGGCGTCTATCCCGACAGATAAGCTTGAAAAGATGTTGGCCGCGGGACGCGATGTTATGGAATGTCACCGCGTTCTGACGGCGACGGGCGATAACATCGTCGGTGAACTGATCAAGGGGTCGGGGACGTTCTATGAATGGAACCACTACCCCGAGGGCGATGTCTATGATCGCCAGTCACATGCGCAGTTCTATTATCATGCCCATCCCAAGGAAGAACGCCGGGACTGGGACGAGCACGGACACTTCCATACATTCATGCGCCTGCGCGGCATGCCCGATGGCTGCAAACCCAAACAGATCGAAGGCTTTGCCTATCCCGAGGGACCGAACGACGCACTTTCGCACCTGATCGCGTTCTCGATGGATGAGTTTGGCTTTTGCCAGAGATTGTTTACCACCAACCGTTGGGTCACCGGCGAAGTCTGGTATGACGCCGAAGACGTCATCGGCATGCTTGATGGTTTTGTCATCGACCATGCCCAGCCCTCCTGGCCGGTCAATCGGTGGGTGTCGGGCATGATGGTGCTTTTCCGGCCACAGATTGAACAGCTGATCCGCGAACGCGATCAGACCGTTGCAGACTGGGCGCAAAAACACCCTGACCGTGACGTCTATGAAGATCGTGATCTTGAAGTCACCGCGACCCTGGATGTCGCAACGGTGGAGCAGATGCGTGCGGTTGGCGAAGAACTTCTGCGTCGGCGCGAGGCGGCATAGGGTGCCTGCGCAACAGGTATCTGCAATACCCAGGACGCATCGCCAGAGATTGTAAACAGAGTGCAAATAACAAAAATGGCCGGGGCAGTTTGCTCCGGCCATTTCGTATTGCGAGATCGTGAAAGTGTTACTGAGCTTTCAGGAACTCGATGATGTCGGCAACATCTTCATCTTTGTTGAGTTTGAACGCCATTTTGGAACGCTCCTTGGAACCTGCGATTTCGCTCAGTTTCGCGGACGGATCCTTGAGGTAATCGGTCAGGAACGCTTCGTCAGCAACAAAGCCTTTTTCGCAGGCAGCAAGATAACCCTTGCCGTATTTGAAACCTTCAACCGTACCGCATTCACGACCGAACGAACCCGCAAGGCTTGGGCCAACCTTGTTCACACCAGCATCAAGGCTGTGGCAAGCAGCACAGCGCTTGAAAAGTTTTTCACCTTTCTCCGCATCACCAGCAATCGCAGGGGCGGCAGACAGGAAGGCGATGGAGCTGGCAACGAGAACCAGTTTGCGCGAAAACGTCATTATTGAGCCTCTCTCTTAGTTCGATGTTCCCGGTGATCGGGACAATGCACCACTTTCTGGCGCACCTGTGGGTAAACGCAAGGTCAACGCGGAATATTGTTATGCGTCGAACAAGTACAAGATCGCTTGATCTTCAAAAACTGGTAACCAGATCTATCATAGTGTGATGGTGAAAAATTTGAGTTTAGTCAATTTTTGGACTGAGCTGTCGAAATTTGCCAGATTTCAGATGCTTCTGATTGCTGGTGTAAGGCCTAAGACTGAAATAGTGTGTTTTTGCCATTGTGGCAGAAGGTTTGATGAAATCCATCAGGGACGCGGAATGTCCCGGTTCGACAATTGATCAACAGGATGGTTGAAAATCAGGACCTTGTGCCCCAACTAAGGAAAATATGTTTGTCGAATTCCTGCCAGAAGTATAATGTTGCGCAGAAATTTGGCAGCCATATCAGAAGCGTGCCAGGAGATATCTATTGCCACGTATCACCAAAGAAGATCTGAGCAAGCTGGTTCAGGACCCGTCAGGGGAAAATCGCGCGGACACGGCAGACAAGATCAGTCGTGAATTCACGACCGAGACCCTGACTGACAGCGAACGTGTTCTGGCCGAAGATATTTTCCGTCTGATGATCCGTGACGCGGAAGTCCGCGTGCGCAAGGCGCTTGCCAAAAACCTTGCCCAGACGCCTTTGGTGCCACACGACGTTGCCGCGACGCTGGCCCGCGATGTCGACGAAGTCGCGCTTCCGGTTCTTGAATTTTCCGAAGTTCTCAATGACGACGACCTTGTCGATATCATTGGCGATAATGCCGACAGTGTCGAAAAGCAGCGTGCGATCGCCTCACGGTCATATGTGTCCGAAGTCGTTTCGGCAACGCTGGTCGATATCGGCCATGAAGACGTGATGGTCGACCTGATGTCAAACCAGGGTGCCGAAATCAGCGAGGTTTCCCTGCAAAAGGTCGTTGATGATTTCGGCGACAATGAACGCATCCAGAAACCGATGATCGAACGCAATCATTTGCCGATCACGATTGCTGAACGCATGGTGACACTGGTGTCCGAACGGATGCGTTCGCAACTGATTTCACGCGGCCACATCCCCGAAGGGATCGTTAACGCCGTGATGACCCAGTCGCAGGAAAGCGCGACCATCGGGCTTCTTGGGGATGGTGTCGAGGAACGCGATGTCGAACTGCTTGTCGAACATCTTTATAATAACAAGCGTCTGACCAGCGGTTTGATCCTGCGCGCACTTTGCATGGGCGATGTATCCTTCTTCGAGGCCGCCTTGGCGAAACGTGCCGGTGTCTCGTTGATCAATACCCGTATTCTTATTCATGACAGTGGTCCGTTCGGCCTTGAAGCGATCTATAACAAGGCCGGCATGCCAGAACATTTCTTCCCCGGTGTTCGTGCGGCGATTGAAGTTGCCCGCGAAACTTCCTTTGACGGTGAAGAACATGACAAGGAACGCTATTCGCGCCGGATGATCGAACGGGTCCTGACCCAGTACGGTGATCTTGGGGTCGAGTTCGATTCAGACGACGTCGATTACCTGATGGGCCGTATGTTGCAGCTTCCGGGTGAACGGGCGTTGCATCACTGATCTCGCCTGTCAGCACGATGATCTTGCAGTCAAAACCGCCCGATGTGTAATCCGGGCGGTTTTCTTTTCGGCCTTCGTTGCGCAAACAAAAAGGGCGCTGCCATGCCGACAGCGCCCTTTGTCAGTTCCTATCCAAACGCCACACTATTCAAGCAGCGTATTGGGCATCCACAAGGCCAGTTCCGGGAAGTACATCACGAGGATAAGACCCAGAACCTGCAGAAGTACGAAGGGAATGATGCCTTTGTAGATCTGCTGGATGGTGATGGATTTCGGCGCCACACCCTTGAGATAGAATAGGGCAAACCCAAACGGTGGCGTTAAGAAGCTTGTTTGCAGGTTCACCGCCACAAGGACCGCAAACCAGGTCAGAACCTGTGCCTCGGTGGCTTCGAGGCCGCCGATATCAAGGTGATGCCCAAAATCAAGCTGGGCAATGACCGGTGCAAAGATCGGCAGAACAATCAGGGTGATCTCGACCCAGTCAAAGAAGAAGCCAAGGATAAAGACGATCAGCATCAGCAGAAGCAAGATGCCCCATGGACCAAGACCGGCACCTTCGACAAGGTCAATCACCAGATCATCGCCGCCCAGCGAACGGAACACATAGGAAAACACCGTCGCACCGGCAAACAGGAAGAACAGCATCGCGCCGGTCAGTGCAGACCGTTCGCAGACATCCTTAAGGACCGGCCATTTCAGGCGCCCCTTGACCAGTGCCAGGAAGGTCGCACCAACCGCACCAACGCCTGCGGCCTCGGTCGGGGTGGCAAAACCAGCAAAGATCGAACCCAGAACCAGAACAATCAGGAAGACCGGTGGCAAGAAGCTGCGCAGCATCATCATGACAAGGTCTTTACCGTGTACGGCTTCGCCTTCTGGAAGCGGCGGCGCAAGCGACGGGTTCAACTGACAGCGTACAAAGATATAGACCGTGTACAAGCTTGCAAGGAGCAGACCCGGAATGATCGCTGCCAGGAACAGGTTACCAACCGATACCGACAAAAGGTCGGACATCAGAACCAGCATGATTGATGGCGGGATCAGAATACCCAGCGTCCCCGATGCCGCAATTGTCCCGGTGGCCAGCGACGGATCATAATTACGACGCATCATCACCGGCAGCGCCAGCAAGGTCATCATCACAACCGATGCGCCAATAATACCGGTGGTTGCCGCCATGATGGTGCCCATTAAGGTTACCGACAGTGCAAGACCGCCCGGCACTTTGCGCAGTAGCATGTTGAGGCATTCCAGAAGGTCTTCTGCAACACCACTTTTTTCAAGCATCGTGCCCATGTAAATGAACATCGGCACGGCAACCATCACCATGTTTTCGGAGATGCCGCCCCAGATACGTGAAACGATATTGAAAAATTCAATAAACGAGAAAACGTCATAGGCCATGCCCAGAAAGCCAAAGGCGATCCCGATGCCGGAAATGACGAAAGCAACCGGAAGTCCCGTGAAGACAAGAATGCCGAGCGAGGCAAACATGAACAGCGGAAACCAGTCTTCGATATAGAAGTTATCCATTTGGAATTATCCCCGTTCCGCTCAGTCTTTGATCTTGGCAGTGCCAAGTTCTTCAAGATGGTGGGTCCCGACGTAATAGCCTGCGCGCTTGTGCAGGTTGGTCGGGCCAAAGACATAGACGAAGCATTTCAGGAAAATCGAAAGCCCCGCCATGGCGAGAAGGCCAAAGCCGATGGGAATGGTTGATTTGATGATCCAGCGATGGGTCAGACCCGTTGTTGAAGCCGATACTTCGCCGCTTTCAAAGGAACGGGCGACAAAATCAAACCCGAAATACAGCACCAAAGCACAGAATGGCAGCACGCAAATGATGCCGCCGATCATCTCGACAATCGCGCGGGTGCGGGGGCGAAGGTTGTCGCGGATAAGTTCGATACGAACATGTGCATCGCGAATATAGGCGAAGCCGAAACACAACATGAACAGGCCGGTATGCAGGTGCCATTCAAGCTCCTGGAGCTTGATAGATCCCTGACCGCCGAATTTACGTTGGATCACGTCGTACAGGATGACGATCATCAATGGTATCGCAAGCAGGCTTGCCCACTTTCCCACGCGGGTCACGATGGCATCGATGATGTCACTAAATTTCAGTAGCGCTTCCATAGAAGGTCTCCCGGGTCTTCTTATCGCGGTCAAGGCCGGGGCACGGAGCACCCGGCCTTGCCGAGACTTGTTTTTGTCGACTGACTTAACAGTCGTTCAGACCTGTTGGATTAATCGAGATAACCGATGTCTTTCCAGATCTTGTAGTTTTCGCGGAAGCTCTGGAGGCTTTCATAAGCCATTTTGAAGTTCGCATCTTCAGCTGAAAGCTCGGCTGCGACTTCTTCCCAGGCACCACGCATGGCATCGAGCATTTCCGGCGACCATTTCTTGATGTTCACGCCTTTTTCCTGAAGTTCTTTCAGGGCGTCGAACTGGATCGCTTCACCTTCTGCAAAGCCATATGCAAGGTTGTCATTACAGACGGACTCGATCTGGGCACGCTGGGTATCGGAAAGCGCATCCCATTTTTCCTTGTTCATCATCAGATCGAACAGGGTCGACTGCTGGTGCCAACCCGGGAAGTAGTAGTACTTCGCGACCTGGTGGAAGCCGAGTTTCAAGTCAATCGCCGGCATGGAGAACTCGGTCGCGTCAATCGTGCCAAGTTCAAGTGCCGGATAGATGTCGCCACCTGCCAAAAGCTGGGTGGAAACACCAAGTTTTTCCATCACTTTCGCGCCAAGACCGAAGAAGCGCATTTTCAGACCCTTAAGGTCTTCCGGCGAATTGATCTCCTTGGAGAACCAACCAGATGCTTCCGGTGCGATCAGGCCACAGAACAGCGATTTGATGCCATGTTCGGCATAAAGCTTGTCAAAGATTTCCTGGCCGCCGCCAAACTTGACCCATGCCAGATATTCACCTGCCTGCGGGCCGAACGGAACGGCACCGAAAAGCTGAAGGGCCGGAACCTTACCTGCCCAGTAACCCGGGGTGGAGAAGGCGGCATCAATCGAGCCGGTCGAAACCGCATCGAAAACTTCCAGTGCCGGCACAAGTGCGCCCGGCTCATAGAATTTGATGTTGATATTGCCGCCAGAAACTTGGTCGATCTTCTCGTCGACGCGTTTGCCAAGCGTACCAAGCTGGGTCAGGCTGCCCGGATAGGTCGAGCCCATTTTCCAGCGAACGCGATCCTGGGCATCCGCATCAGAAGGTACTGCCGCAACCGCGACCGCAGCAAGAACGGCCGCACAAGTTGCGGATTTAAGCATTTTAGAAAAAGTCATTCGTCTTCCTCCCTAAGAAGTCCGAAATTGGTAATACCACGTGAGGCCGACCACCACCTTTTGCTTTTATTATTGGGTGGTATTCTCCCCGATTTTTATGTTGCAGGGCGAAGCATAAGCGTATTTCGCAAGTATGAGCAAGTTTGTTTCACCGTTTGCGAAAGAAAATATCCTTTTGCAGTGCAAAAAGAAAACTTCGTGTCAGGCGTGGAAAGCAGGAATTCCGCACGGGAATGCGCATTTGGCGTTCATTCATGCCGTTTGAAAATTCCGCGTCAAAAAGCTGCATGATCGTCGCGGCTTAGGGGATTTTGGTTTTATCACCCTAATTATTGTGGGGTGATTCGTGCCCGGGATTCTGTGTTACGCTAGGGGCATGTCCGGGTGATTGTTGCTGCAATTCAGGCGAACGATGCTGTCTTGCGATATTGCAAATGCAGCAGATGGCGTCATTTCGACGTAACACAGGGGAAGAAATCGTTTGAAAACGAAAACGGGCGGCCTTTCAATGAAAGACCGCCCGACTGATGGTCGGAGCGAGAGGATTCGAACCTCCGAGCCCTGCCTCCCGAAGACAGTGCTCTACCAGGCTGAGCTACGCTCCGTCAGTGGGCGGAGGTTTATCCCTTCTTTTGGCGTGGATCAAGCATAAACCGGTCGTTTTGGCGGAAAAAATGTCAGTGTAGGCGTGCGCGGGACGGGCAGTTTAACAAGCGATTGAAAATCCTGCCTCTGCAGGTGATGAGGGCGCGACACTTCTTTGACTGAAACGCAAAAGGCCCTGAAACGCATAAACGTTTCAGGGCCTTTGAATGATGGTCGGAGCGAGAGGATTCGAACCTCCGACCCCTGCCTCCCGAAGACAGTGCTCTACCAGGCTGAGCTACGCTCCGTCATTCTGCGAAGCCGGGTGATAATGGTTTATC
Organism: Thalassospira tepidiphila MCCC 1A03514; assembly: GCF_001662875.1. Taxonomy (GTDB): domain Bacteria; phylum Pseudomonadota; class Alphaproteobacteria; order Rhodospirillales; family Thalassospiraceae; genus Thalassospira; species Thalassospira tepidiphila. The sequence continues at coordinate 151,550 of NZ_JPVZ01000001.1, read as the reverse complement.
GCAGGCGACGCAAGATATTTTTGCGCCGTCCGGGTGTGACCCCGGCATGCGCAAAGGGAATATCGATTAGTATGGCCGCGAAATGCAGAATTCGACTGCCTCGACCATTGCATCCTTGATCGCGCCGTCGTCAAAGCGGGACAGGGTTGCAATCGCCTTTTCACCGAATTCGCGGGCGCGGTCCATCGATGCATCTAGTGCATCATATTTGCGGATCAGTGTTTGCGCACGGTCAAGATCGCCGTCCTGGAAGTCCTGATCTTCCATGCAACGACGCCAGAAGGCCTTTTCGTCTTCATCGCCATTGGCGTACGCAATGATTACAGGAAGCGTCACCTTGCCGTCGCGGAAATCATCGCCAACGGTTTTGCCAAGGGTTGCCTGATGGGCGGAATAATCCAGAACATCGTCAATCAGCTGGAAGGCCGTGCCAAGGTAAATGCCATACAGGCGAAGCGCTTCTTCATCCTCGGCCGAACGTTCGGCAATCACCGCACCAATCTGGGATGCCGCGCCAAACAGGGCAGCGGTCTTGGCGGTGATCACTTCGAGATAGGCCTCTTCAGAGGTGCTCATGTCATTGGCGGTCGAAAGTTGAAGAACTTCGCCCTCGGCAATGACGGCAGATGCCTGTGCCAGAATATCAAGAACGCGCAGCGACCCGGTTTTGACCATCACAACAAAGGCGCGCGCAAACAGGAAATCACCGACCAGAACGCTGGCTTCGTTGCCAAACAGGGCGTTGGCCGATGCTTGGCCACGGCGCAGCTGGCTTTCATCGACGACATCATCGTGCAGAAGGGTCGCGGTATGAATGAATTCAACGCAGGCCGCAAGGTCCACTGCATGCGGTCCATCGCCATACCCGCAAAGCCGTGCCGATGCCAGTGTCAGCATCGGGCGCATGCGTTTGCCGCCGGCCGCGACAAGATGGGTGGCCAATTGCGGAATCAGGGCGACTTCGCTGTGCATGTTGTCGATGATCACCTGATTGACGCGCTTCATGTCGCCATCAACGAGGTTGACCAGTGAATCAAGGCTCGGCTGAGTCTTTGGCTGCGGTGCGGTATTGGTCACGCTGTATTCCGACTTCTCAAATGGCATCTTCGCTGCCTGCGTGGGCGAAGATTGCAAATAACAGCAGGCGGCCTCAACATAGATAGGCCAAGCTGTTGTGGTCAAGTGGACAAATGCGGTTCAGATCAAGCTTGAACCACAGATAATTCAGGGTTTCTTGCAGAGTGTTTTGTAAACCATGATCGCAAGCCCCTACATTATAGAGATATTATCGTTTTTTGGATTTCTTCTTATTTCAGTACGTACGCAAAACCAGATCACAGTTTGAAGGAAAATGCAGATGATCGAACTTTTTCGCAGTAACGATCCCATCGAACTGAGCTGGGCACAGGCTGTTCTGGCCGATGAGGGCATCGACAGCCATATCTTTGACTATCACGCCAGTATTATCGAGGGGTCCATCGGTGCCTTGCCACGGCGTCTGATGGTGGATGGTGATGCGGAAAGTCGTGCGAAATACGTTCTTGATGTTGCCAGACGCGAATTGGATGAGCATAACGCAAAGCGTGATGCGTCGGACGCGATGACGTCCGAGTAACAGGGCAATCAGATCAGAACGACAGATCAGGACAATCGATGGTGAATGCAGCCACACGCATTGAAGTGCCCGACTTCCCCGAAGAACGGATCAGCCATGATTTTCTTCTTGGCGGATCGGTGGTGCTCAAGCAGCCGGTCGACGGCTATCGGGCGGCGGTGGATGCTGTGTTGCTGGCGGCATCGGTTTCGATCAATTCCCGTCGTGATGAAAAGGTCCTTGATGTCGGTGCGGCTGTCGGTACGGCCGGGCTTTGCGTTGCCCGTCGTCTGGAAACGGCGAAGGTGACCGGTGTCGAGCTGCAAGACGATCTGTATGCGCTGTTTTGCCGCAACGTGATGGAAAATGATCTGGCGGGGCGTGTGACCCCAATTCATGGCGACATCAATGATGGTAGCCTGCCGCTGGTGGCTGAAAGCTTTGATCAGGTCATTTCCAACCCGCCCTATTATGCCGGGGGCACGCGGCCCAGCAATGAAAGCCGCGCCAAGGCCCATCAGGAAGGTACTGCAGACCTCAAGGACTGGATTGCCTTTTGTCTTAAGATGGTGCGGCAAAAGGGACGGATCACGCTTGTGCATCGTGCGGACCATTTGGACCGGATCATTGGTCTGTTGCATGGACGGGCCGGTGACATGACGGTTTATCCGATCTGGAGCAAGGCGGATGCCGAGGCGCCCTTGCGTGTGATCGTCTCGGCGCGTAAAGGCGTTGCATCGCCATTAACCATGCGGCGCGGGATCGTTTTGCACGATGAAGGCGGGGCCTATTTGCCGCAAACCAATACCCTTTTGCGCAACCCTATGGCATTGCCCGGTTTCTAAATCGGTCAAACTTCAATATAACAGCGACATGCCTGCGACAGATGTCGCAGATAAATCCGTGCTTTGGGACCTGATATGCTGAGTTTTTCGAAAATCCTCTTCACCGCGCTGATCATCGTTGTCGTCTGGCAAGGCTTCAAGCTGTTTAATCGCGGCAAACAGGTTTCAAGTAACGAACAGCCCAAACAAACCGGCCAGGAAAAGAAAAAGCAAACCAAGCCGATTGCCCACGAGCTTGAAAAATGCCCGCATTGCGGCGTTTACCATGCCGAAGGCAATGCACATCGCTGCGATACGTAAGCCTTTTTAACGACAAAATCGGGGCTCCGATCAGATCGCCTTTGCGGCATTCGACTTTGGGGCAATCCGCACGAATTTGGCTTGGATTTTTCCCGATAATCGATGATCTATGTTGCTGCAATGCGGCATGATCGCGAAGGGCGGGATACAAGGGTTGCAAATTCAGCGCGTCTCAGGGCTTTTGCCTTCTTGACCGCGCGGGGGCAGGGCGGTAGCTTGCCGCCCAAGAGCATGGTGCGTTAAATCTGCTCCACTTTGTTTGTTTTTGGCGTGCCGTCTGGCAAGGCACACTGTGCAGGGCGATGCGGAGCATCGTTCAAGCGGTGTAACGCTGCAAGACGTCGCCAAAAACAAACCCTGCGGGCCGGAACATCCTTCCGCCCCGCAGCGTCAACGTCCTTGACCGTAGCGCCGCTACGCTTTACGGACGTTTCCTTGCTGGGCAAAAGGATGCCTCCGGCAAAGTGGAACAGATTTAACGCTCCATGCTCTGGTTCATAGACAACAGTAATAGAGAGTTCGCGCCATGGCGCTCGACGGGTCGCAACGTCCCCCTTCATTCCAGGAAATCATTCTTCGACTGCAAAGCTATTGGGCCGATCAGGGATGTGTCATCCTGCAGCCTTATGACTTGGAAGTCGGTGCCGGTACCTTCCACACCGCGACAACCCTGCGCGCGCTTGGTCCGGAAACCTGGAATGCAGCCTATGTGCAGCCGTCCCGTCGCCCGACCGATGGTCGCTACGGCGAGAACCCGAACCGTCTGCAACACTATTACCAGTTCCAGGTGCTGATGAAGCCGTCACCGGCCAATTCGCAGGATCTGTATCTTGGCTCGCTGAAACATCTGGGCATTGACCCGATGGCCCACGACATCCGTTTTGTCGAGGATGACTGGGAAAGCCCGACATTGGGCGCATGGGGCCTTGGCTGGGAAGTGTGGCTTGACGGTATGGAAGTCACCCAGTTCACCTATTTCCAGCAAGTCGGTGGTTTTGAATGTAACCCGGTCCCGGTCGAGCTGACCTATGGTCTGGAACGTTTGGCGATGTATATTCAGGGCGTCGAAAACGTTTACGACCTTGATTACAACGGCAATGGCGTGACCTATGGCGACGTGTTCCTTCAGAATGAAAAAGAACAGTCGACCTATAACTTTGAAGTCGCAAACACTGAAATGCTGTTCCAGCACTTCAAGGATGCTCAGGCCGAGTGTGCTGTGAATATCGAACGTGGTCTGGCCCTGCCGGCCTATGAGCAGGCCATGAAGGCATCCCATCTGTTTAACCTCCTTGATGCGCGCGGTGTGATTTCCGTGACCGAACGTGCGGCCTATATTGGCCGTGTTCGTGACATGTCGAAATCCTGCTGCGAAGCGTGGCTGCGGTCGCGCGGCCATCTGAACGAGGAGGCATAAGTCATGGCCGAATTACTTCTTGAACTGTTCTCCGAAGAAATCCCGGCCCGCATGCAGGCGCGTGCGGCCGAAGACCTGACCAAACTGGTCACCGATGGCCTGAAGGCCGCCGACCTCGGGTTTGACAAGGTCGAAGCACTGGTAACCCCGCGTCGCCTGACCCTGATTGTCGATGGTCTGCCGGAAAAACAGCCTGACCTGCGCGAAGAACGCCGTGGTCCACGTGCCGATGCCCCGGAAAAGGCCATCAATGGCTTTTTGGCCGGCAATGGTGTGACCCTTGATCAGTGTGAAAAGCGCGAAACGCCCAAGGGGGTCTTCCTGTTTGCCATTGTCGAACAGAAAGGCCGTGCTGCGTCCGAGGTCATCAAGGACATCATCGAAGATGCCATGAACAAACTGCCCTGGCCGAAATCCATGCGCTGGGCAGATCAGAAAATCCGTTGGGTGCGTCAGCTTGACCGCATTCTTTGCTTGTTTGACGGCAAGGTTATTCCGGTCAGTTATGGTCCGGTCACCGCAGGCGATACCACCCGTGGCCATCGTTTTCTGGCTCCGGCTGAATTCAGCGTATCGAACGCGGCCGAGTACAAGGAAAAGCTGCGCGCGGCCAAGGTCATGCTTGACCGTGAAGAGCGCAAGCAGGTCATCCTTGATGGTGCCAAGAAACTTGCCGCGTCCGAGGGCTTTGAACTTCTGGAAGACAATGGTCTTCTGGAAGAAGTCTGTGGTCTGGTCGAATGGCCGGTTCCGGTCATGGGCAAGGTTGATGACCAGTTCATGGATATCCCGCGCGAGGTTCTTGAAACCTCCATGCGTGAACATCAGAAATATTTCGTGGTTGAAGACAAGGCGGGCAAGCTTGCCGCGCGCTTCATCACGGTTTCAAACATGGTTACCGCAGACAATAACGCAAAAATCATCGCCGGGAACGAGCGTGTTTTGCGCGCACGTCTGCATGATGCCAAGTTCTTCTGGGATCAGGATCGGAAAGTGACGCTGCAATCGCGTCTGCCGAAACTTGATAACATCGTCTTCCATGCCAAGCTTGGGTCGCTGGCAGAGCGCGTTCTGCGCCTGCGCGGTCTGGCGCGTGAAGTATCTGCGGAAATTCCGGGGTGCGATGTCAAACTGGCCGACCGCGCCGCAGAAATCGGCAAGGCCGATCTGGTGTCGCAGATGGTGTTTGAATTCACCGAACTGCAAGGACTGATGGGGAAATACTACGCCGAAAATGACGGCGAAGCCCCGGAAGTCGCCAACGCCATTGCCGAGCATTACGCACCGGCCGGCCCGTCGGACATGTGCCCGACCGCACCGGTTTCGGTGGCACTCGCCTTGGCTGAGAAACTTGATACCCTTGCCGGGTTCTTTGCGATTGATGAAAAGCCGACCGGTTCAAAAGACCCGTTTGCCTTGCGTCGTGCGGCACTGGGTGTCATTCGTCTGGTTCTGGAAAACGGATTGCGTTTGCCGCTGCGGCGTCTGTTCGCATTCGCGGTTTCCCAGTACCCGGCAAATATTCGTCGTGACGAGGCGGTTGAAGACCTTCTGGCCTTCTTTGCAGACCGCCTGAAAGTCCATCTGCGTGAACAGGGTGTGCGCCATGATCTGGTGTCGGCCGTGTTTGCCCTGGATGGCGAGGACGATCTTGTCCGCCTGTTGGCCCGTGTTGAAGCGCTTTCCGATTTTGTCTCTGGCGAAAGCGGCGTCAACCTGATGGCCGGATACAAGCGTGCGTCAAACATCCTGCGCATCGAAGAGAAAAAGGACGATACGTCCTATAAAGCGGACGTTTCCGCCGATCTTCTGAGCCAGGAAGAAGAACGCAAGCTGTATGAGGCGCTCATTGATGTCCGGCATAAGGCCTTGCCACTTCTGCGTGACGAGGACTATGCCGCGGCAATGACCGAATTTGCGCGGTTGCGTGAACCGGTCGATGCATTCTTCGAAAAGGTTACGGTCAATAGCGACAATGCTGACGAACGTGCCAACCGCTTGAAGCTGTTGGCACAAATTCGCACAGCGTTGAACGATATTGCCGACTTCTCGAAAATCGAATCATAAAACAGGTCAAGGTTGCGGGGCTTTCCCCATCCGGGGAGGCCCATCGGGGCCTCGACCAGATGAGGAAAAGGCAAGATGACCAAATGGGTTTACGGTTTCGGTGGCGGTAGCGCCGAGGGCCGTTCGGATATGCGTGAACTTCTGGGCGGCAAGGGGGCCAACCTTGCCGAGATGTGCAATCTCGGACTTCCTGTCCCGCCCGGCTTTACGATTACAACCGAAGTTTGCACGGCATTTTATGACAATGACCGCGCCTATCCCGATGGTCTGAATGCCGAGGTCGAAACCGCACTGGCGTCTGTCGAAAAGCTTGTTGGTCGCAAGTTCGGCGATGCCAAGGACCCGCTTTTAGTTTCTGTTCGTTCCGGCGCCCGCGCATCCATGCCGGGCATGATGGACACGGTGCTGAACCTTGGCCTCAATGACGAGACGGTCGAAGGCTTGGCAACAGTGTCAGGCGACCGTCGATTTGCTTATGACAGCTACCGCCGTTTCATTCAGATGTATGGCGACGTCGTGCTGGGCGTTGATCACTATCACTTCGAAGACATCCTTGAGACCGTCAAGGAAGACAAGGGTGTCAGCCTTGATACCGATATGGGTGCAGACGACTGGGCCGAAGTCGTCGAGGCGTTCAAGAAAAAAGTCAAAACCGAACTCGGTGAACCCTTCCCGCAAGATCCGCGCGAACAGCTGTGGGGCGCGATTGGTGCCGTGTTTGGCAGCTGGATGAACGCGCGTGCCAACACCTATCGCCGCTTGCACAATATCCCGGCCAGCTGGGGCACGGCGGTTAACGTACAGGCGATGGTCTTTGGCAATATGGGCGATGACTGCGCTACTGGTGTTTGCTTCTCGCGCAACCCGTCGACCGGTGAAGACCGGTTCTATGGCGAGTACCTGATCAATGCGCAGGGCGAAGATGTGGTTGCCGGTATTCGCACACCGGCCCCGCTGACCGAAATTGAAAAACAGGAATCCGGTTCGGACCTGATTTCGATGGAAGCGGCCATGCCGGTTGTCTTCAAGGAACTTTGCGATATCCGCGAAAAGCTTGAATCCCATTACCGCGACATGCAGGACATGGAATTCACCGTTGAATCCGGCAAGCTTTACATGCTCCAGACCCGTGCGGGCAAACGCACGGCAAAGGCCGCATTGCGGATCGCAGTTGAAATGTGCCGCGATGGTGTGATTTCCCAGGAAGATGCGATCAGACGCGTCGATCCCGCACAGCTTGATCAGTTGCTGCACCCGACCCTTGACCCCGAAGCAGATCGCAAGGTCGTCGGCATGGGCCTTCCGGCGTCGCCGGGGGCGGCATCGGGCCAGATCGTCTTTTCTGCCGAGGCCGCCGAGGAATGGGCGGGCAAGGGCCGCAAGGTTGTACTGGTGCGTATCGAAACCAGCCCCGAAGATATTGCCGGCATGCATGCCGCGCAGGGTATTCTGACATCACGCGGTGGCATGACCAGCCATGCCGCCGTGGTTGCACGCGGCATGGGCACACCATGTGTTTGCGGTGCAGGTGCGGTCAAGATCGATTATGCCAACAAGACCATGATGTCTGGCGGCGTGACCCTGAAAGAAGGGGACGTCATCACCCTTGATGGCGCCACGGGCGAAGTCATGCTGGGTGAAGTTGCGACCCTGAAGCCCGATCTTTCCGGTGATTTCTCGCAGCTGATGGAATGGGCCGATGCCTTGCGTCGCCTTAAAATCCGTACCAACGCCGAAACCCCGGAAGAAGCCGAAACCGCACGTGGTTTCGGGGCAGAGGGCATCGGTCTTTGCCGCACAGAACACATGTTCTTTGATCCGGAACGCATTGTCTCAATGCGCGAAATGATCCTGGCCGAAACCGAGAAGGGCCGCCGTGCTGCACTGGCAAAGCTTCTTCCCTATCAGCGTCAGGACTTTATCGACCTGTTCCGCATCATGAAGGGGCTTCCGGTTACCATTCGTTTGCTCGATCCGCCGCTTCATGAATTCCTGCCGCATGGCGATGCCGAAATCGCCGATGTGGCCAAGGCTGCCGGTGTGTCAGAAGCCATCGTCAAGCGCCGCTTGCTTGATCTTGCCGAAGCCAACCCGATGCTGGGCCATCGCGGGTGCCGTTTGGGCATCAGCTATCCGGAAATCTATGAAATGCAGGCACGCGCCATTTTCGAAGCCGCGATCGAGGTTTCCAAGGATGGTGGCGATCCGGTCATTCCGGAAATCATGATCCCGTTGATTGTCGGCAAGAAGGAACTCGAAATCCTCAAAGCCGCGATCATCAAGGTTGCCGCCCAGGTCGAAGACGAAAAGGGTGCCAAGCTGAAATATCTGGTTGGCACCATGATCGAATTGCCGCGTGCGGCACTTCGGGCGGGTGAAATCGCCGAAGAAGCCGAATTCTTCAGCTTTGGCACCAACGACCTCACCCAGACCACGTTTGGTCTGTCACGTGACGACGCATCGCGCTTCCTTGATACTTATATCTCCAAGGATATCTTTGCCGGTGATCCGTTCGTATCGCTTGATCAGGAAGGGGTTGGCGAACTGGTCAGCATTGCCGCCGAACGCGGTCGTGCGACTCGCGCGGACATCAAGCTTGGCATTTGTGGTGAACATGGTGGCGACCCGGCATCCATCGCGTTTTGCGAGGCACAGGGACTTGATTACGTGTCCTGTTCGCCGTACCGCGTGCCGATTGCGCGCCTTGCCGCTGCACAGGCCGTGCTTGGCAAGTAATCGCAGCATGTGAACTCAGTTTGCGAATGATGATAATAACGGCAACGGGATGCCCGTTGCCGTTATTTTTCGCCTGATGGTGATGACGGATCATTGCGCTGGGCAAGATGTTTCATCACCAGCATCCCGCCAACCGACAGACCAAGAAGCAGCAAGATGATGCCGCCGATCTTGAAAAGCTTCTCGTAAAGAAGGCGGTTGTGATATTCCGCCTCGCGCATCTCTGTCAGGTGGGTAATCACGGCATCAAGCTGTGGACGGTAACGTTCTTCGGGCGCAAGCGTACTTTCATAGCGCACGGCACGCAGCAACATGTTCAGGCGTTCAACTGCATCGAGGTAGTTTTCCTCGGTCATGCGGGCCTGTTCGATTGAGGGCCTCAGTGCCGGTTTTTCATTCGGTCCAAGAAAGTGCCCAGGATAGTTTTTAAGATCAGGCCAGTGATTGTCCAGACAGTCGCGAACATTGGTGACAATCGCGCCACACGGCACGATCTTCTGGGGATAAAATCGAAGCAGCGTACCAAGCGCCATCTGTTTGATCTGATGACCCTTGCGGTTATAGGCCTCGGTGATTGTGGCCATTTCCTTTTCGGCCTCGGCAATCGACATATCGGAAACAGGCACGTCACTCAGGTCCGGTGCAGCTTGCTGTGCCCCGGCCATAGCAGGCACCATGGCAAGCGCGCAAAGCGCGGCCATCAAGCCCCGGACAGAAAGGACCCAATTCCACAGTTTCATCGCAGTTCCCGTTTTGCTTTTCTTTTAACATAGGGGCTTTTGCGGCGTTGCAACAGGTTTTAACGAAAACGGGCCCCGCAAGGCGGGACCCGTTCGAAACGTAAATTTGACTTCGGGTGCTGAGATCAGGCTGCGTTTTCCGGCAACTGAACCCAATCGGGAACAGAAACCGTAATCTTTGCATCGCCTGCGCTGAGCTCTGCATCGCCCTCAACCCGCTCAAGCCGGATCATTGCCAGTCCATGGTCTCCATGGACAGATCGAATGATCCCCGCTTCCTTGTCGCCATTCATGATCGGCGTGCCGGCATCTGGCGCCGGGCCGTCGATTTTGATGGGCAGCAGACGTTTGCGCACAAGACCGCGATATTTGGTCCGGGCGGTAAGCTCCTGACCCATATAACAGCCCTTTTTGAAATCCACACCGCCAAGCTCTTCAAAGCCATTTTCAAGCAGGATGGATTTCTCGATTTCCAGTTCCTCGCTGCCATTGGGAATGCCAAGCGAGACGCGCATCTGGTGGTAGGTTTCGATATCGCTTTCCTCCGCACCAATTGCCGCCATTTCGGTCAGTGCATTTTTCGGCAGCAGAACACGCGCCCCCATTTCTGCAAGACGCGGATCAACCGCCTTGATGCCGTCTGCCATATGTGCGGTCGCACCGGGTGTTGCATCCAGCGACAGGGCGGAAAGCGCATCCTTGCCAAAAACGGCAATGACGTCGTAGCTGTCGGTGATATCAGATAGTTCTGCCTTGGCGCGGAGTTTATACATGCGAAGTTTCTTGAACAGTTCGGCCGCACGCTCGCCATTCTCGCCGCGCTCGCATTCAATCAGCAGGCTGTCTTCATCCTGATGATAGACAAAGAAATCAAACAGGAATTTGCCCTGCGGCGTTAAAAGCGCGCCATAGCCGGATTTCTCGGCTGAAATGGTTTCGATATTGTTTGATACCAGCCCTTGCAGAAAGCTGACCCGGTCCGGGCCGCTGACACGGATCACGGCGCGATCCGGTAAAAGGGCGTAAAAAGTCTCACTCATGATATTTATGGCTCCGGTAAATCGGAATTGTTTGGGCGAAATGTGGGGCAATCACACAAATTTCGCAAGACCTGTCTGTGCGGAGGCAGGGTGGGTAAGCTATAAGAAAACCCTTCATAAAACGCCGTCGAACGGATAGAACCAAACTTATGAAAATCTTGATGCTTGATCAGTCCATCGGCTTTGATCCCAAGGATCGCGAAGCCCGTCCGCTCGGAACATGCCAGCGCGCTTTCATTGCCTTGGCAGAGTCCCTTGTTGCCCGTGGTCACAAGGTCGAAGCGCGCCGCAATGGCGGCATCGACAAGGACATGCATGGCGTTGCCTGGCGACAGCTTGAAGCTGAACTGCCGCCCTTTGGCGGTGATGCGGTCAATACCGTGATTGTTTGGCGTGATCCGGCATTGCTCAGCCACGCTTCAGTGCCCGAGGGTGCGACTGTCGCACTCTGGTTCGATGGCGATCCGGCACGACTGAATGCCGATGATGTGCGTCTGGTTCTGCAGGAAAAGAAAGTTCAGGTCATCTTTACCGATGATGCGCAGGCAAAGGCCTTTGATGCAGACCTTGCCAAAAAGCCGATCGTGGTCAAACCCGGTGCGACAACATCCTTTGTCATGGCATCGAACATGCACTGGGCGTTTGAATCGCGCGATGAACTGGCCGTTACAGTTGCCAACAGTTCGACCGGGATCGCCCAGGTCATTCGCATCTGGGAAACCTATGTCGCGCCCAAGGCACCGAATGCGATCCTCGAAGTCTATGCCTATGACCTGTTTAGCGCCATGGCAGGCGAAAATGACAGCGTGTCGGACGACCTGCTTGATATGGTGCGATCCGCCATCGACAAGGGGGTTCGGGTCCATCATCCGAAACCAGAGGCCGACATGGCCGAAACTGTTGCCAATGCCCGTGCGTTCCTGCACCACGGCAAGTACGGCACGGATCATGTCGGGCAGTGGATTGTCGATGCGCTGGGGGCTGCAACGCCGGTTGTGTCCTATGGCGGTATTGCCAAAAGCCGGGTTGAGGATGGCAAGACGGGCTATATCGTTCCGGACGAGGCCGCATTTGGAAATATCACAACGCAGCTTCTGACCGACCGTTCCTTCTTTGCCAGCCAGTCCGAAGCCGCGCGCAATGATCGCCGCGAATGGATCCATGTCGCTGGCGAGCTGGAGAAACTGTAAGCCGTGCGCCTGCTGTTCATAACCTCAAACCGTCTGGGCGATGCGGTGCTTTCGACATCGGTTTTGCGCCACTATGTCGAAACCTATCCCGGCATCCGCGTGACAGTGGCCTGCGGCCCGGTGGCAGCACCGATTTTCGAAGCTGTCCCAAACCTCGAACGCATCATCAAAATGCCAAAGCAAAAACGCGGCGGCCATTGGTGGAAGCTCTGGAAATCGGTTGTCCTGAACTGGTGGGACATCATCGTCGACCTGCGCGGAAGTGCGACAGCTTATGTGTTGCCGGGCAAAACGCGGGTGGTGTTGCCGGGTAATGATGATGATTTGCACCGTGTTGAACAGCTCGGAAAATTAATTGGTGTTGAACCTGCACCGTTACCAGTTGTTTGGACCCGTCCTGAGGATGAGGCGCGCGCGAAAGAGCTCATCCCTGACGATGGCAAACCGTTGTTGGCTGTCGGACCATCTGCGAACTGGATTGGCAAGACTTGGCATCCCGAACGGTTTGAAGAAACAATTGCCGAACTGACCAAGCCCGGTGCGGTGCTTGAGAATGCGCGTGTGCTTCTGGTCGGGGCGCCAAGTGAACGTGATTCGTCCTTGCCTGTTATTGAGAGTATTCCGCCCGATAGACGCGTAGAAATATTTGGAACAGAGCATCTTTTAACTGTGATGGCCTGTCTGAAAAAAGCCGATCTATATATTGGCAATGACTCGGGCCTTATGCACATGGCAGCTGCCTCTACGCGACCGACACTCGGGCTTTTTGGCCCGTCGCGTGAGGAACATTATGGCCCTTGCTCGAAATGGGGACGGACGGTGCGCACGGAATGGTCATTCGATAAAATCATGGCCAACCGTGAAAGTTACCTATCCAAAGAAAATTTGATGGAAACCTTGCCGGTTGCCAAAGTTGTCGCGGCGGCAATTCAATTGGTTAAAGACTATCGCAATCAGGAAATCGGCGATGAGTGATAAAAAACCGCGTATTTCAGTCGTGATCTGTGCTCATAACGAGGAGGAAAGACTTCCTTCCTGCCTTGAAAAAGTGACTTTTGCAGACGAGATCGTCGTAATTTGCGATAAATGTACTGACAGAACCGAAGAAATCGCCAAGGGCTTTGGCGTCAAAACTGTCGTCGGTAGCTGGGACATTGAAGGCCACCGTCGCAACCGCGCAATAGCCGAAGCAAGTGGTGACTGGATATTCGAACTTGATGCCGACGAGCATATAAATGCAGAGCTGGCAGCGGCCATTCCTGAAGCGGTTCTTTCGGACAAGTTCGACTCATATTTGATCCCGGTCGACAATTATGTCGGGAAGCGTCTTGTGCGTTATGGATGGGGGGCATCCTTCGGGACGTCTGCTGTCTGGCGGCTTTATCGCAAGGGGTGCAAGAACTGGGGGGACGAGCGAGTTCATCCCTCGTTTGAGCTGACCGGTAAAAAAGGTCCACGGCTTAATGGTGCGTTGGTTCATTTTGTTGATCGCAACATCTCAGACATGATCCGTCGATTTGACAGTTATACCTCTGCACGCGCTGCCGACCTGCGGGCCACCGGAAAGATTGGCAGTTTCGCCCACAACTTCCGCCGAATCATCTCGCGCTTCTGGCGCTGTTTTGTGTCGCGCAAGGGATATAAGGAAGGTGGGTTAGGCTTTTTGATCGCGTTGCTGGCCGCCTTGTTCCCGATGGTGTCCTATCTCAAGGCGCGCTATGACGACGAGTAAGAAAGGCGCATCGGAGAACTGCCAATGACCATGCTCCTGCAAACCATGGCCGGAAGCCCATTTGGCGGCGCGGAGGAGTTCTTTGTGCGTCTTGCCTGCGGTTTTCAGCGGGCTGGCATCGATCAACATTGTATCGTGAGGCCGAATGAAGGCCGGAACACCGTTCTCGCCGAAAATGGTGTTTCATTTGATGAACTGCCTTTTGGCGGGCGTTTTGATTTGCGAACTCCGTGGGCGTTGTGCCAGCAGATCAAAAAGCACAAGCCAAAGATCGTTCTGAGCTGGATGAACCGTGCCAGCCGGATGACGCCGTCAGGCAATTTCACCAAGGTCGCCCGGCTTGGCGGTTATTACAAGCTCAAGAACTTCAGTGATTGCGATCATCTGATTGGCAACACGCGCGATATTTGTGACTATCTGGTGCGTGAAGGGTGGCCTGCTGAGCGGACCCATTATCTACCGAACTTTGTAGACGCAAAACCAGGCACACAGCTTGACCGGTCGGAATTCAACACTCCAAACGACGCACCGCTAATTCTTGGGCTGGGCCGCCTTCACGAAAACAAGGGCTTCGATACATTGATCAGGGCCTTGGTTGATGTCCCCGGCGCCTATCTCTGGATCGCAGGGGCAGGCGATCTCAAGGACGGGCTGCTGAAACTGTCCGCCGAATGTGGTGTGGCGGATCGTGTCCGGTTTTTGGGATGGCGTCGCGACGTGGCCAATCTCTTTGCGACCTGTGATGTCTTTTGCGCCTCTTCGCGACATGAACCGCTCGGCAATATGGTGATCGAGGCATGGGCTCATGGCAAACCGGTTGTCGCACAGGCGAGTCAGGGACCAATGCAATTGATCAAAGCGGGCGAGAGCGGATTGCTGTCTCCGCTTGAGGATGTTTCTGCGCTGGCGTCTGATTTACGCGCAGTCCTTGACGATAAGGCGCTTTCAGACACATTGTCGGCAAATGGGCGTGCGGCTTTTGATGCCAACTTTACCGAGGATGTCGTGGTCGCTCGATATAAGGCTTTCTTTGACGAGGTTGCACCTTAATGTGCGGAATTGCCGGTTATATCGCCAAGGACAAGCAATCCCTTGATCCTGAAATCCTTGATCGTTTGCGTGATGCTTTGGGGCATCGCGGTCCAGATGGTGACGGGCGCTATGTCAAAGGCCCCGTCGGTTTCATCCAGACACGCTTGGCAATTATCGATCTCAATACTGGTGACCAGCCGCTTTACCACGAAAATGGTAGTGCTTTGATCGCCAACGGTGAGATTTACAATTATCTCGAGCTCAGAAAAGAACTGGGTGAAGAGGGTTTCAAAACCCATTCTGACAGTGAAACCGCACTTCGCATATTTGCGCGCGATGGTATTGGTGGGTTTGATCAGCTGCGCGGTATGTATGCCTTTGCCATTCATGATATGGTCGATAATCAGGTCGTTCTGTGTCGCGACCCGTTTGGTGTCAAGCAGGTCTACTACCTTGAAACCCCTGAATATTTCGCATTCGCGTCCGAAGCGCAGGCATTGGTCGCTGCCGGACTTGTCGGACGGCAAGTACGCGAGGATGCCCGGTCCGAGTTGCTTCAGGTGCAATTCACCACAGGCGCGGACATGATCCTGGATGGGATAAAACGACTGCAGCCCGGTGAAACCATCGTTTTAAAAAACGGACGGATTGTCGAGCGCCGGCGTCGTCAGGTTCTCAGTGATGCAGGTGCGACTGGGAATAATCTGGAAAGTGCGCTTTATGAGTGGGACCGGGTGTTCGAGGAATCGGTTCGGCTGCATCAAAGATCTGATGTCGATTATGCCATGTTCTTGTCGGGCGGGGTCGATAGTGCGTCCTTGCTTGGTATGATGCACCGGCTTAATGAGAGACCGGTAACCGCCTATACTGCGGCGTTTGAAGCCAGCAGTGTGCATGACGAACGCGAACTCGCCCGAGAGGTCGCCAAGGCGTGCAACGCCAACCATATCGAAGTGATGTTTTCCGAAAATGACTTCTGGACGCTATTGCCAGAGGTCGCCGCACGCATGGATGATCCGGCAGCGGATTATGCCATTCTTCCGACCTACAAGCTTGCAAAGGAAGCCGCGCGCGATTTCAAGGTTGTGCTGTCGGGCGAGGGCGGTGACGAGCTGTTTGGCGGTTACGGTCGGTACCGGTCGGTCATGCGACCGTTTTTGCTGGGCGGTCGTGTGATGCGCTCCAAGGGGACGTTCGATAAGATTGATGTCTTGCGGCCTGGTGTTCTGGAGGGGTGGCGCGATGGCATTGCCGCGTCGGAAAGTCGTGAAAGCCGGGGGAAACGGTCGCGTCTGGCGATTGCTCAGGCCGTGGATTGCGCCGACTGGTTACCCAATGATTTGTTGCTCAAGCTTGATCGAATGCTGATGGCGCACAGTCTTGAAGGGCGCACACCGTTCCTTGATCCGGTTGTCGCTGAGTTCGCATACCAACTTCCCGACCGCCTCAAGGTTAGAAAAGGCGTTGGCAAATTCCTGTTGCGCAGTTGGCTGGAACGTTGTTTGCCAATGGCAAAGCCGTTTGCCAGGAAGCGCGGCTTCACGGTTCCGGTTTCAGAATGGATTGCAGCGCGCGGCAAGGAGTTGGGGCCGCTGGTCGCCCGGCAGGCAGGCATTATCGAGATCGCAGATGCCGACAGGGTGGAAAAACTTTTCAACACTCCGGGCAAACGTGAAGGTGCGGCTTGTTGGCATTTGCTGTTCTATGCGCTTTGGCATCAGGCGAATGTTCTCGGGCATGCGCCTTACCCGGACGTTTTCGAAACACTCGCCAGTTTTCAAAAAAGTTAAGACGTCTTAACTTTTGCGGGAACAAATTACTCGCTCCGGCATTTCTTAATTGCAAATAACAATTAACAGATATGCTGTTGGGACATGAGTGATGCTGTATCTTGATAAACTGGCGATGTTGGCGGTTCTTGGTTTTGCATTGTTGCTGGCATGGATGACTGTACCGCCGAGTGATTTACACGCGAAATCGATTAAGGCACTGCCCTTGAAAGAAAGTGCGACACTGGGTGCGACATATGAATTCAAGCTCCCGACCTCTGTCTATGCCAAATGTACGATTGATTGCGGATCAATCGGGGGTGATGTGACTGAGCAGGCGACCAATGCTGAGCAGAGTGAAAAGTTTGCCCTCGCAATGCGGATTGCTTACTCTGCCTATGTCACGCCACTGCATCGTTGAAACGGGTAACTGCCTTTGAAAAAAGCTTCGGTATGGATGATCGTACCCAACCTCTTGCGCACTTTAATTCGCAAAGATGTGGCGCTGAAATCCAAGCTTCTTTTACTGACCGGTCTGGTCTATCTGGTCAGTCCTGTTGATTTCCTGCCCGATGTTTTGGTCGGGATTGGCTGGCTGGATGATCTTGTGATCGTGCCTTTGTTGGGATGGCTGTCCTATCGAAGCCTGCCTGACGATGTGCAACGCGAAGTCATCCAGGACGACCTAGGAAAACAGTCCGGGTCGCGTCGCTTGTTTGTCTATCTCGGTATTTTGGCGATTGTGGTCATCGCTGTTGCGGTGATGGGGGGTATGGATGCTTCCCTTGATCCCGCAAGCATTCCCGCGGCTGATTAATCAATCCGTCTTGTCGGATGTAACCTGCGTGTTTGACGCACGGTAGTGGGCACCATACTCTTGATCGATCATCCGAACAGATCGGGAGGATCCCATGGCTGACTCATTTCGCGCACTGGTCCTGGACCAGAAAGAAAAAAGCGTTACAGCAGAATTCAAGAACCTGACCACAGATGACTTGCCCGCAGGAGAGGTGCTGGTTCGGGTCAAATGGTCAACTCTCAACTATAAGGACGGCATGGTCTTGAACGGATTGGGACGACTTGTGCGCACCTATCCCCATGTGCCCGGCGTCGATTTTTCCGGCGAAGTCGTTTCATCTACCGATGATCGTTATAAGCCCGGCGATGAAGTTGTGCTGACCGGTTGGCGGATTGGTGAAGCCCATTGGGGCGGATATGCCCAGCTTGCACGGGTGAAGGCCGATTGGCTTGTTCCGTTGCCCGCCGGAATTGATGCATCGCAGGCAATGGCAATCGGTACGGCGGGCTTCACCGCAATGCTGGCAGTCATGGCACTGGAAGATCAGGGTGTGTCGACAAAGCAGGATGGCGAAGTCCTTGTGACCGGGGCCGCCGGGGGTGTCGGTTCTGTTGCTGTTTCAATACTTTCTGCGCTTGGCTATCGGGTTGCCGCATCGACGGGACGCGCCGAAACGCATCAGTATCTTCGTGATCTCGGCGCCAGTACGATCATTGACCGCAATGAACTGACAGATACAAGCAAGCCTCTTTTGACTGAACGATGGGTGGGGGCAATCGACAGTGTCGGTAGCACGACGCTTGCCCACGTTCTATCCGAGATGAAATATCATGGTGTTGTTGCCGCCTGCGGTCTTGCCGGTGGTCCGGATTTGCCCGGAACTGTTATCCCGTTCCTGCTGCGTGGTGTGAAACTGATCGGGATTGATTCGGTCATGTGTCCCTATGAGACGCGCGTGCGTGCATGGCAGCGCCTGGCGCGCGAATTGCCGAAGGATCAACTGCAATCTGCAACAACGAAAGTTGCACTGTCCGATATTCTGCCATGGGGGGAGAAGATCCTCAAAGGGCAGGTGCAGGGACGTCTGCTTGTTGATGTTCAGGATTGCTAGCACCCGCAAAACCATGCAGACTCAACGGGTTTTCGATCCGTGCGATGCGGCACGAAAACCCGTGTCTCTGAAAGCTGGAAATGAACGTGATGCCTGAACAACGGTTCCGAATTCTTCTTGTCGAAGATAATCCCGGGGATGCGTTTCTTGTGCGCACTCTGCTGGAAGAAACCGGCGAGCCGTTTGATATCGAGCATCGAAGCGATCTTGCATCCGCGATGGCGGTGCTGAATGGTGACGGGCCAGAGGCACTGTTTGATGTTGTCTTGCTGGATCTGACCTTGCCGGACTCATCGGGCGTGCAGACCATCAGCCGTGTGCGCAGTTGTGCCAATGCTGCACCCGTCGTCGTCCTGACCGGCCACAAGGACGAGGAACTTGCGTTCGAAGCCCTTCAACATGGGGCAGAGGACTATCTGACCAAGGAATTTCCCGATGGCCGTACAATCCGTCGTTCCATCAGGTATGCGATCGAACGGTCGCGCGCCGAACGCGCGCTCAAGGAAAGTGAAGAGCGTTACCGTAAACTGGTCGAGCTGGCACCAGAACTGATCTCTGTCCTGAGTGGTGAAGAGATCGTCTATATGAACCAGCAGGGCGTCAGCATTTTGGGCGCGCGCGACAGTGATAAGCTGGTCGGACGATCCTTCATGGAAATGGTGCATCCTTCAAGCCGCGAAACGCTTGAGGAGTACATTTCGCGTTATCGAAACGGGTATCCGGGGCGTGCGGACTTCACAATCATCTGCCAACGCCCGGAAGGCGAAAATGTCGAGCTGGAAGTCTCGGCCATTGCCTTCACCCACGAGGGGGCGCCAGCCATGCTGATGCTGGCAGAAGATGTTACCGACAAACGCAAAGTTGAACGTCAATTGGTTCAAACGTCCAAACTGGCAACGCTTGGCGAAATGGCAGCATCCGTTGCCCACGAAATGAATCAGCCGCTGAACGTCATCCGGATGGCCGCAGATACCTGTGCCCTGCAATACGATCTGGATGCCGTGAAACCAGCCTTTCAGCGCGAAAGACTGGCGCTCATCAGTTCCCAGACAGAGCGCATGTCCGAAATAATCAAACATCTTCAGATATATAGCCGTCCGGACGACGATGATTTTGCGCCGTTCGATGTCATGAAAGCCGTTGAGCGTGCTGTGGACATGGTCGAACATGATTGCAGATTGTCGGGCATTGCAATTGATGTCGTTGCTCCACGGCAGTGCTGTTTCGTCAATGGCCGACAGGTTCAGTTGGAACAGGTTCTGGTCAATATGCTGAGCAACGCGCGCGATGCCATCAACGAAAGCGGCGAGGATGCCGGCAGTATCGGGGGTTTGATCCGTGTCAGCGCAATGGTTGACGAAGCGCGGAAGTCATTGAAACTGGCTGTCAACGACAATGGCGGGGGTGTTCCGGAAGCGGCCATTGACTTGTTGTTTCATCCGTTCTTTACGACCAAGGATGTTGGCAAAGGAACCGGACTTGGGCTGTCGGTCAGTTTTGGCATTGTCGAGGCTATGGGGGGCCGAATTGATGTGCGAAATGAGGGTGACGGGGCCTGCTTTGAAATCACGCTGCCGCTTGCGGATGTGGACACCGCGAAGGTGGATCATCATTCCGACGCAGGTCAGGAGGATGGCTGGCTGACCAAGGTGCCGCCGAATGCCGAAGCACGCGGCAAAATTCGCGTGCTTGTCGTCGATGACGAAGTGGATGCCATGGAAATCATCTCGGGATATCTTGAAGCACAGGGCTTTAACGTTTCCGCCGCAAACAACGGTGAAGATGCGTTGGCGATTGCGGGTGTTGTACAGCCTGACATCCTGATTACCGACATTCGCATGCCACACATGGATGGCAACGCGTTGGTCAAGGAACTTCGGGAACGCAATCCCGCACTGCCGGTAATTGTCATGACCGGCCACCCGGGCGATGCTGACCGACCGGTTGAGGATGAAGACGGACCAGATGCTCCGGTGACAGTGATGTCAAAGCCGCTGAACTTGAAGGAACTTCTGGCAACACTTGATGAGCTTTGTGAAGTGTTCGCGGCTTAAATTTACCCCGCAGGCGTCTTTTGGCTGCAAATGCATTTATGATTTAAGTTGATAAAGAAAAAGCCCGGCAGGATGCCGGGCTTTTTCTGATTTGTTTGCCTGGAGTTGGCAGCAATCAGGCTTCCCAGCCCAATTGCATGGCAATCTTCACCGCTTGTGTACGGTTGGCAGCACCGAGCTTCTTGAAAATACCGGTCAAATGGACCTTCACGGTAATTTCGCGAACGGTCAGTTGTTTGGCGATTTCCTTGTTGGAAAGGCCCTTGGTCAGAAGACCCAGCACTTCACGCTCGCGGTTGGTCAACTGCCGCAAGGGGTTGTCTGGTGCAAGGCCGTCAAGGTCGATCTCACCCGGGCGCATCTGCGTGCCATCGTCTTCGAGCAATGCAGACGGAATGTATTTTTCGCCGGACAGAATCAAACGCAGGGCGTTGATCAGGGATTTACCTGACAGCGTCTTGGGCAGATATCCCGACGCACCATGTTCCAGTGCGTTCAGAACGTCGCTGCGTTTAACCGAGCCTGAAAGAATAACCACGGGAATTTCAGGATGTTTCTGGCGCATGACGGTCAAACCGGACAATCCATTCATGCCAGGCATGTTCAGATCGAGGATGGTCAGTTCGACGTTGGTTTCTCCGTCAACGACGGCAAGTGCTTCTGCGAAGTCTTTCGCCTGCGCGACTTCAACTTCCGGCGCTGCGAGTTTTAGGAAGGAAGTGATCCCGTCTCTGACGAGATCGTGATCGTCTGCTAGCAGGATGTTCATTTTTATGCCGTACCTGTTCTTGTCCAAAGCTCACTGAAATAAATTGGGACAGCGACCTCGGAAACGCGATCCACAATTGCAATAATATGGTTTCGCGCGATTCTGATATTTTCAATCCAAGCGTCCCCCCCGGACGCGAGCGCAGCATTCAACAAAACGGTGCCCCTGTCAAACGGCAGGATAGTTTTTGATAATAGCATCTATCCAAGTGAATAGGTATCCGAACTCAAGGATAAGTATTTCATCGCGCATCGAATAGTATATCAGGGGATCAGAAGGAACCGCGATAGGAAAAAGTTACACAGAAATTGATATATTCTGATGCGCGCCGTTTTTAGACATCGCCTCGTTACGTGCGGATTCTTCGGTAGTATTGTTTGTATCAATACCATCACTGGTTGCTCTTTGCAGGCTTGCCTGGCGGAAGGCTGCCATATCGGCACCTGATGGTGCGTTTGGTGCCAGTGCTGCATTTTGCAAGGTGGCCAGCGCACGATCACGATCTTCCGCAGTGCCTGACAGTGATACGCTTACATCAACGTGACCACCAATCGCATAAGCGTTACCGTCCGGACCAATCTGATATGTGTATTGCGGCGCAGAGCCATAAGGCCCAGCAGCAGCGGCATGGGCCTTTTCCTCTTGGCGCACAGCTGAATCTCGGGCGCGCAGCTGATTGACGACAGCTTCTTCAGCCGGGTCGATATCCTGATTGGACGAAGCGCCATTTGCGGTGTTGCCGTTTTCCGAATTGGTTTCGCGTGCCTCGCGGTACTCCGCACGGCTGACGCCGCCAGCAACCGCTTGTGCCTCGGTCAGGGTGCGAGGATCAACAATCCGTGTGCGTGCGCCGTCTGAGTCGGCGCCAGCAATGGCATACGGCGAAACAGATGACGCATTTCCGCCCTGACGCTGGACTTCAATGGCTTCATATTCGGCCAAAACACGCCCATCGGCAGTTTGTGCGATTTCCCGAACATTCAGGATAACGCCCAAACCGCCCCCATTCGGGTTGGCTATGGTTTGACCAGCTGAAATCATCTGTCTTTACGTCGCTCGTAATCTTAAGACGAAACCTATACGAAAAGACACCATAGCAGAAAAATGACTGGGAGTCTCGGCTCGCAATAAACGGTCTTGGGTGTAAGGCGCTTGAGGCGTAATGGCATCGGTTGATGGCTTGCGCATCCGTACCCTTGCTGGTATCAAAAATCCCGAATTTCCAACCGGCGCCTGGCGCGCTTCATGCTGTACTTCAATCAGGAATTCCAACGCGCATGTCCGACTTCATCATTCCGGCCAATGAAAAGGTACTTGTCACGGGTGCCGCCGGTTTTATCGGTTCCCATCTTTGTCTGAAACTGCTGGAACAGGGGGCGACCGTTGTCGGACTTGATAACGTCAATGACTATTATGACGTCAACCTCAAAGAGGCGCGTCTCGCACGGTTGGAAGGCAAGCCGGGTTACAAGTTTGTCAGAATGGACCTGGAAAATCGCGAAGGCATTGCTGATCTGTTCGCTACTGAAAAGCCGACCTATGTTGTCAATCTGGCGGCTCAGGCCGGGGTGCGCTATTCGATTGAAAACCCGCATGCCTACATCGATGCCAACCTGGTTGGTTTCACCAATATCCTCGAAGGCTGCCGCCACAACAATGTGAAGCATCTGGTCTATGCATCAAGCAGTTCGGTTTACGGCATGAATACCGAAATGCCATTTTCCGTTCATCACAATGTTGATCACCCGATCAGCCTGTATGCTGCGTCGAAAAAGGCCAATGAACTGATGGCCCACACTTACAGCCATCTGTATCGTCTGCCAACGACCGGTCTTCGTTTCTTTACCGTCTACGGCCCGTGGGGGCGCCCGGACATGGCGCTGTTCCTGTTTACCAAGGCGATCCTCGAGGGGCGCCCTATCAACGTCTTTAACGAAGGCAAGATGCGTCGCGACTTTACCTATATCGACGACATTGTCGAAGGTGTTTATCGCTGCATCTCGACCGTTGCCAAACCGAACCCGGACTGGAATTCGGCCAAGCCCGATCCCGCAACCAGTTCGGCACCCTATCGGGTGTTTAATATCGGCAATAACAGCCCGGTCGAACTGATGTATATGATCCAAACGATCGAAAAGGCACTGGGCAAGACGGCAGAGAAAAACATGCTACCGATGCAGGATGGAGACGTTCCGGCAACTTACGCCGATGTTGATGCGCTGACCGATGCCGTTGGCTTCAAGCCAGCAACCCCAATTGAAACCGGTATCGGCAATTTTGTTGAGTGGTATCGTTCGTTCTACGGGTAAGAAACCTCCCCAAGGTATTCAAGCAGATGCCGTCAGTGCAGGTTAGGCATCCCGTTCCATCAGGCCGAGCAGGAAGCTTTGCATTTCCCGGATGTTACTTTGCTGTTTCCGGTAAATTTCTTCCGCTCGGGCCAGAGCTTCTCGTGCTTCAGTAAGCTCGGTCTGATAAGCTTGGTCCACATCGTGATGCGGATACCAGCGTTGCTTAAACTGACGCTCTGTCGGGGCATTCTGGTTGCTGTAGGTGGTGATTTCGACATCGGGATAGCGTCGCGAAATCGCATCGGTGACATAATCAATGCGCGCTTGTCCGGTTAGGCCAAGCTCGTTGGCCTGAATATCAAAGGTGCGCAGGTAGCCACCGATATTATGAGATGCCATACCACCGTATTTGTCCATGTAACCCAGAATCTGATCGCCAACAGAAAAGATAGCTCTTACGTCTGATTGGTCATCTGGCGAGGTTTGTTCCGCCCTGCGAACTCTTTCCCGCGCGTGTTCAAGCATTTGTTCCTGAGACGAGCGAAGTTTGGGAACAATGGTCTTTTGACTGTCAAGCCAGCTATCAAAGTCCGGTATCATGGCTTCATATTGATCGGCGGATATTTCGGTCGCGGCCGTTCCGTTGGAGCCTTCGAATGTGACTGGTTCGTATCCTTCTTCGCGCATTGCGGCGATGCGTTCGCGGATCGGTGCATAGGCCTTTTCATAATACGCCCTTAGGTAAGGGCGCATTTCCGGGTCCGAATACATTTCTTGGGTAAA
This sequence comes from Thalassospira tepidiphila MCCC 1A03514, assembly GCF_001662875.1. Classification (GTDB taxonomy): domain Bacteria; phylum Pseudomonadota; class Alphaproteobacteria; order Rhodospirillales; family Thalassospiraceae; genus Thalassospira; species Thalassospira tepidiphila. The sequence continues at coordinate 127,281 of NZ_JPVZ01000001.1, read as the reverse complement.
TGATGGCGTGGTTGTGGTTACCGACGACGATTTGGTCGTATGAGAGGCGATTGATGCGTTGCTGCTGCCATACGTAGTCATATGGATCGTCATGATGCATTTCCTTTTTTGCCGATTGTGAAAACAATCAATGCAATTCATGTGCCTGGGAAATGCACGTAAAAGTTGCTATTTAGGCAAGCGCGCATCTTCGAAAGAGCAGGGTGCCTCTTTCGAAGGAATAGGCAGAAACTGCAGTCTATCCAACGACAAAGAGAATAAGTTGCCGCAGTCAACATAACTGCTGCGTGTTTGGTTTATCGTATGGGGAATTTGGAAATGGTGCTGCTGGGGAGATTTGAACTCCCGGCCTCTCCCTTACCAAGGGAGTGCTCTACCCCTGAGCTACAGCAGCCCGATAAACAGGCTGGACCGGTGGGCAATGGTGCTGCTGGGGAGATTTGAACTCCCGGCCTCTCCCTTACCAAGGGAGTGCTCTACCCCTGAGCTACAGCAGCCCGATAAACAGGCTGGACCGGTGGGCAATGGTGCTGCTGGGGAGATTTGAACTCCCGGCCTCTCCCTTACCAAGGGAGTGCTCTACCCCTGAGCTACAGCAGCATGAGCCCTTGCGGTGCGGGCGGGTTATAGGCCACGTATCTGTAATTGGTCAAGCCTGAATTATGCGAAGTTTTTCGATTGTTCCCGTCGCAGGCCTTTTCGCCCTGTTTTCGTCAAGATCGGCTGTAATTTTTCGCGCGCTGTTTTATAACAGGCCAATCGCTCAAACCCGCATAAATCTGACGGAACTTTGATTGCATCATGACAGCCAAAAAATCTGACATGCGTCCGGCCGTAAACGAGGAACGTTTAAAACGCGAAGCCAAAGCCCTGCGCGCCAATCTGGCTAAGCGCAAGCAACAGCAACGCTCACGCAAAAGCGATCCCAAAGCTACGGCTACAGACGAAAAATCTGAGGACTGATCTCGCGCGTCATTTTTCACCTTCGCTTTGATGGCGGCATGCATCGTTTGGTTGATCTTGAGGCCAGCGGGCGGGTAAAACCGTGGGTGCTGAACGTGGTTGGGATTTTCGCAAAAACAGGGGTGGCACTATGTCGGTAAGACCGGATCACTGGATACGCCAGATGGCGCAGGAAAAAGGCATGATCGAACCGTTTGTGGACGGTTTCAAACGCGATGGTGTGATTTCCTATGGTGTCAGCTCGTACGGCTATGACGCCCGCGTCGCCGACGAGTTCAAGATTTTCACCAATGTCGACTCGGCCATTGTCGATCCCAAGGAATTTTCCGATGACGGGTTCGTTAACCGCCAGACCGACGTCTGCGTGATCCCGCCCAACAGTTTCGCGCTTGCGCGCACGGTGGAGTATTTCCGCATCCCGCGCGACACGCTGGTGATCTGCCTTGGGAAATCGACCTATGCCCGGTGCGGCATCATCGTCAATGTCACACCGCTTGAACCCGAATGGGAAGGGCATGTGACCCTTGAATTTTCCAACACCACTCCACTTCCGGCGCGCATTTATGCCAATGAAGGGGCGTGTCAGTTCATTTTCCTCAAGGCGGAAAGTGAATGCGATACCTCCTATGCGGATCGCGCAGGGAAATATATGGGCCAAAAAGGTGTCACATTGCCGCGCCTGTGATAAAGGGGTGGCAACAATCTGGCGGTGATACGCCAAGACACGCGTTCGCTGCGCCATCGCGCGCAGTACAAAGAGGACTGAATGGACAAGATCAAGATTTCCGGTGGTCGCCGGCTGCAGGGCAAAATTGCAATCGGCGGTGCCAAAAACGCGGCTTTGCCGTTGATGGCAGCAAGCCTTTTGACGGATGAAACCCTGACCCTTTCGAACCTGCCGCATCTGGCAGATATCACATCGATGGCCAATCTTCTGGCCCAGCATGGTGTCGCGTTGCATCTGAACGGGCATGCCCCCAATGGTGGCCATACCGGTCGCGTTCTTGAAATGACTGCCAAGGAAATCACCTCGACCACGGCACCCTATGATCTGGTCCGCAAGATGCGTGCGTCTGTGTTGGTGCTTGGTCCGATTGTCGCGCGCTGTGGTGTTGCCCGTGTGTCGCTTCCTGGTGGGTGCGCGATTGGCAACCGTCCGGTTGACCTGCACCTTAAGGCGCTGGAAGCAATGGGTGCGGAAATCCACCTGACCGAGGGTTACATCGAAGCCCGCGCACCCGACGGCCTGAAAGGTGGTCACGTCCTGTTCCCGCAGGTTTCGGTGGGCGCAACTGAAAACACGCTGATGGCCGCATCGCTGGCGGACGGTGTTGTGACCATTGCCAACGCCGCGCGTGAACCCGAAGTGTCTGACCTGGCGCATTGCCTTGTTGCCATGGGGGCCGAGATCGAAGGCATCGGAACCGATACCCTGAAAGTCACCGGCAAGCCGCGCTTGCATGGTGCGGAATATTCGGTTGTGCCGGACCGTATTGAAACCGGGACCTATGCAATTGCAGCAGCCATCACCGGTGGCGAGATCGAGCTGACCGGAACCCGTATGGAACTGATCGATAGCCTTGTCGATGCGATGCGCGCAGCCGGGGTCGAGGTTGAAGAAACCGAAGATGGCCTTAAGGTGCGCGGCAACCGTGCGACGCTTAAGGGTGTTGACGTGATGACCGAACCCTATCCGGGCTTCCCGACCGATATGCAGGCCCAGTTCATGGCGCTTATGTCGGTGGCCAACGGTGCATCCATGATCACCGAAACCATTTTCGAAAACCGTTTCATGCACGTTCCGGAACTCAGCCGCATGGGCGCTGATGTCAACGTGCATGGCCGTTCGGCGATTGTCCGCGGCAGTGCAAAGCTTTCGGGGGCTGAAGTCATGGCAACCGATCTGCGTGCCTCGGTTTCAATGGTGCTTGCAGGCTTGGCAGCCGAGGGCGAGACGGTTATTAACCGTGTCTACCATCTGGACCGCGGTTATGAGCGGCTTGAAGAAAAACTGAGCTCCTGCGGGGCGCAGATCGAACGTGTCCGGGTTCCGGCCTGATATAAGGCTTCCGGATAACTGAAAAACGCGTAAGGCGACTGATTGATGAGTGACGAAAAGCTGGTGCTTGCCCTGCCCAAGGGGCGCATTCTTGACGAGGTGATGCCACTGGTGCGATCCGCCGGGATCGAACCGGAAGCGGCATTTGATGATCCGAAATCCCGTGCGCTTCGTTTCGCCACCAACCATCCGCATATCGATATCATCCGTGTGCGCAGCTTTGACGTCGCAACCTTCGTTGCCTTTGGCGCAGCCCATATCGGTGTCTGCGGCAATGACGTCCTGATGGAATTTGATTATCCGGATATCTACGCACCGCTGGATCTTAATATCGGGCATTGCCGGATCGCCGTTGCCGAACCCGAAGAAATGATCGAAGGCGATGATCCGTCACGCTGGTCGCATGTCCGGGTCGCGACCAAATATCCCAACATCACCCGTACGCATTTTGCCAAACGGGGCGTGCAGGCTGAATGCATCAAGCTGAATGGCGCGATGGAACTGGCACCAACACTTGGTCTGTGCCGCCGTATCGTCGACCTTGTCTCGACCGGCAACACGCTTAAGGCCAATGGCCTGCGTGAAATCGAACATGTTGCCGATGTGACGTCGCGCCTGATCGTCAACCGTGCTGCGCTGAAAACCCGCCCGACCGATATCCAGCCCTGGATCGACCGTTTTTCCGAGGTGCTCAATGCCGCTTAAGCTTTCGATTACTGACGCCAGCTTCGAAGAAGATTTCGTCAAGCTTCTGGGCATGAAACGCGAATCGGACGCCGATGTTGATGCGGCTGTTGCCGATATTATCGCCGATGTGCGTAATCGCGGTGACGAAGCAGTTTGCGACTACACCAACCGATTTGATCGCCTTGGTATCGACGCATCCGGCATGGCGGTGAGCGCGGCCGAGGTCGATGCCGCGGTTGCCGACATTGATGCAGACCTTCTCAAATCGCTGGAACTGGCGGCAAAGCGCATTCGTGCCTACCACGAAAAGCAGATGCCGGCCGATGAACGCTATACCGATGAAAGCGGTGTTGAGCTTGGCTGGCGCTGGCGCGCGGTGTCCGCAGCCGGGCTTTATGTCCCCGGCGGTCTGGCATCTTATCCGTCATCGGTTCTGATGAACGCCATTCCGGCCAAGGTTGCCGGTGTCGAACGCCTTGTCATGGTGGTGCCGACCCCGGACAATAAAATGAACCCGCTGGTTCTGGCTGCGGCCCGAATTGCTGGCGTTGACGAGATTTACCGCATTGGCGGGGCGCAGGCGATTGCGGCCCTTGCTTATGGCACCGAAACCATCAAGCCTGTCGACAAGATCGTCGGTCCGGGCAATGCGTTTGTTGCCGCGGCCAAACGCCGTGTCTTTGGTCAGGTCGGCATTGATATGATTGCAGGCCCGTCTGAAATTCTGGTGGTTGCCGATGGCAGCAATGACCCAAGCTGGGTGGCAGCAGATCTGTTGTCGCAGGCCGAACATGACCCGGTCGCGCAATCGATCCTGATCACCGATGATGCCAAATTCGCCGATCAGGTGCAGGTGGCAATTGATGCCCATCTCGAAAAACTGCCGCGTGCAGAAATCGCCGGGGCAAGCTGGCGCGACTTTGGTGCAATTGTTTTGGTCGAAAATTTGTCGCAGGCTCCGGCCCTTGTGGATCGGATCGCACCGGAACATCTTGAATTGGCGGTCGACGACCCGGACGCACTGGCAGAAGACATTCACCATGCTGGCGCGATTTTCCTGGGCCGTTATACGCCAGAGGCCATCGGCGATTATGTTGCCGGCCCGAACCATGTCCTGCCGACGGCCCGCTCGGCGCGTTTCTCGTCCGGCCTTGGGGTTCTGGACTTCATCAAGCGTTCGTCGCTGATCAAGTGCACACCCGAAAGTCTGGCAAAAATCGGCCCGGCGGCAATCGCCCTTGCAGAAAGCGAAGGTCTGCAGGCACATGGACTTTCGGTAGCGATCCGTTCAAACCAGATGTAAGCTGTTGCAATGCAGCGTGTGAAGGGACCGGAGCGAGAGAGCCATGGCAGAAAACCAGTGTATTGCCGGTATCTATCTTGACGAGAAATACAAGGTAAGACGCCGTCCTGAGGTCGAGCATGAGCAGGCGGTGGCGATCTATGACCTTCTCGAAGAAAACCATTTCGAACCGGCTGGCGGTTTCGAAGGTCCGTATTCGGTGCATATGCGCATCGAGGAAAACCGCATCTATATGGATGTGCGCGGCGACGATGATACCGAAAACCTGACGACCATTCCCGTGCCGCTGTCGCCGTTTCGCCGGATCGTCAAAGACTATTTCATGATCTGCGAAAGCTATTATGACGCCATCAAAAAGGCCAGCGCCGCCCAGATCGAAACCATCGATATGGCGAGACGTGGTCTTCACAACGAGGGCTCCGAGCAATTGCGAGAGCTTCTGGCCGACAAGGTGACGATTGATGAAAATACCGCGCGTCGCCTGTTTACGTTGATTTGTGTCCTTCACATCCGGGGTTAAGGCACGGTGGCAGAAGAACTCCCCGGCTCGGTTCTTTTTGCCTGCAGCTATAATGCCGTGCGTTCGGTGATGGCTGCTGCCTTGATGCGTCACTATCACGGAACCCGCATCTATGTTGAAAGTTGCGGGGTGCGTGCCGGTGAGCTTGATGGCTTTGCCGTTGCGGTGATGGAGGAAATCGGTCTTGATATTTCCTCATACAATTCCAAAACCTTTGATCAGCTTGAAGACGGCTTCTTTGATCTGATCATCACGATGTCTCCTGAGGCCCAGCACCGTGCGGTCGAAATGACCCGCACCATGGCGTGTGACGTGGAATTCTGGAATACCTTTGATGCGACAATCGTCGAAGGGGCGCGTGAAATCCGCCTTGAGGCCTATCGACAGGTGCGCGACCAGATCAAGAAACGCATTCTTGATCGCTTCCCGGTCGGTCCCGCACCCACCATGTGATTGCTTGGCTTAGTCCGCGCTGCTGAGGGCTTCGAACGCAGCACCATCAAGCACATAGATCTTCTCATCCTCGGCATGGCGCATGCCAAGCTTTTCGTAAAACCGCTGGCCAATCATGTTTTCCGCATCGACCGACAACCGGATATAGGATTTGCCGTGCGCACGGGCATGTTTGGCGACTGCAGCCACCAGACGTTTGGCAAAGCCGCCACCACGATGGCCTGGCGCGACATAAAGATCTTGAATATAAAGCCCGGGCCGTCCGCGAAATGTCGAATAGCTTGGGAAAAACAGGCACATGGCCACCGGCGTGTCATCGGCAATCGCAATCAGCGCGTCAAACGCACGGTCTTTGCCAAAGCCATCCCGCGCCAGATCTTCGGGCGTGCTTGCGATTTTATCTGCACATCCTGTTGCCTTGCCGATTTCGCAAATCATGGCGTGGAGTGCCGGTGCGTCAACGCGTTCTGCAAGGCGTATTTCAATGGTATGAGGATTGGTCATGCGGGGGCTTTCATGAAAGGCCGGAAAGATAGCGGCATCTTAGGGCGCATACCGGCATTCGAAAAGGGTTCACCCGGTTCTTTTCGCGCAATCCTTATTCCGCACAGTTTGGTAGCACAGATACTTCGCCATTCGTTTAACGCAGTGCTGGAACGCCACGCCTGACACGTGAAAGGACTTGACCTTTTGCCCGGTTCAGAGCAGTTTGCCGCCCACCGGTATTTTGATATTGCAATACGAAAGCTAGGAGTCACATGGCTAAAGAAGACGTTATCGAGTTTCAGGGCACTGTCGTTGAACTTCTGCCCAATGCGATGTTTCGCGTGAAGCTGGACAATGACCACGAAATCCTTGCCCACACATCGGGCAAAATGCGCAAGAACCGTATCCGCGTTCTCGCAGGTGACCGTGTCAGCGTCGAAATGACCCCTTATGACCTGACCAAAGGTCGTATTACCTTCCGTTTCAAGTAATCTGAAACCACGACCAAGCGCAAATTGACCTTGTCTGGCGGGGCGTTTACCCTTGCCGTCAGGGTGCATTTTGCTGCCTGCATCGAAATGTGAGCATTCGTCACATTTTTGGTCGGAATGGTCTGGGACGGATATCCGGGAGCCACATCTTGTCGAAACTGATATTGGCATCTGCATCGCCGCGCCGTCTTGAGCTGCTTGCGCAGATCGGAATTGTGCCAGATCAGGTCGTTCCCGCAGATATCGATGAAACACCCATGCGCGATGAAAGTCCGCGTCGGCTGGCGCTTCGCCTTGCCGAGGAAAAGGCGCGTTTTGTTGCCAAATCCAACGGCGGGGCCTTTGTGCTTGCCGCGGATACGGTTGTTGCCTGTGGCAGGCGTGCATTGGGCAAGGCCGAAGACGTGTCCGAGGCACGCAAGTTTCTTGAGCTGCTTTCCGGGCGTCGCCATCGTGTTTATGGTGGCATGTGTGTAATTGCACCGGACGGGACCGAACGATCGCGCGTGATCGAGACACAGGTGAAATTCCGAACCCTTGGTTCCGATGACCTGAAACGTTATCTTTCCCATGACGAGTGGCAGGGCAAGGCGGGGGCATACGCCATTCAGGGCTTTGCCGCGACCTTTGTGAAGGCGATCTCGGGATCGTACTCCAACGTTGTCGGGCTGTCGCTGTGCGAGGTGGACGGTCTTTTGCGCGGTCTTGGCTATCACCCCAAAGAGGTTTGATCATGGCAGTTGGCGGCACCCATAACTCCCGCCTGCTGATTGATGCCGTTGCGCTTGAGCGCAGGGTGGCCCTGATCGAAAATGACCGCCTGACCCGTCTGTGGATTGATCGCGGCGGTCCGGCACGTTTTGATATCCATCTTGGCCGTGTTTCCAAAATGATGCCTGAAATGGCCGCCGCCATGGTTGCGCTCGACGGTCTGCCTGACGGGCTTTTGCCGTTTGATCGCTATAACGGCCCGCTGCACGAAGGGCAGTGGGTTCTGGTGCAGATCTCCCGCCTTGGTTTTGACGACAAGGGGGTGAAGCTTACCGGCCGGATCGCGATTGAAGGTGTCGGCATGATCCTGCGACCGGGGGCCAACCATATTGAATTGCCGCGCAAGCTTAAGGACGGGGACCGGCGTACCGAACTGCATGAATTGCTGAGCTCTCTTCAGGCCGGTCAGGACGGCATCATGCTGCGTTCCGTCGCACTCGACTGGACGCGGGATGCCATCACGGCTGAATACAAGCTTCTGAAATCACAATTGCAAAAGGCCGAAAAGGCCCTGTCCGAGGCATCGAAGCCGCAACTGGTCAGCAAGGCGCAATCAGAAACCGATCAGGTGATCGAACGGCATCTGATGGCGGGTGGGCAATGCGTTGTCGATGGTACAAACGAATTCGTGTGGCTGCGTGGCTTGCTGACCATGCTTGGCAAGTCCGATGACAATCTTGCGCGTCATGTCGGCAGCCGACTGTTGTTCCATGATCAGGATATCGAAGACGAGATTGCCGCTGCCTTGGCGCCGCGTGTCGAGTTGCAAGGCGGCGGCTGGGTTGCGATTGACCCGGCAACCGCACTTTGTGCCATTGACGTCAATGCTGCCGGGGCAGATGCCGGGCGTGATAGCGAAACCCGCGCGGTCGAAGTCAACCTTCGGGCCGCAGCCGAAATCGTGCATCAAATCCGCCTTCGCAACATCGGTGGTCTTGTGGTGATTGATCCGCTTCGCATGAAATCACGGGCAGGGCGCGACAAGTTTGATGCCGCAATCCGTGATGCCTTTGGCAGTGAGCTTGACGGTGCGGTTCAGATTGGTGGCTTTACGCGATTGGGCCTTTATGAATTCAGCCGCCAGCGGGCGGGCGAATCGCTTCGTGCCACGCTGTTTGCCAAACAGGAACGCGCCCCTCTTTTGCGCGATGCTGCGCTGAATGCTGTTGTACGCGCCGTTGTCGCCGAAAGCCGAAACGGGGTGACCGGGATGGTAAATCTGTCCGTAAACCCCGGTGTGGCGAAGGCACTTGCGGATCAGGCCGATGCGATCCAGATCCTGACAAATGCATTTGGGGGTACGCCGAAAATTGTCGCGGACCCGACCCTTGAAGACGATGCCTATCGGTTGGAGAAAAACCACCATGAATGAAAAAAAGATAACGAAAACAGCCAGCTCCGACTGCGTGGTTTGCGGCAAACCGGCTGATGAAAAATACACGCCATTTTGCTCCAAACGCTGTGCGGATCTCGACCTTGGCAAATGGATGAATGAAAGCTACGCCATCCCCGCCGCCGAGCCGCCCGAGTATCTCGAAGACCTTGAAGATGAAGAAGAATTTTAATCCGACGCGTGATCGCAAAAAAAATGCGATTTGAGGCTGGACAAGCCCCAAAGGAGTTTGTATAACCCCGCTCGTTCCGCAGGGAACACTCCGGAAACGGAGACGAAAGTCGGATTTGCCCAGGTAGCTCAGTTGGTAGAGCAGTGGACTGAAAATCCGCGTGTCGGTGGTTCGAGTCCGCCCCTGGGCACCATCTTTCGGTAGCCAAAAAAACCCGGCCTTCTGGCCGGGTTTTTTGTTTTTCATCTCATTTTCCGGTCGATTTAATTCGGGATGGGCAGGTCAAACCCGACCTTTTCCCCATTGATCGCATTACCGATGCCCAGAATGCTTCCCTGTTCGGTCAGCTGAAATTTCCCGGCGGCGTAACTGTCATCCTGGCAAATCAGTTCCCACCAGCCATGGGCAGGGGCCAGTCGATCATCGCGGACAAATTTGCCAAGGCAGGTCTGGGCGCCATAAACATCAAACATCCCGCCAAAGGCATTGGCCCGCACCCAGGTGTCATAGCGCGAAAACGGCCCGATCCGTGACCAGTTCAGATTGATTTTGACCATGGTGTTGGTGCTGTAGGGCACAGTCGATGCCGATTGTTTGGCCTGCCAGGCGTCATAGCTGATTTCAGGGGCGCTTGTGGTGGTTGTGGTTTTGCAGCCGCTGATCAGCATGGCAATCCCCATGATCAGGGTGGTCTTGAAATTGTGGCTACGGCTAAGCATCTTCGCCCTCTGGCAGATTGAATTTGAACAGACTGTAACTGACAAAACGCAATTCGCAAACGGTGCGAAACTGTTATCAATATATGACGGTGCAACCGTTCAGAATCGCCCTTGCATCAACGACTTGATAGGGCCTGTGTCAGGGGTGAATGCGTAAGGTATGTGTAAGCAACCTGTATCAAATGAACCTGATAGCCCATATTTGTTTTCAAATGAAAACAGAGGGTTGTGCAAAATACTGATCGGTCTTTTAAGGCTTGATTTTGGGGGCGTTTCTGCCTTTTGTTGCGAAAATCTTACATTCCGCTACCATCATTCCCGCTTCTTGTTTCAACCCGCTGAAACATAAAATTGGTTACTACTTGGTGGCGGAACAGCGCGACGTCGCGCTGTGACAATAACTCGCTTAGGGGAACCAGATGGCCGAGAAGCAGATCGAGATCGAACTAAAACTTCGCATCGATCCGAAACATGTCGCGCGTCTTAAAAACGCGCCGGTCCTGCGCGAGGTCAAGGAAGGTCGTCGTCTGGTGACCACCCACCTTGTCTCCATCTATCATGACACGCCGAAACTCTCGCTGGCTGAAAAGGGCATGGCGGTCCGTCTGCGCAAGAAGGGTACAAATGGTTGGGAGCAGACCATCAAGGCGACCAACGGCCTGCGCGAGGCGCTTCCCGAACGCAATGAATGGACGGTCGAGCTTGAAGAAGGTGTTCTTGATCTTGACCGTTTCACCGACAAGGACGTCAAAAAACTTCTGAAGAAGTTTGTGAAGAAAAAGAAGATCGACCGCATTTTCGAAAGCGACCTTAAACGCGGGGCCGTGGATCTGACCTATCGTGATGCGGTGATTGAACTTGCCATCGATCAGGGTGTTGTCCGATCCGGCGAGAAGGAAGTGCCGATCTCCGAGGTCGAGTTCGAGCTCAAGGAAGGCCACCCGGCAGCCCTGTTTGACCTTGCACTTGAGCTGCAACGCACCGTGCCGCTGTTGCTGAGCATGCGGTCCAAGGCATCGCGCGGACGCGACCTCTATCTTGGCAATGGGCCGGGGGCCTATCGGGCGGCGGCGGTGCAACTGACCCCGGATATGTCGGCGGAAACCGCGTTTCGTGCCGTGATCGCGCAGGGGCTTCGCATGATCCTGAGTAACGAGGTCTGCGTACGTCAGGACCTTGATATCGAAGGGTGCCATCAGATGCGGGTTGGCATGCGCCGCCTGCGTGTTGCCCTGAACCTGTTTAAGAAAAACCTGCCTGCGGGCGAGGCCGTATTGCTCCGCCGGTTGCTGAAACTGTGCAGCAAGGGGCTTGATGGCCTGCGCGATTGGGATGTGTTCCTGACCGAAACACTGCCGATGATCGAGGAACGCTTCCCGGACCATGCAGGTGTGGCGGAGCTGCGCAAGGCGGCTGAAAAGCAACGCGAAGCCGCCCTTGCCAACGCGCGGCATATGCTCGATCAGCCGGAATACGGACAGTTGCTTTTGCTGCTTGGCGCGTGGGCAAGCTATTCGCGCTGGGCATCCGGTGCCAGCGCCGCGCAAATGAAGGCGATGGCCGCACCTGTGTCGGAAATGGCAGAACCGCTTCTGGAGCAGGCCTATAAACGGGTCACCAAACGCGGTGACCACGTTGCGGGGCTGACGACGCCGCAGCTTCATGCGCTTCGTCTTGATGTGAAGCAGATGCGCTATGGGACGGAGTTCTTCGGGGCCATTTACGGGCCGAAGAAGGTCAAGAAGTTCCGCAGTAAATTGACGACGATGCAGGAAATCCTCGGCCAGCTTCAGGACGCTGCCGTTGCCGAAGCGCGTTTGATGGCATTGGCACCACAACTTTCAAAGGACGGGATGATTGCGGTCGGTCTGATATCGGGCTGGTTCGGCGCACGTGCTGATCATCGTCTTGAGGGGATCGAAGACGCCATGCATGATTTCATTGATCAGAAGGTTTTCTGGAAATAGGCACCGTCTGCGTCGGTAATGCGAAAGGCTGTCGGGATCACCCGGCAGCCTTTTTCATATCCTGATAGGCTTCAAGAGCCCGCTCACGGCCTTCCTTGAGCCCTATCAGGGGCTCGGGGTAGGTTTTCCCCAACGTCACGTCAGCGGCCTTGAGAATGAGCGGGGAGGCCTCCCACGGTTTGTGGATATATTGTTCGGGCATGTCACGCAGTTCCGGCACCCACTGACGGACATACTCGCCCTTGGGATCAAACTTTTCGCCCTGAAGCACCGGGTTGAAAATGCGGAAATAGGGGGCGGCATCTGCCCCGCATCCGCCGATCCATTGCCATGAAAACGGATTGTTGGCCGGGCAGGCATCGACAAGCGTGTCGTCAAACCACGCCAGACCATCGCGCCAATGGATCAAAAGGTGCTTTACCAGAATCGAACCCACAATCATCCGAACCCGGTTATGCATATAGCCCGTATGCCAAAGTTCGCGCATGCCGGCATCGACAATCGGAAAACCTGTCTGGCCCTTTTGCCAGGCGCGTAGGCCCTTTGCGTCATCTGACCACGGGAAATGCGTGAACTGGCCCTGAAGCGGGACAGAACGCAGATCGGTTGCGTGATACAGGATGTGATGGGCGAATTCCCGCCAGCCGAGCTCGGCGATGAATTTCGAGGCGGTCTTGCCCTTGCCCGGATTGGCATCGGAATAATGGTTGGCGGCATGCCAGACCTGATAGGGACTGATTTCGCCAAAGCGCAAATGCGGCGAGAGTTCCGACGTTACCCGACGGTCCGGGCGATCGCGCAGATCGGCATAATCGGTAAGACGATCATCGATGAAGTCAAACAGCTGGTCTTTGGCGCCCTGTTCGCCGGGGGTGAAACGCTCCTCAAGGCCACCGGCCCAATTCACCGGCTTTGGCGAAAGGTCAAAGTCGGTGATGTTGATTTGTCCATCAACCTCGCCCTTGAACAGCGCAATGTTGTTTGGGGCTGATTGTGGTTCGCGCGGGGTGGGGAGCTTCTGACAGGCGCGCCAGAACGGGCTATAGACCTTGAAATCGGTGCCTGATCCGGTTTTGACGTCCCACGGTTCAAACAAAAGATTGGCCTTGTGACTTTCGCAGGTCAGACCATGGCCCTGAAGGGCTGCCTTGATGTCGGTATCGCGCTGGGTCGATGGCTTGTCATAAAGCCGGTTCCAAAACACCGCCTTGACCGGTTTGTCATCGGCAATGGTTTCCAGAACGGTTTTTGCATCGCCAGAAAACAGGCGAAGGGCGCGATCAGACTTTGTGTCGCCAAGATCGGCGATATCGCGGTTCAGCGCGGTCAGGCTTTTTTCCAGCCACCATTTCGTTGCGCCACCCAATTGATCCGAAATCACGTCATCGAGGATGAAAACCGGAAGGACAGCACCGTCATTTTCCTTGGCCCATTTGACGGCTGCCAAAAGGGCCGGATTGTCCGCCAGTCGCAGGTCGTTTCGAAACCACATCACGGCGATCGGGCGTTCGGTCATCTGTCTTCCTGTGTTTTTTGGCGCATTTCGGGGGGATTGTAAGCCGGAGGGGAGAGAGCGTCACGACTGTGACAGCATCTAGAGGGAAGTCGTGCCGCTCTCTCTGGCTCGGGGTACATTAAGACTTACGTCTGATGGTTCTGACCAGTTCACTGAAACTTTCCGAAAGCACATCTTTTTTCCATCCGGCGAAACCAAGCACAAGACCGCGCACGGGGTCAGGCCCATTTTTTGACCGGGGATCGTGGAAATACGAAGACAATGCACGAAAATCAAGGTCCGCCTTTACCAAGGCTTCCTGCATTTCTATGTCGTCCTGATCGCCGATCAAACGGGCACAAAGATGTAATCCCCCGTCTGAGGGCATTACCGACAGGATATCGGATGCGTCCGCCGTGATCAGGTTTTTAAGGTGCGAACGCCGTTCGCCATAGCGCAGGCGCATCTTGCGCACGTGGCTGCCAAAATGCCCCTCGGCGAAAAAGGCACCAAGGGCGGCCTGTGTTGTCGGCGCCGGAACACCATCAGCAAAACCGCGAATGCCGCGAAATGCCGGAACCAGTGCCGGTGGCAGCACAAGGTAGCCAAGCCGGATGCCGGGGAACAGTACGCGCGAAAACGTGCCGACATAGATCACCCGATTGTCGGTATCCAAGCCCTGCAGGGATGACAGCGGCGGCCCGTCATAGCGATACTCGCTGTCATAATCATCCTCGACAATCCAGGCATCATTATCCTGCGCCCATTGCAAAAGGGCGAGGCGCCGGGCAAGCGAAAGCGTTGTACCCAATGGATAGTTCCGTGATGGCGTGGTGACCACGATCCGCGCCGGGGAGGGCGTTTGCGCAAGGCCTTCGATGTCGAGGCCATCCTCATCAACCGTAATTGGCTGAACCACAGCCCCACTTGCCGCCAGCACGCCCCGAATGCCTTCATAGCCCGGGTCTTCGGTTGCGATGATGTCGCCGGGATCGACAAGGGCGCGTGCGGCAAGGTCAAGCGCCTGCTGCGCGCCCGAAACGATCATCACCTGATCGGCATTGCAATTAACCCCGCGCGATTGCCGAAGCCATTTGGCAATTTCAGAACGCAGCAGCGGCAATCCAAGCGGATCATCTGGAATGGTCAGATCAATATCCGGCGCCCGCCATGACCGACGCAACAACCGCGCCCAAAGATCGAACGGAAAACCATCAAGATCCGGTGTCGCCGGGTTAAACGGACGGGCAATGCGAAAGCGCGGAAAGCGTCGCTGATAGGTCAGCATGCGCGTGGCACTTTGACTAAGCCGTATCGGGCGATCATTTGCTGCCTCGGATGCCTTGCCGGGACTGTGGTCGCCTGTTTGCATATCGCGGTCAGGCAGGGTGCTGGCGACAAAGCTTCCGGCGCCGACCCGGGTTTCAAGATAGCCTTCCGAGGTCAGCAGATCGAAACTGGTCACCACCGTGTTGCGTGAAATGCCAAGTGATTTGGCCAAATCCCGACTGGCCGGAAGGCGTTCGCCCGGATGCAATCGGCCATCCAGAATGGCCGATCTGATCCCGTGATACAGGCGGCGATAGGCGGTGGTGCCGCCATCATCGGCGGTATTGTCCGACTGGCTTGGATAAATCCAGCTATAATCACTGCGCACCATCGCGACCCCGGTGAAAATTGGTTCTGTCACTTTTATTATAATGGACCTTTTGAAAAGTCCAATTTGATCCATGATCGGGCCAAATTCGATGCCTGATTTTTTGACAAAAAGGTCCCGCCATGTCTGATCAATACGAAATCCATCCCCACACCAAAGTCGTCCGGGGCCCCAATCGCGCCAGTTATGACCGCGATCAGGTGCATGGCATCATTGATGATGCCCTGATTTGCCATGTCGGAACCGTGGTCAATGGGCGCCCCGCCATGATCCCGACGGCCCATTGGCGGGTGGGGGAGCGGATCTATATCCACGGCGCGTCAAAGAACCGCATTCTGGCAGCGATCGCAGACGGGGCAGAAGCCTGTCTGTGCATCACGCATCTGGATGGTCTGGTGATGGCGCGTTCGGCGTTTCACCATTCGGCCAATTACCGTTCGGTCGTCATTTACGGCAAAGGAACAGTGGTGAGTGATGACGGCGAAAAGATGGAACATTCCCGGCTGTTTACCGAAAAGCTGGAACCGGGGCGGTGGGAACACATCCGTCATCCCAACAAGCAGGAACTCAAGGCGACCATGTTCTTGGGTTTTGATCTGGACCAGGTTTCGGCAAAGATCCGTGCCGGCGATCCGGTCGATGACGAAGAAGACTACGACTGGTCTGTCTGGGCTGGTGTCCTGCCCTGTACAACGACGTGGGGCGCACCGGTTGACGATGCACGCATCAAGCCCGGGTTCGAGGGCAAAGGGTATCAGCGCAGTTAAACGCAAAACAGGCTGGCAGATTTGCCAGCCTGTTTCTTTTGGTCTTTAAGGATGGTCAGCGCCGATCAGTCGGCCATGGCAGCGGCAATTTTCGCACCAAGGCGTGCATTGTTGCGCACAAGGGCGATGTTGGCTTCAAGGCTTTTGCCCTTGGTCAACTCGGTCACGCGGGCCAGAAGGAACGGGGTCACATCGCGCCCCTGAATGCCTTTTTCCTTGGCCTCCATCAGGGCATCTTCAATCGCCACTTCGATGGCTTCACGCGCCAGTGCCTTGTCGGCTTCTGGCGGGTTGCCAATGACAGCACCACCTTCAAGGCCGAATTCCCATTTCGAATTGAGGAAAGCTGCAAGTTCTTCGGGAGTATCAAGGCGCAGTGGCGCCTTCTGACCGCTTTCAACCGAATAGAATGCCGGGAATTCATCTGTGCCATAGGCAATAACCGGCACGCCAAGCGTTTCTAGATGTTCAAGCGTTTTGGGGATATCAAGGATCGCCTTGGCCCCGGCGCAGACAACCGCAACACTGGTTTTGCCAAGCTCGGTCAAATCGGCCGACACATCGAAATTACCGGCAAGGTCGCGATGCACCCCGCCAATGCCACCAGTGGCAAAAACGCGAATGCCGGCCTTTTCCGCCAGGATCATGGTTGCCGATACGGTGGTAGCACCATCAAGCTTTTTGGCAAGGCAATAGGGGATATCACGACGCGACAATTTAAGAATGTCGGTTCCCTTGGCGAAATATTCCAGCTCTTCGGGGGAAAGCCCGATTTTGCAGCGACCGCCAATCACGGCGATGGTGGCCGGGATCGCACCGTTATCGCGCACATCCTGTTCGACCGCACGCGCGGTTTCCAGGTTCTGCGGATAGGGCATGCCATGAGAAATGATGGTTGATTCAAGGGCAACAACAGGCTTGCCTGCGGCAAAGGCCTCTGCGACCTCGGGGGCGATATCAATATAGTCCGACATTCCGATATGCTCATATCTGGTTTAAAGTTTTAAAGGCCAGAATTAAACAGATCGGCCTTTGAAATCCAGCGCAAAGCAGGGTGTTTTGCGAATGGCTGCTGTGCGTGACGGGATCCGTCGATGCCATCGCGGCATGGCACCTGTGTCAGACACCGCATTGTAAGTCTCTGATTTGGCGGCTATCGTAAACCCACCACCAACCCGTTCAAGGCCCATCTTAGAATGCATTCCAAGCCCACCCTGACCACAGGCCTCCTGATCTTTATGGCGGTCGGAAGCGGCCTGTCCGTTGCCAGTCTTTATTATGTTCAGCCATTGCTGGAACTGCTTGCCCGTGAATATGGGCTGAGTGAAACCAGTGCCGGTTTTCTGGTGACTGTGGCGCAGCTTGGCTATCTGACCGGGTTGATTGCTGTGGTGCCGCTGGGTGATCATCATGAACGGCGCAAATTACTGACCGTGACCTCGGCCCTGACCGCGGTCGGGTTGCTGGCGATGGGGCTGGCACCGTCATTTTTGATGCTGGTGGTGTTTAGTATTTCGGTCGGGATCACCTGTGTGACTGCGCAAATCCTTGTGCCGCTCGCCGCCCACCTGGCGACGGATGATAAACGTGGATCGGCGGTGGGGGCGGTGATGAGTGGCCTGTTGCTGGGCATTCTTCTGGCCCGGACTTTTTCGGGCATCATGGCGGAGCTTGCCGGATGGCGTTCGGTGTTTATCGCCGCCTCTGTCCTGATGGCGATTTATGCGGTGGCGTGTTACCGGATCATTCCGCATATCCCGCCGACCTCGCATACCAGTTACCGCACGCTGTATCTTTCGATCCTGCATCTGTTTCGTGATGAACCGGTCCTGCGCCGCCGCAGCCTGATTGGCGGGCTGCAATATGCGGTGTTCGGGATTTTCTGGACCTCGATGGCGTTCATGCTGGTGCGCCAATATGGCATGTCCGAAGCGGTGATCGGGCTTTATGGCCTGATCGGTGCAATCGGCATTCTCGCCGCCCGCATTGCCGGAAAGCTTGCCGACAGGGGTTGGGCGCGGCTCAGCACCGGTGCCTTCCTGATGACCACAGTATCAAGCTGGGGGTTGCTATATTGGGGGCAGTGGTCTCTGATTGCCTTTGCGCTTGGTGTGGTGCTGATCGATCTGGGTATTCAGGGGGCGCATATCTCAAACCAGAGCGAGGTCTATCGCCTCAACCCCGAGGCCCGCAGCCGTCTGACCACGGGCTATATGGCCAGTTATTTTCTCGGTGGTGCCTGTGGTTCCGCCAGTTCGGCCATTGCCTATGGCATGGGCGGCTGGCCTGCTGTTGTGGTTCTTGGGGCTGGGGTGTCGGTCCTGTGTGTTGTGATCTGGGCTGCGACCGAATTGCGCTTCCCGGTCACACAGATGAAACACGGCGGATAAGCCAAACCCGAAATGCCCAAAGCAAAACGGCCGCCCCATCGGGACGGCCGTTTGCGCAAAAAGGATCTAAGCTGTGCTTAGTTCTTTTCTTTGTCGACGAGCTGGTTTGCAGCAATCCACGGCATCATCGCGCGCAGTTTGGTACCAACTTCTTCGATTTCATGTTCAGCATGCAGACGACGGGTTGCCTTGAACATCGGCTGACCACAATGCATTTCCTGAACGAAGTCACGAACGAACTTGCCTTCCTGAATGTCAGTAAGAACTTCTTTCATGCGTTCTTTGACAGACGGATCGATCACGCGCGGGCCGGTGACATAGTCGCCGTATTCTGCGGTGTTGGAGATCGAGTAACGCATGTTGGCCATACCGCCTTCATACATCAGGTCAACGATCAGCTTAACTTCGTGCAGGCACTCGAAATATGCCATTTCCGGTGCATAGCCAGCTTCGGTCAGGGTCTCGAAGCCGTATTTGATCAGCTGGGTCAGGCCGCCGCAAAGAACAGCCTGTTCGCCGAACAGGTCGGTTTCGCACTCTTCACGGAAGGTGGTTTCGATAACGCCCGAACGACCGCCACCGATTGCCGATGCATAGGACAGAGCAACTTCAAGCGCGTTGCCAGATGCGTTCTGCTCAATAGCCACGAGGCACGGAACACCGCCGCCACGCTTGTATTCGGAACGAACCGTGTGGCCAGGACCCTTCGGTGCGATCATCATGACGTCAAGATCAGCGCGCGGCTCGATCAGGCCGAAATGCACGTTCAGACCGTGTGCGAACAGAAGGGCAGCACCCTGTTTCAGGTTGTCGCGCAGCTCATCAGCATAGATCGCAGCCTGATGTTCATCCGGGGTCAGCATCATGACAACGTCAGCCCAAGCAGCAGCTTCGGCCGGGGTCATGGTTTTCAGACCGGCAGCTTCGGCTTTCTTGCGGGAGCTTGAGCCTTCACGAAGACCAACAACAACTTCCTTAACGCCGGAATCATGGAGGTTCAGCGCATGGGCGTGGCCCTGCGAACCGTAACCAATGATGGCAACTTTTTTGGATTTGATCAGATTAACATCTGCATCGCGGTCGTAATAAACACGCATCTTTCGATACCTCTGGACGTTGGACCACGCTGATTTTCATGCGTGGCGGATGGTAATAATTATTATGGGGCAGGCCCCAATGCCGTACCCGATGCGGATCACCGGGCAGGGCAAACTCACATCGTCAGTGTGCCGCGCGAAATCGCTGCCACACCGGTACGCGAAATTTCCGAAAGCCCAAGCGGCTCCATCAATTTGATGAAGGCGTCGATTTTTTCAGGGCTGCCGATGATTTCATACACGAAGGAATTGTTGGTCGCATCCACTGCGCGCGCCTTGAAGATGTCGGCAATACGCAGGGATTCCACACGTTTTTCACCCGTTGCGATCACTTTCACCAATGCAAGCTCGCGCTCGACACTTGGCCCGGCAAGGGTCAAGTCACTGACCTTGTGCACAGGAACAAGACGCGAAAGCTGTGCCTTGATCTGTTCGATTACCATGGGCGTGCCCGAGGTAACCACGGTGATACGCGACTGGTGGGCGTCGGCGTCGACTTCGGCAACGGTCAGGCTTTCAATGTTATAGCCACGACCGGAAAACAGCCCGATTACACGGGCCAGAACGCCGGACTCGTTATCCACCAGAACGGATATGGTGTGTTTCGAAATTTCGGTTTCTTTCACGGTTTCGCTCCGCTAGGGCTCGGTCGGGGCAGAACGTGCCGCCCGCGCCGGCCTTTTCATTTTGATGTGATGGGATCAATTCGCACAGATTGTTTGTTTGTGCGGATCAGACCAGAACCATCCCTTCGTCGGAATCAATGGCTTCGTCGCCGTTGGTTTCCTGCCCAAGCAGCATTTCATTATGCGGCTTGCCCGACGGAATCATCGGATAGCAGTTTTCCTTGTCATCGACAGCGACGTCCAAAATCACCGGACCATCAATTTCCAGCATCTTCTTGATGGCATCATCAAGATCAGCCGGGTTATTGCAGGTCATGCCGGTGAAGCCAAAGGCTTCGGACAGTTTGACGAAGTCGGGCAGGGTTTCGCTATAACTTTCGGAATAGCGCGACCCGTGCAGAAGCTGCTGCCACTGACGGACCATGCCCATATAACGGTTGTTCAGGATCACGGTTTTGATCGGCAGACGATACTGCGTCATCGTCGCGCATTCCTGAATGTTCATCATGATCGACGCATCACCGGTGAAGCACACAACCGTCGCATCCGGGTGGGCGACCTGAACGCCAAGGGCGGCCGGCATGCCATAGCCCATGGTGCCCAGACCACCGGACGTCATCCATTCATAGGGATGTTCGAACCCGAAATGCTGGGCGGCCCACATCTGGTGCTGGCCAACATCGGTGGTGATATAGGTCTTGCGATCACGGGTGAGCGCATGAACACGGCGGATAACGTGCTGCGGCTTGATAACGTCGGTCGGCTGTTTGTAGGACAGGCAGTGTTTGCTGCGCCAGCCTTCAATTTCTTTCCACCAGCTATCAAGTGCGTTGGCTTCGATCTTGTACTGCTTGGCTTTCCAGATCTTGATCATGTCTTCAAGAACATGGCCAACATCGCCAACGATCCCGATATCGACCGGAACGTTCTTGTTGATCGAGCTCTGATCAATGTCGACCTGGATTTTCTGCGAGTTCGGCGCAAAGAAATCAAGGTTGCCGGTGACACGGTCATCGAAACGCGCACCGATGGCGACCATGACATCGCAATCATGCATCGACATGTTTGCTTCGTAGGTGCCGTGCATGCCCAGCATGCCCAGATACTGCTTGTCGGACGCCGGATAAGCCCCCAGACCCATCAGGGTCAGCGTGATCGGCGCACCAGTCATGCGGGTGAATTCGGTCAGAAGCTTGCAGGCCTGCATGCCGGAATTGATCACGCCGCCGCCGCAATACAGGATCGGCTTTTTCGCCGATGCCAGCATTTCCATGGCTTCTTCGATCTGGCTGCGTTCGCCCTTGACCACCGGGTTATAGGTGCGGTGCTGAACCTGTGCCGGTTCCAGATACGGTGCCTTGCCAACCAGAATGTCCTTGGGAAGGTCAATCACGACCGGGCCCGGACGGCCGCTTGAGGCGACGTGGAAGGCTTCGTGCATCGTGCGCGCCAGACGATCCGGATTTTTCACCAGATAGTTATGTTTGGTGCACGGGCGGGTAATGCCGGTGGTGTCGGCTTCCTGGAAGGCATCATTCCCGATCAGATGAGTCGGGACCTGACCTGTCAGGCAGACAACTGGAATTGAATCCATCAACGCGTCGGTAAGGCCCGTAACAGCGTTTGTCGCACCCGGTCCCGAGGTCACCAGCACAACGCCGACCTTGCCGGTCGAGCGGGCGTAACCTTCAGCAGCGTGGACAGCAGCCTGTTCATGGCGCACGAGAACGTGACGAATCCGGTTCTGTTTAAATATCTCGTCATATAGCGGTAGGACAGCGCCGCCAGGATAGCCGAACACGACTTCCACACCCTGATCAGCAAGGGCCTGCAACACTACTTCCGAACCGCTTAAAATACGTTCTGCCATGATTTTCGAGCCTCTTTACTTAGCGACAACAACGTGTCGCGTGATAACCGCGTGATTGAAACATGATCCAATTATCCTCGAATTGGAGTTGAAAAATCCGCCTAAACGGCGGTTTTCCGCCATTTCGGCGGGGGAAGGGCCAACCTATCGCCTCACTTTGGCGTGGTCAACAGAAATTGGTTAACATCATGACGCATTTTTGCTGCCAAACTTTCCGAATATTGCGCGTCGATGATTTCCTTGGCTAACATTTGGTGTCTGAACCAGGTTAATTGCCGCTTTGCATAGCGTCTGGTTTCGCGCTGGGATTTCTCTTTGGCGGTGGCCAGATCAATCTCCCCGGCAAGATATGCTGCGATCTC
Source organism: Thalassospira tepidiphila MCCC 1A03514 (assembly GCF_001662875.1). GTDB lineage: Bacteria > Pseudomonadota > Alphaproteobacteria > Rhodospirillales > Thalassospiraceae > Thalassospira > Thalassospira tepidiphila. The sequence continues at coordinate 105,033 of NZ_JPVZ01000001.1, read as the reverse complement.
GCGCACGCCGACAGCCTTCATAACCGGCGCTGTTTCAGGCAATTCCAAGGCAAGCAGGCCTTTAACCTCGTCAATCGCGCCCTGTTCAATCATCAGATCAAAACGCCGGTTGCAGCGGTCATACAAAACGTCGCGCGGCGGCATGTAACAAAGTTTCTTGAATTTCATGTTCTCGGGCGGGGTAATCACCGGTTCCTTGTGCCAGCTTGCCAATCCGCGCCCGGTATGGGCAAAAACCTCGGCGGCACGAATCAGCCGCTGGGTATTGCTGCCATCGAGGTTGGCGGCGGTTTCAGGATCTTGCGCGTTGAGTTTGGCAAAGAATTCGGCGTGACCAAGTTCTTCAAGCTCGTTTGTGATCTCATCGCGAATCCGCGCAGGGATATCGGGGATCGGCGCGATCCCCTCGGTCAGGGCATTCAGATACATGCCCGTACCCCCCGTGATGATCGGAAGTTTGCCACTGGCATGACAATCGGCAATCTCGGCCATCGCCATTTCACGCCATTTACCGGCCGAGCAAGCCTCCCGCCCGGACAACACGCCATAAAGCCGATGTGGTGCACGCGCGATTTCACTGTCATCGGGGCGCGCAGAAAGCACACGCAGTTCCTTATAGACCTGCATGCTATCAGCATTGATCACCACCCCGTCAAAGGCCTCCGCCAGATCAAGGGCGAGTGCCGACTTCCCACTGGCGGTCGGGCCAGCGACGATCAGGACAGGGGCAAAAGAACTGCTGGCTTGGATGGCCGACATCAGGGTGCCTTCAGGGTAACGTGTTCAAAGGTCGGCCAGTCTATTGGGTTCGGCGCGACAGGCATAGGAATTTACGACGCAATTTCACGGCAAATAATGCGTTCCCGCAACAGGGGATGCGAAAGTTCTCTTGCCACAGTCCGGCGCAATTCGGATAAAGGCGACAACGATGTTTTATGCCTTTCCCGCCAAGGAGCCTCGCGACCATGAAATTGGTTCTCACCCTGATTGCCGCCCCGAATTCGAATGCGCTGACCAAGGCCGTGATTGATAACGCGGCAATCGCGTTGACCGGGGCGGGCGCACTGGTCGGGGATGTGACCTGGCTTGCCGAGGGCGAGGCCTGCGATCTTACTTTTGACGGGATCCCGCTTGATGTTGCCGACACGACGCTTTCCGAGGCGGAGCTTCCGGTGGATGCCATCACCCAGAAGGTCGCCACACGTCGCAAGAAGCTTTTGATTGCCGATATGGACAGCACGATTGTTACCGGTGAAACCCTTGATGAACTTGCCGAGTTTGCCGGGGTTAAGGACCGGGTGGCGGCGATCACCGCACGTGCGATGAATGGTGAACTTGATTTCGAAGCAGCCCTTGATGAACGCGTCGGTCTTCTTGAAGGCATGTCGACCGAGATGCTGAAAGAAGCCTGGAAAACGGTTGAGTATACCGGCGGGGCAAAGCAACTGGTTTCGACCATGAAGGCCAATGGCGGCTTTGTTGCCCTGGTGTCAGGTGGCTTTGATTTCTTTACCGGCGCGGTTCGGGCCGAGCTTGGCTTCGATTACGATCAGGCCAATGTCCTGATTGAAAAGGATGGCAAGCTGACCGGGAAGGTTCAGAAACCGGTTCTGGACCGTCAGGCCAAGGTCGATGCGCTTGAAAGCCTGTCTGCGCAGCAAGGCATCACGGTTGATGATGCGATTGCGGTTGGTGATGGTGCGAATGATCTTCAGATGATCTCGCTTGCCGGGACTGGCGTTGCCTTCCACGCCAAACCATCGGTTCAGGAACAGGCGCGCATTTGCATCAATCACGGTGATCTGACCGCACTTTTGTATTTGCAGGGCTACGCGAAGTCGGACTTCGTTTCGTAAGGCACGAACGGTTTAAACAAAAAGGGCGGCCTGATGATCAGGCCGCCCTTTTTTTGATATCAACTTAAGCCGGATGGCTTATTCCTCGGTCGAAAGCGTCAGGCCGAAGTAACGCGGGCCAGCCGATGTTTCGATCAGCATCAGGATGGTGCGTTTGTCATCGTCAACGGCCGCTTTGACAGCATCGACGACGTCGTCGACCGAATCAACCGAGCTGTGCGAAGCCTCGATGATAATGTCACCAGGGCGAACACCCTTTTCGGCGGCGTAGCTGTCGCCGGAAACTTCGGTGACGATCACACCTTCGGTGCCTTCGGCAAGGTTGTAACTCTGACGCAGGCTTTCATCGACATTGGCGATCTTGATGCCAAGTTCATCGATGCTGGCCTCGGCAACAGCGGGTGCTTGCTGTTCCTGGGAGCTGTCTGCGCTTGTCGCGACGACTTCTTCCTCAAGTTCGCCAAGCTCGACCTGGACGGTCTGCTTTTCGCCGTCGCGCCAGATCACAACATCGACATCCTTGCCGATCTTGGTTTCTGCGACAATGCGCGGCAGACGACGCATCGACTCAACCGTTTTGCCATCAAAGGTCAGGATGACGTCACCCTGTTTGATACCGGCTTCCTTCGCCGGGCCATCTTCGGAGACGCCGGCAACCATGGCACCGGTTGCTTCATCAAGACCAACCGAGTCCGCGATGTCTTCGGTCACGGTCTGGATGTGAACACCCAACCAGCCACGACGGGTACGGCCATACTCCTTGAGCTGTTCGACAACGCTTTGTGCGATGCCTGCCGGAATGGCAAAGCCGATACCGACCGAACCACCCGACGGCGAATAGATCGCGCTGTTAATGCCGATTACGTCGCCATCAAGGTTAAACAGCGGGCCGCCAGAGTTACCACGGTTGATCGAGGCATCCGTCTGAATGAAGTCATCATACGGGCCCTGATTAATGTCGCGGTTACGTGCGGAAATAATCCCGGCGGTTACCGTGCCACCAAGGCCGAACGGGTTACCGATTGCCATGGCCCAGTCACCGATACGTGCACTGTCAGAATCGCCCCATTTGACGAAGGGCAGGTCTTCTTTCGGTTCGACCTTAAGCAGGGCGACGTCGGTTTTCGGGTCACGTCCGATCAGTTCGGCATCAAGCGTGTCGCCATCATGCAGGCGCACGGTGATTTCATCGGCACCGTCAATCACGTGGTTGTTGGTCACAATGTAACCATCAGCCGAGATGATAAAGCCCGAACCAAGTGCGGTCGCACGGCGGCGTTGCGGAGCCGGTCCGCCCTGGCCACCCTGACCGTTGCGGTCCATAAAATCACGGAAAAGGTCTTCAAATGGCGAGCCGGGAGGGAACTGGAAGTCCGGTCCCTGTCTTTCGGCAACCATCTGGCTTGTGGAAATGTTTACAACAGTCGGCAGAAGCTTTTCGGCCAAGTCTGCGAAACTCTCAGGAGCGGGGCGGGCATTCGCGATCTGCGAAACACTGGTCACGCCAAGGAGAACAATCACCAGTGCGGCGGTTACCTTCGCCCGCACCGGGTTGTATAATGCGTCTAGCATGTGTCTGATCCTGTTCGTTGCCGCGTTCACGGTATGTGTCATTCTCATTGAGCAGCGCGCGGCGGGACTGTATTTCACCCGTCGCTTAAGTAATCAACTTAACCCCGACTTTGGCAGAATTTGGGCGGCACTGGGAAAAATCAAGGAAATGTAAGCACAATATCGTGACGAGGACCGATTGCGCGGCAGTTCCCCTGATCCTGAGCCCGGTTGCTAAAGCCAGGTCCGTACTGCCCATATTCCACCAATCGCGACGACAGCGGCGATCAATCCGCCAATGCGCAACTGCGATTCAGGAATTTCCTGAACAAGCTCCATCACCCTTTTCAGGCCGCCGGGAAACAGCGTGTAAAGCATACCTTCCAACGCGATGGCCAGAAGTATGGCTGTTGCAAGTTCCTTCATGATCAGGGACGTTCCGGCGTTTCTTTGTGATCTGTCAGACGGTCGCCCGACAAATCGAATTTATAAAAACAAAAAGGGCGACCAGCCCAATATGCAGGTCGCCCTTATGTTTTGTCTAGCGGCTTGTCGCTGGGCCAGACTTATTAAAGTACTGGAAAAACTCGCTGTCTGGTGAAAGCACCATAGTCGAGCCGTTATCAAGCGCAATTTTGTAGGCTTCGAGCGAACGATAGAATTCGAAGAATTCCGCGTCCTTGCCATACGCTTTACCCAGGATGACGTTCCGCTGCCCATCGCCTTCACCACGCAGGACTTCGGCCTGACGGTTGGCTTCGGCGATGATGCCGATACGTTCACGATCAGCTTCTGCCTGGATCTTCGCCTTGAGCTCTTCACCTTCTGCGCGAAGCTGTGCGGCTTCGGCAATACGCGAAGAACGCATACGGTTATATACCGCCTGCGAAGTTTCCTGCGGAAGATCGGTACGACCGATACGAACGTCAATCAGTTCTACACCGAACTCTTCTGCCGGTTTGATCAGGGTCGACTGGATTTTCTCCATGATCTGCGCACGGTTGTCCGAAAGAAGCGTCACAAGCGGGGCCTGTGCCAACTCACCACGGATAACCGAGTTCAGACGCTGACCAAACAGCTGCACAAAGTTGGCAGAGTTGGTTGCGCGCTGACGGAAGATCAACGGATCGATGATTTTCCAACGTGCAAAGCTGTCAACATTGACACGCTTCTGGTCAGACAGAAGAACCTGCTGAACCGGCGGATCAAGTTCCAGAATACGACGTTCGTAATATTCAACGTTCTGGATCGGCAGTTTGAAATGCAGACCCGGTTCGGAAACCGCATGGACCGGATTACCAAACTGAAGAACGAGTGCCTGCTGATCCTGACGCACGGTAAACACGCACATCGAACCAACGACAGCAGCAATAACCAGGACGACGCCAGCGGCAATAAGTTTAGGACTTGCCATTAGTTGTTGCCTCCTGCATTCGCACGTTTCTGAACTTCCGGAAGCGGAAGATACGGGACAACGCCGTTACCTTCGCCGTTCTGTTCCATGATGATCTTGTCAGACTTGCTCAAGATCTCCTGCATGGTTTCCAGATACAGACGACGGGTCGTCACATCCTTGGCCGTCAGGAAGGAATTGTAGATGGAGTTAAAGCGTTCTGCTTCACCCTCTGCTTCCTTGGTGACACGATCCTTGTATGCGCGGGCCTGAAGAACCTGACGTTCTGCTTCACCCTTTGCACGCGGGATGATGTCGTTACGATAGGCCAGTGCTTCGTTCTGGGAACGATCACGGTCCTGACGGGCACGCTGCACATCGTTAAAGGCATCGATAACGTCGCGCGGCGGGTCCACTTTCTGCATTTTCACTTCGGCAATGAAAATACCGGACTCATAACCGTCCATGATTTCCTGAAGCAGGGTACGGGTCTGTTCTTCAACCCGGACACGGCCAACAGTCAGTGCTTCTTCAAGGTCGGTTTTACCGATGACCTCACGGATCGCACTTTCGGATGCCAGCTTGATGGTGTTTTCAGGATCACGCACGTTAAACAGGTAGGAACCTGCATCGCTGATACGCCACTGAACAACATAATCAATGTCGATGATGTTCTGGTCACCGGTCAGCATCAGGCTTTCTTCGGGCACATCACGCGAACCGTTGGATGTCACCGTACCTGCACCGCGATAGCCAACCTCGATCTGGTTGGTCCGTTCGACGTTCGGCTTGATGACCTCGCCAATCGGGGCCGGAAGGAAGTAGTTCAGACCCGGACCCGTGGTGCCAACCCATTTACCGAACAGAAGCGTTACACCCTGTTCGCCCGGCTGGACACGGTAGAAACCGGTCAAAAGCCACAACCCGATTACGGCGATACCGATCAGGACAAAGCCCTTGTATCCGCCACCACCGGGGAACAGCCGTTTAAGACGTTCCTGGCCTTTACGAATCATTTCATCAAAGTCGGGGGGCGTGTTTCCGCCGCCGCCGCCACCGGAAGGACGCTGTCCCCACGGGTTCTGGCCGCCACCTTTGTTTCCGCCGCCGCCCCAGGGGCCACCGCCCCCTTGATTATTCCAAGGCATCGAGTTTCTTCCTCTTCTTGCCGTTCGGTGTTTATCTTTGTTTACCGAGCTTGGGGTACGCCCCCAATGCATGCTCCGTCCAACAAGATCAAATTCGCTGATAGAGCCCGGACATGCCGGGAAAATCAGACTTTTTTCTCACTAGTTTTGTACCCAACCTGTGATACGCCGGTTGGTACTGCAACAGATTGTAGCCAAATGCAAACTCACGAAATCTTGTTGGACGGAGCATGCCCTTAGGCCTTATATGACAGGTTGCCTTGCAAAACAATGATACGCGCCTGCAAGTTCTGTGTGACCACGGACTTAAGCCGAAATTTGGAGACCGCAATATGACTTCCCTCAACCGTGAACAGATTACTGCCGCGCTCGATAGCGTAATCGACCCTGTCGACGGCCAATCAATCACAGCCAAGGGCATGGTGCAAGGTATTGATATTCATGATGAAACTGTCAATGTTATGATCGCCGTTGATCCCGAACGCGGCCCCGCCCTCGAAGATCTGCGCCAAGCGGCAGAAAAAGCGGTGGCTGCTGTGAACGGGGTCACAACTGCCCGTGTGGCCCTTACGGCAGAGCGTCCCAAAGCCGCCGCTCAGCAAAGCACACAGCCGTCGCAGCCATCACAGCCAAGCCGCCCGGCACAACCAGGTCAGCGCCCGCAGGGTGGTGGTCAGATGCCGCTGGAATTGCCGACAGTACGTAGCATCGTCACCGTGGCGTCCGGCAAGGGCGGGGTGGGTAAATCAACCACCTCGGTCAACCTTGCATTGTCGCTGGTGGCCAAGGGGCTCAAGGTCGGCCTGCTGGATGCCGATATCTATGGGCCGAGCCTGCCGCGTATGATGGGCCTTCGCGATGCCAAGCCGGTCCCGTCCAAAGAACATCAGGGCAAAATGATCCCGCCATCGGCCTTTGGCATGCGGATCATGTCGATCGGCTTCATGATCGAAGAAGAACAACCGGTGATCTGGCGTGGCCCGATGGCGATGGGCGCGCTGGAACAGCTTCTGCGCGATACCGACTGGGGTGACCTTGATGTGCTGGTGGTTGATATGCCGCCGGGCACGGGCGACATTCAGCTTTCCATGGCGCAACGCGTACCGGTGACCGGGGCCGTGATTGTCTCAACGCCGCAGGACATCGCCCTTCTGGATGCGCGCAAGGGCCTGAATATGTTCCGCAAGGTCAATGTGCCGGTGTTCGGCCTGATCGAAAACATGTCCTATTACAAATGCCCGGAATGCGGCCATGTCGATCACATCTTTGATCATGGCGGGGCGCACAAGGCGGCGGATGAACTGGGCGTGCCGTTCCTGGGGGAAATTCCGCTCGACCTTAAAATCCGCCTCGGCGCAGACGAAGGCAAACCGATTGTCCAGACAGAACCCGAAGGCGAGCATAGCAAGGCCTATGGCCTGATTGCCGACAAGATCGCCGCCGCCATCGAAGAACGCGTTGGCCCGGCCGAAGCGCCGAAGAAAAAAGGACTGTTCCCCAAGATCAGCTTTAAATAAGAGCGTTTCAGCGCAGGCAAAAGAAAACCCCGCCAGATTGCTCCGGCGGGGTTTTTTGTTTTGCCTGAGGCCTGACTAAACGGCTTCGGCCATGAAGGATGGCATCCAGCCTTCATTGAGCTCGCGCAGTTCGGAAAGCGATACTTTGTCGCCGCCATCAATGACGACCGCATCACCGCCGGCCTGACCGATAATCACGGCTGCAACATTCGCACTGCCAGCAGCGTTCAGAACCTTGTCCGGATCGCGGGTGGCGATCACGTAGCGGCCCTGATCTTCGCCAAACAGCCATGCGACTTCGCTGCCTGCTTCTGGCAGATGCAGGTCTGCACCGATATTGCCCGCAAGGCACATCTCGGCAACGGTGACCAGCAGGCCGCCATCGGCGATATCGTGGCAAGTGCGCACCAGACCCAGTTCGATCAGTTCACGCACCAGCGTACCGGCACGCTTTTCCGCACCCAGATCGACCGGTGGCGGAGCACCTTCTTCGCGACCTTCGATGGTCTTGAGATACAGCGACTGACCTAGTTCACCAGTGGCCGCACCGATCATGATCAGCGCGCTATCATCGCGTTTGATGCCAATGGTTGCATGGTGACCGAGATCGGAAATCAGACCAACGCCGCCAATGGCCGGGGTCGGCATGATGCCGACACCATTGGTTTCGTTGTAAAGCGACACGTTGCCCGACACGACCGGGAAGTCCAGCGCGATGCAGGCTTCGCCAATGCCCTGGCAGGCCCCAACGAACTGACCCATGATGCGCGGGCGTTCCGGATTACCGAAGTTCATATTGTCCGTGATGGCAAGCGGCTTGGCGCCGGTTGCAACCAGGTTGCGGTAGGCTTCGGCAACGGCCTGTTTGCCGCCTTCGACCGGATCGGCCATGACATAGCGCGGGGTACAGTCGGTGGTCGCGGCAAGGCCCTTGTTCGTACCTTCGACGCGGACAACGCCGGCATCACCGCCCGGACGGACAATCGTGTTGCCACGCACCAGATGGTCATACTGTTCCCAGATCCAGCGACGCGACGCGAGGTCGGGCGATGCGATCAGGGTTTTCAGCGCGTCAACATGGCTGACCTTGGCCGAAATGCTGTTGGGATCAATGCGATCCTGTTTCGGGGTCGGCTCCCACGGACGATCATATTCCGGCGATGCTTCGGCCAGCGGATCAATCGGAAGATCACCGGCAACTTCACCATGCCATTTCAGAACCATGCGCTTGGTATCGGTGAGCGTACCGATAACGGCAAAGTCGAGTTCCCATTTGTCAAAGATCGCCTTGGCGGCGTCTTCACAACCGGGTTTCAGGACCATCAGCATGCGTTCCTGCGACTCTGAAAGCATCAGCTCGTAGGGCGTCATGCCTTCTTCGCGCATCGGAACTTTATCAAGCCACAGCTCAACACCAACGCCGCCCTTGGACGCCATTTCGAACGAGGACGAGGTCAGACCAGCAGCCCCCATATCCTGAATGGCGACGATCATGTCGGTTGCCATCAGCTCAAGGCAGGCTTCCAGCAGAAGCTTTTCGGTGAACGGGTCACCGACCTGAACGGTGGGACGCTTTTCTTCGCTGTCATCATCAAACTCGGCCGATGCCATGGTCGCGCCATGGATGCCGTCACGGCCGGTTTTCGACCCGACATAAACAACCGGGTTGCCGATGCCAGCCGCGGCTGAGTAGAAGATGTTATCGGTATCGGCCAGACCCACGGTCATCGCATTGACCAGGATGTTGCCGTTGTAAGATGCGTGGAAGTTGGTTTCACCGCCAATGGTCGGAACGCCCATGCAGTTGCCATACCCGCCGATGCCTTCGACCACACCGCTCAGAAGATGGCGGGTTTTCGGATGATCGGGCTCGCCAAAACGAAGGGCATTGAGGTTCGCGACCGGACGTGCACCCATGGTGAACACGTCACGCATGATGCCGCCAACACCGGTTGCAGCCCCCTGATAGGGTTCGATAAAGGACGGGTGGTTGTGGCTTTCCATCTTGAAGACGGCGGCCTGACCATCACCAATGTCAATAACACCGGCGTTTTCGCCCGGACCCTGAATGACCCAGTCAGCCTTGGTCGGAAGCGTTTTCAGCCATTTTTTCGACGACTTGTAGGAGCAGTGCTCAGACCACATGACCGAGAAAATGCCAAGCTCGTTGATGTTGGGTTCGCGACCCATGATTTCGAGAACGAGTTTGTATTCTTCTTCGTTCAGGCCGTGTTCCTTGACCAGTTCCGGCGTGATCGGGGTGCTGTTGAAATCGTTGGAGCTCACGATGCTGCCTCCACCATGCTTTTGAACAGATTGCGGCCATCGGTGCCACCATGCAGCGGATCGATTGCGTTCTCGGGGTGGGGCATCATGCCAAGGACGTTGCCCGCCTCGTTGATGATGCCGGCAATATTGCGCTGGGAACCATTGAGGTTGGTCGCCGGATCCACTTTGCCATCCACATCGCAGTAACGCAGAACAACGCGACCTTCGCCTTCAAGGCGGTCAAGCGTGTCGCTGTCGGCAAAATAGTTGCCGTCGTGATGGGCGACCGGATATTCGACAATCTCGCCCGCGCTATAAAGATTGGTAAAGCGCGTCTCGGCGTTTTCGACTTTCAGATGCGTGTTCTTGCAGATGAATTTCAGGCTGGCATTGCGCATCAGTGCACCGGGCAGAAGGCCTGCCTCGGTCAGGATCTGGAAGCCGTTGCAAACGCCAATGGTGGTTACACCCTGTTTGGCACGTTCGGCAACCGCACGCATGATCGGCGACTTGGCCGCCATGGCGCCACAACGCAAATAGTCGCCATAGGAAAAGCCACCCGGGACCATGATGATGTCGGTCTTTGGCAGCTCGGTGTCGCCATGCCAGACCAGGGTGGGCTCGGTGCCGGTGGCCTGCTTCAGTGCTGCGATGGCGTCATTCTCCCGGTTGATGCCGGGAAACAGGATGACAGCGGATTTCATGAAATACCGTCTCTTGATTAGTGTCGGTTACTTAATCCCGATAGACAAAGGCCCTGCCGTGACAAGACCCCGCCCGCCACGGGCGATCAGGCCAGCTCGATGCTGTAATCTTCGATCACGGTATTGGCGAGAAGCTTCTCGCACATTTCCTTGACCTCGGCTTCGGCCTTGGCGGCATCGGTGCCATCCAGTTCGAGTTCGATGAATTTGCCCTGACGGACGTCATTGACGCCATCAAAACCCAGGCCCTGAAGGGCGTGGTGAACGGCTTTGCCCTGCGGGTCGAGAACGCCGTTCTTCAGGGTGACATGAACACGTGCTTTCACGAGAAGCTCCTTTAAGTTCGCATGCGCGGGTCTCGCGCGGGGTTCTGTTTGCAAACAAAACGCTGTCCGACACACATGGCCGACCAGCCATAAGAAAAGGCCGCGCGAGCGCGGCCTTGGGGTGTTATTTGGTTTCGTCTTTTTTAAGCTGCTCTATTTCGGCGGACTCAGGGAGGACACCAAGACGGCGTGCGACTTCCTGATAGGCCTCTTCGACACCGCCGAGATCGCGGCGGAAGCGGTCCTTGTCCATCTTTTCGTTGGTGATCGCATCCCAAAGACGGCAGTTATCCGGGCTGAATTCATCAGCCAGGACCAACTGCGGGAAGTCGCCTTCCCAGACGCGGCCGAACTCAAGCTTGAAATCAACCAGTTTCAGGCCGATGCCGCGCATCAGACCACACAGGTAGTCATTGACGCGAAGGGTCATGCCGACAATTTCCTCAAGCTCTTCAGCACCTGCCCAACCCAGAGCGAGGATGTGTTCATCCGACACCAGCGGATCACCCAGCGCGTCGTCCTTGTAATAGAACTCGACAATCGGGCGCGGCAGGCGTTCGCCTTCTTCGAGGCCAAGACGCTTGGCCATCGAACCGGCAACGATGTTGCGGACCACGACTTCGATCGGAACAATTTCGCATTTCTTGCAAAGCTGTTCGCGCATGTTCAGGCGGCGAATGAAGTGAGTCGGAATGCCGATTTCTGCCAGACGGGTCATGACGAATTCGGTGATCATGTTGTTCAGGACACCCTTGCCGGCAATGGTGCCGCGCTTCTGGGCGTTGAACGCCGTGGCGTCGTCCTTGAAATACTGAATGATCGTTCCGGGCTCTGTACCTTCGTAAAGAACCTTGGCTTTACCCTCGTAGATGGGCTGCTTTCTGGACATTGGCGGGATCTTTCACATCTAGGCCCGCCGTCCGACGCAGCAGGCACCCTGAAATTCGCGCCCTCCGTATAGCAGTGCTTGGCGAGAAACTCAATTGTCGCTTAAGCTCTATTTATGCAAACTTGATAATCGAAATTTGCAACCGTCAGCATCTGTATCGCAGAGGGCCCGAATTGTGGCGGTAACCTGTTGAACTGAAAAGACGTTGATCGCCATCTGGTGTTAGACGTCGACCGGATGGAACGGTGTTTTGTCGGGCTGGCCTTCGGCAAATAGCCAGACCGGGCGCCTTGGCAGTTCATGTTCGCTTGTGGGAATCGCCGGAAGCCCGATCAGCGACGAACAGATGGTCTCAAATCCGATATTGCTGCGCACCAGCATTGCATCGGCACGGATGTCATGGTGATCCGGGTCCGGGGCCTCTGTTCCGGTATCAGCCAAAAGCGCCTGCCAGGCAAACCAGTCATCGGCGTCGGGGTGCGGGGCCGGGGCGCTGACAAAGCGCGGCAGATTGCGTTTGGTGCGCGCACTGTTTTGCGTGTCATTAAGGTCATGGGCCGTCAGAATCGAAAGACCTTCGGGGATCTCGGTAATTTCGATCTTGCCCGTACCGCGGTTTGCCAGCCAATAGGCATCCCGGTTATCGGCGATCACCATGTTAAACGGGCGATAGGCATCGCCATCAAGTTCGGCAAGGGCTTGTGCGGCGTCAATCGCGTCGGCATGGTCAAGTGCCTCAAGCGGCAGCTCGCCGCGGGATCGTTTGCCATCTGCAGGGCCCAGCGTGCCATAGCGGTTAAGCACGGCGGCAACCACGCCGTCCTCATTGACACCAAGCCAGGTTCCCCCGGCGGTTTCATCCAGACCTGCGATGACATCAGGACGGTCTTCCCAGTGGCGCGCAGGCGCCTTCCAGGGACGGTTATTCATTTCATCGCGATTGGCGCCAATGATCACCGGCCAGTCATGGTCGGGGCGGCGTAAAATAATGACTGTACACATGAGCCAGATCAAAGCGTGCGGAACCGCACTTTGTCAAATTCAAAAGTATCAGGCAACGGGGTGAAATCGGTGTCGTTTATTGTCATATAAAATGCTATGACAGACAATGGCTTGACCGGTTTGGCTCCGATGACAATGTGACCAGCTTACAGAAGGAATCGATTATGAGCAGCTTTAATGATCGTGAACGCGGGTTTGAAGCAAAGTACAGCTTTGATCTTGAACAGGATTTTCGCGTCGAAACCCATCTTTATAAAATGCTGATCCAGTGGGCTGGCGAACAGATGGGCATGTCCCCCGAAGAATGTCAGGATTACACGCGCAAGATCATTGGCGAGGTTGTTGCCAACCCGCGTGAAAACGGTGTTGTTGCCCTGTTGCTGGCCGATTTTGGACGCAAAAATATCGACGTCACAGCCTCTGCATTGAATGTAAAGCTCGAAGAACTACGTCCGGTTGCGCGTGCAGAAGTACTGTCGTGATTGCGCGCTAGTGCATCTGCTTGGAAAACTTCTCGTTTGCTAATATGTGCAGCCTTACGTATCCTGAGCTCCCCAGACCGAAAAATTGAGTAGGTGCAACCTTTTGGTGTGGTATCCTTCGCAGGTAGGTGAAGGAGCCGATTAGGTAGATGAAAGGCGACAGCATTGCGTATCCTTTTGGCGGACGATCACGATCTTGTTCGTGAGGCAATCTCGCTACTGTTCCAACAGTATTTCGATGACTGTGAAGTGGCCGAAGCAGGGGCATTGGACCCCGCACTCGAGCTGATAGCAGCCAATAATACATTCGATCTGGTGCTGCTTGATCTGCGCATGCCGGGGATGAATGGACTTGAAGGTTTGAAGCGCACCTTGGAGAAGGTGGCAGATTCGACCTTTGTGGTTCTGCTTTCTGGCGCATATCGAAGTGAAGATGTCCGCAAGGCGCTTGAGGCCGGTGCGCATGGCTTTATTCCCAAGACCCTGCGTGGGCAGGCCCTGGCAAATGCTGTGCAGCTGGTTCTGGCTGGTGACAAATACCTGCCGTCGTCGATTCTGAACGACATGAATGACAACATGTCAGGCGGGGGTGATGGCGAAGGTCGCCTTGCCGGTGGCTTTGGCAGTGAGGGCGATTTTGGCCGTCTGACACCGCGTGAACGTGAAGTTCTCGCACTGCTGTCAGAAGGACGTCCGAACAAGGACATTGCCCGTCACCTTGATCTGCGCGAAATCACGGTGAAGTACCATTTGAAAAACATCTATCGCAAACTGAACGTCTCGAACCGTGCGCAGGCCGTGAAAATGGCTCTTGAAGATATGGCGCGGTCCGGAACTTTGTAGTAGGTTCGACAAAGGCAGCTCCGTTTGGCGCTCAAATCCCGGCTCGTGATTTCACGGGCCGTTTTTTGTTGGTTGAACCGGCTTTTCTCCCTCGTCATTGAAAACGAAACGAGGAAAAACATATGACCGTCACCATCGCACTTGTCGGCGATTACAACCCGAACGTTACCGCCCATCAGGCCATCCCGAAGGCCCTGGAACTGGCCGCCAAAAATCTTGGAATTACCGTCACATTTCACTGGGTCGCGACATCCGACATTGATTGCCCTGATGCCCAAGCCCTTGATGGCTATAACGGGATATGGTGCGTGCCGGCGAGCCCCTATCAAAGCTTTGACGGTGCGCTTGCCGCCATTCGGCGTGCGCGAGAAAACCGCATTGCATTTCTGGGTAGTTGTGGCGGGTATCAGCACGCGATCCTGGAATATGCCCGTAATGTTCTTGGTCTTGCTGATGCGGCAAATGCGGAAATCGACCCGGATACGGATTTGCCCCTGATCGCGCCGCTTAGCTGTGCGTTGATTGATCAGGATGGTGGGATTGACCTTGCGGAAAACAGTGTGATCCGCAAGGTTTGTGGCACAGCGCATTTGACGGAAACCTATCGCTGCTCATTCGGGTTTAATCCGGAATACGCCCATGTGCTTGACGGCCGGGATCTTCGGATTGTGGCCTGGGATCAGGATCGCGATCCGCGCGCGGTTGAGCTTCGCGGGCATCCGTTCTTCATCGGAACCGCGTTTCAGCCCGAACGTGCCGCCCTTCGGGGTGAAGATCATCCATTGATCAATGCATTCGTCCGTGCCGTGGCGGGCTAACAGCCTTTTTGAAGGTCCCCTGCACACGTGATGTGTGCAGGGGACTGATTTATCAGCTTTGCTGTGATGGCAGATTTGCCAGGCAGCGTTGCATCGGTGGGGTGCGTCCCGATTGCATCACGACAACCCCGGTCAGGATTGCCACTAGTGCAATCAGATCAAGCAGTTGAACGCTTTCCCCTAAAATCAGCGAGCCGGTCAGAACGGCGATAATCGGCGGGATATAGGTCACGCTTGCCGCTTTGACCGCGCCAAGATTTTCAACAACGAAGTAATAGCACAAATACGCAAAGCCGGTGCCAAACAGGCCAAGCCCAAAGAACAGGCCAAGGGCGATCCAGCCATTGTCAAAGATCGCGCTGGCGCCGTCAAAGTCGGTGGTAACCAGCAATGTCAGCGCGGCAATACCCAATTGATAGGTGCAAAGTGCAAGGGGCGAAATGCCAAGCGGGCTTAAGAACCGGCGGGCATAGACAAAGGACAGGCCAACGCAGAGGGACCCAAGTCCGATACACCCAACCCCGGCAAGATCGCTTGCCGAAACGCTTGCGTCCCAGGGCCGCGCAATCATCGCGACCCCGATAAAGCCAACCCCCAATCCAAGAAGCGAGCGACGATTGACAGGCTCATCGCGCAAAAAGGCCGCAGCGGTGATAAAGGAAATCATTGGAATGGCGCCGCTCAGCATCCCGGCAAGGCTGGATGGCAAAAGCTGAATGCCTTTGGCAAAGCTGAAATAGTAAAGACTGCCCGCCAGAACCGACATCACGATAAAATGGTGGGTAAAGCGCAAGTGCCGCCATTTAAGTTTGCGCCCGATCAGGGCTGCGGCAAAAACCGGCAGGAACCCCATAAACACGCGAACGGCGGCAATCTGTGTCGGGGTGATCAGGGTGCTAGCACTTTTGTTAAACAGAAACGTCATGCCCCAGGCAAGGGCCAGAAACCCGAACACGATATAGGCTTTGTTTTTCATGGTGGCGGACCAGTTTGGAAAAATCATGGCCCATTGTCTAAATTCCCGGTATTTTTCACAAATCATACTATCTGGATTATGAAATAGAAAAACTGCGTTATGGGATCATATCCGCCACTTAAATCACTGCCAGCGTTCGAGGCATCGATGCGCCTGAAAAGCTTTGCGCTGGCGGCGGATGAATTGAATGTCACGCCCGGTGCGGTGGGGCAGCAAATCCGCAAGCTTGAAGACTGGCTTGGGGTGGAGTTGTTTACGCGCACAGTTCGCCAGATTACGCCAACGGCGGATGGTCTGGCTTATGCAGCGCGCATTGCCCCGGCCTTGCAGCAGATCCGCGATGCCAGCCATCAACTGCGCGATCAGTCAAATCATGCGGTGCGGTTCGTTATGCCGCCAAGCTTCGCGGCAAAATGGTTCTCCAAACGAATGTCGCGGTTTCTGATCGCCCATCCCGAAACCTCGCTTCATGTCGGATCATCGTCGGTGCTTTTGGATTTTGATCATGATCCGGTCGATCTGGCGGTGCGCTATTTCGATGGCGTCGATGAAAGCCTCGAAACCATATTGCTGTATCAGGGGCAGGCGGCGGCCTTTTGCGCGCCGTCCTATCGCGACAGGTTGGGACTGGATCGCCCCGATGACCTTGCGCGGGCGACGTTGTTGAATGATATCCTGCATCCGTGGTGGGAAGAATGGCTGGGCCGGTTTTCAACCCTGACGGCGCCCGACATTCGCGCCATAAAGCGCGTGGAAATCGATCAGACATCCATGGCGATTGAGGCGGCAATTCATGGGCAGGGCGTCGTTCTGGCCAACCCGCTTCTGGCCGAGGAAGACATTTCCGAAGGCAAGCTGATCCACCTGTATCCGGATCAGGTCGTCAAAGTGCCGTCAGGCTATTATCTGGTCTGGCCGAAGAACCGCGATCTGCGCGCGCCGGTCAGGGAATTCCGCGACTGGCTGTTGGCAGAAGCCAGCGACCTTGCCATCAAATAACAAACCCCGGCCGAAAGATTTCGACCGGGGTTGTAAAAGCGGTACGGCGCGGATTACAGATCGCGGTTCATGGTGTAGGTGCCCATGTAGCTTGCCTTGTCCAGGACATGGCCCTCAATGGCGGCAAGGGCATCCGGGCCGGTAAAGGGCTCTGGCAGGTCGATCTTGTCGGTATCAAGCGCATAGACCGTGAAATGATAGTGATGAATGATCGAGTCATTCCATGGCGGGCAGGGGCCGTCATAGTCACCGTAATCACCGCCCATATCGGTATCGCCGGCAAACCAGTCGGTATAGTTGTTCAGGCCCGCCGTGCCATATGGCTTGGCGCCGGGCATCTTGCCCTTTGGCGTCACACCATTGGACGCGACACCTTCTTCAAGCTTTGTGATGCTGGTCGGGATATTGACCAGAACCCAGTGGTAGAAATCAACACGTGGCAAGCTTGCCGGGACTTCCTTGCCTTCGATATTGACGTCCTCACCCGATGACGGGACATCCGGGTCATGGCAGATCAGGGCGAAGGATTTGGTGCCTTCGGGAATGTCGCTCCAGGAAATGGCGGGACTGATATTGTCCGATATTTCAAACCGGCCCTCTGCCGGGATTTTACCGAACGCGAACTTGGCCGGGATCGGCGCGCCGTCTTCCCATCCTTTGATGCTCAGTTTCATTGCTATGCCTTTCCTGTAATTGACATTTTTTGATGTGTTAGCTGTGTTCGATATAGCTCAGCATCAATGATGCGCAATGTCAAAGGCCTGTATCGCCGCACGTTAAAACGAAAAAAGCCCCGGCCAGACGACCGGGGCTTTAAAGCAGGCTTTGGTATTTTGCTTAGTCGGCAAAGACACGGGCAAAGATCGTGTCGACATGCTTGGTGTGGTAGCCAAGGTCAAACAGCGCTTCGAGCTTGTCCATCGGAATGCGGTTGGTGACGTCTTCGTCGGTTTTCAGAAGCGACAGAAGATCGCCTTCGCGGTTCCAGACCTTCATCGCGTTGCGCTGAACGATGCGATACGAGTCTTCGCGCGAAACACCATACTGGGTCAGCGTCAGCAGAACACGCTGCGAGAAGACCAGACCACCCATCTGGTTCAGGATCTCGTCCATGCGTTCCGGATAGACAACCAGGTTTTCAACAACGTTGGTCAAACGCATCAGGGCGAAATCAAGCGTGACGGTTGCATCCGGGCCGATGTTACGTTCGACCGAGCTGTGCGAAATGTCGCGCTCGTGCCAAAGGGCAACGTTTTCCATTGCCGGGATCGCCATTGAACGCACCAGACGGGCAAGGCCGGTCAGGTTTTCGGTCAGAACCGGGTTACGCTTGTGCGGCATCGCCGAGGAGCCTTTCTGCCCCTTGGAGAAGAATTCTTCAACTTCGCGAACTTCGGTGCGCTGCAAGTGACGGATTTCGGTCGCCAGATGTTCGATCGACGACGCGATGACACCAAGGGCTGCGAAATAGGCGGCATGACGGTCGCGCGGGATCACCTGGGTCGAAACCGGTTCCGGCTTCAGGCCAAGCTTGGCGGCAACATGTTCTTCAACACTCGGATCGATGTTGGCGAATGTGCCAACCGCGCCGGAAATTGCGCAGGTCGCGATTTCATCACGTGCGGCAACAAGGCGATCACGGTTACGTTTGAATTCTGCATAGAAGGTCGCAAGCTTCAGGCCAAAGGTTACCGGCTCTGCGTGGATGCCGTGCGAACGACCCATGCAGGGGACGTCTTTGGTTTCATAGGCGCGCTTTTTAAGGGCTGCCAGAAGCTTGTCCATATCTTCAAGCAGGATGTCGGTTGCCTGGGCGAGCTGCACGTTAAAGCAGGTATCAAGCACGTCCGAGCTGGTCATGCCCTGGTGGACAAAGCGGGCTTCTTCGCCGACCTGTTCGGCCAGTTCGGTCAGAAACGCGATCACATCGTGTTTGACTTCGGCTTCGACGGTGTCAATGCGGTCGATGCGGTCCTGGGTATAGGGCTTGTCGCCTTTTTCCCAGACAAGCTTGGCGGACTCAGCCGGGATAACACCCAGTTCAGCCAGTTTGTCAGCAGCGTGGGCTTCGATTTCGAACCAGATACGGAACTTGTTCGCCGGTTCCCAGATGGATGTCATCTGCGGACGGGAATAACGGGGGATCATGCGGTCGCCTCCGGGCAAGATGGTTGGGTGCCGGAAATAGATCTCGATGATCGGAATGCGTAGTTGATTGCACGATCACGGCGCCGGCACGCTTTCACGGGGTCGGATAGTCCATTCCGGGCAAATTGGCAACCCTGCAGACGGGTATGGCAGGGTTGTGAGGGCGGATAGTCCATTCCGGGCAAATTGGCAACCCTGCAGACGGGTATGGCAGGATTGTGAGGTGATTTTACCGCTCGGAAACTTGTGCGCTGTTAGAAAAATAGCAACTTATTGAGAATATATCCTGTAAACAGGCACAAAGTATATTCGGCGACGCGGTTAATCCGAATGCGAAGTGGGCAGAATTTTTATGGCGCGTGAACGCGACGGGGCCAACAATCATCAGAAAGATGTGACACAGGTCCGCAATACAGACGCAAACTATCTGGCGGAACTGGTCGAACTGGGTATCGCCCTGTCGGCACAGCAGGGGCGCGAAGAGCTTAACCAGAAAATCCTGATGGCTGCGCGCAACTTCACCAACGCCGATGGTGGATCGCTTTATGTCGTCAATCAGGACGAAAGCGAACTTCATTTCCGTATCATGGTCAATGATACGCTTGAGACGTTCTTTGTCTCGGGCCGCGAAACCGAGAAACCATTCCCACCCTTGCCGCTTTATGACGACGAAGGCCGCCCGAACTACGCCAATATCGCGACTTATGTCGCGCTGACGGGCAAGGCGATCAATATTGATGACGCCTATAGTGCAGACGGCTTTGACTTTACCGGCACCCGCGCATTTGATGCCAAAACAGGGTATCGGTCGAAATCCTTCCTGACTGTGCCGCTTAAAAACACCAGCGGCGTTGTGATCGGCGTTTTGCAGCTGATCAACGCGCGGGACGATGCGGGCAATGTGATTTCCTTTGATCCGGCGATTGAGCCGATCATCAATGCGCTCGCCAGTCAGGCGGCGGTTGCGATTGAAAACAGTCGCTTGCTAGTGGCACAGCGCGACCTGATGGAAAGCTTTGTCCGCGTGCTGGGGCAGGCGATTGATGCCAAATCACCACACACCGCAGGCCACTGTTCGCGGGTTCCGATCATAGCCCGCATGCTGGCGCAGGCGGCTGTGGATGACCGGGATGGCACATTTTCCAATTTCTATCTGACAGATATGGAATGGTACGAGCTTGACCTGTCGGCCTGGCTTCATGATTGCGGCAAGATCGTTACCCCTGATCATGTCATGGAAAAAGCCACCAAGCTTGAAACCATCCATAACCGTATTCACGAAGTCCGCACGCGTTTTGAAGTGCTGCGTCGTGACGCCGAGATCGAGATGCTCAAACGCAAGCTTGATGGCGAGGATGCACTTCAGTGCGAGGCCGATTTTGCCCGCCGGGTGACCGAACTTGAAACCCAGTTTGCCATGGTGGCGGATGCCAATATTGGCGATACCGAACTTGATACCGACACCATCTTTGCCCTGCATGACATCGCAGAGCAGGAATGGACGCGGTATTTTGATCGCACCATCGGCTTGTCGTGGTCGGAACAACAGCGCCTTGATGATGCGAAACTGGCCGAACTGCGCGCAACCGGCACTGAAAAGCTTTTGATGGATCGCGAAACCGACATCTATAACGGTTTTAACCGGGGCGAGCTCTATAACCTCTCGATCCCGCACGGCACCCTGACATCGGAAGAACGTCAGGTGATCAACGATCATGTTGTCATTACCCAGGATATGCTGGCCCAGCTGCCATATCCCAAGGAACTGCAACGCATTCCCGATATTGCCGGAAATCATCACGAAAAAATGGACGGTTCCGGGTATCCGCGTGGTCTGACCGGCGATGATATGGGGATCCTCGAAAAGGTCATGATGATTGCCGATGTGTTTGAGGCGCTAACAGCGGTGGATCGCCCGTATAAGCGGCCGAAAACATTGTCTGAATGTATCTCGATCCTGGCCGATATGCGCGACAAAGGGCAGATCGACAGCGATCTGTTCGAGCTTTTCCTGACAAGCGGCACCTATCAGGAATACGGACGCAAGTATTTGCGTGAAGATCAGCGCGACGAAGTCGATATCGCACAGTTCATCGTCTCCAATCCTGACTAGACAGCTTTCCGCATGCGGATAGAAAAAAAGACCGCCACAAGGGCGGTCTTAAAAGTTCGGGTGCAGTTTCTTGGGAGGTTCTTGTTGAACTAGATGCTGTCATGGAAGTGACAGGCGACTTCCTGACTGTCTGAAACGCGTTCCAGTACCGGTGGCTCCTGTGCGCATTTATCCTTGGCAAACGGGCAGCGGGTTCGGAACACGCATCCTGATGGTGGTGACAGCGGGCTTGGCAGATCACCGGTCAGAACGATGCGTTCCTTGTTGCGTTCGATCTCGGGATCGGGGATCGGAACGGCGGAAATCAGGGCCTTGGTATAGGGATGTCGTGGTGCGGCATAGATGCTGTCACGGTCCGCAAGTTCGGCGACATTACCCAGATACAGCACCATGATGCGGTGACAGATGTGGCGCACGATCGACAGGTCATGGCTGATGAAAATCAGCGACAGGTCAAATTCACGCTGCAATTCCTGCAACAGATTGACGATCTGGGCCTGAATGGAAACATCAAGTGCGGAGACTGGCTCGTCACAGACAATCAGTTTGGGCTCCAGGATCATTGCGCGCGCAATGCCTATGCGCTGGCACTGACCACCGGAAAACTCATGCGGATACCGGTTGATCATTTGCGGCAACAGGCCAACGCGCGCCATCATGCGTTTGACCCGTGCCTTGATTTCTTCCTTGCCGAGTTCCGGCTTATGGGTGACCAGCGGTTCGGCAATGATTTCGCCAATCGTCATGCGCGGGTTCAGGCTGGCCAACGGATCCTGAAAAATGATCTGCAGGTCCCGGCGCAATGGCTGCATGTCACGATGTGGTGCGCCGACGATGTTCTTGCCAAGCCAGGCAACCTGTCCATCGGTTGGCGGGATCAATTGCAGGATCGCGCGACCAAGCGTGGATTTGCCGCAGCCAGACTCCCCGACAACACCAAGTGTCTCGCCGGGATAAAGATCGAAATTGACGCCATCCACGGCCTTGAGTTGCCGGTCAGGGGCGAACAGGCCCTTTGACGGGATCGGGAAATGAACCTTGAGATCGCGGACCGACAGGATTGGAGAAGCGTCTTTTTTAGCGGATTTGTTCATCACGCTCATTTGTCATCCTCCCGGAAACAGGCGCTGGCCCGGCCATTGCCAAATTCCCTCAAAAGCGGGCGTTCCGCACAGCAGCGATCAAACACATATTCGCAACGTTCCTGATAGGCGCAGCCTTTTGGAAGGTTTTGCAGGTTGGGCGGCTGGCCCGGAATGGCAAACAGGCTTTCCTCATCGGCGCGATCAATCCTTGGCATCGATTTCAAAAGGCCTTCGGTATAGGGATGATGACTGTCGTAATAGATGTCGCGAACCGATCCGGTTTCGACAACACGCCCGCCATACATCACCATCACCCGGTCACAAAGACCCGCAACCACACCCAGATCATGGGTGATCATGACGGTGGCTGTGTTGAAGTCCGTTTGCAGATCGCGCAACAGATCAAGGATCTGTGCCTGCACCGTCACATCAAGGGCGGTGGTCGGTTCATCGGCAATCAGAACTTCCGGGTCACATAGCAGCGCCATGGCGATCATCACGCGCTGGCGCATGCCCCCGGAAAACTCATGCGGATACATGTGAACGCGCTGGGCCGCGCCGGGAATTCCGACACGGTCAAGCATGGTGATTGCGCGCGCCAAAGCGTCGCTTTCCGACATGCCACGATGTTCGACCAGAACTTCCGTCATCTGCCGGGAGATTTTCAGAAACGGGTTTAGCGATGTCATCGGATCCTGAAAAATCATCGACATCGACACACCGCGAATTTTGTTTAATTCGCGGGGCTGCAGATTGAGGATTTCCTTGTCCTTGTATCGGACCGACCCGGTGGATGCGCCGTTTTTGGCAAGCAATCCCATCAGCGACAGGAAAATCTGTGTCTTGCCCGATCCGGACTCCCCGACAACACCAAGCGTTTCGCCCGGATCGATGTGGAAATTGACGTTATTGACGGCCTCGACCTCGCCATCCGGGGTCTGAAAGCGCGTGGTCAGGTTTTCGACAGTCAGAATATGATTTGTGGTCATGGTTTTTCCTTGCCCTCCCTCACCTGTCTTTCGGATCAAGCGCATCGCGCAGACCGTCACCGATGAAGTTAAAACAGAACAGGGTGAGTGCCAGGAACACAGCCGGATAGATCAGCATCCATGTTGATGCCTCGATCACCTTGGCCCCTTCGGAAATCAGAACGCCCCAACTTGTCAGCGGCTCCTGCACGCCCAGTCCAAGGAAGGACAGGAAGCTTTCGGTCAGGATCACCTGCGGGATTGTCAGGGTCATATAGACAATGACCGGGCCCAGAACGTTGGGAATGATGTGGCGGAAAATGATCTTGAAGTTCGAAACACCCGTTGCATGGGCAGCTTCGATAAATTCGCGCCGACGTAGCGACAATGTCTGACCGCGGACAATACGTGCCATGGTCAACCATTCAACCGCGCCAAGCGCAACAAAGATCAGGAAGATGTTTCGGCCAAACACCACCATCAACATGATGACAAAGAACATGAAGGGCAGGGAATAAAGCACATCGACAAACCGCATCATGATGCTGTCGATCTTGCCGCCGAAATATCCGGCAACTGCGCCGTACGTAACGCCGATGATCAGCGAAACCGTGGTAGCGAGAAGCCCGACCGCGAGCGATACACGTGCGCCGTAAAGCACCCGAATAAACAAATCGCGGCCATTGCCATCGGTGCCAAAGATATGGCCGTTCTCCCAGTTCGGACCTTCCTGGATATAGCCCCAGTCGATCTGGTCATAGGCATAGGGGCTTAGAAGCGGGGCAAAGATCGCGAGTAACGTAATAATGCCCAGAATGATCATGGAGCCGACAGCGGCCTTGTTGCGGAATAGCCGGATGCGGGCATCGCGCCAGAGGCTGCGACCTTCGATTTCTTCGGCCGCACCGGCTGATTGCAGCAGAGCTGTTTTTTCAGATTTATTCATTATCAGCGTGACTTCAGTTTGGGATCAAGAAGGCCGTAAATCATGTCGACCAGGAAATTCAGCAGAATGATCATCACCGCATAGACAATCACCACCCCCATCACGAGCGGGTAGTCGCGGTTCAGCGCTGCCTTGATGAAATAGGTGCCGATACCGGGCACGCCAAAGATGCTTTCGATCACGACCGAGCCGGTCATGACGGCCGCCGTTGCCGGACCAAGATAGGAAACAACCGGTAACAGCGCGCCCTTGATGGCGTGGCGATTGACGACAAGCGTCTCGCGAAGGCCCTTGGCGCGTGCGGTTCGGATGTAATTCGAATGCAGAACTTCGACCATCGACCCGCGGGTCAGACGTGCGATATAGGCAATCTGGGGCAGGGCAAGTGCGATGATCGGAAGGATTTTGTATTCAAGTTCCCCATCCCCCCAGCCGGCGGTCGGCAGGATCGACAGATAAAGCCCAAATACCAGCGACAATAACGGCGCCATGACAAAGTTCGGAATGGCGATGCCGATCATCGCAACACCCATGACAACGAAATCAACCGCGCTGTTTTGTCGAATGGCGGCATAGGTGCCAAACGCGACGCCAAACACAAGCGCAATGGCAATCGCACTCAGGCCCAGCTGCATCGAGGCAGGGGCGCCTGCTATGATCAGTTCGGCAACCGAAAAGTCGCGGATTTTAATTGATGGTCCGAAATCGCCCTGGAAAAGCTTGCCGATATAGATCGCGTATTGTTCGACCAGCGGCTTATCAAGGTCATAGGCAGCCTTGATGTTCTTTTCGATTTCCGGCGGTAATGCGCGTTCCTGATCGAACGGGCCGCCCGGTGCGATACGCATCATGAAGAAGGCGACTGTGATCACGATGAACAATGTCGGGATCGCGATCAGCAGGCGCCGAATGGCGTAAGATAACATTTTCTCTCATCCCCGTCGGGGTGGTCACAGGCTGCGGGCGGGAGGAACACCACACAGCCTGCGACACGAAGGCAGGATTTACTCGGCGATGTCGAGCCAGCGGGTCAGGTGACGATCCGGGGCGTTATCGATCCAGCCCTTGATCTTTGGTGAGACCAGCTGTTTCGAGACATAGTAGTAAATCGGGATGTAGGGCTGTGCCTCCATCATGATGGCTTCTGCGCTATGCATCAGTTCAGCACGCTTTTTCAGGTCGCCTTCATTCTCGGCAGCCAGCATCAATTCGTTGTAGCGGGCGTTATCAAACGCGGCATAGTTCAGCGGGCCGGTGCGTTCTTCGCCGAGGAACAGGAAGTTCTGCGCATCGTTGTAATCGGCAATCCAGCCAGCACGGGCGACTTCAAAGTCACCGACTTTCAGGTCGGCATAGTGGATTTTACCTTCGGTGTTAAAAAGCTCTGCATCGACGCCGATCTGTTTCCACATGTTCTGAACCGCAATCGCGATACGCTTGTGATTTTCAGATGTGTTGTAACGCAGCGTGAATTTAAGCGGGTTTTCAGCGGTATAACCGGCTGCTTCCATCAGTTTCTTGGCTTCGGCGACCTTGTCACCATACGAGAGGTCTTTCCAGGAAACATATGCAGGCTCGGTATAGTTACCGGTTCCCGGCGGAACAAAGGAATAAGCCGGAAGTTCGCCAGTTTTCAGAACCGCGTCGGTGATTGCTTCGCGGTTGATCGCAAGCGACAGTGCCTTGCGGACGTTCGGGTCCTGGAATTTCTCTTTGTCGGTGCGGATCGCGTAGTAATAGATGCCGGCATAGGGCGCGATGCGCAGGCTGTCGGCCAAATTGTCACGCAGCCAGGAAATCTGTTCGGATGCGATGTCGCGCGCAACGTCCAGTTCTTCGGCGCGGAAACGGTTCTGCATCGCCGTGCGATCTTCGTAGGTGTAATAGATCACCTCGTCGATCGGAACGTTTGCAGCGTCATAGAATTCTTCGTTCTTGACCAGTTTGGTGTGAACGTTTGGCACCCATTCGACAAGTTTATAAGCGCCGTTCACAACGATATTTTCCGGCTTTACCCAATCCTTGCCGTATTTTTCAACGACATGACGCGGAATGGCGAAAGCGGTCTGGTGGGTCAGCTGCGCCAGGAAATAGGGGGCAGGTGCGGTCAGTTTGACTTCGAGGGTATGGTCATCAATGGCCTTGGCTGCGAGTTTCGCGCCATCCTTGCCAGTGTTGACTTCCTCAGCACCTTCGATGATGTAAAGCAGGGATGCGTATTCCGCACCCAGTGCCGGATCAAGAAGACGTTCCCAGCCGGCGATAAAGTCCTGTGCCGTAACCGGGGTGCCATCCGACCAGTTATGGTCGCGGATTTTGAAGGTGTAAGTCATCCCGTCTTCGGAAACGGTCCAGCTTTCGGCCGCACCGGGAACCGGTTGGCCATCCGGGCCATATGTCAGAAGACCCAGCGACATATCATCGGAGATGCGGCTGGTCTGAACGGTAGAGATGAAATGTGGATCCATTGACTGCGGTTCGCCGTCGTTACCAATTCGCAGGATCTTTTCAGCCTGCGCCTGGCTGGTCGACAACATCGTCATCGAACCGGCAATCAAGGCGGTACCCAACACAAAAGCACGTGAGGATTTTAACAACCCGTTCACGAGACCTTTTGCAGTCATCGCGTTGTCTGACATCTAAAATGTCTCCCTTGTCATTTTGATTTTTCGTTACGTACCTCCCAGAAAGTACGTACGTGAAAATACTGATCCGGGTATGCGCTTACTGCAAGGCAGATTCTACACAACGGGGAAGATAGATTAATGCTTGCGCGGGAAAACGTTTTCAATCGTTAATTGTTGTGCGTATGGGGATTTATGTCGAATTTGTTACGGTGTTTGGCATTCTTAACACCAATCGTCCGAAAACCGTCAGGACGGTATGGTTTCGGTGGATGATCGCGCAAAAGTGGTGATCTGCGCTGACACCGTTCCCATTCGACCGCCTCGCACATCACAAGATGCGACCGAATCGCAAGAAACCCGGCCCATATGGCGGTCGCAGGACGGATTTGAAAACAGCAGATATTGGACAGCGAACTCTTTTGCAGGCCTGGTGGTGATATCTGATCGCGATTTTACGAACGCGTGGAGCCAACCAAGAACATGGGTGAAAATAAGCGCTTGAAGAACAGTGCGATCAAGGCGGTATTGCATGAATCGGGCTGTTTTGATCGAAGTGCCTGCACCCATGTTGCTGAGTCCCCTCAAGGAAGTCTTGGTTGCAGCGTGGCTGATAGTCGCGTATTTCCGTAGAGTTCGTTGCGGCTCTTGCGTTCTGCTCGGCCAAGCATATCCCACCAACAGAAACCGCCACTGAAGGCGCAGGAATGATTGAAACATTCGACATTCTTTTTCTGATCGTTTCGGTTCTTGGCGTATCGCAGGCGATTTTCCTGATTGTCCTGTTGATGGACGAAGGAAAGCGCTCTTTTCGCGCCAATCGCTGGCTCATGGTGTTCGGATTTTCGGTTGGTATGAGTTTTATCGACGATACGTTCGACCCGTTCATCAGTCCGATTGTGAACCTGTATCTTGTGCCGGTTTTTGCGCCATTCTTTTTTGCCTTTATACCGTCGATATATTTGTATTTTCGGGAAGTTTCCGGCAATCCGGTTTCCCGGCCCTACCGGCATTTTCTGGTATTGATCCCGGTGACCGCAGCGATCGGGCTTATGGTTTACCTAAAAAGTACGCGGATGGTCGCCAATCAGGATCATGTGCGTGATGTCGGGTTGCAGATTGCGTTTTCATCGCAAGGGCTTGCCAATTTGGTTCTCCTGGCGATTGTCATCCTGTTTTGCGTGTCGTTTGTCGGTTACATGACGGGGATATGGCGGCTCGCGCGGCGTTATTTGCGACAAGCCAATTGGCAACTCCAAGCCGACAGTGAACGAATGCGTCGCTGGATTATCGAGCTTCTTGTCGGGATGACGGTGCTGTTTACCGTCTTCACCTTGACCAATTTGTTGGATCTGTTTGTCTTTCACGCGGAATGGCTGTCGCTTGGTGTCAAGGTGGGGTTTGTGGTTGTGTTCTTCCGCATGTGTCAGGTTATCGCGCAGAACCCGGCGATCTTTGTGCAAGCGGAAACCGAAGACGGCGCCCAGGACAATCTGCCTGAACGTCAGGAAACCGGCCAAGGGACCGACGCCCAGCAGACCCCGATGTCGCGTGCAATTGTTGATGACCCCGGCATCGCCCGCATTCGCACCCGCCTTGCAAGGATCGTCGCAGACCGTGAAGTGATGCTTGATCCATTGCTCACCATGCCCAAACTGGCTTCTGCTGTCGGGGCAACGCCCAACCAGCTTTCCTTTGTCTTGAACCAGCATCTGGGCAAAAGCTTCTTTGATTTCGTCAATGAAGTCCGGGTTGACGAGGCTTCTCGCCTGCTGGTCGAGGAACCAAATCGCACGATCCTCGATATCGCAACCGAGGTCGGCTTCAATTCGAAATCGACCTTCAATCAGGCTTTCAAGAAAATCACCGGTCATACACCAAGTAACTATCGTCAGAACAATTTCGCAAAATCAAATAGTTAAGGCGTATGAATGCGCATTAGTACCTGTTTGGCACGGATTGTAAGTACAAGGCTATAAAACCGGACGCCTTCTTTCGCACGCTCGGGCAATGTCGCGACATCAACAACACAATTGGGATGTTTAGACATTATGGTATCGCATTTTTGTTCTCGTCGTTTGGGGGATGCAATGGTGCTGGGCGGACTTGGCATCTGTACGGCAGCCATCATCATCATGCTTGCCAGCAGCGCGCACGCCCAGACGGCAACGCCTGGACAAAGGGAAATCATCCGCGAACAGGTAAATCCGCAGACCGAAGACCCACTTAAACCCTGGCTTGGCGGCAATTGGCAGATCGGTGCCTTCGGCCAGATCAGCAGCAATCCCTATCGCGGGGCCGATAGTACAGATTTAGACGCGCTTCCGGTACTGGCCTATGATGCCGAACGTCTTCGTATCGGTATTGACGGCATTGATGCCAAAGTCTGGATGAATGATTTTGCCAGCGTTTCGGTCATTGGCGGACTTCGTATGGAGCCATTTGATCCGGGTGACTCAAGCTATCTGAACGGGCTTGAAAAACGCGATATGGCATACGAAGCCGGTATCGGCGGATCGTTGCGTGTTTGGCACGGCGAGCTTCAGGCAAGCTATCAGACCGATCTCAACAATGCTCATGGCGGGCATGAGGTGGATGTTGCTTATTACCTGCCAACCGAATACGAGAAGTTCAGCTTCAATGTCGGCGGTGGTGTGACCTGGCAAAGCGAAGACCTGGTTGACTACAACGTCGGCGTGCGCCGTAATGAAGTGCGCAGTGATCGTGGCTTCTATTCCCCCGACGCCACCTTTATCCCGCATCTTGATTTCAGTGTGACCTATCCGGTGACCGAAAGTTTTGCCGTCGTCGGGACCACTGACGTGAAATTCCTGCTCGACGAATATACCGACAGTCCGATCATTGATGAGGACTATGTGCTCAGTGCTGGGCTGGTGCTGGTCTACACCTTCTGACCCTGAACCGTCTCCCTGTCATCTTACCTCGAACTTGTCGGCAAGCAATCAGGCTTTGCCGACGAGACGGACCGGCATCCCCCACTATTGCAACCAACTGCCGGTCCGTTACCTTTTCCGCGATTTTATTCCCGATCGGTGGCGGGTATCGGGATAGCAGCCAGTTTCACCCTGATACCTTCAGTTGCAGCAAATCCCATTTGTTGCCATAGAGGTCCTCAAACACGGCGACCGTGCCATAGGGCTCATCGCGGGGAGCTTCAAGAAAATGAACCCCTGCATCAACCATGCGTTTGTGATCGCGCTCAAAGTCATCTGTGTTCAGGAAAAAGCCAACCCGACCGCCGGTTTGATTGCCAATCGCGCTGACTTGGTCGTCATTGCCTGCCTTCGCCAGCAAAACACGTGTTTCACTAGCTCCCTTCGGGGAGACCACCACCCACCGTTTCCCGCAGCCCATGTCGGTATCTTCAATCAACTCAAAGCCGACTTTTTCGGTGTAAAATGCGATGGCTTCGTCATAGTCGCGCACGACAAGGGCGAACAAACCGATATGGGGCATGGCTATCTCGTGGTGGGAAATGGATCAGGGATGGCAGCTATATCAGGCCCAGCGTCTTAAAGGAATTATATCCCGCCCGGCTGATGATAATGTGATCATGAACGGTGATGTCCATCGCCTTGGCCGCATCAACAATCTTGCGGGTCATGTCGATGTCACCCTTTGACGGGGTGGCATCGCCGCTTGGATGGTTGTGCACCAGAATAAGGGCGGAGGCATGCAGTTCAAGCGCACGCTTGATGACTTCGCGCGGATAGACCGGGGTGTGATCGACTGTGCCACGTTGATGGCATTCATCGGCAATCAGCCGGTTCTTGCGATCAAGAAACAGCAGGTGCAGTTCTTCGTTCTTAAGGTGCCCGATCCGGGCCCGGCAATAATCAATAAGCTGTTCCCAACTGGCGATCACCGGCAATTCCATCGCCCGTTCACGTGATAGATGCAGGGCACTTGCCTCGGCAATCTTGATGGCGGCAATCCCGGCTTCGCCAAGTCCCTTGGCGGTTTTAAGGTCTTCGGGGCGGGCAGCCAGAACATTGGCAAAGCTGCCAAATTGCGCGATCAGCGATTTTGCCAGTGGTTTGACGTCGCCCCGCGGCATCGCCATACACAGCATCAGTTCAAGCAACTCGTAATCGGCAAGGGCGGTGGCACCCCCCTTGATAAACCGATCACGCAGCCGTTGGCGATGGCCGTGATAATGGGGTTTTGCGGATTTGGCGTCGGGGGAATGAGGTGCGTCAGTGCCAGACATGGCAGCTGTACCTGCTGCATGCGCTGTGCGGGCCTGATCGAAAAAGACCCGCGTGCCATCATCTATTTCTGATGTGGTCTGTTGGGCAGGAGTGGAAGCAGCTTTGCGATCCTGTTTTTCGCTCAAATCTGCTTCCCCTTGTTAGGTGCCCGTTACTCGGCAGCTTTGCTGAGATCGTAGGGCGGCTTTTCCAGACCGGCCGGGGATCGGGTAAATATTTCAAACCCGTCATCCGTCACGCCGAGCGAATGTTCAAACTGTGCAGACAGTTTGCGGTCTCGCGTCACGGCTGTCCAGCCATCGGGCAAAATTTTACACGCATAGGTTCCCTGATTGATCATCGGCTCAATCGTAAAGATCATGCCGGGCTCAAGCACCAGACCTTCGCCTGGCTTGCCGTAATGCAGGATATTTGGCGCATCATGGAACACCTGACCAAGCCCGTGACCGCAGAAATCGCGCACCACCGAAAAACGCTCGCTTTCGGCATAGGACTGGATGGCATGGCCGATATCGCCAAGGGTTGCCCCCGGTTTGACGGCATTGATGCCGCGCCAAAGCGCCTCATAGGTCACATCGACAAGACGCTGCGCCATGACCTTGGGCGTGCCAGCGATATACATGCGCGATGTATCGCCATACCAGCCATCCAGAATGACCGTGACATCGATATTCATGATGTCGCCATTGGCGAGTTTCTTGTCGCCCGGAATACCATGGCAGACCACATGGTTGATCGATGTGCAGGTGGATTTCGGAAAACCGCGATAACCAAGGCAGGCCGAGATCGCATTATGATCGCGGATATATTCATCACACAGGCGATCAAGCTCACCGGTGGTGACACCCGGAACCACATGCGGGGTAATCATATCAAGCACTTCAGCTGCCAGCTTGCCAGCGGCGCGCATGCCTTCAAATGCTTCGGGGCCGTGAATTTTGACTGTTCCGTTCGCCACCCGAAAATCTCCTTAAACTCGGCAATATCTATATTCGATGTATAGCCCAATGACATAAAGCCACCGGCCAGAATTGGCAAGGATTGGCTGATATGCGCGGGGTTTGATGCTTATAAGCCGGTGATCGGTAATGTGTCGCGCACCGTCACCGCACTGGTATCAATCGAACAATCATAGGCAATCGCCTCAACCCCGTTGGCACGCGCAGCCTTGAACCGTTCGCCGTAATGCGGGTCGATGTCGGTGGCCAAGGTAAAGCGATCACAATCGGTGCGCTGGATCAGATAAAACATCACCGCCCGATGGCCTTCGGCAACCATATCGGCCATTTCATCAAGGTGCTTTGCACCACGTGCGGTGACGGCATCTGGGAATTCGGCCAAACCCGGAACGTCTTCGTCGCGTTTGAGGTGGACGTTTTTGACCTCGACATAACAAAGGCCGCGGTCGGGATCTGACAGCAGAATGTCGATCCGCGAATTCTTGCCGTATTTAACCTCGCGCTTGAGGCTTTCATAGCCCGCCAGTTCGGGAATTTTCCCGGCAAGGATTGCCTCTTCGACAATGGCGTTGGGGTGGGCGGTATTGATGCCGATCCATGCATCGCCGATCTGGCAGAGCTCCCAGCTGTATTTCAGTTTGCGTTTGGGATTGTCTGATTGCGACAGCCAGACATCAATGCCCGGCTCCTTCAGCCCGATCATCCCGCCGGGATTGGCGCAATGGGCCGTAATCACTTCGCCATTATCAAGCTCAACATCGGCGAGAAACCGTTTGTAACGTTTGATCAGCTTGCCGTGGATCAGGGGGCTTGGGAGCTGCATCTGCGCCCTTTCAATTTGGGAAGTTATTGCTTCTTCGCATCATCACCGAGAAAATCAACCAGACTGACCTGACCCGTTCCACGGCGCAGCGGTTTGGGTTGGCTTTCATCCGGGGCCCAGGCGGTCAGATAGATCACCTGAAACTTGGCATGGATGCGGCCATCAGGGCGGGCATGGCGTTCGTGATAAATCGCTGCTGCCCGCGCAAGGGTGCTGCGTTTAGTGAATTTCTTGGATCGTTTGGCGATCAGGTTGCTTTCACCCATCCCTGACAGATCGCGCATCAGTTTCAGCGCATCGGGATAGTCGATATAGATATCATCGGCATCGACCACCGGCAGGGCAAAGCCGCTGCGCTGCAAAAGCGCCCCGGCATCCTTGACGTCGACGAACGGTGAAACGCGCGGGGATACGCCGCCTTCTTCCTCGGCCTCCGCCGTCATCAGAGCTTCGCGCAAGTCCTTAAGCGTCTCACCACCCAGCAAGCAGGCCAGAAACAGCCCATCGGGTTTCAACGCACGACGCGCCTGAAGCAACATGCCGGGCAGGTCATTGACCCAGTGAAGCGACAGGTTGGACAGGATCAGATCAAGCGATCCTTCGGCAAAGGGCAGGAATTCCTCGTCCGCGACCAGCGTGCCTTTGCCGTTGTTGGCCTGTGCGGCCTTGGCATAGCCCCGCGAAATATCGGACTGATAAAGCGTTTCGATGCCGCCGCGGGTGCCGATGATCTGGCCCAATTCGCCACTATGACAGCCAAGATCAACCGCCAGCGGGAATGTGCGCGTGGTGTCATCAAGGCGATCGGCAAGGCGTTCGGCGGTTTCGGCAAACAGGAAATTATAATCCTGTGCCTTGGTCGCCGCGCGGTCGCGGCGGAGTTTCAGGATGTCTCGATCAAAGACGGTGATCGGATCGGCCATGGGGCGGGAAGCTCCGGCTAAAATCGTTGTAAAAGTTACGATCTAGATAGAGCTTTGATCCCGCCCTTGCAATCGAAGAACCTGAAATCCATTCAGCCTATATCGACAGAACCAGTGGTGTTGGTTCGCCATCTTCCGGTTCGGCAGGGACAGCGCAACAGATCAACGCTTCGTCTGCGCCGACTTTTGCGCTGGGCCGGTTTGTATAGGTCACGCTGCCCTGGGTGATTTTGGTGCGGCATGTGCCGCAATTCCCGCCCCGGCAACTTGCCTCAGGCGTGAGACCGGCATCCTCGGCCAGTTCGAGTAACGTCTTGTTTGCATCCGGTTGCCATACTGCCGACTGGTTTGATTGGGCAAACTCGACCTTGGTGGCCTTGCTGCTTGCGCCGGGCAATTCGGGAACGTCGTCATCGCTATCCCGGCTGCGGGTTAATGACGCGGGGCCAAATGCCTCTGCGTGAATGCGTTTGTCGGCGATGTTCAGCCCGCGCAGCCCGTCATAAAGGCCTTGCATGAAGGGGGGCGGGCCGCACAGGTAGAAGTCAAAATCATCAAATGGCAAAACGGCCCGCAACAAGTTCATGTCGATATAACCCGAGGCTTCGTAATCCTTGCGCGGTGTTGCGCCATCGGGATCACCAAGAACCCGGATGATCCGGATGTTGCCCTGGGCGGCTTTGACCAGTTCGACAATTTCTCCATCAAAGGCACGGTCAGCAATGCTCCGTGCTGCATAAAACAGCCAGATCTGGCGGAAATTGCGTGTGCGCAATCCCTCGTAAACCGCATGGCGCATCATCGACATCATGGGCGTAATGCCAATCCCGCCTGCGATCAAAACCATCGGTCGTTTGATATCCGGGAGCAGGGAAAAATCACCAGCAGGGGCGCGTGCCTCAAGCGTGTCGCCAACATTCAGGTTGTCATGAAGATGGTCGGATACGATGCCTTCGCGTTTGACACTGATCCGATAGTGCGCATCTGACGGTGCGCTGGAAAGTGTATAGGTTCGGATTAACGGTTTGTCATGGCCCGCCACGTTCACCCGGATTGGCAAATGTTGGCCGGGGTTGAATGACAGTATGCCGCCCTGATCAACCGGTTCGAGGTGGAAGGATTTGATCAGATGGTTTTCTTCCGTCATCCGTACAACTTTGAACGAGCGCCATTGTTGCGCGGCGCTCATCGCGGCGAGCTTCTTCTCGGCACTTTCCCAATCCCCGGTCAGAAGGCTGTTGGGGGACATGCCTTCTTCCTGCGGGCGCCAGCGGATTGGCAATGCCGATGCCCGCCAGACTGATTTGCGCGGGAAAACACGCCACAGCCGTTCGGCACCCTTGAAAGCACTAATTTCCGGGCCTTCGGTGATGACTTCTGCGTCACCGGTAATTTGCAGGACATCACCGGTCGCAAAATCGGTAAAGACAAGTCCCGCCTTGGGGTTGCAAAGGATATTGCCCAGCGTATTGAAAAACTGGTTTCCGGCGAAGTCAGGAATTGTCAGCGTGCCATCGGCATCAACATGAACAAAGCCCGATTTGCCACCACGATGGGATGCATCAACTTCGCGGTGCCCGCCGTTACGATCAACATAGGTCGCAACGAAAAAGGTATCGGCCTTAGCAATCAGTGCTCGCGCCCGGTCATCAAGTTCGCGGGATATTTCGGGTTTGGATGTCGGTGCCGACATCGGGTCGCGGACGAATTCGAAATCGCGCAGACGAATATATTGCGGGCAGTTGCCAAAGCTGTGCCCGACCCGAATGTCAAATTTCGTATCAGTCTGTGCGGTAATGCGTCCATTCAACCGGTTGCGGCGACGCGTATGCAATTCGATGCCGATCATGCCAATCGGTTTGCCGTCGCCCATCCCGGCATCGGCAGGGTCATCAGCGTCGCGTGGCAAGTTGACGGACAGGTGATAGGGATCAGATGCCGACAGGAAACCGGGATGATTGGCGCGCAATGTTGCCCAGACATCATCGTTCTCGTCGACAGTTCCGAACACGGCAAAGGGCAGTTGCGGATAAAACTGGCGATGTTGATCGATCAGGTGATCACGCAGAACCCGTTTGCCGACATCCGCCATTTGTTGGCGAACAGCGACGCGTTCCTGCATCTCGATTTCACCTTGGTGCCAGGCCTCACTGTCTTTTGGCGGCATTACTGGCGTGGATGTCGTAGTGTTGGCCGTGTTCATCTCGTGCTCCTGTCCATTGGAAAGACGGTATCGAGGAGAAGCGGGGCAGGCAGGTCAGACGGGGCCGGCGCGCTTAAAGTTCTTGCGCGTTACGCGCAGGGATCAATGACCGGCCCACATCATCACGAAGCCGCCCGAAGACCGACCGAAGACATTTCAAACGGGACAAACCCCGGCAGTGCTTCAATACGGTTCAGCCATGCAAGGACATGCGTGTAGGTATCAAGCGCGACATTGCCTTCGGGGGCGTTGGCGATATAGCTGTAAAGCGCGATATCGGCGGCGGTCGGATGATCAAGCGCAATCCAGTCGCGGTTTGACAGGCGATCATCGATCAGTTTCAGCACGCCATGCGCACGGGCAATGACATCGTTTGCATCAAACTTTGCGCCAAACAACGTCAACAGACGTGCTGCACACGGGCCGTAGGCAATTTCACCCGCAGCAACCGAAAGCCAGCGCTGAACCAGTGCCAGATCTGCCGCATCTTCGGGGAGCCATTTGGTCGCGCCGACCTTTTTGGCGGCATAGACCATTATTGCGATGGAATCCGCGATGACAAGGTCGCCATCTTCAAGCACAGGAACCTGCCCGAACGGGTTCAGTTCAAGGAATTCCGGGGACTTGTGTTCGCCATTGACCATGTCGACATGAACCAGTTCGTGATCAATGCCAAGCAGGCTAAGGAAAAGGTGGGCGCGATGGGCGTGTCCCGACAGCGCGAAATAATGCAATTTCATGAAACATCCTCCGAGTTACTGGTTCGCATGGGGCGAAAACGGAGGATATTGTGATTATTTCTATTTAATGATGGAATTCCGTTATTTGGAAATTTAGTATTCCGTTAAGTGGAATAATCACGGGGCGTAAGATGGACCGTTTCGAAGCAATGAATGTGTTTGTGCATGTGGTCGAGGCGCGCAGCTTCGCCGCTGCTGCGCGCGCATTGCGTCAAAGTCCGCCTGCGGTCACCCGCGCGGTCGCGTATCTGGAGGATGTGACAGGCGCACGCCTTCTGACGCGCACAACCCGGTCGGTCACGGTGACAGAGGCCGGTGCACGGTATTATGCAGACTGCAAAAGGTTGCTGGCCGACCTTAAAGAAGTCGAAGCCGCCGCTGGTGGGGCCTATGCCAAACCAAGCGGTATGTTGACCATCACCGCCCCGGTTCAGTTCGGCCAGATGCATGTCGCCCCGATTGTTGGCGCATATCTGGATGAATATCCCGACATGCGCGCGCGCCTTTTGCTGTTTGATCGCATCGTCAATATTGTCGAGGAAGGCATCGACCTTGCGGTGCGTATCGGTGATCTTGCCGACTCATCGCTTAGTGCCGTGCGGGTTGGAGAGGTCAGCCAGATACTTTGCGCTTCACCAGTGTATTTTCAGAAATACGGAACGCCGCAACAGCCGTCTGAGCTTGCCGCGCATCGCATCATTGCCACGACCGGATCGTCCGCGCGGCTTGATTGGCAATTCAGATCCCCGGATGGCGGGCGCAAGATCGGCTTCTCCCCGGATGCCAGATGGCAAACCAATTCGATTGAGGCGGCCCGAAATGCCGCCCTTGAAGGTTGGGGAATTGTGCGCATGCTGTCCTATCAGGCGGCCCCGTATCTTGCGGACGGGCGGTTGGTGGCCGTGCTTGGCGATTATGATCCCGATCCGGTCCCAATTCATCTGGTCCATCCCGAGGGCCGCCATGCCCCGGCAAAGGTTCGGGCCTTTATTGATCTGGCGGCGGACACCTTGCGGAAAAATCCGTTATTTGATTTTGGCTAATTCAATCCTTGCGTGTGCTATGCTGCCCGTTCCTTAAGGTGATCGTGGATAGCATTGCAGATGATCGAATGGGTCCGCACCGTCGCAACCATGGGCGTTAACGCCATCTTACCACCGCGGTGCGGGGGCTGTGGCGATGTGACCGATACCACCCATGCTGTCTGTGCCGAGTGTTGGGCAGGTTTAAGGTTTATCACGGCCCCGCAATGTGCTTGTTGCGGCTATCCGTTTGAACTTGATGATAGCGCTAACATCGGGGGTGATCCTGATGAAAGCGGACAGATTTTGTGTGGCAATTGTCTGCAAAAGAAACCGGCCTTTGATCAGGCACGGGCGGCGCTGGTGTATGATGATAACAGCCGCGAATACCTGTTGCGGTTCAAGCATGCGGATCGCGGTGACCTGACGCCGCTTCTTGCGCGCTGGACCTATCAGGCGGGCAGGGGGATCTGGGATCAGGCCGATCTGATCGTGCCGGTGCCGTTGCATCGACGACGGCTTTTGAAACGGCGCTATAACCAGTCGGGCCTTTTGGCAGCAAAGCTTTCGCGCGTGACAGGTGTGCCTTGGGACGGACTGGTTTTGGCCCGTCAGCGCAATACAAGAAGCCTTGGCGGACTTGGGCCGTCTTCACGTAAACGCGAAGTTGGCGGGGCATTTGTTGTCGATGAAGCGCGCGCTGAGAAACGCAATCTTGCCGGCGCGCGGGTTGTGTTGGTTGACGATGTTCTGACAACCGGGGCGACGGCCAATGCCTGTGTCCGGGCGTTAAAGCAATCAGGCGTTATGCACGTATCTGTGATCACGGTTGCACGTGTCGTGCGATGACGCATTACATTAATTCTGATATACAGCGCTCATCTGAATGTAATTCCGCACCGTATCATATGCTGTAATCCCCTGTTCAGCGGGGCTTTGGGCATGATCGGCTGCAAGAAGAAGGATGATTGCAACATGGCAAAAGTTGAAGTCTATGCCACCGAATGGTGCCCGTATTGCAAGCGTGCGCGAAAGCTGCTTGAGGAAAAGGGTGCGAAATACCAGCTGATCGATGTGATGATGGAACCGCGTCGCAAAAAGGAAATGATGGACCGTGCCAATGGCCGTCATACCGTGCCGCAGATCTTCATCAATGACGAACATATTGGCGGCTGTGACGAACTGATGGCGCTGGAAGCTGCTGATAAGCTCGAAGCCAAGCTGTCTGCCTGATCGCCAATTGGCTGATTAACGGCAATTGTCATACAAAACCCCGGCCAGTTTGGCCGGGGTTTTTATTTGTCTGATGATTGTGATGTTAGCCGAAGGTGGTTTCCATTTCCTTGCGGAAGGCAATTGCCGGGTCCTTGGCATCAAATTCGACATCATCCCAGGTCAGGGTTTGATCCATGGCGACCGGCCGTTTGATTTTCAAATGATGCGCCAGCCCGATCGGAAGGGCATTACGCGACTTTGACGTCAGGGCAGGCATCAGTTTGCCGTAAACCGTATAGCCGCCCTCGCCATCAAGCATTTCACCGGGTTTAAGATCACGCTTGGCGGTGGCAACCGCATCGCCCGACCAGGCGCGTGAGGTGCCGGTGGCTTCGCCGCGCAGGGCGGCAGACGACACCGAAATGCCAAGTTCCAACCCGATCAGGTGATAGGGCTTATACATGGTCGAATATTGTCCGCTTGGATCGGTCAGAAGGCCATATTCGTTAAAGCAGCGCGCGACATAATCGCTGGGGGCCTCAAAGGTCACATAAACGCCCCAGCGCAGATCGCGAAACACCGGGCGGGTGTCGCGTTCAAGGCTTGAAACCACCTCGACCGTGCCTTTGCGATCGAGGATGCCACCACTTTCACGCGGGCAGAGAAGGCGGGGCAAATCATCCACCCCACAGGCCGGGAACTGCAATCCGCAATCCTGTGGCACAAGATCACAGGCATTGGACACGGCCGCCATTTCGATGGCCGATTTGGTACCATCCAGGAAGCTGTTGAAAATTTGCGGGTTCATGCCGCCCGCCTGTGCCTGTTCGGGTGTCAGGCCATAGTGATGCCAGACATCATCAGGCGTGACATGGTGATAGATTGGAAGATATTTGGTGCCCTTGCCAGCACACGTTACCGGCAGGCCAATCGCACGTGCCCAATCGACCATTTCCGAAATCAACGCCGGTTGATCGCCATAGGCCATGGAATAGACAAGGCCTGCGGCCTCAGCCCGTTTGGCAAGCAGGGGACCGGCAAGCACATCGGCCTCGACATTGACCATGACGATATGACGGCCGTGTTCGATGGCCTTAAGCGCAAAGCGTATACCGGCGGCGGGGCTTCCGGTGGCATCAATGATGACTTCAAGACCGTCGGCGGCAACCAGGGCATCTGCATCCTCGGTCAGCCATGTGGTGCCGTCGCGATAGGCCGATGCAGCATCCTTTGCGGTGAACTGGTCATCAGACCATCCGACACGGCGCAGGGCGGCCTTGGTGCGATCAATGCTAAGATCGGCAATACCCAGAACGTGATAGCCCGGATGATGGCCGGCCTGACTTAAAAACATCGATCCGAACTTGCCAGCACCGATAATGCCAACCCGGACAGGGTTGCCTTCATCGGCCCGTTTGCGGAGCTTTGTATCAAGGTTCATGGATGTTCCTCCCAGACAGGAAACTTGTCGTTCTTATATGGTTCTGCCTTTGGCGACGCGGACGGGTCATTGGCAGATTTTTTGAAGTCGATGAGGATTGGTGGTGCGAGGGTCGAGGAAAAGGCGGGCTGTTGGTGGCAGCGAGGGGAAGGTCAGCTTGGCTTTTCCATTCGGGAAATCAGGCGATCACGTGCATTGCGGCCATGATCGCGCGCCAGTTTTTCGGCAAGAGGACCATCGCCGACACAGATTGCATCGGCGATGGCCTGATGTTCCGTCCAGATCGGATCACGGGGGTACCCGATCTGCAGGTAGGCATGCATCACGCGTCTGATCTGAAGCCAGACTGCGGCTGATGCTTCGGGCAACAGGGGGTTACCCGACAAACGGTAGATCGTTTGATGGAATGCGACGTCGGCTGCAACAAGGTTTGCGGTGTCGCCGCTGCCCAGAGCGTGGTGTCCCTGTATAATGGCAGCCCGCAAAGCCGATTCCCGATCCGGTGCCTTGGTTTCAGCAGCAAGACGGGCTGCAAGCCCGTCAAATGCTTCTCTCAGGTCATAAACGTGACGGACAAGGTCGCTGTCGACAGGCGCAACGCGATATCCGCGCCGTCCCATCGGTTCGACCAGTCCGTCACGACGCAGCAACCCCAGAGCTTGCAACACTGGTTGCCGCGAGACATTGAGTTCCTCGGCAATAGCTTCCTGACGCAAAGGTGTCCCGGGAGGGAGAGCACCGGAACACAAGGCATCAACCAAACGGTCATGCACTTCGTCAGTCAGACTTTTTCGGCCGGAAAGAGGTTCCATCTTCGATCCTCGTTAGGTGTACGGAATACTGTATACACTAATTTTGAGGATGAAAAGACTGAATTTGGGATGTGCGTGATGTCGGTTGTTGATGGGGAAATGCGCAATGTGTGCGCTAAGGCGGAGGTCTTTTTGCGGGCCTTGTTCGCCGCTGCGCTATCCCAATTGTCTATTGCGGCAGGCTGGGATGAGCCGCATCATGAAGACGGATAATGATAAAAAGGAGACTGCGTCATGACCCGTTTCATTGCGGCCTGCGTGCAGGTCAATTCACGCGATGTGATGTCTGATAACCTTGCACGGGCGGCAACCTATGCCCGCGATGCCCATGCTGCCGGGGCCAGATTGATCGCCTTTCCTGAAAACGTGTCGATGATGTCGTTTGGCGGCGAAAATGTCCGCGCCGCTGCCTTTCCCGAAGATGAGCATCCCGGTCTGGTTTTCTTTTGCGACCTGGCCGAAGAACTGAGATCGACCCTGATTGTCGGATCGCTGCATGTCAAAGTGCCGGATGAAGATCGCGTTGCGAACCGGTGTTTCGTGATTGGTCCGGATGGCAAGGTCATCACGTCCTATGACAAGATCCACATGTTTGACGTCGATCTGGCGAATGGCGAAAGTTACCGCGAAAGCAAAACATTCCGTCCCGGCAATGCGGCCCGACTGGCCGAAACCGAATTTGGCAAGGTCGGGATAACGATCTGTTATGACGTGCGGTTCCCGCATCTGTTTCGCGATTACGCCAAGGCGGGTGCAAATATCCTGAGCATTCCGGCGGCCTTCACCCGCACAACTGGGCAGGCGCACTGGCATACCCTTTTGAAGGCGCGTGCGATTGAAAACGGATGCTTTGTGATTGCGGCGGCCCAGTGCGGTGATCATCCGGGGGGGCGCCAGACATTTGGTCATTCCCTTATCATTGATCCGTGGGGGCAGGTTCTGGCCGATGGTGGCACCGATCCGGGTTTCATCACCGCCGAGATTGATCTGACGCGCGTTGATGAAATCCGCCGGATGGTGCCATCACTTGGCAATGATCGGGAATATAAGCCCTGTTAGCCAGGTCTTGATCGAAGTGGTCAGGCGTAACTGACCACTTCGAATTCGATGTCGTTTTCATCACGGAAATAGAACCGGCGACCGGGTTCGTAATCGGCGTGGTTGAAGGTCTCGATACCGTCGGCCTTGATCTTTGCCTCGGTCGCATCAAGGTCATCGACGACAATCCCGATATGGTTCAGACCGCCAATGGTGGCATAGGAGTTTTCCTGGCCGTCCTTTGGTGTGCCAAGGGCATAGATCGCGACATAACTTGTGTCATTGCCAACATGGTAGGACAGCCCGCCATGGATGGCCTCCCCGTGC
Source organism: Thalassospira tepidiphila MCCC 1A03514 (assembly GCF_001662875.1). Lineage (GTDB taxonomy): Bacteria > Pseudomonadota > Alphaproteobacteria > Rhodospirillales > Thalassospiraceae > Thalassospira > Thalassospira tepidiphila. Next base: position 62,642 of record NZ_JPVZ01000001.1, on the reverse strand, counting down.
CAGCGGGTGTGCCAGCCAAACCAGTTGTGAAGGTTTTCTGCGGTTTTCGCCGGATCGGCGACCGTAAAATTCACGTGTTCGAGAAATGAAGCAGTCATGGCTTATCCTTGTTTTGGGATGTCTGTTTTCCGATTTCCCATCTTGGTAATTCCTCAACTATAGTTGAGGTCAAGGGGTAATTCTCTTTGATTGATATAGGAAGCGTTGAGCGGTTTTTCACAGGCTCACGCAATCTCACGAAACAGTGTCGCAACGTCATTTCGCTTTGAAGCCCTTCCCGGGCAAACTCGGTTCATCAGGGATTTTCAAACGGAGGAACAGGGATGATGTTCAAAAAGTTTTTGATCGGTACCGCATTTGTTTTTGGCCTGTCGGGTGCCGCTTTTGCGGGCGAGCAATACGTCGATGAAACCGGCTTTGCGATCAGCGGCTATGACGCGGTGGCCTATTTCAACTTGCCGCAAAAGGATGTCGGCATGATGCAGCCCCATGCCGTTCCGGGCCGGGCCGACATTACGGCTGAATATAATGGTGCGACCTGGGCATTTGCGTCTGAGGAAAACCGCGACATGTTTCTGGCCGATCCGGCGAAATACGCGCCGGCCTTTGACGGTCATTGCGCATATGGGGTTGTAAAGGGCGGCAAAGTGCCGGCCAATCCGAACCTGTGGCGGATTGTCGACGGGAAACTTTATCTGAATATCACCCCCGCCGTCGTTGGTTTCTGGAACGAGGATATTTCAGGCAATATCAGTGCCGCCAAAGGCAACTGGACCGATCTTGAAAGCAAGTCCGCGTCGGACAAAAGCTGGATGGCGATTTCAGATAATGACGGCACCTATGATATGGCAGCCCCGATCAAGTAATATTGGGGGCGCGCAGACAAGCAAAAACGCACCGGCAAACTGGCCGGTGCGTTTTGCATTTCAGGACAGTGACGCAGGGGATTAGCCCGCGATTTCACCGCCGTCATTTTTGGTCACAGCCACAACCGACGGACGCGGCGGCATTGCTGCCTGGAAGTCCGGCCAGCGGGTGCTTGGCGCGTCATAGGACGAACCGTCTGCCGGGTGCTGAACGGCGAGGAACAGCGTCTTTCCATCCGGGGTGAATTCCGGACCACACATTTCCGCACCAACCGGGCACGCAAAGAAGAATTTGGTCAGCGCACGGCCTGGACCATCAACGTCGGTGGCATGCATGCCATCAGGAATGTCGGACTTCGGTGCGCCGTCGCTGGAAATCCACAACCGACCACGATGGTCGATTGCCATGTTGTCCGGGCAGGAAACCCAGGATTCTGCCGCCGGATGGTAAACCGCCTTGTCATCGGCAACCGCCGGGTTGCCAGCAGCAATCATGATGTCCCAGGTAAAGCGCGAAGCGGTGTGATCGGCATCCTTGCCGCGACCACCCGGAGGGGTGAGTTCCAGCACGTGACCATGCGGGTTGGCCGCACGCGGGTTTGCTGCGTTGCCTTCCTTGCGCTTGGAGTTGTTGGTCAGCATGACATAGACCTTGCCGTTGACCGGGTTCGGTTCGACGTCTTCGGGGCGGTCCATCTGGGTTGCGCCCAGAAGGTCGGCCGCACGGCGTGCTTCAATCAGAACATCCGCCTGGCTGTGGAAGTCGTTTTCAGCGGTCAGCGGGCCTTCGCCAAAGATCAGCGGCATCCAGTCAAGGCTGCCATCTTCGTGGAACTGGGCGACAAACAGGGTGCCGTTTTCCAGAAGGTCCATGTTCGCGGCGCGATCATTCGGATTGTATTTGTTTGCCGCAATGAATTTGTAGAGATAGTCAAAGCGCTGATCATCACCGGAATAGGCAACAACGGAGTTGTCCTTGTTGATGATGACGGTGGCACCTTCGTGCTTGAAGCGGCCAAGGGCGGTGCGCTTTTTCGGCATCGAGGTCGGATCGTACGGGTCGATTTCAACCATCCAGCCAAATTTGTTCGGCTCGTTCGGGTCTTTTTCAACATTGAAGCGGTCGAAATATTTAACCCACGAGTACCAGCTGTCCTGGCTGATGCCCAGACGCTTGTAGTTGCGTTCTTCGCTGGTTTTGGCGATATCGCCGCCAAAGTAACCGTTGAAGTTTTCTTCGGCGATCAGAACCGTACCCCACGGGGTTTTACCGCCCGCACAGTTGTTCAGCGTCCCGATAACACGGGTGCCGGTCGGGTCGGTGTTGGTTTTAAGGCGGTCATGACCAGCAGCCGGGCCGGTAATCTGCATTTCGGTGTCAATCGGGGAGATGCGGCGGGCATAATCGGACCCGTCAACAACCTGCCATTTGCCACCGGTTTTCTTGACTTCGATGACCGAATGACCGTGGGCAGCAATTTCATGCAGTGCCTGTTCTTCGGATGCGTCCATCGCGTCCTTGAGGCCCGACCACATCAATTCGGCATTGGTGTATTCGTGGCTGACGCACAGCAGGCCATGGTCGGAATTCTGGGAACCAACCGGAAGCGGCATGTAGCCGACATAGTCGCAGTTATAACCGAACTGCTTGTTCTGCGCGTTGGCATCGACCTGACCCGGAACGAATGCCGGTGCATCGGCGACAACCTTGTCGCCCCAACGGATCAGCACACTGGCGTCATAACCGTCAGCAACAGCATGGGTTTCGGTGATTTTCTGCGGGATGGATTTGAAGGTTAGGGTGGATGGCGACTGCGCCTTGGCAACGCCTCTAGTCGCAATGCCTGCGCCCACAACAGCCGACGTCGCCATCAGGCCTTTGAAAAAGCCGCGGCGGGAAAAGCGTGCATTGATCAGATCGTCGATGCACGGATTGTTGGTCGGGTTGGACGGGATATCGTCGCTATCTTCGATGATTTCGTATTTATCGTTCATGGCTTTTCTCTCTTAACGCCTATGCCTGAAACAGCAGCAGGGAAGATGCCAGAAACGACACATTTTAATTGTGAAAGTTGTGTTTCTTTTTGCAAAAACAGTATGTTACGGATTTGTTTCAGTCATCTGTGTTGTTCAACTGATCGGCCTTATCCAGGCTTCTGCGCTACAATAGATTGTTTTATCGCCGTAATTTCATTGTCGCTTATGGCGCGCACCGGTCCTTGCTGATGGGCTGTGATCGTCCAGTCGGAAAATGTGTCTGCCAGTTCATCGGCGCGCAGCAGGAAATCCGGTGATCGCGGACGGCCATATGCCTCGTTCCCGACCATAAAGGTTTCATAGATCAGGGTGCCGCCCGGTCGGACGGCGTCGCGAAGATATTCAAACAGCGGCCGATGCAGGTAATTGGTAACAACGATCAGATCGAACTGTTTATCGCCCAATGGCCAGCTGCCGGTTTCAAGATCGGCTTCGATCCAGTTGATCGCAGGGTTCGTATCGGTATCGGTTTGCGAGAGGTCGCGGTCGATTGCCGTCACCTGCCAGCCCTGATCCGCCAGCCAGAAGCTGTGCCGTCCCTTGCCGCAGGCAAGGTCAAGCGCGCGATTGCGGGCAGGGTGTGGCGTGGGGCAGTGCTGTGTGACCCAGCTTGATGGCAATTGGGATGACATTTTTGTAAATCTTGGTTATTGAGTGTGGCGCCCGCAGGCTGGCGATCCCCGCCGATGCGCGCCATATGATCTGTATCTGATAGTGTTATCGTTTTGCTACTGGTTTGGCTTATACACGTACCATCATGATTCTATTTCAGCTTAAATGCGAACATGATCACGAATTCGAAGGTTGGTTCAAGGACGGCGCAACATATGACGCGCAGGCCGCCAGCGGGGATTTGTCCTGCCCGGTGTGTGGAACGTCAAATGTTGGCAAGGCCCTGATGGCGCCGCGTTTGCGCACGTCGCGGCAAAAAGAAGCCGCTGCTGAAAAACAACAGCAAAAGGCAATCGCCGAAGCGACCCAGGCCGCAATTGCCGAAATTCGCAAACAGGTCGAAAGCAATTGCGAAAATGTCGGCAACAAGTTTGCCGAAGAAGCCCGCAAAATCCATTACGGCGAAACCGAAAAGCGCGGCATTTATGGTCAGGCGTCGCTTAAGGAAACAGCCGAGCTGGTCGATGAAGGCATCGATGTCATGGCGTTGCCGTGGGATGACGGAACCAAAAAGAACTGACGCGATCCAAGAAGATCAGTCAGGCTTTTTGGCAATCACCATATAATTCACATCAAGATCACGCGGGGCGGGCGACCATGTGTCGTTGAACGGGTTATAAGCCACCCCGGTGATATCTTGAAGGTCCAGACCGGCACCACGCAGATAGCCCGACATTTCCGATGGTTTGACAAATTTCCGCCAGTCATGGGTGCCCGCAGGCAGCCAGCGCAGAACATATTCCGCGCCGATCTTGGCCAGGGCCAGTGACTTGATCGTGCGGTTCAGTGTGGCGACAAACATCAAGCCACCCGGTTTGAGCACCGATGCACAGGCCTGCATGAAGAATTGCGGGTCATCGACATGTTCGATGACTTCCATGTTCAAAACGATATCAAACTGCTTGCCCTCATCGGCCAGCATTTCCGGTGTTGCGCAGCGATAGTCGATTTCAAGACCGGATTGTGCGGCATGGATTTTGGCGACTTCGATATTGCTTTCGGACGCGTCAATCGAGGTCATCTTTGCCCCCATGCGCGCAAGCGGCTCGGACAACAAACCAGCCCCACAACCGATATCGATGATTTCGATGCCTTTAAGCGGCTCAATCGTTTCCGGATCGCGGCCAAGATGCGCACAGATATTGTCGCGCAGGATTTGCAGGCGCACCGGATTGAATTTGTGCAGCGGCTTCATCACACCATTTGGATCCCACCACTTTTCAGACATCGCAGAAAAACGTGCGATTTCATCGGCATTGGCGGTGCGGCTGGTGGGTGCGGATGCGTCCGACATGGTGTGGCTCCGAAGGCGTGTCAGTAAATCAAGTTATCTTCTGAATTGTTTACGCGCGCTCACGTGTCGAAGCAACTTGTTCTTGATGCAGGTTTTTATTTTAAGTAGTATTTATTTTTTCAATACTTTCGGAGGTTGTGGTGCGATTTTGGCTTGAGTACTTGAGGATTGTGGCTTGCTTTTGCTTGCTAATCGGCGCGGGTTTTTGGGCCAAAGAGCAGGTTCTTTCTCGCGAGGTAATGTCTGTGATTTCGGACGGAATGATGACTGATGTCCGCGATACAGCGAAGAGAGAGATACTAGCAAATGCACTTTCTACGAATGTTCTCGATGAATACATAGACAAAATGGAAACCTATGCACCTTCATTGAATGAGTTTATAGCGCGGATTGCAGCCTCAGGATCTCCGGAGCAGTTTTGGCAGGCAATTTGTTCGCCTCTATCTGGGAATTCATCACAATACGTATTTCGCGCGAGTTTTGGTTTGCCGAATAGTCGCGACGATCAGTCACTGTTCTCAGAACTTTCTGTTAGGTATGGGACTCTTCATAAAGGAAATAACTCTACTTTTATTCAGAGTCATCCAATTGGGTATCTGAACGAAGTTGAATTGAATAAATTCGCATCAAGAGATGAAGCCGTAATATGTAAAGGGGGAATGTTTTCGTCAGATAACGAGGCAGCAAAGGTTGCGAAGTTTTTCTTGGACGGCGTTAGCGAAACGACATTCCTTCAGATCAAAGATGGTCTAGTTGAAGAATTCAACGGTGTATTCGATAAGGCTAACAATGATTTGCAGGACGCGATAGCCTCGAAAGAAACCATATCCGCCCAAACGGACAGGGCTTTTGAGCGGGCAACTGTTGGGCTCGAAGTCTCCATTGTCTATCTGCTGCGATCGGTTGGGGTCATGGCTGCGGTAGTTTTTTCAATGGTTTTTGTTGTTAAAACCATGTTTGCAGACATCAATCTTATTAGAGGGGTCAAAAGACTAAACTGCTTTAGGAAAATGGCAAATGATGAAGGCGTGGAAGACATCGTGTCGTTCCTTGAAAAGTTGAATGAAATCGATAGAGGGCGATAGGTGCATAATAGGATCGCCGACCGCTTTATAGCGTGCAACGTGAAGCAGGATTTGTCCTCCGGTTGAGAGAAGACTGATTCTGAAGAAGCGTGATTGAAATGTCGTGCTCGTGGTTATGATGGGCTCTGACTTAGTGGCATTCGTGGAGTTGAATCTTCCCCATTGAAAAAAAGTGCCCTTCGAGTAGTGGTCGGCATCCTTGAAGCTTGTTTCATGTGAATTATGGCAGTATTGATAACGCCGCTTGGATCAGGGAAAGCGCTGTGAGTGCGGCATGCTATCCTGAGCTGAGACCGGATCACATGCCGTCACGTTCGGACAGCCGATGGACGGCGAGCATAGCGGGGATACTTCATGGCCCGTATTGTCATGAAATTTGGCGGCACTTCGGTCGCCGATGTCGAGAAAATCAAGAATGTCGCGCGCCGGGTGAAATCCGAGGTCGATGCCGGCAATCAGGTTGCTGTTGTCGTGTCCGCCATGTCGGGCAAGACCAACGAACTGGTTGGCTGGGCGCAGGAAGTTTCGCCGATGTATGATGCACGTGAATATGACGTGATCGTATCGTCGGGCGAACAGGTGACTGTCGGTTTGCTGGCAATGGCGCTGCAAAGCATGGATGTGCCTGCACGTTCCTGGCTTGGCTGGCAGATCCCGATCAAGACCGACGGCGCACATGCCAAGGCCCGCATCAAGGAAATCGACACCACCGAGCTTGATAAGCGCATGAATGGCGGCGAAGTCGTTTGCGTGGCCGGTTTCCAGGGGATCGCACCCGACAACCGTATCACCACCCTTGGGCGTGGCGGTTCGGATACGTCGGCGGTCGCCCTTGCCGCGGCACTCAATGCTGATCGTTGCGACATCTATACCGATGTCGATGGTGTTTACACCACCGATCCGCGCATTGTGCCCAAGGCGCGCAAGATCGAAAAGATTACCTACGAAGAAATGCTGGAACTCGCATCCCTTGGTGCAAAGGTTCTGCAAACCCGTTCAGTCGAGATGGCAATGAACCATCGCGTGCGGGTGCAGGTCCGTTCTACCTTTAGTGATGCAGAAGGAACACTTGTTGTAGACGAGGACGAGATCGTGGAACAGGAAGTCGTCAGCGGAATTGCCTATAGCCGTGATGAAGCCAAGATCACCTTGGTGAAAGTTGCGGACAAGCCAGGCATTGCCGCTTCAATCTTCAGCCCGCTGGCTGATGCCAATATCAATGTCGACATGATCGTGCAGAACGTCTCAGAAGACGGCAAAAGCACGGACATGACCTTTACCGTTCCGCGTGGTGAATTCCAGCGTGCGCTTCAGGTGATCGAAAAGAACAAAGACAAGATCGCCTATCAGGAACTGCTCAGCACCTCTGATGTGACCAAGGTGTCGATCATTGGTGTGGGTATGCGTTCCCACGTCGGTGTCGCGCGCAAGATGTTTGAAACCCTTGCGGAAAAAGGCATCAACATTCAGGTCATCTCGACCTCGGAAATCAAGGTCAGTGTTCTGATCGCCGAGGAATATACCGAACTTGCCGTTCGTGCGTTGCACACGGCATACGGTCTGGATGCCGAGTAAGTTCAACAGTTTGGCGATTAAGCCGCTGTTAAATTACCTGTAATAATACATACTAGCTGGAGCAGTGTGTTTCAGCCTTTGTAATGAAATGGCAGGAGACCACTGGTCTCCTGCGTTTTCTGCTTTGGGGTACAGAGAATATGAGTGATCCGAAAATTGACGCCGCACGGGCGCGCCTGGAAAACCTGTGGGCATCGGGCAAGGAATTCCTTGGCACCGACTACGCCATCATGGCCGGCGCCATGTCCTGGGTTTCAGAGCGTCACCTTGTTTCGGCGGTCTCCAATGCGGGTGGTTTTGGTGTGATTGCCTGCGGGTCGATGACCCCGGATCTGTTGTCGGCCGAAATCGCCGCCACCAAGGAAATGACCAGCAAGCCGTTTGGCGTCAACCTGATCACCATGCACCCGCAGCTCAATGAGCTGATTGAAGTGTGCCGTGAACACAGTGTTGGTCATGTGGTTCTTGCTGGCGGCCTGCCGTCATCAAACTCGATCAAGCAGGCCAAGGAATTTGCCAAGGTTATCTGCTTTGCCCCGGCACTGGTTCTGGCCAAGAAGCTGATCCGCTCGGGTGCCGATGCGCTGGTGATCGAGGGCAGCGAAGCTGGTGGCCATGTTGGCCCGGTATCGCTGACGGTTCTGGCACAGGAAATCCTGCCGGAAGTTTCCGACATTCCTGTTTTCTGTGCCGGGGGGATTGGCCGCGGTGAAGCGATTACCGGTTTGCTTGAGCAGGGGGCATCGGGTGTCCAGATCGGCACGCGGCTTGTTTGTGCCGAGGAATGCATTGCGCATCCTGACTTCAAAAAGGCCTTTATCCGCGCAAGTGCGCGCGATGCGGTGACCACCGTGCAGCTTGATGACCGTTTCCCGGTCATTCCGGTACGCGCGCTTGCCAACAAGGGCACCGAAGAATTCCGCAACACCCAACGTGCCGTGATTGAAAAGTTCCGCGCAGGCGAGCTTGACCAAGGCGCTGCACAGCTTGAAATTGAACATTTCTGGGCGGGTGCCCTGCGCCGTGCGGTGATCGATGGTGACGTCGAAAGCGGATCGGTTATGGCAGGACAGTCGGTTGGTATGGTAAAGAAAGAACAACCGGTTTCCGAAATCCTCGAAGAGTTGGTCGAACAGGCCGTTCAATCCCTGGTTAAGAGAGACAGCTAAGTCAAATGAGCATTCCGTCCGCCGCAGTCACAGGTCCGCGACGCCTTCTAAAGCGTGTGCGCGACGTCATGGCTGGACCGGGGACTGCTGAAGAACGCCTCGGACAGATTGTGACCATCATTGCTGCTGATATGGTGGCGGAGGTGTGCTCGGTCTATGTGATGCGTGCGGGCGAAGTGCTGGAACTGTTTGCGACCTGTGGTCTGTCCAAGGAAGCAGTTCACTTGACCCGCCTTCGTGTGGGCGAGGGGATTGTCGGTTTTGTTGCGGCCCATGCCCGCCCGCTTAACCTCAAGGACGCGCAAGGCCATCCGAACTTTGCCTATCGTCCGGAAACCGGCGAGGAAATCTATCATTCGATGATCGGTGTGCCGATCCTGCGCGGTGGCCGTATCATCGGTGTGCTTGCCGTGCAGAACCGGACCGAACGCCTGTATTCCGAGGACGAACAGGAAGCGCTTGAAAACGTCGCCATGGTGCTGGCCGAAATGGTCGCCGGTGGCGAACTTGTCAGCCGCGAGGAACTGATCCCGGCCGACGGTATTGCGTTGTTGCCGCTGCGTCTGGGCGGGGCGCGTCTGGCACCAGGGATCGGCAAGGGCATTGCCGTATTGCACGAGCCGCGCATCGTCATCGACCGCATGGTTTCGGACGACCCGGAAGAAGAACTGACGCGCCTGCGCGAAGCCATGCACGGTCTTCAGAACCATCTTGATAAGATGCTGGAAGCCGTTTCTGGCATCAACGGCATGGATGAAGGCGATGACCCGGGCGACATCCTTGAAGCTTATCGGATGATTGCTCAGGATACCGGCTGGCTGAACCGCATTACCGAGGCGGTACATACCGGCCTGACGGCCGAGGCCGCGGTTCAGAAGGTGCATGACGACACCCGCGCGCGTATGGCGCAGGTGACCGACCCCTATTTGCGCGAACGGTTGCACGATCTTGAAGATCTGGCCAACCGATTGCTGCAGCATCTTTCGGGGCAGTATCAATCCCCGGCCTTTGGCGATCTGCCCGATGATATCATTCTGGTGGCGCGCAATATCGGCCCGGCAGAACTTCTTGATTATGATCATACCCGTCTGCGCGGTCTTGCCCTTGAAGAAGGGTCGCACACCTCGCACGTCGCAATCGTTGCGCGCGCCCTTGATATCCCGGTTCTGGGTGGGGTCAAAGGGGTGCTTGATAAGGTCGAGGCCGGTGATCCGCTGATTGTCGATTCCGATAACAGCCAGCTGTTCGTTCGGCCAAGCGAAGACGTGCGCGCAGTGATTGACGGCGCGTTGCGCGCCCGGGCAGAGCGAAAGGCGCTTTATGCCCAGATGCGTGACCTTCCGGCGGAAACGACCGACGGGGCGGAGATTTCACTTAACGTGAATGCCGGGCTTTTGATTGATGTTCCGCATGTGATTGAAAGCGGGGCCGACGGGATTGGCCTCTATCGGACGGAAATTCCGTTCATGGTGCGATCCGCCATGCCTGACATTACCGATCAGACCCGGCTTTATGACCGTATTTTCGAACAGGCCGAAGGCCGACCGGTGGTTTTCAGGACTCTTGATGTGGGTGGTGACAAATTGCTGCCCTATTGGGAGGATATGACAGAAGAGAATCCGGCGATGGGCTGGCGATCGATCCGGATTACACTGGATCGTCCGGCGGTGCTTGTGCATCAGTTGCGTGCACTGATCCGGGCCGGGCATGACCGCGATCTTTATGTCATGTTCCCGATGATCGCCGAAGTTGCTGAATTTGATCAGGCAAAGGCGGTTCTTGATGAGCAGCTCAAACGTGAAGCCGTACGCGGATTTATCCCGCGCAAGGTTGAAGTCGGAGCAATGCTTGAAGTCCCCGCCCTGATCTGGCAGGCTCCGGCCTTGCTGCAACGGGTTGATTTCCTCTCGGTTGGGACGAATGATCTGTTGCAGTTCATGTTTGCTGCTGACCGCGGCAATCCAAGGATCGAGGGCCGGTATGACACGCTGTCACCAAGTGTGTTCGCATTCATGCGCCAGTTGGTGACACTGTGCGATCAAAAGGACGTTCGCCTGACCATCTGTGGTGAAATGGCGGGACGTCCGCTTGAGGCGATGGCCCTTATCGGTTTGGGAATTAAACGCTTGTCGATGGCGCCTGCCTCTGTTGGTCCGGTCAAGGAAATGGTCAGAAGCATGTGTAAGTCTGAAGTCGAGAGTTATATTCTGACGATAATGGATAATCCGACCAGATCATTGCGTTCGCGTCTTAAGGCTTTCGCAATAGATCACGGTGTAAAACTTTAAAAACAATCGCTTTTGGTGGGGATATCTGCTAGTTTTATTGCTAGATCGTAACGTGGGGGTGCGCAGTTGGCGATCAAAAAGCGAAAGGAAGATCATTTGGATGACGAAACCCGAGAACGCCTTCGTTTCAGGCCTTTGTCCGGGGATTCGTCTGCAAATGACAGTGTGATGGACGAACATAAAGACCAGATCGGTGGTTATACCGAGGTCGGGAGCCTTTTAAAGGCGACCCGCGTTGGTTTGGGGCAAACAGTCGAAGACGTTTGCCGCATGCTTCGTATTCGCAAAATTTACATCGAAGCCATTGAATGCAGCGACTATGCGGCATTGCCGAATGGTCCTTATGGCCTTGGCTTCGTAAAGGCATATGCCGAACATCTTGGACTGGACGGTGCAGAAATCGCACGTCGCTTCCGCGCAGAAAGCAATGCGCCGGCCGTGCGTAGTGAACTGTCCTTCCCAAAACCCGTACAGGAAAGCCGTGTACCCGGTGGGGCGGTATTGCTGATCGCGGTTATGCTTGGTCTTGGTGCTTATGGCGGATGGTACTACCTGTCGAGCCAGGGCAAAACCATTGCCGATCTGGTTGATCCGTTGCCAGAGCGGCTTGCAAGCTACTCGACAACGGCAAGCCAGGATTTAGCGCCGCGTAATCTTGAAAACGCCGCAGATGCACAGGCCGCCGAGGCAGAAATAACAACGCCTGCACCGGTCATTGCCGATCAGGAGGTACCAGTTGCCTCTGCACCGGAAAGTGCCGGCAGCACGGATGCACCGGTTGAAGAAACCACCGTTTCCGAGGCCCCGGCCGCAGAACCAGCATCTGAACCCGTAGCCGAAGTCGCAGAAGCAACCGAAGAACCGGCAGAAGCACCAGTCGTGTCCGAGGAAGTTGCTGAAGCCCCGGCGCAGGAAGCTGCACCCGTTGCCAACGAAGTGGTAACCACCACAGAACAGGCACCGGTTGAAGCCGAAGTCGCAGAGGCACCAGCCGCAGAAACGCCGGCTGCACCGGCAGCGGAAGTTGCATCGGTTCCCGCGGCACCCGAAGTTGACGAGGCCGGTGGCGCACGCGTATTTGGCGCGGTCAATGTTGATAGCCGTGTCACCATTTCGGCGGTGGAAACCAGCTGGGTTCGTATTCGCGAGGCAGATGGCAATGTTCTGCTGACCCGGATGCTGACAGCCGGTGATACCTATATGGTGCCGAATCGTGACGGTTTGAAACTTGAAGTCGGCAATGCCGGTGCCCTGACCTACAGCATTGATGGTTCCGAAGCCCAGCCGGTTGGGGAATATGGCGCGGTGATTTCGGACTTCTCGCTTGATGTTGGTGATCTGACCCAGGCAGAAGAACCAACCGTTCAATAGGTTTGGCCAACGCCTGCGGGCGATGAAAACAGACAAAATGCGAAAGGCGATCCGAACGGGTCGCCTTTTTCGTGACAGCTATGCGAAATCTGGCGGAAAATCTGTTAGCCAACGGTTTCTAAACCGCGTTTGATAAGCTATATACACCCCCAAGACATCTAAAACATTTTGGAACCGGAAATGAGCGTCCGCCCATATCGCGATATTGAACGCCGTCAAAGCCGCAAAATCCGTGTCGGTGACGTGGAAGTTGGCGGGGATGCACCGATCTCGGTGCAGTCGATGACCAACACCCTGACCACCGATGTGAACGCGACCGTTGCGCAGATCCATCGACTGGAAGAAGCCGGTGCGGATATCGTTCGTGTGTCCTGCCCGGATCGGGAATCAACCGCGGCCCTGAAAGACATCATCAAACAGGTGCATGTCCCGATCGTGGCCGACATCCATTTCCATTACAAACGCGCGATCGAGGCCGCCGAGGCAGGGGCCGCATGCCTGCGCATCAACCCGGGCAATATCGGATCGACCGAACGTGTGCGTGAAGTTGTAAAGGCCGCCAAGGATCATGGCTGTTCGATGCGCATTGGTGTGAATGCCGGGTCGCTTGAGAAGGAATTGCTGGAACGTTACGGCGAACCATGCCCAGAGGCGATGGTCGAAAGTGCGTTGAACCACGCCAAAATTCTTGAAGATCAGGATTTCCGTGAATTCAAAATCTCGGTCAAGGCATCTGACGTATTCCTTGCTGTTGCCGCCTATTACGGCCTGGCCGAGGCATGTGACTATCCGCTGCATCTTGGCATCACCGAAGCCGGTGGTCTGCGCGGTGGCACGGTGAAGTCTTCCATCGGCATGGGCAACCTGTTGTGGGCGGGTATTGGTGACACCTTGCGCGTTTCGCTGTCTGCCGATCCGGTTGAGGAAATCCATGTTGGTTTTGATATCCTGAAATCGCTGGGGCTTCGCACCCGTGGGGTTCAGATCATTTCCTGCCCGTCTTGCGCGCGTCAGGGCTTTAACGTGGTTGAGACCGTGGCAGAGCTTGAAAAGCGCCTTGCCCATATCTCGACCCCGATTTCGCTGTCGATCATTGGCTGTATCGTCAATGGCCCGGGCGAAGCGCGTGAAACGGATATCGGGCTGACCGGTGGCGGTGGTGGGAACCACAAGATGTATATTTCCGGCCGCCCGGATCACAATATCAGCACGGAAAAGATGGTCGACCATATCGTCGAACTGGTCGAAGAACGTGCTGCCAAGATCGAAGCCGAAGAAGCCGCCAAGAAAACCGCGGCGGAATAGCAAGGCAGTATTGACTACTTTTGGCTTTCCGCCACACCGGCGGAAAGCTATTTTCATGTTCGCATGTGTTTGCGCCGATTGACGTTTCGCGCAAATATCTGGAATTCAAGTTAGATCGGAGACCCAAAGTGGCATCGCTTCAACCCGTCCGTGGCACGCACGACCTTCTGCCGGAACAGAACCGTCTGCAGGATTACATCGCGAATACCGCACGCGAAATCGGCGAGTTGTATGGCTACCATCGCATGACCACGCCGATCTTTGAATTTACCGAGGTGTTTGCACGCACCCTTGGCGACACGTCCGACGTCGTCACCAAGGAAATGTACACCTTTGAGGATCGCGGTGGCGAACAGATTACCCTTCGTCCCGAAGGAACGGCGGGTATCGCGCGTGCCTATATTTCCAACGGCATGCAGCAGATGTCACCGGTCAAGGTCAGCTATTATGGCCCGATGTTCCGTTATGAACGCCCGCAAAAAGGCCGTCAGCGCCAGTTCCACCAGATCGGTGCCGAACTGCTTGGCGTCGAACAGGTCGCGGGCGATATCGAAATGATTGGCTATGGTGCGCATATCCTAAAGGCCCTTGGTCTTTGGGACAGCATCACGCTTGAACTTAACACCCTTGGTGACCCGGAAAGCCGTGCGGCGTATCGCGATGTGCTGGTTGATTACTTCAAGGGCCATTTTGACAAGCTGTCGGAAGACAGCCGTTCGCGCCTTGAAAAGAACCCGCTGCGGATCCTTGATTCCAAGGACGAAGGCGATCGCGAACTGGTGGCCAATGCGCCGCTGTTTGCCGAATACCTCAACGAGCATTCCAAGGAATTCTTCAAGGCTTTGACCGAGGGCCTTGGCGATATCGGCATCAATTACGAGCTGAACCCGCGTCTTGTGCGTGGTCTTGATTATTACTGCCACACCTGTTTCGAGTTCACCACCAACACCCTTGGTGCGCAGGGTACTGTCATGGCCGGTGGCCGTTATGACGGGCTGATTTCGACCATGGGTGGTCCGCAGACGGCCGGTGTTGGCTGGGCCGCGGGTGTTGAACGCCTGGCATTGATGGTGGGCGAAGCCCCGGCGGGTGCACGCCCCGTGGCGCTGATCCCGATGGGCGACGCGGCCGAGGCCAAATGTCGTACCCTTGCCCAGACCCTGCGCGAGGCGGGTGTTGCGGTCGAGCTTGGCTATTCCGGCAACATGAAAAAACGCATGAAACGTGCGGACAAGGCCAATGCCTGCAAGGCGGTCATCCTTGGGGATGATGAACTTGCCAAGGGTGTGGCTCAGTTGCGCGACCTTGACAGTGGCGAGCAGCAGGAAGTGGCGCTTGATCAACTGGCTGATGTGATCGGCAAAAAGTGAGAATGGTGTGACGGACGCGATTTCGCATGAGGATGCCGGGGATTGGCCGCTGGATCGCCTGATGGTGATCGGCACCAATCATCGGCGCTCAAGCGAGGATACCCGCGACCGTCTTTTCATCGAAGAAGCCCGTCTGCCACAGTTCTTGGCCGCCATTGAACAGGCCCGTTTGGGTCAGGCGGTCGTCGTTTCGACCTGCAATCGCACCGAAGTGCATCTTTTGGCGTCCGAGGCCGAACGCGGGCGTGAACGCCTGATTGATCTGATGTCGCTTTGGGCGGATCTGGATCGGGATCAGCTTGCGACCGAGCTTTACATCCGGTCTGGCCGGGATGCGCTTCGCCATATGTTTGCCGTTGCGGCGTCACTCGACAGTCTGGTGATTGGCGAGCCCGAAGTATTTGGTCAGGTCAAGGATGCCCATCGGATCGCGCGCAAGCATGATCTGGTCGGGCGTGAGTTGGAACTGGTCTATCAGACGGCCTATGCCATTGCCAAAAAGGTCCGCAATCAAACCGGGATCGGGCAGGGGGCTGTATCAATTGCTGCCGCAGCGCAATCGGTTGCGCGCGACCTGCATGGTGACCTTGGTGACTGTACCCTGCTTTTGGCGGGTGCCGGCGACATGGGGGAACTGATCGCCGCATCGCTGGCAGAACGGGGCATCGGACGCATTCTGGTAACAGATCGCTTGGCAGCCCGTGCGCGTCTGGTGGCGCGCAGGCTGGATTGCCACTGGTCGGAAATCGATGATCTGGATCGGCTTCTGGCCGAGGCCGACCTTGTTCTTACCGCAGGTGGATCGCGGCGTTACATGATCGACAAGGATCGTGCGATGGCGGCGGTCAAACGTCGCCGGTTCCGTCCGGTTCTGATGATCGATACGGCCGTGCCGGGGGATATTGATCCGCAGGTCGACGAGATTGACGAGGTTTTCTTTTACCGGATCGAGGATTTGGAAAAGATCGCCGCCGAAGGGCGTGGCGGCCGTGAAGAAAAGGCCGATCAGGCTTGGGCGTTGATCGAAGCGGAAATTGATAACTTTGTGCGTGATCGTGCGCAGCGCGCAGCCGTGCCGGCAATCGCCGATCTGCGCAAACGGTTTGAAGCGGTGCGCGCAGATGCGTTGGCCGAAAGTCATGGGGACGCGGAAAAGGCGACAAGGCTTTTGATCAATCGCCTTTTGCATACGCCGACACAGGCATTGAAAGATTTGGCGACGACAACAGACGGTGCGGGCACCGTGGAATGGGTCAAGGCCCAGAAACTGCTGTCGCGCCTGTTTGAACTTGAAGACAAGCCGCTTGGCCGCGATGACGTGCCCGGCGACCCTGAACAGGAGAATAAAGAGTGAGTTTGGACCTTGGGAAACTCGAAGGCGTTACACGCCGGTTCGACGAACTCAATTCGCTTCTTTCAAGCGGAGAGCTTGATGGGGATGGCTTTTCCAAGCTGTCGCGCGAACATGCAGAACTGGCCCCGGTGGTCGAGGCGATTGAGGCATATAAAAAGCTTCTAAACGATCTGGAAGAAGCCGAGGAAATCCTGGCCGATCCGCAAAGCGATCGCGATATGCGCGAAATGGCCGAGGCCGAAAAATACGACATTCAGGATAAGCTGCCCGAGGCAGAGCGTCAGATGAAGCTGATGCTGATCCCGAAAGATACGGCCGACACCAAGAACGCCATCCTTGAAATTCGCGCTGGCACCGGCGGTGAAGAAGCCGCCTTGTTTGCCGCTGATTTGTACCGCATGTATCAGCGTTACGCCGAAGGGCGCGGCTGGAAGTTCGAGCAGATGGATGCCAGCGAAAACGATCTTGGCGGTTTCAAGGAAGTCATCGTCAACGTGTCGGGTACCGATGTGTTTGCCCGTCTGAAGTTTGAAAGTGGCGTGCATCGCGTGCAGCGCGTGCCGGTGACCGAAGGTGGCGGGCGTATTCATACATCGGCCGCGACCGTGGCCGTGCTGCCAGAGGCCGAGGAAGTTGATATCAAGATCGATCCGAAGGATCTGCGCATTGATACCTATCGATCGCAGGGCGCGGGGGGGCAGCACGTTAACACCACCGATAGTGCTGTGCGCATTACCCATATTCCGACCGGTGTGGTTGCCGCCAGCCAGGAAGCAAAGTCGCAGCACAAGAACAAAGAAAAAGCCATGAAGATGCTGATGTCGCGTCTTTATGATCAGGAACGCGAAAGCAAGGACAGCGAACGTGCGGCCGACCGTAAATCACAGGTCGGGTCGGGTGACCGCTCGGAACGCATTCGCACCTATAACTTCCCGCAAGGGCGCGTGTCAGATCATCGCATCAACCTTACACTTTATCGCCTGGATGATTTTATTGCCGGTGGTCCGGCGGTTGATGAAATGATTGATGCCCTGATCGCCGAGGAGCAGGCCCAGAAGCTTGCCGAAATTGAAAGCTGATCATGCCTTCTGACACCCCATCGACCCTTGGCAGCCTGATGGCTGAGGCCGTCACGGCCTTAACCGATGCCGGTATTGAAAACGCGCGGATGGATGCGCGTATTCTTCTGGCACGGGCCGCGGGTGTTGATGGGGGCCGGATCAGTGCATGGCCCGAAGATATCGTGCCTGATGACAAGGCGGAAACCTTTCGGGGCATGATTGCACGCCGTCTTGGGCATGAACCGGTCGGTCGTATATTGGGCGAACGTGATTTCTGGCGCCATACTTTCAAGCTGTCACCCGAAACGCTTGAGCCCCGCCCCGATAGTGAAACACTTGTCGAATGGGCAATTGATTTCCTTGAGGATGCCGATGCGCCGCGGATTGTTGATTTCGGCACCGGGACGGGGTGTTTGTTGTTGTCGGCGATTGGCGATCTGCCGGGGTCGACTGGCATAGGACTTGATCTAAGCGCGGGGGCGGTGGCCTGTGCGCGTGAAAATGCCAAGCTGCTTGAGCTTGATGACAGCGTCGAATTCCGCGTCTCGGATTGGGACAGCGCCCTTGATGAAAAAGACCGGGCGGAGGGATTTGACCTTGTAATGTCAAACCCGCCCTACATCACAGCCGACGAAATGACGACCCTGTCGCCGGAGGTGCAAAAATTTGACCCCCGTCTTGCCCTGACCGATGAGGGGGATGGCTTGGCGGCCTATCGCGTTTTGTCGCGTGTCGCGTTTGATCTGGCAAAGCCCGGCGGTTTTGTCATCTTTGAAATCGGTCGCGGGCAGGAAAACGATGTCGGCCAGATGCTGGTTGAGGCCGGTTTTGTCGGGGTGGAGTATCGCGAAGACCTTGGCGGAATTGTCCGCTGCGTTGCGGCAAAGAAAACCCGTTGTTCCGTCGGACGTTGCGTAATCTGATATTTCCGCACCTGTGATGTAAAAAAAGCGCAGGCGAGTGAAAAAAACAGTTGGAATAACCGATCAAGCCATATAGGTTGAATCGAACGGGCCGGGTGCCCAACGCGCTTATGAAAGCGCCGTGTTCCCCTGTAAACAGTCGACAATCTCCGTTCCTTTCAAGGTTCCCGGCAGGTTTGTAAAAATAATGCCGTGATCGGCGCTGTTTAGCGGGAAATATGTTTTTCAGACGGAGTGGTTCCGGAGCCGATGATGCTACCGGATTGTCCTTCAACACCAAAGTCATGTTGATATGAGAAATAACAATAAACGTCCGCGCGGACGGCAACAGTCGAATAAACGTCCAGTAAATCCAAAATTTCAGAATTTTGACAGTAATGGACCGGATGGCCGCGTACGCGGTAACGCCCAACAGGTCTATGAAAAATACATTTCCCTTGCGAAGGATTGCACCGACGATCCGGTTCTTGCGGAAAACTTCTATCAGCACGCGGAACATTACCACCGCATCCTTCAGGCTGCCCAGGAATGGGAAAACCAGCGCCGTGAGGAACGTGGTGGTGACAATAATCGTCAGCGCAACAATCGTGGCCGTGACGACCGCAGTGATGGCCAGTCAAATCAGAACGATGATCAACAGGGTGACGCCAACGAAAACGCAGACTCTGCGTCAAACAATGGCGATGACAACACCCCGGTAGAGGCAGAAAACACTTCTGCTGAAACGTCGGAAGATGATGGTGGCCGTCCGAAACGCGCGCCGCGTGCGCGTCGTTCGGATGCACGTGGTCCGGGCCGTGGTCGCCCGCGGAAATCAGATGATGACGCCAGCGCAGAGGAAAGCGCACCGGCAGAAGCATCTGGTGATGATGCACCGGCAAGTGCCGACAAAACCGACACTGCCGAGCAGGGCGAAGACGGTGAAAAGAAACCGCGCCGTGCCGCAAGCGGTACCGCACGTACCCGTGGTCGCCATCCGACCGCCCGCCGCGGTCGTAGCCGCGCAGCAGGTCGCGATGACGAAGAAGGTGCCACCTCTGACGAAGGATCCGAGCCGGTTTCGGCCTGATCTGACCCGAGGCGGTCTTTCAACATGACAAACACCCCTGCAAGCCCGTCGCTTGCAGGGGTGTTGTCGTTTGGACCATCTGTAAAACCGCGCATTCCCCCAAAGACTCAGTGCTTTAAGGGGCATAAAACTGTATAAGCATATAATTGAACATTCCGTGCAACCTTCGATTATTTTTCGCGCGGGTGCTGGGACAAATCATCAATAAAACCGTGGAAGCAAGATCGGGATAAAAGAACCGGCATCTTTTCACGGTGCAGGCGCATTCGTGGGGAGTGATAGATGGGGACTGGCTTATTTCGGGTCGTCATGGTTTTGCTGTGGGCTCTTGGCGGTATGGTTATCGCCCTTGGGCTGTTTAACGGTGATTACGAGTTGGCCCTGTTGGGGGCTGTCTGTTTCATCGTCCCGATGTTCATTCCGCTGGTTGTCATCATCCTGAACCGAATGAAGCCATCATCATCGTCCAAATCGCAAAAGAAGAAACTGGGCGGAAAAGGAGCTGGTGGTCGTGGCGAGGGCGCGTGGGCCACTCTTGAAGACCTTAACGGTCGTAAGCTGCTTGAAAGCAATCCGTCCTTCGTTTTGGGGCGTTGGGGGGATGACAAGCGCCTGATCGGGGCCAAGGGCCTTAAGCGCGTCATTACCTTTTCGACCAAACCCGAAGAATTCTATCGCGCCTCGGCAGAGCCAAACGCGCTTTTGCATACCGGCAATCTGTTTGTCTATGAGCGCCATGGCAGCATCTTTCGCGCCATACATGATCGCCGTACCAAGCTTGGACAAAGACTGATTGTCATTGATCCGCACAAACAAACCGGTGTCGAAACCCAACAGTTCAATCCGTTCGATTTCATCCGCCAGCAGGGGGAAGGAATGATCACGGATACCGGCTTTATCGCCGATACACTTTTGGCACCGGTATTTGTCAAGGAACTCGATGAACAGGAAGTCCGTATTGCCAGGACGTTGTTGCAGGGCTTTATCGTTTACACGATCCAGCGCAGTGCCAAGGAAGACCGCAACCTTGCCGAGGTACGCCGCAACCTGATCATGCCATCGCACCGGTTCTACAAAACCCTTGAAGAACTCATGGGGATTGAGTCTGCGGATGGCCGCATATCCGAGGTCGCGCTGAATATCCTTGATATGACCGAAGATCAGCGGATGAAGATCATCGAGGCCTGCCGTGCCGCCACCGAAGAATTCGACAATCCGCAAATCGCACGTCTGGTCAGCAAAAGCAGCTTCACACTTGAAGACATCAACAGTGGCCCGGTTTCGATCTTTATCGTCGGTCAGCTTGGCGGTGATAACCCGGAAGTTCAGCCATCCTTCAGCCGCGTGATGCTGACAGGCATGATGAACCTGCTTAATCAGCGTGGCTGGAAGTCGGGCGATCCGGAATTTCTGGTTTTGTTGGATGGGATCGAAAATGTTGGCCGGATGCCCTTGTTCGAGCGCCTTCTGGGCGGCGGATACGGCGAGGGCATGATTGTCTGGCCGGGGTTCTCTGGTGTCAGTGGCCTGATGGATGTTTGCCTGAACTGGGAAAACGTCGTCGGCCGGGTGGACGCGATTTCGGTTCTGAGTCAGGAAGGGGCGTTTAACCTGGATTGGGTTTCGGGCCTGACGGCAATGTCGAAATTTGATGACACCGGTGGTGGCAAGGATACCAGCCGCCCGGTGCATTTGCGGTCTCAGGATAATCAGCCCATCCTGCGGTCAGCCGAAGTGGCGCGCTTTCCCAAGGAAGAACAGATATTGTTCCGCAAGGGATGCCCGCCTATTCGTGCGCACCGCATTGATTGGTATCATGACGAGATGTTCAAGGGCATCGCCGTACACGCCCCGACATTCAATTCCGGGAACTGATCACCGGCCCTTAGGCGACCGTCACGGTCAGCTTGTCACCCGGTGTGATCATGCCGTCTTCAAGCGCTTCGATGTAAATCCCCATATAAAGGTGGTTTACCCCTTTGCGCAGCATCAGCGGCACATTGATGTCGGAAATTGCCGTGTCGGGATTAACGCTTGTTGCCTTGCAGCGCGTGATCGGATGCACGACGCGGAACGACACATCATTGATCTTGATGATCTTGTCTTCGTTCCATTCAAGCTCTTTCCACGGCTCCAACCCGTCAATCAACAGGTTGCCGCGAAAACGCATCGGATCGATTTCGCTTTGGACGATGCGCGACCCGAAATCACGGATCGATGCCAGGTTCAGCAGCGATATGTAAGGTTCCTTCATGTCGCCGAAATTCGTATCGGGAACTGAATAGATCTTGGGCGTGCCGGCAATCTCGTTTTTCAGAAACGCCTTGAGGAAATCCTCAACCACGGTGCGGCCCATGCTATCGTCCAGCTTGCCTTTGCAGATGGCGCGGCCATTTCGAAGGATGGTAAGGGTGCAGGTGGCGTCGTCATATTCGGTGCCGATTTCAGCAAGCTTTGGCGTGTTGACCAATTGCAGGAAGTTGCTTTTGCGGGCCCATTCATGAACGCCTTCTTGTCCGACAGATGATTGGGTTGCAATCACAAAGCGACGATCATCGGTAATCATGTGGTGTGCGCTGATTTTTGCCTGTTTAAGGTCAACACCGCGCATTCCCTTGACCGGGTATCTTTTGATGGCTTTGAGTTCGATCGTCATGATCACTATTCCTGTATGGCGCTTTGGCATGCCGGAAAAACGGGACGAACGGCATGTCTGGTTCGTTTGTTCGGGCGACGTTAGAACGTTGTTTTGCCAAGGGCAACCCCGAAGGGACTGGCTGGCAATGTCCTTGGTTCAGTATCATCATATGATATCTAGAATAATGACAGAAAGTTGTGCTGCGGTGCACAAATAATTCTTGCAACTTTTGTAGGGGTATATGGTTGCAAACACGCTAGACTGAGACATATCAATGTTGTCGCTGTCGAAATAATCTATAATTTTAGAATTCGGTAATGACACCAATGCCGTGGACGCTTCCAAGAAGGTCCACATCGTTTGAATACTGTTGGCTCAAGGAGTGACAGGAATGGAATTTGAAAACTTTACGGATCGGTCAAAAGGTTTTCTGCAATCAGCGCAGTCGCTTGCGTTGCGTGAAAACCATCAGCAATTTGTCCCGATTCATCTGCTTAAGGTGCTGCTTGACGACGAAGAAGGTCTGGCAGCCAATCTGATCAAGGCATCCGGTGGTAAGCCCAAGCTTGCCCAGGAACGGTGCGCGCAGGAACTGGCGAAATTGCCAAAGGTTTCCGGCGGCAATGGTCAGATTTATCTTTCATCTGAATTTGCCCGCCTGATGGATCAGGCACAGGAAATCGCCAAGAAAGCCGGTGACAGCTTTGTCACGGCTGAACGGTTGCTTTTGACTATTGCGCTTGATCCGAAATCAACCGCGGGCAAGGTACTGGCAGATGCCGGTGTTACCGCACAGGCGCTGAACGGTGCGATCAATGACATCCGCAAGGGCCGCACGGCCGATAGTGCGGGTGCCGAAAACCAGTATGACGCGCTTAAGAAATATGCCCGTGACCTGACCGAGGCCGCGCGCGAAGGTAAACTTGATCCGGTCATTGGCCGTGATGAGGAAATCCGTCGTGCGGTGCAGGTACTGTCACGTCGGACCAAGAACAACCCGGTTCTGATTGGTGAGCCCGGGGTTGGTAAAACCGCGATTGCCGAAGGTCTGGCACTGCGTATCATCAAGGGTGATGTGCCCGAAACGCTTAAGGACAAGAAACTTCTGTCGCTTGACCTTGGTGCGTTGATTGCCGGTGCAAAATTCCGTGGTGAATTTGAAGAACGCCTGAAAGCTGTGCTGAGCGAGATTGAATCAGAGGCCGGTCAGGTCGTCCTGTTCATTGACGAATTGCACACCCTAGTCGGTGCAGGTAAGGCCGAAGGATCGATGGATGCATCGAACCTTCTAAAACCGGCCTTGGCCCGTGGCGAGCTGCACTGTGTGGGGGCGACGACCCTTGATGAATACCGTAAGCATATCGAAAAGGACGCGGCCCTTGCCCGTCGGTTCCAGCCGGTATTTGTCAGCGAACCGTCGGTTTCTGACACGGTATCGATCCTGCGCGGGATCAAGGACAAGTACGAGCTTCATCACGGGGTCCGTATTGCCGATGCCGCGCTGGTCGCAGCCGCAACGCTTTCGAACCGTTACATCACGGATCGGTTCCTGCCTGACAAGGCGATTGACCTGATGGACGAAGCATCGTCGCGTCTGCGCATGGAGCTTGACTCCAAGCCAGAGGAAATCGACGAACTGGATCGCCGGATCATCCAGCTCAAGATCGAGCGGGAAGCGCTCAAGAAAGAGCAGGACAGCGCATCCAAAGACCGTCTTGGCCGTCTGGAAAAGGAACTGGCCGAGCTGGAAGGCAAATCGGCTGAGCTGACCGCGAAGTGGGAAGCCCAGAAGAAGGAACTTGCAGCTTCGACCCATATCAAGGAACAGCTTGACCAGGCACGTGGTGAACTTGAACGTGCGATGCGCGATGGCAAGCTTGATCGTGCCGGACAGCTTCAATACGAAGAAATCCCGGCCCTTCAGGCACTGCTTGAAAAGGCGGAAAACGATCCGTCGCGTGGCATCAAGGAAGAAGCGGTTACCGAAAAACACATCGCGTCCGTGGTTTCGCGCTGGACCGGTATTCCGGTCGACAAGATGCTTGAAGGTGAGCGTGAAAAGCTTCTTGAAATGGAAGACACGCTGCGCAAGCGGGTTGTCGGTCAGGATGATGCCGTTCGATCAATCTCGAACGCGGTGCGCCGTGCGCGTGCCGGCTTGCAGGATCCAAACCGACCGATCGGTTCGTTCCTGTTCCTTGGTCCGACGGGTGTTGGTAAAACCGAGCTGACCAAGGCCCTTGCCCAGTTCCTGTTTGATGATGAACAGGCCATGGTGCGGATTGATATGTCCGAATTCATGGAAAAGCATGCGGTGGCCCGCCTGATTGGTGCGCCCCCGGGCTATGTCGGCTATGAGGAAGGCGGTTCGCTGACCGAGGCGGTGCGTCGTCGTCCGTATCAGGTTGTCCTGTTTGACGAGGTCGAAAAGGCACATCCCGATGTGTTTAACGTCCTTCTGCAGGTTCTTGACGAAGGTCGCCTGACCGATGGACAGGGCCGTGTTGTGGATTTCCGCAACACGCTGATTATTCTGACTTCGAACCTGGGCGGGGAAATCCTTGCCAATCAGGAACCGGGTCATGACAGCGGCGAAGTCCGGGCCCAGGTCATGGAAATTGTTCGGGCATCGTTCCGTCCGGAATTCCTCAACCGTCTGGATGAAACCATCCTGTTCCATCGTTTGCATCGCGATCAGATGAGCAAGATTGTCGATATCCAGCTTGCTCGCCTTGATAAGTTGCTGGTGGATCGGAAGATCACCCTGAAACTTGATGATGCCGCCAAGGACTGGTTGGCTGAGAAGGGCTATGACCCGGTTTACGGTGCCCGTCCGCTCAAACGCGTGATCCAGCGTTATCTGCAAAACCCGCTGGCGATGCAGATCCTCGAAGGCGGGATCAAGGATGGTGACACTGTTCCGGTTTCGACCGAGGCCAATGACCTTTTACTTAATGGTAAAAAGGTCGAGGTTGTTGAATAAGGTCGCCTGATACCTCACATGCAGAACCCCGGTTGGTTAACCGGGGTTTTGTCTTTTTCGGGCCATGTTTTTTGGCCATTGTCTTGTTTGCTGATACACAACTATCAAAAACCGCAGGGCCGCAGATGCGCAAACGCAATTCCAATTTCCTTTTTAAAACCGGTGCTGTGGCACTTGTCATGGGTGTTATGGCTGCCGGTGCAATCCTTCCCGCAAATGCCCAGTCGTTCTTTGACAAGGCCAAAGAGGCCCTTGGCGATGCGATGAATTCATCGGGATCGGCAAGCACGTCCGGTGGTTCTGGTTCTGGCGTTTCCGCACTTTCATCCGATACGGTCGAACAGGGATTGAAACAGGCGCTTGATATGGGTGTTGAACTGGTCACCGACCAACTTGGCGCGGTTGACGGTTTTAACGCCGATCCGGTTGCGCATATTCCATTGCCCGACGAAGTTCAGACCGCGCAGAAATTGTTAAGCGCGGCGGGGCTTGGCAGCTATGCCGATGAAATCGAATTGCGCATGAACCGCGCGGCCGAACAGACCATGGAGGATGCCGGCGATATTCTGGTTAATGCGGTGCGCCAGATGACGGTCGCCGACGCCAAGGGCATTTTGCAGGGCCCGGATGATGCCGCGACCCAGTATCTTAGGCGTGTATCGGGTACAGATATCGAAGGACGTCTGCGGCCAGTGATTACGGATGCGCTGTCCGACACCGGGGCGTTATCGCTTTATGATCAGATGTTGGGGCAGTATGACCAACTGCCGTTTGTGCCGGATCTAAAGGCATCACTGACCGATCACGCAACCGCCAAGGCGATGGATGGTCTGTTCCATTATATCGCCGTGCAGGAAGCCGATATCCGAAGCGATCCGACGCGATGGACCACCGATATCCTGAAAAAGGTCTTCTCAACCGTAAACTAGGGACGCGCGCCTAGCGGTATTTTTCCGGCAACGGTTCCCAGCGATCGCGCATATCGGCAAGGGTTTCGTCGGGCACCATATGGATGCTGCCGAAACGGCCATGGCATTCGACAATCTGCAACAGAATGTCGTGCTTTTCGGCCATGTCGATATAGGCCTTCATTTCCCAGAAACGGGTGAAGGTGTTGGACACAACAACGTCATATCCCTCGGACAGGGCGTTATGACATTCGGCTTCGCAGCGCGCATGGGTTTGCGACAGGCGGGTGCCGTCAAACTCATAAAACCCTTCGTGGTCGACCATGAACATGTCGGCTTCCAGATGGACCGCACCGGTTGCCTGACACAGATTTTTGGCCAATGTTGATTTGCCTGATCCGGGAAGACCCCGGACCAGGGTAAGGGTTTGTTTGATTTCTTTGGGGCGGGTCATCGTCAATCTGGTCTGTCGTTTGGCTTGTTATTGGCCGCTGCGTTTACGCTGATAAAGGCCATCAAGCTGCTTGGCATAGGCTTCGCGGATTTTGTGGCGGCGGATTTTCATCGACGGCGTCAGCATTTCGTTGTCGATGGTAAAGGCTGCTTCGGCAAACATGAAGCTGCGCACCTTTTCAATCGTCGACAGGCGTTGATTGACGTGATCAATCGCAGTGCGGATGACTTTGCGGAATTCTTCGTTTTTGCCAAGGACTTCGATATCATTCGATAGTCCGTTGTCGCGGGCGAATTCGCGCATGAAGTCTTCGTCCGGCCAGACAACCGCAACCAGATAGGGTTTGTCATCACCATAGACCATGGCTTGCGAAATCTCCGTCTCGAGCGTCATCAGGCCTTCGATCCGCTGCGGCGAGATATTGTCGCCACCGGAATTGACGATGATGTCCTTCTTGCGATCCGTGATCATCAGGCTGCCCTGTTCATCGAACTTGCCGATGTCACCGGTATGCAGCCAGCCATCAATGATGGCGGCAGCCGTCACGTCGGGCAGGTTCCAGTAACCCTTCATCATGCTTTCGCCGCGCAGCAGGATTTCGCCATCTTCGGCGATTTTGACTTCCGCGCCGACCATAGGCGGGCCGACCGTGCGCAGTTTGTTGTTTTCGGCACGGTTGCACGAAACCACCGGGGCAAATTCGGTCTGGCCATAGCCCTGAAGAATGCGAATGCCGCAAGACACAAACAGAACACCAAGTTCATAATTCAGCGGCCCGCCGCCCGATACCATCGCCTTGATCCGTCCGCCAAAACGCTGGCGCAGCTTGCGACGCAGAAGGAGTTCACAGATCAGGTTCTGAAGCTTTTCAAGCAGGTTAAGCCGTTCGCCTTCGTAATTCTTGCGCCCCAGACGCAGGGTCAGGTTAAACAGCTTTTGCTTGATGCCGCCTTCCTTTTCGACCATGCGGCTCATGCGCTGATAAAGCATTTCATACAGGCGCGGCACAGCCGTCATGATGGTCGGGCGGACTTCGGCAAGGTTGGCCGCCAGTTTATCAAGCCCTTCGGCATAATAGATCTGGGCATCAATACTGATCGGGAAATAAAGCCCCGCAGTATGTTCATAGGAATGCGACAGCGGCAGGAAGGACAGGAAGATTTCTTCATCAATGCCAAGGGTTTCGATGATGTCAAACGCACCCATGCAGTTCGACAGGATCGCCCCGTGGCTTAGCATCACACCCTTGGGCGAACCGCCCGTGCCGGATGTATAAATCAGACAGGCCAGATCATCGCGCTTGATCTTGGAAATCCAGTCATCAACGTCATGGGTCAGGCCGCGCCCCTTGGCAATCAGATCGTCCCAGCGTGAAATGGTGATATCGCCAACAAAGCTTTGGCCCCATTCTTCCATCATGATCGCATGGCGGCAGCGCCCGCTATCAAGCGCGGCGTGCAGGAAGGGCTGGGCAAGTTTCTTGGTCGAGATAATGGCAATCGCCGCACCACTGTCTTCGATCGCGTGAAGGTGGTCGCGCTCGGTATTGGTGGTGTAGGCCGGAACGGTCATTGCGCCAACGCACATGATTGCAAGGTCGGCTATGCCCCATTCGGTGCGGTTTTCCGAAACCAGCAAGACCCGGTCACCGGGACGCACGCCAATGACATAAAGCGCACGTGCAAGAGCCCGGATCTGATCGGCGGCCTCTTGCCAGGTGGTGGGGACAAATTCCTTGCCCTCGGGGTCCTTGGTCCAAAGAAACGGCGTATCGCCATGTTTCTTCGCCTTGTCGAAAAACATGGTCGGCAAGTTTTGCCAGTCGGCATAATCCTGCAAACTCGTCATGACGTTTCCTTGCCTCACTTTTTGATCCCGGGAACGGGCAATCTTTGTGCTGCCCTGATGGGGACGTTGCAATAAACCTTATACCTGCACAACGGCCGCGCAGATTGGAATAAACGAACGTTCCAAGATAAATTTGTTATCAGGGATTGCACAATTGCGCAGCCTGAAAATGACATTTTAAAGTCCGAATTGTCACCGATATCACAGCAACGTGCGTTTCAATGCCTTGTTCCGGTGCAAGTGTACTGCAAATTGCAGTTTGTTTGGGCTGGATATGGCTTTGCGGTTGTCGATGTTGCAAGGAACGATATGATCGAGCCAGCAATTTGAAACCGTATCTGTCAACAGGTCTGGTGCTATGGCTTTGACAGGCTATATATCGGGTCAGGATGATCAAAGAGACTGTCTGGAGGACAAATGAACGCGATCAACAAGAATTTGCCGACCTGGGATCTGACCGATCTCTATAACGATCTGAAAGACCCGAATATTCGGCGCGATCTTGATGATGCCAAAAGCCGCTCTCAGGCGTTCCAGAAAAGCTATCAGGGCAAACTTAACGACCTGACCGGTGATGAGCTGGCAGCCGCCATTGTCGAATACGAAGCCATCAGCGAGATTTGCGGCAAGATCGGCTCGTTCGCCCAGCTTAAATATGCCGGGGATAGCTCGGACGCAGCCATCGGCCAGTTCTATCAGTTCGTTCAGGAAGAAATGACCGGCATTTCCAGCCTGTCGCTATTCTTTGGTCTTGAGATTAACCGGATCGAAGAAGCATCGCTGGATGCGAAATACGAACAAAGCGAAGCGCTTCGTCGTTATCGCCCGTGGTTGGATGAAAACCGTGCCTTCCGCCCGCATCAGCTGTCGGATGAGGTCGAGCAGGTCCTGCACGAACGCCGCGTAGCCGGATCAGCCGCATGGGTGCGCCTGTTTGATCAGACCATGGCAGAGCTTCGCTTTCCGATTGATGGCGAAGAACTGACCATGTCAGATGCCGCCAACATGCTGTCATCAAGCAAGGTCGAAGATCGCAAAAAGGCCGCGAAATCAATTGGCGACGTTCTGGGCAAAAACATCAAGCTTCTGGCGCACATCACCAATACCCTTGCCAAGGACAAGGAAATTGATGATCGCCTGCGTAAATTCCCAACCCCGGTATCGTCGCGCAACCTGTCCAACCAGGTCGAGGACGAAGTTGTCGATGCGCTCAATACCGCCGTTAAAAACAGCCATGCCGATCTGTCGCACCGCTATTACCGCCTGAAAGCGAAATGGTTTGGTGTTGATCAGCTTGATTACTGGGATCGTAACGCGCCGCTACCTGATGATGATGATCGTCAGATCGACTGGGATACTGCGCGCTCGACCGTTCTTAAGGCCTATGGCGAATTTTCCCCGGAACTGGCAGAAGTTGGTCAGAAATTCTTTGATAACCCGTGGATCGATGTGCCGCCGCGTGCAGGCAAGTCATCGGGCGCCTTCGCGCATCCGACTGTACCGTCGGCACATCCGTACCTGCTTTTGAACTATCACGGCAAGACGCGTGATGTGATGACGCTTGCCCATGAGTTGGGCCATGGCGTGCATCAGGTGCTGGCGGCAGAGCAGGGCTATTTCCTGTCTGATACGCCGCTGACGCTTGCGGAGACCGCATCGGTGTTTGGGGAAATGCTGACCTTCCAGTCGATGCTGCGTTCGGAAAGTGATCCGAAGATGAAGCGCATCATGCTGGCTGGCAAGGTTGAGGATATGCTCAACACCGTCGTGCGTCAGATCGCGTTCTTTGAATTTGAAAAGCGGGTGCATGAAAAGCGCCGCGAAGGTGAATTGACCGTCGATGAGATCTGCGAGATCTGGATCGCCGTACAGCATGAAAGCCTGGGCGATGCCATCCGCTATGAAGATGAATACAAGTACTACTGGTCTTATATTCCGCACTTCATCCATTCGCCGTTCTATGTTTATGCCTATGCCTTTGGCGATTGCCTGGTGAACTCGCTTTATGACGTTTATCAGGGTGCCGAAGACGGCTTCCAGCAGAAGTATCTTGATATGCTGAAAGCCGGGGGCACCAAACGGCACAAGGAACTTCTGGCACCGTTCGGACTTGATGCATCGGACCCGGCCTTCTGGCAGCGGGGCCTTAATATGATCAAACGCATGATCGACGAGCTGGAGGAGCTTTCCTGAGATGAGTGATAACGACGATGATTATACCGCCGCAAACGAGGAAAACAGGTTTGGCGGGCGGGTTCGTCGTTATGCACGGGTGGGCGCATCGGCCAGCAAGCTGGCCGCGCGCCCTGCCACCGGGAAAATGTTCGGCGGCGAGATTGATCATGCCAAATACGCCGCCGAACTGACTTCTGCCCTTGGCGGGCTCAAGGGTCCGTTAATGAAGGTTGCGCAGATCCTGTCGACCATCCCCGATGCCCTGCCCAAGGAATATACCCAGGCCCTGGCCGAACTTCAGGCGGACGCGCCCAGCATGGGCTGGCTGTTTGTCAAACGCCGCATGCGAAGCGAACTGGGGGCGGGATGGCAATCGAAATTCACCGAATTCAGCCACGATGCTGTGGCGGCCGCGTCACTTGGGCAGGTGCACAAGGCAGTCCTGCCTGATGGGCGCGATGTGGCGTGCAAGCTGCAATACCCGGATATGTCGGCAACGGTTGAGGCCGACCTTAAGCAACTGCGCGCAGCCTTTGCGATCTACAAGCGCTATGACAGCGCGATTGATGCACAAAACATTCAGGAAGAACTGACTGCCCGCCTGCGCGAAGAACTTGATTATGAGCGTGAAGCCAAGCATATGCGCCTTTATCGCCATATGCTGGCCGATGAGGATTGTGTTCATGTGCCCGAACCGGTCGATGAGCTTACCACCAAACGGCTTTTGACCATGACTTGGCAAACCGGGCAGAAATTCAAACACTTCCTTGAAAGCGATCCCGATCAGGATGCGCGCAATCAGGTGGCGCTTAATATGTTTCGCGCCTGGTATGTGCCATTTTATCGTTATGGGGTGATCCATGGCGATCCGCATCTGGGCAATTACACCCTGCGGGATGACCTTTCGGTCAATCTTTTGGATTTCGGCTGTATCCGCATTTTCAAGCCTGACTTCGTAAGAGCGGTGATTACGCTTTATGAAGCCCTTCGTGACGAGGACGAGGAAAAGGCCGTTTCAGCTTATGAAAGCTGGGGCTTTGAGAACCCGTCGCGCGAACTGATTGATGTGTTGAACATCTGGGCCAGCTTTGTTTATGGCCCGATCCTGGATGACCGCGAACGTAAGATGGGGGAAACCAACTCTGTCGCCTATGGCGCGGAGGTCGCGGGCAAGGTGCATCAGGAACTCCGCCGTGTCGGCGGCGTCAAACCACCCCGTGAATTCGTTCTGGTTGACCGCGCGGCAGTCGGGCTTGGCGCGGTGTTCCTGCGTCTTGATGCAGAGGTGAACTGGTATCGCCTGTTTAACGATCTTGTCGGCGATTTTGACTTGGCAAAACTTGAAGCCCGTCAAAAAGATGCACTGACCCAGATCGGTTTGGAGCGCCCCGACCAATAAGGCGCGCAAGGCGCATTCACCAACCTATCCGGCCCCCCAAGCGAGTCGACTTTTCAATGCAGAGTCGAGCACCCGTTTGGGCAAATTGCGCGATAGAAAATCCGATTTTTGCTGTCTGATCCGGTTTGGTTTCCCAAAAAGCGAGAATATTTTTGCGAACCTTTTTGCGTTTGCAACGTTCCCTGTTGCGTGCCCATTTGGGAATAAATGAAGACTTGGGCGTTTATTTGTAAGATAATATTCACTTACAACGTGAGGCGAAAACAGGGGAAACTGCCAAAAATCAACGTTCTATTGTGTGACGATCCGGATCAGGACCTGTTCCATAATGGAAATGAAATGTGCGAATTTCCGCACATAATGGATTTTTCGATATATTAACTGATATAAAGTTAAAGTGCTTTTTTGTCGGTTTTTCGGATTGTGGTTGCCGATCAGAAATCGCATCTTGCTTTCAACGCAGACATGCAGGGCGTCATTGATTGTTTGTCCTGAGCACCAATGGCGGGTGGGACCTGATATGTCAGCAAGGTTTTTGCCTTGTAATGCGTGGTGGGAAAGTGGGCGGTTTCTTCTGCGATTGCTGAAGAACCGCCTTTTTCTTTTTCGGGCCGCTTTAGGTGTTAGGTGTGCTGGCCCGGATGATTTGAACTGGACAAGGGTTGCCCGGTGATCGGTCCGAAAGGAACGCGAAATGACGTTCTGGAACCGGTTGCTTTGAATGAAGACGGATTGTCAAACTGACCAATCATTTAGGGAAGGAGGTCAAACGCGATGAAACTGGCCGTTCCAAAGGAAATATGGCCCGGGGAAAAGCGCGTTGCCGTCACGCCAGAGACCGTGAAAAAGCTTAAGGCTCTGGGGTTTGACGTTGCAATCGAGGCTGGCGCCGGAATAGACGCCGCCATACCGGATGATCGCTTTGTCGATGCTGGTGCAACCATTGCCAAAACAATGAAAACCACCGTGAAGGATGCTGATGTCATCTTCAAGGTGCGCCCACCTGTCATTGACGGCAAAACCAACGAATTAACCGCCTATAAAAAGGGGGCCGCTGTTGTGGCCCTGCTTGAGCCCTATGATCGCAAGGACCTGATCGAGGCGATGGCAAAGGCCGGTGTTGATGGTTATTCGATGGAACTGATGCCGCGTATTTCACGCGCACAGTCGATGGATGTGCTGTCCTCGCAATCCAACCTGGCGGGTTATCGCGCCGTTCTGGATGCCGCCCATGAATTTGGCCGTATCTATCCGATGATGATGACGGCAGCGGGCACACTTGCACCTGCACGCGTTGTCGTGGTCGGGGCCGGTGTTGCCGGCCTTCAGGCGATTGCAACGGCCAAGCGCCTTGGTGCCGTTGTATCGGCATTTGATGTGCGCCCGGCGGTGAAGGAACAGGTTCAGTCGCTTGGCGGGACCTTTATTGAAGTCGAAGACGACACGGCATCTGATGCCGAAACTTCCGGCGGCTACGCCAAGGAAATGTCGGACGACTACAAGAAAAAACAGGCTGAAAAGCTGAAAGAGGTTCTGACCAAAACCGACATCGTCATTACCACGGCCCTTATTCCGGGCCGTCCGGCACCGGAAATCGTCACCGCCGATATGGTGGCGGGCATGAAGCCGGGCTCGGTCGTTATTGACCTGGCGGCTGAACGTGGTGGCAACGTCGCCGGTGTGAAACTTGGTGAAACGGTGATGACCGATAATGGCGTCAAGCTGATTGGTCCTGCCAACATCACCAGTTCCGTCGCAACCGATGCAACGGCGATGTATGCCAAGAACCTTTTGAACTTCATCACCCTTTCTGTCGATAAGGACAAAGGCACGCTGTCGTTTAATGGCGAGGACCAGATCATCGCCGAGACGCGCCTGACCCATGATGGAAAGGTCGTTCATCCGAAATTCGGCGGGGAGGAGGTCGCAAATGGCTGATCAATCCGTAGCCCAGAATGCAAATGAACTCCGCGATGCCGCCCTTGGCCTTGCGGAAAAGGCCGCAAAGCTTGCCGACAGTCTGGCAAGTGGCGCGTCCGATGCCGCTGGCACGGCCGCGGTCGCTGTACAGGGATCGGGGGTTAGCCCGACGGTCCTTGGCCTGACCGTTTTCGTCTTGGCCTGCTTTGTTGGCTATTACGTCGTGTGGAAAGTTACCCCGGCCCTTCATTCACCTCTGATGGCTGTGACCAACGCCATTTCGTCGGTGATTATCGTCGGTGCGCTTCTGGCAGCAGGCCCGGTGGAGATGAACTTCTCCAAGATGATGGGCTTCATTGCGGTGGTGTTGGCCTCGGTCAACATATTCGGTGGCTTCATCGTCGCCCAACGCATGCTGCATATGTTCAAGAAAAAGAAGTAGGGGGAACACACAATGTCGGAAAACCTATCGGCTTTCCTGTATCTGGTGGCCTCGGTCTGCTTCATTCTTTCGTTGCGCGGACTTTCGTCACCTGAATCGGCCCGGACCGGGAATATCCTTGGCATGGTGGGTATGGCAATTGCCATCTTTACCACGCTGGCAAGCCCGGCCGTGCTGTCATACACAACCATCATCGTCGGTATTCTGATCGGTGGTGCCATCGGTACGGTCATCGCGCTCAAGATCCAGATGACCGCCCTGCCACAACTTGTTGCAGCCTTCCACTCGCTGGTTGGTCTGGCGGCCGTGTTTGTCGCCGGCGCCGCCCTTTATTCGCCGGGTGCCTATGGCATCGGAACGGCGGGTAATATCGGTGCGGCCAGCCTGATTGAAATGGGCCTTGGTGTTGCGATTGGTGCGATTACCTTTACCGGCTCCTTGATTGCGTTCGGTAAGTTGCAGGGCATCGTTTCAGGCACGCCTGTCCGGTTCAAGGGGCAGCATATGCTTAACCTTGCCATCGGGATTGCCATCGTCGTCTTTGGTGTCATCCTTGTGGTGACCGAAAGCCATATGGCCTTCTGGATCCTTGTTGCACTTGCCCTTGTTCTGGGTGTTACGCTGATCATTCCGATTGGCGGCGCAGACATGCCGGTCGTTGTTTCCATGCTGAACTCGTACTCGGGTTGGGCGGCATGCGGCATCGGCTTTACGCTTCAGAACAGTGCGCTGATCATTACCGGGGCGCTTGTCGGTGCATCGGGTGCGATCCTGTCCTACATCATGTGCAAGGGCATGAACCGCTCGATCTTCAATGTCATCTTTGGTGGCTTTGGCGCAGAGGGCGAAGCAGCCGCAGGTGCTGGTGGCGATGGTGATCGTTCGGTCAAATCCGGATCGGCCGATGATGCATCCTTCATCATGAAGAACGCATCGAGTGTCATCATCGTGCCGGGCTATGGCATGGCCGTCGCACAGGCACAGCATGCGCTGCGTGAAATGGCTGATATCCTTAAAGCCGAGGGTGTCAAAGTCCGCTACGCCATCCATCCGGTGGCCGGACGTATGCCGGGTCACATGAACGTGCTTCTGGCCGAGGCCAGCGTGCCTTATGACGACGTGCTGGAAATGGAAGAAATCAACCGTGATTTCGGATCGGCTGACGTTGCCTTCGTGATTGGTGCAAACGACATTACCAACCCGGCAGCCAAAACCGACCCGGCCAGCCCGATCTTCGGCATGCCGATCCTTGAAGTCGAAAAGGCAAAAACGGTCCTGTTCGTCAAACGCGGCATGTCAGCGGGTTACGCAGGCATCCAGAACGAACTGTTCTTCAAGGACAACACCATGATGCTGTTCGGCGACGCCAAAAAGATGTGCGAAGAAATCGTCATGCATCTCGATAACTGATCAGACCATACGGTTTGAAACGACAAAAGGCGGCTCCGATGGGGCCGCCTTTTTTTCGGCGCTACAACGTCTTATAGTTCTGTCATGCTTCGCCCTGAAGTTTTGGTTCGGAAGGTCGCATGTTTCGGTTGGTACGGGTTTCTCTGCTTTTGGTGGTTGTGCTGTCCGTGGCGCTGGTGGCGTCCATGGGGCTGACGATCCTGACCTATGTCCGGCTGACGGCCGAGGAGCCGATTGCCAAGATGTATTTCGAGCCGATTGAGGACAATTTGTTCGAGGCGCATCTGGCGGCGGGCGAAGGCGGGGATGTCGGCATCTTTGAGATTTATGGTGATCAGTGGCGGATTGATGCCGAATTCATCAAGCTCAAACCGTGGGCCAATGTGATGGGCATGGATGCCCGCTATAAGCTGGTGCGCTTTGAGGGGCGATATCGCGACATCAATGATGAAAACACCAAGCCGAAGATGGCCTATGATCTGGGGCAGGGCGATGCGCTTGATCTGATGAACTATCTGGCGGAATGGAATTTCCTGGTCGATGCCGAATATGGCAGTTCTACCTTTACCGATATCAGACAAGATACGCTTTATACCGTCTATCGCACCCAGTCGGGCATCATTGTGCGGTCTAAGCCGATGCCAGATCCGATTGGCTATGAGCCCACAATGATGGATGACATCCGGGCGTGGGTTTCTGGGAACTGATGTCGCCAATTGACGTGCCTTTGATTGAGGCATTGAACGTCAGGTCCGAAACCGGCGAGCAACACTGGGCTCTGCCCCATATCCTTTTGCCATCGTTAACCGCACCGCTCAGTCAACTGGGCCGGTGCCAGATGGATTGGATAGATCATGTTGCTTGAAGACAAGGTTGTCATCATCACCGGTGCAAGTTCCGGGATCGGCGCTGCATCGGCCAAACTGTTTGCCCGGGAAGGGGCAAAGCTTGTGCTTGCGGCGCGCTCGGAAGATCGGCTTGATCAGGTTGTGACGGAAATCAATGGGGCAGGTGGCAAGGCATTTGCCCTTGCCGGGGATGTCTGCGACGAGGCGTTTGCCAAGGCATTGGTTGATGCCGCGATTGGTGAATATGGCGGGCTTGATGTGGGGTTCAACAATGCCGGAACCCTCGGATCACCCGGTGCGCTGAGCGATATTGATGTTGGGGAGTGGGAGAAAACCATTCGAACCAATCTGACATCAGCCATGTTCGGGGCGAAATACCAGATGCCCGCGATTGCCAAATGCGGCGGCGGATCGGTTATTTTTACCTCTACATTTGTTGGGCATACCATTGGCCTGCCGGGCATGACGGCCTATGCGGCAAGTAAAATGGGCCTGATCGGGATGGCCCAATGTCTGGCCGTGGAATATGGCGGCGCCAATGTGCGGGTAAATGCGTTGTTGCCGGGCGGGACTGATACGCCAATGGCGGCAAGCTTTGCCAATGATCCGGAAGCACGGGCAATGGTGGAAAAGTTCCACGCCCTTGGCCGGATTGCAGAGCCAACTGAAATCGCCAAAGCGGCCTTGTTCCTGGCATCTGATCATTCAAGCTTTGTGACCGGCACGGCAATGCTGGCCGATGGTGGCAACTCGATCTGCAAGGCCGCTTGATCAATTCTTGATCAGGTCATGATTGCGGCCAAGGCCCAGAAAAAACCAAACCCGCCCGGATTGCTCCGAGGCGGGTTTGGCGCACGGGTCCGAATTTAGCGAACTAAATTCGATCGTACAGTCACGTTCGAGATGCCCCGAAAGTGAAAAAGACTAGAAGCCTTCGCGCTCGATGCGCTTACGCTCCAGCTTGCGGGCACGACGGATTGCTTCCGCCCCTTCGCGAGCTTTCTTCTCCGACGGCTTTTCAAAGTGGCGACGGAGTTTCATCTCACGGAAAATGCCCTCGCGCTGCATCTTTTTCTTAAGCGCTTTCAGAGCCTGATCGACATTGTTGTCGCGAACGATTACCTGCACGGAAACCACGCTCCTTTCAAAAAAACAAAAACACCCGGAGTGCGGAATGCCCCCCGGTTGGATTTACGGTCAAACTGACCGTGGGCTGTATATAGTGCAAATCTGGCAAAAAGAAAAGAGGGAAGGGGATATTCGCCTTGGGCGTTTATTGGCCGCGTTTTGGCGAACCCTTTGGGCAATTACCGGGTTTTCCGGTTTGCCTGCTTTAAAACCATGTGGCGATAACCATATGGTAGAAATGCCTTAAAGGTTGTTATAATGCTTTGAGATAACAACATCTATTGCCTGATCCTGATCGGGTAGATGATCTGGTTTCCCCGGGTTTCCGGGCGGGATATGCAAACAGCTCGGAGGATGGGAAATGGAAGGTGGTTTGCGCGAAACGGCGATGTCACATGCGCCGTTTTTTGTCACAGCCCCCGGTGAAACAGATGTTTTATTCACCATTGTTGTGTGGTTCGTGGTGTTGGCGGTGTTCGGTGCAGGGGCGCTTTATCTTAGCCTGCATGCACTCCCCGAACGGATGGCCCATCACGCCAACCATACGCAAATCCAGCTCATCAGTATCCTGACCCTTCTGGCATTGTTTACCCATAACAACCTGTTCTGGTTGGCTGCCCTTGTGATTGCGGTGGTTCAGGTGCCGGATTTCTATAGCCCGCTCCAGTCGATTGCGCAGTCTGTCAAGGCAATGGCGCGCAACAAGGGGGCTGTCGACGACTCGCCCGTTGCGTCAGAGCCAGTAACGACGCAGGAGAATGCCAAAGATGTTTGAGCTTCTTTTGTGTTCGTTGTTCACCATCCTGCCCGATTACCTGTTTCGCCGTTATAAGCAGGGCAAGCGGATCGGCAAGGAAATCACCCTGTTTTCCGTCTGGTATGAGCTGCGTTATGGCATTGTTGGCTGTGCGATCCTGACGATCACGCTTATTGCGACGATTTTCTATTTCCATCCATCGACCATGAATGTGTCGTCATTTTTCAGAACCGTGACGATCCTGCCGGAAAAGGGCGGGCGTGTGGTCGAGATTTATGTCGATAACGATCAGGTCGTCGCGGGCGGTGATCCGCTGTTTCGCATTGATAACCGGGTCGAACGCGAAGCCGTCGCCATGGCCGAGCAGCGCATTGCCGAAATCCGCGCCCAGATGGATGTCACCCGTGCCGACCTTGCCGTCGCCGAGGGCAATGTTGAACAGGCACGTGGCGCCTATAATCAGGTGCGTGACGAGCTTGAAGTCAAAGCCGATCTTTTGTCGCGCGGGAACAATGCGGTATCACGGCGTGAGGTCGAACGCCTGGAAGTATCCCTGACAACCCGGCAGGGCGGGCTGAACGCCGTCCTTGCGAGCATGACGGTGATTGAAACCAAACTTCAAAGCCTTCTTCCGGCGCAGCTTGCCAATGCGCAAGCGGCACTAAGATCGGCAGAGGCGGAGCTTTCCAAAACCGTGGTGCGTGCCGGTGTGGCCGGAAAGATCCAGCAATTTGCCCTGCAAGTTGGTGATTATGTCAGTCCGGTCCTGCGCCCGGCGGGTATCCTGATCCCGGAAAAGGACGGCGAGACGATCTATCAGGCGGGCTTTGCCCAGATCGCCACACAGGTGGTCAAGCCCGGTGTGATCACCGAGGTCACCTGTGCGTCATTGCCGTTTGAAATCATCCCGATGGTGGTAACCGACGTGCAGCCAGTGATTGCTGCTGGCCAGTTCCGGCCAACGGACCAGTTGCTTGATATCACTGATCGCGCAAGGCCGGGCACCTTCCTGGCCAAGATGGTGCCGCTTTATCCGGAAACGATCCGTGATGTGCCACTTGGCAGTAAATGTGTCGCCAATGCCTATACCAACACCCATGATCAGCTTGAAGATCCTGATATCGGAACAGGGCGGTGGCTGTTTTTGCACATGGTGCAAACAGTGGGTGCCGTGCATGCGGTCCTGTTGCGCGTGCAGGCATTGATCTGGCCGATCCAGACTCTGGTCTTTGCGGGACACTAGGAGCAAGGCATTAGGACTTTACAGCCGGTCGTTTTTGGTTGGATATAGGGCCATGTCGATCCTTAAAATTGCCCGGATGGGCCACCCGGTACTGCGCCGTGTTGCAGACCGTGTCGAAGACCCGCTTGATCCCGAAATTCAGCGCCTGATTGCTGATATGAAGGACACCATGAAGGATGCCGCGGGCGTTGGCCTTGCGGCACCGCAGGTGTTTCAGTCCTTGGCGATCATGGTCTATTACGTGCCGGCCCTTCGCAAAAGCGACGATCCCGACGATGGCGAGGTGCCCTTGAGCGTTCTGATCAACCCGGAAATCGAGCCGATTGGCGATGAAATCGTTGATGGCTGGGAAGGGTGTTTGTCGATCCCGGGCCTTCAGGGTGTGGTGCCGCGATGGAACAAAATCCGTTACCGCGGGTTAAATGAGAAGGGCGAAAGTGTGGAACACACCGCCGGTGGTTTCCATGCCCGCGTGGTTCAGCACGAATATGATCATTTGATCGGGGTGATGTATCCCGAACGTATGGAAGATATGTCGTTGCTTGGTTTTAACGAGGAATTGCGCGAAAACCCGCCCGAGACTACCTTTAGGCAGTCGGTTGCGACCGACGCCGGATCTGATGACGAGGAGGCCTGAATGTCTGTTACTGAAAGCATGACCCGTCTGCAAGCCCAGCGCGAAGCACTGGTCGAGGCAGCCCTTGAACATGTGCCGTTCGATGGCTGGACCAAACAGGCACTTCATGCCGGGGCAGAAGACCTTGATCTTGCACCGGGCGAGGTTGATCGGTTGCTTCCCAATGGCATTCGTCAGGCCATCGTTACCTATGTCGAAATGACCGATCGCAAGATGATCGCGGCCCTTGATGAAAAGGGCCTTGAGAACCTGAAAATTCGTGATCGCATCGCGACGGCGGTTAAAACCCGCCTTGAACTGGTCGAGGGGCAAAAAGACACCGTGCGTGCCGCCCTTGCCTTTATGACCCTGCCGCAAAATGCCGCCCTTGGTCTGAAACTGACCCATGGGACGGTGGATGCGATGTGGGTGGCAGCCGGGGATACCTCGACCGATCATAACTGGTACACCAAACGCATGTTGCTGGCTGGTGTCTATGGATCAACCCTTGCCTATTGGCTGGATGACACGTCCGAAGGCCACGCCGATAGCTGGGCATTCCTGGATCGCCGGATTGGCAATGTCATGCAGATCCCGAAAATCACCGCCAAGATTGGCAAGGCTGGCAAGTTTGCCGCCGCCCCGTTTAAAATGGGGGCAAAGATTGCGCGCTGCATGCCAACACCGGGCCGGATGCGCCGCCAGTTTGGTGGCTGATACAAAAGGCCGTCAAAAATCCCGCTGAAAACAAAAACGCCACCGTGCATTGTGCCGGTGGCGTTTTGAGTTTTGAGGGAAGGAAACTTTTGCGGACGCAGTGATACGGCCTGATCAGAAGGTATTGGTCAGGAAGCTTAAAAGCGTCATGTCGGGTTTGTTGGCTTCTTCCATTTCAGACGCCAGATCAATCTCGATCGGATTTTCCGGGCGCTGTGGTTCAAGCTCATCCTCAATCAGGGTCTTAAGCGCGTTGGCGTCATCCGCTTCCTGAAGGTCATATTTTGGCGGCTTGGCCGCAAGCGCGACCAGTTCGGACGGCGGTGTGCCCATCCAGATGCCCTTTTTGTTGTCCTTGGCGAACTGCTGATCACGCAGATAGGTGGTGCAACTCGGATGGGTGTCGCAGCTGACCATATCAACCATCGCCCAACCGGCGCGCAGGATCAGACGGTTGAGGTCAACCTGACCCATCTGGCATTCGGTCAGCATCGGGAACAGTTGAACGTCCGAGACCTGCTGACATTTGATCGCATAGTTTTCGATGATGCGATCAAGCGCCTGGGCAGCCGCAGCACCACACTGAAATTCAACCGAACCGGCTCGGCAGATCATGCCGGGTTTTGGCGCGCGAATGCCAAACAGTTCGACAATCAGATTGCCAAAGCGCAGCTTGTCGCCTTCGATCACATCCGGGAAGCCTGCGGCCCCCGGTGTGGCCGTGGCTTGGTTCGTGCGGCTTTCAACGGCGATCAGGCCAAGGGTCAGTGAAAGAATGATCAGAAGTTTTTTCATCACATGTCATCCGTAAAGAGTTTCCTGCCCCTTCAACAGCAAACCGGATGCCAATCAACTGGGCATAAAATGCCAGTCGAGTGATGTTTTGTGTAACGTTATGAATCACATACGAAAAAGCCCCGGACACGCTTGGCATCCGGGGCAATTTCTTGTTTTGGTTGGACGTCGGGACCGCCTTATTTCGGCAGAACCCAGGTCACATGGCCCATCTTGCGGCCGGGCTTTGCTTCGGCCTTGCCGTAAAGGTGCAGTTTGGCATTCGGCTCGGTCAAAATTGCCTGCCAGTCATTGATGTCGTCACCCAAAAGGTTCTTCATCCGGGCCTTGGAATGATGGGCCGGATCGCCTAGCGGCAGGCCGCAAACAGCCCGGATGAACTGTTCGAACTGGCTGGTGATGCAGGCATCGATCGTCCAGTGACCGGAATTGTGCGGACGCGGGGCAACTTCATTGACCAGAATGTCGCCATCAGAGGTGACAAACATCTCAACCGCCAGAAGTCCGACAAATTCCATCGCACTGACCAGCTTGATCGCGATGTCTTCGGCCTTCTTGGAAAGGTCGTCTGCGATTTCAGCCGGGGCAACGGTGACATCAAGGATGTGATTGGTATGCACGTTCTCAACCGGGCAGAAACAGGCGGTGTCACCTTTGACGCCGCGCGCGACAATCACTGAAATCTCGCGCTCGAACGAGATGAAGCCTTCAAGGATGGCCTCGGCCCCGCCCATTTCAGACCAGGCTTCGGCAAGGTCGGTATCAGCAGCGATCTTGACCTGTCCCTTGCCGTCATAACCCAGTTCAGTGGTTTTCAGAACCGATGGGCGGCCAAGATTGGCAACGGCGGCCCCAAGATCGGCAAGGGATCGAACCGCCTCAAACGGCGCGGTGCCAATACCATGATCATTGCAGAAGGTTTTTTCGCGCAGGCGATTTTGCGAAATATGCAGGCATTTCCAGCCCGGACGGACCGGCACAATATCGGCCAGCAGTTTGACGCTGTCATGCGGGACGTTTTCAAATTCAAACGTCACAACATCGACATCCTCGGCAAAGGCGCGCAGGGCATCAAGGTCGCTGTAATCGGCAACGGTTGCCTTGGCGCAGACCTGTTCGGTCGGGCTGTCGGCACCGGGACCAAACACATGGACCTTATAGCCAAGCTCCGCCGCACAGAAGGCAGCCATACGGCCAAGCTGGCCGTTGCCCATGATGCCAATGGTGCTGCCCGGGGCGATGATGCGCGTGTCGAAATCCGTCATGTATTCCTCGATCAAAACTCGCCCATCTGTCGGGCAATCGTCAAATCTGGTGCAATCAAACAAAAACGCGCCCCGTCGGGGGCGCCTTTTTCAGATCAGGATATCAGGGGGCCGGGTCGACCGGCTCGTCTGCGACCGATGCGGTCTGGGCTGCGCGCCAGTCATCAAGGCGGGCTGCAAGGCCATCATCCATAAGCGCCATGATTTCGGCTGCCATCAGACCGGCATTCTTGGCACCGGCAGAACCGATGGCAAGGGTGCCAACCGGAACGCCACCCGGCATCTGAACGATGGAAAGCAGGCTATCAAGGCCCTTAAGGGTACGGCTTTGAACCGGAACACCCAGAACCGGAAGCGGGGTCATGGCCGCTGCCATGCCCGGAAGATGGGCCGCACCACCGGCACCGGCGATAATGACCTTAAGGCCGCGCGACTTTGCCGTTTTGGCATAGTCATACAGGCGATCCGGCGTGCGATGGGCGGAGACGATCTTGGTCTCGTACGCGACGTTCAACGCATCAAGGACATCTGCTGCATTTTTCATGGTTTCCCAGTCTGACTGGCTTCCCATGATAATGCCGATGACCGGGGTTTGATCGCTCATATTGGCGGCTCCGTTTCGGGCGGTTTCATGAAGGCCCGCATTATATGCAGCAAGTTCTATCATGCAAGCTTGCTTGCGGGATTGTCTTGTCGGGAAAAGCCTTGTATATGATGCTGACCTTATTAAGAAATTCATGAAGTAATGGCAAATCGCAGCCAATATCACTCAGGATTGAAAATCTTGGTGAATTAATTGCGTTTTTGATCTATTATTTACCATTGCCTTATATAACTGTGCAGGTAGCACGCGAAGGTCAGACATGAAAGTCACAAGACCAGGATCAATGACACCCTCTATGGGGGGCGGGGATGGACGATATCCATCAAGCCCTTACGGGATTCTTGCATATGGCAAGGATGCGGGCCGTCGTCGTGCGCCAAATCAGGACCATCAGGTTGATATCGACACCGACGCCATACCGGATCCGGTCGACAAGACACCCTATCACACCCCCGATATCGCAAACGTTCTAGGTATTCCGGACCAACAGGTTACACCTGCGGTAGAACAGGCGATTGGTCGTCTGATGGTGCGCATCAATGGCCTGACCGAAAATCTCAATGAACTGAAGCAACGCCAGGCCCATCTAGCCCGCAATGAGGGCCGCGATCCCTTTACCGGGGCGATCAGTCGGCCGGCCTTCATGCAGATCCTTGAAAACGAAATGTCACTGGTTGGTGTGGATCGGACAAGCCGGATGGTTTTGATGTGCGAATTGGCCAATCTTGACGATATCCTGCAACTTCACGGGCAGGACTGCAAAGACGGCCTGTTTAACTATGTCCGGCGCATAATGGCCGATTTCATCATGGCGCCGCATCATTTGGGATATCTCGGCTGCAATGACTTTGCCGCCCTGATGTATAACGTTGACGAGGAA
This sequence comes from Thalassospira tepidiphila MCCC 1A03514, assembly GCF_001662875.1. Taxonomy (GTDB): domain Bacteria; phylum Pseudomonadota; class Alphaproteobacteria; order Rhodospirillales; family Thalassospiraceae; genus Thalassospira; species Thalassospira tepidiphila. The sequence goes on along the minus strand of NZ_JPVZ01000001.1, from coordinate 18,173 downwards.
GATGTCTGGCAACGCGTTGACGCCATTACCAGATGGCTTGACCAACATCCCTATACCCACAAGGGCAAACCGATCCCGGTGGTGCCGGTATTCGGTCTTTATCACGCGCAAAGCGGCGATACACCGGCCTCGGCCCTGAAGGCGACAGATGCGGCACTGCGTGCGCACAAGGAAATGTATCTGGCCCGGCTGGATCGCATTCCGCAGGGCATCTGATTACTTCCCATTTTACATCAGGCAGATTTTGACGTGGCCGCTGGTAAATCAGGCGATAATGTCTGGGACCAGCTGCGACTCGATATAAAGGATTTCGTCCTTTAAGGCCAATTTGCGCTTTTTCATGCGGCCAAGACGCAGTTGATCATGATGGGGGGCCTGAACCATTTGTTCGATGGCGACGTCCAGATCACGGTGTTCCTCGCGGAGCGAAAGAAGTCTCTTTTCAATCTCGATCTGATTGATTTCGTCCATTTTTGATCCAGCTTAATAACCAATGCGAGGGGACAGTGATAATACCAGATATCATGTTGGCAACCCATATGATTTGTACCACCCTGTAAAACAAATTTGCCATGATCGGGAAGGAAACAAATGCGCATCGGAGTTTTGACCAGTGGCGGTGATTGCGCCGGATTGAACGCTGTTATTCTTGCGGTGGTCCGCCGTGCGGTTCTTGGCTATGGCTGGGATGTTGTCGGTATTCGTCAGGGAACCCATGGCCTGATGCAGGACCCGCCCCAGGCCATTGACCTTAATGATCAGGTCAATAGTGACGGGTTGCTGCGCCTTGGTGGGACGATCCTTGGCACGGTGAACAAGGGTGATCCGTTCCATTATCCGATGCCTGATGGCAGCTTTGCCGACCGATCAAGCGAAGTCATTGAAGGCTATCACAAGCTTGGCCTTGATGCCCTGATTGGCATTGGTGGCGATGGCAGCATGGCGATCCTGCATCGTTTGGCCAAGATGGGCGGTATCAATCTGGTGGGTATCCCCAAGACGGTTGATAACGACCTTGCCCAGACGGAATATTCCATTGGCTTTACCACGGCGGTGAATGTCGCAACAGACGCCCTTGATCGTTTGCAACCAACCGCGGCCTCCCATGAACGGATCATGATCCTTGAGGTCATGGGCCGTGATGCCGGGCATATTGCCCTGTTTGCTGGGGTTGCGGGCGGGGCGGATGTCATCCTAATCCCGGAAATGGATTATGACCTTGATGAGCTTAGCCAGCATTGCCTCAATATCCGCAAAAGCGGCCGCAACCATGCGCTGGTGATCGTTGCTGAGGCGGTCAAACGTGATGACGGATCGGCGGTAACCCTTGGCGATGACGGCCAGAAAGTCCGTTATGGCGGCATCGGCCATTGGCTTGCCGATGAGTTGGGCGCGCGGACCGGTTGGGAAACTCGTGTGACGGTGTTGGGGCATGTTCAGCGCGGCGGCACGCCATCACCACGTGACCGTGTGATTGCTTCGGCCTTTGGGGTGCATGCGGTGGATCTGATCGCAGAAAAGAAATTTGATCGTGTCTGCGCCTGGCAACAGCGCAAAGTCGTCGATGTTGCGATGGAAGATGTTATTGTCGGCCCGCGGCTTGTTGATACCGAAGGCACGATGGTGTCGACCGCCAAGGGGCTTGGTGCCTATATGGGGCATCCGCCGAAAGTTGCCAGAGCGGCCAAAACCGTTTGATATCCAATAAAAACACAGCAGGTTGGGAATGGATCAGGAAGAAGTCTGGGCCTTTACGGTCGCGATGTATGGTCGCGATGGCGTCGCCAAGCTGTGCCTTGATCTTCAGGAACGCTGTGACCTTGATGTGAACATGCTGCTTTTCATGTTCTTTCTGGGCCAGAAGGGATTGGCACCGCTGAGCATTTCAGCACTTGAGGCATCTGTGCGTGACTGGCGCGAAAACGTGATCAAGCCACTGCGCCAGACACGGCGACACCTGCGCGATGATCCGCGCGCCAGCGCACAGGAATTGCGCCAGAAGGTCAAGTCAGACGAATTGCAGGCTGAACGGATTGAACAGCATATCCTGTGCGACGCGGTTGAAACCGTGCCCAGTGATGATCCGATGGCCGCCGCCCATGCATATTTGTCACCCAACCGGTTTGCGTTGGATCAGCAGGCCTGTGACAAGGCGCTTGGCGACCTGACCCGGATGATGGGGATCGCCTAGCGGCGGGTTATTCTATTCGCGTGTTTTGGGTTTGCCGGTGACCGGGATTGGATTGGCGGCCTCGGTATCGCCCCAGCGGGCGGTTTCCGGCAGGTCAATCTCAAACAGATCAAGAATGCGTCCGCAACTTTGCGTCACCATTTCATCAAGTGATTGCGGCCGGGCATAGAATGCCGGGACCGGCGGGGCAATGATTGCGCCGTTTTCCGTGGCCAGCGCCATGTTGCGGATATGGCCGGCATGAAGCGGTGTTTCACGGGCCATCAGGACAAGACGCTTACGCTCCTTAAGGATAACATCGGCGGCACGCGCGATCAGATTATCTGCGACTCCGCTTGCGACCTCGGCCAGAGACTTCATCGAGCAGGGGGCAATGATCATACCGCGGGCGCGAAAGGAACCCGACGCAATCGAGGCACCGATGTCGGCATTGTCATGGACAACGTCAGCCATCTCCTTGATTTCGCGGATTTTAAAATCGGTCTCATAGGCGATGGTGCGCTCGGCTGCTTTGGAAAGAACCAGATGAGTCTCGATTGGCGTATTTTTCAGCAACTGTAAAAAACGTATGCCGTAAATCACACCCGATGCGCCAGTTATGCCAATGATAAGTCGATCTTTTTGCGTCATGCCAATCCTTGCCGGGCTGTGTTCTTGTTCACGTTTCTGATCGAAACACTGGAAATCATGTTACGAAATTAATACCATCTTGTTGTGGGCAATGTCAGATATAAGGAGTAGGCGAATGAGCGTTCAAAGCCATATCGAAGCTCTAACTGCCAAACATGCTGCACTAGAGCAGGAACTCCACCTCGAGACGCGCCGCCCGGCGCCCAACGATTCCGTTGTTGCAGACATTAAACGCCGCAAGCTTGAAATCAAGGACGAGATAAACCGAATAACCCATTAGCCGTTGTGGCATGGCCAAACGCGTGATCAAGAACACGCGATCCCCCATGCGAACGGTTTGACGACCTCAAAGATTTCCTAACTCTTGCTTTTGCCGCCTCATCTTAACGCCCACGCTTGAGGCGGCAACTTTATGTCTGCACTTCAAAATCACGGGCAACTTCCCACATTCATCATATCGCTGCAAACAGATACGAAACCCCTGACGGAGGGGATCAACCATGTATCTGTTTTGAGTAATTGTAATCCGCAGAAACCAAGGATTACAGGGCGCTACCAATGTCTAAGGGGTATGTGTAAATTAAATCGGTATTATGATGCCGATTTACGAGCATATAGCTCCGCATGCGTCCAAAATGGACGCCAGACCAAACGCCGCGGGAGGGTATTTCACCAATGACCGGTCGCTATCAGGAAATCTACGAACGTTCGATCGCCGACAAGGAAGGCTTTTGGGCAGAAGCTGCTGAAAACATTTCCTGGTACAAGAAATGGGATCGCGTTCTTGATGACAGTAACGCGCCGTTTTACCGCTGGTTTGTCGGTGGCAAGGTCAATACCTGCTATAACGCACTGGATCGTCACATTGAAAACGGCCGGGGTGATCAGGCAGCCCTGATTTATGACAGCCCCGTCACCAACACGGTCCAGACATTTACCTACTCCCATCTGCGCGACGATGTCGCCCGCCTTGCCGGGGCGCTGCATGCGCGCGGGGTGACCAAGGGTGATCGGGTGATCATCTATATGCCGATGATCCCGCAGGCCGCGATGGCGATGCTGGCCTGTGCGCGGATCGGCGCGATCCATTCTGTTGTGTTTGGCGGTTTTGCATCCAACGAACTGGCGACCCGTATCAATGACGCCAAACCAAAACTGATCCTGACCGCAAGCTGCGGCATCGAAGGATCGCGCGTGATTGAATATAAACCGCTGCTGGATAAAGCCATCGCCATGGCGGATCACAAACCCGAAAGCGTCATTCTGTTCCAGCGGCCACAAAGCGATGCGTTGCTGATGGATGGTCGTGATTACGACTGGGAAGTGGAATGTGCCAAGGCCGCTCCGTCTGACTGTGTCCCGGTTGATGCCACCGATCCGCTTTATATCCTTTACACGTCCGGCACGACCGGTCAGCCCAAGGGGGTTGTCCGTGACAATGGCGGGCATATGGTCGCACTCAACTGGTCGATGAAGAACATCTATGATGTCGATGCCGGTGACGTTTACTGGGCGGCGTCTGACGTTGGCTGGGTGGTTGGCCATTCCTATATCGTTTACGCGCCGCTTCTGGCCGGTTGTACGACGGTGATGTATGAAGGCAAACCGGTCGGAACGCCGGATGCCGGGGCGTTCTGGCGGGTAATTTCCCAGCACAAGGTCAAGGTGCTGTTTACGGCACCAACGGCGTTTCGTGCGATCAAACGAGATGACCCCAAGGCCGCTCATATGGCAAATTACGACCTTGGCAGCCTTAAGGCGCTCTATCTGGCGGGTGAACGTTCGGATCCCGATACCCTGCAATGGGCAGAAAACAGCCTTGGCGTTCCGGTGATTGACCACTGGTGGCAGACTGAAACCGGCTGGTCGATCTGTGCAAATCCGCGCGGGATTGAATTGCTTCCGATCAAGTATGGCTCGCCAACGGTGGCGGCTTGTGGTTGGGATGTGCAGGTTCTCGACGAGGCCGGAAAGCCGCTTGAACGCGGTCAGATTGGTGCGCTTGCCGCCAAATTACCGCTGCCACCGGGGACGCTTCCGACCCTGTGGCAGAATGATGACCGGTTCAAGTCATCCTATCTTGAAGAATTCCCGGGCTTTTATGCCACGGGGGATGCCGGTTTTATTGACGAAGATGGCTACATCTACGTCATGTCGCGCACTGACGACATCATCAACGTTGCCGGGCACCGCCTGTCGACCGGGGGCATGGAAGAAGTGCTTTCAAGCCATCCAGATGTTGCCGAATGCGCGGTCATTGGTGTGCATGATGATCTTAAGGGGCAATTGCCGTTGGGATTCATCGTGTTGAAGTCCGGGGTCACCCGCCCGCATGACGCGATCTTGGCCGAAGTCGTTGCCATGGTCCGCGATCAGATTGGCCCGGTGGCGGCATTCAAGAAGGCAACTGTGGTCGAACGCCTGCCCAAGACCCGATCGGGCAAGATCCTGCGCAAGACCATGCGTTCCATCGCCGATGGTGAAAGCTATAACACCCCGGCAACGATCGATGATCCGGCAATCCTTCCCGAAATCGCCGAGGTCCTCAAAGAAATCGGTTATGCAAAATAGATAGACCCGTCCATCACAGATGCAAACTCCCGCTCCCAACTTAACGGAGCATCCTTGCACCCGCTTTTGCTTTCAAAAGCGGGTGCTTTTTTTAGGATCAAGTTTTGGGAATGATCGGGCTGTCGTCGCCAAGTGGCCGTTGCATCAGGACCGAGTCAAGCCAGCGGTCAAACTTGTAGCCGACCTTTTTAAACGTACCGACCATTTCAAAGCCATGGCGTTGATGCAGGCTGATCGATGCCTTGTTCGCACTATCCCCGATCACGGCAACCATTTGGCGCCACGGGCCGTCTTCGCACCGTTTAATCAGGGCCGCCATCAGAAGGCTGCCAACCCCCTGGCCGACGCAATCATGGGCCACATAGATCGAATTTTCGACCGTATGGCGATAGGCCGTGCGAGGGCGATAGGTGCCAGCGTAACAATAACCAACAATCGCATCGAGGCGGACCGCAACGAGATAGGGCAGGCCTTTATCGCGAATGGCGGCGAACCGATTGGCAATCTCGGCCTCGCCAGGTGCCGTTTCTTCAAACGATGCCGTGCCATGCAGAACATGGTGGCGATAAATCGCCGTGATGGCCGGGATGTCTTCAAGTCCGGCATCGCGGATGGTGATGTTTGGTGACAGGGTTGTGGCAACGTCTTGGGCTGGGGTGTTCGAAGGCATGTTTTTTTATCCGGCATGATGATGTTTGAGCTGACATTACGCCCAAATACAGCATAAGTTTAGCTTTGATAAATTATGCACAGCATAAGGAAAAGTTTGGTATGCGTGCACTTAACCTTGATCAGCTTCATGCCTTTGCCGATGTTGTCGCACTGGGAAGTTTTTCGGCCGCAGCCGATAAGCTAAATCTCAGTCAGCCCGCCATCAGCCAACAGGTGCGTCAGCTTGAAACCCGCATGGGTGTCAAATTGATTGAACGCGTTGGCAAACGTGCCGAGGCCACACCGGCGGGATTGGCCCTTTTGGCCCATATCAGCGACATTGATGCATCTGTGCGCGCGGCCGAGGACGCCGTGGCCGGATTTTCAAGTGGTGCAGCCGGTCGCGTGCGGATCGGAACCGGGGCAACAGCCTGTATCTATTTCCTGCCCGCCATTCTGGAAAAGCTTCAACGCAGCTTCCCAAAACTCGAAATCATGGTTCGTACTGGCAATGCTGGCGACATCGTTCGTGCGATTGAGGACAACAAGCTCGATATCGGCCTTGTGACCATGCCATGCAGTGGGCGCAGCCTTTCGGTGACGCCGATCATGACCGATCCGTTCGTCGCAATCTTTCACGCAGATGCCGATGTCGGGGATGTTATTCGCCCTGTCGATCTGGAAGCGATGCCATTGGTGCTTTATGAACGCGGCGGATTGACCCGCACATTGGTCGATGATTGGTTGCGCAAATCCGGGGTTAATGGTCGTTCGGTGATGGAACTCGGCAGTGTGGAGGCGATCAGGGAACTTGTCGGGGCAGGCATCGGTGCGACGATTCTGCCCGAAATGGGTGCAAGACCAGATCGAACCCAGTTTCCCATCAAGACCCGCCCGTTGTCACCGCCACTCGTGCGTGAACTTGCGCTCATCATGCGTCGCGACAAAACTCTGACCCCGGGACTGCAGGCCGTCTGCAATAGCCTGAAAGCAGCCGCTGACAGGCGCAAAACTGATCGGTAAACCGGTCAGTCTTCGTCCGAAATGAAGAAGGTTGGAAAATCCGCATCCGGCTCCGGCGCGTGAAGCGCCACACCAGCCGTCGTGATCATTTCGGCGATATGATCTGGCGGCGGGCAATCGGTGAAGAACGCGCTGACATTGCGGATGGAGCCGCCGCGCACAACGGCGTTGCGGCCAAACTTTGTGTGATCGGCAACCAGATAGGATTTCCGGGCATTTTTCAGGATGGCGGATCGGGCGCGGACTTCCTGTTCATCGAAATCAAGCAGGCTGCCATCCGGATCAATCCCGCCGACGCCAAAGATGCCGTAATCAACCTTGTAGCTGTTAAAGAACGCCTCGACCTCGGGACCAAGTACATCCCGGTCACGGTTGCGCAGACGCCCGCCAATCAGGGTCACTTCAAAGCTGTCATTGGTGGCCGCGACATAGGCGACATTCAGGTTGTTGGTGAAAATCCGAAGTTCACGATGTTGCAACAAGGCATTGGCGACAAGTTCCGGGGTGGTGCCAATAGAAAAGAACAGCGACGCCCCGTTGGGAATTTCGCGCGCTACCAGGGCCGCGATCTTGCGCTTGTCATTGACGTTCAGAACCTTGCGCGCCCGATAGGCGATGTTTTCATGCTCAAGGGCGGGTTCAACACCGCCGTGACGACGGCGTAGCAGGCCCTCATCGCACAGCGCATTCACGTCGCGCCGGATGGTTTGCGGGGTGACGTCAAAGCGTTCTGCAAGTTGTTCGATGGTGCGAAAGCCATCTGCACGAACAAGTTCGACAATGCCTGCCTGGCGTTCGGTCGGGCGTTTTTGCATGGAAACGTGTCTTCGGTGTTGTTCATTTGAAAAGCAGCCGAATGGTATGTCGCCACCATGTCGGTTGCGTTACCGTTTCGCTGCATTACTGTGAAACAAACCTTACGCAAGCAGGACGTAAACCCCAACGAAAAAGGCCGCCCGGTGGGCGGCCTTTGAAATCCGATCAGGATTTGAAGAGGTTTTCGGCCGCTTCCATGTAATCGGAAGTTTTCGGCTCGTCTTTCTTCTCGTCCTTTTTCTTGCCCGGATAATCCGGTTCCGGATTGATCTGCAGTTCTTCGGGCAGCGGATCCGGCTCGACATCCTTGGCGATCTTTTCCGGGTTCTTCGATCGCGCGATCACGACCTGTTTTTCAAGGTCAAGCTCAGTGCAAAGGCCCATGGTGACCGGGTTGCGCGGCGTCAGGTTGGCCGAGTTCCAGTGCGAACGATCACGGATCTTGCCAATGGTGTCCTTGGTGGTACCGATCAGCTTGCAAACCTGCGCATCGGAAAGTTCCGGATGGTGTTTGAGAAGCCATGCAATCGCATTCGGGCGGTCCTGACGTTTGGAAACCGGGGTATAGCGTGCACCCTTCGACTGCGCGCGCGGGCGCGGCAGGTCGGATTTCGCCATTTTCAGGAATTCGCGCGGGTCTTTTTCGCAACGCGCGATTTCTTCTTTGGTCAGCTGACCATTGGCAACCGGATCAAGGCCAACGATACCCTGGCCGACGTCGCCGTCTGCGATGGCCTGAATTTCAAGCTCATGGAGTTCGGTAAAGGCAGCAATCTGCCGGAACGACAAGCCGGTATTGTCGATAAGCCATACAGCGGTTGCTTTGGGCATGAGGGGCTGTGCCATATTTCCTCCTGTTTCCTTCTTTCTCTCTGGAGACCGGCGATGGGTATAAGGCCCAAAAAGCGCGGGAATGTCTGCCCCAGAATATAATCTCTTTAGGTGGTCCGGCAATGCAGCAAGGTCAACCGCCGGGGTTGCTGCGCATCATCGGATCCGCCATTGCGTTCTTTTCGATCAATGTGCGGGTAAATGCAACAATCTGTTGCGGCATTCTGAAAAGAATATTTCTTTCAGGACCGCAAGCATAGCAATGTTGCCTTGGATCGGTCAGATAAAACTTATCAGACCTTCGTCCATACGCGATCAGTCGACTTCCAGTATCACTTTTCCGATGTGTGCGCCACCCTTCAATGTGGCATGTGCCTCCGATGCCTGTTCAAGCGGGAAGGTCTTGTAAATTACGGGGGCAACTTGACCAGATTCCAGAAGCGGCCAGACTTTTTCGCGCAACGAAGTGGCAATTGCACCTTTGTTGGCAACCGGCTGCGCACGCAACGTTGATCCCATAAGCGTCAGACGTTTGAGCAACAGCGGGGTAAAGTTGGTTTCCGCCTTGGGGCCGCGCAAAAAGGCAATGATCAGAATGCGCGCTTCAAAGGCAGCTGCCTTGAAATTCCGGCTGACATAGTCGCCTGCGACCATATCCAGAATAACATCTGCGCCTTTGCCATCGGTTGCGGCTTTGACCTCTTCGACAAAGTCCTGGGTCTTGTAGTTGATCGCAACATCTGCCCCCAGGTCACGGCAGGCCTGACATTTTTCGTCTGTGCCTGCGGTGGCAATCACCCTGGCGCCAAATGCCTTGGCAAGCTGGATGGCGGTGGTGCCGATCCCCGATGTGCCACCATGCACCAGAAATGTCTCGCCCGCCTTCAGCTGTGCCTTGTCAAATACGTTGTGCCAGACCGTGAAAAAGGTTTCGGGTACCCCGGCGGCGGCTGTCATGGACATGCCTTTCGGCACCGGCAGGCATTGCGCCGCTGGTACTGCGGCATATTGGGCGTAGCCTCCGCCGGTAACCAGTGCGCAAACCTTGTCCCCGCATTTCCAGTCAGTGACGTTTGATCCAACGGCAACAATTTCGCCCGACAGTTCAAGCCCCGGGATTTCCGATGCACCGGGCGGGGGCGGGTACATGCCTGCAACTTGCATCAGGTCCGGTCTATTCACCCCACTTGCCGCAACCCGCACCAACACATCATCCGGGCCAAAGTCCGGCACCGCGACATTACCCAGCACAAGGGCAGGGGTGTCGGTGTCTTTCGTGATCTCGACGGCTTTCATCTTTTTGGGAAATTCTGGATTGGACATCGGGACCTCGTTGGCGAAAATAGCGTTTTATACCTATCTAGGACATGAAGGAAATTCAATGCCCCTGACCTGACAGGGAATAATGGAGGATGATTGTGGACGAAGAAGAGTTTGCTGTTCTCAAATCGGGTGAATTTGGCTTGCCGCGCAATCTTGAAGGAATGTCGGTCACCAGTCTGAAAGACTATCGCGCCGCGCTGGAGCGTGAAATTAAACATGTGGATGAGACGCTCGAACACCGCAAAGGTGTGACCGAGGGTGCAGAAGCATTGTTCAAGAGCTGAAACCCCATCTGGATGCTTCGGAGCGGCATGTTCGATTACTAGACGTGAGGATGGTTTTTTTAAACCTGCGGTTAATTGAAAATTAAACTTGCCGTCTTATATGTGGAATAGAGGGTCATCTGATGGCTCTCTTGTCGAACGTGATGTTTCGATGCCTCCCTGTTAAACTGAGCCGCCCTTTTTTGGGCGGTTCTTTTTCTTTGTGATTGATTTTTAGCGACTTAGTGGCCTGCCAATTAAGGCAGTGCGCATCTGCGTGCCCGTATTAATCTGCAAAAAGGTACGGGTTAATACGTATTGTCACATTTGTGCCATGAATAGCCTTGACCGCCTCTTAAGCGCTGGCTAAAGTTCGCACACAACAAAAACAAAACCAAAAAAAGTCCGGCAAGTTTAGCAGGTTGAGGTGAGACCGCCCCGAAAGTGGGCGGTCTTTCTATTTGCGCAATTCCCGTCTTGAAGCCGCTCAAAACCTTCCCAATATATTCAGGATGACTCACGAGCATCCCCCGACGTCAAAGGCGGCGTCGTATCAAAGCAATTTCTCGGTTGTTCATTTTTCGCGTACCTACGATGAAGCCTTTACACTGCTGATAGAGGCACGGAATTACCTTTCCGCCCATCGAGGCCAAAGCAAGAAACAGGGCAGTCGCGAAGCCGTTGCACAATGCGTCGAAGAGATGCGCATGACCACGCGATTGATACGGGCAATGGCGTGGCTTCTTGCCGTGCGTGCTGTTGAAGCGGGGGAAATCCCCTGGGATGAGGCTGTCGATATCGATGATCTGATGGTCGATCTTCGGGTCTGTACGGTCAATCCGCACGAGGAATATGGCTTTCTCTCGCCCGGTCTTCTCGACCTGATGGGGCGCGCGCATTCACTTTACATGCGTACCGCCCGTATGGAATTGCAGGTCGCCGCACGCTGCAACGGCTAATAGACCTCAGCCTTACCCGAACATTGCTTTTGCCCAGGACTGGTTGCGGCGCGTTTGGTTGATAACGGCGCATAGCGCATTCTGGTGATCAAGGGATATAGGGGGGGGGAGCCGCAAAGCTCAGCTGCGGGCTTGAACCTGAAAGACCTCAATCGGGTCGGCAAAGCCCTTCATCTGACGTGTGCCTTGCGAGACGAAGCTTGCGCGACTGCCGCTATAGGTATTCTTGACGTTTTCCGAAACCAGTGTTTCGTCACCGCCTGCTTGCGCACAGACACGCGCGGCCAGCTGCACCACACTGCCAAACAGGTCGTTTTCCTCGGCAATGGCTTCACCGGCATTGATGCCGATACGGATCTGGAATTTCAGATCCTGGCTGGCATTGTGGGATGCCATGTTTTTTTGGATTTCAATGGCGGCTTCTACCGAACTCGCCGAGGACGGGAACACGGCCATGATGCCGTCGCCCATATGTTTGACTTCCTTGCCATAGTTGTTGATCAGGGCCGTGCGCACGATCTGGTTATGGATATGCACCATCTGCTGTGCGCCATGATCCCCCAGTTCCTGGGTCTTGGCTGTGGAATTGACGATGTCGGTAAACATCAGGGCATGAAGCTTTTTGCCACTGGCACCTTGTGGGCCCGCGGCGGGCTTGTCGCTCCAGTCATTGATTGCTTTGGCAACCGATGACGTGATGCTCTTTTCATCTTTGATATAGGCGTCCATCGACTGGCGGCCCGCGCCATACATATCCTTGTATTTCGGCTCAAGAATATAGTCGTCGACATTCTTGCAGAATGTCTCGGCCATGCTTTTGTTCGCGCCCATTGCCGAAATGCAATCCCGTAAAATGACGCGCCCGTCTTTTTGATCCAGTGCGTGTTTTTCACTGCATGCGTCACAGGCCCCGGCGACATAAAGGTTCACGCCAAACTTGTGATAGGCATCAAGCGACGTCACTTTACGCTGAATGGCTTCGATCGATCCGGTGATGAAGTCGCGCATCTGTTCGCGTGTCGCCCGCATTTCGCGTGTTTCGACCAATGGTTTTTCCGGCGTATCGTCAATCGGCTCCGGTGCGGCCTCTGCCGGTGTGTCGTCCTGCGCGTCTTCTGCGACCTCTACGTCCGTGTCACCATCCTCACGGGCCATTTCGGCCGCCATTTCTGCGGCTGACTTGCGGCGCACATCCGAACCAGATCCCTGTGTGTTGCCCGTGCGATTACCGGTGCGGGCCGTTTTCGATCCTGTCGAACGAAAAGACGCCATCGAAGATCTGCGTGCACGTCCCTTGAACTTTTTGGTCAGCGCCATCAGCATCGGTACGACGCTGGCCAAAAAACCAACGGTGAAGGACAGGAAGTTGGCTTTGTCATAAAAACCCTGACTGATCTTGAGCCCCATCCCCGGCAGGAATTCAAGCCCCTTGGCCGCAAGCAACATGGTGGCAAGGCCAACCGCAATCGCAACACAGAAGGCGACTATCATCTTAAGGCCTAGACCAATAAGGGTCTGGCTTTCTGCAACCGATGCAGTTGGGCGAACAGCTGCGGGTTTCTTTTCGCTCGCAGGTGCCGCATCGTTGGGCTTGTCGGCAGATGTATCTGCCTTTGGCATCATTGGGGCGGGGGCAGGACGCTGCGCATCGGCCTTGGGCGGGGCTGACCGCCTTGGTTTTGCCTGCGGGTTGGTGTTTTCCAGTCTGCCCTGACCGCGCGTTTCGTAAATCACGTATTCGTCAGAGCTGTTGGTTGCGTGGTCGTAAATCTCGCGAATGACTTTCACGCCTGACACGTGATTTGCGCGCTCGATCTGTTTGGCTTCTTCTTCTGCCTGCTTTCTTTGCGCACCAGTAAAGTGACCGTGGATCTGCCACCGGCCTGAACGGTCTTTAACATAGACCTCATAGCTAACCTGGTTACGTGCTGTCACTTGATTCATCTAAGAGCCTGATCATGCGTGCAAGCAGAACAGGGCAGCAGAATCGGTGCCGCCTTATCCTAACGAATGGGATTATGGCAAAAAAATGCCGAAATCACCATCAGATATGCTCAATAACAGCCAAGAGTTGTTCCAACCACAGCTTTTTACCGTCGGCAGCTATGCAAATTCAGGGTTTAGACAAAGAAAAACGCCCGCGGCATCAAGAAGATGCGACGGGCGCTGATCCCACAGAACACAGAAGCGTGTTCTTGCTTAGTTGCCGATATTGAAACCAGCGAAGCGCTTTTTGAACTTAGCAAGCTGCCCGCCGCTGTCCAGAAGACGGTGAACACCAGTCCAAGCCGGGTGGCTTTTCGGATCGATGTCGAGCTTCAACACATCGCCCGGATTGCCCCAGGTCGACTGCGTGGTGAAGGTGCTGCCGTCAGTCATCTGAACGGTGATCTCATGGTAATCGGGATGGATATCTTTTTTCATCGCCTATCACTCCGGAATTTGAAGCGCGGTGTATAGTGTAAAAAATCGGCTCGCGCAACCCCTGTAACCGGTAATTATCCGATTAACGCCAAATGAGGGGAGTGCAGTAGCGATCAGGCGGTCGTTTAACAGTGGTTGACCCATGTTTCAAGCTTTTCTCGCACCCGTGCTTATGCATACTTGCACAGGCCTCTTTATATAGTATGGTGCGCCAACAATTGATTGTCGCCTTGCCGGGGCATTGGACCCCGATGATAGACGGAGAATATGACTGTGGCCCTTGAGGAAACCCGCTTCCATCAGCTTGCAGACGAAACCATCGAAACGCTGTCTGATGTTATTGATGATGCCTTGGGCGATGACCTTGATGTTGATCTGCAGTCCGGCATCCTGACCATCGAACTCGATTCGGGCGAACAATTCATCATCAACAAGCATGGTCCGAACCGCCAGGTCTGGCTTTCTTCGCCGGTCAGTGGGGCAAGCCACTATGACTTTGATGAAGACAACGAAACTTGGACCTCGACCCGCGGTTCGACCACGCTCCATGATCAGCTTTCGGCTGATCTCGCTGTCAAAACCGGGAACAAGCTTGATCTTGGCTGATCTCTTTATATCGGCCGCGTGGTTACCACTGCATACGGAATAAAGTGCCTTGGCGCGTACACCGACTTCTTCTGCAAAACTCACCGATCGTGAAACCAGCCGGAACCTTTCGTCGCTCCGTGCCATTGTCCCGTTCGTCACAAAATACCGTTTGCAGCTGTTCGGCGCGCTGATCGCACTGGTGACAGCATCTGGCACCGTACTTGCGCTTGGCAATGGCCTGCGCATGCTGGTTGACGAAGGCTTTGCCGAAGGTGATGGCTCGCTTCTTGACCGGGCATTGTTCGTTCTGTTTGCAGTAACCCTCTTGCTGGCGGGCGCAAGCTATATGCGCTTCTTCCTGGTTTCCTGGATCGGGGAACGTGTGGTTGCCGATATTCGCTCTGCCGTCTACCGCCATATCATCCGACTGGACTCAGCCTTCTTTGAAGTCACAAGAACCGGTGAAGTTCTTTCGCGTCTGACGACCGACACCACATTGCTTCAGGCCGTCATTGGCTCAAGCGTCTCGATCGCGCTTCGCAATGCCCTGATGTTTGTTGGTGGCCTGACGATGTTGGCCATCACCAGTCCCAAGCTCACAGCCCTTGTCTTGCTGGTTGTTCCTTTGGTGGTCATTCCGATTGTCGGATACGGCCGACGCGTGCGGCGTTTGTCGCGAGAGTCCCAGGATCGGGTTGCCGACGTCAGCGCCTTTTCCGAAGAAACCCTCAATGCGCTGCGCACGGTGCAGGCCTATACCCACGAAGAAATCGAAAGCCAACGTTTCAGTGGCCATGTCGAAGGGGCCTTCAGAACAGCGGTCGCGCGTATTTCTGCCCGCGCACTTCTGACCGCGATTGTTATCGTCATGGTGTTTGGTGCGGTCGGCACCATCCTGTGGATTGGTGGTCATGATGTGCTTGATGGCACGATCTCGGCGGGGGAACTTTCGGCCTTTGTCTTCTATGCCGTGGTGGTTGCCGGTTCCGTTGGCGCCATCAGTGAAGTGATCGGGGATCTGCAACGAGCGGCTGGCGCGGCGGAACGCCTTGTTGCGTTGCTGTCGACGGAACCCAAAATCAAGGCCCCGGAAAACCCCGTCGCGTTGCCAGTACCCCATCAGGGCCATGTCAGTTTCGAAAACGTCACCTTCCATTATCCTGCCCGCCCTGACCGCTCGGCCCTTGAGGGGCTCAGCCTTTCGGTCAAACCGGGGGAAACGGTTGCACTTGTTGGCCCTTCGGGGGCAGGCAAGACCACCGTGTTCCAGCTGTTGCTGCGCTTCTATGATCCGGCAAGTGGTGTGATCAAGGTTGACGGGGTTGATATCAAGACGGCCGATCCGGTCGCAGTACGCGAACGCATTGGTCTTGTCGCACAGGATCCGGTGATCTTTGCGGCCAGTGCATGGGACAACATCCGCTATGGCCGTCCAGGGGCAAGCGATGCTGATGTGCGTGCGGCTGCTGACGCCGCGCATGCCAGCGAGTTCCTTGACCGGTTGCCAGATGGCTTTAATACCTTCCTGGGTGAGAAGGGGGTTCGCCTGTCGGGCGGTCAGCGGCAACGCATTGCGATTGCGCGCGCGATCCTGCGCAATCCGGCCATCCTGCTTCTAGATGAAGCCACCAGCGCGTTGGATGCCGAAAGTGAACAGGTTGTTCAAAAGGCACTTGAAACCATCATGAAAGAGCGCACCACGCTCGTGATTGCGCATCGTTTGGCAACGGTTCTGCATGCAGACCGGATTGCTGTGATTGATGATGGCAAGCTGGTAGCAGTCGGGACTCATCAGGAACTGCTCGAAAGTTCTCCGCTTTACGGGCGTCTGGCCAAGCTGCAGTTTGAACGCGACGCAGCCTGATCTTGGGCCAAAGCCAAAGCGTGCTGTATGGCTGTCCTCTATCTGCTTTCTTTATCGCCACATTCTCCCGACCTAAAACGCTGAGCCTAGGCTTCAACAGTGCAGACATCTGTCTTGATGTCCCAGAAACAAAAAACCCGCCACAAGGGCGGGTTTTTGATTTTGGACCAATCGGGGTCTTATTCGGCGCTGGCGATCTTGCGGTTGCCGATTGACAGTTCAGCATACTGTTTGCGCAACACATCAGAATCCGCAAGGAAGCGATCAAGCTCTTCACCCTTAAGCGTCTTGCCACTCGGCATCTTCACGCGGATCGGGTTGACCTGTGCGTTGTTCTGCAGGATCTCGTAATGCAGGTGCGGACCGGTGGAGCGGCCGGTTGTGCCAACATAGCCGATGATATCGCCCTGCTTGACTCGTGATCCCTGCTTCAGGCCCTTGGCAAAGCCGTTCATGTGGGCATAGGCGGTGGCATAGGAATCATTGTGGCGGATCTGGATGTAATTGCCATAACCGCCATTGCGGCCAATCTTGGCAATCGTGCCGTTACCGGCGGCAAAGATCGGTGTGCCGGTCGGGGCTGCGAAGTCGATCCCCTTATGCATCTTGGTATAGCCAAGGATGGGATGCTTGCGTTTGCCATAACCCGATGACAGACGTGCGCCGTTGATCGGTGTGCGCATCAGCGCACGGCGATAAGATTCGCCCTTCTGGTTATAGAAGTCGGTTTCGCCGTTGCTGTCGGTATAGGAATAAAGCCGAACCTCATGACCGCTCAGTGTCATGCTGGCATAAAGCACATCGCCATAGCGTACGCGTTCACCGGCATCGTTTTTCAGTTCCTGATACATGATCTCAAAACTGTCGCCGGGTTGAATGTCACGCTGGAAGTCGACTTCATAAGAATAAAGTTCGATCAGTTCCATCAGAACCGGGATCGGAACACCGTTGCGTTCCGCTGCCAGAAACAGGCTTTGCTCAATCGTGCCCGACGCAACATTGCGCGAAGGTGTCAGTTCGATTTTGTCCGAGGATGCCTGATAGCCGTCATTGGTGCGCGAAACCGAAACAATGGTTTCCGGGTCCGGCTGGAAGCTCATCTGGTCCAGAAGTTCGATATCGTCCTGCGCATCAGCAGCATAAACAAGGTCGAATTCCTGACCGGCACGCAGCTTGCGTGGATTAAAAACATCGCGCAGGGCTTCAATCGCGTTATAGGCAGATGTCCGCTCAAGGCCCGTGGCGGTCAGTGTTGCCATCAGGTTGGAGCCCTTTTCAAGGACAACCGTTTCGCGGCGTGGTTCAAGATCGGGGATACTGGCGGTTTCAGTGACGTCGGCGTCACCCCCCATAACGAGGCTCTCTGCAGCGCTGGCAGACAGGGCAGTATCCGAGGCGTTCGAATAATGATCAGATAGCAGATATCCGGTTGTTCCCCCCAGAATTACCATCACGCTCGCAATAGAAACCAAGTCTCTTCCGGCCATTGCCGCAGAACTCCCCTAAAAGCCATTTGTCAGTTCACCCGGGCCGTCGCTCTTGTTGGCAACATCGCCAAGAACCTTATACATAAAAGATTTGGCGATGTGAAATGCGAATTGCCGCAGGTAAAAGTGGAACCCGTCCCGACATAATGGCGCGATTTCCTTTACGAACCGTTGAGGGAATCCTGCTGCCTTGGTCACGATGGGCGGCGATCATGTGCCAGCCCACAGTGGCAAGAACATGGCAGCCGAAAACAAAATGAAATCCAGTTCACAGGGCCGCCGATCAAGCGCGCGATATGACATATATATATGTGTCGTTATCTGCCTGTGCTCGGTGTAGGAAAACGACGGCTTCCGATGTTGCAAATGGGCTATATGGAATGACGGGCATGTCGACCGGTCTGATCCATGTTCAACCACGGTTTCTCAACCACGGGATGAAGGGTGAATTCCCCCGGTTCCGGCCAGTTTTGGCCCTTTTTACAAAAATGTCTTTTTCTGACGTTTTTTCTCAAAAAAGGGTTTGACAGTTTTGGGAGTGGGGCCTATAAC